>CAVWHX010000001.1:0-265143 GCA_963754925.1 uncultured delta proteobacterium
GGCAAGGCGATCCAGGCCGAGACCGAACGCTCATCCAGGTCGCCCCGGTCTGGCCCGGCGCCTTCGCCGCCGGGCGCCCCTGACCAAACGCCGGCCCGCAACAAGGCGGAAGGTGGGCTAACCCGTCCCGCGGCGAAGCCCGCGGCCCGTTCGCCAACGACGTCCTCTCCCTCCGGGCGTCGCATCGCCGTGCCGGTCGGCTCGATCTGCACCTTCATCGGGTGGCCGATGCCCTCGGCCTGCGCGGCCCCGGGGGGTCCCGGCGGGATCGTCCTCGTCATCGACGGATCCGGCTGACCGGGCAGTCCACGGCCCGGCGGTTCCCTCAGCCGGGCGGCGCCAGTCCGGCGGCCCGTGCCCGCTCGGCCAGCCGCAGCACCGGCACGAGCCAGGGGGCGCTGTTCGCGGCGGGTACGAGGACCTCGCCAGGTACGTCCCAGCGCAGGGCGGCGACCTCGGTAGGGTCGGGAACCGGTTCGCCCACGACCTTCCGACGAGGACGTGGTCGAACTCGTGCTCGACAAGCCCGGAGTCCGGGCACGACCGCGCGGTAGGTGAGCGTGCCGACCTCGGTGAGACGGCAGCAAAGGCCGAGCTCCTCCGCCACACGCCGCTCGGCGGAGTCGACGATGTCCTCGCCGGGACGCGGGTGGCTGCAGCACGAGTTGGCCCAGGCGAGCGGGAAGTGGTACTTCGTGCCGGCGCGCTGCTGGAGGAGCACCGGCCCGTCAATCCGGTAAAGGACAACGGAAAAGGCGAGGTGGAGACGGCCGGGTGGCACGTGCGCCGTCAGCTTCGGTGCCGTGCCAGTCGGCTCCCCCGCCTCGGAGACGAGCACGACGACGTCGCCGTCGGCGACGGAGGCCTCGCGGTCCGTCCGCCCTTGCTCCACGTCATCGGCTCCTTGCGACCCTCCGGGACACGGTCCTGCCCCGCCGGGCGGCACCGCGTGCATGCTATGACGGACCTCGTAAGACTGTGGGGCGCGCCGGTCCCCGGAAGGGCTCGACGCAGGCGAGCAAGACGAGATCGGGGCGGTTAATGGAGTACCGGCGGCTCGGCAGGTCTGGATTGCGGGTGAGCGTGCTCTCGCTCGGCTCGTGGGTGACGTTCGGGCCGCAACTCGATGTCGGGCTCGCCGCAGCGTGCCTCGCCGCGGCCCGCGAGCGGGGTGTCAACTTCTTCGACAACGCCGAGCAATACGCCGGTGGCGAGTCGGAGCGGATCATGGGACGGGCGCTCGGCCAGCTCGGCTGGCCGCGCTACAGCTACGTCGTGTCGACGAAACTCTTCTGGGGCATCCACGACGAGGTGAACGTCCGGAACACGCTCAACCGCAAGTACCTGCTCCAGGCGATCGACGGCTCGCTCCAACGCCTCGGCCTTGACTTCGTCGACCTGCTTTTCTGCCACCGATCCGACCCGAACACGCCGATCGAGGAGACGGTATGGGCGATGCACGACATCGTCAGCTCTGGCAGGGCCACCTACTGGGGGACCTCGGAGTGGCCGGCAGACGCCTTGCGGGCCGCCTACGAAATCGCCGAGCGCCACCACCTGCACAAGCCGGTGGTGGAACAGCCGCGCTACAACCTGCTCGAGCGCGATCGCGTCGAGGCTGACTACGCGCTCCTCTACGAGGACTGGGGGCTCGGCCTCACGACCTTCAGCCCGCTGGCCATGGGCGTGCTCACCGGCAAGTACCTCGACGGCGTTCCCGCGGGCTCGCGGGCGACGGTTCCGGGATTCGACTGGCTGCGCGAGATCGTGACCGCTCCCGAGAGGAACGCCCGCGTCCCGGCGCTCCTCCAGCTGGCCGACGAGCTCGGCTGCACGCCCGCCCAGTTGGCGATCGCCTGGTGCACGAAGAACCCGCACGTCTCGACGGTGATCACCGGCGCGAGCCGCGTCAGCCAGATCGAGGAGAACCTGCGGGCGCTCGACGTGGTGCCACTGCTCACCCCCGACGTGACGGACCGGCTCGACGCCGCCTTCCCTTGAGCCCCCGGCGGGAAGCGAAGGGACGCGCCAATTCACACGGAGTTCATCTGGCTGACACTGCCACGAAACGACTCCTGACACTCTTGGGCACGTCAGACGCGGATAGGTCCCACGTCGGGGGTGAGCGCGTCGCGGGGAGCCTCCGACGTGGGCCTGTGCCGACCAGGCCACCACCAAAGGGAGTGGTTCGTGAGCTACCAGGCTGAGTACATCTGGATCGACGGCGGCAAGCCGACCCCGATGATCCGTTGCAAGACGAAGATCGTCGCCGACGGGAAGGAGCCGCCGATCTGGGGCTTCGACGGTTCGAGCACGAACCAGGCGCCGGGCAACCTCTCGGACTGCGTCCTGCGACCCGTGCTCGTCACGCCCGACCCGCTCCGGGGCGGCAAGAACAAGCTCGTCCTCTGCGAGGTGCTGCTCACGGACTTCACGCCGCACCCGACAAACACGCGGGCGCCGTGCGCCGAGGTCGCCGGGCGCTTCGCCGACCAGGAGCCGATGTTCGGCATCGAGCAGGAGTACACCTTCTTCCAGGACGGCCGGCCGCTCGGCTGGCCCGAGGTCGGCTTCCCCAGCCCCAGGGCCCCTACTACTGCAGCATCGGGGCCGCGAACATCGTCGGCCGGGACATCGTCGAGCGCCACACGGCCGCCTGTTTGGAAGCGGTCTCGGGTCGGCCAGGCGGTAATCCTTCTAAAGGTTCATAAAGGCTCACGGCGCACGGCAACGGTGGCGGATAACGTAGCCGCCAGCGACGATGCCGGCACGGCGCCGGTGCGTCTAACCCTCGCTCAGTTAGCGGCGCTGGATCCCGTTGGGTTGCCAATTCCGGTTGCGGCGGCAGATACGCTGGAATTAGCCGAACGGATGCATGCGATCAATTCCTCACGTATGGATCAGTTAGCCGAGGGACGGGTGGGAGAGGTGGACAAAACGTTCTATCGAAAACACCTGAGAAGCGCGCCGGGCAATGGCCTGGCGCTATTGGTGCGGGGAGCGCACCTTTCGCCTTTTCGGGTGGAGCTTGCCGAGCAGGATCCGCACGAGCGCTGGATCGATGCCAGCGGCTTTACCCAGGAACGACACGCCGGACGGTTCATTCAGGATGTGCGATCGCACCGCGTGGTTCAAACCGGGATCATCAATCTGGAAGCAGGCAGGCGTCTGGTCGCGGCGATCGCCCCTCCTGGTGTCTATCTGGGAAACTCCGTCAACTACTGGGTTGCTCGTCCCCGCGCAGGCTTCCCGGAAGAAGAGCTGTGCGGTTATCTCTTGGGGCTGCTCAACGCAACCGTCTTAGAATGGCGTTTTCGGCTGACGTCCTCTAACCACAATATCAATTTGTACGAGGTGCGCGCCCTTCCGCTGCCGAGTCTAACGGACGGCTGTTCGCCATCACACGTCGCCGATTTCCTCGATCACGCGCAGGACGTGATTCGGTCGTCGCCGGAGTCGCTTCTCGACGTCGTCGGGCGCATCGTTGAGGGCGCGGGAGTTCCGCCGCGGGACGATCAGTCGGTGGCCCGGTTGATCGGACGGGTTGCCTGGTTGCGGGTTGCCGAGAGACAGGAACGGCGCCAGAGATTCTTAGAAGCGGTTTTAGATCATCTGATCAGTTGGCACCTGGGCATCGCGAAACAGACCTTGCCCGCATGCTGGAAGTTCTGCCGGCGCGGAAGGCTGTGGATTAGCCTCGGTTAAAGATACCGTATGAGATCGTCGGCCGCATGCAGACCGTCGATTGCCGACGAGGTTATCCCGCCGGCGTACCCGGCGCCTTCCCCGGCAGGAAACAAGCCAGCCACAGACAGGCTCATGCGGTCGTTGCCCCGCAGGATCCTCAGGGGGCTGCTGGTGCGGGATTCAAAGCCGAGGACGACGGCGTCGGGGCCATCGAAGCCGGGAAGCTTTTGACAGAATGAGGCCAATCCCTGGCGCAACGGTGCCGCTACCCATGGCGGCAGGAGCACGCCGAGATCGGCTGATCGTACGCCGGGACGATAATTGGTGGGCGGCAATCCGCTCGGCGCCCGGTGACCCAAGAAATCGCGGAGGCGCTGTGCCGGCGCCCGATAGCCGCCGCCGCCGGCGCGGTATGCGGCTTCCTCCAGGGTGCGTTGGAAGCGCACCCCCGTGAGCGCATCGTCGCCTCCCAGGTCGGCCGGAGAGACGGCCACCACAAAGGCCGCGTTGGCTTGACCCGAATCGCGCTTTGCATTGCTCATGCCGTTCAGGCACAGTCGCTCGGTTTCGGTTGGCGTGGGAATGACCTGGCCGCCGGGGCACATGCAAAATGAAAACACCCCGCGGCCGGCAAAGGTGCCAGCCAAACGATAGCACGCCGGGGGCAGGGCCGGGTGGCCGGCGTAGGCGCCGTACTGGATGCGGTCGATGAGGTTCTGTGGATGGACGATGCGCACGCCGACGGCGAACGGTTTAGCCTGCGCCGCGATCCCCGCGTGTATCAATGATTCGAAGAGATCGCGCGCGCTGTTTCCCGGCGCCAAAATGGCTGCTTGGCAGGCGATTACGCCCGCGGCGAGCTTCACGCCTACCAAGCGTCCTTCCCGTAGGTCAACGCCCGTCACGCGGGTGTTGAAGAGGAACCGGCAACCCTGTGACTCGAGCGCAGCACGGAAACGTTCCAGGACCCCCGGCCAGCGGTCGGTGCCGACGTGCGGATGGGCATCGACGAGTATCTCATTCTCGTTCCCGGCTCCGTACGCATGCAGCACTTCGAGGACGTGGCGGATGGCGGGTCCCCGCAAACGCGTGAAAAGTTTCCCGTCAGAATAGGTGCCCGCGCCGCCGAGGCCGAAATGAAAATTGCCCTCGGGTGCGAGATCTCCGTTCGTCAGCAGACCGCGGATACATTCATGCCGGGCCGGCAAAGCGGGTCCCCGTTCGAGGATGACAGGCCGGATGCCGGCCGCGCAGAGGCGGTGCGCCGCAAAAAGCCCGGCAGGTCCGGTACCGACCACCGCCACCTCGGGCAGCGGTCGCACGACGACGGGCGGCGGCGGCAGAACAGGCGGGGGAGGCGCGGGGATAAGCCCCGGCGGGATCGGTCCGCGCTCGTCTGAAAGCGTTACGCGCAGGGTGAGTTCAGCGTGCGGTTTTTTGTGACGAACATCGAGCGCGCGGCGCATTACGCTAGCCGTTAAGATGCGGGAGCGTTCACAACCGAGGTGGCGCGCGGCCAACTCGACGGGGTGGCGATCGTATTCGTCGATCGGCATGCGTACCGAACGCAGGATGAATTCGTTCTGTTGAGCACCTGCCATGGTATCAGGAGAATATGGTTATTCCGCCGTATCGACAAAGTTAATGGTTTTTGGGCCTAAGATTTGACTCGGATTGCGTGGCAACATAAGATTTGAAATCGTCATTGACCTACCATGCTTGATGGGTCCAGCGGTACCGGGGTACCGGGCGCCTATCGCGGGAGGATTGGATGAGCCGAACCATAGTGATTGCAGACGATAGTCTGGTCATCAGCCGGCAGTTAACTAAGGTGATTGAGGAAATCGGCGAATATCAGATAGTCGGCCAAGCCAAGAATGGGGCCGAGGCCGTAAAGCTTTTTCAAAGCCTCAAACCGGATGCGGTGCTGATGGATATCAACATGCCGCTCATGGATGGCATTCAAAGCTTACGCACCATCTTGCGACTTGACGCGAAGGCGCGGGTAGTCATGATTTCATCGCTGGGCGCCGTCGGTGATAAAGCGCAGGAAGCACTAAAATTGGGAGCGCGTAATGTTATCTCCAAACCGTTCGAACCTGACCGGATACGAACGGTCCTTGAGAACTTGTTTACTCAGGGGTGACCACGTGGGCGGAATCCAGTTTTTTGGGGAATTCTTGATCGAGCGCTGGGTAATTACTCGAGAGCAGCTTCTCGAAGCCCTTGAGCTGCAGGAGTACCGAAATCTGAAGTTCGGGAGCCTGGCGGTACGAAAGGGGTATCTGACCGAGGAGGATGTAAAAGTAATCAATGACTATCAGCGCAATGAAGATATGCGCTTCGGCGACATCGCCGTCATGCTTGGCTTACTTTCCCCGGATCAGGCTCAAGAAATTATAACGTATCAAAAGAACAACTACCTGTATCTGGGGGAGGCCTTGCTCGAGCTGGGGCACGTAACCGAAGACGTTATGGACCGCGAGCTGTCCATCTTCCGCGAGGAGCAAGCGCCCTACGGGTTGGACGACTTAATGGCGCAAGGGGAAATTATCGGAGAGGAATTGGTGCCGATTTGTCTGGAACTCACCGGAAAGATGTTTTTACGCATGGTTGGGATAGGTTTGAAAATAGGAGAGGGTATATTCAACGCCGCCGGCCAACAGGAACCCAGTTTCTATCATCTGTCGGTTTCCGTGCCGCTTAAGGGGAAGATTCCCATTAACTTTGTATTGAGTGTCTCGGACGATTTAGCTATTATAATAGCCTCTCGTTTGCTGGGTGAGGATATCAAGAACGAACCCCAGGAGGTGATTGAAGACTCGGTTAAAGAATTCTGTAATGTTGTTTGCGGCAACGTGGTGGCCAAACTTGCGAGGCGGGGAGTTAGATTAACGCTGGGATTGCCGGAAGTATTGGCGGCAGTGCCGGTTGCAACCGATGGGTTTTCAGTGCTCGTATTTCCCGTTAAATGTGTCGCAAGGAGCGATGGACCTTCGGTTTTTGATACCGAATAGTTAGAGACAGTTAGCGAACGCAGTGAGCTTACTGTCTCTTATCCCCTCGGGAGGAGCCAGAGGGGGGTAACGTTTCTGTGAGGGGCGTACAATCATTGCCCCAGGGAGTACCAAAACATGTCGGCGTTGAAACTTGCAGCCTTTGGGATATGGGAGCTGGTTCTCGTTCTACTCATTGTGATCGTGATCTTCGGTGTGGGGAAATTGCCACAACTCGGGGATGCGCTCGGTCGATCCATCCGCAACTTCAAGAAAGCCTACCATGATGAGTCGTCGGAGGAACCCGGACAGGCGCATCAGGTCGATGGTTCGACCGACCGCGATCGACTCTCCCCGCCGAAGGAAAATTCTTCCTTGAAAACCAATGAGGATTCAAAATCGAAGACTGAGCACCACTAGAGCCAATCACGCTCGATTTGGAAATCTTTCCGCGGCATAGCCAGAAAGTGGTAGACTACCATTATGGTAGCGCGGGTGGTATGATGTGGTTGGTGCGCTCTCACTCGTTCCGAGAGATCGGGGTGTGGTAGCATGTTTGGAATTGGCACTTGGGAATTAATATTGATTTTGCTGCTGGCGCTTATCGTGCTCGGTCCGACCAAGCTGCCCGAGGTTGCCCGGCAACTGGGCCGCAACCTGGCCAAGTTACGGCAAGTGACCGACGAGCTCAAACGTGAAATCAATTTGGATCAGATCAAGAGCGAGTTGGAAGATGTCAGATCGAGGCCGCTGCGTCATCTGACCGAACAGTTGCCAGAACCTAAAAACGCCACGGATCAAAAAGATCCGGTGCCCATGCCGGGCCCGATGCCTATCGAGTATCGCTCAGAGCCAACCGAAAGCAAAGAAGACAAAAAAGGTTAAGGTCTTACATCACGTCCCCCCCGTGAAAGCGCTGTGCGGTTAGAGACTCTTACGAACGAAGTGAGTTAGAGTCTCTTATCCTGTGGGCTTGGCTGGGGGTTCAGAAGTTATGTAGGGGCGTATGGCCATACGCCCTTACAGGCGCCCGTAACGCGAGCAACACTCGCGAACGGGCTCCTGGAGATTCCTGCAACATCCTCGATATCGGGAGAGGGGAGACTCATCGTTTCCGGAACCACTAGCGTCACGCTGTTCATTTTGGTATAAGCACAGGTCAGGGAGGAATCGCCCGGCGTTATGCCAAAACAGAACTGTCCAGCCTGCGGCGTGCTCTTGGATGTGAGTATTTTCGTGAGCGGTCAGCGCGTGCGGTGCTCGGCATGCGGAGTGCCCTTTGAGGTTCAACGTCCCGACTCAATGATTGTTGAAGGCACGGGCGTTGAGATGACCCATCGGGAGCGCTTCCAGGCTCTGCAGAAACCAGGGCAGCATTCGCCCAGCGTGACGCCGAAGGCGCCGACCTCCACCCAGCAAACCGAAACCACCGCCGACGATGAGATCCCCGCGGTTCCCGGTTATCAGCTCTACGAAGTGATCGGCAAGGGCGGTATGGGTAAGGTTTACCGAGCCAAGCAACTGTCGCTCAATCGGGTGGTGGCCATCAAGGTTCTCAATGAGGATCTGGCCCAACACAAGAGCTTCATCAAGCGCTTCGAGAAGGAGACCGCCTCGCTGGCCACCCTCAACCATCCAAACATCACCTCGATCATCGACCGTGGTCGCACCAATAAGACGTTCTTTTTTGTAATGGAATACGTCGACGACATTTCCCTGCGACATAAAATTCAACGCGGCCCAATGCCGATTCCGGACATCATCGATATCTTTGCGCCGCTCTGTCGGGCGCTGGATCACGCCCACAAGCACGGGGTGATCCACCGCGACCTCAAGCCGGAGAATATTCTCTTCAACCGCGAAGGGGTCATGAAGGTGGCCGATTTTGGCCTGGCCAATATCCTGGCGGCGGATAGGCGGTGGGAGCTCACCCGAACCCAGGTGAGCATGGGAACGGTCAATTACATGGCCCCGGAACAACACCGGGACGCCAAGCACGTCGACCACCGCGCCGATATTTACTCGATTGGGGTGATGATGTACGAGGCCCTCCTGGGCGAGCTGCCGCTCGGGCGTTTCGACCCGCCTTCCAAGCGCCGAAAAGACGTCGACGAGCGGATGGACGCGCTGGTGCTGAAAATGTTGGAGCAAGATGTTGAGCGCCGGCCCCAGAAGGCCGAGTTGGTGGCGGTCGCACTGGAAAACCTACGCCAACGACGGGGTGAAGCGGCGGCGGCAACCCGCCTTGCGGATGCGCCCCGGCGCGCCGAAGCGTCGCCGCCGGACCATCGGCCGCCCGTTGCTGCGGACGGGGCGAACCATTTCGAGGGCGACCAGCCTGAACCGGTCCTTCGGCCAACCGCTCGATGGTTCGACCGCTTTCGTTTTTCCCATCCAGTTCGGCTAATCGTTGCAACCGCCGTGGTGATAGCCATCGGCATAATCGTCGCCTTTCTGTTGCTGTACAGCGATATGCACAACGACCTCGGCGATTTGGTGCTGGTGCGCGATGACGGTCGCATGGGTGTCAAGGTCGTTCATCCACGTGAGGTAAAATACCTTGCGCCGGCCTCCGTGCGGCGAGAGGCAGGCCGACAGGTGGTGCGCTTTGACTTTCTCCCGTCGTCCCAATCGACCATTCCTACGACCTTTATCGGCGGGACCTGGGAGGTGGCGCGGGGCGCGCTCATCCAAGAGACAGGTAAACAATCCTTTACCGTCAATCAGATTCCAACCCGGGCGCTCTTTGGACCTACGCCGTTGCCGCCGAGTGGCGTAGTCGTCAAGGTCACGCTATCGGCAAGTCCAGCCGTGCAGGTAGAGTCCGGACGTACCCTGAGCCTGCACGAGTACCTCACTAAAAATCTCAGTGGGCTTGGGTTAGCTATCCCCGGCAGCATTCAACAAAAAGTCGGGGTGGGTTTTGTGGGAAAGGACGGCCGTGGCTTGGAGCTTCTGCTGTCAGTCTCCTCAAAAGAGCGCCCCTTCGTCTCCCGGAGCGGCGGTGACATGGAAGGCGCTTCGCATAGTTTGTCGGTAGCGCCGCTATCGACCGCTGATCCCATTCAACTAAAACTCACGTTGTCTGAAGGTCGGGTGCGGGCGGTGGCCGACGAGGTTGAACTACTCGATGAGTTGGCTGGTTTTCCGTTGGGGTTTGAGGGCTATCCAGCTATCTTGTGCCAAAATGCGCGTTGTGTCATCAATTCGATAGAGTATACTATCGGACACTGAAGCCGTCGTTTAATTGGCATCAATGCGACAGCCTCGTTTGAACGGTCAGGATTATTTTGGATTATTGCCGGGGGCAGGTATCAGTGCCGGTAAGCCCTCGAAAACTTTCGACCACATCGTCTCTCAAAACTGCCGTCCTCCCCGGAGCATATTCCCAGCGTTCAATCTTAATGCCCTTGTCGAAGCGTCGATTGATGCGGTCAGGGTAGCCGCGAGAGCGCACCAACGCATTTGCGCTCATACCTTTCCAAACGGTCTTCGTATCGATGGCCCGAAGCTCTTCGGGGGGACGGGTCTCAAACGCCATGCGCGGGTCCTCGATGACGAGATATTCATGCAAAGAATTCATAAATTGTTCGGTGCTCGTGAATTCAGGGGTCAATACTAAAACATAGGGCTTTCCATTCGGATTGTCTTTGAGTTCGAGCGTCACCCAGGTGAAAAATCTGGGCGACCGAAGCTTGCGAATGGCCATGTTCCCTTTTGTTGGAAAATCAATCTGCCTCATCACCATCTTCGTTCCCATCGGCAATACGCCGAGCGGATTGGGCGGCAGGATGGGAGCGCCGCCGGGGCTCTCAATCAACGGGCGTTCGTCGAAAGCCCGTTCGGAAACAAGGTAACGATCGTCGTACTCATAAAACTGGCCATAGTAAAGGGAGTACCTAAGATAGAATGGTCGGTACTTTAGGTCCTGTTGTATTTTTTCCTGATCAGGGGTCGAGAGCAGCACGTAGGCTTGGCAGCCGGTCATGCTGAGGACGAAGCAGTAGCAAATGATAATGAGCCTCCATTGCATCGCATGCCTCCCACGCAGTAAATAGGTTCGGTGATCAGAACCTGAGCCAACCTATACACCTGATAGATTCGGGTGGCAACTAGGCTTGTTCTCAAAACACCTATCGATGTAGTATTGATTGCATTTTTATCGAGATCGAGCCTCTGTATACGAAATGACGACAGCGCCTCGACAACCGGTTGACCGCACCACAGACCTTGAACCGTGGTTGCAACGTTTCATGCAACGGCCGCTCCTCGCGCTAGACGTTGAGACCGAAGGCTTGGATCCGCATAGTCATAAGGTTCTGCTGCTCGGTATCGGCGACGATCGAGAGCAGCTATTGGTGGACTGCCGGAGTGTCTCGCTGGAGCCTCTGCTGCCGTTGCTGCAGGGCCCGACATTGAAAGTGACGCATCATGGCGCCTTTGACCTGGCCATGCTGCGCGGGCGCAACGTGCGCTGCGAGCATGTGCTCGACACGATGCTCATCGAACAAGTGCTGCAAAACGGCCGCCGCGACAACCGACTTTCCCTTGCGGCACTCGCTTCGCGTTACCTGGGCATGAGGCTCGACAAAAGCGAGCGGCTTTCCTTTACCACCCACACGGGCGCTTTTTCTGACCAGCAACTCGAATATGCGCGTCGCGACCTCATAGCAACGTATTTGATCCTGCTGGAGCAGATGCCGGAGTTGGGGCGCGACAGACTCGACAGCGCCGCGCGACTTGAGTGCGAGGCCATGCCGGCCTTTGCCGATCTGGCGTACGATGGCCTGTTTTTAGACCGTGCCCGTTGGTCTGCGTTGATAGACGAAGCGCAGGTCCAACGAGACGCCCTCAGAAAGGAGATCGATTCGCTGGTTGCAAAGGTGGTGCAGACCGATCTGTTTGGGGAGGTGGACGTCAATTACGAGAGCGAAGCCGAGTTGCGCGAGGTGCTCGCCAAATTGCTCGGCCGGCCCGTTAAGGATTTGAACAAACACGCTCTCAAGCGCCTCGGACATCCGGTGGGCGAGGCGCTCCTCAAATACCGCGAACAAACCAAGCTCGTCTCAACGTACGGCGAAAGTTTTTTGGAGGCGATCCATCCGCGCACCGGCCGCATTCACGCCGACTTTCAGCAAATTGGGGCGCCCACCGGCCGGGTTTCATGCAGTCGTCCCAATATGCAGAATATCCCCCGCGGCAGCCGCTTCCGAAGCTGTTTTCGAGCCCCCGCCGGCCGCGCGATGGTGACCGCCGATTACAGTGGGTGCGAACTGCGCATCCTGGCCGAGGTAAGCGACGATCCGAGCTTTATCAGAATTTTTTCCCGGGGAGGCGATTTACACTCGTTTGTGGCCGGCGAAATTTTTGGCGTTCCGGTGAGCAAAGACCAGAACGTTCACCTGCGCGACCGGGCCAAGGCCATCAACTTTGGATTGGCCTACGGCATGGGCGCCGGCGGGCTTGCGCAGGTGACCGGCCTCCGGTTGGAGGAGGCCGAGCAACTCTTGACCCGATATTTCAAGGCGTTTCCCGGTATCAAAGCCTATCTTGACTCATCGGCTGAGGAAGCCATTCGACGGGGCTACGCACAGACGATTGGCGGGCGGCGGCTGTACCTTGGGGTGGGTGACGCGGTCGAAGGGGGAGATCTCGCGGCGCTCGAGCGGGTGGCCAAGAACATGCCGATTCAGGGCACAAACGCCGACATGCTCAAAGTCGCTATGGCGGGCATTCGTCAACGATTGTGGAAAGAAAATCTCAATGCTTGTATGGTGAACTGTGTTCATGACGAGTTGTTGATCGAGGCGGCTGCCGACAACGCGTGGGATGTGGCGGACGTCGTGCGCGAGGAGATGGTGAAAGCAGGCGAACGTTTTATTCATAAGGTCCCGGTGGTTGTTGACGTATCGGTCGCAGAGCATTGGGAGAAATAGTAGCCGGTTGAACCTTGATCCGTGGGGTACCTGATGAACGAAAGCTTGAAAACCGTCTCTGCTGCTGCTCCGCCTACCATCGTCATCATCGGCGCCGGATTCGCGGGGCTTCACTGCGCCCGCGAGCTCACGCGCGCCCCGGTGCGGGTCACCCTCGTCGACCGTCGCAACCACCACCTTTTTCAACCGTTGCTATACCAGGTCGCCACGGCGGGCCTCAACCCGGACGACATTGCCGTGCCCACCCGCTCACTGGTCCACCGCCAAAAGAACCTCGATGTCGTAATGGCCGAGGTCCAGCAGTTCGATCTGGCCGGACAGCGCGTCATCTTTACCGACGGCTCGGATTTGCCATACGACTACTTGCTGGTCGCCACCGGCGTCACGCACTCCTATTTCGGCAGGCCTGAGTGGGGACGTTTCGCCCCCGGGCTCAAGACCGTCGAAGATGCGCTCGAGATTCGACGGCGTGTTTTCAAGGCATTTGAGGATGCGGACCGGGAACCGGATCCGCAGCGACGCGAAGCGCTGCTGACGTTCGTCATCGTGGGAGCCGGGCCGACGGGCGTGGAGCTTGCCGGCGCGCTGGTCGAGATCGCGCGCCATACCCTGAGATCGGAATTCAGACGCATCGACCCGCACCGGGCGCGCATCCTGCTGCTGGAAGGCACCACGCGCGTTTTACCCGCCTATACACCCGATCTGTCGGCAGCAGCCCTGCGTCAATTGAACGAGCTCGGGGTCGAAGTGCGGACCAACGCGCGGGTCACCGGCATCGACGGCCAGGGCGTGGCGATCGGGGAGGAGCGCATCCCCGCGCGGACGGTGTTGTGGAGCGCGGGTGTAGTCGCCTCGCCGCTCGCAGCTGCGCTGGGCGTGCCGTTCGACCGCGCCGGGCGCGTCAAGGTACATTCCGATCTTACTATTCCGGGACGCGAAGAGGTATACGTTGCCGGCGATCTGGCGCTCACGATTCAGAAGGATGGTACGCCGACGCCCGGGATTGCTCCTGCGGCGATCCAGGGAGGCAGGCAGGTTGCGCACAACATCCTGCGTACGATGCAGGGTAAATCGCGCAAGACTTTTCACTACCGCGACCGGGGAGCGCTCTCGACGATAGGCCGGCACCGCGCCGTCGGCTACCTATGGCGGCTGCACGTCACCGGAACGCTCGCTTGGTTTGCATGGCTGTTCATCCACATCTTTTTCCTGATTGGGTTTAAAAACCGCTTCATGGTATTGGCTCAGTGGGCCTGGTACTACCTGACCTACGGTCATGGAGCGCGAGTCATCGTAGACACCCCGCACCAGTGGCAATTTGTGGCGGCGGACGCCGAGAAGATGTGCAATCCCGACGGCGAACTGCGGTTGCCGCCCACGCCCCCCCCATGAAGAGAAATCGAGGTCATCACGAAACAATACGTATATTGACGTGGTATCAACCAGGAGGGTCATACTATGGGATTTGTAAAATCGTTACCGGAGATCATGTCCAATATGCGCCAAACCGCCGATTTTTATGACGCGGAAATGCTCACGATATTCTGGGAGACCAAGCCCGAGATCGTTGCCCGGCTCCTTCCGCCGCCGCTTCAGCCTGCCAAAGACTGCATTGCCGTGGCGTTCGTCGCGAATTATCCTCGAACCAATTTCGATGTCACCTATAAGGAAAGCGCACTGTTTCTTCGCGCCGTTCACAACGGCGAAGACGGAAACTATTGTCTGTCGATGCCGGTCACCAACGATATGGCGATGGCAGGCGGTCGGGAGGTCTATGGGTTCCCGAAAAAGATTGCCGATATCCACTTCAAGCGAGACGGCGACGCAATCCATGGATGGACCGAGCGTCGCGGGGTTCGGTTCATGGAGGTGCGCGCCAGGCTCAACGGAAAATTCAATGACGACCAGGCCCAAGAAAAAATTATGTCAACGAGCATAGAACCCGACGGGTCGATAAAGGCGGTTGCCTATAACGTTAAGTACTTTCCGGCGCCCGAGGGCGCTGCCTTTGATTATAACCCGCGCCTGGTAAGGCAGGAAACCGTAATGCGACCAAAAGAACTTCTGTTTGGGGGAGCAGAACTCATTCTCACGTCCTCTAACTACGATCCGTGGGCTGAGGTGGAGGTAGTGAAAATGCTCGGCGCGTTGTATACCGTGGGAGACAACTCCATGCTTGGCGGTAGGGTAGTCGCCGAAGTAGATCTCGCACAATTTATACCGTACGCCTTTTTGAAATGGGACATGAAGTAAGCGCTCCGTAAGAGTCCCCCCGGCATTGATACTATAGGAGAGCGGCGAACATGACCTACCGCGATATTGATTTGAATCTGAGCGCAGAGACAGAAGCTATGGTCAAGCAGGTTAAAAAATTCAGCATGGAGATCATGCGTCCGGCAGGCATCAAACTGGATAAGCTCGCACATCCGCAGGATGTGATCGCTCACGATTCAGTCTTGTGGGATGTATTCAAGGGGTTTCGGGAACTTGGCCTCCACCTGTTCCAGATTCCCAAAGCCTGCGGCGGCATGGCCGAAGAAGTGGATCCCATGGCGGGAGTGCTGATTACCGAACAGCTTGGGTATGCAGACGCGGGCCTCACCATCAGCCTAGGGGTGTCCTGCATGCCGTTCAATGTTGCCGCCCTTATGACGACCCCTCTCATGCAACAGCTTGCTCGTGATTTCTGTGCCGACAAAGAGGGAAAAATGATCGGCTGCTGGGCGATCACCGAACCGGACCACGGCAGTGATTGGAGTCTCGGCGGAAACAACCCCAGGTGTGGCCCTTCCGTTAAGGCGGTGCTCAAAGGCGATGAATATATTATCAATGGTGAAAAATCTTCATGGGTTTCAAACGGAACCATCGCCACCCATGCTTTTCTCCATGTGGCGCTGGATCCGTCCAGGGGTATGCAGGGCCAGGGTCTGGCGATCGTTCCCTTGGACCTGCCCGGCATTTCGCACGGGAAACCGCTGGATAAAATGGGCCAAAGGCCATTGAACCAAGGATCGATCATTTTCGAGGACGCCAGAATCCCGAAGGAGTACATGGTCATTCCCTATTCGGATTTCATCAATGCCTCGGCAGGACAAGGGCTGGCTGCCGTAAATGGAAGCATGGCAATCGTCTTTGCCGGGCTCGCAAAGGCGGCATTTGACGAGGCATTCGTCTATGCCAAGCAAAGAATTCAAGGCGGAGTGCCCATAGGCGAGCATGCCGCCATCAAGCTCAAGCTGATGAGGATGTTTACCATGGTTGAGGCGGCCAGGGCCAACGCGCGCCGGATGGCTCTCTACAACCTGCAAAATCGTTTTTCCCCGGCGGTGGCCCATGCAGTGGCGGCCAAATGTTTTTCAACCGAAACGGCTACTACCGTCGCCAGCGAGGCCATGCAGATATTCGGCGGTTACGGCCTGGCAAAAGAGTACCCCATCGAAAAGATGTTCCGCGACGCCCGGGCAAGCATGATCGAGGATGGGGTGAACGATGCCCTGTCCATAAAAGCCATGGAATACCTCTAAGAAGCAAAAAAACAGAACCGAGAACCACATAGATAATTATTGGAATTTTCTGTTGACAGCTAATTCATGAAATGGTTTAAGCGTTTATTAGTAATAACACATTAGGGTTTTGTTAGTACCGATTTACTGTTATGTACTAACCAATAACTGTAACAGGAGATAATCATGAAGAAAATGCTTATCTTGTCGAGGGATTTCTTATCGTGGAACGGTATTTTTGCTACGATCGCCGTGCCAATCGCATTGGCGCTTTCCGGGTGTGTTACGGAAGGTATTATGGTACCTAGTGATTGGCCGGCCTCCCCAACCCCGAGCGACACGAGCCCCTTTAAAGAGGTCTACGAGGCCGGCCTGACCAAGTATGTCGGTGAGTCCTTCATCCGGCCAACGAGCGTTACGAGGGTCGAGCTCTCGCCCCCCATCGACATCTACCACTTTTCGAAGTCAGATACCGAGCGCGGCCCGCTCTGCATGGACGGCAGCGACTTCACCGTTGAGGCGAGCGACGGATCTCTTCTGACCAGCTCCTCTTCTTCCTTGACCCAGGCGGCGTCTGTCTCTCCGAGATTTGCATTGCCACCCCGAGCCAAATACTGTCGCTGGTTACCTTGAAACTCGCCAATGTTGTCGGCATCGGCGGCATACTGAATCGATCTATGTCTCAGAATCCCATGGCCAACTTCAATGTCGTTCATATTCCCTATTGCGACGGAAGCATATTCACGGGAGACACCGATCGTCCCCTTGCATACGACCTGTTGAGCAGCACACCGAAAATGGCCTACCAGCGCGGCCTCCAGAACCTCACCGCCGCATTTGAAGTAGCCAAACAGAGGCACCCGAACCCATCGCGCATCGCGCTGACCGGATCGAGCGGCGGAGCGTACGGTATCGTAGCGGGCATGGCCCTTGCGCGCTACTACTATCCCAATACCGAAATCGTCGTGATCGCCGATTCGGGCGCGCCCATATTGCGCGACCTTGACAAGGACTTCGTGCGGCGAGCATTGGTCGATTTAAACGCCATTCAGTACGTCCCCTTTAAATCCTGTCCCGATTGCATCGCCAACGGGCATGTTACGAAGATAATCGCCTGGGCTCTGGAACGCGATAATAACCTCCGGGTGGCTACCATGAGTCACACCGATGATTTCGTGATCGGAGATATTTACATGAAGAGCCCGCCGCCCATTTTCCGCACCGCTATGTTGCGTGAGACCGGTGATCTTGTCCAATCCTTTCCCGGCCGCGTCCATCGCTTCATCACGCTGGGCAGGGGACACACCTACCTGCTCGATGTCGGGGCGATGGATGTTATTATGGATATAATGGGCGGTATCGCAACGGGTACTTCTGACATTCCTAACGATATTGATTCCGCAACGTTGTATAATATGTTGCAGGGCACCTTAACGCAGAAGGAAGTCGACCAGGCCGGGAACGAGGTCACCGGCTACGAGTGGATTACCGAATTTCTCAACAGTCCTAACACGTTGCAGGACGTCGTCGACACCCAATAAACGAAATCAGAAGATAACCAACAGACCTCCTTTTTGTATGTGTCCAATTCCCACCCTTTTTCAAGAATAATGAATTTTTCTATTGACATCTGCGCAATGAGATGGTTTCTTCGTTTTATATTTTTGTACACCGTGTCAGTTTTCCGTAGTGTTGCATTGCCATTGGGAACACCAGTAACCACATGGAGGAAAAGGCTATGAAAAGGATTCATGTTGGTTTCAAGCGTGGCTTGCATCGACGAGCTTTTCTTGCGTTAATTGCCACGACGGGCATGCTCACGGTTTTCGGGTGCGTTTCGGCGGATGTATTACCCAGTGATTTTCCGGATACCCCCACCCCAAGCGCTACGAATCCTTATCAAGAGATCTACGACGCCGGGCTGACCAAGTATGTCGGCCAGTCCCTCGTCCGGCCCTCGAGCGTCACGGAGATCGAGGTCACTCCCCCCATCGATGTCTGGAACTTTCCGAAATCAGACACCGGGCGGGGCCCGCTCTGCATGGGGGGCAACGATTTCTTCATCGAGACGCGCGATGGGACGTCCAATGATCTCTTGATCTACCTGCAGATGGGCGGCGTTTGTCTCAACGAGATCTGCGCGGCGACCCCCAATCCGATATTGAACTTGCAGGTCTTTACGTTGGGTAATCTCATCGGTATGGGCGGCATCTTGAATCACTCCGATTCCCGCAACCCCATGGCCAACTACAACGTGGTTCACATACCCTACTGCGATGGGGCGTTATTCATGGGTGACGTTGATCGCGTTCTCCAATATGGTGGAACTTCGGTGGCCACTGCGAAGCCCGCCATGGCCTACCAGCGCGGCCTCCAGAACCTCACCGCCGGTTTCGAAGTCGCCAAGATGAAGTACCCGAATCCGTCGCGCATCGTCCTTGCCGGGTCGAGCGGCGGGTCGTACGGCATCATGGCGGGTACGGCGCTCGCGCGCTTATACTATCCCGATACCCCCCTCCTCACCATCGCCGACTCGGGCGCACCGATGGGGCGCGATAACGACAAGGATTTCATACGGGTAGCGTTGACGGAGCTGAACGCCATCCAGTATATCCCCCTAGCATCCTGCCCCGATTGCATCGCCAACGGGCACGTCACGAAGGTCATCGACTGGGCTTTGCAGCGCGACCCGACCTTACAGGTGGCGTCCATGAGTCACGCCGACGACGCCATCATTGGGACCTTCTTCATGCAGAGTCCGCCACCCATATTTCGAGACGCGCTGGTCACGCAAACCGAGTCTCTCTCTAACTGGGGCAGTCGTGTCCATAGCTTCATCACGCCGGGAACGCAGCATACGTATCTGCTCGACATTTGGGTTCCCTCCCTGATGCAAGAGGTGTTGATGGGCACCTTCGGCTGGGTCGTCTTCAACGGTGTCAATGCTGATCCCATCACGGAGTTTAGTTGGTCGTTTGGCGACCTGTCGACGACCGCGATCGACCAGGGCGGGTACAAGGTTGACGGGTTCCAGTGGCTTACTAACTTAATCAACGATCCCAGCACCCTCCAGAACGTCCTCAACCTTGAGTAACGCCGATCGGAGTCACCGAGCTAAGGTGGCAGCAGTTACCAGTGGATAACCGGTTATCTCAACAATCCTGCCACGCTACAGGAAGTCGTAACTATTCAATAACAGAAGTCTAATGCTTTCAAACAGACCTCCTTTTTGTATGTGTCCAATCCCCACCATTTTTCAATAAGAATGAATTTTTACATTGACATCTGCGCAATGAGATGGTTTATTCGTTTTATATTTTTGTACACCGTGTCAGTATTCGGTAGTCTTGAATTGCCATTGGAAGCACCAATAACCACATGGAGGAAGAGACTATGAAAAGGATTCATGTTGGGTTCAAGCGTGGCTTGCATCGACGAGCTTTTCTTGCGTTAATTGCCACGACGGGCATGCTCACGGTTTTCGGGTGCGTTTCGGCGGATGTATTACCCAGTGATTTTCCGGATACCCCCACCCCAAGCGCTACCAATCCCTATCAAGAGATCTACGACGCCGGGCTGACCAAGTATGTCGGCCAGTCCTTCTGCCGGCCAGCGAGCGTCACGGAGATCGAGGTCACTCCCCCCATCGATGTCTGGAACTTTCCGAAATCGGAAACGGAGCGGGGCCCGCTCTGCATGGGGGGCAACGATTTCTTCATCGAGACGCGCGATGGAACAACTAACGATCTCTTGATCTTCTTGCAGATGGGCGGCGTTTGTCTCAACGAGATCTGCGCGGCGACCGCCAATCCGATATTGAACTTGCAGGTCTTTACGTTGGGTAATCTCATCGGTATGGGCGGCATCTTGAATCACTCCGATTCCCGCAACCCCATGGCCAACTACAACGTGGTTCACATACCCTACTGCGATGGGGCGTTATTCATGGGTGACGTTGATCGCGTTCTCCAATATGGTGGAACTTCGGTGGCCACTGCGAAGCCCGCCATGGCCTACCAGCGCGGCCTCCAGAACCTTACCGCCGGTTTCGAGGTCGCCAAGATGAAGTACCCGAATCCGTCGCGCATCGTCCTTGCCGGGTCGAGCGGCGGGTCGTACGGCATCATGGCGGGTACGGCGCTCGCGCGCTTATACTATCCCGATACCCCCCTCCTCACCATCGCCGACTCGGGCGCACCGATGGGGCGCGATAACGACAAGGATTTCATACGGGTAGCGTTGACGGAGCTGAACGCCATCCAGTATATCCCCCTAGCATCCTGCCCCGATTGCATCGCCAACGGGCACGTCACGAAGGTCATCGACTGGGCTTTGCAGCGCGACCCGACCTTACAGGTGGCGTCCATGAGTCACGCCGACGACGCCGTGATTGGGGCCTTCTTCATGCAGAGTCCGCCGCCCATATTTCGAGACGCGCTGGTCACGCAAACCGAGTCTCTCTCTAACTGGGGCAGTCGTGTCCATAGCTTCATCACGCCGGGAACGCAGCATACGTATCTGCTCGACATTTGGGTTCCCTCCCTGTTCCAAGAGGTGTTGATGGGCACCTTCGGCTGGGTTGTCTTCACCGGTGCCAATGCTGATCCCATCACGGAGTTTAGTTGGTCGCTGGGCAACTTGTCGACGACCGCGATCGACCAGGGCGGGTACAAGGTTGACGGGTTCCAGTGGCTTACTAACTTAATCAATGATCCCAGCACCCTCCAGAACGTCCTCAACCTTGAGTAACGCCGATCGGAGTCACCAGGCTTAGGCAAAATCCCCCCCCTTGTGCAGCTAAAACTTGTGCACTAACGCTGATAAGTTGCGCGAAGCGTAACTCATTGAGCATCTACCCTTGACGCTTCGAATATTCTATTTTTGTTCGGTTAGCTTAACTCGGCCGGAATCTCTGAGATTAAATCTGGTATCTTCTCGGTAGTAAATTTTGGATTGCGGGAGAAAAGGGTCTGTCCTTCATGTTGACTACATTGAAGGAATCCCTTTGAGCACAGGTACGTCAAAGCGGCTTGAGCTTCTTCTTCATTACACTCAAGCCACCAGCCGGACACACCACTCAAGTTATCGCGGGCCTGTGGGTTTGACTGTAGATAGTGGATAATTCGAAATACAAGCCGTCTAATCTCGATGTTGCGACTTCTTACGATTCTATCTACCATTTCTTTGTACTGCATAGGTCATCCTTTAGCCACCCCTCCGATACTGTAGTTATATTTTACTGACGCGATGGGTGATGCGCCAGGAAAATTTTATATTATTTTACTCTTGCTCCTGTTCAACCCCTTGAGATGAAATATTATATTTTCGCATTAGTTGCCAGAAATTCTTTCGGTCCATTCCGGCGGTCTTGGCCGCATGGGTGATATTCCCCTCGTGAAGAGAAAGCAGTTTCGTGACATAATTTTGCTCAAACTGGGCGACAACCTTAGACTTTTCTTGTTTGAAGGTGTCCAACTCACTCGGTAAATCAATATCTTCGGGTTGGATAACATCCAGGGTCGCGACCACTACAGTCTGCTGAATCTTATTTTCAAGCTCGCGGATGTTTCCGGGCCATTCATAGCCGACGAGCCGCTGCAACGCCAATGGAGAGATCTCTTTGACATCCTTATTGAACTCTTTCGAGAACTTACGAAGAAAGTGATTAGCCAGTAAAGGAATATCTTCCTTTCTTTCGCGCAAAGGAGGAATCACAATCGGAACGATATTGAGACGATAATAGAGATCATCTCGAAACTTGCCTTCGTTGACAGCGCCAAGCAGATTGCGGTTAGTGGCTGATATGATGCGAACATCGGTGCGTATAATTTTCGTGCTTCCGAGGGGTTTAATCTCTTTTTCTTGGAGGAAACGAAGTAATTTCACTTGAACACGAAGGCTAATCTCCCCAACTTCGTCAAGAAAAAGAGTTCCCGAATTGGCCTCTTCGACCAGGCCCGGCGTATCGGTATGGGCGTCGGTAAAGGCTCCGCGTTTGTAGCCAAAAAGTTCACTTTCAAGAAGATTCTCGGGAAGCGCCCCGCAATTCACCGGAATAAAGGGTTTGCCGGAGCGACGCGAGAAATAATGAATAGTTCTCGCGATCATCTCTTTTCCGGTGCCGCTTTCGCCATAGATGACCACTGAGGCATCGGTTTGAGCGATTGCTGGTAATTTCTCCATTACCTTGCGAATGGCAAGGGCGTTCCCAACCAAGTACTCTCGGTCGGTAAACATCTTTAGCGAGGTCTTTAGGCGAAAGATTTCACGCGACATTCGCAATTTCTCAACCGCCCGCTGCACACGGTGACAGAACACTTCACGGGTTAGGGGTTTGGTGATGTAGTCGTGCGCTCCTGCCTGAAGAAAATGTACCGCATCCTCGATAGTTCCATAGGAGGTCATGATAATTACTGGAATCTCTGGATTTGCTTTGTGAACATAGTCCAGTACGGCTTCTCCTCCCAGTTCGGGCATACGAATGTCGGTGATAATGATGTTAATGCCACCTTTTTCAAATGAATCGATCGCCTCTTTACCATTGGACGCGAACACCAGTTCATAATCTTCATCTTTACAAAATACCTCGATGAGGTACCGGGTGTTGGGATCATCTTCAACAACAAGGATTTTCACAGCGTGCTCCTGGGCTTTTTTGCCACGATCTTACTGCTTGTATAGAAAAGGATTTTTGTAAAACCCTCTAAAATGTATGGTAATAATACCCCAGTTTGACGGTATAAAGCAAGAAAAAAGAGTTAACATCAATGTAGTTAATAAGTCGGAACTATTTGACTATTCTTTTTTACTAATATAGATCTTTTTCTGGCATATGGAATGCTAGTAGCATCTAATTGAGGAAACGAACTCAGTGCAGCCGGTTCCCCCCACCGGTAATCTAGTTCGTTTCCTCAATTTGAAAATAGAATTTAGAATAGAGGAGGCAATCGCTGCGGATCAACTAGGTTTTCCCCCCTGCCTGAAGGTTCGCACGAGAACTCCTCAATTTTGGGAGATGCATCTCAGAGGCACAGTGGGTTCCCCCCCCCGCCCACACCTTAGTGTGCGTCTCCCTTTTTTTTCCGCCGATGAGTTTCTAATAACACTCATTGGCGGTTTTTTTGTTTTCCGATAGTCATTGAACAGTAAACATGAAGGGTAAGATTGCCAGCACCGGTTCAGCGCTGAGAGATGAGAGCAGTTCAATTTGATTCGCGATGTTGGAAACTGCTTTTGGTAGTGCACCTTCTTCGTCTATCCATAAACCGAAATCCTTCAGGATGCCTTTCAACGATAGATGCTTTTTTGGGAAGTGGACTATTTCAATCTGGTCGTCGGGGGAGAGACCAATCCGTTGCTTGGCTATTTCGATGGCCTTGGAAAGCCCGCCAAGTTCATCGACTAAGCCAATCTCTTTTGCCTGCCGGCCGGTCCATACTCTTCCTTGACCGATCGTATCGACTTGCTCGGGAGTAAGTTTGCGACCCTCGGCCACCTTCTGGACAAATATCTCGTAGAAGTTGTCGGCCATTTTCTGAAGCAACGCAAGCTCCTCGGCGGTTCTCGCCCGGAACGTCGTATCAAGATCCGCCAATTTTCCCCGCTTCACTATCGTCTTGCTAATTCCGATTTTGGCATACAATTCGCTGAGATTGAACATCAATGAAAATACTCCAATCGATCCGGTCAAGGTGGCCGCATCCGCCACGATAACATCGGCCGGGGCGCTGAGATAGTAGGCACCTGAGGCCGCGAGCGAACCCATCGATACAATCACGGGCTTACTTTTTTTAAGTGTTTTTATTTCGTGCCAGATGAGATCAGAGGCTGCGCCACTGCCGCCGGGGGAATCGAGCCGCACAACCACCGCACCAATTGAACGGTCTTCGCGGAGGGTCTTGAGTTGCTCGATGAATGCGCGGGCGTCGATCCCGCCTATGATATCGAAGTCATAGATGATGGTGCCCGTCCCATGCAGAACTGCGATAGTCGGCCGCCGCGACCAGCTGGGATCGTATGACCGATTTGATAGATAGCCGGTATCCCAGGTTGCGGTATGGCCCAAACGGTTGCTGATAATGGGGTCGATGTCATCACCATGATACGCGCCGTCGACCAGGCCGACAGTTTGCGCCTGGTCGGTCGTGAGAAGACCCGCGTCGACTATTTCCTGCACTCGCGCCACGGTAAGGTTGCGCCCCTCTGCCACCATATGGAAAATCTGATCGGCGTACTCGTCCGCCAGGCTGTTGAGCATCTCGCGGTTAGGTTCGGAAGGCTCCTTGTTGGTAACCATCTCAACCGCTGACTTATACTTGCCTACCCGCTGGAATTCGGCTTTGACGCCAAGAAGATCAAGGGTGCCTTTGAAAAACAGCGCTTCGAGCTTCGGACCGACAAATTGAACGGTGCCGGAGGGTTCAAGGAAGATGGCGTCGCCCGAGGTCGCCAGGGCGTAGGTGAGATTACCGGCCTCTTGAAGGTGGAAGAAGACCTTTTTGCCCGCCGCTCGGAAGTACGCCACGGCCTCGCGCAGCTCCTGCACCGCGGTGAGGGTAAGCTGCGGATCCTCGACTCTGATATACATCGAATCGATGCGTTGATCCGTGGCAGCGCGTCGTATGACTTGCTCGATGTCCCAGAAGGTGACGGCCGGTTTAAAAGGCTCCATACTGGAGCAGAATCGGGATTCGCGTCGCGGTTCAACACCAAAACCGCCGTTTTTGATCGCGACACGGCCAATCCTTTGTGATCCTCGCCGGAAAAACGCGCTGAGATAACCAAACTATCAGGCTTCGAGCCGTTTTGGGCGGGAAAGCGCACGGAGCCGCCCAACCCGAATCGTAGGAATTCGATTGACAAACCAGTTTGAAAAGTCCCTTTGATGTCGGCGCTGGCAACCAGGTGCAGCCAGTCCAACACCTCAACCTGTGCGGTGAAAAATATTGTTGGATCTTTGACGTCCTGGATCCACTGCACATCCGTGGCCAGGGTGAGGCGTTCAGGGGAAAACCATAATGGTCTCACCGCCAGTCCCAGATCAAGCGTTCTGCGCGTGCGGACGCTCGAGTAGATTCTGGCCTGTCCAAGATTGCGTCCGACGAGGCCAATGCTCAGGTAGCGCAGGGGATGGAGACTGGCGCCTATCATCCAATCAACGGATGGACGTTCACTGTTTTGAGTCGGATCGATGATTTCTAGGCCAACCGCCGTTGAAAAGATTTTCCGCAGGTGAAATAAGGGCACCGCGAGATTGTACTTGAGGTAATCGCGACTGGATTCGTCTGATCGTGGCCGAACATATTGAATACCGAATCCCAAACCTTTGTAGTTAAAGACGGCCCTCCGCCTGACCTTTGAAAATCGAATCACCGGGTAGCCTAACCTGAAGTGATTGCTCGTGGAGAAAGAGCAGATCGTATGAGGTCGCCCACGCTAAATTTGCCGGGTTTATCAAAAGCGCCGAAGGATCCTCGATCGAGGCTGTTGATGCCGCGGGCAGCTGCATATCGTACGGAGAGGTATAGCCGGAATTTTCTTGGGCCAAAGACTGAGATTCGAGCACGACGCCGATTACAACCGCCACCCAGACAGAACGTTGCATAGTCTTCCCCTGATCCATTGTTAACTAAACTAAAAAGCTTCTACCGATCCTCTTACAATGGTTTGTGCCGTGATACCATAACAAAATATGGTTGCTAGGTGGCGAGGAACCGCCGAAGAATTTTAAAAATTCTTCCGCCGTAATTCGAAGCCTTGACAGGAAACAAATCAGCGTTAAATAATCGCAGGCATAGGGAAAAAGTTTAACCACCACCCGGGCATTGGAGAACGCGAGCGGTTAACCAAAACCTGGTATGCGCAGGCCGGATATATTTGGCGCGCGGGTAAGATGCTTTTAGGCCCGGCGGGCGATATCGTTTAAGGAAAATCAGCGATGGAGACGGCACCCGAAACTACGGTAGCGCGGCTGATTGTTCGTTGCTTGGAGAACGAGGACGTCGAGTATATCTTCGGCATACCCGGCGAGGAAAACATCCACATCATCGACGCCCTGCTCGATTCCCGTATCCGTTTCATCCTGGTCCGCCACGAACAGGCGGCGTCGTTCATGGCGGACACCTACGGCCGGCTGACTGGTAAGGCCGGCGTTTGCCTTGCGACCTTGGGCCCTGGTGCCATCAACCTCGCGCTTGGTACGGCCAACGCCCAACTCGACAGCCATCCGCTGGTGGCGCTGACGGCCCAGGCCGGTCTTGACCGTCTGTACAAGGAATCACATCAAGTGGTCGACCTCGTCGGCATGTTTCGGCCGATCACGAAGTGGGCCGCGACGATGGTGCGGCCAGATAACGCGCCGGAAATGGTCCGCAAGGCGTTTCAAGCAAGCCCAGTCCGAGCGGCCCGGGGCAGTTTTGTTGGCCATACCGGAGGACGTGGCCCCGCTTCCGGTTTCGGCGGAGCCCCTCCCGGTCCGCCAGCCGAGGGACTCTTCGCCTGCTTTCGGACAGGTTGCCCGTGCCGTGCAGCTCTTCAACAGCGCACGGACGCCGGTGGTTCTCGTCGGAGCCGGGGCCTACCGCGACCGCTGCTCCGAAGCCCTCGTACGCTTCGCTGAACGACTGAACGTCCCCGTAGCGACTACGTTCCTCGGCAAAGGGGTATTCCCCGACGGTCACCCCCAAGCCCTGGGAACGCTCGGGTTCATGGTGCACGATTATACGAACTTCGGCTTCGACCAGGCGGATCTGGTGATTACGGTGGGTTACGATCTGGTCGAATACCCGCCGGCGCGCTGGTGTCCGAATAAGGACAAAAAAATCTTGCACATTCATCGAACGGTCGCCGAAGTGGACGCCAACTACCCGGTAAGTGTCGGGATCGAGAGTAACATCTGCGAGACCCTGTACGCGATCGCCGACCGGGCCGAACCGAAGCGCTTGGTGCCGACCGTCGCCATGCGGGCGCGCGATCTCCTGCATGAGGAGCTTGAGCGGGGCGAGCGCGACACGTCCTTTCCGGTTAAGCCCCAGCGACTCGTCGCGGACACTCGGGCGGCGTTGGGGGCGTCGGATATCGTACTCTGCGATACGGGCGCCGTGAAAATGTGGATGGCCCGGCTCTACCCCTGTTACGAGCCGGAAACCTGCCTGATTTCGAATGGCCTCGCGACGATGGGCTTCGCCCTGCCGGGAGCAATCGCGGCCAAGCTGATCCACCCGGAGCGTCGGGTGCTGGCGGCAGTCGGCGACGGCGCTTTCCTCATGAGCTCACAGGAACTGGAAACAGCGGTGCGTGAGCAGGTCCCCATCGTCGTTCTGGTCTGGGTCGATGATTGCTACGGCCTGATCAAGTGGAAACAAGAACTCGAAGTAGGGCGATCGGCGTACGTCTCCTTCGGAAACCCCGATTTTGTTAAGTACGCCGAGAGCTTCGGCGCCAAAGGTTACGCGATCAAAGCCACCGAGGAACTGCTGCCTACCCTTCAAAGAGCCTTTGCCGATAACACGGTCTCGGTGATCGCGTGTCCGGTCGACTACTCCGAGAACATGCGATTAACCGACAAGCTCGGCCACTTGGTGCAGCCCATCTAAGGCGCAACAGGCATCTTTTGAAAAAATGACCCATTACCCTTAATCGTCTGGACTTGAATTGCCTCGCGGGTGTAGGAATATCCTAACCAAAACGCCCTATTCAAGGAGGTTGGCCATGGCTACATTTCTTATGTTCGGGAAGTACACGCCGGATGCATTAAAAAAAATTAGCGCCGAGCGGACGAAGGAAGCTCAAGAGGTCATTAAGAAGAATAAAGGCAAAGTCATCTCCATGTATGCGCTGCTTGGTGAGACCGACCTGGTCTTCATCGTTGACCTGCCATCAACCGAAGCTGCCATCACTACCTCGATCGCGTTAAACAAAATGACGGGCATCTCGTTCACCACCCATCAGGCGGTCAGTGTTGAGGAGTTCGACAAAATCATCCATTGAGGCTACGCGGATTTGTTGCTATCTCCTTGACCGGGTTGCGCCTCCGTGTGAAGGTGCAGGGGTGGTAGTCTATTTTCCTTCCCCTGATGCCTGTTTTGAGAGAGGTAACATCCATGAAGGATCTCAAGGACAAAGTAGCCGCCATCACCGGCGCCGCATCCGGCATAGGCAGGGCGCTCGCGCTGAACGTGGCGGCCTTAGGCTGCCACGTGGCGATATCCGACGTCAACGCGGCAGGTCTTAAGGAGACTGCTGACCAAGTAAGAAGTTTAGGGGTACGAGTCACTACCCACACGGTTGACGTTGCAAAACGCGAGCAGGTCAAGCGCTATGCCGATGAGGTGGTGAAGGCCCACGGCGCCGTTCATCTCCTGATCAACAATGCGGGGGTTAATATTGTGGAGACACTGGAGGACGTGACGTATGAAGATTTTGAGTGGCTCATGGGCATCAATCTATGGGGCGTGATCTACGGGTGCAAGGAGTTCCTCCCGTACCTGAGGCAGCAAAGCTCTGCCCACATCGTCAATATCAGTAGCTTGAATGGCATTGTCACCAATCCGAATAACGGACCGTACTGCACGGCGAAGTTCGCGGTCCGGGGTTTTACCGAGACACTGGCCCAGGAGCTTGCCGATACCACCATCAAGGTCTCCTGCGTCCACCCCGGCGGGGTCAAGACAAACGTCGCCAACAATGCTCGGTTCTACAAAGCCTCGGACCCCTCTCTGGGGAAGGAGGAGGCCCTTGCAATTTTCAACCGTGTTATGGCAAAAACTTCGGCGGACAAGGCGGCACAGATTATCATCGCCGGGATTAACAAGGACAAGCTTCGCATCATGGTCGGAACCGATGCCTACCTGCTGGATTGGCTCAAGCGCTTATTCCCGGTAGGGCTCCAAAAAATCGCTGGCCGCAAGGTAGTCCCTGCGTGGATGAAGAAAAAAGCGGGGCTGAGGTCTTAACCAGTCCACCTGGTTTTCTGCTATCAAGTTCCTTTGATAATTTCGTTTCCCACACTGATGCGATCATCCATACCGTTTCCACCGTGAAGCAGTGCCTCCAGTAGTGTCTCAGTTTGAGGCTTATGGGTATTCGTCGAACGACACGCGACCGAAACATCTTAACCGCTTAACAGTTCAGTATTTAAAGCGTAAATGGGACCTGGGTGTAGACGGTCGCCTGCCGAACACCCATAAGCCTCTGGCAAACTGAGACACTAACGTCCCTCCGTCTTTCTTGACAACAACTCGCTGCGAATGAGACATATTTTGCACCACGGCAGGAGTGTCGAGCGATGATGAATTGGATATGGATGGGCTTTGTGGTGTTTTCGATCCTGTGCGCAGGATTTAACGATCGTATGCCAGATCTGTTTAAGAGCACCTTCACGTCTGCCGAAGACGCTGTAACGTTGGCCTTGAAACTCCTGGGCGTGATGGCTCTGTGGCTGGGGATCATGCGCGTTGCCCAAGACGGGGGTCTTCTCAAGATCATCGCTCGGGGGTTGCAGCGGCCCATGCGTTGGCTCTTCCCGGATGTTCCCAGCGATCACCCGGCAATGAGTTCGATGATCATGACCTTTGCCGCCAACATTCTCGGTCTCGGCAATGCAGCAACTCCCGTCGGCATCAAGGCCATGGCCGAGCTCGACCAGCTCAATCCACGTAAAGGTATGGCCACCAATGCCATGTGTTTATTTTTAGCCATCAACACCGCGGGACTATCGATTCTTCCCACCGGGACTATCAACATGCGGGCCATGAGCGGCTCGACGGATCCCGCCTGTATTTGGCTGCCGACGCTGCTCGCGAGCGTTTGTTCTGTCACCGTTGCCATAATTTCAGCCAAGCTCTTGATGCGGCTTGGACGCTACCAGCTGCCGGCGCAGGCATCCCCCACGCCGACGAAGGCCGAATCCGAGGCGAACGCACCGAAGCGTGAAGAGCTCCCTGCCGCCGACAGCGGCCAACGGGCTTCCTGGGTGACGGTGCTCATCGTGTGGTTCTGTGCGGCAGGATTTGTGGCGGCGGCCGGATGGTACTTCTATAGAAAGGTTGGAACGGTCGACGGCTTCGGTCTCACCAAGGAATTTTTTTCCTATTGGGCCCTGCCGGCCCTGATGGGCGGGCTTTTGTTGTTTGGCTTGGCGCGAAAAGTCCGAGTGTATGAGTCCCTGGTTGAGGGAGCCAAGGAAGGATTTCAGGTGACGCTGCGCATCATTCCCTACCTGGTAGCCTTATTTGTCGCGGTGGGAATGTTTACCGCCTCCGGCGCCATGGACCTCCTCAAGCAGAGTGTTGGTCAGGTGACCAACGCGATCGGATTGCCGGTAGAACTGTTGCCCTTGGCGATCATCCGACCGCTCTCCGGATCCGGTTCGTTTTCTTACATGACGAGCCTGTTCAACCAATATGGGCCGGACTCTTTTATCGGTCAGATGGCGTCGGTGATGCAGGGCAGTATGGATACCACGCTGTACATTCTCGCGGTGTACTTCGGATCGGTACAGATACGGAACGTTCGCTATGCCCTGGCTGCCGGCCTGTTGGTTGACCTCGGTGGAATAATAGCCGCAGTGGTGCTGAGCCACCTGTTTTTTCAATAATCAGTGATAGTATCGATACATGACCAACGGTACATTCCGACCCGCCGATACCTTCTCTCGCTTCGGGGCAACTTTTAGGCTCACCATCGCCGTGCGTTGGCTGCTTATCATCAATGTGGCGATATACCTTGGCGAGCTGATTGTGGCCCGGATCGACGGCGGGCTCGATCTCATAACCTTCGATCTAGCCATCTCGTACGACCGAGTTTTTTCAGGTGAAATTTGGCAACTGTTGACGTACATGTTTTTGCACGATCCGCGCGGAATCTCCCACATCCTTTGGAACATGCTGATGCTGTGGATGTTCGGTTCGCCGCTTGAGCACTTTTGGGGAGCGCGGCGTTTTTTGAACTTCTACCTTTTTACCGGTATGGCTGCGGCCGTAGTCATTCTCTTCGTAGCGTGGGTGGTGCCCTCCCAGCGCGGGATTCCGACCTTGGGCGCGTCCGGGGCACTCTACGCGTTACTCGTCGCATTTGGTTTTTTGTTCCCGAACAACCTGGTATATCTATTTGGGCTCTTTCCGATAAAAGGCAAACACCTCGTACTGCTTTTTATTGGGATCGGTGTGCTGCAATCGCTAACGCTTTCAGCCGCCGACATTTCGTTAGCGGCGCACTTTGGCGGGATGCTCGCTGGCGGTCTCTTGGTAACCGGCGCCTGGAAACCTCAAAAAGTCTATTACTGGATAAAGACCTGGTGGCTGCGTCGGCGTTATCAAAAGCTTAAAAAACGCATTCAGCTGGTTGAACCCGATTCAAAAAACAAGCCTACCTATATGAATTAGTCCCGAGAAGCTATTCAGCACATTCAATCCGTTTGGCTCCCCGACGAAAGACTATCACCCGTTCAATGTTACCCCGGTCTTCGACCGGTAACAGCGTAAAGGCCTTGCAGTCGACTTCGTAGTCTCGAGAAGTGCCCTTGAGTATCCGACCATCGATCAGCTGCACCGTGATTGGTTTACCGACTTTCTGAGGATAGGGTGTCCCGCGCGGGAGCAACAGAAAAATGGCTTTAAGCTGGTCAGTCGGAAATTCCTCGGCCGGAACGCTCCCGTTTGGTTGCGGATCAAGCTGAATGAGGTCGGATGAAACATCCAATTGCTTGATCGTTCCGCGATGGCACACGCCGTCGAGGAAATGCACGATTGCCTTGCGGGGTCCTTTGAACTGTATGTCGGGCAGCGGCTCGAGCTCACGGCGCGCTGGTTCCGTGGCTGGCCCGCCGTCAATCTGATGGCTGACCACCCGAAGTTTGCCCAACGCAACGGGAGCGGGAGAGGCTGCTTGAGTTGCGTTGCTTCCCGGCTTGTTCAGCGGGGGCGACTCTGCCTTGACCAGGACGCCGTTTGCGTCGAGGGAGCCGGTGGCGGTATTGTCGAACAAGCTCTGTAATAGTTCTTGCCCTTCTTTTTCGGCAGAAGACGGACTGGGTGTATCTAGTGAATACGCATCGTTAAAGAGATCGCCCGCAACCGAAGGTTCGATCGAGGGAGACGCGTCGTCTAACGACAGCACCGGCAAATCGCGGTCGGTATCCTTAACGGAATCGAACAACGTGGTTGGATCAACCAGCTCGGCCTCAGGGAGCTCGTCTTCATGGGATGGCGCGACAACAGACGGCTCATCGCTGCCGAGTTCTTGGGTGCGCGACATGCTCTGTTCGCGATTGCCCAATTGATCCGTGAGAAAGGAAAGCCGTTCAGCGTCGGATGCAGTGAAACCGAAACCCGAACGTTTCTTTGCCTGAAGAATAGTGAGTTCACGCTGGAGTTTATTCCTTTCAGTTGTTCTCATACGTTGCTCGCCTCGACAATTTAAGAGCAGATGATGCGCCCGCCAGCGGACTTCCTGATGATAGCTCTCGGGATTTGTTTGAGCAACTTCTTGTAAGGAAAAGCTTTGACACGCGCGGCCGCGCAGCGGGATGATGCCGGTATGGCGGATAAGCGTATTCTGATTATCCGAACAGGCGGGCTGGGCGATACCCTGCTCCTGTGGCCCGCGGTCGTTGCCATTCGTCGGCGATTTCCAGACGCACAGATTGAAGTTATGGGCTATCGCGAACGCTGCGCTTTGCTCAAGGCGACCGTTGGGGCAAACGGAGCGCTGGATATTGAGGGCTCAGGGTACCATCATCTCCTCGACATCCGCGGCACGCTGCCGCCCGAGGTATGCGCTCGTTTTGGGGCGTACGATGTCGTGGTAGCCTTCGCGGCCCCCGGCGATTTTGTCTTGGCTGAAAACCTCTCGGCCTGCGGCACCCGCGAGGTTCACGCCTTTTTGCCGTTTCCATCATCGGGTGAGTCGATCCATGTCGCTACGCATTGCCAACGCTGTGTTTTGGAGGCTGATCTCGGCCTGGATGGTCCAGAACTTCTCATCCCGATCAGCGATACCGAACGTGCGACCGGGAATGAGATTCTGACCCGAACCGGCATGCCGAAAGATAGGCTTGCGTTGATTGCCCCCGGCAGTGGCTCGGCGCAAAAGAACTGGCCAACGGTACGGTTTGCCGCGTTATATAAAGCCTTGCAGGTCGAGGGGTACGAGCCGGTTTTACTGGAAGGGCCGGCTGATCGTGAGGCGGTCCAGAACGTTGCTCATTACTTGAGCGATTATACCGTTTCGGTGCTCAGCGAGCTTATGCCGTTGGAATTAAAATCCGTGCTAGCACATGCGCGTCTCTACATCGGCAACGACGCCGGTCCTACCCATTTGGCCGCGTTGCTGGGCGTACCAACGGTCGCAATCTTCGGACCCAGCGACCCGGTGCTATGGCAGCCACTTGGTTCAACAACGGCATTGGTGTCGGGCGCGGTTTCCTGCGCGCCGTGTACGCACGAGGTCATGCACCGCTGCGATGATGGCTCGTGCCTTGAAAAGGTGAGTCTCAATCAGGTGCTGGCCGCGTGCCGCCGCGTATGGTCGGCGCGGCCTGCGTAGCACGGTTCAGGTATCTTTTTTCGGGGTGGGCTTTTCTGCGGACGGTAACACCACGAGATTCGACTTGTCGGTCTTGAACTGAAGGCCCGCTTGATTATGCCCGACTTCTTCAATCGAGAGAATGGTATAGATTGACAGGTGCAGGCTGCGGGTGTTCTCGAGCCGTTTCTTGAGGTTTTCCTCGTCAGGGTTTACCACCAAGGAATTCGAGTCAAAGACGAAGTCGCTGATGCGAATGAAACTCAGACCCAACGGAGAATCGTCCACCTTGTTAACCTTAATAGATATGGTTTTTTGTTCAATCGGGTCTCGATACGAAACCACAAAATATTTTCTGGTTTGTTTGTCGTTCACCGTCATGGGCTCCCTCATTCGTGTTTAAGACTTACGATACAATACGAGTGGATGTCAAAGGTCGGCGCGATGGTTTGGCCCCGAACGTGCCAGCTCGCGTGACCGATGGTTAATTAAATTGCAGCAAAACGGTACTGTGATACTAAATTCTTATGTCTCGAACGCGTTGAGAAAGAAAGGATGGTTGCGATGAAAAAGCTCCATATAGCTTGTATCGGCGCCGGAAATATGGGCAGTGCGTTTATACGGGGGTTGTTGCGTTCGCGGCATTTCTCGCCGGCGCAGATCTGCGCGGCTGACCGTAACGAGAACAAGCTCAAGCAGCTTGCCCATGAGCTGAAGATTCGCACGAGAACCGATAATGCGGACACGGTCAAGAACGCCGATGTGGTGTTGCTCGCGGTCAAACCGCAGATCCTAGATAAAGTGCTTGTCGAACTGCGGGGAAAATTGGGACCTGAGGTATTAGTGTTGTCTATTGCTGCCGGCTTTCCCACCGGGTTGGTCGAGCGTGTCCTCAAGAATCAACCACGCGTGGTACGCGCCATGCCGAACATAGCCGCCGCGGTCGGGGCCTCGGCGACTGCCCTGTGCCGCGGCCAGTATGCTCGGCGTTCGGATCTGCAGCTGGCCCGGCGGCTGTTTGAATTCTGCGGCATGGTGACCGAAGTGGACGAGGGGCTGATGGATGCGGTCACCGGGCTCAGCGGCAGCGGTCCGATGTATGTTTTCATCATCATTGAAGCGCTCTCTGACGCCGGCGTGAGGATGGGTTTGGCCCGTGAAACAGCAAGTGCGCTGGCGATTCAAACGGTCCTTGGCTCTGCCCGCATGGTGCAGGAGACCAAGCTACATCCGATATTTCTGAAGGATTTAGTCACTTCTCCGGGAGGAACATCCATCAATGCGCTCTACAGCATCGAGAAGACCGGCTTGCGCGCGGTCTTGATGGATGCTGTCGAGACCGCCACCCGCCGCAGCCACGAGCTCGGCCAGCCGTACTGCACTACTGATCAAAAAGATTAGGGGCGCCCTCACTTAAGATTCCTTAACTCGCGACGTAAAACTTTACCCACCGCGCTCTTGGGTAAGGTGTCCATGAACCGAATGGATTTCGGTATCTTAAAGGTCGGCAAATGTTGCCGGCAGAAACCCAGGATTTCTTCTTCAGTGGCGGCGCCAGGCGTTTTGAGGACGACAAACGCTTTTACCACCTCGCCGTAGACCGGATCGGGAATACCGATAACCCCCGCCTCAAGGACCTCCGGATGTTGGTGCAGAATATTTTCGATCTCTTTCGGGTAGATATTCTCTCCTCCGCGGATGATGAGATCCTTTTTGCGCTCGGTAAGGTAAAGATAGCCGTCTTCGTCCGCATACCCGATATCACCCGTATGGAGCCAGCCGTTGCGGAGGGCCTCCGCTGTTTCCTTAGGCTTCTTCCAGTAGCCCTTCATCACGCCGGGGCCTTTAATGACGATCTCTCCTACCTGACCTGTTGGCGCTTCGCGGTCGTTATCGTCAACTATCTTGATGGTGTTGCATTTCTGGTAACATTTTCCTATGGAACCGTATTTAGGTGGCCGCCTGCCGGCGATATTCCCACAATTGACCGTGGTTGCTTCGCTCAGACCGTACCCTTCCCAGATATCGATACCGTATTTTTCCCGCCACTGACGGGCGACTTCCAACGGCATGGGTGCGGATCCGCAGATACAGGTCTTCAGCGACGTTAGATGATACCTCGAGGCGTCGGGATGGTTCAGCATCTGAATAAACATAGTCGGCACACCACGAAAATCGGTAACCTTATGCTGTTCTATGGATTTCATTGCCTCTTCAGGGTCAAAACGACTGAGCATGACTAATTTCCCCCCGGTCAGGTACTCCAGATTGACTGCAAACACGCCGTAGCCGTGAAAGAGGGGCAGGGCGATGAGCGAAACCCGTTGTCGGCAGACGCCAAAAATTTCACCTTTATTTTCGGCTTCGTTAGCCAGCCCGCCATTCTGCTCATGTATAATGCCCTTAGCGGAAACGCCCCAGGCGTCAAGCAACACCACATCATAATAACCAGTTACATGGGTGTACCAGTTGAAGTGGGTCAGCATGACGCCTTTCGGGTTTCCGGTGGTGCCCGCGGTGTATATAATCACCGCCGTATCGTCATTATCCGTATCTTCAATAGATAGCGTGTCAGGTTCCCGCTCGACGATGCTGCTGTATGGCAGCGCTTCCTTCGGGATGGAGTCCCCGACCATGATCATGTGTTTTAGGTCGGGCGATTCCCTTCGGGCTTCCCTGATGACGTCGGTGTAGTTTGAATCACTAATCAAGACCGATAAGCCTGCATCGCGGTACAGGTAAGACAGCTCGTGCGCCCGTAGGGACGGGTTGATCGGCACCACGATCGCCCCGATTTTGAACGTTGCGAAAAATGCTTGAATAAGCTGTGGACAATTGAGCAGCTGAACGCCCACCCGGTCGCCCCGTTTGATTCCTAGTTTTTTCAGGGCATTGCCCAATTGGTTGGCACTGCGGTTCATTGCAACATTGGTTTGCCACGTACCTGCATAGTGGACAAACTCATATTCGCCGAACCTGAGGATATTATCGTCCGCAAAACGCCCAATGTTCATGGTCATGTTTCCTTGCGTACTAATGACCAAGGGGATGAGCGCTCGAAGAGCGCTTCAATCGCTTGAGCAGATTGCGCGCGCTCTCGAATGACGAGTAGATCGCCGGGACCACCAACAGGGTCAGCATGGTCGAGGTGATAAGTCCGCCGATCACCGCCACGCCCATCGGGCGGCGGATCTCCGAGCCTTCGCCCAACCCCAGGGCCACGGGGAACATGCCGAATATCATCGCGAAGCTGGTCATTAAGATCGGGCGTAACCGTACCGCGCCCGCCTCGATCAGCGCCTCGCGCACGGCAAGGCCGCCACTCCGGCGCTGATTGGCGTTGTCCACTAACAGAATGGCGTTTTTGGTGACCAAGCCCATGAGCATGATCAGGCCGATGAAACTGATCATTGAGAGCGATTGTTGCGTCAGCAACAGGGCGCCGAACGCGCCGATGATCGAAAGCGGCAGGGACATCATGATGGTGAAGGGATGCAGGAAGCTTTCGAACTGCGCCGCGAGCACCATGAAAATCATGATGATCGCCAGGATCAAAGCCTGGGTCATACTCTCGAACGACTCCTTCATGATCTCGCCTTGTCCTGAGAATTTCATCTGTACCGCTTTCGGGACGATTGTTTCAGCTTCTTGGGAGACTATCTTCTGAGCAGAGCCGAGAGCGATGCCCTGCAAATTTCCGAGAATGGTTACCTGACGGATACGATCCTCGCGATCGAGTTGCGCCGCGGCGTCCTCGGTGGTGGGCGTCACCAACTCGCCCAATTCCACCAAATTGCCCGCCGGTCCCCGCAGGGGGATGCTGAGCACCGCCTGACGGCTGTTTTTATAGCTTTCAGGGGCCTTGACGATTACTTTATAACGGTCCGGGCCATCGCGAAACTGGGACGTATCGGTTCCCTGAATCGCCGTGCGCACGGTCATGGCCACCTGGGCAGGGCTTAAGCCCGCGGCCGAAATTTTATCACGATCTATCTTGAAGCCATATTGAGGCCTCGATCCGCGATCCGAGATGGTCAGGTCGACGATCGTCGGGTGCTTCTTCAACGCCTTGACTAGTTTTTGCGCTGTCCTACGAAGCTCGACGGAGTTGTCGCCGCGTAGCTGAATGTTCAGCGGCCGAGCCATATATTCGGCACCGGCGGTGCCGATAGCAGCTTGGGTTACTGAAATATCTTCTTTCGGGAATTGCTTGGCGAAAAGATCGCGCATAGCGGCGCTGATCTCTTCCTGGCCGCGGGCGCGCTGCTTTTTAGATGACAGCTTCACATACAATTTGCCTTCGTTGACCTTTTGCTTGGAGCCGGCGCCTATGGTCGCCAATTGGTATTGTACTTCGGGAATATTTTTCGCGATGAGTTGGCGGATTTGTTCGCCACGGGCATAGGTTGCCTCGATGCTGGTGCCCTCGGGCATGGAGAAGTCCACATCGAGTTCGCCGCGGTCCATCTTCGGTTGAAACTCGGTTGGGATATACCTTGCGAGGAACAAGGCTACGATGAGTGTAATGATCCCGGTCGAGATGGTGAAAAATCGGTGATGGAGCACCCAGCCGATGGTCGCACGGTAGCCGCGATCGAGGGCCGCGAGTCCTCTGCCGATGAACAGGTAGATCTTTCCCGGATTATGGTGCCCGAGCAACTGCGAGGCGCCCATGGGAGTAAGGGTAAATGACACAAACAATGAAACCATCACCGCAAAGGCAACAGTGAGACCAAATTCATAGAAGAAGCGGCCGACAATGCCCTTCATGAAAGCCACCGGGACGAAAACTGCTACTATCGATAGGGTGGTAGCCATTACCGCCAAGCCGATCTCGCCAGTTGCGTCCTTGGCCGCTTGCACCGGAGACTTGCCCATTTCAATATGGCGGTAGATATTTTCAATGACCACGATAGCGTCATCGATCAGCATGCCGATCGATAGCGATAGTGCGAGTAAGGTGAGGTTGTTTATGGTGAAGTTGAGCAGCCGCATGAAAGCAAAGGTGGCGATGACCGATGTGGGCAACGCCAGAGCGCTGATAAAGGTGGCACGGCCGTCTCGTAAAAAGAACAATATCACCATCACAGCGAGGATGGCGCCCAATATCAAGTCCTCGATCACTTGGTCGACCGATTGGCGGGTGAATCTCGAAACGTCTTGTGCCACTTTCAATTTAAAACCCGCCGGCAGGTCGAGCTTTTCGTGTTCTACCGCATCGATGACTGCCTCGGCGACCGCGACGCTATTGGCGTCGGATTGCTTGCGCACGGAAAGGGTGAGCGCGCGCTCTCCGTCAAAGGCGGCGAGGGTCCGAGCCTCTTCGGAGGTGTCCTCCACGGTCGCTACGTCCATCAGTCGAACGGGCGCCCCCTGGGGACTCGCGATTACCAGTTTGCGAAGTTCGTCGAGATCTTCGGCCTCGCCGTGGGTTTTGAGCAACAATTCTTGATTGCCGATGGTTAGCCTACCGCCGGGAACGTCCATGTTGCCGTACGCCACTGCCTGTTGGACGTCGGACAGCGCCATGTGGTAGTTGCGAAGCCGCGTTGGATCCACTTGAATGTGGATCTCGCGCTCTTGTTTCCCAAGGATGTCGATCATCCCGACACCGTTGATTTGTTGCAGCTTGGTGCGGGCTTTCTTGTCGGCCACGTAGGACATACGCGCGATGCTGGTGTTGGGCGGCCCGGTTAGGACCAGGGCCACGACCGGGGCCGCAAGGACATCAAGCTTTTGGATAACCGGTGTCTCGGCGTCGGTAGGCAGGTCGCGCTGAATCTTGGCGATCTGATCGCGAACGTCCTGAACCGCGCGATCGGCATTAACATTGAGCTCGAACTCAAGAAACACCATGCCATAGCTCTCGACCGCCGAGGAGGTTAGTTTCTTCAATCCTGATATTGTTGAGGTTGCGTCTTCGATTGGTTCTAAGACGCGATTTTCCACCACGTCCGGGTCCGCCCCGGGGTAGACTACCGTAACGGTGACATAGGGAGTCTCAACCTTGGGCATCATATCAACGCCAAGGTTAATATAGCCAATCGCTCCAAAGAGGATCAGAACGGCTGTGATGATGACGGTAAAAACCGGCCGACGAACTGAAACATCCGAGAGTATCACTACGTACCTCCACGTAGGAGTCTGAAAATCCCCTGCCGATCGATGGGTATGTTAAGGTGGTGCATTATGGAATATTAGGGAACATTGGCTATGGGGGTTTCAGCAACGCCAACGGGAGCGCCATCGTCGGCGGGAATCGTCGGGAAACGTACCTGGGCGTACAACCCGGCCGGCAACGTATGGTCACGATTGTTGATACGGATTATTGCCTCGGCCGAACGCGTAACCGGATCAACTACTTCGGATATTCGGTCTATCTTCGCTGGACGGTCGAAGTTCATAGCTGGAAGAACCACGGAGACCGGCATTCCGAGCTTAATCTGGCCGAGTCTGCGTTCCGGTATAGGCACCGTTACCTCAAGAATGTCGGTGTCAACCAAGGCGAATGTCATCGTCGGCGGCATGGTTGTGATCATCTGGCCCTCTTCGGAGATTACCTTGGTGATGACGCCGGAGAAAGGAGCGCGTAGGTTGGTGTCGGCGAGCGCCTGCTTGGCCGTGCGCAGTCCCACATCGGACGCCTGAGCCTGCAGCTCGGCCAATCGCACCGCAAGCTGGGCCTTTTCCAGGGTGGTGCTCGCTACTGCCGAGGCCGTATGCAGTTGCTCGGCTCGAACGAGGTCGTTTTTGGCATTGTTGAGGGCTTCCGTGGCTTGCTTGGCGGCTATCTCGGCCGACTCCACCCGTAGAACAATGTCGGTTGTGTCGATGACGCCCAGCACCTCTCCTGCAACCACCCGTTGGCCCTCGCGCGCTTTAATCGAACGAAGAATGCCGCTTATTTTGGATGAAAGTACCGACGTCCGCATGGCCTTGGCGATGCCAGAAAGTTGATAGACTCCCGGGTGCGGAGGGGTTTCCTTCGATATTTTCGTATCTTCAGTTTTCTCTACGCTCGAAGATGGCGCCGGGGACTGGGTCGTGGCCTCCGTGTCGGTCTGAGCCGTAATGTGTTGTTCTTCCATCGCTTTTGAGCTGTTGCAACCCGGTAAAAAAGCTAGGCTTATGAGGCAACTAAAGATGATGTTAGCATAACGCAGCATTCCAAACCTCCGGAACATACATCTACCTTCTTAGAATACAATCGGCGCGTCATCCAATTGCTTTAGATGAAAAAAATGTCCCACTCGACGCTTGCTTCCTTTTAGGAATCGACCTGCTCGATCGCGTACATTTTATACGGAGCATCAAAGCAATATCTGCTATCAATTAGCATGGAAAGACGTTTTTGTCAATGAAGCCTCTGTGGTTAATAATAGGTTGGGTTAATAAGGTGTTATGCGTTCTGAGGTGGCATTTCTCCAGATCCACGAACCAAATAAACAATGGTCGATACCAGTGCCACTGGTATCACATGCAACATATGATAAACGAGCGCGAAAGCTAAGGCGCTTGTTTGGTCTATCCCCTGCAGCATCAATGCCGCGACCGCTCCGACTTCGAAAGTGCCGAGATTGGCGGGCGGACCAGGAATGGCGATGGCAGAGTTAATCCCCACCAACACATACAATGCGTTTGCTATTTCCCAGGGCAATCCCATGGCGTAAAAGGTAAGGAGCAACATTCCTATCTCAACCGTCCAGCCGGCGAACGATAGCATGGTCATCAAAAGTATCTTTCGCCGGGTTAATGCGGATAATGCGGTGCGGAATCCGGCGCTGAGGCGGCCCGAAGATTTCAATTTAGGCAATATCCGGCGCCTGGATATGAGCAGCATGAGATAGATTATCACGAGCAATCCAGCAAGCGCCCCAAACCAGGGCGGAACTAATCCGGTTAAGCTTGAAAGCGCGATTAACAACGCCAAAACAGAGTATTCTGTAAGGCGCTCGGCCAACACAGAACCTAGGTTGGTAAGAAATGTTGCGTTGGTGCGATGCAATCTGGCTGAGCGAACAAATTCTCCAGAAGAAAAACCAATCGCAATATTTGCCAAAAAACCCTCTAATAGAGCAGCAATTATTTGAATGAGGGGAGGGGGATTTGCCAGAGCCACCTTCCAGCGCAATGCCTTTGCCGGTATATACAACGCAAAGTTCATTATTATGGCGATAATCAGCGGCCAGACGATCAGGGTCGGCAGATCCGCTTCCCAGGGGCGCTCGCGAAAAATAAAAATTCCTAGTAACAGCAATGGCAAAAAGCGTAACGGAAGCAACCAAAAGCGCCGATTACCCCCGGAGAATACATTAGTATATTTCAATAACGCGCTCCTTACTGACACTGACGTTGTCGAAGGTATAGCTTAAGGCGCTTGCTTACAAGAATTCGTTTAGAGTTACTGGTTCTGTAACTGGTTAATTTTTGAAATTTCATTTTGGGAGCATCGATACGCAAGAAAGCATCCAGCTTTTTAGAAGGCGATAGTTTCCAGTAAGTTGAGGAGATAAAGAATGTATGCTAACTTATATCGTAAGGCAGCGTACGTTATCAGACATTGCTCCGGGGGTCCATTGGTGTGAGCGGGCGCATTCTGATTTGGGTTCTCATCGGTTTGTCTGTCGTTACTATGGCCGTCGGTCTGGCGGGTGTTCTGAACACCTCGACTATCCCGGAGGCAGATTCCGACAGGCATGATCAAGAGCTCCTGCGGATAACCGGGATGCTTCTCAATCGCGATCTGAGCCAGACATCGCGGATCGTAGGCCTCGGCGCCGAATTGTTCGATATAGCGAAAACTTTCATCGGCCGAGCGGAGAGGACTCCTGCGCATGCTCTACAAGCAGGACGAGGAGATCTCGGCGGTGGTTTTGCTTGACGGGAAGGATCAGCTTGCCGTGCCGGCGGTATTTCTAACTGCCGACCAGATTAAAACCGACGCCGAGATGAGTAATCGGCTGCCGGTTGCCGATCAGGATATCAGCACCTTTATGAAGCATTTGCCCATTGAAGCAGCGCGCGAGAAGGGCAAAGCTTTTGGGGGCGTGTATGTCGATCTGGCGCATAACACCGCCCTGGTGGCCGGCGCCGTGGCAGTCCCGGTCGGCGAGGGTCAACGAACCTGGGTGCTTGGGTTCGAACGCTCACTTCTGCGCATCCAACAAATCATCGCCACCACAGTTTTTTCGCCCGATGAGTCCCTGTTCGTGGTTGATAACGGGGGGCGTTTGGTGGCTCATCCAGTCGGAAGCCGATTCTTGCAGCGCGAGCTCATGGGCGAGGACCCGGCCGTGGCAGCGTTCTTGGGTGGAGAACGCTCAGGAAGTATGGTCTACCACACTCCCGACAATCGGGCGCTACGGAGTACGTTCAGCCGGTTAGAGGTTGTCGATTGGGCGGTGGTTATTCAACGAACACTCCGCGATGCCGGAAGCCATCCACTGCTGCAGGTATGGTATCTGATGGTTGTTGGCCTGGCTTTATTTGGCGTCGGCCTTGCGCTTGATTGGCACTACCGACGGGTTAGGACCCAGATGCAAGAAATCAAGGCCGGAGCCGAACGCCATGCTGCCGAGCTCAAGCTCATTCAAGGATCCTTGCTCGAATCACGCAAGCTCAACGCAATTGGCGATTTGGGGGCCGGGGTGGCCCATGAATTCAACAACCCGCTCGGCGGCATCTTGGGTTTGACTCAATTGTTGCTGCGTAAAAAGAAGGAAGGCGACCCGGACCTGCAATTCTTGAATCGGATCGAGGAGGAAGCCAAGCGTTGCAAGGCAATTACGGACAACCTTCTGCGTTTCTCTGAATTGCAAATGGTAGAAAACCGCGAGCCGCTGCGACTGGATCGCCTGTTGGAGAACACTATTAGTCTGCTCAGCCGCAAGTTTGAGAACCAGGGAATTCATGTTGAACGCGCGTTTTCACCGGATCTGCCGCGCATTTGGGGCAACGAAGGCGAGATCCAGCGGGTATTGTTAAACGTTTTCCTTAATGCCGAGACCGCCATGCGCGACGGGGGCACGCTTACCTTGTCTACCAAGCGCGATGGCAACGAGGTGGTGGTGAGCATTGCCGACACCGGCAACGGGATTGCGCCAGAAAATATCGAGCGGGTATTCGAGCCCTTCTTTACCACCAAGGACAATTGGAAGGGCGCCGGCCTCGGCCTCTGGGTGGTATATCAAATTGTTCAAGACCATCAGGGCCATGTAAAAATTGAAAGCGAAATCGGTCAGGGAACAACGGTAATCTTCCGCTTTCCCATAGAAGAAAAAACACGGCCCAGCGAACAAAGTTTAATGTGCTTCTCGCAGCCTCGGTGTTACGTGCGAGCTTTTTCATCAAACATAGGTATTGAATTATCGTAGGGATGGGCTTTATGCCCGTCCGTTAAAAATCGATTTACGGCTGGGGATAAACCCCAGCCCTACGACCAGGGTATTCAATCGGGATTATGTATCAAGGCGCTGTCAGCCTCGCGTTCGAGATCTGAAAAATGACCTTCGTATTTGGGCGAGAAATGAAAAATGACCAGACGCCTGGCGCCGGCCAAGCGAGCCGCTTCTCCGGCCTGCCGGGCGGTTAGATGATAGGTTTCCGCGGCGCGTTCGCGATCTTCATGCAGGAAGGCACCTTCGCAAAATAAAAGGTCCGCTTGATTGGCAAGTTGCGCGATGCGAGCAAGGTTCTCGGGACTGCCCAGGGAGTCGGTCACATACGCGAGTCGTTGGCCTCGGGTGATAATCAGCAGTTGTTCGGCGAGTTTCTGAGCTTCGAAAAGCTTACCCTCGATCTCGTAGATTACCCCGGCCAGCTGGCCTTTGCGTACCGCGTCCTTGAGTCGGTTTAACCACGGTCCGGGTCGAAGCCCCAGGGCCTCTAATTGAACCGGATCGACGTTATAAAAGTCGTGTTCAACAACCGAGTAGGCCAAACAGGGAGTACGATGGTCGAGGACCGTCGCTCGAACCGTGATCAACTCGTCACGCCAGATACTGTCGGCATCGGGCAGCTTCTGGCTTTCATTCGGTTTAAAGCGGCGGTGGCACAAAAACTCAGTCATCTGTGTGTGCTGGCCGTCATACTCGCGCACCTCGAAGGCCAGCCTCTGGTGTTGAACCAAGTTCCAGGTATAGCCGGCGAGCTTGCCGCGTACGCACCCGGTGATGCCGGTGGGACCGTAAATCCGGACCCGGCGGCCGCGGCCGAGGTGCAGACGCAAGAGGTGGTCAAAACCTATGAAATGGTCAATGTGAGCGTGTGAGACAAATACATCACTTATCCGGAGAACCTCGGGGGGTGAAAGCGCATGGAGGGTGCCGCAGTCGAAAAGCAACGCGCGCTTTTGCCGCAGGATGTCGACAAAGAGAACCGGATCGCCCACCTGGCCGTTGACTAACCGGGGAAGAAAGGCGGTCTTCATACAATCAGGCTCTCACACGTCGTCATCGCCACAACCCCTGAGCGTTCACCTCTAACCGCGGCGGCTTGGTGTCAACCAAGATCTCGGGCGACTCTCGAGTGGTCGTGTTACCGGCCGAATCGGTGGCATTAATGATCAGCCGGTTGCTGCCTTCTTGCAACGGCACCTCTGCAGAAAAGGTGCCGTTCGAACGCGCCCGAACCATCACGCCGTTAATCGAGCACCGTGCTTGCCGGGGGCGCCGTGCCCGTGATGGTGGCGTTGGTGAGGTCGCTCTTGGTTGGAGGCCATTTTACGAGCAATGCCACCGAGGTCGGAGTAGGCATGACAGGTGCGGGCGGTTGATGGGGGAGCACCGTCGAGTGCGTTCCCCGCTCGACCACCACCGCGCGGCCCTGCGCTGCCAGGGTGACATTGCCCTTTAGGGTATTAACTTGCACCGTGCCCTGGCCATCGTTCGAAAGGCTAAATTCGCCCTGGCGGGCCGAGGCAACGGCATCGCTGCCGTACGAGGTGAATTCGAGTTCGTGGTTGCTATCAGCTCCCAGCCCGGCGGTGATGTGGCCCACCCCCAATTCAAACGACGAGCGTTGCACAGCCTCTTGGCCGATAACGAATTCGCTGCTATGGCCGATCACGACCGAAATATTGCCGTGCAGGTGCAGCACGGCCTCCGAAAACAGGCCGGTGCGGATACGATCGCCCCGGCCAGAGGCGTTCGCCAAAGTGAGTTGGGGCGCATCGGCTGGTGTCGTGTCGACACACTTCCACCTGTCCGACTATTGAGCCAATGCGGTCGACCAACGCCAGCGCGTCTTGAGATGGTTGCGGCGTAATGAACAAATTGACGGCGACAAGCCCCATCAGGAGCATTCCGTTGGTTGAGAGGGCTACCGCACCGCCGGTCTTGGTCATGATCTCCTCATCGCGCTGAAACAGTCAGTGAATCTGTTGGTAACGATCGCGGTGACGGCAAACATCTCAAGGTGACGTCGGGGTACTGAGAATTTCCGCAATCTTGTGTAACATTTCGTCACGTCCAAAAGGCTTCTGGATATAACTCGCACCGCGATCAATGATACCATGCTGGGTGATTACCTCATCAGTGTACCCTGACATATACAATACCATACTCTCCGGTCTCAGGGCGCGTACGGTCTCGGCAAGTTGTTTGCCGTTCATGTCAGGCATAATGACGTCGGTCAGGAGAATATGAATCGGGCCAACATGTTCTTTGGCGATGCGGCACGCATCCAGCCCATCACGCGCCTCAAGCACCAGGTAGCCCTCCCGCTCTAACATGGTGCGCGTGAGGGTGCGAACCTCGACATCGTCCTCAACTAACAACACGGTCTCGCCTGCCGGAGGGCGAGCCGGGAGGGGCGGCCGTTGCAGAACCGCTTCTTCCCCGGCTTTCACCCACGGTAGTAAGATCGTAAAGGTTGAACCCTTACCGACTTCAGAATCGACCCAGATATGGCCGCCGGCCTGTCGAACAATGCCGTACGTTGCGGAAAGCCCGAGTCCGGTGCCTTCGCTTTCTTTCTTGGTGGTGAAGAATGGTTCGAAGATTCTATCGCGCACGTCGGGCCCCATACCGCAACCCGTATCGGACACGGTGAGTTGGATGTAACGGCCCAACGCCACGCCGATATGGGTACGGCTATACTCCAGATCAATATCTCGGACGATGGTCTCAATCGTCAAGCGTCCGCCGTTGGGCATTGCGTCTTTCGCGTTCACCGCCAGGTTAACGATGGCTTGCTCGAGGTGACCGCGATCGAGTAGTACGTGCGTAGGCTCGTTCGTTAGTGCAAGATCAATGGTGATGTCCTCGCCCAAGAGAGTTCTCAGCATTTCTGATAGATCGGTGATCAGGTGATTGATATCAACGACCTGCGGGCGAATCGTCGTGCGCCGGCTGAAAGCCAGCAGTTTTCGCGCCAGAGCGGCGCCGCGCAAAGCGGCCTTCTCTATCTGCTCGGTAATCGGGCGCAGGGCGCTTTCCGTGCCGAGGGCTTCCCGTAACCAGGCGGAGTAATTCAAAACGACAAACAAAAGATTATTGAAGTCGTGCGCCACCCCACCGGCCAGCCGGCCGATTGCCTCCATCTTTTGAGCTTGGCGGAACTGTTCCTGGAGCTGTGCGCGCTCGGCCTCGGCGCGCCGGCGCTCGCGAATATCGCGTATTGCAGAAATAAACGCGGTCGGGTTGCCGGCCTCATCGGAAATTATTGCCATGTTGAGCTCGGCCGGAAACACCTCGCCGGACTTGGTCAGCAATCGATACTCTAAGTTATCGACATGGCCTTGCGTACGCACGCGTTTAAGATCCTCCATGGCGCGCTGTCGGTCCTCGGGAGCAACAAGGTCGAACGCATTCTTACCGATCAGATCTTCCCGGGAGGTGGCGCCGTGAAGCACTATCGTGCGGTGGTTGACCATGATAATTCGAGAGGAGAGGTCGACCACCACGATCGCGTCGGGAGAGGTGTCTGCCAAGGTGCGGTAGCGCTGCTCGCTTTGGTCGAGGGCTTCTTCGGCCTTAGAACGACGCACGTCAGCGGTTTCCAATTCGGCCATTCGTCGACGCAGGTCTTCGAGCTCCCGTACCAGCTCCTCGCGCGTGAGATAGCCATCTTTCATCAGCAACAACCCTCGCGAAAGCACCACCTACCACAGATCTCTCTGTCGAGCCACCACCACACCGACGGCTATCATACTCTAAACGGGCAGTCAGTCCAACAAGTGAATAGGTAGTGTCTCAGTTTGAGGCTTACGGGTGTTCGGCAGGCTAGTGTCTATCCCACAAGGGGACAAGAGCTTGTGCAGAGCATAAGAGCTTGTAATCCTCGCTTCGTTCGTCAACAAGCTCTAGCACCCAGGTCCCATTTACGCTTTGGTCACTTTTCCGCTCGAGTGAATTCGAGGGGAAACTCATAGCCTATCGACTTCACCGCCATGCCGTCCTCTTTTTCCGGTAAAGGACGGAAACTCCCACGTGGCTACCCGTTGCGAAAGGCATTTGCCAAAACGGTGCTCGGCTATTTCATCAGGCTGAATCTCGACGTTCTGCACTTTGCCGTTGGTTTGAATGTGTATTTCGACAATAGCTTGCCCCTCGAATGCCGGATCTTTTTTGAGCGCTTCACAGTAGCAAAACTTGACCGTGCGTAAGTTGCGATTGACCACGCTGTTGAAATCGCTGTCGTCGAGAAGGTCTTTTGCTGGCTTGCCCTTTGACACCGATACCGTATTACTTGCGCCGAAAAAGAGATTTAAGGTGGCTTCAGGTATATCCTCTCCCGGCCGGGCGGTTACCTTGAAAAACTTGCTTTGGTCCTGGGCCAACGCTTTAAACCTCGCCGGGAAAATCTTGTCCTTGGCGAAGGTTGTCGATAATCCGAGGCAGCGCGCCAGGCCAATGACAAGAATTAACCATATTGCACACCGCATAATCGTTTTCCTCCCTCTCTCAAGACGCAGCGCCGAACTTTTAAAATGCATTGTATAGCGGAAGCGGAACGGAGGCAATACGGGAGGGGTTAGGCACAAAGACCGCGTTTAGCCCGTTGGCTTGAAATCATCAGAGCGGATGTCGTAGCGTTTGAGAAGCCTATGCAGGCTCTCACGCTCGATCCCGGCGCGCTCGGCGGCGCGGGTTACGTTGCCGTCGAACTCGCGCATCAAGGCGAACAGATAGTCGCGCGAGACACGGTCCCGGGCGACATCTAGCGCTTCCCGGTATGGCATCTTCACCAGAACATCAATCGGCAAGCCGCCTTCTTGAGCGTCCCGCACCTCGGGGGGGAGATCCCGCGCGTCCAGTTCTGGCCCGGCGCTAACCGCGACCGCCCGCTCGATCGCGTTTTCCAATTCGCGCACGTTTCCCGGCCAGCGAAAGCCGGTGAGGGCACGCAGTGCCTCCGGGGTGAGGCCCGTGAGCGCATGCCGCAAGGCGCGGGCATGTTTTTCGAGAAAGTGGACCGCAAGCAGCGGGATGTCTTCGCGTCGTTCGTTGAGCGACGGCATGCGGATGGGAAAGACATACAGGCGATAGAAGAGGTCCTCGCGGAAACGCCCGGCCTGGACCTCGGCCTTGAGGTCCCGGTGCGTCGCCGCTATCACCCGAACATCCACGGGTACCGTGGCGTTGTCGCCCACGCGCCGGATTTCGCGCTCCTGCAACGCCCGGTTGAGCTTTACCTGTATGGCGAGCGGCAGCTCTCCCACCTCGTCGAGGAAGATCGTGCCGCCGGAGGCTTCCTCGAAGAGGCCCGGCCTGGCCGCGGCGGCGCCGGTGAACGCGCCGCGCGCATGACCGAAGAGCTCGCTCTCCACGAGCTCGGAGGGTAGGGCGCCGCAGTTGACCGGCACGAACCGCCGTTCCTTCCGACTGCTCTGGTAGTGGATTGCGCGCGCGGCGAGCTCCTTGCCCGTGCCGGTCTCTCCGGTGATGAGCACCGTGATGTCGAGCGCGGCGGCTTGTTCCAGGAGGCGGTATACATCCCGCATCGCCCGACTCTTGCCGACGATGTTATGGAACGCATGAACTTCCTGCAGCTCCTTGCGGAGGTTTGCCGCTTGTTCCCGAAGCCGTTTTCGCTCGAGGGCCCGTGCCACGGCCAAAACGGCGACGTCGGGATCAAACGGTTTTTGGAGATAATCGTAGGCGCCTTGCTTCATCGCCTCGACCGCGTCATTCACCGTGGCATAGGCAGTCATCATGACGACCTCGGTGTCGGGTTCGCGCTTCTTGACCGCCTTGAGCACCTCGAAGCCGTCGGCGCCGGGCATCTTGAGATCGGTGACCACCACGTCGAAATCCTGGGCTTCGACCAGGGAAAGAGCGCGGAGGCCCTCGGCCGCAGTTGTCAACTCATACTCATCGCCGAGAATTTTGGAGAAGAGCTTCAACATGTTTTCCTTGTCGTCTACAACCAGAATGCGGGCGCGACTCATTGATTTTCTTCTCTTTCGGAGACAAGCGGCAGTAACGCCGCCCGTTCTTTTCGTTCGCGGCCGGCTAACAGCCGCTTGTCGTCAACGACTAATATGCGGGCCCGACTCATGGGGGTAGTTTCTCCCTAACGCGGCAGGCGCAGAATAAAACGTGCGCCGACCGGCGGAGCGTCAAACACGATCTCCCCGGCGTGCGCACGCGCGATGGCTTGAGATACGGCTAGCCCCAGCCCGGTGCCGCGCTGCTTGGTGGTGAAAAAGGGCTCGAACAAACGTTCGCGAACGGCGGTATCGACGCCCGTACCGGAGTCACTCACCGACACCTCAACGAACTTCTCCGTCTGGACGATGTGCACCTCAACATGACCGTGGTCGCCTGAGGCCTCTATGCCGTTCTTCAACAAATTGAACACCACCTGACGTAGCCTCGGCGCGTCGCCATTGACGGTTCCTTGGCCTGCCACCTCGACCCTCACGCCGCTTATGCGGTCTGATTCTTCAAACCGCGCTGCCACGTCGTCGCACACCTCGCGCAGGTCAACCGGTTCTGCGTTGGATCTAAGCGGGCGGGACAGATCAAGGAGCCCTTCGACAATCTCCTTGCAGCGGAGCGTTTCCTCTTCGATGACCCCAAGATCGGCGGCGAGTGCAGGGTCGGCTTTCTTCTTCAAGACTCGCGCATATCCGAGGATTATCCCGAGGGGGTTGTTGATCTCGTGCGCTAAGCCGGCTGCGAGCCGGCCGATGCCGGCAAGCTTCTCACTTTGGACGAGTTGTGTTTGATGTTCCTTGAGCGACGCGGTCATGGCATTGAACTGTCGCGCGAGCGAACCGAACTCGTCGTGCGAATCGACCTCGATACGCGTGTCCAAGTCGCCCGCCGCGATGCGCTCCGCCCCATTTTTAAGGCGGCCAATAGGTCCGGCCACTGAGCGGCCGATACTGATACCCGCCCAACCCGCGAGGATCGGCGCGATGAGGAGGAACAGCAGAACCCAGATCAGAGCGCGCTGCTGAAGTGTCCCCACCAAGCTCTGCAGCTCGGAGACGGACTGTTCGAAACGAAGCGTCAACTGGTTCGTGCTTTCCTGGACGCGCGCCATCAGGTCCAGGACGTGATGGTGCTCGGTTTGGACTATTTCGGCCTGCCCGTTGCGAACGCCGGGCAGGATTCGGTCGTGAAACACCTGGTCCATCTCACCGGTGGTCTTCTCGATATCGGAAACCCATGTTCGCTCATCCTCGTCCGAGGTAAAGCGTTCCATATTCCGCGTAAGGTCGGCGACCCGTGCTTTCGCGTCCTCGTAGTGCTTTAGGTGGCTTTCGTTACCGATAATGATCGTGTGTGCGAGATGCGCGTACTGGTCACGAACTGCGCTGGCGAGGTCCAAGGCCATGCGCAGCCCTTCAACTCGCTCGCGGGTTCGCTCCAGCCCCTGGCGAATCTGCATAAGGCCGATCAGGGCGAAAATCGCCGCCGCCGCATAGAGCGCGATCAACGAACTGAAGGCGACAAAGAGACGACGTCCCGTCCCTGACCAACCGAGTTTCCTCATTGCAACTCCATGGGCCATCATCCACGGGGTTACCTGATGTAACCCCGACAGTTACAATGTAACCTAGACAGTTTGTTTACGCAATGTGCAATGAATGTAATCCGGCGCCTTGACATTAGATAACCGGTTCTAATTTTTAGAAATATTAACAAAACGCTTAGTGGCATGTTGTTTGCTCAGTAAGCAGATAGGTTAGATTTCAACTGGAGGAGAGATTCATGAAGCTTTCAAAGACGATGCTCATAGGTCTCGTTGGTGCCATACTGCTGGTTGTCGGCGCCTGTACAAAAGATGATCGGGGGCAAACCGGAACCGACCATTCGCAACCAGCTACCGAAATGCCGATACACCATGTCATCGAAATCTCGGTCACCTCGGAGGGGTTTGTTCCAGCGCAAGCCACCGTTCACGCGGGCCATCCTGTTAAACTTAGTGATCACGAGGAAAGTGGAAAACACCTGTGCGACCGATATCGTTATCAAGGACTACGGGATCAATAAACCGTTACCCCTGAATATACCCGTGGAGATCACCTTCACACCCACGAAACCCGGTAGGATCCGCTACTCCTGCCCGATGGACATGATCACCGGCGAGATCGTCGCCGAATAATTTGGAGGAGCCCATGCGGCGCGCCGAAATCATATTCAGGTACAATACCGTGAGGCGCTGGATTGGCGCGACGCTTGTGATCCTGTGCCTTCCTCTCGCGCGGGGGGCGTGGGCATCTCCGCCATCCAACATGGTGGAACTACCTACCGATCCCGTACTCGCAACGCTTATTGAGCAGAGCCTTGCCATCGTCCCCGAATTAGCGCAGGCGCGCGCTCTGGCAAAGGCGGATCGCGAACGCGCGCCCCAGGCCGGGGCTTTGCCCGATCCCCTGCTCCAGCTCGGCGTTCAGAATGACGGCTTCACCAGCTGGGAAGTTGGAAAAATGGAGACGAGCTGGTACTCGATCATGATCTCGCAAACGTTGCCCTGGCCCGGAAAGCTGCGGTTGCGAAGCGAGGTTGCCGAGCTCGGCGCCAACCAGGCGGAACAGAACGTCGCGCGGGTACGCTTGTCCACCGAAGCGGAGGTCCGACGCGCCTATCTTGGTCTTACCCTCGCACGCGACCGGCTGAGTTTGTTGGATCGCCTCGAGGCGATTTGGCAGAAGTCGGCCGCGCTCGCGCGGATCCGCTACGAAACCGGGCAGGGGGCGCAGTCGGATGTTTTTCGCGCGCAGCTCGAGCTCAATCGCATCCGGCAACGCCGGTGGGCCCTGCAGGTTGAGGCTGACACCCAGGTGCAAGCGCTCAACCGCCTGCGAGGTCATCCGCTCGATGAGCCTATCGCCACCGCGAGCCACTTGGCGGACCTTGCTCTTCCCTCGCTGAATGACGACAGCGTTGCCGCCCAAGACGCCTTCGACCGCAGTCCGGAGCTCGCGTCTGCTCGCCTGGGACTGCCCCAAGCGAAAAAGTCGGTCGCGCTCGCCCGCAAGAGCTATCTGCCGGATTTCACCGTGAGCGCCGGCGTGATGCCGCGCGGCGGCGACTTTCCGCCCATGTGGCTTCTGAACGTCGGCTTTACGCTTCCGGTTTTTACGGGATCGAAGCAAAACCGCGCGGTCGCCGAAAACGAGGCGCGTGTTCTCGCTAGTCATAAAAAAATCGAAAGCCTCGAGCAGGTGCTTCACCTGCGCGTGTTCCAGCGCCGCACCTCGCTTGCTGCCCTGCTCGAAACCATCCGGCTCTACCGGAACGGTTTGTTGGTCCAATCGGAGGCCACGGTGGATAGCACCCTTGCGCAGTACGAGGTCGGCAGGGTGACCTTCGCCTCGGTCCTCGATGCCAATGCCGGGCTCATCGCCGATCAAGACGGGTACCTTCAGGCCCTGGCGCAGGCGCAGCGCCTGACGATAGACTCCTTCGAGGTAAGCTTGGCTCCCGTATCTTCAGCCGGCGCCGGCATGGAGACTGCCGCAATGCCCGGTGCGGGCGCCGCGAACGCCCGTGCATCGTCGCCGAGCGGCGGCACGGCTACGGCAAGTCCGACGGGCGGCGGCTCGTCCGCAATGTAGAGTACGTGGGGAAGATACCATGGCAAAAGAATCCAGCACTCCTCGGTCTGAAGGCCTCCAAGCCCCGAATTCCGGTCGCCGGTTTGGCGTCGGAACGCTTGTCCTTATCGCGATCATAAGCTCGGCCGCGATAGGCGCCGGCACTTACTGGCTGGGCCGCACTGCAGGCGAGAATCACGCGGCAGTCACACCCGAGACCGCGCAGGCTCAGAAGGCCCGCTACCAGTGCCCGATGCACCCGTCGATTGTGCAGGACCACCCCGGAGAATGCCCCATCTGCGGGATGAAGCTCGTGAGGGTAGACGAGGGGAAGGGAGTGGGAGCGGCGTCGGCGGCGGTAGGCGCGAACGGAGAACGAAGAATCCTCAATTACCGCGCGCCCATGGACCCGAAGGTAACCTCGCCCACACCGAAAAAGGACGAGATGGGAATGGATTGCGTCCCTGTGTACGCAAACGACATCACCGGCGCACAGTCGCCGGTCGCGGGTCAGGCCACCGTGGACATCGATCCGGCGCGCCAGCAGCTCATCGGGCTGACCACCGCCGAGGTCACCGCGGGCCCGGTCGGCGGCTCCTGGCGGACAGTCGGCCGCGTCGCGATGGACGAAACGCGGGTGCGCCACATCAACCTGAAGGTGCCCGGGTTCGTCGAACGCATTTACGTGGACTTTGTAGGCAAGACGGTTAAAAGGGCGACCCGCTTTTCTCCCTCTATAGTCCCGAGCTGCTTTCGGCGCAGGAGGAGTACCTTTTGGCGCTACGCGTAAGCGGCGTCCTTGCGAAAGGCGGCGCGCTTCGCGCCGACGGCGACACGCTGGTTACGGCCGCCCGCAAGAAGCTGTCGCTCTGGGACATCCCTGAGTCGGAGATCGACCGGATTGCTACAACCGGGAACGCCACTAAAACACTCACCTTCTACTCGCCGGTTTCGGGTGTGGTGACCAAAAAGGACGTCGTCGAAGGAATGAAGCTCGAAGCCGGCGCGATGCCCTATGAGATTGTCGACCTCTCCGAAGTCTGGGTGCTGGCCGATATCTACGAAAACGAACTGCAGCAGGTGAAGGTAGGCATGCCCGCCAGTTTGACCTTGAATGCTTTCCCGAACCGCGAGTTTAACGGCAAGGTCCTGTTCATGGATCCCATTCTCGATCCCGCGACGCGAACCGTGAAGGTGCGCCTGGCGTTTGCGAATCCAAGTGGCGACCTGCGTCCCGAGATGTTCGGCGACGTGGTACTGCACGGTAAACCGCGCGAGGGCCTGCGCATCCCTCTCGACGCGGTGATCGATTCCGGCAACGAAAAGATCGTGTTCGTCGCGCTCGGCAGCGGCAAGTTCCAGCCTCGCACGGTCCGACTTGGCGACGTGAGCGGCAACAACGTGGAGGTGGTCTCGGGACTTAAATCAGGGGATGAGGTAGTTACGCGCGCGAACTTCCTTATTGACTCGGAATCAAGGCTCCGGGCCTCGCTCGCGGAGATATCGGCCGGCAACGCGCCAAAGATACCCGAGAGCGCCCGCGTCCTTCCGGGAAATAACCCATGATCAAGCGCGTTATTCGCTTCTCGGCCGAGAACAGATACCTGGTCATCGCCGCGGGCATCGTGTTGCTGGTCATCGCTTGGTGGTCAATTCGGAATATTCCGATCGATGCATTGCCCGATCTCTCGGATACCCAGGTGATTGTCTACTCGCGCTGGGACCGCAGCCCGGACATCATCGAGGATCAGGTGACCTACCCGATTATCACGGCCCTGCTCGGCGCGCCGCGCGTCAAGTCCATCCGCGGCTTTTCGGACTTCGGCTTCAGCTACGTTTACGTCATTTTCGAGGATGGCACCGACCTCTACTGGGCGCGAACGCGGGTATTGGAGTACTTGTCGAAAGTCATACCGCAGTTGCCCGCCGGGGTGAAGACCGAGCTCGGCCCGGATGCCACGAGCGTCGGTTGGGTCTTTCAGTACGCGCTCGTGGACAAGAGCGGCACGCACTCGTCCGACGAGCTGCGCTCGTACCAGGATTGGTTTCTACGCTACGCGATCCAAAGCGTTCCCGGCGTCTCGGAAGTGGCCACGGTCGGCGGCCAGGTGCGCCAGTACCAAGTGACCGTCAACCCCAACACGCTCGTAGCCTACAAGCTGCCGCTCGACGCGGTGATCAATGCGGTGCGTAAGGGCAACAACGATGTGGGCGGTCGCCTGGTCGAGCTCGCCGGCCGCGAGTACATGGTGCGCGGCCGCGGGTACATAAAGAACATTCACGACATCGAGAACCTGGTGCTTAAAACTGAAGGCGGCACCCCGGTGTTGGTGAAGGACGTCGCCACGGTCGCGCTCGGGCCGGAGATGCGTCGCGGCGTCGCCGACTACAACGGCGAGGGCGATGTTGTCGGCGGCATCGTGGTGATGCGGGCTAGCGAAAACGCCCTGGCCGTCATCGAGCGCGTCAAGACCAAGCTCGCGGAGCTTGTGCCCTCGTTGCCGAAAGGCGTCGAGGTGGTCACGACCTACGATCGCTCGGATCTCATCGAGCGCGCCATCGGCACGGTCACGGACAAGCTGATCGAGGAAATCATCGTCGTCTCGATCATCATTCTTATCTTTCTGTGGCATTTCCCCTCGTCGATCATTCCCATCGTTACCATCCCGATATCGGTCGCGTTGTCGTTCATCCTGATGAAGCTCTTTGGTATAAACGCCAACCTGATGTCGCTTTCGGGCATCGCTATCTCGATCGGCGTGCTCGTGGACGGGGCCATTGTCGAGGTGGAGAACGCCTACAACAAAATTCACCACTGGATACAGGACGGGAAGAAGGGCGACTTCCACCAGGTGCGGCTCGAGGCCTTGTTGGAGGTCGGCCCGGGCGTTTTCTTCTCGCTACTAGTCATTGCGGTGGCATTCTTGCCGGTCTTCACCCTGGTCGACCAGGAAGGCCGGCTCTTCCGCCCTTTGGCCTTCTCCAAAAACTTTGCCATGGCCATAGCGGCGGTCTTGGCGGTGACGCTCGATCCCGCGCTACGCATGTTGTTCGCGCGGATCGACCCCTTTACCTTTCGACCTCGGTTTGTGGCGTGGCTTGCGACTAAGTTGTTTGTTGGGGCGTATCACTCCGAGGAGGGTCATCCGATTAGCCGATTGTTACACCGCCTCTACGAGAAGCCATGCCGCTTCGTCGTGCGACACGCCAAGATGACCATTATCGGCGCGGCGCTTATCGTGCTCACCACCATCCCGATCTACCTGAACCTCGGCTCTGAGTTCATGCCTCCGTTGCAGGAGGGGACCATCCTGTACATGCCCTCGGCGGTGGAGCCCGGCATGTCCGTGGCTGAAGCGCAGAAGGCGCTCCAGATCCAGGACAAGATCCTGATGACCTTCCCCGAGGTCGAACGCGTCTTCGGCAAGGCCGGGCGGGCCAATACCTCCACGGACCCGGCACCCTTCACCATGATGGAGACGACCGTTTTGCTCAAGCCGGAGAGTCAATGGCGGGAGAAACCGCGCTGGTACTCTTCTTGGGCGCCCGGGTGGCTTAAACAGTTCCTGTGCCCGATGTGGGGCGACCGCATCACCCAAGACGAGCTGGAGAATCAGATGAACGCCGCGCTGCAACTCCCGGGCATCTCGAACGCTTGGACCATGCCCATCAAGGGCCGGCTCGACATGCTCTCGACCGGGATCCGCACACCCGTGGGCATCAAGATCATGGGCTCGGACCTTACCATCATCGAGCGCATCGCCAAAGAAACCGAGGCCGCGGTAGCGAGGCTTCCCAGCACCCGCAGCGCCTATGCGGAACGCGTCGCCGGCGGGTACTTCCTCGACTTCGTTCTTAAACGCGGGCAACTTGCCCGCTACGGTTTGAGCGTCGACGACGCCAACATGATGGTGATGACCGCAGTCGGCGGCGACAATCAAAGCACCACGGTCGAAGGGCGTGAACGCTACGGCATCAACGTGCGCTACGCGCGCGACTATCGCGACGACGTTGATGCGCTCAAGCGCGTGCTTCTACCGCTGCCGAGCGGTCAGGGGCAGATACCGATGAGCGAAATTGCCGATGTTGTGCTCGCGCAGGGGCCCTCGATGATCCGCGACGAGAACGGTCTCTTGGCTGGCTACGTGTACGTCGACTTCGACACCTCGAAGGTAGATATCGGCAGCTACGTCGAGCAGGCGAAGGAAGCGGTCGCCGCCGCGGTCACGACGCCGACCGGTTACTCCATGACCTGGAGCGGCCAGTACGAGAACATGCTCCGAGTCCATGAGCGGATGAAGCTAATTCTGCCGATCACGCTCGTGCTCATCTTCGCATTGCTCTATTTGAACACGAAATCGGCTTTCAAAGCGGCTCTTGTCATGCTCGCCGTCCCATTCTCCGCCGTCGGAGCTGTCTGGTTGCTGTGGATGCTGGGCTACAATGTCTCGATAGCGGTGTGGGTCGGCCTGATCGCCCTGATGGGTCTCGACGCCGAGACCGGCGTGTTCATGCTGCTCTTCTTGGATTTATCGCATGACGAGTTTAAGAAGAAGGGACTACTCAAGACCCGGGGCGACCTCGTCGAGGCCATCATCCACGGAGCGGTCAAACGCGTACGCCCCAAGGCCATGACCGTGTTCGCCGCGATGCTTGGCCTGCTGCCCATCATGTGGTCGATCGGAACCGGGGCCGACCTCATGAAACGGATCGCCGCACCCATGGTGGGCGGTCTGCTTACCTCATTTGTCATGGAACTTCTCGTATATCCGGCTGTCTACTATCTCTGGCGAAAAAAAGAGGTGGTGCAAGGATAGCGATGAGGGGCCTGTGAAACCGGATGGTTACCGACGTCCTTGTCGTTGCCTAGCGCCTAATGATATAAACAGTATGAGTTGTCAAATATGTTAGGCTCAATGTTCAAAAAGAGGGGAACGCATATGTCAACGATACTGATGCAGGGCATGATACTGGCCGTGTTGTTGGCGTTACCGGCAAACCGGTCTACTTCCGCCGAACGAGATGCATCATCGACGCTTGCCGAAGAGCTCAAAACAGCCCACACCCTTCTTAAGAACCATGAGCTCGATACCTTGAAACCCATTGTCGGAAACCTCAAAAAAAAGTACCCGACAGACCACGCAGTTCGTATCCTTAGTGGCGAGGTTTGCCTACAACAGCATCAGTATCAAGAGGCGTTAGAGGAGTTCTCGGAAGTACTAAAAACCGACAAGAACTCGGTTGACGCAAATATCGGCCGAGCCGAGTCGCTGGTCGGGCTTGGCGACGCCCGCGCGGCGTTATCCTGGGCCAAGATGGGAGTCAGCCTCGATATTGACAACCCCCGGGCATGGCATGTCCTTGGGGAAGTCTATCTGAATGACGTCAACCAGGATTATCCACGAGCCGAGGAAGCCTTTCGTAGGGAGATCGAATTGGTTCCCGATAGCCGTGAAGGCCGCCTTAACCTGGCTTATGCGCTCAACTACCAGAAAAAAGGGTACCAAAGTATCGATGAACTTAAAACCGCCCTATCGTACTATCCGCGAGATGTGCCGATACTGCTCAAATTGGCTGAAATCTATTACGTTAATCGAGAGCTCGATAAAGCCGAGGAGATGGGTTACGAGGCAATGCGGATCGATCCGAACAATGCCGAGGCCCTTAAGATAATGGGACAAATCAGGAGTGGACATAGGTATTATTATTGGGTGATTGGGGTCTCGGCGGTTGTCATTCCGTTCATTTTCTTTGGAATGCGCTGGCTCAAGAAGGGACGAACTATTAAGGAGTAGCATGCCGGCGACTCATCAACTCATATGTTTGGTTGTATGTTTCGTGGCACGTACCGTGCTCGCCGAGCAGGAATCCTCAACCGGGACGTGTATCGGACATACCTTAACCCCCGAACAAGTCAAAGAGCAGCTTTTTGTGGGCTCGCGTGCGACTTTTGCAACCTGGGGGGTTGAAACGATTGAGCTTGCACCTTGTTTGAGCGATGACGGCGTTGCCGCCCAGATTGTTCTCACGTTACCCAAGGGCTGGTCGAGCCTCGGTGTTTCGTATAGGCTGCGGGTATCCTCCAGGTTTGATCCCAAGACCGGCAAGCCGACCGGAAGCACAAAAAATAGTATGCTTCAAACTATTCCGGCTACCATCAAGAGGCTTCTGCCGCGGATCGAACGCGAGGAAAGCGTCCGCAGTTTTGTCGAGCGCTATCAACCGTTGCTGGTATGGATTGAACCAGACACCAGCAGGGAAAATCTGCGGTTTGATTTTCAGTCGATAAACGCACATAAATCCATCGGGGCTCAATTATTGCTTCAGGACAACGTTCCTGGATTCGTTGTCGGGTATCGACTTTCGCACATCGATGGGTTGCCGGTGCGACGAGAGCTGTTGCGCTTCGCCGAACTAGTTTCAATTCAGCAACCGCGTTGCATGATACAAGATATTTATGCGCTGCGTCAGGAAAGCCCGATTGATGATAACAAGAAGAAAATAGTCTGGTCAATCGACGCCAAACTACGGGGCAAAGAATGTCGATCACCGATCGGTCTCACGGTCGATGAGAATGGCAACACAGCTCCGGATTCTGACAACTAAGGTAGGTTGGTTGCTCAAGTAATTCTTTCATATTTCATAATAACTGCCCGTGCAGAAATGATATCTGATCCTTCAAGCCAGTGGATACGAATACCCTTTCGCTCCATACGCCTAAACCAGCTTTCCTGGCGCCGAGCGAATTGATAAATTGCACTTTCGAGCTTCAAAGCGAGTTCATCTTCGGACTTGATGGCGCCGTTGAGGAATCCTGTTACGTATCGGTACTCGAGGCCGAGTGAGGTAAGCCTCTCTTCTGAAATTCCTTTTTTGATGAGTTGCTCTACCTCGACGATAAGCCCCTGAATAAACCGTGCCTGCAAACGGTCGTGGATGCGTCGACGGAGTAATTGATGCTCGACATGTATGCCGAGGATCAACGGGCAAACCCTCGGCCGTTCCCGGGTCGGAAGGTTTTTTTGAAAGTCGGCGATCTCGATTGCGCGTATCACTCGTTCGGGTGAGCCGAAGTCACTGATATTGTGCAGGCGCTTGACCTGCGCCAGGCGGAGTTTCAGCTCCTCAAAAGATAGACCGGAAAGCTCGGCGCGAAGCCTGGGGTTTTCAGGCACCGCCGCAAGGTTGTAGTTCATCAGCACCGAGTCAAGGTATAGCCCCGATCCCCCTACTAATACAGGCAGAACATGGCGAGCGCTCACCGTAACAAAAACCTCGTAAAAACGTCTTTGGAAATCAAAAACTGAAAACTCCTGGTCGAGATCTGCCTCGTCTATCAGATGATACGGCACCTTTTGGCCGTTGACCGTGTACTCGCCAAGGTCTTTTCCCGCCCCAATGTCGAGCCCTCGATACACCTGGCGCGAGTCGGCTGATAGTATTTCACCGCCTTGCTCATGCGCCAACGCCGCTGCCAGGCGGGTCTTTCCGGTTGCCGTGGGGCCGAGTATCACGAGAAGGTTAAATGGGTGCATACTATCTATGAACGTGATCATAAGCTTGTTTGTCAAGCGTCGTTTGGGTGAACATCTAACATAAAATTTTTCTTGACTTAGGCCATGCTTTCTCGTACATAGTGGTACCATGCGAGGTATAAGCAAAAATTGTTGCGGATCGCACGTTCTGGAACCTCAGGCTAACCTGGTTCTTGGGAATAGCATAGTGGGGCTTACGTTAGAGATTGTTACCGAACGAAGTGCGGTTTACAATCTCTTATCCCTTCAGGGACTAGTACTCGTTATTAGTCTCGGGTGCGGGCCCCCGTTCTAGAAAAGACCACAAGTCGATTGAACGGCCCCCGCACCAGAGAGGTTGCGGGGGTTTTTTTTACGTCGGTGTCAAAGGCAAGAAGGACAATGAATTCAACGATCAGAAAAAACAAGCTCACTCAACGGCGTCTGGAGAAATTAACCAATGCGTTCCGATAGCATCAAGAAGGGCTTTGAGCACGCCCCCCACCGAGCACTGCTTAAGGCAACTGGCGTTGTGAAAGACCGCGACATGGACAAGCCATTTGTCGCCGTTGTCAATTCATATGTCGACATTATTCCCGGCCACGCTCACCTGCAAGGGTTCGCCAAGTTGGTTAAGGAAGCGGTGCGGGCCGCCGGCGCCGTCCCGTTTGAATTCAACACCATCGGCATCTGCGACGGCATCGCCATGGGTCATGGCGGGATGAAGCTCTCCTTGCCAAGCCGGGAGCTCATCGCCGACAGTGTAGAGACCATGATCGCGGCACATTGTTTCGATGGCATGGTCTGCATTCCCAACTGTGACAAGATCGTACCCGGTATGTTGATGGCCGCCGTGCGCCTTGATATTCCGACCATCTTTGTCAGCGGCGGTCCGATGGCTGCGGGCCAAACCCCGGACGGCCGGGTGGTTGACCTGATCAGCATCTTTGAAGGGGTGGGGGCCTATAAGGCCGGGAAGCTTTCCTTGGCGGAGCTTAAGATCCTTGAGGATCATGGTTGTCCCTCGTGCGGTTCGTGCGCCGGCTTGTTCACCGCCAACAGCATGAACTGCCTCATGGAAGCGCTGGGGATGGCATTGCCGTACAACGGATCGGCTCTGGCTCTCAGCACCGAGCGTGAGGATCTCGCCCGGCGCGCCGGCGCGCAAATCGTCGAACTCATCAAGAAGGATACGCGGCCACGCCAGATTCTGACGACTGAGGCGGTTGACGACGCCTTTGCTCTCGACATGGCGCTGGGCGGAAGCACCAACACGGTCTTACACCTGCTGGCCGTTACGCATGAGTTGGGAATCGACTATCCCCTCTCGCGTATCGGCGAGATCGCCTCCCGGGTGCCCCATTTGTGTAAAATAGCGCCGGCATCCGCATTGCACATGCAAGACTTGCATCGCGCCGGCGGGGTTCCGGCTATCCTCAATGAAATCAGGCAGTTTTTGCACCTCGACCGGCCAACGGTGAGCGGAACCTCCCTGGGCTCATCAATTGCCGGAGCGGTGACGCGCGATCGCGAGGTCATTCGTTCGCCGCAATCGCCTCATTCGCAATCCGGCGGCCTCGCTATACTATTCGGCAATCTGGCTCCCGAGGGAGCGGTGGTAAAAACCGGCGCGGTGGCTTCAACCATGCACCAGCATGTTGGCCCTGCTAAAGTCTACGATGGACATGACGCAGCCAAAAACGCTATTCTGGCGGGCGAAATCAGATCGGGAGATGTCGTTGTTATTCGCTACGAGGGGCCGGCCGGTGGACCGGGGATGCAAGAAATGTTGAGCCCGACGTCCGCTCTCATGGGAATGGGGTTGGATGAAAGCGTAGCGCTCGTGACCGACGGCCGCTTTTCCGGCGGAACGCGCGGCGCCTGTATCGGCCATGTCAGTCCCGAGGCCGCGGCCGGCGGACCGATTGCGGCCGTCGAAAACGGCGATGTAATCGAGATCGATCTTGATGCGCGGTCGATTACCGTTCGTATTTCAGAAGAGGAGTTATCGCGCCGGTTGCGGTCACTGCCGCGGCGTGAGGTGCATATCGAAAGCCGTTGGCTCAGGCGCTATGCCAAGGCCGTAACCAGTGCTTCCTCGGGCGCGGTGCTCAGGGATTAGGGATTGTTGACGAGCTTTGCGAGTCTTACAATCCCTTATCCCCGTAGGGGGCTAGAGACGGTAGCAAGCGAAGTGAGGCGTATAGGAGATTGTTGACGAACGGAGTGAGGATTACAAGCTCTTATCCTTTGGACAGTCTCTTGTCCCTTCGAGTGAAGCGAGAAGGGGCTAGGTGGTGAGACGATGAAGCTCTTAGGCGCTGAGATTATTTGGGAGGTCTTGACCCGTGAAGGGGTGCAGGTGGTGTTTGGCTATCCCGGCGGTGCGATTATGCCGACCTACGACGCCCTGTTGCGATACAAGATCCGGCATGTGTTGATGCGGCATGAGCAGGGGGCGGCCCACGCGGCCGACGGCTACGCGCGGGCATCCGGTAGGGTCGGCGTGGCGATGGCCACGTCTGGTCCCGGAGCCACAAATCTGGTGACCGGGATCGCGACAGCCATGTTGGATTCGTCGCCGATTGTCTGCATCACCGGCCAGGTGGCATCGCATCTCTTAGGTACGGATGCGTTCCAGGAGGTGGATATCACCGGTGTCACGTTGCCTATTACCAAGCACAACTATCTGGTTACGCGTGCTTCCGATATCGCTCCCATGCTCCGCGAGGCGTTTTATGTTGCTTCATCCGGCCGACCCGGGCCGGTATTGGTGGATGTCACCAAGGATGCGCAGCAGGGCTCGTGTGAATTCGAATGGGATGAGCGTGAGGTACGCCTGCCGGGGTATCGCCCGATGTTATGCCCGAAGCCCGCTGACATCGAGCGTGCGGTTGAGAAGATCAATGCCGCGAAAAAACCGGTCATTTTATCCGGGCACGGCGTGGTTAAGGCCAACGCGAATGATCTATTGGTGAATTTCGCCGAACGTACCGGTATTCCGGTGGCGACAACGCTCCTCGGTATAGGAGGATTTCCTGCGTCCCATCCGTTGAACTTGGGTTTTATGGGCATGCATGGTGAAGCCTGGGCCAACCATGCAATTCAAGATTCCGACCTGCTCATCGCGCTCGGAACACGTTTTACGGACCGCATCACCGGCAATCTTCGAACCTATGCCGTCAATGCGTACAAGATTCATGTCGATATCGATCCATCCGAGATAAACAAAAACGTCAAGGTCGATTTGGCGCTTATCGGCGATGTGCGTAAAACGCTCAATCTGATTCTACCCGGGATAACGACGTGCGATCGTTCCGATTGGATCGAACACATCAATAAGATCAAACGTGAAGCTTTGGTCCATGACGTTCATCAGTTGCCCCACAATGGGCGGCTCTTTGCCGCAAACGTGATTCACGATATCTGGCGTATTACGCAGGGCAAGGCTTTGGTCGTGAGCGACGTTGGGCAGAACCAAATGTGGGAGGCTCAGTACTATAAGCACGATATTATTCACAAACATATCTCATCGGGCGGTATGGGAACGATGGGCTTTGGGTTGCCCGCGTCGGTAGGCGCTCGATTGGCACGGCCTGACGACGAGATCTGGGTTATCGTCGGCGACGGCGGGTTCCAGATGACCGCCTGCGAACTGACGACGCTCGCCCAGGACTCATTAAAGGTCAATGTGGCGATCATCAACAATGGCTACCTCGGCATGGTGCGACAGTGGCAGGAGTTCTTCTACGAAGGCCGCTATTCGTGCACACCGATCAAGAGCCCGGATTTTGTGAAGTTGGCGGAAGCGCACGGTCATCTCGGGTTACGCGTCACCAAGCCCGAGGAAGTCGAGGAAGCCGTGGTCACGGCACGGAAGGCCCCCGGGACCGTGGTGATCGACTTCAGGGTTGAGCAGGAAGACTGCGTCTACCCATTGGTTCCGGCCGGGGCCGACCTGCGCGAAATGATCTGCCGGCCAAAGCCGTCTTGTCAGGACTTGGAATGAGAGGATCCTATGAGCAAGCCGCGAATGCGAACATTCATTGCCTACGTTGAGGATCGCCCGGGCGTCCTCAACCGTGTTGCGTCATTATTTCGGCGGCGTGGCTTCAATATCGATTCGCTGACGGTCGGCCGCACGCATATGCCGGGGATCTCCCGCATGACGGTGATGATCGATGCGGATTCGGATACCGCCCGGCGCATTGAGGCGAATCTGTACAAGATCGTCAACGTTCTGTGGGTCGAGGATATTACCGAGGTTGAGATGGTCATGCGCGATCTCGTGCTGATCAAGGTGCGCGCCACCATGGAGCAGCGACCGCACGTTCTCCAGCTGTGCGACGTGTTCCGCGCCAAGGTGGTGGACATCGGCATCGACGCGATGATCATCGAAAGCACCGGGACCCAAGACAAACTCGACAGCCTGCTCGAGGTGCTGCAACCGTTTGAGGTGCTCGAGATGGTTCGCAGCGGCGCCATCGCCATGACGCGGGGTGCGCGTCCAGCACCGATTTTTGATCGCGGCAACCTTCGCCCCGGCGAAGAAGCGGTCGCCTGACGGGGAGTATCCTGCCGGGGAGAAGGACCACTACCATGACCAACGTCGACTATGTACGAATCTTTGATACCACCCTGCGCGATGGCGAGCAGTCGCCCGGCGCCACGCTCACCTCGGATGAAAAAATCGAGGTGGCGCGCGCCCTCTCGCGCCTCGGAGTGGATGTTCTCGAGACCGGGTTTCCGGTGGCCTCGCCCGACGATCTCGTCGCGGTGCGGCGCATCGCCGAAGAGGTCGGCACGACGGTCCCCGAGGGGCGGCCGCTGCGCGAACCGCCGATCATCTGCGGTTTGGCGCGCGCAGCCCAAACCGACATCGAGAAGGCCTGGGAGGCGGTCAAGGCTGCACAGCGTCCGCGCATCCATACCTTTATCGCCACCTCGCCGATTCATATGGAGCATAAGTTGCGCATGACCCCGCGCGAGCTGCTCGCGCGCGTCAACGAAATGGTGACGTTGGCGCATAGCCTGTGTGCCGATGTTGAGTTCAGCGCCGAGGACGCCACCCGCAGCGATCCGGCGTTTCTGAGCGAAGTGTTCGCCAGCGCCATGGCCGCCGGAGCCACGACGCTCAATGTGCCCGACACGGTCGGGTATACCACGCCGGATGAATACACCACGCTCATCGGCGAGATTCGGAAACGTGTGCCCGCTATCGAGCGGGCGACACTGTCCGTTCACTGCCATGACGATTTAGGACTCGCGACCGCCAACGCGTTGGCGGGCGTGGCCGCGGGCGCGCGCCAGGTTGAAGTGACCATCAACGGCATCGGCGAGCGCGCCGGCAACACCGCGCTGGAAGAATTGGTGATGATGTTGCGTACGCGGCATGACAAGTTCCCGTTGAAGACCGGCATCGACACCACGCAGATTGCGCGCGTCAGCCGCATGGTCAGCAGCCTCACCGGCGTAGTGGTTCAACCGAATAAAGCCATCGTCGGCGCCAATGCCTTCGCCCACGAATCGGGCATCCATCAGGATGGGATGCTGAAACACCAGAGCACCTATGAGATCATGCAACCGGAGGCCGTGGGCATCAGCAGCGCCACCCGCATTGTCTTGGGCAAGCACTCCGGTCGGCACGCGCTGGGGGTAAAACTGGCCGAGCTTGGCTACACGCTCACCACAGACGAACTCGATAAAGCGTTCACCCGTTTCAAGGAGCTGTGTGACAAAAAGAAACAAATAACCGGCGCCGATCTCGAGGCGCTGGTCAAAGACGAAACCGGGCGTTCAAAAGAGATATTTTCACTTGATGGAATGGTGGTAAGCTGCGGCACCCAAGGTATGCCGACCGCCACGGTGCGGGTACGCGGGCCGGATGGGAGCATTCAGGTGCGCGCGGCAATTGGCACCGGACCGGTCGACGCGGCGTTTAAGGCTATCGATGAGATCGTCAACGCCCAAAGCCAACTGATCGAGTTCTCGGTAAATTCGGTAACCGAGGGCATCGATGCACTCGGTGAAGTCAGTGTACGGGTGCGCAGCGAACAGCGGCTCGCTCCCCAGAATCCGCAGCACGGCGCCGATAGCCAGCGCGTCTTCCATGGTCACGGCGCAGACACCAACATAATCGTGGCGAGCGCTAAGGCCTACCTGTCCGCGCTTAATAAGCTGCTTCTGGTCGAACGCGCGGCCAACGTGGAGTAAGCAGATGAATCCCAATAGCTTGCCTGAGCCAGCCGATTCGCGGTCGATACGCATCCTTGACACCACGCTGCGAGATGGCACGCAGGGGGAGGGGATCTCGCTCTCGTGTACCGATAAATTACGCATCGCCCGTCGTTTGGACGCGTTTGGCGTCGCTTTCATCGAAGGCGGTTGGCCGGGATCGAATCCAAAAGACGTGGAGTTTTTTCGCCGTGCCGAAGAGCTCACCTGGGAAAACGCCACCATTGTCGCTTTTGGCGCCACCCGCCGAGCGGACAGCACCGTCGCGGAGGACCCAGGCCTCAGAGCGCTGATCGACGCCAAAGTCAAGGTCTGTGTCATTTTCGGCAAAAGCCATCCACTGCACGTGACCGAGGTATTGCGCACCACCAAGGACGAGAATCTGCGGATGATAGAAGAGAGCGTGGCGTTCCTGCGCGGTCAGGGGCGGCGTGTGATCTTTGACGCAGAGCACTTTTTCGACGGCTTCCGCGCCGATGAGGCCTATGCGCTTGAAACCCTCCGGGCGGCCGGACGCGGCGGCGCCGAAGTGCTCGTGCTGTGCGATACCAACGGGGGGTCGTTGCCGTGGCGTGTCGAAGCGGCGGTGGGCACGGTTCGGCAAGCGATTGATAAACCGCTTGGCATCCACGCCCACAACGATATCGGCTGCGCGGTGGCCAACGCGTTGTCGGCGGTGCACGCCGGCGCCCGCCACGTGCAGGGAACCATCAACGGCTACGGCGAGCGCTGCGGCAACACCAACCTGTGCACCGTCATTCCCACCCTTGAGCACAAGTTCGGACTTCGCTGCGTGCCGGCCGAAGAGCTGCAGGATCTCTACGACTTGTCCCGGTTTGTGTCCGAGGTGGCGAACATCGCCCCGGATGAACAGCAGCCCTATGTCGGCCGCAGCGCCTTCGCCCATAAAGCCGGCGTGCATGTCGCCGCGCTGCAACACCACCCGGATTCCTATCAACATATCGACCCGGCCACGGTGGGCAATAACGCCCGCGTGATCGTGAGCGAATTGTCCGGCAAAAGCAACCTGCTCAGCAAAGCCAAAGAGCTTGGTCTTGACGTTGAGAGCGGAGCCGAGTTGGAGGTGCTCGAACGCATCAAGGAAGACGAATGGCGCGGCTCGTCGTACGAGGCCGCCGAGGCCTCGGTGGCCTTGATGCTGCACCGTAAAACGCCGGGCTACCAACCGCCGTTCGAATTACTCGACTATAAGGTCATGGTCGGGCAACGGGTGGGTCAAGAGACCTTTTCCGAGGCGACCATCAAGATCGCGGTCGGCGATAACATCCTCCATACGGCGGCCGAGGGAAACGGGCCGGTGAACGCGCTCGATCAGGCGCTGCGCAAGGCGCTGGCGCCGGTGTATCCGATGGTCATGAGAATTCAATTGGTCGACTACAAAGTGCGCATCCTCGACAGCAAGGAGGGGACGGGCGCCACCACGCGCGTGCTGGTCGACAGCCGCGACGGCGAGCGCGAGTGGAGCACGGTCGGCGCCTCGACCAACATCATCGAGGCCTCCTGGCGAGCCTTGGCGGACAGCATTGAGTACGGAATAGTGAGCTCCGCCGACGAGGAGCAGTACAAAAAGATAAATACATCCGATCCAAATAAAACAAAGCATTCCAAATTAAAATCGTAATTTCATCAACACGCTTATTTCGATTCGGCGGGGACTATGGCGACCATACTTAAAACAACGGCACTCCTTGTCTGCTCCAATGTTTTCATGACGTTTGCATGGTATGCGCATTTAAAAAACCTGATATCAAAACCATGGTATATCGCGGCATTGATAAGCTGGGGCATCGCATTCTTTGAGTATATGTTGCAGGTGCCGGCCAATAGGATCGGTTTTCAAGGCAACATTTCATTGTCTCAATTAAAAATTTTACAAGAGGTTATTACCCTATCGGTTTTTATTCCTTTTTCAATTCTGTACATGCATGAGGGTTTTCGGCTGAATTATCTATGGGCCGGATTGTGCTTGATCGGAGCCGTGTATTTCATATTTAAAGTATAACACGAACCTCACCAATCAATACCCACGGTGAATCGACCATGTCCAAGGCGCGTATGGAAGCTTTCAGCGATGGGGTGATCGCCATCATCATCACCGTCATGGTGCTCGAGCTCAGAACGCCCCTACACTCCGATATTTCAGCCCTGCTTCCCATGATTCCGGTGTTTTTGAGTTACGTACTGAGTTTTGTATTTCTCGGCATCTATTGGAACAATCATCATCATATGCTGCAAGCCATCAAGCAGGTGGATGGGCGAGCGTCGTAAGGCTCATTCGCCATGACTATGGTTGAATTGATCTTGCCTGTTGGCGCACCCGATGGTAGAAGTGGCCTAGATCGACGGAGGTGATACTCATGCAATATGTTTTTGATCCCGAGGTCATTCACGAATGCGCGTTGAAAGGGTTGGGAAAGCCCAAGCCCGACATGTTCGAAGCCATCGCCGATGCCTTTGACGACAAGTACCCGGGCCATATCGATTTGAGCCAACCGTGGATCTACAGCATCGCCGGCGGGGCGATGATCCAAATGAAGCTCTACTTCGCCTCGATCTTCGAGTACCTCATGATCTGGGGCACGCCGATCGGTTCGGAAGGCCACTCCGGACGCCATAAGGTCGGCTTCTGGGACACGGTGATAGACGGCGAAACCTGGTACTACGCCGAGGGACAGTTTGAGAAACGCATCTATAAACCCGGTGATCGCATTTACGTTGGTCCGGGCCAGGCACGCGGGATGAATTTTACGGACGGCGTCTGGGCGGTCGAGTACGCCCGCGGACCGTTGCCGCTCTCGATGCCGTTCGGGCTGGCCGACGAATTTCTCTCCACTTTGGACTTCGCCACCGCCGGCCAGACGCTTGGCATTTACATGGATCTCATCGCCAGACACTGGCGCAATAAAGACGCTCCCGGCGACTCCGCAATAAAGGCCATCAAAAAGATGGCAGGGAAAATACCCGGCTACCTCGGGCCGCTGCTTACCTCGCTGTGTACGCCGGCGCCGCCCAACGATGAGATACCAAGCGGCAAGGAGCCTACGGCCGAACCGCCTACTCCTGTTGCGGCTTCGGGTAAATCGAGCGCGCCCCGGAAGCGGCGAGCTCGATCAAGAACCGGCGGGGCAACCGGCGTTGGGTCAGACCGGACGCCCACGTATTTGTCAAGCCCGGAATAATCGCCAGCCTTTTGCTAAGATCTTCGATAGCTACTAGCGATGCCCGCCGCGGTAGTGCGCGGGCCGGTCACCCTCCCACTTCTCGCTCCAGCCGTGTCCGTACCAGGCGAAATTCTTCCCGCCACCGTCGATAAAATACGGCATTGGCCCGAAACCCCAAAGCCACGGAGCTTCAACCCAGGTCCAGCCAGCCTTGGCATAGTAAACGTACATGTACGGATCGCCATTCTCGTAATCCGGCGTGAACGTGTAAGCAGCGCCATAGGACATCCACACCCAACCATACTGTTGGGTATACGCCCACTCTCCGTCAGGAACCGAGGTGTGCTCAGCCTGTGGTTGCGGGGCCGGAGGGGTGGAGGGCGTAGCTGGAGGAGGCGGTGGTGAAACGTCCGGTTGGGGTGTTGACGGCGGTGAAGATGGTGGCATGGGTGGTGCAGCATTCGGCTGTGTCGCGAAACTGGCAAGTGGAAATAGCCCGCGCGGGGTGAAGGCAACTGACTGACCCGGTTGGAACGGCGGATAGCCTCGGTACCTAAAAATACGCACCACGCCGTCGTCAAAGCGGACCGCCATATCGTAGTAGCTAATCTCGCCGCCTCCCGCACTCGCACCGGCGCCAACCATGGCGCCGCCCGCCGCCCCAAACAGCACCCCAAATCCACGGCCGGTAATCATGCCGCCCAGAAGGCCGCCCACAACTGCTCCTGCCGCAGCTCCAGCCGCCGGATTGCCTTCAGTACGTCGAACCGTTTCTCGAATCCATTCGACGCGGCCCTGTCGCTCACCCTCGGGTATGGGGGAGCCCGCGGTCCACGTCGTTCTGGTCTCGCTGGTTGAATAGCAGGCCGGAACCAGTAAGACCGATGCTAAAAGTAAGGCCGTGAATTTATTGCGCATTATAGATACCTCACTGACTGTGGGAGAAACCCGCCAATTGCGAAACAATGTAGGTTCGCCGGCCGTGTTGTCAAGCGCTGGAGCCCTATCCAACCTATTCTGACTTCGAGTAAATTGTGCGCGTCCCGGAGGCGGCGAGCTCGATCAACAACCGGCGCGGCAACAAGCGTTGGGTTAGAAACGCCACCAACGTATTCGCCAGCCCCGGAATAACCACCGGCTTTTTGCCGAGAGCCGATAGAGTCTCGGCAACCACCCGATCGGGCTCCATAATGGGAAGCCCACGCGGGCCGGTCCGTGTTAGGTCTTCTTTGAGAAACGTCGGCGTACGAACAAGACCGGAACAACAGGTTAGTACATCCACACCATGCGGCCTTAATTCTGCCCAGAGGCCTTCTCCTAAGATCCGCAGGTATGCCTTGGATGCTGCGTAATGGGTGACCCCCGCCGTGCCCTGCAGGCCGGCCATGGATGAAACCAGAATAATGCCGCCGGATCCCCGCTCGACCATGCGTTGACCGAAGGCATGCACCAGGGAAAAGGCCGATCGGCAGTTGAGATTCAAAAGATTTAAATGTTGTTGAAGAGTCTGGTCGAGAAAGTTGCCGATGGGTGCCAGGGCGGCGTTGCACACCAGTAGTCCGACATCTTTTGGGGAGCAACTGCGAATCAGAGAGAAGAGCGCTTCTCCGTTGGTTAGGTCATAGACCAGCGACTCGACCTGGACATGGTATTTTTGGATGAGCTTCTGAGCAAACGCCGTGAGAATCTCCTGACGGCGGGCGATCAGGATCAGGTTGAGCCCTCGGCTCGCCAATGCCTCGGCGAACGAAGCGCCCAAACCTTCCGAACCCCCGGCAATCAGCGCCCACGGACCATAGCGACGACGGAATGACTCGTATAATGTGTGCATCTGCTGCCTCGTTCAATAGGTAGGGTGGGTGAAGCGTAGCGCAACCCACCGAAAATTGCGATACGTTACCGTAGTAGGGTGGCTAATGTGAAGCGCAACCCACCAAACATAGTGATGGGTTTCAGCAGGCAAAAAAAACGATACGCACGTTCGACCACGTGCGTATCGCGCCTAATACCGAGAGATTATGCATTCCAAAAACCCTTTACCGAACATTTCCGACTGTAGTGACGTCATCCACCACACCAGCCGGATTCATATGGTCAAATCCTGCAATGTCCGAGGGAGAATCGAATTCGGCATTAATCTGCATTCTGTGATGATGACACATGGTGCAGTTAGCCCCACCATTGTTTCCGGGGCAGCCAATTCTTTGCCCTCAACTTCCCTACCAAGCAAATACTCATTCGTTTGAATGCACAGTGCTCTCGGTTGTCAAAGAACCTAAAACTACTTTTACCTCTGAGTTAAACTTTAACTCTTAATTTTTGTTTGTAAAGTCCTTATTTTAAAAAAGTTTTTGGATACCTTCCTGGGAGCAGTTTCCGTATATACATGAACAGTAATTGGCACTTCGGGTGGCTTTCTGTTTGCGAAAACGTTTGACCCTACCCAGGACGTTCTGCTATCGGGAACAGATTGGAGCGCAATCAATGCTCACAATCTACATCGATGGCGACGCCTGTCCGGTAAAGCAGGAGACCTTCCGCGTGGCCAAGCGCTACGACCTGGAGGTTTTCGTGGTGGTCAATCGTCCCATGCAGCTCCCGACCGCGGACCAGGTCCGCCTGGTGGTCGTGCCCGGGGGCTTCGACGCCGCCGACGACTGGATCGCCGGGCATGCCGGGTTCGGTGATATCGTGATTACGGCGGACATCCCGCTGGCCGGCCGCTGCCTCAAAGTCGGCGCCTACGTGCTGGGGCCCAAGGGGCGCGAGTTCACCGAGGACGGGATCGGCGAGGCGCTGGCCACACGAACCGTCATGGACCTGCACCGTCAGCTTGGTGAGCTCACCGGCGGGCCGGCCGCCATGGACGACCGAAGTCGCTCCCGGTTCCTCTCCAAGCTGGATGAGCTGGTGAACAGGATACGAAAAGATCAAAAGGATTCCCCGACGCGGACGTGACCCATCATACCTGTCTTTTTACCTGAAAAGGATCCGGAATCGGGGATCGGTCGCGATGTTTCTCAGCGAGCTTTGTTAAGTTCGACGAAGCCAGGTACTGTCGACCGCGTTTGTCTCCGACAATGGTTAGCAACCCGGCATCGGCCAAGGCCTTTAAATCTCTACTGGCGACGAGCATGGAAACATCGGCATCATACCGATAGGCACTATTGCGGAGTCGATCGCCAAGCGAGGCATTGACCAACGAGGGCGCAGCGCGTTCAGGAAGCCCTTGCTTTTTCAATTCTTCCTCAATCTCCTCGCCAATTGCAGACACGGTATTCAAACGCCTCTCCGCGCTCTTAGCCTGCCGATAATGCGCCGTAAGACAAAATCGAACCCATGGTTTTGCGTCCCGTTTTGGATTCCATGTTCCTTTGCCCACTTTTGCGAGAACATCATAATAGGCAAGTGTATTTCGACCGAGATACTCTTCGATGCTTGAGAAGGTCGGATCTAAGATTCCACCGCGCGCCAACACTAACGTTTGTAAACATCGAGCCATGCGCCCATTGCCGTCTGAAAAAGGGTGGATCATAACCAAATTGAGGTGAGCTAATGCTGCTTGTATTAGAAGCAGTGAAGAGTCTTTTCCTTCCTGGTTTAATGAGATAACAAGTTCACCCACGAGACCGGTAACGTCTTCAGGTGAGGGGCCGGAATACAACGTTTCCCCGGTGGCTGAATTTCTAACGAATATCTCACCGTGGCGCCATGTTCCTGGATTTGATCGGGGGTCGTGCCTCAACATGATGAAGTGAAGGCTGCGTAAAAGATCTTTGCTATACGAGAAGTCCGGCGCGTCAGACAGTCGAAGAACGTAATCCATGGCTTCTCGATAATGAACCACATTGATCCAAGATATCTCGTCTGATTCAAGAGGGCTGTCGCCTTCGACTGCCGCTAGGGCATCTTCACGGCTTACCGTGTAGCCTTCAATGCTGTTCGATCCCTGAATAGCTCGGGCTCGCAGGTTTCTGGCAAGTAGTCCCGTCCACTTTCGCGGTCGAGCCTGCAAATTATGTCGTAACTCGCGCCAGAGTTGGCGAATACGATCGAGGACTGAATGCTCTTCACGACCGATATTTGGTATGCGAAACAGCATGGTCAATTATATAATTACAAAACGACTTAAAGTCAATAAATAATTATCAAACAGTTGTATAGTAATTATATAATATCTATGAATGAACTTATTAACAATGAGTTAGGCTACGTGCAATCCGTTTACTTTTTCTTCCAATTTTCCGGTCGTAAGGAGCGGACCGCCGTGCCGGCTTGCCAGAGCTCCGAATCGCGCATGGTTTTTAATTCGGCGTCGAGCTTCTCCCGGTAGTCCGGGGCGCTGTTGGCCGCCAGGACGATACGCGTTTCTTTACCGGTGACCACCGAGCGGTAGAGTTTTTCAAATACGGGTAGTACGGCAGCGCGAAACTTATGCCGCCAATCAAGCGCGCCGCGCTGAGCCGTCGTGCTACAGTTGGCGTACATCCAGTCCATGCCGTTTTGCCCAACCAAACGGATCAGGCTCTGCGTCAGCTCCTCAACCGTCTCATTGAAGGCTTCGCTCGGCGAGTGGCCGTTTTTACGGAGGACCTCGTACTGCGCCTCCATAATCCCCGCCAAGGCGCCCATCAACACCCCGCGTTCGCCGGTAAGATCGCTAAAGACCTCGTTTTGGAAGGTCGTTGGAAACAAAAATCCCGAACCGATGGCGATTCCTACCGCAAGAGTACGCTCCCGGGCGCGGCCGGTGGCGTCCTGAAAGACCGCGAAGCTGCTGTTGATGCCGCTGCCATCAAGAAAGTTCGCGCGCACGCTGGTCCCGGAACCTTTCGGCGCCACCAAAATAACGTCCACAAAATCCGGTGGAATGATCTTGGTTTGATCCTTATAAACAATCGAAAAACCGTGCGAGAAATAGAGCGCATCGCCCTTTTTCAGGCAGGGCTTGATACGTGGCCAAGTGGCCATTTGACCGGCATCGGACACAAGGTATTGAATAATAGTACCTTTCTTTGTGGCTTCCTCCAGCGAGAAGAGGGTTTTGCCCGGAACCCAACCATCGCTTATGGCTTTATCCCAACAGCGTTTGTCTTCCGGTATTTGACCAATGATGACCGTAGTGATGCCGTTGTCACGCATGTTGAGCGCTTGGGCCGGTCCCTGGACGCCGTATCCCAATACGGCGATGGTCTCTTTACTCAGTACCTCCCGTGCCTTCTCGAGAGGAAATTCCTCTCGGGTCACCACATCTTCAATCGTACCCCCGAAATTAATCTTCGCCATCGTAACTGCTCCTTTAAAGTTTCGAATGTACCAAGAGGCATCATGCCGTTTCCGAACTATTTTTACTATTGTGAATACGCCTGTGTCAATAGGCAAAACCCGTTTAGGTGTACGGACGGGCATGAAGCCCGGCCGTTTATGGTCCTCAGAGTTATTGACTTCCTGGCGATGGCAAGAGTAAATTTCACACCGGCATCGAGGTGCGATGAGATCCAACGTTCGGATCGGAGAGTGAAATCTCATGGGAATGACCAGTACCGAAAAGATATTAGCCGCTCACTCTGGCAACGAGGCGGTAAAGCCCGGCCAGATCATTATTGCGAAAGTGGATCTTGCTCTGGCAAACGATATCACAGCCCCATTGGCGATTGAGGCATTTCATACCATGGGCGCCACCAAGGTCTTCGATAAACAAAAAGTTGTTCTGGTGCCCGACCACTTTCAGCCGGCCAAGGATATCGATTCCGCAACCGAGTGCGCCAAGATGCGCGAGTTTGCACGAGACCAAAAAATAACGCATTTCTTCGAGATTGGCCGGATGGGAATCGAGCATGTCCTGCTTCCGGAACAAGGCTTGGTGGCTCCGGGAGAGATTGTTATCGGAGCGGATTCGCACACCTGCACCTATGGTGCCTTAGGGGCTTTTTCGACCGGCGTCGGGTCGACCGATCTGGCGGCCGTCATGGCGTTGGGAGAGATCTGGCTCAAGGTTCCGGAAACAATTCGAATCGAATATCGCGGGGCTTTGCCGCGCTGGGTTGACGGCAAGGATTTGATTCTCCATACCATTGGTTTGTTGGGAGTGGACGGCGCCCGCTACCAGTCCTTGGAATTTGTTGGCGAGGCGATTGACGCCCTGTCTATGGACGGCCGTTTTACCATGGCGAACATGGCGATTGAAGCTGGGGCTAAAAATGGCATCTTTCAGGTAGATAAAAAAACGGAAGATTATCTGAAGGCTCGGCTTAGGCGTTCGTATCAATCGTATCGTTCGGATCCGGATGCGGTCTATGCCAAGACCATCACGATCGATGTGAGTAAGCTCGAGCCACAGGTGGCATTGCCTCATTTGCCATCCAATGTGAAGGGGGTCAGCCAGGTCGGAAAAATAGAGATCGATCAGGTTGTCATCGGTTCCTGCACCAACGGCCGCATCGAGGATCTCAAAATAGCCGCGCAAATACTGAAAGGTAAGAAGGCTCATAGCCGGGTGCGTCTCTTAATCGTTCCCGGAAGTCAGGAAGTCTATTTAGAAGCGTTGCGACGGGGATACATCGAGACCTTCATCGAGGCCGAGGCAGCGGTGAGTACGACGACCTGCGGCCCTTGTTTGGGAGGTTACATGGGAATACTTGCGGCTGGGGAACGGGCGCTTGCCACAACCAACAGAAATTTCGTTGGTCGCATGGGACACCCCAAGAGCGAGGTCTACCTCGCCGGCCCGGCGGTTTCAGCCGCCTCGGCCATCGCCGGCCGAATTATCAGTCCGGACAAACTATAGTGTGGGACGCCAATGAATTATTTACCGTTGTCATCCCCGCGAAAGCGGGGATCTAAAATACGAAATTCCTGGATTGCAGCGAAGCCGCACGCCGCCTTCGCGGCAATGACCGGTGATAGACATGGGGTTAGACAATGAAATTCGAGGGAACAGCATGGAAATTTGGGAAAAACATCGACACTGACGTCATCATTCCCGCCCGTTATCTCAAAACGACGGATCCCCAAAAGCTGGCCGCCCATGTTATGGAAGATTTGGACCCGACGTTTGTCTCTTCAGCCAAACCAGGGGACATCATTGTGGCCGATGAGAATTTCGGCTGCGGCTCCTCCCGGGAACAGGCGCCATTGGCCATTAAGGCTGCGGGTATTTCGTGCGTGATAGCCAAGTATTTCGCGCGTATTTTCTACCGCAACGCAATCAATATCGGCCTTCCTATTCTCGAGTGCCCCGAGGCGGTGGCTGGCATCAAGAGTGGAGATCAGATAAAAGTCGACCTCAGTACCGGCGAGATCATCAACTTGAGGGGCGCAAAACGCTATCAGGCGCAGTCGTTCCCTGAATCCATTCAGAAACTTATTGAACTTGGGGGGCTTCAGCAATATGTGATCAGCAAGCTAAAGGAGCGTGCATGTTCAAAATAGGGGTTATTCCCGGAGATGGGACGGGTCCCGAGGTTGTACGTGAAGGGTTGAAGGTGCTTTCGGCAGTGGCCAAAAAGGTTGGATTGGAAGTAAAGACGGTCAATTACAATTTTGGCGGCGATAATTACCTGCGCACCAAAGAGTTGCTTCCTGAGACGGCAGTAAAAGAGCTTCGGGCACTGGACGCAATATTCCTCGGCGCCATCGGGCACCCGAAGGTTGAACCGGGGATTCTCGAAAAGGGTATTCTGCTGAATCTCCGTTTTGAGCTCGACCAGTACATCAATCTACGCCCGGTGAAGCTCTATCCCGGCGTTGCCACACCGCTTTCGGGAAAAGGCCCGGCAGAAATTGATTTTGTGGTGGTCAGGGAAAACACCGAAGGATTGTACACCGGCGCCGGTGGATTTCTGAGAAAGGGCACACCGCATGAGGTGGCGGTCCAGGAGAGCATCAATACCAGACGGGGAGCCGAGCGCTGTATTCGCTATGCTTTTGATTTCTGCCGCAAGCGGGCACGGAAGTGCAAATTGACCCTGTGCGGAAAAACCAATGTGCTTACCTATGCCTGGGATCTGTGGCAACGTACCTTCAATGAGGTGGCAAAGGAATATCCCGATATAGCCACCGATTATGCCAACGTGGACGCGATTTGCATGTGGATGGTAAAAAACCCGGAATGGTTTGATGTCATCGTTACCGATAACATGTTCGGCGACATCATTACCGATCTCGGAGCCATGATCCAAGGCGGCATGGGTATCGCGGCCGGCGGCAATATTAATCCCAACGGTGTCTCTATGTTCGAACCAATCGGGGGATCCGCACCGAAATACACGGGTAAAAATGTTATCAACCCGCTGGCGGCTATAGCGGCGGTTCAAATGATGCTCGAAACACTTAAACAGGAACAAGCGGCGGCGCTGATCGAGCGAGCCATTGAGCGCGCCTGCGCCAAAGATATCAAATCCATGTCGGCGGGTCAGATGGGTAGGTCCACGTCGGAGGTTGGGGATCTAATTGTGAGGTATATCAACGAGAGCACGTAGGGGCGGGTTTCAAACCCGCCCCTACAGGTCATCGAGCGGAATATGACTAAAAAAGAAGACATCAGGAATCAGATTGATGAGGTCGATCGGGAACTTCTTACCTTGCTCAACCGTCGCCAAGCTCTCGCAAAAGCTATCGGTGAGATCAAGGTGCAACAGGGAAAGAACGTCCTAGATTTCCAGCGTGAAGAAACTCTGATCGCCAATCTCGAGAATATTAACTCGGGTCCCCTGAGTCACGAGGCTCTCTGGGCCATCTTCCGCGAAGTCATTTCCGCCTCGCGCGAGATTCAAAAACCCCCCGTAGTGACCTTTCTCGGGCCCGAAGCGACGTTTTCCCATTTGGCTGCCATGAAAAAATTCGGTAAATTGGCGCGCTACGCTCCTTTGAACACCATTCACGAGGTCTTTTTAGAGGTTGAAAAAGGTAAGTATAATTATGGTGTTGTGCCGGTTGAAAATTCAACCGAAGGGGCAGTGAACGATACGCTCGATCTCCTGGAGTCGACTACTTTAAAAGTGTGCGGCGAAGTGTTTCGAAGAATCTCGCTCGATCTCGCTTCTGTTTCCGGGGAGCGTAAAAATATCGAGATGATCTATTCCCTATCGCAACCCTATCGCCAATGCCAACAATGGGTTATGGCCAATTTCGCAAACGTTCCGATAATCGAAGTTGCTTCAACAGCCCAGGCGGCTCAAAAAGCCGCCCAAAACCCAAACTCGGCCGCTATCGTGAGCTCTTCGGCTGCCGCTCTCTATAAACTTAAAGTAGTGGATCACAGCATCGAGGATCAGCGGGGCAATACCACCCATTTTTTTGTTATGGGGAATGATTCACCCGGACCGACCGGCAACGATGCCACCTCTCTTATATTTGCAGTTCAAGATGCCCCCGGGGCCCTGTATAGCACCCTGCATCCTTTGCAGGAAAAATCCATCAACATGACCCGGATTGTCTCTCGCCCGGCGAAGACCGAGGTATGGAGATATCTGTTCTTCGTGGATATCGATGGCCACCAGGAGGATCCCAAGGTTAAGAGTGTGTTGCGTAAAATGGAAAAATTAAGCAAACGGTTCAAGGTGCTGGGATCGTTCCCGCGCATGCCAGACGCGGAGAAGCTCGACGCCCCGCCGGTGCTTTCCGAAAAATAGTTATCCTATTGCTTGCTTGTCATCTCGACCGACTGTCATTTCGAGGAGTAATGCGACGAGAAATCCAAATTAGATTTCTCCCTGCCCCTAAAGGGATAAGAGACTGTAATGCTCGCTTCCCTCGCTAACAGTCTCTAACGGTCGAAATGACAAACTAAACCTTGTAGAGAAGATCAATATACCGGTCCAGCAAGTCGTTGACGATACCCTGGTCGGGAAACGTCGCGGCCATCCCATACACCGGCGCCATGTTCCCTTGTTCCTCGGGGTTTGCCTTGACGTGATCCACTGCGGCCTTTAAGTCGTTTATAAAACGCGTGGCGAATCCATCGGCCGTATGTCTCAGGGTAAGGCATAGGTGTATACACGGCGGCCGGTGCAGGCCGTTGAGGCTCCATCGTTTTTTCTTCATAAAATCGAGAACGTTGTAAATATTGATAGTCTTCGATCCAAACGCGATGTCAAACAACGGTTTTCCTACAATATGCAGATCAGGTATTTCCGAAATCCCCCGTTGTATCTCATCGGCGGTTTTCATTATTTTCTCGGTTGCCTTAAGGTATCCTTCTTCACCCATGGACAGCATGGCCGCCCAGCACGCGGCGCTTAAACCCCCCGGCCGGCTACCGGCGAAGGTGGGAGAAAAGTACAGTCCGCCGGGCCAATCGGCTGTCTTATAAAACTGGTAGTGCCGTAGCGCATAGCCCCGGTATAAAATGACCGAGGTGCCTTTCGCCGCGAATCCGTACTTATGCGTGTCCACCGAAATGGAAGTCACTCCCGGCAGCCTAAAATCAAACGGCGGTATGTCGTACCCCAGCTTTTCGGCCCAGGGGAGGATAAAACCGCCGAGACAGGCATCGGTATGAAAGCCGATTTTTCTCTCGAGTGCGATCTCTGAAAGCTCGCGTATGGGGTCGATGGTCCCATGCGGGAAGGATGGGGCCGAACCGACCATGACGATGGTATTTCGGGTTATTGCCTTCCGCGCTTCCTTCGGATCCGCCGTGGAATTTGAATCGACCGGTATTCGCCGTATCCTGATATTGAAATACTGGGATGCTTTGTCGAAGGCGGCATGGGCCGTGACCGGCAGCAGCATCTCGGGTTTCGTGATGCCTTTCACATCGCGCGCCCGGTCGCGGTAGGCTTTCATGGCGAGGAGAATGCTTTCGGTGCCGCCAGATGAAACGGTGCCGCAGATTTTTTCGCTTGCCGAAACCTCGGGATTCATATCGGCACCGAGCATGTTCGCCGTCATGGATACGATTTCGGCTTCGTATTTGGTGATGCTGGGCCAGACCTCGGCGTGAAGGGGGTTGCTCTGGGAATTAAGCGCATAGACTTTATTCAGAAAATCAATATGCTCGTCGTCGCCATGATATACCGCCCCAGACACGAAACCGTCCTTCCATCTATCTTCCTCAAGTGATTTCAGCCGCGTAAGCTCCTTGAGGATGGTGTCCCGGTGAATCCCTTTTTTAGGAATCGTTGAGAATGTTGTGGATACGCCTTGATAGGGTTTCAGCGATGATTCGAGACCTTTCGCCATCGACGTGAATTCTTTGTCGATAAGGCGCTGAAGTTTCCTTCGAACCGATGGAATCTTCCTGAGTAGTCTCAAGGCCAGGGACGCAACTCGGGGATGTGTGTTTCCGATTTTTTCTAGTAATGTTTTTGTATCCATTAAAACGTCCCCAAGACCTGAATTAAGTTTGAAGGGGATATCAGTTCAGTCTCCGATATATCTTGTTGGTGCTTTTATAAATATTCAAAAATTCCCTAAACAACGTATCGTATACTCTGCCGTGCTCAGGATTCGGCTCGTATGTTTTTGAAATTTTTACGTTGCTTGGTATCTCGGAAAATTTCATATACCCCAGCGCGACCGATGCGAGAAAGGCGGCGCCCCGCAGGTTGGACACAATCGGATCCTGCACCTTTCGTATGTGCCGCTTGAGAACGTCGGCGTATATCTGGCACCAAACGTCTGATTTCGCGCCGCCGCCTATCATGTTGATGTGCGTCAGTCGCCGCCCGATGAATTTCTCCACGTGACCGAGCAGCCAGCGCGAATTGAAGGCGACTCCTTCAAATATCGACCTGATCAGGTGCTCTCGATTCGTCCCCAGCGATAGATTGTGAAACCCGCCTCGAATAGCGCCGTTTTCGATAGGCGCCCGCTCGCCATAGAGCCAGGGCGTGAAAATGACCCCGCCGCTTCCCGCAGGCATCCTTTCGACCATGGTATCGAACTTAGCGTAAATATCGCTCGGCGCGCTGCGCCGATTCAATTCATCGTGATGGTACAGAAGATTGTTGCAAAAGAACGCCAGACAGTTTCCCGCGTTTTCCTGCTCGGCGGCGACCACGTATCGGTCGGGCATGCCGGACGGGATTGACGCGATGTTGTGAAACATATCCGTTTTTTTATATGGCACGTGGCATATCATCCACGAAGAGGTGCCGACATAAATGTGCGCCTCGTTATCTCTTACCGCGCCCGATCCCAACGCCGCCGACTGTATATCCGGAGTGCCCGCGATGACCTTCACCGTATCGCGAAGACCAAGTTCCCGCGCGGCGTCTTTGGTCAGCGTGCCGACAATATCGGTAGGACGGACCAGATCGGGGAGTTTCTCCCGGTCAATAGTGGAATAGTTGAGGAGGCGCTGGTGGTACCGGATATTCGATAGGTCTCTGTTATCGGTTACCCAATGGAGACAGATCGAATCGTGTGAGGCCGCAAATTTCCCGGTGAGAAGAAAGTTGAGATAGTCTTTAGGCTCGAGAAATTTATACGCTCTTCGATACGTATCGGGCAGCTCGTTTTTGATGAACAGAATATGAGCGATGGGGTCCTTACCCGCTCGTCCCGGCACGCCGCCCGTGATAGTGATCCAGTGTAGCGCCCTCGTTAGTCCGTAACCGGCAAACTTCACCAAGCCGTCGGTTATGCTGCCGATGTATTTCGCCCCGCGGGTATCGAGCCAGATGATGGCGTTCATCAGGTGCCTGCCGTTTTCATCCACAGCCACCGTGCCCGACCATTGTGAGGTACAGCAGACGGCTTCGATATGTTCGATGGGAACGAGCTGTTTCATAAGCAGCCTTCTCGTCGCCTTGACTATCGCCTGCCACCAGATCAACGGGTCCTGCTCGGCTCCTCCACCGGGAAGAAGTATTAAATCGTTCCTTTCGAATTCATAGCCGAGTATCTCTCCGCGTGCCGTTGCGATGGCCACCTTTGGGCCGGATGTTCCCAAGTCTATTGCAAGAATGTAGGTGTTTTCTATCTTCGGCATGGCGCACCTATTCAACTCGCAACCCAATATAAAGTCCAGCTTGACGTTGGACCCAGACGACTTACTCTTAATAGGTTCCACATAAATAGGACTTGACTTATCCTGAGTTATTCAATAAAAGGGACTTAATTTATCCTGAGTCGTTGGGAGTGATATGTTTTCTTTAAAACGTGGGGAGTAAAACCTATGCGTAACCAATTGGTTAACAGAGGCGTGGGCTATTCATTAACTTCTTTCGCGGTTTTGACTGCGCTCGTAGCGTTTCCGGCATGTGAAGGAAATACCGGGAAGGCGGGATCGTCCTGTACGGTAACGACGGTCGGCACGGTTAAAACCATAAGTTGCACTGACGGCACATCGGTCACGATTACCGATGGCACGAATGCGGCGGATACCGGCACGGTTTCCGGTACCGTCACGGGCAACATCGGCGGTGCGGCGGCCCGGGTGACGGTTAAAACGACCCCGGATGTTGGCCAAACGACGACCACGAATGCCCAGGGCAATTTCACGTTGACGCTCCCCATTGGCACCTATGTGATCAATCTCTCGAGCAGCAACTACCAGCCAATGGGACTTCCGGCGTTTTCGGTGACGGGCGGCTCAACCATCACCGTCACGGCTACCCTGACCGCCATCAATCCGATCGTCCTGAAAGCTCCGGTCGCCACGGCGCCCGCCGGATTCGGCGCGTCGGCGCAACTCGATGTCACGGTGACCGGCGGCACCGCACCGTACACCTACAGTTGGGTTGCCGAGACCACCAACCCGACCGCGGTGAGTCTTTCGGATTCTTCCATCCAGAACCCGACCTTTACTACCGGTACTCTCGCCGATGTGTTGGCAGCGCTGGTTGCAAAAGGTACGGTGGTGGGAATCAGCGGGCTTACGCGCAAGGGCTTTGTTCCCATCAGCGCCCAACAATTGGTTCAGATGAGCTATAATTTCAACGTCACGGTCACCGACGCCGTAGGTTTCAGCAATACGGTTACCGTGACCATTCCTCCCGCGACCTTGGCTCAGGGCAACACCATCGTCCCGCGAAACCAAATCGTGATTCTCAATCTGCCCAATAACACCGATATCCTTACGCTCACGACGCCCGACGGCTCGGCAGCAACGCTCCACGAGATCTTGACGCCTAACCCATGGTTCATCCCCGATGTGATAGGCATGTACACGGTTGCCGGCTTAACCGTGAATGTATCTGATTTCATCAGCACGCAACCAGACTGCGGCCAATGCCACAACCAAGTCATCGCACCCATCGTTGCCGCTATTTTTGTGGATTGGACAAACTCGGCGCATGCCAACCACTTCTTCAATTTCATGCAGTATGATACTAACGGTAACCTCGTATGGGATACCGATTCTTCCAGCAACCCCATCCCCGCGCCAACCGGCGATCCTACCATTTTCTGGACTAGTCCGGGAGCGATGCCGCTCTTCGAGTTTGGGATGACGGGCGGGGAGGGTTCTCATTACAGCTCGAGTTGCATCGCCTGCCACACTACCGGCTATAATGCCTTGGCGGTCAACGGCGGCTTTGATGATGTTGCCGCCGCCGACGGCTGGGTATTTCCTAATCTCCAAACAACTTTTGGCGGCACGGCCGTAACCAAGGCGCCGGTGTTCACCGCCTGGAATGCGATTCCGGCCGATCTTAAGAAATACCAAGGTGTCCAGTGCGAAAGTTGCCATGGTCCTTTTGGAAACCACGCAGGCGCCGCGAATGGGGCTTTTCCCCAACCGCCGGTTGGGGAATATGATGTCGGGACGTGCGCGGTATGTCATGACAAACCCCCTACCCATGACATCGTTTCCCTGTGGAGACAATCCGACCATGCAAGCCTTGATCTCGCTCAGGAAGAGGGTACGGTCGAGGCTAACGGAACCAGCACGAGCTGCTACCGATGCCATGCGGCCCAAGGATTTGTTGAGTATCTCAAAAACAAAGACGCTGACCCCAGCCAAATCGTCCGTCCTGCCGGCCTGCTTCCCGCGGCGGCAACCTGCACGCCCAATCCGGTGCCGCCCGCTACCATCGACCCCAACTGCCCCTGCACACCGAAGGCGCCGGCCACCACCTGCACGGGTGATCCGGCCTTTTATGCATACTTGAACAATCTTGGTCTCAATAACGCTCAGGTGGAACCCCAGACCTGTGCCGCTTGCCACAATGCGCACCTCACCGAAATACGTATCGACGGCAACACCGGGCCGCTTGCCAATGGAGCCCAAATGAACGGCGCCGGCGCCGGCGCGCTCTGTATGGTCTGCCACAATACCCGTAACGGCGCCCGCGGCGACTTTGTCACCGGTCTCACCTCGATCGGCGGCCCCCATGCCCCGGTTCAGACCGACCTCTTTCTCGGGGTTAACGCGTACTTTATGGGCGCCGGCGGCAATTTATCCAAGCACGCGGCGGTCAAGGAAACCTGCTTCGGCTGCCATATGGCCCTGGCCCCGGATTCAATCAAGGTGGCGAACACCAACCACACCTTTATAGCGGATGGAACCATATGCAAGAACTGCCACTCCGACAATGTGGACCTCGACGGTTTGGAGGGGCAATTTTTGGTTTACCGGGGCAATCTGGAGAAAGCGTTAGCCACAGCCTTTACCGCAGCGGTCGGCGGCGCAACCCCGAACTACTACGTCCTTGTGCCGAACCCGAACGGTGACGGCACGCTAGCGCTGGATCAGCTGACGGTTGGTCCGACCAGCATTGTTCCTTCGGGGCGCACGGTCAACTTGGCAATGACTTTTGCGACAGCGGTTTCCGATGGATACGGCAATAATGTCACGACCCTCACCGTCAACTACCAATCGGTGAGTCTCTCTAACGCACTCAATAGCGGCAACCAATCGTTCGTAACGCCGCTCATCTCCAAGATCGGTCTGCTCGCCAAGGCCAACTGGAACTACTGGTTGGTAAGTTCCGTTACCGAAAACCCTGCCGCCAACGTGATCCACAACCCGAGCTTTGTATTCAATGTCCTTTCGGCAACGACGACCAATCTGCTCGCCTCCAATGGCGCGGGTCTCTAGTTCGTGCGCGACGAAGCGGGCCGCTATGTCGAGGCTTGTCAGAGTCATTTATTAGTCATTCCCGCGTAGGCGGCGTGCGGTTAGAGAATGTTACGACCGAAGGGAGTTACAGTCTTTTATCCTGTGGACGTGGCTGGAATCTACCAGGAAGGGAATGTATTGGAGGAAATCGATTGATACAACTTCTTGTAGCTCTTTCTGGATCCCCGCGTTCGCGGGGATGACGTTCTGTTCTCGGGATCTCTCCAATGACGCACTCGAAAAGCGCCAGATTACTCGGTCCGCTGTTTTCGTTTTTTTCTTCGCTGTGCGTCAACTGGATAAGCACCGCCGGTGTTATCCTCACGAGCTTTGCCGGATGGGCGCTGATCGTCTCGTACATTCTGCTGTCGCTTGAGTTGGTCACCAATCCGTACCTGACCACCATGGCGTTTCTTATCATGGCGGGACTGTTTGTGCTTGGCCTGGTGCTGATTCCGTTGGGTTTTTTGTGGGAGAAAATCAAAAAGAAGACCGACCACCAGGCGAACCCCCTTCAGGCGGCTTTCAGAACGGTTTTTTCAGACGACCGGGTAAAATACGTCGCCGTTATACTCACGGCGGCCACGCTGGCCAACATCTTCATGATCGGAATTGCGAGTCACGAAGGCGTACAATTCATGGATTCAAACCAATTCTGCGGAACTCAGTGTCACAGCGTCATGGAGCCCGAGTACACGGCCTACCTACGCTCGCCCCACGCGCGCGTACACTGTGTCGCCTGTCACATCGGGCCGGGCGCCTCCTGGGAAGTAAAGGCCAAGATTTCAGGGCTTCGCCAGGTGTGGGCGATCTGGACCAACGCATTCGCCAAGCCCATACCCACCCCGGTACACGCCTTGCGCCCCGCGCGAGAGACCTGTGAGCAGTGCCACTGGCCGGCTAAATTCCAAGGGCAGCAGATAGCCTTCTTTCAGCATTTCAAAGACGATGAAAAAAACACCCCTCAGATCACGGCGCTTTCCCTCAAGACGGGCGGAAGGGATCCGGGCGCCGGAACCTATCGAGGTATTCACTGGCACGTGAGCCCCGATGTCGAAATCACGTACGACGCTTTGGACGAATCCCGTGACACCATAGGAACGGTTACCGCCACAAAAAAGAGCGGCGAGGTCAAAGTTTTTCAGGTGAGCTCCGCCCCGAACGCGCCGGTTAGGGAACATCGAATCATGGATTGCGTGGATTGCCATAACCGGCCTACCCATATCTATGATTCCAGTCCGGTTCAGGCGGCGGATAGAGCTTTCGCCGAAGGCCGACTCAGTCAAAAAGTCCCGTTTCTCCACAAGACCGCGGTTGCGCTTCTTTCCCGCAACGACGTCGATCGAGATCATGCCCAGGAATTCTTTCAGGCCAAGATGTCGGAGGCCTATCAAAACGAATATCCTGACGTGAAACTATCCGCGGAAGATGTCAAAGGCGCGGCTGCGGTCCTGGCTAATCTCTACACCACAAACGTTTACCCCCGTCTTCGAATCACCTGGGGCACCTATTACTCTCATCTGGGGCATGGAGGATATGATGAGGACACCCGCGGATGCTTCCGCTGCCATGACGATAAGCACGCGACAGCCGACGGAGAGGCCATCAGCCAGGATTGCGACTTTTGCCATGAAATGCTTCAAGAACAATCTGCTCCAGAAGCGCTGTCTCCCGTTCTCAAGTCAATGCTGTCTTCAGTTGAATAGGCGTGTACCATGTATTTCGACCGGATAGCGACGTATGGCTTTGACACTGATGCGACGCCTGTGATATCGAAAAATAGTATAGACGCCATGAATTACTCGACTCGACGGTCTGCGCGGACGAGAAATGACGGGGAGTTCGATTACGAACCTCGGGCGGGGTACACAATCCCAAAAACAAGAGTGGGTATTACCAATGAAAAAGCCAATTCTTAAGCGGAGTAGTCTGTCAAATCGAACAAACATGGCAACGATTATCTTCTTCGTCGTTGCACCGTTCTTGGGATGTCAAGGACCGGCTGGCAAGCAGGGAACGCAGGGCGTCCCCGGTGTTGGTACAAACGGTACGAACGGAGCGAACGGAGCCCCTGGAATCTCCTCCGGTACCATCGTCCTAACCCTGACGGATCAGACGGGCGCCGTCATTGTCGGGGCGTCGGTCACGACCGACCCGGCATCGGTCACGGTATCGACCAACGCCGCTGGCGTGGCCACCGTGGACAACGTGCCGATTGGCGTCTATGCGGTTTTTGGGCAGAAGAACGGCTACAAAGCTTTTGAAGCGCCTGAAGTGTCGGTCACCGCCGGATCGACGGTGACGCTCGCCGGCGTTTTGGCGCCGGGGACCCCCTGGACGCTTATCGATGTGGTCGGCATCTCCGGGCCTGAAGGCGATACAGACACCTCGCCCGACACGCGCGTCACCCTCACGGGATCGGTTTTGGACAAGAGTATCGTCACCAATGGACTGCGAAACGTCGGGGTTGGCAACTACGGTATATTTAACCGGCGCCGCAACCGATAAAAACGGCACAACCATCACGGCCTGGTCGTGGGACATAACCGGTGCGGTAGCATTGGTAGCGCCGGCCGTGACGTTAGAAAGCACGAACTCCGGCGACTCCACCGCAGTGAGAACCTGGGTAAGCTCGGCTATGACCCGTTGGGTGCGCTTTCGTCCGATGCGCCCCGGCACGTACACAGTCACGCTGACGGTGGTTTCATCGGACCAAACCGTAAGCAACAACAGCGTGGATATCTCCGTCGGTTCATTTGTCGGCCAGCAGGCCTGCGTGAGCTGTCATTCCGAGCCGGACATTGTCGGCGTAAACAAGGCGGTGTATGAGGACTATCTACAAACCGATCATGCGTCGGCATTTATTACCACCTACGACAACCCGGCTTACCGGGATCTCTGCCTCCCGTGCCATGTGACCGGTTACGATGAGTCCGCCACCAACAATGGGTTTGACGACCGACTCAGAAATGCCGGTTGGACCACGGGATCGGCGGTTGACTATCTGAAGGGTTTATACCCGACCATTGCGGATTTTCTGGCTGCTCCGGCAACGTTAGACGTACAAACGGTCATGAACGTTCAATGTGAGGTGTGCCACGGCCCCGGCACCAATCACCCGGAGGCCGAGGCGCACCTTTCATTCGGCGCGGGTACGTGCAAACAGTGCCACCACCAACCGGTGCAATGGGCTCTTTCCCCGCACAGCCTAAAGCCGCAATCGGATGTGGCCACCGGAACCGATTGCCTTCGCTGCCATACCGGCCAGGGATTCGTGGTGGTTCAAGACCATGGGGATCAGCCGGTGTTTCCCGACAACGCGGGCGTGACCAGGACGGCCAACATGTTCGAGCCCGGCAACGCCCAACCCATCGGCTGCGCAGCCTGTCATGACCCTCATAAGGCAGTCAACTCCAATCAACTCCGGTTCGAAGGCACCGTCACGGCGCCCATGGGGTTCGACGTGCTGGCGAACAAGGCCGCGGTATGCATCAAGTGCCATGCCGACCGAAGTGATCCTCAGTACCTGGCGGATTATCTGGCCGGCAACGAGGGTAGGGGGCCGCACCACAACACCCAAGCGGATGTGCTGGTCGGACAGGGCGGCGCGGAATACGCCGGTAAAGACTACTCGGGCACCGCATTCCACTACGTCGTGACGACCAATAAATGCGTTACCTGCCATATGAATAGCTCGACCAGCGGAACCTGCGCCACGGACGCCGACTGCCCGCCGTATGCAATCTGCTCATCCGGCGCCTGCCAAAACGAGAAATTCGGCGCTCACACCTTCAACATGTCCTGGGTAAGCAGCGCCAATCCTCCGGTCGAATACGACAACGTTGCCAGCTGCAACAACACGACGACCTGCCACGTGGGGCTCACGACGTTCAACCGCGTTTTGGCCGCCGCGGCGAGTGACGGCGGTTGGGATTGCGACCCATCCACAAACGGCATCCAAGACGAGATCCAGGCGCTTCTTAACGATCTCCAAGCGTGCCTGATCACGGATCCCTTGCTTGCGGTCAACGGCACACTGACCGATTCAGGCTACGATAGGGCCGGTATCTCGGCGCAGGAACGCCAAGCCGCATGGAATTATTGGCTGATCCAAAACGACGGCTCCATGGGCGTACATAATGCCCATTACGCAGCCCGTCTTCTGCGGGACGCCTACGACGACCTGGGCTGCACGCCCGCGCTCTCGTGCCCGCGACCGTAACGGTCATAGGCCATTGTCATTTCGAGGAGCAACGCGACGAGAAATCCAATTAGGATTCGTAGTTTTGCTAAGTCCAGGTGAAACGAATCGAGGTAAAGGGCTGTCCTTCCCAACTTTTGGATACGAACTCGGATTTAACATTTTTAGCGCCGCATAGCTCCAAGCCGCGTTCTATCCATCCCAGGTGAATATAATGGAGAAGAGCAAACTTCTCATCGAAACCAGACAATTTGTGTATAAATCGGTTTTTTGCTTCCTCGATTATCTCCGTCTTGCCAAAATCGTAAAGGTTGCGATGGGTAACTTCGTATTTCTTGATGTATGAAGACGGATCGCAGCCTTTCATGAGCGTCTTATAAATGGTGGTCATTACTGCTTGGCAAACAAATCGACCCCATTCTTTGGCAACTTCAAGATCCTTTTTTGCGGTGACCTCAAAAATCGCCTCCAAGCAGTGTTTGAAGGTCTCGTAGGGATACCACGTGCTGGGCAATATTTTTTGGCTGATGATCTCTAGGTCTTTAGTGGTCAGATACGTATCGAAAGCGCCGCTCTTTTCCTTTCTGATCATTTTTACCAACGCAATAAATATTGATCCTTTTACGTTCATATTGTTTGTCGACCCCCGTCTTGCTGTTTCGTTAGTAGTTTTGGAAGGTTATACGCTCGCCACTCATGAGTTCTCCGGTTGGATTTCAACCATGGCCAACGTCTGATGCGATCATAGAGCTGAATTGATTTCGAGTCAAAAATTATGACTAGAATGAAAATGAAGGACGGAGGTGGCTTATTCTCCCCCGTTTCCTACCGGCTGCACCAGCCTTGCCCGGAAGGCGCCTCGTGGAGAGGCAAGGATTGTTATGCCGCCCCAGAAGAAGCGTACAGTTTGTCGATCTGTTCCTTGTATTTCTCAAGTACGAGTCTTCTCCTGAGTTTCATCGTCTGGGTGATCATACCGTTTTCAACGCTAAACGGCTCACCGATGAAAAGGAACTTCTTTGGAATTTCGTAGCCGCCATATTTTCCGTTCAAGGCGTTGAGGATTTCCGTTTCGATTAACCGAGTAATATCCCGACTGGTGACCATCTCTTTTGGATCTGTCGGCAAACTATTTTTTTCGGCATACGTCTTTAAAGCAACAAAATCAGGAACCACCAGGCAGATAGTATGCGGACGTCCTGCTCCATAAATCATGGCCTGGTCGACAAAGTGGACGAGCTTGATGTCTCCCTCAAGCGAATCCGGGAACACGTACTTTCCGTTATCAAGCTTAAACTGTTCTTTGATTCTACCGGTTATATACAGAAAACCATCTTCATCCAGTCTGCCGCGATCGCCGGTGCGAAAACCGCCATCCGGGGTCATGACGGCTTTGGTCGCTTCCGGTTTTTTATAGTAACCCTGCATGACATTCGGTCCATAGACGACAACCTCACCATCACAGGCGTTCGGCTCAACCACCGATTTGTCGATGACAATTTGAACTTTATCGATGGCACGTCCGACGCTGCCGATACGATAGCCGGCGGGAAAATTCATGGTGGCAGCCGGCGTGGTCTCGGTCAATCCATACGCGTCATACAGCGGAATGCCGATGTCCCAGAAGAAATGGGATATTTCCACATTCATGGTGGCGCTTCCCGTCAGCACTCCTCTCAGTTTTCCTCCCAGCCTCCCGCGAATTTTACCAAAGACAACCGTATCGGCAATTTTGAACTTTAGATTGGTCAGAAAACTGGATTTACCCAGTGAGGCGAGTTCTCGTTTTCTTTTTGCGCTTTTTACACCCATAACAAATAATTTTTTTGCAAGTCCGCCGGTTTCATTCATCTTTGTCCACAGACCATCGTATATCCTATTGAAGACCTTAGGAACTGCGACGAGAAACGTCGGTCGAACCTTAACAATATCGTCTACTATGGTGCTTGCACTTTCAGCCAAACCTACTGAGGCGCCCAAGTGGGCAAAGGTAATCAGCTCGCCCAATCCAAAAACATGGGCCCAGGGAAGTATGCTGAGCGTCCGATCGTCGGGAGTGAAGTAACCCTGAGCCAATTTAATTCGCGCATGCGAGTTGCTGGACAGATTACCGTGCGATAACAATACCCCTTTGGGATCACCGGTCGTACCCGAAGTATACGTTAGAATGCCCACATCGCTCGCGGCGGGGAAAAGAGCCTTGACCGGTTTTGCGCCGCCTGCCTTTTCCAACTCCGTCATGCTGTTCTTGCCGGCGCCTTCTATGAGAATAATGTGTTTGACGGAAGGAAACGTCGGCAACACATCCTTTATTTTATTAAACACTTTGATATTAGAGATAAGAAGTATCTTGATAGCGGCGTCGGCAATAATGTACTTCCAGATGTGGAGCAGCTCGTTTTCATACATCGGGACCAAAATAGCGCCCAGCCCGGTTGTCGCGATAAACGTCACCGCCCAGTTGATGCTGTTATTTGAAATAATACCTACCGTATCACCCTTCGTGATACCCCGTTGGCTCATGCCGGCTCTGAGATTATCCACCCGTGTACCAAACTCCTGATAACTAACCCACTGATAAACGCCATTTTTGTCTTTCTCTCCCAAGAGAGGTCTATCAGGGAATCGAGCGATGCTTTCTTGGAAAATCTCAACGACATTATCCGGTTTGTCTAACTCGTACATGCAATTCCCCTTGATGGGATAGTTCTCCTTGATACCGTACCTTCCGACTCAGGTTCTAAGATTGCGTTTCATGGATAAAAATCTGATAAGAAATCGATTGATGTCTAAATCATGGGCGCTCTTAGAAGTCAATGAAATAAGTCCTTCCGGACCCATCCCATCCGCCACCGGCGAGTGCCAGCACCACCAGAACGATGATAATGAGCCATAGAATAGAGGTACGCACCTCCTGTGGGTAGGCTGGGTTGATGGTCACCATCTCCGATAGGTATGCTGGCGTATGCCCTTGTCATTTTGCCAATCTGAGGGGTTGTTAGCAGGTTTGCGCCGAGGTGGTGCGGACAGCGTCTGCACCATCAATCATATAGTCCTTGACAAGCGTCACGTGACAAGTGAAACTCTTATGGTGATTAAATCGTTTGGCGACAAACACACGCGGGAACTTTTTATGACGGGTAAATCAAGACGGCTTCAACCTCATCTGTTGAGAAGGGCTATTCGCCATTTGGAATACATTGATCTCGCAACCTGCCTTGATGACCTGAGAGTTCCACCAAGCAACCACCTCCATGCATCGAAAGGAGATCGGGAAGGTCAGTACGCGATTTCGATCAATGACCAATGGAGAATTTGTTTTCGCTTTGCAGATGGTGATGCGTATGACGTTGAAATTTCAGATTACCACTAGGGAGAAACCTATGAGTATCGAACGTAAGGAAACCCGTGAAATACCTCCCACTCATCCGGGAGAAATGCTCCGTGAAGACTTTCTGCCTGACTATGGTCTTTCGACCGCTACGTTGGCTGAATCGCTTAGCGTTTCTCGCCAGACTATCAATGAGCTTCTGCGGGAGCGGCGGGCAGTGAGCCCAGCAATGGCCTTGCGGCTTTCCCGATTGTTTGGCAATACCCCGGAATTCTGGATAAACGCCCAGCGGTCCTATGATCTGTGGCAGGCCAAGAAGAGCTATCGAAAGGCTATAAAAAAAATTAAACCCCTTCGTGCAGCATGAGGTAGGGGTCAAGCGTGTGCGTAGTTCTGCTAGGTCCAACTGAAGCGAATCGAGGTAGCGGGCTGGCCTTCCCAACTTTTGGTAACGAACTCGGATTTAACATTTTTAGCGCCGCATAGTTCCAGGCCGCGTTCTAGCCATCCCTGGATAGGATAGTAGCCAAGAGCAAACTGCGCATCGAAATCAGACAATGTGTATACCGCTTGGTTTTCTCCCTCCGCAACTACCTCGGTCTTGCCGAAATCGTAAATGTTACGATAGGTAGTCTGGTATTTCTTGATGAAGGAAAACGGATCGCAGTTTTTCACGACATTCGCATAAATGCCGGTCATTACTGTTTGGCAAGCTGCTCGACCCCATTCCTTGGCGACTTCAAGATCATTTTTTGCGACGACCTCAAAAACAGCTTGGAGGCAGCGTTTGTAAATTTCATAGGGATACCACGTGCTGGGCAACAATTTTTGGCTGATGATTTCACGGTCTTTCTTGGTCAGATACGTATCATAAACGCCGCTCTTGTCCTTTTTGATCATTTTTACCAACTCAATAAATACTGGGCCTTTTACCTTCTTATCCATGGTCGCCCACCTTCTCACCGTTTCGTTAGCAGTTTTGTAAGGTTATACGCTCGCCGCTCAGGTGATCCCTACTTCGACATCTTCCGCGACCCGGAGAACAATCCTCCGCCTCCCCCCGAGCCGCCGGCATATCCGGACGAGGTCACCAGGGAATCCGGCACGGGCAGTCCCTTCAGGAAATCAACCAGTTTTCTGGTGATATTAGTCCGCAGGTATTCGATGTCCGAATCGCTCAAATTATCGCTGGCGATTTTGATGGGCTGGCCCGCGGCGTCAGTCTCAGCCGCGAACCACACCTCGGGATGGGGGTGAAGTTCCTTGATGGTGAACATGCCGACCACATCGCCCGTGGAAACCATGATGACGCGCCCTTCCAGGATCGCCCCAAATACGTCATGTTGGGGTTGTAGCGTGCGGGCGCCATTGGGCGCATCGGCACTCTGGGAGGAGACGGTTCCCAGCATCCACGCTCCAAGCTTGACGCTGACGATCTCGACGATAAAGTCCGTGTCGATTTTTTTGCGGATGTCCGCATAATTCAGCTCGCCGCCGGCGCGACTCAGGACTTCCTTTAACAACGACCGGTCCCGAACCGTGAAATTGGCCTCCAGCAGGCCTTTTTCGATGTAACTATACAGAGAATTGTAGGACATCATTTCCGATTGGGTGATGTCCTTCGGCGAGTCGGGAACCCTCAGGACGACCTTGGGGGCGGGGTTTTTGCTCAAGAAGTCCTTCCACGAGTCCTTGAGGACGAAATCGTTATGGGCTTGATACGTCATAATCTCTGACGTCACGCAGCCCGAAACGGTCAACAGAAGGAAAAGAAACAAGAATTTTTTCGAAGCCATAGGTACTTTCTCCCTACCTCGGAATAACGTAGTTAGTGGATATGGATAGAATAACCCCCCCCACGACGATAGGAAGCATATACCCTTTCCCCAGTAGTCGCAAGAATCGGACCGGCTTCCCCCCATGCTGCTTTGCTTTTACGTAAAATTTTTGTGCGGTAATGAGCCGGAGGGGCGGTTCGCGAACCGCACCTACAAACTGCTTGAAAAGCTTATTTACTAATGGTATGTTATTTACCAATGGTAAACTTAAACCCTTCAGCCAAGGTGAGGAAGATGACCGTGCAGGAGCAGGATACGCATAAAGCGGTCTGCCGTCAGAGAAGAGAAAGGGAAAAGAATCAGCGGATTCAGAGCATCCTTGCGGCCGCGAGAAACGTGTTCTCTTCAAAAGGGTACCTTAAATCGACCATGGACGAAATCGCCTTGGCTGCCGAGATAACCAAACCCACCATCTATCTATACTTTAAAACCAAGGACGATCTGTTGTTGAGCCTCATGCAACCGTTGATCGACGATATTCGGCGCCAGCTAGAAATCGTCGAAGAGAAACTTCTGTCCGGCAAAATCAAAGACGGCTCCGATCTGATTACCGGCATCTTCCGCGCTTTCTATCACGGATATGAATCCTTGCCGGAAACGTTTCGCATCGTTCAATTATTTCAGCAACAGGACCTGATAAGCGAGCTGAGACCGGAAATTCGTGCTGCTTTGGATGGTAGAGGCCGGATCAACTTCGATGTGTGCCGCCGTCTGCTGACCAAGGGCATGGAGCTGGGGTTGATCAAAAAGGTGGATGTCTATCCCATGGCGGACGTGATCTGGGGGTTGGTGGTCGGCGTGATTCAACTGGAAGATTTTAAACACGACGAACAGAAGGGCCACCGATTAAAAAAGAAAACGCTGGGTCTAGCGGTACGTCTGATGGTGGATTCGCTTACGAGCGTACCCAACTAACCTCATCCGAAGAGCAAACAGGAGAAACAGAACGTGAATATGTCGGGAGTTGCTGCATTGATTGACCGCGCTAAGAGAGAGCAACGCGTAACCCTAACGGAATCCGAATCCAAACTATTATTGGGCGCATACGGCGTTCCCGTGGTGGAAGAAGCCGTCGTCACCAGTGAAGACGAAGCGGTGTGCAAATCACGGGAAATGGGTTTTCCCGTTGTGTTGAAAGGACACGGCGCGCGGCTTACCCATAAAACGGAACGAGGACTGGTCAAAGTGAATGTGCGCTCGGTTTCCGAAATTCGCCGGGCCTACCGCCAGATCAAAGCAGCGGCCGCAAAAGACTGGGAGGGATGCCTCGTCCAACCCCTGATAGAAGGCAAGCGCGAATTTGTCGCCGGTTTGATTCGGGACGCCCAATTTGGCCCGATGGTGATGTTCGGCCTTGGCGGCGTCTTTACCGAGGCTCTGGCCGATGCGGCTTTTCGCATTGCGCCCTTCGGCGCCGCGTGTGCCGACGCCCTGATTGACGACATCAAAAGCACCAAGTTGCTCGGCGATTTTCGTGGCGAAAAAGCGGCCGACCGGGCGCAGCTACGCCAGGTGCTGTTGGGGCTAGCGCGGCTCGGCATTGAACATCCGGAGATTCGGGAAGTGGATATCAACCCGCTTATCGTCATGCCCGATGGACAGGTACAAGCCGTCGACGCGTTGGTGGTGTTCGAGGAACATACTGCCGCGATCAGGGGAAGCGACAACCGGGAAAAAGACACCGAAGCGCGCGCACGGGAAATTCGCCGGGCGCTGGATGTTGCCGTCCATGCCAAATCCGTCGCCGTGGTCGGCGCGAAACGTCCCCGGGAAAAGGGTTTTCCGGGCATGTTCGGCTGCATGCGCAATTTCGGCTATGCGGGACGGCTGTATCCGGTCAATCCCAAACTCGCCGATATCGACGGCATCAAGGCGTATCCCAATTTGGCTGCCCTGCCCGAACCGGTGGATCTGGTCATCGTCACCGTGGCGGCGCCGTTTGTTCCCGATGTGCTGCGGGAATGCATCGCCACGGGCAACAAGACCGTCCATATCTTCACCTCGGGCTTCAAAGAATCGGGTGAAGCGGAGGGCATTCGGCTTCAGGAGGAAATGGAAACGATAGCCCGAGAGGGCGGCCTGCACGTTATCGGTCCTAATTGCATGGGATTGTACGTACCGAAAACGCGGCTTTTGACCTGGACCACGGCGTCCACGGAAAGCGGTCCGGTGTCGCTCATAAGCCAGAGCGGGGGCAATACCCAGGAATTTACCAACTACACCTCAAGCCGTTATGGAATCCAATTCAGCAAGGCCTTCAGTTATGGCAATGCGCTGACGCTGGACAGCACGGATTTCCTGGATTATCTGGCGCACGACGATGAGACGAAAATCATCACCCTGTATCTGGAAGGCGTTAAAGACGGACGGCGTTTTCTGGACTTGGTTACGGAAACGAATCGCCGAAAACCGATCATTATCTTTAAAGGCGGGCTTTCCGAATCAGGCGCCCGGGCGGTCTCCTCGCACACCGGGGCGCTGGCGGGCGGGGAAAAAATCTGGCGGGCCTTTTTCCGGCAATCCGGCGCCGTGCTGGTCGAGTCTCTTGAAGAGATGGCCGAGGTGACCCTGGCGTTTCATTGCCTGGGAAAAACCCGCGGACGAAAAACAACCGTTCTTGGATTTGGCGGCGGGGCGGGCGTCTCCGTGGCGGATAATTGCGCAAAGACCGGCTTGGAGCTACCGACGTTCTCACCGACGCTTATCAATGCCTTGCGTACGCTCATCCCTCCGGCCGGTACTATGATCCGTAATCCGATAGACGCGGCGATAGCCTTCCATACGTTCGCCGTCATGGGGGACATCCTGCAACTGCTTGGCGAAACCGATGAGATTGACAACATTATCGTATCCGTGCCCTTTGACTGGCTGTTCGGCGAGGAAGAAGGCGGCACCCATATCGAAAAAGTCGCGGTCTACCTGGCCGAAGAGGGACGAAAACGGGCCTGCGGCAAACCCATGGTGGTGGTCTGGCGGCAATATGAGCCCCGGCAGGAGATTCGGCAATGGGTTCGCGTTTTGGAAAAAATTCTTTTGTCGGCGGGAATCCCTGTGTATGAGGGTGTTCCCCGGGCGGTCAACGCCCTGGCCAAACTGACCGCCTATCATGCCTTTCAGGCACGCTATAATTCATGAGATGGTTCGAGTTTGTTTCTATTGGAAAGCAGGAGATACATCATATTTCCCAGCCGACTCATGAAGAGAATGAGTATCAGTTGCAGTTGACAAGAGCCGCGTTGCCGGGGACATTCGATCGCCGAAAATTGGGAGGCAGCGATGAACGACTATTCCTTTGGGGTTGGCCGGGAAGGCGCAGAGCGGCTGGACCTGGTGAACAATATCTTCGGGCCGCACAGCCGCCGATTCCTTGTGAATGCCGGGCTGCGGGAAGGGATCTCGGTCCTGGAGGTTGGGTGCGGAAGCGGCAACATGACTGCGTTCCTTGCTGAGCGGGTCGGTCCGGCCGGCCGTGTTGTCGCGGCGGACGCGAGCCCAAAGCAGATCGAGATTGCCCGGGAGCGGTGCTCCCAGGCCGGCCACCACAACGTGACCTTCGTCTGCGAGCAGGCGGAGGGGTTGGACCTACCCGGGCAGCGCTTCGACCTCGCCTGCTGCCGGCTCGTTCTGATGCATCTGCTAGAGCCCAGACCGGTCGTTGCACGTATTGCGGGTCTTCTCGTGCCCGGGGGGGACGCTCGCCTTCGAGGAACCAACCACCAGTACGCTCCACACGCTGCCTCGCTGCGACGTCTTCCATCGCGTCAACGATCTCTTTTTGCGTGCCGGGAAGATGGCGGGGATCGACCTCGACGTCGGCGACCGGCTCTTTCCGATGATCGTCGAGGCGGGGCTCCGACCGACTATCGCGCACTTCGTCCAGCCGATAGTGCCCATCCATGTGGCTAAAGCGCTCGTCATGGCGGGGGTGCGGGAGGGGCTTCCCGCCGCCCTCCGGGCGGGAATCGTGACTCAAGAGGTTGCGGACGAGACGCTGCGCGAGATCGCGAACCTGCACGAGGCCGATACGGCTTACTACGCGGTCCCCCGATATGCCCAGGTCGCGGGGGCCAGCGCCGGGTAGCTCCCCACCCATTTTGCTTTGCTTTTACGTAACATTTTTTGTGCGGTAATAAGCTTTTCTGCAACCTCTTTAAGGAAGAAAATTGTCGGGGTAGGGGAGTATTTCAGTTCAACCCGAATCTACTAATCGAAGGTAGTCGCCGAGGAGCCAATTACTTTTTCACAAGCTCGACACGCCGGTTCTTGGCGCGGCCGTCCTCGGTGCGATTGTCGGCGACAGGCGAGGTCTGGCCATATCCTTTGGCGGTGAGTCGACTCGCGGCGATACCGCGCTGCACGAGCGCGGCACTAACCGATTTCGCACGTTCCAATGAAAGCTTCTGGTTGGCATCGGCATTGCCAACGTTATCGGTGTGTCCTGCCACTTCGATCTTCAAGCTGGACGCTGCCTTGAGAACGTTGGCGGCTTCGTCGAGCGTCTTGGCCGACTCTGGCAGAATGGTGGCCTTGCCCGTATCGAAATTGACGTACAACGTGATAAAGCCATCCTTGTTGAGCTTGTCCACCAGCTCGTTGACGCTCACCTCTTGCTTCATCGTCTGGCGTTCTACGATAAATACGTTGTAGTCCTGATAACTTTCGCTCGCGGCGACATTGACCCAATATTCGCTGCTGCCTTTGGTCAGCTTCAAGGTCGTGTAACGGTCATAGGAAGTCCCTCCCGGCGACTCCACCATGTACTTACTCATGCTCTGGGTTAACATCGGATAATGCGGACTGACGAAATCTCCCATCACGGTGCCTCCGGCCGCCTTTGTCGCATTCTGGAAGTTACGAACAATCTGGAGGGAACTCGGCACCGTCGCGCCTTCCTTCAGCTTGTAACTAGCAACGTACACCTTGCCTTCAATAGAATCGTAATCCTCCGGCTTGCTCCACTCCTTGAGTTTTGGCTTAGGGAAGTCGACGGCATCGAACTCGGCATTTTGGCAGCCGTAGATTTCATAATTCGGCATGCGGATGAACAACGGATGATCCTTGCAGTTCGCGGCATCTTCGGCACGAGCGTCTGGATTGAACAAGGCAAAGACGATTACTACAGGAAAACCAATCAAGGTAGCTTTCATTTCAATGCTCCTCACACTAAATGTTTACGGATACGGATAGCGGATATGAAGAATAAACCACCTATTAACTTGGGGTCAAGGGTTTTCAATGTGCATGTCCCCCCCATTCTGCTTTGCTTTTACGTAACATTTTTTATGCGGTAATGAGCTTCTCGGCAACCAGATCGTGCAGACGGCGTCTGCACAATTAAACCCCTTTGTACCTATTTTGGAGTTTGTCTGAGGTGGACAAACCGAAAATCACCTTGCTGGAAATTGTGGTAATTGACAGCTATAATAGAGGTCATTATAATATGGTTCGTGATACGCTCATTCCGGAACCGTGGGTCGGAGGACATCTTTGATGGTGCCGATACGGCGGCCGGACGGCGGGTCTGTCCGAGATCCGTGTGGGCGGTCGCACAGCGGAAGTTGGACCAGCTCAATCGAGTGCGCAATCTCCTCGATTTGGCAGTTCCCCCCGGTAATCGGCTGGAGCGGCTCCGAGGAGATCGGCAGGGTCAGCATAGTATCCGCATCAACGATCAGTTTCCGCATTTGTTTCTATTGGAAAGCAGGAGATGCCTATGACGTCGAGATCACAGATTATCACTAAGAGCCGAACTCGTTTTGCTCGGCGGGGAAAATCCCGCGAAAGGGGGCGTCGCTTGCCACGTCGACGTCCGCCGACTTGTCCGGGAGAAATGCTTTTGGAGGAGTTTTTGCGTCCGCTGGGGGTGAGCCAATCCATGTTTGCCATCCGGATGGGAATCTCCTTCCCTCGACTCAATGAGATCATACATGGAAAGCGCACCATCACGCCTGATACCGCGCTGCGCCTCGAGCGTGTCCTCGGAATGCCCGCGGACTTTTGGCTCGGTCTTCAAATGGACTGGGATCTATGGCACGCAATGCAAGGTCGTGGGGCTGCCGCGATCGCCCGCCTTCGACCGTTGCCCGTAGCGAGCTGATTGATTTCAAAACCGGCGCAGGTACCCGCCTCTTCTGCTTTTGCGTAACATTTTTTGTTCGGTAATTAGCTTCTCAGCAACCTCTTTTTACGGGTAACAATGTTCTAACTCTCCGTATCCGTCTGTATGGAGAAAATTGTCGGTAGGGGAGTATTTCAGTTCAACCAGGATCTCCGAATCAAGGCTTTGCACGTCGGTGAGTGACAATCTTCTTGCCAATCTGAGGGGTTTTTAGCATTGTCATCGAACCGGTCGGTTTCTTTGCAATCACGCTGGGTAGTATTAGGAATACGTTGAGAGGATTTTCATTAGATGCCTCCTATCGTTAAAAGATACCTATGATGCCACCCTTTCCGATGTAATCAACTTGCTTGAAGAAGCACGTCGCAAGTCTGCTCGCGCTGTGAACTCAGTCATGACAGCCACCTATTGGGCTGTGGGTCGTCGCATCGTCGAGGAAGAGCAAGGTGGTCGGACTCGGGCGGGATACGGTGAAGAACTGATCGCACGGTTGTCGCAGGATCTTACCGCCCGCTTCGGTAGAGGCTTCGGTGCGGTTAACCTCAGCCAGATGAAGCGCTTCTATCTACTTTGGCCTCCCGATCAAATTTTTCAGACGCTGTCTGAAAAATCGATGTCTTGTAGACAGGAGCTGGACCTAAGAGATACGGCGAAGGCGCTTCCCTTGCCCTGGTCTCACTACGTTCGGCTCATCGCCGTCGAGAAGTCTGAAGCGCGTAGATTCTACGAGGAAGAAGCTCTTCGTGGCGGTTGGACTGTGCGCCAACTGAGCCGACAGATCGACAGTCAATTCTATGAACGGACGGCGCTCTCGCGGAACAAGGCGGCAATGTTGAAAAAGGGCCAGGTCGCGAACCCCGAGGACGCCGTTACTCCCGAGGATGAGGTGAAAGATCCCTTCGTGCTAGAGTTCCTCGGCCTCAAGGATGAGTACTCCGAGAGCGACCTTGAGGAGGCGCTCATCCGTCACCTCGAGCACTTTCTTCTGGAGTTAGGCGACGATTTCGCTTTTATCGGCCGACAGCGCCGGCTGCGCATTGACGACGAGTGGTATCGGGTGGATCTGCTGTTCTTCCACCGGCGTCTGCGTTGTTTGGTGATCATCGACCTGAAGCTCGGGAAATTCACGCATGCCGACGCCGGCCAGATGCACCTGTACCTCAACTATGCTCTCGACAACTGGACTAAGCCCGGAGAAAACCCGCCGGTTGGGATTATCCTCTGCGCCGCCAAGGGAGAGTCGCTCGTCCGCTACGCGACAGACAACCTGCCGAACAAGCTGCTCGTGCGCGAGTACCTCACGGCGTTGCCGGACGAGAAGCTCATCGCCGCCGAGATAGATAAGACCAGGGCATTGATCGTAGCGCACAGCGGCATTGGTTACCAGAGCAAGCGCATAGTAAAGACGCCATGAAATCGAACCGAATCAAGAACTGGCCGAAAGAGGAGCGGCCGCGGGAACGGTTGTTGTCTGAGGGAGCGGACAATCTCACCGAAGCGGAGTTGCTCGCCATCATCCTCCGTGTGGGACAAGGCACGTTCAAGGAAGGTATGCCGGGACAGAACGCCTCGGACTTTGCGCGTACTCTTTTGAAAGACTTTCATGGTCTCCTTGGACTCGATCGCGCCCACGTCCAGGACCTTCTAAAAGTGCCCGGCCTCGGACCCGCGAAAGTCGCCCAGATCAAAGCCGCCTTTGAACTTGGCAAGAAGGTGTGCGCTGGCAAACTGACAGCCCCTGTGTTCGAGTCTTCGCGAGCAATCGCCAACCACTTCCGCCCACGTTTTACCGGCAAACGCCAGGAGATTGTTGCTGCCGTCTTTTTGAACGGCCAGAACCAGCGTCTTGGGGCGAAAGATATTACCGAAGGGACGCCTACCCAAGCGACAGTGTATGTCCGCCGCGTAATTGAAGAGGCACTCCACATCTCTGCCGCCGCCATAGTTCTGGTCCACAATCACCCCTCCGGCAATCCTGAACCATCGGCAGGCGACGACGAGACAACGCGAGCTTTGTTGAAGGCGTGCAAACTCGTCCAGATGATCCTGCTCGATCATGTGATTGTCGGCGAGTCCGAACATTACAGCTATGCCGACTCCGGTCGGCTTCAGGAACTTGAAAACGATTAGAAGGAGGCCTTATGGCCGGGAAGAAACTGGAACCACAGCCCTATGCCAAACCGGACCAACTCCAGATCCGGGGCAACGAGATATTTAGCCCTCTTCGACAGAAGTGGGTATCGCTCACACCGGAAGAGATGGTGCGACAACAGTATCTAAAGGTGCTCGTGGAGGAATACGGGTTCACACATGATCACATGGCCGAAGAAATAGAAGTTACCGGCAGGGGATCGGCCAAAGCTCGCGCCGACTTCATCATCTGGCGCACCCCAGAGGACAAGGCCGCTCAAAACTCCCCGCTGATTGTCGTGGAATGCAAGGCCGACAACGTCGCCATCGACCGCGCGGTCTACGCTCAGGGCGAGAACTACGCCCGCCTTACCAATGCCCCGTTCTTCGTCACCCACAATAACCGCCAAACACACTACTGGCGCGTTCTGCACGACAAGATGCCGAAGCATGTTGAGGAGATTGAAGGTATTCCCCACGCAGATGCCTCCGATAAAGAGATCAAGGAACTGATCGAGCGCCTGAAGGTCTTCAAAGAGGATGAGTTTGCTGATCTGCTCCACCAATGTCACAACGTTATCCGTAACCGGGAGAAGCGTGACCCCGTCGCCGCGTTCGATGAAATCGCCAAAATTCTTTTTATTAAAGTGTACGTGGAGCGCGAACTCAAGGCAAAGCTGAAGCGGCAGAACCTTTTCAGCGTCTCGTACCTTGAGGAACAACTTGGCGACAATCCGTTGGAAGACCTATTCCAAAAAACAAAGGCGCACTACCAAGCGGACCGCATCTTTGAACCCGACGAGAAACTGAACCTGAAACCCGCGACTGGCATTGAGATTGTACGTCTACTTGAGAAGTATAACCTCTCCGATACCAGTGAGGATATCAAGGGAATCGCATTTGAACGCTTCCTGGGCAAGACATTCCGTGGCGAGATTGGCCAGTTCTTCACCCCGCGCCCCATTGTCGAGTTCATGGTGCGTATGCTCGACCCAAAGGAAGGCGAGATTATCTGCGACCCCGCCAGTGGTTCAGGTGGTTTCCTGATCCGCTTCTTCGAGATCGTGCGCCAGCAGATACTGGCCGATGCTGACCGGCAGTACCAAAAATACAAAACCAAAATCGAAGCCGACAAGAAGTTGTCTGCAGACTCAAAGGCCACGATACTCCGCGAAAAGTTCGCCGAGATCCAAGCCACGCTCGATCATAACCGTGAAGGATCTCGGCTCTGGAGCCTCGCTAACCGTTGCATCTATGGCACCGACGCCAACGACCGTATGGCCCGCACCAGCAAAATGAACATGATCATGCACGGCGACGGCCACGGTGGCGTCCATCATCATGACGGTTTCCTCAATGTAAACGGCATCTTCGAAGGTCGCTTCGACATCGTTCTGACCAATCCGCCCTTTGGCGCCAATGTTGAGCCGTCCGACAAGATCCTAGAAGAACAGGTCACACTGCCGGATGAGATCGAACGCGAGTACGCGCGCATCTATGGTACACCATACAAAGAAGCCCTGACCCGGGTCCGAGCCGCCAAGGACAAACCTATCGCGAGCCTATTCGAGCTGCCAAAGACCAAAGGCAACGCTGTAGGCAAGATCAAAACCGAACTTCTCTTCATCGAGCGTTGCCTAGCGCTCCTGAAACCTGGTGGGCGGATGGGCATCGTGCTGCCCGAAGGCGTGTTCAACAACCCGTCACTGGCGTATGTGCGCGAGTTCTGCGAGAACAGCTCCCGAGTTGTGGCGGTGGTCAGTCTGCCTCAAGAGACCTTCTATTCGTCCGGTGCATCGGTAAAGGCGTCACTACTCTTCCTGAAAAAGTTTAAACTGAAGGAGGCGGCCGACTTCGCGACCAAGCGCGAGGCGGCCAAGTTGAAAGTCGAAGATAAGTACGCTGACGAAATCGCGATAGAAACGGGCCGACTAGAAGGGACTATCAAAGCGGCCAAAATAGCCAAGGACGCTGACGCCCGCAACGCCGCCCAACGTGAACTGGCCAACTATCAGAGAAGAATGGAAGAGACAAAGGCTCGCGAAGCCTGGGCGCTCTTGAAAGAGCACTTCGACTACCCGATCTTCCTATACCAAGCAGAGAAAGTTGGCATAACCGCCACGGGCGAGTCTGACGCCAACGAACTATACCCAAACGCCAACCCGCCCAATGGGATAAAGCCCGAAGACACCTGCCTTGAGCTTTACCGGCGGTTCCTGGATCATCCCAAGGCCTTCGCTTCGGTTGGGGGTGAGGCATGACGTCGGCCCATGCGTGGCTGGTAGTGCCTTGGCGCGAGCTTGAGCGCTGGGACTACCTATCGAACTTCCAGCGCCACCGCATGAAATGCGCCTATCCGCTTGCGACCACGGGCGACGTGATGACGATTCGACGACAGTTGGCTACGGAGCAAGAGTTTTCGTCCGGGGCTGTACGCATGTTAGACCGCGTGAGTTTTGACGGCGAGATCTTCGCAGGCGAACGCCAGAAAACGAAGATGGACCAATGGATTGCCGAGCCGGGTGATATTGTGGTCTCCAAGATTCGCGCCCGCCAAGGTTCAATTGGTCTGGTGGAGCCGGGCCAAGGCAAGGTAAGTGTCACAATCCATTATCGTGTGCTAACGCCGAACTCAAAGAGAATTGACGCCAAGTATGCGCATTTGGCGATGCGCTCCACTTTCGGCAAGGTGCAATTCCTGGCGGCAACAGGCGGGGCGATGAAGGGCGAAATAAGCGAAGATGCTTTGCTCAAGATTCAGATACCCCTTCCCTCGCTTCCAGTGCAAAAGAAGATCGTGACAGCGTGGGAAGCGGCGCAGACGGTAGCGGTGTCAACGGCCGCGAAAATCGAACAGCTCGAACGCGACATCGAAGCCCGCTTTCTGACCGACTTGGGCATCGAGAATCGCCTATTCTCGCGTCGCCCCAAGTGTTTCACGATGCCATGGCATCTTGCGGAGAGATGGAGCGTCGAATTCCTAACACGCAAAGCACTCGGTTTGAGTGAAGCAAATAAAGGAAAGTATTACACCAAGCCTTTATCGTTGTTGGCAAAAGGCGTGAGCGGTAGCACGCCCTCAAAAGGGGATTCGCATTTTTGGGGCGGAAGTGTCCCTTGGGTTTCGCCTAAGGACATGAAGACTGACATTATCATTGACAGCATGGATTACATTACCGAAGAGGCTATTCAAAAGAGGATGGCACCTCTTGTTCCTGCCAATTCTATTTTGGTAGTGATGCGTAGCGGCATTCTGCAAAGAACGGTCCCTGTGGCTCTCGCTGACCTGCCAGTTTCCATCAATCAGGACATGCGTGCCTTTGTCGTGAAAGACAGGGCTGTTTTACTTCCCTCTTTTCTTGCTACCTATCTACAATGCCGACAGGCTGATCTGCTTAAGCTCGTGAAGTGGAGTACAACCGTCCAGAGTATCAACTCAGAGGAGTTGGAGGCATTCCCCATCCCTTTGCCTACTTTACCGACCCAGCAACAAATAGTAGAGAAGGTAGCCAAACGGCGGGAAGAAATCGCCAAACTGAAAGCTGAGGCTAAAGGCCGCGCCGACGCGGCCAAAGAAGACATGGAAGCTATGATCCTGGGCACGAAGAAAGTGGGGGCACCATGAGTCGCGGGAGACAGCAGATCTCGTTCGAAGGTCTGCTTCAGGAAAATGTTCTTGGGATATTCAAGATCATTCGAGGTTTTGCCGACCTGCGTGATCTCGCAGACGTTTCCGTCGCGATGAAATACCAAGGGGACAAGGACAGCCAGGGTACCGGATATCAACGGCAACTGGACGAGCAGCATGTCGAGGATATAAAGCGATTCTTGAGCAAGGGCCGCTATCGTTTCTTCCCCGAGATCGTCCTAAGTCTAAGAAGCAGGGGTTCGGCTGATCCCGTAGTGCCGTACGCCAAGAGGAGGGCATCTCGGCAGGACAGGGCGTACTGGGTCACCGTGAAGCTCAAGGAGCTTCGCAAAGACGGGTTCACCCGGATTCACCGGATTGATGGCAATCACCGTTTAGAGGCTGCCAAGCGCCTTTTTGAAGAACAGAAAACGTCTGCTTCCTTCAGGGACTTCAGCAAAGCTCCCTTTTGCTTCGTGGTCCTGGACTCAGACCGGCCGGAAGATGACGAACTGGCTGAAGCCATGCTCTTCAACCTGATCAATAGCAAGGCTCTGCCTATCGCTTCGGAACACAGCCTTTCGGTCCTCATGCGTGATGACGGGGGTTCTGCCGAACGGTTTGTTGAGGACCCTCAAGTTTACCTGACCCGCTGGATACATGGAAAAGTGAAGGACTGGCCGCAGGGGTTTTACTCCGCAATGGGGGATACCCCCCTCACACGGCTCCATTCAGCTGCCGAAGTAATGCTCCGGCCCGGTGGTATCTCGAAGACAAGCCAACAGGATATGGAGACCGAAGCGAAGCAAATCTTTGGCCCATTGTGCGAACTCGCCGTGAAACTGCGTGATCAACACCAACGGTTCGTGTACTCATATGCATTTCTACCAATCGCTGCGGAGGTTTATACTCGTCACTCGAAGGTGGACCCTGGCAAGGGTGCAAACACTGAGGTCGAACGTCTCCGTCGCACTGAAAGCTGGTTGCGCGACTTTGCGTACTGGTTCGATCGTGTCGGCGGCGCAGATATGCCCAGACCGGCTGATCCATCCTTCCTCTGGACCATCTTCAAGCGAGATTTCGATAAAAAGGCCGGCCAGGTCTTCATCGTCATGTCTTTCCGAGAGAATAGAACACTCGATAGTGTGCACAAAGCCATAGGAGAGGCCATCGACAAGTTCAATACCGATCACCCGAACACCCAGCTGTCACCGATCCGCATAGACAAGCAGGAGGGTGACAGCTACGAAATTCCCGCACGGGTCTTCCATGAAATCGACCAAAGCCGCTTGGTAATCGCTGACCTGACCGACGAGAAGCAAAACGTGTACTGCGAAATCGGCTACGCTAAAGCCAAAGGCATTCCATTCTTCCTGACGTTCCATAAAAAGGCTGGAAAAACGCCAGCAGGTCAAAAGTCCGACCCACCAAACAAAGTCCACTTTGATTTGGCGCCGTACCGATACATCGAGTATGACAACCCTATTGAACTTAGGGACAACCTCAAGAAGGAACTTGATGCGTGGTACAACCGTTAGGTTCAGAGCGAGACGGTAGTGAACATTGCTACAACAACTACCTGTATTCGACATTTGGATAACAATCACCGGCACAGTTTAAGCAGGAGCAATTTCGCGACAAAACTCTCTCACAAAAAGCTTGCTAAATTGGGGCAATATTAGGTTCCCATGCTCAAGTCTCCCCATCCACATCTTTCCGCTTTCTCAGCTTCACAAAAACCTGCTTCTCTTCTTTTTGAAATCCTTTGATCGTTTTCACCAGCTCCTTCGGCCACTGTGCTTCTTCAACCTTCTCCTCTAGATTATGCATGCTGAGATCTGAAACTTCTTCCCACTTGCCAGCCTTCTTAATGAATTGTTCAAGATCTTCTCGCCGTTCGTCATTTTTTGGCGGAAATTTGTAGCTGGTTTTTCTCCAGATGGTCGCTTCTTTGTCACTACCGACAATGACCTCGACCTGGTGTTGGTCAGCATAGGCGATGAGCGCCTGTTCTAGTTCTTCCATTTCCGACCTGATCTCGTCAGAAAGCTTTTTCTTCTTTTCCGATAGCTCTGCTAGTCGGTTGACCAGCTTCACGCCGGGCTCTTTGAGAAATCGGTTGACTGGGAGGGAATCAACTTTCAAACGATGACCTTTGGCCGGACAAATATCAACATAGCTGCACCAGTCGCAAAGTTTGCTTTCGTTGCTCCGGAATTCCTCGGTAGATTCGATTTTCTGAATCAGCCGAAGCGTTTCTTGGCGCAAGGCATCACGTTCGGCATCGGAGCGCACCGATTCAAGACGGGTGTCTGACTGCAGGTAATGCCAAACCAGCTTCACTTCTTTGGCATTGGGGAACTCATGACGCACTGCCAGTTCGTACAGGCCAAGCTGCCGGTCGGCATCGGCTTTAGCTTGGGTAGGTAAATATTTGCCGGTCTTATAATCGTGGATCTCAAAAACATGATCCTCCAGGCGCATGAGGCGATCGATGTAGCCGGTGATGTGGTGTTCGTCATCCAAAGGCAAGGATATGGGCTTTTCCAACCCCAGGATGATGCCCTGGTCAAACGGGTGGTGGCGCTTATAGAACTGCTGGATACAAATTCGGCCGATTTCCTTGTAGTTGTCCGGCGACAAGTCCGGATTCAGGATCTGGATGTCGTCATGCCACTGCGTGCGCCAGCGATTGGAATAATCATCAAGGGTTTCTTCGAGTGTCAGGATCTTGCACGAGCGTACCAATTTGTAAAGCCGCTCCAGGGTTTCGTGAACAAGGGTACCGACGAACGACTCGATCCCCGTGACCTCTTTGACTTTGATCTTGTCAATGTACTGGAGCTTATAACGATACGGACATGTTTCGAAGACACTGAGCTTGGAATGTGAATATCTCTTCATTTTCCTTCTGTGTGCCATTGAGGAGATGGTATCGTGAATGGTATCGACGATTCCAGGCATTTCTTGGGTAGGGGCAGGTTTGAAGGCGCCCGTTAGCGAGCTTGCTCGCTTACGGGCGCCTGTGCCCATATAACGACAATCCGAACCATGTCGACGATGTGAGGGCGGGTTTCAAACCCGCCCCTACCTATTAATCTTTCGCCCCAAACCCGATTCGCCGTTTTTTCGATTCCGGCTCCGCCATGAGTTGCCGGATTGCAATGTTGAGGAATAACCTACAGCCTGTATAACTCACTATTATGCAAAGACTATTTTTGTGGCTCACTTATTAGCATCAAAAACATTTGTCGCTCACTTCTGACACAAAAGTGAGCGACAAGACAAGTTGTCGCTCATCCATGCAACTCAAAACATTTTTCGACCCTCGGTAATATTTACCAACTCCCCAAAACAGAGCATTGCCGGTTGGCGTCCCGCCGATTTCTTTATAACTCTTAGTATTCCATTTTTTCTGAGTACATCTAGGATTCGTCTGGCTGTTGGTTCTGGAATCTCTTTGTTGACAGTAAAATCTGTAGCTAAAAACAAGGGCCGTCGGAAAATAAGATCCACTGCATGGATGGCATATTGTGATCGTGTCAACTTGGCTATTTCACCCTTGTTCTTCTCGTATAGATTTAGGATTCACGCCCTTACAACGGCAATCCGAATGTTTTTCCCAATGATTTGCGAATCGGCCCTGGCTATTCGTCTTTCGCCCCAAACCCGATTCGCCTTTTCTTCGTCTCCGGCTCCGCCATCAGTTGCCGGATGGCATCGAAGATATCTTCGATGCTCTGGTCATGGCCTGAGACCTTATGTTCCAACTCGGCGAGCTTAACTGCCAGGCCTTTGTGGTGCGACATCATCTCGCGCAGCCGCACGAAGGCACGCATGATCTCGATATTCACCTGTACTGCTCTTGGGCTGCGCAGCACGCTCGACAGCATGGCTACACCCTGCTCGGTAAAGGCGTAGGGCAGGTGCTTGATGTTCTTACCTTGTTTCAAGATCACAGATTGTGATCTTGAATTATCAATTATTCCGGTATGTTCGGCGTTCAAGATCACAGATTGTGATCTTGAATGTTGAGCTTCCTTGACGGTGAGCCGAAACATGAAGTCTTCAGGGAACCGCTCAGTGTTCCGCTTGACAGCCTGGACCAGAGCGCGTGTCTCTACCCCGTACAATAAGGCCAGATCTGCATCGATAATGACCTTGTGGCCTCGAATCAACAAAATGGACAGCTCGATCCTTTCTGCTGGAACCAAGGCAGTGCTATCGTTCATCTTATGCTCCCCATTTATTGTTGTTTGATGTCGCAAATTGCGACTTCAAGATTTGAAGTTCCATTTTGGCACTTCAAAGATCTTTACTTGGGTTCTCAGTGAAACAGGTTCAAACTCACCAACAAGTGTTCGATAACCTGCCCAAAGGAATTTTTCGAATCATACTATGCAAGTGTGACAGGTCAACGGAATTTCCGATTCTTAGAGATTGTAGCAAGCGAAGCGTTGCGTATATGAGATTGTTGACGAACGAAGTGAGGATTACAAGCTCATATCCTCAGGACAATCTCTTATCCTTTAGGGTTAGGTGCTGATTTTGCTGGTAGGGGCGCAGGCGCCCGTAAAGCTCGCTACGCTCGCTAACGGGCGCCTGATGAATCACCCCTACAACGACAATCCGAACGTTTTCCCCAATGATTCGCAAACCGCCCGTGCCCCATTACACCCATTCATCTAACGAATCCTGTTCAACCGCATCAGGATTTTCCCGATCAAACGCCCAGCGCAGGGGGTTGTCGGTAATGTATTGCCGAATGGTATACAGGGAATTGTCGTCCCTGATGATGTGTTCGTGGTAATTGCGTTGCCACAGGGAACGTCCTGTTCGCCCTAGGACGCGGTTTGCCGCAATTGCCGAAATCGATTTGAATGCACGTATCGCATCGCCTAATGTAGGGGCGCTGCTTGCTGCGCCCTTATTATGCGTCGATTTCGTGCGCACGGGCGGGAATGAGGGCAGGGCAAGCCCTGCCCCTACCACCCCCATAACGACGATTATGCCGTGAAAATGATTTGGCATGACGACGGATTCGTCCACCGTTATAGATGAAAAACGTTGTGGCAATGCGGCCCATGTGTGCGCAATGATCTGGCCCGCATCGTTCAACCGCATTTCCCCATCAACCACGTTGCCGAACAGGCATTCGCGACCCCGCGTACAGACGGTGACGAAATACGCCCCGGCCTGGGCGTAATTGTAACCGCGCAGGCGGATCGATCGACGGTGGCGTTTATCAGGATTGTATTTCATTTGGCACTACAATACGACGAGAGGGGGCAGGTTTGAAACCCGCCCCTACAATGACGATTCGAACCATGTCGACGATAGAAGGGCAGGTTTGAAACCCGCCCCTACAATGACGATTCGAACCATGTCGACGAATCACGGTGATCCGCATAATTTCGACGACAGAATAGATCTATTGATCAATTGCCGCATTTACCTTACTGTAATTGTTTGAGGTGAGAGCTTTCATATTATGTACAGCACCGCGAAGCGACTCGGCGAAGAAAATATAAACAAGCTGTTGTTTAGATTCTCATTACCCGCAATTATCGGGGCGTTGGTTAATTCGTTTTATGCCTTGATTGACCGCGTATTCGTTGGACAGTTTGTCGGAAAAGAAGCCTTCGCCGGCGTGGGTATTACGTTCCCCATCGCGCTTGTTTTGATGGCTTTCGGCATGCTTATCGGCATCGGAACGACTGCTCGGGTATCCATTAACCTCGGTAAGCAGAAAAAAAATGAGGCCGAACAGATACTCGGCAACGCCTTTAGTCTCCAGTTGATTTTCTCGTTTGTGTTGACCTCCGTCTGCCTTTTCTTTTTAGACGACCTCCTGTATCTCTTCGGCGCGAGTGCAGAGATTTTGCCGTATGCCAAACAGTTTATCAGCATCATTCTTCTGGCCGCGGTTTTCCAATTTGTGGGATTCGGGCTTAACGGCGTCATAGCCGCTGAAGGCAATCCGCGTCTTTCCATGCTTACCATGATATTAAACGCCGGTATCAACATAGCGCTCTTAATTCTGTTTATAAAAGTGCTCAAATGGGGGGTTGCCGGTTCCGCTTTGGCTACGCTTATTGCGCAGGGAGTATCCGCACTATGGGTAGTGAGTTTTTTGCGCAGCAAAAAAAGTATGTTGAAGCTGCGCCTAAAAAACATGGCGTTAAAAAAGAAATTATCGTGGGGATATTTTCCATCGGCATGTCGCCGTTTGCCATGCAGATTGCGGGCGGTCTGGTTATGGCGGTACTGAACAGAAGACTTGTGCAATACGGAGGCGATGCGGCAATAGGGGCAATGAACGCCATGTTCGGCACCACCATATTTATGGTAATGCCTCTCATCGGCATAAGTCAGGGCGCGCAGCCGATTATCGGATACAATTACGGAGCGCGGTTATACCAACGGGTAAAAAAAACATACACGGCAGCGATAGTTGTTGCGACGATTCATGCCGTTACGGTATTTGTTCTGATGCAATCAATCCCGCATTTTTTTATTCAGATGTTCACCAGTGACCCTGAGATTGTGGCCATAGGAACCCACGGCATAAGAATCTATACGTTGATGTTGCCGGTAATAGGATTCCAGATTGTTAGCTCACATTTCTTTTTGGCTATAGGCAAAGCCGTAAAATCCTTGCTGATGAATATGCTTCGTCAGGTTATTATTCTTATTCCCATGCTTATTATATTACCGCCGTTTTTTAATCTGGACGGCATTTGGGTGTCGGTACCTATTTCAGACCTCACCGCGGCGATCCTCACCGCAATCTTTGTGATAATCGAAATAAGAAGACTGGACGAAGCTCACGCGATTTGTTTGCAACAGGAACTACCAGACCTTGCCTGCGCCGAAAATCTTCCGGAAGCGGAAGCCTCTGAATTTGTACCGTAGCTGGTAGGGGCGCTGCTTGCTGCGCCCTGATTAGGCACCGATGAGGGCAGGGCAAGCCCTGCCCCTACTGGATTCCCGCCTACGCGGGAATGACTAATATGGCGTTTTCGTCATCCCCGCGAAAGCGGGGATCCAGAATGCGCCGGCGCTGTAATAAGGGCAGGGCAAGCCCTGCCCCTACAAGAATGATCCGAATGGGTAGCGGGATTGATGAAATTTATGTTTGCATCGAGGTTGGGGTGGCAGGTTAGAATACGTCATTGTGGTGATGCCGGTCGGCTAGAACACGTGGAGGCATGTTATGCTGGTGCTGCGTACGCCCGATGAACGGTTTCGAGACCTGCCCGGATTCTCCTACGCTCCGCACTACCTTGATGTGCCGGATGGAGAAGGCGGCAGCCTGAGGGTCCACTACCTCGATGAAGGCCCCCGTAACGGCGCGCCCGTGCTCCTCATGCACGGGGAGCCCTCGTGGTCCTACCTCTACCGGAAGATGATCCCGGTCATCGCCGCCGCCGGATACCGGGCGCTGGCGCCCGACCTGGTGGGATTCGGTCGTTCGGATAAGCCTGCCCGGCGGACGGACTACACCTACCAGCGCCACGTGGACTGGATGCAATCGTTCGTCGATCGGGCCGGCCTCTCCGGCATCACGCTGGTGTGCCAGGATTGGGGCGGCCTGATCGGGCTGCGCCTGGTGGCGAACACGCCCGGGCGGTTCAGCCGGGTGGTGACCGCCAACACGGGGCTACCCACGGGAGACCAGGCCATGCCCGAGGCCTTTTTCGCGTGGCGTTCGTTCTCACAGGAAAGCCCGGTGTTCTCAGTGGGCGCCATCGTGCAGGCCGGATGCGCAAAGCCCTTGGAGCCCGGGGTGGCCGCGGCCTATGACGCCCCCTTCCCGGACGAGACCTACAAGGAGGGGGCCCGTATTTTTCCGTCCCTGGTCCCCGCGGCGCCGGACGACCCTGCCGCGCCCGCCAACCGCACGGCGTGGGAGGCGCTCAAGGCATTTGACCAGCCCTTCCTCACCGCTTTCAGTGATGGCGACCCCATCACCAAGGGAGGGGAAAGGGTCTTCCAGAAATTGGTCAAGGGGGCCCAGGGACAGCCGCACACCGTGATCAAGGGCGGGGGTCACTTCCTGCAGGAGGACTGCGGTGAGGAATTCGGACGGGTAGTGGTGAATTTCATGGGTACAGCGCGCTGATAGGCGTCGATAGGGCAGGGCAAGCCCTGCCCCTACCGCGACGATTCGAATATTTTTCACCATGATTCGCGAACCGCCCCTACCTAGTTGTCGTCCACTTCAATAATTCCATCAATATGGTCGGCGGGATTTATGAAAGTTCCGTCTGGAAGGATGTTGGGGTGGCAGTCGGAACATTGGGTGCTTTCCGTGTGGTTGGCATTCGGCGGAATCGCATGGCAGGAGCCACAGGGCGTCCCCGTCGGCGTCAAGGCGTTCCATTGGGGCGAGCGATTGGTGCCGGTGCCGGAGAGGGTCGAACCGTGACAGTAGACATTGCTGCACTGGAGGGTGTTGGTGTCAAAGGAGGGACTGGCGCCGTCGGTGATTGCCAACGCTCCCCAGGTCAATTGCGCGGGTAATCGCGCGCCGTTGTTATATCGTGGATGATCGTTCAGATTTGTCGGCACGATGTGGCAGTCGGTGCAGACGATTTGCTTGCGCCAGGTTGACGCACCCAAATGGATTTGGTGAGCGCCGACGCCGGGAGCGGTCGTCTGGGTATTGCCCGAAAGATCCACCGGCGGCGCTTCATTGTTGACGCTACCGTGACAGGCGGTGCACGCAACGCCCGAGGCTTCGACGTGTCCGTCGATATGGGCATCCGTCGCCAGATTGATGGTGCCGTCGGGGAGCACCGTGTCGGGGTGACACGCGTTGCAATTCGTTGTTTGACTGCTGTGCGGCGACGACGAAGGCGGATACCCATGGCACATGTCGCAGGCAGGTTCTTGGGTCTTGGGCTGGTTCCACATGGGTTCGGGAATTTTCCCGTCGGTTACGGGCGACACATGGCAGTAGACGTTGGAACATTTGTTGCTGGCGCCATCCCACGCCGGCGTATGGCCGTCTGCCGAAGCCAGAGGTCCAAAAGTAACCGGAGCGGGAGGATTCCCCAGGTGGTTGGGGTCAGTGACATCGGTCGGCACGATATGGCATTCGCTGCACGCTACCCCTTGTTTTCGCAGCAGTCCGGCTCTCACGTGCGGCTGATGCAACCCGACGCCGGGGTAGGTCGGGTCCACGACGCCGTTTATCCCCTTTGGCGGAGCGGCGTTATCCGCATTGCCATGGCAGACATTGCACTGGTTTTCCGCAACCAGACCGTCGGTGAGCGGGTTGGTTTGGCAGCCGAGCCCGCCCGCCACCGTCAACATCCAGGCCCCGAGAAAAACCCAATACCGTCGTTGTTGCAGGTTACTCATGGTTATTTTCCAGCGTGACATTCCGCGCAAAAAGACGGTTTGTGACACACGCCGCATTGTTGGTTCGGTATGCTTGCGGCCGCCAGACCGTGCAGCGTTTTCCAATTTCCGCGGTGATTCAAAGGCGGCGTGGTTTGATGACAAAAGACGCAGCTACCCGTCTCGTGACAGGTTTTACAGGTATTCCGATCGAAATCAGCCGCCAACCCGTGGGTTCGAACGCGCCACATGCCGGTATGATTTTTGGGTTTGGTGTTTCTGTGGCAATCCGAACACGCCGACTTGGTATGACAGAGCGTACAGGCTTTGCCGTGCTCGGCCTCTCCGGTAAAGTCCGCCACGGTTCCGTGCAAGCGCAGCCAGTCGTTCCGGTGGTTTTTAGGCTTGATGTTCTTCTGATCGCCGCCATGGCACCGTTTGCAATTGTGTTCGGGCACGGCGACCTTTTTTTCGGCATGGCACGACTCGCAGCGCGGCCGCGGCACCATGACTTCGTCTGCCGTTTGTTTCTCGGTGGCGGTCTTTTCATGGCAGGCCAGGCAATCAATTTTGTTGATATGATACGAATGAGGAAAGACGATAGTTTCTTTTTTGGCCTTGACCGGAAGTCGCCAGGGTGGAGGAGCTTCCGAATGGCACTCTTCACAACCTTTGGTGTTGAGCACCGGGGCGGCGCCCGACAGGTCGTGACACATTGAGCATTCATCCGCCCCTTGTTCTTTATGAAAGACGTGAGAAAAGACCTTTGTATCGTGCGTATCTTGGGCGTAGGCCCCGGTCCCGGCCATCAACCACGAGCTCACGATGGCCGCGACCAGCATAATCGGATGTCGAATAACGCCACGCATGGCTGCCTCAAACCCTCTGCCGTAGCGACAGAATGACGGTATGGAGATCGCGGTCGAAACGCTCAAACTCATACTGCACTTTCACACCCAACCATTTAAGGATCGCATAGGAGAAAGAAAGGTAATAGGTCCTGACATCCGCGATCTCTTGGGGATTCTGGAAATAGTCGTACTTGTATCGCTGATAATAGGTTCCGAGCTCGCCCTTGAGACGTTCCCGCTCGTAGCCGAGCGATCCAAACACCGACAGGATCCAGTCCCCGCCAACCATGCGATAGTCACCCTCCCCGCCGACCTGCACATACAATCCGCGCAGCAACAGATCTTTTTCATCTACCATAACGTACGCCCTTCCGGTATTCCGGTTGAAGGGCCCTTCTTCGCCCCGCAGCAGCTGGCGTCCGTTCAAACCAACCTCAAACCCGAACGTCCAAGTCTTTTGGTCGAAGTTTTTCCAGAAATCCAGCTTGTATCGAAAATTGGGCAGGCTATCCCCCAGCAAGGAGTAGAAGGGATCTTCAGCCTCATTGATCTCGCGCAGGGTGATAGGTTGCGCCTCGAATCCCAGGTTCACGCCCATGCTGCCTTCTTCCGAAATCCATTGTCCCGATAGGCCGGCATTGGAAAGCTGATCATTGATGCCGCGAAGCTGCGCTTTGGCGCGTATAGCCGCATCCAATACTTGAATCCACGAGGTCAATCCATAGGAGTGGTCTATGATTTTGCTTCTATCAACTGCAGCGTAGGTGAGGACATCTTCCTTCAAGAATCGATAGTCGAGCTCCAAACGGAGAAAAGAAAACGGTTTGTAGCCGACGCCGGCCGAGGCCAGCCAATTTTCAAATTGGGTTGACTGCGGATCAAAGAAATGCGCGGTCCTTCCGCCGAACACAAATACGGTGATGGGGTTTTTAGGGATCGCAAACAGAGCCGAAGCGCCGTCGAAGTTAAGCGGCGGCCCGTGTTCCGACGTCTGTCGCCCCGCTCGCAACAATCGAATCCAGGTTCCGGGCGTGTACTCCGCGTACAGGGTAAATACGTCCCACCACGGGTTGCGATAGTCGTACATCGAGGAAAGCACCGTTGGCTGGTCGATGGAATCGGACCTGCTGAGGGTCACCCACAACCCCAACGACAGCTCAACACCGAACGTTTCATCGGGATTGCGGACGTCGCCGTCGAACGACAGCCTAAAAAGATGATCGCTTTCACTGCCTACCGGAGAAGCATCCAACAACGGATCCCCGGAATCTTTGAGGGGCCTCGAAGACGCCCGAAAGCGGTATTGCTCGAGCGCAGAAAAATTTATTTGCCAAGGAGGCGATGGAACGGATGCCTCCGCGCTACTCTTCGTCGTCGCTTCGGGAGCCGTCGCAGACACTGCTGAGCCTTGAGGGTCAACCGTCGTCTCCTCGGCCCGGAGATTCGCGCCAAGAGTCAACGATAGCGAGACGCCGACCACCAGCATGGTCAGGTACCAGTTTTTCAACATTCCCCCCGAAGTTATTTCTTATGGCAGGTAGTACAGGTGTCGATCTTCTTCGTCCCTTCTTTACTGATCTCTTTATGGCACTTCAGACAGGTTTTGTGATAGAGCGCATCGGCGAAGATGAAATCACCCTTATCATTTTTCTTGCCGAGCAGCGGGGCTTGCTTACCCTCGAACTCTTTTTGCGGCGTGCCTTCCGTAACATGGCACGCGGGGCAGCCTTTCACCGACTTCGTATCGGCCGGTACGTCCTCTTTCAACGTGTGGTGGCAGTCTTTGCAAACGATCGCTTTGCCGCCGGTTTTCTTGTAGGTATCGACGTGCTTGGCGTGCTCAAAGGTGACGGGTCCCTTTTTGCCGGGGAGATGGTTAATGACGATGACTTTTTTGTTCTCCGGCACCCCAGCCAAAACCGCGGTAATGACCGCAAACGTAAGCCCGATTACGATGGTGACGAGCCATGTCTTTTTCATGAGTCCTCTCCCGTAGGTTAGATTTTAGGACATCCTATGTCGGTTTATTTTCTCGGTCAAGAGCAATCGTTACGACACGAAAAATTTTTTCTTAGCCCCTTTGCCGCGCTTCAGGGTCGGCGGGGCCTGTATAAAAACGCCGCCGCAGGAGAAGTTCACCCTGCCTGAGGGTCTCTCGTCACGTGCGGCGCGCGGGGGAGGGCGTCTTCGAGATCGCGTCGGGGAAGAGGGGGACGATGCGATGGAAGATATAAAGGATGATGAAGGGTAGGGTGAAAATGACCGCGGCCGATACCAGGCCCTCCTTCTCCCAAACGCCGGGTAAGTAGCTCGTGAAGCCGCGCCGGGACTTGGAAAGAAGCTGGCCGCCCACGACCACGTTCCAGCGCATGAGCAAAACTTGTCCGAGGAGCATGGTGGCCGCCAGCCAGGTGAGCAGGTTGGCGGTGCGATCCTTGAGCCTAAACAGCGCGGTGATCCCCAAGAGCAAAAACGGAACCAGGGAAAAGACCATGAACTGCAGCACGACGTAGGAGATAAACAGCTTTTGTTCGATGAGGGCGCCCAAAACCTCCCACTCTTCGGTCTGCTGGTAGGCGATCGACAGGATCTCCAAGAGCTCCAGGGCCACGGCCACCATCATGAAACCCCAGAGGTATTTTCCCAGGGAACGGACGCAGGGCTGATCGACCTTCCAGCCGTTGATGAACGACACGACGAAGTAGTGGAAGATCAGCACCGAAATGCCGGAAACGATCGCCGAGAAGATGAAGATCACGAACATGAGCGGCGTCGACCACCAGGGATTGGCCTTGAGCGAGCCGAACAGGAACCCAACGTAGCCGTGCAGCAGGCAGGCGAGCGGCACGCCCAGCCCGGCCAGGAACCGGGCGATGGTGCGGTCGCCGCGCCGGGAGGCGTCGTCCTCGTTGAGGTTGAAGAACAGGATGATGCGGCAGATGAGCGCCGCTAGACCCTTTCCCCGGGCGCGGCGGATGAAGTCGCTGCGCATCACGAACCAAATCTCGAGGACCACCAGGATAAGATAGGTGGTATAAATGTAACCGAAGCCGGCCATCGCCGAGGTGAAGTTCGGCGTGATCATGATGTTGAAAGCCCGCTCCGGATGTCCGAGGTGCACGAGGAGCGGCAGCGCCGCAAACAACAGAAACACGAAGGCCGAGGCGAGCGAGAAACGGGCCACCGGCTTGAGCTCGTTTCGGCCGAAGACGTGGTAGAGCGAAGAGACGATGAAAGCGCCGGCGACCAGCCCGGTAATGTATGGGTAGAGCACGATCATCACCGTCCAGGTGACGTGCAGCTCGTTGGGGAACACGTAATCCATCACACCACCTCCAGGTCGAGACCGATGTAGTAGCACTTCGGGTGGGTGCCCATCTCCGGCTTCAACAGCCGGTAGCGACGCTGTCTCAAGATCGTCGAGAGCTCGCCCTGCGGGTCCTTGAGGTCGCCGAACATGCGTGCGCCGGTGGGGCAGGCGGCCACACAGGCGGGTAGGAGGTCGCGGGTGAGGCGGTGATAGCAGAACGTGCACTTGTCGGCGACGTGCAGCTGCGGGTGGATGTAACGGCTGCCGTAGGGGCAGGCCTGGACGCAGTAGCCGCAGCCGATACAATGCTTCCGATCGACCAGGACCACGCCGTCTTTGGTGGCGTAGGCCGCGCCCACCGGGCAGACTTGGTTGCACACCGATTTCTCGCAGTGGTTGCAGAGCTTCGGGACAAAGTAGGCCTTGGCGGCATCGGAGGGGATCTCTTTGAAGACATGGTCGTCGGCGGCGGCAACGTCGACGTGGACCGAGCCTTCGGCGTTCAGACGGTAGCGCTCGACCCAGGTGCGGAAGTAGCCCGCGGGAACGGCGTTCTCGTCGCGGCAGGCGCGCATGCAGGCGCAGCAGCCGATGCACTTGGTGGTGTCGACGGCGTACGCCCAGTAGTGCTTGGTCCAGTCGTAGTCGTCGGCGGGCTTGGTTCCGGGCTGAAGCCTACGTCCACAGCTCATCAGCACTAGGCCGGAGCCCGCGCCGACCCCGATCATCTTGAAAAACTCGCGGCGGTTGATACGACGGTCAGCGCTCATGGGCGCCTCCCTTCAACGTCACGTGAATGCGATTCTGGTGGCAGTCGATGCAGCGCGCGTTGCTGTTCTCGTCGAGTCCGACATCTTTCAGGTGTCCCGGCCAGGAGATGCTCGCCGCGGCGGTCGCCGCGCGGAAGTCGGCTGTGCGGTGGCACAAGAGGCAGAAGCGGGGGTCGGCGTCGCGGATGATGCGTCCGGCAAACTCGGATTCCTTGAAGAAAACGTGGCAGGTCGTGCAGCGCACGTTTTTGTGGCTACGCTGCGCGGCGTCGACGACGATTTCCTTATGGCAGTAGTCGCACGCGAAGATCGCGGGATGTCCCTCGGGTCGCTTCAGGGTTTCGTCGGTTCGACCGATGTGACAGTCACGGCAGCGATGAATCAGGGGATGCAGGCGGGCGGTCCTGAGATCGCGATCCATGTACAGGGGCTCGTGCGGGTTGTGGCACTGGATGCACTGCACGCCCTCGTCCTTCACGCCCACGAACCGGTAGTGGTCCTGGAAGCGTATCTGCGGAAACGCACCCGGCCGGGCATCGAGCAGGCGATGGCAGACCAGGCAATCGTCCCGGCTGCGCGGCACGCGGATGTGCCCCTCGCCGGATGCGTCGGCGTGCTCGTCCCCGGGGCCGTGGCAGGTCTCGCAGGCGACCTTGGCGTGGGCGTCTTTGCTGTGGAGCAGCGCCTCGTCGTCGTGGCATTCGGCGCACTTCTCCTTGCCGATGTGGTGGACCGGCATCTCCCGCGCCTCGGCGGGCGCCGCCCCGCGGTAGTAGCCGAATTCGCCGAACGTGGCTGGCACCGCCAGCGCCCGGGCGATGAGCGCCGCTATGACTACCCCGCCTACCAGGAGGAAGATCGGCAGCGCATGGCGGTAGCTCGCCGGCGCGGAGGGCACCTCCGCGGATTTCTCGCGCACGGTCAGGAGCAGGTTTACGCCGAGCGCCACGAAGACAACCGCTGCGGTCACCAGGACCGCGAGCAGGGCCATGCCCGCGGCCGGCCGGGCAGCGCCTGGGCCGCGCTGCATCGTCACCAGGACGGCGCCGACGACGGCAGCGCCAGCGAAGGCAAGGCAGAGAAATGCACGGAAGATTCGATTCATGTCACCGGTTGTCTTCCACGATGATCAACACCCATTAACTCTCTCGCTCTCTTGGTTTCCCCGATCGCTATTGATACACGTGGGCGCTCTGGTCCGCGGTCGGCAGAAGTTGCATGCCCAGATAGGTAAAGAGGACCGCCCCAAACCCCAACACGACCAGGAAGGCAAGCCGTCTTCCGCGCCACTGGCTCAAGTAGTATTGGTGGAGGTAGGTGGCGAAAATCAACCACGTCACCAACGACCACGTTTCTTTGGGATCCCACACCCAGTAGTCGCCCCAGGCGTCCTTGGCCCAGGCGGCGCCTATCAGCAAACCCACGGTCAACAACGCAAAGCCGAAACGAACCGCTCCGTCCAGCAACGTCTCCAGCTGAAGCGTCTGACCGGCAAAAAGTTCAGGTCGCTTCATGGTAATGGGTTTGGGCCGTATCAGATACAACAGTGCGGCTCCGAAGGCCACAAAGAGTGCGGCATAACCAAAGAAGTAGACCACGACGTGCGGAATAAACCAGCCGCTCTGAAGCGCCGGGGGGAGGTTCACGATATCTTTTTCTTCCTGAATCAAGGCTACCAGAATCACCGCAACGCAGCTCAGGCTCGAGGGCAACCCCAAGATGCGCGCTCGGTAGAGCCATTCCACCGCTAAATACACCACGGCGATACAAATCGCCAATAGTAACAGCGACTCATATAAGGTTTTGAACGGCGGCTGACCCGCTTCAAACCAACGGGTAACCAGCTGAAGCGCATTCACCGTAAGGCCCGCAGCCAGCAAAGCCGGGGCGAGTATGCGCGCCAAACGCGATGCTCTGAGCCAGAGTATGCCGTACAGGAGGGACGACAGGGCATACAACCCAAACGAAACCAAGGTTACTATCGAAGCCGATTGCATTATGCACCACCTTCCGCGGATCCGGCAGCGGATTTTTTACGCCTCAACAACGGGGGCAGCAACACCGCGCATATGACTCCAGAAGCGTTAAGTATCAGGCCCAGGTATATGAGCCAAAGCCCGGGATCTCGGACGACCTGAAAACCGGAGAACGTGAGGTCTTCAGGCCGGTAATCGGACTGAAAAAAACTGAATCCACGGTAGGTCAACGGGTGATTCACCTCAACCGTCGATGACAACACTTTGTGTCCTTCCGTGGTGACACTGAGCAAGCTCACATAATCCCGCACGGTATCGCCGCCTTTTGGGGCGAGCACCAGAACGTTGTCTTCCGACAGCCGAAGCGGCTCGCGCGGGGTGACGGACACGGTCTGCGGGTGACCTGAAACGCGCACCAGCGCCACCGGGTTATTCGGTTTGTCCGAGCGGTTGACGTCGCGCAGGGTTCGGCGCACGGCAGGATAGAGCGCGTGCATCGTGAACTTCTCGAACGGCTCGGGCAACGGCCGGTCCTTTTCCAGTTTGATCGTGGATGTTACTTCCCCCTGTTCAAGCCTCCATACCTCCTGTCGCTGCCCAACAATGATCGCCCGAACGTTCGAGACAGACCCTGCGGCGCGGTAATGGTAGGTTATTTTTAGCCGAGATAATTCGTTTTTCATTCCATGAAAATCCGGATAATTGGCAAACAACCAACCGTTACCGACCGCACCATTCTTTGCGTCTTTCACCTCGATCTCGAGCGCCGGGTTGTTTGGTTCGTCGGAGCGTTCCGTCGGCTCCTTGGTGTTCTGATCCATGACAAAATCCAAAAATGCGCGCTTGACTTCCACGTGCTGATCGGTTCCGGGAATGGGATAGGACCCGCCCGGTTTAACCGCGAACTCCTTGCCGCCGATACTCAGGATATGTTCAGAAGACGCATCCCCATTACGATTCGCTTCCAAGAATTGATTTGCCCGCGCCGCCTCCCAGAAGAATTTCACATCCTGAGGAGCGTCGGCCTGCGAATTTCCACTGCGATCGTCAAACAGCCAGACGACGCCCTTCTGCTGTTGCTGCTCAAGTCCCAGCGCCGCAATGCCCGAATCTCCGGAATCCTCCGCGACCTCCCATTCCTGCGCGTAGTCGGGAAAATAGCTGACGGCATCGACGCCGTATGACCTTAATTTTTGGAGGTCCTTTTCCAAGACCGGATTCGCGGTGAGAAGCTTTTTCTCTCGTTCCCGCGATAGGTCATAGACCATCAATTCAAATTCTCGTTCGTAGTGAAGCACCCGAAAGTTGTCCAGACTCACCGAAAAACCCAGAGGCAACTCACGCGTGTTACCGTTCTCGGTCTCTATTGAAAAACGGTCCGACGATTCTCCTACATGGAGATTCAAGCGCCCCTTTATGCCCCAAACGATGCCTATGCTCGCGCCCGCAAGGATGAACAACACCCCAAGATGGGCGCCGACCGACCCGGCGTAGCGCAGCGTAAGACGACGCTTCCGCGCGAGCACCAGGGCGAGCCCGCCTGCCCCCATACCCAGGATCGACGAAAAACCGACGCTGTGAAAAATATTATTAAACAGAAGCTCGATCCACGGTTGACGGTGCGCACCCATCGGCGCGGCTACGGACGTTGTCTGAGGAATCAAGGTGCCGATGATGGAAAACACCGTTATTAAAACAAGCGCTGGCACGGCAAAGCGGTTTGACGAGAGGAAACGATGCCATTTCGGAGCAAAGCCGGCTACCAGTACGACTGTAAATAAGATCAAACCCAGGTCCACTGAAATCGATCGTTGTGGGGCCGAAAGCACAGTATTCATCATGACAAATAGGTGTTGAAGCACGGTCCCCACCACATACGCGGCGCCGAACAGGAAAAAAGCTAACCCCATTCCCTTGTGCGCTGAGTGGGCTTCCGATGGCCCTTGCGTCGCGCCGTTTTTCGTTTTTTCTGAATTTTCCTTCGTCGCGTGACGGTCAGAGCTCATACTGCCTCCCGGCTGCAATCCTTGAACCTACTACTCTTCTCCGATATTCCCTTTCTTTGCAAGTACCGTCATCGATATTGTTCGGATCGTCGTGGTAGGGGCAGGGCTTGCCCTGCCCTCTAATCCTCGATAGTGTTGCAGGGGAGAACATGACCCGCAGGGTATCCAAAGAAGAAAGCGGCATTAGCCTCTCAGCACGGGGAGAGTGGTTTTTACGTGGCGAGCCCTTCGAGAACGCACGCATTATCCGTTTGTTTCACCGGGCCATCCGCCGCGACGATGAGGGACGCTACTACCTCTACAATCTGCTCGGAGCGTTGGAGGAGCACGTCTATTTCGAGGTGGCGGACACCGCTTTTTTCGTTGAACGACTCGATTTCGATGAGGCAGCGAGATCGTTGAGCATTCACCTGAACCATGGAGACAGAGAGACCCTCGACGTCAAAACGTTGCGCGAGGACGAACGAGGCGTCATGTACTGCCGGACCAAAAACGGCGACCGAGCGCGGTTTTCCCCGAGCGCGCTTATGAGGTTATCCGAATTCGTAAAAACACAAGACGAATGGATCTACATCGACGTCACCGGCGAAAAGGTCATCCTCTCTAAGATGTAGGGGCGCTGCTTGCCGCGCAACAAATTGCATCGACGATGGTAGGGGCGCTGCTTGCCGCGCCCTGATTAGCGAATGAGGGCAGGGCAAGCCCTGCCCCTACGACGTTTATGCCGTGATAAATTTTTATTCCCCTCGCAGCCTCACGTAATGTCCGGCTTGGCGCAGGACCTCGACGGCGCGCAGGGTGGTCGGCCGGTCGACAAAGGCCAGGCGCAACACCCCGTCTTCATCATGGCGAACCTTGAGGACTTGGATGTCGCAGATGTTGATCTTCTCGCGCGCCAACGAGGTGGTGACCGAGGACAGGGCGCCCGGCTCGTCCATTATTCGAACGATGATCTCATTCTCGGGGCGCTGAAGTCCTTGCAGGTTGCGCGGTATGTTCAATCGATAGCGGGCGGCATCCTCGAGCTCCGGCTTCAGTTTCTCCTCGGTGCCGAGTGAAGCTTCGATGGTATCCAAGGCCTGGCGCACCGCGGCCAACCGCTCCCGAATGGGACCCTGGTTGGTTGCCAGGACGTCTTTCCACACGCTGTACGGGCTTGAAGCAATCCGTGTCATGTCTCGGAATCCGCCCGCGGCGAAACGCAAGGTGAGCTCGTCGTCCATCCTCCCGGCGCTATTGCTCAGGGCCGCCGAAAGAAGGTACGGAACATGGCTTATGGCGGCGGCCAAGCGGTCGTGCCGAGCCGGATCGAGGATTATCGGATTGCTTCCAATGCTTTTGAGAGCCAGGCTGAGTTTATTGACGTGATCCTCGGGAACGTCGCCCACCGGACATAAGGCATAGACTGCATCCTGAAACAAGAGCGGATCGGCCGCGGCTGCACCCCGACGTTCGGACCCGGCCATCGGGTGGCCGCCGATGAAGAAAACCCCTTTGGGCAATTTCAAAGCGGCAGCGCAGATTGTTTCCTTGGTGCCGCCGACATCGGTGACCAACGCGCCCTTTTTGAGGTATTTTCCGATCCAACCAAGCGATTCCAGAATTGTTTGAACCGGCGTGCATAAAATTACCAGGTCGGCGTTTTTCAATGCCTCGCCGATATGGTTCATTGAGAACACTTCATCGACGACCGAAGCATTGCGCACCGAATCGAGCGACCCTTCCCGAGCGACGCCGATAAGGCGCTCGACGGCGCGGGTTTCACGCAGACCGAGTGACAGCGAACCGCCGATAAGTCCCACGCCCACCACGACCGCCTGCTTGAATAACGGCTTCGGAAGCGGCTGGCGAAACGCCCGCGCCATCGCCGGCGGACGCCTGCGCACGGCCGGGGCAATGATGCGCATATCGGCCATCATGGTTTGAAAATCGGTCGGTGTAAGCGACTGAGCGCCGTCACAACAGGCCGTATCGGGGTCCGGGTGCACCTCGACTATTACGCCGTCGGCTCCGGCGGCTATCCCAGCCCGCGCCATGGGTATCACGTGATCCCGTATGCCGGTCGCGTGGCTGGGGTCGACGATGATGGGTAAGTGGGTGACCTTGCGCAGCACCGGGATGGCCGAAACATCCATGGTGTTGCGCGTCCAGGGCTCGAAGGTTCGAATCCCGCGCTCGCAGAGAACTACCTGGGAATTGCCCCCCGCGACGATGTACTCCGCCGCCATCAGCAGCTCCTCAAGGGTCGCCGAAATGCCCCGTTTGAGCAGTATCGGCTTGCGCGACGCCCCCAGCCTGGCCAACAGGCGGAAGTTTTGCATATTGCGAGCGCCGACTTGGAGCATGTCCGCGTACTGCTCAACCAGCTCAACGTCATTGGTATCGATGACTTCGGTAACGCAGGGCATATGCTGCTCATCCGCGGCTTCGCGCAAAAAACGCAGCCCTTCCTCGCCTAAGCCCTGGAAAGCGTAGGGGCTGGTTCGCGGCTTGAACGCGCCGCCCCTTAATATTTGCGCGCCGGCGGCCCTGACCGCCGCGGCGCCAGCGCGGACCTGCTCGCGGCTTTCGACCGCGCACGGGCCAGCGATGACGACGATCTCGCCGCCGCCGATTTGAACCCCGCCGACATTGACGATACTGCCTTCCGGACGAAATGCACGGTTGACCAGTTTGAACGGCCGCGCGATCCGAATCACCTCGCGAACACCCGGGAGAATCTCAAGGTCGCGGGGATCCACCTCGCGTTGCGGCGCCCCCACGGCGCCTAAGACCACTTGCTGTTCGCCGGATCGGTAGACTTTGTAGCCGTAAGAACTGAGGCGCTCCTCAACCTGGGCGACGTGTTCGGGCGCTGCACCGATCTGCATGACGACAATCATCACGGCCTCCGTGGGTGAGAAACCTTGGCTAACGATGTGCGTTGGGTGACGCCGAGCAGGGGGCCCCCCGCCGGCGCGGAATCATCGCGTTGATTGCGATGATGAGCACCGCCGGGGGATGCAAGGCGGCAGGACCCAACGCATTCCAGTAAAGCCATCCGAAATTCAAACGCCTCCATTCCAACGATTCGTTTTCTAATGTTCATTTCGTGTCGCCGCTTTCATCGACGTTATAAAATCTTTCAGAGCGGGTAGTAAAGCCTTAATGTCGGAAGCGTGCTTTTCAATAATCTGAACCACCGCCGAGCCGCAAATTGCACCGGCGGCGCCGGACTTAAGCACGTTGCGAACCTGATCCGGTGTCGAGATGCCAAACCCAATCAGGCAGGGGGGGGCGCCATAGTTCAGAAGCTTTGAGATGAACTCGGTGTGCTCGGTATGCACCGCCCGGTCGCTTCCGGTGACGCCGGTTCTCGTCACCACATAGGTGTACCCCCTCGAGAGTCGAGCGATTTCCTTGAGGTGCCGATCGCTGCAGTTCGGAGTAGCAATGAGTACCGAGTCGATGCCGTGGCGTTTGGCGCAGTCGGCATACGGCGGTGCTTCAACGGTGGGAACATCGGCCACCAATACCGAATCGATCCCCACCGCGGCGGCCTTTGCATAAAAGGCGTCGTGGCCCGATACCTCGACCAGGTTGGCGTACACCAAAAGGCCGATCGGCAAACGCGGAAAGCGCCCTCTGACGGCGCCCAGAATTTCCCAGGCGTCCTTAATGCGCACCTGCGAGGAAAGCGCGCGCATATCCGCCTTTTGAATGGTCGGTCCGTCGGCGACCGGATCGGAGAACGGAAAGCCGACTTCGAGCGCATCGGCGCCTTCTTTGGCCAGGGTCAGGAAAATCTCCAAACTGGCGGCCGGATCGGGGTCGCCGGCCACGGAGAACGGCACGAAAGCGCCCTCGTGGCGTTCCACGAGTGCGCCGAACATGGTTGCATAGCGGTCGGTCATGGCGGTCCTCTCTTCGAATCATGTACCCAAAACATGCGTCAGGTCCTTGTCGCCGCGGCCGGAAAGGTTGACCACGATAACGAGTTCTCGCTGTGCAGATTCGGCCATCCGAACCGCGTACGCGACCGCATGGGCCGATTCCAGGGCCGGAATGATGCCCTCGATCCGCGCGAGCTGTTTGAAGGCCGTAAGTGCCTCCCGGTCCGTGACCCCGACATAGGTGGCTCGACCGGTGGATTTCAAGTACGCGTGTTCCGGCCCGACGCCGGGATAGTCCAGCCCGGCCGAAATCGAATGGCTTTCAACGATTTGTCCGTCCGCATCTTGCAAAACGTAGCTGCGCGCGCCGTGCAGGATGCCGATGCTTCCTTTTTGCAGGCTGGCGCCGTGCTCATTGGTGTCGAGCCCTTTGCCTGCCGCCTCAACGCCGATGAGCTTGACCTCGCCGTCGGGTATAAAATCGCTGAATATGCCGATCGCGTTGGATCCGCCGCCGACACACGCCACGACACAATCCGGCAGACGCTTCTCGGCGGCGAGAATCTGTTCTCGAGCCTCCGTGCCGATGACGCGTTGAAACTCTCTGACCATCAACGGAAACGGGTGGGGTCCGGCCACCGTTCCCAACAGATAGTGGGTGTGCTCAAAATTCGCCGCCCAATCGCGCAGCGCCTCGTTGATGGCATCTTTCAGGGTTTGCGATCCCGTCTCGACCGGAATGACCTTGGCGCCCAGCAGCTCCATCCGAAAGACGTTCATGCGCTGGCGCTGGATGTCCAAGGTGCCCATGTAGATGCAGGTCTCCATCCCCAGGAGGGCGCCGACTATCGCGGTGGCGACGCCGTGCTGGCCGGCGCCGGTTTCGGCGATCAACCTGGTTTTGCCGGCTTTCTTCGCCAACAATCCCTGGCCCAAGACCTGATTGGTTTTATGGGCGCCGCCGTGAACGAGGTCCTCGCGCTTGAGGTAGATGCGTGCCGGGGTGCCGGCACAAAGATTTCGACAGCGATAGAGCGGGGTAGGCCGACCGGCAAACGTGTGCAATAGATCATTCAATTCACGTTGAAATACTTCATCATGTTGGGCATCGAGGAACGCGGCCTCTAATTCCTCGAGCGCCGGCAGCAAAATCTGCGGCACATAAACCCCGCCAAATTCTCCAAAACGTCCGCTTTTTCTCATGAGTAACCTCTATTTCATGATTCGCGCCGGGTCCTGACGCCTCACATCCTTAGAGACTGTTAGGGAACGAAGTGAGCTTACAGTCTCTTATCCTGTGTGGCCCGGCGGTGCTCACTTCGTTCCGCGCCGGCGGGGGGCCCCCTGCTCGGCGTCACCCGGCGCGTACGAATCTCTACTTCGCCTTGTTCCTCTTAGTGCAGCGAAAAAATCCATTAATAGTTTTGGATCTTTTCTTCCCGGAAAATGTTCTACACCAGAGTTAACATCCAGCGCCCAGGCACCCAGGGCGTCAGCTTCGGCCGCATTTGACGGATTCAAGCCACCGGCCAGGATGACATCAGCGCGCTGCGGGTACGAGCGCAGCAGGTTCCAATCGAAACTTTTGCCAGTGCCTCCAGAGCGGCCTTTCTCGTAGGCATCGAGAAGCAAGCGGTCGGCGCCGATCTCTTCCTTGGTCGGAATCGAATCTCGCACTCGACACGCCTTCCAAAGGGCGCACTCCGGCGGAAGGATTTGCCGAAGTCTCCGTATCGTTTCGGTGTTGTCGTTGCCATGAAGTTGCACGGCGCCGAGATTGTGCTCGTGAGCCATGCCGGCAACCACCTCGGCATCTTCATCGACAAACACCCCCACCCATTGGAGCGGGGCGGCCTTCCGAATCGTATGCGCTTGCTCGCGACTGACACAGCGGGGCGACTCCCGGGCGAATATGAGGCCTCCCCACGTTGCGCCGGCTTGCAACGCGGCTTGCGCATCTTCAGGAGTCGTCAAACCGCAGGTCTTTACTCGCCCAAAAACAAGTTCCCGGGCGGCTCTTCCGATAACCGGGCTCTTCATCAGAGAACTGCCCACCAAAAAACCATCCACCAACGGTCGGAGGCGCAGCACATCCTGATGGTTGTTGATGCCCGATTCGCTTACCATCATCACGTCTTTCGGTACCTTCGGAGCAAGCTGCTCGGTAACCTCGAGGTTGACTTCCAATGTTTTGAGATTGCGGTTATTGATCCCAAGCAACGGTACGCGATGTTTGAGCGCGCGTTCGAGCTCGAAGTGATCATGAACTTCAACCAGGGTATCCATGGAAAGACGACGCGCGACCCGAAGGCATTCGTCCAAAGTCCGATCGTCCAGCACCGAAAGCATTAATAACAGGGCATCAGCACCGTAGCGCCTGGCTTCATAAACCTGGTAGGGATCGACGACGAAATCCTTGCACAGTACGGGCAGCCGGGTGGCTTCTCTGACGACCTTGATGTATTCAAGTCGTCCTTTAAAGAAGGGTTCGTCGGTAACTACTGAGATTGCATCTGCAACAGCCGAGTATTCGGCGGTAATGGCGGCGGGATCAAAAGCGCCACGCAGCAGACCGTGGGAAGGCGAGGCCTGTTTGCACTCCATGATGAATCCGCACCGGGACTTTTGCAGCGCAGCACGCAGGCTGCGATTGCTCGGCGTGAGAGTTTGGATGAAGGTTTCTAACGGGGTCTCGCGCTTACGCTGTTCGACGGCCGGTCTTTTTGCGGCGATTATGCGCTCAAGCGCCACGGCTACACTCCGCAAAGCGGCGCAGCCGTTCGGCTGCCCGGCCGGAATGAATAATTTCGTCGGCTTGCACTACCCCGGCTTTGAAGTTAGGAGCCTTGTCAGCTATCCACAACAGGGCGCCGGCATTGAGCGCCACCGCCTGGGTATGCGCCCGGCTGCCGCGTCCGGCGAGCACCGCGAAAAGCCATTGGGCGTTTTCTTCGGCGCCGCCGCCGCGGATCTCGTCGATAGTAATCCGTTCCAGGCCGGCATGTTCGGGTTCAATGACTAATTCTTCCACCCGGCCGGTGCGTAACAGCGCGACTTGAGTCGGCCCATGGGGAGCTATCTCGTCGATGCCCGATCCGTGAACCACGAGCGCGCTCTCGCAGCCAAGCAAGCCGAGGGTTCTGGCCAACGGAACACACAGGCTCGGATCATACACGCCGACTATTTGCCAACGGGGTCGTGCGGGGTTTGCGAGGGGGCCAAGGAGATTGAAAATCGTGCGTACCCCCAACGCCCGGCGAACCGGCATGGCATGACGCATGCCGGTGTGGTACTGGGGCGCAAACAGAAAACAAATGCCGACTTCCTTGAGCGTTCGGGTGGCGACCTCTGGTCCGCCTTCGATCTGGACCCCGCACTTTTCCAAAACATCCGCTGAACCGCACATTGATGAAACGCAACGATTTCCATGCTTGGCGATGGCTAACCCGGCTTCGGCCGCGACCAACGCCGCCGCCGTGGAAATATTGACCGTGCCCGCGCCGTCTCCGCCGGTGCCGCAGGTGTCGGCGACGGATAGGTCGCCTTTGTTGACGGGCACGGCGTTCTTGACCAGGGCCTCGGCCGCGCCGGCGATTTCTTCCGGCGTCTCACCTTTGGATTTAAGGGCTACGAGCACCGCGCAGATTTCAAGCTGGCTGAGCTCGCCCCGTACAATCCGGGCGAACAGTGCCAAACTCTCTTGACGGGAGAGGCTTTTTCCAGAACAGAGAGTATCTAAAATCTTACGCATGCTGCCGGCTCCTGGTATCTCGTTCGCAAGCCCAGCTAATAATCTTCTCGATCAGAATTCCGCCCTGCGGCGTGAGAATCGACTCTGGGTGAAACTGAAGCCCAATGATGGGATGCTGTTGGTGCTCCACCCCCATGACGACATTTCCGGTGCGGGCCATGACCCGCAACGAGTCGGGGAGGGTGGCCGCGGCCAGAGAATGATAGCGGGCCGCCGCCATCGGAGAATCAAGTCCGGCAAAGATCCCGTGGCCGTCGTGTTCGATCAACGCTGATTTACCATGAACCACCTCGCCGGCGTAGGACACCCTGCCGCCCAGAGCTTCGACAATCACCTGGTGACCGAGGCACACGCCGAAGATCGGGATCTTCCCCGCCAGAGTACGCACGAGATCGATACAGCAACCTGCCTCGGCAGGACTCCCCGGACCCGGGGACATGACGATCAAAGCCGGCGGCGGCAAGGCCAAGGCAAGTTCCGAAACCCGCGCGGGAGTCAAATCGTTTCTCCACACGTCGACCTGGCATCCGCGTTTTCGAAATTCGTCTACCAGGTTGAAGCTGAAGGAATCGAAATTGTCGATAAAGAATACGGTTGGCCGAGCGATCATGGTTCACCTCGTTGCGTATCCGCAATGGCTTGCAAAACAGCGCCGGCCTTTCGCCTCGTCTCGGAGGCCTCGGACATAGGATCGGAGTCATAGACAATCCCGGCCCCGGCCCGCACGTTGGCAATTCCGTCGCGGACCACCGCGGACCGAATAATGATGCTCGTATCCATTCGCCCATCCATGGTGAAATAACCGATAGCCCCTCCGTAGGGCCCTCGTCGGTTTAGTTCAAAACGCCGCAGGAGCTCGGCGGCTTTTATCTTGGGCGCACCGGTTAATGTTCCCATGTTCATGGTGGCCACGTAGGCTCCCAGGGCGTCGAGATCGGGACGCAGCACGCCGCTTACGTGTGACACGAGATGCATGACGTGCGAGTAACGTTCGACGCCGAGCAGTCGGTCAACCCGGCGGGTTCCCGGCTGGCTCACCCGCGCCACATCATTGCGTGCGAGATCCACGAGCATCATGTGTTCGGCGACTTCCTTTTCGTTGGTTCTCAGCTCGGCTTCCAATCGGCCGTCCAGGTCTTCGTCCGGGCTGCCGTCCGTGTGGCGCCCGCGGTGGCGGGTCCCGGCTATCGGCCGAATCTCGACCCTCAGCGGCTTTCCATCGACCTTGACTGCGGTCTCGGGCGAAGCGCCAAACAGAATGCCCAAATCGCTATTGACAAAAAACATATAAGGGCTTGGGTTGAGTTCCCGGAGCCGGCGATAGGCTTCGACGGGTTGTGAACACGCGGTCGAAAAGGTGCGCGATGGCACGATTTGAAAAACATCGCCGGCGATAATGTGTTGCTTACATTTTTCGACGACGGCGGCGTACTCCTCATCCGACAAATCAGTCGGGGAGTCCTTTTTGAGGGGTAAGCAAACCGGTGTGGTGGGCCGTACCGGTTCATTGACGGTTGATTGTGCGGCATTTGCCATGCGGACCATGGCTTCGGTAGCTTCGTGGTAGACAGCGGAGGCGTGATCGCCGCCAAAAATGTGCGCCACCATGCTGGCATTACGCAATGTATGGTTGACCCAGATCATTTGATCCGGCAACCAAAACTCGTAATCCGGCCACCCCAGCGGATCGTTTTGATTCGGAGGCAGCGATTCATACACTTCTAAAAAGTCGTAGGCAAATACGCCCACGATAAGAGGGCCGAGAGAGGATTTGCCGGATACCAAACGGTGACCTTGGACCATGGCGCGGAGCACATCGACGGGCGATGGCGCCCGAAGCCGCATTTCTTCATTACCTACCGGATGTGGAGGATAGCGAACATTCAGACAATCGCCTGAAATCGTTACGTCAGCCTGGGTCTTAAGAATATTCGCTAGAAACGAAAGCAAGCTCGCACCGTTGGGATTGAGGGCACACACCTCGACATCTCGGCCACGGCAACGGGCCCGCAGGGCGCATCGGGTCACGAGCAGGCTTTTTTCGCTTTTTTTGCTGATTATCTCCCCGGATTCAAGAAAGATCGTATCGTGCCGTAAGCCCCCATCGGTGAGTCTGACAAAAAGATCGAGCGGATCGGGGCACTGGTCCACGGACCTCACTATCGGCAGAACCTCACCGCGTTTTGGTTGCTGAAGGTTCATGGAAGAAACTCCCGCAGCTCTTCAACATCGAACTGCTGTCCGGTAATAAATCTCATCTGTTCGGCGCCTTGATACACCCACATTTCCTGGGCCGCTATGGTTGTCGCTCCTTCTTGTGCCGCCCGCATAAGTAGCCGGGAAGGGCCGTTGCCGAGCGCCAGATCGAACACGATGTCTCTGCCGATGGGTTGGTCCGACGGCCAGGGATCCTCATCGCCGCCAAGCATAGTGGTGTTGATGAGAATCGAGGCCTGTACGGCGGCGCGTTGTTCCCACGGCACAAACGAAATATCCGCGCCCATGGCCAGGGCGCATTCCTTGCTTATCGAGCTCACGACGTACGGCAAGCCGAGAGATAAACAGGCTAAACGAGCGGCCCGGGCGGCCCCGCCGTCTCCTAACAGCAGAACTTTTCGTGAATTCGTCTTTACTCTTGTTCCATAGCGGCTTTCTATTGCCTGCCGCAAGGGTCCGGCGACGCCCTCGATGTCGGTATTGGTGGCCAGGACTTCCGTCCCGGTAAAGCGCAGGGTATTGGCGACGCCAGCCTCATTGGCTTTTTGGTCAGGGTGGCCAAACTGAAATGCTGCAGCCTTGTGCGGCATAGTGACGCTGACACCGAGCGCACCGAGCTCTTTCAGCAAGGCAAAGGTCGCCTCGGGCCGCTTGGTGATAGCGAGCAGATAGCTGTAGTCGAGCCCGCGCGATCGAAAGAGGCGATTGTATACTTTCGGTCCCGGTGAATGGATAATCTGCGGACCTCCCACGAGCGCCATAAACGGCTTGGCCGCAGATTCCGGTAGGCCGAGCTCGAGCGCTTGATTGAGAGAAAGCTGTCCGGGAGCAGTCGCATCGGTATCCTCCGCAAACACGTAGGTCCACAGCGACCCGAACTGGGGATACCGGGCGCGGCACACCGTGCCCGCAAGGCCCATGGCGACAAGCACGAGCGGACGCCCGAGAGCGCGAGATGTTTGCAGCAACAGGGAGCAATCGGCGGCATCATCGACGGTTACGGCCACTTTTAACCACAGCGGTGCCGCGTTCAGACATTTCTTTAAGTTTAGTGCCTAACTCATCGGGAATGCATTTGAAATCGTGCCATGAAAGAATCTGCTTGGTCCCGCCCTGGCGCGACAGCTGTTTTAGCCTGCTATCGGGCACATCTGCTTCAACGTCTAGGTAGGCGACCCCGGTCCTAGCGGCACGATCGAGAATTTGCAGCCGGTCTTCTTCGGAATCTTTAAACCACCCTCCCTGACGCTCCGGCCTGCAACACACGATCAAATCCTTTGGAAACTCATGCAGAATTGAAAAGGTATCGTCATTTATATGCGTTAGTGCGTCAAGCCGCACCTCTTGCAGGCAGTCTTTGACACGCGCCTTGGTGCGCTCGATGCGCTGCTTGAGCGATTGATTAGAGGTTTCTTTTCCGGTTACGCAGAGCATTACGGTTGCTCACTCAAACGGGTTTCTCGAACGCTTGTTGAATTATCGAAAGCGGGACCGGCATGGCCCAGGTTCCTCCGGCTTCGTTCATCAGGCCGATTCTTGTCGGTAGAGAAAAATATACATCTCCACCTCGTGTTTTCTTATCAACCTTCAAGTAATCCTTTATGTTGAAAAACTCATATGAGGACTGGATCGGCAGGCGTAAATCGGCAAGCAGCGCGATTAGTCGCTGCCTCTCGGCATCGGGAAATCCGCACAGCTTGACCGCGATTTTCGCTTCAACCACCATGCCCAGGGCGACCGCCGAACCGTGAGCCAGGCTGAAGCTCGAAGCTTTTTCCAGGGAGTGGCCTATCGTATGTCCAAAATTTAGGATTTGGCGATACCCGCGCTCGCGCTCGTCAAGCGAGACAACCTCGGCCTTGATCTGCACGCAGCGGGCGATGAGGGGTTCCGGAAGAATCTTCTCGTTGCGCTTTGCAAATGCCTCGATGCCGCTAAACAGTTCGGCATCGGCAATGACGGCGTGCTTTACCGCTTCGGCGTACCCGTTTCGCATTTCATCTTCGGGCAGAGATTTCAGCGCCGGGATATCAATAAGCACAAAATGCGGCTGGTGAAAAGCGCCGATGAGATTTTTGCCGTGCTGGGTATTGACGCCGGTTTTTCCTCCAATGGCCGCATCTACCTGAGCAAGCAAACTCGTTGCAATGTATACACTATCCACGCCCCGCAGGTAGGTTGCGGCGACATATCCGGCAACGTCGAGCGCGATGCCGCCGCCTACCGCCACCACCACGGCGAAGCGATCGATACCGTGCTCCAGCATTGCATTTTCAAGAAGCTCCTTGGTCGCGCGGGTTTTGTGTTCTTCCCCGGCAGGGAACGAAAGCATGAGAACCTTTTTGGCCACGCAGTTGAGCGCTTGGGTAATCGATGCGCCGAACAACGCCACGGTGTTTGAATCGCCAATCACCACCGCCTGTTGCCACCGCGGCAGCCACCGTTTTTCGAGCGTTTCGAGAACGTCTTCCCCGGCCAGGACGGGATAGTTCCGTTCGCTCGTTTTGACTTCAATAATTGATCGCATCGCGTTCTCCCTAACACAAGCCAATAAAAAAGCCCACCATTTGGTGGGCCTTTGCGCGCAAAGTAGGGGAATTATATCAGGCGCATGCTATGGCCCACCGGTTTCACCTCGATACCAATACCAGTTTGTAAAAATAACCGACATAATTTTACTTTATTGATATGGAGAGTAACTGTCAAGATAATTTTATTCATCCCTTCTCCCGCGAGCGGGAGAAGGTCAAAATGAGGGTGAATATGAACCGAGCAATTTTTCTAGCACTTCTGTTATCTGGATTGCCGCTTACGGCATTCGCAGGACCGCTAATCGTGGGTGTTTTCGAACAACCTCAATGTAAAAGGGAGCGACCAATATCCGCGCGTTTGCTCTTCGTTAAAGACAAAACTACCTGGTGGGCTCTTGATGATGAGAGTTCTCCTCTCAAGGACATCAACCTTATATTGCTGCCGAAGTGGCAGGTCGTTTTTGGAGGGAAGGATCTCGGAAACATAAAGCTACGCGACCCCAACCCTTCGTTGACTAACAAAAAGGACATGAACTACACGAGAGACAAACTCTATGTTCCGGACTCCCAAAAGGCGCTGCCGATCATCGAGAATGATTCGGAATCATTCAGAGGTTGGTGTGATGTTCCCAAGACGCGGCCGCTGGTTTTGGTTTCGCAGCCGAATTTCACCGATCCCGAACAATGGAAGCCTTTCTCAATGGATAATTCGTATAAACAAAAGCTTTATACGCCGGTAAAGGTCGCTATCGGTAGATTCAAGGTATACTACTGTCCTCGAGGTGAATTACCTCCAGAGCCGCTCGAGTATGGGCCGGCGGATCTGGTGCTTTACAAAAGCTTCCGTTCGGCGTCGGGACGGGAGCTTGTATCTATTGGGATCGACCCCAAAAAGTATCAGTGTGATGGTCCGAGGGAACCGGAATGGTCAGGCAACTGGTTTCTTTTGGATGGAGAAAAAATTGAGTTCCTCGGACATCAAATGGAGTTGGTAGATGCCGGGGACTACGACCACGATGGGCGTTCCGAATTGCTTTTCTGGCATAGCGGGTACAATAGAGATGGATACGTACTCATGTATGACGGGCTTCGGCAAAAGGTTGAGTACCTCTGGGGTTATCACTAGTCGCCGTAACAATGCGATACAGCTTATCACATTTGATGGTGGCTAATCGCGAGCGTTATAAGAATTAATGAAAGGCTTTCTCATATGTGGAAACCTAAAGACATAGGCCAGATCATCGCTGAACGCGAGCTTGAGTTTAAGAACGACGACACAGGGTCAAAAAAGATCTTCCTACGTATCGGACAACCTGTCCGTTCGAGCGCGCCCGAAGATGGCGACCCGTGGTGGTGTCCGATATTGATCGAAGGGTTTGGAGGTACAAAATTTCAGGCAATAGCGGGCGAAGACTCGCTTCAATGTCTTCTTTTGGCTCTTAAATACGCAAAGAAAATACTGCCTGAATACGCTAAAGAACAAGGCGGTCAGATTTACTGGCTGACCGAAGACATGGATAGCATTTTCGATCAGCAAAATATGATTGACTCATATTCAATGATTATTGCTGAGGCATTTAAGGTGCTCCGCGAAGCAGCAAGAAAATTACGGAAGAGCAAATCGGGAGACATGCAGGATACACTCATCCAAATAGAACAATTGCTCCACAAATATAATGCAGACGGGAAATAAGGACAGAAATAAAAAACCTGGTGTGTCGATTCAAATGTACAGAACATACGTAATACCTATCCTTGGTGCCGTAATAATGAGTATTATTTGTCTCCCCAGATACTGCGGACTTATTATGTTCTTCTTTATTCCTTTCTTCGCACTATGGCTTTTTATTCGAATTTTTAAAGCATATAAAAAGCCTGAGCAGAGAAAACCTTTGTTGATTAATTCGTTGATCTGGTTGTTTGCTTTCTCTTCTATCGCTGCCGTTCATTGGAATCGGACTATTTCATCTCGTCAAGATGCGGATTTCGTCGTTTCAAAGGTGATGGAGTTTAAAGCGAAGAATGGTTTTTATCCGGCCAATCTGGCCGAAGCTGGGCTAGATACAGACCATTTTAAAAATGAGTGGGAAATTTGGTACAACACTAAACAGGGAGGACCATTTCTATCTTACCCGTTAACCTTTGTACCATTTAATATGTACCATTATGATTTTGAGAAACAAAAGTGGGTTCATATACCAGATTAGGGATGGTATGCGTTAGTGCGCATGAGAAGAAAACTTAGATGGAGGCGCCGTTGAAAGCTAAACGGATCATCGTGTTTGTCGTCGCTGCGTCGGCGATCATCCTTGTCGGGCTCTTCTTGATTTCAAACCTCGAAACAAAGAAGCTTGATGACGCCGCCCGGACGCAACTCGGCGGCTCGTACGTGCGTCTTTCAAAAGGGGTTACCCACTATGCGTTGGAAGGACCGGAAAATGGACCGGTGGTCGTTCTCGTCCACGGAGGCACCATACCTATGTTCACCTGGGATGAGCTGTCTCCTGATCTAACGGCCGTCGGCTTTCGCGTCCTGCGTTACGACATGTTTGGACGGGGGTTTTCCGACAGGCCCACGATGGAATACAATCGCGCCCTCTATCTCGATCAGTTGGTGGAACTTTTGGATGCGCTGCATATCTCTGACCCGGTCGATCTGGTCGGCTATTCGTTTGGCGGAGCGACGGTGATAAACTTTACGGCCCACTATCCTGACCGGGTCCGAACAGTGGCCTTGATCTCGCCGGTGGTCTACGATTATCCCGTTCCAGCTGCGCTTCGCCTGTCTGTCGTCGGCGAATTCCTGGGGCGCGTGATCGGCGTGCGGAAGATCATTGATCGCGCAAATTCCGTTTTGGGATCCACAACATTAGCTCAGCACCACGCGGCGCTCTTCGCCGAGCAAGTCTCTTATGAGGGTTTTCTGGATTCGTTACTCTCCATGATGCGAAGCGATGCCCTGGGCGACTACCGCGATAGTTATGCCGCCGTCGGAAAACAAAACCGTAGAGTGTTGCTCATCTGGGGAACACGGGATGCCGAAATCACAAAAGAGGTAATCACCACCGCTCAAGCGCTGATTCCTCAGGTTGAATTCCACGCCGTCGACGATGCCGGTCACGGTATCATTTTCCAGAACACGGAGCGGGTTCAAAGGCTACTGATCGATTTCTTGCAGAGTAAGCCGTAGACGAATAAAAGGGATAGAGGTTCACCGGCAAATTGAAACGGCGGCGTATTTCTCATTATATAGCATAACGTTTCGAAACGATTCGAACACTATGGCGCGTTCAAAAATTGACATTACCCTGTTATTTATCACCCGTATTATGCGGTTATTCGCCTACGGTTTTTTGTCCGTGGTGCTGGCGTTGTATCTGGCGCAGGTCGGCCTGAACGAACAAACCATAGGCCTGCTGTTTTCCCTGACGTTGGTTGGCGACGCGGGGATTACCTTATGGATTACGGCGTCGGCCGATAGGATCGGCAGACGACGAATGCTTACGCTGGGCGCGGCGTTGATGATTTTAGCGGGTGTGGTGTTCGTTTTCACGGCAAACACCATCCTCTTGATGGCTGCCGCGATTATTGGCGTCATCAGTCCGAGCGGAAACGAAATCGGACCGTTTTTGTCGATCGAACAGGCTGCCTTGACCCAACTCCTGCCTAACGAACGACGCACCCACGTATTTGCATGGTATAACCTGGTCGGTTCGTTTGCGACCGCGTCGGGCGCGCTCTGCGGCGGCTGGCTTGCTCAAGCCCTGCAAGGGTCTGGTTTTTCAGCGCTGGAATCATACCGCGCCGTGTTGATTGGCTACGCAATCAGCGGGGTGTTGCTGGCATTGACTTTTCTGTGCCTATCATCGTCGGTTGAGACAACCGTAAGCCCAATGCCTCGGAAACGCACTCTTGGGCTCCATCGTTCAAAAAGTGTCGTGATGAAACTGAGCGGCTTGTTTGCTTTGGACGCTTTCGCAGGCGGCTTCGTGGTCCAAAGCCTTATAGCGTATTGGTTTTACATCAAATTTGGGATTGACGTGGGCCTTCTCGGCAGCATCTTCTTCGGGGCGAATATCTTGGCGGGTATCTCGGCTCTGTTGGCTGCGCGCATCGCAGCACGTATCGGCCTGATTAGAACCATGGTTTTCACGCACATTCCATCGAATGTTTTACTGTGTCTCGTTCCGTTCATGCCGAATTTACCGCTGGCGATAGCAGTGCTTCTTTTACGGTTCAGTATTTCACAAATGGATGTGCCAACCCGTCAGTCGTACACCATGGCGGTAGTTGCTCCTGACGAACGCTCGGCCGCATCCGGGGTCACGACCATTGCCCGTTCCGTGGGCGCATCGTTGTCGCCGGCCCTCAGCGGTCTTTTTCTTGCCAGTCCATTGCTCATCGGCGCGCCGTTTATGGTGGCGGGCGGTCTAAAAATAATCTACGACTTGTTGTTATATCGCAATTTTCAGTCGGTGAAGCCGCCGGAGGAGATATAACGCGTTCGTGGAGTTCGGATCTACTGATTCCAAAATTCACCCGTTAAGATTTTGGAGGCAATTCCAACCGGAAATCGCATCTCATGCCAAAAGTAAAGTTATCACATGTCGGGTTACTTCATTTATTCGTTGTGTACGTTGTGTGGAGCAGCACGTATTTGGCCATTCGAGTCGCAGTCGAAGAGGGGAGTGGTTTTCCGCCTTTTTCAATGGGAGCAAGTCGGCTCGTCGTCGCGGGGATGGTATTATTAGCCGTTGCCTACCTAAGAAAAAACAAAATAATTCTTACCCTTAATGAACTAATAATCGTCTCGATCTCGGGCTTCCTTATGTGGGGGTTCAGCAATGGATTGCTGCTCTGGGCAGAGCAATTCACCAAATCGGGCCTGGCATCTCTTCTTATTTCCACGACGCCGATGTGGGCGGCGTTGCTGGATTCTATCGCTTCGAAGAAAACGCCTCCTCCGTTGTTAATTGGTTCCATTTTTCTCGGATTATTGGGGGTAGGCGTCTTGATGTTTCCCGCTCTTCGAGCGGGTAGTTCGACCGATTTTGTTTGCGGGTTGTTGTTGGTGTTTGCGTCGGTGAGCTGGGCGGCGGGTTCCGTCTACCAAAAGCGCAATCCGATAGCCATCAACGATACCGTGTATGCCGCGTATCAGCTTCTGATCGGCGGTTTTTCGATGTCGCTCATGTCCCGGGTGGCTCGTGAGGTAAGCCCTCACCCAACCCACTATGCGTGGCTGGCATGGGGGTATCTCATCATTCTCGGTTCTGTGATTGCCTTTAACTCATATGTTATCGCGCTTAGAAAATTGCCGATTAATGTCATGATGACGTATTCCTTTGTAAATCCAGTCTTGGCTGTGGCGTTGGGCTGGCTGATTCTCGATGAGAAAATCACCGGCCGGACCATCGTGGGAGCGATGTTGGTAGTACTCAGTGTGCTTGGTGTTTTTTGGCAGCAGACAAAAAGGTCTAATACCATATCGTGATAATCCGCATGGGCGGTCGCCGGCCATCGTACGTTCATCTTCGTTGCAGATTTATTGATCAATAACGACACACGTTTGTCATTCTCCTAAACAAAGAAAATCCATCAAAATTCTCAACCAATACATAACCCTGGTTTGAAAGTGAATGCAGGGCCTGGGTGTATTGTTCTCACTTTCTTGCATATTTGGCGGTTTGAACGCTATGATCACTGAGAATTCATACACAGGCTGACCAACGCTCAGGAACGAAAATGGCTCAGAAGGGGAAATTTCAGGAGAAGGACCTTCCGCTGATCAATCAGTTCAACGAATTCACCATCGATCTGGTCAAAGCCATGGTCCAGACCGGCTACTACTCGTCCGCTCACCCCCTGGCGGGCAAAGCCACCGAACACATTTTCGAAAAGCTTCGAGGCATCCTACAAGACAAAGATGAGCTTCTGTACATGTCCACCTCAGTGCATGTAAAGGACGACATTTCGGTTGATGGCTTGCTGACCGATCCTTTGTACCTGAAAGATTCCTTTCACAACCTCAGCCTGGGGCAGCACTTCATCTCGAAATTTCTCGATTACTTCGACCGAAACCACCTGGTCTCTTTTTCAATCAAGAACCGCATCGAGCGCAAAGAATTTGAGAAATTTATCGAGGTGCTGGTTCAGCAGCAAGGAGCGGACGAGAGTCGGGAGGACGCTGAAACCCGCGAGCGTTTCTCTGACACGCTCTTGAAAAACAAAATTTTCAATATCGTCGTGGTTCACCGGGATGAACTGCTCGGCCATCAACGAGTCATTCCCTGGCGCGTCCAGTTGGCCCTCAGTCGCCTGCGCAAGGATTTGAAAATCATCCCGCTGTATACCAAAGCTTCCACCCAGGAGTTGGCAACCGCCAAGACGCAAACCGTCGCCGACATCGTGAGACCGCTCCGCCAAAACATCTTCCTCAAGGAGCTGCTGCTCAACTGTGACTTGGTCGTGGAAGAGGGGAAGGAGGGTCTCAAGGACTGGGACATCGAGCAGGCCATAGTCAACTATCTGGCGGAGGTGGTGATGGTTTCCCTTTCCTGGGAGATCATCAAAGACATGCAAAAAGAAATGGAACCCCCCTCAGAAAAACGCACCGAAATTTCCAAAGAGCGGGAGTCGCGCTGCAAAAGTATTTTGAAGAAGATCGCGGTTCGTTTCTTTTCATCCAACTCAGAGAAAGCCCATGAGATCCTTGAGCACCTCTTCAAGCAAAAACTGGTCCAGTATCAGGAACTCCCTCCCGAGCTCCAGCACAAAATTCTCATCACCCAAATGGCGGAAGAGTTCGAGAAAAGCAATCTCGACCACGTCACCCAGAAGCTCAATGTGGTTTTTAGCAGCCCTCCGGATGCTTCCGCCGCTCGCGACCTGCAGGCGGTTTTCGAAGAATTGTGCAAACGACAGGACCTCTCCCGAGCTTTTGATTTGGTCCAGATGATTGAACGTCACCCCAAGGCCACAAGCAGCCTGGCTCACCAGATCATCGCCGCGCTTGCCAATCCTCAGGTCATGGGTTTTCTGGTTAAACAGTATGAGGAGTCCAAAGAAAAAATCCGGGATTCCATCTTGGCCTTCCTGGTGAAAGTGGGCCGACCTTCTGCCCCCTATCTTTTGGATCTGATGTCCAAAGCCGAAAAAGATTTTATTCGCAAACAGATCTTCGGCATTTTGGCTTCCATGGGTTCCGCTGTGGCGGACTTGGTAATCGCGGAGCTATCCAAGGCTAACCAGCCGGTCCACTTCTACCGATACCTCATCCAGCTCATCGGCGAGGTCCATCTTTCAGAAGGCTCACCAGCGGTACAGCGGTTCTTGAAACACAAAGAGCCTTCACTAAGGCTGGAGGCGGTTTCGACCTTGTTCAAACTGTCAGGCGCGGGAAGCGAAGGCGCACTCATCAACGCCCTAAACGATGAGGATTCCCAAGTGCGGCTGCAGGCCATGTCCTGTCTGGGATCTATTGGCAGCAAAAACCAGAAATTTCGCTCCCTCGTCATCGAGACGCTGCGGGTTAAAAAACAACGTGAAAAAGAAGCCGACGAGGACCTGCAAATCGCGGCCCTGAAGGCGGCAACCAGCATGGGCAACATCCAGACCAGCTTAGGCGTTTCTTTGGAGGTTGTGCTCGGTGAAAACCTGCTTCCCCCCAGCCGGTTCGGTTTTTTGGGGTCTTTGAATCCCAACGCCCGGCGAACGAAGAGCGACAGAGTTCGGGCCGCCATCTGCGACACGTTGGGAGAAATCGGAACCGGCCAGAGCTTGTCTTTCTTAGAAAAGGCCCTGTTGGATCCCAACCATATCATTCGGTCGAGAGCCTCTCTGGCTATTGAAAAACTAAAAAAACAGCCTGTACCGAGCCGGGACTCAAAACCAACCAAAGCCAGTATAACGATCGCTTTCCCCAAAGAAAAAAAGCCCTCCTGACAAAACGGGTAGTGCCCCCCATTTGGCAAGCCTCGTGTATGAGAGTATTATAACCACTGTGTTCCTGTTCAAACCGTAGTGGTGCAAAAAATGCGAAACGCACCTTGGCAGATAAAAGGTAATTCCAGCAGGTTGAGCATTCGAGAGAGCTATACATGAAGCACACGGGTAGACCTCCTGCGCACAGCGTGCGATTATTCAAGTTGGCAGGACTGACCGCGTCGGTCGCCGGGGGATACGCGCGCGACCGCCTCAAGCGTATGTTCCTTTCCAACGACCGCGCTGCCGAGGAGTACAAACTGAGCATGGAGCGCGTCGGATCACGCATCGCATCTACACTCGGCGAGCTCAAAGGCGCGGCCATGAAAGTGGGCCAGATGGCGTATATGGCCGCCGACTTGCTGCCGAAGGAGATTGCTTACGCGCTGCAATCGCTGCAAAAGGATGCGCCCTCGGTCGACTTCTCCATCATCGAGGCGCAGATCCAGTCTGAGTTCGGCCAACCGATCGAACGGTTGTTCGAATCGTTCGAGCCTGAACCATTCGCGGCGGCGTCGATCGGGCAAGTGCATCACGCGCGGGTTGATGGGCGCGCGGTGGTCGTCAAAGTGCAGTATCCGGGTGTCGACGTCGCGGTCGATTCCGACATGCGCCACCTCAAGCTCGTGCTGCTGGTCAGCGGCTTAATGGACATCGACCGGCGCGCCCTGGACGCAAGTTTCAGCGAGATACGCGAGCGCATCCACGAAGAACTCGACTACGGTAACGAGTCGGACAACGTTCGACGTTTTCGCGCATACCACCGGCCGCGCCATCCGTTCGTGGTCATACCGAAAGTGATCGGCCATCGCTCGACCAAGCGCGTGCTTACGCTCACCTACGAGCCGGGTGACCACGTCAAAGATTTCGATGCATTGGGCTACACCGCACGGCAGCGCGACCGCTGCGGGCGCCACCTGTGGGCCGCCATCGAAAGCCAAATCTTCGACTTCGGTTGTATCCACGCCGATCCCAACCCGGCCAACTTCGTTTTCCGCAAAGACGGCAGCGTGGTCATGTACGACTTCGGCTGCGTCAAGCGGCTCGCCCCGGGTATAGCGGAAGGCTATCGCTCGCTGGTTGACGAAGGTCTGAGAGAAAACTACGACCGTATCGATGACATACTGTGCGCGCTCGGCGTCCGGCGCGAAGGCGGACCGCGCGTGTCGGACGACTTCTACAAGCTCTGGCGCGACTGGCTCGCGCTGCCCATTCTGGCGGCCAATCCGTTCGACTTCGGCACAGCAAAGTTCGAGCGGGAGTTCCTGACCAAGCTCGTGCCCGCGACTATAAAACACTTATCGTCGTTTCAACCGCCGCGCGAACTCGTGTACTTCAATCGTATGCTCGTCGGACACTATGCGACGTTGCACAAGATGAACGCGCGCGTTCCGGTCGGCCCGAGCCTACGCGCGCGCTTTCCCGAGACTGCTCCCTGGTTCACACAGGCGTAGTATGCTCCAACATAGCTTTCCCCAAAGACAAAAAGCCTTCATGACAACCCCCACTTCGCAAACCTTACCAACGTCGGGAGCCACGCTCCACGACGTTTTATCCTCCTCATGAAAACTGAATTTCTGGATTTTTATTTTTCAGTTGACATTCTATCCTCCGAACTGATTGGATGATCAAATGTAACGCCAATTTTCAGAAGATGTTGTTGGAAATAACGAGTGCAAAGGGATTACACAATCACTTGAATTTTCTGTATGCTATTCCCTTGTCTTTCGCAAACGGCCGGAGACAACATGATAGAGTTAATGTAGTTTTTCATGAATATAAAAATCAACCAAGGAGGATGGAAAATGCGACGACTAATTCAGAAGGCCATGGTACTGGGTATTATCGGCATATCGATTTTCATCTTTCCTGGTATGACCGTGAATGGCTGCTATGACCCAACCGGGCCCATACCCAAGGCAACGGTAGCACCGGCGCCGCTTGCTTGGACCGATCAACAAGTTGACGACCTCGTCATCATGGAGCAACCGTCCATCTATTCGCCGGCCCCGCACAACGAAACTGCAGCGCCGTGGGAATGTGATTACATTAAGTTCCTGCGCTTTAGGCTCAAGGATTCCAGCACCGGGACCGACGACAAAGATGCCATGCTCCTGATGGTGCCGGGACTGCTGGAAGGCGCCAACGGTTTTGAATATATCGGCCGTCAGCTGGTCTATGTGGCCAAGCAGGAATACAACCTCAATGTGGAAGTCTGGGCCATGGACCGCCGCAACAACTGCTTGGAGGATCTAACCGGGTTTGAGGCCGCCGCAGCAGCCGCCACGGCAGACGACGCGATGAAAATCTATGTAGATTACTATTACGGTGGAGTCGCCATAAACGGCCAAACATTTAAAGGCTTTCTGACCAGTAGCGATACGCCCTATCTCTCCGAATTCGGTTTGAAGATGGATACCGAGGACATGTACGCGATCATCCAGACCATGGTTCCCGACCCTGCTGTTCGGAAGAAGAGGGTTTTTGTCGGCGGCCATTCGATGGGAGGCATGCATGCATCCCTATTCGCCGGTTGGGACCTGGACGGTGATCCCAACACCCTTGACGACGCGGGCTATATGAACTGCGCCGGTATGTTTGCGCTGGATTCCTCGGTCTCTCCAATGACCAGTATGCTGGAGCCGGTCCTGGCGCCCTATCTCCAGGGCATGCCGCAAATAGTTGTGGACTTCGCGAACAGTCTAACGGAAGTCCTCTATGCCAGCGTATTGAGCGCGCTACGCACTGATTTGATTCCACGCTTTGTCACCCCCGCGCTGGCCGACTCCATGATGGGAACGCCGCTTGGTCCCGAGGCCATGGCGTTAATTCAAGCGCAGGGTATGGCAGCGCGTATGGCCCCGGACGAAGAAAGCACGCTGCTCAATCAAATGCCCATATCGGCGGATTTAAAGAAGATGTTAGATCAGTATCAATCCCGTACGATGGAACAATATAATACCGGGATTCCGTCTATTCACGATTTCCACCTTACGAACGAAGCCTTGCTGGGCGTAATTTTCGATAATAACTTCACTCAAATTCCCATGATAAGAATGGGGCTGGGATTCCTGGTGGGCGGGCCGGTGGCCGAGAAAGACAAGGATGTCCTGGACATGCTCTACGGAGGTGACTCGACTGGCCGTAATCCTTTGTATGCGCCTACGGACGCCGGTCCGGACCTGTTGCATCTCGGACAAGGGCCGTTATATCGCTGGGCCACATTTGATGAAGTCGCGAACGCAACGAGCCCCAATTTCACGGATACGACCGGCGCGGTCACCTATACCACCATGGTGGGAGAAATGAGCAACATCCAAGATCTGGCGCGGGCTTCGTACATCGGGCCTTCCAACCTGGTGGAATGGTATTTCTCGGTGCGGAGGGTTGTCGACCTCATGGCCCTGGCCATGCCCTATGCGCAAAAATACGGCATCAACTATCTGCATGCCGACAAAAATTCGAGCCTTCCTAGAATTGTGTTCACGTCAGCGGCGCATGATTTTGGCTCCATGGCTCCGCCTATTGCCCCCGATCCCAACGCCATCGATGTTCCCGGGTACAGCCACATGGATCCGATGTTTGCCTCCGCCAATACGCCCACCCACCGCAAAAACGACGTCATATATCCCCTGATTGAGTTTGTGCGGGACACTATCAACGGTGAATTTATCAACGAGTAGGTGCTCCCACCACCATCGTCCCAATCTGTTACAACTATTGACTACGCAACGCGTTACAAGTTAACGTTACGCCGGATTTCTGAGCCCGTTAGCGAACGCAGTGAGGTTACGGGGTCTTATCCCTTTAGGGGTTAGAGCCCGTTAGCGAACGCAGTGAGGTTACGGGGTCTTATCCCTTTAGGGGTTAGAGGTCGCCCATGAAGCTCGTCGTCGGCAAATCGGCACTCAAGGGAACGGTGGCCATCCCAGCATCCAAGTCGCACACCATACGCGCGGTGGCGATTGCCTCGCTCGCCGAGGGACGAAGCGTTATCCGCAACCCCTTGCTCTCGGGCGACACCCAAAGCGCGGTCGAGTGCTATCGCGCCTTGGGTGCGAGGATTGACACCAGCGACGCCAGGGCGTGGAAGGTCGAGGGAACCGGTGGTCGCCTGACTGCGCCCGCCCAAACCATCGACGTCGGCAACAGCGGCACCACCTTGCGCATCGCGGTCTCGTCCGCAGCGCTGGCGGCAGGCTCCCGAACCATTCGATTGACCGGAGACGAGCAAATTCAAAGCCGTCCGATCGGGCCGCTGCTCGGCGCCCTCAACGATCTCGGAGCCCGGGCGGTGTCGGATAAAAACAACGATAAAGCGCCGGTCAGCGTGAGCGGTGCTCTCAGAGGCGGCACAACGCGTATCGAGTGCAAGACCAGCCAGTACTTGACGAGCCTGCTTCTGGCCGCGCCGCTCACGCCAGACGACACCGAGATCGAGGTGACCTTGCTCAACGAGCCTGACTACGCGCGGATGACCCTGGATTGGCTCGATAAACAGGGCATACGGTACGAGCGCGAACAAATGCGCCGTTTCAAGATCTACGGCAGGCAGCGGTACCGGCCTTTTGATTTGCCGATACCGGCCGACTTCTCCAGCGCTACGTTCTTCCTCTGCGCGGGCGCCATCCTGGACGCTGACATTACCCTGACCGGGCTCGATTTCACAGACAGCCAGCCGGACAAGGCGGTGGCCGACTACTTAAAGCGTATGGGCGCCGACATCAGCGTACAGAGCGACGCCGTGCGCGTCCGCGGCTCGCGCTTGCAGGGCGTAGACATCGATATGAACAAGACGCCGGACGCTCTGCCGGCCATGGCCGTTACGGGCGCCTTTGCTCGCGGCGAGACCCGGCTGCTCAATGTGCCGCAAGCACGGATCAAGGAAACCGACCGTATCGCCTGCATGGCGCAGCAGCTCGGTAAGCTCGGAGCTGCTGTAAAGGAATTACCTGATGGAATGGTAATACGTCACTCGCCGAACCTGCGCCCGACCGCCCTGCAAGGCATGTCCGATCATCGCATCGTTATGGCGCTCAGCCTGGCCTTAATGGCTTTACCAGGTGAGGGCAGCGTCGATACCGCCGAGGCCGTCCGCGTGACTTTTCCGGAATACGTCGAGCTGATGAAAAGCATCGGCGCCAGGATGGAGTTGAGAGACTAAGAGTTGAGGGAAGTCGTGCCCTCAACCGTTGAGGAAGTAGACGTCCGGTTTATCCACGACGCCGTCTTTCTGCATCTCTTCTCTCAAGTCCGCTGACTCGGCAAAGGCCTGTGCGCGTTTGAGATCCGATGCCTCAAAAAAGAGAATGACTTCGTTCGGGTCGTTGGCTCCCCGGAGAAGGTATTTCTCCTTGAGTCCTGCCGCAACGCGTTTTGGGAGGTGAACGTCGTATCCGCGTTTCCATTCCGAGAAATCTTTAACTTTGTGCCTAACAAAAACGTAACTGGTCATGGCGATCCTCCGTTCAGCAAATGAGAGATATACTAAAGACTATGGGTGTTGCCGTTTCATGCGATCCGCTCGGTCGTTTCACATTATTTTTTTTGAGCAATCGTCGTGCCATTTTCGATCTCTTCCGTAACTATTTGATATTTCAATAGTCAGATAGAAACAGCATGAAGTCGGCGCCCACGAACATCATTAAAAATGAACGAGCATGGATCAAAATGAGTGGGTCACAATGCGGCAACGGTGTGGAGCGGGACTAGCAATCGGAAATTTCCTTGCCGATGATGAACAAGACAGGGAGTAGTTCTTAATACCGGACAATCATTGACTCAGTAGTGCGTTGGGAGTTATAAAACCAGACTCCAGAAGGCGCCGTTGAAAAAACGGTCGTATATATTTCAACCTTTGAGTTACGAAAACCTTATTCCGGGAGATAGACAAGATGTTTGGGTGCCACATCGGACGTTGCTTTCAAGTTACCATCGCCGGCGGCTCCTACCAGGAGGGCTTGACCTCGGTGCTGCAGGGTCTGCCGCCCGATATGCTGCTCACCGAGCAGGAGATCTACGCCGATCTGCTGCTTCGCAAACCGGGCGCGGACGAGCTTTCCAGCCCGCGGCTCGAGCCTGATTTACCTATCATTTACAGCGGCGTGAACGCCGCGGACACCATCGAGGGAGCGGGCAACGCCAATCACACCAACGGCACACCGCTGACCATTCTTATCCCCAACCTGGACCGGCATTTCGTCCATATCAAGCAATACCAGGACACCAACCGCACGCCGCGGCCAGGGCACGCTTCCTACGCTTCGTTCGTGAAGTACGGGCCGGCCGACGACGCCATCGGCGCCGGCTTTTTCAGCGGCCGGTACACCGCAACCATCGTGGCCGCGGGCTCGGTCGCCAAAAAGGTGCTGCGCAAACTCGGCATCGAGGTCTTCGCCTACGTCAAAGAAGGCGCGGGGGTTCGCTGCCCGGACCTTGGCCACGAGCAGATCTTCCGGTACGTGCAGAGCTATCGGCAGATGCGCCGCGACTTGGATCCCTTCTATCAGAATATCTATGTGCAAAAGCGCATTACCCCGGAAATGCGCTTTTTAGAAAAGACCAAGATCTTAGCCGAAGTAGAGCAGCAGATATCCCAAATACGAGCGAAGGCCCCTAGCATGCCGGCCGAACGGATCCGGGAGCAGTATCAGGTGCATCCGGTATTGAATTGCCCTGATTTGAAGGCCGCCAATGCCATCGTGGAGGCCTGTAACCGCATCATGCACACCGGCGACTCCTCCGGAGGAGTGGTGGAAGTGATCGTCACCGGAGCGCCCGTAGGGTTGGGTGAGCCCATGTTCTATAAGTTGGACGGGGAGCTCGGGCGCATGCTCGGGATCGGCGCGGTAAAGTGCGTGGAGGTCGGCTCCGGACACGCGGCCAAGGACATGGTCGGAAGCCAAAGCAACGACCAGATGCGGCAAGTAAACGGCAAGCTCGTCTTCGACTCCAACAACGCGGGCGGCATCACCGGGGGGCTGACCACGGGCCAGGCCATTATCGCGCGGCTTACGGTCAAGCCCACGCCCACCATCGATAAAGAGCAGCATACCGTGGATAAATACACTCTGGATAACAAGATGCTGTCCGCTATCACCCGCAGAGATCCCACCATCGTGGCCCGCATCTGGCCGGTAGCCGAAGCCTACACCGCCATCCTGCTTCTCGATCACCTCATCGCTCACCTCGGCTACCAGTCGTTGAAAAAGCAAACGGCGGAGAGCGTGGTACCATGACCTTTCCTTTCAACATCGAAAAGCTTCCGGGACTGGATACCATAGCGGCTCATCTGGAGGGGCTGGAGGAAACCATCATCTCCAAGCTCATAGACCGGGCGCAGTTCGCGCAAAACCTGGTCGTCTACGAGCAAGGCAAGAGCGGCTTTACGGGCGCTGGTGCTCGTAGCCTGTTTGATCTCAGGCTGCTCCGCCACGAGCAGATGGACGCCGAGTTCGGTAGGTTTTGCGCCCCCGAGGAGCGCCCGTATTTCAGGGATTTGCCCCCCTCCAAACGCATAACGCCGCCCGTGCCCGGATTCCTGGCCGTAGAGGATTTCGACCGCATCAATATGTCAGAGCGCATCGTCGCCGCCTACCAGTCCCTGATCCCGGAGATATGTGCTCCGGGTGACGACGGACACTACGGCTCTTCCACCGAGCACGACGTGTTCGCGGTGCAGGCTATCGGGCGCCGCGTGCATTTCGGAGCGCTTTACGTGGCCGAGAGTAAGTACGTATCCGATCGAGCTGCGTACGACGTTCTCATCGACGCCCGCGACAGCGCTGGGCTCGAGCGCCTGCTCACCCGTCCGGAGGTTGAAGAGCGTATTCTGCTGAGAGTCGCCCAGAAAGTCGAGCACGTGCAGTCGCAGATAAACCCTGCCGTTCGCAGGCGCATCCCGCCCGAGGCCGTGCTCGGCTTCTACCGCGCGCACGTCATTCCGCTCACCAAGCAGGGCGAGACAGCCTATCTGTTGCACCGACGGCGAACGGGCGGGCGATAGAATTTTTCCCTATCATTGCCAAAAAAGAATTCAGAGTTAGGTTAAGCCCTGAATTGAGAATACACGACGGGAAATCAAGGGCGTGAAGGAACTAAAAGTGCGTTTGTTTTTCCTATCCTTCGGTGATGTCACTTCTCTACTCTAGATACCTCCTCCTCACGTCAGGATCCGGCGCAGAGCCTTACCCACCGCCGTGCGCGGCAATGTGCTGCGGAATTCAAACTGCTTTGGAATCTTATAAGCCGCGAGCTTCTCTTTACAATACTTGATAAGTTCTTCTTCTGTTGCTGTTTCGCCGGGTTTTAGGACAAGAAAGGCTTTCAATGTCTCGCCGCGGTACTCATGTGGGATGCCCACGCAGATCGCGTCTACTACCTTGGGATGACTAAGCAGCACCCGGTCGACCTCCTGAGGATAGATGTTGTATCCTCCCGCTATGACTAGATCCTTGGTGCGGTCTACTATAAAGACATATCCATCCTGGTCCATGTAGGCTACGTCGCCGGTATGCAGCCATCCGTCAACCAATTGTTTTGCGGTTTCCTCCGGATTGTTCCAGTAGCCCTTCATGACGTAAGGTCCCTTAATTCAGTATTTCGCCCGGGGTGCCCCGCGGCACGTTCTCTCCGCTCACGACATCCACGATTCGAATATCAAAATTGCAGATTGGTATGCCGGTGCTGTGTGGTTTTGTTATGCCATTTACCGGGGTGGATATTCCGACCGAGGTGGTTTCGCTCATACCCCAGCCCTCGCCGAACCAAACATGCATATCTTGGAGCTTTTCGAAAAGAGCAAGTGGAGCGGGAGCGCCTCCACAGGTGACGAGCTTAATCTTCTTGGACAGGTTCAACTCTTTGGCTTTTGGATGGTTGAAAATAGCCACGAGCATCGTTGGGACAGCCGCGAAATACGTGATTTCATCAAACTTGGACAAGGTATCAAATACCTCCTCCATCTCAAAACGGGGCAAAATAATCTGGGTGGCCCCGCAGAATATGCTCCAGCCCATTTGGCAGACTTCGCCAAATACATGAAAATACGGCAGCACGCAGAAGCTGGTCCGTTTTTCGGCAGGGTATTCGGCGTGAAAATTGTTGCCCCAATGGAAAACCACGTGAATTGCAGCCACTATATTGGCGTGCGTTAGGACCGCACCCTTGGGAACGCCGGTCGTGCCGCCGGTGAACTGAATCACGGCCATATCATCTCTGCCTACCTCCACGCGCGGCCTGACGTCATTGTCGCAGCCGTCGAGAAGCGTGGAGTAATGATGCCAGCCCTTCTCAAGCCCCAAAGATTCGGCCGTGCTCCGGGGTACACCCTTGATGAAATCGGTTATAGCGCTTACGATCACATGGGGTATCTTGGCCTGCGTGGCCAGATTTTTAATGCCGGAACAAGCCGGTCAAACGTGATCAGGCAAGTCATGCCGGTATTTTCGGTTATGAATTTGAGCTCATCAACCGTGTACATGGGGTTCATGTTGGTGACGACCGCGCCGATGGTAAGCGCAGCCCAGAAGGAGATAACGAACTGGGGCGAGTTCGGCAGGAGCAGTCCTACCCGGTCGCCTTTTTTCACTCCTAGTTGGATAAGGGCGTTGGCGAAGCGATTGACCGTGAGGTACAGATCCCAGAAGCTGGTTTCTGTTCCGTAAAACCAGAGAGCTGCCTTGTCAGGAAAGCGGCAGGCGGTATGGAAAAGGATCTGCGGAGCGTAAAACTGCGGGAAATTTATTTCCGGCGGCACCAGATAATCATAATTTTTTACCCACGGCCTTTTTTTTATTAGATCGAATGGTACATCTTTCATGTTTCAACCCTCCGGTTACGATATTTATTATTCCACGATATTTTCTCTTACACTCTTTTTCAATTCTTTGATACGACGGCGAAAAGGCGGGCAGTAACTACCGCCGCTCAGCGGTCACGGAAGTGCGCGCGTGCGCGTATTTCGACAGCAACCAGTCGAAAACGGTCGCCTGCCAGAGCGTGATTGCACCATCCTGACAATGTTCTTTGCCGCCCGATTCGGTGTCGTAAACGACCGTCGTCACGCTCCGCGCGTGCGTCAGCGCTGCCTGAAATTGTGTGACCTGTTCGAGGGGGACGAATTGATCTTCGACACCGGCCAGAATCAACACGTCACCGCGAATGTTCGCGGCCACGTCCTTGAGCGTGTACGCGTCGAAAGCTCCGGGGACTTCGCTGGGGGAACGGAGGCCCATGGTCCACATGGTGTTATTGATCGACCATTCGATGCCTGGCATCGTCCACATTCCAATGCGCACGAGCCCGTCGGCAGCAACGCTGAATCCGTGTTTGTGCAGCCGGGTGATGATTCCCGAGAAGCGCGACTGGCTCCAGGCCGCGGCTGCCATATCGAACAAAACATCGAGCGCGACTACCCCGTCGATTCGTTCGTCAAACGCGGCGGCGCGCGGCGCAAGATAGCCGCCCATGCTCAATCCGAAGAGCACGATGCGCACGGGTGGGGGATGTGATTGAAGAAATGCGTCGAGTATCGCACCGGTTGGCCGCTCCCATTCGGGCGTAAACGTGAGGCCTTGCTCGCGAAGAACCAATCCCTGCCCCGGGCCTTCATAGACCAGCACGGAGTAGCCACGCTCAAGCGCTCCGGCCACGATCACAAAATAAAGCTCTTCCATAGTCGAATCAAAACCGCCGCAGGCGACTATCAGCGGCTTAGTCTGTACGCCTTCATTTCCCGGAAAATAGAGAGCGTTCAGATGATACGCTCCGTAAGGTACTCGGATTCGCTCGTAGTGCACAGCCAGGGCATCCAGGCCTTCATAAAACGCGCGAACATTCTTTTCCCACGTTGCTGGACGACGCTGATCACCCGGTGCGAGCAAAAACTCCGCCGTGCGGTAGTAGTTGTGTGCTCGTAGCAATGCACGGCCGCGGCTTGTGGGATCAAGCGCCGCTCTCGCTCGTTCGGCGACACGATTGGCGGTTCGCTCCCAAGCCTCGAACCAACTGTTCGAATCGCCTGCGCGAATATGCTTTATCGTCTCGATGATTTCGCCAGTATCAGCTCCGGCGTACGGAATTTCACCAAGAGCCCTTAGGGTCAAGTGATGATAGGTCTGATCCGTGAAATACCGCGAGCGACCAGTGTCAGATCGCATCCACAAAAGAGCCGTGATGCCGATGACCAGCAATCCGAAAGCAACCCAAAGTCGACGCTTCAAATTCTTACTCCTCCAGAGATTGCGTATATAAAATAATCTAAGCTCACAAGTATATCTTGTGCATATCACAGGTGAGATGTCATGACACTAAGTGATTAACTAGTGCCGTGCTCGGCTTCTACCGCGCGCACGTCATTCCGCTCACCAAGCGGGGCGAGACCGCCTATCTGCTGCACCGACGGTGAGAGAGCGGAAAAATCCATTGACAGCCTGTGACTAGCGTGATGTCGTAACACGACATAACTTTTATAAAAGTTCAGCAGATTCGATAGGGATTCTTCCATACCGGATTCGTTGAGTTCGGCTCTAGGTCATCAATAATGTTGTACAGGGAATGCAAATGGCTCATTGTTTTCGGTTCACGGTAGTAATCCTCCTGAAAGCGAGGCCGAGGTGAAAACGCGGTTTGGGGTCATTCTATTAGTTTTATCGATCGCCTCTCAGGCATACGCACAATATAATGAAAGTCCATATTTGATAGTTACGCTCGCCGCTCCGTCACATCCATGGGTAAATTTAGCTGATTGCCAGAATGCGACGAATGGCATTAGCATTCCGCTAAGTATTAGCTGGGGTATGACAACGACACCGACCACGACAACAGCCGTACAGTTTTATCCTTGGCTAAATACAGATGGGGCCGATGTCTTCCTTTCAGCTGACAGTACCTGTGATGTTGTAACAATAGAGATCGGGACTGCGGCCACTGGTACTTATGGCGCAAGTGGTTATGCAGCGTCGGATATCGAAATTCTACCATACACGCAGGAACCCTCCGGCACGTATCCTGATGACACGGTGAACCCAACGACGCTAACACTTCAAGCGGTATTAACCAACTCGACTACCCCTAGTTTTACGTCACTTGCCGGCGTCTCAACCACAAACCCATGCCCAGCGTCTATTGAAGCAAACTACTATTTCTGTATCCGGTGGCAAGATCCCTCAACTACTTATGTTATTGGCAGCACCACGTACATGGAATATTTTGGTGGAGCGCCGATACGCTTCGACTTCAACCCGCCGGCCGCCCCGGTTTTAACCGATGTCACCCCCAGCGATGGCAATCTCAAAGTCTTCTGGACCGCGCCTTCCGATGATGATTTGGCCGGCTATGTTATCTACCACAGTGTATCCGGCACGGATTCGTGGAGCGCAAATAATCTGACTGACCCCAATGCCACGAACTATCAGATTACCGGACTCGAAAATGACGTTGCTTATGTTATTAAGATATCAGCCGTAGATACGGCACAAAACGAAGGCGCTAGTTCGGCAATCATGACAGCCGTGCCAGTGAGTTCAGATGATGGGGATGATGGGGATGGTTGTTCTTCAACGACGCCAGCGCCGGATCATCCATCTACCTCATTGATTCTCCTCGGTATCCTATTGGGCGGCGCATACATCGGTCTATCTTGCCGGCGAAGTAGAAATTAACCATCAAGAGATTTCCATACACTCTTCCCAAAGCCTTGACAACAAGTCAAGGCGAGAGCGGTGCTCTCCAACTTTTATGAACGTCGCAGCACTATGAACTGAGAGCGGAGAGGAGACCATGAAAGACACAAAGGACCTATTAGAGGGACTGAGACGCTCACCCAGCATATTGTCAGAGTTCATAAACTCCATTCCCGAAGACAGAATGAACGTACGACGGGGTAAAGGTTTTTGGACCGTCGCCGAACACATCATTCATCTGGCGGAGATCCAGCCGATGTTGTTGGAGCGCATTCAGCAATTTATACATGAGGATCATCCGAACTTTGTTCCATACAACCCCGGGGTCATTCCATACAACCCTGGGGTCAATGACAAGGACCAGCGCAAGGGCATTCCTGACGCCTCGTCTCGTACGGATGTGACGACGGCTCTTGAGCGCTTCGCGCGCTACCGAAAGAAACAACTGGCGCTGCTCAAAGATTTGGATGGAGCCACTTGGCGAAAGACGGGAACCCACCCCGAATATGAGCTCTATTCCCTTTACCTTCTGGTACGGCACATGCTGATGCATGATTTCTGGCATATGTACCGGATGGAGGAGCTTTGGCTGGCCAAAAATGTATCTCTGCCGACGATGGAATAGGTGCGCTATAAATCTGATTACGAAAGTTCGCTGCTGCGGGACCGCTGTCGTCGTGGAGCCGGAAAGACGCTAAGACCGCGGCCGACCTAACGGGCTGCAATTTTTTACTTACTTATTGTTTTAGAACGTTTTTTTGTAAAATAAACACTAGACAAAAACTACTAATTGTAATTATGATACCTTAAAATAGTTTCTCTCCTTGCACGTGTAGTGACCAGATTATAAGAGTATGAGCGCTAGCGAGATAGCTCAAAGTGCATTCAAATTTCCTATATTCAGATTCAATATTCTTCAAACCAAAACAAGGAGGTTTAGGAATGAGAAAATCACAGCTAAATTTCACACTCTGCTGCACGATGTTTCTGCTGATAAGTAGGACCCTGTTTGCAATACAGCCCTACCAAAACGCCAATTTCAAAGTAATCGATCAGGGTAATTCCTCCAGCGGTGTTGCGGCTTTTTATATGTTATTCAACTACTTTCAGGATCAACGGGTATATCAAAACCGGGATTGCACTTCGTCAGTGGCGTTGGATCAGGTTTAACAACTAAGATCACCGATGGCTCACAGATATGGACCTACATTAATAACGGCGCAAGCACGGTGAGTTTTGATCAGTTGCTCGCTGCCGCGTACAACTTGAGCGATACTACTAATGTTTGTGCCACCTGGAAACAGCATTATCTTACCAAACTGAGTGATAGCGCTTCTTTAGATATGTCTGCCGCGAGTAACGCTAAAAGACAAAATATACTAATAAATGAATTATTGCCGGTGCTGACGATGAATCGTCCTGTCATAATCCACATGACGACTTCGAATATTTTCGGGACGGCTTTCTATATAGTCTTGCTGGGGTATGATGGGACAAATGTATATTACGCCTCCTCACGTGATGGCGTCTTCAAGAGCTCGACGACCTTAAGCAACTTCACCAGCACCTACTTCTACCAACCAGGTACATCATCCGAGGCAAGTTGGGATGGAGAATACCTCTATTTCTATAATCCCAATCGCACCACGGAATACAACGGCACGACTCTACCCGGCTACTACGGACGCATCCCCGATCCGAACAACTCGCCCAACTGTACAATCTCCCCAGTTGGTCCTCTGCTAACTTTCGCCCTCGATGGCTACACAAGATTTTATGCCCTTCACGTGCCGGCAAGCTACGGGACCAATAAAGGCCAAACGGCGCTGCCCCTCGTCGTCGATTTCCACGGATTTGGTCAAAATTCTAGTGTGCAAAGCTGTATATCAGGCTTGAAAGCCCTGTCTGAAACTCAAAACTTTATCGTTGCCTATCCGGAAGCGAACTTGCTCTTTGGTACTACTTGGAATATGGATTGCGGAAACTCCGGCAGTATGACCGGTCCAAATTGCGTCAGTAATAACAGCCCAGATGACGTGAAGTTTGCCGTGAAAGTGGTAGATGATGTGAAAAGGCAGCTCAATATTGATCCCAGCCGCGTATATCTCACCGGTATCTCGATGGGAGCATCAATGGCTCTGAAATGCGCGGTTCAAAGGAGAGACGTATTCGCGGCCGTGGGAGCAGTGTCATCGTACTTGGAGGCACCCATAGTCAACCAAAGTTATTCAGGTAGTTATACCGTTGACACCTGTGCTCATAATCCCAAAATATGCAGATATATACCCGTATTGCAAATGAATAGCTACGATGACGACGTCGTACCATACGGAGGCAACCCAACAATAGAACAGACTGTCGCCGCGTGGAGAAATTCCAACAACTGCAACGGCTATAATGGCGTGTACTTGAATCCCTCTGTGCCGAATCCTTGCGTTGTTTGCAAGGACGGTATTAATGTTTGTAGTGATACTTCACCGGAACGGGAAGTAAGTGAAACCGCAAGCGGCTGCAGCGCCCTGGTCAAGAGATACGCCCTGCACTCCTCTCCTGATACATCCGGTGGTTGCGGTTTTCCTAATTACGACAGACACAACGTCTATGATTTCAACTGGCATGGCACGGTTCACGCGTCTAAGGAAGCGTATATCTCCGGCGAGGAATGGAACTTCTTCACACAATCTTCCTGTCCATCCTGCAATGGAACAGGATTGCAGTGACCGGCGCCCCCACCATCTAAGCTGAGTTCATAATTTTTCCCTTCCGTATTGACAGCAATGTTTTTCGCCTTAGCTTAAAGAAGCGTATTCTCCGATCTTTCATACCTTAATGGCGCCCATCAAATAATTTTAGGGGGCGCCGACGACTGATTTCTCCACGCAGAAGAGATCCGGTGAAGATCGGCGAAACATGGAGATGAATGAAAGGAGCAGTAGCATGTCGTTACCTGTTCAATTTCTTAGTCGAAGCGGTTTGCAAATCACGAGGGTCGGGCTTGGCGCGTGGGCTATCGGCGGCGGCGGTTGGTCATACGGTTGGGGCCCGCAAGATGATGCCGATTCCTTGGCCACCATGCGGCGCGCGATCGAGCTCGGGATTAATTGGATCGACACGGCGGCGGTATATGGGCTCGGTCACTCCGAAGAGATCGTCGGAACGTTTCTGCGCGGACTGCCCGAAGGCGAGCGCCCATTCATTTTTACCAAGTGCGGATTGGCATGGGACCAAGAACATCCCATGGCTCCTCCCGAACGAGTGCTCAAACCCGATTCAATTCGGCGCGAGTGTGAAGCGTCGTTGCGGCGGCTCGGCGTCGAGCGTATCGATCTCTATCAGTTCCACTGGCCGGACGACACCGGAACGCCAATCGAGGATTCATGGGCCGAGATGTTGCGGCTGGTCGAGGAAGGAAAGGTTCGCGCGGCCGGCGTATCCAATTTCGATGTGACCCTGCTCGAGCGATGCAACGCGATACGATACGTGGATTCTCTGCAGCCGCCATTTTCGTTGATCAATCGCGCCGCCGCGGAAAAAGAAATCCCCTGGAGCGCCGAGCACGAGACCGGCGTCATATGCTACAGTCCGATGCAGTCCGGTCTTTTGACCGAACGCTTTCACGCCGAACGCGTGTCAAAGCTCGCCGACGACGATTGGCGCCGCATGTCCATTCAGTTTCAGGAACCGAACCTCTCTCGGAACCTGACGTTGCGCGACGCGCTGCGGCCGATTGCCAAACGTCACGACACCTCCGTCAGAAACCATCGCTATTGCCTGGGTCCTCGCCTGGCCGGGGGTGACCGGAGCGATTGTCGGCGCCCGCAAACCAGAGCAGGTAGACGGTTGGATCAGAGCCGCATCGATCAAACTTACACGGCAAGACCTGGACGAGATTGCATCTACGATTCGTCGCACCAAAGCAGGTAGGGGACCGACCGAGCCGCAGTTGACAGAAAAGCAGGCGATGCCATGAACGTCGGATTTATTGGTCTTGGCAACATGGGAACAGGTATGGCGGCAAATTTGATTAAGTCCGGCCATGAAGTCACCGTCTACAATCGAACGCCGGATAAAATACAGCCACTGGTCTCACTGGGCGGGCGCGCGGCCGATCAGGTGGCGGAAGCCTGTCGGGGTGACGTGGTGATCACGATGTTGGCGGACGACAGCGCCGTTGAAAGCATCGTATTCAGCGACAGCGGAATAATCGCTAGTTTGAGAACAGGCGCCATCCATGTTTCAATGAGCACGATAAGTGTGGCCTTATCCGAGAAGCTCGTTGCAGCGCACGCGAGGTCAAAACAACGTTTCGTGGCCGCGCCGGTCTTCGGAAGGCCGGATGTAGCTGCCGCCGCCAAGCTAACCATAATCGCCGCCGGACCGCAGGACGCTCTCGACGAGTGCCGGCCGCTATTCGATGCGCTGGGGCATAAGACTTTTTTCTTGGGTGGCGACCCAACGTCCGCAAACTTGGTCAAGCTCAGCGGTAATTTCCTGATTGCTTCAATAATCGAGGCTTTGAGCGAATCAATGACACTGGTTGGCAAAGGAGGGGTCGAGCCACACCAGTTTGTCGAGTTTTTGACCTCAACGCTTTTCAATGCGCCGGTTTTTAAAAACTACGGCTCCCTTATCGCCGATAAAAAGTTTTCACCCGCAGGCTTTTCAGCGCAGTTGGGGAATAAGGACATTCGGTTGACCCTCGCGGCGTCGGAATCTCTTCGTGTGCCGATGCCTTTGGCGAGCTTGCTGCGCGATCGATTCTTAACCTTGCTTGCTCAGGGCGGCGGCGCGCTCGATTGGTCGGCTATCGCGCAGCTTGCCGCCAAGGATGCGGGTCAATAAGTGTACGGGAGGGAAACCCAATGGTTGACAAGAAATTGAACGAGAAACTTCAAAAATTAGCTCGGTTGATTCGTTACTATATTCTCGTCATGACCACGGAGGCTGGTTCGGGCCATCCAACCTCTTCGCTTTCGGCTACGGAGTTGATGACGGCTCTTTTCTTTGGTGGTGTTCTGAGGTTCGACGCAAACAACCCGAAATTTCCAAACAACGATCGGATAATATTTTCAAAGGGGCATGCGTCCCCGCTCTTCTATAGCTTGTGGGCGGCCGCCGGGAAGTTGACGGAAAAAGAACTAATGACCTTCCGCCAGTTCGGAAGCGACTTGGAGGGCCATCCGACCGTCGCCTTCCCCTATGTCGAAGCCTCGACCGGGTCTCTGGGTCAGGGCCTTTCCATCGGCGTGGGAATGGCTCTCAACGCCAAATATCTCGATACGTTGCCGTACCGAACGTATGTGCTGTTGGGGGATAGCGAAATGGCCGAAGGTTCCCCGTGGGAGGCCATGCAAGTCGCGGCTCACTACAAATTAAATAATCTTGTAGGCATCCTCGACGTAAATCGTTTGGGACAGCGTGGCGAAACCATGTACGGATGGGACATCGAGGCTTACCAGAAAAGAATTTCTTCTTTCGGATGGAACGTTAAACTTTTGGATGGTCATTCCATTTCTGAAATACTCGCCGCCTACCAAGAAGCCCTGAGCGTCGACGATCAACCGGTGATGTTGATCGCGAAGACGATTAAGGGAAAAGGAGTTTCGTTCATCGAGAATAAAAACGGCTGGCATGGAAAGACCCTCAGCAAGGAAGAGTGCGGGCGGGCGTTGAAGGAATTGGGGGATGTTGATACCTCCCTTCGGGGACAAATAGCTTCTCCCGAGAACTTGAAGCCAAAGAAACAATCTGTCAAAGAGTCGGGTGCCAAAATGGATTACCCGGCAAACAAGCCGGTCGCGACGAGAAAGGCCTATGGTAACGCGCTGGCAAGAATCTATCCGCGATTTCCCGATATCGTAAGTTTGGATGGCGAGGTGAGCAATTCAACCTATGCTGAATTATTCAAGAAGGCTTATCCCGAGCGGTTCTTTGAGATGTACATCGCCGAACAGAACATGGTGGGTGCGGGCTTAGGACTGTCTTGCCGGGGCAAAATTCCGTTCGTATCCACCTTCGCAGCGTTTCTTTCCCGGGCTTTCGATCAAATCAGAATGAGCCAATACTCAGACGCGAACATCAAATTCGTTGGATCCCACGCCGGGGTGTCGATCGGAGAAGACGGATCTTCCCAGATGGGTTTGGAAGATATCGCCATGTTCCGAGCGCTTTCACAAAGCGTGGTTCTCTACCCGGCGGATGCGATATCGGCCGAAAAGTTGGTTGAACAGGCCGCGGCTCATCGCGGCATCGTGTATATTCGTACCACCCGAAAAGAGACGCCTTTGCTCTACAATCCGGAAGAACAATTCACGGTCGGCGGAAGTAAGGTTCTAAAAAAGAGCGACCAAGACAGGGCCTCGATCGTGGCGGCGGGTATCACCCTGTTTGAAGCCTTGGAGGCTTATGAGCTTTTGAAAAAAGAGGGAGTCTGCGTCCGCGTAATCGATCTCTACAGCATAAAACCTCTTGACGAGGCGGCGTTACGCGACGCTGCGCAGGCCACTAAGTTGATCGTTACTGTGGAAGATCATTATCCAGAAGGAGGGATCGGAGAGGCCGTGAAAAGCGCCTTGGCTGCTTATGGAGTTCCCGTTCATTCTTTATCGGTCACCAGGAAGCCGAAAAGCGGTAAGCCGCAGGAACTGCTCGACTATGAACAAATTTCTCGGAACGCGATTATCAAAAGAATTAGGGAACTTCTCTAACCCTCAAAGTAATCGTCAGAAACCGGGTTGAATTCATAACTAATATCGAAGGAGTCGGTCATGAGGATAGGATTTGTCGGACTGGGAAAGATGGGCGGGCACATGACGGAGCGTCTGATCGAAGGGGGTCACGCGGTTACCGTCTACGATCGCGACCATGAAGCCGTAAACGCCGCGGTGAAAAAGGGGGCTGTCGCTGCTCCTTCTTTGCAGGCGCTGGCTGCGGACCTCACCCCGCCGCGTACCGTGTGGGTCATGGTTCCTGCGGGCTCGATAACCGCGGAGGTGATCGTCAGTCTCTCGGCGCACCTGGAAGCGGGCGACATCGTCATAGACGGCGGCAACTCCAATTACCATGACAGCATGCGGCAGGCCGCGGAGCTACGCAAGAAAGGGATTCACCTGCTCGACGCAGGCACGAGCGGCGGCATCTGGGGCCTGAAGGAAGGGTACTGCATCATGGTAGGCGGTGAAGCATCAGCTTTCAAGAAGGCCGAGCCCCTCTTCAAGACACTGGCTCCGGAGCACGGATACGCGCATGTCGGTCCAAATGGCGCGGGACATTTCGTCAAAATGGTGCATAACGGCATAGAATACGCGCTGCTTGAGGCCTATGGCGAGGGCTTCGAATTACTCTCGTCCAAGAAAGAGTTCAAGCTCGACCTGCTGCAGATTGCGCGGCTCTGGAACCGCGGTAGCGTCGTCAGATCGTGGCTGCTCGATCTCTGCGTGCTGGCCTTTGAAAAAGACCCGTCCCTCGATAACGTTCGGGGATATGTCGATGACACCGGGGAGGGGAGATGGACGGTTCAGGAGGCGATCGATCAGAGCATACCGGCGCCCGCCATTACCCTGGCCCTGCTTCGCCGCTTTGCTTCCCGACAGGAGGAGTCTTTCAGCGCGAAAGTGATTGCGGCGCTCCGGAACGAATTCGGCGGGCATGCGATAAAAAGCGCGGCGAAAAAATAGAAACCGGACGCCGGGAAGCACCGAGGTGCAGCATGGCTACCCAAACAGCTGAAGCGCCAGTAGACAGTAAATATCTACAGGAGTGCGATTTCCAATTCGAAGATAAAGAAACCGGTCCATTCACCATCGTAATTTTCGGCGGGACCGGCGATCTCAGCAAAAGAAAGCTACTCCCTACGTTATACCACCTCTACGCGCACCAGGAAAAAGTGCGCGAGTTTTCTGTACTCGGCGTCGGCAGGCTCAATTTAAACGACGATTCATATCGAAAATTGGTCCGCGAAGCCCTTGGCGCCTTCTTGGAGGAGCCCATTGACGAGGACACCTGGGCCAGATTCGCACGGAATGTCTATTATGTAACCATGGATGTCAAGGAGGAGGACAAATACGAGGAGTTGATCAAAAAAATCAATGCGGTGACGACAACCGGCATTGGCGGTAAGAAAAACGTCATTTATTACATGTCCGTTCAGCCCGCGCTGACGCCGATTATCGTAACCAAGCTCACGAGCCATCGGGCGCCTGAAACGTTCAACACCAAGGTGCTGGTGGAAAAACCTTTCGGAGATGATCTTGCATCCGCCCGTGAACTGAATTCAATCCTTCATCGCCGTTTCAATGAAGACAAGATATACCGCATCGATCACTATCTGGCCAAGGATACGGTGCAGAACCTCATATTTTTCCGTTTTTCCAATGCCATCATCGAACCCCTTTGGAACCGGCGCTACATCGACAACATCCAGATAACCGTGGCCGAAAACATCGGCGTGGAGCATCGGGGTTCCTTTTACGAGGAGGTGGGTGTCGTTCGCGATATCGTTCAGAACCATATGATGCAGATCATCGCCATGGTGGCCATGGAACCGCCGGTGGGGTTCAAGGCCGATTACGTACGCGACGAAAAAGTTAAAATCTTTCGTTCTCTCCGCCAGATGGACGACTCATATATCGACAAATTCACCGTGCAGGGCCAGTACGGTGAGGGTGTCATCGACGGGAAGAACGTCCCCGCTTACCGTGACGAAGAGAACGTTTCCCCCGGTTCAGTCACTCCCACGTTTATTACCGCAAAATTCTATATTGATAATTGGCGCTGGGCAAACGTTCCCTTTTACATCAGGACCGGTAAACGATTGGCGCAGCGAGTCACCAAAATCGTCGTACAGTATAAACAACCGCCCTTAAGACTCTTGGGTCGGACGTGCGATACCCTGTTGCCGGACCTTCTCACCATATCGATCCAACCGGAAGAGGAGATATCGCTTAAGATGGGAGTAAAATATCCTCACGAAAACAATATGATATATCGCGCTGTAATGAAGTTCAACTACCAGGAAACGTTCAAAATGCGCCCGCACCCTGCTTACGAGCGCCTCCTCCTCGATTGCATGCAGGGAGACCAAACTCTTTTTGCGCGGCAGGATGAAATAGAAGCTATGTGGGAAATAGTGGACCCCGTCATCCGGCGCTGGAAGGAGCACCCGCGGGAAGATCTTCCCAACTATAAGGCTGGAACATGGGGCCCGGGGGACGCGGACGCCATGCTTGATAGGGACGGCCACCGCTGGCACATTTTATAAGATTATTGAAGGAACTGCGTAGTGACATGTCAAAAAACATCTTCATAGGGGATCTTGAAGAGCTGACCGATTACGCAGTTTGCCTGTGGTTGGAGGTATGCACGGCGGCGCTGCGAGAAAAAGCATACTGCGCCGTGGCCCTTTCCGGCGGTACAACGCCAAAACCTTTTTATGAAAAACTGGCGTCAGAAACCGACGCATCGCTTTGGCAAACGACGCATATTTTTCAGGTGGACGAGCGTTTCGTACCGCCTGATCATCGCGACAGTAATTTTCGCTTGATTCGGGAGACTCTGACAAGTCTCGTGCCGATCCCCGAGCACAATCTGCATCCCGTCCCGATAACCGGCACGCCGGAGGATTCGGCGCGCGCTTATGATCATGAATTACAGACGTTTTTCAAGCCATCGCGGGGATCGATCCCCTCCTTCGATCTCATGGTATTGGGCATTGGGATAGATGGTCATACGGCCTCGCTTTTTCCAGGGGATCGGGCTGTGAACGAGACCACCCGTTTGGCGACCTCGGTGATTGTTTCGGATGACCGTCACCATCGAATCACGTTCACCCTTCCCGTTATAAAAAACGCCGCCTGTCGTGTGTTCATGGCCACTGGTCGCGAAAAATCAGCAATTCTAAAAAGAGTTCTGGAAGGGGCTAAAACCAGGTTGCCGGCTTATTTGGCCGGTATCGGAAAAGGAACGGTCTTCTACCTTATCGATCCGGACGCGGCCAAGGAATTGTCGAAGAAAACGGTATCGAGATACGGCTTGGTTCATGAAAAGGGAGGATCCGGCTCATCCGAGACCTGTCGATAAGCAAGGTAATTTCGGATAAGTACCTGGGATCAAAATCCAGGCTACATTCTCTCGCTGCTTCGCAGCGATTCTATATGAGGCATTGATCGAAGGCTGAAACTCCACGCTTTGCTTCGCAGCGATTCTATATGAGGCATTGATCGAAGGCTGAAACTCCACGCTTTGCTTCGCAGCGATTCTCTTTCTAACCGAGTCCCGTCAGCCGATTTGATAGCTCGCGAAGCTTCTTCCGCGCCTCAGCTTGGTAGGCTTGATCGTCGGCGCTGGTCTCGTTGAGGCCATTGAAATATCGACCGGTGATCCCTTCGAGCGCCTCATCGGTAACGAGTCGTACGGTCGCTTGAACTCCCTCTTCAAGGGTGCTGGTGGGATGCGCGACGATTTTCGTCGGCATAAAGGTCGCCGGGTGCAGCGCAGTCACTGTTACGTTGGTGCCGCGAAGTTCTTCGACCAAGTCGATAGTGAACAGAATCTGCGCGAGCTTGCTTTGGCAATATGCACGAATGCCGTCGTAGCCGCGCTCGAGCATGACATCATTGAAGTCGATGGCCTGCTGCCCGGCGGAGCTGACATTCACAATACGTGAAGGTGCGGACTCCTTAAGGACCGGCAGCAGAAGACGGGTCAGTAGAAAAGGAGCGAGGTAGTTTACTGCAAAGCGGTACTCATATCCATCGCGGCTCTCCATGCGCGCGCCGTCACCGGGAACACGGGTGCCCACGCCTGCGTTATTGATCAGCGCGTCGAGGCGCGGCTCGTTCAAGAGAACCTGCTTGGCCATGGAGCGAACCTCATCGAGGGAGGCGAAATCTGCCCGGTACGGACGTGCGGAACGATTGCCCGCGCTCTGCTGAATCTCTAGCAACGTGCGTTCAGTTCGCTTCGCATCGCGCCCGTGGACGAGAATCGTCGCGCCGCGACGAGCGAGATCGAGGGCGACACCTTTTCCAAGGCCATCGGTGGCTCCGGTAACGAGAATAACCTGCTCTTGAATCGGTTTCATTGGGGTACCTCTTTACGTCCAGACGCCTGCAATCTCCCGCGAGTAAAGCATGAATAACCCATTTTTTATGTTGCAGAAAGCATACCAGAGTGTTTATTTCGATTTTTCGGCGCGTTGGTTCATGAGTTCTGTTTGCCGCGGCCATTGCCGTGCAAAACGAACTATCTATAATAAACTATTCCTAAAATATTTACCGGGTTGCTACCGTACATTGATCGAATCAAGTTATTGCTGGTCATAAAGAGCTCAGTAAGGTAAAAACGCTGGTAACCATTGACTAGTAGTTACGGTTGATGAAATGAATCTGTATCGATAACTTTTTTGAAGGAGCGATACCATACAGAAGAGGGTCTTTCAATGAGTAATCTGATGCCGGTTATTTTCTTCGGACACGGCAATCCGATGAACGCAGCGTCAAAGAATGCTTATACCGATAGCTGGGCTTCTATCGGCAAATCCATCCCGCGCCCTAAGTCCGTGCTTTCGATATCCGCTCACTGGTACCTGCCAACCTGTGCGGTGATGGCCAACCCTTTTCCCCTCACCATCCACGATTTTGGCGGTTTTCCGAGGGAACTGTACCAGATAAAATATCCGGCGCCAGGCAGTCCCGAACTTGCCCGGCGGGTTAAGGATCTCCTTGACCCTATTTCAGTAAAGCTTGACGAAAGCTGGGGGCTGGATCACGGAACCTGGATGGTGCTTAAGCACGTTTTTCCAAAGGCTGAGATTCCGGTCGTTCAACTCAGCATCGATGAGAGGCAACCGCCCATATTCCACTATGAAATGGGAAAACGGCTGGCGGCGCTCCGCGAAGAAGGCGTTTTGGTTATCGGAAGCGGCAATATCGTTCATAATTTAGCCGCTTACGCCTGGGACAAAAAAGAGGTCGAGCCTCTTGATTGGGCGGTTCGGTTTGAAAAACGCGTGCAGGAGTTGTTGATAAAAGGCGACGATGCCCGGGTCATCCTGTACGAGAGTTTCGGCCGCGATGCTCTCTTATCTGTTCCAACACGGGATCATTACGTACCGCTTTTGTATGTGCTTGGCCTTCGGAAAGGAAAGGAACGGGTCACGTTTCCCGTGCAAGGGATTGATGGTGGATCGGTCTCCATGCTTGCGGTCAAAATGGGTTAATCATAACAAGCAACAAGCCCGGATCATATTCTTCCTGAATTTTTAATCGGTTAATGCCTCAATTTAGCGCAACCCGGAACTAGGTAGAATTCTTTACAATTATTGACGGGAAAGAGAAAACCGAGTTAATTAACTCCCTGGAAGGAGTACGATACGAATGAGTAATAAGAAAGAATTGACCGCAGCGATGTTTATTGGTGTACGAGGCGAAGGGATCATTTCATTTGGCTCAGGTCAACCGGATTTGCCTCCGCCCAAAGAAGTCTATGAAATTTTAACCGATTATGCTGGTTTCAAGTACGGTCTGGTACAGGGACAGACGAATTTACGGGAGGCGCTGGCGCAGCAATATCCAGAATCAACGGCAGAGAATTTCGTGATTACCAACGGCGCCTCCGAGGCACTGGATTTGGCCCTGCGGGCCATTGGGTGGATGTATGGGCAGAAGAACACCCAAAAACCGAAATGCCTGCTGTGTCGTCCCTACTATTACTCGTATCTACCGCTGGTGGAGTATGCCGGGTTCGAACCGGTCTTCACCGAGTTAGTTGAAGGCAGAATTGTCATTGAGGACTTCAAGCGAAAAGTCAGGGATTGCAAAGTGGTATTGATTAATTCTCCCTCTAACCCAACCGGGCGCGTTGAGGCGATCGATACCCTGCAGAAGATCGAAAAGATCACGGAGGATTTGGGTGTCTACATTTTATCGGATGAAGTTTATAAAGATTTGATTTATGTCCGAGAAAACTATCTGCTCAAAGGCCCCCACGTCGTCACTATCAACTCTTTTTCCAAGACGTTTGCGATGACTGGCTTTCGGGTTGGGTATTTGTGGTCCTTGGATAAGGAGCTGATTAAGATGGTTATCGAGATGAAATCGCATACGTCCATGAACACGAGTATTATCGGGCAAGAAATGGCCTATGAGGCCACGAAGGTTCCCCGAAGCTACATCGACGAGCAGTTGAAAATTTGGGAGTCGCGAAGAGACCTCATTTACAAAGGTCTTCTCGATCTCGGACTTGATCTATGGAAACCCGAAGGGGCATTCTACGTTCTTCCCAGAATCCGGAACCCACGGGACTTTGTCTGGGAGATGTTTCACCAATACAAAGTCATTACCTATTTGGGAGAATGGTTTGGCGCTCCCGATCGCGTGCGGTTCTCGTATGCTCTCGATGTCGACAAGATCGAGGAAGGATTAGCAAGAGTCGGTCAGTATCTAAGAAAATCGAAATCGGAAACCCCATAGATATACAAGATTTCGTCCCCGGATTGACAACTGCTAGTTTAGGAATATGACGGATTCAGGGCATCACGGGACGCAGGTCGCACCCGAGCAGTGCTGTAGGACCGTGGCGCACGGTACGTTGCCCGTCAGCTTGATGGCGGTCATTGAAACAGGATTGGGGGTAGTCGTGATGCTGAGGTCGGATGATACTGCTGTTAATGAGCTGCCGTAGAGGTAGCCCACTACCGCGAGGTTCATGGCGCCGCTCTGGGTGCTCGCGTTGGTCAGCGTCATACCGTTCAGCGCTGCCGTGAGGGTCAAACCAGCGTATAGGTCGAAGTTAAGAAGACCACCATTGTACGATATCGGGAGCGTATCGCCGTAGATGCCATCGCCGTCCGAATCAATCGCTCCGGAACAACTGGTGGTGCCGCTGGCTGGGACGGGGCAGGTATTGGACGCCGGTGCCGGCGGTCCGCCCCAACCGCTGTTGATGGTGAAGGTGGGGAACGTCACGGTGCCGCCGACCGTCGGGCATACGTTCGTGGTCGTTGACCCGCTCGCGGTTAAGGTTGCGAGCACCGCCGGCTGGTAGGTGATGTCAATCTGAGCGGCGCTGGTTGAGGGGGTGCTGGTGCTCAACGAGCAGATATCGAACTGCGTGTTGAGGGCACTGCCCGATTTCGTAACGACCACGCGCAGCACGAAGTCAATGGCAGCATCGGTCAAGGGGTCTCCTAAGAGGTCAGGCGCGGCGATCGAACCCCCGGTCGTGACGCTCGCGATCCAGGTGCCGGTTAGATCGATGCAGGACTGGCAGGTACTGCTACAGGAGCCCGCGACCGGCGGATCACACTGCTCGCCGGTTTCGATGACGCCGTTGCCGCAGACTGCAAGACAATCGTTGTCATTGGTAGCGTTGCAACCCTTCGGGCAGCAACCATCGCCGTTCACGCATGCAGAAATCTGAGTGTTCGCGCAGGTGGCCGTGCAGGTGTGGTTGTTCTGCAATACGGAGGTCGTGCACGAATCGGGGGGTGTACAGGTCGTTGGGCATGCGCCCGGTTGACCCGCGGCGATTGCCGTGTCGCAGGTCTCGCCGGTCTCAAGCACGCCGTTGCCGCAGCAGGGTACGATAGGCGTATTGACGCACTTGGCCGTGCAGGCGTTTCCCTGCAACACAGAGGTCGTGCAAGCATTGGGAGCCGTACAGCTCGTTGGGCAGGCGCCCGGTTGACCCGCGGAGATTGCCGTGTCGCAGGTCTCGCCGCTGTCCACCACGCCATTTCCACACAAATTTCCGATTGTCTTGCAGTTGGCGTCGCAGGTCACCGTATTGGGTGGCTCACAGGTCTCGGGGGCCGTAACACAACCATCACCGCAGACAGCAACCGTGATGGTCGCATCCACGCATTGGGCTGTGCAATCGGCCGCCGTTCCCGTCAACGTCGAAGTCTTGCAGGGGTCGGACGGCTTTGGACAAGCCGTCGGGCAGGCCCCCGGCTGTCCCGCCGTAATTCCGTTGTCGCATTTCTCGCCAGTCTCAAGAATCCCGTTGCCGCAAACGGGACCCACGCCGCCGCCGCAGGTAACATCAACCGACAGCGAGTCGTCAGTGCAACCCGCAGTACTTACGGTGATAGTCAAAGTTTTGTTTCCTGATACACTGCACTGGTAGGTGGTGTTAGCCGCAGTGGCATCCGCAAATGAGCCGCCACCCGTGGCCGTCCACGTGTAGGTCAATGCGCCGGTGCCTAAATTCTTGGCGGTTGTGCTGACGTGAATCGTGCCTCCGAGATCAACCGTGGTAGGTGAAACCACCATGGAGGTGATCGTTGGGCAGAGTATAAATTGGCCCGTAATATCAGCGCCACCCCGTTTCGGTGGGGTGCTCGAGCACTGTATCGGAACCGTCACCGTCGTGGTTTGGCTCTCGATTACGTCGAACTGAGCGGTGCCAGTACATTGAGCATCCGCTGTAGAGAGCGTAATGCTGTAACCGACCCCAACAGGAACTCCAGATATCAACAATTCTACAGGATTTGACACAATCGTAATCGTGCCGGTGATGGGATCAATACTATTTCCGGTGACCACGTAATTAATTTCACTTTCATCGACGCCCGGCGCGATCACCAACTTAGTTGACAGCTCGCCTTTGGGTCCTGCCCCTACGATGCCGTTTGCGCAGCCGGTGAAGGCCACCACGAGAACACTCAGCAATACTAATCGAAAATATGAATTCATGGTACTGTTCTTCTCCTTCCCCCCAGCGAGGGTTGAAGACTAGTAAATTCATTAGAAGGCGGTTTCATCCTACACCATGCATCACATCGGTATTCTTTTTAGTAAAAGATCAATTGTTTCGACTCGTAATACACTTTTCGCGCCGAAAAAAACCCTTTTATCTAGTACAAAAAATAGTGTACGAGCCGTGAAGTCTTACTCTCACGCTTCTCAGGAAGTCAAAATAATACACTCAGACTAGATTAAAATGCCCCAGAGACCTAAAGTCAATAGAAAAAATCGTTCAGTTATAAATAGTATCGCCGGGATAAACGGGGAATTGGAATTATGAAAGACTAACTATATCTTATAGTTATCAAGATCACTGGGTGTATGCGTCTATATATATTTTTGGATAGAGCAACTCCACTATTTTAAATTTCCTGCATAATTGTAACTCGTTGGCATGTATCGATGTCTCCTGACAGGGATAGAAGCGCCGGCCCAAGATGGACCGGCGTTTCCTATGCCGACAAAGGGAATTCAGAATACTAGTTACAAGTCCCGCTGCTACAGTGCGAAATGGCCGTGGCGCACGGTACGTTGCCCGTCAGCTTGATGGCGGTCATTGAAACAGGATTGGGGGTAGTCGTGATGCTGAGGTCGGATGATACTGCTGTTAATGAGCTGCCGTAGAGGTAGCCCACTACCGCGAGGTTCATGGCGCCGCTCTGGGTGCTCGCGTTGGTCAGCGTCATACCGTTCAGCGCTGCCGTGAGGGTCAAACCAGCGTATAGGTCGAAGTTAAAGAAGACCACCATTGTACGATATCGGGAGCGTATCGCCGTAGATGCCATCGCCGTCCGAATCAATCGCTCCGGAACAACTGGTGGTGCCGCTGGCTGGGACGGGGCAGGTATTGGACGCCGGTGCCGGCGGTCCGCCCCAACCGCTGTTGATGGTGAAGGTGGGGAACGTCACGGTGCCGCCGACCGTCGGGCATACGTTCGTGGTCGTTGACCCGCTCGCGGTTAAGGTTGCGAGCACCGCCGGCTGGTAGGTGATGTCAATCTGAGCGGCGCTGGTTGAGGGGGTGCTGGTGCTCAACGAGCAGATATCGAACTGCGTGTTGAGGGCACTGCCCGATTTCGTAACGACCACGCGCAGCACGAAGTCAATGGCAGCATCGGTCAAGGGGTCTCCTAAGAGGTCAGGCGCGTCGATTATACCCGGAGTCGTAATGCGCGCGATCCAGGTGCCGGTTAGATCGACGCAGGACTGGCAGGTACTGCTGCAGGAGCCCGCGACCGGCGGATCACACTGTTCATTGCCCGAAACACAACCGTCGCCGCAGACAGAAGTTTTACAGTCGCTGTCGTTACAAGGGGTACACCCAGCCGGGCAGCAGCCGTCGCTCGTCATGCTGCAGGCCGTGATCGGTGTATTGCTACAGCCCGCCGCAGCGCTGCAACTATCGGCGGTGCAGGCATTTCCATCGTTGCAATTCATGCCGGTGCCGGTAGTGCACGTTCCCAATTGGCACGTCTTCGGAGTCCACTGGAGACCGTTGCACGAAGTCCCGCAGTCGGCACCGTCAGCTTTAGTCGGGTTCGAGCACACGCCGGTGGATGGGTTGCACGTTCCTGCCGTGTGACACTGATCCAAGGCAGTGCACACTACCGGGTTTGAGCCCGTGCAGATACCGGACTGACAGGTGTCGGTCTGGGTGCAGGCGTTACCGTCATTGCAAGCGGTGCCGTTGGTCTGATTCGGATTCGAGCACACGCCGGTGGATGGGTTGCAGGTCCCTGCCGTGTGACATTGATCCGATGCCGTGCACACTACCGGGTTTGAGCCCGTGCAGATACCGGACTGACAGGTATCGGTCTGGGTGCAGGCGTTACCGTCATTGCAAGCGGTGCCGTTGGTCTGATTCGGATTCGAGCACACGCCGGTGGATGGGTTGCAGGTTCCCGCCACGTGGCACTGATCCGATGCCGTGCACACTACCGGGTTTGAGCCCGTGCAGATACCGGACTGACAGGTGTCGGTCTGGGTGCAGGCGTTGCCGTCGTTGCAAGCGGTGCCGTTGGTCACGCTGCTATGGGTACAAGCCGCATTACAATTGGAAGCGCTTCCCGTCAGGATGTCCGTCGTGCATACGTTGCCGTCATCGCAGCTGGTCGGGCAAGCGCCCGGTTGACCTGCAGCGATCTTGCTGTCGCAGGTCTCGCCGCCCGAAACACAGCCGTCGCCGCAGACAGAAGTTTTACAGTCGCTGTCGTTGCACGGGGTGCACCCAGCCGGGCAGCAGCCGTCGCCGTTCACGCATGCCGTAATCGCCGTGTGGGTGCACTTGACGTTGCAGGTCGATGCACTCCCCGTCATAGTGTCAATGGTGCAGGCGTTGCTATCGTCGCAGCTCGTCGGGCAGTTGCCGTCGCAGGTCTCGCCGCAGGCTGTTTCAACCACGCCGTTTCCACAAGTGCAATTGCAATCGGTGTCGTTGTTCCTGTTACACCCGGTCGGGCAACAGCCGTCGCCATTCACGCAGGCCGTAATCGCTGTGTGGGTACAGGTTACATTACAGAGTGCCGCGCTTCCCGTCAGGGTGTCGGTCGTGCACGCATTATTATCATTGCAGCTCGTCGGGCAGTTGCCGTCGCAGGTCTCGCCGTTCTCTGTAATGCCGTTACCGCAGCAGGGGACGATGGGTGTGAACGTGCACTTAGCCGAGCAGTCCGCGGCGCTTCCCGAAAGGGTATCCGTGGTGCACACATTGTTATCATTGCAGCTCGTCGGGCAGGCGCCGGTGCCGGAAATAATTGCTTTGTCGCAGTTCTCACCGGCCTCGACTATGCCGTTGCCGCAGCAGGGGGTGATAGTCGTAACCACGCAGTTGGCCGTGCAGGCGGAGCCTGAAAGCGTCGAGGTGTGGCAAGCGTCAGGAGCCGTGCAGCTCGTCGGGCAGGCGCCGGCGCCAGAGGTGATTGCTTTGTCGCAGTTCTCGCCGGCCTCGACTATGCCGTTGCCGCAGCAGGGGGTGATAGTCGTAACCACGCACTTGGCCGTGCAGGCGGAGCCTGAAAGCGTCGAGGTGTGGCAAGCGTCAGGAGCCGTGCAGCTCGTTGGGCAGGCGCCTGGTTGACCCGCGGCGATTGCGGTATCGCAGTTCTCGCCAGAGTCGACCGTGCCGTTGCCGCAACAGGGGGTAATCGCCGCAACAACGCACTGGGTTGTGCAGGCGGAGCCTGAAAGCGTCGAGGTGTGGCAGGCGTCAGGAGCCGTGCAGCTCGTCGGGCAGGCGCCCGTTTGACCCGCAGGGATGGCGGTGTCGCAGGTCTCGCCAGTCGAAACTTTGCCGTCGCCGCAGGTAACCGTCGAAGTTCCCGCGCACTCATCAAGCTTGGGGTCGGCAATCGGTGTCTTGGTGCTCTTGAGTGTTATATCCAGTACCACCGCGGCCCCGCCGAGCACCGGGATGGTGCTCGGAATCTTCATATTGAGCACTTGATGGATATTCACCCCGGTCCCCTGTGTCATGAGGTTAATCAGCCCATTGAGGTCGAGATTAGTAACCGTGGCGCCGATGTTGAGTGTCAGGGGAACGGGAGGGATGCCTAAGGTGCTTGATATAGCCGGGTTCAGAGATTTTGTCTCTGTGGGAATAGTAATTAAAATAGTGGCAGTTCCCAGGGCGATGGGCCGCAGGTAAGCGATGCCACCCGCCGACGCGCTTGCCGGAATGGAGGTGCACAAGGTCCCGGTTGAAATCGTCCCAAAATTTACGGCGGTACCCGCCGCGGCGTAACTGCTCACCTTCACCGTAGCAGGTGCGCCGAAGAACGACACCAATTGGTTGGTATCGACCGTGATGGTTGTATTAAAGTTGCCTACGAAATTACTTTTTACCGTTCCACCGCCCAAGGACGTCGGAAGATTGATGGACAAGGTGTTGCTCGCCGCTGGATCAAGCACCAGCGATACGGGATACGTGATCTTTCCGCACGCAGCAATGAGACTCACACACATCAATGTTACCGCGAACATCGACCCAATCATTTTCTTCATAGCCATGGTATTCCTCCTCATTCATGGTATATAGGGAAGGGTAGGCCGCCCCCCATCCTCTTTGCAGACGAGTAACGTCTTTCACCTCCCTCGCATCGAGGACATAGGTTTTTTTTTATTGGGATACAGTGACACACGAGCAACAAGTTCCCTCTTTCAATCTGTTATCAGATCATTACGGATCCGTTGTCAGATCACTTTTGCTTTGTTGTCCGATCTCAAAAATACTAGGTATCTATGTTGCCGAATAAAATACGTTGTAGATGTAAAGTCAACAAAAATATAGACTAACAAAATTGTCTCGTTAATCTTATGAGTAACCGAAACACTTCATTTCGTTTATATTATGATTAATTATATTATATATCAATATGTTATTATGATAGTGTCGAGTCATATTTTGCTATATATAATTCAGGATTATATTAATCCATAATTGTAGCTTTTCAGTATTTAGGTTATACCAGGGCTTCTTTTGATGAAAGAAAAGAAAGATCTTATGTCTCTGGTAGAAGCCGTCAAAGTTACGTAGTGGGTCCGTTTGCCGGGTCGTTCGACGAATACCAAGAGCCAACATGAAAATGACCTACTACCAGAAAATGACAGCACCGCCTTTTCGATGTATAGTCGGGTATCATTGCGAATAAAGATTAATCGGGAGGATAAGTTCTGCCGAGGACTCAAATACTCATTGAAACTATTTGATGATCTCGATACCATTCAACCTGCTAGAGACTGTAGCGAGCGAAGCGAGGCGTATAAGAGATTGTTGACGAACGAAGTGAGGATTATAAGCTCCTATCCTATGGACAGTTTCTCGGCCTGCGGAAGTGTGAGGAGACAATAATGGGAAAACTCCAGCTGGTGATGGTGGTTCACTGCCATCAACCTTTCGGCAACTTTGAGTCGGTGTGCGAACGAGCTTTCCAGAGTTGCTACCAACCTTTTTTGGAGATGCTGGAGCTTCACCCCGGCGTGCGCTTGGGAATGCATTATAGTGGTGCACTGTTGGAATGGATTGAAGGGCATCACCCTGATTTTATCGAGCGGTTCACCGAGCTCTGCGCGCGTGGTCAGGTCGAGGTTCTCGGCGGCGGCTTCTATGAGCCCATACTGTGCCTGGTGCCGGAAATTGACGCGCTCGGGCAGATCCAGAAGATGCGGGAGTACCTCGCGGATCGTCTCGGAATTAGTCAAAAAGGATTATGGCTGGCGGAACGCGTGTGGGAGCCGGGACTTATCGAGCTGCTTAACCGTGCCGGGGTGCGCTATACCCTCCTGGATGATACTCACTTTTTGTATGCCGGGGTACCCCGCAACCAGTTATGTGGTTACTACGTCACCGAGCGATTCGGCTCCACCCTGGCGGTGTTCCCGATCGAACGAAGGTTGCGTCGATCCATTCCGTATCGGCCGGTGCGCGAGATCATGGACGAACTCAAGAAAGAAGCCGATAGCACGCCGCATGGTATAACGTACGGCGATGATGGCGAGAAGTTCGGTCTATGGCCGGGATCGCATGAGATCGCCTACGGTCAGGGATGGTTGACGGACTTCTTCGATGCGCTTGAAACCAACGCCGACTGGCTCGAAACCGTGCCGCCGGGTACGTATATGGATCGATTTCCGCCCACGGGGCGCATATACCTTCCGAGCACTTCGTACGAAGAACTCAATACGTGGGCGTTGCCGGTTGAGACACAACAACGACTCGACGAGCTTAAGGCCGGACTTCGGGATGCCGGGCTCGCGGAAAAGGCCGAGTTCTTTTGCCAGGGGGGGATGTTCCATAACTTTCTGGTCAGGTATCCCGAGGCCAATCATCTGCATAAGAAAATGCTTCTCGTCAGCAGCAAGTTGAGCCAGGCGTTGGCCGATGGGCACGAGTGGACCGACGCGCACGAAGAAGCCCGGGAGGCACTCTATCGGGGCCAATGCGGTAGCGCATACTGGCACGGTGTCTTCGGCGGCATCTACCTGCCCCATTTGCGGGATGCCGCCTATCGTGAACTCATCAAGGCCGAGTGTATTCTGGATACGCGCAGCCAAGGTGAGGTTGATTGGTTGTCCTTTGACCAGCATGATTTCGATGCCGATTTGGCTGATGAGGTGCTGATCGAGAGCGGTTGGCTCAACGCCTATATAGACCCGGCTGAAGGCGGCTCGCTCACCGAGCTTGATTATAGACCGCGGTATCTGAACCTGACCGATGTATTGGCCCGCCGGCGCGAGGCGTACCATACGCGATCCATTGAAGGAGCAGAGCCTTCCGAGGTACAGAAGACCGGCGCGTACGATTCGGTGCGGCGGACGAGCTTTCTCGATCGCTTTCCCGCCGCGGATACCCAACTGGCTGCATTGCAGCGGGGGGAGTACCGCGAGGAGGGCGATTTCCTTACCGGATCCTACACCGTCTCGCGTCTGGACGAGGATTCCAGCGGCCAGGGTGATTGCGAGCTCGTGTTAACGCGTTTAGGGACCCTGAGTCGAAACGGTGCGAGCTACCCGCTCGAGATCGAGAAACGCTTTTGTTTTATGGCCGATCGACCAGAACTGCTGGCTGAATATACTCTTCGCAACCCATCCCAACAACCCCTCGATCTGTGCTTTTGCCCTGAGCTCAATTTAACCTGGTTGGCCGGTGAGGGGGGTAGCGAACGGTATTGGATCGCGTTTACGGGCGTGCCGCCCGAAGTCGCCGGCCAAGCAAAAGTCAGCGCACCAACCGATGTCGTTTGCCTGGCCGATCGGGTCGACGGGGTGACCATTTCCCTTGGCGTTAACCCATCCACGGTTGTGTGGTGCTACCCGGTCGTCACCTCCTCGCAATCAGAAGGCGGTTCGACGCGTATTCAACAAGGTCTAGCGGTGCTCGCTCGTTACGAAATTACTATTCCACCTGATGGCGTGGTACGGATTGCATTCCGTCTGAGCATAGCGAACAATGATGCGGCCGAGACGGAAGCACCAAAACCGGAAGCAGGATTGGGAACAGGACCCAGGTCGGCTTAGGAGGCAACGTCACTATGAGGATTCTGTTCGCCAGCTCGGAGATGGCGCCCTATTCAAAAACCGGCGCTTTGGCGGATGTGGCGCATGGCCTTCCGAAAAAGTTGATTCAACATGGCCATGAGGTCACGGTCGTCACCCCGCGCTATGGTCACATAGACGTTGGAGCGTTTGATTTGAGGCGTCGCCGTACCAAGCTAACCATTCCGATCTGCGGCCGTCCGGTTCAGGGCGGTTACCTTGAAGGGCTGGGGCCGGATGGTATTGGCGTCCTCTTTGTTGACCAGCCGGGCTACTTCGAGCGCGATGGGTTGTACGAAACCCAGGGACAGGAGTACCCGGACAACGATGAGCGATTTGCCTTTTTCTCTCGGGGGGTGCTGGAGGCGTGCCGGTTGTGCGAACTGGCCCCCGATGTCATTCACTGCAACGATTGGCAGACAGGCCCGGTAGCCGTGCTGCTCGAGACCGAGTACCGCGATCGGCCAGAACTGAACACCACCGGGACGGTCTTCACCATTCACCATATGGCCGCGCAAGGGATCTTTCCGCCAAACGCCATGATGGCGCTCGGACTGCCCTGGGATCTCTTTACGCCATCGACCGTCGAGTTTTCCGGTAAGGTAAGCTACCTCAAGAGCGGCCTGGTCTTTGCCGACAAGCTCACCACCGTGAGCCATCGCTACGCTGCCGAGATTTGCACCGTCGGCTTTGGGTGTGGGCTTGACGGGGTACTGCATGACCGCGCTACCGACCTGCGGGGGATCCTCAACGGCGTTGACTACGGCGCCTGGGATCCGCGCCAGGATTCCTTGATCGCGGCACGCTATTCGCCGGCTGATCTTTCCGGCAAAGCGGTATGCAAGGCCGAGCTCCAGAAGCGGTACGGTTTGCCGCAGCAGATCGGCGTGCCGCTTGTCGGTTGCGTGTCGCGCTTAACCGCCGAGAAGGGTATCGACCTCTTTCTCGATGCGGCCGATGAATTGATGCGCCTCGATTGCCAGTGGTGCTTTGTTGGTCAGGGCGAGCCGGCGATCGAACAGGCGTTGATGAGCCTCGCGGCGCGTTACCCGCATCGGCTGGCGGTGCACCTGGGCTCTGGCGAGGAGGTGGCGCACGCGCTCCATGCCGGGGTGGACCTTTTCCTGATGCCTTCGCGGTTTGAACCGTACGGCCCGTCGCAAATCTACAGCCTCCGGTACGGGACGATTCCCATAGTGAGTAATGTCGGCGGATTGGATGATGCTATCGATGACGTTTCAGAGGGCGAGGGGAATGGTTTTAAGTTTTCTGAAGCCAACGGGCGGGCATTAGGAGACGTCGTGCGCCGAGCGTTGGAATGGTATCATGACCGAGGAGTTTGGCAGCAGTTGATGCAACACGCAATGAGCCAAGACTTTTCTTGGGAGTTGCCGGCGCGGCGTTACGAGGCGATATACCGCGAGGTCGTCGCCCTCCGCGCAACCAAGGCTAAAAAAAGTTCATAGGATTGTCGAGGGAACAGCCATGGGTCTGTGGGGCACGCTCGACGCCATGCCAATCGCCGAGTTGATGCAATGGTTGGCGAAAGTCAACCGTTCGGGAACGCTCATCGTTGAATACTCCGGGGTGACCAAGAGCATAGTTCTCGAGTCTGGTATGGTGGTCAAGGTCGCCTCGACCGACCCGCGCGAGTACCTTGGTCAGCTTTTGATCAACTTTGGATTGATAACGGAGGACCAGCTCCAAAAGGCGTTTGTGACCCAACAAGAAACCCAGGTGTTATTGGGAAAAATATTGACCATGACCGGTATTTGCTCGGAAGACCAAATCAAGCGTGTCCTCGTGTTGAAAATCCGTGAGTCGATTATGGATCTGATGCTGGTATCGGAAGGCTCCTTTGAATTCCAGAACGATTTGCAACCCATCGACCCTTCAATCGTTCCGGTGGCGGTGGATCTTTTTGCCCTCGTCAAGGAAGGGCTTGAACGCTGCGTTCATTATCAGCAGATTCGCCAGGTTATTCCGAGTAACACCTACCGTTTTGAAACGCAGGAACTGTTCATTCCCGCCGATCTGGACCCGCAATCAATCAATGCCTTGGTGCTTGAACAAGTGCGCCGCGGCCAGAATGTAGCGGATATGGTTCTCACGTTTCATTCCCTCGATTATCCAATTCTGAAAAGGATTTTCGATCTTGTCCAACGCGGCTGGCTCACGGTGGTCGAACCGAATCCGGAGTCAACCCCGGCGGACCTTCCCGATGTTGACATCGAGATTGAATCGGATTGATTGAAGGGATGCACCATGGGGCGCCCGGACTTGTTTGGCAGCCAAGCGGATAAGGAACATCGTCATGCCCCCTTGGCCGAGCGGATGCGCCCCCGTAACGTCGGCGAACTGCTGGGGCAGGAGGAGTTGCTCGGTGCCGATAGGCTCCTGCAGCGGGCGATCGATGAGGATCGCCTTCCCTCGATGATACTCTGGGGGCCGCCCGGTTGCGGTAAGACCACTTTGGCGGCGGTGATTGCTCGTACCACCAATGCCGAATTTGTATCGCTATCGGCGGTCATGAGCGGTGTTCGGGAGTTGCGCGAGATTGCCCAGGCCGCAAAAGAAAGACGGGACGCCTATCACACCCGCACCGTCTTGTTTCTTGACGAGATACATCACCTCAACAAGTCACAGCAGGACGCCCTGCTGCCGCACGTTGAGCGCGGCGTGATGATCTTGATCGGTGCCACCACCGAAAATCCTTCGTTCGAAATCAACGCCGCGCTGCTTTCGCGATGCACGGTGTTTGTCCTTAAACCGCTCTCGGAGGAGCATCTGGCAATAATCGTGCGTCAGGCGCTTGCCGATCGCGAGCGGGGCCTCGGTGATCGCGGGCTTAGCATCGACGACGAGGCCCTGGCCGACCTCTGCCGCACAGCCGTTGGCGATGCGCGACGGGCTCTCAACGCGATTGAAGCGGCGGCCGAGTTTGTAGCAGCGAAGGGACAGACGCTGATAACCCGCGCGGTGGTGGCTGAGGCCGCCGCCCACCGAACCCTGCTCTACGACCGGGCTTCCGAGGAGCACTACAACGTCGTCTCGGCGTTCATCAAGAGCTTGCGCGGCTCCGATCCGCACGCGGCGGTCTACTGGATGACGCGCATGCTCGAGGCCGGGGAGGACCCGCGCTTCATTCTGCGCCGGATGATCATCTTCGCCTCCGAGGATATCGGCAACGCCGATCCGCGCGCCCTGTCGGTGGCGACCGCTGCGTTAACCGCGCATGAATTTGTCGGCCTTCCCGAATCGGCGCTGAATATCTCTCAAGTGGTTTGTTATTTGGCGACGGCCCCGAAAAGCAACAGCGCGCTGCTCGCGTACGCCCGCGCCCGGCGGGATGTGTATGAGCTCGGCAATCTCCCGGTGCCGCTGCATCTGCGCAACGCGCCCACGAACTTGATGCGCGATCTGGGTTACGGCAAGGACTATCGCTATCCCCACAACTTCGCGGGTCATTATATCAGCGAAGATTACTTGCCGGATGCCTTGCGCGGCCGTGAGTACTACGCGCCTGCCGACCAGGGTTTCGAGGCCGAGATAGCCGATCGTATGCGCTCGTGGAAGAACGCTCAGCCGACGGCACGCGCCACTAAACCTGACGAAACCAAAGAAGAGGAAGATTCTTAAGCGCTCGACGTGCCGAGGGCCGCAGGGTCGTCCCGGAAGGCCTAGAGGGCTGTGTCGGGCTGATAGAAATACGCGCTTTGCTGCAGCAGACAGATCTGATCTGATCCGGCTTCGCGGGCTAGATCGAGCGCCTTTTTGGCTTGTTCGATGAGGTTCGAGGCGCTTGAGACGTCTCGACTTGGGTAGAAAGAAACCCCCACGCTGACGTGCACTACCTTGCCATCGGGGCCGATAATGTTCATGGTTTTTACCTGGCGACAGATGCGACCAGCCACCGCGAGCGATCCGGTAAAATGGGTGCGCGGGAGAAGAACCGTAAAGCAATCGGGAGCGCTCCGCGCTATGACGTCAAACTCACGCATCCCGGCGCGTATAACATCGGCAAGCTCTCTGAGCAAAATGTCGATGGTTTCCTCAGCGTTATGTCGAGACAAATCTGCGAACTTTTCCAGGCTTATCAGGATACAGGAGAGCGGCTCGCTGTATCGCTCGGCGCGTTCGAATTCCTCGGCGAGTCGTTCCTGAAGATGGCGTTCGTTGTACAGGCCGGTCGTTTGATCAAAAAGGCTTACGTCGTCCAGGAATTTGTTGTTGGATGCCAGCCGGTCGTACAAACGCTTTATTTGGAGCAGCGCCTCGATGCGCGCCAACAATTCACGGGTATCAACCGGCTTTCCCAGGTAGTCATCGGCGCCTGTTTTGAGGCCCTGCACCCGGCCGTCAGGATCGGTTTTGGCGGACATCAAGATGATCGGCAAGAATGCATTCCCTTGGTTGCTCTTGAGAACGCGACAGAGGGAGAGGCCGTTCATTTCCGGCATGACCACGTCGAGTATAATCAAATCCGGCTTGAGATCCCGCGCGGTGGCAAGCCCCGTCGCGCCATTCGTGGCGAGGGCCACCCGGTAGTTCGCCTTTAACAGCATCTCTTCAAAAACGTGACGCACGCCGTCGTCATCGTCAATTACCAAGATAAGCGGTCTTTTTTCGGTCGACATGGGAGGTCCTAAGTTAGTCACGGTGTCAGATTCTAGTATTGCATGCTCCGAGGGCTAGGACAAGTTTAGAGCCTGTTAGCTCGCGCAGCGAGCTTACAGGCTCTTATCCCCGAAGGGGATTAGAAATCGCCCAAGAGTGAAGTGAGCTTACAGGCTCTTATCCCTTTAGGGGTAGCGAGTGTCATTTCGAGCGGAGCGAGAAATCTAAATAACGATAAGATCGTGTTGGAGATATCTCCCTTCGGTCGATATGACATTCCTTGCAACCGCTTTCATTGATCCCGGGTCAGCTTCATGGCAAGCTGCAGGCACGAAGGAGGTGCGGTCATGTTGCTGGTCATTGACGTCGGTAATACCAATATCGTTTTCGGCGTGTTCCAGGGAGAACAACTGTTACGGCATTGGCGGCTCGGCACCGCCGCCGAACGCAGCTCTGATGAATACGGCGCCTTGCTCGAGCAGTTCATGTCCATGGCTGGCCTTGGTCTCAAAGACATCACGGCGACCATTCTCTCGTGCGTGGTGCCGCCCGTGGAGTGGATCATCATACACACCCTTGAGGAATACCTGCATCTCGCGCCGATGATCGTCGGGCCCGGCATCAAAACCGGGGTGCGCATTCTGTACGACAATCCGAAAGAGGTTGGAGCGGATCGCATTGTCAATGCCGTCGCCGCATTGGCGCACCACCCGGGTCCGATGATCATTGTGGATTTCGGAACCGCCACGACCTTTGACGCTATCAGCAAAGAGGGGGATTATCTCGGGGGAGCGATTTGCCCCGGCATCAGCATTTCGATGGAGGCGCTTTTCCGTGAAGCTTCAAAGTTGCCCCGGGTGACCTTTTCCCAGCCGGATTCAATCATCGGCCGCAACACGGTCACGAGCATGCAAGCAGGTTTGTTTTACGGGTATGTCGGGTTGGTCAACGGCATGGTGGAACGCATGGCGGCCGAGCTCGGCGGCGGGGAGGTTCGGGTCGTCGCCACCGGCGGTTTGGCGAAACTTATCGGTCCGGCTTCGCGATACATCAAAGAAGTCGATAACTTGCTCACTCTCGAGGGCCTGCGGATCCTGTACGAACGAAATCGATAGCGCGCTGCGGTACCACCTGATTATTAGATACAATCTACAATATTTCTGGTATAAATAGCATAAATATGAACATTGGTGTCATGGCCGCATAAATATCTGTACCGGCAGTTCTCGGTATTTGTATACCGTACTTCGCAAATGTTCTTGAATGATAGGCATCTGAAAGAAAATGCTAAAATATCCACTCCATTTGAGGCTCATTTCATGTGTGATTATGTTACTAGCAATTGTTGTTCCCTGTTTTTTTGGTAGTAGATCAGAACCTTGGTTTATTATAATCCATGTAACATTAATCTTGGGGGGCTGTGTTTTTATAATTTCACTCATACCATATATTAATAATCAAACTAATCGAGAAATTGACAAACGGTACCTTTACATATTTATACCGATAATTATCATATTAGCTACTATTTATCTTCTATTTCCAGAACCAATATCTAGTTTAATATATTTAGGTCCGTGGCTATTGTTATTAATATATCAAATTATCAAAATGAGTTATTTGATCTTCATAAAAGATAAGAAATGATCGCGTGGCCCATAGATGGATGGGTAGAAAACGATCATGCGAAGAGGTGAGCTGATATCTTAATTATCTCGTTCTTTTGGGACCAATCGTGCTCTGTGGCGGCATGTTTTTCGGTTTATATTTAGCTATTAAGATACCGCACGTTTTATTTTGGTTTATTATGGCCCTGTTCCTGAGTGGCTTTGTTGCCTTCGCTAAGGCAAAACTCTCGGTGATAACCCAGGGCCGCTTCTTTTCTCTCGGCTCTCGCAATATGTCCCGGTGGAATAAAGTGGCCTACTACTACGGGTATTGTGCGGGGGTCCTTGGACTTATAATGTGTCTCGGGTTTTTGATGTGGTCATATTATGCCTTTCAGCACTCGTAATATAAGGTCTTCATAAAATAATAATTACAGATTTGGAGGTAGAAAATTGAGTCGAATGAAAAACGTTGGGATGTGGATATTGTTTTTATGGCTCATAAATTCAGTAATGGGATTATTTGTGGCGGATGTTATTGCCAGTTCATTACATATTGGCGGCAGACCGCTACGAATATTTTACTGTCTCGGTGCAGTCATCTGCGGCAGTGCTCTTTGGGGCCTTTTCAGGTCCAAACAATGGGGGGTAAAGCTTGCGGCGTTGATTTTTTCGTTGGCAACAGCATATACCTTATATAGAACATTAATCTTTATAGTCAACTCTTGTAGTCTCTCAAATTTGGGATTCAAGATATCAATTGGCGAACTTGTGATCAATTCTGTATTTGCTTATGTTTTTATAAACCTACTAAGACAAAAAGTAACAAAATGAGAAATCAAAACCATTAATACAATGCATAGGTCTCCGTGCTCGGGCTGCGGTCCCGGTAGGCTGCGGCCTTCGCTGCCTGCGCGCGGATCCCAGGCTTTCGCTCCCTTCACTTTGCAATAGTTGATTTGCAAAGCTTCGGTCGCTTGGAACCCCCGCCCGCCCCGGCCGACCGGAACTCTTCTTGCTTCGACCGAGAACATTTTAAAGCTGCCAACCAGTTACGAAACTCATCAGGTCTGGGAAGTTCATTGACAAACAATTTGTTGAGGCACTAAGATAAGCTTATGAATGGAAATGAGATCATCTTCATAGTCGAGGAGGCACTAGAGGGCGGCTACACCGCACATAGCTTAGGCCATTCAGTCTTCACTGAAGGGGAGACCTTAGAGGAACTACGGGAAAACATTCGTGAAGCTGTTGAGTGTCACTTTGAACCAGATACCATCCCAAAAATAATAAGACTTCATTTCATCAAAGAAGAGACCATCGCTGTATGAGCAAATTGCCGAGGGACATTAGTGGGCTTGAGCTGGTGCGATTGCTGGCCAAGGTCGACTATAACGTCGTTAGGCAAAAGGGCTCTCATATCAGACTCGAAAGAATTTCGAGCGAAGGAATCCACGCCATCACCGTTCCCGCCCACGATTCTTTTAAGATTGGGACGTTCCATGCCATCCTCAAAGATGTTGCTGACCATTTTAAAATTGCAAAGTCAGATCTGATTAATAGGTTGTTTTAGTTATTATTCAGATGATAGCAGGTACCAACTCGAGTTCAATACAACCGTAAAAACAGCCAAACAGGCCGGACGATCGTTGAAGACGCCGGCCACCCGTGGGGTGATGGATCGAGCATCCAGGCAAGCGCTCCGGAGGCCGAAAAGCCAGGAGAGGATATTCACATCCAATGCTTGACAGCGCAGAAAGCCTGGACTACCGTGAACGCCTTCGAGCCGTATGACATCACCTGCGGAGGCACGGATGAAGAAGTACGATGCGGCAGACATTCGAAACATTGCGTTGGTTGGCCATAAAGGCGCCGGCAAGACGTCGTTGGCCGAGGCGTGCATCTTCAACGCCAAAGCCGTCACCCGCTTGGGAAGCGTTGACGCCAAAACGTCGACCTTTGACTACGAGCAGGAGGAGATGGACCGGGCCATGACCATCATGACCACGGTCGGCTCGATCGAATGGAAAAAGCGCAAGATCAATATCTTGGATACGCCCGGCGACGGCAACTTTATCTACGATACCCGCCTCTCCATGACCGCCGCGGACGCCGCGCTGGTCGTGATCAGCGCCCCGGACGGGATCGGCGTGCAAACCGAACGGGTGTGGCAGCGGGCGAAAGATTTGGACATACCGCGTGTGATCGTCATCAACAAAATGGACCGCGAACGCGCCGATCCCGATAAGACGCTGGCGGCGGTAAAGGCGATGCTCTCGGCGGACGCTATCCCGATTCAACTGCCCATCGGCAAAGAAGCTCAATTCGAGGGCGTGGTCGATATTTTGTCCGGCAAAGCGTTTTTCTACCAGAAGGACGGCTCCGGAAACGTCAAAACCGGGGAGGTGCCGGCCAATTTGAAGGATGCTTTGGCCAAGGCCAAATCCGCGCTCTCGGAAAAGATCGCCGAGAGCGACGAGGCGCTGGTCGAGAAATACCTCGAATCCGGCCTCTCGGACGAGGAGCTGGCCGCCGGTTTTTCTAAGGCGGTGAAACAGGGCGCACTGTTTCCGGTCATGTACGTAAGCGCCAGTCATAATATGGGCGTTTCCGCTGTGCTTGATTTTCTTTCGGACCGACTTCCGGCCCCGACGGAATTGCCGCCGGTCAAAGGTAAAACCCCCGACGGCGCGGAGGTCGAACGGGCGCGCACGCCGGCCGAGGCGTTTTCTGCGGTGGTGTTTAAAACAATCGACGCGCAGGGCGGAACCCTGTCTATTTTTAGGATTCTCTCCGGTAGTCTCAACGGCGATAGTGTGATCTACAATTCCGTCACCGAAACAGACGAGCGCGTCGGCACCCTGCTCAGCCTTTTGGGCAAAAAGCAGGAGGCGTTGAACGCGGCCGAGGCGGGCGATATCGTCGGCGTCCTCAAGTTCAAAAACACAGCGACCGGACACACCCTGTGCGACAAGAAAGCCATAGTGGTTGTTCCCTTGTTGCCGGTGCCGCCGCCCGCCATTTCCCTTGCCGTCAAAGCCAAGAGCAAGGCCGACGAGGACAAGCTCGGTTCTTCGCTCGCCAGAATGCTGTCCGAGGACCCCAGCTTGCGTGTCAGCCGGGATGAAGACACCAAGGATTTTCTATTGTCAGGAATGGGCGCGGCGCACCTCGACCTTGCGGTCAATCGCATGAAACGACGGTTTGGGGTGCAAGTGACCCTCGAGCTGCCGAAGGTGCCCTACCGCGAGACCATCACCAAGAAAGCCCAGGCGCAAGGTCGCCACAAACGCCAGACTGGCGGGCGCGGGCAGTTCGGCGACTGCTGGCTGGAGCTCTCCCCGCTGCCGCGGGGGGGCGGTTTTGAGTTTGAAAATCGCATCAAGGGCGGCTCCATTCCCGGCCAATTTATTCCGGCGGTTGAGAAAGGCGTCATCGAAACCATGCAGCGGGGCGTTCTGGCCGGTTTCAAGTTTGTCGATGTTAAGGTCTCGGTCTACGATGGTTCGTATCACGAGGTCGATTCATCGGAAATGGCGTTCAAGCGCGCCGCCAGTATCGGCTTCAAGGCGGCTACCACCAAGGCCAATCCGATCCTGCTCGAGCCGATCTACAACATGGAAATAGTGGTTCCCGAGGACAAAATGGGCGACATTATCGGCGACATGAACAGCCGCCGCGGTCGAGTATCGGGCATGGAAACGCACGGGCGCATGAGCGCGATCAAGGTTCAGGTTCCGCTGGCCGAGATCCTGTCGTACTCATCGGATCTTGATTCCCGCACCGGCGGACGAGGCAGCTTCACCATGGAGTTCTCCCATTATCAGGAGCTGCCGGCGCACCTGGCCGAAAAGGTAATCGCCGCTCATAAACCGAGCGTGGAAGAGGAAGAAGATTAGAGGCTGTTAGCTCGCGCAGCGAGCTTACAGCCTCTTATCCCCGAAGGGGGCTAGAGAAGGTTATCATCGTGGCTTCCTGTCCCGTTCCTATAGCTGCTGTCACCGAACCCCTGAGAAAGCACGTTGATCCCGCATCGCCCGCGCCGCTGCGGCTCATGGCGGCTAAAGGGGTGGTCCCGATGCAGCCGCGGGACATGGTTACGGTGCTGACCTGCCTCTGTTTCGACGATGACGAGAAGGTCAAAAGCTCTGCAATCGAGAACATTTCCAAGTTGCCAGAACGTATCGTAACCGGCGCGATCCAGGATGAATTACACCCGATGGTGTTGGATTATCTGGCTCAAGTGTACGTTGAAAATCCATTCCATATTGAGAAAATCTTAATTAACCACAACACCCCTGATGAGACCTATGAACGCCTCGCAGAGTCTGTCAGGGGCACCTTACTTGATATTATCGCAAACAACCAGGTCAGGATTCTTCGCCACCCGCCGATTGCCAAGGCTCTCCTTAAAGAATCCGACGACGCTTAAATCCACCATCGATATGATGATGGACTTTGCGGTCCGCACGGGGATGGACTTTAGCGCGGTGCCGGCTTTTGAGGAGGCAAAAAAGCGGGTCCTGGCTGCGCCGCCCGATCCCAAGGAAGAGGAGCGCATTCAGCAGGTGGTGATCGCATCGCTGCCGGAGGAGATGCTCAAAGAAGAGGATGGAAGTGCACCCGCCAACGCCGAAGAGAGCGAGGCAAAAAAAGCGCACATGTTGTCCCGTCTGCATACGATGACGGTGGCGCAGAAAATCGCCCTGGCCCAAAAAGGCAATCAGGTCGTTCGTCTGACTCTCATTCGTGATGCCAATCGGTCGGTGGCGGTGGCGGCCATCAAAAACCCGGGGATGGGTGAATCGGAGGTCGCTGCGGTCGTCACCAGCCGGGCAATTTGCGACGAGGTTCTTCGCATTATCTGCAACAACCGCGAGTGGACTAAAAGCTACCAGGTCAAGCTGGCGTTGGCGAACAACCCAAAGACTCCTCTGGCCTTCTCAATGCGGGTGATGCAATCTCTTCACATCGGAGACCTCAAGGCGCTTGCCTCAAATAAAAACATTCCCAGCGCTCTTACCCAGGCGGCAAAAAAACTGGTTCAGTTACGAGCCGGCGGGCGATAACTGCGCATGGACGTCCAACGATTCAAGGCTAATCCGTTAATGGCTATTGCGCGGGACGTTACGGCCGGTCAGCTTGCGCCTTTGGTGGAGGCTCTGGTTGCGGCTGGCTGGGAGACTCTGGAAATTGCGATGAATACGGATGGGGCACCAGAGCTCATTAAAGCGGCGCTTCAGCTTTCACGCGGGCGTTTGATGATTGGCGCAGGCACCGTCCTGACGCCGCATCAGTTGCAAACGGCTCAAGCTGCGGGGGCGACTTTTGTCGTCATGCCCGTGCTCGTGCACGACGTCGTCCGCGCGTGCGTGCACGATCGGATACCGGTTTTTCCCGGCGCTTTGACACCGCAAGAGGTTTGGAACGCCTGGCAGGCAGGCGCAACGATGGTCAAAATTTTTCCGGCTAGCGTGGTTGGGCCGAAGTACTTTAAAGAGCTTCGCGGCCCCTTTGACGAGGTTGAACTCATGGCGTGCGCGGCGTGACGGCGAAAAACGTCACGGCATACCTGAATAACGGAGCTTGCGCAGTTGCCGTCGGCTCTGGGGTATTTCGAAAAGAATGGCTGGCTAAGAAAAATTATCGACAGATTACCCGAACACTGAGAGCGTATCGAACGGCATTGGGTTCCAGCCGCTTTCGCGGGAATGACTGATAATTAAAAAAACATTATTTTTCAGGGGCGACCAGGTTATATCACGTCTTTGTAATGATGACGGGTTTTGCTGAGGTTAGTTGTCTGGACTAGGTTGGTCGCCGGGGGCGGGGGGTTGTTCTTGGGCGTCTTCGCCAATTTGATTGGCGAGGAGGCTTTGGGCGATTTCAACCGCCTTTCGGGCTTTTTCTTTGATCTTCTCGTCGGATTTGATTTTCTGGTATGCCTTAACCACCCGATCCTCGTAGGAGGCGATCTCTTTCTTGAGATTGAGGACCTGCGTTTCGAGATCTTCAATGGTTTGCCGGTGCTCCTCGAGATCCTGCACCAACCCGGGCACCCGGATTGCCTCTTGACGGGTAATCTCGTGGGCGTTGAACTCTTCGTTGTATTTTTTCTGAAAGTCTTCAAGCTGGCTACGGATGCTATTCATCTCTGTTTGAAGTTTATCGAATTCGTTTTTGTAACGGGTCCTCAGGCCAAAGACTTCATCGCTGTGTCTCGTCTTCAGATCATCCATTTCGCTCTTGAGTTGTTTAATCTGACTCTCGCCCTTGGCGATTTTCTGATTCAGTTCTTCGGCCCTTGCGGCGCTTTCTTCACGTTGCACTTGCATAGTGTGCTCGAGCTCGGCTGTTTCCTGTGTGTAGCGCTCCTCCCAATCGGCCATCGCCTTGCGGTGTTGCTGCTCGAGTTCGTTCTTTTGTCTGAGAAGGGTGTCGAATTGGGCGGAATGTTCCTTGATCTCCCGATCGCGGTTGGCGACCATTTCTTGCAGACTGGCGATTTCTTTCCCGCGTTCGCCAATTTGCATCTGGATGTCAAGAATTTCTTGGTCCTTGCGATTCATCCCTTCCTTGAGGTCGAGGACTTCACGTTCTCGGGTGTTTATCTCCGATTTGAGGCCAAGAAATTCTTTGTCACTGGTGGTGCTCTTTGAGCGCAAGCTGCCGAGCTCGGTTTCGCGTTTTTCAAATGTCTCGTGCATTTCTTCAATGCGAGCCTCGAGCTTGGTGACCTTTTCGCGAAACAGGTTGGCTTCTTCTTCGGTGTTTTTCAGCTTGGTGGTAAGCACCGAATCAGGTGTTTTACGCGCCTCTTCTGAACTGGTCTCGAGATGCGCTATTCTCTCGCGCAGCGCGCGGTTCTCGTCTGTAATACTTTTTAGTTTCGAGGCTATCGACGGATCGACCGTCTGCGTAGGCTGCGTCTCGATACTCGCCGGCGCGATAGGCTGCGGGACAGGTTGACTGGCTGGAGGCGGTTCGAGATCCTCGAGGGCCTCCTGATCCGAACGGGCGGGCTCGACACCAGAGCTTTTTAGCTCTTCGGACTTGTTCTCATCAAGCACTTCAAAATTGAGCCCATCGATGTCGAGATCGCTCTCATCGGCCGGCGGGCTTGGCGGAAGTTCTTGCTCATCGCTGCGAATCGAATTCAGCACATTCTCGAGACCCTCGATGGCATCATTGTCTTCAGTAGCAGCCGCCGATGTTTTTTGTTTGACGTTTTCGTCGGTTATCTCCAGATCCTCAAGGACCTCATTGAGTTGGTTTTCATCGCCCTCTTGCTGACTGACGGAATCCTGAGCGGTTAGTTCGACATCTTTTAGTTCGCTCGGTTCTTCCATGCTCAGCATTTCCTCCTCAGGGCTCGAAACTTCGGCCTCTTCGAAGGCGATAGATTCCTCATCTTCAATGGAAATGGCTTCACTCTCGTCAAGGAGCGTGAATTCGTCATCACTCCCTTCAGCGGTTTTTTTTGCCAGCGGGAGAAGTGGTTCAATTTTTTCCATCAGCTGTTCGGCATCAAACGGCTTGATAATATAATCATTGGCCCGAGTTTTTAGCTTCTTGTGCTGCTCGAACGTTTCTTCATTAGCCTCGGACGACATGATGATGAGGGGAATGGACTTTAGGTCGTCGTCTTTTTTTAGCTTTTTACATACCGAGTAACCGCTCATGCGGGGGAGCTCAACGCACAAGAGAATGAGGTCAGGTTTTTGGTTCCTGGCCTGCTCGAGTCCTTCTTTACCGTCGGGGATGATGCTCACTTCCGCATCGTATTCCGAAAACATAGAAACGAGGGACTTGGCGAAATCATCCTCGCTCTCAATTATCAAAATACGTCTACTCGCCATAAGTTACAATCCTTGGACAAATGAAAGTAAATTGTCCCGAACGCTTCCACTATTACCATATTAATTTAATCCATCCGGTGGGATGATGTCAATAAACTGGCCGTAATTAGAGACCGTTGCCGAACGGAGTGAGGCTTACGGTCTCTTATCCTCGTCAGGGGGTTAGAGACCGTTGCCGAACGGAGTGAGGCTTACGGTCTCTCATGTTCTAGCATTGCTTCGAGAACAGAAAGCATTTCGGTTGGTGGAGACTCTCCGACCATGGAATAGGCGAGCCCGTGAGATCTCCAGATCGCCACGGTGTAACCACTTTTTTCGGATAGGCAGAAATTATTCGATCGGATTTTTTGGCACATTTTACCGTCTATGTCTCCTCCCGGATCGGCGAAGACAAATAGACTGAAATCGTGCAATCCACTGCGATAGCGCACCAGGGCGGCCTGGCGATCGACAAGATTGCTGATGCGTCCGCCCACTAAGAGGAACTGACTGGGGGTAGAATGCGGAAGGGCGACGTGGAACCGCACCTTAGATTTGAACCACGATTCAACCACGTCGGTATCAGAGCTGTTTACTTCCACCGGTTGATCGTTGGAATGCCTTTCGATAGCTGCTTCTACCAATGGGGAAAAGCCGCTGGTCACCGTCCAGGTAAAAGAAAGTACCAGCGCCACAGCGGCCACCGCTGGTACCGATCCCCAAGCCAAGCGTTTTGGCCAAGTCCAAGTTGTGCAATATTTATCTGTTGTTATAACGATTCTATCTTGTAATTCTTCAGGTATTTGCAATTTAGGAATTCGAGCTCGAACAGCTTCGCGAAAACGTCGTTCATAGGTGGCGTGGGACTGGCAGGCAAGACAATTGGTCAGATGCGCCTCAACCTCGTGACGGTCTTCATCATCGAACTCGCCATCAAGGTAAACTTCAAGATATTTTCGTATTTCTTGGCAATCTCTGAACATTTGTTAAGCTTCCTGACCTCCGTTCGCGGTAGGCTTGCAAGTTGGTCGGCCTTTTTTCGGCTTCATCTGTTCGTTTCACGTAACCCTCTGCCACAGCAAACTCGTATAACGAGCCCCGCAGCATTCTTCGTCCGCGATGCAGCCGGGACATGACCGTCCCTACCGGTATTCCCAGAATCTCGGCGATCTGTCCGTAACTAAAACCATTAATATCTGCGAGCAATACAACTAGTTTAAATTCCTGGGGCAAATCGTCAAAAGCTCTGACGACATCGTCAGAAAACAGCCGCTCGAAAAAATACTCCTCCGGTTTTGTGTGCGCAGCCATTTGTTCTTGAGGGATTATCCGCTCGGCTAGGTCTTCACTCTCACTTCCTTTTTGGATTTCTCTGCCTCGGCGTTCTCTTCGGTATTTGTTGATGAACAAATTGATCATCATTTTAAACAGCCAGGCTTTCAGGTTGGTTCCTGGATCGAACCGGTTTTGGAAACTGAGCGCCCGAACAAAAGTGTCATGAACCAAATCCTCTGCTTCCGCCTTCTGGCCGGTCATGCGTAAGGCAGTGCCGTACAAGGAATTAATATGTTCCATGACCGCGGTGGCAAACGCCGCCTTTTGCTTTTTCGAGCCGAATATCATAGTTTGAATATAATCATCTTTTTTTCATTGAATCTATATTAATCAACAATTTTTTCCCCGCAGTTATTCCCGGGATTCGGGACAATATTTTTTCCTCCCAGAATTAAAAAGATGGCGGTGGGACAAACAACCACCTGACCTTGGGTAAGGCGCTGCCTTATCGGTTGAACACGCCGCCCGCTGCCATGCCGGCGAGACAACCCGTCACGACGACCGCACTAACGATACTCAAAAACCACCAGGATTCGTACCACCGTTCGTCCGTTTTGTTTTTATCATCCGCAGGTCTGGTTTTTTCAAGTTCTTGAGCCTTGAGGACTACCGGCGCATGAACAGTGAGTTTGGCGAGCGTTCCATCGGTAGTCTTAGCTTTGGTTGGCGATGCCGGGTTTACCGGCTGAGGGGATCGTTGGGCGTTCGGGCCAGTCAGTTTGTTGACCGTTGCGGTCGGTGCGGTGGCGAGGTTGGTAACGGCCGGCTTGTCGACGGGAACCGCGGCGAGATGCGCCGTTGAATTAGTCAAGGTGGTCGTTGTAGCCAACCGAGGATTAGGTCGCGTCTCCGTATGAGCGGGGGAGTCTGAAGTTGGAATAAGCATGGTTGATTTAGATTCGGGCTTACGTGTTTTGAGGGGTTGAACAACCGTTATTTTCTGAGAGCGAAGCGGTTCGCTGCATTTTGCAACCTGCCTCTCGATCGCCGTGACCAGATCATGAACTTCGCTGTTTGCGCCAACCACTTCAGAATTGAGTTGTATGGTTGGCAGGGCGCATACGTGTTTATCCACTATTCGTATCAGCAAGCTGCTTACGTTGTAATTATCGCCAGTCTTCTGTATTGCGCCAACGACCATGAAGTTGGCTTTCAGACTTTTGCCATACGCCTGAATTTTGTTGAGCGTCGTCCGGGAAAGTACGTTAGCGCGAACCGCCGCGGAGATATCCGCAAGCGGGCCTGTCTCCCGTTCGACACCGCCAAGCAGCGCTCGGACCGTTTCGCGGCGGGAGGAAGCCACCGTTACCTTTTCCTGCCCATGGCTGCAGCCCCTGTTTATGTACCCGCAGGTAGTAGTCGCCGGGGAGGAGATTTTTTAAAGTGACCGGGGCAACACCAGCCTTTCGGCCGTTGAGGTAGATCGTCGCGCCATCGGTATTGGCGAGTATTTCAAGCTCGCCGCGGGATGACACGGTCAATGTGCTACGAACTGAATACACCAAGGTACGAAACAGGGCCGGATACTGCTCGGGATCGAGATCCAAGGTTCGATTGAGCAAATTATCTTGGTTAGGTATGCGTTGGCTCGGTCTTCACGATCTTCTCGGAAATAACAGACTGCCAGCATCAACAAGGTTTGGGCAACAGGTTTAAAGTCTGAGATTAATGCCAACGAGCGTTCGTAGTTATCCAGGGCGGCTGAGAGCGACGAAACCGCCTCATCAAACCTGAGCTGACGATACTTTTCCTCACCATCCTGAAGCAGTTTGTTGGCTAGTTTGAGATCCTTGTCAGAAATAGAAGGTTGCCAAAAAACTTCTTTGGGGATGACCAGAGGGCCATTCTGAAGGATTATGTCCTTGCTTTGCTTGATTTTTTCGCGCACCAGTTCAGTGGTGTGGTTGACCACTTCTGAAGGCGCCTGATTTATCAAAGCTTGGTAGGGAACAACGTATATCTTTGTGTTGGTTGAAGTTGCCGCGGCCGCCCGATCGACGATGATCGGCGTCGGCCAAGTTGTTACCATTCCCCCCAAGATAGCCACGAGCGCCGTTGCCGTGAAGCGAAACCAACACCCATCGATCATGGACCTGATCAATGACTGGCACTCCTACTAGTGTAACAATTTCATATAATTATGCCACAATGAGCTTGTCTGCGAACTCTCCGTACTATAAGGTTACCGCGACCACAGTAAAATCAGCCGTTAGTAGCTGATTTTGCTGGATACAATAACGTAATAATATCCTGTCTCTATTGGAAAGTCAATGACCGAAACTACTTAGGTAGTGACCCAGGACGAATACCCATAAGCCTCAATATGCCTCAAACTGAGATACTCCCCGGTTAGCAAGTACCTTGACTTTTCGGTGCGGTGCTGATATCTCCCCTGCGCTCGCGTTAACATGAGGTTCTTACCGCAAATTCATAATCGGAAGGTGACGCATGGCGAACGTGGTGATTGTGGGCACCCAATGGGGAGATGAGGGCAAAGGAAAGATTGTCGATATTCTCGCCGAGTTCGCCGACTTAATCGTCCGATTCCAAGGGGGCAGCAACGCGGGGCATACGTTGGTCGTTGGCGGCGAAAAGCTGGTTACCCACTTGGTTCCTTCCGGTATCATGCATCCGGGAAAACGTTGTGTCATCGGCGCGTCGGTGGTGGTCGATCCCGAGGTGCTGGTTTCTGAGCTCGACCTGCTGCAACAGCGGGGGGTGCTCCTCGATCCATCGAGCTTGGCCATCAGCGATCGAGCTCACGTGGTAATGCCCTACCATAAGATGCTCGACGCCGCTCGTGAGTCGGCCAAAGGAACGGGAAAAATTGGCACCACCCAACGCGGCATCGGCCCGTGTTTGGAAGATAAGATGTCGCGCACCGGGCTGCGGATGGCTGAGTTCGCCGATCCCCCGGTGGTCGCCCAAAAGCTCGCCGCTCGTCTGCCGGAGCTCAACGCGCTGCTTGCACACTATGGCCGCGATCCGGTTCAGGAGAAGGACATTCTCCCGAAGCTGAGCGCCCAAATGCTTCGATTGGCGCCTTTTATCACCGACGTGGGCATACTGATCCGCCAAGAAATGGATCGTTCGCGCAACGTGTTGTTCGAGGGTGCGCAGGGCACCTTGCTTGATATCGATCATGGCACCTATCCGTTCGTCACCTCATCCAATACCGTGGCCGGCAGCGCCTGTGTTGGACTCGGATTCGGACCAAATCGAATTGACGGCGTCGTCGGCGTGTTCAAGGCTTATACCACCCGTGTCGGCGAAGGGCCCTTTCCGACCGAACTTAAAGACGAGCGCGGTCGTCAGCTTCAACAAAAAGGCGCAGAGTTTGGCGCCACCACCGGTCGCGCGCGTCGCTGCGGTTGGTTAGACCTCGCCGCGATACGCCACGCCGTGGCGCTCAACGGTTGTACCTCCCTGTGCCTCACCAAGCTCGATGTGCTGGGCGGCATTGGCCCGATTCGCGTGGCGGTCGGCTATAGACTCGAGGGGCGCGAAATCTCAACCTTTCCCAGCGATATTCGATTGGTCGGTCGTCTCGAACCAATCTATGAAGAGTGCGAAGGCTGGGAGGAAGACGTCAACGGCGTGCGCGAAAAAGAAGCATTGCCCCAGTCGACCAGCAGGTTTTTGGCCAGGATAGAGGCACTCGTTCAGTTGCCGATCGATATGATTTCTGTAGGGCCAGAGCGGGCCGAGACTATTATCGTACGCAATCCCTTTAGGCGAAGAAGTTAACTAACTCTTAAATTTGATATTTGCCGAAGGTTTTGGCAATATCTTAAGAGATTCTCGCACGCAACGTGTCCCGTGAGGGGCGAGAGGGGTTGTCGGCATTGGGGTCTTATTTTTTTTCCCGAAAGGAAAAGATAATGAGGAAAAATTATCTCGGTTGCCTCGTTATCGCCGCGTTGGTAAGCACTCTTCAAACGGCGGCGTGGGCTCAACAAAAAGCGCCGGTGACCAAGCCTGGTTTGGTTTCGGTGGTGATACTGCCCGTTGAAGTCAAGGGATTGGATACTTCTCTTGGCACCTCCATCACCGAAGCCGTGGCCAGTCAGTTAGACAAGACCGGCGTCCTCAAGGTGCCGACGACTAAATCGTCGGTCGCTGCGTTCAATCAGTTGCAAAAGAGAAAGATCCAACTTGAGACCTGCAGCACTCGACCATGGTGCATCCAAACGGTGGCAAAGGCATTCAACGCCAAGGTGGTCTATCACGTAATAGCCACGAAAGCCCAAGCGGGTGTGACCTTGACTATGCGTATTTTTGATGCGAAGACCGGCAAAGAGATGCGCAAGGCAGCTGAATTTGCAACCGAGGATGTTGCGGATATAGAACGGGCGGCGCGCTGGGCCTCCTTAAGTGTGTCATCACCGGTTGTAAGCTCCCTGATACAAGGCAAGGGCAAACTCCTCGTTGAATGCTCGGAAGGTGGCTCTGATCTCTCCATCAACGGTAAGTCTTTTGGAAAAAAGACCGGTAAAGGCTTTAAGGTTCCGGCTGGAGTGTTTGATGTCAACGTGCGCAAGGATGGCTTTGTGGCGTACCGCGACGTGGTGATGGTTAGGCCGGATGAAGACCAGGTTGTCAAAGCCGTGCTTACTCCTGAGGCTCGCCCTGCAGTGGCCGCAGCTCCCACGAAAGCCGCAGCCGTTCGATCGCCGGCCGAGGCGCCGCCGCCCGTGGGCGCCGAGTCCTCAAAAGAACAACCCCGTAAAACTGAATTGCCGGCTTGGGCCGTTTTTGAAACTCCAAAAGAAACCGGTCAAGCGGGACTGCCGGCGACCGGGAGCGTCCATCAAGAAGAGAGCCACCCCCGGTTAGCGGAGATACGGGGACAACCAGCCTTTGCAAAAACCCCCGAAGTAGAAAAAGCCGCCGAGGAAAAGCCGAAAGAAGGTAAAAAATTCTACCAGACCTGGTGGTTTTGGACCATCGTTGGCGTAGCGGTCGGCGGCGGAACAGCCGCGGCGGTGGCGCTGACGCTGACGAAAAATGGGGGAACCACCAGCACGGGTAGCGCCACTATCACCTGGAAATAGAGATCCCGACCGTATTGGATGTATTGGTTGATTAGTCGACTTACCTGTTGTACATCTCAATCCATGAAAAATCTTTTTTACCGGGCGTTACTGATCGCGCGTTTCGTCGGGGTTACCGGCGGCTGCTCGAAGGGTCTTGAGCCCGATCAACAACCGCGCACCCTGGCTCAGGCGCGACAGGTAGCGCTTGATCTATTCAAGCATCTTGATGGGTTCATCATAGAAAAACAAGCGGAAGAAAGCCTGGCGGGCCGTCCGGCGGTGCGCATGGAAGCCCTCTGGACACACGATGGCGAGAAGCGTCGCGGCGTGATCTATGTTGTCGACCAACCGGCCTTGTTCAATGAAATTCATTACACCGCCCCCATCGAACCGGAGGTGTTTAATGCCGGATTTGCGGTGTTCCAGAAAGTGCTGAAAAACCTCAAGGCGGTGTCTGACATAAGCACCCTAACGGTCAACGAACAGGGAGATGAAAAGGTGATGCTATCGCCGGATCTTCAGCTTGAAATCCATTATCCCAGTACGTGGGTATACAGTCTCGATGATGTGAATCGGGCGTTGGTTTTGAGCGGCCCGCATGGTGAGCCCGCCTGGATGACAACGATTAACTTCTCGGTAATCAATAAATGGGCAACGGCAAAGTAACGCTGCGGTTCGGGACCGGCGGGACGCCGCATTCGGCACCGCGCCCTGATCCGTTGAGCGGCGTGGAACGAATCGCCGCCTTGGGTCTTTCGGCGATGGAACTGGAATTTGTTTACGGCGTGCGCATCCGGGACGACGCAGCCGAGAACATACGGCGTCGCGCCGAGGAGCTCGGTGTAGCGCTCACCTGCCATGGCCCGTACTATATAAACCTCAACGCCGTAGAACCTGAGAAGCGTCAGGCAAGTGTCGAGCGGATCATCGCGACCGCCCGAGCAGCCCGCAAGGTTGGGGCGCGTTCAATTACCTTCCACGCCGCCTTTTACCTCAAGCAGGAGCCGGGCTCAGTCCACCAAACGGTCCAGGATGCCCTGGCGCGGATCGTGGAAACCTTGTCCGCGGAAGGCAATGACGTCCAGATTCGGCCCGAGCTCACCGGTAAGCCCTCGCAGTATGGCGATCTGGAAGAGTTGCTCAAGCTTTCGCAAGCGATTCCGAGGGTGCGCCCCTGCATCGATTTCAGTCATCTCCACGCTCGAACCGGTGGCGCTATGAATAGCGCAGAGGAGTTTCGGGCAGTGCTGACGCGCTACCGGGAGGCGCTCGGAAAGCAGTCGCTTGCTGACCTCCACCTCCACATCAGCGGGATCCAGTACACTGCCAAGGGGGAGCGGCGCCACCTCGATCTGGTTGAAGCCGATCTGCGCTATCGAGAATTATTACAGGCGTTGGTGGAGGAGGATGCGCGGGGCATCGTGATTTGTGAAAGCCCGAACCTTGAAGAAGACGCACAGCTGCTCCAAAGCACCTACCAAAAACTTCTGGCGGGAAGGACGCGCTAGGATCATGGCCGGTTCTCCAGTAGTCCCCGAGAAAACCAACCTGCGCGAGTTTACCTTCAGAGCAGTGTTACTTGGCCTATGCATGACGGTAGTCCTCGGGGCGGCCAACGCCTATCTCGGATTGAAGGCCGGCATGACTATCGCCGCTACCTATCCCGCGGCGGTTCTCGGCATGGCCGTTTTGCGTTTGTTCGGAGGTTCCCTTCTCGAGGAGAACATCGCCCGAACGGTCGGCTCGATCGGCGAATCGGTAGCGGCCGGGGCCATTTTTACCATTCCCGCCTTTGTCATTGCCCATGTGGCCGGTTGGGAGGAATTCGGCAGCCTCCGTAATTATTTGTTCTCCACCGCGATCATGTTGTTGGGCGGCATGCTGGGAATTTTGTTTGTGACGATTTTGCGTCGCGTCTTGGTTCAGGATGGCGACTTGCCCTTCCCGGAGTCGACCGCTGCGGCGGAAATTCACAAGGCTGGCCAACGCGGTGGCAAGGGCGCGGGCATATTGATGTCGTTCATGGGAGTGGGAGCCGCTATTCAGCTCGCGGCTCAGTTTTCTTTGTTTAGTGTCTCAAAAGAGTTCGTCATTTCGTTGGGCAAAACCACGATTGATTTTTTTACCCAAAAATGGGCTCTGATCAAAAAGATCGATGTGGGCGGGATGACGGTCGTCTCGAGCCCGGACGTAGCTCCGGCGTACATTGGCGTGGGCTATATCATCGGTCCCCGTTTGGCCGCGCTCAATGCCGCAGGCGGACTTTTGGCGTGGGGCTTGTTTGTTCCCCTAATCACGTACCTGCTCGGACCCGAACTCCAAAGTGTTATCGGTCAGATGCCCGACGGGCCGGCGGGTAATCCGGTGACCTGGAGCATGCTGGCGGACAAAGTATGGCGGTTCATCGTTCGTCCCATTGCCGTGGGCGGGATGCTGGTCGGGGCCGGGAATACGCTGTTTCAGGTGCGTACCAGCCTCGGCGCGGGCATCAAGAGGGCCATCAGCGACGTCGCCACGAGTGCCTCGTCACGTAAGACCGAGAGCAGGTTGGATAGGGATCTCAGCTATTCCTGGGTGTTTGCGGGAATAGGCACCACGGTTATCCTTATGATCGGGTTGTACTATATTTTCTCCGGCACGTTGAAGGGATCGATTGTTGCCGCGGTGGTCATGGCGGTGACCGGGTTTTTCTTTGCGGCGGTGTCGGGCTATCTCGTGGGCACCATCGGTTCTTCCAATAATCCGATCTCCGGTCTCACCCTATCGACGCTGATCATAGCCGCGCTGCTCATTATCGTGGTTGGCGTAGGCGGGGACGCAGGGGTCATCGCGGTGCTGGGTGTGGCCGCGGTGGTTTGTGTTTCGAGCGCGGTCGCGGGCGAGATGCTCCAGGACCTCAAGGTCGGGCACATTTTGGGGGGCACGCCGTGGAAAATGCAACTCGGCGACATCATCGGGGTGTTTTTCGCAGCGGCGCTGCTCTTTTTTCCGCTGATGGTATTGCACGAAGGCAGCATCAAGTTAGGAGGGGAGGGGTTTGGGGGGCCGAGTTTGCCGGCGCCGCAGGCCGGCCTTATGGCGATGTTGGCCAATGGCATTGTCGAGCAAACCATGGCCTGGCCGTTGGTGATCGTGGGGATGCTGTTCGGGTTCGGCATGATACTTGTTCAAGTCCGCAGTCCCATGCTCATGGCGGTCGGCATGTACCTTCCGTTTGGGACGACCTTCGCCATTTTTGTCGGCGGCGGCATTCGTTGGATCGCTGATCAGATAGCGCACCGACGAGGTTTGTCACCAGGGCAGCGTGGCCGCGTGGAGAACACCGGCATTCTGGTTGCGGCCGGCCTTATCGCGGGTGAAGCCTTGATGGGGCTGGGGGTAGCTTCGCTTACCTTTGCGGGCATCAAGCTCCCGACGGTGCTTGAGGACGGCGGTTGGGTCGGTTTCGGCATTGGGCTAGGAATACTGGTGGTGCTCGGGTACCTGATGATAACGGTACCCTTGCGAAATGCCGGCAAACCTGACGAGGAAGCACCACCGACAGTGACGATGTAGGCGCGTTCCGGCTGCTATTCAGTGAAAATAACATCAAACCAGTACTTCTTGGAGCGATCGAGTCCCTGATCCACATGGATATGTTTGATCTGCGTGAACTCCAAAACTCCATGCGTTCCCAACTCCCTTCCAACGCCGGACTGCTTGTAGCCTCCGAATGGCGCCAGGGCGTTGATCATGTGATAATCATTGATCCACACCGTTCCGGTTCGGAGCCGTTTAGCCACCTCGATCGCCCAGGGAACGTCGCGCGAGAAACGGCGCCCCCCAGACCATAGATGCTGTCATTGGCCATATCTATCGCATCGCCAACATTGTCGTATTTGATTACCGAAAGCACCGGACCGAAGATCTCTTCCTGGGCAATGGTCATCTTATTGGTGACATCTTCAAATACGGTCGGTTCCACGAAGTATCCTTTGGTCAGGTTTTTCGGCCTATTCCCGCCGATGGTGCACTTCGCGCCCTCTTTCTTGCCGATTTCGATATACCTCATGATGGTTGTTAGCTGGGTTTTAGAGACCACCGGGCCCATGCCGGTATCCGGATCCATCGGGTCCCCAACCTTGATTTTAGCTACCCGGTCACGAACCCGGGCCATGAATTCGTTGTAAATCGATTTCGGCACGAAACATCTCGTTCCGGATTCACAAACCTGTCCGGCATGGAAAAACGTTCCGTAGAGCGCGCCATCGACCGCGATATCCAAATTGGCATCTTCAAGAATAATGGTCGGACTCTTGCCGCCAAGCTCAAGCGTTACTTTCTTGATGGTATCGGAGGCAAGTTTCGATATCTGACGACCGGTTAAGGTCGAGCCGGTCAGGGATACCTTATCCACCATTGGATTCGTACACAGTTCATCGCCCAGAGTCGCACCGGCGCCGACGACCAAGTTAAAAACGCCGGGAGGGATATCACACTCGGCAACGATCTTTGCGAGCTCACAGGCGGTAAGTGGTGTGTCCGATGCGGGTTTTAGAACCAAGCTATTACCCATGATAAGCGCAGGCGCTGTTTTCCATATGGCCATCACCAGAGGGAAGTTCCACGGAATGATGCCGACACAGACGCCGATCGGCTCCCGGTGGACGAAGTTCCACGATACGATGGGGAAATCTATCCACGGAAGCGGTTCGTATAGCGGAACGTTTTCTCCCAGCTCGATTAGTCTCCGGCAATGTTCTATAGCGAACGGGAGATCTGCTAAGGTAGCTTTCCGGTAGGTCGCTCCCGAATCGCGTGATTCCAGTTCCGCCAATTCGCCCTGCCGTTCATTCAACTTCTCGGCAATTTTCATGAGTCTGATCGCCCGCTCCTTGGGCTTCATGCTGCTCCATACCCCTGAATCAAAAGACTTGCGAGCGGCTTCGATGGCTTTTTTGGCGTCGACTTTTGATCCGAGGGGAACTTCGGCGATAGGCTCCTCGGTTGCGGGGTTGTAGGTTGGTCGTGTCTCTCCTGAGGCTGCGTCAACAAACTTTCCGTCAATATACAATTTATACTTTTCCATAATTCCGACCTCCTTCTCTACAACGGTTTTCAAAAAAATTTCCGCCTGCTATTTCGAAGACGCAAATTTTGTGAGACGATTCAGTAATTACCCCCAACCCTCCACATTGTTAAAATAGTATGGCAACCCAAATTTGACGCTTAGGATAACCAACTCATACAAGTTGCTGGAGTTCATTAAAATACAGATATTCGGATTTCCGATCTTGGCGTTATAGACCATCAACCGACACTCATTGAAAAGCATGGTTACACCAACGTTAGCGTCAACGGTCTGCTTATAACTAGTTGTGAAAAATTATTAGTATTACAGCGTATGCTAAATGCAAACACTTTTAATCTTACGCTACCAACGCTGTTTGAGAATGGCGGTAGGATTGTTTTTTTGGTATTGGGATAGGAAACTAAACGAGGTAGGGGGTTGTTAAATCTCTTTTCAGACTACTCACTGAAAATAAAGTCGTACCAGAATTTTTTCTCTCGATTGAGCCCCTGATCCACATGGATGTGTTTTATCTGTGTGTAGTCCAAAAGGCCATACGAACCATGTTCGTTTCCAATTCCGGACTGCTTGTATCCGCCGAAGGGCGCCAGGGAGTTGAGCAGGTGATAGTCATTGATAAAGACCGTGCCGGTGCGGAGGCGTTTAGCGAGCTCGATGGCCCAGGGAACATCGCGCGAGAAAATCGCGCCCCCTAGTCCGTAGATGCTGTCGTTGGCCATTTTAATGGCGTCGCCGACATCATCGTATTTGATTACCGAAAGCACCGGACCGAAAATCTCTTCCTGGGCGATGGTCATCTTATTGTTGACCTCTTCGAAGATGGTCGGTTCAACAAAGTAGCCCTTGGTCAGATTTTTCGGCCTGCCCCCGCCGATAGTGCACTTCGCACCCTCTTTCTTGCCGATATCGATATACTTCATGACGGTCGTTAGCTGGGCTTTCGAGATCAACGGGCCCATAGTAGTCTCGTCATTCATCGGGTCCCCGACTTTGATTTTGGTTACCCGTTCACGAACCCGGTCCATGAATTCGTTGTAAATCGATTTCGGCACGAAACATCTGGTTCCCGATTCACAGAGTTGTCCCGCGTGGAAAAACGTACCCCAGAGTGCGCCGTCGACCGCGATACTGAGATCGGCATCTTCAAGAATAATGGTCGGACTTTTACCGCCCAGCTCAAGCGTGAGCTTCTTGATGGTATCGGCGGCAAGTTTCATCACCTGCCGGCCGGTCTGTGTCGAGCCGGTCAGGGATATCTTATCCACCATCGGATTCGTGCATAGTTCCTCGCCCAACACCGCGCCCGGCCCGGGCAACACGTTGAAAACACCGGGAGGGATGTCGCACTCGGCAATGATCTTTGCGAGCTCCAAGGTGGTGATCGGCGTATCCGAGGCGGGTTTCACAACCATGCTATTGCCCATCATGAGCGTCGGAGCGATCTTCCACGCCCCTATCACCAGAGGAAGGTTCCACGGGACAATACCGACACACACGCCGATAGGCTCTCGCTGGACGAAATTCCACGATACAGCGGGAAAATCATTCCAGGGAAGCGGTTCATAGAGCGGGAGTTTTTCGCCCATTTCAAACGTCTTCTTGTAATGTTCGATAGTGAACGGGAGATCAAAGAGTGAAGCTTTGCGCATGGTCGCTCCCGAGTCACGTGATTCCAGTTCCGCCATTTCGCCCTGCCGTTCATCCAGCTTTTCCACAAACTTCATAAGTCTGCTCGCCCGCTCCTTGGGCTTCAGGTTGCTCCATACCCCGGAATCAAAAGACTTGCGCGCGGCTTCGATGGCCTTCTTGGCGTCGACTTTTGATCCGAGGGGAACTTCCGCGATAGGCTCCTCGGTTGCGGGGTTGTAGGTTGGTCGTGTCTCTCCTGAGGCTGCGTCGACAAACTTTCCATCAATATACATCTGATACTTTTTCATATGAACGTCCTCCTTACTATGACTGGTTCGCCACCACGAATGCGCCCGCCTATTTCACCGACATAAGCTTGGTGAAGCGGGTAAGCGCTATCGGATGAGATAATAACCCTTTCAACTTTAGTTTGCGAGTCAAGAGTTCTTAAGCACCCCTCGTCCGGTTTCATCAAAGTAGTACGGCAGGCCGAATTTGACGCTTAGGTTGGCCAACTCAAGCAGCGTGTTCGAGTCCGTTACAATGCTGATCTTTGGTTTTCCAACCATCCCATTGTGAACCATCAAACTTCCCTTATTGAAGGCCATAGTCATATCGACCTCGGCGTCCTCCGCCTGCATATAAATATTTCCAGATAAAGCGTTAAAGTCTTTCTCTCTCTTTGGTTTGTCTTTCAGGTTGCCCTTGATGATATCCGCTATCATCGTGGCCATGCCTCCATCTTCGATGCCGGGAGCGAAATCGATCTGGACCATGGATCCTCCTTTACCGTGCCTTCATGAAAAATCCTCCGTCCAATCACCAGGCGTTTTTGAACACGCCGAGAACCTCTTCCGCCTCACTGATTGGCTTGGGATTAATACCCGTTCCTCCCATAGTCAAGGTGACATCAGACGCCTCGACTAAACCGCCTTCAGGCACACCGACCTCTCGCAGTTTCTGAGGCACTCCCATCTTCTTGGTGAATTTGGTTATACCACTCGCGACCGCCTCACCGGCTTCTTCTTCGCTGACATTCAACCCCATGGCGCGGGCAACCAAGGCGTATCTATCGGCGCAGGCATCCGCATTGAATCGAACCACGTGCGGAAGGAGAATACTATTGGCCAATCCGTGCGGCACTTTGAACAAACCGCCGATAGTATGTGCCATGGCATGCACCAGGGCTATCTGGGCGTTGCCGAAGGCGATGCCGGCCATGGTGGACGCCAGCAATTGCTGACCGCGGGAAAAGAGGTCTTTGCCGTTCTCCACGCAGCGCGGGAGGTATTCCATGATCAAGTGGATAGCGTGAATAGCCATCGCATCGGCCATAGGTGAAGCCTGGTTTGCATGAATGGATTCGAGGGCATGGCAGAAAGCGTCCATGCCGGTGGTGGCGGTAAGCCCGGGCGGCAGCCCCACCGTCATGGTCGGATCGAGGATGCCGACATTTGGAATAACATTATCTTCACCGATCTCAACTTTTCTATTGTTATCCCAATCTTTGACCACCGCGAAGTAGGTGACTTCGCTTCCCGTGCCGGCAGTGGTGGGAATGACGATATGGGGCGTCTGCGGGCGCGACAAACTCTGATAACCCGTATGTTCCTGAATTTTGATACCTTCCTTTAAACAAATGGCCATTCCCTTGGCAGTGTCTATTGAGCTGCCGCCGCCAACACTCACCAAAATATCGGCGCCTTTGCTTCGCGCGATTTCTGATGCTTCATTGATGAGATGAAAACCGGAATCCTGAGTGCATTTGTCATAGGTTCCGACGTACCTCGAACCCAGCGCCTTTTCCACCCGTCCCGTCAGCCCGGCGTCGACCACGCCCTTGTCGGTTACCACAAATGCCTTGCTGCATTTAAGGCTCTCTACTTCCGATCCCACTTCATTGATTGAGTTTTCTCCGAAAACTATTTTCGTTGGGTTACGATATACAAAAGCGAGATCTCTATCGTATGCCATCGGAAACCTCCCTTTAGATTAAAAAAGACCTCATTCGTGCCGTGAGCGGCGCAAGCATAATCACTTCATTTGCCGACTACGATTTCCGGATGTCACTTCGTATAGATACATTACTGCGAATCGTTCCACCTGAAACACGCTACATCTAGATGCTACGTAATACTGAACTCAGTGCTCAGATCATTAATCATTTTTCTGAACATCGCTGTTTCTTCAGGATTAAGCTGGCCGGAAATTTGCCTCCCACCTCCCCGGCTGTTTCAACCAGGCGCAAAGCGGCTTTTACGGCGCGCACGATGGTCGGAAGATCTCCCTTGAGCTTGAGTTTTCCCTGCATCATCCCCTTGACCGGATCGAGTTGTTTTTTACCCACTAATACCCAACGTTCGATGGTGCCGGTTATTACGAAATTGCCCTTTTTTCCGGCTTCGGTTGGGACCACCCGAATGGACCGACAATCTCCATGCCAAAGATCCATGAACACATACATATCTCGATCGACGCCAAATTCGGGTTTGGCTTGCAGATGCAAGACCACCAAACCTTCCCAGTCTTTGGCTACTTCCTTATACTTGGCATCGCCCTGGAGCAGTTTTTCCCACAGTCCGAGCCATTCAGGCGAGAAAAAGACGAGGGGTTTTCTCTGGGACGCCATCGCATCTTTTATCACTTTTTTCCAGGCTTCTTCCCATTCCGGTGTTCCGTACGTATAGGGCATTTTAGATCTCCTTATAGAATTGTTGTGATCTATGAATCAACGCTTTCATAATGACTCGAAAATAAGTCTTTAATATAACAGTGCAGAACAAAAGCAAACACTTTTTAGAGCCCGCGCTCCCGTTGGTTGCCGAAGTGCTGCCGGTTCTGAATCCAACCCAATGTTAGCTTGACAGGTTGCAGTGATTCTGCTAGGAACTGCGAGCCAGATTTGGACGAGCCGCTAGCTCAGTCGGTAGAGCATCAGACTTTTAATCTGAGGGCCAAGGGTTCGACTCCCTTGCGGCTCATTTGACAATTAAGTGGCGTGTCCCCATCGTCTAGCCCGGTTAGGACACAGGCCTTTCACGCCTGCAACAGGGGTTCGAATCCCCTTGGGGACGTAGCTATTCATAACCCCCGGAGAGTCTCGATGGCACTCGAAGACGATATCACTGAAATCAAGAAAGAAATCATCGAGTCCCACAACCTCGTCATCAAAACGGACAACCTCATCAAGAGTCTCTCGGCCGAGATTCGCCAGATCCAAAAGAAACAGGAAACCTACGAACGCAAATATATCTTTAACTCGGTGGTCGCGTATATCCTGTTTGTCGTGATCATTTTTGTCGGGCTCTATATAGCTTTTGACGCCAAAGTTGGCGTGGTCCGCCGCGAGAAGGAAATAGAAATTGAAAACGCCAAAAAAGCGCGGGCCGAGGCAAACGAGCTTCAAAATAAACTATCAACGCGTAGCCAGCAGGAGCGACAGGCCGATGAGTTTCTGAAACTCAAACAAGAAAATCGCGAGGCCGATGCTCTCAAAGCTGCTGATCAACTTGACCTTAACCTTCTTTCTCCGCTGCTGGCTCAAATTGTTAGCAAGGAATGCGATGAGCTGCGCACCCGCATGGCGGAGCGTTTCTATGAAGAGGGCAAGAATAACTTTCAAGAAAATCGGCTTGAAGCGGCCATTCGGGCGTTTGATAAGGCGCTCGAAATCAAACCGCCAGCCAACATTGTTTTTTAGGGCCCAGTACCTTCGCGGTCATGCCCTGATACGACTCAACCGCAGCGGCATGGCGGCGGAAGCTTTTTTAGCTGCGGCTGAGGCCGATCCGAAAAACCAATTGGTCGACGAGATAACCTTTCTCAGCGGCGACGCCCTTGAAAACGCCGGGAATGTTCCTCAGGCGATGATCGCCTTTCGTAAGGTATGCAACGATTCTCCGGATTCCAAATTTAAATTTCAAGCATGTCGGCGACTCGAAAAGCTTGGGCCCAAGGCAGCCGGGCCGGTAACGGAGCCGCCTGTTGGTAGAGTGGCGCCGACGACTCCAGCGGCCCCCGTTACAACCCCGGCGCCAGGTCAAAAGCCACCACCCGTTCCGGCGGGGACGCAAGCGCCAGCAGCAAAGCCTCAACCGGCGGCCCATTAATACTGTAGCCTACTGCGTAACTGTGGTTAATTCCCTACGGTGGTCGGGGGTGATCGGGGTTCTTCAACGAGCGTTCGGGCGCGTTCGATTAACCCAGCCAGGTCTCTGAGTGGTTGGGCGTACTGAATTACAAATCGTTTGGTAAGCCGCGTTTGAAGGGAATGCAACGTATCCAAACGGTTGTATATCTCGGCTAAAATTCCCATGGTTGGATCCCGTTCGTATTCAAACTCAGTCAACCGGCAGAAACTACCCAACGTCTCATATTTTTTACGCCATTCCACGGACCAGGCATTCCAACTTGCAAGAACAATGTCTCGGGCCTGGCCGCTGGTATACGCCAAACGAACATGGTCGTTTAATTCGTTGTGAAGACTCTCAAGCGCCAAAAAGCAGTCTCGCTTCTGGATCAAACTGATTTCGGACAGCGATTTCGGCCCTTCCAACGCGGCGTTGATGTCCGGATAACGGTCATAGATGTTGGTGGCAATCCCCACGAAAATACATACCGCAACAAAGACCATCACTGCGATGAAAGCAAGATACACGGTCCATCGGAACTTCCGTAGGAACGTCCATTTTTCCCTCGGTTTAATGAATTTCTTGAGTTTGCTCACGAGGTGGCAAGCTATCAAAGACTTTCCCTGAATGTCAACGAGTACGCTTTGGTCTGCACATTCTGCCCTCTCACCAGCGATATATGATTCAGTGTAACTAGTCTATTGTGCGATAAAATAAGCTAACTGATTCACGAGTCAATCTATCGCTTGACAAAGAGGTGCTCGCCGCGCTAATAATTCATTGGTGCTGGGGAATTTCCCCGGCCAACACGGTTGTTTTAGACGGGAGAAAGCACCATGGGCACGCGAGCACACGTACTGGTTAAGGTTGTAGAAAGTCTTGATCGAGAAGGTATTATTCAATTGGTTCAGGGTATCGAGGAGCTTGATGAGGTGATGTTTGTCGAGCCGGTGACTGGCGCGTTTGACTTGATTGTCAGCGTCGAAGCCAGGTCATCAGTCGAGGAGGTCGTGGAAAAGATTAAACCGCTTGCGGGCATCGCAACGGTTGAGGCACTTAAAGTCAATCCAATTTTTCCGCGCGAAAGGATGAGAAAAAACATCTCAAAACTACCTCTCAAGGCACGGGGCTAGAGGTTGTTGCCGAGCGAAGCAAGGCAAGGCTTACAAGCTCTTGTCCTGTGGACTAGAGATTGTTACCAAGCAAAGCGAAGTTCACCATCTCTTGTCTCACGGGCTAGAGGTTGTTGCCGAGTGAAGCAAGGCCCACCATCGATTGTTCTATTAGAGGAGCACGCGTATGACAACTTGCACCGCACCAGAAAATGAGCACATAGACGTATCGGTTATCGATCGAGTAGTAACCCGCTATGGAAAAGGCGCTGGTTCGCTGATTCCCGTTCTCCAGAAGACCCAGGACGAACTTGGGTACCTGCCACGGCAAGCGCTCATGCGCATTGCCATGATGTTACGCGTCCCTGCGAGCACGGTGTTTGGGGTTGTGACCTTCTACGCCCAATTCAGGCTGAAACCGGTTGGCAAGTACATCATCCGGGTATGCCACGGCACTGCCTGCCATGTGGCAGGAGCCCAAAAGATCACCGAGGCCTTCGAGCGCGATCTTTGTGTCAAGGACAACCAGACCACGGCCGATAGGCTGTTCACCCTTGAATCGGTGGCCTGTTTGGGGTGCTGCAGCCTCGCGCCGGTAGCTATGGTTCAGAAGAGACCTACGGAAGGCTTACGGGCGACCGGGTCGGCAAGATTGTGGCTGAGTACCGTTCGAAGGAGCAACCCGCGGGACGGGTCGCGTAGTACGCAGCGTCATCCGGGTCCTCACGATACTGTCTGTGTAGGATGGTGAGGGCTACTTTCTGACAACAACGAGACTACACCAAAAGGAATGCCGTATGCACACCGAACATCAAAAAACACAAGTCCTTGTGGGATTGGGAGCATGTGGTATCGCCGCCGGGGCTCATAAAACGCTCGATTCCTTGGAACAGGGCATCGCCGCTCGGGGTCTCGACGTCGAGCTCGGCATCGTGGGTTGCATGGGAATGTGTTATCGCGAGCCGTTGGTCGAAATCCGCAGTCCCGGTCAGCCCCGTGCGATTTACATGGAAATCTCCGCCGAGCGGGTCGCTCGCCTGTTGGACGAAGGCGTGCGAGAGGGGAAGATTATCCAGGAATGGCTCGCCCACGGCGAGGGGTTGGTCGGCAACGAAGACGCCTTTTTAGCTAAGCAGCATAGGATCGTCTTACGCAACTGCGGGGTAATCAACCCCGAAAACATCGATGACTACCTCGCGGCCGGGGGATATCAAGCCATCGAGAAAGTGTTGCGCTCGATGTCTCCGGCGCAGGTGGTGGACGAGGTTAAAGAGAGCGGGTTACGCGGCCGGGGCGGGGCAGGTTTTTCAACCGGGACCAAGTGGTCGTTTTGCGCTTCCAGTCCCGGCGACGTCAAATACATCATTTGCAACGCCGATGAGGGTGACCCCGGGGCGTTTATGGATCGTTCGGTGCTCGAGAGCGATCCCCACGCGGTGCTCGAAGGGATGATCATTGCGGGCTACGCCATTGGCGCGCACGACGGTTACATCTATTGCCGGGCGGAGTACCCGATAGCCATCCACCGGCTTACCATTGCCCTCGCGCAAGCCGAAAAGCGCGGATTCCTCGGCGACCGGATACTGGGCACGGACTTTGCGTTTCATATCAAAATCAAGGAAGGCGCCGGTGCCTTTGTCTGTGGCGAGGAAACGGCGTTGATGGCGTCGATCGAGGGTCAACGCGGCATGCCGCGGCTGCGGCCGCCGTTCCCGGCGGTATCCGGCCTGTGGAAGAAGCCGACCAACATCAACAACGTCGAAACCTTCGCCAATGTGCCCTGGATCATCAATAACGGCGGGCAGGCCTTCGCCGCGCTCGGCACCGAGAAAAGCAAGGGCACGAAAGTCTTCGCCTTGGCCGGCAAGGTCAACCGGGGCGGATTGGTTGAGGTGCCGATGGGCACGACCTTGCGCCAGATGGTCTTGGAGATGGGCGGGGGCATCGTGGGCGGTAAGAAGCTCAAAGCCGTGCAGATGGGCGGCCCATCGGGCGGCTGCATTCCCGCGCGGTCCCTGGCCGACACGCCCATGGACTACGACTCGCTAACAAACCGGCGCGATCATGGGCTCGGGCGGCATGGTGGTCATCGACGAGACCACCTGCATGGTGGATGTGGCCAGATTCTTTCTGGAGTTCACCCAGAAGGAATCGTGCGGCAAATGCACGTTTTGCCGGATCGGCACCAAGCGCATGCTTGAAATACTCGACGCGTATTACCCAGGGAAAGGGGCGCGACGGTGATATGCAGCTCTTGACTGAGCTGGCCGAGACCATCAAGCGCAGCTCGCTCTGCGGCCTCGGGCAAACCGCGCCCAACCCGGTGCTCACGACGATTCGCTACTTCCGGGACGAGTACGAGGCGCATATCAAGGAAAAGCGCTGCCCGGCCATGGCGTGTCGCGCCTTGATTGTCTATCGGGTGATTCCTGAGAAATGCCCCGGCTGCCAGGTTTGTTTGAAGGTGTGCCCGGCACAGGCGATCACTGGCGGCAAAAAGATCGTGCATGTTATCGATCCGGAGAAATGCACCCGATGTGGCCTATGCATGGAAAAATGCCGGCTTGGCGCCATCGAAGTGGTTTAGAGCCCGTTACGACCGAAGGGAGTTACGGGCTCTTCCCCGTAGGGGGTTAGAGAATGTCAAATATGAGGAGGCAACACCAATGACTGAACAACTAAAACTAGTGCTTGATGGAGAAGAGGTGGCGGCAGCGACGGATGAGACCATTCTGACGGTGGCCCGACGCATGGGCAAGCACATTCCGACCTTATGCCATGATCCGCGGTTGGAGCCGTTTGCCTCGTGTTATTTGTGTCTGGTGGAGTTGGAGGGAAGACCCGGTTTCGTGCCCTCGTGCTCAACCAAAGTTACCGCCGGCATGAAGGTCAAAACCGACTCAGAGCAAATCCAGAAGGCCCGTAAGCTGTGCCTGGAGTTGCTCATGTCCGCCCACAACGCCGACTGCGTGGCTCCCTGCCGCCTCCAGTGTCCGGACAACATTGATGTCCAAAGCTACGTCGCCGCTATTGCCATTGGCGAATTTGATGAAGCGCTGCGGATTATCAAGCGCACGAACCCGTTTCCATCGGTTTGTGGGCGGGTATGTCCCCACACCTGCGAGCTCCAGTGCCGGCGCAACAAGGTCGACGAGCCGGTAGCGGTAAATCCCTTGAAGCGTTTTGTCGCGGACCTCGATGCTGCGTCCGAGAAACCATACCTGCCGCCGGTTGCGCCCGAGACCGGCAAGCGGGTCGCCATAGTCGGAGCTGGTCCGGCAGGATTAACCGCTGCCTACTACCTACGCCAGAAAGGCCATACCGTCACGGTTTTTGAAATGAACGACCAGGCGGGCGGCATGCTGCGCTACGGCATACCGCGCTACCGTTTGCCGGACACGGCGCTGGATGCGGAAATAGGCAATATCTTGGCGCTGGGGATTACCCTCAACTGCAACAAAACACTTGGTAAAGATTTCACCCTGGCGAGTTTGAAACGCGACGGTTACGATGCTGCGTTCCTGACGGTCGGAGCCTGGGTTTCTTCGAAAATGGATGTTGCCGGGGAACATCTGCCGGGGGTTCTGGCCGGTATTCACTTTCTGTACGATGTCGCGACCGGCAAGAGACCCGACCTCGGCAAACGCGTGGTGGTCGTCGGCGGCGGGAACACGGCGATCGATGCCGCCCGCACCTCAATGCGGTTGGGCGCCGACGTGACCATCCTGTATCGGCGCACCCGCAAAGAAATGCCGGCCGAAGCGTTCGAGGTGGACGAAGCCGAGCGCGAGGGCGTCACGATGCATTTCTTGGCTGCGCCGGTGAAACTCATCGAGAGCAAGGGTCGGGTAAGCGCCATCCAATCTCTGCGGATGGAACTCGGCGAGCCGGACGCCTCGGGTCGCCGCCGACCGGTGCCTATCCCCGGAAGCGAGTTCGAGGTGCCGGCGGACACCGTTATCGCCGCCATCGGCCAGAGACCCAATGCAGCGGTGTGGAACGAACCGGATGGCCCTCTCGCCACGAAATGGGCTACGGTCGCTGCCGACGAGACCACGTATCAGACCGAGCGCCCGTGGATTTTTACGGCCGGCGATTGTCTGACCGGGGCATCGACGGCCATTGAAGCCATCGCCGGCGGGCGTAAAGCGGCTATCTCGATCGATCGGTTTCTCAAAGGATTACAGCCGTTGCCGATCGGCAAGCCGTTTTCCGATTCGATCGGTCGGCTTGAAGATCTGGACGAAGACCTGTTTGCCAATGTTCCAAAAGTGCCGCGCTCAAAAATGATGCATCTGCCTTTTGATCAGCGCCGGGAAAATTTTCAAGAGGTCGAGTTCGGCATCGCCCGGGACGCCGTTGTGGCCGAAGCCAACCGCTGCCTTGAGTGCGGCTGTCAAGGGGCGGAGGTATGCAGCTTGCGCGAGGTAAGCGACGGGTTCGGGGTACGGCTGGATCGGTTTAAGAGCAGCCGTTTTGTCCACCCGGTGCGTGACGATCACCCATTCATCAGATTCGATCAGAACAAATGTATTTTGTGCGGTCGGTGCGTACGGATTTGCCTTGAGCAACAAGGTCTTGGGGCGTTGGGCTTTGTTAACCGCGGATTTGACACGGTGATACAGCCAAGCCTTTCACAGCCATTGCTTCAGACCGATTGCGATGCCTGCGGCCAATGTGTTTCTTCATGCCCGACCGGGGCGTTTGCGGTAAAACGTTTCTTATCAAAGCCAGGCCCATTTTTTGCGGACTGCACCTCGGTGGTGTGTGGTTTCTGCGGGGTCGGTTGCAGCTTGGAGATCGAATCCATGCGCGGGCGCTATCTGCGCGCTAAAACCGACCCGGGTCATGGGCATAACCGCGGTAATCTGTGTGTGGATGGCAGTTTCGGCCATCGCTATCTGGAAACATTGCCGCGATTGCTTGCTCCCCGCCGGGGACGGGGCAAAAAGAGTCGGACGGTTGCGTGGGAAGAAGCGCTCGCCGCGGCGGCTGCGGGACTGAAGGAAGCTGCGGCAAAAGGGTTGGCGGTGATAGTCAACGGACCGCTGACCAATGAAGCTGCTTACCTTCTCCAGCGCCTGGCGCGAGTAGGCCTGCATACCAACCACCTGTTCTCGCTTGATGGGCCGTTGGATGCGGCTGCCTTTGAGCAGGCGGTTCGCGATCACGCCCAAGCGCTGACACTCGACGATCTGAGAAGCGCTAATCTCCTTTGGGTGGTGGGCGCCGATCCCTTTGAATATGCGCCGGTGGTGGGAATCGAGCTGTACGTTGCAATGCAGGCGGGGACGCGGTTGGTGATGTTGGGCTCCCGGCCGAGCCGGCTCGATGAAAAAGCAGCGAGGGTCGTGCGCATACCAGACGATCGATTACCAAAGTTTTTAGCATCGCTTGAGCGGTACGCCGACTCGGGCGCCGTGAAGGATTTGAATCCGGCGGCAGGTCTCGCAGCAATACAGAATCGTCACCTGGCTGAACTGGTCGCTCAGCTCAAACAAGCAAGCCTGCCCGTGGTCGTGCTTCCTGATTCATTGGAGCCGAATACCGTACTTTCGTTAATGAAATTGCTGTCTCGTCTCAACAAGAATAATCGCACCCTGGTGCTGCGTCGTGGTGGCAACGCCCAGGGACGGCTCGACATGGGAATCCACCCGGTTTTATTGCCCGGTCAGAGTGATATACGCCACATTGTTGCCAGAGAGCGTTTTGAGAAGGTCTGGGGCCAAAGCCTGCCGGTCAGCCCGGGGTTATCGGGCAACGAACTACTTAAGGCTCTCAAAAAAGACGTCATGGGCGGCGCGTTGCTGATTAACACCGATCCGTATGGATGGCCTCTGCCAGGCAACAGCTTGCATAGAAAGCTCTTCGTGGTGGCCGCTGACCTAGCGCCTGGCGCACTTGCCGAGAGCGCCGATGTCCTGTTGCCGTCCGCTGGGTTGGCCGAAGAGTCGGGGACCGTATGTACTCACGATCACCGGCTCCTGAGAACGAGGGCGGTACGACCACCGGTGGGTGGCAAAACTATGTTTGAGCTGGTGCGAGACCTCTCTGCCGCCCTGGATCAAAAACCTCAGGTGAGCGATCCCGCCGCGTGCTGGACTGAGCTGGGATATATTGATAAGCGCTTCGATGTGCAAAAAGCTTCTTAGCGGAGGCGGAGCATTTCTCGCGTTACTTCTTGAAAAGAGCCTCAAGCTTGCTCTTGGCTGATACGACGTCCTCGGTTGCTCCCAGAGGACCGCTTCGTATTTCAAACGAGGCGCAAAAGTTTGCTTTCTCCCGATCGGGAACATACTCGGTCATGTTTTCGCGGCATTGATTGTGCGCGCTGGGGTCCCAAAAGCGGCAATTCTTGCAGCAGCGTAGGTCCATATCACAACTGGGGCAGGTGTCCTCACGGACCACCTTGTCGAAAAGTACTATTTCGTCTCCGCATTTCCAACAGAACAATGTTTTTTTTGTCGTTGTCACGGGTTTCTCCCTAACGCCCAACCATACGAATGGATGCTATCGCATGTTTTGTGATCAAGTGCAAGTTCACCCTACGGGCAGGGGCGCGGTTCAGTATCGGGTGGGGGAGATCGTGCTGTTGACCTTGAGTTGGTCGAACGGCGACTGTCCAGCATCGCTCGGAACTTGACTTGGGAGACACGGAATAGGTACATTAACGCAAGGAATAAGTATCGAAATGTTCTGTTTCCAAAGAGTTGCGAGATCAGAAGGTACTCCATCGACCGCGTCGTGGCTCGATGAGAAGGCCCGCCGTTAGGTATACGGGGGAGGTTTTGGATATGCGGCAATTTAATGGGGTAAAAGTGTTTTCCGCCACTCTCGCACGAAACCGAGAGGAGTTAGGGGACACGGTTTCAGAGTGGCTTAAAGAACATCCGCGCTGTCAGATCGCCGATATGCGCGTTGTTCAATCCAGTGATCGCGAGTTTCACTGTATCTCACTGGTATTGTTCTATAACGAACCCGGCACCTGAGACAGCCTCCGTGGTTCTTTGGTCCTTCGGAGGGCCATCTTTAATGGGCGACAGGTGAGCCTTCGACGTGGTTGAGTGCAGGGAAAGGGCCGGTTGGAGCGATGAGATCTAAAAAAATCCTGTTCATTGAACACGAAAAGGACTTTGCCACCTCTCTGGCTGCAGTATTGAGCGATGGTCAGCATCGTTTCTTTTTTGTCGAGCAGGGTAAAACAGCATTTGATGAAGCGGTTCAGATCCGTCCCGATCTGATTATTTTACGCGCTGAGCTGCCTGATAGTTCTGGTTACTCGCTCTGCACACGCATCGGCAAATCGCATGAGCTCGGCCAAGTCCCCATTCTTTTGTTGTCGTCGGAAGCTACCGACGAAGCAATCGAAAAGCACCGCAAGGGCAAGCACCCGGCTGATGAGTATCTGATAATGCCGTTCGATATGGAGGAATTCAGAAAGCGGGTGAATGCGCTTATCGGCGTGGAATCTTCGCCGCCGCCAGAATCAATTGCAGCGACACACGAGCGCAAACTGACGGAAAAGGATGCTCTGGAAGCTGCGTCGGATTCATTGATCGCTTCCTTAAGCGATGCCGAGAAACTTCCGGAAGCCGCACCCTATGAGGCGTTACCATCGGCCGAGGCTGAAGCTCAGCCTGATCAGGAGTCACCGGGAGCAGCGCATCCTTCCGTTGCCGAAGCACCTCGCGCTGAAGATGATGTCGAATCGATCGATGATTCTGAGATTGTCGAGCAGCTTGAACTCGAGCCGCCCGAGTTTCAGCGCCCGCCCGATCTGCCTAAGGAGCGGAAAATCGTCAGCGATCAGGACCTCGCTTTTGTCGACCAAGCGTTTGAGTCAATAAAGGAGACCCGTAAAGAACTCGAGAGCGAACGCCCCGAGATAAAAGAACAGAAGAAGAAACCGCTCCCGAAAGGTGGATTAGAGGAAAAGCTCGATTTTTTAAGGGATAAGCTCAAGCAACGCGAGACGGAAATCGCCCGCTTGGCAGAGATATGGGAGGCCAAGGAGCAAGAGTTCTCCGCCTACAATGAGCGATTGCTTGATAAAGAGGTCGAGATCCAAGGCCTGAGAATGCGGGTGGAAGATTTAGAGCGCAAACTTGAGGAGTCGCGCTCTGATGCCGAGCAACAGGCCAAAGAGTTCAAGACCTCGATCGATTCCTTGATGGAGGAGAAGGTTGCTACCGAGAACGAGCTGATTCAGGTTGTCGCGGGCAAGGAAAAACAGATCAACGACCAGCGGGTGACCATCTCCAAGAAAGATCGCGATGGCGAAGCCCTGGAGCGGGATCTGCGGGGAAAAATTAGAGAAGGCGAGGAACAGTACGGCCGGTTGAGCCAACAACTGCAGAATACCACCGAGGAGGCGTCCGAGCGCGAACGCGGTCTGAAGGAAAAAATCTCTGGCTTGGAGAGTAACCTCCAAGCTCGCAACGAGCATATCGTTGGCCTCGGCCAGGAACTGAAGCAACTCGGTGAAGAGAAGAGTGCTTCGGAAAAGGCGCTCGGTGAGCGCATCGCCGATCGCGAAGAGCGCATCGCCGGGCTTGAGCAGGATCTCGAGACGCTCAGAGATGAAAAGCAACAAAGCGAGCGGCAGCTTAATGAAAGTATTCAAGTCCACCTTGAAAACGCCGGTCGTCTTGAGGGCGAACTCAGCCAATTGCGCGCGCGCACGCAGGAGGAGGCGCATTCCAATCAGCAACAAATTGAAAAGCTTGAGGAGGGCATTGTTGCTCTCGACGACGCGCTCAAGAAACTGCAACGCGAGAAGGAAGAGCAGCAGCAGCGTCTCGCGGCGCGGCTGGACGATCGGGAATCGCGTATCCGGAGTGTCGAAGAAGAACTGGGGCTGCTCCGTGATGCCAAGGTCGACCAGGAGCAGCGGCTCGGGCAACGCCTGAGTGAACGCGAGCAAAAAATCGAGGTGCTCCAAAAAGAGCTTGAAGAAGCGCGCCAAGAGCTTGCGACCGCTACCGACACGCTCGAGGGCCAAACCCGTGATCTCCAAGAGCAGGTCCGCGATCTGGAACAGAAACTCTTGGTTACCCGCAAGGACAAGGAAGTCGCCACGCGCGATATCGAACGCTTGACCGCCGAACTGGCCGAGCGAGCAAGCGACTTTGAACGGCAGCTCACCGCATTGCGCCAAGCCAAGATCGATGGCGAAGAAGATCTTCGCTCGCAGATGAACACCGTCGAACAGCTCCTGCAGAAAAAGGAACAGACGCTTGAAGCAACCGATCACGAGTTGGCGGAGCGCGAGCAAGCGATTGCCGATCTGCGTAAGGAGTACGATCAAGCGGCCCACGCGCACGAATTGCAGGCGCAAGAGTTGGATGGCGAGCTCGATGCCCTGCGCACGGAGCGCAAACGCGTTCAGAATGAGCTGGACCAGCAACGCGCCAAATATGCCGAAGAAGTCACCAGGCTCAACCAGGAACGCGAACACGAGCAGGAGCAGTATCGAATCGAGCGTGCGCGCCTGGATGGGGAACTCTCTGATCGCGCCGGGAGAATTATCGGCCTTGAGGCGCAGTTTGCCTCGGCGCAGGAGACGCGCGCGCGTTTGGAAGAGGAGCTCTTAGAGGAACAGAACCGCGCCGAGAAGGCCATGTTGACGCACGCCGAGCAGTTGGCCGAGATTCAAGCCAACGCGGATGCCGAAAACACGGCCCTGCATCAGCAAATCGAAGAGCGCGATGGTCGCATCGCGGATCTCGGCGCCCAAGTGCAGGGTACCCAGGCGGCTTTTGAATCGCACCGTCAGGCCACCGCCGAGCGGATCGAGCAGATCCAGAACCTGCTCGCCGAGCGCGAACGCCTCATCGTTGCCCGCGAGGAGGAGCTTCGCCAAACGCGCGAGCGCGCCTCGGTCGATCTCAATGCGGTCCGCGCCGAGTCAGAGCGGGTGTTGGAACAGGTCCATGGTCAGGCAAAAGCCGAGCTTAATGCCGAGCACGAGCGCGCCAATGAAATCAAGGCGCGGCTGGAGCGCGAGGTCGGGGAACGAGACGGTCGGCTGCGGGCCCTGAGCGAGGAGATGCGCTCCCAGGCCCAGGATGCTTCCGAGCGCGAGAGTGAACTTAGCGAGCTTCTGGCCCAAGCCGAGTCCGGCCTCAAGGAACACCGGCAGCGACTTCAGCATCTGCAAGTTGAGCTGGCATCAAGCCAGTCACGGGCAAGCGAGCTCCAGAATAAATTAACGAGCATAACCCAGGAAAGCACCGCTAAACAGGCTACGTGGCGTGATCGCTGTGTCGATTTAGAGCGGCAAGCCAACGAGCTCTCCGATACCCTCCGGACGACTACTGAACAGCAGCAAAAGATGCGTTCCGATATTCGGGATCGGATTGCCATCTGGGAAGAAAAATTAGCGTCAATGAACGAACAACTGGTGGTCGCCAAGGAGCAAGAGAGTCAACTCAAGCAGCAGTACGAACAGCGCTTGGCGAATGCCGAAGTCGAGTGGCAGAAACGCATGCGTGAGGTTGAGCGACAGGTCGAGGCTGCGGCTGCTAAGGTGCGCGAGGTCGAGCGCGAGAAAGCGCAGGTGGTTCAAGCCGAAGCGGCATTCCATCAGGAGCAAGCGCAGATGCAGCAGGCTATGGACGCCGTGCGGCAGGAGCGGGAAGAGCTTCGGGCCTTGAATCAGAAGCTCGAAGAAACCATTCAGCGCCATGCGCACGAAAAAGAAGATGTTGAGCTTCGGTATATGCAGGAAATGGAAGGCAAGCAGGATTATTATATCAAGGAGCTCGAGCGGGTGCGTTCTGTCCACATTGGCGAAATTACCAAGTTGCGGCAGAGCTACCTGCAGCGAGGCAAGGAGCTCAAAATCGCAGAACTCGAGATCCAACGGCTCCGCGACAAGATTTCCGAACTCGAGAAACGGCCGGCGCCTTCGCCGACGCCGCGGGCGGCGGCTCGGCTGCAGATGGGTGATAGTGGGGCGCTCCCGCGCGCCAACGCGCCCGACACAAGCGACTTCGACATTGATCAGATGCTTGATGTTTTAAACGAGAAGAAGGACTAAGTGATCTGGATTCCCAGCCAAGCCGCACAGCACTTTCGTGGGAATGACAACTAATATTATGGTTTTGATTTTCTCAGCGGCACCGCGTTTGCAGGACCGACACGGCGGAAATCACGCAGCGGCGCAAGTTCCCCGAGGCAATCCTGTTTTCCGAGCTCGCGCAGGCGATCGAAGACGAGGATCCAGGCGCACGCCCGCTCGGGATCAATTTCGCAGCGCCCGTCTTTGGTGCCGCCGCAGGGGCCATTTTGCAGCCCTTTGGCGCATCGGGTAGTGACACAAATGCCCCCGGTACGCTCAAGCCGACACTGACCGCACAGCGAGCACTGTTGCTCGAAGCGACGTTCCCGAAACTCGCCTTGCATAATAGTATTGCACCCGGGGTGCACCGAAAGATAGGGAAGGTCGAGCTCTCGAAGGGTCTGCAGCACACATTGGACGGCGCCGCCGCAGGCAAGCACCACCACTCCCTCGGCCGCGGCTAGGGATCGCAGATAGGGTCGCAGCGAGCGCTTGACCTCGCGCGCGTTGCATGCAACCTCAAGGACCATACTGCCCACAACACGCTTGCCGCAACTTTCAAGCTGCCTCTGCAAGGAGGCGACCTGGCGCTCGCCGCCCGACTGGCAACTGGTGGCGCACAGTCCGCAGCCGATTAAGAAAAGATTTTGCTCGTCCTTGAGCCAGGCGAGCACTTCTTCGAACGGTTTGGGGATGCTGACGATCACACTATATTGCCTCCGTATTATGGTGTATGATCATTTACGATATTGGTCAATCCTAAAGGAGAAACCATGCCATCAGACGAGTTTGACGGCGAAGATAAAAAGAAAGGTGACGGGGGTGATGGGAAACGTTTTGACGAATTTGACTGCCCCCTGTGCAACGCCAATAACCCGTACGACGACGGCTTTCATGATGGTGAGAACATCCGCTGCTACTACTGTGGCACCGAATTCAGGGTCAAAGTAGACGAAAATGGGAAGATTCGGCTAAGAGAAACGTAATCAAGCCCCATCCAGAACCTGGTGTTCGTGCTGTTCAAGCCATGCTCGGGGGTCCTTAAGAACACGAGTGAATCGACCAACGAAAGATGGTGTTCGCGTTCGATGCCGGCCATGAAGGTAAAAAAGTTTTTCTCCATCGGATTATCGCAGATCGTGGCCAGCTGTTTGTAAAACGCGGCTCCTTTGGCCTCAAACTCAATCGCCTTTTCGATTGCTTTCTGATCATCGAGGTCGTGGTTCTTTTCGGATCCGCTCTGTTGGGCTGTTTTCTGAAGGACCTCCTTAATGTTGGTGCCATTGACCTCTATTGGCAGGTCAACGGGCCAGGATTTGTGTTCAATGAGCCTCTGATGGAGTCCTCTGATGCGCCTCATGTGCTCGCCCTCTTCCTTGGCCAACTTCTCAAACATAGTCTTGGCAAGCTGGTTTTTTGAGCGCCCGGCCTCTTTGCGATAGAAGGTCATCTCGATCTCTTCATTTTTTAATGCCATCGAGATGGAAGTCATGCGATCCATTGATGTTCCTCCTTAACTATATACATTACCATAACCATATATTCCAGCTTGTAAAGCAAGGGTGAACAGGTAACGGGGGATATTTTTATTCAAGTAAAGAGTTAAGGTTGCGAAGAAGGGAAAGGAACGATACAAACTCACTCGGGTTCTTCGTCGGTGTCTATGTTGATCGAGGGGAATTGACGAATCTGATCGCGCGCAATACGCCACGCTTGCTGGACTATCCAAGAAAGGGAGCGATCTTGTCGTAAGGCTTCGTTTTTGATCTCGGTCAACATCTTTTCGGGGAAGTAGAGGCTTTGTTTGCGCTTATCGGTAAGCGAATTTTCCTTTTTCTCCTCTTTTTCCATTGCCGTTTCTAAAAACTCCTCGTTATTCTGATTGTTTACCATGTGCGCCCCAACCTTGTTTAACGTGAACTTTCGACAACCGTTTCCACTACAGCGAATAATGTTAACTCGACATTCGATGTTTGTCAAAAGAATGTATGAGAATATGTGAGATAGTGGTGGCTTGTATTGAACTCCCCAGAGAAGGTACGATACCTATCAATTGATGCGTTTGTTTGGCCTACCAATCAATCCGCTATCAATTCAAATACGTTGGCATTTCTCAGGAATTTACCGGTGAGCTCGGTATCCGCTGGCGTTCGGTATGTTGCAACCGCTACCAAACCCCGGTCAGGCAGATATCCGCGCCCTGGATCTCCGATGAGAACTTGAATCCCGCCTGAAGCGATTTGTCGCAGCCAGGCAATTACTTTCCCAGCGAATTTAGGATCGTAACATACATCTCCGGCAAGAACAACCTCAAACCCGCGAACCGTAGCGCCAACGAGATCATCATTGGTAGTAGTTATGGCAACCCCATTGAGCTGAGCGTTAATTTGTATGACCTCATTGGTGAGGGGATCGATGTCTACGGCTACAACCTCTTGGGCACCTGACAGCGCTGCCGCTATTGCCACGACACCGCCGCCTGCGCCAAAGTCCAGCACCCGTTTGCCCGCAACCAGCTGCGGATGATCGAGTAGATAACGAGCCAATGCCTGCCCGCCAGCCCAGCAAAAGGCCCAATACGGATCGGCCAGATCATAGGCCGCGAGGTCTTTCTCGCGAGCGCGCCACAAGGGACATGATTCGGTGACCAGGCGAAGCCGTATTTCAGGGCATAGGTAGGGCGTGCTCTCGCGGGTGTTCTCGATGATGAACGTGTGCCGATCCATTTTTCTAACGGTGTACTAACCTGAAAACCCATAACCTGTAAAGTTTGATTGACTAACTGCTTCTGCTCTGCTAACTGAAAGCGCGGAAACAACGTCTGCGGGAGTCATATGGAACAATTTGATTTAAAGAGAATTATCGATTTCATTGTCCCCATGATACTGTCGGTGACTGTTCACGAGTATGCCCATGCCTGGGTGGCGGCCAAGTTAGGAGATGACACAGCGACGCGCATGGGACGAAAGACACTTAACCCTATTGCTCATATCGATCCGATCTGGACGCTCCTTGTTCCCATTATCGGAATCATGTCTCATGGGCCGGTCTTTGGGATGGCGAAACCGGTACCTATCAATCCTGTTCGGTTTAACAGAAAGTATCGCATGAAGTTTAGTATTCTACTGGTAGCGTTAGCTGGCCCGATATCGAATTTGATTTTTGCCATTCTCGTGGCGCTAGCGTTGGGAGTACTGACGTCGCCCGCGGCGGGACTGGTATCGTATTTTGATAAGAGTATCAATGGCGCACTGTTCACGTTGGCGATTACAACTATCCTGGTGAACGTAACACTCTTTATTTTCAATCTCATCCCGATACCACCGTTGGATGGCAGCAAGGTACTGGCCGGCCTTCTTCCCGACCGATTCTTGCCAATGTTTAGCGTTGTGGAGAAATATTTTTACATCTTTTTCATTTTCCTTTTAATCTTCGGCGGAGCGTTCATTGAAACTCCCGTTGTTTGGGTAACCGATATATTATCTCAGCTAACGGGGTTTAAGATATTGTGATCATTGAGTCATTCTCATGGGGAGTTTTGATGAAATGAGCCGTCAAAGAGTGCTGAGTGGCGTACAGGCTTCTGGTCGGTTGCACTTAGGCAACTACCACGGAGCTTTTGAAACCTGGGTAACGCTTCAGGACCGATACGAATGCTTCTTCTTCATCGCCGATTGGCACGCCCTAACCGCGTTGGTGACAGAACCAGGTAAGATACGCGAATATACCAGAGAAGCGGCGATAGATTTGCTGGCCTGCGGATTGGATCCGGAAAAATGCACTATCTTTGTTCAGTCCGAGGTGCCACAACACGCCGAATTAAATCTTCTTCTTGGAATGCTGACGCCGGTGCCCTGGCTGGAGCGGGTACCGTCATACAAAGACAAGAAGCAGGAATTGAGCGACAAGGATCTCTCGAGCGTCGGCTTCTTAAACTACCCGGTGTTACAGGCGGCCGATATTACTATCTACAAGGCTTCATTGGTGCCGGTCGGTGAAGACCAACTTCCCCATTTGGAACTAACCCGCGAAATTGTGCGGCGTTTCAATTTCATTCATGGTAGCGTGCTGGTTGAACCGCGCGAGATTGTCAATACGGTTACGCTGCTGCCTGGCCTCGACGGGCGTAAGATGTCTAAGTCTTACAACAATGCCGTGTACCTGTCGGATGATGATGAGACCGTACGCAAAAAGTTTAGCAACGCCGTCACCGATCCCCAACGCCAGCGCCGCAAAGATCCGGGACGACCCGAGGTGTGTAACATATTTGCCTACCACACGTTGTACACCCCGGAGGACCGCTTGCATGAAATCGACCGCCTGTGCCGTACGGCCGGGATTGGCTGCGTTGAATGCAAGCGTGAGCTTATCGAAAACTTTTTCGCCTTCTTTTCGGCGATCCGCGCGCGGCGCGCGAAACTAGCGCAGCAGGTGCCCTATGTTCGCGAGGTACTCGATCGCGGTGCGCAACGCGCTCGGGAGGCAGCCGAAGAAACCATGACGGTCGTGCGCGAAGCAATGAAGATAGGATGGCGGATATGAATTCGCCGGACAGCACGCCGCTTGACTGGGAAGATCTCGAACCCGAGTCCGGTGAACGGCCGGCCGAAGGGTATCGGGTAACGCTGCCTAATTTCGAGGGGCCGTTGGATCTACTGCTGCATCTGATTAGAAAGCATGAAATTAATATATTCGACATTCCGATCGCGCCGATTACTGAGAAATACTTAGCGTATCTGCGGTGGATGGAAGCGCTCAATCTAGATATTGCTGGCGAGTTCTTAGTGATGGCCTCGACGCTCACCTATATCAAGTCCCGCATGCTCCTTCCGCCGGAAGAGAGGCCCGCCGATGAGGAAGAGGAAGAGCTTGATCCTCGCGCCGATTTAGTGCGACGCCTGTTAGATTATCAGCGGTACCAGGAAGTGGCCGAGGAGCTCAAGGATCAACCACTCTTGGATCGAGATGTTTTCGCACGTAAGCCAGTCACACCGACACCTGAGGATGAGGAGGACCGCAATCCCTTTGAAGAGGTATCGGTTTTCGTTTTGATCGAGGCCGTCGAGCGCGTCATGCACCACGCCCCGCAAAAGCTGAGCCACCAGGTATTGGTCGAACGCATTTCGGTGGCCCAGCGCATGCAGGAACTAACGGAACTGCTCGTGCAGCGTAAAGACATTACGTTTGAAGAGTTGTTTACCCATGCATCAGATCCGTCGCTTATGGTGGTGACCTTCATTGCTCTTTTGGAGATGGCGCGGTTGAAGATGGTTCGACTGCACCAAACCGATGACACCGGTCTCATTCACATTCGGGGCTTGCTTGAGGGAGTGGATGTCGAGCAGGCGCTTGCCTCCATAGGCCCCGGGGGACAGGATTGAACGTTTCGCCATGACCGCATCAAAGACCAGGGAAGAGCTCGATCGTGAGATGGATGCCATTGCAGCGGCTGTTCAGCAGGAATTACCTATCGACGACACGAGATCCGCTCAGGTTTCGGCAGACGAGTTGGCGACGCCCGATACGTCGGTGGCCGCTGCTCAACCAGTAGCTGCAGATTCGGTTGAGCCGACAGGTTCCGAGGACGAGTCATTGACCGGCGAGACGGCCGACGCCGCATTGATCGGACGCATACTGATGGTTATCGAAAGCGTCCTCTTTGTTGCCGGTAATCCCGTTGGGTTTTCGACGTTATTGGCCGTGGCGCGCGAAGTACAGCCCAATCTTTCGGCGCACAGCGCGCGCGAATTACTTGTTCAGCTCCGCGAGAAACTGCGCGAGGAAGGTCGCGGGATACGGCTCGCCGAAGTAGCCGGCGGATACCAACTCCGCACGCCCTCGGAGTGCGCCCCGTACCTCCGGCGGGTGGTGACGCGGCGGCCGCCGCGCATGACCCGTGCCACGCTTGAAACGCTTGCGATGGTCGCCTATCGGCAGCCAATGACCCGGGCCGAGATAGAAGAACTCCGCGGCGTGGATTGCGGGCCGGTATTGCGGCACCTGCTTGAGAAGAAACTCGTTCGTATCCTTGGCCGCAAGGAGGAGCCCGGGCGGCCGTTGATGTATGGCACAACCAAAGAATTCCTGTCCCTGTTCTCACTCAAAGACCTTTCCAGTTTGCCGACGTTGAAAGACTTCGTTGAGTTGTCGGATGAGTTTCGAGCTTCACACGGGTTAGAGCCTCGTTCGGCGGAGGCGCCGGATAGCGCCGGACAAGCCCCTACTGCCGACGCGGATGTGCTGCGTCTCGAGGATACCAGCGCTTTTGCCCCGGTTGGTAACGACGAAGTGATCAGCGAATTAGCCGATGTCCTCGACGAAATGCGAATTCGAAACCGACAGATTCGAGAGCTCTTTCCGGCGCCAAAAGAACAAAACGAAACAGTAGACGCCAACACCGAAGTCGGGTCCGCGTTCGATACCGGGGGTAAGCCGGATGATCCTGAAGGGACTACGTGACTGACTTACGGTTGCAGAAGTTCATGGCAGCGGCCGGAGTCGCATCGAGGCGGGAGGCCGAACGGTTGATCCAGGCAGGCAGGGTGTCGGTTAATGGACGGCGGGTGACCATGCTGGGTACCCGGGTTGATCCCGATCGTGACCGGGTCGCCCTCGATGGAAAGCCGGTACAGGCAACGCAAAAATCTCTTTACCTCATGTTGCACAAACCGCGCGGGGTGATTGCGACGGCGTATGATCCTCGCGGGCGGACGACCATCATGGATGTACTGGGCGACCGGGGTATGCGCCGGGGCGCCCGCCGGGTATTTCATGTCGGACGACTGGACTACAATTCGGAGGGGCTGTTGCTGCTCACCAACGACGGCGCCCTGGCGATGGCCCTGACCCATCCATCGCACGCGGTACCGCGGGTGTACCGGGCGCGGGTTCAAGGAGCGGTCCCCGAAAAGGTCCTGCAACGGCTGGTGAAAGGCATTAAGCTTGAGGACGGGCCGGTTGCCGTGGTATCGGCCGAGGTTCTGAAAAACAACCCTCGCTCGACCTGGATTGAAGTTACCGTAGTTGAGGGAAGAAACCATCTAGTACGTCGGCTCTTTCAAGCGGTCGGGTATTCGGTGTTGCGACTGATCCGGGTTGCGTATGGCGGGGTCGAGCTCGGCGATCTTCCCTGCGGTCAGGCGCGTCCGCTAACCGAGGAAGAGATTGAAATGTTGAAAGGATGGGGAAACGATTCCAATGTTTTTCCTTGATTGGCGGATTTCGTTAGGTTATGTAAGGCAAGCTCGCGGGCGCTTAACTCAGCGGGAGAGTGCCATCCTCACACGGTGGAAGTCGACAGTTCGAATCTGTCAGCGCCCATATGAGCCCGTTAGCGAACGAAGTGAGCTTACGGGCTCATATCCTTGGCGCGAAGCGACAAGGATAAAGAATATTGTCCATGAGGTAAGCGTTACCGCCTCTTATCCCCGATGGAGATTGGATATTTTACCTTCTCATGGTGAGCTAGGGACGAGCCTACATACAGCCGACCTTTTTTTTGATCTCGCTGCCCGTCGGTTCTTATAATCCCCCCGGGAAAAGCATGAGAACAAGACTTCGCAATGCCCTTCAAGCGGCTATCCTACGTCGATGTGAATTGAAACCGGAAGATCTGCCGGCCGTTACTGTCGAGGTGCCACACCTTGAAAGCCACGGAGATTTTGCCACCAATGCCGCCTTGGCGTTGGCTCGTCTCATTCGAAAACCACCACGCCAAATCGCGCAATGGTTGTGCGAGGACCTCCGCGACCTCGATTTTGTCGAGCGCGTTGAGGTTGCCGGTCCTGGCTTTGTCAACGTCTTCATACGCCCCGAGGCCTGGCGCGGCGTGGTGTCGGAGATAGCGGCCGCAGGTGTGGATTTTGGCCGCAGCAGGATCGAGCGGCCTGAATCGGTGATGGTGGAGTTTGTGTCGGCCAACCCCACCGGGCCGTTGCACGTTGGACACGGGCGCGGCGCCGTTATCGGCGATGCGCTCGCAAGCTTAATTGCGGTAACCGGTCACCGCGTGTATCGGGAGTTCTATGTCAACGATGCAGGCAACCAGGTACGTAATTTGGTCCTCTCGGTTCTCTACCATGTGCGCACCAAACGAGGGCTGTCGACCACCTTTCCCGAGGAGGGTTACCGGGGTGCGTACGTCGCGGATCTTGCCGATCAGGTGCCGTCTCAGTTGACGGTGTTCTTGCCGAATGAACCAAGCCAAGCAGATCTTGAGGCTATCCAGGAGTTCTGCGTTAAACAAATGTTGGCTGCCATTCGGGAGGATCTGGCCTCGTTTGGGGTGCGCATGGATCGTTATTCCTCCGAATGCGACCTGCTGCAGAGTGGCCGATTGCAGGAGACGTTCGCTGAACTTGATAAACGCAAAACGATTCAAATGAGCGAAGGGGCGCGCTGGTTTCTCGCTGATCAATTTGGCGATGAGAAACCGCGCGTATTGGTCAAAAGTGACGGCAGTAACACGTACTTTGCGACCGATGTCGCCTATCACCTTGACAAACTGCGTCGCGGGTTCGATCGGCTCATCAACATCTGGGGCGCTGACCATCACGGATACATTCCACGCCTCAAAGCGGCCCTCAAAGCCCTCGGGCACCCTCCCGAAAAGCTGGAAGTGTTGCTCGTCCAGATGGTCAGTTTATTGCGTGCCGGCCAACCCGTGCTGCTTTCCAAGCGGGCAGGGGAGATCATCAGCATGCGCGAAGTCGTCGAGGAAGTGGGCCCGGACGCCGCCAGATTTTTCTTTTTGATGCGCAGCAGCGATAGCCAAATGGAATTTGATTTAGAACTGGCGAAAAAGCACTCCCTCGACAATCCCGTTTTCTATGTTCAGTACGGTCATGCACGGCTTTCAAGCATTCTGGCAAAAGCGGCGGAGCGCGGTATTCCGGTACCGGTGCTGGATGACGTTAGTACGATTGATCTGAGCCCGCTCGAATCGGCGGATGAGCTGCAGATGATCAAAAAGATGGCGGACTATCCCGATATGCTGCGGCGGGCGGCCGAGAACCGCGCTCCCCATCTGGTGGTATTCTATGTACAAGAGATGGTGGCCACCTTCCACCGCTACTACACCACCGGCAGTCGCACCAACCCCATTTTGGGGGGCGACCCGAAGCAGATCGCAGCCCGACTGGCGTTCGTGCTCGCGCTCCGCCAAGTTATTCGTAATGCGCTGACGGTCTTGGGAGTCTCGGCGCCCGACCGGATGGAAAGTTTAGCGGTAGCCGACGAACAGCAGGCGCCGGAATGAAGCGGGAGCGAAAACAGAACGACGGCCGCAAGGCCTTCGTGGTGCTCGCAATGCTTATCCTCGGCGGTCTGATTTTTGCGGCCGGCATGATGGTCGGTCAGCGTCTGATCCAATGCCCGGAACCAGCCTCGACCGACCTTCTCAAACAGCTCGACAAGATTTCCGCCCGGACACCCGTCGATAGTCGCGCACTCTCGTTTCCCGAGGCTCTCGACGGACCTCGTCCCAAACCTCCTCGTCGGCCGGAGACGACACCGCCAGCGTCGCTGGTTGAAGGTACGGTCGAAGCGACGGGGCGGTCCCCGACCGCGGAGCAAAAAGAAAAATCTACACCGACCGATGGTGGCGTGAAATCTTCCCCGTCGGCCAACACCGGTGGCCGCTACTGCATGCAGGTAGCCTCGTACCACGAGCGCGTCCAAGCTCAGGCGCTGGTCGACCGTCTTGTTAAGCAGGGCTATTCATCGGCGCGGGTGGTTGAAGGCACGACAAGTGATAAAGGTGTTGTGTACCGGGTTCGGGTGGGGCATTTCACAAGCCGCGAGGATGCTGAGCGTCAAAAAGCGAAAACAGTTCGGGAGAAGAATCTCTCGGTACTTATTGTCACTGAAGAATAACGGGCTTACTTCTCATCCTCTTGTTGTATCCATGTATCGATGTTGCCGTCGCCGTCCTCATCCAACCCAACCCGATCCAGTTTGCCGTCGATATAGTACTCCCAACGATCAACTCGGCCGTTGAAATCTCGATCCCGTTCGGTGCGAACGAGGACGTTTTTCTCATAGAACTTCCAGTAATCCGGCTTGCCGTCAAAATTCAAATCATACTCCTGACGGACCTTTTGCCCATTTTGATAGAAGGTGGTGACATCAAATTTGCCGTCAAAATCTAAATCGAGTTCGTCCTTGATGACCTCACCCTTGAAGTTGTAAAACCGCCGTATGTCCACCTTGCCATCAAAGTTAAAATCCCATTCCTTTTTAAGAAGCACAATCTTGGTTTCCTTGGGATTGTCGGGATTGGTCATGGGGCCATAGGTGGCCCAGACGTCGGGTTTGTTATCGTGGTTGAGGTCAAAGACCTCGACTCTCTCTCCCGATCCGAGTTTTCCGGTTCCGCTTGGCGATGTCGCATCCGAGGAGACGATATTTTTTTGCGCACCTCCGCAGCTCCCCAACACAATCGTTAACGCTAGCACGATACCTATATTGTGGCGGACGAAATTTCGCATGCGATTCACCCCTCGTCACGTCAAGAAAAAAACACTCACGTTCCTCGACCAACGATCACGATACAGTATAGAATTTTCGGATGGAGCATTCAAGTAAAAAGCTTATTCCTGCTTACCATTCCCGCTTCCAGTCGCGCGTTATATATATCATTTTGATCGTCCTGCCAGGTGATTTATGCCCGAAACTCCCGCGCAGAGAAACGCAATCCACAGGCAGGCGGTATCTCGGCCAAGTGTTGGGACCAGGACTACGCCAGTGAGCAGGGATCCCAGTGCTGCGCCGAGGTGATCGACGGCGTCGAGTGTTCCGGCTGTCCTGCCGAGCGGCAGCCCGGCATGCAACGCGAGCGAGCTTCCGAGCGGAAACAATACCCCGGTTCCGATGCCGGTCAGGACGACCAGACTAAACAACCATATTCTTCCCAACCAGTCGGGAACGTTTTGTATCAGCCAGGGAGCTTGGAGCACCGGCAGCAGTGCGGTGAAACCGGATAGTATCAATAGGCCAAAGACCAACTGATGCGCCTTGGGTTCAACACGACGGAGGGTTCGATTGATCCACAACCCGCCCCCCGCCAAACCAATCATAAACGCCGCTACGATGAGGCCAATCTCATGGTAAAGACTGCCAAACACTGACTGATAAGAAAAAATCAAAATCAATTCGATCGCAAGACCGAGGGCTCCCACCATACCGATGCTGACGGCCGAAACACGAAAGAGTCGTTTGTGATGAGGCGCTCTACGGAGGTACAGCCACAGCGCGCCAAGTATCATAACGGCAAGTATAAACCAGGCATAAACCGGTATGCCGTTTATCGCCCCTAATACGGCCTCGAGCTGGCCGCCCTCCATGCGACCCCAGCGCATGAGCCCAAATACAAAGGACACCGGGTGTTGATCGGTGTTGGGAATGGCCGTTACCGCGGCAAGTTGCGATTGTAAGTCGGCAAGCTGTTCGGAGGTGAAGAGGCTGTTGAATTGTACCGGCGCAAATAGCCTATCGTTCACGCCGCTTTTCTGGAAGCGCTCGATGAGCGCGCCGGGTGCATCAAGGATATTCTCGGCCGTGTCGCTTGCGACCGCGAAGGTTTCGCCCCCGGGTATGAGAAGAACTTTTTTGAAGATTGTTCTAAGGCTCGTTTCGATGCTCTTTACCAACGATGCGGTCTCGGGATCAAGTTGATTGAAGGACGAAGAAATTCGGGTGACCAAAACGCCGTCTGGCGCCAGGTGAGCCTTACAGAGTTGAAAGAACTCGATGGTAAAGGATCTGTTTTCGGCCGCCGTCATCGGGTCCGGCGGATCGGAAAAGATCACATCCCAGCGTTTGTTGGCCTCGCGCAGGAATCGGCGCGCATCGGTCGGATAGAGGTGAACGCGGTTGTCGTCAAGAGCCCTGGTGCTTTCGCTTGAAAGAAATGGTTTCACCAGGTCGATGACCGTTGCGTCCAGCTCGACCACATCCAAGCTCTCGATGCGATGGAAGAGCAAGGCCGGTAGGAGCTCAAACGACGCGGTTCCCAGCAGCAAGACCTGCCGGGGAGCGCGATGCTCGGTCAACGCCAGGTGGGCGCGCGGTCTCGCGCGGTACGGATCGGGGAAAGTGGCCAGCAACTTGCCGGCGGCGTAGAGACTGAACTGGTTGTCTTGGCTTGCCAGATCAAGGTGCTGGTACGGCGATTCAGCCCACGCAACGCGCTTGCCGCCGGTGCCCATTGCGTCGAAACGTTCTTTGGCCGCGTAGGCATCCCCTGCAGAAAACCAACCAGCGGCAAGCCCGACTACGAGCGGTATCGTACCGATTATAAGCAACCCGCTCAATACGCGGGATCGTGCGCGCCCGGTCGGGTAGTAGATCGACCGCGCCAGCCCAAGAGAAAGGATTATTGCAGCCACGGTCAATAGCTCGAAGGCGGAAAGCTTGCCGATAAGCAGGACGCTGACTAACAAACCACCAAAAATTGCCCCGATCGACTCGATGACATACACCCGGCCGATGAGGGTAGCATCGGTCTCGTCATGGATTGTTTGGCAGGCCAGCGGGAAACTAAGCCCAAAGAGCATGGATAGAGGTGTGATCAAAAGCATGCTGCTCTGGAGCAGCGTGAGTAGTCCTGGTACCTCTCCGACAGGTGTCCCCAAGATACCGCGCCAGTGCCGTAGCAGCATCACCAGGACACCAGGAATGGCCGTCAAGAGTAATCCAACGATCGTCAGGAGGGCGCTACTCCCTTTGCGATTCAGGCGTCCGCCGAACCAAGCGCCGCACAGAATGCCCACAAACCATGCCCCCATTACCACGCCCAGGGTGAGTTCGTTGCCGGAAAAGACCGTCAGAATCTCGCGGATCAACACCACCTGCGAAATGCTGCTGCTGCAGCCAAGCGCAAATAGCAACAACGCCAAACGGCGCAACGTGACGTTGGATGATGCTGCTTGGGTGTAGGTCAATTCTCCCTCCGGAGACCACAACTATGGTTCGGAGCTATTGAATATACACCATAGTAAAAAAAAGCATTTTCTCCTATTAACATTAAATGGTTACCACGTGCAGCCTCTGTGAGCGTTCTGACTTGATTCGAGTCGAATTCTCTGAATATAACAAGCTGGAAGAAACAGTTGGAGGAAGTGATGGAACAGGTAATGGTTGGAGATCTTGATGTTTGTTGCGAGGTCGTGGGCGATGGATATCCGTTAGTACTTATCATGGGGCTTACCGCAAACATGGACTGGTGGGACCCTGAACTGGTGGATACGCTCTCGAAGAACTATCGCGTGCTCATGTTCGATAACCGGGGCGCCGGACGGACGGTCACTCCCAAAGAGGGTGAGTTCAGCGCCGAGCTATTCGCTGACGACACGGCTAGTTTGATGAAAGCCAAAGGAATCGAGCGCGCAAACATACTGAGTATGTCGATGGGTGGGATGATTGCCCAGGAGCTGGCGCTCAAGTACCCCGAGAGAGTCAATAAGCTCGTGCTCAGCTGCACCTTCTGCGGCGGGAAACACATGGTTCAAGCAAGCAATGAGGTTCAGAAAATGTTGCTCGATCGTACTGGGGGCTACGAAGGCTTATTTGAGAGAGTCTTGAAGCTCATGTTTCCAAGGGATTACCTCGATGCGAACCCAGAATTCGTTGAGAGATTCAAGGAGCGCTTTCTTCGGGCGCCTACCGGTGCCTACAACGCGATGCGGCAATTCATGGCGTGCATGAGGGTAAGCACCTACGACCGTCTCTCTAAGATAACGCATCCCACCCTGGTTGCCTGCGGCACCGATGACATACTCATACCACCCGAGAATTCGCGATTGATTGCGAAGCGCATACCGGGTGCGAAGCTCGTCGAATACCCGGGTTCGGGTCACGGTTTCATGACCCAGGCGCGTAACGCTTTTCTTAACGATCTGCTGGGATTTCTTGCCGCTTGAGCACCGTCTGGCAATCGATTATTTGTCGCCCAAGGCTACGCTAACGCGTTCATAGAACGTCTTGATCGCCTTTTCGAGCAATGCCGGATCTCCTCCGCCCCCTTGAGCAAAATCTGCACGTCCGCCGCCACGCCCGCCGGTTATGCTGAACATAGCCTTGAGCACGTCGGAAGCCGACACCCGATCGGTCAGCTCCTTTGAAACGCTGCAAACCAGCGAGAGTCTGCCGTCCTCCTCGGCCGAAGCCAGTACCACCCCTCCGCCCAATTTGTCGCGTGATTGGTCGACGAAAGCCCTGAGGGAGGCAAGCTCAATCCCTTTGGTTTTGGTATAGAGCACCTTGACCCCTGCGATCACTCGCGGTTCTGGGTGCGAAACCTCTAGATTCCCCTCGACCGTGGAATGCGCACTAACGTTCGCTGCCAAGTTGACCTGTGTCTTGAGCAGATCAACTTCTTTGCCAAGCTTGCGCTCGCGCTCGATCAGAACCTTGAGCCGTTCAAGCACCTGCGCCTCGGGAACTTTGAGGGCTACCTCGGCCTCATGCACTATATTTTTCATCTTTTGAATGCGTTTGACTGCCCCTACACCGGTGACGGCTTCTATACGGCGCACTCCGGTTTGAACTGCACTTTGGTTCTCGATCAAAAACAACCCAATATCACCAGTGCGCTCGCTGTGTGTTCCGCCGCAAAGCTCAAGGCTATCACCCATGCGCACCATGCGGACCTTCTCACTATATTTCTCGCCAAAGAGCATCGTCGCACCGTGGGTGCGCGCATCGGCGATAGTGGTTACCGCAACTTGAATGGAACTATTTTGGCGGATGCGTGCGTTGACCGCAGCTTCAACCCGCTGCAGTTCCTCGTCGGACAGAGGTGCGAAGTGCGAAAAATCAAAACGCAAACGCTCGGGGGCGACCAATGAGCCTTTTTGATTGATATGTGCTCCCAGCACCTGTCGAAGCGCGGCCTGCAGCAGATGGGTGGCGGAATGATTGAGCCGGATCGATTGCCGGCGCTCGGCGTCGACCGTAAGGTGAACCCGGTCGCCATGCCGCAGGTTGCCCGTGATTATCCGCACACGGTGGACGGTAAGATCGGGCAAAGGACGGTAGGAATCCTCAACCTCGGCGCGGCACGGTGAACTATCCACCGTTAGACTTCCGGTGTCACCGACCTGGCCGCCGCTCTCACCATAAAACGGCGTGCGGTTGACAATCACCTCGACAATCTTGTCGGTGTTGGCGGTTTCGACTGGTCGACGTTCAACGATCTGGAGCCGACCCTTTTCGTCCTTTTCCTCGCGTATCTCGAGAAGGGCGAGCACCACCCCATCGTCTTCAAGTTTCTCATAGCCGGTAAAAACGGTTGGTCCATGTTCGGTTAGGAGCCTTTTGAAAACATCGTCCACGCCTGAAAGTCCCAGGCCGCGCCCGCTGACCTCCTGGTGCTGCTCCCAGGCGTGTTGGTAGCCTGCCTGATCGATTTCGAAGCCCTGTTCCTTGGCGATCACCGCGGTCAGATCGGGCGGGAAGCCGTCGCGCGTTTGTAGATCAAAAATAAGTTTGCCGGGCAGGATTTTGATCGGATTAGAGCGCCGCTGCTCGACTTCTTTCAGAAGAAGCCTCATTCCATTGTCCAAGGTGCGGCGGAAGGTCTCTTCTTCCTGTTTGCTCGCCTGCTCGATCAAGGCCTGCTGGCTGGTAAGCTCTGGGTAGGCGGCGCCCATGATCTCCACTACTTTAAGACAAACCTGGTGGAAGAACGGTTCGTTCACCCCGAGCTTGGAACCGTGTCGGATGGCCCGGCGCATGATCCGACGTAAGACATAGCCGCGACCTTCATTGGATGGCAGCACCCCGTCCGCCAATAGAAAAGCTCCGGCGCGTGCGTGGTCGGCAATCACGCGCAGGGAAACATCAGTATCCTGATTCGCACCAACCTTGACGCCGGCCAGGCGAGCCATCTCCCGAGTAAGCGGTATAAAAAGATCGGTATCGTAATTGGAGGTTACCCCCTGCAATATTGCGCATAGGCGTTCGAGACCCATGCCCGTGTCTATAGACGGCGCCGGAAGCTTGATAAGGGTGCCGTCTGCCTTCCGTTCGAACTGCATGAAGACCAGGTTCCAGATTTCGATGTACCGATCGCAGTCACAACCCGGCCCACGGCAGCCTGAGGCAACCGTGCACGGAACCCGATCGCTTTGATCGAAAAGAATCTCCGAGCATGGCCCGCACGGGCCGGTATCACCCATACTCCAAAAGTTGTCCTTTTTGCCAAAGCGCAGGATGCGCTCGGGGCGGGTACCCGCCTCGGTACGCCAGTACTCCACGGCTTCATCATCGGCGGGCAGCCGCTCGTCGGTATCGCCGCCGAACACCGTCGCATACAGACGGTCCCGCGGCAGCTTGACCACGCCGGTGAGAAATTCCCACGCAAAGCGGATGGCGTCTCGCTTGAAATAATCGCCGAAAGAAAAATTACCCAACATCTCAAAAAAGGTATGGTGACGGGCGGTATAACCTACGTTTTCAAGGTCATTATGTTTGCCGCCGGCGCGCAAGCACTTTTGGCTTGAGGTAGCGCGTCTGAAGTCGGACTTTTCTTTGCCCGTAAAAATGTCTTTGAATTGCACCATGCCGGCATTCGTAAACAACAGGGTCGGATCATTGGGAGGCACCAACGGGTAGGAAGGCACAATCCGGTGGCCCTGACTTTGAAAATACTTCAAAAAACGCGAACGAATTTCAGAGGATGAAAACATCTCCATGCCACACTCCGGATTACAACCTTATATCGCCGATGCTCAGGGGCTGATAGGCATAGCACCCACCACCATTGAAACAACCCGCGGAAATTAGCACCCGTGCTAACACATGTCAACTGAACATAGATCGCTACACCAGGGCATTCCCGCCCACGACGGAACGATCGGTATATTTTTCCGTAACGATGACGGGGCTATTTTTTCGAGGATGAAGGTGTTTCGCCGGACTTAGAATCTGTTTTTTGTGCAGAATCCTTCGAGGAGTCAGTTTTGGAGTCGACCTTGGAATCAGTCCTGATATCACTTTTGGATTCAGTCTTTTTACTTCGAGCGGCCGCATTTGTTGAACGGGCGTAATCGGTGACGTACCAGCCGGTGCCTTTGAGTTGAAACGAGGAGGTAGAAATTAATTTGTGAAGTTTTCCTCCACACTTTTTACATTTTTCTAAAGGTTTTTCCGAAAACCTCTGGAGTTGCTCAAATTCGTCACCGCACTTCGTACAAACATATTCATAAATCGGCATCTCGCCAATCCTCCATCAAAATTCAAAAAAAATATAGGCCCTGATTGCTTAGATGTCAAGGTCACTAAGCTATAGGTAACGGGCCAGTTAGAGGCTTAATCATACCCACCAACAAGCGATACTACCGGAATACAGAGGTACTGATAAATACAGTGCTTTCATTTCGTTATGCCTATGAGCTGTGAAGTAATGAATTTGACAACCTTGTATTCACATGCAAAACTGTACCAGTAGTTACGCTGAACTTTATGCCGTGATCACCATCGTACCTTAGTTGAGGGTTCTTACGGGACACGTTCAATGAATGGAAGAATTCTCGTCGTTGACGACGACCCCATCAACCGCAAGGCGGTGGCTGCTGCCTTAACAAAAGCCGGCCATGAAGTGGTCGTCGGGGCCGACGGCCAAGAAGCTCTAGCACGCCTCCGGGAAGGCAGATTAGATTTGATTGTCATGGATGTTCAAATGCCTGGGCTGGGAGGCAGAGAAGTCTGTCGCATTATAAAAAGCAACAAAAGTTTTGGATTCATACCTGTAATCTTGATGACTTCGACCGACGATGTTCAAGTTAAGGTTGAAGGATTGGAGATAGGGGCTGATGATTTCTTGTTCAAGCCGCTCAATTGGCTTGAGTTGAGCGCGCGGGTTAAAGTTATGCTGCGCCTCAAAAAGATGCAAGATCAGTTGAACGAAGCCAACGAGGATTTAAGGAAAAAAAACGAACAGTTGAATGAATTATCAACCACTGACGCCCTGATGGGAATATACAACCGCTTGTTCTTCCAGAATCGGATATCTTACGAGTTCCAACGGGCCCAACGTTACAATAAACCGTTGTCGCTGTTAATCATCGGATCTTGACCATTTTAAACAGATAAACGATCAGCATGGGCACCTTTTCGGCGATCTTATCTTAAAACAGCTTGCCACCATGCTACGTACGAGTGTCCGCGAGGTCGATTTCTTGGCCCGGTACGGAGGGGAAGAGATTGTCGTGATCTGCCCTGAAACCGATAGTAACGGCGCCATGAATCTCGCCGAGCGGATCCGATCAGATGTTGAAAAGCACGAGTTTGGAGATGAAAAACAGAAAACCAACATCACGGTGAGTCTTGGCCTAGTCGAAGTGCCGAACGAGCAAATCAACAATGTATCTGATATGTTAAGGGCAGCTGATGAAGCCCTGTACCGTGCCAAGGCCGCCGGTCGAAATTGCTTTCGCCATGCTTTTTCGAAGGATTGATGCTGTTATAAAAGCTCTCGTTGTTCCCAGCGCTTTAGTGAGGATCCGCACAGCAACGTAAGCCGACGTCGTCTTTTTGAGAGGTTGGCGCAAGGTTGCCTCGAGCAGCGCATCGCGCAGCCCAATTTGGTCTCGAAAAGGAACCTCCCCGTAGGGCGTTATCACCCTCCCCGGGACTACTGGTCCATTCGCTGGCATTGCCACTCATGTCGAAAACCCCAAATGGGCTTGTGCATTTTTCGTACTTCCCCGATGGCGCAATCGAACGATTCCTGCCGTTGCCGTCTCTCGTATTGCAGATATCCGGATCAAAATGATCGCCGTACGGAAAGCTGCGGCTGCCGCCGCCGTTACAGGCATACTCCCACTCTTCCTCGGTACACAGCCGCTTGCCTCTCTTCTTGCATAGTTGTTCGGCTTGGGAATACGACACACCCACCAGGGGGGTGGTTTTCGGTTCGTTGGGGTATTCATAGCGATCAACACAAAAAGCCTGCATGTTCATGCTGTGCAGCTTGTCCTCGCCAAAGTTCCGCAACGGATCGTTGATGGCACTTCCGAGCAGCGCTTTTCCAGCTGGAATTTCAACCATGCCGGGCATACAGTCCTTTTTAGTATCGTTGGCGGCGCCCGTCACCGGAGAATGACTATCGGTTTCAGAGCGTACTTCGGAACCAAGCTTGTCGTTGGCTGACTTTTGTTCCCGGTCAGTTCCATCCGGTTTCCCTGGAAGCTTTTGTGCGTCGCCGGGCTGGTTCTGGCTGCGCTTGTGTTCCGCAGCGGCAGCCCACGGCATCTCCTGGCAATTCGCAGCACGATCGGGTGCGCAAAAGCCGGCATACATAAGTAAGTCACCGGCCTGATGAGCGTCGGTGGCAGGATTGGTTCCTGCCCCGTTGGAGTTAACATGATCCATTTTCCGCAACGCTTGTTGCGCTGATTCTAATTGGGTTTGAAGGGAATGGATGTACCTTTCCAAGAGGAACCCGCCAATAATCAACACCGCTACTATCACCCCATGCACCAGATACCATATGAGCCGCACGGTGGATCGGTTAGCTGCAGCGGTGTCAGCTAACGGAGGCTTAGAAGGAATCGCACGGAGAGCTTCCGGCGCTTCAGACTGAGCGGCAACTGGAAGGGTAATGGGTAGCGCCAACGGCACATGCACCGTATCGGATGGTGGAGGCGCAGACGGTTGCTGAGGCTTCGCAGTAGGTGGTGGTTCTGTAGGCGGCGCAGCCACCGCTACGTCCGGAGATGGGGCTTTTACACTCGGCATCGTCGGCGGGTGTGGGTCGCCTGCTATAGCCGATTCGCGAACGTCGATGCCAGGAGAAGTTTTCCTGCGTTTGGAGGGAAGCACGGGCGGAACGGAAGCTGCCGAGCGCGCTGGCGCTGGACGGGGCGGCGCCTTGTCCGGCCGAACGCCGCCGATAGCGCGGTGTAATTCATCAAAGAATTCGTGTACCGTTTGCGTGCGTTGGGCCGGATTTTGGCGAAGTGTTTTATTGAGCAACGGTGCGAGAGTCTTGTGTTCCTCGGGCAACGGCGGCAGCAGCGCCTGGGAGCCTTCGTAGATCTTGCCGGTCAGTATCTCGCATAGGATTACGCCCAACGAGTAGGTATCGGCCGTCGGTCCTATCGTAATGGTTGAATCGCGGGACCTAATTTCCGGGGCGAGGTACGAACCGCGGTTGGCAAAGCCCATTTGTGCGATGACGAAATTCTTTTGCGGAAGAGCCATAAACATGCCGAAGTCGGTTATCATCAGGGTGTTCGGCAGGATGATGATGTTGTCGGGCTTGAGATCGCCATGAACCATAATCCGATGCGCCCGCCCCAATACCTGACATAGGTGCGAGAAGATCGGCTCAATTTCCTTTTTGAGGAATTGTTGGTTTTTTTCCTTACGGAGCTTAATGATCTTGCGCAGGCTCAGGCCCTCGAGCAGCTGCATGGTGATGAAGATCGTGTCGTTTATTTGGTTGCAATCATAGATTCGCGCCACGTTAGGATGATTCAGCTTGCGCGACGTACGAATTGCGGCCAAGAAACGCTTGCTCTCTTCGTGATCGGTTAGAAGGGTTGGAGAAATTACTTTCAGGGCCACATCAAAATCATCTTTCGTGTCGTGCGCGCGGTAGACGGTCCCAATCGGGCCAACGCCCAACACGTCACGAATTTCGTACCGGTCAACCAGCAGCTCACCGATTCTCAAGGTGGCGCCGATATCTTCAAGCGTTTTTCTGGTGAGCCGAGGAGTTACCTTTACCTCAGCGGCGGTTCCACTCTTGGATAGTCTTTTAGAATCGACAAACTGCTGACCACACTGCTTGCAAGACAAACTGCCATCTGGATTATAGCTGCCGCAACGGTAACACAGCACGGGAGGTGCTCCTTGGCTCAATTATCGTAAGTAGTGGACAATGCTCGTATCGCCATCCGATCAGGCAACGACCCTTAATCATACACATCCACCTAGACGGTACATACGTACGGGTACTTCCTTCACCGAGCCCAAACTTTCTGACAATAGTCTAGTCGGTCATGTTACTTTTTGCAAATGTTGAAACGTTAATAAGGCAGGTTTTCGCAGGCAACATTCTGGAAAGAGCGGACTGTTGGGTTGCAATTGTTTGGCACTATCACCGCCCGGTGGAACCAAAACCGCCATCGTCTCTGGTCGAGCTCGGCAGCTCATTGACTAGTTGCCAGGCTGCGTGAATCACCGGGCCAATTACGAGTTGCGCGATTCTATCTCCACGCTGTACGGTCACTGGCGTATCACCCAGGTTGATCAGCAGAACACCTATCTCGCCGCGGTAATCGCAGTCGATTGTCCCCGGGGCATTAGCCACCGTCAATCCAAAGCGCTTGGCCAGTCCACTGCGTGGACGAACTTGGGCTTCCAAGCCTTCGGGCAAGGCGATCATATACCCGGTCGGTATCAACGCGCGGTCGCCCGGTTGAATAACGAGGTTCTGCTCAAGTGCCGCCTGAAGATCCATGCCGGCCGATCCCGGTGTTTGGTAGGTGGGGAGGGGGAGATCCCGAGAATGCGGGAGGCGCTTGATAGCGACATTAATTCCCATACCTAAACGTACTCTTTATAAAAGCCCTCTATGAGGTTTCAGGCCTTAAGGTTGCTGGTTAAGAGCTTCTTTGCGTGAGAGACGGATCTTTCCCTGACGGTCGATTCCCACGACCTTGACGAGTACTTCATCGCCTTCGCGCAAGACATCGGTAACCTTTTCCACTCGTTTATCGGACAGCTCGCTGATATGCAGCAATCCGTCGGTTCCCGGAAAAATCTCACAAAAGGCTCCAAAATCGGTAATGCGCCGCACCGTGGCCATGTATAACTTACCGACTTCAGCCTCCTGGGTGAGTTCGTTGATTATCTTGATTGCCTGTCGGGTGGCTTCGGGATTGTTGGATCCCACACGCACGGTGCCGTCATCTTCGACATCGATGGAACAACCGGTCCTGGCGACGATATCTTTTATAACACGGCCGCCGGGGCCAATGATGTCTTTGATGCGCTCGGGTTTAACCTGCAGGGTGGTGATGCGCGGCGCATAGGGGCTGAGGTCAGGACGGGGGGCCGGCAAGGCCTTGGCCATTTCGCTTAACACGTGAAGTCTGGCTTCGCGGGCCTGATTCAGTGCGCGCTCGAGCACCTTCTGATCGACGCCGCTAATTTTGATGTCCATTTGGATGGCGGTGATGCCGTTGTTCGTTCCGGCTACCTTAAAATCCATATCGCCGAGATGATCTTCATCGCCGAGAATATCGGTCAGGATATGAAACTGGTTGTCCTCCTTGATGAGCCCCATAGCCACGCCGGCCACCGGGTTGGTGATTTTCACGCCTGCGTCCATCAGCGATAGACAGCCGCCACAAACGGTTGCCATTGAGGAAGAACCATTCGATTCCAAAATATCGGAGACCACTCGAATGGTATACGGAAAACCATCATGATTGGGCAGCACACTTTTCAGGGCGCGTTCGGCCAGGGCGCCGTGACCAATCTCGCGACGGCCAGGCCCGCGTATGGGGCGCACCTCGCCGACCGAAAACGACGGGAAATTGTAATGGAGCATGAAATGCTTATGGAACTCGGCTTCTAAGTTCTCGATCAGCTGTTCATCCTGAGAAGTGCCGAGGGTGGTCGTTACAATCGCCTGGGTTTCACCGCGGCTAAAGAGCGCCGAACCATGCGCGCGGGGCAGGACACCGACCTCGCAGGTTATCGGCCGCACCACGTCGAGTTTTCGACCATCGAGGCGCCTGCCCTGTTTGGCAATAGTACCGCGGACTAATTGGCGCTTGAGCTGCTCGATTTCTTCGAAGACATTGAGTTCGAGGTCGTCCAATTCAGGAAGCTTTTCGCCAACCTTGGCCAGGGCCTCTTCGGCCAAACGATCGAAGAATTGGTTGCGCGCCTGCTTCTCGGGGTAGTTGTAAACATCTTGTAGGTGCTCTTCAAGCCAGGGGCGAATCAGAGAGCTCAGTTCCGGTGGTATATGACGGGGCGTAAACTGACGCTTCGGTTTTCCGACCTGGGCGACAATCTCCTCTTCGGCCACGATAATCGGTTGGCAGTGTTCAAAGGCGAACAGCAACGCCGTTATTATTTCTTTTTCGCTCATGTCCTTAGCTTCGCCCTCGACCATACAAATTGCTTCACGGGTGGCTGAGACGACCAGGTCGAGAGCACTTCGTTCGAGTTGCTTGAAGGTCGGGTTGATAACGAGCTGTCCGTCCACATGCCCCACCCGCACGGTGGCTAGGGGGCCTTGAAAGGGGATGTCTGAAAGAGAAACGGCCAACGAGGTGCCGATCGAAGCCAGGATATCAGGTGGGTTGAGCGGGTCGGCGGAAAGCACCATGGCTTGCACCTGCACCTCGGTGTTAGAACGCTTTCGGAAATAACGGCCGAATGCCGCGATCCATGATGCGACAGGTAAGAATCTCGGTCTCGGTTGGCCGGCCCTCACGTTTGAAGAAGCCGCCGGGAATCTTTCCGGCCGCCGAAGATTTTTCTCGGTAGTCGACGGTCAACGGAAGGAAGTCCGGCGTACCCTCCTTTGCCTTCTTGGCGGCGACAGCGGCAATCAGAACCACCGTCTCGCCAAGGCGAACCAAACAGGAGCCATCCGTTTGACGGGCGACGCGCCCCACGTCTAAGGTGATCTCTTGGTCACCAATAGGAACACGCTTAATGATAGGTTTCATCGTTTGAACCTTTCTCTCGTAGAGCAAAGACGGTCTTGTAAAGATATTACTTGAGGGACCGTTCCCGTAATCGAAACCCTAGGTGACCCAAAGACGGTGGCACTTGGTATGCAAACGAGAGCGATTAGTTCTTGGTCTTTCGTCTCCAGCCTCAGGGTTCGAGAGGAAAGATCGAGAACCAATTGCTCCCTGCCAAACCTCCGCGTACCGGATACCGTACCGGATGCGTCTAGGGAAAGCCTCCTTTTATTTTCGGATGCCCAACTTGTTTATAATAACGCGATACCGTTCTTCATCGTGGTGCCGTACGTAATCTAACAGGCGCCGGCGTTTGCTGACCAACATCAAAAGACCCCGCCGAGAGTGATGATCTTTCTTATGAGCCTTGAAATGGTCCGTCAAGTAAGAGATTCGCGCGGTAATCAGGGCTATCTGAACTTCAGGTGAACCGGTGTCTTTGTCATGAATTTTATGTTGTCCGATAATATCGGTTTTTTCGCCCGGCTTGAAAGTCATCTTTGGGGATCCTCCTCATTTTCAAAATAAGTCATCTACATACCGTAGATTGCGCGGAGCCTATTCTTTTCTTCTTGTTATGTCAATACTTTTTCACCGGCGCGCGACCGAAAGGGGTACAGCACCCGCAGAATCTTCATTCCGGCTTCGCCGCTATCGTTGCTTCTGAGTTCTGCAAGCACATATACGTCCTTGGTAACCGGCCGAAAACAGACCACCGGTGCTCTTGTCGATTGAAGACCAAGTGCGGCGAGCTCGGCTCCAGATAGGACCTGTCCATGGCCGAGTTTGGCTCCGTACTCGGTGCTGACCTCAACGGTTAGGAAGCGCGCGAGCACCTGTTCGAGCGGAATGATAACGTCTGCCAGGGTGCTTCGCTTCAATTTCTCAAGAGAAATAGCGTCTTCGAGACAGTACCCGGCCGCTTCGGTCCGTGTCAGCTCCCGGAGATGTCCAACGGTTCCAAGAACTCGAGCCAGCCCATCCGCGAGCGTACGGATGTACGTACCGGCACTGCAGACAATATCTAGCTTAATCCAGTCGTTTCCGTGTTCGATCATTTCTATGCTGCCGATGCGAACTTTTCTTGAGGGGCGCGCAACGTCAATTCCCTCGCGGGCTAGTTCGTACAGGCGCCGTCCCCGATGGTGGATAGCCGAATACATCGGCGGGATTTGCGTGATTTCGCCTTTAAAATTCTCAAGAGCTGCAGTAATCTGTTCGTTGCTGAGAACCGGCAGCGGCTTGCGGTCAACCTCTCGGCCGGCGGCATCGAAGGTATCGGTGGCTTGGCCCAGGGCAACGGTCGCCAGGTAATGTTTGTCCGTTGCGGATAGATACGAAAGTATTTTTGTAGCTTCCCCCAAAGCAATGGGCAATAACCCGGTGGCGAGAGGGTCGAGCGTGCCCGCGTGCCCGACCTTGAGGGGATGGACCAGGCGCTTGATTTGATCCACCACATCGAACGAGGTGCAGCCGCTCGGCTTGTCGATCAACACCACGCCAGGGGGCAAGAAACGGTTCGCGGGGTTCATTCGTTTAAACTGGCTTCGACCGCTTGGTAAATTCGCTCGCGTATCTCCTCCAGCGTTCCTTTGAGGTTGCAGCCGGCGGCATTGGCGTGACCGCCGCCGCCGAATTGCTCGGAGATTTCGGCGACGTTCACTTGTCCACGCGAACGGAAACTGACCTTGTAGACATATGCCCCGATTTCGCGAAATTGAATGGCCACTTCGACGCCTTCGATCCCTCGCGGATAGTTGATAAATCCATCGATCTCCGCCTCTGTCGAGCCGGTTTTCGTAAACATCTCTTGGGTTATGACGATCGAGCCATAACGACCGCTGCTGTCCACCTCAAGCGTCGACAGGACTAAGGCAAGGAGACGGAGCCGGCTTATAGGTTGCGATTCGTAAACTTGTAACGCAACTTCCCAAGGGTCAACGCCGCGCTGAAGCATCCGCGCGCAGGCGGACATAGTTGCCGGACTGGTATTGGAGTACCTAAAGGAGCCGGTATCGGAAAGGATCGAAGTGTAGATGCACTCGGCGAGCTCGACGGAGATCTCAATTTCCATGTATTGGCACAACCGATCGATGAGCTCACCCACTGAGGACGCGGCCGGATCGACCAGATAGGCCTTCCCCAGCGGCGTGAGGGTGCGGTGGTGGTCGATGCTGATCAAGGTGCCCAATCGCTCGGCCGGGGGCAGGGGGCCAAGGCGATCGAGATCGCTGCAATCGAGGATTACTGTGGCGTCAAAAGGTTCTTCACCGGGTTGGCGCCTGACCTCTCCGGCGCCCGGGAGGAACTGGTAATTGCTCGGGACCGGATCAGGATTGTAGATTACGGCTTCCTTGCCAAGGGAGGTGAGGAGATGGCCCATCGCCAGCATTGAGGCAACGGCGTCGCCGTCGGGGTTTTTGTGGCTGGTGATGAGAAAACGCCGGGATGCTTTGAGGGCGCGGGCGACTTCTTCAACGGATCCGCGCGGCCGGGTCGGATCGTCCCAACCCTCTTGTTTGCGCACTTCCGAAAGCAAGCGCTCAATGCGATCGCCCGTGTCGAGACTTTGATCGTAGCGGAAGCTGAGTTCGGGGATGATTTTGAGGTGAAGGCGTTTCCTCAAGGTATTTCTGATGAATCCCGCGGCGCTCTGCAGGCCCTCGCGCGATTGTTCGCGTTCCTGTTCGGTCCCGGGAGAGGAAAAAAACACAAAGGCCTGACTGAAATCGCGGGTGACCTCAACGCCGGTGATGGTGACAAACCCGATCCGCGGATCTTTGAGCCCTTTCAGCAGGAGGCCGCTGATTTCTTCTCCAATTTGATCCGCAATTCGCTGAAGACGATACGCAGTCATGAAGGCAGAATCTAGTTCGTGAAACCAAGACTGTCAATCTTTGCTTGAAAGGCATGGGTTATCAAGATCATTTGCCAGCGGCCGAGTTTTTTCAGAAAATAGTATATTGACGCTCGATGATCCTTATGCTACATATTACCACATGTAGGATTGATGCATTCGCTAACTCCCACGTGATTCGAAGGATTAATTTTAGTGGCTATGCAATATTTTAGGAGTATCAATGATAGATCAGGATGATCGAAAGGCGCTCCTTATCATCGATATGCTTAAAGATTTTATCGATAAGGGCGCTCCGCTGGAGGTTCCGGCGGGTCGGTGGGTAGTAGAAAACATCGCCGGCGAAATCCGCTATCACCGAGAGAAGAAACGCCCCATCATCTATATCTGCGACCGGCATGAGCCAAACGATCCGGAATTTGAATACTGGCCGCCCCACGCCATTAAAGGTACACCAGGCGCAGAAATCATTGAAGCGCTTAATCCCCAACCAACCGACTATATCCTTGAGAAGACCAGTTATTCTGCCTTTTTCCGAACTGATCTTGAGAAATTACTCAATGAGCTTGACATCGATGAAGTTCTTATCTGCGGGGTATTGACCAACATCTGTGTCCTTTACACGGCAGTGGACGCCCTCATGCGCGGCATCCGGGTGATCGTTCCGGAGACCTGTGTCGCGGCTTTGAATGAGGCGGATCATACGTGGGCCCTGCGACAGATAAACGAAGTTCTTAAACCCATCAGTCGATAACCGAGCTTCCTACCCCAACCAACCTATCGGATCATTGAGACGTCAGAGCGTGCGGCGATGAGGTTGCTTGAACTCAACGGCAAGCACACCGTCTTTAAAAATGCGGACGGCGCCATTGGTCTTACTCACGAGGAAGGTAATAGCTTTGGTGTTTTTAGTGATGAGCAAAGCCGCGGCGTTGCGCGTACCAAGCCCCAACGGCAACTCGATTTCGAGATCCTCGGCAGAGCGCAGGTAGCGTCCGGCCGCTAGTACCACGCCGTCTTCACGCACGATGATCGCGCCGTCGAGCAACGCATAATTGCGGATGGCGTCGCGCACTTTCGGATCAAGGATGTTTTTCTCGGCTTCGGAGTACCCCTGGAACGGGTTGAGGGTCAGTTGCTTGGATTTCTCCATGACTGCAACCGAGTCACCCACCACTAAGATGGTGCCCACCGGCGAGCCCTCATAGCCCTCGTAACCGATATTCAACGCCAGGTTCAAGACGCATTCGAGCACCTGAGCGGAAAACTCGCTACCGGCCTGCAGCACCCCAAGAGCCGAGCTTTCCTCCGAATGATCACCGATGCGTGTGAGCATACAGGTATCCATGGTGGCCGTGTTGATCTTGCCGGCGACGCATAAGACCGTCATCCCGTCGGTAAGAAGGTTCGACGTGACGCAGGCCGCTAACGAGATTTTGATCTTATCGAAACGATCGAAGGCATACGCCGGAATGATCTCGTGAGCGATACCTTCTTCTTCGCAACGAGCGCCGACCTTTTCGGATGGCGTGGCCACCACCAACTTCTTGCGAACGCTGCGCTTCCTCTTGAGATCCTCAAAGGGCGGCATCGCATCAAAGACGAACAGAACGCGGTCAACATCAATGTGGGAGGCCATTTCCAAGGCCTCCTTGAGAAACTCTTTTTCCGGATTGAGCTTCGCGGAGGACGGTTTATCCCTTTCTTTCTCCCTATCCTTATCTTTGTCCTTGTCTTTTTCCTTATCCTTGTCCTTGGCGGTCTTGGTCTTCGATGCGGCACTACTCTGGAGAGCTGTTCCCTGGCCCGAAGACGAGGGCTGACCAGAAACCTGCGCTTGAGTGGCGTCGGCTGAGGAAACCATACGTCTACCTTAACTCGCTTGAAGGATATCGATCAACTTTTTAATCGTTCTGAGCCCTTGAGTTATGAGGGAAGCGGTGAATCCAACCCGAGGCGATTTCGTTTTTCTCGGATGAGCTGTTCGATGCCGGCAATAACTTCATCGGGCGCTTCTGGGCTGGCTTTAAGTGCCGCCTGTAGTGCGATGAGTTTTTCCAGCTCGGTTTTTTCATGAGCAACTAATTGATCGATCATTCGACTGAGTTCTTCCCCGACCGATTGTAGTTCGTCGCCCTTACGCAAGGGCCTGAAATCGGTCAGTTTGCCGTCTGCGACTTGCCCCAACGTACGTTGGATGGAATACGCGGGGCCGGCTATTTTATGAGTTGCCACGATGCCGACGGACGTGAGGGCAATCACCAAACCACCCAGAAAAACAAACAGGTACATGAGCACCCGTTGGTCGTCCTTGCGGAGCTCAGCAGCCAGGGCGGAGTCCAACTCGGGATCGTCAAGAGATGAAACGCGCGAACTCTCACGGTGGGCCTGGTATAATGAGACACCCAACGCGGTTGCGATGACCGTTGAGACGACCACCACCGCCAGGGTGTATTTGAGCTGAAAGCGTTTATCAAGGAGGAAATTGCGCAACTTGCGCGACGTTCGGTCATTGGCCATGGTCAAAACCTCCGGTTGATGCTATGGCAAACTTTGACGCCCTACGTATTCGACGATCTGATCCAGCGCGGCGCCGGTTGCGGCGTTAAGCAGGGTGTTTACCAAATTTTCCCGTTCGTCGGCGGTCGGATCGGCCATCTCCGCGCTGGCTTCACCTGACGCGGAATACTCCATGCGCATTCTCTCGAGTGAGGCCACGATAATGCTAACTTTACAAATAAATAGGATTTTGTTACCCCGTGGAGTCATCGTCAGGGCCGAAATTCTCGGTTGTAGTTGATAGCCTCGGAGCTTACGCATCTTGAGATGCGCCGCGAGCTTATCTCCAGCGAGTACCGTGTCTTCTCCGGCTGAAAAGACCAGCGACGGTTGCCCGGATATGCTTTCTCGTAGGATGCGATCAAGACTCCGTGAAAGCCGAGGGCTTACCGTCGCGGATTGGCTCGCCGGGACCGTATCGATCAGCGCTTTGACTGGTCCGCGGGCTTGATCGAGCAAGACCAGGGCTTTCTCCGCTGCTTGTGAAACGAGCGGGTTGAGATGCGCAAGCAAGGGGCAGAGATCTGGCCTGGCCGGCTGGTAGGCGAGTTTTCCAAGCGCCATGGCTGCAGCCGCTTGGACGGCATCATGGGGGTCCTGTAGGGAGTTGCGCAGGGCAGAGGCGGCCGTGGTGAGCTGTTTTTTGCCGATGAGAATTGCCGCCTGGAGGCGCACCTTGAATGAAGGATCGGAAAGCGCTGCGACCAAACGTTCCTCGATATCGGTATCTGCGGCCTGTGCATGAAGTGAGCACCACGGGAATAACCCCATGCTCAAACTGAACCATAGCAATGTCTGACGAAGTATCAAACGCTTGCCCTTGGCAGCGCGATAGAAGTCATTCATAGGACGCATGGTATCATTTCTCGGGTAGGTATCGATACTATTTTTCGATGTGTTCATTCCGTAATTCATCAAAGCTTATCCGCTCCAACCAGTCATGAACGTTCGGTTCTTCTCCGACGCCGTGGGGAAATTGCGAGAGCACCGTGAGTATCAACGCGGCGCCGGCCCGATCACCGGCGCGGTACCGAGCGATTGCCAACAGACGCAGGTTTTCAGAGAAAAACGCCGGATGCACAAAACCTATTTCTCCAGCGCGCTCGAGATATGGGATGGCCTGCGCAAAACGCTCGCGTAGGTAGAGTTGACGTCCCAGCAGGTACCAGGCGCCGGCCCATGTCTTGGTCTCGATCGCAGCTTCATGCAGGGTGAGCAAGGAGGCCGTGTCGTTTTCTCCGGTATCAAGGAAATCCAAGACCAGCCTCCCGGCATGGTCACGTTCGAGGGCTTCAAGCTTGATCAGAGCCAGGCGTTCGTAATTTTGATTGGGGCTTTCGGCCAGCATCAGTTGGTACTGTTCGCGGGCTTGATCAATTTTGCCCGCAGTCGCCAGAAGATCGCCGATACGATTGTGCAAATTGATGCGCTGAATGACATTGAGATCGGTTCGCGCCAAGAGGGCTAAGCCCTCGGACAATGCCGTTTCGGATTCGCCTACGCGCCTGCGGATCTCGACCATCAAGGCCAGGGTGTCTTCGTCATTCGGCAGATAGCTCAAAATTTGCGTGGCCGCCGTTCGAGCGCGATCAAATTGTTCAGCCGCCAGGTCGTCAAGCATTTCCTTGCGCAGAGACGATACCTCGTGGGCACACGGGCGGGCAAATATGCTCGGCGTAGCGAAGCGTGCGGTCGCAGCCGCTACGGTACGGTCGTCGATCGGCAGGGCGTCGAGGAATTTCTCCCAATCTTCTATCAGTTCAGGCAGTGTTTTAGGATAAACACCTTCAGAAGTACCGGCGGCATACGCCTCCTTGAGCCGATCTCTGCCGTAGGTTGTGAGTAAAAATAGGACAAACGATCCGGCCAGGGTATACGACCGTTCTCCCGAGGCGGTCCAGAAGCCCGTCGGGGTGAAAAGTTCAATCAACCGCGGTGCCTGGCCGGACCGGCGCATGGCGGCGCTCCAGGTATGCACGTCAAATCGTTCAGCCGACGCTTCGGCGGCAGTAGCCAATCCTTCCGTCAGCCCAAGGTTGACCCAGAGTCCGTTGCGGGCGCTTATGCCGAGCGGCTTGGCGCCAAAAGCACATGCAACGGCGTGGGTAAGCTCGTGTTAAGACCGGGGTGGGGGAATTCCGTTCCATTGAGATACACGGCGCGCTGCCAAGGTTTGGAAAATTGCGTGCGACCGGCGCCGACCAAGCGACGTTTCTGCTCGGCGGTCGAAAAAAGGTAGCTGTGAAATCGCTCGCCACCGTGATCGACCAACCCGAGCATACGCTGCAATTGCCAGTAACGAAACTCGTGGTCCTCGGCTGCGAGCGCCGCCGCCGCCGGCGAAAGATCGGGCGCGTGATGGATGATAAAATGAGTAGTGTTGGTCACCGCGGAGAGCTCGCGGAGCACGTGTTCGGCCGAGCGGCCGAAGCCCAGCGTGAAGCGCCCGAGGGTCAAACTCATAGCGGCTGCAAGGCAAATCACCATTCCGATTCCGGCGTATGGACGGCCGGAGGGGCCATGAGTTTTACGCTGCAGCAGCGCTACAAAACATAAGGCGCTCAGGCCCCAGGTTATTCCAAAAAGGCGCGACGCCAGAAGCGGCAACCCAAGCTCGAGCACCTCGTCGTATATGGGTCCCGAAAACCAACCCAAAATTTGATTGTAGGAATCAATCTGCGGTCCGGACCAAAGTTCCCATAGGTTGTATCCCGCCATGAGCATCCACAGGAAAGTATAGGCGAGATAGCCGAGGGTACGCCTGCGAATCAGCAAGCCGATGGTTGTTCCCCAGGTTGTAAATACGGTGGCGGTGGCAACCGGCAACAGCAAAAAGAAACCCATGCCGGTCACCAGATTGCAGTTTTTTATTCGGAGGGCGTTGAGGAGAATCACGCCCAAGGGAAGCAGCAGCAACACCCCATTTGCGGCCAGCGCGCGTATATAGAGCCCTGCACGCGAGACAGGGACAAGGCCCAAAGTGCTCGCGGCCTGGCGCCTGCGCACCACACCCAGGGCTACCGGACCCGCGGTGATAGATACGAGAAGGCTCAGGGCGACGCAGAACTCGTATCCGAGCAGATCAAAAAGCGGCGTCAGAGCCAGGATGAGCGCCAGAACGAGTTGCGCCGCTCCCGACAGCCATAGGGACCAGGTATGCATTGCGCGAAACCTTTTCACAAGCCCTCAATAGCACAGGTTGGGTCAAAAACAAGATTAGGGTCAACCCCAACGTAATTTTGGACATTGTCGGTTATTGGCGGTATCGTTTCTTATTATGGTGGCGGTTCGCATACCGGAAGTCGAAGAGCTGGCGTTGGCCAATCAGGTTTTGGCCTACGTCGAACAGCTTACCTCTGCCGAGGCCGCTGACAGCGCCCGCTTTCTTAAGATGATCATGCAGCAAATTAATCAGTTGAAAGAGTTGCTCAACGGCTATCCGTCGATTATCCAAGATTACCAGGTCGCCGGCGAAACGGTCGGTCTCCAGAGCCTGGTCGACACACTCTGTCACGCCAATCCTTATACTATTGAGATCTACGTGCCAACCCGCGCCACGGTTGGTCGCACCTACCTCTTTGCAAAGTTCAATCTCAACCGCTTATTGGTTCGCATCGCCAACCACCATATGCCCGACGGACCGAGCAAGACCTTAGTAATAGAGGGATTGATGCGCCTGGTGCGCCGGGCAGTTATATCGATCATCGCCGAGGACATCCTGGTGTCGATAGCATCCGATCAACACCTCGATCTTTCTTTACGGCGCAAAGCTATTTACGTACTGGTGGATTTGTGGGAAAACCGGACCTCGCGTTCAATCGAAGATTTTTCGCCTATTCTCGACTCGGTTTGGGAAGCCAAGACCCGGGTTACGGTTTTCATATGGCACGCTTTCGGGCACCTCCGAAATTCTCGGACTCATGCGTGAAGGCTGCGATCCGGCGGTCATCGATTATTTCACCCGCGATGAAATCGTCGAGGAGGAACATCAGGCCTTGATTGAGCTGGTGTTCAATACGACCTACGAGGAAATCGCCGCCCTGAGGCGGTATATGGAACGCACGCGCAAACAGGTGCTTGGGCCAGACGACGTCGCGCAATCTTTAACGTTCCTGTTTCACATCTCCATCGCACCATCAAAGTCGAGCAGGATATCTTCTTTACGTTTCGGGAGCGTCAGGTTAACGCCTATCACCGCTTGATCCACCATGTTCCGGGGCCAAAGAAGACCGCAGAAGAATACCTGATGATTTACTACCTTCAAAACGCCGACATTCGCCCGCCAACGATTAATATCAGCTGCATAGGAAATGAACGCTGATACCGGTTAGATGTTCAAAGGTTGACATCCTCGCAAATGGTCCTTAACCTCTTTGGCCATGTTGCGGATACTGATCACCAACGACGATGGAATTTTCTCCCCAGGACTGCGGTCGATCGAGGAAGCGTTTGCTGAAGTCGGCGACGTCTGGGTCGTTGCGCCCGAGTGCGAAAATTCGGCTTGTGGTCGCTCGGTGACCCTGCACCGACCCTTACGGGTAAAAGAGATAAACCACCGTCGATTCACGGTTGATGGAACGCCCTCTGATTGCGTTTTGTTGGCGTTTTCCGGTGCTTAGTGCCGGAACGTCCGGATGTCGTGGTATCGGGCATCAACCGCGGCAACAACATCGGCGAGGATCTTGATTACTCGGGTACGGTCGGCGCTGCGGCAGAAGGCGCCCTGCAAGGCGCCCGTGTCTCGTTGGCGGTGTCGGCAGACGAGCGTTCCCAACCGGAAGACCTTGCCTGGGTCGGGGGTGTTTCCCGCACGCTCACCGAACGGTTACTGCGCAATCTCACGCCGAAGGGTACCTACCTGAATATTAATTTTCCTCAGCGGCCAACCAGCCGAGTGCAGTGGACACGGCCGGCTCATTTTCTCGGCACCGGTCAGGTCGATCCCTGCGAAGATCCACGGGGGAACAGGTATTATTGGATTTCGGCGCGTCCCCAGGATACCCATCCTTCAGCGGACACCGATCGCGGCGCGCTCGCCCAAGGCATCATTTCATTGACGCTTCTCACCCTGGTTCGAAACCATGACGGCGAATGGGAGCGGCCCGACTTTTCAAAAGACGGTTTTGTTGAGGTTCGTCCGTGAGCTTTGAAACAAAACGCGAGTTAATGGTATCCCGCCAGCTTCAGGCTCGGGGGATTCGTGATTCACGCGTGCTTTCCGCCATGCGCCGCGTGCCACGCCATCTCTTTGTCAGCCCCGATCAACAGGACCAAGCCTACGGAGATTTTCCGCTGCCCATCGGCGAGGGTCAAACCATCTCTCAGCCGTTCATGGTCGCGACCATGCTGGCCGACCTTCGCCTTAAAGGCCATGAACACATTTTGGAGATTGGGACCGGTTCGGGCTACAACGCCGCCCTTATTGCGGAACTGGCTACTACGGTCATTTCAATCGAGCGAATTGCTAACTTAGCCGAGCGCGCTCGCGAGTTGGTTGCACAACTGGGTTACAAAAATATCCAGATCGAAATCGGAGATGGCACGTTTGGTTGGCAGGAGGGCGCTCCCTATGATGGCATTGTGGTGACGGCCGGCGCCCCGCGCGTTCCGAGCGCCTTGCTTAATCAACTGGCCATTGGCGGTCGATTGGTTGTTCCCGTGGGAGGACGGTCAGGGCAAGTCCTCGAGATTCACACTAAGGTGAAACAAGACCGGTTTGACGTCGAAACAGACACCGCGTGCCGGTTTGTGTCACTGATTGGCAAGGATGGGTGGGATACGTGAGCAACCGCTGGGTCATCAAGGCAACCTGCATGGTAGTGCCGTTCGCCCTGATAAGTTGCGCCGAGAAGCAGCATATCTCGCTGGAATTTCTTTCTCCGGTTCCCGACGCCGAGGCAATTGGCGTCTATCATGAGGTTCAAAAGGGCGAAACATTGATGAGCATTTGCAGAATATACGGCTCCGATCTTCAGGAAGTCGCTGAGCTCAACGATATCACCGAGCCTTCGCTCATTCAGATTGGTCAGAAGATTTTTATTCCGGATGTTGCCGGACCGATGCCGGACGCCGGAGCGGAGAGCGTCGCGCCGAGGCCGGTCCCCGAAGAACCACGCCATATCGATACCTGGGTGGGGGAATTTATCTGGCCGGTCGAAGGGACCCTCACCTCGCCGTTTGGGGTGCGAAGAGGCAAACGTCACGACGGGATTGACATCGCAGCTCCCCTGGGAACCGAAATTCGCGCCGCCGCCAACGGTACGGTGCTGTTTGCCGGTAACCATCGCGACGGCTACGGCAATCTCGTTATCATAAAACATAAAAACAGTCTCGTGACCGTCTACGCTCATACGCAGAGATATTTTGTCAAGGAAGGTGAAGAGGTGCACCAAGGTCAGGTGATTGCCAAGGTTGGAAAAACCGGGCGGGCAAGCGGCCCGCATGTTCACTTTGAAATCCGCGACGGCGTAAAACCTCGCAACCCCATGTTCTTTTTAAAACGACTGGAGTAATTGGCATATCGAGAGCGGGAGGAAGCCATGCACGAGCTGGAAAAGTATATCCGTGACATTCCCGATTTTCCTAAACCAGGAATCATATTCAAAGACATTACGCCGCTCCTCAAGGACCCCCATGGCTTTCAGCGGGCCATAGAGATCCTCAAAGAACAGGTGGAGGTCTTCAAGCCGGACGTGTTTTTGGCTATAGAAAGCCGCGGCTTTGTGTTTGGCGGAGCATTGGCGTTTGGTCTAAACAAAGGCTTAATTGTCGCTCGCAAGATCGGCAAGCTGCCGTACCGGAGCGATCGGATATCCTATCAACTTGAGTATGGCAGCAATACCTTGGAACTCCATGTGGATGCGATTGCGCCAGGTCAACGGGTGGTGGTAGTAGATGACCTGCTTGCCACCGGTGGCACCGCCGCGGCCTGCGGTGAACTTATTCAAAAACAAGGTGGAGTTGTGGCCGGTTTCTCGTTTGTGGTTGAGCTCGCTTTTCTTCAAGGGAGAAAGAGAAACTCATCCCTCATCCGATATCGAGTATTCTTGTCTACTAAAACCGTCTCTTAGACCTTGACAACGCCGCTTCGCCGGCATTACAAACGGCCAATCCCTAACGGGATAAGAGACTGTAACGCTCGCTTTGCTCGCTAACAGTCTCTAAGTGCCCCCGTAGCTCAGACGGATAGAGCATCCGCCTCCTAAGCGGAAGGTCACCTGTTCGAATCAGGTCGGGGGCGTTCGAAGAAGTGAGGAGAACATGGCACCCTATATTACCATTACCTTGGAAGCTATTGAATCTCTGCAGCGTTTAGCGCAAAGCGGCTTGAAGGGAACCCATCTTTTGTTTTCGAATCTGATGATCAGAGAAGCGTTCAGCCGCGAGCCGCCGCCCGAGCTTCTCAATCAAAGCGAATTCATCAAGCGGGTTCAAGAGGTTTTAATGAAGATAATTCAAAGCCAGGATCTGGACGAGCAACGTGACCTGATTCGATCGCTCGATCCTGAGCTGCGCAATATCTTGGTCCATCTATACTTTGGCTTCCTCGAACGAGTCTCGGGCGACCAGGAGACTTCTTCAGAGGTGTTAACTGAAATCCGAACATATTGTTTCATTTCAGATTCCTCGGTCGTTACACCGGCTTCTTGTCCAATTGCACCAAAACGGCTTCCAGGCCTATCCGGTGGGCGGCGCAGTGCGCGATCTGTTGCTCGGTCGCCCGATTAAAGATTGGGATGTCGCCACCAATGCCCGTCCCGAGCAAGTTACTCCGCTGTTTGAGCGCGTTATCCCGACGGGAATCGCTCACGGTACGGTGACCGTTCTTATTGGAAAACTAACGATAGAAGTAACAACCTTCCGCGGGGAAGGCACGTACCGTGATGGCCGGCATCCCGATCACGTTGAGTTCCTCGACTCCCTTGAGGAAGATCTCAAGCGACGAGACTTCACCATTAATGCCATGGCGTATGACATAGCAGCCAAGAAAGTAATAGATCCCTTCGGCGGCTCTGCTGATCTCTCGGCAGGTTTGGTTCGAGCGGTGGGCAATCCGCTCGAACGCTTTTTAGAGGATGGGCTGAGGCCGCTGCGGGCGGTGCGGTTTTCGTGCGTGCTTGATTTCTCGATTGAGTCGGCCACATCGGCCAGCATTAGAGCCGCGTTACCGGTTTTTCGGCAGGTTGCTAACGAACGCGTTCGGGATGAGCTTATTAAGATCCTTTCGAGTAAGCATGCTGCTCGGGGAATCGAGGCGTTACGTCAAACGGGTCTGCTGGAAGAAATCTTGCCCGAGCTGCTACCGACCATTGGTCAAGTTCAAAATACCTTTCATAAACACGACGTCTATCAGCATTCGCTGGCATGCCTTGCACACGGTCGGGGAGATGGTGTTCTGAAATTGGCCATTCTGCTTCATGACTGCGGCAAACCACAATCGGTTGGAGGGCCGCGTGGCGAGCACACCTTCTACAACCACGAACGGTTCTCAGCTCAATTAGCTGATGAGGCGATGCAACGGTTACGCTTTTCCCATGAGGACCGTGAGCGAGTATCTACCTTGATTGCAAACCATATGTTCAACTATGAACCAAGTTGGACCGACGGAGCCGTCCGGCGCTTGGTGCGAAAGGTGGGCGTCGAATGTCTGTCGGATCTCTGGGAGCTGCGCCGGGCTGATATCTGGGGGCGTGGAATTATGGTCCGTGACTCGTTGAATAATCTCAATCTGTTAAAGGAAACGGGTGGAAGGCGTGATGAGCCAGGACAGCGCGTTGAAGATCAAAGACCTTGCAATCAACGGCGAGACGGTTATGCGCGAACTTGGATTAGCGCCTGGTCCCAAAGTTGGACGAATACTAGATACGCTACTAGAAAAGGTGTTGGACGACCCAAATATGTTAATAACGAAATTGACTTGAAGCGAATTCTTAGAAAGTTGGCATAACGTATGCTCTCAAATTAAGTTATCCACAGAACACCAGTGCTAATAACTCATCAATCTGTATTTAGAAAGGAACCGGCAAATATGTAATGTATTTCGATTAGATTTGTCTATAACATATTGTATTATAATGATTATATATTTTTATGAAGAACTCCAAAGTATTTTTTGAGCAGAACGGGGCATATTAAGCTAACAAGCTATTTCAACAAGGATTGTGAGTAATCTGTGGAAAACTTTGTGACAGTTTGGATGCTCGATAATAGTACTTTTTTATTGTTTTTGTAGGGATAATATCATGAGTTTGAAGGCAATGATGGTAAGCTGCGCCGTTAAAGAAATTTGGATCAAAAGTCTCGGATGCAAGGTAAACCTTGCTGACACAGCAAGCCTCGTGAGTTGTCTCCCACCCGATCGATTTTTGATAGTTCAAGATCCCGGTGAAGCGTCGTTGGCCGTGCTCAACACGTGCACCGTAACCCATAAAGCTGATCGTGATGTCCGCAAAGTGCTTGGTGGGTTACAGCGGGACTACCCGCAGTTGCCGGTGATTGTAACTGGTTGTGGGGTGACGACAACCGGCAACGAGATATCCGGTTTTTCAAATGTTAAAGACATGGTAGCTTTTGGCAATCGAGAAAAGTTGCTTGCAGCGATACGGGGTAACTGTTTTTCTCCCGTGCAAACTCAAACGAGCCCGTATCACAGACTAGGACGCCAACGTGCCATTGTTAAGCTTCAGGACGGTTGCAATACTCATTGTGCCTACTGTGTTGTTCCGCTCGTGCGCGGACCAGAGCGTTCAGTTCCCTATAACGAAGCATGTGATCAGATTCGCTTTCTTCTGGATGCCGGCCACCGTGAGATAGTGCTCTCCGGCATTCATCTTGGCAGGTATGGACGAGATCTTTCTCCGTCAAGCTCATTGAAACATCTTCTGCAATGGATTAAGCGCCTCCCGGAGCTCGGTGCCAACTTTCGTATACGGCTTAGTTCGATTGAACCGATGGATCTTAGCTCGGAACTCATTACTCGAATTGGCGGAAATGCCTGGTATGTGCCCTCATTTTCATGTTCCGCTTCAAAGCGGTGATGACGAAGTGTTAGCGCGCATGGGCCGACCCTATAGCGTTCGAGAGTACCGAGAGATAATTGATCGGTTGTCAAAACATTTTCCCGACGCGGCGATAGGTACCGACGTGATGGTTGGGTTCTCCCGGTGAGACTCCGGCCGCTGCGCGGAATACCCTTTTGGTGGTGCGATCGATGCCGCTCGCATACCTGCATGTCTTCACCTTTTCAGCGCGAAAAGGCACTCGAGCCGCGACCTTTCCCGAGCGGGTCGATGCCGAGCACCTGCGCGAGCATTCGAAAACCTTGCGCGAAGAAGGCGCTCGGCGCTGGCGGGCTTTTCTCGGCGATGGCGTTAACAAAAGGCATCAAGTGGTAGTTGAGCGGCGGCGAAAAAAATATTTTGAAGGTCGATCGGAGAGGTATCGACCGGTACGGTTCGATGCCGAAGAGCTCCAAATCGGACAATTGTTGTGGGTGCGTGCAGAAACAATGGATTCAGGCGCACTTATTGGTGTACCATGCGTTTGAAAAATACGGCACTGTTTTTCGAAAGAAGGGATAACGATGATAGAGGGGTTATCTCACCCGTTGTTAACAAAAGCTAGCGTGCAGATAGGTTACGAATTTCACCAACCCGAGTTGCTTCAACAGGCGCTCAT
>CAVWHX010000002.1:0-27652 GCA_963754925.1 uncultured delta proteobacterium
GCTGACAAGAGGCCACCCGAGACCGCCGAGGTGCAGACCGCGACCAGGAGGTAGCCGACAAACACTAACGCCATGGCCTCGGTTAGCGCTCCGGAGATGGCTCTTTTTCTCCAGGGAACCGAGAGCCAAGGAAAACCCAGCAAAACCAACGCGAATCCCATTAGCGGAATTGCAAACCGGTTATGGAGCGCCAGTACATACTCGGCGACCGGCAACCCGCGCCGTTGCAACTCCTCGATGTTCGCGGACAGCTCGGCAAGTTTTTTTTGTTGTGGCCTTCCGGAAACCTCCCGAAACCATTCGGGTCCCTCGGTTAGCGGGATGTTTTTCTTCTCCCACGTTTGCCACTGAATCTGGTTTCCCCGACTGAACTGTCGTTCCTCTACGCCGCTGCCAAGCCAGGAATTCCCTTGCCACTCCATTATGCGAAGATCGGTTCTTTTCTTGACGCGAAATTTCGCATCCATCTCCCAAATGGTCACCGACGTCATGCTTTTTCCGTCTGGACTTTTTTCCTGCACCCGAAAGAGCCTGCCAGCATCTCCTTGGTACCATTGGTGGTTTTAAAAAATCGCCAGGTGCTATCGATTCGACCAAAGCTGCGTATCATCAGGGGTTCCCTTTTATCGAGTGCTGGCGGGATCAACTACTCCTGAACCATAACGGTGGCCGCCATAACGAAGCTCGTGACAACCATAATGGGTATACAGCCTAACCTGGCTAATGCCCGCCGCCGCCATGGCGCGAAGCTGCTGAGTGCCACCCAGCAGGGCAAACACGATACAGGTATTTCCGACCAAGGCGACCGGGAGCAAGAGGTTGAGCCAGGTTGGCAATCGCAAGATAATCATCAAGAGCACATCGACACCGGAGCCTTTTCCAGCCAACAGGAAATGAGCCAGTTCAAAGAAATCGAGAACCAGCGCCAACAGCATGAGTATGGATAGAACGATTATTAAAATCAGGCTCTGAAGCCCGATAATCATGCGGTCGACAATCATGCCGGTCTCCGGGCCAGGCTGGTGAGCCGCAACCCCGCAGTGGCGCCCACGAGGAAATCTGGTAGCCAAGCGGCAAAAGCGGGTTGCAGCACGCCGGCTACGACCAGGGCGTCGCCAAAGCGCATCAGCAGAAGAACAGGGTGATCATCGTCACCGCCGTTACCAAGGTTCCGCGCCAACCGCGCAACTTACCGGCCGCGGTCAAGGCGGTGCCCATCAAAGCGAATAAAACCGACGCAAGGGGAAAAGCAAATCGGCGGTGCCACGCGGCAGTCAGGATATTTCTCTCTCGCCGCGTCAGGCTCCCATCGGTAGCGCCGGCAGCAAGTTCCCGTAACGACAGTTGCTCGACGTCGGGTATAAAGCGCGTCCGCTCTGAAACCAACCGCTCAATGTCCATCGAAATATTGCCGGTGTCAAAACGCGCCCGTGAGTATTCCTCGCCGGGCATCGCCTCACCGTGAAGCTCGCCGTTTTTGAGGAGGAAGTTCAAGGCGTTTCGGTCGCTGCGCGGCGAAATCTCGGCACGCCGCGCCATCAGGGTATGGCAAGAATCCTGCGAGCGGCAGTCAAATACCAGGAATCCGTTCTTCCTTGCCGTTCGGTTCCATCTGACGAGGGTACAGCACAACATTGGGGATGTCTTCATAGAAGCGCCCGGCTTCAAGCGAAGCAACGGTGTGCCGTCTGGTGAGTTGGCGACGATTTCTTTGAGAGCAAGATTGGAAGCAGGCGCAATCTGAGAGGCCACGCCGCCTGCCGCAAGCGCGCCCATTACTCCTAAGATGGCTGGAGCGACCGATAGTCGAGTGCTCGAAATTCCGGCGCCGAGAAATGCAATAACCTCTCTGTCGGCCGCCATACGCCCGAAAACCTAATAAACACCGGTAAGAACCGCGATAGGAATAGTGAAGACGCAGAACCCCGGGGAAACAGCACCGAGACCTGTATCAATCGGTGAGTGAAAAACCGGCGCCAAAGGCCAGTTCGCCTATTTTTAGCAATTGCACTATCAAAAAAAGGAGGTTGAGTGAAAAGAAGTTAACGGTACGGCCAGAAGATTGGCTAGAATATAGCGGTGAAGTCTCATTCTCGGCGTTGTAAGGCGGTGTCCTTTTCCTCGACTTTACGGGCTAACTCATCGCGGTAAGCGGCGATGCGCCCGGTCAACTCGTCGTCCTCCACCGCCAGTATGGTCGCCGCGAGCAACCCGGCATAAAGCTTCCGCTCGGGCCGACGCCAACGGTGGCGACCGGGAAGCCGCGGGGCATCTGGACCGTCGAAAGTAAAGAGTCGGCTCCGTTGAAGGGGCCCGTCGAGAGCGGCACGCCGATCACCGGCAACAGGGAATGCGCAGCGACTACTCCCGCTAAATGCGCCGCTAAACCGGCGCCAGCCACAATGACCCCAAAACCTTGCTGTCGAGCTTCGCGCGCAAGCCAAATGACTTTTTCCGGGGTACGGTGAGCCGAGGCGACGTGCATCTCATATCTCACGTGCAGCAAGGTTAGCGCTTGGGCAACTTCCTCCATCACCGCAAGGTCGCTGTCAGAACCCATTAATATCAAAACCCGTTTCGCGCTCATATCAGCTACTCCAACGCCCGATGGGCTATGTCCCGACGGAACGCCATCCCGGCAAAACTGATGTTTTTCACCGCCTGGTAGGCGCGTTGCTGTGCTTGACGAATATCCGTGCCTAGGGCAGTGACACCGAGGACCCGTCCCCCATCCGTGAGCACCTGCCCATTCTGCAATCGGGTGCCCGCGTGAAATACTTTGATGTCCGGCAGGCCTTCGACTGAATCCAGACCGCTAATGACATTGTTTTTGTCATAGCTGCCCGGGTAACCACCCGCGGCAATCACCACGCACACCGCCGGCCGAGAATCCCACAGCAACGGGACGCGATCGAGGGTGCCGTTGGTGCATGCCCGCAAGACCGGGGCAAGATCAGAGCGTAACCGCATAAACAGAGCTTGGCTCTCTGGGTCGCCCAGGCGCACGTTGAACTCGAGCACGCGCGGTCCATCGGCACCGACCATCAAACCGGCATACAAAAAACCGCGATAGGGACTGCCGGCGGCGGCCATACCGGCGAGCAACGGACGAAAAACGCGCGTGGTCACCTCCTGCTCCAAGTTGGCGGTCAGCACCGGCGCCGGCGAATAGGCGCCCATGCCGCCGGTGTTTGGACCGCGATCACCATCTAACGCACGTTTATGATCCTGTGACGACGGCAGTAAACGGATGGTGTGGCCATCGGTCACAGCGATGCACGAAACCTCTTCGCCGCTCTGCAGCTCTTCTATCAAAATATGCTCGCCGGCTTCTCCAAAGGCGCGCTCATCCATCAACAAGCGAATGGCGCGTTCTGCCTCGGAAGCGTCCTGGCAGATAAGCAGCCCTTTCCCGCCGCCAGGCCGTCCGCTTTTACCACCCACGGTTGAGGATGCTCACGAACAAAGCGTATGGCCGCGTCGGATTGGTCGAAGACGCGGCCTGATGCCGTCGGAATGTTATACCGCTGCATCTGCTCCTTGGCAAAGACCTTACTGCCCTCAAGCGCCGCGGCTTGACGATGAGGGCCTACCGTTTCAATGGCTTCCTCGGCCAAGCGGTCGGCTATTCCCGATACCAGCGGCCGCTCCGGCCCCACCACCACCAGATCCGGATGGCGCTTCCGAGCTAACCGGATCTGCCCCTCAAGATCGTCGGCTGCAACAGGCACACAAGTAACCTTGGGCTCGGCCGCCATACCGGCGTTGCCCGGCGCGCAGATAATCGATTCAACCTCATGGCTTCGAGCCAGCGTCCACGCGAGGGCATGTTCGCGCCCCCCGCCGCCGATTACCTGCAACCGCATGACGTACCTCATTCGCCCCGTGGCGATCGACATAGGTACCTAACAGTTGCATCAACGCTCGTCAAGGCTTTTACTGGCGTATACTGGAGGACTGGTAACGTTAACGATTAACCGAGGAGATCCTTAAGTTCTGCTTTTTCACTGAGATCAAGTAGTTTTTGTAAGCCGGTTGCCTCGAGCTGCCGCACGCGTTCGCGGGTTAAGTTCAAAATCTCACCTACTTCCTCGAGCGTCATGCCGCCACGCTCGGCTACATCCAAGGCACACGTTTCACTGAGATCCCAGACCTCTTTGTCCGGGAAGTTGAGCTTTATAGAACCCGTTTGAGGATTGACGTCCAAGTAGAGGTGGTGTTTACAGGAGACGAACAAGCACGGGCGCCTCCCATTGATGCATTCGCATCGTTTGTGTGGACGCTTTTGTGCAGCCAGTTCAAGCAACTTAGGATCGACCGGTTCTCGCCGCCGGTCACGGAGCATTTGTTTACGAGCAATGGTTTTTGACCTTCGTCGCCCCTTGCGGCTTTCAGATGCGTTGGTACCGGTCGAAGTGCCCGCGTGGCTCGCGTTCATAAGAAACCTCCTTGGCTCTTGGAAGGCGGGAGAGTGCCGGCCACCGCCAGCCGACTCCCGATTTTTTCTAAACGTGAGAACAAGGCGATGGCATCTTGATGCGTCTTGACCACTTCCTGGTTGAAGGCCTGCATCGATGCCTCTGATTCATCCAGTCGGTTAATCCACTGCATCAGGCGGGCGAAAAGCTGCCGGATTGCATCGGACAATCGTTCCAGGTCGTTTTGTAGCGAGATAATTGACTCTCGGATCTCGGCTAGCGTGCGATCCTCCTGCATCATGCTCTTGATTAAATTGATCGCCCCTCAAGACCGAGGCAGGATAAACTCCGCAGGAACCGCGGTGCTTACCCTTGCGTCCCACTCGCCGTGAGGTTGGTAACAACCCCAATTGAACATATTTACGAAAAGTTGCTTCAGATAATTTAAATCCCCACGACTGAAATAAGGTGATAATCTCTAGCGCCGAAATGCCGTTTGGGTAGCGTTGCTCAAGCTGGCTGAGTTCATCAATGCTGAATAGACTCAATAGTCTTCTTGGTTCAGATGCCATTTATTTCCGGTAATATGTTGAATGTATTATTTCCAATTCTTCCCCACCCAGGGTGTTGTTCTTATTGCCTATTATATATATTATATTGATTGTATTTTGTCAAGTGAAAAATTTTCATAGGAGTCTGAAGGACGCCCAGGCAGCTCCGGCTAGCGCAGCGAGCGTTGTCCAGTTCGTTGTCATTCTTCCCCGGTGCGGATATCGTTTGTTAATGGCAACAGTTGAGCCCTCTGTGACGGTCATGCCTCAAACGCCTTTCTCGCCAAAAAGTCTCTGGTGGGTACCATCGGTTTTTGCATTAACGGTTGGGTTGGTTCTTGTCGGCCACCACCTTCATGATTCCTATTAAGGCCGATGATATTTGGTGGCATCTCAAAACTGGCGAGTATATTCTGCAAAACCTGCGTATGCCGGATCAAAATACCTTTAGTTTCACTGCGCCCGCGTATCCGTGGTTGCCGCAGGAGTGGTTGGCGGAGGTAGTTTTCTTCAGCGTCTATCAACTACTTGGTTCGTATGGCTTAATCGGTTTTGGAGTCCTCCTCAACGGTCTGTGCTGCGCTTTGATCTTTCACCTTACGCGGCGCTCGGGTTGCTCACCCTATCTGTCGGCGATAGTTACGCTGCTGGCGGTTCTGATGATGCTGAGCAACTTCTCTCTAAGGCCGTATCTCTTTGCCAACATTTTCTTCATCTTGCTGTTATACGCCATGGAGCAACCGACCATGGGTGGTCGGATGCGTCCGGTGGTAATGTTCTTGATTTTCTCCGGTTGGGCGAATTTCCACAGCAGTTTCATCACCGGTCTCGCGCTCATGTTCCTCTATCTCGTTTCGGCGATTGCGTCGCACCTGCACGCAGGCCGAGGCACCATGGCATGATGTTCGGGCAATTGGGCGCGATCTTTTGGTTGCATCGATAGCGTGTGTGGCTACTCCCAATCATATCTATGGGCTCATTTTCCCCATTTACTATGTGAAGCAAATCTCAATCATCGCTGAGCTTTCTGACCAATATGAGCGAGTGGCAATCGGCTGACTTTTCGAGCCCACTCGGTCGGATGATTACCTTCTACCTGATGTTTTGTGGCTTTGCAGTACTCGGCTCGGGGTTGACACCCAGCCCGGCCCATATTGGGCTTTTGGTCGCATTTTCATTTTTCTCCTATACCAGTATTCGCAATATTCCGCTGCTAGGAATCGCCGCGGCACCCTTATTGCTCGGCACCTGCCGGCGACTATCGTCAACACCTTCCAACTCATGAACACCCCTAGCCTTAAGATCGACACCGTGAGACGCTGGTATGCTTCGTTCAGGGCATCGACCAGCGGGCCCATGATTGGCTGCTGCTCGGGTTATTAGCGGTTGTTGTGTCGGTGACCTTCCTCGTGCCCGACGAGAGCCCTATCAGTTATCGCTCGTTGACCGGTGTGGCGGAGCTTCGGATCTTCGCCGCAATATTATCCGAAGGACTCATCCGGCAGATCCGCCTCCACGGCGCCGATCACCGGCTATTTAATTACTTCAGTTGGGGCGGGGCGTTTATTTGGTCTCTATCCCGCGGCTCGAGTTTTCATCGATCAACGCAATGACTGTTACCCGCCGGCGGTATTCAACGACTATTTCACGGTTCACGAACTCGAGCCTGGTTGGCAAGCGGTTCTCGATCGCTGGCGGATAGAGTGCATCGCGTATCCCCGTGGAGAACGACTCACCGCCGTACTGCTTCAGGACTTGTACGCGAATTGGAAATTAGAATATTTTGGCCATGATGGAGTCCTATTTTCCCGCCTCGCGCAAAATCAGCCTGCACCCGATGAGCCATAACCTCATCGATGGGTCTCGGTTTCGTAGGAATAGGTACCGCCCTTGAGGTTTTGTACGGCGATCGCCATATTCCGTTTGGCTAACGTATTGTTTGGATTAATGTCAACACCTTCTGCCATTTGAAAATGGCCATCTCGGGGGTTTTAGAGAGGGCATAGGATAATCCCAGCTTATACAGCGCCTCTTCGTTGTTGGGATCGAGTTGGCTCGCATGCAGATAACGGGTAATCGCCAAGATAAAATTGTTTTTTTGAAATGCGACGTCACCATCGTTGATGAGGTCTCGAACCTGCTTTGAACCCGTTGGGGGAAAAACTTCTGGTGCCGGCTCGGGCACTGGGCGGCCTTCGACTCTGGCCAACGCTTGTGCTGCCGCGACGTAGTCGGGATCAACCTTCAAGGTTTGACGAAACCTGAGAGCGGCGGCTTTGGGATTGCCGTTTACCTCATAGGCGAGCCCGAGCCGATAGAGGGCATCCGGGTTTCCTGGCTCGGCCTTGACGGCATCGTAGTAAGCCTTCATCGCTTTTATATAGAATTGCTCCTTCATGGCGGCGTCGCCGTCCTTCAAGAGAGCCGTCACCTCTCTGCTGGCAGTTGGCGCCCGGGGAGGTGGCAATAGTGAATCGGGCTGCGCTGGAGGATTGTCTTGGGCCCTGGCTTTTAATCCTGTCATCATCACGGCAGCCGCAGCTAGCGCGATCCAAAACCGGTACATGAAGCATCTCCTTTTGAAAAAGCGCGAGGCGGTTTTCTGGACGAGGTGCCCTATCGAGAGAGAGCCTTGCGGATTTCCTCGAGCGTGCCGGCCGAACCAAGTTTCTGGTTTTTGTGGGCGATGAACTTGGCATACTCAGCCATGAAAATCTTTCCCGGATCGCGCAGGTCGAATTTTTCCGGAGCGTCGCGGAAGAACTCGCGGTGCACGCGTGTCCATACCAACCGGCCATCGGTATCGATGTTGACCTTGGTGACACCGAGAGGGGCAGCGCGGGCGAACTCATCCTCGTTAACGCCCTTGGCGCCCTTGAGCTTGCCGCCGGATTTGTTGATACGCTCGACCTCTTCCTGCGGTACGGACGAAGAACCATGCATGACCAGGGGGAACCCAGGCAGACGCTTTTGGATCTCCTCAAGCACATCCAAGCGCAAGGCTTGCGCACCGCTGAATTTGTAAGCGCCGTGGCTCGTGCCAATCGCCACCGCCAGGCTGTCGCAACCGGTTTTGGTGACAAACTCCTTGGCCTGGTTGGGGTCGGTCAAATGGGCGTTTTTCTCCTCGACCTTGACATGTTCTTCGACCCCGCCGAGCTGGCCGAGCTCGGCCTCAACCACGATGCGTTTTGTGTGGGCGGCCTTGACGATTTCTTTGGTGATGCGAATGTTTTCCTCGAAGGGATTCGCCGAGGCGTCAATCATGACGCTCGAATAGAAGCCGCTGTTGATGCAGTCGTGGCAGGCCTCCGGATCGCCGTGATCGAGATGGACCGCGAAAATAGACTGCGGGTAGATTTCGTCGGCGGCCCGGATGATGGACTCGAGCATGCGTTTGTCGGTGTAGGAACGCGCGCCCTTGGAGATCTGAATAATGAACGGCGCCTGCGAATCGAGGTTACCGCGGAACAAACCCACGGTCTGTTCTAAATTGTTGATATTGTAAGCACCGATTGCATATTTGCCATACGCAAGCTCGAACAGTTTCTTCGTGGTAACGATCATTATCGGGGCCCTCCTTGGTAATAAATAGGTTGTCCATGTCGGCGCTGACTCGTCATTCCCGCGCAGGCGGGAATCCAGAGGTAACTCAATCTGGATCCCCGCTTTCGCGGGGATGACATCAGATTTGTATTGTGCTACCACGCCACGATGGAAGAATCAACCCCGAACCATTGCTGCCTCGACGGTAGAGATTTTGGAGTCGATCATTTTTTTGATAGACATCTAGCCGCTCTCTAAGGCACTATGTGTCCTTCGAACGGCCGGGAGGAGCAGTGGTTCTCGTGCGCTTAATTGATCAGGAGGCAACGAATGTCCGACATACAGCCCTTTTGCGGCATCAGACCGCGTCCTGATCTTGTTTCTCAGGTAGCGGCGCCGCCCTATGATGTTGTTGATTTTGATGAGGCGCAAGCGTACGTCGCCAATAAACCCTACAGCTTCTTGAGGGTGGAAAAGTCCGAGATCGAACTTCCGCGCGGGCTCGATACGGTTGATCCGCGTATTTTCGAGCACGGCCGAAAAAAGTTTCAAGAGTTGGTCGAGCAGGGCCTCTTTGTTCGCGACAAAAAACCCTCGTTCTACGTTTATCAATTGCGTATGGGCAAGCACGTCCAGGTTGGTGTCGTGGCGGGGGCATCCGTATCGGAGTATCAAGACAATCGGATCAAGAAGCACGAGTTCACCCGCACCGATAAGGAAGACGAGCGCACCCTCCACATTGACGCACTCGGCGCTAACACCGGCCCGGTGTTCTTGACCTACCGGTCCGTCGCGGCGATTGATGATTTCATCCGCAGGGTGCGTAAGCGCAAGAAGGAATTCGATTTCGTCGCCGATGACGGCGTCGGACACAGCCTGTGGGTTATATCCAAGCCCCAGGAAATCGAGAACCTGCGCAACCTATTCGCCGCGGTCCCGGCTTTGTACATCGCCGATGGGCACCACCGTTCAGCGGCCGCCTCGCGAGTCCAGAAGTTGCGTCGGGAGCGCAACCCCCATCACACCGGCAAAGAAGCGTACAACTTTTTCTTGACGGTGATCTTTCCTCACGACCAGATGAACATCATGGAATACAATCGGGTCATCAACGATCTCAACGGGCGCGGCACCGAGGCTTTCATGAAGGCCGTTGCCAACGCTTTCGGTATCGATCGGGCGAGCCAACCGAAACCTGAACAGCCGACCACCTTTGGCATGTATCTAGCGGGAACGTGGCATCGGCTGAGGGCCAAACCCGGCACCTTTCCGGCGGATCATCCGGTCGACAGCCTGGATGCATCCATTCTCCAAAACAACCTTCTGAGGCCTCTCCTCGGGATCAATGATCCGCGTACTGACCAGCGCATTCGATTTGTTGGCGGAATCCGGGGAACGGACGAACTCGAGCGGCGCGCTCAAAAGACCAACGGGGTGGCCTTTGCACTGTACCCGACGGCTATCGAGCAACTGATGACTATCGCGGATGCGGGCCTGGTCATGCCGCCGAAGTCGACCTGGTTTGAACCCAAACTGCGCAGCGGAGTGGTGGTGCGCAGTTTAACCGATTGAAGTCAACGCGCCGACCGCAGGCGCTTCACAAGGGAGAGAAACATGTTGATCCTAATCGCAGACTCATTCGACGCGTCGTTACCCGAGCGACTGAAACCGTTCGGCGAGATCGCCACGGAAAAGTCGCGGTTGTCCGAAGCCGAGGTGGTGTTAGTACGCAGTAAGACCAAGTGTACCCAAGAATATATCGACTCGGCCCCGAAGCTTAAGCTGATCATCCGCGGCGGGGTAGGGTTGGACAACGTCGATGCCCCGTACGCCAAGAAAAAGGGTATTTTGGTCCAAAACACCCCCGAGGCATCGAGCGTGACGGTGGCCGAGTTGGCGATGGCTCTGATGCTGGCCGTGCCAAACCACATTGTTGAGGCGCACAACAGCATGAAGGAAGGTAAGTGGTTAAGAAAGAACTGGAGCGCACCGAACTCTACCGGAAGACGCTCGGCATCATCGGCTTGGGCCGCATCGGCAGCGAGGTGGCCAAGCGCGCTCGAGCCTTTGAAATGAAAGTGATCGCCACTGACCCCGTGGTGAAGAAATCGGACCACGCCGAGATGAAGTCACTTGATGAAGTCTTGGCTGCCGCGGACTATCTCTCGTTACACGTGCCTAAGGCCGATAGCACCAAAAACCTTATTAATGCCGGGACGATAGCCAAGATGAAGAAAGGGGTGATCATCGTCAACACCGGCCGTGCGGCCTGTGTGGACGAGGCGGCCATGGCTGCGGCACTCAACAGCGGACAGGTCGGCTGTTACGCAACCGACGTTTGGAGTAGCGATCCGCCGCCTGCAGACTGCGCATTGCTCAAGGCTCCACGGGTGTTGATGGCACCGCACCTGGGCGCATCGAGCAAAGAAAACCTTTTACGTATTGGCGATATTGTAGTAAGGCAAATCAAGGAATTCGCCGGGCGCCGTTAGCGCGCACGAAAGAGAACAGGAGACCGCTATGAAACGAGTCATGAACTTTAACCCTGGCCCCGCCGCCATACCGCTTGAAGTACTTCAAGAAGCTCAGCAAGAGCTCCTCGATTTTGCAGGAACCGGAATGTCGGTGTTGGAAGTCAGCCATCGTTCGAAAGACTACGAGAAAGTGCATAACGAAGCCCAGGCGCTTTTGAAAGAGTTGCTCGGCCTTGGCACAAGCCACCAGGTACTCTTCATGGGCGGCGGCGCCTATACACAATTTGAATTGGTGCCGCTGAACTTCCTTAACCCCGGGCAGACGGCCAACTATCTGGTGACCGGAAGCTGGGCCCAGAAGGCCTTCAAAGAAGGTAAAATCGTCGCTTCAAAAATAGGCGCGACGGCCCGTGCAGCGGCCAATACGGAGGTAGACAAGAAATTCACCCGGATCCCCAAGCCGGCTGACTGCTCGTTCACTGACAACGCGGCCTATGTGCATCTGACCTCAAACAACACCATCTTCGGAACGCAGTGGCACCGGTTTCCCGAGGTTGCTGCTCCGCTAACGGCCGATATGTCTTCGGATATTCTGTGGCGTCCGTTTGAGGCCAGTAAATTCTCCCTGATTTATGCCGGCGCCCAGAAAAACCTCGGTCCGGCCGGCGTGACGGTGGTCATCATCAAGGAAGATTTCTTGGCCAAGGCCAAGGAAGATATACCCACCATTTTTTGCTACAAGACCCAAGCTAAGGAGAATTCGCTTTTCAACACGCCGCCGGTATTCGGCGTCTACCTGGTCGGAAAGACCCTGAAATGGATTAAGAAAAATGGCGGCCTGGCCAACAATGAGAAAAACAACCGCGCCAAGGGAGACCTGCTGTATCAAACAATCGACAAACACGCCGGTTTCTATAAGGCTCCGGTGGAGAAAGAAAGCCGCTCGTACATGAACGTCGTCTTTCGGTTGCCGAGCGAAGAGCTTGAGACAAAGTTCGTCGACGAGGCTAAAAAACTCGGCATGATTGGACTCAAGGGCCATCGTTCGGTGGGTGGCATCCGCGCGTCGCTCTACAACGCCGTCACGCTCGATTCGGTAAAAGCTCTGACCAACTTGATGGAAGACTTCATCAAGAAGAATGGTTAGAGACTGTTAGCGAACGAAGTGAGCGTTACAGCCTCTTATCCCCGGAGGGGATTAGAAATCGTTGCCGAACGAAGTGAGGCTTACAAGCTCTTATCCCCGTCAAGGGGGGTAATACGAAACTGGGTTTTCACCTTCCATGGTTTCAATCGATGTCTTTATCAAAATCCAGCGATGATCTCATAAACTTATATTTTTCCGGCGACGCCGGTCCCCGTATCTTATCGGTTTTTCTAACGAGTCTTCGTGCCTCATTAGGGCATACTTTGGTGCAGAGTCCACAACCGATACACCTATCCAAATTAATGGTGACCTTGTCTTCGACGCTCACGATAGCGTTCATCGGGCAATGATCCAAGCAGGTTTTGCATGACAAGCAGATGTCAGGGTTGATTTCTGCATAGTAATTTGATCCGGCTGATTTCGCCGGCACAGGAGATGCTTTAAAGGCATTGAGGATACCGCAGCAATTGGGACAGCAGTTGCAGATGCATTCGATATTTCGAGAATCGCCACCGGTCTGGTGAACCAAGCCGGCCTTTTCAGCTTCAGCCAGGACGTTGAGCGCTTCCTCTTTCGATATCCACCGCCCGATACCATAATGCTCGATTGGATATTCGGCGTAATAGTCAAAGCCCATACAAACCTCGAGCGGCTGTTTGCATCCGGTTTCGAGCTTTTGGATTTTTAAAGCACAAGAACACCTAAAGAGACCAATTCGCGTTTTACTTTCGATAATTTGTTTGATGTCATCATAGGGCAATACCTGGGATCTATTGTCGAGTTGGATGTTTACCGGAATGGTGCGTAACGTTATTCCTTTGGGAGAAAATCCGCCCTTTGTGTATTGATCGTACAGGACGGCAAGTTCTTTGTCCATGATGCCTTCCGCCGAATGTTCAAAAAAACCATGCATGAAGGGCGCGGCGGCATAATACATCCTTCCATCTTTTTTTCTGGGGAATACCAAGCCTTTTTTGAGCATTCCTTCAAGAATTGCCGAAGCTTCATGATAATCTTTATTGGATTTGCGTGCAATTACCTCTACCGGCTCGAGCTGGCGCGACAAAAACAAATACATTTGGGCTTCAGTTTGGGTGAATATTTTTTGTAGGATTTTTATTTCGATTCCGGATGCGGTCGCGTTGAATCCTATGGAAAAGCTATCGATTCGTTCACGGAGCTTTTGATATAGTTCGGTTGACATGAACAAATCCTCTCTTGGTATGCATTACAAGAATGACAAATTCCTCACTTTTATCGGGGAAGCTGCTCCCCACGTTCATGCAGAGGTGTCAGATTTATTGCACGCATCGCCACCTATACCATTATACAAAAATTCATTGATTATGTTAACTATCTCTAACGGTTTTTCCATTGGGATCAGATGACCAGCGCCTTTGACAAGACGATAGGAGGCGTGGGGCATCAGCGCCGTGGCTTTGTTTAGATCAATATACGATCTGTTTTCGCTCAATTCTCCCTCGAGCACCAAGGTCGGGCAGGTCATGCCGGGCAGCAGAGGCCACGGGTTCCTCGCCATACCCCCCATGAAAAGCGCCGCTTCTTTCCGTGGCGAGCATGCCAGCGTCAAACCTCCCGACTTTCCGGGAACAAAACCGTACTGAAGGTACAGCTCGAACGATTCGTCATCCCACCGCTGAAAGAGAGATTTTGATTTAAGATAGTTAACAGCGGCGCCGCGGTCTTCCCAAGAGTTTTTTCTCTTGATGGACTTCGAGGCAAGCGGGTGTAGCTCAACCGTAATCGGCAGGGTGTACAGCATTTCCGGAAGAAAGATGGGCTCGATTAAAACCGCTTTTTTTGCTTTGAGCCCGAGCGCGGATACGGCCAGGGTCGTGATGGTTGCTCCCATGGAATGACCTACGATATACGGTGAATCAAGGTTAACCCCTTCGCACAGGCGGCAAAGATCCTCGGCCAAGACCGACCATCGAAGACCGCCGTCTTCCGGTTCCGCCGCTCGGTGATCGCAAAAATAGGGAGCGATGACGGTGTATGAAGGAACCAATCTCCGTGCTACCGGATGCCACAACCAGGGCAGAAATCCCGTTGCATGCAGAAAGATAATGGTCGGTCCTTCTCCGGCATAGAAAAGATATTCTACAGTGGCATCGCCAAGGTCGAACGATCGGATATCAGGTTTCTTTTCTATCACGAGCAATTCCTATCTCAAGGATCTAAAAATTGGAACGAAAAACGTTAGAGTTACAAAGAACTGAGGGATACCTAGGCACTCGTCAGGTATTGTTTTATTTTTCGCCGGATGTATTCGGGAAGTTTGATGCCGATGGCGTTGAGCCGGGACTCGTATTTCTTTAGTGAACGAATGTGTTGGGAGGTATTGGAGAAAATCTGAAAGTAGGTTTGAATGCTGCCCTCCACCTCCTTGCGAAAGACCATATCCTGGTTGAGCAAATCATCGATTGGCGCAATAACGCGGTAGTTGATCGGTCTGCCCAGGGAACGATAGGCGACGAAGCGCTGGAGAGTTTCGCACTCGTAGTTCTTTTCAAGAATGCTAGCATTGACCTTGTTGAGGTTCACACAATCCATGATCTGAATATCGTAGGCGTTGCCGAGAATGCCTTTGATCATAGCTTGTGCGTTTTTAAACGATGCACATGCTCCGAAGCCGGCGTTGCACTCGGCATCGCATCGCAGATAGAGGATGAAATCAATGTCAGAGCCCGGCAGGGAAAGACCGATGTTCACGGAGCCGACAACATCCATGGCGATATCGCCTTTCAGCTGTTCCTCGAGGATATGGGCTACCTCCTCCAGCTTACCCAAGCGTTCCTCGGTCTCCGGAGTTTGAAACATACGATAAAATTTCTTGATTTCATTGAAGAGTTGGATCTCTGGTATATGCGAATATTTCGCTACCTTGAGGTCATAGTTATCCCGGTTTTTGTGACTTTGATACCGTTCATTATCAACGATCTTCTCTTGCCAGCCTCCGCCCTGGGGGTAGTAATCAGCTACATCATAGATCCGGTCCCCGCTAAGCTTCTTTAAAATGACGGATGTTAGCTGGTGCTGCTTCAGCTCTATCTGATGGAAGAACCCACCCTCCGAGACATCACCCGTTGGATTCGTGACCTCTCCGAAATTAGATGGATTAAGATACAGGGTGTTTTCGCGCATGGTCACCCCCCAGGAATCGTGAGCGTGCCCGGTTAAGCACAACATTACCGGGTGGGTGTCGCAGTATCTGCGCAAGGCAAGCGAGCCAAAAGGGCCGTGGGCCGCCAAGCGATCGTGAATACCATAGGCTGGTTGATGGGTAACGATGATATCCGGTTTCGCCTCCTCAAAGTAGCGATACATCTCGTTCTCGGTCTCATGCACGCCGATGCCGGCCTGATATTTCACGATGTACCGTTGGGGAATACCGGAGGTCCACACATCGGCGCCCCCATAACCGGACACGCGAAGATCATCAATTGAAAAAACATGCAAGTGCAGATCGTTATCGTGCAGGGAGGTAAATTTTAAATTCATATCGTAATTGCCCGGCAGGCACAGCACGCGTGACTTGTGCTTTGCAGAAATGATGTTCTTGAGCACTTTGTATTTTTGTTGCATGACGCGCCGGGCGCGAATGGTGTAGTGCTGGTAGCGCGTGGCTTTGCTGCGGAGTTCTTCCGAGAGTTGGGGGGTTTTGAGAAGCTCGTCGACAAAGTCCTCCAGCACCTGTTCTTGTGTATTCATGCGGCGGCGCAGACCATGGAAATAGGTTTGCAGCTCGTGATAGCGGATGGAAGCTTCCATATTGTAGAACGGGATGTCAATCAGATCGCCGGCGATAATATAGAGGTGAGCCACCGTCTCTGAGAGCAAACTCTTGACGCGCTCGAAGTCACCGTGGATGTCGGTTGCGTAGATTATTTTCATAGTTTAGTTTTTGATATACTCCTCGTGCATGGTCCGAAAAGAATGACCATGTTTGTTTAGCAAGGGTATTCTACTATGAGTTAGCTAATAAGAAAACAACCCAATTCCCTGAGGAGACGTTGGATAGCCTCGGCGGGGAGGAAAAATCATGATCCATGAGAAAGTGCAACTGACCAAAAAGCAAGCTGACGCGTATGTTGTACCTCTCGGGCCGGTTAATCTAGTATACATCGTGACCAACGTCGGCATGGCTGGCTGTGGGGCCTTTGATGTGATGGCGCTGGATAGTTTCGGCTACCCGGCCGTGAAGGTCAAGTCTACCCGAGGGACGCCAATCGCTACTATTGATGATCTGCTCGGAGGTGTCGTCAAAGAAGCAAATGCCGCGGCAATTAACCTAAACATTGCCGTTGGAATGTCTGGCAGGGAAGCTCTCGAAAAAATGTGAGACATTCCATTTCTGCACGACCTTGTCTCAAGAGAGAATAAACGCATTCTGTGTCGGAATTTTGGATAACCATTGACGCGATGATGGTTGCTGAGGTAAGGTCTGTGTTCGCTTGGAAAAGCAAGCGCGCTAGAATTATATTGAGCTTGTGAGGAAAAAACAACTCGTTCATTCAAAAGGAAAACGGCTATGTTCAAAGTAGGTTTTATCGGTTGGAGAGGAATGGTCGGCTCCGTTCTCATGGAGCGTATGCTGGCGGAGAAGGACGTTAGTGGTTTCGAACCGCTGTTTTTTACTACGTCGAACGTTGGCGGGAAGGGTCCCTCTCTGGGATTCGATGTCCCGCCGTTAGTGGATGCATTTGATCTCGATAAATTGAAATCTCTTGATATTATAGTTACTTGCCAAGGTGGTGACTATACCAACGAGGTGTATGGAAAACTTCGAGCGTTGGGTTGGAAGGGATATTGGATCGACGCCGCTTCGGCGTTGCGTATGAAAGACGATAGTATCATCGTTCTCGATCCGGTGAATCGTAGGGTCATCGACAAGGGACTTCGATCCGGCATCAAGACCTATGTCGGCGGCAATTGCACCGTCAGTTGCATGCTTATGGCGCTCTCCGGGCTGTTTAAAGCAAAACTGGTTAAGTGGTTATCCACCATGACCTATCAGGCTGCGTCGGGAGCGGGCGCGAAGTACATGATTGAGTTGATTAAACAAATGGCGCACATCAGCGGTGCATCAAAGGCCGCGCTCGATAATTCGGCAGCCGGCGCACTTGAGTTGGAAAAAATAGTAACCGGAGACCTACGCGGCGGGAGCTTGCCAGTCGAAAATTTCGGCGTGCCGTTGGCTGCGAGTTTGATTCCCTGGATTGATAAGCCGGTGGAAAACGGCCAAACCCGCGAGGAATGGAAAGGATTCTTGGAGACTAATAAGATTCTCGGCACCAGGAAGCCGATTCCCGTTGATGGGATTTGCGTGCGTGTGGGCGCGATGCGCTGCCATAGCCAGGCGCTTACCATTAAATTGACCAAGGATGTCCCGCTCGATGAACTGGTCGGTATAATAGGACAAGCCAACCAATGGGTATCGGTGGTTCCGAATACGAAAGAGGCTACCATTAGGGACCTGACGCCGACCGCCGTGTCCGGAAATCTCTCCATCCCTATCGGACGCATCCATAAAATGAAGATGGGGCCCGATTTCTTGACCGCGTTTACCGTGGGCGACCAGTTGCTTTGGGGAGCCGCCGAGCCGATCCGAAGGATCGTGAGAATAGTGCTCGAATACCTCCAAAAATAAAATCACCACGGGCGGTGTGCTTCGCGTTGAACCATGATTCGAAAGTGCAACGATAATGATTTTGAGAGCATGTATGAAATTATCAACGATGCAGCTAGTGCCTATAAGGGTGTTATTCCGGCGGATTGTTGGAAGTATCCGTATATGAGCAGAGAATATCTTAAACACGAAATAGAAGAAGGTGTGGCTTTTTGGGGATATGAGGAAAACCAGGAGGTTGTCGGCGTCATGGGCATCCAGGACGTGCAGGATGTTACCCTTATACGGCACGCTTATGTGATAACACGAAAGAGATGCAGCGGCATAGGAAGCAAGCTTATAACATTTCTGTTGTCAAAGACGGATCGACCGTTGCTGGTAGGCACTTGGAAAGCCGCGTCATGGGCTGTCAGTTTCTATCAAAAGCATGGATTTAGGCTTATCTCGGATAATGAGCACGCAACCTTGCTACGAAAATATTGGAAGATATCGGATCGACAAATTGAGACCTCGGTGGTGCTTGGGTACGAGAATTTCTTCAAAACACAAACCATTCGAAGTGGTATTTGATACGCTGTCATTTCGATGAGGGGTCAGCCATGGAATGCAAAGCCGGACCAAAGTGTGTGCGGGAAAGCAGTATTGTCGTCGTTCAACAGATGGTGCAACAGGATGCGAACCTTGCCGGGAATGTTCACGGCGGCGTGATCATGAAACTCATCGACAATACCGCCGGCATAGTTGCGCTCAGGCATTCGTGCGGCATAACGGTCACGGCATCGCTTGATCGTTTGGATTTTCATAGCCCGGTGTTTGTCGGGAATCTGTTACGGCTTATAGCCAGCATAAACATGGTCGGCAGGACCTCGATGGAGATTGGGGTTCGGGTTGAGGCCGAAGATCCTCTTACGGGAGAGGTTCGGCACACTGCTTCTGCCTATCTTACCTTTGTCGCCCTCGATGGAAATGGTAAACCACGGCCGGTACCGCAGCTTATCTTTGAGACTGAAGATGAAGAACGGCGGAATAAGGAAGCCCAGTTGAGAAGAAAGCTGCGGCTTGATGAAAAAACACGGGAACATAGGTCATAATAAAAATGTTGCCCTCAGTGAAAAAAATCAATTCCATTTTGGAATAGTCTGTCGTAAAAAAGATACATAGTCTAAATGGCGGCTGATCAATTTGCTGCAATACTAATACGTTATATTTTAATAGGTAGGCACGAGTTTTGCTTAAACTTAGTGAAGGTATTTGCTCGTTACCAACGGAAGTGGGACTACAAAGAAGATAGGAGGTTGGCGTAATGAAAAGTATATATTTATTGCTAATTCCCGGCCTTATTTTTCTCGGTAGCGGATGTGTTTTGGAGGATCATCATCATCATTGTTACGGTAGTGACTGTGTCTCAAACCCGAGCAATGGGGATATTTCGTTCGATTGGGGTTTCCTGTATACCGACGGACTTACTCATTACTGTGACGAACCGATCATTGATGTCAGAACTGTTCATGTCGCAATCCATGATATAACTGGCGGAATTTATAGTCTTGAATATTCAAACGACTTCCCCTGTTCATATGGCGGTGTTACTGTCTACGATTTCATACCGGGTGACTATGAAATTTATCTTGAGGGTGTAAGCTCTGCTGACGCATATGATTATACAGGTTATTTTGACGGGCCGGTTTATGCCGGACAAACAAATGAATTTGGTTTATTGGTGCTCCATTAGTATTTCTTGATTAAATTACATTATAGCGATTATTATTGACGTCACGTAATTTACGTGTTACACGTTAATTACGTGCAACTGGGGCTTGGAGGTTGATATGGCCCGCAACATAACCATTACTATGGACGAAGAAGTCCTTAAAAAAGCGAGAGTTTTCGCGGCCCGACGGGGTTTGTCGGTATCGGCGCTGTTGCGCTCAGAGATTCTTCGACTGGTGGATGACGATGATGCCTACCAGCGCGCCAAAGAAGCTGCACAGAGACGTTTGAAGAGGGGGCTAGCGCTCGGGGGCGGTCCATATCCAACGCGCGAGGAGCTCTACGATCGTGGCTAGATTCGTCGATACAAATATTTTGGTATATGCGGAGGACAGAGAAGCAGGTGACAAACATAAACGCGCGGTAGAGCTGTTGCAGGATCTATGGGAGAGCGGAGATGGAGCGCTGAGCATCCAAGTTCTTCAAGAATTCTTTGTTACTATCACTAAGAAGGTAAAGAAACCTATTCCCGCAGGAAGTGCTAAAAGAATAATCGAGCAATATCTTACTTGGCAACTGGTTGAAAATTCGGGTTATCTTTTACTGGCCGCGATTGACAGGATAACCACTCTTCATATGTCGTTTTGGGATGCATTGATCGTAGAGGCAGCGCTTAGTGCAGGGTGTGATATATTATATTCCGAGGATTTGGCACATAAACAACATTTTGGCAATCTGCAGGTGATCAATCCTTTTAAGGTATAATACAATAAACCGATCATAACTATTATCTCATCCCAACACCTCTGAAATGCGGTTGAACGCCATCTCGAGTTCTCTCTTCTTGATAACCAGTGGCGGCGCCAGGCGGATGATATTGTCGTGGGTGTCTTTGCAGAGCATTCCGTGCTCTATCAATTTTTCGCAATAACCGCGCGCCGGCCCGACGTTTTCGTTGAGCACCAGGGCGAGCAGCAAGCCTCTTCCCCGCACCAGCTTTATTTTGCGATCAGGGCCGGCCAGGGTCTCGAGCCTGGCCTTGAAAAACGCGCCGAGCTCACCTGCGCGTTGCGAAAGCTTTTCCTTTACCAATACTCGCAGGGAAGCTCGACCAACGGCGCTTGCGAGAGGCGATCCGCCGAAGGTGCTGCCGTGATCGCCGGGCTTGAACACGCCGAGGATTTCCTCTGAGGAGAGCACTACGCTTACCGGAAACATTCCGCCCGAGATGGCTTTGCCGAGGATGAGCACGTCGGGTCGGATTCCTTCATATTCAAAACAAAACATTTTTCCAGTGCGCCCCAAGCCGGTTTGAACCTCGTCGGTTATCAACAATACATTGTTATTAGTGCATATCTCGCGAGCGCGCTTGAGATAGCCTTCCGGGGGAACCACGACGCCGGCCTCGCCCTGTATCGGCTCCACCAAAAAGGCCACCGTGTTTGGGGTGATGGCCCTCTCCAAGGCCTCGGCGTCGCCAAAAGGAATTATTTTGAACCCCGGCGTATAGGGGCCAAATGAATCACGGTATTGTTTATCCGTGCTAAAAGAAATGATAGTTGTTGTTCGGCCGTGGAAGTTACCTTCGCAGCAAATGATCTCGGCTTGATTTTCAGGTACGTTCTTTATGGTATAGCCCCATTTGCGGGCCGTTTTTATGGCGGTCTCAACCGCCTCGGCGCCGGAGTTCATCGGCAACGCCTTCTCCATGCCGGCCAATTCGCAGATATCCTTCATAAAAAACCCGAGCTGGTCGTTATAGAACGCCCTCGAGGTCAGGGTCACCCGGCGGGCCTGCTTGATCAAGGCTTGAACTATCGCCGGGTGTCCGTGGCCTTGGTTGAGAGCAGAATAAGCACTCAGAAAATCAAGGTATTTCTTGCCGTCACAATCCCACACCCAAGCTCCCTGGGCGCGGCAAATGACGACCGGGAGCGGACGATAGTTAGTCGCGCTATACAATTCAGTGATCGCAACGATATCTGGTGAGGATAGGTGTTTCCCGTTTGGTTTTCTCACCTTTTTCTTGAGCGTTGACCGAGCTGACATAGGTATCCTTTCGTGACATTTTTCTTCAAGGATGTCAGTGGCATTGTATAAAAAAGACCAATGCCTGTAAATTATTTTACCTGGTTGGTGGTCCGTTTTAACCGTTTCCAATCAATTGAAGTATTCTAATGAATAGGATGTATTACTGTGCGCGGAAGGTGCAGTCTTGGCCCTTCTCTTTAACGTCGGTAGCTCGCACTTTAAACTCACATAATACATTTTCGATAGTGAGTTTGCCGCCTTCTTCTTCGCGGCCGTCGCCGAGAACCAAGCTAAATATGTCAGACTCAAGGGCGTTCGGAGCGGCCTTGCCCATTGGCTTTACAGCAAGAAAGCTAACATTGTTCTCGCCTTGGCGAAGGTAGCTATTGAGCTCCAGGACCTTTTGTTGGATATCATCACGCAATGTCGTTATATATTTGTTATTGACAGTAACTTTTATTGAATAACCGGTCATCGTCAGGCGGCTAACGTTGCTAACGATGAAATAACTTTTATTGAGCGGCATGCTCTTGTTTTGTATCGTTGATGTAGTAGAGGAGGATAGGGCAGCTGGAGCATTAGTATTGGTAGCAGGTGCGTCGGACTCATTGGTGGTGTTGACTTCGCGTACCTTGTAATCCGGAGCAGAAATGTGCACGTCGCCTTTTTTATCAAGATAGATCTTTGCGTTTTCAATAAGCTGATCCTGTGCACCGGTGATTTGAACTTCGTTGAGGTATACCTCTACCGCACCGAGGGGTGGCACTCCAAACAGATATGCCAGGGATAGCACTCGTAACACTATTGTGGTGTACTGTTTCATTGATATCAACCATCCTACGTTAGTGGGCGGAGCACCGCGGCGGGACTCCCATTCATTGAAAACCTTGTGGGTAAACGCGTCGTTCGTTTCAGCATTGTCTGCCACCTGAAGGTCAAAAAATATTTATTTGTTTTTTCCCTGTTTCGGTAGCGGTGTTTCTTTCGCACTGCCGGCGGTACTCGCTCGAATGGATTCTGGTACTCCAAGGATCTGGGAGGCTTTCTCATCCTTGGGTATCTGCAACTTATGACGAATAACATCCTCGGTGTCCCGGCCAACCAGGAGGGTTTCATGAACCTTACCGGTGAGGGGCTCGAGAGAACTGACCTTGAGAAGGCACTCCTGATCGAGCGAGAAGGTTACGTTGAGTTGTAATGAACCGCGACGAGCAGGTGTTATGTTATTGATGCTGAGCGTGCCAAGATACTCGTTATCAACCACGCGATCGCTCTCGCCTTGGAACAGGAACAACTCAAGAGCGGTTTGGTTGTCCCACATATTCGGCATAGAAAGAGTGCGCGAGGTGGGCAAGGTTGTACCTGCCTCCAGCAATCGCCCGAAACGGCCCCCCGGCATGCCGACGCCGATGGTCATCGGCAAGACGTCGATCAAAACGACGCTGTCGATATGCTCAAGGGAGCTAGCGGCAATCGCAGCACCAATTGCCACCGCCTCATCAGGATTGACATCGAGGACGGGCTCCTTGGCGAACGTCTCCACGATGCGCCGCCAGATGAGCGGCATACGGCTCTGTCCGCCGACAAGCAGGATGTTGTCAAGCTGATTGGCTTGAATACGCGCCTGGCGGAGCACCGCTTTGGTTAGTTCCAGGGTGCGGTCCACCAACGGTCCGACGAGCTCTTCGAGAGTGGCTTTGGAAAGGCGTACCTCCAAATCTTTTGGCGTGTTATTGATCGTGGCGAACAATGGCAGACGAACAATGGTTTCATCTTTGTCCGAAAGGGCGTTTTTCGCTCCCTCGGCAGCGTCGCGCAGCCGTTGAATGGCCGCGCGATCGAGCGTTGGAACCTGGCCGACCTGCTCGCAAAAGCTCTCCAAGAGGTAGTCGGCCACCTGGTTGTCAAAGTCAACCCCGCCCAGAAAGGTATCACCGCACGTAGCCACCACTTCATAGACATTGTCGAATAGTTCTAGCACTGACGCATCAAACGTCCCGCCGCCGAGATCGTAAACCAGCACCCGCTGTTGGAATTTGCGGTTGAATCCAAATGCCAGCGCCGCCGCAGTCGGCTCGTTGAGAATACGCTCCACCTGGAATCCGGCCATGGTTCCGGCCTGATGCACGGCCTGGCGCTGGTTTTCATTATAGTAAGCTGGCACCGTGATGACCGCTCGAGTTACATCAACACCCAACTGTTTCCGGCTAATCGCGCGCAGCTCGGTAAGCAGATAGGCCGAGACTTGCTGGAAACTGAGGTCGCGTCCGGCAAGGCGTACCGCCGCCTCATGATTGGGGCCCGGAATGATGTTGTAGGGGAAGCGGGCCATCATTTGTTGGACGGCTATCGAGCTGAAAGGACGTCCGATGAGCCGCTTGAAACCAAAGACGGTGTTTTTCGGGTTGAGCTCGAGCTGCGCCTTGGCTTCATGGCCGACCAGGAGCTGGCCTTTTTCGTCATAGGCTATAATCGAAGGAGTATTGCGGTAGCCTTTTTGGTTGGTGATAATGATTGGTTTGCCGTCGCGTACGGTCGCCACGCACGAGTAGGTGGTGCCGAGGTCGATGCCGACTATCGGCGAATCGGGGGACGGCCGGGTAATACCCGGGTAGGCCGTCGTGACTGTTTCAGGGGACTCGGAATCGTTCAATTCGTTCGTTTTGACATCGATGACGACATCGTTCGCTCCCTCGGTGGTCTGATGATCGAGCTCCTTACCAATTTCGATCCCCGGCGTTGGCGGTGAAGGCGGCGCCTCAATCGATATATCCAGGCCCTCGAGATCAACGGCTGGCACGTCCGTCGCGATAGGCGCACTAGGAATTTCAATGGGCTTGGCGTACGATTCGCCATTGAGATCTATTTCCACATCTGGTAAATCGAGCGTCGTGGTTTCCTGCAGGGGCTGCGAGGCCGTATCGGTGGTAGGTTGCGTGGCGCCAGAAACCTCTGGCGCGGACGGGGCTTTACTTTTTTTGGTTTCAACGATACGGGCTACTAACTCGTGGGAGGCCCTATCGAGCTGAAGAAACTTAACACCCATGCCCGGTGGTTTGGGTTTTTGGTCAGGAGGCGAAGGAGGCCGACTCCATATCACGCGGCCTTTTCCTCGAATAATGGTGTCGCCCCCGCGTAGTTGTACTTCGAATTGTATAATGGTGCCGGCGGGATAGGGTTTGCGGCTTTGAATGAAAATGCCGCCTATGCTGACGTTCGTGGCGTATTGTTGAATAAATTCTTCAATCAGCGAGCACTTGACCCGTACCGCAAGGTTAGTCGCCACGCGCGTGGTATCTCGACGTTCATTGCTGCTAACCAAAAAACCGATCCTCTCGTTATCGGTTGGCGAAGGCAGCACAAATAGTAAAGGAACTTCAGAATAAGGGCAAGTATTAATACCGGTAAGCTCGGGCGGCGTGGAGGGGCAGCGATAAAGGTTGATGTTTGGGTGAGGGTGGTACGTTTGTTGGTTGACCTTGGAGAGCGACCGTATATACTACCACCCGATATTGTTCAAATGAGATATCTTGATCGGCGAGGTATTCCTTGAAGAGCAACCGTTCTTTCAACGAGGAACAACAGGTAGGTTACTCTCGTCCATACTATATCGCCATTGAAGGGCCGATCGGGGTGGGGAAGAGCACCCGGGTTTCGCGGTTAGCCCAACACTTTTCCGCCCTCAAAATAGAAGAAAATATCGAGGAGAATCCATTCCTCGCCCGATTTTATGAAGACCGCGAGAAGTATGCCTTTCAGACCCAACTTTTTTTCCTTCTTTCGCGGTACCGCCAGCAGCAAGATCTTTGGCAAACCGACCTATTTTACCGCTATATTTTATCGGACTATATCTTTGCCAAAGACAAGACTATTTGCCTCGATAAATTTATCTGATAGCGAGATACTGCTGATAATCAAATCTACCAACTTCTCGATGCCCGCAGTTAAGCCAGATCTCGTGGTTTACCTCCAGGCGCGGGTTAAGATGTCTCGAACGCATCAAGCATCGTGGTAGAAATTTTGAAAGGAATATCGACGCTGCATACCTTAGGCGAGTCCTGACAACGTACAATGATTACTTCTTCTGGTACTCTGAAACGCCTTTGTTGGTGGTTGATACCTCGGACATCAATTTGGTTGATTCGGATAACGATTTTTAGACCTCTCGCGCGCAATCCTGCGGCATCGTAAAGGCACGCAGTTCTTCCGCCCTCTCGGTCGATGATGCTGACGTTGGCTACCGCCGCCAATCTTGCGTATCCCGGAAGCCGAGCGTATTATCTCGGCCGTGATACCTGAGTGGCTAGTACCGTATTACTCTCCAGCGGTTCACGAAACGTTCGGAAATTATCCGCCGCAATTCCACCAATCCAACCGATGTTCGGCAAGTCGCTGTTGAGGGACTTAATCTATCGCAGGCCGAACGGGTCCTTGACCTCGGTTGCGATTCGGAATTTTCACCAGGTGGTGGCGCGGCGTGTTTCGGCAAGAGCGCGGTTGGTGGGGATGGACGCCATAGAAGGGAAACCGCCATGCTTTTTTGTCCCGAGTTCACTCGACGGGGCGGGGCGCGCGATTCGTCCGAGCTGAAGTTAATTCAATCCTTCCCTTCGAATCGGCAAGCTTCGATGTCGTGACCAGCTCGTATTGCTCTACTTCTTTGCCGAAGCTTTGCCCGAGGTGGCGCGGGTGCTGAGTCAGGACGGCTGGTTATTAGCCATAACGCACGATCGGGATTCTTTTCGAGAGCTTTTTCGGTTAGCGAACTGCCGCGAACGGAGCGCCGTTGTATGACCTCATTGAGCGCTTTTCTTCTGAAAACGGTGGGACGCTACTCGGACAATGCTTTGAACACGTTGACCGCATTCCCTACACAAATACCTTGCGTTTTTCAGCCGAGCACCCGAAGAACTCTTGAGCTACTTTCGATCTAAGCTGCCGTTGCTAGCCACGGGGGGGCCGGACGGCTCGTTGGATGAGCGCCTGCGGGTATCGGCGCAAGCTCGACTCCAACGCGGAGAGGAGATTCGGGTGGAGAAAAACAACACGATCTTCCGCTGCCGAGGACCACGATGCCGCTAAATCCGAAGTTTTGCTCGCAGTGCGGTGCGTTGGTCCAGAGGCGATCATCGGCGATCGCGAACGCGATGTGTGCAGTCGATGCCAGACGGTATTCTATCAGAATCCATTGCCGGTGGCGGCGGCGGTGGTGGTCAATGAAAAACGCGAGGTGTTGCTGGTGCGGCGCAAGAGCGACCCACAACGGGGGATGTGGTGCCTGCCGATTGGCTTTGCTGAGTTAAATGAGACTATTGAACAGGCCGCCGTGCGCGAGCTGCGCGAGGAAGCTGGGATTACCGGGAGGGTGCTGCGGTTGCTCGAAGTGGATTCGTATCAAAGCGACTTCTACGGCGATCTCCGTATCGTTTCTTTCGAGGTCGAATACCTTAGTGGTGCGCCCGCCGCGGGCGATGATGCGGAAGAAGTGGCCTTCCATCCTCTTGCCAACACGCCGCCATTAGCCTTTGCCGCTAATGAGCAAGCCCTGCGCGCCTACCTTGCTCATCCATCATGAAGATTGGCAAATCGCTGACTCATTCAACCGCCTCCAGGATCAGGGAGATCGAGTGCTGCTTTCCGATGCTCTTTTGCAAATACTCAACGAACACGCCCTCGAAGTTGCAGGGCTGTGGTTATCCGATGTATGTCGTAACCCAACCACCCCATCGTATCGAAACGTTCCTCCCGAAACATTGCTTGAAAAAGCTCGATTGACGCTGTCGAAGTTGAGCGGCTGGCTAAAAGATGAAAGCACTGGTTTGGAAATCAAGGAGTTTTACCAAACGCTCGGTCGTGACCGTCGCAGCCAAGGTTTTTCGCTCGCCGAAGTGATCAGTGCCTTGACCTTGCTGCGTAAACATATTTGGCTCTTTGTCAGCGGCCAAGGGGTATGGGAAAGACCGATTGATGTCTATCGCGTCTTGGAGCTTGAACAGCGGGTGATTGCCTCTTCGATAAAGCGATGTTTTCACTCGGCATTGGGTTTTGAATTAACCAAGCGGTAATCAACAATAACTGAATCTAAAGACCCATAGCGTGATGATGGCTGAGTAAATCTTGCCTCAGCA
>CAVWHX010000003.1:0-769907 GCA_963754925.1 uncultured delta proteobacterium
CTATCGAATTGATGACACAACGCGCATTTTGGCACAAGATAGCTGGATAGCCCTCAAACCCCAACGGAAAACCAGCCAACTCATCGAGTAGTTCAACCTCGTCGGCCACCGCCCGCACCCGACCTTCAGACAACGTGAGTTTTAGTTGAATGGGATCAGCGGTCGATAGCGGCGCTACCGACAAACTATGCGAAGCGCCTTCCATGTCACCGCCGCTCCGGGAGACGAAGGGGCGCTCTTTTGAGGAGACTGACAGCAGAAGCTCCAAGCCACGGCCGTCCTTTCCCACAAAACCCACCCCGACTTTTTGTTGAATGCTGCCGGGGATAGCTAACCCAAGCCCACTGAGATTTTTAGTGAGGTACTCGTGCAGGCTCAGGGTACGTCCGGACTCTACCTGCACGGCTGGACTTGCCGATAGCGTGACCTTGACGACTACGCCACTCGGCGGCAACGGCGTAGGTCCAAAGAGCGCCCGGGTTGGATCTGATTGACGGTAAAGGATTGTTTACCTGTCTCTTGGATGAGCGCGCCCCGCGCCACCTCCCAGGTCCCGCCGATAAAGGTCGTAGGAATGGTCGATTGGGACGACGGGAGAAAGTCAAAGCGCACCACCTGTCGGCCTGCCTCTCGCCGCACGGAGGCCGGCGCAAGGTATTTTACCTCACGTGGATGAACGACCTTGACACCCATGCGACCGTCATCGCGCACCAGCACCAGATCGCCGAGGTCGTTGTGCATATCGCTGTACAGCAACAGAAAGGCGACGATATGCCGATGGCTATCACCACGGCGGTTGCAACGATTAGCCGAACTGGATGGGAAAAACGAAAGCGGTCGAACCATCGAGCGGTTGGCCGAAGGACCGGTTCAGGCTGGTCGCCCTCGAAATGGTTCGCCCCGTCCGCAGCAACGGGCGGCCGATGGTCCGGCGGCGACGCTTCGGCGCGCCGGGGCGCATCCGCAAGGCGGGTTGCCGCCGCCGCTTCACCCCGTCGTTGGCGTAGGTTTTCCAGTGCGACCGCCACCAACTCGGCCTTCTGGGGCCGGCGCTCAACATCTTGCTCCAACATTTTCAGCACCAGCGCGTCCATCCGCTCGTCGACGTCTTTTCGGCGCTTGGAAGGCGGGTCGAAACGCCCGAGCGGCAGCTCGCCCAGGAGGGCCCGTACATCATCACCCCAATCGAGTAAATATCGGCGCGGTGGTCGACGTGCTTGGCGTCCCGGTGTTGTTCCGGGGCCATGTAATTGACCGTTCCCATGCTCACCTGGGTTCGGGTGAGCTCCCACCGCCTATCCGCGGTCAGGATATTGGCCAGGCCAAAATCGGCCACCTTCATGACCCCTTCGCGGTTGAAGAGAATATTCTCCGGCTTGAGGTCGCGGTGGATCAGCCCGTGCTTGTGGGCGTGATCCAGCGCCCGACAGAGCGGCGCAAAGATATCGATGATGTCCGGAATCGGCATTGGGCCGCGTTGAATTTTATGTCGCAGGGAAATGTCGTCGACGTATTCCATTACAAAAAAGAACGTCTTATTGGTGCGACCACGGTCGATGATCGAGGTGATGTTTGGATGGTTGAGGGTGGCCAGCGAGGCGGTCTCCTTCTCGAAGCGCTTGATGAAGCTCTTGTGTTGGGCCAGATCCTCATTGAGAACCTTGATGGCCACCACCCGATTGAGCGACAGTTGCTTGGCTCGGTAAACCTTACCCATACCGCCCTTGCCGATCACTTCGTAGAGCTGATAACCGGGAACCGCGGGGATCTCATCGTCGGCGGTGGTTTCGGTTTGCTGGGTGGAGGTCGGCGCCTTCGGCGTCACGCTGGGCGAATGCTGCCCTGGTTTCTGCAGAGCCTGGAAGCGCTCCCGATGGGTCATCTCAACGCCCGTGCCTTCAACAATCATTGAGTCGGGACGTTGAACCTCAAAGGGCACTCCGCATGCCGAGCACCGCACGCGCTGACCGCTCACGAAAATACTCACATCCAAGAGCACGCCGCAGGCTGGACAGTTCTGTTTTGGCATAACGCCGGGCGATTCCTCCCTGACCTGTGCTTATACCAAAATGAACAGCGTGACGCTAGTGGTTCCGGAAACGATGAGTCTCCCCTCTCCCGATATCGAGGATGTTGCAGGAATCTCCAGGAGCCCGTTCGCGAGTGTTGCTCGCGTTACGAGCGCCTGTAAGGGCGTATGGCCATACGCCCCTACATAACTTCTGAACCCCCAGCCAAGCCCACAGGATAAGAGACTCTAACTCACTTCGTTCGTAAGAGTCTCTAACCGCACAGCGCTTTCACGGGGGGGACGTGATGTAAACCTTAACCTTTTTTGTCTTCTTTGCTTTCGGTTGGCTCTGAGCGATACTCGATAGGCATCGGGCCCGGCATGGGCACCGGATCTTTTTGATCCGTGGCGTTTTTAGGTTCTGGCAACTGTTCGGTCAGATGACGCAGCGGCCTCAATCTGACATCTTCCAACTCGCTCTTGATCTGATCCAAATTGATTTCACGTTTGAGCTCGTCGGTCACTTGCCGTAACTTGGCCAGGTTGCGGCCCAGTTGCCGGGCAACCTCGGGCAGCTTGGTCGGACCGAGCACGATAAGCGCCAGCAGCAAAATCAATATTAATTCCCAAGTGCCAATTCCAAACATGCTACCACACCCCGATCTCTCGGAACGAGTGAGAGCGCACCAACCACATCATACCACCCGCGCTACCATAATGGTAGTCTACCACTTTCTGGCTATGCCGCGGAAAGATTTCCAAATCGAGCGTGATTGGCTCTAGTGGTGCTCAGTCTTCGATTTTGAATCCTCATTGGTTTTCAAGGAAGAATTTTCCTTCGGCGGGGAGAGTCGATCGCGGTCGGTCGAACCATCGACCTGATGCGCCTGTCCGGGTTCCTCCGACGACTCATCATGGTAGGCTTTCTTGAAGTTGCGGATGGATCGACCGAGCGCATCCCCGAGTTGTGGCAATTTCCCCACACCGAAGATCACGATCACAATGAGTAGAACGAGAACCAGCTCCCATATCCCAAAGGCTGCAAGTTTCAACGCCGACATGTTTTGGTACTCCCTGGGGCAATGATTGTACGCCCCTCACAGAAACGTTACCCCCCTCTGGCTCCTCCCGAGGGGATAAGAGACAGTAAGCTCACTGCGTTCGCTAACTGTCTCTAACTATTCGGTATCAAAAACCGAAGGTCCATCGCTCCTTGCGACACATTAACGGGAAATACGAGCACTGAAAACCCATCGGTTGCAACCGGCACTGCCGCCAATACTTCCGGCAATCCCAGCGTTAATCTAACTCCCCGCCTCGCAAGTTTGGCCACCACGTTGCCGCAAACAACATTACAGAATTCTTTAACCGAGTCTTCAATCACCTCCTGGGGTTCGTTCTTGATATCCTCACCCAGCAAACGAGAGGCTATTATAATAGCTAAATCGTCCGAGACACTCAATACAAAGTTAATCGGAATGTTCCCCTTAAGCGGCACGGAAACCGACAGATGATAGAAACTGGGTTCCTGTTGGCCGGCGGCGTTGAATATACCCTCTCCTATTTTCAAACCTATCCCAACCATGCGTAAAAACATCTTTCCGGTGAGTTCCAGACAAATCGGCACCAATTCCTCTCCGATAATTTCCCCTTGCGCCATTAAGTCGTCCAACCCGTAGGGCGCTTGCTCCTCGCGGAAGATGGACAGCTCGCGGTCCATAACGTCTTCGGTTACGTGCCCCAGCTCGAGCAAGGCCTCCCCCAGATACAGGTAGTTGTTCTTTTGATACGTTATAATTTCTTGAGCCTGATCCGGGGAAAGTAAGCCAAGCATGACGGCGATGTCGCCGAAGCGCATATCTTCATTGCGCTGATAGTCATTGATTACTTTTACATCCTCCTCGGTCAGATACCCCTTTCGTACCGCCAGGCTCCCGAACTTCAGATTTCGGTACTCCTGCAGCTCAAGGGCTTCGAGAAGCTGCTCTCGAGTAATTACCCAGCGCTCGATCAAGAATTCCCCAAAAAACTGGATTCCGCCCACGTGGTCACCCCTGAGTAAACAAGTTCTCAAGGACCGTTCGTATCCGGTCAGGTTCGAACGGTTTGGAGATAACATTACGCGCTCCCAATTTTAGTGCTTCCTGCGCTTTATCACCGACGGCGCCCAGCGATGAAATCATGACTACCCGCGCCTTCGCGTCAAGTCGCAAGATGGTGCGTAAGCTTTGAATGCCATCCATGAGCGGCATGTTGATATCCATCAGCACCGCATCCGGTTTGAGGCTTTGAAAAAGCTTTACGGCCTCGGCCCCATTCTTGGCTTGGCCGACTATCTGATATTCGCCGATTTCCTCGATCACCTTAGTTAACTGCCGGCTGATGACCAGACTATCGTCTGCAATCACTATGGTTCGGCTCATCCAATCCTCCCGCGATAGGTGCCCGGTACCCCGGTACCGCTGGACCCATCAAGCATGGTAGGTCAATGACGATTTCAAATCTTATGTTGCCACGCAATCCGAGTCAAATCTTAGGCCCAAAAACCATTAAGCTTGTCGATACGGCGGAATAACCATATTCTCCTGATACCATGGCAGGTGCTCAACAGAACGAATTCATCCTGCGTTCGGTACGCATGCCGATCGACGAATACGATCGCCACCCCGTCGAGTTGGCCGCGCGCCACCTCGGTTGTGAACGCTCCCGCATCTTAACGGCTAGCGTAATGCGCCGCGCGCTCGATGTTCGTCACAAAAAACCGCACGCTGAACTCACCCTGCGCGTAACGCTTTCAGACGAGCGCGGACCGATCCCGCCGGGGCTTATCCCCGCGCCTCCCCCGCCTGTTCTGCCGCCGCCGCCCGTCGTCGTGCGACCGCTGCCCGAGGTGGCGGTGGTCGGTACCGGACCTGCCGGGCTTTTTGCGGCGCACCGCCTCTGCGCGGCCGGCATCCGGCCTGTCATCCTCGAACGGGGACCCGCTTTGCCGGCCCGGCATGAATGTATCCGCGGTCTGCTGACGAACGGAGATCTCGCACCCGAGGGCAATTTTCATTTCGGCCTCGGCGGCGCGGGCACCTATTCTGACGGGAAACTTTTCACGCGTTTGCGGGGACCCGCCATCCGCCACGTCCTCGAAGTGCTGCATGCGTACGGAGCCGGGAACGAGAATGAGATACTCGTCGATGCCCATCCGCACGTCGGCACCGACCGCTGGCCGGGGGTCCTGGAACGTTTCCGTGCTGCGCTCGAGTCACAGGGTTGCCGGTTCCTCTTCAACACCCGCGTGACGGGCGTTGACCTACGGGAAGGACGCTTGGTAGGCGTGAAGCTCGCCGCGGGCGTAATCGCCTGCCAAGCAGCCATTTTGGCGCCGGGAAACAGCGCGCGCGATCTCTTCGAATCATTGATACACGCGGGGATCGCGGCGCAGGCTAAACCGTTCGCCGTCGGCGTGCGCATCGTCCATCCACAGAACCTCATCGACCGCATCCAGTACGGCGCCTACGCCGGCCACCCGGCCCTGCCCCCGGCGTGCTATCGTTTGGCTGGCACCTTTGCCGGCCGCGGGGTGTTTTCATTTTGCATGTGCCCCGGCGGCCAGGTCATTCCCACGCCAACCGAAACCGAGCGACTGTGCCTGAACGGCATGAGCAATGCAAAGCGCGATTCGGGTCAAGCCAACGCGGCCTTTGTGGTGGCCGTCTCTCCGGCCGACCTGGGAGGCGACGATGCGCTCACGGGGGTGCGCTTCCAACGCACCCTGGAGGAAGCCGCATACCGCGCCGGCGGCGGCGGCTATCGGGCGCCGGCACAGCGCCTCCGCGATTTCTTGGGTCACCGGGCGCCGAGCGGATTGCCGCCCACCAATTATCGTCCCGGCGTACGATCAGCCGATCTCGGCGTGCTCCTGCCGCCATGGGTAGCGGCACCGTTGCGCCAGGGATTGGCCTCATTCTGTCAAAAGCTTCCCGGCTTCGATGGCCCCGACGCCGTCGTCCTCGGCTTTGAATCCCGCACCAGCAGCCCCCTGAGGATCCTGCGGGGCAACGACCGCATGAGCCTGTCTGTGGCTGGCTTGTTTCCTGCCGGGGAAGGCGCCGGGTACGCCGGCGGGATAACCTCGTCGGCAATCGACGGTCTGCATGCGGCCGACGATCTCATACGGTATCTTTAACCGAGGCTAATCCACAGCCTTCCGCGCCGGCAGAACTTCCAGCATGCGGGCAAGGTCTGTTTCGCGCATGCCCAGGTGCCAACTGATCAGATGATCTAAAACCGCTTCTAAGAATCTCTGGCGCCGTTCCTGTCTCTCGGCAACCCGCAACCAGGCAACCCGTCCGATCAACCGGGCCACCGACTGATCGTCCCGCGGCGGAACTCCCGCGCCCTCAACGATGCGCCCGACGACGTCGAGAAGCGACTCCGGCGACGACCGAATCACGTCCTGCGCGTGATCGAGGAAATCGGCGACGTGTGATGGCGAACAGCCGTCCGTTAGACTCGGCAGCGGAAGGGCGCGCACCTCGTACAAATTGATATTGTGGTTAGAGGACGTCAGCCGAAAACGCCATTCTAAGACGGTTGCGTTGAGCAGCCCCAAGAGATAACCGCACAGCTCTTCTTCCGGGAAGCCTGCGCGGGGACGAGCAACCCAGTAGTTGACGGAGTTTCCCAGATAGACACCAGGAGGGGCGATCGCCGCGACCAGACGCCTGCCTGCTTCCAGATTGATGATCCCGGTTTGAACCACGCGGTGCGATCGCACATCCTGAATGAACCGTCCGGCGTGTCGTTCCTGGGTAAAGCCGCTGGCATCGATCCAGCGCTCGTGCGGATCCTGCTCGGCAAGCTCCACCCGAAAAGGCGAAAGGTGCGCTCCCCGCACCAATAGCGCCAGGCCATTGCCCGGCGCGCTTCTCAGGTGTTTTCGATAGAACGTTTGGTCCACCTCTCCCACCCGTCCCTCGGCTAACTGATCCATACGTGAGGAATTGATCGCATGCATCCGTTCGGCTAATTCCAGCGTATCTGCCGCCGCAACCGGAATTGGCAACCCAACGGGATCCAGCGCCGCTAACTGAGCGAGGGTTAGACGCACCGGCGCCGTGCCGGCATCGTCGCTGGCGGCTACGTTAACCGCCACCGTTGCCGTGCGCCGTGAGCCTTTATGAACCTTTAGAAGGATTACCGCCTGGCCGACCCGAGAAAAGACCCGAGAGCTTTCGGGGTATGCTTCCACCCTCTCGAGCCAACCGAGACGGAGCACGTGGGCGCGTAGGTTTTGAGCATTTCGATCCGTCAAAAACGAGTACGGCATGATAATCGCCAGGTGGCCGTCCAGCGCCAGCACTTCCAGGGCGCGCTCAAGGAACAGCCGGGAGGTGTTGATAGTGCCGCCAAACGCTAACTTGTATCCGCTGCGTCGAATGCGCTCGCTGTATCGGCGAAGCTCCGGTCGGGTCTTGAATCCGGTCAAAACCTCGAACGGCGGGTTGCTGACGACCACCGTAAATCCCCCGGCAGAAAGCTCCCCGGCATAAATCTGCTCCCATTGAAAAGCATCTCGCTGGTCTTCATGGCGCACCGGACCGGCGATGGCGTCGCCGGCCACCACCGCCTGCGTCAAACCTTCCACGGGCCCCTGGAGGGGATCGGCAAGGAGCCACAAGTTGGTCCGGGTCAGCGCAACAGAGAGCGGATCGCAGTCGATGCCCCGGATGCTTTTGGCGATCAGCCGGCGCGTCAGGGCAACGCGGTCAAGGGTAAGCTGTCTGGGCAAAAGATGTTTGAGGCAGGCCAGAAGCAGCCGGCCGCTGCCGCAGGCCGGATCAAGAATCGTCAGATACCGGTCGAGTGGATTAATCGCGCCTGCTTTGGTCAGCGATCCGAGGGCTCGATCGGCGAGACGCTCGGCCAGCCAGTGAGGGGTAAAGAACAACCCCCGCTCCCGGCGACCGCGAAGGTTAGAGGTCACCCCAAGCCGGTCAGGGGACCGAAACTGTACCGAAAACTCGGTGAGCCGCTGGTAGAGCTCCCCGAGGTCGCCGCGCACGTCGGTAGGTACGCTCGCGACCACGGCCAGTAGCTCAGAAGGCGTATCCCCGACCTCCGGGTCAAGTTCCGGAGCAAGCAAGGGGCAACCGAGCATCGTACCTTGGGACCAGGACAGCTGCAACGACTCCAAGAGGGCCTTGCGCAGGATTGCCACGCGGGTGATTCGGTCGAGCGTCTCGACCGGCCAGTCCGGGTGCCGGCCATGGAGGGCGCTGGCCGAGGTTAAGAAAGGCGGACGCTACCGGATCATGAGCACCGTGGCGGCCGTCGTCTATCGCTCGACGGTGGGTAGTTCGGCTGAGCATAGGGTCGTTCCATTTCTCGGCTCGAGTTTCTCAAGAAGACGTTACCATCAAATTTTTCAAGTTGAAACATTGGCTGGGGACCCGTATCATGGCAGGCATGGAAACATCGCGGCGCTATTTGAAATTGCGATCCATCACCATGCTGCGGGATGTTATGCGCAAGTGGTGGCAGACGGATTTGTATTTCGCCGACGCCTCCGGTTGGTGTCCTGAGTTTGATTCGGGCAGCGTGCTTCCCTCGGGTAACGATTTCTGTCGGGCGCTCCTCTCCGCTTCTGAAGGCCGGCACCAGTGCGCCCGGAGCGTTCGTGAGCTCAGTCAGCACCTCCGCCGCAGTAAGGAACGCGCGCCGGTGAGCCACACCTGCCACCTGGGGTTTAGTATGGTAGCCAGCCGAGCGCAGGCGGGGAACCACACCCTGGGCTTTGCCTTTTGCTGCGGTTTCTTATCTCGCGAGTTGAGCCGCACCCGCATCCTGCGTTTGCGCGCGGCGGTGATCGAATTGTTGCTCGAAAAAGCGTCGCTCGAGGGCGAACGTGTCCCGCTCATCAGTCACGAGGACATCGAGCGGCTCAAAGACCTGCTGGGCTTTTGCGCCGGCGAGGCCGCCCTCTTTGAGCGCGAGCTGACCGAGCACGCATCCAGCGCATCCCGATCGGGAGCAGACTTTGAAACCCTCGTCTCGCATTCGCCTCCGATGCAAACGTTACTCCCGCTGTTAAGACAGGAAGCGATGCTCTCCACGCCGCTGCTATTGGTCGGCGAGCCGGGTTGCGGGAAACGCACGATAGCGCAGGCCGTGCACCGAGCGGGCCCGCGCCGCGCGTTTCCATTTTTAGAACTTACCGCGAGCCCCGATCCCGCCGCAGCGGAGCTGCAGCTCTTCGGTCAAGCGCGCGGCGGTTCCTTGACCCGGATAGGACTGTGCGAACGTGCGGCTGGGGGGACCTTGTTCCTTTCCGGAGAAGCGTTGGAATCGCCGACCCTCCAAGTGAAGCTCCAGCGCCTGATGCAGGAAGGTACCATCGTGCCGAACGGCGCCGGGCGGCCGGTCGAGGTTGACGTGCGGTTGATCTGGGGGTTACGCGAGGATCCCAACACCTTGGTGGCAACTCGGCGTTTTCGACCGGACGTGGCCGAATTACTCGATGGCCATCGACTGGCCATACCGCCGCTGCGCGAGCGCGCCGAGGACCTGTCCGCGCTCATCGATATGCTGCTTAGGCATCTGTCCGGCGGCAGACGACCGACCGTGACCGTGCATCCCGACACGCGTGCGCTCTTCGGGCGGTATGATTGGCCGGGCAACGGCCGCGAGCTGGAAGATGAATTGCGCCGGTTACTGAGCTTGAACGGTCGCGAAGGCCAGCTGCTCCCGGAACGAGTCGGCACGCGCATCCGCCTCTCCTCCGGCAATGGTCCACCGATCATGGCTCAAGCGCTGCAGGGAATCCCCCGCTTGCGCGAAGCAACCATACGTCTCGAGCGCGAAATAATCCACGAGGGTTTGATCCGCACCCACGGGAATAAGTCCCTGCTCGCCCGCCAACTCGGCATCAGCCGATCAAGTCTGCTCGCCAAGATGGCCGAGTACGGACTTCCCCGGATGCCCGAACCTGACGATTGACGCGTTATCCCCCCGGAGCAATGATCGGTAGCGGTTTAAGTATTGCGGCGCGGCGCTACTTCTTGTTGCAACTCTTAAGAACGCCTTCCTTGAGCCCGCTGCAGCAGGTGTTCGTACCGAGGTAAATATCCCACAAGACCAGTTGAAAATCTTTGCCGGCGAACGTTTCGCCCATCTGTTTGCCGTTCTGCTTAAACGTGGTCCCGACGCCGGGGACATATGAAAATTCTATATTGGTTCCCTCTTTGCACTCATCTTTAAAATCGGACATGAGATCTTGTTGCTGCTTCTTGAGTTCGTCCGAGGCATCCTTGGGCATGTGATCTTTAAATGCCTCGCCAGAGTTTCGGCCATTTTCTGAGCCGAGACGCTGCGCAACATATCGATGCGCATGTATTTGACCTCTTCGTCTTTGATCAGCGCGGTGGTGTCACACGAGCCGCTTTCAGAATAGACGCCCATGGTGTAAACATCAAAAAACCATTTTTTGCGGAGCCCGGCTCCAACGAGATTAAGGGTCTTATCCTCGACCGTAATCGTCGGCTGATAGTTCTTTCCTTCGACCGTAAGCGCCAGCGCCGGCACCGCAAGCATCATCAGCGCACCAACGAGCAATGCTTGTTTCATAGATCGCCTCCTTTGAAAGAAAAATATATCATTTAGACAGGGTGTCAGCTTAACTAGGTTCCGCGCCGGTTGTCAAAAGATCTCTGCGGCACTTGAAAACGGCACAGCGATTTGGTATCCCCATCTCACCACGTATGGTATGACTAACGGCGGTTGAAACCACATGGAGCGGATATGACCCTGCACGCGAGTACGGAACTACGACAGGTTCTGCTCGAGGCGGAGGACATCGCTAACCAAACGAGTCAGCGCATGACCACCGCCCATTTGTTGCTGGCCCTGTTTACGGTCCAGAACCGGGCCGAGATCCTTCTCAAAGAAAAAAAGATAAACGAAGACATTTTGTTGGCGCAGGTGCACACGGTTGAAGGCGAGCCGCCCGAAACCGTGCGCGAAGCCCAGCTCAAAGCCCGCCAGATAGCCGTCGGCTGCGGAGCGCTGGCCGTCGACTCGTTGCATATTCTGATCGCGCTCTGCGGTATGCGCGAAAGCTTGGCCTATGATTTGCTGCACCGCAGCGGCTTGAGCATCCCGAAGTTTCGCAACCAGGCCCTTTCGTATATCACCTCGCGCATGCCACGATTCCTGACGGTCAAGCAGCGCAAGCCTCCGGTCGCGCCGTCGACGTTCCCGGTCGTCTCCAGCGCTCCGGCAATTGAGATCGATTCGCTCGCGCCGAATGAAGAACCCGATGACGCAGATCAGGATGAGAGCGCGGTCGAGGCGCGTGGCGTACCGCACGTCGCCGAGAAGACCGACCGAGCGCCCTCAAGCATGCCTGCCTCCCCGGTCACGCGTTACGATCTCGACCCGGCACGCTTTCCCCTGTTACACAAGATCAGCCGCAATATCACCGCCCTGGCCGCCGCGGACCGGATCGATCCCTTGGTCGGGCGCGAACGCGAAGTCGACGAGGTCATCGACACCCTGCTCAAGCGCCGGGCCAATAACCCGATGCTGGTCGGCGAGCCCGGGGTCGGCAAAACCGCCATCGTCGAGGGGTTGGCGCTGCGCATTGTTCAAGGAGCGTCCGATGTGGCCAAGCTCGCGGACCGACGCATCATCGAGCTTGACGTGGCGAGCCTTCTGGCCGGCACCCAGTTGCGCGGGGCGTTCTCCGAGAAACTGCAACAAATCCGCCACGAGGTGCACGCAGCCAACGGTTCGGTGATCGTATTCTTTGACGAGATCCACACCCTGATCGGCGCGGGTTCCACCGGCGAAGGGCCGCAGGACGCCGCCAACGAACTTAAATCGTCTCTCGCGCGCGGGGAGTTTCCCTGTATCGGCGCCACCACCTATGACGAGTACCGGCGCTTCATAGAGTCCGACCCGGCGCTTGCGCGTCGCTTTCAATTGATCCAGGTGCCCGAGCCCTCGCCGGATGAAACCCTGTGCATTCTGCAGGGTGTCGCCGAGGAGTATGCCGAGCACCACGGCGTCTCCTACGATCCGACGGCATTGGAGGCGGCCGTGCACCTGTCCTCGCGGTATCTGACCGACCGCTGCCTGCCGGACAAGGCCATCTCATTGTTGGATCTGGCCGGCTCACGGGCGCGCCGGTTGGGCAAGGAACGCGTGGACCGCGAGAGTGTGGCGCGGGTGGTGTCGGCCGTTGCGCACGTCCCGGTCGAACGGCTGCTCATGACCGACGCGGAGCGCCTGCTCAACATGGAACAGATTCTCGGTCTGCAGCTAATCGGCCACACCGCGGTCGTTCGCTCGATCGCCAAGGTCATCCGACGCAACTACGCCGGCTTCGCCCATCGCCGACCGATAGGTTCTTTTTTATTCGTCGGCCCGACCGGCGTCGGCAAAACCGAGTGCTGCCGGGCGCTGGCTCAGTTCATGTTCGGCAACCGGGATGCGCTGGTAAAACTAGACATGAGCGAATACGTCGAGTCGCACACGGTTAGCCGGCTCGTGGGCTCGCCGCCCGGCTACGTCGGCTATCAGGAAGGCGGCCAACTCACCGAAGCGGTGCGGCGGCGCCCCTACACCATCGTCGTGTTCGACGAGGTGGAAAAGGCTCACCCGGATGTCCACCAACTGCTCTTACAGATTCTTGATGACGGCCGTCTGACCGACGCCCGCGGCCGCACGGTCGACTTCACCAACTGTGTGGTCATCCTCACCTCGAATCTGGGCTGCGAAAAGCTCGGCCGGCCCGAGCCTCCCCGTATTGGATTTGCCGCGGGTGATGTCGCCTCCGAGTTGTCCTCGGGCGTCATGGCTGAGGTCCGCCGCAGCTTCCCGCCCGAGCTGTGGAGTCGGCTGGAGGAGCATCTCTTCTTTAGACCGCTGGATCGCGAAGACTTGGCCGCTATCGCAGGGCTGCTTATCAAGGAATCCGGTGGCCGCCTTCACGGCGAGCGCGGGATGACGCTGCAGGCCGACGCCAATGTCCCGCGCCACCTGGTCGAGCACGGATGCATGGATATGACGCTCGGGGCGCGGCCACTACGCGCCGCCGTGCGCCACCTGATCGAAGAGCCACTGGCCGAGGCAATCCTGTCCGGGCAGTTCGGCCGGGGAGATTCAATCCATATCTCACTCAAAGATAAAGAAATTCAATTCGCCAAGGTCTGATCACCGAGTGTTAGTGTTGGGGAGCGCTGGGAGACACCGAGCAGGGGGCCCCCCGCCGGCTGTGCGGCTTGGCTGCGCAGAATCATCGTGACTTTTTCGATGACAAGCACCGCCGCGCCGCACGGGATAAGAGACTGTATGCCTCGCTTCGCTCGCTACAGTCTCTAAGGATGCGAGGTGTCAGGACCCGGCGCGCACCTTTGCTAAAAATTACGTTACCGCCGTTTGCCGGTAAATCTGAGCATGTAGAGGAATAAGTTGATGAAGTCGAGGTAGAGAATCAACGCGCCTTGGATCGCAATCTTCTTTCCCTGCTCCGAGCTTGCGTCGGTCTCCAGGCCCAGCCGTTTGATTTTTTGGGTGTCATAGGCGGTCAGCAAGGTAAAGATCAGCACACCAGCGTAGGTGCACACCCAATACAGCGTACTATTGGCCCAAAAGATATTCACGATGGATGCGATTATCAGGCCAAACAACCCCATTATGGCAAAATGGCCGACGCCGGTCAGGTCGCGCTTGGTGAGATAGCCCCAGGCGCTCATGGCGCCGAAGGTCCCGGCCGTCACCAAGAAAGCCTGGGCGATCGATCCAAGCTCGTACAGCATGAAAAATATCGAAAACGTCACTCCATTGAGTACGGCGTAAAACAAAAAGAGCGCTGTCGCCGTGGCGGAGCTGATTCGATTGGCGGCCCACGACATGATCAGGACCAAGGCGAGCTCGCCAATCAGCAGCCCGTAAAAGATCATCGGGGTTTTCATCACCTCGATCCGAATGCTGTCCGGTATAAACATAGAAACCAGACCGGTAAGGGCCAGGCCGAGCGTCATCCAGCGGTAGACGGACCACAGTACGGCGTTATCGGCCGTAAGCGCCCGCTCGGCGCCGGAAAAACCACGAGGTTCCTCCATCGAACCACCAGGAAAATTGTTCATCATTGGCATCTAAAAACCTCCTTATAAATAGAATATTCAACCACAAACAACCTGCTCTACCATCAATGACTCACATATATAACAGATTTACATCGGTGGAAATTTCTTTATTGAAAGGAATGAATTAGTCGGTGATCTGCATTGGGTTTATTTTTATCTTTCGAATTCGAGATACATAACTCGAATTGAATGGTTCGAATTGAACGACATTGCACCGTTCACGATTGAAATAAAACGGGCAACTACTTGAAATTATAAGTGTCTTCCTCGTGGCCCAAAAGCTGCAGAAATAACCTTTCAACTTGTGGAGTATGCAGGATTATAAGAAGGAAACGATTCTGTTCAGGCGCCGTCAAGGAGGCAATCATGGAGACAAACAAAGAAGGACGTCAAAAGCAGAGCAAACGGCATCTCAAACCGGCGGGCATGGCCGCCTGGGTCCTAGCTATGGCCGTCATCACCCTGTCCGCAGATGAGGCGCGGGCCGATGAATCGTCGGGAGACCGCGGCTACGATTTCGGCCTGGCGTTTACTGTCGGCGAGGGGATGTACTTCATTCACGACCACACCTACCGCGGGCCGGTCAGCCTGGAGGTAGTGCCTTCCTTGGGGTGGAGCTGGTTCAAGCTGGATCTCGGGTTGTCATCGACGCTCGAGAGCATCCGCATCGCCGGTACCCACGTTGGTGACTGGAACTTTACCTTCCGACCGGGCGGCCGGCTGACGCCGCCCTTTCTTCCGTTGTATCTCCGGGCGGCGATCCCGCTCGAAATCCATCAGCACTCCTTCGAACTGGGGTGTGCTCTTCGGCCTCGGCGCCGACATCAAGCTCTTCTGGATCATCGGATTAGTCATTGAAGTCGACACCACTCTCCAGAAGAACCTGAGCTGGGGTGGAGACGGCGTCCCCTTGGAGTTCAGGGCTGGGTTGAGCTTCCACAACTGATCTGCCTCCGCATGGCATCTGGGCTCCTGTTATGAAACGCGTACTGATCATCTCAATAATCACTCTATTCATGGTTTCATGGCTCTCTTGTAACCAAAGGTCTTATGCGCAGAAGGCCGATGACAAGAACTCCGGAGCCGCGCGGTACGCTCAGGAGCTACCCGATTTTTCCCTTCCGGATCCGGACGGCATAAAGCACACGAAGAAGAGCGTCTTGAAAAATGGCGTCGTCTTCGTTGTTACCTCCCCGATCTTAAGCCAAAGCGATGAGCAGGAAGATTGGGCGAAGCTGCTCGCGGACTCCCGGTCGGGCGCAAAGGCGCAGCTGATTTTTCTCGAGGACATGCAGCCCAGCAATTTCAAAGGTGAGGCCCGGAGCAGGATGAAAAAACAATTCAAGCCGGGCCAGGCGCTTCTTCTTCTTCTTGATGAGAAAGGAAAGCTCCGTCGAGCCTTGGAAGTGACGAAAGAGGATACGGTTGTCCTGGTCTACGACACGTACGGCAAACTGATCCATGCGGAAAGCGGCAAACCAAGTCCAGAGCGCGCTTCGGCCATTTGGAAAAAGTTAAACGAAACGAAGTAGTATGGGGACGATTGGCTTCCCCGTCCCTCGATCCGATCCCGGTGTTTCGGCGCACGTGCAGTTTCTGATATCATGCTCCGCGAGGCTTCGGCCTCCCGGCGCGCTGCAATATCCGCCGTGAGATCCCCGTGTAATCGCGTTACCATTGATTTCTGTCAACGATGCCGATAGAACGGTTTCCCTGATGACTGAGAGCGCCACCCCAACAAAGGGTTTTCTTGATCGTCTTCGAGCAATCGTCCTCCCCTGGCGCCGGCCGAAAGAGAGCGTCTACCGGTTTGGCCAAAACGCCATCCTTCTGGTCGGCAATCTCAAAGTCGGCAAGAGCACCCTGTTTTCGTACTATCTGGGCCGGGGGATCGAAAAGTTCACCTACCGCGGGACCGGGGTCGAGCTCACGTACGGCAACCTGAGCGGCGAGTCGGGCGGCCGATTGATCGACGCCCCGGGAATTTATTCGCTCTACGATCGGTCGGAGGACGCCTTTGTCGTGCGCGACCTTATCGTTCGGCGCCGGGTGGGCCGGGTGATCCTGATCCTGGACGCCAAAAATCTCAGGCGCTCGCTGCCGCTGGCGTTTCAGTTGGCCGAATTGCGCGTCCCGGTGGTCGTGGCCTTGAATATGGCTGATGAGGGCCGCCATCTCGGCGTGAAGGTGGACACCAACAAACTCGCTGCGCTTCTGGGAGTACCGGTCGTCTCCACCGTGGCGGTCGAGGGCCAAGGAGTCGCCGCGTTACGCCGGTCGCTGGCTCAAGCCAAACCAATTGCGCTGCATTTGGAACTCCCGCAGGATGAGCGGGAGACGATGAAAAAAATTGCTGCGCTGCTTGGGGGTTATGATGTGCAGGCAGAGGGCTTGGCCTACCTGCTTGCGCGGACGGTTCCCCGAACGCGCGAGGTCTTAGAAGATGAGGTCGAGCCCGAACGCCGGGCGGAGATCCTACGACAGCTTCCGGTGCAGGACTCCGCCAAGCTCGATCAACTGAGCCTTCAGGTATCCGAGCAGATGTTACGCCAGGCCACGGAAATCGCCGCCCAAACCGTCGAGGAGCATCCACCAATCCGCACCGGGTGGTCGGAAAGGCTCGGCGTCTGGACTCGCCGGCCGCTGACCGGCGTACCGATTGCCCTGGTCGTCCTGGCCCTTACGTACGGATTTGTCGGCTTCCTCGGCGCCGATGTGCTCGTTTCCCTGGTCGAGGGAAAACTGTTCGGCCAGGCGCTCATGCCGTTAATCCGGAACGTCGTTGGAGCAATCCCCTCGTCGTTTGTCCAACAGTTGCTGGTTGGTCAGTTCGGGCTTCTGTCCGTGGGAATCGTCCTGTCGATCGGCATCGTTCTCCCAGTTCTCGCAACATTCTTTGTGGCGTTTGCCGTGTTGGAGGATTCCGGTTACCTGCCGCGGCTCTCTATCATAACGGACCGGCTCCTGCGGCGCATCGGTCTCAACGGCAAGGGTGCGTTACCGCTGATTATGGGTTTTTCTTGTGTAACCATGGCCATTCTGACCACCCGTATGCTCGACACCCGCAAGCAGCGCATCCTGGCCACACTGCTTTTGGTTTCCGTGATTCCCTGCGCTCCGTTAATGGGAGTGATGATGGTGCTGCTCGTGCGCATGTCTCCCCTCGCCGCCGTCATCCTGTTCGGGGTGCTCATCTTCCAGTTTTTCCTGGTGGGTATGATAGGTAATCTGGTACTTCCCGGCGAACGCAGCGACTTCGTTTTGGAACTGCCGCCGCTGCGGCCGCCGCAACTGCGCAACATCTTGCACAGAACCGGCCTGCAGCTCTTTTGGTTTTTCCGGGAAGCCATCCCGTACTTCTTGCTCGGGGCGCTGATACTTTTCACGCTCGAACAGCTCGGGGCGCTTCAAGCCCTTGAGACGGGACTGCGGCCCATCTTGGTCCGTTGGCTTGACCTGCCGCCCGAGGCCGCGGATGTTTTCCTCATGACGCTGATCCGCCGCGAAGCCGGCGCCAGCCTGCTGGTCGCGCAATATGACCGGGGACTCTACGACGGGGTTTCCGTGCTGGTCACGTTGTTGATGATGAATTTGCTGGCCCCGTGCATCAACGCGTTGCTCGTGATGTTCAAGGAGCGCGGTGCTTGGGTCTCGAGTGCGATTCTGATAGGGATGATACCGTATGCGTTGGCGGTTGGATCGCTGGTCAACGCCCTCTGCCGGGGGTTTGGTTTGGTACTGTAGAACCAAGGAGTGAATCATGGACCTACACCTTGTGGACGAGTGCCTCGAGGCGATTTGGACCTGTCGCGAGCATGGCGAGGAAACGCTCGACTGCGTCATGAAGGCCGTTCACCAGGGCTGCGACCGCGCGTTCTTCGACGCACTGGCTCAAAAGGGCATGGTGCGCCTGGATGAAAAATCAATTCGTTTCACGCCCACCGGAGAGCAGGCAGCGGCCGAGATTATCCGCAGCCACCGCCTTGCCGAACGGTTGCTCGTGGATGTTTTGGGACTTGGCGCGGAGTCCTACGAACAGGTCGCCTGCTCCTTCGAGCACGAGGTGGTTCCCGAGGTCGCCGATTCGATTTGCACCCTGCTCGGGCACCCCCGCGAGTGCCCCCACGGCCGATCCATCCCGCTCGGCAAGTGCTGTAAGGAGCGGCGCCAAGAAGTCACCCGAGCATTGATGGCGCTTTCCGAGGCGCCGATCGGCCGCGAGCTCAGAGTCGCCTACCTGCGTCCCAGCCATCACGATAGACTGCACCTGTTGCTTTCCATGGGCATCAATCCCGGAGTGCATCTGCGTTTGCACCAATACACGCCGGTCGTGATCGTGCAGGTAGGCCATTCCGAGTTCGCCCTCGATAACGACGTTGCGAAGGATATCTATGTTTGGATTGAACTCGAACGTTAGGATGGCAACAGTTTCGGGTTAGTTTACGGATTTCAGTAACGGCCGTAACTTGCGTTTGTTCTTTACCGGATCGACTCGGTCGATAATTTGTAACGTGGCCTGCGCTTTTTCGTTCCATCCGACGCGTTGATAGAAACGAGCCAGGGCATCGAGCTGGTTGACATTTTGAGGATTGATGGCAGCCGCAGCCTTAAACTGAGCTTCCGCCTTTTCTAATTCTCCGGACTGCTCGTATAACACCGCGAGATACCGACGGCAGCCGAGGTAACTAGGTACCTCTCTGACTGCTTGTAAACACTGCTCAATTCCTTCGCTCTGACGGCCCTCCTCTACCAGCGCGGTCGCAAGCTGGAAGCGGGCTTCGGCCATGCTGCCGCGCAGCTCGACTGCCCGACGCAGCTCGTTGATTGCCTCCTGGCGACGCCCGCCTTCCAGAAGAAAAACCCCGTACCGGTAATGCGCGCGTGGGAGATCCTGTCCATAGTAAACGGCTTTTTGGAGTGCCTCAGAAATCGCTTCGCGGTCGTCGCCCAGCGCACCGTGTAGAGCGGCTATCTCAAGGTAGGGCAACGCCCAGCGCGGTGCGATATCGCGCACACGTTCGAAACGCTGCAGCGCGGCGCGCGCATCGCCCTTCTCGGCGAGCTCCAATCCTTGTTTGAAAGAATCGAGCGCCGAACCGGTGGCGCTTTCGGGCTCCGTGGCTGGTTCGGGCGTAACGGCCCGCGCCAAACCAACAGCGATAAACATAACCAATAATCCGGTGAAGTTTCGTTTCAATGGAGCATCCCTTTCAAATATTTTTTACCATATTTTCGTAGTGAGCGCCAAGATATGGGTACAAAACTAAGGTTTGGGTTGACAAGGTGGGGCCGGAACAGGCATGTTTTCACGAGAAGCAAGGAGTCCCCGCATGACTGCTCACCCACTCGCCGGCAAACCAGCCCCCAAAAGTGCCTTGGTCAACGTGGCGCGGTTGGTAAGCGCCTACTATACGCAGCAACCGGACGCGCGTCAGAACGAGCAGCGCGTGGTGTTCGGCACCTCGGGTCACCGCGGGTCGTCGTTTCGGGGTAGCTTTAATGAGGCGCATATCCTGGCCATCACCCAGGCTATCGTCCAGTACCGCTCTCAGCAGGGTATTGATGGACCGCTCTTCCTCGGCATGGACACCCATGCCTTGTCCGAGCCGGCGCACGCCACGGCCCTTGAAGTACTTGCCGCTAACGACGTGACGGTCTTCGTAGACCGCACTCACGGGTACACTCCTACCCCGGTAATTTCTCACGCGATTTTGACGCACAACCGCGGCCGCACCTCGGGGCTGGCAGACGGTATCGGCATCACCCCCTCGCACAACCCACCCGAAGACGGCGGCTTCAAATACGACCCGCCCCACGGTGGTCCTGCCAATACCGAGGTAACCAGCGCCATAGAGCAGATGGCTAATAAGCTCCTCGAATCCGGCAATGCACAAGTAAAGCGCATCCCCTACGAGCGTGCGCTTTCCTTATCAAGCATTCAGCGCTATGACTACCTCACGCCCTATATCACCGACCTGGCTCAGGTGGTGGACCTCGATGCCATTACCCATGCCGGTCTGGCCATTGGCGTTGACCCCATGGGCGGTTCGGGCATGGCGTTTTGGCAGCCAATGGCCGAGCGCTATGGCCTAACACTCGAGGTGGTCAACGACTCGCTCGACCAAACATTTTCTTTTATGACCTTGGACTGGGACGGGCGCATACGCATGGATTGTTCATCACCCTTTGCCATGGCGCGTTTGATCGCCATGAAAGACCGTTTTGATGTGGCCTTCGGCAATGACACGGACTTCGACCGCCACGGGATCGTCACCCCCACAGCCGGGCTTCTCAATCCCAACCACTATCTGGCGACGGCAATTTGGTATCTATTCCAGAACCGGCCCAGTTGGAATACGCGCCCGGCGGTCGGCAAGACACTGGTGAGCAGCTCGATTATCGATCGCGTGGCCGATCATCTCAAACGCAAGCTGATTGAACTGCCGGTGGGGTTCAAGTGGTTTGTCGATGGGCTCTTGGACGGCTTGCTGGGTTTTGCCGGGGAAGAGAGCGCCGGAGCGTCGTTTCTGCGCCAGGACGGCACCGTCTGGACCACCGATAAGGACGGCTTCATCCTCGACTTGCTCGCCGCCGAGATAACCGCGCAGACCGGGAAAGATCCCGGCGCGATCTATGAGGACCTGACCACCCAATTCGGCGCATCAGTCTACGAGCGCATTGATGCACCGGCTACCACGGCCCAAAAAAACCTTCTTCAGAAACTCTCCGCAGAGAACGTGAAAGCCCGCGAGCTTGCCGGAGAGAAGATTCTCGCCACGCTTACGAGAGCTCCTGGCAACGGCGCTCCCATCGACGGCCTCAAAGTGGTCGCCGCCAACGGGTGGTTCGCCGCCCGGCCCTCGGGAACCGAGGACGTCTACAAAATCTATGCCGAGAGCTTCCGCGGCAGGGAACACCTCGCCCGCATCCAGGAAGAAGCCCAGGCAATCGTGAGCGCCGCTATCAAAAACACTTAATTAACCATAATAACCCCATCAGGGTTTGGTCCTATCGTTTTGCCAACGCCACAACAACCACGTAGCGCAGGCAAGCAACCCGAACCAACCGACGAAGTTTGTGATTCCGGCCACGGTGGTGTCGTGGGAAAGCGCGCCCCAGCGGCTGAATATGTTCGCCCAATCGTGCTCTCCCCCTCCGACGAGGGGAAGATTTCGAGCGCGCGCATCAGCCATGTACCGGGCTATGTTGAAGAAGTTTTCGAAAAACCAGGCGGCGGCAAGCGCAAACGAAACCGGCTGACGCCTCAACCAAAAGGATCCCACGGCCACAGCCGGAAAAAACAGTTGCCCCAACGTACCGCCGTAAAGCTCTGCGGTGCTTCCCAGCAGACCAAAAAACAGGTGCCCAGCTTCGTGGAACGCCAGGTTGGCATAGTCAAGCACCGGGACAAAGCCTTTTTCGCTGACCAAAAGGAAAAGTACGAGAATACCCATGCAAACCAGGGCGGAAATCAATTTTCCGTTGGTAACTTCCTCCCACGGATCAACGACTATTTTCACGATGCTCCCCATGAACCATCCACGACCATTATTCTATCGCAGAACCTATCGGTCATCTATCTCTTCGCCAGCGTGTCCCGTCCTTGGTATCTTCGAGGACAATGCCCCGGCGCAGCAGATCCTCGCGCAGGCGATCGGCGCGCTCAAAGTCGCCTTTCTCGCGGGCGATTTCACGCGCCCTGAGAAGCGCCTGTGTGTCTTCGTCAAGAGGACTCTCCTCCGGGGGAAGGATATTGAGGACTCGATCAATTCGACCAAGAGCATCGAGCACCTGTTGGCTCCCGGCTTTTGAGACATGCTCCCGCGCCATAATGGCGTTGACGCGGCGCACAAAACGAAAGAGCTCCGCCAAGGCGGCTGAGACGTTGAGGTCGTCGTCCATGGCCTGGCGAAAACCGTTTTCGAGGTCCGCCTTCGGCGCGCTCAGGTCAACGCCGGTGTCCTTGTCGCAGTGCCGTAACGAGGTAATAAAACCGTCCAGACGGCGCAGGGACGATCGCGCCGCTTCCAAGGCTTCCCAAGAAAAAGCCAGCGGCTGACGGTAATGGGTGCCGAGCAGTAGGTAGCGTACCTCGCGCCCGGTGTAGTTGCGGGCCAGAATATCCCGCATGGTGGCCATGGTGCCGGAAGAACGGGACATCTTCTTGCCTTCGGCGGTGACAACCTCGCTGTGCAACCAGATACGAGCGGGAGGTTTGCCCGTCAGGGCGACACACTGGGCTATCTCGTTTTCATGATGGGGAAACATCAGGTCAACGCCGCTGGTATGGATGTCAAACTGCTCGCCCAGGTAACGCATGGCCATAGCCGCGCACTGGACATGCCAGCCGGGCCGAACGTTGCCCCATTCGGTCTTGTAGCAAGTGCCGGCTTTCAGCTCAGACAGCGTGGATCGTTTCATCAGGGTGAAATCTCGCGGGTTCTCCTTTTCGTAACTATCGAGGTCCACGGTGGTGCCGATGAGAATCTTCTCGAGGTCCACCCCGCTCAGCTGCCCGTAATTCGGAACGCGCGATATGGAGAAGTATACCGAGCGCAGCTTTTCGTAGGCATAGCCGCCGCTGACGAGTTTGCGGGTAAGTTCGATCATGTCCTCGACATGCTCCGATGCGCGCGGGTATACCGCAGCGCGCTGCACCCCCAGCGTGTCGAGGTCTTTGAAAAATTCCGCGGTGTAGCGATCGGTGAGCTCACGCAGGGTCACCTTCTGGGCTTCAGCCTGGTCAATGGTCCGATCGTCGAGGTCGGTGATGTTCATGACATGCTTGACCGTGAAGCCCAACCAATTGAGATAGCGCACGAGCAGATCGGCCACCACCACCCTCCGGCACATACCCAGATGGATGAAATCATGGACCGTGGGGCCGCAGGAGTAGATTCGAACCTCTTTCGGATCAAGCGGCTCGAATCGTTCCGGGCGGCGCGTCAACGTGTTGACGAGAAACAACTGCGACACCGCTTCTTGGTCCACTTCGGGACCGCCGGCACCTGGAACAGCGACGTCGAGAGATACCGCTCGCCGCTGTCCGGAAAAACCACGACGATGCAGCCCTTTTCGATTTGCCGGGCGAGCTCCACGGCCACGTGCGCGGCCGCGCCAGAGCTCATGCCGACGAACACGCCGTGGTTGCGGGCCAGGCGGCGCGCCATCTCAAACGCGTCATCGTCTTGAATATTCACTTTTTCATCCAGGGCTGAGCGGTCGAAGATCCCCGGACGATAGGCTTCCTTTAAATTCTTCAGACCCTGAATTTTGTGGCCGAGGTACGGCTCGACGCCGATGATCCGCGCCGCGGGCGCCACCTCGCGCAGGTACCGCGAGATGCCCATCAACGTGCCGGTCGTCCCCATGGTGGCCACCAAGTGAGTCAAGCGTCCACCGCTTTGCTGCCAGATTTCCGGGCCGGTCGTGCGGTAGTGGGCCGCCACGTTTTCGGGGTTGTTGAACTGGTCGGTCATGAAGTAGTCGGTCGGATTATCGCGCACCCGCTCGTAGACCGCTTCAATGGCGCCGTCCGTGCCCAGCTGGGCCGGCGTGAGCAGGAATTCGGCTCCGAGGGCCGCCAAGATGCGGCGGCGCTCCACGCTCACCGCCTCGCTCATGGCCAAGAGAACCCGATAGCCCTTCGCCGCCGCTACCATGGCGATACCGATGCCGGTATTGCCGCTGGTTGCTTCGAGGATCGTCTTCTCGCGGGTCAGCTCGCCGGTCTGTTCGCCGTGCTCGATCATGGCTAGAGCGATTCGGTCCTTGATCGATCCGCCGGGGTTGCGCGACTCGAGCTTCGCCCAGATTTCGACGTTCGGATTCGGGCTTAACTTTTCGATCGGAACCAGTGGCGTATTGCCGATTGACGCAAGAATGCCAAGGCGCTGTGTCATGATCTCTCCGCGAGTTTAACCGGGAGAAAAACCTATACTAGCTATTGATTAAGGTCAATGAGAACGAGGCACATCGAAGGCGGGGTCGGGCGCCATGAGTTCTCGATGAAAACGATTGAGGTACGCCCTGTCAGAGATGTTTTCCATACCATCGCATGAACACCCAGAACCCATGGTCGCCTGACTCCTTTTTACATTGACGCAAACCCGTCCCCACCATCGCGCACCACAATGTATTCGATATCTTTTCCTTCATTTTCTCCTCCTTCCAAGGTACCTTTGGTAGATACACGAATCCCTTTCCCTGGGTAGGTAGTTGTTGAGCTAACTCAGCTCGGTTACGACATTATTTCCGCTGAGATATTTAGCAAATCCCGTGCCTAAAATAGCAGCACTTAGGCAACCTAGTGAAAAATAAAGAGTCGCAGGACGTTGATTGCGCGGATTACGTATCAGAATCGGGAGTAACCATGAAAAGTTATTGAGATGATATCAATACAATGTGGCATTGTTTCACAGGTATCTATCTGCCGTCGAGCTTAAGCTCCATGCGCCGGTAATCGTCCACAAGACCGGCAGGCCCCGGAAATTTTTGAAGTCGAGTAACAACGAAACCGAGCTTTTCATAAAGAGCCTGGGCACGGGGATTGTTCGCCGAGACGTCCAGCGACAAGATTTGTTTTCCTTGTTGCACGGCGACCGTCCGCAGGTGACGAATCCAAGCCGTCGCGATGCCGCGACTTTGTGCGTCAGCTCGCACACCTCCGTGAGTAATGTATAGTGCGTTACGCGAAGGAGCTGGACAGATGGCCTGGAGGTGCAGGCCCCTATACGCCCACCGAGGAAAAGCCTGGGGGCAGAAGCGAATGACCTGCACCGTAAGCTCAAGGATGCGGCGCCGATACTCATTGGCGCTGAAAAACGTACTGATGCCAACTATCTCATTGTTCAACATAGCCACGGGATGGTTGCTCCAACTAAACAGGCCCGTTCCCTGAGAAAATGCACACGCTATAAACTCCTGAGCCGTATGCTTTCCAAGCGAAAAACCATACTCCAAAGGTTTCGGACCTGAGCTATAGATGAGCGGTACGGCAATCTCGGCATCGGATGGTTGCGAGGGACGGAATTCAAATTCCATGTGTGAACCCCCGGCGACAAACTTTTGGCATGTGGTTTCTAGCCACAGCAATAATCGGCACTTGTATAGTATCAACCAACTTCTAAGTCAAGCTGAGAATTCGGATGCGGATGGCTTTGGCGGAAAAGCTTATGATCACAGATCGAGGGTTACGATTTCTGAAGTCGGGGAAATCACCGAGTCGTCTTCAGCCTCTTTAAGATACCGGACAATTGCCTCTCGAATGTTTGTAAGCGCCGCCTCTTTGGTATCACCTTCGCTCATACAACCAGGCAAGCACGGAACAAGAACCGTATAACCATGATCATTTCGCTCAAGAACTATCTTCAGATTCATTGTGCCTCCCTAAAAACCAACATGTCGTATCAATGTTATTTATATACCAAGATTTTGAAAATGCAAGATACCGTGAACTCTGGCAGCGACTCAGTTTGCAAGAGGCTCACGGGTGTTCGGCAGATGGCATTAGCTTTGTAGTGATGTCATTTCGAGCGTTAGAGCCCGTTAGCGAACGCAGTGAGCGTTACGGGGTCTTATCCCTTTAGGGGTTAGAGCCCGTTAGCGAACGCAGTGAGCGTTACGGGGTCTTATCCCTTTAGGGGTTAGAGCCCGTTAGCGAACGTAGTGAGCGTTACGGGGTCTTATCCCTTTAGGGGTTAGAGCCCGTTAGCGAACGTAGTGAGCGTTACGGGGTCTTATCCCTTTAGGGGTTAGAGCCCGTTAGCGAACGTAGTGAGCGTTACGGGGTCTTATCCCTTTAGGGGCAAAGCGAGAAATCTAATCAGCGATGAGATCGTATTTAGATATCTCCCTTCGGTCGATATGACATCCCTTCGGTCGATATGACAACTATTCGGTTGTGGATCAGTTTGCCGTGTTGTTCGACGAATACCTGTAAGCCTCTAACTAACCCGCTACCGACATTTCGATTGAACATCTCAACTCAAATAAAAGTTGGGAACCTCCCCTAAATTAATCTCTTGACAAACTATTTTCTGCCGGTATTTTTGGCTACATTATAATGATTATATATATTGTAATATATTATCTAACTTTTTGATGTATCAAAATAAAAGGAATCACGATAGATGTTTAATGTCATTCGTTCCAGCAAGGCTCCCCAACTAATCATTTCCCAGATACGTAAGCAAATATTTGAGGGAAAACTCGTACCCGGCGATAGACTTCCTTCCGAGAGCAGGCTCATGGAACAATTCCAGGTAAGCAAACAGACGTTAAGGGAGGCGCTTCGGGCCCTGGAGGTTATCGGCCTCATCGAAATCAAAAAAGGCACCACCGGCGGGGCATACATTGCCGAAATGGATAGCCAGATTGCCCTTGAAGTCTTGGCAAACTTCCTCTATTTCAAAAAACTTTCAATCCATAACATGACCGAAGTGAGAAAGATTATAGAGCCATACTCAACCGGTATCGCGGCCGCCTCCATGCAGGATGGGGACATCGACACCCTAAAGAACCTGATTGAGAAGACCAAGAATGAATTTAATTCAGACGGTGATTCAAACCATTCGTTCAATGATGACCTGGAATTTCATTGTGTGATTGCCAAGAGTACAAAAAACCCTTTGCTTATTCTGATGGTAGATTTCATTGAATCACTGATGGCGGATAAAAAGACGGTGATAAACCCGAGCAGGGAATTTAGGACGTCCATCCTAGAAGCTCACGAACGTATATATGATTCAATAATTACGAGGGATTCCGACCGCGCCAGAACTGAGATGAGCCGGCACATAACTGAAGTGGAAGAGTACATGCTGAAACTCGAAGTTAAGAAAACTAATATATTGTAATTAAAAAACAGGAGTTTTAAATGTCAGCGGCACCGAAAGAACGCTATTTTTTCACTGTTGATCGAGCAGAGATTGACCCCATAAGCGGAGAGAAACCGCTATCGTTGAAATACCATGCGGGCGGCGCATGGTATGAGTCTCGTACCAAAAGATACCAACCCTGCTACGATCCATCAACCGGCGCCGTTATCGCGCATGCCCCCTTATGCACCGCCGATGAAGTAGAAAAGACCATTCAGGCTGCGGTCAGGGCTTACCCCAAATGGGCCGACACACCGGTTACCAAACGAGTTCAGGTGCTTTTCAAAATGAAAGCATTAATTGACCAGCACCTGGAAGAACTGACGCATTTGTGCGCCAAGGAACAGGGAAAAAAATGGGATGAAGCCATGGGCGATATTCTCAAGGTGAACGAGGTAGTAGAGTTCGCCTGCGGAGCGCCGCACATCATGAAGGGCGAATCGCTCATGAATGTCTCAACCGGTTATGACACAACGCGTTATAATCATCCCATCGGTGTATTTGTCGGCATCTCCCCTTTCAATTTTCCGGGTATGATACCCCACGGATGGATGGCGCCCATCTGCGTAGCGGCCGGCAACGCCATGATTATAAAACCGCCGAACGTTGATCCCCAGACGTCCATGCGCATCATGGAGCTGTGGCAAGAAGCCGGCCTTCCCGACGGGGTATTAAACCTTATTACCGCCGATGCGGCCGAGGCGGAGATCTTCCTTCGCCATCCGGACATCAAAGGCATAACGTTTGTCGGCTCCAATCGCGTGGGCGAGCATATCTACGCCACCGCCGCGGCCAACGGCAAAAGAGTGCAGGTTCTGACCTCCGCCAAAAATCACGCGTTAGTGCTGCGCGACTGCAAGGTGGAGCGCACCGCCCTGGGCATTATCAACGCTTTTTGCGGGTGCGCGGGAGAACGCTGCATGGCTCTGCCGGTCGTTGTCGTCGAAAACGCGATCGCCGATCGTTTGATTGCCGAGCTGAAAAAGCATGTAGCCCGCATAACACTTGGAAAAGCATACGACAAAGCCACCGGATTGGGTCCGGTCGTACATACGGCGCACCAGGAATCGGTGTTGAAGTGGATCGAGACAGGAATCAAGGAAGGCGCGGAGCTTATTGTCGACGGACGAAATCCCACGGTTGCTCCCGGCTGCGAAAAAGGCTTTTTCATCGGCCCCACCATTTTCGACAAGGTGACGGAGGATATGTCGGTTGGCCGCGAGGAAGTTTTCGGACCGGTGCTTTTCATCAAACGGGTGAACAGTTTTGAAGAAGGCCTGAAAATCATGAACAGCAGCCGGTACGCCAACGGCTCGGTTATCTATACCCAGAACGGCTACTACGCGCGCGCCTTCGCAAAAGAGACGGACGGCGGCATGGTCGGCATCAATGTGGGTATTCCGGTGCCAGTCGGCATCTTCGGATTCACCGGCCACAAAAAGTCCTTTTTCGGCGACCTGCACGTCATGGGCCGGGATGGGTTTATATTCTTCACGGAAAGTAAAAACGTCACGGCCACGTGGTTCGATGAAACCGCCGCCGACCACGGGAAGGTAGATACTTGGGACGGGACCGTGTCTGTGAAAACGTAACAACGTTCTCATTAAGGATTGACCATGAACGAGAAGAAGACAGCATTGACCGAGATTGTCGGCGCGGATGGTGTTCTTGAAAATCCTGAAATAGGAGAGTTGTTCTCGTCAGGATTTAGTCAAATTCCGCCCATGCGGCCCCGCTTCAAGGTCAAACCGAACACGGCGGACGAGGTGCAAAAAATCGTCACGTGGGCAAACCGGACACGGACGCCGCTGCTGCCCGTGAGCTCCGGAGAGCCTCATCTTCGAAGCGATACGATTCCGCAAGCCCCCGAATCGGTCATGGTCGATCTGAGCGGCATGAACAAAATTCTGAAGATCGATCGGAGAAACCGGATTGCGCTGATTCAGCCCGGAGTAACGCATGAACAGCTTCTGCCCGAGCTTCAAAAAGAAGGGCTGCGAATCAATATGCCCTTTATGCCGCGGCGCACCAAGTCGGTCATCGGAAGCCTCCTGGAGCGAGAACCGGTCATGTCGCCAAAGTTTCAGTGGAACCTGCTTGAACCGCTTCGCAGCCTTGAGATCGTATGGGGTAACGGGGACAAGTTTTATAGCGGAAGCGGCGTCTTTAGGGGCGAAAAGGAAACCGATTGGAAAGAGGGGCTCGTGCCGGTGCAGGGAGTCGGGGCCGGGCCGAGCCAGGTGGATTTCTATAAATTCGTTTCGGCGGCGCAGGGCAGCATGGGTATCGTCACCTGGGCATCCGTGAAATGCGAGGTCTTTCCGGAGGTTAGAAAACTTTTCTTTGTTCCTGCGGAACGACTCGAGGATTTAATTGATTTTACCTACAGCCTATTGAAGTTCAGGTTCGGCGATGAGCTGTTCCTGATGAATAACGCGTGTATGGCATACGCCCTGGCTACGAGCGCCGATGAGGTTGAGTCGTTGAAAGATGCGCTCCCCGCATGGGCAGTTATCAGCGGCATCACCGGCGGACAGATTTTACCCAGAGAACGGGTTGAAGCTCAGGAAAACGACATGAGGGATCTAGCGCAGAAATCTGGATTAGCCATGGTGCCGGAGGTACCGGGCTTACGCTCCGAAACGATGACGGAGCGTATGCTTAAACCATCTGAAGAACCCTACTGGAAACTGAGATACCGGGGAGATGTGCAGGAACTATTCTTCCTGACCACGCTTGATAAAACCACGGGGTTCACCTCGACGATGTATGCATCCGCGCGCGAACACCGTTACCCGTCTTCGGATGTCGGCGTGTATATCCAGCCCGCCCACCAGGGAGTATGCTGTCATTGCGAATTCATCCTTCCGGTTAATTCAAAGAATAGGTCTGAGGCACAGAGAGCCGGCGCGTTATACCGTGAGGCCAGCTTCAGCCTATTCAAGCAGGGAGCCTTTTTCTCGCGTCCGTATGGCATATGGGCCGAGATGGTGTATAACGCCGACGCCATGACGACGGTAGCCACGCAAAAGGTCAAGCACATTTTTGATCCCAACAATGTTATGAATCCTGGGAAGCTCTGCTTTTAAAAATAAAGGCGCTGAAGGAGTAAAAGAAATGGCACTGGAAAACTTCTTGGCGGAATCAGACCGTTGCAGTCAGTGTTCGTACTGCAAATGGATCCCGTTTGATCAGATGAAGAGCTGGAGATTCGCCAAGAACTGTCCCAGCATTTCATATAATAATTTCAACAGTTATTCCGCCCGCGGCAGATACGCGCTGACGCGCTCTCTCCTGAAAAAACAAAGTGGCTACACCGATACCGTCCGCCACATTGTATTCACGTGCATGGCTTGTGGATCATGCGATGTAAGCTGTAAGGTCTGCCGCTACAATCTCGAACCTTTGGATATGGTGAAGGAACTGAAGTTTAAACTGGTTGAAGACGGCCAGGGTCTTGATAAGCACAAGACGCTCATGAAGGCGCTCGCTCAAGACCACAACACCATGATGCAACCGAGAAGCAAACGCGGCGATTGGGCGGAGGGTCTGGACGTGCCGCGTGCGTTCTCACAAAAATGCGATGTTCTCTTTCATGCCGGTTGTAGACTCAGCTACGATACCTCACTCCAAAACTCCGCCCGCTCCGCGGTGACCCTCCTCAAGAACGCCGGCGTCAAGATCGGCATCATGGGAGAACGAGAAATGTGCTGCGGCGGCAGAGCGTACTCGATGGGCTATAGAGACGAATTCAATCGCTTGGCAACGGCAACGATGAGCGCCTGGTCAAAAGCCGGCATACAGACGGTGGTCACCTCATGCGCCGACGGCTATCATGCATTTAAGCGTCTCTACGCAGCATTGGGTTCGCGCATCGAGGTGCTGCATACCTTAGAACTCATCCATCGACTGATACAACAGGGCACGATCGCGTTTCGTTCGGCAGTGCCGATGACGGTCACCTATCACGACCCCTGTCACCTGGGGAGGCAGGGAGAACCGTATGTTCCCTGGCAGGGTGTTGAAAAAAAGATCAAGAAACAAATCATAGCCTATGAGCCACGCAGGCCGCGATACAACGGCGCCTGGGGCGTCTACGATGCGCCGCGGGAGATACTCAACGCGATACCGGGCCTGCACTTGGTGGAGATGCAGCGGATACGAGAATACAGCTGGTGCTGCGGTGCGGGCGGAGGGGTTCGCGAAGCCTACCCGGAGTACTCAAATTGGACAGCGACCGAGAGAATCGCGGAAGCCAAGGCCACCGGCGCCGAGGCGTTGATCAGCGCCTGCCCCTGGTGCGAAAGGAATTTTCTGGATGCCATCAACGGCGCCGGGGAATCGATGAAAGTCTACGATATCATCGACCTGGTGCAGAAGGCTGTTTGAGCAATAGGGAGGACTTCATGAAATTCAATAAAGATATATATCGGGCCTTAGAGGACATCGTCGGTACGGCGAATATATCCGACGATCCCGCGGTGCTTGATTCGTATACCTACTCGCTTGCACACACCGCAATTCATATCGGCCCTTACTATGACACGTTCACCCCGCGGGGAGTCGCGGTGTTGATGCCCGGCAGCACCGAGGAAGTTCAGGCTATTGTTAAGGTGTGCAATACATACAAAATCAAATTCAAGGCATCAACCACCTTTTGGTCGGCCCAGGGTTATCCTTCGGAGGACAATACTATTCAGCTTGATATGCGGCGCATGGATAGGATTCTCGAGATTGACAAGAAAAACATGTTCGCGGTGATAGAGCCCGGCGTCATTGCGGCCACGCTTCAGGCCGAGGCCATGCAGGTTGGTTTGAACACCCATATACCTGGCTCCGGCTGCAGTTGCTCGACGCTGGCCAGCGCCACGTCGTACCTCGGATCCGGGCCAAGCAACCTGTATGGCGGATGGTATTACGAGAATTTACTCGGCGTCGAATGGGTCATGCCCACCGGGGAGCTATTCAGAACCGGTTCATTGGGTTGCGGTTGCGGCTGGTTCTGCGGAGAAGGCCCGGGACCCAGTATGAGAGGAGTATTCAGAGGATTTCTCGGCGCAAAAGGAGCAATGGGCGTATTCACCAAATGCGCCATAAAGCTTTTCGCCTGGCCTGGTCCGAAAACGCTTCCGGTAAGGGGAATAATTCCGGCATATAAGACATCGCTACCCGATACCTTCAGGGCATATACCGTGGCTTTCCCCTCGTGGAAAGCATGGGCCGACGGCGCTCACGCGATATGGGATACCGGCATCGGGTACATCGCTCACCGGCAGTTCAACATGTTCGGCAGGGACTTGAAATACGCCATGGTGAAGATACTCACGGACCCGACTAAAACGCTGGGAGATATCGAGGAGGTTCTCAAAGATCCCGAGGTGCAGAAGGTGACGGAGCAATCCAAACGCGATTTCCAGATCGTTTTGGTCGGCATGACCAAACGCGACATTGACTGGCAGGAGCAGGCCCTGGATGAGATCCTCAAAAGGGCGGGCGGCTGGAAGGTAGAGGCCATGAACGAACCGGATATACACGACTGGGCGCTTCTGTACCTGCTCAGGCTCGGCCACAAAAATCTGAACCTGGTCTTCGGCGGGGGATACGACGGCGCGTTTGGTTTTCTTCTCGCTGCAGATTATGGGGCGGCTCGCGCGGAAGAGGCCGGCGCATTTAAAAAAGAATGGGAGAAAAGAGGAGCCATCGTCGAGGCCGGCGGGGACTGCATGATGGGGCCCATCGGCGGGCAAGGAGGAGGCGGAACCTGTCTCTGGGAGAATTTTACCTGCTTCGATCCCCACGACCGGGAATCAACCGAGGGCACCCGTGAGTTCTTTGACGCCTGCACCGAGCTCAGTCGGGAAAAACGCTGGGTGGGCGCCGGGATGGAGAAATGGAACGCCGCCGCCCGGGGAGCGGACGGAAGGACCACGCCCAAGGAAGAACGCGACCGGATGCACTTGTCCGCGCCTCAGCCCTCGGTGTATCGGTATCAGCACAAGATACGGGAAGCCTTCAATCCGAACGATCTCGGAGACGCGTACTTTGAGACGTTAGAAGATTCATAATCGTATCTAGGGCAACCCAATCATCATAGCGGTGCGTACTTCCAATTCATTTGGCGCTTCCACCTGCCGGTTACTTTTTGATCCGCGGCCGGATCCAAACGCCGTAGTACTCACCACCTTGGTCGGGTATGGAAGGCTCAAAGGGATTAACGAATCCCTTATAGAACAAAAGCCCGGTCGAACCGGCCCACTCGCCGGTCCCGCTCGTAATGGGTGAAATCTCGCTCATGTTTCCCTGCGGGTCGATGTGTAAGGGTTGATGCGCTTCTCTGATCGTGCCGCTCGTTCCGTCGGATGCCGTTGCGGTGATGGTTTCGTCCGAAAAACCCGAGAACGAACCGTCGGCAGCCAAGCGGCCGGTGACGTGATATTTTGATGTGCCGGTGAATGTTCCGGTGAATATGTCTCCCCCATCCGCCTCCAGAGCGCCCGTAGTTTGGTCCACGACGAGGTTTTGTAGCGGCCCGGATTTCCACTGTCCTCGAACGTAGGTAATTTTAGCGCCCCGCCTACACCCATCGGCCACGAGCGCTTGCCCCGAAGCTCCGAGCATCTGTTGGATATCGCTCGTCTCGGTTTGGCCTTCACCACACGCCGCGAAAACACCAAAAACAAGAAGTACGGCAACAGATTTGCTGACCCAACCCGAAAAGCTTTTAAAAGATCCCTTTTCCATAGAAATTACCCTCCGAGAGATTTTGGGTTAACCTCTAACTTATTGAATTGGCTTATATAATAGCCTATTTACAGGTCTTATAGACTTAATTTAGTTCGATGTCAATAATTGGAATACTAAAAAAATTCATTCAAGCTGATTAGGCGCCAGCCCCAGTCCAGGTGCCATTCGATAAATAACTACTCGTAATGCAAACTGTAACAAAAAATATCCCTTTATTTTTTTCTCAAAATAAATGCTTGATATGGTCTGTATTCTAGTCTATATTAAGACCAGAATATGGTCCTAAACAAAGAGGTTTATTTAATGAAACCATTACAAGTCTCAAAAGATATTCTCCCTATTGGTGATTTTAAAACGCATGCATCGCAAATTGTCAGACGTCTGCGTGAAACAAGGCGTCCTTTCGTCATCACGCAAAACGGAAAACCCGCTGCTGTACTTCTTGCTCCTGATGAGTTCGACAGGCTACAAGAACAAGCTCGATTCGTCCAGGCTGTAGAGGAAGGGCTTGCGGACTCTACCGCGGGGCGCGTGATCGCCGACGACGAGTTTGGCAACGAGCTCGATGAAACGTTCGGATCCTTGAAGCGATGAAGCTCTATTGGACGGAGCGGTCGCGACAGGATTTGCTCGCGATCGGTCGTTACATCGCGCGCGACCATCCACATACGGCGCGAGTGTGGGTCGAGCGTTTGCGGGCGCGGGCGCGAGGGGCTGCGAAAACGCCACGCGCGGGACGAATGGTTCCGGAATGGGAAAGCAAGGACATGCGTGAGGTGTTTCTGCGCAACTACCGAATCGTTTATCGCATTCAAAAGGATTCCATACACATCATTACCGTTTTCGAGGGTCACCGGCAGTTTTTACGCAATACGTCACCGGATGTAAAAGATTGACCTGATCATTGCTTGATGGAATATAAGTTTATAAGTGAGTTAATGTCTGCATTCTTCCTATCCATCGGAACCCGAAAGATCTTTTTCCAATCACCTAATATCTCTGGTCTCAAACCGGTCTCCTGAGAATACTGACCCCCTGTAATAAGTTTAATATACTTACAGGCTATTTTATTGAAAAGTTTTATAGACTCGGCCAGGTCATTGTATGTGACGTCTCCTTGGAATCCTCTTTTATCTAAATGGGCAATAACTCTGTCGGTAAAATTGCTTACTCCACCAGCAATGCATCGTATTTTCCGCATATCTTTGCAAATAATGCATTCCGACAGGTTCTTTTTATTTTCGCTGACTGTTGCGAAAGTAGAATTTTGCCATTCCGGTTCGTCCTTCGCGACGGGATATTGCTGCAAGTAGAAATCATATGTAAAATGGTCAGCATTCTCCTTAAGCTGATCGAGAAGCCTCATCAAAGATATGCTGTCGTCATTAATCTTTGTGTGTCGTCTAATTGCAATTGCAGCAAATGTCAAATAACAATCCTTGACAAAGTAACAAAACCAATCCCCTTCATTTTTATCTATATGCTCCGTATTCATTTCTACCATTTCAATAAAGCCTTCGTAAACCTGTTGATAGTGTACAAGACCTTGCAGATCATTTTTGATTTTATTGACCCAGGTTTTCCATTTTTCAAAATCTTTGTTTGTAAGTTTCATCTATTTCCAGTTCCTTTGACTACTCATAATAATTTTACACAAGCAACCAATCCCGAGTTTATTTGTCATTCGATTAATAACTATTTGTAATGCAAATAATAACTTAAGATATCTCTTTATTTATTTGATTGACACAGATAGGGCTATGCCACGTCCAGTGGAGCGCTTGGTTGGCAAGGTTGTTGTAAACGAAAATGAATCGGTTTTTCGTTGATGATATCCAAACTTAGTTCTTTACGCAAATCGTCTCGCAGTGACAGGAGAAGCGCTCCCGCGCTTGCTTCAACCCTACGTTCTGCGATTGCGGTTGCCAATTCTTTTGCCATACAGACTTGTTTGACGGTTCCGAATAATTGAATGTCGGCTATCGCGGATTCGAGTCCTTTTCCGTACTCAGTATTATGGATTGCACCACGGCACGCACCTCCTTCCAGACGTCGGTAAGCCTCAATGAGATATTTCACACGAATTTCACGCCTTTTGTTCTGACGGTCGCGATGCGTATTAAAAAGATGAGCAACCAACCACCCAAGTATAGCGATGCATGATGTTATCATTAACGGAATTAGCAATTGCCAGTTCAGTATTTCATCCATAGCGACCCCCTATATCCATTCAAGCTCTTCGTCAGTCAACGGCCCCCCGGCATTTCCGGTATTCACGGTTCCCTTCGGCTCGACCAACATCACCGTACACTCGGTCTCACAAATTGGTTTGTGCTCGACGTCCCGGGGAACGACAATCAGCTCGCCTTTTTTCAAATCAAAAACCCGGTCCCGAAAAGCCAATTTCATTTTGCCCTCGACAACAAAGAACACCTCATCAGTTTCCGGATGGCTGTGCCAAATAAATTCGCGCTTAGCTTTTACTAATTTGAACTGATAATCGTTTAGTTCTGCAATAAGCTTGTACTTATGCAGCTTCTTGATTAAGCCGGCTTTTTCTTCGAGATTGACTACCCGTATTTCCATTTCAATTCTCATTGTGCCTTAGCCCCCTCATCCCCGCCTTCCACCGGCACGCTCCATGTGTGTAGGAAGGAGCCTCGTACTTAAACCCTCCCCCCTTAATGCAAAGTGTTCGGTAGGGTTGTTGAAGTTTATAAGTAGATTATAGCACTTGAAAATACTAAGTCAAAATTGCGGCTCGTCTTTATACCTCTCTGAAATGACCATGTGATACATTGCTCAACGCGGCGTGAGAGTTGACAGTGACGGATGTGCCTTTAGTAACACGAGTTGTTTGCTTTGGTTAAGTCCGGTAGGGGGAGCATCACCATCGCTCAGTATAGAAAGTTCAGCAACGCGGTCACCACCTGCTCTGGTTGTCCGTTGTTCTGCACCGGCGCGGCAGTCTCAACATCCAGGTGATGATATCCCGCTATTACCGGCGAGCCGGGAGGATTCATGTTCATCATAGCCCCCAAACCCGGGCCGTCGCCGGCGATGATGTCGAGCACCGGTCGCGCCGTCTCGCCGTCTTTGTGGATGGCGCCGCTCGCGCCGAACAGTGAGTCAATCGTCAGGGCCGTGGGGAAGTACACTTCCACGAAATTCATGGGCACTGCGCCCAAGCATCGCGCCATGTCGTGGATATCGGTAACCTCCTTGTCCGGGCTGGTATAGGGATTTCCATCGGAGGCGTTTGGAATCGTCATGCCGGCAATTTCATTGTAATTCGCCCAATCGTACAGCGCACCGGGCTGGCCCGAAGATCCTTCGTCAGTTGCAATCGCAAATTCTTCGCCGCCCAGCATGCCCTTGAGGGCCGCAAGCTCCGGGATCTGATTCAGGCCATCGGGGATCGGGAAGTCCTTGTCCGCCACTGGACCGCCCTTGAAAAACCCCATACTCGCCTGCACGATGCTGATCGGCATCGAGTTGTTGTCCATAAATATCGCGAACAACGCTTGGTTGGTGTAACGGATTTCTTCGATAGACGGTTTGTCAAACAAGAAGGCATATAAGTTCATTGAACCATAGAACCGGTATGAAAACTTTACCGCACTGTCCGCCGGCAGGTAGCTGACTAAATCCGATTCAGTTGTGGGGTTCATCTCAGCGGCAAAGCCCAAACCACTGAGCAGCGTCATCACCTCCGGATCGATAATACCGGTAAGCGAAAAGAACCGCTCCAATTTCCCCTCGCGCATCATGGTGATCAAGTTTTCGGGGACGTCGTCCAGAAGCGACTCCAACCCCGGAATCGCGTTGAACATGGATACCATCATGGGTGTGGCGGTTACGACGGTGTCTAAACCAAAAAACCCGGCGCACTGGTTGTAACCGGCATCATTCGTCGTTGTCGGATCGCCGTCAAAATCCCAGTCCGCGTACGCTCCCGTGATGAAGCCGCCGAGTGAGTGGCCGCCGCAATAAACCTTCTGTTGGCGTGCAGTCTGGTCCGGAATGCCGCGCGTGATGATCGTATTCATGTCTATGACCGTTTGCTCCATTCCCATATCCACGAGCCAAGCGGCATCCTTAAGCGGGTCCAGAAATCCTTTGAACTGTTGCCCATTGTATGCCTTATTGCGATAGTAATAATCAATGGCATCATGAACGTCTCCAGTCTCCTTTGCCAAGAGCAACCCGTTGATATCCTCGAGGCAGTTTGGTCGCCGGTCGATAGCCCAGAACTCGATATAGCTGCCTTTCTCATTGTATGCGCGCGTGATCAGGTTGCCGGCGACATTGTAGAAAGCCGAAGCGCCCTCAAGAATGCCGGGTTGGGCTACCAATATCTTGTCTGCATCCGAAGGATTGAGCGGCCCGTTGCGGTGGCGAATGCGCAGGAAGTGAATCGTGTCGCATGCCTCCGGATGGTCGGCAAATGAGCACGGCAGGGGCGCGTAGATGGCGACATCGGTCGCGACGGAGTCGGGAAATGTCGTGTTTTGGGTGGCCGATTGCTCGGTAAAACCAATCCGCGGCCAATACAAGGCCGCGGAGGGGCCGGTGAGATCGCTAAGCAACGAAGTTGGCAGGCCACAGCCGGGTAGTACATAAGTGACGGTTAAAGCAACCAGGAAAAGAATGACGTTGCGCTCACGAATCCTCTTCATGTTCATCGCTCCTTCATGACGGTTGGGTTACTGCCTAAATGTACTATTTCTCAATTAACGGAACAAATCAGGTTTTCAAATCACGGTCAAGAGAAAAGTTGGGAATTGGGTTGATAACACTCATTAGTTATTTAAAAGCAGATACTTGTTAGCGTCCGCGTTGCCACCGATCCATTTCCAGGTGGTCCCTTCGTCGGCGCCGTTGGTGACCGTGAAATCAGGCCTGGCTTCACGGAGCTCGTCGATGACGACGGTGTTGTTCGACGGGTAAAGAACAGGAAGCAGGTGCGGGAAGTCGGACGCCAACAAACTCACACGAACTCGGTGTCCCTTTTTGAACACGTTATCAGTTACACTGGATTTAGTTGCTGCGTTCGGCTGGCAATAGTTTTTCAGGTTTCATACGGTCACTTCTTGTTGACGAACTCTGTCAAGGTCTTATCAAAGTAATAAAAGAAAAGGCAATAGAAAAAGTGGTTCCCTGCCCTACCTCCTCAACTTCACACGCCGCTTCTTGGCCAATTAGTTGCATGTTCCGTCGCAGCAGGTTTCGCCCCACAACGCTTCGATGCCCTCCTTGCCGATTATCGGAATCATCACCAAGCCGGCCGCCGGGTCTGCCCACCACCACCCCAATAAGGCGTTTTAACCCAAGTCCCATCAACAAGATGGCTGAAAGGTAAGCGCAAATGTCCGCCTGGTGTGAATCAGCCACCAGCGCTTGACTATTGATTTGCACCGCCACGCGCCGTTTCGCCCGCGCCAGGATGGGCATCACCAGCAACGACAGCGCTGCAATGATAATGCCGATAAGGCTCGCATCCGGCCCCTCGCGCAGGAGCAAGGATTTCACCGCCTCGAACCCGATGTACACCGCCAGCGCGATCAAGCTTGCACCGACAAACCGTAACGCGAGGCGCTCGCGATGCTCGCCTGAAAATAGCCGCCACAACAGAATTGCACCTGACGAAACCTCAATGAGCGAATCAACGCCGAAGCCGATAAGCGCAATGCTGCCGGCCACGATGCCCGCTCCAATGGAAATTAGAGCCTCGAGCAGATTCCATCCGATGGTCAGATACTCAAGCCTGCGTCCGCGCCGCACTGGTGCGGTATTAATAGCCTCTTCAGAGGACATTTCAATTTTCATGCCTTGCAATATAGGCGTCTTAAGTATTGAAAACAATCAAACTCTCGGGACGAGGCCCTACTGCCTAAAAAACATCGCCGTTGAGACTGGGGATGTGGTATGTCAGACGTAACGTGGATGAGTTAAGGAGCTTGCCTATGGAACTATCAGCAGTAATAACAGCTCGAAGAAGCGTTCGAAAATTCAAACCCGACTCGGTCCCCGAACCTTTCATCACAGAACTTCTCGAGGCCGCCCGGCTTGCCCCATCGGGATCAAATATTCAGCCGGCGCGCTTTATCGTCGTTAAGACCAAAGAAGCCCGGGAGAAGTTGAAGTACTGCACCCCCCTTCAATTTGTTCATGAGGCTCCGGTGGTGATAGTATGTTGCGCCGACACCCAATCACTCGACGCCCGCGGCCAAAAATTGATCCAATTGAAGGAGGCTGGAGCCTTAGTGGGAACGCCGCTTGATAGCGCCGACGTCCGGGAACTGGCAAAATCCCGGAACACGATGTCAGAGGCTGAAACCACGGCGTATCTGAGGCTCAATGCTGCAATCGCGATTGAGCACATTGTGCTGCGCGCTACCGATCTCGGCCTCGGAAGTTGCTGGGTGATGATGTTCGATCGGGAACAAGTAAGAAAAGTTTTTGATATTGATGAGCGTTATATCGTGGTGGCGCTGCTACCGGTTGGGTATCCCGACCAAAACCCAGTTCAAAGGCCGCGGATTTCGGCACGAGAGATTTTACTCAAAGATTTGTAACGTTATTACTGATCCAGCGGCGGGTAGTCGGTGTAGCCTTTTTCGCCCGGCGTATAAAAAGTGCTCTTATCCCAGCGCGCAAGTGGTGCGTTGAGCTCGAAACACCGGGGTAAGTCGGGATTAGAAATAAAGAGCTTCGCAAAGGCCACGAGGTCAGCCAAGCCTTCTTCAATTACTCGGTTTCCTTTTTCCCGATCGAAGTTACTGTTGATGATGAGCGTGCCTTTGTACCTGGGCCGGTAGCGTCGGGCAATATTCGGCTCTGCAAAGGGAACGTTGGTGACGTCGGTGAACGGCTCCGAAAGGTGCAGGTAGGCGAGCTTATAATCGTTCAACCGCTCTACGATATAATCGAATGTGGGGATGGTTTCCTCATCCAGGGTCATGCCGAAAAATCCATGCGCCGAGGGATTCAATCGCAGGCCGATACGGTGTTCCGGCATGTGTGTTTTGATTTCATCGATCACTTCAAAAAGGATTCTCGCACGGTTTTCTTTTGACCCACCATATCGGTCGGTTCTGATATTTGATGTCCTGCTAAAAAATTGATGCAGTAGATATGCGTTGGAGGAATGTATCTCGATGCCGTCAAAACCCGCAATCATGGCGTTTTTCGCCCCTTGACCAAAGTCTTTGACCGTCTGCTGAATTTCTTCGATGGTCATGGCTTTCGGCGCGACGGTGTCCTTGAAGCCCTGCGGTGTAAACGACTGAGCATGGGGATTGAGTGCCGAAGGTGCGAGCGGAAGCTCACCGTTATGAAAATCAGGATGAGACATGCGACCCACGTGCCAAATCTGTTGAAATATTTTTCCACCCTTGCCATGGACTGCCGCGGTCACTTTCTTCCATCCCTCGACCTGCGCCGCCGAATAACAACCCGGAGTATTGATGTATCCAACCGCCCTGGTTGATATTTGTGAACCCTCGCTAATAATGAGACCGGCGCTCGCTCTCTGCCCGTAATAGGTTGCATGAATCTCGGTCGGGGCATGATCCGGATTATCCGCCCGGCTGCGGGTCATGGGCGCCATCACCACCCGATTACGAAGTTTGAGATCTCCCCTGGTGTATTCTCTTAAAAGCGCCTGTTCTTTTGACATAGGCCCATCCTTCCGAACCGAAAACTAATCACGAAACATAACTCGGCAAGGAAGCTCATATCTTTTTATCCAACAAAATGCCGCTGAGAGGTAACACCAGCAGAGCAAAACGGCTCTTATGCGTTGGCTGAAACTGAATTATTATTATTTGAAAATAATAATGGAGAGTTGAAAGACGTTATGAAGTGCGGGTATGTTCCTTGTAATTATTGCGTGGGGCAGCAGGCAGAGACAAGCGTTTGGGCGGCACCATCACAATTTAATCCACTGCAATCATACGTTGTACTGCCTACAAGATAATAGCATTGGCTCGTCGAGCAACATGCCTCGACTGAGCAGTTGCACATTGAATAAGCAGCGGAACACGTAGCGCCACTGTTGCTCGGTGCGACCCATACAAAATCCAAACTAATCGAAACATCGAGATACGTTCCGACAGAACTATCCGCGCCGATGAACGAAACTTGCGCGTCAGTTTCGGTGGTACCCTGAGGCGCCGTCTCGTAACACGTACCATTCCCATGATAGTCTAGATTGCAGGTTTGCGTAGTCGGTGGCGACTCGCTTACATACTCTTCAGCGCTAAGAGACCCGTCAGTCTCCTCGGTATCCGTCAGCTGGATCTCGAAATAACCGCTAAGGGATACGTCATAAATAACTATTGAATCTGCAGAAAGAGTCGGATCCCACGTTATCGTCCAGGCCACTGGAGAACTTTCTGAAAGTGTCTTGCCGGATGGCGTTGCCACAACCTGCTTTGCGCTGTTTGCGCCAGTGGCGGGCGGAGGAGTGCCGCTATGAAACGTGGCACCCGGGATATAAATATACGCAGTTTTTGTTCCATTTGTTCCACTGGGTATCAAGCCGCATGACAGGGTGACAACCATAAGAGACATCGCTACCAACGATAGTAAAATTTGAGAACTCCTCTTCATAATAAATTCTCCTTTACGGTTTTGTTTACTGATTTTCTCGACCTGTTTTCAATTGGATACGCCTCAACAAGGGACTTAATAATTCGGCACGTTTTTTCTCGTATCTGTCCCATAAAAATAGCGAGATACTGCTATAAACCCCTCGTCCTGAATTGGTTATGAATTATGACAATCGGACCACAATGATTAATAAGAGGAAACTACCGTTCTATCCTTCTCTCCGGTAACATCGACACATATTATTAGTAGTTTACAAGCTATTTTAAAACTCGTCAAAATTTATTCTACAAGCCCGACAGTTATGCGCAACCGCTTATTTTTTCAAACAATTTAACCCTAAACCCCATTTATAAGTACGAAGAAAAGCCTTGACATTTATTCCCAAAAAGATATTCTTACCAAAGTGTCTTTTTACATAATGTTTGTTTCTCCTAGGAAATCTTCTTGGCGTAAAAGTTGAGAAAGGTATCCCAGGTGTGAAACTAGTTGTTTAGACACGGCTTTTCTAAGGGGATCATTTCCATGATAGACAGCCGAATTAATCCGGGCACAAAGACTATCAAATTAGCACCAATAGCGTCTCTGGATAGTTCTGCTCTTCTACGGAGGAATCATGACTGAGCTAGCCATTAGGGTTCCGCGGACGTCGTCTCAGGGTCCGAGAACGGGTATTTGGACTCTCGTAATTATGGCAGGGTATATGTTCGCCATGGTCGGTTGTTCTGGATACATTTCCTCACCCAAGGGAACACTAAACCTGGAACTCCAAATTGCCCCTGGTGTAGACATTACTGAAATAAATTATCAGGTTACAAAGGATGGAATGGATCCCTTGGTGGGGACGTTCCCGGTTACCGATGACATCAGTGCGCCGGTTACCGGCACTATCGCCGGTCTTCCGGTCGGTACCGGCTATACCATAACGCTGACCGCGAGCGCAGACGATGTGACCTGCGCTGGATCGGCCAACTTTGATGTCGTGGAAGGCACCACGACCCAGGTCAACGTACCGGTAGAATGTCGGTACAACCGGCCTACCACACCCGTGTGCGGCGATGGCATCGTCGAATTTCCTGAAGAGTGCGACACCGCAATTCCCGCGGGTCAACAGGGCGCGTGCCCGACCAGTTGCACGACCACTGATCCCTGTAACCCCTCGACGCTAACGAACGCCGGCACCTGCACGGCCGCGTGTGTGAACACGCCGATCACGCAGTGCAAAGGCGGCGATGGTTGCTGTCCCGATGGTTGCAACATTCTCAGCGACACCGACTGCCCCGCAGCCTGCGGCGATGGCGTCGTCACGGCACCCGAGACCTGCGATAAAGCGATTCCGGCCGGTCAACCGGGCGCATGCCCGACGACCTGCGACGATGGGATCGCCTGCACCAAAGACACCATGACCGGCAGCGCGGATCAATGCAATGTGGTCTGCAGCCATCAAGCGATTACACAATGTATCAACGACGACGGCTGCTGCCCGGCCGGCTGCAGCATCAAGAACGACAACGACTGCTCCACCCGCTGCGGCGACGACGTTGTTTCAACCGGCGAGACGTGTGACCCGCCGAGTTCGTGTCCGACAAGCTGCGACGACGGAAATAAGTGCACCACTGACACCATGACCGGCAGCGCGGCAACCTGCAACGTCACGTGCAGTCATCAGGCGATTACCCAATGTATAAGCGGCGATGGCTGTTGCCCAGCCGGCTGCAACAACAAGAACGACAGCGACTGCACCCCGGTATGCGGCAATGGCGTGGTCGAGGCTGGTGAGCAATGTGATCCGCCCAACGGCACGACCTGCAGCGCCACCTGCACGGTCGAATCCATTTGTGGAGCGCCGCCCACCGATTGTTTCGCCTGTGAGTGTCACGACTGTTCTTGGTCGATGAACGCGTGCATAAACGGCCCCGGTGTCGCCGCCAGCGGCCCGGCCGCCGGCACACCCAAAGCAAAACTGTGCACGAACCTGGTGCAGTGCGTGCAGGCCTCCAAATGCATAGGAGCTCAATGCTTGTGCGGTACGGTGAGCTTCTGTGACTGCATGCACGGAAAAGGCACTGGCCCCTGTAAGGCGCAGATCATTGCCGCCGCCGAAACAACCGATCCCTTCCTGATCACTCTCCGCGAGTTCTGCCCCTCCTATGCCATCGGGCGCGCGGTCGACGTCCAGATGTGCTCCCTCTGGCAGTGTTTCCAGGAATGCTGGCGCTAGAGATTCAGCAATAGGGGCATACGGCAGATTCAATCTACAGAAACGCTAGCCTCCAAACGGCACCCGGTCGTCAACCGAGCTTAGCGAGAAGATCCTTCTGAAAGATTTCGTCGTCGATGACTCCCTCGCTGACGTGCACAACGGGTCCGGCCATGGTGGCGCGGAACTGTTCCTTAAACCAAACATCCAGAGTTCCACCCGGCATATGAACCGTGATTCGTGAATCACACAAACCGAGTTTATAGGCAACCGCGGCAGCGGCCGTGCTACTGCTGCCCGAGGCCAGGGTATAGCCGGCGCCCCGTTCCCATATCTCAATACGAATGTTCAACCGATTAAGAACCGCCATAAATTGGACGTTCGTGCGATTGACGAATCGAGGCTCGACTTCTATCAATGGCCCGAACTGTTTTGCAAGCTCTGGCGTCGGCGAGTCGCAGAGAACGACGCAATGCGGGTTACCAACGGTTGCAGCGCAATAGGTAAATACCCGGCCGCCGACTTCTATCGTTTCGTTCAATACTTCACGAACTGGCCCGGTAACCGGTATGGTATCGCTATCGAAGCTGACATCACCCATGTCGACCGTTACCTTCCTGCCATCGGGCGCCACTTGCGCCGTCACCAGCCCGCCAAGCGTTTCAATGGTGAAGGGTTGTTCTCGAACCAATCCATAATCCCAAAGAAACCGCGAGAAGATGCGTAGACCGTTGCCGCTTTTCTCTGCTTCGCTTCCGTCCGGATTGAAAATTCTGAGCTTGTAATCGCACGATGTGCTCTTCAGTGGGCCGAGAAGAATCCCGTCGGAACCAACGCCATAATTTCTATGACAGATGAGACGAATGCGGCTTTGATTGAGTTCCCCATGCATATCGTTAGGTTGAATGACAATATAATCGTTGCCAAGGGCGTGGTATTTGCTATATTTCATTAGCTTTCTTTTACTCCTACTCGCTGCACATCAATCCCAATCACTCATTCAGGGCTCGCGGACGTCTTTGGTTTCTCTCAGTTGAGAATTTTTGTCAACGCGTTTCGAAAAGCACTAGAGAAACCGTGGTCAAAATTACACGATTTAATATCTGGGTCGCCCATGACCGATGGTGGTGCGATGACCCCGAGAAAAATCACACTAAAAACGGAAAGCCTGGTGTCATTACGTTGGCGTTTACTTTTTTTGCCATTCCTGTAACTATACGAAAACAAAATAATCATTGAATGTAGCCCCGGTTGGTTCAGGTTTTGCAGTGCGATACCACGAATAGTTGGCGCTTACGGCAAGAGCTCCGCATGACTGAAGCAAAGAAAAAAGATGATTCGTGCTCATTTTCTCAACCAGTATCGTATGCGCGATGTATGAATTGCGCCGACTCCGATTCCATCTCGGCCTGGTCGTTAGTCGGAATGTCGGCACTGGCAAAAAAAAATCTCGACCAGGCGATGCTGGCTTTTGAAAAGGTTCTAGCGCTATCGGACGGCCAAGAAATGCCTCAGGTGCTGGCCGCGCTGATTGGCTGTTACTTAGAACAAGGTGATGTGAACCGGGCCCGTCAAGCCATAGAAAGACAAAAAAACTGGTCTGCCTCGCCCGTGCTCTATGCCCAGCACTTGCTCGTGAAAATAGCATGCGGCGATATCATCAATGCGAAAAATGTATCAGCTGCAGACCCCGATGAAATCGCCCGTCAATGGCCGCATCTTGTGGAGCGTCTCCTCCTCGGCGGTGCGGTGGAGGAGATCGAAAGGGTGCTTTTTGCCCTCACCGCTATCACCCTGTATTCCCCTCAGCTTACCTCGCCGCTGTCCAACCTTTTTGCCCGTTTCCGGTTATCTAAGGTCGTCGATTGGACCGAGGCCTGCGGCCGAAGAGTTGCTGGTTCGCCACACCGTTGACATTCGGTATCATCTCAGCCCCCCACCAACACCACTTCGCGCTCGAGATCGACTCCAAACGTGTCACGCACCGATTGGCGAATCTCTTCGGACAATTCAAAAATCTCACGGCCGCTGGCGCCGCCGTAATTCACCAACACCAACGCCTGACGCTCATGCACCCCGCAGCGGCCGCGACGCCGGCCTTTCCAACCAAGACGCTCGATCAGGTAGCCGGCCGCAAGCTTCATGCGCCCTACGCCCGCCGGGAACGCAACCAGACCGGGGAAGCGCTTGCTCAGAATATCGACCTGGTCCAGAGGCAGCTCGGGGTTTTTGAAAAAGCTTCCGGCGTTGCCGATTCTGGCTGGGTCGGGGAGTTTTTCTCGACGAATGCGCATAATGGCTTCAAAGACATCCTGAATGGTGCAGTCGCGTTGATCTATTTTTTCAATTTCCTCTTCAAGCGCGGAATAACCAACCTTCGGCCGTGGATGTTTGCTCAAGCGAAGGGTTAGATGCGTGATCGCCGCCCGATTCTTCCACTCGCGCTTGAAAACGCTGCTACGGTAGGTACAGCCACATTCTGGGCCGTTGAACGAGAGCGGTCGCCCGCCCGAGATCTCCAGCGCTTCGACCTGTTGAAGGACCTCTGACACCTCGACCCCGTAAGCGCCGATATTCTGAACCGGCGCTGCCCCCGCGCTGCCGGGGATGCCAGCCAGGTTTTCAATGCCACCCCAATTCCGGTCGACACAATACCTCACCAGTGCTTGCCAACTTTCCCCCGCGCCCACCCGCAGCCAAATTTCGTCCTTGGTCTCGCGCACAACCTCGCGACCTTGGATGGCTACTTTGACCACTAACCCCGGAACATCATCGATGAAGAGGATGTTCGATCCTTCTCCGAGAATCATCAATCCTTTGGAAAAGAGATCGCGCTGACTCAGGAGTGCTTGCAACTCATCGACCGAGTCGACCGTCGCAAACGTTTCGCAGCACGCATCAATCCCAAAGGTGTTGTGGGGTTTGAGCGAGTGGTGCGAGAGAAAATTCATGAGCGGCGATAATACTCTTTTGAGAAGCATCCAGCGTATATTATTTTTGTTACATCAAACGGGTCCCTCTCAGAGACTCATCGGACGACGCCCGGATACCATGATATAGAGCGCCAGACCGCGGAGGAACGGCACCGCTCCTATCCATCGTTCGAGTGTCGCCATCCGAGAGCTAAGAGCCCAGAAAGGCGGCGGCACCAATCCCATAAACCGATGGGTCACCTCCGCGAAGCCGGTTTGCTCCAGCAAGCGGCGTGTACGTCGGGGGGTGCCTCGCCACATCTTGCGCTCAATCGACCATGAGAGCGCCGGATGGAATACAATGAACGGTACCCACAAGGGTTGGAGCGGATTTGGATCGACAAATATCGCGCGTCCTCCAGGAACCAAAGCGGTGTACACGCGGCGCAGCACCTCGAGTGGGTCCTCCATGTGGTGGAGGATTCCCCGTCCGGTTACCAGGGTAAAGTTCTGTCGGAAATCAATCTGCTCTGCGGGCTTCACCATCGGGATGAAATGGTCTGCCAGGTGCAGCGCCACAACTCGGCGGTGCAGCACCTGCAAGGTATTCTCAGATATGTCGAGTGCGGTCACTCGGCAACCGAGGCGGAGGAGCGGAATGGTCATCCGTCCAAAACCGCACCCGACGTCCAACACCTTCTCGCCGCCGTGAATGCCGTTCAGTTTGAAAAGTCGCTGGGTCATGCCTGCATGGAATGGCGTCTCTCGGCCATACAGGGCGTCGTACGCCTCGACCTGTTGATCGAAGTGCCGCTGCTGTCCGCTTGACCACTTCGTCATGACCAACATCGCAATTCCGCGCACGCGTTGGTAGCTACGGCCTGGTGGTACTCGCACAACGGAAAATCAACATCGAACACTCGCAGCAGCGGTACCAAAAAGCGAGGTGTGTTGTTTTGGGAAATCATTCCGGTCGTCCAGAAATGCCGTACCGTTAATCCGGCTCCGTTGATAAGATCCATCAAAAATCTACGCGTGAAACGCAAACCTCCTCGTTCGGCAGCTACCAGCAATGAGAAGGCGAACATCACCGGGTTATTCCGGTTAGGTTCGATAATGACGACTGCTTCCTTGGCAACCCGTGCCATTTCCCTGATGACCGCCGCTGGATGCGGAACGTGGTGTAGCAGATTGGCTTCAAAAGCGATATCAAAGCTGGCGTCGGGGAACGGTAAGTCTTCAGCGTTCGCTTGCACGGTTTCAAATCCTTGAGCACGAGCTAACATGAGAGGCGATAGGTCTGTCCCGACGACCCGCTGAGCCCGCGCCGCCAGATGATGGGTGAAAAGACCCGGGCCGCAACCGACATCGAGCACTGAACGATTCGCCAGCGGCAACACGCTTTCGATGCGATCGAGCTTCGGCAGTGCATAGGCCAGCACCACGGGATCGTTCGGACCTCGGTAGCGTACCCGACGCCAATAGTTCTCTTGCGGCTCAGGTTTCAGGGCGTTCCTCCGCCGGGAGGCTCCTGTGGGGGAATAAGGGCGACCACCGCCCGGACGAGCGAGCCCCAGAGGGCAAACGACAGCCCCAGAAGAAAGAGCAGCGATCCGGTAAGAACATATGACCAGTGCAGAAACACCTTGCCTTGGGTGAAGTAGGTATAGATACCTTCATGATTGAGTATGACGGCCGCCAGCATCAACAGTACCCCCACCAGCCACAGATTGTTGATAACCGTTTGGCGCAGCAGCGCCCGCGCGAGCAAGCTGTTGCGAAACGGCGGCATACGGTGGGCGGCGGCGAGAATGGTATTAGCTACCAGACCGAAGAAGATGAAGTGCACCCCCGAAAGCACCATAACCGTTATGGCGACAAGGCGGTAGATCTCCCAGTCCTCTACCCGCCGCGCCTGCAAGTAGTAGCTCACCGGCCCGATGCCGAGCACCACGGCGAGCACTAAGAGTACCACCCCCAAGAAGCCAAATACCTTCAACGGATTGTACCGATGGGCGGTGCGCAGAATGGTCCATAAAAAACGCAGGCCATCTATTGCCGGACTGAGTTTTGAACCACCCACCCGTTCGTCATAGGGCATTGGGATCTCACGGATATCAAGTCGTTCGTGAAGCGCGGAGGTGCTCATGGCTGGCGTGAAATCCAACCCGTCCGGAAGTTTTCCGAGGCGTGCGAGCGCCGATCGCTGAAAGATCCGCATGCCCGAGGCCGTGTCAGTTATCGTGCGCCCCGTGATCCAGCTCAGCAATCGAGCGAAAAACAAGTTACCAATCCATCGTACCGCTGGCATGTGCGAAGTGGCGCCGGCTAATCGAGAACCAAGCAGAATATCGGCCGGTTTGGTCGACATCTCCTTGGCCAAGTCGAACAAGAATTCCGGTTGATAGGTGCCGTCGGCGTCAAGAAAGGCAATCCACTCCCCTTTCGCCGCCGCGAAACCGGCCTTCAGCGCTCCACCGTAACCGTGATTCTGAGCAAGTTGCAGCAGCTTTACACCCGCGATCGAGCGAACCACCTCAGCCGTCTTATCGGTTGAGCCATCGTCCACGACGACAATCTCGACTTCTCGGATGCGATCAAACTCACGTTTAATTCTCTCAGCGGTTAGGCGCAAGCGCGCCAGGACGGCACCGATGCCTTGTTCTTCGTTGAGGGCCGGGAGCACGACTGAAACAACCAGCTGTTCTGGAGTGTTCATAGTCGAAGTATAGGAGTCGGCATATCTAAAGGCAACTCTGTAACCAAGGTAATTGCACGGTGTTGGCTGCGTGGTAGCTCTGCGCGTCAATGCTCAGTGCCAGAGAACACATCCACGACCCGCTTTCGACGAACCGCCTCATCGGTTACGGTGAGAGGGGAAACACGCTCGCCGATTTTGAGACGATAGGGACCCACGCTGTGCACGGGCGCTGATCCGTCCGTGCTATAGGGAACCACCAGTGAGAAATTGCCGGATGAATCGACCGCCGCCTCGCGTTCGTACAGAAAGGTCCGTCCCACGTTTGTTTGAACGGTCAATCGCAGGAAGACCTTTTCGCCGGGCGGCGCCTGTCCAACCAGTCGGGCCCCACCGACCACCTCAAAGGCCTTAAACTCCGCCGTTGATTGACCAAGGAGGGTCTGGAAATGCTCTGATTCCAGCACCAGGCGAACGTGGCTCAACGGTTGCAGAGTATGATCCTGGATGGAGCGGGCGGTGCCATCGCCGAGAAAAAGTCGGGTATGGAGCGCGCCCCAGAACGAGGTGCGGGGTTCATAATACATGAATAGATCGCGACCGTCCGTCCTCAGCGAGGTACTCATGAAATCTTGCGTACTACCGGCAATCGCAGCCATATCTTGCACCTGGTCAAAAATCGACGACACCACGATCACCCGATAGGAAGCTCTTTCCATTTCCCGTACGCAGGCTTCTTCGTCATGGGACAAAAGCAGTTGAAAGGCCGTCCGATTGACGGCCAAAGCCTCGGGAGTTCCAAATGAACTCACCGCAACGGCGCGCCCGGTAGCCCACAGCAAGGGATGCGCGTCGTTCCAACCGGTTAGCAGGGCATAGGCCGGGCGGCCGTCCGACGCCACCGGGGGCGGCAGGAGGGAGGTGAGCGCGCGCCCAAACTCCAGCAGATGGCCCTTCGCAACGTAGGCATCATTAGAACCAGCCAGGCGGAAGAGACCAGACACCAGGGGAATTAATGCTACGACAAGTGCGAGGATCGCCGTCGCAACCAGTAGTCGGCCGCGGGCTCTGCGTCCAGGCTCACGCACGTACCGCAACAGATACGTGCCGCCGGAAACGATTGCCCAGGCTATGACTAGGGCTACGGCCGGAGCGGCATATTCGCCAAAGCGATTCTGTAAAAACAGCAGCACTCCGCCCAAGATCGCGAATATACTTGCCAGGGCTCGCGCTGATGAAATGGGTCTCTCATGGAAACTTCTCCAGACGAACATCAACAGCAGGACCGGAAAAAGCAGGATCAGAGGCGTATACATACCAATGGCGCCGGACAGTGCAAAAAAACCGCGATCACTGAGCAACGGGGCGGATTCTCTGGCAAGCAGGTATGAGAGATCGTTCCCGGCCGCAACCGCCAGGACGTTGCTTAGTGATGCTGAAAGAGGCGGCCAGATCCAGAAGAGAAGCGGCACGGCCAGCGTGAGCGCTGCCGCGCATACTATGAACACTTTCAGGCGGTAGTACGCGAGTGCCACCAAGACAAACGCCGCGAAAAGCGGCAACACTTGAATCCAGGAGAGCTGATATAAGGTGAATGCACTTTGAAACGAAGGCGCGCTGAGGATCACCATTAAACCGGTTAGTACTACAGCCGAACCAAGGCCAAACCATGCAACCGGCTTGGCATCACCAGCGGTAGGGCTGAATCGGAGCACCAACAGGGTGACCGGGATGGGTATGAAGAACAAGGCAGGAGTAATGATCCAAGAACTTGCCGCCACCGCCGCCAGAACCCCGACCCCTATGCTCCCTATTAAACGGCGGCCCCAGCTTTGGGCTTCCAGCGCCGCCAGCAGCGCCAGGAAGGCGCCTAAGGTCACTGGAGCTACCAGGGCGTGGTGGTCCGTCCTGCCCAGCAACGAGAAGCTGGCTGCACCCTGCATCAAGGCAAATAAAGCGGCGGCAACCGCAGCGGTGGGAGGATCGAAGGCTTTCTTCCCAAGTTGGTACGTCAGAAAGACTGCTGCGCCTCCAAGGACCGGCGGGAGCACGGCGGCCCACACAACCATAATCTCCTGACTCGCCCCGAGGAGACTGGGCAGAGCCACCAACAGGTCGAAAGCAATCGGCCAGGGAATCGGCGCCCCGGCGGGAAAGGAGATGAAAGGATCAAAGAAAGGCAGGTTCGGGAAGTGAGTGACCAGATTCCAGGCGCGCTGGAGGTGATAGTAGTTGTCGGTGTCCGGCATCACCACCTCAGCGCCGGTAAATACCCAAGCCCCCGGAAGACAACGTACCGCCACACCCAGAAGGGTCAAGGCCAGGGCAACGAGGTCCCACGAAAGAGAGCGGCGTTTCATGCTGTTCTGATCGCTACTCATGGTATTGCTCAAGCAAGAGACACATCAAATGATAGGATGGAGAGGGCTTCAGATCAAACTTTACCACGAGCAGTCGAGCACGGCATAGGCATTTTGGATCTGCTGGTTTACTCTCATGGCCGGTCCGAGATAAACGCCGTTCCATTTTCTGTCAACATACATATAGCCGATACGTATGAACAGGTGCTCAGTGACCAGCTGCTGGACAACGTACACTTCATAGACATTCCCTCTGACCCCGTATTTGTTAATCGAGGAGATCTGAAGGGGACGACCAGGTAAAGTGGTAGCGGGTCCCCCTATTAAATTCAAATCCTATCCTTAATGGGTAATTTTTGAAAAACGACCAAATATACTCAGGTGGAGAATAACGAAATCCAACGTACACAAAGTGAGCCAACGTGAGTTTTGTGTTCCACGGCGAAGTAGGATTATCAGGGTCATCGTTAGCTGATGCGAGCCCAATTCTGACCTTCTGAGGCACATTGCTGGCGGTTTGACCGGTATCGAGTATCGTCCCATCACTGGTCATCGTCTCCTGTTTTAGATAAACATCATAAGTTTCATACTGGTTGGTTGGTTTGAGAAACGTGAGCGTGTAGGCGCCAAAGAGATCGAGCCCTGATCCGAGTATATTTTTTAGTTCTAATAAGGTATTAAAGATTAGCATAAAGTCCTAAATTGTTTTGGCCTGGTTTTGGCGGTTCTGGATAAACAGGTTCGTTCGCGTCATAGGGGAAGATGGCATTGTCTCTAAAGCCGAATTTGGGGACGACAACAGACCCCAATTGAAAAACATTATCACCAAGAAACGGCAGCTTCATCTCTAACACACCGGCGAACGCATTGAATTCCTGGAACCCGTCATTGGTAAATAGATTATTGTCCATATCGATGCGCGCGCCTGCAAAATTAGCAAACGGTAGATAGGCAAAGCGAAACAAATCGGTGTCTGACCACCCAATACCGAAACCAATACCTTCCATGTCAGCCTCGACCATTTGCACCCCCCAGGTCGCGTTGCGTATGGTGTTTTCTTTCAACTCAGCCGGGGGACCTTCTGGTGACGAGACTCTTCCGGCCGAAATGCCGAACCATTTTATGGGCCGCCACTCGAAAAAGGCGCGTTCGATGCGTAAACCAGCATCGAGCGGATAACGGGTGATTTCCATATCGAGCAGATACGGATTGGTTTCCGATAAGTTTAAGTATTTATAAGTAATAATCTGTCCGTAAAAACGCAAACCTTCGACAATCTCGTATTCCATGGTGAGGCGCAATCTCATGGTCCAGGCGCTGCCGTACGATTTATCGATATTCTGACTTTGGATTAGTTTGACAAAATTGCCATTTTGATCCACGACGTCTATCGGTGCAAATAACGGACTGTTGTCTCTGAGATGAAAGTTGTTGCAGGTGACCCGAAGCGCCCCGGACCAATCCATACGGTCTCGACTCAATTTCTCTCTAATCTTGTCCTGTTCGCCAATTATCTCCTCGATGTCATTATCAATCTGTTCGAGCCTTTTTTGCAGGTCTGAATCTAACGTGCTACTGGGTTTGGGTTGGTTAACAAAAGTTTCATCGGCGTTCCGTTGATCAGCCCCTCTACTAACTATCGGAAGCGAGAGTGCGATAATTGTGAACGCCCCAGCAAAAACGATTCGGTTCGACCATTTTTTTGTCATAGTTCCCTTCCTTATACCTGTCGTAAACGAAGATCAGAGCGGCATGCCCGCGATACCACTTCCCTTTTTCTTTCTTCTTTCGACGAGATATACTCAATCAACTTGGTTAGTTCCCCATCAGAGAAATACAATTTTAGATCTCGATGCTGATTGTGAGACCCCCGGGATATGAAACGTACCCACTGGGTCTTAGTCTTTTTCTTCCAATCCATAGCATGGCAATACGTGCAGCCATACGTTGCCACTTGCTCTCCAGTCCAACTACCGCTACCGCTCAGGAGATTGATAGTCGCGACCGTGACCGGTTTTTTGGGTTCATTCGCCGGCTGACTGGAAGCAGATGGCGTACCATGTTTATTGGTGTTGCCAGCCGTTGATGTATCACTCGTTGTAGCGGCGATATCCTTCTTGGGCGGTTCGGTTATTGCGGCACTGGAATCAGACACCGCTGTTTCAGCAGGTTTTGGTTGAGCCACCGCGGCACCGATAATACCGGCAGGACCTGATATTGATTGCTTATCGGCGGGTTCCTCTGAATGTGACGTGTCGTCAAGGTATTCAACATTGGCATCGTCCGTTTCAACAACCGGCCTCCTCCGGGGAGGGGGTTGATAGATTGGCCTTTTCACATTCGCGTTCGGAAGCTTTTGTTTTTTCTGCCGCGGCTTGAGATATTCCTGTTGGTTTTTCGATGCCAGCAACAACACCATGACCCTCGGCTTCCGGCACTGGGTTCGGGTTAAGTCCGTTCTTGACTACCGACGGGGTTCTCACGGGCGCTGCAGAATGTGAGAGAGACGAGTCACCGGCGACAGAAGGGGGAGCAGCAGCAATACCAGATGGTATAGGTTTCGTATCAATCGGTGGTTGGGGGATCGGGGCTTGATCATTCTTCAAAAAGAGTTGGTGGATAACTATCATCCCACCGATAAATAAAAGAAAAGCCACCGCTAACGTCAGGTAAGGATTGGTGTGTTTCGAAGCTATAATCGGCCCAACCGGCTGAACCGTGGTTGGCCTTTCAGTCGACGCAACGGGTTTCTCTGGAGAATCCAGCGTCGACGGAAGAGAAATAATCCCTGAATTAGATGTCTTTTTCTTGATCCGGTCGGCCTTTTCTTGAACCAGTTGTTCGAACTTACGGCGCTGTTCGATGCGCTGTCTGAATTCGCTTTGATACCAATTCTTGACCTCCATCGTCGAGGCTATTCCTTCGTGCTTGTCAGCAAACTCATACAGTGCGCGGGCGAAATCTTCGCCTGTCTGGTAACGTCTGTCTCTGTTTTTATCGGTAGCTTTGTAGACAATCGCCTCTAATTCCGGTGGCACAGAAGGATTGAATTCAGCCGGCGATGGGATCGAATCTTGAAGAATGCTGTTGATGATTTCCGGCATCGACGTTTCCTGAGGTAAAAGAAAATGGCCGCTTCATCGTTATCAATTCATACAGCACGAGCCCTAAAGCATACAGATCAACCCGTCCATCAATGTCCTTGAATTTGAAAACATCTGGCGCCAAATATGAGAGTTTCCCTTTAATTAACCCAGGGAGAGTAAATTCGGTCTGAACCGTGGACTTAGCAATCCCAAAGTCGATCACTTTGAGGTAACCCTGACTATCGATCATGAGGTTTTGAGCGCCGATGTCCCGGTGCACCAGATTAAGGGATTTTCCATCCGGTGCCTTTACCGTATGAGCGTAATGCAATGCTTCTGCCGCTTCAATCACCAGCTTAGAAATAATTGGCAGTGGAAAAGTCTTCTTAGCATTCTTGAGCGCCCGCAACATATAGTCGATATTCTCGCCATCAATGTACTCCATAGTGATGCAAATTTGGTCGTTAACTCTACTAAGATCGTACACTTTAACGATATGTGGGTGATCGAGCGAGGCGATGACCCGCGCCTCATCGATGAACATTTGGATGGCGCTGTCGTTTTTAAGTCCTTGTGCGTGAATCATTTTTATCACCAACAACCGCTCAAAGCCTTGCTCGCCGAGTTGAACCCCAAGAAACACATCAGCCATCCCACCGGAACCAAGTTTTGCAATTGGCCGGTACCGTTCTGGTTTGGGGACATCCACGGTTAAATTTTTCATCAAGGGGCTCCATTACTCACCTCCGACATAAGGTCTCATCGGTATTCTTCAAACAGACCACTGACCACTGTTCGGTGGGCACCGTTGCCCCCCCTCCCAAGGCAGGGAGCCCAGTCCAGACTTGCTTGTTGAACGCGCTTCCTAGCTAGAGGAACTACCTGATCGGTATGAACTCTGACCAACAGAAACATTAATAGCAGCCTCTTATCTCTATCTTATTTTTTACCAGATCGACCGAAAAAGTATAGGGGTTTTAACCCATTATTTTTATTTGTTTTGCTCCTTATGGGGCCATCTATCACTTCGCTAATCGGGGCTTAAAGTAGCTCGTATTTCATCTTCAAGTCAATGGCTGTATTATATTGTTAACATATTATACTTTCTGGTAACCACACCTCTCCTTACACTATCTTTTTTCCCGAAGATAGAACAACCAGGCTACGAGCTTTAATGAATACGTTGCGGTTTGTACACGATGTCAGGTATTGGAGCAGGAAGTGAGTCTCCGGGCCGTCGTCCCAGCATCACGGTTAGGTGTCCTTGGGCGGCTTAGGAGGGGCTGGCGTGGATGTGGTCTCATCGGGGGAATCGTGCGCCCAGGTCGGCTTCTCTGGAACGCCCAGATCAGGGGGCAACTTCGCGGGCAGGGGAAGCTGAAGGTTGATGGCCTCATCGGAGAAGCGCTGCTGCGCCTCCTCTTCGGTGAGCACGCCGGTCAGCCAGGAAGTGTCCATCGGGTACTCCTCATGCCGATAGATGGTGTGAAAGAAGTGCCAGACGACGATGGACAGGGTGGCTAGCACCGCTTCGTAAAAATGGATGGTTCGGGAGACCTCGATCAACCAGGCAGGCCAGCTACTCGGAAAGGATTTGGGGAACCAAAGGATAAATCCCGTAAGTGCCATGATTACGGTGCCCCAGAGGAGGGCCCAATATTCCGCCTTCTCGGCATAGTTGAACACGGCGTAGCGAGGTCGCGCCGTGCTCCAGCCGGCGTAATACTTCATGGTCGCTATGAACTCTTCGAAGTCGCGCGGGCGCGGCATCATGGGGATGATCCAGTTCTTCCCCTGCCTGCTGAACAGCTGGTAGACGAAGAAAGCCATGAAGTTCGCCAGCAGCACCACGGCCGCAAAGCGGTGGATGAAGCCGCGGATGCCCTCGGTCATGCCCAGCGCATACGCCCAGGTGAAAAAGATCGACTCCGGGTACTTCAGGGCAAAACCCGAGAAGACCAGTACGAAGAAGGTCAGCAGCAGGATCCAGTGCCAGAACCTCTCGAAACGGTTGAGCCGCACAATCCGGGGATGCTGCTTTTGATAATGGAACTTCCGGCGCAGTGCATGGCTCCAGATGACCAGGTTGTGCAGCAGCATTGCGCCGATGATTGCGAAAATCAGGAACAGGTAGATAAGGATGACGATCTGTTTGATATCTCCACCCTGATCTAATGACTTGGTCTTGTGGGTGAAGCTCATAATGAAGGACTCGCTCGTCTGTCCGTGGCAACGGCCGCAGGTGGTTCCGCGGTTGGATAAGTTCATACGCGATTGCGGGTGTGAAGAGGGCAAAGAGTGGTGGGCGTCATGGCAGTCGGCGCAGGTGGCAGAGGTGCCGGCGGTGCCGCGCTGTGTCAGTCCGTGGAAGTCGCGCATATAGCTCTCAACCGGCGAGGTGTCCAAGGCGTAACGGGCCATCATGCGCGCGTTGCCGTGGCACCAAATGCAGATTTCGGTGCCGGCGAAGTTGCGGTGCATCCCCGGCTGAGTTCGAAGCGACATGACGTCGTGGTCGCCGTGGCAGGTGGTGCAGGTGGGAACGTCGAGGTTGCCGTGCAGGAGCGCCCGGCCGTGCGAGCCCTCGCTGAATATCTGGACAACGTCTGCGTGGCACTGAGCGCAGGTCACCAAGAGGCCCCGGCGGTTAACGCGCGATTCCGGGTCGGCCGAACGTAGCACCGTGTGCCGTCCGTGGCAATCGGCACAGGTTGCCGCCGGCTTGCCTTCCTTCACTCCCTGCCAATGAACGCTGGAGTAGTATCGTTCGATAAGCCGGCGCTTGGTGATACCGCCTTCCGGGACCAGAAGGTCGTTGGCATGGCACCTGCCGCAGGTCTGCGGTTGGTTCAGCGGAGAGAGAAGCGAGTCCTTGGACCCGAGCGGAACGATCCGATGGCCGCCGTGGCAGTCGTTGCAGTAGGGAGCGTTGGTCACCGTGCCGCTCCGGAAGGCCTCACCGTGTACTCCTGCAGAGTACTCCTTTTCAGCCTGTTCATGGCATTGATTACACATCAGGGTCAGGCGATTGCCGTCGTTGTGGGGGGCGTCGTCGAAGGTCTTGGCTCCGCCGTGGCAGTCGGTGCAGGCGAGTTGCTCGTGCACTGAACCCACCAGGGCGTTGGCTTCCACCTGGAGCTTGAGGGTTTTGCCCCGATCCGTGACCGGTTGGATGTCCTTATCGGCGTGGCAGTCCAGGCACGCCTGGTCGGCGTCGGGTTTCTTGGGAAGAGTATGCTTGGCGCGTTTGGAAGGATCTTTGGGAGGTGGGCTCGAAAGATCGTTCGGCGCAGCCTGAAGCCTCGGCGGCAGGAGCGATATAAATGCGAAACCAATGCTAAGACCAATCAGAATGAGACGGGATACCTTCACGAAACCATTCCCCTGCGCCAAAGGTTTATTGCGGCGGTCTCGTGCGGGCGGTGGAAATAAATGGAAATTTTGACGCAATGGTTATTCCTTTTTACCCCACAGTTCCCACGGCACCTGCGAATGTCGAGGACCACGCTAACTCTCAATCCCCGTGCGAGTCAATGATGGTAAAAGGCCAAACAGAAATCACCTAACCGAGGGAACACGGTTGCCCCTTCGACCACTTCCCCGTTTCACAAATCTGTGATAGCGCAAACGACAACCGTGTTCAAGCCGTCATCGGCTCCAGGTAGTCCGCACGCGCATCTGAACGAGTGGGATGCCGGCCTTCTCGCCGTCTGGTTCGGGCACGGCCCACTCCCCCCGCGGATTCTTTCCTCCCGCAAGGACTATGAGCCGGTGCACGAACTCGCTCACGTACAGCTGGAAAAATGGTGCGACGATGGCGGGACAGCCGAAGATGACTGACTCGGCGACACCCCTGCCAACAATGCGCGCGTCGGTGTTGCCGAAATCGAAATACTGCTGATGAATTACCGGCATGCGGCGTATGGCCGCTTCGGGGGAGGTGAAGAACAGAAGTACCCGGTACACGCCGCTCAGATCCTGCTCGGCATGCAAAATGGCGCCCGCGGTTACCAAATCCTCGGCCGAACGCCCCGTGGCGGCAACTGCTCCTCCGACGAGAAGCAGCACCGGCAGGTAGTCGTACCATCCGCTCGGCATGAACTTCTGGCTCAGGAACTCCCGGGCAGCGGGATCGTCAATGAACTTCAAGACCTGCTTAAGCCCACCAGGCACCAGATTCGCCTGGCGGTCCCGCAGTCCGGTATAGGCGCTACCTTTGATATGGAAGGGGCTTGTGCCGGCAGGTATCGGGAGCTTGGGAGGAAACACGAGCGGGAGTCTTCCATCGGCGTTCGTCATACCTATCACCTCTCTCAGAACGCCCCCACCGATAATACTAAGTTTACTCCGAATGAACGCTCAAGTCAAAGCGCCCTGAAGTTACCGGCAAGATTTTAAGAGATCAAGCGCATACCCCTACGAAAGACAGGTTCGTTCTTTGTCTAACATTATCGAGGAGATAGCGATGGCGGGTCAACCCGAGATGAATGCCTTGGTAATTAAATTCTAATTGGTTGCTTTCTCTTGAGTTTCCTTCGCCTGCGCATCTGAAACAAAGTGCATGGTTATCTGCACTACCTCGGGTTGACTCCCCAGCCTCACCGGTGGTCCCCAAGTGCCATAGCCACAGGATACATAAAAATTAGTATTACCAAATCTCCGGTATCCCCAACTTATATCAAAGATCATACGGGTTATGAACTGTATAGGCCAGAGCTGACCATTATGCGTATGGCCCGATACTTGGAGGTCTACCTTATTTCGAATCGCCTGATCAAGACCTAGTGGTTGATGATCCATCAGCACAATAGGTAAGTTCTTGTTCACTCCGGCAAGAATCTGCTCCAAGGGTTTTCTCTTTCGGCCGGTCATTTGGGTGAACGTGCGGTCTTCCCTGCCAACCAGAACAAAACGATCATCGATGGTAATTGCGGTGTCGCGTAATACCGTCACCCCATGATCGGTCAAATAGCGAACCGACTCTTCTACGCCGCCATAATATTCATGGTTGCCGGTTACCGCGAACGTTCCATAACGGGAGCGAATATTTTTCAATGTCTCCCCCATATTTTCTTCAACAACCGGTCTGACATCCTCGTCGATAATATCACCAGCAAGTAAAACAATATCCGGGCGCAGACCATTTATTAAGTCAACCATATGCGCAAGACGAGAGTTTTGAATGATGGTGCCTAAATGAATGTCGGTCACCAACGCAATAGTGAGAGACTCACGCCTCTCATCCGCTGTCTGGACGTTTATATCGACGTGTCGAATCCGTGGATGAAGCGCATTAATATATCCAATAACCATCACTATCGATGTAGTCGTAATTGCAGCCAGTGCTGTTAGTTGCTTGGTTCGATCAATGTTCGCGGTAATCCAAATAGGGAACCAATTAAAAAAGTGATTACTCAATCGAAGGAGATCCACCACAATAACAATAAGAAATAGATATAAAATGATACCAAACCAGAAAGAGCCTATCCAGGTCAGCCAGTGGCTGAGGCCGGAGACGGTGAATCTCCCAATAATCCGACCGGCGATGTATGAAAGAGCAAAAAAGAGAAAGATGCCAAGGTAGGGGATTTTTAATTGAGAGCCGCTCGGTAACGCCTGCCAGCCCCTGAGGAAGACATAGTAATTGGCGCTTCCATAAATGGTAAAAAAAACGGCAAAAAAGATAACCATAGCTAATATTTTCATGTGTTCGCTGAATGCCTATAATGGGTGGCGTTCACATCGCTTTTAGACGTCACTCCAAGGACCGGTAACGGCTTGGCTCAAAGCTTGGGCTACAGACGCAAAAGAATACTAAATCATTCTTGCCAAGCGCCTTGATACGCTGGCGGGTTCCTGGGGGAATAATCACCAATTGGCCGGGATTGACCTTCTCGGGAGGACGCTCTCCGACTTCAACGGTGCCCTGGCCTGAAAAAATTATATATATTTCGGTTATTCCCTCTAGAAGATGCCACACCGTGGTCTCGCCTGGCTTTACTCGGGCACGGGCTATAGACAAACGCCCCTCTTCGGGCAATCCGATGGCCGGTACTATTTGACAACGCTCGGGAGTTGGTGTTTCGTTCACCTCATACAAACTCAAAATCGTCGGACGAGAATACATGGAAACCGGTTCCTCGCTTTCCTTCGTTATCTTGGTTACCACATCTCTTCCGTGGAAAAAAGCTTTCCTGCGATCGGTACGATTTTTTGCAGAATTTCCTTGACCTCCGCCTTCAATTCACGTAGTGGTGTGCCGCTTTGTTTGATTGGTTTGGAGAATGTGCAGTGCCTACAGACATCAATAACATCAGAAACATCGGCATCTTCGCTCACATAGACAGCGGCAAAACCACTCTGACCGAACGCATCTTATACTACACCGGGCGTATTCACGCGATCCACGAGGTTAAAGGCGCGGACGGCATCGGCGCAACCATGGATTCCATGGAGCTCGAGCGCGAGCGCGGGATTACCATTTCCAGTGCCGCCACCTATTGCCAATGGCTCGACCACCACATCAACGTCATCGACACACCCGGCCACGTCGACTTTACCATCGAGGTCGAACGCTCCCTGCGCGTCCTCGACGGCGCGGTCCTGGTCCTGTGCGCGGTCGGCGGCGTACAAAGTCAATCGTTAACCGTCGATCGTCAGATGCGACGCTATAATGTTCCGCGCCTGGCCCTGATCAATAAATGCGATCGCACCGGCGCCAATCCGCTCAAGGTTCGCGATCAACTACGCGAAAAACTCGGCACTAACCCGGTGCTGCTCCAATTGCCGCTCGGTATCGAGGACAAATTTGAGGGCATCATCGACCTGATCGAAATGCAGATCATTCGGTTTGGCGGGGCGTTGGGCAGTGATATCACCCGCGAACCAATATCGGCCGATTTACTGCACTCGGCCCAATCCGCCCGGGAAGAAATGCTCGATGCCGTTTCAATGTTCTCGGACGAGTTAACCGAGGCGATTCTGGAGGAGCGCCTCACCGCTTCGCTCATTCGCCAGGCAATACGCGCGGGCACCATTGCAAACCAGATCGTCCCCGTGCTCGTGGCTTCTGCTTACAAAAACAAAGCGGTCCAGCCCATCCTGGATGCAATTGTTTGGTATTTACCCAACCCGACCGAAGTCACTAACCAGGCTGTCGACATGAGTAAAAACGACGAGCCGATTATTCTCTCGAATGATCCAGACCAGCCGACCGTTGCGCTAGCGTTCAAGCTCGAGGACGGTCGCTACGGTCAACTAACCTACGTGCGCGTGTACCAAGGTTGTTTGCGACGCGATCAGACTATCTTCAACGTTCGCACCGGCAAGAAACACAAGATCGGCCGGTTGGTGCGCTTGCATGCGGATGAAATGGAGGACATCCAGGAAGCTTCCGCCGGCGACATCGTCGCCATGTTCGGCATCGACTGCGCCTCGGGAGATAGTTTTACCGATGGATCGATCGAGGTCGCGATGACGTCCATTCATGTTCCCGACCCGGTCATCTCGCTGTCGATAAAACCAGTCGACGCCAAGTCCGAAATAAACATGTCCAAGGCGCTGCGGCGGTTCGTAAAGGAAGATCCCACGTTCCATACCCAGGTGGACGCCCAATCGGGCGAGACCATTATTCGCGGCATGGGCGAACTGCATCTCGATGTGTATGTCGAGCGGATGAAGCGCGAATACAACGCGCTCGTAACCACATCGGCACCGCAGGTGGCCTACCGCGAGACGGTCTCAAAGCACGCTGCCTTCGACTACACCCATAGAAACAAACCGGCGGGGCCGGGCAGTACGGACGCGTGATAGGCTCCATCGAGCCCTACCCCGACGGCGACTTTGAATTTGTCAACAGCGTGGTGGGCGGAAACATCCCCCGGCAATTCATCGCTTCCGTTGAAAAAGGGTTTAAGTCAATCCTGGCGAAAGGCCTAAAGATCGGCTTTCCGGTCGTCAATGTGCGAGTTACGGTCAACGACGGCAACGCGCACGCGGTGGATTCCTCCGACATCGCGTTCCAGGAGGCAGCGCGCGGGGCGTGGCGAGATGCCTATCTTCGCGCCGGTCCCCAGATCCTCGAACCCATCATGCGGGTGGTGGTTGAGGGGCCGCCTGAATTCTCAGGCGGGGTGTTGGGAACGCTCATGCAGCGCCGGGGGATGATTATCGGCTCACAAGAAGACACCGGCTGCACCCAAATCGAGGCCGAAGTGCCGCTTGCCGAGATGTTTGGCTACGCTACCGTGCTGCGCTCGGCTACGCAAGGTAAGGCCGAGTTCACCATGGAGTTCTCACGCTACCTACCGGTTCCAGACGCCGTTGAGGAAGAGCTCGTCAACAAGTTTCAGGAAAAGAAAACTTTCCCACGCGGGAAAAAAGTGAGGGATACCCCATGGGCCACAACGGAAGCCGCCAACAGGAGTCGTCGCGTTTTTCAAGCAAGCTCCTCCCCGAAGATCTGGCGATCGGGCGTCTCGGGGTCGTCATGGCTCGGGCGGGAGTCGGCAAAACAGCCTTCTTGGTTCGGCTCGGTCTTGAGGAGCTTCAAAACGCTCACACCGTTTTGCACATCGCCTTGGGGCAACATCTCGACCAGGTGCGCTCGCGCTACGATTCGATGGTTGCCGACCTTTTTAACGATACGTCGTTTGAACAGCGCGAAATGATGAGAACCTCATTGAGGCACAATCGCGTCATAAAAACCTTCTCCGACCACCGGCTGACGCCGGCCCGGTTACGGGAGGTCATACAGACCTTCGAGCAGGCGATCGGGTTTAAGCCGACCTGCATTCTGGTGGACGGCTTCGACTGGGAAGGTCCGCCCGACGAAGTGGCGAGCATCTTATCGGAATTGAAGGATCTGGTGCGCGAACGGGCTAAGCTTTGGCTTACGGCTGTGACGTTCCAGGACAGCAGCTGCCAAGACGACCAGATACCGCCGCCCTGCGGACCGGTTGCCGCTCATATTGACATGACCTTGTTGCTCAACCCTCAGGGCGAGCGCATGAGTGTTCGGTATTTGAACGGGCCGAGCTCAGGTCAACGATCACTGGTTTTCGCAACCAGTACGCTTCGGCCGGTGGATGCGGCCGAGCGACCCTCACCCAGCGCCTATACGCTGCTTTCAGGCGGCGCCTACGGCAGCGAAGCCGCATTTGGCACCTGGGCCGAACGTTATGGGGTGCAAGAGATCAATTTCTCATTTGAGGGCCACGAAATCGTCCGATCTCGTGGTATCGTCAAGCTTAATGAGGCCGAACTCCACCAGGGAGATGTCTCTCTGGCCTATCTGGTTTTGCACATGCACCGTACATATCCGCGGACCCCGGAATTCCGCAAGGTGCTGCAATCGATCTGGCACCAGGTGCAGTCCGCGGGAGAAGTTTTTGCCGTCGGCGTGATACAACAGGATTCGACCGTCCGCGGCGGCACCGGCTGGGCGGTAGAGCTCGCCCGACATTGGGATAAACCCATCTATGTCTTCGACCAGGACCGCGGAGCCTGGCACCACTGGCACACCAATGCTTGGGTGGCCGTGCCAACCCCGGTGATTTCCCACACTCGGTTTACCGGCACCGGCACCCGCCAACCCAACGAGGCCGCCCAAAAGGCCATCCGCGAACTGTTTGAAGGAACGTTCGGCGCGCTGCCTGATTGAGCGTAACCGCGATTAAAATTGCGCTCGTTCCGTCGAATCCTTCATCGCGCCGACGGAGCTCTTCCCACCGCTGACAGTTTCCATCACCCGATCAAAGTAGCCAACCCCGACGAATTTCTGATGGGTGATAGCCATGTACCCTTCTTCTTTTCCGTGTTTGAATTCTTCCTGTTGGAAACGGGAATAGGCTTTCATGCCTTCCTTGCGGTAGCTGCTGGCGAGATCAAACATGCCCAAATTGAGAGCATGGAACCCCGCCAGGGTAACGAACTGGAATTTATAGCCCATGGCGCCCAGTTCCCGTTGAAAGGATTTGAGCGCAGCATCATCCATATTTGCTTTCCAGTTGAACGATGGAGAACAATTGTATGCTAAGGGCTTGTCGGGAAAGTGCTTGTGGATCCCTTCGGCAAATTGTTTGGCCTGTTGCATATCCGGGTCGTTCGTCTCGCACCAAATCATGTCGGCGTATGGCGCGTAAGCTAAACCGCGGGCGATAGCAGCCTCAACACCGGGTTTGACCCAATAAAAACCCTCTTCCGAACGTTTGGAGCCGATTATGAAGGGGCGATCGCGCTCATCGATATCGCTCGTGACCAATTTGGCAGCGTCGGCATCCGTGCGGCCGATCAGCACCGTGGGCACGCCGCAGATATCGGCGGCAAGTCGAGCGGATATCAACTTGACGATAAATTCACTGGTAGGTACGAGGACCTTACCCCCCAGGTGGCCACATTTTTTTGCGGAAGCCAATTGATCTTCGAAATGGACACCGGCCGCCCCGGCCTCGATCATCGATTTCATTATTTCAAAAGCGTTCAACGGTCCGCCGAAACCGGCCTCGGCGTCGGCGACGACCGGCGCAAACCAGTACGGTCCGCTTTCCCGGCAATCCAAAACCTGGATCTGATCCGCGCGCTGCAGCGCGTTGTTGATGCGCCGTACCACGTTAGGAACACTATCGGCTGGATACAAGCTCTGATCCGGATACATCTGTCCGGCTGTGTTGTTGTCGGCCGCCACTTGCCATCCGCTCACATAAATGGCTTTCAACCCCGCTTCGACCTGCTGCACGGCCTGGTTTCCGGTCAATGCTCCAAGCGCGGGAACGTAGTCCTCAGAGTGAATGAGACGCCACAAGCGTTTGGCGCCCGCATCCGCAAACGTGTGCTCCACCTGTAACGTGCCCCTCAAATTCAGGACATCGCTTGCCGTGTACGGCCGCTGTATTCCTTTCCAGCGCGGATCGGTTTTCCAGCTCTGCTCCAGATCCTTGATCTCTCCGTTGTCGATATGATGGCATGAGATGCGCTTTTCGAGCTCGATTGCCTTTTCCTCTATATTTTTGTTCATAGCGTTACCTCTCTCCTTGAATAGTTGCTATCATGACCGTATTGCGAAACTATACCCGATACAGCTCTTAATCCAACTGATCGTACGCCTTCAACGTCAAAAACTCTTCCAGTTCATCGTTGATGATGATTTCGCCCAACAAGCGGGCCGCGTTTTCGTAATTACCGCCTTCAAACTGCCTGGCGCCGACTGCGTTCCTGATTTTTTCCAGTTCCTCTTCTTCAACCCGACGGAAAAGCTCAACGGTGACCTTGCAACCGTCGTCCAACACGCCCTTGGGATGGTGCACCCACTGCCACAACTGCGTGCGTGAGATTTCGGCCGTGGCGGCGTCTTCCATCAGATGATTGATGGGAACGCAACCGGTTCCGGAGAGCCAGGAGGCCATATATTGAATGGCGACGCTGACATTGTTGCGCAGGCCGCCTTCCGTAATGGTTCCCCCGGGTAGTTCCAGCAAGTCTTTCGCCGTGACGCGTACGTCCTCGCGTAACCGGTGTATCTGGTTGGGCGTCGGCATGAGTCGGTCAAACTCGGCCTTGGCCACGGCCACCAACCCAGGATGGGCCACCCATGTGCCGTCATGGCCGTCATGTGCCTCGCGGATTTTATCGTCGCGGACTTTCTGTAGGGCCAGCTCATTCGCCTGGAGGTCGTCCTTGATGGGGATCTGCGCGGCCATGCCGCCGATGGCGTGCACCCCCCGACGATGGCAGGTCTTGATGACCAATTGTGCGTAGGAGCGCATACAGGGCCGGGTCATGGTTATCTGAGCGCGATCGGGAAAAATGTATTCCGGCACGTTTTTGAAGCGCTTAATAAAGCTAAAAATATAATCCCAGCGGCCGCAGTTTAACCCGGCCATGTGATCCCTGAGCTCGTAGATGATCTCGTCGATTTCAAAGGACGCCAGGATGGTTTCGATCAACACTGTTGCCTTGATACTGCCGCGGGGAATATCAAGCAGCTTCTCCGCCCGCACGAATATATCGTTCCAGAGGCGCGCCTCGGTGTGGCTTTCGAGTTTGGGCAGATAAAAGTAAGGACCGCTTCCCTGCTTGATGAGATTTTTCGCGTTATGAAAGAAAAAAAGCCCGAAATCGAAGATGGCGCCCGCAACCGGCCTGCCGTCCACCTCGAGGTGTTTTTCGAGTAAATGCCATCCGCGCGGACGCACAATCAGCGTCGCCCGATTCTTTTCCAGGCGATACTCTTTTCCTTCCGGCGAAACAAATTGGATGGTTCCGTTGACGGCGTCCCTAAGATTTATTTGGCCGTCAATATTGTTGTCCCAGGTTGGGGTATGGGAGTCCTCAAAATCGGCCATGTAGGTCTTAGACCCGGAATTCAAGGCATTGATCACCATTTTGCGATCCACCGGGCCGGTAATTTCCACTCGCCGGTCCTGCAAGTCAGCCGGAATCGGCGCCGCTTTCCATTCGCTTTCCCGAATTTCTCTTGTCTCTTCCAGAAAATCCGGAAATTTCCCGTCGTCAATGGCAGCCTGCACCTCCAGTCTCCGCTTCAAGAGGCCTTGACGGCGATCTTCAAACTCCCGCGCGAGGGAGGCGACAAACGACAGCGCTTTGGGGGTGAGTATGGTTTTGAATGAGTCAGTCAAAGGCGCTGTTATCGTTATGCCGTTGTCCTGTCTCTCTGGGCTCATGGGTTACTCCTCGCGAACTACGCAGGCGGCGATTTACCGCTTCCCCTGGCAGCCTCGCATACCGCTTGGGCAACAGCAAAGTGTACCCTGCGGTCGAGTGGTTGCGGCACGAGCTCGCCGGCGGGCGCCGCGTTGGAAATGGCTCGGGCCGCGGCGAACAGCATGTCGTCGGTAAAGGCCTTCGCCCCCGCATCCAGGACTCCCCGGAAGAGTCCCGGAAAACCAAGTACGTTGTTGATACTCTTGCCGTCGGCCGCGAAGACGGCGCCGCGTTGAATGGCATCCACTGGTTCGATTTCGGGATCGGGATTCGACAAGGCGAGAATAAGCTGGCCTTTCCGCACCATGTCCGGCTTGATCAGGCCCGGTCGGCCGGTCGTGGCGATAATCACATCGGCTTTTTTCATGATGCTTTCCAGATCGCTGCGTTCGCCGCCCAGCGATTCCAATCGGTCAATGGCCTTCTGGTTGATATCGACACCCAAAAGCTTCCGCACGCCATAGGCCAGAAGCAGCCGGGCGATGCCGATGCCCGCTGCGCCCAAGCCGATCTGACCGACAATGCTTTCACGTATATCGAGACCCAAACGGCTCACGGCGCTTTCCAGCGCGGCAAGGGTAACCACAGCCGTGCCATGTTGATCGTCATGGAGCACCGGCTGGTTGAGCCGGCGGCGCAACCCCTCCTCGACTTCAAAGCAGGCCGGCGCGGCGATGTCCTCCAGTTGGATAGCGCCGAACGACGGCGCGATGGCGGCGATAACCTCAATCAGGCGTTGCGGGTCCTTTTCCTTTATCAGAATCGGAATACCGGACAGATCGCTCAACTTGGCCATGAGGGCGGCTTTGCCTTCCATGACCGGCAAGCCGGCCACCGGGCCAATATCGCCAAGCCCCAAAATCGCCGTGCCGTTGGTGATGATGGCCACGGTGCGATCGATATTGGTGTAGCGCCGAACGAGTGTCGGGTCGTCCTGAATCGCCAGGCATACTCTCGCCACGCCGGGAGTGTAAATGTCGCGCAGCTCCTGCAATGAAGCCGACGGGCGCGCGCGACACCATTTGGATCTTGCCGCCGATATGCCGGTTAAACACGCGGTCTGATTTACCCAGCACGCTCGCGTTGGGTAGTGCCTTAATATGCTCGAACAGGTTGTGTTCGTCGGCGGCATCCAGATCCAGGGCAATCTCCCAAACCGTTCGTTCCTCGTTGCGGCGTATGGCATTCAAATCTTCGATCACCAGACCGCAGTCTCCGATTACCGTCAGCACCCTCGCCAGGCTGCCGGGTTGATGAAGCGTCTCGATTAACAGGATCTCGGGGATTTTCATGTTGTTCCGTTCCGGGCCTTTTTAATTACCGGTTGCCATACCAGGACGGCCCTCACCTTGTTTCATCCACGACCGAGTGAAGCGCACGCACGGTTGGAACACTACGCAGTCGTTCTTACTCGGTTTTCTCGGTGTAGGAAAACCAACCTGATACTGAGATAAAATTTAATTTCGCCATGCCCTTTGTCAATCCAGCGTTCTAACTATTAATACTATAATAGTTTTAATGGCGAAGTTGGATCCTATCATGGTCTCTGATCGATCAGCACATACGACCTCGCATCGGGACCGTGGTAGAGACTCTCCGGCCGGTAGAGACGGTTATCCGTGCGCTGTTCCAGGATATGAGCAAGCCATCCCGCTACCCTGCCGATCGCGAAGATGGGGGTAAACAAATAGGTCGGAATGCCGAGAAGCTTGAACACCGAGCCGGAGAAAAAATCGACGTTGGGACTCACCGGATCATCCCGCGATCCCAAAACTACTCCTGCTGCGGACTCCAGTTTTTTTAAAATGTTGAGATCGCTAAAATCATTCTTTTTCTCGGAGAGATCCTTCAAAAATCCTTCTATAATAATGGCGCGGGGATCTTTTGTTTTGTATACCCGATGGCCATAGCCCATGACCTTCTGCTTTTTTTCCATGGTTTTTGCAAACCAGGCGTCAACATTGTTAACAGTTCCGATCTCAGCCAGCATCTTCAAAACCGCTTCATTGGCCCCGCCATGGAGAGAACCGGACAGCGCCCCGATGGCGGACGCAATGCTGCTGTAACAGGTCGCGATGGTCGAAGCGACCACCCGCGCGGTGAAGGTGGAGGCGTTGAAGCCGTGTTCCGCATGCAGGAGCAAGCAGACGTCCATGATTCTATCCTCATCTTCATCGGGTTTTTTCCCGCGCATCATATAAAGAAAATTTCCGCCGTGTGATAAGGTGAGATCCGGCTTAACATATCCCTTCCCTTCTTTGAATCTTTGGTAGGTGGCCACGACGCTGGCAAGTTGAACGACCTGGTGCAAGGTGGTGCGGCAATCGCACAATGCGGAGTGGTGGATCTTGTGTTGGACATAGCCGCTCAGGTAGGAGACAACCGCCTGCATGAGCTCCATGGGCTTTCCCTCAGGCGGAAAATTCTTTATCATCTCCAGAATTGAGGATCGAGATCCCTGCTCCTACGCATCAACGCTTGAAACTCCGTAAGCTCGGTCCTGGAAGGTAATGCTCATTCAATAACAAATAGGTTACCTCTTCAAAGGAAGAGTAACGCGCCAGGTCCTCAATCGAGTATCCCCGGTAATATAGTTTTCCTGCATTACCGTCGATCTTGCAGATAGCGCTGGAAGCGGCCATAACCCCTTCCAGTCCTTTTGAAAAAGTCACGTTTCCCATGTGTCATGTCCTCCTAACCGCTTAATTGCATATATCAGAAAATCAAAGAACCGGTCTATGTCGGCGGCAGTGACTTCTTCACGTCACCCCTGTCGTGCCAAATTCAGCATGCCACCCGCCAGCAGGATCTTACGCTGGCGGTCGGAAACGTCGAGCACGGTCGGTATTCGCCTTCCTCCGACCTCGACGAAAATCTCGGTTGCGCCCTGCTCGATGAGTTTTCTGATGTCCGGGATACGCGCCCGGTCCCCCGGTGCGACGGCATCGTAATCGCTTTTGTCCTTAAAGATGAGGGGGACTATCCCAAAGTTAATGAGATTGGACTTGTGAATTCTCGCGATGCTCTTGACTATCTTGGCTCGTACGCCCAGATAACGGGGCGCGAGCGCCGCGTGTTCCCGGGACGAACCCTGTCCGTAGTTTTCCCCGCCGATAACCACCCCGCCACCTTTCTCCTTCGCTCGTTTAGCAAAATTCTCGTCGACAACGGAGAAAACGAATTCACTGATGGCCGGAATGTTGCTCCGAAACGGCAATACCCGGTTTCCCGCGGGCATGATGATGTCGGTGCTGATATTATCGCCGAGTTTGAGAAGCACTTCTCCTTCGATATGCGCGTCCAAAGCGCCAAACTGCGGGAACGGCTTTATGTTTGGACCTTTTACAATCTCCACCGTGTCGGGGTCATCGGCCGGCTTCAAAAACCACGCTTTCTGGTAGACGTATTTCTTGGGATAGGCGACGACCGGATATTTTTTCATGCTCCGGGGATGCGTGATCTTTCCGGTCAAGGCGGAGGCCGCCGCGGTTTCGGGCGAACAAAGATACACCGCATCGTCCTTCGTTCCACTGCGCCCTTTGAAATTCCGAGGAAACGTGCGAAGTGAGTTGGTTCCCGACGCTGGTGCTTGTCCCATACCGATGCAGCCTAAGCACCCGGGTTCATGAATGCGGGCCCCGGCTTCGAGCAACAGTTTCATGCCTCCTGACGTCAGCACATTGTCGAGCGTCTCGCGGCTTCCCGGGTTAATTTCAAAGCTCACCTGGGGGTGCTTCATCTTGCCGTTAACCATCTTTGCGGCGATCATGAAATCCCTGAAATCCCCATTACAGGAAGAGCCGATGATCACCTGATGCACCTCGACTCCGCCGAGCTCCCGGGCAGGCTTCACGTTGTCCGGATTGCTGGGACACGCCACCATCGGTTCTATTTCGTTTAAGGCTATATCGGTTACTTCATCATGCTCGGCTTTTCGATCCGCAGCCAATGGCCTGAAATCTTTGGAACGGTCAACTCTCTTGAGATAATCCTGGGTGATCTCATCTGACGGGAATATGCAAGCGGTAAATCCCATGTCCACCGCCATGTTGGCTATGGTGGCCCGGGCGGCCATATCCATATTTTTTACGCCCGGTCCGTGAAATTCCATTATCTTCCCGATGCCTGACTTCGCGGTATAATCTCCCAAGAGTTTTAGAATCAGGTCCTTGCCGGAGACAAACGGTTTAAATGTCCCTTCACCCGGATTCCCCAGATCCGAGGCGTGTTGATGTAATAGGGCTTTCCCGCCATGGCCAGGGCGACCTCGATGCCCCCTGATCCCATGGCCAGCATTCCCAACACCCGCCCGTCGTGGTATGGCTGTCTGACCCGAGGAGCGTCTTCCCCGGAACGCCGAAACGCTGGCGGTGCACGTGATGCGAAACGCCGTTGCCGGCCGGAGACAGCAATACCCCGTATTTGGACGCGGAGGATTGCAGAAAGCGATGGTCATCGGCGTTGCGGTAATCGGTCTGAATTATATTGTGATCGATATAGCTTAGCGCTAGCTCGATGTTTACCCGCTTCAGGTTGAGTGACTCAAACTCCAGATACACCATAGTGCCCGTGGCATCTTGCGTCAGAGATTGATCGATCCGAATGCCGATTTCTTTCCCTGGGACAAGCTCTCCTTCAACTAAGTGTTCTTTCAGTATTTTCTCGGCGATAGTACCTTTCATTTATTCCTCCGTTCAAAAAGACAAAACACCTGCCGTGATAATTTGCACCCTCGCCCCGCTTCAAACTATCACCTCCGACTCAAGCACGCCACCTGCCTTGCTTTCGCTAAAGATATTCATTAGTAGGTCTCCCGGCAAGGGCAGCGGGCAGGTAATATTAAGGAAATTTCTTTGCGACTTCGAGCGATGAAGCTACTATCTTTAAAACTGTAGCCGGAACAAAAAGTTAAGACTTATTAAGCGTTATCCTCGAAGGTGATAAAAACTGTAATTATATTTCTTCTGATATCTTTTATTTATTAGTTTTTTGGTTATTTCAATTTGCTCAAGTCTACGCTGTTTATAAGCTTCTGAAGTTCCAAGTCGTTAGCCAGCTCATTGATGCGGGGGTTGGCGAGCAGCGCAGCGATATCCCGGGTCTCAGAGGCCCTGATGATGGCGGGATCGTCTAGCAGCGCCTTGATTTTGGGGTGTTTTATGAGCGCCTGTATCTGTGGATCGTTGGCCACCTTTTCAGCCGCCTTGGGATCGGTTGCAAGCTTGGTCAAGGTCGTTATATCGCCGACTATCGGAAGGTGAAAACGCGCCAGTAGGTTGTGTTTGTTAATCAGAGCAAATATTTTTGAATCATCAAGCGCGAGTTTCTCGAGTACACTTTTTTTGGACAACCGCTCGAGCGGCTCTCGGGCGAGCGCCACGGCACTGAGCAACACACCCAGAATAAAGACCATTTTTATTCCGCCGAGCAGAGCTCCTCCCCATGAATTCCATCGTGATCGTTTCTCACCAGTGGCGGCGCGGAGTCGACGGGCCGCCCGCACCATCGCCCACGCGGCCGTCGCAAGTATCATGTACAGAACGAGAAATGCAACCGCCGGGGCTATTATGGATCCCACTAACGGCGGTATCTTGAGGTTCAGGAAGAGCCAGGTGCCGGCCGGTCGAGCAACCAGCCCGGCAAGAAAATACGCGCCAACCAGCGCCCCCAAACGAAGGACCTGCGCCCAAAAGCCCGAATAAAAGCCAATGGCCATCCATAGTATAACGCAACTAATCAGGAGTAGATCTAAGGTCATCGGGAATCCTTTTCAGACGCTCGATTGAGCTATTTGATCGTGTAGTCGGTCTTGATCTGAGCGCTGGCCTCCTGCGCCATGCGACGGTAGAGCTCGTTGTCCGGCTCGTAGGCGAGAGCCGTCTTGAAGGAGCGCGCCGCGGCATTGAAGTTATTGCGCTTGAGTTCTATCATTCCCTGACGGTAGTTGCGCCGTCCCGCCTCGGTCTTGCCAACTTCTTCGGACTTAGCTTGCTTGTGGGCCTGGGCCGATTGCTCGGTATAACGCAGGATTCGATGCTGCGATTGCTGAAGCTGCTGGTCGTAGAATTGACGCTTTTGCGCATCGCGGAGAACCACATACGCTTCGGCCACACGCTTGGAGATGGTATAGACGTTATCCTTAAATAGGCTGTCGGGAAGGTGAAAATAGCGGTCAGGGTGAAACTTACGGGACTGCATATGATAGGCCTGTCGAATCTCGCCGGTCGAAGCGCGAGGGTCTATCTGAAGAATCTGGTAATAGTCTAACCGATCGATCTGGTTGACCAAATGTTCCGCTTCAGCCGAAAAGTTACTTGTCGCCATGTTCTCACCGCTGTATGACGGTTGCTTTCTGGACCTGCCGCGCGGAGGTTTGGATCTCTGCTTCGCTCAGGCCCGAGGAAAGTTGAACCCTAATAGAATCGCTCTGCCCGGTCTCGGGATCGCGGGCTGCAACATTGACGATGCCGTTTGAATCGATTTCGAAGGTTACTTCGATTTGCACCTCGCCGCGCGGGGCGCTGCGAAAACCCGAAAACTCAAACTCGCCCAGGAGAGAGTTTTCGTCGGCTCGATTCGACTCCCCTTGCAGGATGCGTATGCGCACCTTTTCCTGATTATCCCGCGACGTGGTGAAGGTGCGGGTGCGATCGATCGGCACGGGGGTGTTACGGGCGATGATTTGCTCGGTGTAGCCGCCGACGGTCGCGATGCGCAAGCTCAAGGGGGTAACATCCAGCAGAAAGGCGTTGCCGGCCTCGGCCTGCAGCGCGTCGCCCTGGATGGCCGCGCCCAGAGCCACCACTTCGTCGGGATCGACCTCCGCCAGCGGTTCGCGGCCAAAGTAATGTTTGACCGCGTTACGCACGAGCGGCAACCGGGTTGGGCCGCCCACCAGTATCACCCCATCGACCTGGGCGACGGTCAGGTTGGCCGACTGAAAGGCTTCATCACACACCTTAAAGGTGCGCTGAATGAGATCCATGCTCAACAGGTTAAAGGTTTCTGATTCAATCAGGGTGGTGAAATCGAACATGCGCCCTTGGGGGTTTCGGTAGATTTCGGGTATCTGGACCTTGACTCGATTCTGACGGCTGAAAGCTTTCTTGGTCTCCTCGGCCACATCGCGCAACCGCTGCAATGCAACCAGGTCACTGCGCAAATTGAAGCCGTGCTCCTTCGAGAATTGGTCGGCGAAGTAATCTATCAAGCGCATATCGATGTCGTCGCCGCCGAGGTAGGTATCCCCGGCCGTCGCCAAAACCTCGAACGTGTCGCCACCGATTTCCAGGATCGAAACATCAAAGGTGCCGCCGCCGAGGTCATAGATGACCACCCGCTGGCTGATGTTTCTCCCAAAGCCGTAGGCCAGGGCCGCGGCGGTCGGTTCGTTGATTATCCGCAGGACCTCGAGGCCGGCGATGCGTGCGGCGTCGTGCGTGGCTTGCCGCTGATTGTCATTGAAAAACGCCGGCACCGTGACCACCGCCTTGGTAACACTGCGCCCGAGATAGGCCTCGGCTATCGCTTTCATCTCTTTAAGAACCAACGCCGAAATTTGCGGGATCGAGAGCAGCTCCTCGCGGACCTTGATACGTAGGCCCTGATTAGGTCCTTCGACAATCTCGTAGGCACAAACCGCCTTGGCCTTTTTGACCTCCGGTGAAAAGATATGTCGACCGATGAGCCGTTTCGCCGAATAAATGGTCTCCTTGGGATGGGTGATCATCCGATGCTTGGCATCGTTGCCGACCTGGATTCGACCATCCTCTAAAAACGAGACCACCGAAGCGTGGGTCTTCTCACCCCACTCATTAGCGATGACCGCCGGTTGGCCGTTCTCAACTATCGCAACACACGAGTATGACGTTCCGAGGTCGATTCCTATCACTGGCTCGCGTGCCGGCATCCACTAACCTCCGGTTGGCTGTCACCTTCGCCTGGTTACGACTCAATAGTCTATGGTTCCGTTTACTGAGTGTCAACTTTGAACCATCGATCTTCTTTCGCTAATTGAACATCGCTGCAACAACGAGTTATTCTGTGCTCAATGCTTTTGAAATGTATGGAGGTCTCCCATGCTCAACCACGTGCTTCAGTGCATACAGGGCCGTCGCAGCGTTCGAGCCTATCTTCCGGACGACATCCCGAAAACAACCATCACGCAAATTCTAACGGCCGCCATATCGGCGCCCAGTGCCGGAAACACCCAATGTTGGTTTTTCTATGTCGTTCGAAATAAGAAATACCGCGCCGAGCTGTCTAAAGCAGCCTTGGGCCAACAATTTGTCGCTGCGGCGCCGGTGGTGATAGTGGTGTGCGCGGATCTGGAGCGGGCCGCCGCCAGTTATCGTAACCGCGGCGAGACTCTGTATTGCTTTCAGGACACCGCGGCAGCTATCCAAAACATGCTGCTTACCATCCATGCGCTGGGATTGGGATCCTGTTGGGTGGGCGCCTTCGATGAGACGATGGTTTCAGACCTCCTTTCGCTCCCCTCTTCCCAACGACCGGTGGCCCTGCTACCCGTCGGTAAGCCAGCCGAAAAGCCTCGCTTTCCGGGTCGCCGTGACTTTTCAGCAGTGGTCCGCGAGGTCGAATAGGTACCGCTGATCCATTAAATAAAGCCCAAAAACTCCATGCGGGGTTTTTGGGCTCCATCGAGGGCAGGAGGCTGCCGCGTGGGATAGTGAAAGGAAACTTTCTAGCGACAGGAAATCCTGAAGGCATCCAGATCAAGATCCTTGATCAAGGTATCGAAATTGAGCGCGTTGGCCTGGGGGCAAACACTGGATACGAGGCTCTGAGTCCCGTATTCCACCTCGAATACCGCCTTACCCGCCTGAATGAACGGAAGTAAGGTATCGCATTCGCTATACTGAAAGCATTGCTCGTCGAGCATCCAATCAAAATACCCGACTAATTGCCCAACCTGATCCACGTCATTCTTCAAACCGACGGATAGATTCCGATTGTGCGCTTGTGTAGCCAGGAATGTATTGTAATCAATCTGCGTGGCCGCTGTCAGCGGGAATCCAGGATTGTTGGTGTACTCATCCACGTTGTCCGGCTCAAGCCCGTCACACTTCTTGCTGACTGCCAAATCCATCCGGGCCGTCATAATACTCCGCACCGTAGCATCCCGGGTGTCTATCCAGTTCTCACCAGCCCAGCCCTGAACAGCATTACCAATCGCTGCCGCGGGGAATTGATTAGCATCAGGTCGCCAATTCTCTCTTGTCCCGGCGCTTAGATAACAGATAACAATTATGCCATTGGAATGCAACAGGTCGATGGTGCTCTGGGGGGCATCAAAAAGATCGATATCGTACATCTTCACCGCCAATGAGGTATCGATAGTCCCGGTCAACTGCCACTGCCAACTCGTACCAGGGGCCGGATGCCAAATCGATCCGGTAGATAGTGGCGTTGGGGTCGGTGTTGGTGTTGGAGTCGGGGTCGGCGTTGGTGTCGGAGTCGGGGTCGGCTTTGGTGTCGGAGTCGGTGTCGGGGTCGGAGTCGGGGTTGATGTTGTGGTTACGCCTGTGCCTGACGCAGTCCCGCCATTGAACAAAACCGAGGCAGGAATCTGTTGACTATTAGATCCCGGCGTTCTCCATCGAATGGTGAGATCTCCGTCGCCAGTCTGATCTAGGTAGGCGAGATAAATAGCGTAATATCCGGTCCTCAAATATATCGACGCAGACTTAGTTTTACCAGTACTCCCCGCCGTGTTGTTGACGATAATGGTATTCGTATTGCCGATGGCGAGAACGGCGTCGTTCGTGGAGAGAATGCTAAAAATATAGCGCCCGCTCTTACTCGCGTTGATATACCCCGAAAAGAGATAGCCGTTGTAGTCAGCAACAGTGGTCTGATCAATTGCGAAAGTTGAAACAATCTCTTCAGCGCTTGGGGTCAAAGAAAACAAATCCGAAGCAGAATCAGCTTGAACGTTGGAGAAAAGAGCCAATTGCAAACCAGAAGTCGGCGCGGTGAGAGTAACCGGCGATGGCCTTACATTAATCTGCACGGCATCAACCTCATCTTGCATCGACCCGCTGATAGTACCACCACAGGCGCACCACCATGCAGCACAGGCAGATAACATGCCTGGTAATAGCCATGAAAGGGAACGAACTCGCCAGTTTTGTGGTCTCATTTGCACCTCCTTAAATTGCTGGATTCTGCTGAAAAGAAACACCTGAAAGAATAGTGCAGCAAGGTTGAAAAATGGGATCACGTTAAAACAAAATATTTTTTATTTAGATGAGAGGGAAAAAGTATTCAGGAACCGAGATAGGATTGGGGATGACGGGGGTACTTACTGTTTGATCAACCGCACAAAATGTATCTCCACGTCCCCTGCTCCGCCGTTGTAAATGCAGAAATCTGTTTGGCCGGGGAGGCTATTGTTAAACCAGCCGTCCTTGATAATAAACGTTGCCGTCTTCTTTATGCCGGAATTTTGGCACACCACCGGTTCGGTCTTTTTTCGCCCCCCGTTCCCCGCATATTCCACCCACCACGCGTTATCCCCCTGATCGAGGAAGGTGATCTGGAGCTCGACTGAAGCGCTCGTCTGGTATAAGAATTGGTCGTCGATATCAAAGTAAAGGTAATCACAACCATTCGCATGATTGGTTTTCCGTCCCTCGTACGATGTGCCGTTTCTCGCATCCCACACTTGGTCTTGCCGCTCGCTGCCCGGCTGGCTGATGCCGTCCGGCGCAACGTCCCGCTGTACCAAAAATCGCTCCATATTTTTAAGCCAGGGGCTGCCGGTCCAGGAAACGGTGGTATCGTTCAACCAGAACGTGTCCTCATATTCTCGGAGAACGACCCAGGCATCTGGTGAATCGGCAGGTTTTTTCCCCAGCGAAAGTCTTGCATACTCCCATAGCGCCGGGTACACCTCGATATAGCTATGGAGAGGCAGAACGTGCAGGTAGTCCACCCGAAGTTGCAGGGTCTTCAGGACAGCCAACCTCACGCCGTATTCGGTATCGTTGGTTTTATAGCCGCAATCATTGAAACAGGTGAGCTCGGCTACCACCGACCGCCCATTCTGGCGAATCGAAGCAGACTCATCAATCACCACGTGTCCGTCATTGGTAATGCTGGCCCCGCAGGAGGGCAACTGATTGTTATGATAGTTGAATAGCTCCGCATTGCTGATGCGAATGCCCATCCCGTACCTGACCGCATCTAGCGCCAAACCGTCATCATCCGGTTCCCACGGCCCGGCGGGATAATCTTTGCCGGTGTAGACGAGTTTATTGGCTTGATCGTCTGTCGGGTCCTGGTTTTCCCCGTTGAAAATGTTTACGAGATCATACATGGCTTGTTGGAACCAACTATTGAATGTCGAAAAAGTTAAGCCGTAGTTCTGGGCCGCTTGGGTTATGACGTCAAAATCGAACTCACACCAGGCAAAACCTCCGGGAACCCAGAGAAAACGAAAGTCGGGATTGGAGCGCAGGTTCCAACGAATCGGGCGGTCAGTGCCAGGCGGGTCAGTGCCAAAAACCTGGCGCATCATTTCTAGGTAGTAACCCCAAACGCACGGGTCCCACAACGGCAGGTGCCCTTCTCCATTGTAGTCAGTCCCAATAGCGCTGACATTGCATTTATCGATCACCCACTGGGGAGCCCAGTCTACCCCGGTTGCCCAGATACGCATCCAAAAAGGCCCCCCGTCGCTTAACTGATCCTCTAGCGAGCGCATCGACTCATCTTCGGCGTAACCAGTCTCAGCCTGGCTAAAAACGCCTTCTTCCGGATTTATCTGTCGCCAGGTAACCTGAACCGCCCGCATGTCAATGTTCAAATCAAGCGCGGCTTCTTCGCCCACCAGGCCAGCGTCCGAAGATGGTTGGACCCCGCTTGGGAGAGACCAATCGTAGCCATCCACTATTTCAACTAATTCAGCTTGGCCGGGTGGAATGTCATTGATGGATTTTTGCCGAGGCTTAAAATCAAAAACGCCGCATCCTGCGGGGCCGACGAGCAGACTCAGTAAGGCAAGTCCACCCAATAAACCCTTGAGGAACATTACGACACCTCCATCGAATAGTTCAGAAGGACCAACCTATGGACACTATTCCTTCTACTACTATAGGCGATATAGTCCTGGCTGTTTGATCTTCGAGTCGAAAAACGATGTGTGGCAAGAGCGCACCCACCCGAATTCCCGCCAGTAATTGGAAGCGCTCACTGAAGATCCAACCCACCCTACCGCTCAATCCAAGATAACCTTTCCAGGTGGTGCGCCTTTGGGCGTCGTATGCATCCGAAGCCGCCAGGTCTGACCATATAATAAAAGCCCCTCCGCCCACCCCGAGAGCCGGTCTTAACCTATCCCACAGTTTCCAGTTCACAAACAACCAAAGGGAGGAGCTTGCATAACCCAACGAGAACGATTCTCCCTTGGCCTTAACTGTTGGACCCCACGGGGCGGTATTGAGAACCCATTCCAAGCTCAATAGAGAACTAACCCTTCGATCCAAACTCAGCTCCACGCCAGGACGAACAGAAAGACCATCCGGAGCAAAGACCCCCATTGCGCCGAGCGAAAGCCACCAAGCGCGCTCGGCGGTTGCGAGAGCGGACTGCCTCGGCGGAGGCAACCCCAATTCCAAAAGGCAAACATCGACGGCCTCGCTGATACGTAACGCGATCATCGAAAGGGCCTTGCTGCCAACAGTGTCCTGCAGGGAAAAGCGTTTTTCAATCGACGTTCCCTTCTCTGGATGTCGCGCCCACAGCTCGACCTCTCCCTGATCTTGGGCAGGAAGACGACTAATCTTGATGCCCGACACCGCGTTTTCCCTCAGAACCACTTCCCCCAGGGAAAATGAGTCAGCCGCCGCTTCTTCCAGTTGCAGGATGCGAACGTCATAGCCGAGAAAGCGAAGCTCGGCTTCGGTTTTGCGCTCGACCGCCGGCCACGCGTTCTGGGGACAACAGGATTCCAAACTGACTATCACGACGGAAATCCTCTTGTCTTTCGCCGCTGCTTCTGCCGCAGCAAAAGTCACCCCCAGAAACAAGATTAACGGCCCAAGCATCCAGGGGTGCTTGGATAGCTGAAAATACATACCTATTCAATAACAGATCTGGCCAGAAAGGTAAACATTCCATTCGGATAACGCTGCAGGTAGGTTTTGGCCGCCTCTTGGGCTTCATGCTTTTGACCGAGATGTTGGTATACGCTGACAAGTCGCCCGAGAGCTTCTTCAGCGAGCGAGCCGTCCGGATCTTCGCTCAAATAGGTCGTAAACCAACGAACCGCGACCTTGGAATCCTGGCTCTGTTGCATGGCAAGGCGACCGAGGAGATAGGCTGCCACCCGCGCATGCCAAGAAGAGGGAAATCGCTCTCGAACAGCCACCAGTACTTCATTGGCTTCTTTATCCTTTTTGGCGTACCGCGCCGCTTCTGCCAACCGCCATAGTTCCGGAAGATCCAGCGCCAACAACCAATGTTCCCATCCAGATTTCTTTACTAAAGCCATTACCTCATTGTAACGACCTTGATCGAACAAGGCCTCCCAGTCATCGGAAGGGCCCTTCATAGGGGATCCTAATGATGATGTTCGATAGGCAGGCGAAAATGATGAACCGCCCGAGGAAGAATAAGATTCCGGGATAGCAGTCGAACTAAAATTCTCGTTGTTGACCCGAGAGGTATGATGTATCCGTCTCTTGCCGATCGATCCCGGATGGTAATGTTCCTTGGTAGAAAGCTTGCCGGTTTCGGGCAAAGCCTGGCGATCTGATCCCGTATCGGAAGTTACCTCGGGGGTATCCTCACTATCTGACGTGGAGGATGATTCAACGGGTGAAGATAGATTCGAAAATGTCGTCTGGCCGTAACTGTCGATAAGAAATTTTTCACTCGCCGATACCACGACCCCTGCCTCGCCGAGAGACGGCCCATTAACCTTTACCCGACCCTCCCATACGGTCACTTCGAGCTCCGCCAAAGAACGCTGCCACTGGACCGAGAACCGTGTTCCGATATCGCGGATCTCGTAAGGGCCGGCCGTTACCATCCATCGTTTTGCTCCTTTGCTCAGGACATCGGCCCTGAGGGTTCCCTCGTCTAAAAAGACCTCCACGCTTCGTTTGGTGGAAGCAACTACGCGAGCACGCGTTTGACCCTGTAACGTTAGTGCGCTCCGATCGGCAAAGAGTATTGGAAGCGACTGCTCTTGCGTGGATTCCAACCATTGGCCTTCCATGCCGATTGCTTTGTTCGCCCCGACTTCAAACGAAAGTGAACCATCATACGGCACGAAGACCCATAAACAAATCAACGCCGCCCCTACCGCTGATACTGCGGCAACGGATGCCACCCAGCCTTTCCAATGAACTCGACGCGGAGCGGAAAGCAGTGGGAGAAACATCTGTCTGTGGCGTGCCAGTCTTCGTTCCCCACAGCCATCGCCCATCTCGTGGGCGAGAGCACGCACCAACGTTTCCATATCGTTCATGTCTAGTCTCATGGTTTTACTCTTTCGCCTCCACCGGTGTTCAACAACTCTTGACGGCAGTTAGCCGTTCCCATCATGATCAGGCATAGTCACGTATCCATTCAGTAAATAGCGGCTCGTTCTTGGCGAGCTCATACAACAGCTTTTTACCCGATTGAAAACGCCTCTTGGCCGTCGGAACCGAAATCTGGCACATCGAGGCGATTTCATTCAACGTGTAGCCCTCCATTAAGTTCAGCAGCAACACGATGCGCCGCTCGACTCCGATTTTCTCCAGCAATTCGTAAAATCTTCGAATGGCAACGCCTTTTTCCGGAGTGGAAGCAGCGACCTCGTTGTTTGAATAATCGGGCACAAAGTGAAATAATTTCCTGAATCTCCTTCTGTGTATTTCACGCCGGACGGTATTAATGACCACTCCGGTTATCCACGATTTGAGTGAATCAGGGGTACGCAAACTTTTGATGGACTCCAAGATATTCACGTAAACTTGATGCACCACATCATCATGTTCGGAATCAGCTCCGAGCAACCGCCAAACCAATTGGCTGATAAGCCGTCCATATTTCTGATGAAACATAGACGCGGCGTTCGGATCGCGCTCAATGAGACCCTGGACTAAGAAAGCAGGCATATCGCTATTCTGTTCCAATTCGGGACTGTTGTCCAGGTCGTCGCTGAATCCGGATTCGAACGGTTCTATACTCTCCTGCATTCCTTCCATCATGAGCAATCCTATTTGAGCCACATCCTCAACATTAATAGTGATGCGAGCTCGGTTTTGGGATCAAAAAAAAGTAAAAAATACAGTGCATTGAAATAATACAAGCGGGTTGAAAAATAAATACCAGGTATTTTTCTACAGGTATCTATTTTCCTTTTATTTCTCTATGCACTTACCCAACCCTAGGTTAAAATAACGCATAATTACCATTCCTGTCAATTATCGGGAATTACTACCCTCACCCATCAAAGAGTTATGTTATTTTTCGAGGCGAACGGCTTTGATGACTTCAGAGGTTTTGGCGTTGATTTCAACCTGGTACGCTGGAGATCCCTTTAGGTCGCTTTTACTATCGAAGGTCACTTCGTAGACATCCTCGAAAAATGAAACTCTCGGGACGAAATCCCGGCAGTCGATTCCCTTCTGGGTCAACGCCAGTTCTGCCAGGTCCACGGCCATCTCGCCGTTCGGAACCGGCTCTCCTTGATTCAAACTTGGGCTCCTTTCGAGAATGACGATCTCGCGCGCCGGCTGAGGATGCGGGCTTTTACCAGTCGCGCAGTCAGCCAGCCACGAGCCGATAATAATCCAACCGATTACCGTGGATACCGTGAGCGTAACGGAACGATGTATCCCACCGGCCCGAATTTTGGCGGTTCCAATACCGTCATTGAATTGTTTCATGTGAATCCCTCCCTGGCGATACTATGGACTTCACCCCACGACCTATAGACACCCAATTGCTTTCAATTTCCTCTCACATTGTTTTTGATTCTCAAACTTGATCGTTACCATGCCAACATGAGCAGCAGCCTCAATATTTCTTTCCACGTCATCAATAAAAACTGTTTCATGAGCAATCAAATGATAGGTATTCAAAAGATTGTGATAAATTCCCGGTTCCGGCTTGATCAGATGCAGGCGGCAGGAAATGACCATACCGTCGAAGATCTTGAGAAATTGGTGCTGTGCTATAAGATAATCAATTGATTCTTTATGCATATTCGAAAGGACGAACAGTGTATGGCCTTTTTCTTTGAGTCGAAAGAGGAGGTCAATGGTATCAGGAATCGGGACTAGACGCGAAGGGACCAGTTTGAACAAGGCTTCAACTTTTGAGATAGCTAAACCGGTGCGTTGCGCCGCTCGTTTGACGGCCTCATCGCGAACAAGAGTTCCCCTATCTAATTCAAACCAATCCTGATGATTGAAAATCCCCTCGATCGCTTTCCGCCGGTCGTTAACATCAGAAAAGACTTCAGCCGCCAACTCTTCCGGCGCCCACCGAAATACAACTCCTCCAAAATCAAAAACAACATTCATGATGTCTCCCGTTCCCGAAGAGAGAGCATAGTATAACAAACATTTCATAGGGCAAAATAAGTCTCTCTTTGGGATAGGGAACGGGGTAAGGGAAATTACTTCAACATGTTCAGCAGCTGCTCTGATACCTCCTTAACCCCGGGCCGACCATCAATTTCGAGAACCTTAACCTTGGACTTGAAGTAACCGACCGCAGCTAAGGTTCCGGTCGTGGCGTCGTAGTAAATACCATGGCGCTTATCGATAGCCGTCTCATCCTGATCATCGGCTCGGGTAGTCAAGCTCTCGCAGCCGCAGACCCGGCAAATCGGCTTGCCGTTTTTCTCCGCCGGCTTGATGGCGTCAATGAAGATGTTATTAGGATGGTTATTGTCTTTCGCGCACAGGCGTCGGCCCATAATGCGCTTCTTCGCGATATCGCGATCGAGGACGATCTCGATTACGTAGTCCAACTTGATCTTTTCCTTTTTCAGGGCCTTCCCCAGGGCCTCGGCCTGAGCCAGATTGCGTGGAAAACCATCCAGAAGCCAGCCGCTCGCGCAATCCGTGGCTTTAAGGCGATTGAGGATCATCGGAATGGTGATTTCGTCCGGAACCAGCTCACCGCGGTCGATATATTCTTTCGCCTTCTTACCGAGATCGGTACCCCCTTTGATATTCTCCCTGAATATGACACCGGTTTCGATGTGCGGCACGTTGAACTTTTTTTGCACGATGGCGCCCTGCGTGCCCTTGCCACTGCCGTTGGGTCCAAAGATGAGAATGTTCATTGCACGAACTCCTTTTGCGTATCAGTTTTATTAATGGTATCTGCGCGTACTTCAATTCGATGCCAACCCTACCCCCAAATTGACCCCCGCGTCAACGATCGTTAATATCTTGTCATTCCCGAAGATTCCAACGCCCTTTGTCTAGGCCCGCGGGTGAAAGCGATCGTAGACCTGGCGCAGACGTTGGGTAGTGATATGGGTGTAGATCTCAGTCGTGGAAAGGTCGGCATGCCCGAGCAGCGCCTGCACGCTGCGCAAATCGGCGCCGCGTTCGAGCAGGTGGGTGGCAAACGAATGGCGCAATTTATGCGGAGAAATAGCGCGCCTGATGCCAGCCGCAACCGCATAGCGTTTGAGTATCACCCAGAAGCTTTGGCGCGTCATCCCGGTCCCGCGGGCCGTTACAAACAGGTATGGCGTGCGTCGGCCCTTGAGCAAGGTTTCGCGCGCCATGGCAAGATAGTTTTCTATCGCCGTCTGGGCCTGTTCGCCGAGCGGCACCAGCCGCTCTTTGCGGCGTTTGCCGAACGCTCGCACCACGCCCAGGCGCCGATCGAGCGCGTCAACGGTCAACCCGACCAGTTCCGAGACGCGCACTCCCGACGCGTAGAGCGTTTCGAGCATGGCTTTATCCCGCAGAGAACGCGGGTTGTCACCTTTCGGCTGAGCCAGCAAATCGTCGACCTCACTCATTGAAAGGAACTCGGGGAGCCGATGCGCCATCTTGGGCATTTCAACGTCCCGGGTCGGGTCGTTGGTGCCGTACCCCTCGCCCACCAAGAAACGATAGCAGGAGCGCAACGCCGAAAGCAGCCGAGCCTGTGAGCGCACCCCGAGCTTCTGTTTGTGCAAACTCTTAAGAAATTCAACGATATCGAGGGGAGTTACGTCGGCGAAGCTCTGCCGCCCGGCGCGCCCAGCAAACGCAATCAACTTATCGAGATCGCGACGATACGCTTCCAGAGTGTTTGGGCTAACATTGCGTTCCACCGTCAGGTGATGAAGGTAGAGATGTGCTTCGGTTTCAAAACGCCCGGTGGGTTTATCTGGTGAAGCGTTTCGTCCCAAACATCATCCTCCCTCTAATCCAATCGCTTTGTTTCGCTCGACGACGAAGTTTTTAATGCCAACGTAAACTGCCTCAGCTAACGACTGGCGGTAGTTTTTACTATGGAGCCGCTTCTCGTCTTCTGGGTTAGAGATAAACGAGGCCTCAACCAAAACCGCCGGCATACGCGCGCCCATGAGAACATAAAACAGCGCATACTTCAGCCCCAAGTCGTTGACATGGTCAACGGTGCGCCTAAGAATGCCCACAACCGCACGCTGTATCTGTTGACCAAGCGCAATCGAGTCATCGACGTGCGACTTCAGCGCCAAGTCGGCCAGAATAAGTTGGAGTTGAGAAATCGATTTCTCAGAGGTGGCATTCTCGCGGGCGGCAAGACGCAGGCTTACATCATCGTTCGAAATGTCGAGATAGAATGTCTGAACGCCGCTCAACGTATGGTTGCGGGCGGCGTTGAGATGGATTGAGACAAACAGATCCGCTTTTTTAGTATTTGCAAAAGCGGTGCGTTCCTCAAGGGCGACAAAGGTATCCGTATCGCGAGTAAGGTAGACCTCGACCTTAAGGTTATCGCGTATCAAGGCGGCGAGCCGCTTGGCGATATCGAGCGTTAAGTCTTTTTCCAGCGCGCCCGAAGGTCCGATGGCACCGGGATCGCTGCCGCCGTGACCAGGATCGATCACAATGCGTTTGACCTTCAATCCAGCCAACATCGACAGTGACCGACCGGGACTGCTCTTGGGCACATGGAGCGATTTGACGGCCTTTGGCTCTGGCTCTTTAACCTCCGCTTTACCCAAAACCTGCGTGTTCTGGTTGTCACTCACGCCAAGATCCACCACCACCCGGGCAGGATCGTCCATGGGAATGACCCGTTGTTCGCGCTCCTGATCCAGCTCAATGACCACCCGAACAGTGCTGTCGTCCCGTGCCGCGCAGCGAACGCGCTTAACAATCCCATCCCCCGCGACGATATCTTGGTTGAGATCCGGACTGAGTTCGGTATTGAGTAAATCGACATACATTCGAACCGGTTGATTGGCGGTTGTATCAACGGGCAGCGCGCCCACGCGAAACTGGGCCGGGGTTCTGGTATACAGGACCAGGCGACTATACCCCGGATCGCTCCAGTAACGAATTTCCTCCAATACCGATTTTTCAGACGCCACAGAAGGCTCGGCCTGAGATTCAAGCGAGACCTTGGGTGGCTTGGGTGCGGGAGGCGTGGCGGCTTTAGGAGGTGGTCCTTCGCCTTCGGCTGACTCTTCCCCGAGATCTTCAAGCATCTGGTGTGCCTTGGCCACCATATCGCCTTTGGGGAAGCTCTTGAGCAAATACTCAAGTTCGGCTTTGGCCTGTTTGGGATTCTTGCGAAACTCCACAAACACCAACGCAATGGTTAATTGGGCGTCATCGGCGAGATGGTGACGAGGGTACTCCTTCACCAGGCGTCGAAAGGCGGCGAGCGACTGATCGAGATCTTCCGCCAGGCGCGAGATGCGGTACAGATTGAGGTTGAGCTTGCCTATCGAGAACAACGCCTCGGGTGCGTGCGAATTGTTCGGATACTTCTTGATAAAACGTTCGAAGGCTCGGGCGCAATTTTGGAAGTTATGACGATACTGCTGCCGTTTTTGATCGTCTTTAAACTGTCGGTAGTTGGCCCTGATTTTTTGGTAGAGATCCTCGGGATCGTCGACCGCCATGCTGTTAGCAGACACGGCCATTAACGCCGTGAGCGCAATAACTATTTCAATAGCCCAGAAACGATAGCTGCGTTTGACCATCATGTCCCTTTCCACCGATGCAGCAGTGTTAACGCATCCAAGGGCGTGAGGGTATCAAGATCAAGCTGTAACAGCTCCTCCTCGATGGCGGAACGAGAGGGTGATTGGCCAAAGAGCTGCATCTGGCCGTAAGAAGGCTCGCTGCCATCGATCGAGCGCGAGAGTCGCGGGGCGCCCAACTCATCGTACTCTTGTCCCTCGAGGTTTCTGAGAATCTCCCGGGCGCGCTCGATGACCTCCTCGGGCAATCCGGCGAGCTTGCCCACCTGAATACCGTACGATCGGTTCGAAATCCCCTTGACCAACCGACGCAGAAAGATAATGCGTTCGCGCCATTCCTTGACGCTGATGGTGTAGTTGACGACACGACCTTTCGTCAGCGCGAGATCGGCAAGTTGGTGGTAATGGGTGGCAAAGAGCGCGCGGCTGCCGATCCGGTCGTGAATATACTCGGCTACCGCCCATGCGATGCTGACGCCGTCGAAGGTGCTCGTCCCGCGGCCTATCTCATCCAGGATCAGGAGACTGCGACGCGTGGCGTTGCGTAGAATTTGAGCGGTCTCGATCATTTCGACCATGAAGGTGCTCTGGCCACGGGTCAGGTTGTCGGCCGCGCCGATGCGCGTGAAGATATGATCCACCAGTCCAATTCGTGCGCCGGTAGCCGGAACAAACGAGCCCATCTGCGCCATGATGACGGTCAGCGCCGCCTGCCGAATTACGGTCGACTTCCCGGCCATATTGGGCCCGGTGATCACGAGGAGCTGCTCACGCTCGCAGTCCAGGTGCAGATCATTCGGTACAAACCGTTCGTTGGTCAGCGAAAGCTCGACCACCGGATGACGGCCGTCGCGTATATCTATCTGCTCACTCTCGTCAACCACCGGACGGCAGTAGCCGTTCTGGGCCGCAATCTCGGCCAATGCGGCGAGCGCATCGCTCATCGAAAGCTGCCCGGCTATTCGAAGTATACGGTCGGCATCCTGACGCACCCGCCCGACCAGCTCGCCGAAAAGTTGCCGCTCGAGCGACACGCGCTCCTCGTGGGCGGTCAACACCGCCTCTTCTTGAGCTTTAAGCTCGGCGGTTTCAAACCGCTCGGCGTTCGCCGTGGTCTGCTTGCGGCGGTAGTCGGTCGGCACCAAGTGCAGATTGGCTTTGGTCACTTCGATGTAGTAGCCAAAAACGCGATTGTACCGAATCTTGAGCGAGCCGATTCCGGTCCGCCGTCGTTCGTGTTGTTCCAATTGCGCGATGATATCTCGACCGGAGGTGGACAAGCGCTGTAACTCGTCGAGGCGCGCGTGGTAGCCAGGCCGGATAGCCCCACCCTCCTCAAGATCGATCGGCGGCTCGTCCACCAACGCAGCGTCCAGCACTGCCCGCAGCTCCGGCGCGCAATCGATCGGTCCGATGAGCCGCGCCAGCGCTCCCTCGCGCTGGCGTTCGACAATCTCGCGCCAGGCAGGCAATTCCCTCAGCGACGCGCGCAGAGAACCCAGGTCGCGGGGGTTGGCCTGGCCCGCCGAGATCTTTCCGAGGAGGCGTTCGAGGTCGCGGATGGCACCGAGCCGTTCGCGCAGATCGTGGCGGACGACCCCGTCCTCGACCAGTTGCGCGACGGCGTCGACACGGTCGCGGATGCGCTCGACCGATACCATCGGAAACAACGTCCAGTCACGCAATCGCCGCGCCCCCATGGGCGTTCGGGTGCGATCGAGCACCCCCAACAGCGAACCCTGACGGTGGCCTTCCATCAGGGTGCGTGTTAACTCGAGGTTTGCAACCGACGCCTCGTCGATGACCACATACTCGCTTATCTGGTAGGGCACAATTCGGCGCACATGATTAAGCGCCTTGGGCAGACTGGCATGGGCATAGGCAAAAGCCGCCTGCGCAGCGGCCAACCCCAGCGGTAGCTTGTGTAACCCTGTCCGCGTTAGCTCGGGCTCTGGAAATGACGACAAAAACAGCTGCCGCACGTCTTCCCGCTCGGCGCTCAGATCGGTAAACTTCAAGAACAAGCCCCTGAACCGACCTCGCACCTCGTCGACCAACGGCGTGCGTTCGAATGAAACCGGCACCAACAGTTCGCGTGGCCGAACCCGCGCGAGCTCATCAAACAAGGCCTGGCGGCTTTCGACTTCCGTCAGCCGGAAATCGGCGGTGGATACATCCAGGAAGGCGAAGCCCATGCGCCCACTATCAGCGATGCTCAGAGCGCCCAGATAATTTGATTCGCTGGCATTGAGATCATCCGGGTCGATAATCATCCCGGGAGACACTACCCGCACGACCTCCCGGCGCACAATACCTTTAGCAAGCTTGGGGTCCTCCACCTGATCGCAAACAGCCACTTTGTAGCCTTCTGCAACCAGCTTCGCGATGTACCCGTTGGCCGAAAAATATGGCACGCCGCACATGGCAACGGCGTCATCGCCCTTGCTGCGCGAGGTCAACGTAAGATCGAGCACCCGTGAAGCTAACTCAGCATCCTCAAAAAACATTTCGTAAAAATCACCCAGGCGGAAAAACAGAACGCAGTCCGGGTAGGCCTGTTTTTGCTCGAGATACTGACGTATCATGGGCGTTTGCTTTATAACATCTGGAGATCCGTTGGACATCAGACAACCTTTCGAGCTACCAAACCTCCCTATGCCCTATGGAATACTATAGCAATATTTTTATACAAGACTCATCGCATTAAATGGCCGCCTTCAACGACAATGATATCACCGGTCATGTAGAATGATTGCGAGGGCGGAGATTAATAGCTACTTCCAGTCGGCTTCCCAAATGCAGCTTTTGTCTCCGCGGGTGCGGCAATGAGTTTCGACCGCATTAATTTCAGTGGCGCCACCCATTTTCAGAAATGTTGTGGCCCAACCGATATTAAGCCGGCATAGCTCCTCTGCCGGAGAAAGTTCGTAATCAACCAATTCGACTCGAACATGACCACGGGTTGGAGAGGCAATGCGTATTGATCCGGTATCGTGATACACGTTCCACAACTTGGCGCCACGGCGGAGCGTTCCTTCCGGATCGTTGGGTTTTATCAGACGAGAATAGATAGAAGAAAGGTCTTGCTCCGCAGATATCCTGCCCATAAATACCCAGACGTCTTCTTCGAGACTGGGTGCTCTCTCCTTGATGATGATTGCGGCAGCTTTCATGAGATCAAACCAATCTTCTTCCGGGTACCACGTCGCAACCAGAATGCGTTCATCCAGATACTTGTACAGACGCACCGGGATGAGATCGAGCGCCCTCTTTTTGCTGTACTTGCGCAACGACTTGACCGTCATTGCCATCGCAGTCCCTTTAATCCTTAGCCAAGGCTTGCTCCCGTAGTCATCGGCCGGTCACCCATACCCGTCCCCGTCGTGCATCAACACAGGGGATTCCTTGAGCCCTTTATGCGCTCTTTTCTCTCCATAACTGGTCGACCATTAGCATAGGGGGCAGGATATTTCAATAACCGTTGATGGTGCCGGAGGCTGAATGGTATGTTCACTGATTAATCAGATGCATCATTGATTCAGGATACCGTAAACCGCTGACCGCATCTTTAGGCACGGCGTCGCCGAGAGTCTTCAGGTCCTGTTTGGTGAGCTTCACCCGCGTGGCTGCAATATTTTCATCCAGGTGTTTTCTGCGGGTGGTCCCTGGAATAGGCACGATGAAGGGCGCCTGTGCAAGAACCCAGGCAAGCGCCAATTGCCCGGCAGTGACGCCCTTGGCTTTGGCAAGAGACTCGATTCGCTCCACGAGTTTCACGTTTTTTTCAAAATTCTCATCCTGGAAGCGCGGCGTGAAGCGGCGGTAATCGTTGGATTGAAGATCATCGATGGTCTTGTATCGACCGGTTAGAAATCCCCTTCCCAGCGGGCTGTACGGGACGAAGCCGATCCCAAGCTCTTTCACGGTCGGCAGTATCTCGTCCTCGGGATCGCGGGTGAAGAGCGAGTACTCGGTCTGCAGCGCGCCGATAGGATGAACACGATGGGCACGACGGATGGTCGTGGCACCGGCCTCGGATAGTCCGATGAACCGTACTTTCCCGGCTTTCACGAGATCGGCCATGGCTCCGACGGTATCCTCGATAGGCACCTGCGGGTCGACGCGGTGCTGGTAGTACAGGTCAAGGTACTCTACTCCCAGTCTGCGCAGGGAGTCGTCGCACGCTTGACGAACGTACTCCGGACGCCCATTGACCCCCCGAAAGCCCGCATCGTCGGTTCGCACGATGCCAAACTTGGTTGCGAGGACGACGTTGTCCCGCCGACCGCGTATCGCCTTGCCCACGAGCTCCTCATTTTTATACGGGCCGTACATATCCGCCGTGTCCAGGAAGTTGATGCCCTGATCGAGCGCATGCTGAATGGTGGCTACCGATTCGGCCTCGTTGGCGGTCCCATAGAACTCCGACATCCCCATGCAGCCCAAGCCAATGGCCGATACCGTCAATCCCGATTTTCCCAATTTTCGTTGTTCCATCGCGCCCCTCCGGTAATAAATGGAAAAAAACAATATACAATAAATTGGAACCATGATTAAGTATATAAGCATTTGGCAGAAGGCAACAGAGGTTGTATGTTCGATATTCTTTTCAGCCCCATCACCATCAACAAAACCGTTGTAAAAAATAGGATAACCTATCCGGCGCTCGGTCTTTTGTTCTCATATGATCGGAAGCTGAACGATAGGTACGTTCATTTTTTTGCCGAGCGTGCCCGCGGCGGGGCCGGCATCGTCACCGTGGGCCCGGTCGGATTCAATATTGTCGGTGGCGGTATCGGCACTCTCGGGCTGGATTCCGACAACGACATCCCGGACTTCGCCAAGCTCGCATCGGTCATCAAAAAGGAAGGCGCCCGGGCGTGGGTGCAGCTTTTTCACGCCGGTGCCTACTCCTATTCCAAGTTGACCGGCGGTCCGGATCCCATTGCGCCGTCGCCGGTCTACTCATCGTATTCGAAACTTGTTCCGCGGGAAATGACGCTCGACGATATTCGAGAGACCCAAGAGGGATTCGTAAACGCCGCCGTCCGCGTCCAAAAGGCCGGCTTCGACGGGGTAGAAATAATCGCTTCAGCCGGCTATCTGATCACGCAGTTTTTATCGCCTCTTAAGAACAAGCGCACCGATCGGTACGGCGGAAGCTTCGAAAACCGCACCCGCTTTCCGCGTGAAATACTTGAGATGATGCGCGGCAAACTGGGACCCGATTATCCCATTTCTATACGGATGGCCGGTAACGACTTCGTCGCGGGAAGCAACACGAGTATCGAAACCCCGGAAATCGCAAAGGTGTATGAAAAGGCGGGTGTAAACCTCATCAGCGTCACCGGCGGCTGGCACGAGGCTCACGTACCGCAGCTTCCTATGGATGCGCCGCGGTTGGTTTTTTCCTACCTGGCTCAAAATATTAAACGCGCCGTCTCGGTGCCCGTGGCCGCATCTAACCGGATAACCGATCCTCGATTGGCCGAGCAGCTTATCAAAGACGGCTTCTGCGATATGGTTAAACTTGGCTCGGATTCTCATCGCCGATCCCTTTTGGCCCGCCAAGGCGGCCCAAGGCCGTGTCAAAGAGATACGGCCGTGTGTGGCCTGCAACCAGGGCTGCACGGACAGCCTGTTTAGCGGCAACTCTGTTTATTGCATTGCAAATCCAAGGGCCGGTTACGAGGGCGAACGGAACCTGGCAACAGCCGCATCACAGAAAAAGATCATGGTCATCGGCGCCGGGCCGGCCGGCTTGGAAGCGGCGGTCCGCGCGGCGGAGGCAGGCCATGAAGTTGAGCTTTATGATAAGGCAAATAGGATAGGCGGCCAACTGTGGATCGCGGCCACGCCGCCTCATAAGCATGAGGTGCGTAAGCTCATCCCCTACTATGAGGCTTTATTAAGAAATACGATATTAACGTTTTTCTAGGACGAGAAGTGACCGTGGACCTCATCAACGGGAAAAAGCCCGACCATGTTATCGTGGCCGAGGGCGCCGAACCGCTCGTACCGCCCATCGATGGAATTGATGACCCGAACGTCTTATCCGCCTGGGACGTACTGAAGAATGATCCGATGGTCGGCACTGCTATTGCCATCATTGGCGGTGGGGCCGTGGGGCTCGAGACCGCCGAATTCCTCGCCGCGAAAGGAACGTTGTCTCCTGAAACGCTGCATTTTCTTTTTCTCTACGAGGCCGAGACGGTAGAGCGGCTGCGGGAGCTGTGTACCCGGGGAAATAAAAAAGTGACGGTATTTGAGATGCTTCCCAAGGCGGCTCAAAACGTGGGTAGATCCACCCGTTGGGTCTTGTTGAGCAATGTGAAACGGTACGGCATCGACGTCATAACCAACGCCACGGTGAGGTCGATACAGAACGGTACGGTAACCTTCGAACGCAATGGCAACACCGTATCGATGCACTTTGATACCGTCGTAAACGCCGTCGGCTCCCGTGCCGTGCGCACTATAGCCGACGCCATTTCACAACTCGGCATTCCTTACACGATTATCGGCGACTGCGACAAGCCGGCGCAGATCGACAAGGCGATCCACGAGGGATTCATGGCGGTGATGGATCTGAAGTGACAACGCGTTTGGGTTGGTTGTTACAAAACTATGGAAAATTTATATAACAACTTCCTAGTTCCCAATTACGCTGGAATGACAACTAATCCTTTTCCTGGATCCCCGCCTGCGCGGGGATGACGTATCATACTAAGACTAGAGGGTGATTTTGTCATCCCCGCGCAGGCGGGGATCCAGTAATTGTGATAGGTATACCTACGGTCACGACTTTGCATTTCGGGCAGCTTTGTATTTCTCAATCTCTTTTTTCGATAGATTGATATTCTTCGTAACCTTGATGTCGCGCGGGCATACACGGGTGCAGTTGAAATAATTCTCGCAGGCCCATACGCCGTTTGGGTTATCCAGCGCAAGAAGTCTCTCGTTCATGCCGCGGTCCCGGCTGTCGAACAGGAACCGAGCCGCGTTGACAATCGCGGCAGGCCCGATGTAGGTTGGGTTCTTCTCCTGGATAACCGGGCACGACGAATAGCAGCACGCGCAGAGAATGCAGTTGGTGGGATCATCGAACCGGGAGCGCTCTTCTGGCGTCTGCACGCGCTCCTTCCCGTCAGCCGGATCGTCATTTATCAGAAATGGTTTTACGGATCGGAAATTGTCGAAAAACGTGCCCTGATCAACCATGAGATCTTTTTGCACTGGCATGGCTCTCAGTGGTTCTACGGTGATTACGGTGGTATCTTCCCCGATAAGGTCCCGTATCAACGTCTTGCAAGCCAACCGCTCGACTCCGTTCACTACCATGCCGTCGGAACCGCAAACACCGTGGGCGCAGCTTTTCCGAAAGGCAAGGGTGCCGTCCAGATTTGTTTTCACCAGTATCAACGAGTCCAACAGCCGATCGTTTGGACGTGCCTCGATCTCGAATTCCTGAAAATATGGTTTTGCGTTCTTTTCCTTGTCGAATCGCTTAATCTTTAGGGTGATGTTCATAGTGGTGCCCGCTTCACGCAGACGTTTAGGTTAATACACTCTTGGCTTTGGTTTAAAAGAGATATATCTACGTCCTTGTACCCTATGGTAGGGCGATCCCCATCGAGCCAGATAAGACTGTGTTTCAACCAGTTCTCATCGTCCCTTTGGGGAAAATCATCCCGTGAATGGGCGCCGCGACTCTCGCTCCGGTTTAAGGCCGCAGACGCGGTCAGGTACGCGAGATCGAGTAGGTTCGAAAGCTCCAGGACCTCGAGCAACTCGGTATTGAATCCCTTGCCGGTATCCGAAACCTGAACATCCCGGAATTCCTCCCTGAGTGTTTGGATTTCTGCTATCGCCTTTTTTATCTCTTCGCCGGTGCGAAATACGCCCACCTTTTCCATCATTACTTCCTGCATTTTGGCCATTATCTCACCACGGGATTTACCTTTTTTGCCGGTGAGCAGCGCAGTCAGTTTTTTACGCGCCCTATCGTCAGGAGCAGCCGGCAACGGACCAAAATCCGCGTCTTTCACAAAGCGGGACATCTCCGCCCCGGCTCTCTTGCCGTACACCACCAGGTCCACCAGACTGTTGGTGCCCAGCCGATTGGCCCCGTGAACGGATACGCAGGCACACTCTCCTGCTGCAAACAGTCCCTCGTAAACGTCGCCCTGTTCATCGCGTATGACATGCCCTTCGGTATCGGTGGGAATGCCACCCATGGCATAGTGCGCAGTGGGCTGCACCGGAATCGGCTTTTCAGCCGGGTCGATGCCAAGATAGGTGCGGCAGAATCCGGCGATATCGGGGAGCTTTTTCTCGATCACTTCTCTCCCGATAGGAGTCGCGTCGAGATAGACAAAGTCGTCTATCTTTTTATCACCGCGTATGCCGTTTCCTTTCTGAATTTCGCTGATTATGGCGCGGCTTATCATGTCCCTGGGAGCAAGATCTAAGAGCTTCGGGGCGTATTCCTCCATAAACCGCTCGCCGCTGCGATTGCGGAGAATCCCTCCTTCTCCGCGCACTCCCTCGGTAATGAGTATTCCCAAACCGTAGATACCCGTTGGATGAAACTGATAAAACTCCAGGTCCTCAAGCGGCACGCCCGCTCGGGCCAGCACCGCCGGGCCGTCCCCCGTGTTGGCATGGGCGTTGGACGTCGTCCGAAACATCCGGCCGAACCCGCCGGTGGCAAAAAAGACCGCCTTCGATTGAAAGACATGTATCTCGCCGGTAGCCAGCTCAATCGCTACCACACCGTTGCATTTTTTTCCGTCGATGAGCGCTTCCAGCACAAAAAATTCATCGAAGAAATGAACGCCGTTCTTGATGCACTGCTGGTACAGGGTCTGGAGAATCATATGGCCGGTGCGGTCGGCTGCGTAACAGGCGCGCCTCACCGGCGCCTCGCCGAAGTTCCGGGTGTGGCCGCCGAAGCGGCGTTGGTCGATCTTTCCGTCTTTTGTTCTGTTGAAAGGAAGCCCTAGATTTTCCAAATGGTACACGGCTTCCGGAGCTTGCTCCACCAGGATCTGCGCGGCTTTCTGATCGGTCAGATAATCCCCTCCTTTTATGGTGTCGAAGGCGTGCCACTCCGGTCGGTCTTCCTCCACATTTCCAAGCGCAGCGCCAATTCCTCCCTGGGCCGCACCGGTATGGCTTCTGATGGGATAGAGCTTGGATAAAACGGCCGTCTTGGAGGATCGGCTCGCCTCGAGGGCCGCATACAACCCCGCGCCGCCGGAACCGACGATAACGGATTCATATTGATGTTTCATTGATTTTTTCAAATTATTAAACCATTTTCTTAGGATCCAGGACCTCGTCGATATCAGCCTCGATGACAATATTAAGTTCTTTTACTACCTGTTTGATGGTCTTATTTTCTCTAAACGCTTTTTGGGCAATCTCGCCGCACCTATCATACCCTATGAAAGGGCTCAGGTTCGTAACCGTCATAAGCATTCGTTCAAGGTGAGTTGTTATCTGATCGGTATTTGCTTTGAGCCCTTTGAGGCAGTTTTCAACAAAAGAATTCGCCGCATTGCTTATTATCTCAATGGAATCGAGTAGATTGTATATCATCACCGGCTTGCAGAGATTGAGATCCAGAATGCTGCCATACCCTTCAGCCATAGATACCACGGCATCGTTGCCCATAACCTGCAGGCACACCTGGATAAGCGCTTCCGACTGCGTAGGGTTGATTTTACCGGGCATGATGGACGATCCGGGTTCGTTGGCGGGAAGCAGCAGCTCGAAAAGTCCTGCGCGCGGCCCGCTTCCCATCCAACGGATATCGTTGGCCATCTTCATGAGCGAAAGTGCAAGCTGGCGTATGCCGGCGCTCATGGCGACCACGGCGCTATGCGACGAGATGCCTTCCGCCTTAATAGGATTGAGTCGTAGTTGAAAACCGGAGAGTTTCGACAACTTTTGTACAGCCAGCCGGTCAAAGCCCTCGGGGGCATTGAGGCCGGTTCCCACGGCGGTTCCTCCCAAGGGGACGACCATTAATCGATCCATGGCGCTCTTTACCTGATGAGCGCCGGATTCAACCTGCTGTTGATAAACCTGAAACTCCATCGAGAGCGGAATAGGAACTGCATCTTGCAGATGCGTCCGGCCAACTTTTACTATCCCTTCAAATTGCTTGACCTTTTCCGTAAGCACGGCTTTCAGTTTTTCCAGGGCGGGAAGCAGTTTTTCTCTTGTCAGATGCAAAATAGAAATATGCATGGCGACGGGAATCACATCGTTGGACGATTGTCCTTTGTTGACATGATCGTTTGGATGCACCGGATGTTTTTTCCCGCGGGGAAAACCGAGAATCTCATTGGCGCGGTTTGCCAGCACCTCGTTCATATTCATGTTGGTCTGGGTGCCCGAACCGGTCTGAAAAACGTCGATGGGAAACTGATCGAGAAAGCGTCCCTCCTGCAGCAGCTCGTCTAACGATTGAAGCAGGGCAGCGCCCTTTTCCGCATCAATCAGGTCAAGCTCCCGGTTGGCGAGCAAACACGCCTTTTTTATTTCAGCAAGCGACGAGAGAAAGACCGCGGGAAATCTTTTTTTGCTAATCTGAAAATTCTGAACGGCCCTGAACGTATTTATACCCCAATATGCCTCGGCGGGAACATCGACCTCGCCGAGCACATCCTTTTCCTTACGGAATTCGTGGCCCATGATAGTTTCGAGTTCCTAGTATTGTTGGGCGTCTAGACCGCCAACCATTACGTATTTGATTTCGAGGTACTCGTCAATCCCATATTTGGATCCCTCACGGCCGATTCCGGACTCCTTGAACCCGCCAAACGGGCCGACCTCGTTGGAGATAATCCCCTCGTTAACCCCAACCATGCCGTACTCGAGTGCTTCAGCCACCCGCCATGCCCGGCCGAGGTCGCGGGTGTAAAAGTACGAGGCAAGCCCGAAGCGCGTGTCATTGGCCATCCGTATCGCCTCCCCTTCGGTTCTGAATCGGAACAGCGGCGCCACCGGGCCGAAGGTCTCTTCTTCGCTCACCTGCATCAGATTGGTGACTTCCGTGAGAACCGTCGGTTCAAAGAAGGTGCCGCCCAGGATATGGCGCTTACCGCCGACGAGAACGCGCGCGCCCTTGGAAAGAGCATCTTTGATGTGGGCCTCGACTTTTTCCACGCCGGCTTGATTGATGAGCGGCCCCTGCTGCACGCCGGATTCGAGACCCGGCCCGACCTTGAGACGTGAGACGGCATCGGCCAGCTTGGCGGCGAAGGCATTATAGATACCGTCCTGCACCAGAAAACGGTTGGCGCAAACGCAGGTCTGTCCGGAGTTTCGATACTTGGAAGCCATAGCGCCCCTGACGGCTGCTTCCAGATCCGCATCGTCGAAAACGATAAACGGCGCGTTGCCGCCCAGCTCCAAAGAAATTTTTTTAACGGTGTCGGCGCCCTGGCGCATGAGCAGTTTGCCGATCTCGGTTGATCCGGTAAAGGAAAGCTTGCGGACCAGAGGATTTGACGTAAGCTCGGCGCCCACGGCGCCCGGGTTCGTTGTGGTTACCACATTGAGCACGCCGTGCGGGATCCCCGCCTGTTTTCCGAGCTCCGCCAGGGCCAGGGCGCAAAGCGGTGTGTCCTCGGCCGGCTTTATCACTACGGTGCAGCCGGCTGCCAGCGCCGGTGCGACCTTCCGGGTGATCATCGCCACGGGAAAGTTCCAGGGTGAGATCGCGGCGACGACCCCGATCGGCTGTTTAAGCACCAGGATGCGTTTGCCGGCGACCGGCGTCGGGATCACATCACCGTAGACCCTCTTTCCCTCCTCGGCAAACCATTCGATAAAAGACGCCCCGTACGCAACCTCGCCGCGCGCCTCGGCCAGAGGTTTGCCTTGCTCGGTGGTAAGCAATACCGCCAGGTCCTCCTGATTGGCCATGATAAGAGTGAACCACTCGCGCAGAAGTATCGCCCGCTCCTTGGCGGTTTTTGCGCTCCATGCGGGGAACGCTTCCCGCGCGGCTTCTATGGCTCGACGGGTTTCATCCTTGCCCATGTCCGGAACCTGCATGATTTCCGTTCCGTCGGCCGGATTCGTCACCGGAAAAGTCTTCCCGTTTGTAGCCGCAACCCATTCGCCACCGATATATGCTTCGCTTTTTAGAAGCGACATGTTTTTCAGAATTGGTCGACTCATGAACCCTACCTCCTAAATTAACCCAAAACTTAAAACTCGATTACTTGGCGTACCGCCTTTCCCTCTCTGAGGAGATCGAACCCGAGGTTTATATCTTTGAGACCTAAGCGCCCGCTCATGAGCTTATCCACCGGCAATTTTCCTCTACGGTACAGCGCTATGTAGCTGGGTATGTCTCGCACCGGAACACAGGTCCCGATATAACTGCCCTTGATGGTTCGTTCCTCCGCCACAATGTTTACTTGCGGCAGCGAAATCATGGCGCCGGGCGGCGTCAGGCCTACAGCTACGGTTGTGCCGCCGCGCCTGGTTATGCGATACGCAAGCTCCATGGCCTTGATAGACCCGGCTGTTTCAAACGAATAGTGCACGCCGCCTTTGGTGGTTTCCCTGATCTCATCCGCAGCGGTACTGAAAGCGGCGTCGAATGCGTCCGTTGCTCCAAGCTCTATAGCCAACGCAAGCTTTTCCTTGGACAAATCCGCGACAACGATCCGGCTCGCTCCGGCCATAACGGCGCCGAGTAGCGCGGCCAGCCCCACTCCGCCGAGGCCGACAATGGCAACCAAAGAGCCCGGACTCACCCGGGCCGTGTTCACCACGGCGCCGACGCCGGTCAGTACCGCGCAACCGAACAATGCGGCGATATCCAATCGCAGGTCGGAGTCAATGGGCACCAGCGACCGCCTTGACACGGTGGCATGATCGGCGAATGCGGAGACCCCCAAGTGGTGATGGACGGTCTTCCGGCCGAGGTGGAGTCGCCGCTCTCCCGACAGAAGCGAACCGGCCGTGTTGGCATTGGCACCCGGTTCGCATAAGGCAGGTCGGCCTTCGGCGCACGGGATGCAGTGGCCGCAGCTCGGCATGAAAACCATGACCACATGGTCGCCTTTTTTGAGGTCGGTCACGCCGGCGCCGAATTCCTCGACGATGCCCGCGGCCTCGTGCCCGAGCGCCATAGGCACCGGCCGAGGCCGATCGCCATTAATAACAGAGAGGTCGGAGTGGCATAAACCGGCAGCCGCGATTTTTACCAAAACTTCGTTGGGACCGGGCGGGTCGAGATCGATTTCTTCGATTGAAAGGGGTTTCGAGGTTGCGTAGGGGTGCTTTGCCCCCATGGAATTTAGTATCGCAGCTTTTATTTTCATAAGAACACCTAGCCAGCATTGTTACGCTAGATATTTCCTAACTGTAGGTTCAAGTTAGGTCTGATTTCGGGTTTGTCAATGAGGGAGATCAGTGTGTGACTTTATTAGTTTACTTCAAAGCAAATAATTAGGATAAAAATACTAATTAACCTTTTGCGATCCGCTCTTCAGGATCATATCCAGTATCGAAGGAGGGTTAATCTGCTGTTTGTCTTTTGAGGTATAGCCGGTTTGTTGAGGCATAAAAATACAAGCGGTTGTTTGGAGAAGAATAGCTTTCTTTGTATCTGGATCAGCAGCGGCTGTAGCAAATGCTTGGAATGTGCTAAGTGCATTAGACCTATGGCGATTAACGACATTATTATGCCGATGCGCTCGATAATTATTGGTTGACCACACTATACAACTCAGAAGAGTTGTGAACCCAAGAACCTTCGCAGCCATTCTTCCAAGCGCTTCTTGAAAGACATCCCGAAAGGCTTCCTTTGGGATGCTGCTAAAAGCCGTCTGGTTGAACAATGTAGCGCCCAAAGAACTGTAAGCGGTGATCTTATTCTTGATGTTAAATTTGAATTGATTCCAAAAAATGAAAAATCTTTGGAAATGGTTGCAGTTATTAATACCAAGAAATATACGTGACCGGGGTGAACTGGTTCCGCCGAAACCGATGGTTTAATCCTCTTGACGTCGGTTACTTTGTGTCGTATTGTGTACATAGTAGCACAGGAGGCTTTCATGGACACCAACACAATGACGATTCGGTTGCCCGCCAAGATCAAGAGCCGACTGGCTCAATTGGCTAAAGTTACAGAACGAAGCAAGTCCTGGTTGGCCGCCGATGCTATCCGAACGTACCTGGAGCTTCAGGAGTGGCAGATCCGGGAGATCAAGGCCGGGGTGAAGGAGGCTGACGCCGGCGACTTCGCCTCTGAGGCCGAAGTCAATGCCGTGTTCTCCAAGTGGAGGGGTAATGGGCGTTAAGTGGACTCGGACGGCCTTAGCCAACCTCAACGATCTTGCCGAGTATATCGCCCAGGACAATCCAAGAGCCGCCGCCGAAATGGTCGATCGAATAGTTGCAGCGATTGAAAGGCTCAAGACCTACCCTGCGCTGGGCGGACCGGGGCGAGTGCCGAACACCCGTGAATTGGTAGTTACGATAACCCCCTACATTATTCCATATCGGGTGAAGGGCAAAAACATCCAGATACTCCGCGTCTTCCACACCGCCCGGCGCTGGCCAGATGACTTCTGAAGACCGGCATCGCCAGCCCTAACCTATTGCGTGCAAACCATCCCAGCCACAATCCCACCCGGGAGACCATTAATCGGCTTCTCAAACCGTTCGGTCTCAGGCTTAGCTTGCCACCGATTAAAAAGCCGAAGCACAAGCGTGCTGCGTACCATCTCTAACGGTAAATATAAAAGGCTGTAAAAAGGAGTAGGCTACGGTTTTCCTAGGTGCCAAAAAACTGCTCTCTGATCCTTTTCGTTGGGAATTGTTTTAGCGGCCAGTTCCCTGTATTTACCATTTAAAATATTGCACAAATACAATATATTAGTTCACTATTAATCAATATAAATATAGTTGTATATACAACATATGTTACTTAATATAAAATAATTCTTGACATCTAATACTACATGTATATACTGTATCATTAGTTGATGAATAAAAATGTTACAACAACTAAAAGTAGAAATGAGCTGCATAGTATGAAAGTAAAAGATAGCATCGAAGATCTCATAGAACAATATGAGAAGACGGGTGAAGAGTAAAGAAATGCGGTAACTCACCAAAACGGCATAAAGAAAAGGGAGAAATTATTATGGCAAGCAAACGTTCAATAATAGGATTCGGTTATCATTTGACCGCGTATCTGGCAATAAATGCGGTTTTGGTATGGATCAATTTCGATACTTCACCACAATATTTATGGGTAATGTGGCCGATCATCGGCTGGGGTATTGCTCTGGCTTTTCACGGATTGAGTGTTGTTTCATCATCGACAACGATCCATAAGGGATTTATGTACCATCTGGCCGCATATATTTTAGTTAACGCACTTTTGATTTTTGTTAATTTCTACACGTTCCCTGAATACTTATGGTTTAAATATCCGTTAATTGCTTGGAGTTTCATAATCGCCTTCCATTGCTGGCGTGTTTTCTCGAATAAAGACAGATCAGACCCGGCATCCCCATAGCTCAGGTTCTCAAAACGCCGGCTGTCCTCACGGGATTGGAACTCCCTCATGTAAAATCATTCTGGCCTTTTCGCTATACAGTACAAAAAACGGCTTCTTGTTTCTCAATCCTAGATCCACAAGGTTGGTGGCCATGCTGTGCTTGCTCTGATCATTAACCCAAAGCCGGTTGTAAAATAAAAACTTGCTCTTGGATCTTGAATCTACAGTAGTAAGGATTCGGAGAGCCTTACCTTGATGCGTGGTGTGTGAGATGAATGAGCCAATTCCAAAGGGTAAAGGCAAAAATCCTATTTTACCCTTTAGCGTAAGAATAGGTTGCTTGAGAACCGGATCCTCCACTGCCCCATTGAACTGCCTGCCTTTGAGATCAATGTTGATATTCGTCACGAACTTGGGATAATTCCATACCTCCTTTCCACCTATATAGGCGATTTCGGTTGTGACAGGAAGATTCATTACGTACGCGCCCATGCCCCACTTTGTCCCATCCATAAAAAGGAGTTGGATGGGGGTAGCAAAAAGACCGATCCTCTTTGCCTTTTTGGGGTAGGAGAGGATAAAAAGCCCCACCTCATTATACGGACCTATAGCGCTATTTCGGTACTGGAAGAAAGTCATCACCACACCGGCCATGCCATTAAAAATCTGCAAGGCCTAAAAACTGTCCCTTCAAGTTTTTGAGCAGCTTTTTTGTAATTGGCCCAAAAGAAAAAATGCGCGTATCCATAATCGGGATAGAAGATGGGAAGATCAATTACTCCTTTAGTTGTTTGAAAATTTTTTAACGGAACATTGAAGAAGGTATCGGCTTTTGCGTTCATGATAACCCTCCTAATATGATTTGGCATTAAAGCGCTGTGCGTCGTTCGATCTTATCGCACTTTGAAATCCGTACCCAGGTGATGCTCGAAAAGCGCCAGTCGATTGATCTGGTTGGTCCCTTCGTATATCTGGGTAAGGCGCGAGTCGCGCCACGCCCGCTCGACGCCGTGTGCATGAAGATACCCGTGGTCGCCCATGAGCTCCATGGCTTGGTTGCACACTTTGAACGCGGTATCCGACGCAAACACCTTGGCCGACGCCGAGGCCGATTGGTAGCATCTGAACTGCCGGCAGCTTTGCCAAATCATCGAGCGCGCGGCCCAGAGACTGATCATCATGTCCGCGAGCTCGATTTGGACGTCCTGATATTCGATGAGCCGCTTCGGCCCGAGATAGGTCTTTCGACAAAACTCGAGGCAGCGCTCGAATGCGCCGCGGCCGTGCCCAAGCGCCATGGCTCCGACAACCGGACGTGAATAGTTGAGCACGTTGCGGTTGTTGGCCCACCCCGAGCGCAGCCTCCCAACGACGTTTTTGTGAGGGACGAAGACGTCCTCAAAGATAAGCTCGGATGCGTCGCAGGCGCGTTGCCCCATCTTCTTTTCGCGCCTGCCCACCGAAAAACCTTTCATTCCCTTTTCCACCAAAAAACACGTCCACGACTCAATCCCCTGCCCCTCGATTTTTGCATAGACCGTGACCTTGTCGGCAATGGCTCCGCCGGATATGAAGCATTTCTGTCCGTTAAGAATATATCCGCCGTTGGTCGGCTTGGCGGTGGTCACGAGGCGCGCCGAAGCACCACCCTCGGTCTCCTCAACATCCGAACCGGCGCCGGGTTCGGTGATGGCGAAGGCCATGGTGTCCGGTTTGCCGAGGAAGGTTGATTTGAGATAGTACGGAACGAAATGTCGAACAATAGTCTTGAGGCTGCCTGATAGAAGCAGCGGCACGATACCGAGATTGTGGGCCAGCAGTAGGAGCGCAAGCCCGCCGCATTCGGTGGCGAACTCCTCCCCCACGACCGCTATCTGCAGGGCCGCTCCTCTCAGGAAAACAGGAATGCTGGCCCGACCGATGGGCAGGGTAAAGAGTAACGTTTGAAACCCTTTTTTCGCGGCTTTTGCCACCAGCGGCTTGGGATCAAAATTATACGGATGAAGGTCGACCTGCGCCGCGAGGGGTCGGATATGTTCGCGAGCAAACGCGCGCGCCCGCCGCCGCCAGCGCCGCGCCCCCCAGGGAAGGGTTGCGGTGTCGTGTTCCCAGATACTCATTTCCCGGTTGTCCATCAGCAGGCGGCCCAAGAAGTTCAGCGTGGAAGTGGCGCGTTTGGGCTTGAGCAGCTCGATTCTATCCTGAACGGATTGGTTCATCAGCCGCCTTCCTTTTCGGCGTCAAAAACAAATTGTTTAAGAAAGAGGGGAGAACCGAAAGCGGATTTGAGAACCGTGACATCCCGAAGTCGCTTCTCCATGCCGAAATCCTCCATGTAACCGTAACCGCCGAACACCTGCAGACAGTCGGTAACCGCACGGGCGCAGAGCTCGGTAACCGCCAATTTTGCCGCCGCCGGTTTCAGAAGCTGCCGCGGGGTTGTAAAATTACATTCCTTGAGGGAGAAAACCATCGCCTCGGCGGTTTCGATGGCTGCCTCGGATCCCGCGATGAGCATCTTGACCGCCGGATGTTCTTCGATCTGAGATCCCCCCTGGTAGCGCTCAGCAGCATACGCACGGGCTGCTGCGGCGGCGCCTTTCGCGATGCCGACGGCTATGGCCGACATCCCCGCCCAGTTCAGGCCCAAAGCACGAAGAACAAGTCCGCGGGCGTCTCCATCGTCCAGACGCGCATCGCGAGGAACGCGTACTTTCTTAAACTCAACGTGTTCCAACCGGCAGGCTCGAAGGCCGGTTCGCGCACCGACGTCCGTCCTCGCAATTCCGCTTCCATCCTCTGGTATCAGGAAACAGCCCCATCGTTCGCCTGCGCGCGCAAGCACCACATATGCTTCAATTCCGTTCATCGAGTACACAAAGGATTTAGTACCGTCGATGACATACGTGTCTCCTTCGTCAATTGCCGTGGTCATGATCCGCGCCGGAGCATCCTTCCCGGGAGCAACAATCGTGGCAAGAGAAGGCGGCCCAATCCCCTCCTGCAAACAAAGGCCAACCCGCACCGGAGCACGCAGTTTCTTGTCCTTTGTTTGGAGCACCAGGTTTGACGCCACCCCTTGGGCGTGCAAACACATGGCGACTCCGCCGCAGGTTTCGGCGATAGTCGACAGCAGCAGCAGAGACGGGGTCAATCCCTGGTCATCGATGGCGCTGCCCCAGATGCCGTAGGTGCGTCCGGACATCGACAACTCAGGAGAAGCAGCGATGCCGGTGCTGAAGGCGATATCGAGTTTTTCCGGTAAAAGATTTAAGTTGCCGTCGGGCTCCCCGCCAAACAGGGGTAGGAGCGATTTTTTTGAATACTGGCGAGCCAACTCTCGGTAGTGAAGCAGGTCTTCCGCGCTTATTCCTGGCGTAAGCTCCTTTTCCATGTTCTGCCCTTTTGTTTTATATGTATCTGGAGTTCTCCGGTAATAACTCAACCTCCGTATAGTTTCTATCTCATCTCGAACGTTCAGTCCAGCGGCCTGCCGAACAGGTTCCGAAACCGGTATCCACCAGAATCAACCGTCCCCCGTATTCGATGAGCAAGCAGAGGCAGCGGCTCCGATCGAGTTGCGGTGCGAAGAGCCCCGCCATCCGGGGATACATGGTGCCGCAATTGAGATAACTCCTCGGGACGTCATCTTATTTTCCCAATCCGAGCCCTTAGGAACAATCGACAGGAAGCCCGGATAAGATTCATCGTTTTTTGCCCTTAGATTGTTAATGTCGCTTTTCAGCGCGTTCTTTTAACGCTCCATTCATGGTACCTGCCCAGATCGGTGAGCGCATTCCAGACCGGCCCCGCCGGCGTGTTAATTTCAATCATGGTATGAATCGTGAAATTGAACATGACTCTTTATCCTTCTATTTGCGATTCGCTGTTGGCGTACCGCATAAATATGAAATTAGTTTCATATTGTCAAGCGGAAAATGGTGTGCCGTTACCTGTTAGCGCCGGTGAGTTGAAAATATTCGGAATACGTTTCGCTTGTCTAAGAAAAAATGGAGAGTAGTGGAAGTTATGTCCGCTTGAAGAGGCGCAAGACAAAAATGAGCACGACTGCGCCGACGGTCGCGACAATCAGCGAACCGAGCAGACCTCCGCCTATCGACACCCCAAGCTGTCTAAAGAGAAATCCGCCAAGCAAGGCACCTATTATGCCCACGACGATGTTGCCGATAACGCCAAAACCCCCGCCACTTACCAACTTTCCCGCTAGCCACCCTGCAACCAATCCAATCAAGATAAACCAAATAAAATCCATAATTAGCTCCTCCTATAAAAGACTCATCACACGATCCTAATTCAGGGGATCAAACTCTAAACTCAAGTTAGAGCTGTTTTTGGGCTTGTCAATAGGATTATTTTCCTTTCCAATGTCCTATTGACTACTTGTTCTCTATTCTTATATTAAAAAATAATTTCGCGGTAGTTGGACTCACTTCATAGAAAGGTCAACCATGAGTCAAAAACTATTAATACCCATAATAACTACGTTGCGGAGTGGTACATTATTCTCTTTTACGATTCTTATCGGCGTCGTAACCGGGTGTGGAGGATCGAGCGGTCCGACGGTCACCCAGAGAAGCGACGCAGCGCAGAAAACGGTCGCCAACAACTCCAATTGCACCACCCTTGGCGACTTTTACTGGGAGGTTGGCGACAAGAACGGCTCGCTGGTCTCTGGAGCGGTCGGGACGACCTATAGCTCCACCACGGAAATGGATATCGCTTCGGCTTCGAAACTCATCTTCGGCGCCTATGTGGTTGAGAGCTTTAAGAGTAACCTGTCGAAAGCCGATGCACAAGCTATGCGCATGGGGAGCGGCTACGTGAGCCTGCAATACGAGGCGTGCGTGGATTCTGCAACTGTATATGATTGTTACAGTGCTCCGCACGTAGCACCAAACCTTCTAAACAAGAACAACTCCGACCTCACTCAATCCGACGTGGGCCAGTTCTATTACAACGGAGGTCATTTCCAGAGATATGCGGCTGCTGCAACAACTGACAACCCGCCCGGCCTCGGTCTCGGCTCTCTCGATAACGCCGGCCTCGCAGGCGAAATGGAAAAGCTGCTGGGCCAGGAGCTGACCATAGCTTACAGCTCGCCGCAACTTGCCGGAGGCGCTCATATGAGCGCCGCCGACTATGCTCAGTTCCTTCGGAATATCCTTTCAGGCGGGCTCGCCATACGAGATCACCTGGGCGAAGACCCTGTATGCACTAATCCCAGCACCTGCTCGACCGCCATCTACAGCCCGGCTGAGCCCTACTCTTGGCACTACTCCTGGGGCCATTGGATCGAGGATGACCCATCGAACGGCGACGATGGGGCATTCAGCAGTCCGGGCGCCTTCGGATTCTATCCTTGGATAGATGCCTCAAAGAAATACTATGGGATATTGGCCCGCAAAGTAGGATCCATCGACATTTCTCAAGGCGTTACCGTCCAAGCCTACAAGGCATCGGTTTTGTGCGGCCGGCTCATCCGAGCGGCATTTCTAACCGGTGTTGAGCAATAAACCGTCTTCTAAGAATCCAACCGCATTAATGCTGTCATCCGATCCCATTTCATAGCTGTTAATGCGGGCGAAGTTCCACGTTACCTCCTGGTTTTTTCATCAACAGGAGCAGAGGCAAAACAAATATCATCAATAATGAGAGGATGAAAAAGACGTCGTTAAACGAAAGCATCGACGCTTGCCTGAGAAGTTCTTGGTAGATCACCCCCGTGCTTCCCGAACCCGGCGTCGGGGCTGTAAAACCCCTTCCCCTCAGCGCCGAATCTATCTGCGGAAGGGCGTGCTGAAAGTTACTGTCGAAAGGGGTAAGGTGTTCGATCAATCGGAATTGATGAAATTGAGCCCGCCGGGCAAGTAACGTGGCCGAAAACGCTACGCCGATGCTCCCCCCCCAGATTTCTTAAGAGGTTGAACACGGCCGTGCCGTTTGCCATTTGCTCCTTGCGTATTCCCGACATGGTCATGGTGGTGAGAGGCACAAAAAGGAAACCGGTGCCAAACCCCAAAACCACTCGCGGCCAAATGATCGATGAAAGGCTGGCATCCAGATTGAAAAGCGACATGAGATGGACCGAATACGCCGCTATGATAATGCCGAAAGCAAGAATGAACTTAGGATTGATCCTATTGATAAGCTGCCCGGCGATAAGAAGGGAAACCATGGAAGCAAGACCGCCGGGCCCCAGGACAAACCCCGCCAGGTACGCCGTGTATCCCATCAACGTCTCAAGGTAGATCGGCAGCAACACAATGCTCCCGAAAAGAGTGAAGAAATTAAAAAACATTATCAAATTTCCGGAAGCGAACGAAAGCGTTTTGAATATCCGCAAATCGATGATGGGATGCTCGCTATAGAGTTCAACCAAAATAAAAAGGAGCAGGGCGGATAGGGAGATAAAACTCATACCGACAATAAAATAAGAGGAGAACCAGTCCTCCCGTTGGCCCTTATCCAGAACCAATTGCAAACATCCAATGCCCGCGGTCAACAGAAAAAGCCCCCAGTAATCGATTTTCATCCTTGCCCGTTCCATGTAGGGAGGATTGACGATGAACAACGAGACCATCAGAATCGAAATAATCCCGATCGGGACATTGACCAGGAATATCCAGTGCCATGTCCAGTTGTCGGTAATCCAGCCTCCCAAGAGCGGCCCGATGATGGGGCCGAACATGATGCCTATCCCGAAGAGCGCCATAGCCGTTCCGTGCTGTCGAGGAGGAAAGCTTTCAAGCAAAATCGCCTGGGAAAGAGGCTGAAGGGCCCCTCCCCCGATCCCCTGGAGCACCCTGAAAAAAACCAAACTGGTAAGACTCCAGGCGGAGCCGCACATAAACGAGCTCGCGGTGAACAGAGCCAGGGATAGCATCAGGTAGGTTTTCCTGCCAAAAAGCCTACTCAGCCACGCGCTGATGGGAATGATGATGGCGTTGGATACCAGATACGACGTGATAATCCATGTGGACTCGTCAATTCCTGACGACAGACTGCCGCGGATATTGTCGAGAGAGACATTGACCACCGAGGTATCGATGATCTCGATGAGCGTCGGAAACATAACCGTGAGGGCGACGATCCATTTATTCATGAGAAGTAGTGATAGTGGGGGTGACCGACATGCCGATCCGCAACTGGTGTTGGGAGTCTTCCCCGGGGTCGAGTAATATTCTTACCGGTATTCGCTGGACCACTTTCACATAATTTCCGGTGGCGTTCTCGGAAGGAAAGAGAGAGAAGACCGCTCCCGTTCCCGCCATAATGCTGTCCACCCTGCCGTGAAATACCTTTCCCGGATAGGTATCGACATCGATCTCGACCTTCTGGCCTGGTTTGACATCGGTTAAATCGGTTTCCTTGTAATTGGCGGTGATCCAGAGGTCTTCCTGATTAAGGGGAACGACCGCCATGAGGGGTTGGGCGGGTTGAATCTGATTCCCCACTTCCACCGTTCGTTTCGTGACGTACCCGTCTGCGGGAGCGACAATTTTGGTATAACTCAGATTCAATTGCGCTTGGCGGAGGGCCTCTTCCTTTTCCTTGATCAGCGCTTCTTGCATAGGAATACCGGCTTCGGTTTCCTTGATGAGCGCCTTCTGCGTCTCCACCGAAGCAACGGTCTGTCGAACCTGATCCGCCGAAGCTTTCGCCTGGAGCGAAGAGACCTCATACGTCGTTTTCGCTTGGTCATACTGTTGCTGAGGGATGACGCTTTCTTTCAAGAGCGCCTCCGCTCTCTTGAAGTTCGTATCGGCCAGACTAAGATTGGCTTCTTGGGCCTCCCGATTTGAACGGGACGCTTCCTTGGAAGCGATTATTTGAGAAAGCTGCGTCGTTACCGTCGTGACTTTTTTAATGAGCTGAACGAGTGCGGCCTGTTCGTTTTCGAGATCGGCTTGCGCCTCCTTCAGTTTAACCTCGTAATCCGCCGGATCGATATCAAGAAGTAGGTCGCCAGCTTTAACGAACTGGTTGTCTTGAACATAAACAGTCCGTACCGTTCCTGAAACCTTGGATGCAATCGTATGAATCCGGCCGTCGACATAGGCATCATCCGTTGAAATATGACTTTTTTTATATTGAAGATATAGATAAATCGCCAACGCGCCGACTACGATGATGGTCGGAAAGATAACGAAAACCAGTATAGTCTTTCTTCTTCGATTTTGATTCGCATCCTTTTCAGCCATTTTTTATGATCTCACGATTCAAACCATAGGGAATGAGCTTTTCGGAAACAGCCAATACGTATCTTCATGAAATTAAATCTGATTTTACGTTTGTCAATAAGGGCCCCAGAAACAGGCCGTCATTGCAATTCGTGACGTATCTACTCTATTATGGGTTGGGTCGATGGGTCGTTACCTAGACCCAACTTCGTTCGAATAGTTGCCTTCCGTCACGCTTCAAATACACTGCTTTGTGATGAATCCCTGGCGCTATGTCCCAAGCCTCTACTTCGCCGAGGGTCTTCCCTATACCCTCGTCAACAAGGTATCAATCACCTTGCTCAAAGGGCTCGGGGCGGGAAACGAACTCATAAGCCTAACCAGCTTTCTCCAATTGCCCTGGGTACTCAAATTGTTATGGGCACCGATGATTGAGCGCTTCGGCACCAAGCGTCGTTGGATTCTCCTAACGCAATCGTGCCTGGCTGCCCTATTCTGCCTTCTGGCGCTTGGGTTGGTGACGCCGGAGCCCGTGGCGCTCACGCTCATAATGTTTGTCGTGATCGCTTTTGCATCAGCCACCCATGACATCGCCGTCGACGGATACTACCTCGAAGCGCTCGATCTCAAAGAACAGGCTTTGTTTGTCGGCATCCGCTCTGCGGCCTACCGCGTGGCATTTTTGGCCGGTTCCGGGGGTCTGGTCTTTTTAGCCGGCTTTCTGAATCAAACCGGTTTCACGCTTCAATCCGGCTTTTCGATTTCGTGTTTGGTATGCGCAGCCGTGTTTGCCGTGTTAATGTTGTACCATTTGGCGCAATTGCCGGCCACTTCGCGCACCATCCTTGATCCTGTTCCTCAACGACGATTTTCCCACGAGTTTGTTGAAGCGTTCAGGTCATATCTGCGCCAGGACCGCATCGTCTGGATCCTGGCTTTTGTCGTGTTATTTCGCTTGGGGGACGCTCTACTACTCAAGATGACGCAGCCCTTTTTGTTGGATCCGCCGGAGGCGGGCGGCCTGGGGCTCAGCACGGCAACCATAGGCTTAATCGACGGAACGCTCGGGACCGTGTGTTTGCTAACCGGAGGAATCATCGGGGGGGTGCTGGTTGCCCGCGATGGGCTGCGGCGCTGGATGTGGCCTATGGCTCTCGCCCAGAATCTTTCCCTTTTGCTCTATTGGTTACTCGCGCTCGAACGACCCGGAATCATTGCCGTGACGTTGGTGAATGCGGCAGAGCAGTTCGGCTACGGGCTCGGCGGGGCGGTCTATACCGTCTTTCTCATGCGCACCGTCAAACCAGAGTTCAAAGCCGCTCATTTCGCCATCGCCACGAGCTTCATGGCGCTCGGGATGATGCTTCCGGGCGCGGTCTCCGGGTACCTCCAGGCGGCGCTTGGTTACACTGATTTCTTTTTATTGAGCTTCTTCCTGGCGTTACCCGGTCTGCTGCTTCTTTTCATGGTGCCCTTTCGCGAAACGACCTAAGCCGCCTCGTAGCTAACGCCCATCAGTTTTTCCTGTTGAAGAAAAAGTGCATTTGGTGGTAAGCATGGCTTTAGATGGTGGTTTGCCAATGGTGATATCCAACCTACATTGTTGAGAAGCTGACGATCTGGGCTCAAGGGGGAGGGCAATCGTGGACAAGCCAATAGCGGTTCGCATACTTTTCATGAGGGATTCCGCCAAGGAGACCCAGCGGATTGTTGACGAGCTCCGCCGGGGTCATTTTGATCCTGCCTACAGCTTGGTGGACACCATTCCTGCCGCGCAAAGCGCTCTCGATGCCGGCCGATGGGATCTCGTGATCGCCGACTTTTCCCTCGAGCACGGTGCCGGTCTCGATGTCTTGGCATGTATACAAAAGCAAGGGATCGATCTTCCGTTTATGGTGATCACGAAATCAGCTGATGAAAAGCGCGCCTACCAAGCGCTCAAAGCGGGCGCTTTAGAGTTCCTGACCTTCGATCAACTCAGCCGCCTCAACCCGATCGTTGAGCGTGAGTTGAGCCAGGCAGCCATCCGTCGACAGTGGCGTCGGACGGAACAGGTCACGCTGCCCCGTGAGGAGACCGAGCACCTTGCCATTGATAGGACCGCTGATACGGATGGGGCAACGAATTTGAAGCAATTGATTGGCGGCATCGCGCATGACTTCAACAACCAATTAGCAGTAATCTTATCGGCCGCTGCATTTGTTCTCGAAAGCGTAGAGCGCTCTAACCCCCTGCGCCAAGAAATCGAGCAGATCCTCAAGGCAGGCCGGCAAGCCAATGTTCTGAACCAACAATTATTGCTGCTCGGACGGTCGGAAGACAACAGCTCGCAGGGGCGCCGGTTCGACGAGCTGCACGCGGCAACCGTCAGCTCCTATCAAAAAAATTGCATCCTGGTGGTCGAGGATGACGAAAGTGTCCGTAAACTGGTCTGCCGGATTCTCCTGGCGAACGGGTACGAGGTCCTCTCGGCCCAAAACAGCAACGAGGCGCTCGCCATTTGCCAGCGCACCGACAAACCCATCAACCTGCTGCTGACCGACGTGATTATGCCGGGGTTGTCTGGCAAGGTTCTCGCCGATCAGCTTATGCAGAATTACCCAGGCATCAAAGTACTGTTCATGTCCGGTTATACCGACGAGGCAATCAGCTGGCAGAACAGCATGGCGCCGAACACGAGCTTCATTCGAAAACCGTTCGGCAACTTCGAGCTCCTCAGTTGCGTGCGCGAGGTTCTTGAAGAGGACGCCTTAGGTTCGCAGCCCCCAAGCGCAACAGACACGAATAAGACTACACATTGAATCGAAAGCGGATGACGTCTCCGTCCTGAACCACGTAGTCCCGTCCCTCGAGGCGGATGAGGCCTTTTTCGCGGAGGGTCTGCTCAGAACCAAATTTAATGAGATCTTCAGAACGGAACACCTCGGCCCGAATAAATCCACGTTCGAAATCCGTGTGTATTTTCGAAGCCGCCTTAATGGCCGTGGCGCCGCGCCGGACCGTCCAGGCGCGCACCTCAACGCCGACCGTCGTAAAAAACGTAATCAGCGATAACAGTTGGTAGCCGGCGCGAATGAAACTGTCCAACCCGCGTTCACATAAACCAATCTCGTTGAGATAGGCTTGCTGATCGGCCGGAGGAAGATCAAACAACTCGGCTTCGGTGCGGGCGCTGATCTCAACATATGGCGCGTTCCGCCGTGCCGCCAGGTCGCGCAGGCTGACCAGGGCCGGGTCGTCGCGGCGGCCGATTTGGTTATCCGCTATATTGGCCACAAAGAGCGTCGGTTTAGCGGTTAAGAGTGGCGTGCTATCAAGGTGAGCACGCGCTTCGTCGTTCAAGTTCTGGCTCGACGCGAGCTTCCCGTTAGCCAAAGCCTTTTCTATCGGCTCGAGAATTTCGATTTCAGCTTGGGCGTGTTTGTCGCCTGCCATAGCCACCTTGCGTTGTTTGGCCAGCCGCCGACTGACCAGATCCAGGTCGCGGAGGATGAGTTCGGTCTCGACCACTTCGACGTCCCGACGCGGATCCGTCTGGCCGTAAACATGGACAACCTTGTCATCGTCAAAGCAACGCACCACATGCGCTAGTGCATCGACTTCTTGAATATGAGCAAGAAATTGATTGCCTAACCCCTCGCCCTGGGACGCGCCTTTAACTAACCCGGCGATATCGACGAACTCAAGTATGGTCGGTGTTATCTTTTCGGGCTCAAACAACCGAGCGACGCGGTCGAGCCGGGGATCGGGAACCGCTACTGCGCCGCGATTTGGCTCAACGGTGCAAAACGGATAGTTCTCGGCGGGCACCGCTGCCTTGGTCAGGGCATTGAACAAGGTCGACTTGCCGACGTTGGGCAATCCCACAATACCGCAGCAAAAGCCCATGGGTGGCCCGCTACTTTTGGAAAAAAGCCAGCATTTTTTGATAGGTCGCTTCGAGATGCTCATTGATCACGCGCACCTCAGAAACCACCGGCATGAAGTTGTGATCCCCATTCCAGCGCGGAACAATATGGAAGTGCAGGTGATCCTCCACGCCGGCTCCAGCCACCTTTCCTATGTTCATCCCGACGTTTATCCCGTCGGGAGACAACGAATCTCTGATGGCGCGACAACTCTCTCGTAACAGCTCGCAGACGGCAGAGAAGTCTTGCGCTGAGATATCTTCCGGCCTGCCGACATGGACCGTGGGAACCACCATGGCATGCCCGCTGGTATAGGGATATTTGTTGAGTAACACAAAGGCGCGCTGCTCGCGGCGCAAGACCAAACGGTTTTGATCTTCTTTAGGATCAAAACAAAAAACGCAGCCAGTTTTCTGGGGTCCCTTGATGTAGCTCATACGCCAAGGCGCCCAGATCCGTTTCATGAAGAAACCCCCACAGCCGGGGTTGTACTACACAACAGCTGAAGGGGGCTGAGCAGAAAAAGCCGGTTTCTTGTCGTTGACGCGCTCCTTCAACTCCTTGCCGACGGTGAAAAAAGGAGTACGTTTTTTAGGGACAGATACCTTTTCACCAGTCTTGGGGTTGCGGCCTTCGCGCGATTCCCGGGATTTGGATACAAAGCTGCCAAACCCGCGGATCTCAATTCGCTCGTCCCGCGTCAGCGCCTCGGTCATACACCCGAAAATGGTTTCAACGACTGATTCTACATCCTTTTTCGAAAGACTCTCCATTCTGGCTGCTACCACTTCGATAAGTTGGCTCTTGGTCACGGCAAAAGCTCCTTTCGTCCCGAGAAAACCTTAGTCATCAGTGGATTCTTCTTTATCAGCAACAGCCGTATCGGCAGATTCTTCATCACCCTCGTTGCCAAGCTTTTCCGATTCCGGAAGGCCGGACACCACAATTCCTTTGGATTTCAGGGCGTCGCCCAGAGAAACCCGACCATCGCCCTGCTTGCGCAAATAGGCCTGATAATCTTCCTCTCCCTTTGAAAGCTGCAAACTCTTAACGCTGAGCGCTATTCTACGCTCCTCGGGATCAACGTCAAGCACCATAACTTCGAGTTCATCGTTTTCTTTAACCACCGAATGGGGATCTTCGACATGATCCTGACTCAGCTCGGAAACATGAATGAGTCCCTCGACACCCTCGTCGATCTCAACAAAGGCGCCGAATTCGGTAACCTTGATAACTTTTCCTCGAACACGGGTCCCCGGCGGATAGCGCTCGGGAATCCGGGTCCAAGGATCTTCCACGAGTTGTTTAATTCCCAACGAAAACCGCTCATTTTCGGGATCGATGTGTAAAACCATCGCCTCGACCTCATCGCCCTTCTTATACAACTGACTCGGGTGCTTAATGCGCTGGGTCCAAGAAATGTCGGAGACATGCACCAGTCCGTCAATACCCTCTTCGATGCCGATAAAAATACCAAAGTCGGTGATATTGCGAATTCGACCGCGGAGAACCGAGCCAATCGGATACTTTTCCTCGAGCAGCATCCAGGGGTTCGGTTCAATTTGCTTCATGCCCAACGAGATGCGTTTGTTGGCTGAGTCGATGTCCAGGACAATCGCCTCGACTTCATCACCCACCGCCACCATCTTCGAGGGGTGCTTGACGCGCTTGGTCCATGACATCTCAGAAATATGAATCAAGCCCTCGATCCCCTCTTCGAGTTCGACAAATGCGCCGTAATCGGTAAGCGAAACCACTTTGCCTTTGACCTTGGTGCCGACCGGATAGTGTTCCTCGGCGTGTGTCCACGGGTCTTCGCTTATTTGTTTGAGGCCCAGCGAGACCCGTTCGGTATCCGGGTCGAACTTGAGCACCATGGCATTGATCTCATCACCAACCGAAAAAACTTGGCTAGGATGGTTGACCCGACCCCATGACATATCGGTTATGTGCAGGAGGCCATCTATGCCTCCGAGGTCAATGAACGCACCATAGTCGGTGATGTTTTTTACGATTCCTTGCAACACCGAACCCGGCTTGAGCTTCTTGAGAGTTTCAGATTTAAGCGCCTCGCGTTCCTTTTCGAGAAGGACTCTGCGACTCAAAACGATATTACCACGACGTTTGTTTAACTTGATGACTTTGAACTTAAACTTCTGCCCAATTAATTTATCAAGGTTGCGTACGGGTCGCAGATCCACCTGAGAGCCCGGTAGAAACGCCTTCACCCCAATGTCAACGCTCAGTCCACCTTTAACTCTGGCTACCACCGTACCCTCAATAAGCTCGTCTTTTTCGCAGGCCGCGCTAATTTCGTCCCAAACCTTCAACTTATCGGCTTTTTCTTTGGATAGGACGATGACGCCTTCTTCATCCTCGCAACTTTCCAGGAGCACATCGATCTTATCGCCGACCCGCACATTGGGCTTGCCTTCCTTCAAACCAAATTCTTCAATCTGGATCTGACCTTCGGACTTGTACCCAATATCAACGACAACGTGATCGGGAAGTATCTGAATAACTTCACCCTTAACAATTTCACCTTCTTTAAGTTCTTGATTGAGAAGGCTGGCTTCATACAAAGCCTCAAAGCTTTCCTCGTCTTTCACTCTATCGTCGTTCTTCACAAGCTCCTTATCCATCGGTATTCCTTACTCTCTCGTTCGCATTGAAAAAAAACCTGTCCGTGCTCCCTTCACGACTACCTTCTGTCTACGTTCAAACAGATAGAAACTATTCAAGAAAGGAAGGTAAGAACAAGCTCTCCTCCACTATCTTTGTTTTCTCGTGCCGTCGGCACTGGAGGAACTGCCGGGCGGTCGAGCGCCTTGCCTTATTACAAAGCGGAGGCAACATATCGATTTTTATTTCTGTTGTCAAAGTAATTTTTCTACTAACTCCTGGATTTCGTTCGCAGCCAACCTTCCACCTCGGCAATGAGCCATTCCGGAGTCGATGCTCCGGACGTTAGTCCGACGCTGTCAAAGGTTAAAAACTGTTTTTCATCAAGTTCTTCAGCTACTTCTACCCCAAAAGTACGAGGCTGAATGGTCCGGCATAAGTCCACCAATCGTCGGGTATTAGCGCTATTTTTTCCGCCAACGACCACCATCGCGTCCACCGTGGCGGCAAGCAATCGGCTTTCGGCCCGCCGCTGTTCGGTATCTTCGCAGATAGTGTTGACAATCGTAATATTAGGATGTCGGTGTTTAATAACCTCAACTATTTCTTCAAATGCATCAGACGACGAGGTCGTTTGAGCGACAATGCCAATCGGCGTATGCGGGGGAAGCTCGACGAGATCCGAGAGTGCTCGCACAACATGGATCGGCCCTTGCGCATAACTGAGTAATGCTTTGATTTCTGGATGACCTTCGTCTCCAAAAAGTAAAACGGTCCGCCCTGCTCGTCCAAACTCATCTATGTACTGCCGGGAAGCCTTGACATGAGGGCACGTGGCATCGATCAACTCAACGCCGATCTCGGCGGCCCGCCGTACTTCCCCGACGCTGATCCCATGCGTACGAATCAGGGTTGGGGCGCCAACGCAACTCTCGACCTGCGCGCGCGGGACAATTCCCAACGAGGCCAGGCGCGCAACTTCCTGAGGATTATGGATCAACGGTCCGATGGTGAAGATAGGTTTTCGGCCCGCGTGGAGCAGCTCGGACGCAATCCGTGTTGCGCGCTGCACTCCGTAACAAAATCCAGCGTGCTTGGCGCGAATTACCTTCACTGCTCGGTCTCATCCACGGCAGCGTCGGTGAAAGGGTCTTGGGTGGTTTGGTGCACTAAATTAACTATGCGTTCGACTACCTGATCGATCGAAAGCGGTCCGGTATCAATGATTATCGAATCTGCGGCTGGCCGCAAAGGAGCGATCGGCCGCCCTTGATCGCGCTCGTCGCGTTGCCGTACCTCCTCGAGCGTCTTTTCAAAATTGACCATAAGCCCCTTCTCGCTGAGTTCTTTCGTCCGGCGCCGGGCGCGCACCTCGGGCGCTGCAACCAGAAAGATCTTTACCTCGGCGTCGGGAAACACCACCGTCCCAACATCGCGACCTTCCACCACCGCGCCGCCCGGTCGCCCCAACTCGCGTTGCACGGAAAGCAAGGCCGCGCGCACCTCGGGCTTCGCCGATATCATCGAGGCCGCAGCGGATAATTCCGGCGTGCGAATATCCTCCGTACACTCTACGTCATTGAGCCATATGCGCCGACCGCGTCCCTGGTCCTCGAAACGCAGGCGCACCCGGGCCGCCAGAGCGCCGAGCGCCGGCCCATCATCGTCTGAAACGTTTTTTCGGATGGCCTCCAAGGCGACACAACGATATATCGATCCGGTATCAACGATGGCAAAGCCAAGCCGCTCGGCGACCAACCGAGCCACCGTGCTCTTGCCTGAACCGGCTGGGCCATCGATGGCCACGATTGGCCTTCTTCGCCGCGCGCTCATTATGCCTGACCCGTTATCCGCTGCCAGGTCGAACGCACGCTGATGGGAATGATGTCAGCCGCGGCGACTAAAAACTCGCGCGGCGTATATCGCTCGAGAGTTTCGAGGGCGGCTTGATGGACAACAAACAACACCACCACCGCGGTACTCCCCGAAACGAGCAGTGCCCATTCTCCGGCGGGAAAAAAAACAAAAGCCGCCACACAACCAACCAGCAGCCACGGGCCGGTGAGCAAAAACTCTCGATACGGCGAAGGCGCTTGCCTCCTGGTGACGGCGGCGTTCAGTAAACAGCCGAGCATGGCGGATCCAACCAGTATGGTCATATTCGCCAAGGCCGGTCGATCGTTTGGCCCGAAGGCGTACCCAACGCCGGCCCCCAATCCCACCCAACCCACGTAAAAGAACAACGTGTTGATAGTTCCAAAGGACCGACGGCGCACCATCACGGTCACAGAAAAGCATAGCACAGCCCCGCCGAATGCGACCCAGTGCGCAGGTGAAAAAGGATCCGAGAGAATATAGGGTATCCCCCACATCGATCCCAACCCAATCAGGACCGCCACGGTAAAGAATAAACGCTGGAAAAATAGAAAACGCCTTTGTACCTCGACACCCGCTTGCGAGGCGGTAAAAACCGGCTCAGGCGTAAGCAGCAATCGGCGTTTTTGTTCAGGAGTCACCTGCGTCAAGATCATCAAACTACTCCTCGTCGAATAATTCGCTGTTTCATCAACGAGACTGCTCATTCCTAGCATTGCTGGCCAAAACGATCAAACGGTTTCCGACAGCGGGTCAATGAGAGGATTACCGGTAGTCTGTTTTGAAGATCAAAGGACAGCCAATAATCATCGACTCAGCGTATCAGTCTGACAAGCTTGTTAGTAAATGAACAGCTCTGTCTTTATCAAACTTGCTGCTCATTTCCAAATAGAGTTTGGCAAGATTAAAACGACCAACAACCAGGCTACGAACATCATCCAACTGTTTACAATACGTTAAAATTTCTTCTTCGTATAAACGTATAGCCTCGACAACGTCACCGAGCAAAAACTGCAAATGAGCGACCTTAAACAGTATTTTGGTTATGAAGTCATAATCACATAATACCTCCATTACGGGAAAAACCTTCTCTTTGATTATTTTTAGAGATCCTTCAACGTCTCCTTTTTTTTCAAGAATATCCGAAATGGTAACCGTATTTGAAGCCAATAAACGGAAATCGCCGAGTCGCTCAAACATAGGCAATACGTCTTGACTGAGCAACTGATAGGCATCATCTATCTTTCCCTGAAGATTCAGAAGGTCGGCAATCTTGCTCTTCGTTTCGGCGAGTGAATGAACGTCACCGAGTTTTTCAAAGAGCGGAGCCGATTCGGACATGAGTACTCGAATGGCTTCATCAAAATTTCCACGAGCCTTGAGAATGTCGGCGATATCGCTTTTGATCGCGGCGCACGCACTCACATCTCCAAGACGCTCGTAAACCGGCAACACCTCCTCTTGGTTTATGCGAATCGCCTCGTCAAGGTCACCATGTTCCTTAAGCAGTAATGCTAAATTACCTTGGATCATTGCATAAAAACGTTTTTCTCCGTTTTCTTTATAAACAGCAAGGTTTTCTTTGAGAAGTCTCATAGCCTCATCTAGTTCACCGCGATGTTTATAGACTTTTGAAATATTGATAACAGCCATCGCACGGAGCTGCATATCACCGATCTCATCTATTATGGGGAGAGCTTCTTTTTCCAACATATTCAGTGAATCGTCAAACAATCCAAAATGCTGAAGTAACTCTGATAACGCTATGAGCGTCTTGGCACAAGAATATGAATCACCGATTTCTCGAAAAAGAGGTAAGGCGTCATCTCGTAGGATAAGCAATGCATCATCCATTTTGCCATTTATTGTTAATAGTTCTGACATTTTCACAAATTCTTCAGCTTGCTCTCTCTTGCTCACGGTCTCCAAATTCTCCTCCCCTGGTGAAAAAGAAAAGCGGACCATAACTCAAATTTTAGTATAGAAATGACTTATGAATGACGCAGTCTAGCCGCGGAATCCAACAATCTAAGTATATCCAACTTCACATAAAAAGTAAATGCACTGCGTTACGAGGTGATTGCGGTATCACCCACCATTGCGGTTACGCCGATACGCTGACAGCCCCGCCGTTCCTATCTGGCTTCGGGCGTATCAATCCTGAACGGCGGCCGTTAACCTCTTTGATATCATTCACTTGAGCAAGGTATGCCAGACAGCTAGCGTATCGTTCGTCACCGCGATCAGTACGTGGAGCATCCAGCCGTACCAAAACGAGCGCGACCGCAAGGCCAGGTATCCTAACACAACACCTGCCAAAACCGCCGCCAACGTCTCTACCTCTGGTTTGCCAAAGTGCAGAATGGCGAAGGGAATGGTTTGAACAAAGACCGCGTAAAAACCGATTGCCGGTTTGAGCCCAAACAACAGGTACCCGCGAAAAATGAATTCCCAACCAATGAAGTAAATCGCGTAGGCAATCTCGTGAAGCGCAAAATGCACGCCGCTTTCCCTTGCCTCAAAAAATAGCGGGTACCTCGTCTGAAATTCTGTAGAGAGACTCGTCGGAATCAATATCGGTAAAAATGCCAGGTACAACACAAGCACCGCCTTAAGCCCAAAGCGCACATCACCGAGTCCAATCCAATTTTTGAATGGAACGTTGAGCACATACCGCCCGCACAGGAGCGGGATGACGCCAAGCATCAACAGACTCATGCCGTACCAATAAAATGCCGGGTAGAGGCTATCGACGGCGCTTCTACCAAAAAAAGTTTTCAAATGAATGCGAAAAAAAGACGTGTTGCCGTTTTCGTGAAAAAGAATGAGCAGCAACGTCGCGCTCAGAATGACAAAGACCGGCCCTCCTGCCAGTCCCTCGGTCCATCGTCGCCACCACAACATGAGTTTTGACGGTGTGTGAGCCGGAGCTTCCGTAAGCGGCGATGCCGGTGTGGGCGTAAGGATCTCAGCCGCGGATCCTCCGGCTGGCACCGTGCGATTGGTATCGCGTGGGGTATTCACGCTCATGCCTTGTCCAAGACTGATATCGCCCGATCGATCCGCACCAGGTTTTCCTCCCTGCCCAGAATCGCCATCACCGTAAAGAGCGGCGGGCTTACCGTCGTGCCGGTCAACGCGAGCCTGATCGGCTGCGCCACCTTGCCGAGATTACCCGAAGTGAGCTCCGTTGCCAAGGAGCGCAGGGCATTTTCGGTGTCGGCCTCGTTCTCAAGATTGATAGTCTCGATCACGTTTCGAGCGCGCATGAGGAGACTCTTGGCGTCTGTTCCCCACCACTTTTTAACCGATTTGGCGTCATACTCCGTAGGAGCGCGGTAGAAAAAGAACGACGCCTCAACCAGCTCGACCAACGTTTTGGCTCTCTCTTTTTCAGCGGCTACGACGCGTTCGAGGCGCTCGTCAGCGGCGACCGTGATGCCGCGCTCTACAAACATCGGAACCATCAACCGCGCAAGGGAGGCATCGTCACTCGATTTGATATAGTGGGCGTTAAGCCACTTGAGTTTCTCGGGGTTCATCACCCCGGCCGACTTGCCCACGTGGTCAATATCGAAGATGCGCTCGAGCTCCTCGCGCGTAAATATTTCTTGGTCGCCGTGGCTCCATCCGACCCGGGTCATGTAGTTCAAGAGCGCATGGGGCAGGTAACCCATTCTCTGGTACTCTTGCACGGATACGCTCATTCCCAGCCGCCGGTATTCCTCTTCCTTGCGCTTTGAGAGTTTCGAGCCATCGGGCCCATGGATCAGGGGAATGTGGGCAAACTGTGGCGGGGCGTATCCGAAAGCCAGGTAGAGCAGGATCTGCCGGGGAGTGTTGTTGACATGGTCGTTGCCGCGCATGACATGGGTGATACGCATGTCGGCGTCGTCGACCACGACGCAGAAATTGTAGACCGGCGTGCCGTCCGTACGCGCTAGAATCCAATCATCCAGCCGCGCCTCGTCGATCGGCAACCGACCGAGAATTAAAATCATCGAAGTGATCAGGGTAATCCTCCGGGCTTCGAAACCGAACGGTAAAAGGCCGACCGGCGGGATCCTCATGCGGATCTCGTTTGCGGCAGGCGCCATCGTATTTATACTGGCGTTTTTCGGCCTCGGCGCGCTTGCGCTTGATCTCAAGCTCCTCGGGGGTGCAGTAACAGCGGTAGGCCTTGCCTTCCGTTAATAAGCGATCGAGGTGTTGGCGATACAACTTCGTACGCTGCGATTGATAGTACGGACCCTCGTCCCAGGTCAGGCCGATCCAGCGCAAACTATCGAGGATCTGATCGACCGCGGCCTGGGTGGAACGCTCGACGTCGGTGTCTTCTATCCTTAAAATAAACGTGCCACCGTGGCGCCGCGCGTACAGGTGATTGAATATCGCCGTGCGCAAACCGCCCACGTGCAGGTAGCCGGTCGGCGATGGCGCGAAGCGTACACGAACAGTATCGGACATCGGAGCCTCCGTCTTCTCTTTCTGTCGAGCACGCATATTCGGAACATCGGAGGATGTCAAGGGTATCGGGTGTGCTTAATGATAGGTTCCGTATGGCCGACGATGAGATATGGCGGGAGAAGACAGCTCCCGGGCTGGCTTTTCACTTGACAGTAACGATGGTTCATACTATCCACACCTCGATGAAAACTCGTTCCCTCACCACAACACTGGCCATTTTCGCCAGTTTATTCGGCCTGATTTTCATCGCGCCGGCGAATCAGGCGGCCGCCGAGGAACGAACGCCGGACCTGTACCGAAGCGCGCCCGTCGTTCCGGGATCAAAGAGCGTCGGTCCGCATCGCTTCCGTTCCGCTCGCAACTATGAAGACACCCTTGATTACTATAAGAAGCTTTTCAGGGACAGCAGCGTCTATAGAACCACGAGCGAAAAGATCGTTAACAATTCCGAGGTGCGTGGCATATTTTTCAAAAACCTGGCTCCAAAAGCACGTTGGGATGGATTGAATGTTTATGAGTACAAAGGCGCGGTCACTATCTTTGTGGTTCTCAGCGATGAGGAGCTAAAGAAGATAGCGGCCGACGCCGGACCAAAACCGATACCGTCAGGAAGCGGCATCACATCAAAAGGTTCCGCAAAAGATGGGGCGTCTCCTAAAAAGCAGTGATTGGGGGATCGTCTAACGGCAGGACGCCAGACTCTGGATCTGGCTATCAAGGTTCGAATCCTTGTCCCCCAGTAGTTCTAGAAACTAAGATGATTTTTTTCTTGCATTCAAAAATGGAAGGTGCTAACAGGTTGCCTTGCTTCTGCGGGTAGTTCATCTGAGTGGGCTGTTTGGCCCGCTCTTTTTTTTGGAGTTTTCAGTGACCGGTACCTCAGACATCGCCAAAAAGCTTGAGGAGCTCTGCGAGCCGGCGACGTTCGCATTGGGCTTGGAGCTGGTGCAGCTCCAGTATCGACGCGAAACTGAGGGCTGGGTGGTGCGCTTGCTGGTCGATCGTCCGGGCGGCGTAACCGTCGAGGAGTGCGGGGAGCTTTCGCGCCAGGTATCCAGCGTGCTGGATGTCGAGGATCCCATCCCGCACGGATATCGGTTGGAAGTTTCCTCACCAGGGCTTGAACGCCCGCTCTGCAAGCGGGAGCATTTCGCGCGCTTCATCGGCACCGCCATCAATCTTCATACCCGCGAACCGGTTGGTGGCAGGAGAAATTTCCGGGGCATTTTGCGCGGGCTGCAAGACGATTGGGTGCTGATCGAGGTCGACAAAACAGTGTACGAGCTGCCCTTCGCGGCAGTTGATAAAGCCAACGTGGTACCTACTATTGAGGGCGTTCCGTCACACACGAATTCAGAACCGTCTTAGAGGAGAAGTCGATGCAGTCAAATTTAAACCACACCCTGGAACTGGTGGGCAAAGAAAAAGGGATCGATAAGGAAATCCTGGTCGAGGCCCTCGAAGCTGCCATGCTCACCGCGGCGAAGAAAAAATACGGCCAGGATCGCGATCTCGAAGTGCACTACAACGAGGAGGCCGGCGAGGTCGAGATCTTCGAATTTCGCACGGTCGTCGAAGTGGTCGCTAACCCGGAGCACGAGATCACCTTGGCAGAAGCTCTCCAGCTCGATCCTGAGGCGACGCTGAACGATTCGCTGGGAATCAAGCTGGACAACTCCGATCTCGGACGCATCGCCGCGCAAACCGCCAAGCAGGTGCTCATCCAAAAGGTCCGCGAGGCCGACCACGCCATTGTGTACGAGGAGTACAAGGATCGCAAAGGCGAGTTGGTTACCGGCATCGTCCGGCGTTTTGAGCGCGGCAATATTATCGTCGATCTCGGGCGTGCCGAGGCGATCCTTCCGGTGCGCGAGCAAGTGCCGCGCGAAACGTACCGCGCCGGTGATCGCATCCAGGCGTACGTGATCGATGTCCAACCCGAAGCCAAGGGCCCGCAGATCGTGCTCTCGCGCACCAGCCCCGGTCTACTGGTAAAGCTCTTCGAAATGGAAGTTCCCGAAATCGACGAGGGCATCGTGACGATCGAGGCGGCCTCCCGCGAGCCGGGGGCGCGCTCTAAGATCGCGGTCTCCTCGCGCGATCCCGATGTCGACCCGGTGGGCGCCTGCGTGGGCATGAAAGGCTCCCGGGTTCAGGCGGTGGTGCAGGAACTGCGCGGCGAAAAGATCGACATCGTGCCCTACAGCCAGGATCCGGCCACGTTCGTGTGCAACGCGCTCGCTCCGGCCGAGGTCTCGCGCGTGATCATCAACGAGGACACGCATTCGATGGAGATCATCGTACCCGACGACCAGCTCTCGCTGGGCATTGGCCGCAAGGGACAGAACGTTCGGCTGGCGGACAAATTAACGGGCTGGAAGCTCGATATCAATAGCGAGTCCCGTGTCGCGGAAATGTGGAAAAACGCCATGGAGTCGCTCGGTAAGATCGAGGGCGTAAGCGAAATCATGATCGATACGCTCTACAAATACGGCTTCCGTTCTGCCCGCGACATTATGATGTCCGAGATCGAGAAACTTATCGAAGTCCCCGGGGTCGGCGATAAAGTCGCCGAGAAGCTCCAACGCTCGGCGGCCAAGGTGGTCTCCGACGAGGAGCAGCAATTGCGTGCCGAGGCGGATGCGCGCAAGCAATCAGTGGTTGCTTCAAACCTGGGACTGACGGGCGAGCGACAACGTTTTCTGCAGATTCGCGGCATCGGCGACAAGACTATCGATCAGCTGGAGGCGGGCGGTTACTACACTATCGAGCAGGTGAGCAGCGAAGCGAATGTGGTCAAGCTCGGCGAGGTGACCGGTATCGGCATCAAGAAGGCGCGCCAGATCAAGCAGGCCATCGTAAGCTATCTCGAGGAGCAAGCCCGCGCGGCCTTGCTTCCTCCCGATCAATCCGTTGAGGCGGTTCCAACCGACAACCCGGCAGTGAAAGAGTGATACGGAGGCATACGCTGGCGTCAACCCGCAACAAAAGATCCGGCCGACGGGCCGGTTCGTTTCGGCTCTGTGTCGGCTGCCGACAGCGCCTGCCGCGCACGCGTATGTTGCGATTGGTAGCGACGAAGGACGGCGTTCTGCTACCCGACCCGAACGGCCGGCTTCCCGGGCGCGGAGCGCACCTTTGCCCTGACTTACGCTGCATTATCCAGGCCGAGCGCAATCAAGCTCTCACGCGGACGTTGCGCGCCACGGTGCGTCTGAGTGACCCGGTTCGAATTGTTCTTACCTGCGCTGCCGCCTACCATCACCACGCCCTCGAACTGCTCGAACGCAGCGCTCGCATCGGCGCCATGACGCTGAGCGACGAAAGGACGCACGCGGCGTTACGCTCTGGAGCGGTGGCATTGCTCATACTCGCGACGGACGCCCCAAACAAGGCGATCCACCGGTATACAGAAGAAACAGAGCGGCGCCCACTGCCAACATACCGCGACTTCAGCGCGGCAGAGCTTTCGCAGATTGCCGGCGGTCAACCGCTTTGCGGCGCCGGAGTCCTCCATCGCGGCATCGCCTGCCGCCTCAATGATCAGTTGTACAAAACGTCCCGACTGCTTGATTCGGTGCGACTTCAAAACAATCAATCCCAGCGGCATTTGACAGCGGGAGAAGTATTCGACATGATGCCGCAAGAGATATCCGGTCAATGGGCCGGCCGGTGAACAAGGTGTTTCGATGGCTAAGATACGGGTGTATGAGATTGCCAAAGAAGTGAACATCGAGAGTAAGGTCTTGGTGGCCAAGCTGCAGGCTATGGGCTACGACGTAAAAAGCCACGCCAGCGCCATGGACGAAGCCGAAGGGCGCGAGGTGATCGAGCGCATCAAGGCTGAGACCAAGGCGAATGTGGTTGAGAAGCGCGTGAGCACCGGAATTATTCGCCGCCGCGCCAAGTCGAGCGGAGCCTCCCCAGAAAGCGACGTCTCAACGCATCTCGAAGAGCAGCCGGCTGTGGAATCAGTGCTGGAGAAACCGTCGTTGCGGATAATCGAGCCAATCCCGGCCGGACATGAGCGCGGTCAAGAACACGTCGCCGAGGAAACGTTAAGCACAACGGCCGCTGCCGAATTTTCCCAATCGGTTGAGCCGTCTCCCCTCGAACCCGCACCTGAGCCGGTTGCGCCTGTCGAACCGCCGACAGCGCAAAAACACCCGCGACCTATCAAAGAGGGTGGGTCGGGCTTTTACCGGGCCCAGGTAATCCGGCGCCCGACCACGATTGAAACCGCACCGGTGCAAGCTCAGGTGGTGTCGCGGCCCGCCGCTCCGGCAGAGGCCAAACCGACGGGTATTCGAGTGCTCAAGGTTATACCCGGCAAGGAGGGCCGCGGACATGAGTTCATCGACATGTCCAAGCCCGAAAAGGGCAAGCGCCCCAAGACGGCACGGGAAACGCGGGCCGACCTGCGCGAACAGCTCTTTGATGTTTTTTCGACCGAATATGTGCCGGGTTCTCGCCGCAAGCGTATGGGGCGCAAAGCCGGCCGCAAGACCGAGGTGACTACTCCCAAGGAAATCAAACGCGTGATCAAGATGGAGGGCTATCAGATCTCTTCGGGCGATCTCGCCAAGCGCATGGGGGTTAAACTCCGCGACGTCAACACCAAACTACAAGAGATGGGCGAGGCGATCGAAGATCCGACCTCAGAACGTTCCATGGATCTCGAGACCGCCGTGCTGTTGGCGCAAGAGTTCGGCCACGAAGTCCAAGATGTTTCGTTCAAGGAAGAAGATCCTGAAGGCGGCGGCAAATCAGGAAACGCCCGCCGACCGAGTCCACCGCCCACCCGTCGTTACGGTCATGGGCCACGTCGACCACGGTAAGACCTCAATTCTGGATGCGATCCGCACCACCAACGTGGCTGGCGGCGAAGAAGGCGGCATCACGCAACACATCGGCGCCTACGAAGTCATGCTTCCGAAAGGCACGATTACCTTTATTGACACTCCCGGCCATGAAGCCTTCGCCGCCATGCGAGCGCGCGGGGCGAGCGTTACCGATTTGGTGGTGCTCGTGGTCGCGGCCGACGATGGGATCATGCCCCAAACCATAGAGGCCATCCATCATGCACAGGCGGCCAAGGTTCCCGTTGTCGTCGCCATCAATAAAGTCGATCTCCCCGCCGCGCAACCCGATCGGGTGCGCCAGGCCCTGACCGAGTACAGTCTCGTCTCCGAGCAATGGGGTGGCGACACCCAAATGGTTGAAGTTTCCGCCAAGACCAAGCATGGACTGAACGAATTGCTCGACAGCCTGCTGGTGCAGGCTGAAATGATGGAACTCTCCGGCAACCCCAAGAAACCGGCCACGGGTGCAATTCTCGAAGCGCGCCTGGACAAGGGACGCGGACCGGTGGCGACCTTGTTGATCAAAGACGGTACGCTCCAACGCGGGGATGTGCTGGTGGTCGGAACCACGTTCGGTCGCGCTCGCATGATGTTCAATTTCGAGGGTGAACCCATCGATGCGGTAACCCCGGGCCGGCCGGTACAGGTGCAAGGCCTGAGCGAGGTGCCGTTGGCCGGCGAATCGTTCCATGTGGTCCCGAGCGAACGCGAGGCGAAAAAGTTAGTGGACCACCGGCTTGAGGAGCAAAAACTGCAGCGCTCGGGGCAAACCGCCGCGTTGTCGCTTGAGGATTTCTACGAACGCCTTGCGGGAAGCGAAAAACTTGAGCTCAAGGTGATGATCAAGGCCGACGTCCAAGGTTCGTGCGAGGCGGTGCGCCAAGCGGTCGAGAAATTGAGCCACCCCCGGGTCTCGATTAAGGTCATACACCATGGGGTTGGCGCCATCACCGAGACCGACATTAACCTGGCCTCGGCCTCAAAGGCACTCTTGGTTGGCTTCAATGTCAGACCCGATCCGAATGCCAAGAAGCTGGCGCAAACCGTGGGGGTAGATATTCGCACCTACAAGATCATCTACGATCTCACCGAAGACGTCCGCCAGGCGCAAACCGGCTTGTTACCGGCGACAGTAAAAGAAAACATCATCGGTCGTGCCGAAGTTCGCGATCTGTTTAATGTGCCGAAGATTGGAACCGTCGCGGGGGTTATGGTGGTCGACGGCAAGCTGCAGCGCGGCGCCTTCATTCGATTACTGCGCGATTCGGTCGAGGTCCACCAAGGCAAGATGTCGTCGTTGAAACGTTTCAAAGAGGATGTCCGCGAGGTCGCCAATGGTTTCGAGTGCGGCATCGGAATTGAAAATTTCAACGACATCAAGCGGGGGGACATTATCGAGGCTTTCATACGCGAGGAAGAGCGCCCCACGCTCTAGCAAAAAGCAAGGACAACTTCTGCAGAATTACTTCGTTTGTGTTGTATAAAGCGGTTCTTTTATATTTGTTGCGGCAAAGCGACCTTGTGAAATTCGGTTTTGTTGTCATCCCCGCGAAGGCGGGGAACCAGAAAATCCCCTGAGGGGATGAAAAAGTCTTTGAGGGATGTATGGTTGTTGGTGTCGTTCGCCTAACACTGCAAATTCCGGAAAACGATTCTCTCAAGGGTAAACGCCGGGTGGTAAAGCACATCATCGAGCGCACCCGGAACCGCTTTGATATAGCAATTGCTGAAACCGATCTTCAGGATAGCCATCGCGAAGCCGAATTAGGGCTCGTCTGCGTTGGCAACGACCGGCGGGTGGTTAATTCGGTACTCGACCGAGCAATAGGGTATATCGACTCACTCGGCGCCGCGTTTATCACCGGCAACGTTCTTGAGATACTTAATATCTAGTAAACTCACTTCGTGAGCGATATCTCTAGCCCCCTTCGGGGGTTTAGAGATTCTTGCTGAGCGCAGTGAAGATAGAATCCTCTAACCCCCTTCGGGGGTAAGAGGCTGTAACTCCCTTCGGTCGTAACAGCCTCTAAAAGTGCGCGGCTACCCCAAGCCTGCCTTCGACCGGTATGGCGTAATAGTGTGGATAAACCTCGACAAAGTAGGGAAGAATATCCGCTTCTATGAACAACCCGAAACCGCCCCAAACCCATTCGACGCCGAAACCAAATAACAATCCAGGCAGAAATACGTTGTCGCTCTGATTGTATCTGTTAACCCGAAAGGTCAGAGGTACAGCTGCTCGGAAGTATAGTTGTTGATGAAAGAATTTCGGCAAGAAAAGGCGGATTCCCGGTCGAAGGCTCATCCAGACGAAAGTTTCAGCTCCAACATCGACATTGTAGTAGCGAGCATAGTAATTGTAGCCATAATAGTCGAATGAAAAGTTGATCGCCAGGTCTAATGACAAAAACCTCGTCAATCGATACCCCACGAGCAACTCAAAATCGAACGGCGCAACATACGTCGAGTCACAGGAAAAATCATCACATCGATAGGTTATATATCCCCCCTCGGCGATCGAGAAGTTGAGATCCAACCGACGCATCCGTTCATAACCCCTTTCGGGTTCTGCGGGCGGATAGTAGTATCCTTGTGCTTCGGCTGCGCTGCTTAAAACCAGCAAACCCGAAATAAACGTAACGGCGGTTAATAATTTCTCATTCATTTTATTTTTTTCTCCTTTTCGGTTGCTTCGGAGAAGCGGTCTTGTCACCCAGGATAGTCCCTATACCCTGCCCCATGCATATCGACATTCCCACCTGAAGTTTATCAAAGTGGGCACGGTCTGGTTCAAGAATCAGCACCACGGTTGAACCCATCTCAAAAACCGCAACCTCACTGCCTTTAGAGACGTCACAAGGCTTGGGGAAATTCTCATGCTGCAGGCACGCGCCAGCTTGGTTGGTGACAACATCGCTAAAAAGCAAGCGAATGGAGCCAACACAATGAGCGCCGACCATCACCAATGCTAGGTTTCCAGCGGGAGTATCGGCATAGAGCACCAGGCGCTCATTTTGAGTATAAAGCCCCTCAATCCACTGAATGCTCGGGGGATTTACCGGCAAGAGGCAGCCGGGCATATATGAAAAACCAGTAATGTGCAGATCGACGGGAGCATGAATACGGTGGTAGTTATAGGGACTCAGGTAAATAGTTGCATACGATCCATTCTCATATTTCCGTGACCTGAGCTCATCAGCGAGAAGATCGCCAAGACTATAGCTGATGCCCTTAACTTGAAGTATGCGGTCGTGGTCACAGACACCCATCGAAACTACCCGGCCATCGACCGGGGAGACAATGACGCCAGGGTCGGGGTCGATCGGCCGCACGCCTGCTTTCAAGCGGCGGGTAAAGAAATCATTGAGGGTTGGATAAGCATCAAGAGCCAGCTCGGCTTCAGAAACATCGATTCCCCAGAGCCAGGCAAAGGCGGGAATCACCCGGCGCGAGGCGGCTGCACGGGAAAATCTGCCCCATACACGCGATATCGAGTTGGTCGGTAAAAAACGAAAACTCTCTGCTTTCAGTCGGCTGAGGGATTCTAGTAGCCCCATGGTACTCCTCGTGGCGTTCTGGGAACCTTACCATTCTACGGTCGGCCAACGCAAGGATTCGGCGGCAACCGATGCTCAACCGGAGGTGATATTAACCGACCAGCGTTCGAGGTACTCGGTGGACGAAATTTCCTCGATAAAACGAGATGGTCGCAACAACACCCTGCGTCGGCCCGATCGATCCGCTGCCATGGGGTACACCACATACAGCTCCTCCATGGTGCGGGTGAGCGCCACATAAAACAGCCGACGTTCCTCCGCTTCGCCGCCCGCTTCGAGCAATGCCCGTGGATGGGGGAACCCGCCCTCGTTGAGACCAATTAAAAAAACCACCATCCACTCCAGACCCTTGGCCTGGTGAATGGTGCTGAGTATCAGGCGCTCGTCAGACTCCTTTGAACCGATTACTTCTTCGGTCCCAAAACTCGCCAGAAGATGCAATTCCGAAAGAAAGCTTTGGATTGAATCGAATCGATCCGCATAGTCGCCGAGCCGTTCAAGATCGTCGGCGCGAACTTTCGGGTTCGGGTACACCCGTGCGAGCAGCTCGCGATATCCTTGGTCGAGAACCGCTTGAATTACGCCACCAGGATTATTCGTTTCTTTTCCAAGGTAGCCAGAAAAAAAACTCGTCAGCCTCTGGATGGCGTCTCGTCCGCGTTTGGGAATTTCCTCCATGCGAAATCGCTTCACCAAAAATTCAAGTGGATTATTGTCTTGCTTGATCTCATTGAAGATTCGGGCCGCCAACTGCCTACCAATGCCGGGCTGCAACTTCAACACGCGCATCCATGAAAGCTCGTCATGTGAATTTTCTAAGATGCGCAGGTAGGCAATTACATCTTTAATATGGGCTTGCTCGAAGAAACGCACGCCGGAGCGAACCAGATAGGGTATCTTACGCCGAGTTAGCTCAACCTGCAGCTCGAGACTGTGATGGTGGGCGCGGTATAGTACCGCCATTTTGTTCAGGTTTATACCTTCCTGGGCAAGCTCCGTTACCCGCTGGGCCACAAAGGCGGCCTGGGTATCGTTATCGGGCACCGGTATCAAGGCGGGCAAAGGACCGTCCGGCTGTTTGCCGAAAAGTTCCTTTGGTACTTGTTGGCGGTTTTGGCGAATCGCCGCATTCGCCAACGCAAGGATTTGCGGACTGCTGCGGTAGTTTTGCTCGAGTTTAAAGAGCATTGCAGAAGGCCAGCGTTCGATAAAACGGGGGATGTTATTGGGATCGGCCCCCCGGAAACTATAAATTGACTGCGCATCGTCTCCCACAACGGTCAGGTTGCCGTTCTCGCGAGCAAAAAGGTCAACAATGCCGCACTGCAAAGCGTTGGTATCTTGATACTCATCCACCAAGACATGCCGCAACTTTCTGGAGATATTCCTTGAAACATCATGGTTATCTTCCAAAATAATTTTGAGATTCAGCAGCAAATCATCAAAATCCATGGCGTTGCAGGCTCGTTTACGTTTCCGAAAGTCACGCGCCAGCGCTAAAATATCATCGAGGTAGGGAAGCAGCTCTGGAGTGTGATGCAGAATAACTTGATCTAACGGTTGTAACGTATTGACGGCGAAACTAATCGGCTCAATGATGGCTGCGGGTCGTGGAAGAAGTCGATCGCTACGAGGCGTATACTCAGCCATACAACTGGCCAGCAGATCCTGGCTATCTTCCTCGTCCAAAATGGAGTACCCCGTTTCGTACCCGAGCTTATTGGCTTGGGTGCGCAGAATACGGTTAGCGACATGGTGAAAGGTGCCGCCGAGAACCTGTCGTGCTTGACCGCCAATTAACTCCTCGACGCGATTGAGCATCACGTGGGCGGCTTTGTTGGTAAAGGTACAGAGCAGTATCTCATCAGGAGGCACCCCACCTTCAAGCAACCGCGCTACTCTGAAGACCAAGGTGCGGGTTTTGCCGGTGCCTGCGCCAGCGATTACCAAAATCGCTCCCTCTCTCGCCATAACTACCTCAAGCTGCTGAGGGTTTAATGCAGAGGAGTAATCAACCGTAGAACCCGAAGAAGAAGTCGCAAGGCGGTAAGTCTTCATGTAATCCCAATGCGGTACATCCGCAACCAGAAATGATTCTCAAGGCGCCTCAGTAGTTGGTCATTGGTAAAAATAAAAGTGAAACCATTTACTTACTAAATAAAAAGTTGACGTTGGATAACACTTATGAAAAAGAAACGCAATGGGTAAATAAATATATGTAGGATAATGTGGTATATTTCTTGACATAATTATTTTCTTTGAGATAAACCCAAGTCATGAGGAATATCGCGATGGACAAGCATATTCTGAGTCTTGTGATCGTGATCATACCTTTATCGGCGGCAGCCCAGGCAATTGGTGCGAGTTCAGCTCCACCATCATTTCGTCATCCAACCCTTCAAGTAGAGGAATCCGCTACCAATAATGAAAACCATGGAAAGTTCAATCCCACCTCGCCCGTTGAAAAGATTATTGAACGTTGCGAACGTAGCTACCGTCATTCTGTTTTAAATACGTGCGAAAAATGGTCAGTCGCTTCGATTGAAAAAGCGCATCAGCCTGAGCTAAAACTAGATCCGATGGTAGTACAACATCGATTGGATATCGCCTCACGGGCGCGCGCCTTATTGAAGAATCCTCATTTTGTTGTTGGTGAAAGAGATTATCACGCAGATTGTTCTGGGTTGGTGCTGGCCGTATTTGCGGCTGAGAACAATCCTCTGGAGGAATTACTCAAAGACGCCAAACCCGGCGAGAGTTACGTTTCGGCACTTCATCGGGCCGCGGCCAAACGCGGGTTACTCCACAAACATCGCGTTCCCGAAATAGGTGACATCGTTTTTTTCGACAATACCTGGGATCGTAACATGGATGGCAAAGCAAACGATCCTCTGACGCACATCGGCATTGTTGAGCGAGTTGATCCAGACGGTACCATTTCATTCATCCACCACTCGCGGGGTGGCGTCTTACGATATAAAATGAACCTCTTTTCACCCGGGGTTCACCGAGATCCCAAGACAAACAAGGTTCTCAACCAGTATCTAGGGGTCTATTCGAAAAAATCCGTTCGCAAGTGGCAGCTTTCGGGTGAACTATTCAATTCATTTGCCACAATAGCTCGTTGAGGCTATTCCAGGCGAACCTCAACCAACGATACCTCGAGATTGATAGAGTCGAGCAGGGCCACGGTACGACGGCCAGAAACCCAACCGCATAATTCGCCAGGATTGATGAAGAGAACCTCCCCTTCTCTCTCTATCGTGGGGTTGTGGGTATGGCCTGAGATGACAATCCGGGCGCCGCTATGAATGATTTCGGCGCGCACTGAACGGGTTATATCATGCACGACAACTACCTTTTTCCCATCTAAATTCAAGTGGTAAGGCCCAATTTGGATGCGGCCTTTTGACTTCTGGGTGAGGCCTTGTTGTTCGCCGTCGTTATTGCCAAAGACGCCGATCCAGGGGCAACGTAGCCCCTCAAGCGGCGCCAATGAAAAGGGCGCAACGAAGTCTCCGGCATGAATCACAAACTCAACGTTTTTTTCATTGAAAATCTCCACAGCGCGCGTGAGGGCCGTGATATGATCGTGCGAATCTGATACTATTCCTACTTTCATCGGCAACGCTCCGTGGACGTCCTCAAGCAAACCAGTATTTTCGACCGTATGGAGTTTTAACACCCCAGCGGGATACTTGTCAACGCCCACCCGAAACCGATGCAATTTTCTCGCCAACCATCGCGAACTTTCTGATCATCATAAGCCTCTTTTCACCGATACCTCGGACAGAAAGCAATTCCTCGAGACTTGAAAAACCGCCGCGTTCGTCTCTAGCGGCAACCATGCGTTGCGCGAGCACCGATCCTATCCCGGGGATTGCTTCTAGATCAACAGCACGCGCGGCGTTGAGATCGATCAACATTCCCGCCAGAAGAAAATGTTTCCCGGAAAGGGGGGTGTCCTCAACCTGACAGTTTCCGTCGGAATCCCGATGGACGTCGAACAGCCTTCCCTGGCGCGGGCGTTCCAAATGGCAGCGTGACGGCAAACCGACCTGCGCGGCAATCTCTTCCGGATTGCGATCGAGGTCCATGCATACAAAACCGGAGCGCTCAACCGCGCCAATTATCTCTAGGCCCCTGCGACAGGGCTTCGCGGTGGCGATCGCGATCGAAAACAGCTCCGGAACATGACCGAGAACCGCCAGGATCAAAAGCAGCACCACGAGTCCTAGTTCTTGCCGCGTTCCCAACACGCCTCCCCGATGAATTCAATTTAAAAACGTATGCCGTTGTTCTAACAATTGGCCTCAAAGGCGTTTTGAATAAGCTCGATCTCGTTCTCCGGACCGAGAACCGCAATAACGTCAAAGCGAATCATGGTGTCGGTAATCCCTTCGTCCTGACAGTAGGCCATGGCTGCCCGGATGATCTGTTGTTTCTTTCTCGGGGTAATGGTCTCGTGCCGGGTGCACCTGGGCGGGATCGCTTCGGGAGCGCACCTCGACAAAAACCAACGTATCGCCATCCATAGCCACGATATCGATTTCACCAATCTTGAAGCGTTTATTGCGCACGATAATGCGATAGCCACGTTTTTTTAAGAAAGCAGCGGCCAGATCCTCTGAACTCTGACCCAACGACTGGCGGGTTTCCCCTGAAAGCGTGGACATGGGGCCAGTATCGTCAAGGCGAAGCCGACTGTCAAAGGGATACTGCCGACAACACCTTGGCAAAAACGGGGTTTGCGCGTACTTGGTGTGATGGAAGTTGATCGATGCAATCGATGTACATTAGGATAGGTCCTGGGAGGAAACGTGGAGAAAGCACCCAACCGTTCGGGCAGCCTCTACCTGGTTGCGACACCGATAGGCAACCTTGAGGACATTACCTTGCGCGGCTTGCGGGTATTGCGTGAGGTTGCCTTGATAGCGGCCGAAGATACCCGTCATACGCAACAGCTCCTCTCGGCCTACGGGATAACCGCCCGGCTCATGAGTTATCGGGAACAGAACCATACCGCGGCGTCGGGTAGAATTTGCGAAGTCCTGGGCGCGGGTATGGATGTGGCGCTTACCACCGATGCCGGCACGCCGGGGCTCAGCGATCCCGGTGCAGCGCTCGTCGCGATGGTCGTGGCCCGTGGGTTTCGCGTCGTACCGGTGCCCGGTCCCAGCGCGGTTATCGCCGCGCTGACTGCCTCGGGCCTGCCGACCGACCGGTTTCTCTTCCTCGGTTTTCTTCCCCGCAAGGTCGGCACCGTCCGAAAGCTTCTTGAAACCCTATCAAAAGAAGTCTGCACGCTCGTCATCTACGAATCTCCGCATCGACTGGGGAAGACGCTTTCGCTCCTGGCCGAGGTCTTTAGCGCCCGTCAGGCGGTTGTGGTCCGCGAGCTGACCAAACAGCACGAAACCTTTGACCGGGGTACGCTCGCCGAGCTTGCGCAGCGTTACCATGAAGGCACCCTCGGCGAAGTAACGCTCGTCATAGAGGGCGCCTCCGAGAGCAGCCCCGCCGTTTCCCGGGAGTTACAGGAGTTGGTGACGCTTTTGAAAGAGGGACGCGCACTTCCGACCGGCGAAATAGCGCGGCTTCTCGGACCACTGACTGGATTGGATCGCCGCAGCCTCTACCAGCTTGTAATTGAGCGCACCGATACATCTACCGATTCTGAAGATAAAGAATAGTCCCACCGGCTGCCACCTGACTGATTTCTCAATCAACAGTTGTATCGCAGGCAGCTTTATGGTAAAAAAGTTAAGGGTCAACACCAAGCGCCTCATCACCACGAGGCCTGAGGAGTCGTAATCATGGGCGAATCATTCGATCGTTTCAGCGGCACCAAAAAGTATCTTACCTCAGCCGAGCTTCGCCATGCGGTCAACGTGGCGGTCGCGTTGGGACGGCCGTTGTTGGTCAAAGGCGAACCCGGAACCGGCAAAACCCTGCTTGCCCACGCGGTAGCGGAAGACTTGGGGTTAGAGCTTTTAGTCTGGAACGTGAAATCCACCTCCAAAGCAATCGAGGGACTGTACCTCTACGACACGGTGCAGCGTCTGCAGGACAGCCGCTTTGGCGACCGAGACGTCTCGGATATCCGCCAATATATTAAGCTTGGTCCTTTGGGAAAAGCGCTCACTCACGAAAACCAGGTCGTACTGTTGATCGACGAGATCGATAAAGCTGACCTGGAGTTTCCGAACGACTTGCTAGCCGAGCTCGATACCATGGAGTTCACGGTGACCGAGACCGGCGATCACCACAAAGCCAAACATCGCCCGGTGGTGGTGGTTACCTCTAACAGCGAAAAGGAGCTGCCAGACGCATTTTTACGCCGCTGCGTTTTCCACTACATCGAGTTTCCCGACGAGGATCTCATGGCTAAAATTGTCCGAGTTCACCACCCGGACGTTGCCAAGAAGTTGCTCGAGCAGTGCATGAAGAAATTTTATTGGCTGCGTTCGCTGGATGGCTTGCGCAAGCGCCCCTCGACGTCGGAATTGATCGATTGGATCGGCGCTCTGATCCAAGCGGGCGTCCCTGAATCCGAGGTGGCTTCAGCAATACCCTTCCTGGGGGCGCTCATCAAGCGGCACGAAGATATCGAGGTCGTTGCCAACAATGGTCGCACGGTGCACTATTCGGGGCGCGACACCTGGCGTTGAGGTTTTCGCCGTGAGCGAAGGAATCTTTCTGGGCTTTTTCTTTCGGCTGCGTTCGCAGGGCCTGCCGGTATCTCCGACCGAATGGCTGACTCTGGTTGAGGGCTTGTGCCGCGGCCTGCACGGCTCGTCGATGATAGGTTTTTACTCCCTGGCGCGTTCGGTACTGATCAAGGACGAGGCCCGGTTGGACGCCTTTGATCAAGCTTTCGCAGAGCAGTTTAAGGGCGTCACGCACGTGGCGAAGATTGAGGAAGAAGTATGGCGTTGGCTTGAAACCGCGCTCGAACGATATCCCATCGACCCGGCCCTGCTCAAGATGCTCGACCAGGTGGACGTGGACGCCTTGCGGGAGCTTTTTGAGCAGCGCCTGCGCGAACAAACCGAGCGGCATGACGGCGGCAACAAATGGATCGGCACCGGTGGAACCTCGCCTTTTGGCCACAGCGGCTACCATCCCGGCGGCATCCGCGTGGGCGGCGAAGGCCATTTAGGCTCGGCCGTCAAGGTGGCCGCCGCCCGACGCTATCGCGAGCATCGCCAGGATTTGGTCCTCGACACCCGCCAATTGTCGGTGGCGCTTAAAAAATTACGGGCGCTGAAAAGGGTCGGCCAAGCCGAGGAGCTTGATCTCGACAACACCATCGATCGCAGCGCCAAAAGCGCCGGCGAGCTCGAGTTGGTCTTCCGTCCCCCACGGCGCAACCAGTTGACGATGCTCCTGGCCATGGATGTCGGCGGCTCGATGGAGCCCTACCGCCATCTGGTGGATATTCTATTCTCCGCCGCGCATGCTTCGAAGCACTTCAAGCGACTGTCGCACGTCTACTTCCACAACTGCATCTACGATCGGGTGTATCTCAACGCTTCGTTTAGTGAAACCATGCCGACGTCCGAGCTCCTGGCCAAAACCGATCGCGATACCCGTTTGGTGCTCGTCGGCGACGCCTACATGGCCCCCAGCGAACTCTCCATGCGTAACGGAGCCATCGACTGGAACGACCAAAACGAGATCCCCGGCATCGTGTGGCTCAAACGCATATCCGATCATTTCCGCTACAAGGCCTGGCTCAATCCGATGTCCCTGCGGTATTGGAACGCTTCTTCGACCAGCACTATCCGCAAGGTATTCCAGATGCTGCCGCTCACGGTGGAAGGGGTCGAGAGCCTCGCCACCGAGCTGAGCCGCGGGGGGATGCGGCGGCACTGATAATGCTCCCATACTGGTAGGAGGGCTCCCCATGGGTTACCTACCGTTGATTGAGGATCTGGCGATCATCGCCGGCCTCAGCGTGGCGGTAACCGTCGTGCTGGCTCGACTGCGCGTGCCGACCGTGGCGGGTTTTCTGGCGGCTGGAGCATTAATCGGTCCTTTTGGCCTGGGCCTCATAACCGAAGTTGCTGCCATCGAGTCGCTGGCCGAGGTCGGGGTGGTTCTACTCCTGTTTACCATCGGCTTGGAGTTCTCAGTCGAACGCATGCGGCACATATTTAGGCAGGCGGCGTTGGGAGGCATAGTCCAGGTTATGACCACCCTGGCCGCAACGGCCGCGATTGCACTTTTCTACGGCCACACCCTGGGCCAGGCCCTGTTCTACGGATTCGTTTTGGCCATGTCGAGCACCGCTATTGTACTGCGGGCGCTTGCCGAACGCGGAGAACTCGATGCGCCGCATGGCCGCTTCATCGTTGGAGCGCTTATTTTCCAAGATCTCTGCGTTGTCCCCATGGTGCTGCTGGTGCCGGTCCTCGCCGGCGGGTCCACCACCGGGGCCGTCACCGGCGAGATCGCCCTGGCGCTCGGTAAGGCTGCCCTGGTTGTCGCCGGCGCCCTCATGGCGGCGCGGTTTTTAGTGCCGCGTTTGTTGCGCTGGGTGGACGCGGCCCGCAGCCGCGATGTCTTTTTACTTGCGGTCCTGGCCATATGCGTCGGCACGGCTTGGCTCACCTCGCTGGTCGGCCTCTCCTTGGCGCTCGGCGCATTTTTGGGAGGGATGGTCGTCGCCGACACCGAGTTTCAGCATCGTGCGATGGGAGACATCATTCCGCTGCGCGACACGTTCATGAGCGTGTTTTTCATTTCTCTCGGAATGTTGTTCGATACCCGTCTGCTCATCGACCGCCCGCTCGACGTGGCCCTGCTCCTCGCGGGCTTCGTTGTCGGCAAGGCCGTGCTTTCGATGCTCGCCGCGGCAGTAATGCGTTTTCCGGCGCGGGCGGCCTGGCTGGCCGGTATCGGCCTGGCTCAGTTCGGCGAGTTTGGTTTCGTGTTGATCACGCTGGGCGCGTCATTTGGTCTGACCGACAAAAACGCGGTGAGCACTCTGCTTGCGGCGGGCATCCTGAGCATGTTTTTCACGCCGGTGCTCATCCGTCTGGCGCCGCGCATCTCGGCCGGGGAAAAACTCATCTCCCCGCTCACCCGACTTCTAGGCGTGCGCGGCATCGAACAGGTCGAGCGCCCCGAGGAAATCAAGCGGCATATCGTCGTCATCGGCTATGGCGTTGCCGGTAAGCTGGTTGTCCGAGCCTTGGACGCATGCGGGTTCCCCCCGGTGGTTCTCGAACTCAATGCGGAGACCGTGCGCCGCGCTCGAGAAGCTGGAGAATCGGTATACTACGCGGACGCCACCAGCGCAGAGGCCCTCAGTCACGCTCAAATCCAGAACGCCCGCGCCGTGGTCATCCTGATCAACGATCCGCAGGCGATTCTGCGCGTCGTGGATACGGTGCATCGTGCAGCGCCGGCGATACCGGTGATCATCCGCACCAGATACCTCGCGGAACGATCGACGCTCACCAAACTGGGCGCCACGGACGTGGTGGCCGAGGAAGTGGAAGCGAGCGTCGAAGTGATCGCTCGGCTGCTGCGGCGCCTCGATGTTCCCCGTAACCTCATCGATTCGCGGATACGGGAGGCGCGTGAAGCGCTGCAGACATCCGATCGCCGGGTCAAGATTCCGCGAAACGTTTTACCCGAACATGAAGCCTTGGCGGATCTCAAGATCGACAGCATGCTGGTCAGCGAGGACAGCCATGCGGTCGGTCGGACGGCGCTCGAGCTCGAACTCCGCTCCAAAACCCGCGCGCTCATCGTCGCAGTCCGGCGCGGCGAGCACCTGCTTGACCACCCCGACCCCCAGGAACCCTTCGCGGCGGGCGATATCATCTACTTGGTCGGCACCAGCCCGGCCATTAGGCAAGCGGTTGATCTTCTCGATCAACCCACCCACACCTATTGACTTTCCGCGACCTGCTGCGTACGGTCGTCACATGAGCACAGACTCTCGGCCGCTGCTCGTCCTGATCGACGGCAGCTCGTACATCCATCGAGCTTACCATGCTATCCAACACCTCTCCACCAGCCAGGGAGTGCCGACCAACGCCGTCTTCGGCGTTACGAGAATGCTGCTTGCGCTTCTCGACGAGTTGCAACCCACGTATGTGGCGGTGGTTCTGGACAAGGGCGGAAAAACCTTCCGCCATGAACTGTACCCTGCCTATAAAGCGAATCGACCGCATGCCCCCGAGGACTTAGTAGTACAGCTACCGGTTGTGCGCGAGGCGATCACGGCGTTGAACCTTCCGTTGATAGAGCAAGCCGGCGTCGAGGCGGACGATCTGATCGGCAGTTTGGCGCGGCGTGCGGTCCAGGAGGGCTTCGACGTGCTGATTTCGAGCGGCGACAAAGACCTGATGCAGCTCGTCGGCGATCGCATTCACATGGTCGATTCCCTGCGCGAGGTTCGGTACGATCGCAACGCCGTCCTGGAAAAGCTCGGGGTGCCACCGGAACGGGTCGCCGATCTGCTCGCGCTGATGGGAGATGCGTCGGACAATATTCCCGGCGTGACCGGGGTCGGCGAAAAAACGGCGGCGAAGCTTCTTGCCGAGTACGGCGATCTCGAGGGCGTGCTGGCCGCGGCCCCCGGCATGAAGAAGGGCAAATTACGCGATACCTTAATCGCGGATGCGTCAACGGCGAGGCTATCGCTGCAGCTTGCCACCCTCAAGCTCGATCTTGAGCTTCCCTTCGCGCCGATAGAGCTTGCCCGGCAACCCGCCGATGACGAGCGCCTCAACCGTTTTCTCGAAAAATGTGAATTCACCTCGTTGCGACGCAAGCTCATGCCGAAAAAGACGCTCGACACCGATAGCTACCGGACGGTGCAGAGTGTCGAGGCGTTTGAGCGGGTTCTCACTCGAATTCGCGAAACCAAAACCTGTGCGATTGACCTTGAGACAACCGCGCTTGACCCGGTGCGCGCCGAGATTGTCGGGATCAGCCTCTCCCCGGCGCTCGGGGAGGCCTATTACATTCCGGTCGCCCATCGCGGCCCGACCGCTGTCGGGCAGTTGCCGCGCGTCGAGGTCATTGAACGGCTGCAACCCCTCCTTCGCGATCCGCAGGTGCGCTGGTTTGGGCATAATATTAAATATGACGCTATCGTGCTCGTCAATCGGCATGCGCTTCCGATTGCAACCATAGCCTGCGACAGCATGCTGGCCTCCTATTTACTTGATCCGGATCGTTTCAGCCATAGTCTCGACAGTCTGACCCAGGAATTGTTGCGGCACGATCCGCTCACCTACCAGCAGGTGACCGGTAAGGGCAAGCAACAGATCGCCTTCGCCGACGTGGACGTTAACACGGCCACGCGCTACTCCTGCGAAGACGCCGACGCCACGTTCCGGCTCTGCACGCTGTTGCTGCCGCGGCTCGCCGAAGCGGGGCTCATGCAGCTTTTTTCAGAGATCGAGCTGCCCCTCATTCCCGTCCTGGTGGATATGGAGCTTACCGGGATACGCGTTGACCCGGAGCGACTCCGCCTCTTAGGCAACGAGCTCGAACGGGAGATCGAGCGAACCCAAGAACGCATCTATCGGCTGGCCGGGCATGAGTTCAATATCCAATCCCCTGCGCAATTACGCACGGTGCTGTTCGAAGAGCTGCAGCTTGACGAGAAGAAAAAGACTAAATCCGGCGCCTCGACCGACTCGACCGTGCTCGAGGAACTGGCCATCTCGCACGAACTCCCGGGCGAAATCCTCAACTACCGTTCTCTGTCCAAACTCAAGTCAACGTATATCGATGTGCTCCCCCAAATGATAAACCCCGAGACCGGGTGCATTCACACGAGCTTCAATCAGGCGGTCGCAGCCACCGGGCGCTTGTCATCCTCGGATCCAAACCTGCAAAATATTCCGGCGCGCACCGAGCTTGGTCTGCGCATTCGCGAGGCGTTTGTCGCCTCGCCCGGCTGTCTTCTGCTCTCGGCAGATTATTCTCAAGTAGAGCTGCGCATTCTCGCGTATCTCAGCCAAGATGCCGCGTTTTGCGAAGCGTTTCGCCAGGGCGAGGATATCCATGCTCATACCGCGGCCCGCGTTTTTGGAGTCCCTATCATGCAGGTCACGAGCGAAATGCGCCAGCGCGCCAAGGCGGTCAACTTCGGAATCATCTACGGCCAAGGACCCTTCAATCTCTCCCGGCAGCTGCGTATACCGCGCGCCGAGGCCAAGGAAATCATCGACCATTACCTCGAGAAACACCGCGACGTACGAACCTGGGTCGAAAAAACCCACGAGCAGGCGCGCCGGCAGGGCTATGTCTCAACCCTTTTCGGACGAAAACGCTTCGTGCCGGATATCAACAGCCCTAACCATGCCGCGCGGGCAAACGCAGAGCGCGTCGCTCAAAACACTCCTCTTCAGGGCACCGCCGCCGATATTATCAAGCGTGCGATGATCGCCATTCATAACGAACTCAAAGAACGCAAGCTGCACTCCCGCATGGTGTTGCAGGTCCACGATGAGTTGCTATTCGACGTCCCCGAATCCGAGTTGACGACCATCCAGGCCCTGGTGCGGGAGAAGATGGAGGGCGCGGCAGAACCGCACCTTACGCTGACGGTGGATATGGCCATTGGACGTACCTGGGCGGAAGCACGCTAGGGTTGTGGGAAGGTATGCGAAGTTATGGCGCTCTGTATATAAAAAAAGCCGGGTCACGTTCCCGGCTCTCAGACGTTATGACTCAAACTCGCTCGACGAAACTAAGTGACCTTCGACACGTTACGGGCCTGTAGTCCTTTGGGCCCTTGACTGACTTCAAATTCGACCGTATCACCTTCCTTTAACCACTTAAAACCCTCTGCTTGGATCGACGAGAAGTGCACAAAGACGTCCTCACCGTTTTCCTGTTCGATAAATCCAAATCCCTTCGCGTCGTTAAACCATTTCACCTTACCTGTTGCCATGCGTCCATCTCCTTCTCAGCTTCGCCCAACAGCGTAAGCGGCGAACCCACGCCGCTTGGCTATTGGGACATCAATAGCGGTACCAAGACCGGAATAAAAGCTTGCTGGATCATAACGTTCCAGCTTACCGACTCACCTCGTTTGCACAGGGAAAATTGAGAAGATACCACATTCCACGCTACTAGAGTGCCAGCGATCCGCACTTCTGTCAAGGCTTTTTCTAATAAAAATCGCACCCGTTTCTCGCCTATCACCCGTTATTCCTGCTACAGTCAGGGATACCGGGCCAAGAAGCGGCAACGCATTTCTTGACTGGTGTCATGAGTCTACGGCAGGTGATGTCCGTGAGGACCCAAGAGGGCGGCAAGTGCTCGACAATCGAACAGTTGGTTGTTTGGTAGCCTTGAGCCATTTCTTGTGGTTTGGCCATATCTAATATACCGGTACTCATGGCGTGGATTCTATACGGTAAGGAGGTTCGACGATGTGTCGATCTTCACGCTGTTGGTTGGCGCTTTGCAGTGCTTTCATGCTGTTAGGATTTCCCCTCCACGGGCAAGAAGCAGACAATCTCTCACCGGAAGAAACTATGCAGGAGGCATCACCTGCGGAACAACCGGCGATCCAAACTCCGACCAACGAGCAAGAGCATATCGTTGTTACCGGCGACACGCTGTGGGATATCAGTGCCCGGTACAAAAACAGTCCATGGTATTGGCCTCAGATCTGGTCCTTCAACCCGCAGATTAGCAATCCCCACTGGATATATCCCGGTCAGCGGATTCGTTTCCTTACCGACGGACAACTGCCAACCGAGATCACGGATGTACAAGCTAGCGTGGCGCTGACCTCCGGAGGGGATGAAGAAGAACTACCCCCGGACTTAGTCAGGATCGTCGGGCCCGGCATTTTTAAAATCAAGGATCCCAAATCGATCCTCGTCCGACGTCAAGCGTTTATACTCGACAAGGAGCATGACGCTCTGGGAACGATTAGTGGCTCGATAAGAAACGTAGAAATGCTCGCGACGTTCGATCCAATCTTTGTCAGCTTCCAAAAGAATGCTTCCGCCGCGGTGGGTGAAAAGTATGCGGTTATCCGCACCGGGGAAAAAATCGAGCACCCGATAACCGGCGACCTGGTAGGCTACTATTCGCACATCTTGGGGACCGTTCAGCTCAACGGCATCGAAGAGAGCACTGCCACGGCGACGATCACCGAGGCAGTCGAACCGATTTATCGCGGTGACACCATAGGACCGTTACCGCCCGAGCTAACCAAGCTAGTCACCCCGCAACCAAACACCGTCGAAACGAAGGGCTACATCGTAGGCTCCGAAATTACCCTCACCATCCTTGGCGAAAACAACATGGTTTTCATCGATCAGGGAAGCCAACAGGGTGTGGCCGAGGGTAATATATTCGATGTGGTGCGTCGGGAAGACGGTTTTTCGCCCAACGGCGATACCAAGGACGAAGGCACAACGTGGGATACCATTCTGCCGATCGAGATCATGGGCCGCATCATGATTGTTGACGCCCGCGGAACCACCTCTACGGGCGTGGTGCTGTCAAGTCTGCGCGAAATTCGGGTAGGCGACCGCGTTCAGATGTCTGTTGTCCGCTAGCTCCTCTTTCACAAACTGCTGATTATTACTGACGACCTGAGTCACATGCATTCAGAGCGTCAGAACAAAGCAGACCAAGGCGCTTTCGATGCAGAGGAATTAGAGACTGTTAGCGAACGAAGTGAGTTTACAGTCTCTTATCCTCGAAGGGGGCGAGGCGTATTTCAATACGCTGCAGTGACGAGACTTAGAGATTGTTGCCGAGCGAAGCGAGGCCTACAATCTCTTATCCCTTCAGGGAGAGGAAGCAACGAAGGTATACCATTGCTGCTAAGGCATACCATTGCTCCTAATCATGCACAGGCAATGGTACGGGTGGATCTTCAAAATACTTTGAGCCACCCAGTGCGAAGTTATGGCGCTCTGAATCAAAAGAAAAATGACTTGACGAGGACCGTCCTCATCGTGATAGATGAGGCCGCCATGGTTACTAGAGCTACAACCAGTGATTCACCCGTAACGACGCTCATGCAGAACGATCGAGCCTTTCCGCCAGAGCTGTTGTCCATTCCTGATCCGCCCGTCCTTCTCTATATGCAGGGTCGGCTGCCGAGCGCACCGCGCGTGGCTGTGGTGGGCTCGCGAAACGCCGATCCGTATGGGCTCCAACTTGCCACGGAACTCGCACAGGGACTGACCCGAGCTGGCGTGTGTGTGGTGAGCGGCGGGGCGAGCGGCATCGATACCGCCGCGCTGGAAGCGAGTCTGGCCGTAAACGGTCATCCGATAGCCGTGCTCGGCACCGGCCTGGACAAGGCCTATCCAACGGGCAACCGCGAGTTATTTGCACGTGTGGCAGCGTCCGGTGCCCTCGTCAGCGAATATCCCCTCGGCACGCCGGGACACCCCGGTAATTTTCCCAGGAGGAATCGGTTGGTCTCTGGTTTGACACTCGGGGTGGTGGTGGTGCGGGCGGCTTCACAGAGCGGTAGTCTGATAACCGCCCGCGAGGCCGCGCGTCAAGGCCGGACGGTGATGGCGGTGCCCGGAGCCGCCGGTAGTGAGCTCAGCCGCGGGGTGCATGATCTCATTCGCCGCGGGGCCCTCTTGGTCGAATCCGCCGAGGACGTGCTCGCATCCCTGAACCTGGTGCAGGCGGGGCAGACGGCGTTGCCGCTCGATGTCCCGGCGCCGACCCTCGAGGACGACGAGCGGTTATTGTATGAAGCCATGGGTGTAGAGGGGTGCTCGATCGATGTGTTGATCGAGCGCTCGGGAATGCCCAGCGGTCAGGTGAGCGCAACGTTACTGGAGATGGAGTTGAAAGGATTGGTCATCCAGAAACCAGGATTAGTCTACCTCCAACGCCTACGGACGTGATGCGCCCGCGCACCATGCTGATAGGGAGGATTATGCCGAAGCGCTTGTTGATAGTTGAATCGCCGACGAAAGCAAAAACCGTGAACCGGTATGTTGGAAAAGAATACACCGTCAAAGCCTCCGTCGGGCACGTCAAGGATCTGCCCAAGACGCGCATGGGTGTTGATGTCGAGAAAGATTTCACCGTTGAGCTCGAAGTGATCCACGGCAAGAAGAAAGTGCTTACCGACCTCCGTCGGGCGGCGAAGAACGCCGAAGAGGTTTTTCTCGCGCCCGATCCCGACCGGGAGGGCGAAGCAATCGCCTGGCATATCGCTGAAGAGATCTCCCCCGTCAATTCGAAGGTCTATCGGGTGACGTTTAATGAAATCACCCGCAAAGCCGTTTTGGAAGCCATGGAACACCCGCGCCCGCTCGACCATAATTTGTACGATGCCCAACAGGCTCGCCGCGTGTTGGATCGGCTGGTGGGCTACGAACTGAGCCCGCTCCTGTGGGACAAAGTTCGTAGGGGGCTTTCGGCGGGTCGCGTTCAGTCGGTGGCGGTGCGCTTGGTCGTCGAACGCGAACAGGAGATCGAAGTCTTCGTGCCGGAGGAGTACTGGTCGATCGAAGAAACGCTGCAGGTGGAAAAAGGCGATACCACGCCCTTTGTGGCCCAACTCGTTAAAATCCAGGGCGAAAAGGCGGCGGTGTCGAACGCCGAGAAGGCCGAAGAGATCAAAGCCGCGCTGTTGCGCAGCGAACACCAGGTGACCGCCATCGAACGCAGCGAGCGTCAGCGACGACCGGGGCCACCGTTTATCACCAGCAAACTGCAGCAGGCGGCAGCGGCAGCGCTCCGTTTTTCGGCCAAAAAGACTATGAGTCTGGCGCAGCAACTGTACGAGGGAGTAGAAATCGGCGGCGAAGGCATGGTTGGCCTTATCACCTACATGCGCACCGACTCCACCCGCGTGGCCAACGAAGCCATCGCCGCGGCGCGCGACTATATCAAGGAATCCTTGGGAGCAGACTACCTGCCGGACAGCCCCCAAATCTATAAATCAAAATCAGCCGCTCAGGACGCCCACGAGGCCATTCGACCGACCGACGTGCGCTATACCCCCGAGCGCGTCAAGGCGAGTCTCGGCGCGGATCAACTCAAGCTCTACGACCTCATCTGGCGGCAGTTTGTCACGAGCCAAATGAGCCCGGCGCGCTACGATCGCACCACCCTCACGGTGACGGCCGGTCCCCACGAGCTACGCGCCACCGGATCGATTTGCACCTTTCCCGGCTTTTTGAAGGTAAGCGGCAATGGCAAAGAAGAGGACGAGGATGTGCTGTTGCCAAACCTCGAACCCGGCGCTGTGCTAAAGCTGCTCACGGTGACGCCGACACAACACTTCACCCAGCCGCCGCCCCGGTTCAGCGAAGGTACGCTCATCAAGGAGCTCGAAGAGCGCGGGATCGGCCGCCCTTCGACCTATGCCGCCATCCTCGATACCATCCAAAGCAAAGAGTATGTCGATAAGCGAGAGGGCAGGCTGCATCCGACCGACCTCGGTCGGCTGGTGACCGAGTTGTTGGTGGAGAGTTTTCCGGACATCATGAGTGTGGATTTTACCGCAGGGATGGAACGCAAACTCGACGAAGTCGAAGGGGGCACGGTCGACTGGGTGCAGCTGATGCGGGAGTTTTACAAACCGTTCGCCTCCGCATTGGCGGCGGCCCGTCGCCATATGCGCGACGTCAAGCGGGAGGAGATTCCGACCGAGCACACCTGCGATTTGTGCGGCGCCACCATGATGATCAAGTGGGGCCGTAACGGTTTCTTTTTATCCTGCTCGAACTACCCCACGTGCAAGAACACCCGCGAGATCAAGAGCCGGCGCGGCAACACGGTTGAGGTGCTTCCGCCGGAGGAAACGCATGAGGTGTGCGATAAGTGCGGCCGACCGATGAATATCCGACGGGGTCGCTTCGGCCGTTTTCTGGCTTGCAGCGGCTATCCGGATTGCAAGAATTCTCGATCCATCTCGACCGGCGTCACCTGCCCGCAGTGCAAGAACAACCAGTTGGTTGAAAAGCGCAGCCGGCGCGGCCGATTGTTCTTCTCCTGCAGCGGATACCCAGCCTGCACCTTCTCGACCTGGTACCAACCCGTTGCAGAGACCTGCCCGACGTGCGGCTTTGGCATACTGGTCCGGAAGGAAACCAAGCGCGACGGACGAGTGCTGGTCTGTCCGGTCAAGGGTTGCGGCTATAAGCGCACTTCGGAACCCGAAGCGGACGAAAACTGAACCCACATGACGGCGGCGCCGATCACGGTCGTTGGAGCGGGTCTGGCGGGCTGCGAGGCAGCGGTTCAACTCGCCCGTCGGGGAATTGACGTTCGGTTGTGTGAAATGAAGCCGGCAGCATTCTCTCCGGCGCACCGCCTGCCCGGACCGGCCGAATTGGTGTGCTCCAACTCGCTCAAGTCCGATGATCCGCTCTCCGCCCACGGTCTGCTTAAAACGGAGCTGCGCCGACTGGGTTCCGTGATTCTGTCGGCCGCGGATCGCAGCCGGGTGCCGGCTGGCTCAGCGCTGGCCGTCGACCGGCATGAGTTTTCTGAATTGATTGCGTCGAACCTGCACGAGTATCCGTCACTTGAGTATTGCCCCGGCGTCGTCGTTGAACGGCTGCCGGAAGGCACGACGGTGATCACTACCGGCCCCTTGACTCCCGAACCGCTTGTAACCGAGCTGCTGCAGGCGACCGGTGCGGCCGAGGCCGGCTATTTTTACGATGCCCTCGCTCCCATCGTTGAGGGGAGCAGCATCGATATGACTACCGTTTTTGCAGCCGATCGCTGGAGTGAAAGCGGCACGGCAAATTACCTCAACTGCCCCCTCACGCGAGAACAATACCAACGTTTTCTGCAGGCACTGCGCACGGCGCCACGCACCCCATTGCATCCCTTTGAACATCCACGCTACTTCGAGGGGTGCTTACCGATCGAGGTGATGGCGGAGCGCGGCGACGATACCCTGGCCTTTGGACCGATGCGGCCGGTGGGCCTCGCTACGCCTGGCAGGCGACCGTACGCCGTGGTACAGTTGCGGCCAGAAAACCGCGCGCGGAGCGCCTTCAACTTGGTCGGCTTTCAGACTAAGCTCACCCAGGGTGCGCAGGTTGAGGTTTTTCGCATGATTCCTGGACTTGAACAGGCTGTTTTCCTGCGCTACGGCGCGATTCACCGGAACTTTTACCTCAATGCTCCAGCCGTGTTGGACGATACCCTTGCCGTGCGCACCTGTTCCCGAATTCGAGTAGCTGGTCAGATTAGCGGCGTCGAAGGCTATATCGAAAGCGCGGCCATCGGGCTTTTGACCGGATTGATGCTGGCCGGCGCACTGATCGGGAAGGCGGCGGAGCCGCCACCGCGCGATACGGCCCTTGGTTCACTCTACGCTCATCTGCGCGGACGCACCGGAGCTGTGAGCTTTGAGCCGATGAACATTCACTTTGGACTCCTGCCGGAGGCACCACCCCAACCGCAGCACCGCTCCCGCGCTGAACGACGGCGGGCCGTGATCCGGCGCGCCCACGAGGCGTTCGAACCATGGATAGCCCGAACACTACCGTGAGCTCTCTGCCGGTCGTCGCGGTAAGTCCGCGGGCGGCCAAACGCTTGCGCGCCGGCCATGTTTGGGTCTACCGTTCGGAGATCGTTGACCCGGGCGCCGGCCGGCCGGGGGATATCGTCGCCATCGAGGGAACCCATCCCTCGGGCGGGCGCAACCCGTTGGGCATCGCCTTCTTCAATCCCGAATCGCTCATCACCCTGCGTCTCATCAGCCGCGATCGGATTTCGCCTGACATCGACTTTTGGCGCCAGCGTTTGATGCGGGCGATTGCCCTACGCACACAACTCGCTGGCACGGATACCCTTGGGCGATTGGTGTTTTCCGAAGCTGACGGATTGCCGGGGTTAATCGTCGACCGCTATGCCGATGTCGTGGTACTTCAAACCGTTTGCCGCGGGACCGACCGGCTGTTGCCGCTCTGGATAGAACTGCTCACCGAGCTCTGCCATCCCCGGGCGCTGGTCGAACGTAACGACGTCTCGGCCCGCACGCTTGAGGGCCTGCCCGAGCGCGCCTCGGTGCTGACCGGCTCGCTTCCGGGACCGGTCCCGGTGCGCGAGGGAAACTTAACCATCCTGATTGACCCCCTGGCTGGTCAAAAGACGGGGGCCTACCTCGACCAACGTGAAAATCATCTGCGGGCCGCCGCCTATGCGCGGGGAAGGTGTCTGGATGTTTTTTCGTACCAGGGGGGCTTTGGACTGCACCTCAAAAAGGCTGGGGCCGAGGACGTCACGCTGGTCGATCAGTCCGGCCGCGCATTGGACGTAGCCCAAACCACTGCAGCGCAAAACGGGCTTGCCGTGCAGACTGTAGCCGCCAATGCTTTTGATTTTCTCCACGAACAGCAAACGGCAGGCGCCCACTACGACGTGGTGGTGCTTGACCCGCCGGCCTTCGCCAAGAACCGCGCGTCGCTTCCAAAAGCCGTGCGTGGTTATAAGGACCTCAACCTGCGGGCGATGCGATTGTTGAACACGGGTGGAATATTGATTACCTCAAGCTGCTCCTATCATCTGCTGCCGACTCACTTCGAGCGCGTGATTCAGGAGGCGGCTTCTGACGCAGGCCGCTCACTCCAGATTGTCGAACGCCTGTCGGCGGCCCGCGACCATCCCGAACGACTGGGATTCCCTGAGTCGCACTACCTTAAGTGCCTTATCCTGAGGGTTCTATGAACGAAACGATTCCCTCCCCAGGTCAGTGCGAGGGGCCCCTGATTCTCAAAGCCGCGCTCTTGGACCTGCCCCACATCCGCCACGGCTTCAGCACCCGCCGGGGTGGCTGTTCGATCGGCGCGTGGCGCGGCATGAACGTATCAACGAACGAAGGCGATGCAGCAGCCTCGGTCGCCGAAAACCGCAGACGCCTCGCACGCCACGCCGGCTTTGCCTTGAAATCGCTCGCAGGGCTATCCCAAGTGCACGGTCGACAGGTACTGCGCATCGACAGCCTCGAGACCATACCACCGGAACGGGAACGACGTTTCGACGCCAGCATTTCAAATCAACCGGGGGTGGTGCTCGCCGTACAAACAGCAGATTGCGCGCCCATCCTCGTCGCGAGCACCAAACCGCGGGCCGTTGGCGCCATCCACGCCGGTTGGCGCGGGACGCTCCAGGACGTTGCCGGAGCCGCTATCAAGAATTTTTGTGAATCCTACGGGTGCCAATCCGCGGAGCTCGTTGTAGCCATCGGGCCCTGTATCCATGCCTGTTGCTACCAGGTCGATACGGCGGTATTCGAGCAGTTTCGGAAAAGATTTGGCACGCGCGCCGTCTCGGGCGAGTGTGCTGTCTTAGGTGTAGATCTCGTCTCGGCAAACCGCATGCTTCTAGAAGCCGCAGGCATACCCTCCGCGCAGATAGAGGTAATCGATCTATGTACGTCGTGCCGAGAAGATTTGTTTTTCTCCCATCGGCGCGATCGGGGCGTCACCGGTCGCCAACTGGCATTTATAGAACTACTTTCGTGAGCTTTCGGGGAGTCACGGGGGATGGTGGCATGGAGCGTCAAGGATTATTGAGTCTGTTGTTTTCCCACCACATGGTTGAAGACTTTCATTTGACCTATGCGTTGCGCGTGGGGTCGCGCACCCTGCATTTCTGTGCGCGCTGCGCTGGTTTGTATCCGGCGATGTTTTGTACCTTGTTGATCGGCCGTTTGACGACGCGATGGCCGTTCTGGTTGGAAGGAATGCTTTTGTTTTTAGCTCCTCTTCCCGCCCTCATTGACTGGGGAACCACTGCCGCCACGGGCAAGCTTGAGCGCAGCAACACGATTCGGATGCTTACGGGAATCGGCCTTGGCATCAGCCTCGGAACAAACCTCTTGATAAACACCTACGAACTTCTGGCCCTGCCCGTGAGAGCTCAAGTGATTTACTTTCTGGCGATTATTTGGGTGGTGTGGTTAGTGAGCTACTTGATACGCCGGAAAAACAAGCCACGCAGCGCCAATCGGTTGGTGCGATAGTTCAGGTGTGTGGGAACAACTCGAGCCGCCCGTCAGTTTCACAGACTCCGGCGAACGAGCGGCGGTGAATTTCGCACGGACCGTACTCGGCCAGGGCGCGTTTATGGGTGGCAGTCGCGTAGCCTTTGTGCCGATCAAAGCCGTACTGGGGAAAGCACTTGTGGTATTCGTCCATTAACCCATCGCGATAGACTTTAGCCAGGATCGACGCGGCCGATACCGTCTTCGAACGGGCATCAGCCTTGATAAAGGGCTTCTGCAAGACCGGCGGCGCACCGGCGGGGAGCGGAAAAGAAAAATCCCCGTCAACCAGCACCAGGTCGGGCAGCAGACCACACGCGAGCACCCGCGCAAAAGCTATCGACATGGCCTCAAGGCTCGCCCTGAGGATGTTGATGCGATCAATACGCGCGGGCTCAACCCATCCGAAACCGAACGCGACGGCGTGCTTACGGATGTCTTCGGATAACCTTTTTCGCTGGGCGGAAGAAAGTTGCTTGGAATCCGCGAGGCCCTCGATTCGATGGTCGAGGGGCAACACCACCGCTGCGGCCACGACGGGTCCGGCCAGCGGTCCGCGCCCGACTTCATCCACGCCGGTGATTATCGTATAGCCACGGCCACGGGCCCAGGCGTCCAAGTCATCCGTGCTGGTTTCATCGGAGAAGAGCTCTGCCGTCTTTGAGCCATTCTTACAGACTGAACGATGCGGAGGCATAGCGGGCTAACTCCGGGCTTCTCGCTAACAGGATCACTTGGGTGTTGCGACCAAGACTCGCCAATAGCTTCCCTATCACATCGTAGTGACGTTCCGAAATTGACCTAAACGCATCATCAAAGATGACCGGCATCGGCTGCGTTGCACTCGATAATTCGATGAGGGTGCATTTCAGGCCGAGGTAGATAAGGTCCTGCATGCTCATGGGCAAGGTTGTAAAAGGAATGCTTCCGCCCCCGCTTCCTTCGATACAGTCCAGGGTGCCGCCGGGATTGATAGCCACCCGTGAAAAAGCCTTGTCGGTGAGCACCTCAACATACTGGCTGCATCGTGGCGCGAGCACCGCCGCGAGTTGTTCACTATCTTTTAACAATAGGTCTTGACCAAGCAGCAGGAGCGTTTGGCAGGCATCCGGGCCGATATCAACCGGCTGAGTTGATGCATCAGCATCTGCCCGGCCCTTGGAAAACCTTCTGGGCGGTGATGCCGATGTCGTATCGTAATCAAGAGTCCCGGCATAATTCTCATCAGAAGCGGCCAATGCCGCCGACGCACCACCCGGGCGCTCGAGCTTTTCCTTGATGCGTTTGATTCTGCGCTCCATATCCTTCGGATGAAGGGCGGTCGAACCAAAAGCCGCCAGCTTACCCTCGATCTGCTTGATCTTTTCACCCAACGCCGCGCGCTTTGCCTCCAGCTGTTCAACTCCCAGCTCGTTTCGTTTTGCTTGTTCCTGATCGCGGGCCTGGCGGAGGGCGATGAGCACCTGGTTGCGTTGTTTCACGGCATCGAGTAACGCCTCGGGCGTCTGAACCTCAAATTGTTCGAGCGCCCGACGCACCATCGCGGTGTCGAGGTCAAACTGGCGATCGAGCTTTTGGCGCCGGGCGGCGCTGAGATCGAGTCGCTTCCGGGAGCGTTCTGCGTTCGCCCGATAATCGATGTGGCGGATGACGGCAACGCCGGCAATCGCGAATCCCACGAGGTCAACGAGAGCCAGGTAGCGCAATGGCTCATAGAAAACAAACCCCAGCAGGCCCACTACCAACGCCCCAACGCCGATCAATAACCCAATTTGGAACGTGCGGTTCTTAAGCAACGGCGGCCGCTCGCTCTCGATGGTACGTTGTTCCCAAGCTGCACGCTCTTCCTCAAGACGAGCCAAATCGGCCTTGTGTTTAGCCGTGCGATCGTGATATGCTTTTGCCACCTTTTCAAAGTTCTCGGGCAGCGCAGAAAGTTTTTCGTACCGCTGCAGATCGTTCTCCAATTGGGAAATTTTGTCGCCGATCTCTTTGATGCCCCGGAGGCGCGAATCAATGTCGAACACCTGTTTTTGCAATCCATCAACCTCAAACTGAAGTTCGTCCGCTTCCGAAACGGCCGCCAGGTCGCGTTGCAATAGGGCGAGCTGTTCACGCAACGTCGCCTCGTCATCCGGGAGGACCTCTTGATCGTCGGCATCATCGCGGTATGTTGATCCCGTAACCACAAAAGCGCCGGCATCGGAAATTATTTGGCTTGGTGGAAGCGGCCGTGCGACACCGCCGCTGCTCGAGGGTTTTCCCCGCAGGCCCGATACCGGTCCATCCTGGCGCCGTCCGACGATGTTGCCCTTGGAGACACCCGCGGCGGGGGCCTGCTCAGGTGGCCGGGAGGCAGCCGCCGGTCTGGCCGATGGCAGATCGGACGCCCTAGTGACAAATATCCCTTCGAATACGTCCTGCGACGGCAGGTGAAAATTGGCGCCGAGGTACTGGAGAATATCCGCGCGCAAGGTGCTAACCGGAACAAAACGTCCGGTTGCGGCGTCCTGGCTGGTGAGCACCACAGACCCGCGCGAGAGATCTTTTACCAAACGGTAGGGCTGGCCCTTGTGGTCGAGCATCGTCAATGCCGCACGGCAGACGTCACCGCTTTTGCCGGCGAAGGCGTTACTGTCTGTTGGGTCCGTCCGCGCAAAGAGCAAATAGATAATAATATCCACTATCGTGGATTTTCCAGCCCCCTCGGCGCCGCAGAAAAGGGTAAAGCCATTACCCAGCTCGAGGCGGTACATTTGATCAAAACGGCGGACACCTTGTAGGACTAACTCACTAAACTGCATGTTACCCCACGCTCTGCAGGTACCTAACGTAGGTCTTCACGTGTAACCAACCCCCGACGGTAATGGAAACACAAGCAACTAACGTGAAAACAGAAATAGGGAGTTTCAAACCTCTTTAAGCGGGCGGCCTTACCCTTGAGATCACGCAAGTAGTACAGCTTGGCGCGGCGCACCCTGCTTGAACGCACCACCTCGATTTTTTCCAGGCGGGGGGAATGAAGCGGGAAAATCCGCTCCACGCCGACGCCGTAGGAAACCTTGCGTACCGTGACGTTCTCGCTCACCCCGCTGCCGCGGCGCCGAATGACGACCCCTTGAAATACCTGCACTCGTTCTTTGTCGCCTTCCACAACTCGCATGTGCACCCGAACCGTGTCGCCAACCCGGAACGGATCTACCGTTGTCCGAAGATAGCTCTTCTCAAGTTGTTCCAACTTCCGCATGTTCTTCCTCCTTAATAACGCAATAGATCTCATCCGGATCTCGTGTGACAACCACCATCGAGTTCATCGTTGCTCATCCAACCAGGCGCGTTCATCGGCGCTGAGCGTGACACTGGAAAGCAGATCCGGCCGTTTATGCGCCGTTCGCAGCAAGGCCTGTCGACGTCGCCAGCGGGCGATGCTTGCATGATCGCCCGAACAAAGTACCTCGGGCACCGCCTGTCCGCGAAACTCCCGCGGCCGGGTGTACTGCGGGTACTCAAGCAATCCGGGCTCGCTGAAGGACTCCTCCACCACTGATTCAGATCGGCCCAGAACGCCGGGCAGAAGCCGCGAGACCGCATCCATCACCACCCAGGCCGCCGGCTCGCCACCAGAGAGAACGTAATCACCGATGCTCACCTCTTCATCAACCACCGATCGCACCCGCTCGTCGATGCCTTCATACCTCCCGCACACCAAGGCCACATGCGGCGAGCTTGATAACCGGCGTACCATGGTTTGATTCAGAACCTCACCTTGGGGCGTCAGTCAATACAACCCGCACCTGCGGATCGTGACGTCGGATGTGCTCGACCGCCTCGGCAATCGGCTCCACTTTCAGAACCATCCCGGCCCCGCCCCCAAACGGAGTATCGTCAACCACGCGGTGCCTGCCCGTGGCAAAATCCCGAATGTTGACGACGTCAACCTGGAGCACGCCGGTCTCCCGCGCCCGGCCGAAGATGCTTGCGGTGACGAGCGGTGAAAAGACCTCAGGGAACAGCGTTAGGATAGTCCAGTGCATGTGCTCTATCGGTTCATTTCCCGGGTATCCCGGGAAGCCCCTCGGGAGGATGTACAACGATCCGTCCGCTATCGAGTAAAACCGCCTCCACCACGCCGGCAATCACGGGAAGCACCCATTCCTGCTGGCCGCTCCGAATCAAGTATAGCTCATGCTCGCCATTGTCAAAGACATCTTTCAAAACGCCAAGAGAACGACCTTGCCCGTCGACGACTTCGAAGCCTATGAGGTCGTGTATATAATAGGTGCCGGGAGCCAGTTCCGGCAGCTCCGATCGTTTGACGTACACCTGCTGATCCCGAAGCTTCTCTGCGGCCTCGCACGACGCCACTTCAATCAAACCGAGAACCGCCACGCGACCCCCCCTTCGGGCGCGGCGCACCCGAAAGCAGGTCGCCTGCGGTTCTGTTTTGCCGATGTGCACCTCCGGGCATTGCAACCATGCGTCCGATGAATCTTCTCCCACGAGAATATTCAGCTCACCGTGCACCCCGTGGGGACGGGTCACCGTGCCAATCCACACAAAATCGTCCGGTATTCCGCGAACGGTCGCCATGGCATTCAATCAAGGATGTCGAGCTTTGCCCGCTTCTCGTCCTTCGCTGACGCCACGGCAAGCACGGTTCTGATAGCTTTGGCGGTCCGACCCTCTTTGCCAATCACCCGGCCGATGTCGGCGTTGGCGACTCGAACCCGAATGATTCTGTCCCGTTCCTCGATCACATCCTCCACAGCAACTGCCTCCGGTTGTTGCACCAACTGGCGCACCATGAAGGCAACCAGGTCTCGCGCTGACATGGCCTAGGCCTTGGGTTCGGGAGTTGCGGCCGGCAGTTGAGCGAATAACCTCGCCAGGGTCGGGCTTATTATCGCACCAATGTTCTTCCAGTAGAGGTACCGTTCCCGGTCGACCTCGAACACCGGAGGATTGAGCAGCGGATCGTAACGGCCGATCCTCTCGTTGAAGCCGCCCTTAGCTGCCTTGCGTCTATCGCTCACTACCACCCGGTAGTAGGCCCGGTTCTTCGCCCCTGCTCTTTGAAGCCTGATTGCTACTGCCATAGAATATCTCCTCTTTTTCTATCCGCGGCCGCCCATCATGCCGCGCATCAACGATTTTACTCCAAAGCGATTGACCTTTTTCATTATCTTCTTCATTTCGAGGTATTGCTTAACAAATTGATTTACCTCCTGCACCGAGGTCCCGCTGCCGCGAGCAATTCGCCGACGGCGGCTGCCGTCCAATATGGCATGGTTGATGCGCTCGGTGCGCGTCATCGAATTGATGATGGCCTCGATGCGCTTAAGTTCTTCCTCGGGCAGCATGGCCCCGGGCATGCGTTTCAGCATGCCGCTCATTCCCGGAATCTTCTCCATCAAATCAGAAATTGATCCCATTTTACGCAACTGCTGCAAATGATCGCGAAAATCCTCGATGGTAAAATCATTCTTGCGGAATTTGCGCTGGAGCTCCTCGGCCTTTTTCTGATCATACACCTCTTGGGCCTGCTCGATCAGGCCAAGCATATCCCCCATACCCAGAATGCGGGAAGCCATGCGTTCTGGATGGAAGACCTCGAGCGCATCAAGCTTCTCTCCCTGACCGACGAACAGAATCGGTTTGCCGGTCACGGCCTTTATCGAAAGCGCCGCGCCGCCGCGGGCATCGCCATCCATTTTGGTCAACACCACCCCATCGATACCCAGGTCTTCGTTGAATTTCTCAGCTACGTTGACGGCGTCCTGCCCGGTCATGGCGTCAGCCACGAGGAGAATCTGCCGGGGACGGATCTCGCGTTTGATAATCCGCAGCTCTTCCATTAATTCGACATCGATATGCAGGCGGCCCGCCGTGTCGAGCAGCATCGTGTCATAACCATGCGTTTCGGCCTCGGCCAGGGCAGCGGAACAAATCGCCACGGGACTTTGAGAGGTGGTCGAGGGATGCACCGGTATCTGCACGTCAGACGCAAGTTTGGTAAGCTGTTCAATGGCCGCCGGACGGTACACATCGGCAGGCACCAGATAAGGCCTTCGACCTTTGCTTTTCAAACGGAGAGCCAGCTTACCCACCGTGGTCGTCTTGCCCGAGCCCTGCAAGCCCACCACCATGATGACTACCGGCGGTTTGGACGCCAAATCGAGATCAATTGCCATACCGCCCATGAGCTTGGTGAGCTCATCGTTGACGATTTTGATGAATTGCTGGCCCGGCGTCAGGCTCGCTAACACCTCTTGCCCGAGTGACCGGTCTTTTACCGCTTCGACAAAGTCCTTTACCACCTTATAATTGACGTCGGCTTCAAGCAGGCTCAAGCGCACATCCCGCAACGCGTCCTTGACATTCGAGTCCGAGAGTTTTCCATGCCCCTTCAGGCGCTTGAATGTTTGACCAAACTTTTCGCTCAACGTCTCGAACATACTGAACTTTCTCCACGAGGCCGAACAACGTTCGGCCAAACCGCAGCTAAAAAGGCGCAATACCTTAATCTCGATCCTACGGGATTGTCAAGGGAAAACCCTAAAAGGAGCCGGGTTCGCGAAGGGATAAACTGACCAGCAACAGCAGACGCAGCTTAGGATACTTCATCGCTTAGAAAAGTATCGGTATTTTCGCCGCCACCGAACGTTGTCTCTATCAGGGTTTCGGCACTCCCGTGATGGCAAAGAGAGCCTTGAGGTCCTGATCGTTGAAACTGAACCCCGCCCCAAAGAAATAGTCGAACATTGCGAGTCCATTGAAAAGATCATCCGCCCCGGCAGTAATATAGATGTGGTTGGCCAGCCAACTGGGACGGTACACCACCCAGGCTTTTAGACGCGGTTTTGAAGGAACATTATATTCATTGGTTCCAAACTGGAACAGATCGAATCGAAACTCGAGATCATCATTGAAGAAATGCCAGTCCATGCCCACGCCGCCGGTATTTTGGATAATGCCGACCCGCAAGGTAAGAAAGTAAAAGCTTTTGGCAAGTTCAACCGAATACTTAAAACTATTCTTGATGTTGATACTCGTAGTCTTATGGTCGCAAAGGTTCCCTGTGGTTGAATCGCACACCTGAGTCACATTGGCCGAACCACGCGGGTCATCAATTAGCTCAATCATATAATACATATCGGATGAAGGCAGCAGTCTAAGACCGAGGTAGCTCTTGGCCGCGTTTTGCCTGACCATATATTCCGATCGCATATCGATATACAATTGCAACCGCGCGAGCCGCGAGGTGATGCTGGAGGCATCGTCGAGAATTCCTTCGGCCTTGGTGGCTATTTTGTCGTCATTAACCAACCGGCCCAACGTACCTTGGCCCTCATTGATTTTACGGGTGATGCTTTCAAGCTGCTCCATCGAGCGGTTGGCCCTTTCCAGAATGCTTTTGATCTCTCCGGCGCTCTTCTTCGTTTCGCCTTCACCGCCGCCAACGATGTCGTTGAGATCGGCGAACAATTTCTTTACCTCGGCGGACGCGTCATGGATATTCTGAAGAATTTCTTTGTATTGCGCCCGCGTATCGCCGGTGATCGAGGCCACGTCGCCAATAATTTGTTCGATTTTGTCTTCGTTTCTTCCGAAGACATCGTTGGCGCGCGCGCTCAGTTGGGCAACCGTATCGGCTATCTCGGTCAGCCGTCGCATCACATGCCCGACCGAGTCGTCGCGATTAATTTGCTCGACGGTTTTGGTAAGCTCCGAGGTCAGCTTACGTATATCTTCGGTTATATTCGGCAAATCACGAAGCAGCTCGTTAAACCCTTTTTCAACATACGTATTTTTAATCTCGTCGCCATCCTTGAGAGGATGGGCTTGATCGCTGCCGGAGGTTACATCAATGAGCTTGTCGCCCAGTATCGACTCGCTGATTTTGGATACGGTTGCGTCCTCGTAGAGCGGCACGTTTTTTCGAATGCGAAAATTCAAACGAGCCCGCCCGCCGGAAAGTTCGATACTCTCGATATAGCCGATCTCTATGCCGGCCATCACCACCCGCGAACGCTTGGCGATTCCTATGGCGTCTTCCAAGATGGCATAGACGCGGTAGGCATTCCCGGCTCCCAGCGATCCCTCTTCGACCGTACGCAGGGCGTACACAGCGCCAATAATGGCTAACACCGTGAGGACTCCAACTTTTATTGGCGTAAGTAATTTTTTCATCAAGCCCTCGCAGGACGCGCGGTGAAGCTACCACTGAATTCCTCCGCGGGGCAATCTTTTCCGACATGGTCTAGTATATCGAACCTGTTGTAGATGTTAGTTTCCTCGCTCAAACCACGTCGATAAAAATTTTTGCACATACGGGTGCTGGCTTTCGCGCAGTTCTTTGGGCGGGCCCTGATCGACAATCACGCCGTCGCTAATCATGGCGACGTGATCGCCGATGCGAAACGTCGAGGCGATGTCGTGGCTGATGACCACCGAAGTGATACCCAATCGTGCGCGGGTATTCATAATCATCTCGTCGACGCTGTCGGAGGTGATTGGGTCCAAACCGGTGGTCGGTTCGTCGTACAGCAGTATCTCCGGATCGCGGACAATCGCCCGAGCCAACCCTACCCGTTTACGCATGCCGCCTGAAAGCTCGGCCGGATAGAGGTGCTCTATGCCGACCAAATCGACCAACTTAAGTTTCGTGGCGACTAACTCGCGAATTTCGCGCTCACGCATATGTTTATGTTCGCGCAGCGGGAAGGAAACATTATCTCCGACGGTCATCGAGTCAAACAGCGCCGAACTTTGAAACACCATCCCAAATTTTGCCCGCACCCGCAGCAGCTCTTGCGCCGACAGACCGGTTATGTCTTCGCCTTCTATCAAAACCTGCCCACGGTCCGGCTGCAGAAGCCCAATCATGTGCTTCATCAAGACACTTTTACCGGAACCGCTGGCGCCGATTATGACGGTGATCTGACCACGCTGCGCTGCCAGGTCGATTCCCTTGAGAACCGGATTGTCGCCAAACGATTTATAGAGTCCCCGTATCTCTATCATCGCATCCATGAGCGTACCGGTGGTATTCCTTTCGTCGTGCGCATCCTTGAAATTTCCATGGCCGACTCTACCCATTCAAGCCACACCCTGTCAAATGCGGCCTTAGGTTCAAAGAACGCATCCGGTGCGGTAGTTGACAAGCGTATCGGCAAGAGTTAACTCGAAATTTGCATTGTGATAGGATATATATGGAGTGTTTCGCGGCGGGAGAGGAGTTTTTATGACGAGGATTGAACAAGCTCGGAAGGGAATCATCAGCGATGAGGTGCTCCACGCGGCCCGTAGTGAAGACCTGGCGCCTGAGCAGCTTTCGCGTTGGTTGGCCGGAGGTGAAGTGGTGATCGCACGCAACCGGCTGCGGGATATTCCGGCGCTCGCTATCGGCCGGAGCTGCTCGGTGAAAATCAACGCTAACATCGGCACTTCGCGGGACGCACTGTCGCCCCATGCTGAGATTGAGAAAGCTCAGGTGGCAATTTCGGCCGGGGCCCATACCCTTATGGATTTGTCGACGGGTGGAGATCTCGAGGCGATGCGTCGCGCGTTGATCAATGCTGTTTCCGTGCCCATTGGCACGGTGCCCGTCTACGAGGCGGCTGCCCGCGCCCTGGATCGAAGTCAGTCGTTTTGCGACATGACCGTTGAGGACCTATTTGAGGTGATCGAGCAGCATCTCGCCTCGGGGGTGGACTTCATTACCGTTCATTGCGGGGTCAATCGGGAATCTGTGGCGCGCCTGGCGGCCGAGGGCCGCCTGATGGATGTGGTTTCGCGTGGCGGCGCCCTGCTTATCTCCTGGATGCGGCGTCATGAACGCGAGAACCCCCTCTACGAGCACTTCGATCGATTGCTTGCGCTCGCTACCCGGTATGACGCAACACTGTCTCTCGGAGATGGTTTCCGCCCCGGCGCCACCGCAGACGCGACGGATCGGGCGCAGCTCCAGGAGTTGATCTGCCTCGGTGAGCTGCAGGCCCGGGCGCTTGCGGCGGGGGTTCAGACCATGATCGAGGGACCGGGCCATGTTCCCCTGGATCAGATCCAGGCTAATATTCTGCTTGAAAAACGGTTATGCCACGGTGCGCCTTTTTATGTGCTGGGGCCGCTGACCACCGACACCGCTCCGGGCTACGATCACATAACCAGCGCCATCGGTGGCGCGGTGGCCGCCTGGGCGGGCGCGGACTTCTTATGCTACGTTACACCGGCCGAACACCTGCGCCTCCCTAATCTCGACGATGTGCGCACCGGCGTGATTGCGGCGCGTATCGCGGCCCAGGCCGGCGAATTGGCACGCGGCCAGGAAAAAGCGCGCAACCGCGAAATGGCCATGAGCCGAGCGCGAAAGTCGCTTGACTGGGAGGGAATGTTTAGCCACGCCCTTGATCCACAGCTCGCCCGGCGCATGCGCGCCGAAGTTCCGCCAACGGATGATTCGGTGTGCTCGATGTGTGGGGAGTTTTGCGCGATTAAGGTCCAGCGCGACAAATAGATTTTCAGACTGGTCGGTCAGGGACGATTGAGGGACCCGAAAGCGGCCGTGACCGGCCTAGACCGGTAAAAAATACAGACATGCCGCGTGGTCCGTCATGACCTCCAACCAATTGTTTTGACTTGACACAATATACCTGCGCTGGTAAGTACACGCTTCGTTTGGTTTAAGCTATTGCTTGGCCGACGTAGCTCAGTGGTAGAGCAGCTGATTCGTAATCAGCAGGTCATCGGTTCAAATCCGATCGTCGGCTCTGACATCGCGTGTGTCATCTTAGAGTTGGCCCCATCGTCTAGCGGTCAGGACACCGGCCTCTCACGTCGGTAACAGGGGTTCAATTCCCCTTGGGGTCATATTTTCTACCAGGAGTATGCGCCGCGTGCCTCCCGAACGATGCACTTTTACCGAACTTGTTCAGATCGTTGCCCGGTTACGCAGCCAAGACGGTTGCCCCTGGGATCGTGAACAGACCATTGAGAGCCTGCGCGCCTTTCTCCTGGAGGAAACCTACGAGCTGCTCGATGCCATCGATCGAAAAAACCCTGCCGACCATTGCGAGGAACTTGGCGACGTCCTGTTCCAGGTACTATTCCAGGCGCAGATTGCCGCGGAGAGCGGTCTGTTCACCCTGAGCGATGTCATCGACCGCATCGCCCGCAAACTTATTTCTCGTCATCCGCATGTCTTCGGCCCTACCACGGTTAAAAACTCTGCCGAGGTCGCAATCGCCTGGCAACAAATAAAAAAAGCAGAAAAAACCAAGAAAGGCATACCTGAGACCAAAAGCCTACTCGATGGCGTTCCGCGCTCGTTGCCAGCTCTGCTGGCTACTCACCGCCTCTCAGAGCGGGCTGGAACGATTGGTTTTGATTGGAAACAAGTTAGTCCTGTCCTTGAAAAGGTTCGTGAGGAATACCACGAGCTTCAACAGGAACTAGCCGCCGACCCTGACGCCAACAATAAGGAAGCCATAGCCTGGGAGCTTGGCGATCTCCTGTTTACGTTAGCCAACCTCGCCCGCCATCTTGACCTATGCGGCGAGGATGTCCTCCGACAAGCCAATCAAAGGTTCCGCGAGCGATTCCAAAAGGTTGAAGAGCTGGCAGGCATCCGTAAGATCGATATCGCATCCGCCTCGGAAGATACCCTCGAAGCGCTTTGGCAAGATGCAAAGAAGCTCGTCCCACTACGTTAGGTAATGGCTAACCCATGGGCATTCTTTTACCCCAATACTTCAGACCACAACGAAAAGATGAGTGCATCTCTAGGGATAATATCCTTTTCCACAAATCCTGTTGAAATCCTGTGGATAAACTTGTGGAAAAACGATCTAACGCATACCTCAGTCGCCACCGCTGTCACTTTGCACTAATTTTGTTCGCATGAAAATACTTTTATCTTCAGTTAATTATATAACTATAACCACAATATCAAACCATGACACAAAAAAGTCACATAGAATGTTGATATGTGAGAAACCCGATCGGGAAAACGGCTTCGCAGGCTGTTTTGCGGCACCATCGGACCGGGTAAACATGATCGACGTACCTTTGCCAGCCATCCCTTTGACAAAGGCTTGCGGCTACATGCCGAGCGCGTCACCTGCTGCAATGGCACGCATGGGACAAGCGTGGGCGGGTCATTGAGTAGACTGGGCTATATCTGACGCGCATCCCAAAGACATGGTGTCGGCGCACCCGCCTGGGTCAACATCGATCGTGGCACGTGCTGCCATTCATTTCACACCGGAAAGACCGTGTCCGGTCGACTATGATGCAGGCGGCACAACAGCTTTGCAGTATTGTCATTTCGAGCGTAAGAGCCCGTTAGCGAACGCAGTGAGCTTTACGGGCTCTTACCCCTTTAGGGGTAGCGAGAAATCTAAACAGCAATGAGATCACATGTAGATATCTCCCTTCGGTCGATATGACAATGTATTCTGTTGCGGATCAGTTTGGATTTTCTATTTGATTTTCTATTTGCTTGACAGAGTTACTGCAGTGGTGTTAAGAGAAGCACCTCATGTGGTTGAGGAGTTCCCTCAAGGAGGAAGCACGTGGCCGATCACTCATCAGCGTTGAAGCGTTCCCGGCAAAATCAAAAAAGAAAAGTAAGAAACACTATCCTGCGCTCGAAGGTACGCACCGCTGAACGCAAGTTGCGCGAAGCTATCACCAACAACGATGCCCAAAAGATTAACCAAACCTCCTGACGGCTGTCGCGGAGATTTCACGCGCTCGTAGTAAAAACATTCTTCACAAACGGACGGCACAGCGCAAAATTGCTCGGTTATCCCGCAAGGTCTACCTTATCTCCGCTAAAAAATCCTAGATTAAAAAACCGCTAGTTTGCTCTGCACAAATCCATGATTGCGCGTTCGAGTAGCAAGGTATCTGAAAGCCGGCTACGTTTGATGCTCCAATCAAGCTCGGCCAATAGGGTAAGATGGTGCGCAAGTTGCTGGGGTGAAAAACGTTTGCTTTGTTGCAGACACTTCTGAACGACAAACGGATGTAAGCCAAGTTCTGCCCGCAGCTCCTCAATACTGAGACCTCGCGCAAAGAGCGCCTGAACGCGCGCGAGGTTGCGAACGTGCCGGGCTAGATGCCCCAGAAGCGCTAGCACCGCTTCGCCATCGCGCAACATTCGCTGCAGAATGGCAAGCGCTGGGTCAAGCCGACCTTCGGCCACCGCATCGACAAGCGCAAAAACCGATTCACTGCGGCTGTCCGTCACTACCTGAGCAACGTCCGCCGCCGATATCTCGGCAGGTCCTCCTTTTTTATAGAGCGAGAGCTTTTCCACCGCTTGAATGAGTAAACCCAAGTCTTCACCCACCGCCTCCACCAGCGCATAGAGGGCGTCGTGTTGCGCTCGCAGTTGATTCTCTCTCAATAGGTCCTCGGCGATTCGAGGCAGTTCGCGCAGACGCGGACGCGGACATTCCACCACCACCCCGCCGGTAGCGGCGATCGCCTTGGCAAAGAGCTTAGCCGCTTTGGCGGACTTGGCCTGACGCGGGTCCTTACTCTCGGCGCCGCCGCCGCGCACCACCAGAACCAAGGTGGCCGCTTCAACGGCGGCCTTCATATAGGCAACGATGTCTTTTTGCGCTTCGGTTCCAAGTTCCTGGGCGTCGCGCACCACCACCAAACGACGTCCGCCAAACAGCGAGACGGTGCGAACGGCACTCTCGATCTCAGCCGCCGAGGTGTTTCGGCCTTCGAAACGGGTGAAGGCGAAATCACGGGAACGTTGGCCTGAAAGCACCGTTTCGCTGATCGCCGCCAGGGCGCGATCAATCAAGGCGTCCTCGTCTCCAGCAATGAGATATACCGGCGCAACATCTTTCTTGAGTCCCTTGATGAGTTGGGCGGTATTCATGACCATTCGTTACACCTCTACTTAGAACCATGTCATTAAAACACACGAACCGAATAAATACCTTAATTACCTGAGGAATGTGAGAGATGTTTTAATGGTGCGAGAATTGGTAGTTCCGCGCGCGGGACTTGGGATTTTGGTACTGCGTTTCTAGTTGTCTTTCCAGGGGATTAGAAATGCGGACGTGTTTTTATATGGAATATCGAAGGTGAACAGTGCTCTTAGACGTCCCAACTAACCATTATTTCTGCATATTCTTTACCCGCAGCAATCGGAGTAGTGAACTCAACCGTAACGTTTTTCGCCCCATACATCTGAGCCGCTTTGTGATAAAACCCAAAAAGAACATGTTCAAAAATAGCGTGTTTTATGTCAAATCCAACGTATTTTACCTTACCCTTACGTGGAGCAACCATCGAAGATTCGATTACTATGCCTTTAAGGTATATGGTATGCAATGCAGCCATTTTTTCCACCAGGAATTCCGGAGAACCTTTTTTCACGAAAGCCGAGTAAATACCTCGGAGCTGTTTCTCTGTTGACTTCTCCGATCCTTTGATCAGTCCCTTTGGATTTCCGTTGAGTTTTTCGCGCATCAGCAGATCAAGGAATTGTATATATACATCAAAAGGATACCATCCCGAAGTTGAGATCGGGTTCTGAAACAGTTTTTTTCCTTCCTCGTTGAGCAAATTAACGAGCCGATTATATTCGTTTTGCCCGAGAGCCTCTGCTGTAGTCTCGATGGCTCCTTTTATCACACTGCCCTTTATCCGTATCATATTTTCCCCCTGGTCATTGGTAGGTATTATTGTTAATGCTCTTTATAATAACTCACTACATCGACCTGGGCACTTCACCTAGAACCTGTGTGACTGACAGCCAGTCACCTATGAATAATGATATGATGATACTATTTTGATGTACAGTTTCCTGGAACAACTTTTTTAACCTCAGGCAGTCCGGACAAGTCTGCAGGCTTGGGTTCAATTATCAGAGATTTTCACGGTTAGTTTCGAAAACAGCAATCAGATCCGTGATGCGTTTCACTTTAGAACTTTCGTGTCAAGGCATCGATTCCGCGGTCTGCAAGACGACGGAGCGCCGTGCGCAGGGCAAGTACGCGATTGGCTTCGCTATCGCGCAGGTCGGTACCCGACAGGTAGCTCACGACTTCAACCAGCACACGTTCCCACCGTGCGCGCTGGGGCTCATCCAGCCGCAGCTTCACTTGCACAATGATCTGCACTTCGCGCGACCTGAATTGCCCCTCGAGCAATGCCACCCCCCGTGGCACCACGATAATTGATACAATGGTTCCCTGTAGCTGCGTGGCCTCCCCGCTGACTGTCAGACCGGCACGCCAGGCTGCATCTCGTAAAGCGGCAGTGAACGTCGTACTCGCTTCCACCTCGGGTGTGCGATTGTCAACGACTGGAATCGCCACGCTGGTTCCGCCAGCGGGCAGGTGGCCGTTCCCCATGGTAAAGTGATAGCCACAGGCTGGGGTGCACAAAACGAGCGCCAAAACGACTGCTACCCAACGACGATGTTCACCAACCGGTTTGGCACCACGATCACCCGACGAATGTTCTTGCCAGCCAACCATTTAGCCACCCTTTCGTCGGTTCGCGCAAGTCGCTCAAGCTCCTCCTGGGTTGAATCGCGAGCCGCCTGGAGCGTTGCGCGCACCTTCCCATTAACCTGTACCGCAATGGTCACCTGATCTTCAATGGTCGCGGCTTTATTAAACTCAGGCCAGGGTTGGGAGCATGCGCGACCCGGCAAGCCCATGACCTTCCAAAGCTCTTCGGCCATGTGGGGGGCGAACGGTGACAATAACAGCGTTAAGGTTCTCAGGGTAAACCCTAGTAAGCGCACCTGCTCGGTTTCTACCGGATTGCTGACGGCCGGCGCGCCCGTCGCCGGTATATCGTCAAGCATCTTGGTGCCGTTGAGCAGTTCCATCAGCGCCGCTATGGCTGTGTTGAACTGAAACTCGTGCTCGATATCTCTTCCGACGCGTTGGATCGTCCGATGGATCAGCCGGTGTAAACCCACGAATTCGGGAGAGAGCACATCTTCATTAACTGGCCCGGTAAGATTCCGCATTAATGCAAAGCGTTCCTGGTGGCGGGCAAACAATGTCCATACGCGCCGCAAGAAATTGAAGCAGCCGGCCACGCCGGCGTCGCTCCAGTTGATATCGACCTCGGGCGGCGCTGCAAACAGGCAAAACAATCGGGCGGTGTCCGCCCCGTACCGATCGAACATGCTGTCGGGCGAGACGCCGTTGAGCTTCGTTTTTGACATCTTTTCGATCCGCACCATGACTATCCGGCCGCACTCGGTACAAGTCGGCTCTTTTGAATCAAGCCCGTTAACGCCCGCGGGAGCGCGGTAACCATGTGTTTCACACCAGTAGCTCTCGCGCACCACCATCCCCTGGGTGACCAACCGATCGACCGGTTCATCCACACCGACCAATCCCAGGTCGCGCATTACCTTCGTCCAAAACCGAAAATAGAGAAGATGCATGACCGCGTGCTCGGGACCGCCCACATAGATATCCACTGGCAAATACCGATCGGCCGAAAACCGTCGGAAGGGCACGGTGGTCTCCTGCGGATCAAGATAGCGGGCAAAGTACCAGGATGAGTCTACAAACGTATCCATGGTGTCGGTATCGCGTTTGGCCGGCCCGCCGCAGCGGGGGCAGGTGGTGTTAACGAATTCGGGAACCTTGGCCAGCGGCGCCTCGCCCGTGCCGGTCAGCGGAGCGTCGGGCGGCAATAGCACGGGCAGTTGCTCGTACGGCACTGGCACCACCCCGCAGCGTTCGCAATGCAGTATCGGAATGGGGGTTCCCCAGTACCGTTGGCGCGAAATTCCCCAATCCCGCAGGTGATAGTTTACCGTCGGTCCGCCGAGGTGTTGCTCTGCAGCCTGCGCCCCAATATCGGTGCGAGCCTGCGCCGAGGTTTTGCCGGTGTGTGGTCCGGAATCGATCAACACGCCATCGTCGACGTAGGCCTCGCTCAGAATCACCGTGGTCAGCGTGCGGCCCTCCTCCAGCGGTGGTTGAATCACCACGCGAATGGGGATGTTGTACTTCTTGGCGAAATCGAAATCGCGCTGATCGTGCGCCGGAACGCTCATAACCGCGCCGGTGCCGTAATCAGCCAGGACAAAGTTAGCGATCCACAGGGGAATACGTTCATGCGTAAAGGGGTTGACAACCAAGGAACCGGTCCAAACGCCCTCTTTTTCAGTCGCCGCGTCGGTACGGACCGCTTTATCCACCCGCGACACCCGTTGAACAAACTCCTCGACCACAACCCGCTGGGCGTCGGTGGTTAGCCTTTGCACCGCCGGGTGCTCGGGCGCCAACACCATGTAGGTGGCGCCGTAAATGGTATCGGCCCGGGTCGTAAAAACCTGCAGCGGCTCGGTCTTCCCGCCGACAACCGGAAACACCAGATGACACCCTTCCGATCTGCCAATCCAGTTACGCTGCATGGTAACCACGCGCTCAGGCCAGTGCGTAAGCTTGTCGAGATCCGCAAGCAGCTCCTCGGCATAGCGGGTGATACGCAAGGCCCAATCAGGGATCTCGCGTTGCACCACGAGCGACTGGCACCTCTCGCAATGTCCGTCTATCACTTGCTCGTGCGCCAGGGTGGTCTTGCAGCCCGTGCACCAGTTGGTCAAGCTCTTGCGCCGATAGACCAGATCGCGCTCGAGCATCTTAAGGAAGAACCATTGGTTCCATCGGTAGTAATCGGGCTCGCTAGTGATCACTTCGCGCTGCCAATCATAGGACAGCCCCAACCGTTTCATCTGGCGCCGCACATTATCGATGTTGGCCATGGTGCGCACCCGCGGGTGGATCTTGTCACGAATAGCGGCGTTCTCGGCCGGTAACCCGTACGAGTCGAACCCCATCGGATGGAAGACGTCGTACCCTTTCATGCGATAGTAGCGCGCCAGCAAATCGCCAATGACGTAGACCCGGACGTGTCCCATATGCAGATTTCCGGACGGGTACGGGAACATCTCGAGGACGTAGAACTTCTTCTTCGTTAACTCACGGCCGGCTCGATAAAGAGTTTCTTGTTCCCAGAGTTGCTGCCACGCAGGCTCGATTAATTTCGGATGATACTTCTCTTCCATAATAGTTCCCCAGGTGAATTACCAGGTGTGTTTAGCACGTCAGATGGGTGCCGGCAAGTGCCATGAGTTCTGATGAATCGATGAGATGCTAAATCTCACGTCGTCCGTTTTCGGCTTACCGAACGCTTCGTCCCGGTGCGCGATGAGGAGCGTCGACGCAGGAGCTCGGCCACTTCGGACTGTCCGTAGGCTTCGGCCACATCGAGCACCGTCTGGCCATACATATCTCGCGCGTCAACCTCCGCGCCAACCGATAGAAAGTATTCGACCAAATCGCGCCTACCCTCGGCCGCAGCGATATGCAACGGCGTTTTTCCCCGGGCATCCGCGCTCGCCAATCTCGCTCCCGCAGCCAAGAGCAGTTCAGCCGCCTTACGATGTCCAACCAATGCCGCAGCATGTAACGGATTGAAGCCATCGGCTTCCTCCGGGGTGATTCCCGTCAGGTGGCGCAAGAGGCACTCCACGACGTGACGATGTCCAACAGCAGCCGCCTGATCCAACGGCGTGGCACCGTCCTTGTCGCGAACCGTGGCGTCCGCTCCATGCTGCAACAACCGCGCGACCACCTGGTCATGGCCCAACACCGCGGCGACATGCAAACACGTTAGTCCACGGTCGTCGGCCAGTCCCACCTGCGCACCGCACCCGAGCAGCAGTTCAATCAAACCCAAATGGCCCCCATCGGCAGCCCGGAACAGGGGGGTTGCGCCCTCCTCGCCCCGGGCATTGACATCGGCCCGGTGACCGATCAAGAGCTCAGCTATTTCGCAAAAACCCCGCTGCGTAGCGGTATGGAGGGCTGTTTCACCGAAACGATCCCGGCTCTCAACCCTGGCTGCGACTGCGAGCAATAGTCGTACAACCGCAATTCTGCCCCGATCGGCCGCCCGGTGGAGCGGTGTTTCCTGGTTGTCCCCCGGAAGATTAGAATCCGCCCCGGCAGTAAGCAACCGCTCCACAACCTCGGTATGTCCGGTAGCGATCGCCAGATGGAGCGGCGTCTCGCCCTGGTGGTCGCGTGCATCAACAACGGCGCCACATCGTATCAGAAGATCGACAACCTCCTGTTGCCCGGCTGCTGCGGCTCGGTGCAGCGGCGTTACACCCCATACATCGCTTGATTGCGGAGAAGCCCCGCTTTGCAACAACCGCTCGACATACTCACGTTCACCCTTGCTGGCCATTAATCGAAGAATATAGCTAAGGGTCTCACTACTCGGTGTTCGCTCGAAGGCCTTAACTATCAACAATACCTGCAAGGCGCGGCCGACAAGTTTGCTATCGAGCCGGGCCTCAAGACCAATCTCACGGGCGAGCCAGCGGGCCGTATCCTCATACACTCCCTCGCTGAAGGGCGGCTCTTTCTCCACAGGCAGCTTGCTCCCCCCCTTGCCGGCAGCCACCGCGGCAAGCGCTTTGACGGCAGCCGTATCGAACATTCTGACAAAATCCACGGTACCGGGAAAAACCGGCGAACCGACCGATACGCCCAGCTGGTGCATGGTGGCCATCACCCACCGTCTCCGAACTGGTCCGTAATTAATCGGCAGGTACCGTTTACCGTTAAACTCAACGACAATACTGCCGAGCCGCACCGCTCCACCCTTACAGTCGAGCGCATGAATAAGATCGGCTTTTTCACGCTCCGACAGTCGCGATGACGCCGTGAGTTGCTCGCGCGAAAACCCGCGCGGATATTCCTCTATGAGGATTTTGCCCATCCGCTGCGATAGCTCGGTAATTTCGTGGTCGTCCTCAAGGATATATTCCCAATTCATGGCCAATTATCCACCCGCAACCAAGCACATCGAGTCACCAACCACCTGTGACTGCCCCATCTATGGGGAGTACGGCGGCAAGTCTAACCAACATCCCGATTGAAACGCAATACGGCACTGCAATCTAACGTAGTACCCAACTCCGGCATTGCTTTTGCCGGAAAAATATTCATATAACGTGAAAGGTCATCATGTACCTCAGACGGATTTATCGATGGCGATACGTCATAGACACAACACAAATAATGATTAACGTGATTCGAGTTAGATTCTAAAGAGAATGCGCTTTACCGTTGAATAAAAACAATTGTTTGACTTTGCAATGGGACTACTCCTATGGACGCGATAATTCTCTCCCGAATACAGTTTGGCGTTGCCGCTGGTTTTCATTTCATTTTCCCGCCACTTACTCTCGGTTTTAGCTTGTTTATACTGATATTCGAAACTTTTTATGTTGGATTCAACAATGACCGGTACAAGACTCTATCGTCATTTCTCGTTAAAATCCTTGCGGTTATTTTTGTTCTCGGCGCCGCCACCGGTATTGTATTGGAATTTTCCTTTGGCACCAATTGGGCGCAGTATTCTCGGCTTGTCGGCGATATATTTGGCGTGCCCTTGGCCGCCGAGGGAATTTTTTCGTTCTTTCTCGAAGCGGTTTTTTTGGGCTTACTGGTGTTTGGACGAGACAAGGTATCCAAAAAGACCTATTGGCTGGCGGCGTTCCTGGTATTCTTTGGCGCGCATCTCTCAGGCCTATGGATTATTATAGCCAATTCATGGATGCAAACGCCGGCCGGATACTCAATGGAAAACGGGCGCGCGCTGTTAACCGACTTTACGGCCGCGGTGTTCAATCCTTCAATGCTCAACCGATTCATTCATGTCATTATAGCGGCTTGGATAACGGGCTCACTGGTCCTGGCCGGTATCGGCTCGTGGTACCTGCTCAAGAATCGACATGAAAACTTCTCAAAATCGCTTCTAAAAGTATCCCTGATTGTTTTTATCGCCACTTCGGTGTTGCAGTTCGCATCCGGCCATTCGAGTTCAGTTGAGGTGGCGAAAACACAACCAGAAAAACTTGCCGCGTACGAAGCTCTGTGGCAAACCACCGAGGGCGCGCCGCTCGCATTGTTCGGAATCCCCATCGAGAGCGAGCAAAAGACCTACCTCAACATTGCGATACCGAAACTCCTAAGTTTTCTAGTTAATTTCGATCCAAATTCAAAAATAGCCGGGCTCGATGAGTTTTCTCCCAACGAGCGACCGCCGGTGCTTCCGACGTATGTACCCTACCATCTCATGACCGCGCTTGGCTCCCTCTTCTTGGCTATTGCACTTATAGGTGGCTTCTTACTCATTCGGAAGAGCCTCTACAAGACAAAATGGTTTTTGTCGATTCTCGTCATTACCAGTCCGCTGCCACTTTTGGCGAACGAATTCGGCTGGATAGCGGCCGAGGTCGGCAGGCAACCTTGGGCGGTGTACAAGGTTCTAAAAACCGCGGACGCCGTTTCAGTCGTGGTTCCGGCCTGGCAGGTACTGTTCACACTGATCATGTTTAGTCTCATTTTTCTGTTGCTCTTAGTTTTCTTCATTTATATTTTGATGAAGATTATCAATAAGGGACCGGATGAAATGAGCGGCGGATATTAGTAAGCGACCGCACGACCCATAGAGGATCTAGACCATGGATATGCTCTTTATCTTGCAGGTGGTTTGGTATTTCATCATCGGCGTGTTGTTCATCGGCTACTCATTACTGGATGGATTCGATTTGGGCATCGCGGCGCTGTCGCCGTTCCTCGCAAAAGATGATAATGACCGAAAAACTCTTTTTGGAATTATTTGGCCGTTTTGGGACGGCAATGAGGTATGGTTGGTTACCGGCGGCGCCGCGCTCTTTGCGGCGTTTCCGTATGCCTATGCAACGGTATTCAGCGGATTCTATTTGGCGCTGATGCTGGTCCTTTTTGCGCTGATATTTCGGGCGGTTTCGATTGAGTTTTGGCACTACGATGAACAACGTCGAAACCTATGGAATGCCGCATTCGTGGTTGGAAGCGTTATCCCGTCACTTCTGTATGGCGTTGCGCTCGGCAATGTCGTTATTGGCATTCCTCTCAATAGCGCCACGAATTTTACGGGCAATTTTTTTACGCTTCTACGCCCCTACCCGCTTATCATCGGCATACTTGGCCTGGCAGCGGTGCTTACACAGGGGTGCACGTATGCGGCTTTGAAATCAGAGGGAGCCCTTCGGGATCGAGCGCGCGTCATGACAAAAAGACTATGGTATATATTTATGGTTGTGTTTGCGATCGCGGTCATTGCCACCAAGATCTTCCTCCCGACTGCATTAGAAAGGCTTGCTTTCTGGATTTCAATCCTTCTGGTTACTTTGTCGCTTGCGCTCAGTTGGATTAATTTCACCGTCATAAAAAACGATTATTTTTCGTTTATCCTGTCTTCGTTGACTTTTATCGGCTTATGGGCAATTGCCGGAGCCGTACATTTCCCCAATTTGGTTAGCGCGAGCAACGATCCCGCGCTAAGCCTCACCTTGAGCAATGCCTCATCCAGCGGGCCCACCCTGAAAGTCATGCTGGGTATCGCCGCTATTGGAATGCCGGTGGTTATCTTCTACACGGCTTTTGTTTATAGATCCTTGAGAAGAAAAGTCGGCTACAACTAGTTACGATTTATTGGCGACCGGGCGGATAATTATTTTAGGAGGACCGAGAGATTAATAAAAACGAACGACATACTAACGCCGATAACACTATCACCACCGAATGGTTTAAGGAATGGTCCAATGAGTATGATAACACGCTCGGAAAGGTGAAACGGCACCATGAATTGTTGGATCTGGTAGTGAAGTTATCCTGCGTCAAAGACAACGACATGGTGCTTGATATAGGCTGCGGGACCGGCTTGTTAAGTCTGAAATTTTTAGATAGAGCGCAGTGCAACGTCTTTGGCGTTGACAACTCCGAAAATATGTTGTCCCTCTTCGAAAAAAAGATTGAGAAGTTATCATTAGAAAAAAGAATAACCACGCGACTTGAGGATGCATCGTCATTAACCTTTCGACGCAACACCTTTGATATTGTTGCCTCGACGGTCACCTTGCATCATCTCAAAAACAAATATCCGACCATTAAAAAGATTCATGACATAGTCAAACCGGGCGGAAGGTTTGTTATCGGCGACATCAATGTCGACACCACCGGCAAGCTAACCGATGTGAGAAGACTCAAAAAACTACTGGCGTTTCTGAATGACGAACTGGCATTTGCTCTGAAAGACGGCGGCGTGGAGGCGTTTAGAAGAATGTACGATAATGGTAAAAAGCACATTCTCAACGATGGCGAATACTGCATAAGCTTTTCTCAATGGGCGGCATTATGTAAGCGAGCTGGTTTTAAAAAGGTAACCGTGTATCCCTTGCCGAAATTTAAGCGGTTTAAGGTACTTGTCGCCGAAAAGGTTGCAATATAGTTTCTTAATACCCCTTTATCTTTATCCCCAGCTGTGCCATTCTGCGTCTGGGCTATTAACGAAAACGGGAGGAGTCTCATACTTGGGCTTTGAAGTCTGCGCATTAGCAAGCGGCAGTTCGGGCAACTGCGTGTATGTAGCCTCATCCAAGGCCCGGCTATTGATCGACATCGGCCTCTCCTGCAAGATGATCACGGCACGGCTCGGCAATCTTGGCGTTCGGCCCGAGATGCTCGACGCAATACTCATCACCCATGAACACAGCGATCACTGCCAGGGCCTTTCCACCATTTGCAAACGCTGGCACGCGCCGATCCTGGCATCCACCGGAACCTGGAAAAAGCTTGTTCCACCTCCGGGTCTTGCAACCAACCGACGGATCGATTTTATCCCCGGTCAACGCATAACCATCGGTGATTTGACGGTCATGCCGTTCGAGCTGCCGCATGACGCGAACATGCCCACCGGTTTTAGAATCGAAAGCTCGACAACCAGTTTTGCGTTGGCAACCGATCTGGGCTACCTCTCCGACGAAGTCCGTCGGCAGCTTGACGGCGCTGAGGTGCTTATTTTTGAATCCAACCATGATACCGAGATGCTGCGCCGGGGACCCTATCCGGCCTATCTCAAGCGTCGCATTCTCAGCCAGCGCGGGCACCTCTCAAACGACCAATCTGGCGAATCGTTGCGCGAGCTGGTCGGCCCGCATACCAAAGCGGTCTTTTTGGCTCACCTGTCGAAGGAGAACAACCACCCCGACCTCGCCTGGCGGACCGCCCATGATTATCTGCGCGCTGCCGGTCGCCGCCCCGGTCAAGACTTTGAACTGCTGCTGACCCACCGCGATCGGCCGACCGGGCTTTTTCAACTCCCTTAGGCCGGCGCCGGCGAACAGTACAATCTCAGCCCTCCCCCCGCCTACTCCCCAGAAAAGTTATTGAAATTCATGGACAGCAGCGCCATCATGGACGCAGATACTGGTGTCGTATAACCGTAGCCGGGGGAGCGGCTCTGAAATGGACCAACACCTGTCGATTGCCGCACGCATTGATCAATTGCTGCACAGACATGGGTGCATGTTTTTTAATTCGGCCCGCCGGCGGATTATCGAAGAGGTGGTGACTAACCGCGAGGCGCTGATTTCAACCTGCGGCGCACTCGCCACGTGGGGCACACCCGACTCAGTCGACTACGGCGCTGATGCCGCGGTCATCGTACGGCGCGCTGACAACGAAAGCCTCATCCATTGGGACTCGCCGAACAATCGTTCGATTACCGCCGAGACGTTCGACCTGTTGGTCGATGACGCGCTCGAAAACCTAACCCGCGGTGAAAAGCTGTTCGTTTTCGATCGCGTCGTGGGTGCAGACAGCAACTGGACGTTGCCGCTGCGGGTGATAACCGGTTCGGCGCTCACCGCGCTCGTGACCGACACCCTATACCGGCCGGCCCCTCCGGATTTGAAACGCAGCATTTTCTACCGTCAGACATTCACCATTCTCGCCCTACCGGGTTACCGGCTTGACCCCAACCGCTACCAAAACCGGTTGCCGACGGATCCGCGCACCGGAAAACCGAGCACCGTGGTAGTGGCCATAGACCTCGAGCGCCAGCTCGGTATTCTGTTCGGGTCAGCCTACAGCGGCAACCTCAAACACGTGGTCTTCTCGGTTATGAGTTATGTACTACCGACGCACGGCATCCTGCCGCTCCATGCTGCCGCCAGCGAGGGACGAGCCAGTGACATCACTCTTTTGCTCGGACCGTCGAGTACGGGTAAAACCATCCTTTCGATCAATGCCCAGCGGTCCCTCCTGGGCGACGATCAACAGGGTTGGAGCGGACAGGGAGTGGCCTGTTTCGAGGCGGGTTGCTATCCTTCGCTCGCCGATCTTGACTCACCGACGTCACCTGAAATCTTCCAGTCCCTCTTCCGTACGGAAGACTACCACGAGCACGGTGGCCTGATCGAAAACGCCCTCTTCTATCCCAGCGGCACGTTCGACCTGCACGATCGGCGGCTTTCGGGCAATGCACGCGGCTTGTTTCCCGTACGGCTGTTGACTAACGTCAAGGAGCCGCCGCTCGGCGCCCACCCAAAAACAATATTCCTGTTGACCGCGGACGCCCAAGGAGTGTTGCCGCCGGTTGCATGCCTTACGCACGAGCAGGCGGTGCTGTGGTTCCTCATGGGATACACGAGCGTGATAACGCACAACGAGGGGAACGCGCTACCAACTCGGACCGTCTTCTCTGCGCCGCGTTTCATATGCCACCCCGCGCAATACGCCACGCTATTTGCCGATAGGCTCAAGCACGCCGAATCGGACGTATACCTCATAAACACCGGCTTCACCGGTGGTCCCTGTGGCGTCGGTAACCGTATCACCGTACAGCTTACCCGGACGATCGTACAAGCCGCGCTCGACGGCGTCCTGAGAGATATACCCCGTGACTATGAACCCATTTTCCGGCTGAGCATTCCCCGGACCTGTCCGGGTGTCCCTGAACCGAGTCTCCTGGTGCCCAAGAACACGTGGTCCAACAAAGCCGCCTATGACACGTGCGCTCTGAAATTAGCCCGGGAGTTCTCAACGCATTTCGATCGCATGTATGAGCACAAAAACCTTTCCCCGGCCGTCCGCGGCCAATGTCCAGGATTGTAGCTACGCCATGGTTAATACGTTATTAATCGTTGTGGCATTCTTCACCTCGCAACCATACGGAGCTCTTGCAGCTCCAAAATGATAGGTCGAAAAAACAATTTTACTTGACCCGTTCGCCATACTGCTCGACGATGAGTGGTTGGCGGTCCAATGATGGACCGAGGGAGGAATCACCTTGGAAGATCTCGCGTCGTTTGTCACCGCTGTCCTCAAGCCCCTCTTCGGCGAACCTCACTTTGGATTATTCTTATTTGTTTGGTTTTCGGCCATTTTCCCACTGGCACTTCCTGAGGAGGCGTTTACCCTCCTGGGCGGCGCCTGTATGGCCCAAGGAATCTTGTCGCTCTACTGGGGTCCCCTGGCAATCGTCGGCGGCATTATCATCACCAATGTAACACAGTATTGGATGGGCCGTGGGGTGCTCAAACTGTTTTCGGGCACGCGCGTCGGCAAACACATCATCCGTTCACGCAGTTTTAGGCGCGCCAAGGACAGTTTTCACCGGAAAGGAATCTGGGCTATCGTCGGGTGTCGGTTCTTTTTCGGCACCCGCGCCCCGACGTACGTTGTCACCGGTTTTTTGCGCTACCACTTCTGGAAATTCTTCGCCATTGATTCATCGGCCTCCGTCGTACACGGCATGTCCTTCCTGGTCATCGGCTATTTGTTTCAGCAGCAAATTCAGTCGCTTCTCGTTGTTATCAAGCAACTAGGCATCTGGAGCCTAGTGATATTAGTCGCCGTGCTCGTCTTGTTCTTTTTCCTGAGGCGGTTTCTCGATCAAAAGCGCGAGGATCGCGAACTGTCCTATCGGGAAGGAAACACCCCGCCCAGCTCTCCGTGATGGCGAAACCCGCAGGGCCCGGCGGGAACTCTCCACGACACACGATAGCGCGCCTAGGCGCGCCCTTTTTTCATTCGTGCAAGGTACGACGGTACAACCTTTTGCGAATCGAGACCAAGTAAGTTTGTTACCTGGCGCAAATAGCCACGAACATAGACGTCGGCAGGAAGATCGGCGTACTTTTCGTTTTCAAAGGCCCTGAGATAAAAGATGTTGATCTTAGTGATGTCGCTGATGCGCTCAAGGGTGAGCCCCCGCGCCTGGCGCACCTGGGCGAGCAACGAACCCGTGAACTCGGTTTGTTCATTAATCTCGGGCATCGGCGGGTGCGAAGCTGCAGCCGGAGCGCACGCCGGGGGTGTTGACGACGCGGGTGGCGCGGAGGGCGGCCGAGCCGATGAGGACGGCGAGGATGACGCCGGGAACGCCATCGTGGTCGAAATGGTCTCAACGGTTGGACTCGGCGACCCTTGAGCAGACATGCTTGGGTCAGCGCTCGGCTGGTGCACAATGCTTGCCTCGGGCGCGAGTTCAATCGGTTGGGTATTGACGAAGGGCGCATCGAAACTTTGGACCTCAGGCAGGAGCGTCTCGCTCGCGGCCTCCCCTGACGCTTCTGCGAGCACCACCGGCGCCGGGGATACCGCGGCGATGGCGTCACCGCTTTCGGCGTCCTGCGTTTTGACCCAACCCGGTTCATGCTGAAGAATTTCACGATCGTAGAGAGCGCGGCGCTCAGGGTTGTTCAGCACCCGGAAGGCTTCTTCGATCCGCCGACGGATGAGATTAAGCTCTTCGGGTTGGAACAGGGCGTAGGTGGCCACCGAGTCAGAGCTATAGACCCGGCGCGCTTGCTGATAGGAGACCTCGATCTCCTGCTGGCTTGCATGAGGCGTTATGTCCAATAACTCATAAAAATTTTGCTCACGGAAGTCCTTCATGTTCCGACCACCGATCGAATCCTTTGATTTCGTTCAGCCGCGCCATCACCGCCCGGGCAATCGCCCAAAAGCTCCTGGCGATGCTCGTATCGGGGTTGTCCTGTATGAACGCCGAGCGGCTTCGCACCGCCCGCCAAACCGAATCTTCATAATCGATGTGCCCGAGATAGTCCAGGTCTATCCCGAAATACTTCTGACAAGCGGCTCGGATCGCGATGCCCAGTTCCTCGTCCTCGCGCGAACGTACCTGGTTAATGACGAGCAGCGGCCGAAAGCTCAACATCCAAGCCTGATAGGTTTCTCCGCGTTCGGGGTCCATCTTCGAGACCGCTCGAATCAGGTCGTACGGCGTCCGAATGCCTAACTCGTTGCGATTCTCCATGGCATCGTCGATTACTCGCCGAAACGGCAGGCTCTTCTCCCGCTGGCGCAACAAACGGTAGAAAGCGCTTTTGATGAAACGATAGCTATTCTCCAGCGAGGTGGGCTCCGGTACCATCATGACTATTCCCAGATCCGAGACGAGAAAGAAATCCAGCACATTGAACGACGTTCCGCCGCCGAGGTCCATGAGGACCACATCGGTGTTGATGCGGCACACCTGCCGTAGCATGCGCATCTTCTGCGTGTACTTAATGTTAGCCGATCCCAGAAAATCCTGGGCCCCGCTGATCAGGCCCAGCCCCTCGACGCCGGTCTCGACGATCACCTCTTCTATTTTTTGAACTCGACGCTGAACAAAGTCACTGAGCGAAACATCCGGGAAGTCAATTCCCAGACAGGTATGCAGATTGCTACCCCCGAGGTCCGCATCAACCAACACAACTTTCAAACCGGCCTTGGCGAGGCAGATCCCCAAATTAGCGGTAAGGAGGGTCTTGCCGATGCCGCCCTTACCGCCGCCAATAGAGATCACCGCAGCGTCTTTGCCCTGCACGCTTCGGCGTGGAACATCAATATCGGTCTGCGTTTCACTATTCATCTCAGAAATCTTTCGGTTTTTCTGCTTGCCGAGCCTTTTCCAGCCAAGCTGGAATGGGTTGACAGTATTAATCTTTCCAAGAGAGGTCAAGGGGAAAGGTAGGAGGCTTCTCGGTTATCGGCATGGTGAGAATGCCGCGCCGTCATTTCTTCTCTTTAAAGAGATCCTCCTCGCGCAGGATCCGGCGCAGAGCCTTACCCACCGCCGAGCGCGGCAACGCGTTGCGGAATTCAAAGAGCTTGGGAACCTTGTACGCCGCGAGCTTTTCCTTGCAGTGCGCAATGAGTTCTTCTTCCGTCACCGTCGCGCCGGTTTTGAGGACAATGAACGCTTTCAACGTTTCACCACGGTATTCGTGCGGGATACCCACACATATCGCGTCCGCCACCTTCGGATGGTCCAGGAGAACCCGGTCGACCTCCTGCGGATAAACGTTGTATCCTCCCGCTATAATCAAATCCTTGGTGCGGTCAACGATAAAAATATATCCGTCCTGATCCATGTAAGCCACATCGCCGGTACGGAGCCATCCGTCAACCATTTGTTTCGCGGTTTCCTCCGGATTGTTCCAATACCCCTTCATGACATACGGTCCCTTGATAAGGATTTCTCCCGGTGTGCCCCGCGGCACGTCCTTGCCGGTCACGGTGTCCACGATGCGTATATCGACGTTGCAGAGCGGTATGCCAATGCTGAGCGGTTTCACGATGCCGTTTACCGGAGTGGATATGCCGACCGAGGTGGTTTCGCTCATGCCCCATCCTTCGCCAAACCACACCTGCAGGTCCTGGAGCTTCTCGATAAGCGCCAGCGGACAAGGGGCGCCGCCGCTGGTGACCAGCCTAATCTTTTTTGAAAGGTTTAATTCTTTGGCTCTTGGATGCCTGAAAATGGCCGCCAGCATCGTGGGAACGGCAGCGAAATACGTGATTTCATCAAACTTGGACAAGGTATCAAGCACCTCCTCGATCTCAAAACGCGGCAGGATAATCTGCGTCGCCCCGCAGAAGATGCTCCAGCCCATCTGGCAGACTTCGCCGAAAACGTGAAAATACGGCAGCACGCAGAAGCTCGTCCGTTTGAGCGCGGGGTATTCAGCGTTAAAATTGTTGCCCCAAATAAAGACCTGATGAATGGCGGCCACGATATTGGCGTGCGTGAGGACCGCGCCCTTGGGAATGCCGGTCGTGCCACCGGTGAACTGAATCACGGCCGTATCGTCCGCACGTACCTCCACACGCGGCCTGACGCCATTGACGCAGCCGTCAAGGAGATCCGAGTAATGATGCCAGCCCTGCTCGAGTCCCAGCGACGCGGCCGTGCTGCGCGGCGCACCCTTGACGAAATCGGTAATGGAGGTCATGATCACCCGTGGGATTTCGACCTGCGTCGTCAGCTTCTTTATCGCGGGCGTCAGCCGATCGAACGTGATCAGGCACGAAAGACCGGTATTTTCGGCTATGAACTTTAAGCTCATCCACCGTGCACATCGGGTTCATGTTGGTGACGACGGCGCCAATGCTCAGCACGGCCCAGAACGAGATGACGAATTGGGGCGAGTTCGGCAGAAGCAGGCCCACCCGATCCCCTTTTTTCACCCCTATCTGGATCAGGGCGTTGGCGAACCGATTCACCGTGAGGTACAGGTCCCAGAAGCTGGTTTCGGTACCGTAAAACCAAAGAGCGCTTTTGTCGGGAAAGCGGCTGGCGCTATGAAAGAGAATTTGCGGCGCTTCAAATTTTGGGAAATTGATTTCCGGCGGCACCAAATAATCATAATTTACTATCCATGGTCTTTTCTCAAGCAGATCTATTTGTGTATCTTTCATGTCCCAACCCTCCCGTTATGAAGCAGATGACCCCGAAAGGAACTCGATAATATTTTCCCTTCCTCTCTTTTTCGATTCTTTGATACAACTGACCCATACCCGATTCGAGACTGCGCTCGAATCGAGTACGTGATTTAGTTCGCAGTCCTTGGTGCCATAACAACTATTGACTACCATATGGTGGTACTTAAGGCATAAAGAAACTATGGATCTGGGTGTACAAAGTGGATTGTTAGGCGCCATTGTTTCGGTAGCTGTCGCCGTCTCGGTCATTTTGCGGGGACGAAAGGCTCTGGTCAACACCTTATTTGTGGTGTTTTGCGCCAACCTCTTTGTGCATTTCTTTGCAACCTTTTTCCATCATTACTCCGGCCGCTCGTTTTCGGTCGAAGTTAATCTAATCGGATCGGCCTTTTTGCCGGTAACCACCCAGCTCTTTTTCGCCTACTTTCTGTGGCTGGAGCCGATCTTTCCCCGTCCCTTTTTGCGGACTTCGTATGTGCTTACGGTGGCAACGGTGGCGTTTCTGATCACACCCTGGAGCCACTACACCGTTTCCTATGTTCTGGTGACTGCCTACGTGTTTGTTTCGCTCTATCTGTGCGCTTTTTTTGTCATCGCCCGTTACCGTGAGATCTCCTCAAAACGGGACCGCATTCGCCTGCGGTACTTGCTGGTGGCATTGCTGTGCGCCGCGACCTTTTCGCTGCTCGGAATTCTCCCGATAGCTTTTGACTTCTTGGAGACCTGGGGCAACGTGGTCTCAATCCTGTTTCTGTACTTTGTCTCCGAAAGCTTGCTGAGCTACCGCCTACTGGACCTGCAAGAACTTCTGGGCCGCGGTTTGGTGCTGACGGCGGTCGCCATAGTCCTGGCGGCGGTGTTTGGGGTATTGGTGCTGGTGGCCGGCGGCTTTCCCGAGGTATCTCTGTTTCAGACGTTTGTAGCTTCGTTCATAATTCTCATTCTATTCGAACCGTTGCGCGATAAGCTCGTCGGCAGCACGAGCCGGTTGTTTTTCCGAGAACGCCTCGAACTGCGGCGGGTGCTGGAAAAACTGCGCCGGGAAATTGCCAATATCCTTGATGTCGATCTTATGGCTACGGTCATTCTTGACACCCTCTATGAAAACCCGCCGACCGCCAACACCAGTATCTACCTCCTCGAAGAAGGCGGCGCGAGCTACCGGTTGATCGGCCACCGGGGGGTCCCGCCCCCCGACCGCATGGACGTGGCGGCGCATCGGTCGTTTTTTGATCAGATTAAAAAGACCCCGACGGTCTTGCTGCGTGAGACCTTTGAGCGCCATTTGATTGATCATGACGTCATCTCAGAACCCACCGGAGACACCAAGCACGCGCGAGCGGTGCTGGAAACCATGTCCGTACTCCATACCGGCATCTGCATCCCGTTCATCGGAAAAAACGAGGTCTTGGGACTGCTCAATCTGCTCGACGAATCGAGTGCCGAAAGCTTTTCAACCGAAGAAATCGCCCGCATGATGGCCATTGGCGAGCAAGCGGCTATCAACATCGAAAACTCCAAAAACTTTGAGAAGATGCGCGAGCGCGATCGCCTCGCGGTGCTCGGCGAAATGTCCGCTGGGTTAGCACACGAGATCCGCAATCCTCTCGGCGCCATCAAAGGCGCGGCCCAGTATCTGGATCCAACGTCGGTCGGCGAGGATGCGGCCGAGTTTTTGAAGATCATTATTGAGGAGACCGATCGACTCAACCAAGTCGTCAACCAGTTTTTAGATTACGCCCGGCCGTATCAAATCCATCGCCTGCCAACCGACGTCAACGAGGTCATCACCCACTGCCTGCGGGTGGTACAGGCCGGTCTAGAAGGTAAGCGGATTCAGTGCGCCAGCGAGTTGCAGGCGGATCTGCCACAGGTGGAATCCAACAGCCAGCTACTGACCCAGGTGTTCCTCAACTTAATGACGAACGCCGTCGATGCGATGCCCGATGGCGGAACGTTGACCGTGCAGACGAGATATCGACTGTTGAGCCCGGCCCTCCGGCTGCGCGGCACCGCCGAGCGGACCGGCCGTATCGAGATCGACATCCAAGACACCGGCCGCGGTATCCCGCCCGAGTCGCTACAGCACATTTTCGTCCCCTTTTTCACCACCAAGGAGCGGGGTACGGGATTAGGCCTGGCAATCTCCCAACGGATTGTCGAGCAACATGGAGGCGAGATTCAGGTCAGGTCCCAGTTTGGCAAGGGTTCAACCTTTACCATAGTTCTCCCCTGCCCGGCTGAGTCCGCCAAATCGCCGAGCGCTTCGGTGCAGAACGCCCGTCCACCTGCCGAGCAACTCAGTGAACCTCCCGACTTGCTGTTTCCCGGCCAGCGTGTTAGGGAGTAGTACGATGCGTCCCCGTAAAAACGCTTTGATGGTGCAGGGAGCAGGTTATGTCTGCGAAGATACTGATAGCCGATAATGAGCAGAATATCTGCAAGGTGTTGGCGGCAACCTTGCGGCGCGAAGGGTATGACGTGGTGACCGCGTCCGATGGCGACGAGGCAATTGGTCTCATTTCCTCGGGCACCATCCAAGTAGTGGTAACGGACTTGAAAATGCCCAAGGTGGACGGTTTGGAGGTCTTGCGGTACGTCCAGAAGACGTTCCCGCACCTACCGGTTATTATCATCACCGCCCACGGCACCGTCGACAACGCGGTCCAGGCCCTCAAGAGCGGCGCCTTCGACTACATCACGAAGCCCTTCGAAAAATCTGACCTCATTCAGATCATCACCAAAGCAGTCAAGACCGAATCGCTTTCCCAAAAGGATTTTGCGACTATCCCCGCCGACGCCGGCCGCTACCGCATCATCGGGCAGACCCAGCGTATGAAAGATATCTACGACATCATCGAGAAGGTGGCCGACACCCCTTCGACGGTCATGATCACCGGCGAAAGCGGCACCGGAAAGGAATTAATCGCCGCGGCGCTCCACTACCATTCCCGCCGGCGGGAGCGCGCCTTTATCAAGATAAATTGCGCTGCCATTCCGCGTGAGTTGATGGAAAGCGAGCTCTTTGGCTATGAGAAAGGCGCTTTTACCGGCGCCGTGTCATCGAAGCCGGGCCGGTTTGAATTGGCCGACGGCGGGACGTTGTTTTTGGACGAGATTGCCGAAATTCCGGTTGAGATGCAGGTTAAACTCATGCGGGCGCTGCAGGAAAGCGAATTCGAACGCGTGGGCGGCACCGTCACCATCCGGGTCGACGTGCGCTTGGTGGTCGCAACCAACCGAGACCTGGGTAAAGAGGTCGAAGAGGGACGCTTCCGCGATGATCTCTTCTATCGCCTTAACGTCGTCCCCATCCACCTGCCCCCCTTGAGGGAACGCCGCGCTGACATTCCGCTCCTCGTTGAACATTTTATCGGCAAGTACAACGCGCGCCTCAACCGCACCATAAAAGGCATCGCACCTGATGCGCTCAGCATGATTCTCAATTACCGCTGGCCCGGCAACATCCGTGAGCTCGAAAATGTCATCGAACGTTCGATCGTATTTTGTGAGCGCGAAACCATCCAGGTCAAGAACCTCCCCGAGACGCTGTCGGAGCACCCTGCGCCAACCGCGCCCGGTGCCATCGCTGCTATGACCGAAGACAGCTCCATGAAGGATATTGTCAAGCACGCTACCGTAGAAATCGAGAAGAGCTTAATCGTTAAAGCTTTGGCCGAGACCAAGGACAATGTCACCCAGGCAGCCAAAAAACTGAAGATTAGCCGGAAGAGCCTTCAAAACAAAATGAAGGAGTTTGGCTTGCGGGGGACAGACGACTGACCAATACTCTTGACAGCCTCGCCGATTGCACTGTATTCAATTGCAAATTCAATCCGTTGCACATGATTGAGGAGGCACGCCATGAGGTTCTGGCTCGGCATGATAGCGTTGCTGCCAGTGCTCATGCATCCCGCTGGAGGATATAGTGCTGAGATCACCGATGTGATTGACGCGGCCGACGATAACGATCCCTTTGATTTGAATATTGATGTACGGTTTCACTCAACCCTTGAACGCGCCAAAATAACCCGTGAGATAAGCGGCGGAAGTGGTTGGAAGAATAGTACCAATCCTGTCACCAATCAGCCCGATTACAATGCGTTGCATTACCAAAATCAGATCTATTCTATGGACTATATGATCGAAATCGGCTTGTACCACGATCTCGAACTGTACGTGAACCTTCCGTGGATTATCAAAGACAACCGAAAAATAAGCTTGGTCGCCGATTATGGATCGGATCCCAAAACCCTCTATTACGGTTTATTTACCGAATCAGAAATCGCAAACCGTTCCTCCCCAAGCACCGAACGATCCGGCATCGGCGACGTTACGGTTGGGGTAAAGTGGGCGCCATTCAACAGCGAACGCGCCTACAGCGTAAGCACGTGGGTGATTGGTCTTGATTACATCATCCCCTCCGGCAAGCTTGCCTACCCGAATGATATCATCGGCGGCAAAACCGGCGGGGTTGGGCTCGGGCACCATCAATTGGTTCCTTACATGCTTTTCTCCCACCGATTCAGGGTGCTTGATCCCTACTGCGGCATTCACGCTACCATTCCCATCCAGGGCGCCGAAGCCAAGGAAAAAGGCTTTGAAATACCGTACCATGGCGGATTTCTGGTCGGTATGGAAATCGTCCCGTGGGAAAATACCGCTACGCACATGAAGTTTGCGATTGATATTCGGTTCGAAAGCGAGTTCGTTGCCGGCATTCAAAACAGACCTTCTGCAAGTCCCCGCGGAACGGTCAACGAATTGAGTGATTTTCTCGATGCCCACACGAACGATGCGTCAAACCCGTTCGACGCGGGCAAGCGCCAACTTCAATCAACCAGCGAGTACGCCCAATTTGGCATATACCTCGGTTTCATCTTGAGAATTACGGAGTATGGGCAGTTGCGCGTTGGGGCAAGCCTGTCACATAATACCGAGCACTTCATCACCGGGACCGAAGGATCGACTGAAACCAATGAAAACGCTCCCGACTACAATAACACCGGCAGCCGCTTCCGCGTCGAGGAAACCACCCTGGTTACCTACTGGGTGAATGGAACGGTTCTGTTTTAGCACGCCCCTGGAGTCGCTAGGACATGAGGCGATCGACAGCCTGGTCGCGAGACTCTTCAAATTGCAGATTATACAGCCGGCGATAGACGCCGCCGCGGTCGAGCAATTCTTCATGGTTGCCGGACTCAACGATGCGCCCCTCGTCCAGCACCAAAATACGATCCGAGCGACGAATGGTCGAGAGGCGGTGGGCGATGACCACAGTGGTGCGATCGCGCATCAACACCTCCAGGGCGTTCTGAACCTCGCGTTCGCTCTCGCTGTCGAGCGATGAGGTGGCCTCGTCCAAAATCAATATCGGCGCGTCGCGCATTAATGCCCGCGCGATCGCGATGCGCTGCCGTTGGCCGCCCGAGAGTTTGATGCCGCCCTCGCCGATGCGGGTCTCAAAACCCTGCGGCAGCGCCTCGATGAATTCCAATGCATTGGCCCGCCGAGCTACATCAAGCAGGCGCTTCCTATCAACGCGCTTGAGTCCGTAGGCCAGGTTCCCCTCGACCGTATCATTGAACAACAGCACTTCCTGGGTCACCATCCCGAGCAGGCCACGTAGCGAAGGCAACCGCAGATCGCGGATATCGACACCATCAATAGTGATGCGCCCGCCGGTAACATCAAAAAATCGCGGGATCAGGTTCACCAGCGTCGACTTGCCCGCGCCGCTGGCGCCGACGATGGCCAGCACTTCCCCGCGTCGGGCGGCAAACGACACTCCCTTGAGCACCTCGACTGAGCCATACGAGAATCGAACGTTCTCAAAAACAATTTCGCGATTGAAGGTTTCAATTGCGCGGGCACCTACGCGTTCGTTGATCTCATCGGGTTCATCCAGCACGGTAAACACTCGCTCCGCCGCAGCGACGCCGGCTGCGGCCAGGTCTCCGATGCGCCCCAGACTCTTGGTCGGGTTGTACAGCATGAGCACCGCGGCAAAGAACGACACAAAATGCCCCGGGTCGAGAGAACCGGCGGTCACGCGACTGCCGGCGTACCAAATCGTGGCCGCGAGTCCAAACGCTCCAAGGAATTCCATCACCGGAGACTGCAGGGCGCGCACCATAAACGAGCGATGCATTATCCGAAAGTATTCCTGGTTTTCCCGATGGAAGCGCTCGCGCTCGTACCGCTCGGCGTTGAAGACCTGGATGATGCGCATGCCACGGATAGTCTCGTGCAGGCGATCGGCGATGTTGCCCAGCGATGATTGGCTTTCGAGGCTTACCTGTTTAAGACGTTTGCCAAAGTGCACAATGGGGAAGATGGCCAGCGGCATGGCCACAAACGTGATAAGCGCCAGTTGCCAGTCGAGGATGAACGCCAGCACCAGCAAAACCGCCACCTGCAGGCCGTCGCGCAGGTAGGTGGCTACCGTGTAGGTCACCGCCTGTTCGATGGCGTATACATCGTTGGTGAACCGGCTGAGGATCTGACCCGTGGGAGTCCTCTGGAAGTAGGCTGGGCTCAAGCTGGTGAGGCGCGCGAACATGCGGTCGCGCAGGTCGGCCACCACGCGCTGCCCGACCATGCCCATCAAGTAAAATTGACCGAAGTAGCTGATGCCCTTGACGAGTGCCACCCCGAGAATAACGAGCGGCAAGGCTGCGAGCAGGCTCTCCCGGTCAAGCGTGTCCACCTTAAGACCCGGCACCAGAGAAAGGATTTCAAAACCGCCATGCTGACCGCGGGTGATGAGAAACTTGAGCAGAGGCCCCACCATATACGCGTAAGCGCCGGTGGTCGCCGCCAACACTATCATGCATACCAACGCTGCAACGAGTTGTCCGAGGTAGGGCCGCACCGTGCCCAGTAACCGCCAATAGATGACTACAAAGGAGCGCTGCTGCATGCCGCTTGTTTGCTCTGTGCCTGATTGAATCACTCCTGACCTCGCACCGTTACAACGGAAATGAGACCCTTGACGCAGTCCGGCGGATTATCTATCATAAAACCGTATGAAAATGAACTATTGTAAATTAATTGATGCACCGTGCCTCGTTTGGTTGCTTGCGCTGATAGTATCGTTGCTGTTGGCTGGGTGTCCCGAGCGAGGATCGTCATCCAAGTCCGCCGACAAAAGCGGTGTAACGACCGAAGAGTTTGCAACGCTGAAAATAACCGATGAAGCCGACAATTTTCTATTCAGCTACCTGCTGGCGGATGGTTCGTTTGCGACCGTCGAGAAGATAAGCGACATCCCCGTCGAGGCTCGCGGGCAGGTGATGGTGATCGACAAAACCCTAAGTCCCGAAAAGCGCCAATCCGACAAAATCCTGTACGTTGCCAATCTCACCAGTACGCGCGCCGATGGAACCTATCCCTACGGCATTGTGAGCCGCTTCAAGTTTGAACGCGACCTCCTCCGTGAACCGTCAAAGAAGTCGGCCGTGCTGCCCGACGAATGTAAGAACCTGGCACCTTCCCCGGAAGATCGCGTGGTACTGTACTCAGCCTCGTGGTGCAGCGTGTGCAAGGCCGCGGCCGCCTTCATGACCCGCGAGGGCATTCCCTTCATCGAGAAAGACATCGAACAGCAGCCCGGCGCGCAGCAAGAACTTACCTGCAAGGCCATGAAGACGGGCACGAGCATCAACGGGGTTCCCGTCCTCGATATCGCCGGAAAACTATTGGTGGGTTTCGATCGCGATCAACTGGTCACTCAAGCTCAGAAGCTCAAACGGCCGGCCGCAACCAGCCCCGCAGGTGCCCCGGGAGCCGGCGCCACGCAGACTTTGTAAGCCTTGTGGTTGAGTTGTATCTCCGTGCCGTTACTTCAGATCAATCGTCACCGCCGATTTAGTTGATGCCGCTGCATCCGGATCGGCGGTAATGAAAACGCGTTCCGACGAAACCGTACCATCGGCGGTCAGCGCCGACTGCACCCACAACGCGCGTTCGCGACGCAGCGCCTCAAGCTCCTCATCGTTCGCGGCGTGCGTCGTGAGCACCGACTGCTCAATCTGCGCGAACGGCACGTCAGCTGTGGACGCAGCGTTGGTTCCTTGGCTGGCCAGCCAGGTTTTTCGCACCCATGCCTCCCAGGTTGCGTCATCGACCTGCAGAGAGGCCCCGGGCGGCGCTCCCGCTTGAGGAGTTTGGTCGCGGCCAAGCTGCATTTTCAGCGTAGCGCGGGTTAACGCGAGCTTGTCGGCATTCGGATCGACGCCCGGCGTCAGCTCCACCCGCAGCGCCGGACGCTCGTAGAGCACCTTGCGGAGATTGTCCATCTTCGCCTGCTCCGTGGGTGGCGGCGCGGCCTCACCGGGTACGAAGACCACGGACTTGAGCGTCTGCGGATCGCCCGAGACAAGCCCGGCCAGCAGGGAAAACGGCGCGGTGGCGACCTTGACCAGGATGTTTTTCAGCGCCGTTATCACGACGCTGAACCACCCGAAATCCGGGTCGGCCAGGTCGCCGGACACCGGCACGTCGAGATCGATGAGCCCCGAGCGGTCGGAAAGAATGGAGACCGCCAGTCCGAGCGGCAGTTTGGTGGTGTCCGGACCCGGATTGGCCACGCGGTCGCCAAACTCAAGCTGATCGGCACGCAAGCGGTTCTGCCCTTCGAGCTGCCGATTCTCCACCCGCCACTTCACCTCGAGGGACAGTTTCCCCTTCTGAATGGGCTGCGCGACGTATTTGATGGCATACGACGAAGCGAGCGGCAGATTGTAACCGCCGAGCGTCAGCTTGAGATCAGCGTGGCTGTCTTTTCCCGCTGGCTTCAACGTTCCGTTGAGCGAAAGCGGCGCACCATCGACGAGCGCGGTGAGGTCGATACGTATGGTCGATAGCTTCGGCGTCGTGATGTTTTGCACCCGGCCTGACAACCGTTGGAGCGACAGCGCGCTGTGCGGCTTGACGCTGCGATCGAGTAGATCCGCGCGCAGCGTGTCGAAGCGCAGGGTGCCGATCTTGAGCGAAAATGGCGCACCCGGCTGCGCTGGCTTCGACTCGGGCGCTGCCGCCGACTGTTCGGGTTGTTGCGCCTGCGCTCCGGCAGGCTGCTCGGGCGGCGGCTTTACGAGCCGCGAAAAATTCATTTGGCCCTTCGCGTCTCGTTCGATGCGCGCGCGCGCCTTCGCCAACGCAAGGGTGGCCAACTCCAGAGAACCTGCTGCCGATTGATAGTGTATCCCCTCGAGGGCCAATCTATCGAACGTTAGCATCGGCGCTCCGGCATTATCGTTCAGCTCAAGACCCGACAGTGCGCCGTCGGCCGCGACCGACAGGTTCGAACCGGCGAGCGTAACGGTTCCCGCAACATCCAACCCTCCCGCGGCGAGCGACGCATCGAGCGCCTCGGCGGCATAGGGCCAGAAGGAAGGCAACGACAGCGCCTTCAGGGCGAAGGTGAGCGTCGCCGTGAGTGGTTGCAGAGTTATCGGCCCGGATACCGTCAGCTGTCCCCCGGCGACTGCCGTCGAAAGCTGCACCGTAAACGGTTTACCAAACGGCAGCTCGAAGTCACGTGCCTCGAAGGTCAGATTTTGAAATGGTACCGTGAGTGGCGTATGCAACGCCCGGTCCTCCCAGAACACCGAGAAACGTTCGATCGCGAAGCGCGGGAGCGAGACGCTCCATGCCGATCGACGCGCTTCAGGCGCTGGCGCCGCCGTGGGCGGCGGGGACGGTGACGGCTCCGGTATTCCCCCGGCGGGCGTCCGGGTAGAACTTAGTTCGGCCAGCTCGATGGCGCCGTTTGCCAGGCGGCGAACGGTTGCCGAACCACCGGCCAAGGTTATCGCGTCCAGGGCTACCGTATGGTTACTCAGGTCGATTCGGTTGGAGCGCGCCTCGAACATGTCGAGCGCGAAGAGCGGTTCGTCGTCCTGCGGCTTCGATAGGGCGAGACCGCCGATGGTAAGGGTGGTCTGCTCTAAAACGAAATCTAAACCGTTTGGCGTCGCGTCGAGCGCGTAGCGCGATCTGATGGAGGCTCTGCCGCCTCCAACATGGAAGTGTGTGAGGCTCTCGATGTACGAGTTGAAACTGGCTAGATCGAGGCCCTGGATGAAGAGCTCGCCTCTAGAGTGCAGCGGGGTCGCCACAAAATCGCCGTTCCACCCGAGGCTGGTGGGGCCGAGGCGGGCGTTGAAAGTGTAGGGGCTGCTGCCTTCTTGTCTGGTCTCGGTGGTGAAGTCGGTAACGTTGAGGGTAAGCGGTTTCACCTCAGCGCGAAAGGGCGTGGGCCGCGAAAGATCGGCAAAGCGCACGGCGCCGTCGATAAGCCCGAACTGAGCGACGCGAACAATGCGCGGTGCCTTTTTCTCGTCGGGCGGCGTTGCCGTTCTCGCGCCATCCGACTCAAGCAAATCAGCAAAACTCAGCCGTCCGTCTTTGAGAATTGCGATGCCGATGATCGGCCGGGTCAAGCGAATCTCATTGAAGCCGATGATACCGCGGATGAAATCAGTAGCTGCGATGTTGACGTAAAGGTCACCGAACGCAACGAAGGGGCTTCCGTCTTTCTCCGTTGCCGAAAAGTGGCGGACCTGGACCGACAGTACCAGCGGGTTTATGGCGATTGACTCAATCGATACGCTGCGTTTGAGGATTTGCGGCAGCCGCTTTTCAAGCTGCGCGCGTGCAAGGGGGCCAGCCGCGAAAAAACCGAAGAGGATATACAGAACGACCAGCGCCACAGGAACCCAGACCCGTTTCTTTCGCAGCCATCGCATGATGGCGGCATCATAATCGAGCCCACACCATCTAAGCAATGATATATTCCTGTATTGGTTTTATGGAATCTGATGTTGATGATGAACGATACCGTTAGGCGGCAGCGGCAGTTCCGGAAGATACCTACCGCGCCCTGAATAGTCTACCAACGTTTCTATTTCGTCCACGTAAGCATATATTCGCAATGATCTTTGCCGTCGCTGATGGAAATCTGGGGTTGAAACTTATAATCTTTAGCTCCCATCAACTTTACAACTGTTAGCCAAAAGCCTCTCACCAGTATCTCAAATATTTTATGTTGTTTTTCAAAACCGGTATAGGTTAGCAGAACTTTTCCCTTCTCAATTTTTGAGGCTTTTACGGTGAGACCCTGAAAAATTTGGGAATTTATCCCGCCTAGGCGTTCGAGAACCCTTTCCGGTGAACCCAGGTAAAGAAAAACCCTATATATTCCTTTAAACACCTTCTCCGTCGCTTCTAAATTCTGTCGAACGGGCACCGATTCATCGCCGTTGTATAATAATTTTACCTCCAGTTCGAGCCAATGCACATACGCATCGAGCGGGTAAAACTCGGAAGAAAGAATCACTCCGCTGAATACTTTTCGATCCTGTTCGCTCAACGCGTTAAGTATTTTCTCAGCGCTCCATTGCCGTATTTTTCCAAGATAAAATTCTTGGATGTTAATAAAGGCAATCCTTTTATTTTTACCATACATTCTCCTTTGGCAACCCCGCATAACGGAAAGTTCTTGCCTCTGTTGTCCTGAAGGATTATGCGGGTACTTTTATTTATATTTTAGCTATTAAGCTCATATTTTGTCAAAGAATTTAACTGACAACGGGCTTCAAGAATCTAGATTGGTGCTTAAGATTGACAAAAAAGTCAGTTTCGAGATATTGATTCAGCTATCAACTTCAGAAATGAACAATATTTTCAAAGTCCCTAAGGAGGAGGATATGAGGAAACTCGTGTGAATGGGTTTGGTATTTGCGGCGGCCTGGCACCAAAACCTCCCCCACCCCTCCTCCCGCAACGGGATCACACGGGAAGTGGTCTGATTACCGTATTTATTTTTGCGCCTTGGACGAGCTCTAAAAATTCATCACCGAGGATGGTGCCGGCTGCAATGACCTTTCGCCAAAATGCGATACGCTCGTTGTCGCGGAAACGAAACGCTTTGAAATCGGTCCGGCTCGTGATTCTGCCGTAGGGCAGTTTTTCGACAAACGTTGGCGATGGGCACAACAAAACAACATTTTCCATGTTGGTCGGTTTTGGTCTTCGCCAAGCCAAGGGTTTGTCAAACCATCCGGGAATAATCCGATGTATATAATGCGGGAACAGCACAATTCCTTCGCCGCCAAAAGGGATGTCCAGGTGGTAATCAATAAGGCCGCCGTCGCGGTACATCCCCGGTGAAGCTCCCGGAAGGTTTGGCTCGCCCGCCATGACCAAGGGGACCGATCCGGACGCCAAAAGCGCCGATCTGATGTTATCCGCTGAAAGCGGCACGCGCTGGATGGGAAAAGCGTCCATGCCTAAAAAAGGAGGCCTATCGCGCGAATCGTACACCAAGGTTCTTGAGAAGAAGAATCGAAGCGATTTTCGACTGACGCTATTCGCTAAGGCCGTCAGTACGAGGCCGGGGCCAAGAAGGGAGGGAGTATCGCTTGACACCATCCAACGACAGCGGACGGTAAGCATGCTGAGTCTAAAAAATGGATGCGAAAGAACGTTTTTTACCCCCGCGTCATCCAGAAAGGCGTCTACGATCTTCCGAGACTGCTCTGTTACTTCACGGGGAGGCGGGCGAATTGAATAGAGCTGCTCCAAGTAGGCCTGTTCGAAGCGGTCGTAAGCCGTTGCGGCGCCGGGACCCTGGGCGACGGCGGCAAAACGCCAGCTGCCAATCGATGAACCAAGCAAGTGTACGGGGGTTTTCGCGGATGTCAGCCATGAAAAGAATATGGCCCGATCGAGACCGTCCAGCACCAGCCATTTGGGCCCGCCGGCAGCTCCGGCGATGACCTCCACCATCTCCGGCCGCAGACCTTGTTCTTGTATGCGGGCGTATGCTTTTTTGCCCGCAAAAATGAGAAGGTTGGCCACCATGAGGTAACTTCATACACTAGGTTTTGGGAGTTTTTCAAGTTTGGGATAACATTCAATTTGAACGGTTTATTATGCATTAAGCACGTCAATTCTGGGCAGCGTAATACTCCGATCACCGATCGATGGTTGCCGACGCAAACGTAACTCAGTGTATCAGCATGATACTATTGAAGTTATTATCTTCTTCCATTGACAACTAATCGAGCACGGGAATTGCAGTATTTTCAATGATGGTCGAGCGCCCCTCTTTAGAGCTGGTGCGTTATTTATCACGGGAGATCTCGTTATGTTAACTAAAACCGTCTTTGATACATTCGGCAGGGATCTGCATGGTAGCCTTATTCTCAATGATGATAAACGCTATGATGAGGCTCGAAGGGTATGGAATGGTTTGATAGACAAGTGCCCGGCATCGATTGTGCAATGCGCCGATCAAGCCGATGTGGTCCATGCGGTCAATTTCGCGCGCAATAACAATTTGCTCGTCGCGGTGCGCGGCGGCGGCCATAACGTCGCCGGATTCGGCACCTGTGACGGCTGCATGGTGATTGACCTTTCGCCCATGAAACGCATGGAGGTGCACGCAAGCGAACACACGGCGCGGGCTCAAGCCGGTCTTACCTGGGGCGAATTCGATAAGAGCACGCAAGCGCATGGGTTGGCCACGACCGGCGGTTTGGTGTCGACCACCGGAATCGCGGGGTTTACCCTCGGCGGCGGCATCGGTTGGTTGATGCGGAAGCACGGCCTGACCATTGACAATCTTTTGGCGGCTGAACTGATTACGGCCGATGGACGGCGCGTGATCGCGAGCGCTCAGGAAAATCCCGATTTGTTCTGGGGGGTGCGCGGCGGAGGGGGAAACTTTGGCATCGTCACGACGTTTACCTACCGTCTGCATCCGGTGGGGCCGAATGTGTATGGGGGCGCCATCTTCCATCAAGCGGCCAACGCCCTGCAACTGTTACGCTTCTATCGTGAATGGGTTCGGACGCTGCCGGATGAAGCCACGACCATGGTCGCTTTTATCACTGCTCCGCCGGAACCGTTTATTCCGCAACCTATGCAGGGAACATCCGTGATCGCCATCGGACTATGCTTGGTCGGCTCGCGAAAGCAAGGCGAAGCGTTGGTCAAACCGCTGCGCGACGTTGCGGCGCCCGTGACCGATCTTCTCGGCCCGCTTCCCTACACTAACCTTCAAGGAATGTTCGATGCGGGTGCGCCGAAAGGCATCTTATCATACTGGAAAACGGAGTACCTTCAAGACTTGGATGACCGAACCCTCGAAATTTTGCTCGAGCAGGTCGGTAAGATGGGCGCTCCGTTCGCGCAAGTGCATATCCACCACATCGAGGGCGCGGTTCGCCGGGTAAGCGCCGATGCCACCGCCTTTGGTCACCGCGATGCTCCCTTCGTTCTGAATATCGTCGGTCTGTGGACCGATCCCAAAGAAACCGACCGGCATATCGCGTGGGCGCGCGAGTTTTCAAAGGCCATACAACCGGTTTCGACCGGTCACGCGTTCATCAATTTCCTCGGCGGCGACGAAGGCGAAGGCCGCATCCAGGCCGCCTACGGCGAGGAAAAATTCGCGCGGCTCGTGAAATTAAAGAATACGTATGATCCCGGCAACCTATTTCGAATCAACCAGAACATACAACCTTCGATATGATTGAGCCGCCGTGCCGCCCACTGCTAACCGTTCTACCAAGGGGTGAAAAGCTGTCGGCGTTCTCGTGGGAGGGATGGGAACATGAAATATTGGATAAATACCGTTTCAAAAGAACATGTCCTGTATGGCAAAAAGCATGGGTTTGTTCAGGCGAACCACGGGAAAGAGTCGCCGTTGAAGCGATTGAAACCGGGAGATAAAATGCTGTTCTACTCTCCAAAAACGTCACTCGACAATGGGGAGCCGCTCAAATCGTTTACCGCGGTCGCCACGATAAAAGATGATGACGTCTATCAGGCGGAAATGAGCGACGACTTTCACCCCTTCAGAAAAAATGCGGAATATGAGGATGGTGATGAAGTAAGCATTGAGCCGCTCATCGAGCACCTGAATTTCATTCGCAACAAGAGATCATGGGGCTATATGTTTCGATTCGGTCTGTTTGAAATAAATGAGCACGACTTCGAGTTGATTTACTCGAAAATGAAAAACCGTTAGAAAGCTGCTTCGCCTTCCCGTCAATGATTACCCGTTCCCGTCGCGTTCCCTCGGCGGCACGGGACAACCTTCTCCCTGCCCCTTGTACGACTGATGCAATAAATGATTGAAAGGTACGTTATTAATCTATAGAGATGGATAACGCGATAAGAATTATAACGATGGATGAGACGAAAAATAGACTAGCTCTTCTGTTTCGTGCGGAGAAAGAACGCTTTGTGAGCTTTGTCAGGCGAAGGCTCGGCGATCGTTCCCGCACGGACGCCGAGGATATCGTCTCCGACGTCGTCTATCGGGTGCTGCGGCGCATCGATATCGTTGGTGAAATAGAAAATCTCACCGCGTACCTGTATCGCTCGTTGGAAAACCGCATCGTAGACAAGCGGCGCGGGGCGAGTCCGCGTATGAGTCTTGATGAGGAAGAGTTTCAATTTCAGAGGAGACCAGAGCGGGAGCGCGGCCCGGACCAGGGCCTCGAACGGCTCGATCTGCGCGAACGGCTGGCGCAGGCGATCGGCAGGCTCAGCCCGCAGGAGCGTGCCGTCTTTCTCGCGACCGAGGTGGACGACCGCAGCTTTCGGGATCTGGCCGAGGAATGGGGCGAGCCGATAGGGACTCTGCTTTCCCGAAAAAACCGGGCCGTCGCGCGATTAAAGAAGATGCTCGCGGAATACCAGGACCCAAACTAAAAGGAGCGTACCATGATGCACTGTTTTTTTAATAAAGAGAATTCCAAGCGCGGAAGAGGTTATCGCATCTTCATGCATGTCCTTTTCGGTTTGCTTATTGGAGCCACGGTTGTGTTCGGATTCGGTTACCTCATCATGTTGCTCTGGAATGCCGTGGCGGTCGAACTGCTGGGCGTCCATGCCATCAGCTTCTGGCAGAGCTTAGGGCTTTTGGTGTTGGCCAGGGTACTCGTCGGGGGCTTCGGGCACGGGCATAAGCGGCATGCCCGCGGTTGCTCCGGGCGCTCACGGCGCGACTATGAAGAGTGGTGGAAGGAAGTCGGCGAGAAATCGTTTCAGACGTATTCCGAACACAGCGAGCCGAAACAACAGCAATAGCCGTTTCAATTCTTTAAAATCCCTCGTCTCAAATGTTCGGGCCTGGCATTGATTTTCGTCCGTCATGCATCCCGCTTCTGGCGGATGTAGACCAGGTTGTCTCGCCCTTTCGTTCGGCAATCCATGGAGGAACATCCATGCGAAAGTATGAGGCCAGCTCCAAGAGATAGGGTTCATACATCCGCCGCAGTTCGGCGAGCCTTTGATACAATTGTTCCCTTTGAATGGCGATGTCCGAAGTGGAAATGATTTCCAGTAACTCGGTCAACTTCTCGGGTGGAAGGCGATCGTAGTTGGTATCGCTAAATTTTCTTATAAAGATCGCGGAGAGATCGATCAAGGCATGCCGGGTTATCGAGAAGGTAAGTTCGGCCTGGCGTCGGCAGCTTGCCTCAACGCCCGCCATAATTAGAGCGCACGTATCCAATATGGCCGTCAGGGCCGCCAGCCAGGATTGGTTGTCGTGATGCGAGCGATAATAGGCCAGGACCGGATAGGATAGATGTCCTTCTAGGAACTCGGCCGACCATCGCTCCCAGTCCTCCAAAAGCCTGTGAAGCGCCGCTATTCCCTGCTGGCCGTTGTGCCTGCGCAGCAGTTCCGAAGCAGTGGGAGGCGAGCCGGCGCGGGCATCAAGCAGCGAGACGCCCACTTCGCGGCTCAAAAAGAACTGATTGAGCGTCGGTAGATAGCTGATTATCAGGGCCAGAAAGGCAAAGCCCATCCCGGCTTCGACTACCGCCAGAAACCGCGCCAGGCCGTTGTGGGGGACCACATCCCCCATTCCCAGAGTAAAAAAGGTAGAGCCGCTGAGGTAGAGATCGGCAAGGAACTCGGATGAATTTCCCTGTATCAGGACGGTATCGCCGATCGCCCAATACAGAAGCGCAAAACCTGAAATCAGAAAGCCGGCCCAAATACTTAACAGGGGAAGCAGGGACATCGGACCAAAAAAACTCAGCCACGTTTCCTGCCATTTCTTGGGGATAAGTAAATTTGTCGTTTTTGCCCATATCCACCAGGTGCGTCGATAGAAAAGGCGCGTCAAACGGAATCGGCGCTGAACCGGGCGCGGTAAAATGACGGTTTCGAAGGATTCCCAGAGAATTATTACAATAAGAGCAACGCCGATTACGCTTGCAACGAATGCCACAGAAGCCTCCGTACATCATAATTATCTAATCTCAAAGTAGATTTGATTCGGCATTTGTCAATGCAGGCCAGGGGAGAATTCATCGAAGATCGGATTGCGTTAGAGCGCCCAATCTCAATAGGCGATCCAGCAAACTTTACATCACCTATAAACGATTATACCATTGTCTGTAGGTAACGGGATCTGGGCAAACCGGTTTTTGCCTGTTTTTTAAGGTCGAGACTATGAGATAGTTATAGAAACTATTAAGAATAATCGTCGTTCGGGGAGTTGGGGGAAGGCATGCTGCAAGTGAAAGGTAGTATCCTAAAAGGAGCCGTCGAAACCACAAAGGAAATTTATGGGGAAAAGGAATACGATCGCCTCGTTAATTTGATCGATAAGAAAGAAAGAGGGATATTCCAGAATCCGATCTCTACCTCAGGATGGTATTCCTTGGATGCATATACCCAGTTCCTTGATGTGGTCCTGCGTGAAAAACTCGGCGGGAATCCAATGGCGTTGATCAAATCAACGGGAAAGGTAACAGAAAAACACCTTCGAGGTATTTATTCGGCGTTTGTGAAAAAAGGTTCGCCGGAATTCTTAATGGAGAAGATATCCGCGTTGCACGCGCTCTTACTGCGAGGTGTAACGATTGAGTCCTCGATAATCGCACCGGGGAAGTTCAAGATACGATACGTTGGGTTCGAAAAAAAACACGCAGTATATGAACATAGTCTTATTGGGTTCTATCACAAGGCGGCGGAGGTTTATGGAGCGAAAAACGTTAAGGTTGAGTTTATTACTCGAATTTCTGAAGCGAAAGGTTATGCGGAAATAGTTATTACGTGGAATAAGTAATAGAGCTGCTTTGACGTACGAAAAAATCGAATATTAATCGGATAAACGAATCCGAAGAATACATTGGTTCAAGCAAATAGCGATCAATACATCACCTTAACATTTGAGAGTTCGAGTCCTTACCCAAAAGATACGGCTTACCAAAAGTCAATCAGGCGGGTTGTGTGAAACGGGTTTTTATTCTTATCAATTTAGTTTTACTTACTCTGGTGGTGGAGGCGGCTGAATAGTTAAAGGAATACTAGTAGGGTCCTGAAATCCCTCATAGATGTTCGGCTGTTCAGATGGTTCTGGAATACACTGTGGAACTATACCTGATGTATCGCATCGTTCCCCATCTTGGCATCGTTGCCCGCAGGCACTCGGTTCGCAGAGGCCGGTCGCAGGATTGCATTGGGCGCCCTGCATACAGTCCGTATAGCAATCGCCTCCAGCCTTGCGTGCGCCGGCAACGCCTACCGCAAGCGCCGTACTCATAGCCGCTGCAGCACCGGGGCTAACCATCCCGGGGCGGCAGCAGCCGAATAGCAGTGCAACCACGAGCCACCATGCGGCATTTTTCATGATTTTAACAACCATCAACCACATCCTCTGTACTCATTATATGATGTGTCATTTTCTTTTTTAATGCAACTTCAGAATTGGGTTCAACAAACCGAACATTCCCCCTGGTCGCTAAGAAATCTTTTTGTAGCATTAGTGTTCAAAGACAAGCTCTGGATGATTGATGGATCTAAAACCGGCGATGTGTGGGTGATGGAGAAGCAGATATCAAATGCCGGGGGCCTGTTGCCCGAATAACTTTTTATCGTGCTCATCCATTCATCCCTATGCTGGATCTGTTTGTATGACACAAATAACCCGCACTTCTTTGATGTACCAGAATAAGCGATGTACATTGCACCGAAACTTCTGAAGACCTGACATCAACAGATCATAGCTCCAATCTGAATGAAGACTGGCCGCCGCGTAACAGCGCTTGTTGCGGTGTTTGATCAACTTGGTGATGTTCTGTATGGTGCAGATAAGATAGTTCTGGATTTCTACTCGCCACAGTCGGCGCCAGCGCGCGCGTTTGTAACCGTACCGCTTCGCTGCGCCAAACGACCCTTCGCACACATGCTGCCGACGCGCGAGATCCCGACGCGACAACGTCGATTTCGAAGCTCTCACCATCTCGTCCAACTCATCCTGACGAAGATGCCGGTGAACTGTTCGACCAGACTTACTCGTCGTACACTGGTCTCTCAATTCGCACATCGCGCAGATTCGCTTCGAAGCGGCATATTCTATGCTCTGCCGACGGGCGTGCACGGTCCTACGCCTCAACTCCTGGCTCGCGGGGCACACAAACACGTCCCGTTTGGCGTCAAACACAAAGCGGTCTTCCATAAACAAGCCGCGCTTCTCCAAACGCTTGTCTGTACCTCCCTGAAATGCCGGAATGTGCGCCTGAATTCCCGCATCCCGGCACGCCAGGTAGTTCTCTTTCGTTCCATACTTGCTGTCTGCAACTACCGTCTGAACCGACTCCCCCGTGGTCGCCTCGTGGTCTTCCTTAAGCACCATCAATAACTGGTCTTCGCTTACATCACCCGGGGTCAACGCCGTCGCTGTGATAATCTCGCTGCTGCCTTCGACCGCTCGATGACTCTGGTACCGCAACTTCGACTCCCCGCGCTTCATCAACGCCGCATCCGGATCGGTTGCCGATACATAGCGCAGGTTCTCTTCGGTGTACGGTCCCGGTTCTCTCGCGCTCGGCGCTTCGTCGAGCCGTGCTTCGAGTTGCCGATACTTCTTTGACAGCTGCTCGTTCAGGTCTCTCGTATCCACAACCGAGTCCTGCGAAGCATCCGCATCGATAAGGCTCGCATCGACGAATATCTTGCGCCCGTCAACCAGTCCAGCCGCAACACACTGCCTCACCACGCGCTCAAAGAAACGCTGGAACAACTCACGTCCCCAGCGCTTCCGGGCTTTCGAAAGCACGCTGTGGTTCGGTACTTCATCATCCAGATCGTAGCCAAGGAACCACAACCAATCGAGTCGCTCCGGTAGCGTCTCCATCAGCTCGCGCTCGGAACGAACATTGTAGAACACCAATAGAAGCATGAGCTTGAGCAGAACAGGAGGAGGCACCGAGACGTTGCCGTTATCGCCGTATGTTTCCACCACTTCTTTGTAGGTGAAATCGAAATCGACAACCGTGCTAATCTTCCTCAGAGGATGGTCACGTCGCACTCGCTTGTCCAACTGGAATCCGGTATAGAAGAGTTTGGACTGCGGGGGTGGCTGATGTCCCATCATCGAAGCACCTCCTGGATGCTCCAGATGATATCATTTTTGATCGAGAATGCTATTGGTTTGGGCAACAGGCCCCCGGGCTCTGACATCTGTTTTCGCCGAGATTGTCCGGTCACCCGTACGGATTGATCACTTCAAGACCGGGATATTCAAAATCCTTGGCATTCCTGGTGACGAGCGTTAAGTCGTGATGTAAGGCAGTCGCCGCGAGGAGGCTATCAATGGTTGGAACCGAGCGACCAACCTCGGCAAGAAGCCTCCCCCATCGGTCGGCCACCAAAATATCCACCGGCAGCACCCGTCCCTCGAACCATCGCACCAGCTCATGATCGAGCCATACCCGCAATTTCTCCCGCCTCTTTCTGTCGGTAAGCGCCTCAAACCCTTTGCGAATCTCGCCCAAAGTTAAAACACTTATAAAAAGTTCTTCGCCCGGGATTTGATCGAGCCATGCGATCAGCGCCTTATTCGGATTGTGCCGGATGGTTTCTGATACCACATTGGTGTCGAGCAGGTAACTCATGCTATCTCGACCTCGCGCGTGGAAGTCTGCTTGCGCTCGAGATCAAGCTCCAACCCAAACAGCGGCGAACGGCGCATGAATGTGACAAAGCTTTCGCGCTGGCGCTTCAACCGCTTATATTCCTTGCTCGAAATGACAACGGCGCTGGGCTGCCCATGAACCGTAATGCTTTGCGGACCTTCGGTCGCCGCTTTCTTGACGACCTCGCTCAGTCGAGCCTTCGCTTCCTGAAGTTGCCATGTATTCATAGGGACCTCTCATTGATTCTAGTCAGTCTAGTCAGACTAATATTAAGCTATTCGAGAAGCTGTGTCAAATGGTTAGATGTCCCCTGCGGCTGAATTAGATTCCCAATGGCCGGGACAAATGGGTGGTTGTGGTCACCTCGGGCCGGCTTGCCAATACGTCTTGCCAATCGATTGGCTCGCGGGTAGAGGCCTTTGGACTTGTAATCCTGCGGCAACCGGTGATAGGCTTTCGTCATTCTGAAGAAGGGACCAATTGTTGCCGGTCAAAGGAGGAATCATGGCGTTGTGTATTATTTGCAATGGCAATGTGGAGGCATCCGCTCTTCCTAACGACGATTATGATTTAGAAAGGAAGATTCAAGACTACGCCATGCAAAAAGAAGGAGTGATGATACAAACGGGCCTCGGGACGATTGATATCTGCTCAAACTGTCTAAACGCCGTTCTCGAGTGGAATGGCTCGCACGATGCTCCCCAGTATGGACGCCCGTACAATAAACTTGAGGCTCGGTATAGATATGGAGCTGTCGTACCCATAAGCGGTTATCGAAAAAAATAGGCGTCCTGTTGGTATTGGAACGTTGCGTTACCATTCATTTTCCCGATTTCTTGAGAGAATAGCCCAGAAAACAGAAAAAATAGGTGTCGCCCTCTTAGAAACTTTTTTATTATGGTGGGTTGCGGATCGGGTGGCACCGGTTCGGATTCTTTCGGTAATTGCGGAGAGGTTGGCAGCTTGGTCTGGGCATCATGTCGGCCGGTATCGGCTTGCACCTTAGTCTCTGGTCAGGTGCAGTTGCCCCCACCGTGAATGAATTCTTAAGCATTTTTAACGCGTAACAGCGCCAATACAAGTAAGACATGCAATAATCTGTCGGCTACGATTTTAGTCATGTACTCATAATGTACTATACCATGACAAACATCATTTCTAATGTTCCATCCGCGTTGATCTGTTAACAAGGTTCGCATATAAAAAGTAACATCCTCCCCAAGAATACCTTCTACTTCTTCGCTTCGAAGAAGTTCGTCAAGCGTCCTTAGAAGAAATCCGCCGCCTCTAGCGGACTTCAAAACAACGCCGCCAGATATCTCAAGCAAATTTCTAATTGCCGCCTCTATTTGAGGAATTAACAGATGAATAGAAACATTGTACTGTTTTTGTAAATATGCGTTGATTCCTTCAATAAGAAAACTCTTTTGTTGCTCAATAAATATTGGCGCCATAAGCAGATAATCAACCAAACTGGTATGTGTAATTTTGTAATGCTCAATCGATTTATTAAGGACACCATCTAAAAATATTGACGAAATAGACATATTTTGAGACATCTGTTGAACGATATTTCCGTCAAGATCGTCCTCAAGAGAACCAACACTTGCTATATGTCTTCCTTCTTGATCAAGAACTTGCTTTGTTAATAAAAAACTCAATGGTGCACTCTTTGCCAACTCAGTCAACTGCACTTGAATCTTACCTTTTTCTGGAATGAAGTGAACTGCAATTAATTTAAGAGATTGCCCCATTTCTCCTTTTACGAACTGATCAACAAATTGATCGAATTTCTGCTGAGGAATTTTCATTTCGTGAGAAATTAATCTCATACTATCACGTACTTTTGGTCCTAGGCCTCGAATGTCTTTAGACACGCGTTCTACGGCAGATTTTAAATTATATTGTAAATATATTTGATAAATATGTTCCAGATAAGATATCGCAACCAAAGGCTCAGCCTTAATTGCGGCGCTTTCAAATGCGGCGCCAAGGTCACCAATTACTCGAGCTACTTCTTCGTTTAGACCTTTCGATCGGTAGTATCGGGCAAGTCTTTCAGCTGCCTTTTCACATTTCCAGGGATCAAAACTCCTTAATTTTTGAAGCCTCTCTTCCAAACCTTGAATTATTGCATTTTCTTCATTCTCTGTAAGATCGATCTTTCTTTTTTCAATAAGAAGATCAAAACTGGTACCCCAAAGACCGGCCTTGGAATCATCGGTAATATTTGATTCAAATTCAAGAATTACCTTTTTTATACGAAGAACTAGATTGGGTTTATTAATAGATAATGAGATTGATAACGAACGCTCTAATTTATGAACAACGTCGATCTCAAATTTATATAAATGCTTTTTTATGATTTTCATCAAATTGGATACACAATCTGTTGCAAATTTAATATCAGGAGATATCCCTGTGATTTGTTTATTCATATCCCAGATAAGTCCTGTATATCTGGCTCTGAGTAAAGGATTACGTGCGTTTTTGGCTCGCCTCTTCCAATAATTAATAGTTAATTCATCGACCTGAAGTATACTCGGATATTCGACTTTTTGACCATCTTTCGTTACTCCAACAATTAATGGTCCGAAATATGTTCCCCATCCATCTTGTCTATCGTTACTGTTTTCGCAAAAAGAGAACGCCAACGTTTCGTATTTCCATTCGAGGCATGGCTCAGCTTTATCGTCTGCATTTTGTAGTTTTTCAAGTTCCGTTGCTATTTCATGTTCTGTCACGCCCTTAATGTTTTCGAGTTCAGCAAGGTTGGCGTTAAGAGATTTGATTGATGGGTTCATATTTAAACTCCTAAAAAAGATTCATGAGGTACCAAAAGATGTGCCTCAAAACAGGTGCCACTCTCTAAGAAAACTGTTGTCTTATGGTATGTGGCAATCGGTTGCTGATAGGCAGGCACGCCGGTCTGGTAGTGATGAGCTTATTTCAAGGTATCAGGGTTTGACCCCTCTTTCTCCTCTTTCTTCTGCTTCCGACCTCGCTCAACACGAGCGGGTAAAACGTAGAGAAATTGCACAAGAGCATTAGCGAACTCGATTACCTTCTCTGCATCCGCAGCACTCGGCAAAAAAGCTCCTTCATCGGCATGGCGTTGATCATTTGCGTCGAGCCGAATATCATGCGCCCAAGCGGCCATCTCATCAGTTATGATGTGATCCTCGGCCGCTGAATCAATGCGTGTTTTAAGGTTCCCTTCCTTATACCCTTTGTCTTTCAGCATTGCGTCAACGGCGCTTGCTGTAAGCATCACCGCACCCGCAGGGGCATGAAGGCTGGAGATAGCCTGGGATAAGAAATCCCGCGCACGGGCAGGCACTTCATCTGCGACCGTCTGAGGTACCGGCCATATATGGGTGATTTCATGGCTCTGATTTATTGGTGACACCGCCAATACGACGCCACCACAAGTCCTGCACTGGTACGTCGACCAGAATCGTTGGTTCGCGTTTGTATGGTCAACCGAAGTTCCCGCCCAGATTAAAACCAGTAAGGGATTTGCAATGTTGCAGTGCGGGCAGCGATCAAGAACAAGCTGATTTCCCTGATTCATTGGTCCTCCGCTATCCTTTGTTTATCTCAACTACTATCATATAGTTTTTATGATTTCGCGAAATAAGACTGTTTCCATATATTTCCTCTGATCGTTTTTCGGTTTATTAGCTTAACTTACGGTAATATAATATTATGTTCCTCATTATCGATTATGATGGCTTCCGGTTTATACAGTCTGTATTAGACGAATAAAAGACCATTGAAGTAACCCCGAAATTCACGGCCTCTGTTATTTTGTTCAAAGATAATTATGTAATTTGAGAGGGATATGTTTTCATTGATAGTAGTCGAAGTTGGAAATGTCGTCAAAAAATCTACGGCGAGTACCCGCGAGCCTACACTGGCACGTGGCGCGTGGGCCAAAACATGTGCCACCCGTTTATAAAACTATATTATTACAATTGGTTGCAGATCGGGCGGTACTTAGTGCGGGGAAAAACAGGCGGAAGTTTCGGATGAACTCGTTTGATGGGTTACGCTTTGCTTCACCCATCCTACCTAATGATACCTATCACGCCATCTCAAGCAACGCCTTCGGATTTTTATCGGCGATCATCAACAATGTTCGAGCCGCACCGGAGGGCGCGCGGTGGGCAGCATCACGCTGCATGTTTTTTCGGAGTTTTTGATTTGGTTTTTTGTACCGCCCCAGCATGTAATTTCAAGCCGAGTGCGTTTATCACTTTAAGAATTGTATCGAAGCCCGGGCTTCTTTCCCCCGAAAGCGCTTTGTAAAGACTTTCGCGCGATAAGCCGGCATCCCGCGCCACTTGAGACATGCCCTTAGCCCTGGCGATATCTCCAAGAGCTTTAGCAATGAAAGCCGCATCCCCCTGCGCCTCTTCAATGCATGCTTCGAGATACGCAGCCATTTCCTCCAGCGTACGAAGATGCTCGGAGACATCGTATCGGGTCGTAATGGTTTTTGCCATGATAGGTACTCCTATAAATTTTTCGCCAGGCGCAAGGCAGTTTTAATATCCTTAGCTTGTGTGCTCTTGTCCCCACCAGCCAGCAAAATTACCACTGATCGCCCGTACCGTTTAAAATAAATTCGATAGCCGGGTCCGTATTTGATTCGCAACTCTGAAACTCCTTCGCCGATAGGTTTACATCCCCAGGATTCCCTGCAATTAAACGTTCAATCCTTACCAAAACACGCGAACGCGCGCGGATGTCATCCAACTCATCGAGCCATTGAGCGAAAACCTCAGTCTTACGAATTTCAATCACAACCCGGTTGTAGCCTATTGGCTACAGATTGTCAAGGAACATTCACGTGCGATGAGGTGATATTTTTATTTTTGAAAAACGGGCAGGAGTTTCGGATGAACTCGTTTGATGGGTTGCGCTTTGCTTCACCCATCCCACCTATGACCACGTTACATCGAAAACTGCTATGTGATCTTTTCCGGAATGTTTGGTCAGGGTGACCATTGGCAAGATGTTAGCGGTCCTCAGGGTGGCGTAGATGGCGCCCGCGACAGTCAAAAGATACGCCCGGTTGTCAGCTATAATTTCGGGCAAATGATTAATGGTGATTACAAGGTGTTTGGGAGACGGGTTGAATAATAGCATCTCACCGCAATTTTTGTAGACGAGTTTCCAAAATTGGGAGGTCAAGGTTGCCATGGTCGTGGGTTGCATTTTCAATAGACGCAGAGAAGAAACTAATAAGCGACCTAAAGTAGAATTGTCCATACTCCGACCAAAAGATTCCTTCGACAAACGGAACGCACCATCCTCCCCCGTACAGGAGGAAATATGATTGTTGATTTCAACAGCAAGCGCCACGGGCACCCAGTCGTGACCCTTACCCTCATACAGTTTAGAAAGAATTTGAGAAGGTATTTTTTCTAATATCTTGCGATATATTTCTCTACCAAAAACGCGCTCGGCGGTTTCCAGTCGTTTGATGATTTGACTGCGGCGCATGACTGGGAGACTTTCGGCAACAAATTCGCCGATTGGCATATGCAACCCCCCTTTTTGTAATCCTAACACTAACATTTTTTAGAGAAGCTTCCAACAAAAGATCCGCTCCTACCCATCCTGCTTACCCCAAAACAGGTGCGAAATAGGTGCCAGCCTCATGAATCCCCAAAACATGTGTCACCCGTTTATAATACTATTTTATTACAATTGGTTGCGGATCGGGTGGCACCTAGGGCTAGGGCCAGTGAATTATTTTTGATGGGTTACGCTTCGCTTCACCCATCCTACCCACCTAAGACAGTGGTAGGGAACAAGATGTTTTCATTGACCAGAATGGCATGCATGATGGCGTTGGCCATGATATGTTTCCATTGTCAGAACAAGGAATCGACAATGGATAAAAGAGATGTCCCTGCATTCCGCGAGCTTCGGAGCCGGGTCTTCAGCTTGAATCCTGAAAAACTTGGGATCTCCATCACTAACAAAAACGCGGTCTTTGGCGTGGTCATGGATACCGGCTATTCGGTCGGCTGGGCCACGTTAGTCGCCTTTGCAGACGGCACCGCCAGTCTCTATCTTTCCAACGGAGGTGGCGTCATGGGAGGCGCGGCCCACGAAACAGTATGTAAGGCTGCGATCGCCATGACCAAAGCGGCAGATAGGTATGTGGATCAAACCACAATCACCGAGTCTACCCCGCTGCCAACGTCTGGAAACGTAACCTTTTACCTTCTCACGACAAACGTAATTCGAGCGGCAACAGCCAAAGAAGATGACTTGGGAGAACAGCGGCACGCTCTCTCTCCGCTCTTCAATGCCGGCCAAGAGGTAATCACACAACTCAGGCTCATATCAGAGAATAAATGAAACATCGAATCATTGCTTGCAGTCGAAGTTTTGATGGGTTGCGCTTCGTGCCACCCATTCGTGCCCTTGAGTGAAGAATTACACCTTCACCTCCCGGCACTGAAATCGCGCTTTTTTCGACATCCTAACCGGTGCGTAGTTTTTTTGCACGTCCAGCCGAGCGCTTTCGCAGGTTAGCTGATTTTTGAGCAACATGGATAAGCGATCTGAGCGCCTCATTGACCGCTTCCTCGGTAGTGAAGACTTTTGCCACGTCAGGACTGAGAAGCACTAGATTTGTGCCTTTTTGGTAAGATTCAAAATACTTGCCGCGAATTCCCTTGCCTAAGTCTTCCCGCCGGTACTCAGGACGAAGTTCATCGGATTTTTTAGCCTTCTTCATAGATTTCCCTCTCTTTGCGGCTCATAAGACGCGCACTTATAATTCTTGTTCGGCCTTCACGCTCCGAATGAGAGACAACGAGTAACCGCTTTCGACCTGACAGCCCAAAAGTAATATATCGTTCTTCATTTGTGGAGCGATCCGGGTCTTCAAACGTAATAGCCAAGGGATCCCCAAATACCGCCGCTGCTTCCTTAAAGGTTACACCATGTTTTCTGGCATTTGTAACAGCTTTTTGAGGGTCCCACTCAAAATCCATACCTGGCCTCCCGGTGGCATACTATAACAGAAGTAGTACAAAATATTTGCAAGTTTTAATCCAAGGAGGTGCACACTTCGTCTTCTCTATCTCAAGTCGGTAATTCAAACTGAGTTTCGGATCGGTTAGCACCTCCGTAGGGGGCTCATAGATTGATACCTCCTTTTTTCCTCTCTTGAGAATAATCTTGAGGCAATTTGGCATGCTCATTATAATCCCCTGATACCGGGTTAGGCTAGCAGCGATAGCCAAAATCTTAAGGGACGGTGATGTATGAAGATACAGCATATTCGAAATGCATGCATGATTATTCATTACCACGAGCATAGAATTTTAGTGGATCCCTGCCTAAACCGAAAAGGCACCTTGCCGCCGTATACCGTTTTCCGCAAGAAGCCTCGGCTTAACCCTATTGTCGATTTACCCCCAAACTCGGAATCAGCATTAAATCAGATAACATCCGGACTCATTACCCATTGCCGCTATGGCCATTTTGATCATCTTGACAAATCGGGAGCTCGCCTGTTGGCGCAGAAACAGGTTCCGGTATATTGTAGCGAGCGCGATGAGCCGCATTTGAGACGACGCCGGATCAATACCATCCCCCTAAAAATTAACCAGAGAAATAAATTTCTGACGGGGAGTATTACCCCCTTTCCCACGGCGCATGGTTACGGTTTAATCGGTGCGTTCATGGGGCCGGGAACAGGATATTTTATTGAACTGGCGGGAGAAAAAACTGTTTACATCAGCGGCGATACGGTACTGACTCAAACGGTTCGTCATGTACTCAAGGACCTTCGGCCTGATATTTCAATATTGAATGCAGGAACGGCAACCCTGGATATCGGCAGACCCATTCTTATGCCTCTCAATGAGCAGCTGGATTTCATAAGAACCGCGCCGGGTACGGTCATTGCCGTGCATTTGGATGCCTTCAATCACTGTTTAACCAGCCGCGCCACTCTGAGAGAGGCTGTTTCAAAAGAAGGGTTATCCGATACCGTGGTGATTCCGAACGATGGGGAAATAATCGACTATTGAAAAAAATAAATGTATACCGCAGATGCGGCTCGAGACTCTAATGAAAGTAGAAAACAGAGGCTGCGTTCCTATAACCAGAACGAGGAGGTCTATCATGAACCGGTACATGTCGCTTTTTCTTCCCGCCCTGTTTGGCCTAATCCTTCAAACGTCCTTGGCCCAAGCCAAGGAACCAGGACCGGAACCGGGAAAGTTTCTTCACGAACTCAACTTTACGCCGCAGCAACATAAACAAATGGCAGAGTTGAAGCTCGCCGAGAAGAAATTGGTTGCTCCGGCCAAAGCGGAACTGTCGATCAAAAAGTCGGAATTGAAAATCTTGTGGATGAGCGACACACCCAACCGCAAGGAACTATTGGCCAAACAAGATGAAATCGCCGCCCTCCACAAGAAGATCCAAGAGGCAAAAGTGGATTTCCGATTGGGCATGCTGAAAATTCTCACCCCCGAACAGCAGAAGAGAGTGCGTGAAATGATGTTTATGCGCCATCTTCGCAAGCACTTCGGAGCTCAAAAAGGTTGTGAAGGAGGTCCCGGCCATTTCGGCCATGACATGGGCGGAGAAATGTAATTACGGTCACTACCTCTCATAACGCAGTATCCCCCTTCCCTTCTTAGCGTATTTCTTTTCATCGTGGAAAATCTAACTTAGTACTCTTCAATGGGGGATACTGCTTCGCTTCCGTCCTTACTAACTATTTCATTTTTATCTGATCCATTTTTTGATAGGTTGTCGTGCCGCGAGCTTTTGTTTTCGGCTGCTTGGAACCGTAGTGGTCGGTGCTCGCCGTTGGTTTTTTTACTAGATGAATCGTATGGACACAATCGACATTCGATCGCTTACGTTCGAACAACTCGAACACTGGATCACGCAGCGCCGTCAGCCTGCCTTCCACGGGCGCCAGATCTTTCGCTGGCTGCACGCCCGCTGTGCGGCCGTTTATGCCGAGATGAGCGACCTTTCAAAGACGTTGCGGGCCGAGCTCGAACGCGATGCGCCGCTGCGACCGATCGAGATCGTCGATGAAGTGCAGGCCGAGGACGGAACGATTAAGTTTGGTTTCAACCTCTCCGACGACCAAAAAATCGAAGGGGTCTTTATCCCTGAGGCGGAACGGCGGACGCTCTGCGTCTCCACCCAGGTCGGCTGCGGAATGGCATGCGCGTTTTGCGCCACGGGGTTAATGGGCTTGCGTCGTAATCTTTCGGCCGGCGAGATCGTGGGGCAGGTGGAAGCGGTGACGCGCAAACTGAAAGGACCGGATCGCGCCCATCCGATTAGCAATGTTGTCTTTATGGGCATGGGCGAGCCGCTCGCCAACCTTGAGGCGGTGATTGCCGCGGTGCAGATCCTGCTGAACCCCAACGGCATGGGCATTTCGCGCCGGCGCCTGACGGTATCCACGGCCGGCCTGGCGGACGCCATGGAGGAATTCGTTCAACGGGCGCCGGTTAAGCTTCGCGGTATCGCTCAACGCAACCAACGATGAGCTGCGCGATCGGATTATGCCCATCAACCGGCGTTTTCCGATAGCCAAGGTGATCGAGAGCTGCCGCCGCCTGCCGCTCAAGCGCGGCGAACGGATCACGTTTGAATACGTTCTCTTATGCGGCCAGAACGACAGCGCCGATCATGCGCGGCAATTGATCAGGCTCCTGCGCGGCATTCGAGCGAAGGTCAACCTCATCCCGTTCAACCCGTTTCCGGGGTTGCCGTTTGAGCGCCCCGACGAGGGCGTGGTAGAGGAATTTCGCCGCATCCTTGACGAAGCCGACGTGAGCGCTTTTATACGCCGCAGTCGCGGCGATTCCCTGCGGGCCGCCTGCGGTCAGTTGGTGGGGCAGGCTCGATGAAAAAAGATTCGTTGGATTTAGGTGAAAGATGGCATACGGTGTCGCAAACCGGGAGACCTCAACAACCCATCCAGGGGAACGACCATGAAGAAGGCAACGCTGGGCATCATTGGCGGCAGTGGGCTGTACGACATAGAAGGGCTTACCGGCACAAAGCTCAAAAAGATTGATACCCCGTTCGGCAAGCCTTCCGGCCCGTATTTAATCGGCGTATTGCAGGGCACGCCGGTCGTATTTCTGCCGAGGCACGGCCCCAAGCATACGCTGTTACCCTCGGAAATAAATTTTCGCGCGAACCTGCATGGTTTTCGCCAGCTCGGCGTGCGCCATTTGTTGTCGGTCTCGGCGGTGGGCAGCCTCAAGGAAACGATTCACCCAGGGGATCTGGTGTTGCCGACGCAGTTTTTCGATCGCACCAAGGATCGACCAAGTACGTTTTTTGGCGATGGCGTGGTGGCGCACGTAGGGTTTGGCGATCCGGTGTGTCGGGTGATGGTGGAGATGATTGCTGCGATTCTGAAGCAGATGGAGCTGCCTTTTCATCGTGGCGGCACCTATGTGTGTATGGAAGGACCGATGTTTTCGACTCGATCGGAATCGCTGTTCTATCGAAGCCTGGGCGCGGATGTGATCGGCATGACCAATCTGCCCGAGGCAAAGCTCGCCCGCGAGGCGGAAATGTGTTACGCATCGCTGGCCCTCGCCACGGATTACGACTGTTGGCATGTATCCGAGGAAAGCGTGTCGGCCGGCGCGGTCCTTGAAGTCATGCGCACCAACATCGCCAACACCCGGAAGGTCATACGGCAACTGGCGCAGGACTTTCCCCCGTCGCACCCCTGCGGCTGCCAGCGCGCCCTGGAAGGCGCAATGGTCACCAACGCGCGCAACATCCCGTTAAAGACCAAACAGCGATTGAAGTTGCTCGCTGGTCGCTTTTTTTGATATATTCTGAAGTCGGGGGATCGAATAACTCTAGGGGAAGTCAACCATGATACCCGCATGGTTTTTTGGCGTTTGATGCCGGGATGGTTGCCTATTTTTCTTGTCGGTTCTTGGGGTTCCTAACCATAAGAAATAATAGCACATTAGGCCAACAGGGGGCGCAACCGGGAGCAAAGATCTTGTCAAAGAATACGTTGGGTGTGATAATTAAAAGTTGAGAAAAATCAAAGTGCTGTTGCACCTGTTGAAATAGATCCGGTCGGCCGCGTTGGACGTATAAGTAGGTGAGGAACATTCGAATGAAATTCAGATGTGATCAGTGCAACGCCCAATATATGATTGCGGATGAGAAAGTTGGCAAGAAAGGGGTCAAAGTCCGCTGCAAGAAGTGTGGTTTCGTCATCATCATTCGTCCTAACGTCGAGGATGAAGTCAAACCCACGATTGCCGAGGGTGATGAAGAAGATGACCAGGAGCTTGGACAGTTTGCCAACAAGTTGCTGAATGACGGAGAGGATCAGGATGACGAGACCGATATGGATCGACAGTCCACGCGCTTGTTCAGCGTCGAGGAAATACGGCGCGTTCAGGCCGAGAGGGTCCAAGCTTCGTTAGAAGCCGTCGAGCGCCGAGAGATATCCACTATTGACCAGCAGAAACCGGCGGTTTTGGGGGACGAGCCAGACCTGGCGCGGCAAACCGACCATTCCAGCTTGCTGGCTGAAGGAGAACCAGAACGTTTGGAATGGTACGTCGCGATCAATGACCAACAAATTGGTCCGGTCAGCCTGGGCGAATTGTCCAAACGCAGAGAACGGGGAGAACTCGGTCCCGACACCTTGGTCTGGAAGGCCGGGTTGGATGATTGGATGCCGGTGAGGGCGTTGGATGAGCTGCACGACTTCATGACCACGCCGACGAGTAGTTCAGTCCCAGAAACGCAGCGTGGGGAGACCGCTCCCGATCAACAGGAGCCGATTCAAATCGGGTGGGTTGCCGAAGACGCTAAGAGTCCCGAGACGGTTGACTTTAGCGCTCGCGAGACGGCGTACGACACCGCCGTCGATCAAACATCCGCCTCAGAGTCGGTGGGGATGGATCTGGATTGGAAGCCGACGGCCATCTCGGTGCTGCGCTCTCTTGCCGATGAGGAGTTAGCCTCCTTACGGCCGATGGACCCGGAACCAGAAGTGGAAACGCCTCCCCCCGCAGAAACGTCCTCAACGGAAAAGGTCGAGGGAGCGCCGGCAGCGGGAGTCGGCGCGGGCGGCGGTTCGATCATCGAACAGATCAAAGCCGAGGACGCCGCGGCGCTTCGGTCGGCCGAGCAAAAACACGCAGAGGCCGAGCCGCATGCGGCCGCGACCGCCGTCCCGGCGGCTCAAACGCCGCACCCGGATGAAAAAATCCCCGCTCGGCGGGGACCGATTCCGGAACGTCAGGCATATCCCCCGGAACCCTACCCTTCTCACCGAGCTTCAATTCCTAATTGGTTGGTGGGGATGCTTGCAACCAGCGGTTTGGTAATCGTGATCTTGCTTGGCGTTATCGCCTACCGGCTCCTTGAGAGTCCGCGCACCCCGCCGTCGCCCATCGCGGAAAATCAGCCGTCGCCGCCGTCTGCGGGCATGCAACCTGCTTCGGCCGCTCCGAACGCGGGTCAACCCAACCAGCAACCCCCACCGGCGGCTGGGTCCAGCGCGGTTGGTACTGCATCGAATCAACCGCCGCCCAACCTCGGCACGGCCAGCGCAGGAACGCAGCCTCTATCGCCAAACGAGGCTGGCGCCTCCCAGAAACTCATCACTATCGAGAAGGCGAGGAACCGTCCTGCAGCCCCGGCCAGGCCCCCCCGGGCGGCTGAAGATGCGCCAAAGGTCGCCGAACGAACCAAGACCCGTGAAGAACCGCCTCCGCCGACGCAAGATTCATCCCGGAACAAGGGAGATGTGCTCGACTTTGGCGATGAGGGGACCAAACCAATCGTCAAGGTGGCCGGGGACAAACCCAAGGAACTCCCGCCCCTCAGCAATGTGGACGTGATGGACGTGATGCGCAAACATATGTCTGAGTTTCAGGCCTGCAGTCAAAAAGACTCTTCGGTAAAAGGCAAGATGATGGTCAGTTTCGTCATCGTCAACGACGGCACCGTTTCCAAGGTTTCAACCCTTTCGGACGAGTTCAAGGGCTCTGGGTTTTCAGAATGCATCAGCGCGCTGATAAAGAACATTCGTTTCCCCAAATCCGGGGGTGAGCCGAAAACCGTACCGTTCCCGTTTACCGTCAAATAAGAATAGTTCGAGTCAGAAAAGTATTATGCCGTCTCGCGTTACCGGTTGAGACTCAAGAATGGCCCGGCGGTGAGCTTGAATGCGCTCATCCGAAAGGTGCGTAAGCTCCTGGTTAATGGCTGGGTTACTCGCCACAAGCTCCTGGAAGTCGCCTCGCGAGAAAAACAGGAACTCTCCACCGCGCACCGCGTGAACCGTCATGTTCTTTGCCGTAGCGTTGACCAACGACATCTCGCCAAAGATTGATCCCTCCGAGAGATGGGCGACCTGGGGAGTGCTTGAGCCATCGAGCTTAGACACCTCAACCTCGCCGTTGATGATCATGTACAGTCCGGGGCAGACAGAACCCTTGCGGACAATCACCTCATCGGTGGGGATCCCGACCGACGTAAAACGATCAATAATCGCCTGGCGTTCGGCGGCCGAAAACGGCGCGAACACCGGTGACGTCAAGAGCACGTGGTTGATGAAGCGTTGGCGGATGAACTTCGCCGTCGCCCAAGTGACATCGTCGATGTCCTCGGCCAGCGCATCGATGTCTTCGCGTCGCAGGTGCAGCACGTCGCTTTCGCGTCGCGCGACCGCCTGAACCGATCGTGGCAAATCTGCAACCAACGCCATTTCACCAAAGACCGATCCAGCCCCCAGGCGGGCCAGAATCTTCTCCTCCGGGCCCTGGCGCACCTCCACCTCGCCATGCACCAGCAGGCACAGCGAGGCGGCCGGCTCTCCTACCTGAATTATCGTCTCATCCGGCCGGTAGGTTTGAAGATCGAGAACCTCGATCATGGGATAGAACGCCTCGGTCGAAAGCAGCGAAAACAGGGGAAGCGGCGGGACCATCCGCGGATAGCGAACGTCGTCAAACGTCTTGGCGAGTTGGGTGGCGCTGACGAGGAGTTTTTCGCGGCCTACCATCGGACCGCTGATTACCCGCTCGCCGTTGAGCTCCGAAGGCGGTTTTAACGGTTGCTGCTGATCGACCCGCTGTGACTCGAGGCCATAAAATTCAGCCAATAGTTTGAGGGAACTTCCAAAGCCAGCCTGCAAGGAGCTCGCGCGCGTGGTGGCATCGAGCGCTATCAGCGGATAGCCGGCCTTGACGCAATGCACGGCGAGGGCCTTATAGACCTCGAAGGCTCGGTTGTAGTTCTTAAGAGCTTCGAGCACCCGCGCCACGTGCAGGCGACTCCAGAGGTGTTCGGTATCGTGTTGAACGACCGTCGCGAAACCGGCCAAGGCCGCCTCAAACGCACCCGATAACCGATCCTGTTCCGCCTGTTTGAAGATTTCGATCAACTTCTTCGACATACCACCCCTCTCCTTGATAGTTTATATACCATTTAAATAGGGAATACGAGCCCGCTTAGGTAATTTTGGTAACTAGAGACATCAAGGAAATGGCGCACTTAAAATAACCGATCGAGTTTAATCGTTGCTGTGACTTAGCAAAGACCTCAAGGCTTGGCAAGAAAAAAAGTATTCAGTGCGGGTCTCATCGGTAGTCGAAAGCGCTACGGCATGGCGTCTGCCTGTTGTCGCACTAAATCGATGAGGTCGTAGAGCGGAATCTGATAGTCAACCAGGTGCAGCCCAAATCCGATGCTTTCTGCGTAGGTACTCTGGTACGGTGGTAGGCTGCGCTGATCGTTGGGGATAATTATATGAGAAACCACCAGTTGATTGTATGTGCCGTCCTCCGACTCAGTGCAGGCGCCCTGAAACGTATCGCGGTACAGAAGGAACGTCGTGGTGATATTTTCGGGGCTCGGCGTCGACGAGCCCAAGAGGGGTTTGAGCGTTTTTGTCGCAAGAAGAGTACCGCTGAAGGTGTCCGAGTTATGTGCAAGTTGTGCCGGATTGTTGCAGGCAGGCTCCAATGCTATTCCCGTTGGGGGGCTGGGGAACATTCCCCCGGTATCAATCACCGTGCCGAGGACCGCGCCATTATGTAACTTAGGATCCGAGGCTTCATATAAATTGTAGGTCACGATACAACCCGTTTTCGCATCTTGGGTGCAGAGGGGTATATTCTGAAAGGTGCCGCCCGTGTTTTGACCCTTGGCAACGGTGACCCCGTCGCCGATAACCAGCGCGGAGATCATCTGCGAGCGAATGTCGGCATTGTTGTCAATCATGTCCTGCATCATGAACTCTAACATGCCGCTGCCCTGCGAATGCCCCAACAGCACAAACTTCCGTCCCTGGTTCAAATGGTCAAGGTAGTATTGGAATGCAGCCTTGATGTCAGCTTTGTTGATCTCATAGTTCCCTGAGCCGCCGGCAAGCAGCGCGACTTGGCGGTAGAGCGGCGCATACACCTGGCAGAGTTGTCTGAAGGGCGCGGCTTGACCAAAGAGAGGGTCTTCAATCGGCGTCACATCCGAAAAGTCAGTCATATTATAGGGAGGGGCAAGCAACAAAACGGTCGGATAAACATAGAAGCAGTCAAACGCGGGATTACCGGCTCGTTTAAGAGTGACGACCTGACGGGATCCATCGCTCTGCATATCGGTGGCGTCGAGATCGACGCGGTCGCATTCGTTCGGATCGATGTCGGGGCGACAGATCCAAAGATTGGGATCGCTGTAATCGAGCGGATCGCTTCCCGTTCCAACATCCGTCAGATTTGTCCGGTCGATCTTGATTTTGTTATTTCCTCCGCATGCACCCACAAGCAGGCATAACGAGGCTAACAGGCAGGCGACCCGAGTTTGTATCATCGACATCTATTCCTTACTTTTGAAGCAACCGTTAAATCACGGCACCTGAACACTATAACTGTTAACTCTTTTGCGGTGATCATAATTCCATTTTTCATTCTTATTGTTAATAATGTCAAAGTAAATAACGAAATGGAATCGGAGCGGTCTAAGATCCGCCCAGATTTTCATAATTCCATACTATCATTGACTATGAAGCGAGTTAGGAGTTAGATAATGCCAGAGTTAGGGGGCGGCATGAAAAAGCATCCAGGAAAAAAGGGGAATTTATTAACGCGAATAGTTAATATGTTCTGCGATACCGTGAACTTTTCTCGTATTTACGGATAATTGAATAGTTCGTTGAATTTCAAGTGGCTTTCATAACACGTTTGCTGTTGGTATGGTGCTGCCGTTGACATCCGCTGCGGGAGAACGTATGGCGAAAAAAGCAAAAACCTCGCCGACGAAACTTTCAAAACGCAAGCGACTGAACCCGACGCCACACGAAATGGAACGGCAACTTTTTGAAACTCAGCGTCTTGCACATATCGGAAGCTGGAGCTGGACTGCCAAGACCAAGAAGATTACATGGTCTGCTGAAACGTATTCTATTCATGGCCGCGACCCAGGACTTCCCCCGCCGACCTTCGAAGAACTGCCCTCCTTGATGACGCCGGAAAGTATGGATCGCCTGATTGAAGCGCATAAAAAAATTCTCGCAAGTGGAACGTCGATCGAATTCGACCTTGAGATACTCCATCCTGATGAACAGTTGCATTGGGTTTTAAACCACGTAGCGGCTGAAAGGAACAAATCCGGCAATGTGGTTCGTCTGTATGGCACGACGCAGGATATGACCGAACGCAAAAGGATGGAAGAAGCGCTGAGAAAGAGCGAATACGCGTTTCGAACCCTCTTTGAGGCAAACCCCATCGCTACCGGACTTCTACTGAATCGGAAGATCGTAAAGGTGAACCCGGCGATGTGTAGGATTTCCGGTTATTCCGCTGAGGAACTGGAGGGACAATCCATACGAATTGCCTACCGTGACGACGAAGAGTTTGCGCGAGTGGGAAAGATTCTTTCTGAACAAGTTGCACAAAACGGAGTGGGAATCGCGGAGGCCCACCTCAAGCTCAAGAATGGTCAGGATGTCGAGGGCTTAGTTTGCATGAGTCCCCTTGATCCGCGGGATCCATCGGCTGGTGTTGTGGCCAGCCTTGTCGATATCACCGAGCGTAAGCGAGCCGAGGAAGCTCTTGAAAAGGCCAACGACCTCCTCAATGCCATCATTGACGCCGCACCGACCGCCATCATGGCACTGGATCTTGATGGAAAAGTGCACACGGTATGGAACAAGGCGGCTGAGAAAATGCTCGGCTTTAGCGCTCAGGAATCGATAGGTCATGTGCTTCCGCACATTACGGAAGTAGAAGAAAGAGAAGAGGCTGAGCAGGTGCGCCACCAGATCCATCAAGGAAAAACCTTGAACGGCGTTGACGTGCGGCGCAAGAAACGCGACGGCACACCCATCGATTTAAGCATCTACGGTTCTCCCTTGCACGATGCGCAAGGCAAAATTACCGGCAATGTCGCGGTGCTGGTGGATATCACCGAGCGCAAGCGCGCCGAGAAGGAAAAAGCCAAGCTTGAGGACCAATTGCGCCAAGCGCAAAAGATGGAGGCTGTCGGTCGCTTGGCCGGGGGCGTGGCCCATGATTTCAACAATATGCTGGCCGTCATCATAGGGTACACGAATTTGATAAAAACCCAGCTTTCCGCGGATGAACCTATGCTGAAGGATATCCTCGAGATCGAACGGGCCGCCACTCGCTCCCGGGACATCACCTCTCAATTGCTGGCCTTTTCCAGAAAGCAAACCATTAAGCCCAAGGTTCTGGATCTCAACGATATCGTCATGAGGACGCAACGAACACTGGCGCGCCTCATCGGCGAGGACATCGAACTGAAATTCTGTCCAGGAAAAGACGTCTGGAGGGTCATGTTCGATCCCTCTCAGATCGAACAAATACTCATCAATCTTGCCGCTAACGCCCGCGATGCAATGCCCGACGGCGGGAAGCTAACCATTGACACCGCCAATTACTATCTCGACGACTTGTTTTGCAAACAACATATTGGATTCAAACCTGGACACTATGCGATGTTGGGGATGAGCGACAATGGCGTCGGCATGGACAAAGAAACCCTTGCGCACGTCTTTGAACCCTTTTTCACCACCAAAGAATTCGGCAAGGGCACCGGGCTGGGGCTCGCCATGGTGTACGGAATCATTAAGCAGAACAACGGATTCATTAACATCTATAGCGAACAAACCCAGGGGACTAGCATAAAGATTTATATACCCCGCAGTATGGAAGAGGAGAAACCGGAACCGATTGACGTTACGCCCGTGAATCTTCAGTCGGGAACGGTTCTCCTGGTGGAAGACGATGATACGGTACGCCGGATGACCAACAAAATGCTTAAAGCAATCGGCTACACCGTCCTATCAACGGCAAAACCTCAGGAAGCGCTATCGATGTGCGAAACGTCGGAGGTGCACGTCGATCTGGTGCTGACCGACGTGGTGATGCCGCTGATGAGTGGAAAAGAGTTAAGGAACAAAATCGAGGCGCTCCGGCCTGGGATCAAAACGATTTTTATGTCCGGCTATTCGGCAAATGTCGTCGCCGAACGTGGTATTCTGGAAGAGGGCGTGTATATCCTTCAAAAGCCTTTCACCATAAACGAGCTTGCGAACAAGATCCGCGAAGTGCTGGGAAAGCGGTAACGGTCATTTCGTCAAAGGCTTGACCCTTACGAATAAGGCCTCGCATCTAAAAACTAACAGGAGGAAGAACGATGAAAACATTGTTAACGACTCTTTCGGCTGTCGTGATTGCGGCGCTCTGTTGCGCCGTGGTTGGCTGCAGTAAGGAAAAAACCGCTGCAGATATGATGGGCAGCGCGCCGGCATGGGTAACGAAAGGCAGCGGCGCTTTTACCGGTGATCGCGGGAAGGCCTTTTACGGCGTTGGTTCCGCTCCCAAGATGATCGATGCGGTCATGCAGCGCGATCGGGCGTCAGATCGCGCCCGTCGCGGCATCCTGCAGGTTTTAACACCTACATCGCGTACCTGATGAAGGACTATGCCCGCAGCACCACAGCCGGCGACATGAGCAACGAGAGCTATGAAGCGGACGTTCTCCAGGTCCAGAAAACCATTTCGATAGGCGACCTCAACGGCGCCCAAATCGTCGATAGCTGGAAGGATCCCGCCGATGGCACCATGTACTGCTTAGCGACGTTAGATATGAATGCGGTGTCCGACCTGCTTGCCAGCAAGAAAGAGCTAGACGCCACATTGCGCGACTACGTCCGTGAGAATGCGACAAAGGCTTTTGACGACATCGAGAAGGAAGAAGCCAAGCGCGGTCGGTAACCTTCAATCAGAGGCGTCAGCTCGGGGGATCGATCCCTGCGGCCCTATTTCCTCTTAACCCGGGCGCGTACAAACAAAAAAGCGATCACGATAAGGCACAGATAGACAGGCCAATCGCCAAGCGTCTGATAGAGGCTCCCGCCCTTCATCAGGGGGAGTTTCTCAAGCAGCGTCTCCGGATTGTAGATGTCGGTTTGAGACAGAATCCGCCCGACCGGATCAATAAAAGCCGATATGCCGGTATTGGTCGAACGCACTAACGCCACGCGGTTCTCGACCGTTCGGAAGATCGCTAACGCGAGGTGCAAATACGGTTCAGCGGTCTTGCCGAACCAGGCATCATTGGTGATGTTAATCAGAACATTCGGCTTTTTCGCGGCAATTTTGCGACTAAAAGCCGGCAGGATGTCCTCATAACAAATCATCACGCCAATTTTGAAATCGCCAAACGGCAACACATCGACCGACTCACCCGGGGTCAAATCGCTCGACTCCGGCAACCAATCATAGAATTGGGGGAAGAAACCGCCGAGCGGGATATGCTCCCCGAACATCAACAAGTACACTTTGTCATACGCGCCAAGAACGGTGCCGTCCTTGTCCAACAGTATAGCGGTGTTGAATACATCGACTCCTGGATGGCGCCGCGATCGGTTGTTGGCGTTTTGCCGCCAGGTCTCGGTGCCAAAGAGTAGCGGTGTATTAAAACCGCGTTGGGGAGCGACGCTGCAGATTTCCGATGTGTTTAGTTCGCGATCTAAAGCAGCGTGCTCGGGCGGCGGACTTTGGCAGGAAGGGATAAACGCGGCGTCGCGCGGCAATACTCGAAAGCGCTCGAGGTCGGCATGACCCGAACGCCGAACATACTGCACCGGCGCCCAGTAAGACGTCTCAGGCCACACGATGAGCTGCGCACCCTGTTTCTCAAGCTCAATAGACATGCGTTGGTGCAGAACCAAGTTGTCCTCTATCTTCAGCGGATCTTCCTTCTCCCAAATACCGACGTCGGCCTCAACCAGCCCAATCGTCAAATGGGGCGCTTCCCGCATCTGCGCATCCAGCATAGCCATGCGCAGCAAACCATAACCGCCCAACATAACCGGAACGCACGCGGCGACCAGAAGCGGCAGCCATGGGCGCGGGAGGCCGTTGCGGAAGCGCACCCAGCTATCCATCAATAACCCGTTGACCATCACCAACAAGAAACTCAGAAGCGCTACCCCGCCCAGCTCGCAAATCTGAATGAAGGGGATCACACGGTACTGGGAGTTGCCGTAGTACCAGGGAAAGATAAAATAAATGAGTGCTTCAGCGGCAACATACGTGAGCGGCGCCAACAATCCGTATCCCCAGGTGCAGCGTCGTTGAAGTCGAAATAGCAGGTACAACCATAGCCCAAAAACCAGGCCCTGGTAGGCAGCTAAGAGTACGGTGATCGCCAGTGATAGCCAGGTGGACATATGACCGAAGTCCATCAGCATCCCGCAGATCCAGTAAAAGCTTCCGATATTGTCAACGGTGCCTGCAAACCAACCGATTAAAAAATGCTGTTTGCCGGTCGTGCCTCGCGCCGACCACAGGATAGGAACCAGCGCCACCCAGGCAAGCGGCCAGAGTCCGGCGCGCGGAAAAGCCAGAAAGACACCGACACCGCCCAGGGCAGCGATACCAAGCCGAATAACGAGTTGCCGAACGCTCACCGTGGTCGGCTCTGTGATCATGGGTTCTCTACTTCTTCGTGGATGGGCTGGTATCGCACAAACCATCACTTCCGTAACGCGCAACCAAAGGTATAACCGCGGTCGAAAGCGTCAAGATTAAGCTTTTCGGTCCCCGGGGGGACCATGTCAACGACCGATTTTCTTATTGCCGCTAACGTCACCACGTCCGCAAGGGCCGCAAAGAATCCGACCATGACAATATTGAGCACCATTTTATGCCCAAGCTCCTCGGCCAAGCGCACCGCCGGTATACCAAAAGCCTGCACACCTGCCGGCAGCGCGATGGGCTTGACTAAACTCTCCTCGAAGAGCAGAAGCGCTCCCGATCGCAGCTCGCTCGCATACTTGTCGTAGGCTGGTTGCGACATAATCATCAACACGTCGGGATTGGTTACGCACGGGTATAAATTTCTGGTTGTGCTTATCACCACCTGGGCACTGCATGACCCGCCGCGCGCTTCGGGGCCAAACGATTGAGTCAGGGTCGCTTCCTTGCCGTTATAGATCGCTCCGGCGCGTCCGATTATCTGGCCAGCCAGGATCACCCCTTGGCCGCCGAAGCCGCCGATTTTGATCTCTACCCGGCTCATCTATCTGATACCGTCGGATTGGCGCCAACGACTTCCCTGCTTGCAGCTCGCAACTCCTTGGTCATAGCTTGCAGCAGCGTGGGCCGTTCGCGATTGACAAAGGTGCCTACCGCAATCGGCCCGCCGAACTCGATGTCGAGTGTACGCGTGTCGGCGCCATCGCGCAGCCGAGAATTTTGTTTGTAAAAGCGCATCGTAGCCAAGGCATCCCCCAACCGGTTGTGGCGGCCATAGATGGTTGGGCAGGGAGCGATGATCTCGACAAAACAAAAACCAGGTTTTATCAGTGCTTCCACCATTGCCCGGGTGAGCTGTTTTACGTGGTAGGTGGTCCAGCGCGCGACATACACGGCGCCTACGGCATCAACCAGGCTGGGCAGGTTGAATGGTTTCTCAAAAACCCCAAACGGGGTGGTCGTCGAAAGGCTGTGGAGCGGCGAGGTTGGCGCCACTTGCCCGCCGGTCATGCCATAGGTAAAGTTATTGACGCAAAATACCTTGATATCCACGTTGCGCCGCGCGGCGTGGATCAAATGATTGCCCCCAATCGCAACCAGATCACCATCGCCACTAAAAACGACCACCTGCTTTTCCGGTCGGGCAAGCTTCAGCCCCGTGGCGAATGGGATCGGCCGTCCGTGGGTCGTATGAAATGAATCCATGCGCAGATAGCCGGCGATGCGACCGGTGCACCCAATTCCTGAGACCACTGCAAGATTGTCAATGTCGGCGTTCAGTTGGAGCAACGCACGCGCGAAACAACTCACCACGATGCCGGCCCCGCACCCCGAACACCAAATGTGGGGTATGCGATCCATACACAGGTACTGTTCGACGGGGTTATGCGGTTGCATCATCGATGGAGCCCCTCGATCACCGCGAGCACCTGCAGCGGATCATGAAGGGCGCCGCCGCCGTGCGGCACGAGCACCACCGGGGCGCGCCCGCCGACGATACGCTCGACCTCGTTGACCACTTGACCGTAATTCATCTCTACCACCACCACCGCCTCGACCTGCTCGGCGAGTTGCCGCAGGCGACGTTCACCAAACGGCCAGACCACCACCGGACGGAACAGGCCTACCTTGATGCCCTTCTCCCGCGCCAATTCTATTGTTCGCAGAACCACCCGCGACGTTATGCCATAGGCAACCACCAAGATCTGCGCGTCCTGGCATTGGTGTTCTTCGGTCATGAATATCTCGTCAGTATGGGTACGGATCTTCTCGACTAGGCGACGGACGAGCCGCTCTTGCGCTTCGGCGGTCATGACCGGATAGCCGCGCTCGTCATGGGTGAGACCGGTGACGTGAAAGCGGTATCCTTCTCCGAGCGGAGGCATGGGCGGGACGAGGTCGGCCTCGGGCCGATAGATCGGGTAGTCCGCCTTGGCGCCCACAACGTGCTGGGGGGTTCGGCGTTCGACCAGCTCGATTTGGTCGGCCGGCGGGATGACCACCCGCTCGGTCATATGCCCTACACTTTCGTCCATCATGACGAACACCGGAACCCGATACCGCTCGGAAAGGTTGAACGCATGGATGGTGAGATCGAAGCATTCCTGCGGCGAGTTGGGCGCGATAGCGATAATTTCGTAGTCGCCGTGTGAGCCCCAACGCACCTGCATCATGTCGCCCTGGCCCGGAAGGGTCGGCAGGCCGGTTGATGGACCTGCTCGCTGAACATCCACCAACACGCAGGGAGTTTCGGTCATGGCCGCCAAGCCCACGTGCTCCATCATTAACGATATGCCCGGGCCAGACGAAACGGTCATGGCCTTGAGGCCCCCCCACGCGGCACCCTGAATCGCAATCGACGAAGCGATCTCGTCCTCCATTTGCAGAAAAATGCCACCCAACTGGGGAAAGCGCTGAGACATGCGCTCGACCACCTCGGTCGAGGGCGTAATCGGGTAACTAAACACAGCCCGGCAACCGGCTGCAATGGCACCCTCGCAGCAGGCATGATCGCCATCGAAAAAATGGACGCCGGTCAGCACCCCTCGCGCATCAGCCTTCATCGGCTTCTTCCTCCGCACCAGAGAGCCGCACGCCAAAAATTGCAAAATCAGGACAGTACCATCCGCACAGATCGCACCCCGTACAGGCCTGGGGATTAATAGCGCGCACCGGGTGGTACCCGAGGCGGTTGAGGACCGTATCGAGGGCCAGGACCTTCAGCGGGCAAAACTCAACGCACAACCGACACCCCTTGCAACGATCGCGGTCGGTGAACACCTCCCCGCGAACTGTTTTCGGCCGAACTGACTCCACCGCTAGTGCTTTCTTCATACCTTCTCCCGGTCAATGCCCTTGGCCTGCCAAGGCTGCCTGCATCTGGGCGCCGATATCAGTAGGTCTCTCGGCAACCCGCACGCCCATTTCATTCAGGACGCGGATCTTGTCATCAGCGCTCCCTTCACACGCGGATACGATCGCCCCGGCATGTCCCATGCAACGCCCGGGTGGCGCCGTCCGGCCGGCGATATAGGCAACCACCGGCTTGTGTCCGTGCGCTTTGACCCAGCGGGCGGCGGCCTCCTCGGCCTGACCACCGATCTCACCGATCAGCACCACCCCATCGGTATCAGCGTCAGCCTCGAATAAGGCAAGAGCTTCGATATAATCCAGCCCCTTGATCGGATCCCCTCCGAGCCCTATGCAGGTGGACTGGCCGATGCCGAGCCGTGATAATTGGTCGACCGCCTCGTAGGTCAAGGTGCCGCTGCGCGACAACACCCCCACCCGGCCGGGACGATGAATGGCTGTGGGCATAATCCCAACTTTACAGGCGCCCGGCGTGATGATGCCGGGGCAGTTCGGCCCGATGAGCACGGTCTTCGAACCGGCTAGGGCATGTTTGACCTTGAGCATGTCCAGGATCGGAATGCCTTCGGTGATACACACCACCAACCGCACGTCGGCATCGGCAGCTTCGAGAATGGCATCGGCTGCATCTGGCGCCGCCACAAAAATACAGCTCGCATCGGCGCCGGTAGCTCTGACCGCTTGGGTTACGGTATCAAACAAGGGCAGGTTTTTCCAGGTGGTATGGCCTTTGCCGGGATTGACAGCGCCGACCAACCGCGTTCCGTATTCCCTCATGGCTGCGGCGTGAAATTTGCCGGCGCTGCCCAAACCCTGAATGATCACCCGGGTCTGTTGGTTGACCAGAATGCTCACGCCACCCCCCTGGCGGCCCGCACCGCCGCCTCGGCCGCTGCCTGCATGGTCTCTACCCACACGATCCGAAGCGAGGAGGACTGGAGTATCTCGCGCGCGCGATCGGCATTGGTGCCTTGCAGACGCACCACGAGCGGCACGTTTTGGATGTTAACCACATGCGCGGCGGCGATTAAGCCCTCGGCGATCACATCGCACTTCACGATGCCGCCGAAAATATTAACCAGCACCGCGGTTACCTGGGTATCAGCCAAAATGATCCTGAAAGCCGCGCTCACTTGGTCCACGTCGGTACGCCCACCGACATCCAGGAAGTTAGCCGGCGCGCCACCGCACAGCTTGATCAAGTCCAGAGTAGCCATGGCAAGCCCAGCGCCGTTGACCAAGCACCCGATGGTACCATCCAGGCGCACGTAGCTCAATCCATGCTGGACGGCTTCAATCTCCCCCGGATAGTCCTGGTTGACATCGCGAAGCTTTTCTATCTCGGGGTGTCGGAACAGAGCATTGTCGTCAAAGGTCATCTTGGTATCGAGAGCGAGAAGCGCGCCCGTCGTGGTAACCGCCAATGGGTTGATCTCGAGCAATGAAAGGTCGAGCTCGAAAAATGCTCGATACATACCGGACAGGACAGCGTTTAACTCTTTGATCTGGCCCTTGGTTAACCCCAATTCGAATCCCATTCGTCGCCCATGGTACGACATGAGCCCGACCAGCGGATGAATCGGCAGCCGGAGGATCTCCGTGGGATTGATGCGGGCAACAGATTCAATATCGGTCCCCCCCTTGGCGCTCGCAACGATCGTAAGGCACGCCGCGGCCCGATCGAGCACGAGGCCGAGATACAGTTCACGCTCAATTTCGTGGACCTGCTCGACCAGCACCGCATCGACCATTTGCCCGCGTAATCCGGTTTGAGCAGTAACCAGCGGTTTGCCAAGCAGATGTTCGGCCACCGTAGCCGCTTCGGCTGGGTTTTTCGCTCGTCTCACGCCGCCGGCTTTACCGCGTCCACCAGCATGAATTTGGGCTTTGACGACCACCGTACCGCCGAGCTTGGCGGCAGCTTCTCCCGTTGCGACGGAACTGGTGCTGACCATGCCTTGCGGCAGGGGAATGCCATAGCTCGTGAGGATTCGTTTGGCTTGGTACTCGTGAATCTTCAAGAGTTCCTCCTGCCCATGCGGGCGTAGTATGTAACGCAAGCCATACCAAACTTGTCAAGCAAAACCAACCAGGAGACAAGGCCCGAGATATGCCCGGTTCATGACGGCCCCTACCTGACGTGAGGCGAATCCGGCGCCTCGATCGAAGGAGTTCAGTCTCGGCGTATTTTTACTTGACAACATTCGGGCTGCCGATGCAAAGGAACTATACCATGGCTTCATAGATTCTGCAGTATGTGTAAAAATAGGTGTTGTGTCGGGTTCATTCAAAAAATACATTTGCATCGAGAAGGAGAGACGCCCTGATGACCATTTCGATCGAATGCGTGCAATGTGAGGCCGATTTTGAGTATGAAGTTGCGGAGCTGCTTAAGGACCCAGCGCTGCTGGTATGCCCGAATTGCGGGGCAAAGGCCGACCCTGAGGTCGTTGAAATGGCCATGAGTGCGGTCGATGAGCTGATCACCCATCTCCGACGTCTGAGGCGCAAGTTTCGATTCTCGATTGTCATGGAGAGCGACGAGCTATCCTCGACCAATACTAACGAGGATTCGTACGCTGAGGAAGAAGACAATCAGGGAAACCTCTGGAGCGAAGAACCCGAAGAAGAAGATGATGAGGAGGAGTAGCCGCACAGCGAAGCCTCATTTCACCGTGAGCGTCGAATCGCGCGCCGGCGTTTCTAAAAATCTTTCATTGATAGCTAAAACATTCTGGTGCTCGCTGGTCGGCAACTTGACTTCTTTTCTCACGCACGCCTAACATTCCTCTGTTCAACCGGAGGTACCTCAATGCGCAAGGTAAAGACCGTTTGCACGGTCGGTCCGGCGAGCGCCGCTTTGGAGATACTCAAAAAGCTCGTCCTGGCCGGCATGGATGTGGCTCGACTCAACTTCTCCCATGGCACCTATCGTAGCCACGCTGAAACCATAAGTCGGCTGCGACAGATCTCCAAATCGTACAACCGCCCCCTGGCGATTCTCCAAGACATCCAAGGTCCACGCATTCGGTTGGGGCGGTTCAACGGCGGCGAAGCGCATCTAAGCAGCGGCGAGACTTTTGTCTTAACGACCCGCCCGGTAGTGGGTGATGACTTTCATGCCAGCGTGCAGGTCCCTAACCTCTATAAAGACGTCAAGAAGGGCGATCGCATCCTGGCGGCGGATGGCGCCCTGCAGTTACGGGTAACCGAGGTCGAAGGCCGTGACATCATCACCCGGGTCATGGTCGGCGGCGCCGTCAAGGATCACAGCGGCCTCAATCTGCCTGGGGTGCGCCTGAGCGCGGCTTCCATCACCGAGAAGGACAAACGCGATATCCGCTTTGGGCAACGGCTCGGCGTTGATATCATCGCAGTCAGTTTTGTTCGCTCGCCCGAAGATGTGTTGGTGGTGCGCCGGATGATTCGCAAGGCTCGTGGCAACACCATGGTGCTGGCTAAGATCGAACATCCCGATGCCGTGGAGTATCTCGACGACATTCTTGATGTATCCGACGGCATCATGATCGCGCGCGGCGATCTAGGAGTTGAGCTGCCGCCTGAAAAGGTCCCCGCGATACAGAAATCCGCCATCGCCCGTGCCAATGTTCGCGGCAAGATCGTGGTGGTCGCGACCCAAATGTTGGAGTCGATGATACGCAGTCCGCGGCCCACCCGCGCCGAAGCCTCCGATGTGGCCAACGCGGTATTCGACGGAGCCGATGCGTTGATGCTTTCGGGCGAAACCGCTATTGGCGCGTATCCCGTCGAGGCGTTGCAGATAATGGTTCGCATCATTGGTGAAGCCGAGCGTTCCCCGGCCAGCTACCGATCCGGCGGCCCGCGGTTGCTCAAGGATCCGGCATTATTCCCTAACGCCATCAGTAAGGCTACGGTCGTCGCGGCGGAAGATACCGGCGTACGGCTTATCGTGGCCTACACCGAATCGGGCAACACCGCACGCCTGATCTCCGACTACCGACCAAAAGCGCGCTTGATCGCGCTGACGCCCCACCCCGGAACCTATCGGCGCATGGCGATCCTTTGGGGCGTTGAACCGGTCAAAGTTCCCTCGGTACGTTCCACCGATGGCATCATGCAGCAGGTCAACCATACGTTGGTCGAACGAGGCTACGCCCGGAGCGGAGAAGAAGTTGTCATCGCGTGCGGTGTTCCCATCGGCCAGCCGGGCAGCACCAACCTTCTCAAACTTCATCGAATTCAATAGCGTTGCCTCACTCCCAAGGTGCTTGACAAGTCCTCTTCGAAAAACCTATAGTTACCGTTGTGGGCGCATCGCCCCAAAGGATTAAGCGATCGGTATGCGGACTATTGATGTTAAGATCCTGGGACAGCGATACAAGGTCAAAAGCGAGGACGGCGACGAATACATTCAACGGTTAGCGGAGTTTGTCAACGATAACATCTCGGAGGTACAAAGAAATTCGAAGACCGTCTCAACGCATAGCGTGGTGATTTTAGCAGCCTTGAACATCGCCGATAGACTTCTTAAGCTTCAGGAGCAAAACGGCAAATTACACAATGAGGTTCGCGATCAGATAAAACATATTGTGAACATCATCCGGTCGAGAAGGGAAACCGTCCGATCGCCATAGCTGATCATCATTCCCCTGCCGGGTGCGTGACGAGCGGAAAGTATACGTATGAACCTACAAGCCTACCTGGGGAGTGCCCTCTGTCGGCGGTGTGCGAACCCTCCGTTGGGATCACCTAAAGTCGCCACGGTACGCCCACCTGTTTGGAATCCGGGTTCATCCTTGTCATCCGCTCGAACGGCCATGGTGGGGAATTGTTGCGAACTGTCCCGTCGTAATAAGGACGGGTTAAAATATATCGGGGAAACGCGAGTGACCCGAGGAGTAACGTACGATCCCGTTTGTGGGTTTTTTTTCTGCTTTTGAGTTGGGAGTCTGACTACCAATGGTTGGACGCCACAAAGGTCGGCTCTCATTTCGGGAGCTCAGCCCGTAAGGCTCGATACCCGAGCAGCGGCTGAACCGTTCGTCGTTTGGTATGGGACACTCGCTCCCTGGCGGAGAACAATCCGCAGGGTGGCTTTTCTAGCCAGTAGCACCCCGAAACAGAGAATAACCCAGAAAGTCCCTCGCGGAACTTTCGCGGGAGAAGGAAGTCAGGTCGGCAGAGCCCGCCGACGTTTACATAACATCCGGTCAGGCTGGCAACAGCTCCGGAGGAGGTGCAGCGTGTCAAATATCTTTGTAGCCTCATTAGTTGGATTGCTCGGGTTGGTGCTCGGACTGTTAGGCGGCTTCCTGGTTACCTGGTTGGTGCTCTCGCGCAAGTCCACCTCAGGGTATAACCGCGCCAAGACCCAAGCCGAAAGCCTCATCGAAGCCGCCAAGCGTCAATCCGATCTCGATCGGCGCAAGGCCGAGGTCGAAGCCAAAGAGAATGTCGACCGCCTGAAGAGAGAGATAGAAGAAGAGATCCGCGAAAAGCAAAACATGCTAGCCAATCAAGAGAAACGTCTCAACCATCGCGAGGAGACCCTGGACAAGCGCGCCGATCTTATCGACCGTCAGGATGCCGAGTTCAAGCGTCGCGATCGAGAGATCGCCAAGCGTGAACAACAGGCTAAAGATCAAGAGCTCAAATACGAACAACTACTCGACGAATATCAGCGACAGCTCGAACGAATCGCGGGAATGACTGCCGACGAGGCCAAGAAAATGTTGATGGAGCGCATCGTTGAGGATGCCCGCCATGAATCGGCCAAGCAAATAAAACAGATCGAAGAAGAAACCCGCGATGAAGCCGATAAGCGGGCTAAGAAGATCATGGCCACCGCGATTCAGCGTTACGCCGGAGACTACGTTTCCGAAGCCACCGTTTCGGTCGTCCACCTCCCGACCGATGAGATGAAGGGTCGGATCATCGGCCGCGAAGGCCGCAACATCCGAGCGCTGGAGGCAGCCACGGGAATGGATTTGATCATCGATGATACCCCCGAGGCGGTTATCATTTCTGGTTTCAATCCAATACGGCGCGAAGTTGCCCGGATAAGCATTGAAAAACTCATCGCCGACGGTCGCATTCATCCGGCGCGCATCGAGGAGATCGTGGCCAAGACCACCGAGGAGCTCGATCAGGCCATCAAGGAAGCGGGCGAACGCGCCACCTTCGAGCTCGGTATCCACGGTATTCATAGCGAGGTCGTTAAGTATCTCGGACGGCTGAAGTATCGCACCAGCTATAGCCAAAACCAACTGCAGCATTCGATCGAAGTTGGCTTTTTGGCCGGGGCCATGGCAGCCGAGTTAGGCATGAATCCGCGCCACGCCAAGCGCGCGGGACTCCTGCATGACATCGGTAAGGCGATCGATCATGAGGTCGAAGGCTCGCATGCCATGATTGGGGCCGATTTGCTCAAAAAATATGGCGAGTCGCCGAAGATCATTCACGCTGTTCGCGCTCACCACGAAGAGGAAAAGCCCGAGACCGTGCTAGCCATTCTGGTTCAGGCAGCGGACGCATTAAGCGGCGCCCGCCCCGGCGCCCGGCGTGAGATGCTTGAGACCTATGTCAAACGCCTGGAAGAACTCGAGCGCATCTCGCGCTCATTCCGCGGGGTCGAGAAAGCCTTTGCCATTCAGGCGGGCCGCGAGATTCGCGTTATCGTCGAAAACAGCAAAGTCTCCGACGAAGAGGCCATGTTGCTCTCAAAAGATATCGCCACCAAGATTGAGAAAGAACTGACCTATCCAGGTCAGATCAAGGTGACGGTCATCCGAGAGACCCGGGCGGTTGAGTATGCCAAATAGCAAGAGTTTCACGATTCTTGCGCTGGGCGATGTGGTCGGCAAACCGGGCCGGCAGGCGTTAGCCAGCTATCTTCCGCGTCTGATTGCTGAGTCGGGGGCTCAGTTCGTGGTCGTCAACGCTGAAAACGCTTCCGGCGGATTGGGGTTGAAGCCCCAGGAAGCAAACGAGCTCCTGCAACTGCCGATAGACGTATTGACGTCAGGTAATCATATCTGGAAACACAAAGAGATCGTTGCCTTCATCGATTCGCAACCACGGCTGCTCCGGCCTGCTAACTATCCTGAACACACGCCGGGCCGTGGTCATGGCGTTTTCATCAGCAAAGATGGTGTGCCCGTGGGGGTACTCAATCTGGAGGGGACCCTGTTTATGAACCCCCTGCCGTGCCCATTCCGCTGCGCCGATAGAGCGTTACCCATACTTCGCGAGCAGACTGCCATCACCCTGGTAGATTTCCACGCCGAAGCCACCAGCGAAAAGCGCGCTCTGGGCCACTACTTGGACGGCCGGATTTCAGTCATGGTAGGCACGCACACGCACATACCCACGGCGGACGCCGAGGTACTTGCCGGCGGCAGCGGTTATCAGACCGACTTAGGCATGTGCGGACCCACGGATTCGGTCATCGGGGTAAGCAAGAGAGAAGCCATCGAGCGTTTTCTAACGAAGTTGCCAACCGGGTTTCAGGTGGCCCGTCAAGGGGTACGTCTCCAAGGAGCGTTGATCCGGATCAATCCTGACTCTGGAAGATGTCTGGACATCATCCAACGTTCTTGGCCGGTCAATCTCTAATTACGCTGACCGATGTTAAGGTGCCGACGGGATCGGTAACCGGCTGCTTTATGTGGAATAATGTTGCAATTGCTGCTGTTTTTAAGTAGCGTATTGATAACTAATAGCAACAACCGTAAGCTCGACAACCACTGGTATTGTTCAGGGCATCACAGGAGCCAGAGATGGAAATGGTTCGACAATACGTAGATCTACTACGACAGGTGGGTCGAGAAAAATTTCTTACGACGTACACCGACCCATTTTTTCTTTTCCTTGAAAATAATGGCGGCGGAAGCAAAGAAGATCTCAGCACTAACCCGGCCGCGCTCAACGCGTACCGGGTGCTCGCGCCGAGTACGCCGAAGGTCCCAACGAATCCAAACCAACCGCGCAAGCTGCTCGTCGGCAGCGGTCCCGACAGGGATCTTTCGATCAATCATGCGACCGTCTCGGCGCGCCATGCCTTCATTGCCTTTGATAACGAACAGAAATCCTATCGTCTCGGCGATGCCGGCTCCGAAAATGGAACCTACATCAACGGAGAGGCGGTTGAAGCCGGCAATCCCGTCTATATCAAAAACGGCAATACGGTCTCATTTGGGGATTGCGACTATATGTTCTTTTCTCCTGAGGGGTTCGCAGACCTGATCGAACGCCTGCTGAATTCCCGAGCATAACAGCAAACTGCCCCACCGTCATCAACGATACTCGTTCGGTAGTGACCCACTGCCGCTCGTTCGACGGCACCGTTATCGTATTTGAAATCGGTTGCGCATTTGACAGTTGCATCTACTGGATAGATAATTAATTTCTCTGGAGGGGCTGCATGCCCGATACGTCCGACTTCAACAGGCTTCCACCCGAGGCCGAACTCCCGCCCGCCAACCTGCCCCAGTCAAACTTGATCATGGGCATTGACCTGGGCACCACCTATTCATGCGTGGCGGTGGTGCAAGAGGACTATCCTAAAGTAATTCCCTCCCGCTTGGGCCTGCGCACTATTCCTTCAATTGTCGCCATCGATGAAAAAGGTCGCCTGCTGGTCGGTGAAGAAGCTCGCAAGCAGCTTCTGATCAATCCAACGAACACCATTTACGGCGCAAAGCGTTTCATTGGCCGGCGCTTTTACTCCGAGGAAGTTACCGCTCTTTCAAAGTATTTCTCATACGAGGTGGTGCCCCTGGACAACATGGAGATCGGCGCAAAGGCCGGCCAGCGGGTTTTTAGACTCCCCCAGGTATCGGCATTAATCCTCAATGAGTTGCGCCGCAACGTCTGCGAATACTTCAAGCAGAACATTTACATGGCCGTTGTTAGCGTTCCGGCCTACTACACCGAGAACCAGCGCGAAGCCGTGCGTGAAGCCAGCCGCATCGCCGGCATCGAGGTGGTCCGGATCATCAACGAGCCGACGGCTGCCGCGCTCGCCTATGGTCTCAACAAGGGCCTCGACAAACGAATCCTGGTCTATGACCTCGGCGGCGGCACCTTTGACGCTTCGATCCTCGAGCTGTACGAAAATGTTTTCCGCGTGCTCTCAACCGGCGGCGATACTTTTTTGGGCGGCGTTGATTTCGATGCACGCATCGTCGACTATATATTGGGTGAATACGAGCGCACCCAATCTGAAATCCTCCAGTGCGATAGTGTCATCACCCAACGCCTGAAAGACGCCGCTGAAAAGGCCAAGATCGAGCTATCCAGCAAGACCACAGCCCAGATAGAATTGCCGTATATCACCATTTCAAAAGGTAAATTCAGAGACTTTAAAACAGAGCTGACGCGCACCCAACTCAACCGGCTCACCGATGATCTGGTCAACCGCACGGTTGAGGTATGCCTGGAGGTGCTCGATTCGGCCAAGCTGGTTCCCGAGAAGATCGAATCGATTCTATTGGTCGGGGGTCAAACCCGCGCTCCGCTGGTGGTAGAAAAGATCAGCCGGTTCTTTGGCCGGGCGCCGAGTAAGGGGGTCCATCCGGACGAGGTGGTTGCCTGCGGCGCCGCCCTCATGGGGCACTCCCTGGGTACGCACACCAGTATTCGGCTCATCGACGTCTTGCCCATGAGTATCGGCGGCCGCCAACCCGACGGCGCAATGAAAGTGCTCTTGGCCGCCAATACGCCGCTACCTGCCGAGCGCGAGATCGGGATAGCCACCACGCGCGCTGACCAACAGGTGATCGAGATCGCTTTGTATCAGGGCGAATCGAACCGCACCATCGAGAACGAGTTTTTGGGAGCGTTTGTGATCAGCGGCTTTCCCAGGGCGCCGACCGGGCAGGTTAAGCTGGCCATTAAGCTTTCGCTCAACCAGGAGTCCTTGATGGAGGTGTCGGCCCGATTGCTCGGCACCAACCAACCCATGCAAGTCAAGATGCAGGCGCGCACCCCTACTACCGCCGAGGACATCGGCCTGACCCCGATTGCGGCGAATGACGATCACACCGTGCCCTTCACGCCAACCGCGGAACAACAAGATACGCGTCGGCGGCTTTTCTCAGGCTTGCGCGGATTCATCCGGCGCCTCGGTTCGTAGCCTTGGGATTAGAATCCATCCCCTAACGTCACGACGAGTGATTAACTTCCGCCGCAAGCGGGAAGGGCTGCACCTGCTCAATGCGTTCTTTACCGAACAACAGCATGGCTAAGCGATCCAGGCCGAGCGCGTTGCCGCTGCAGGCCGGCAGGCCGTGCTCAAGAGCGGAGAGGAACGCTTCATCCAACGGCAACCGCGGTTTGCCGCACTGGACGCGCGCTTCGATTTGCTCGACCAAGCGTGCGCGCTGCTGACGCGGATCGGTAAGCTCACCGTACCCGTTGCAAAGCTCTAGGCCGCCAATGTACAACTCGAACCGTTCCGCAACCACTGGTCGCTCGGGACGCAATCGTGCCAGCCCAGCCATGGGCGCTGGATAATCGTATAAAAAAACCGGCCCACGCTCCATCAGTTTCGGCTCAACCCGTTCTATCAGGGCGCGGTTGACCAGATCATCGAAAGTATCGTCCCTCCCTATCCTCAAACCCGCCTTGCCGAGCGCATCGCGAAGGCCCGCTTCGTTCCAGTCAGCCGGAACCTTAACCTGCGCCAGTTCTCGTAGTGACTGCTCCACGCTCATGCGCTGAAACGACTGACTGAGATCGATGACTACTCCGGCGCGTTGAATCACGTGCCCACCCGGAAGCGAAGCCGCCACCTCGCGGACCAATTCCTCGGTTTGCTCCATCATGTTTTCGACCGACGCGCCCACCTGATACCACTCCACCCCGATGAATTCCGGGTTATGCAGCCGCGTCAGTTCGCCGTTTCGAAAGAAATGCGCAATTTGATAGATACGCGCACAGCCTGCGCTTACCATCCGTTTCATGTGAAACTCAGGAGAGGTCGACAGATACAGCGTTAACGCTTCTCCGTCGGGCAACCGCAACTCACTGCGGAAACTTTCTATATGCAGAGCCGGATCCGGCGCTCGTACGAGTGTTGGAGTGAACACCTCGATAAAATCACGGCAATCAAAAAACTGACGCACCCGCATGAGTAACCGTGCGAAGGCACCGAGCGAGTTCACCACATCAGGACCCATGCTCACCCTCATCCAACGAGCGACGATCATCCTCGGCCACGTTCCGGCGCTCCAGTTCACGGGCAAACGCCAGCGAAATCAGATCCGGCATCCGATCTACAAAAACGATACCATCAAGATGATCCACCTCATGCTGCAGCACCCGTGCTGGAAATCCTTTGATCTCCATTTCCAGCCGATTGCCCGCTCGGTCCAGCGCTCTAAACCTAATGGCGTGCGGCCTCACGACGAGCCCGCGCAAGTCTTTGAGAGAAAGGCAGCCCTCCCAGTCTTCCTCGGTCTGCTCCCCGACAACGGTCACCTCAGGATTGATAAAAACGCAAGGCGCCACACCCACACCCAACTCATCCAATTCCGGTGGCACCTCCACCGCTATCGCCCGCTGCGAACGAAACACCTGGGGCGCCGCCAACCCTACCCCGTCATGGAAGTTCATGCTCTCGAGCAGGTCGTCGAGAAACGTCTGGAACGGTGCCGTGCCAATTTCCTCTTTCGTCACTGGCCGAGCTTTCTTTCGCAACACCGCTTCACCGAGTTTTGCTATCTGCAAGATCGCCATCACGCTTCTCCCCCAGTGCGGCTGTCCGCGTCGCCGGATTTCCCGGCTTGGCGCGTAAAAAAGACAAACGCCATCGCCGGTCGTTTCGATGATTCACGCATGGCAAAATGAACACCCTCGAGTTGCCAGCCCTGCTGGACAAAATCATTAACAATTTTCTCTAGGTGCTCGTCGGTCACGGTGCTGCATTCGACAACCTTATATTCCAGCATGAGCGGCTCCCGGCAACACGAGTTCTTTTTCGTCAATCATCTTTCACCGTAGCGTAGATTAGGTGACTCCATACATCGATCGCGATTATTACAAGCCTCGTCCCTTCAGTCAACGTATAGCGGAAAACGGGTGAAATATTTCCAGTTGACAGCCTGTCTTCCTTAGGCTATCTATATTTCCTGTTAATATTGCTTAGATTACCCAAGGCAAAAGTTACGATACGGTGTTCCTAACCTTTTATTTTCTCATACCAGAGGAGAACGTATGACCAAAGCCGAACTGATAACCGCCGTGACCAATACCGTGGGACGCGACCTCAGCAAACGGGCTGTTGAAGAGATCATCAACGCTCTTTTCCAACAGCTCCGTGTAGGATTGAAGAAGCGCAAGCGTATTGCCTTTCCGGGCTTCGGCATTTTCGTCGTCAGAAAGCGCGCAGCCCGCACGGGCCGGAACCCGCGTACCAACCAAGAGATCCGCATTCCGGCCAAGCAAACGGTGGTATTCAGACCATCCAAAGCTTTCAAAGCCTCCTTGTAATCGCATCTCAACCGATCAAGTGATACATTACCGGTGACCTGGTACTTGAAAAGCGAAGCCAAGTCAGAGGCATTGCTTGGATCTCGGAAGCAAAAGGATATGATCGAGCAGTCCACCAGTAATACGCATCACATTCTTCCAGCGTTAGGGATGCACGACTCCTATGGCCCGTTGTTGCGGGCGTTTTTTAAACAGTTCTTCGACCAAATTAAATTTCCTCCCGAGGCGGCCGAGCGTATTCGCGAACTGGCAACACAGGGACCGCTGGTATACCTGGCTCGTTCGTCCAATGTATTGCACCTCTTATATCTCAATTACCTTTGTCTGAAACAAAACTTTCCCTTGGCGCGCTTCGTGGAAGGTGTTGACCCTATCTTTTTGCAACCGGTCGGCATCTTGCTGCGGCGCATGCGCACCCTCAGCGACGAAAGCCAAGGAGATCTTGAAGCCGAGGGCGAAGATCTCCCTCAGCGCCAATTAGCCGAGACCGTGTCCTCTGGTCAGTCCGCCTTACTGTGCCTCGATCGGCCGAACACCCTGATGAGCCCGAAGGAGCAACCGCAAAAAGATCTCCTCGCCGTGGTGCTCAAGATTCAAACCCAACTACAAAAGCCAATCTTTCTCCTACCGCATGTCATTATCTGGAACAAACACCCCGAACGCGAAGCTAAAAATGTGGCCGATACCATTTTCGGTGTGCCCGAGGCGCCCGGGTTGCTGCGTTCGTTGTACCTCTTGCTGCGCTTTAATCGCTTGATGCAGGTTAAGTTTGCCGAACCGATCAACCTAGCCGACTTTTTAAAGAGCAATCGTCAGGCGATCCCGACGTGTGGTCATCAAGGCTGCAACGGGTCCTTGCCGAGCGTCTGTCTCTGGAAGTGCTCGAGGTCACCGGTCCCCGCATACGCCCCCCCGCCGAATTTAAGCGTGAGATCCTCTCAGACGAGCGCATTCAACAGGTCATTCATTCCACCAGTAACGGCGATGAGGCTCGTGCCGAGGCCCTGCGCAAGCAGGCTCATGACCAAGTCGACGAGATCGCGGCTGAGCCGCGTATCCTATGGCCAATATACTTCGACAAGACCCTCAACCTCTTCTGGAAGCGCATTTTTGAAGGTATCGTGGTTGACGAGGAAGGGTTCGATAAAATTCGTAACGCCATCCGCCGCGCTCCCGTCGTTTTTTGCCCAAGCCATAAGAGCCATGTCGACTATCTCATTCTCAGTCAGCTCTGCCTGAGATACTTGCTGCCGCTCCCGCACATAGCCGCCGGGGAGAACTTATCCTTTTGGCCTCTGGGTCCAGTCTTCCGCCATTCCGGCGCATTCTTTATGCGCCGCTCGTTCAAAGGCGACCCACTCTACCCGGTGGTGTTCCGCACCTACCTACGCCACGTCATGAAGGAAGGATTTCCGATTGAGTTTTTCATCGAGGGTGGCCGCAGCCGCACGGGTAAGCTCTTGACTCCTCGGTACGGGATCCTCTCGTGGCTGCTACAAGCATTCTCGGAAGGTACCGCCCCCGATCTCCAGTTTATCCCTATTTCGATCGATTACGAAAAGGTTGTTGAGAGCCGCGCGTACCTGCAGGAACTCAAGGGCGGTGAAAAATCGCAAGAGAATGTTGCCAACCTGGTTAAGTCGGGCAGCGCCCTTAAATCAAAATATGGGAAAATATATGTCCAGATTGGCGATACGATATCAGTCCGCGACATATTGGGAAACAAGTCGGGGGAGATCAGCTTAACCGAGGAGCAACGCCGCGATCTTACGCAGGAGCTGGCCCACGAGATTTTATTTAATATCAACCAGGTGACGACGGTCACCCCCTCGGCCCTCCTGGCGTTTTGTCTGCTGACGCACCGGCGGCGGGGCGTATCGCAAGAAGACTTGCTCGAACGCACTCTGTGGGCCGCCGCATGGATTCGTCACAGAGGACCGGCTCGTTTTTCGCACACCTTGGGTGACTTTAAACGCGCACTGATTGAGGCGGCGACGCGTTTCTCACATGATGGGCTGATCCGTATCCAGGACACCGGATTCGAGCTGGTTTACTCGCCGGTCGAGCAAAAGCGTCTGGCGCTAGATTTTTATCGCAACAACCTTATCCACCATTTTGTGCCGGCCGGGATCTTTGCACTCGCATTGGAGTCCTTCACGGTCGCGGTTGTTCCGATGGAGGCCTTGCGCGAGCGCATTCGCGACCTGTTTGAGTTGTTTCGATTTGAGTTTCTGTTCCGTTCCGAGAAGCACTTTGAAAATCAGGTCCAGGAAGCCAAGCGCGATCTGCTCAACGAAGGGGTTATCCGTGAGGAGGCTGAATTCGTGGTTAAGGTGCCCGAGGCCATCGAGCGGCGGATGCTTTTTAAAGCGGCGCTCGAACATTTCGTCGAAGCCTATTGGCTGGCGGCACGCAGCCTCATCTTTCTCTTGGAGGAACCGCTGACCGAGAAAGATTTTTTGGTAAAAGCCATGCGTCTCGGTGACCGGCTCTATGTGCAAGGCGAGTTGCTGCTCGCCGAATCCATCTCACGTGATGTTCTGCGAAATGCCGTGCAGCTTTTCACCCAGCGCAGGGTGATCGGCATTCGATCGGCCGAGGGCCGCAAAGGGCCATTGCTTACGGTGCAGCCACCGTACAACTCTTCCGAGGCACTCTCTCGTATCGTCGCCGAGATCGAACGATACCACAAAGGTTAGAGACTGTTAGCTCGCGGAGCGAGCTTACAGTCTCTTATCCCTGGAGCGAAGCGACAGGGGTTAGAGGATATCGTGTACGCAGGGAGTTACGGTCTCTTACCCCTAAAGGGGTAAGAGATTCTAAGCCTCGCGCCCCTAAAGGGACAAGAGATTGTCCGGTGGATAAGAGTTTGTAATCCTCACTTCGTTCGTCAACAATCTCTTATATACCTCGCTCAGCTTTGCTTTGCTCGCTACAATCTCTAGTTGCTCGGCAAGAATCTCTTACACTTTGAAGTCACCGATCCCGCCCTGAAGCAGCTTGCTTTTTTCTTCCAGGGCCTGGGTCAGTTCACCGATCTCCGCTGCCGTGCGCTGATGGTTATTGGCCATTGCGCCGATCTGTTCTGCGGCATGGAGGACGCCCTCAGTAACCGTTGATTGTTCCGTGAGAGCCTTTGCGGCGCGGTTTACGGCCTCGCTGATAGAGGCCACGGCCGTCACGGACTGACGGTTTTCTTGGGCTTGTTGGTTAACTTGCTTGCCCAGCGTCTGGGTGGTCTTGAGCGTCTCGCGGAAAGCCGTTTGGAGATCCACGCCGATCTGCGACCGTTCCGAGGCGGCTTTAGAAATGATCTGCGCCATATCGGCAAGTTTATTGATTTCACCACTCACCAGCGAGCTCGAACGCGCCTGTCCGTCGGTGTAATTCGCAATGGTCCCAACATTCTCGGCGGCCTTCTGGACACTCACCAGGATCTGGTTAAGTGAGTTGCCCGCTTGTTGGGCCAGCGCTACCCCCTCATTGACGATCGCTCCGCCGCTCCGGATGACCTTGATTGCTTCTTCGGAGGCGCCTTGAATTCCCGCTATCATTTGGCCGATCTCGCGCGTCGAGGAAGAGGTCCGTTCGGCCAACGAACGAATCTCGTCAGCGACCACGGCAAAACCACGCCCATGCTCACCAGCTTGCGCGGCGATGATAGCCGCATTCAGGGCCAGCAAGTTGGTCTGGTCTGCGATCTCTTGAATTACCACCAAGATTCCGCCGATCGCCTCGACATGGGTACCCAGCCCGACGATCACATTGGAAGCCTCGCCGGTGGAAGCCACGATGCGATCCATACCTTCGATGGTTCGACGCACCGATGCCGCGCCGTTTTGGGCCATGTCGATAGCCACCTGGGCGATTTGAGCCGTGTCGTTGGCGCTGCTGGAAACCATCGAAATCGAACGTTCCATGTCCGCCAGAGATTGGGCGGAGCGGGTGACGCCCTCGGTGAGCGTCTCCATGTTGGCAGCCGTTTCGGGAATCGAATGCGTAAAACGCTCAACGAGCTCGCCGGTCTGCGATACGGTCGTCTGTAAGGTGTTCATGTCGCTCTGCACGCTCGCGAAACCTTCACCAACTTTAGTGGATGCTTCTATCGCTTCTTGGGATAAGTGGGTCAAGGCCTGTACGGTTTCGGAGAGCATCTGCACATTCTGGCTAAGTTCCCCGAGAGATCTGGTCGCGCTTTCGGCCGAACGGAGCTGGAGATTAGAATCCGAAGAAATTGCCGAGGTCTTCTGCAGCAGCTGGCTGCCGGCGCTCGCGACAGCGTTGAACAATTCGTTGATTACGGTCACCAGCCGACGAACGTTTTCAACCATGGTCTGCAGATTTGCTCTCAGCGTCCCGAGCTCGTCGTCCCCGACCACCGGCATAGCGGCCGAGAGATCGCCCTTGCTCATTTCGGTAGTTATCCGAACCAGGTTTTGTATATTGCCGTCGATGCTCGTCACCACTATCACGCCGGTGCTTGACGCAATCACCGCAGTCACCAAAAAGACGACGACCATCAGACTGAATAATGAGCCGTTCGCGGCATCCGCATTCAGCTTGGCGGCGCCCACGCTCGAAAGCAACTGATCCGCCCCAATATACGCCATCGAGCAAACGACCAGGGTCGGGAGGACCGCGAGTGAAAGCCCCATGATCATCAACTTCACTTTTAAAGAAATCCGCTGGCTGAACTGACCGTTGATCGGATAGCCGGCGGCCAGCTCCTGAGTCTCACCCACCCATTTCTGAGTCAAGACCAAACAGCACGTACCCATGAACATGGCGTCAAAGAGTCCCATGACAATCATGAAGAAGATTAATCCGCTGGGGGCGCCGACAATGCCTTGCACCATAAACCCGGTGACCGGCAGTACAAGAATTGGCCCTAGAATGCCCATCAACCCGACCTTGCGGTAGAGCCCCTGCGCCTCCGATACCACCCTCGTATCCGCTCGATCGGATCGTTTAGCCCGAACGAATCCGACCAACGTTTGGCAAAGCCCTCGCACGCGCCAGATCGAAAGAGCAGCAACACCGGCAGCACCTATTAAGAGGATAAACGTAAAATAGGTTTTCTGGTCACTGCTGAGAGAAAAAACCTGAAAAGCCAAGCCAAGAGACACCAAAGAGACAACGCACCAAAGACCAACAATAAGGGCTGTAAGTCTGCTCTGTAACTGGTGGCCTGAATTCACCTCGGGCACGGCGCCCCCTTTGTGAACGGTAGGATTTCATTGTACTTAAAGCCACGAGCCTGTCAAACTATCGTAATCGTCTTCAAAAGTACCGAAGAAAAAGTGCGTTCGTTGTTTTTTGTGTTATAGTACTTTAAGAAATACCAAGGGATTAATAGTCACATAGTATTTCGTATTGTCAGTTTCAATACGGAGCTACCGTGTAGGAGACCGGCGTGAGGGTAAAGGGTTCGATTTTTGTCGAATTTGTGAAGACTATACGAGCCAACAAAACCGGCGTTTTCGATACGTACCTGACACCTGAAGATCGGGAAATCATCAGCCAAAGAATCTTACCTAATATCTGGTATCCCTACGAAACGTTCAGGCACTGTTTAACGGCGGTTTATGAAGTTATTGGAAAAAAGGACCTTGAGGCTGTTAAGGAATGGGGCCGGCTATACGGCCAGGCCCTCATGACCACGTTGTATGTGGGCATCTTAAAAAAGGGTAGTCCACTTACCTATATCAAAAGGATTAGCGTTCTTGTTCGGAACTTTTTTGATTTCGGCAGGGTGGAAATCGTCTTAGAGTCGGAAACCCAAGCTGTTTACAAAATTTTTGATTTTGATCCGCAGTATGCTCCTGTCCATTGCATGCTCATTGGATGGATAGAGCGAACCACGGAAATATGTGGGGCGAAAAATCTTAAGTGCGAGACGCTAAGTAAAAGTTGGGAAGGAGCCGCCTGCACCTCAACACGTCTTTCCTGGGACACCTAATCTGATTCTCTGTCACGGTCCTCTATTACGCCCGTAGGTTTCATGACTGTCAACCCATTCACTGGTCCGAGCCAATGTATCAACTTCCACCGCGGTCATGAGAGAAATTTCACCTGCCAGCACTGTTGCCGCAACAATTTCGGCGAATTTCTTCACCTTGCCTTTTCCGTAACAGTCAAGCATTTCCAGACATTCTCTTTGCGTTGCAAGTCCGGTCCCTCCGCCGTAGGTTGCGACTATCAGAGATGGAATGGTTATGGAATAGTAGAAATCTCCCTCCTTGGTGGTTTCCGCATACGCAATTGCCGCCGAAGATTCAGAAACATTTGCTACGTCCTGCCCGGTAGCAATAAACATCGCCGTAATAGCGTTGGCGGAATGAAGCCCATTATTGACAGCGCCAGACATGAAACTGCCAATGGTAGAAACCCTCAGACCGTATTGAAGCCGAAACGGAGAGGAGTTCATCTCACGTCTCACGATTTCTTGCGGTATGGTGACCTCGGCCGTGACCCGCTTGCCTCTTGTCCGAAGGGAATTAATCATGGAGGCCTTTTTATCGGTGGCAAAGTTTGAATCCAGTATATAGTTTCTTGCGGGGGAGTAATTGGCACGTATCCATTCACAGGCAAAAAATGTAGCTTTTCCGGTCATGTTCTGACCTGCAGCATCACCGGTCGTAAAATTAAAACGAAGGAACAAAAACTTGCCGGCATGGTACTGTTCAATGTCGATGAGTTTGCCGATTTTTGTGGTTGCTTCCGCTTGGTTTTTAATTTCACTAAAGTTCTCTTTTAACCAGACGCCGAAGTCGCGCGCTTGCCGAGCATCTTTGAAGATAAAAACAGGCGCACGTTGCATTGCATCCCCTGAAATCGTTGTTCGTATGCCCCCGCTCATGGAGGTAATCTTCATACCTCGGTTATAACTCGCAACGAGGGTTCCTTCTGTGGTTGCAAGCGGTACATAGAACTCTCCCTGTGCGTGTTCCCCCTGTATAAGAATTGGTCCGGCAATCCCCATAGGCACCTGCGCCACGCCAATAAAGTTCTCTATATTTCCAGGCAACATACCAGGATCAAAGGAATAGTTCTTGGTATGAATCAATTTTTTCCCAGTTTTTCCCTCTAGAAATTCCTGACGCTTTTTCGCCATTTCATCTGAGTAATCATTATTTCTGGATCGTGGAATTTTTTCCATTGGTTGCCCTACTAGTTCAGGTAATTAATATAAAACTTACCATCAACATTAACGATCGCATCGGCAGAGTCATTATGGGGGGGGTTGGTTAAGGTTAACGTTTTTTAGATTTCGTTGAGATGAGTTCTGCAATGCGATCGAGAATGCGGTTGGCAACCACCTCCTTGGCAAGAAGCGGGAGCTCCTCGTCTCTGTCTTCTTCGACCAGGTAAACCTTGTTGGTATCAACCTCAAAGCCAGACCCGGGCGCCGTCACATCGTTTGCGACCACCAAGTTAAGCTTTTTCTGTATTAATTTCGATCTCGCCAAATCAATCGGGTTTTCGGTTTCGGCGGCAAAGCCTACTTTAAAAATCCCCCTTCGGGTATTGGCAAGCGAAGCCAATATGTCTTCGGTGGCCTCCCAGGTAATGTATGAAAGGCCTTTTTCCTTTTTTATTTTCTTTTGAGCAATCTTCTGGGGACGAAAATCAGCAACCGCAGCAACCATCATCAAGACCTCGCAGTCAGCAAGCTTGGCCTTGACGGCCTTGGCCATTTCGGCCGCGCTCATCACCGGCTGCACGGTAACCCCCCACGGGTACGGGAGAGCCGTGGGCCCAGAGATCAAGGTTACCGCCGCGCCGCGCCGCCGGGCCTCTGATGCAAGAGCATAGCCCATTTTTCCTGACGATCGGTTTGAGACAAAACGCACCGGATCAAGAGCCTCACGCGTTGGCCCGGCCGTAATTAAAAAACGTTTTCCGCTCAGATCATGCTTGGCAACTAACGATCGGGCTATCTCCCAAATAACCAAGGGCTCTTCCATTTTACCGACGCCCTGTTCGTTGCAGGCGAGAAGTCCCGGTTGCGGCCCGGCCCAATAAAACCGCTTGTTTTGTTTCAGTCGAGTGACATTCTCTTGAGTGATTGAGTTTTCCCACATACGAACGTTCATGGCCGGGGCTAGCAGGACCGGACAGGTGCTCGCAAGCACCGTGGTGGTCAACAGGTTGTCGGCCAGGCCGTTTGCTATCTTTGCCAAGGTATTGGCGGTCGTCGGTGCAATTACGATAAGCTGTGCATCGCGTCCCAGATCGATATGATGCATACCGGCGGCCGCGAGGCGACCTCCCTGGCCTACCTCGGCCGGACGACCGGTCAGGGCTTGAAAGGTAATCGGCCCAACAAATTGCGCAGCATAGTCGGTGAGGATTGCCTGCACCACCGCACCGTCTTTAACCAGCAACCGCGCAAGCTCACAGGTGCGGTAGGCTGAAATCCCCCCGCTCACCCCAAGCACCACCAGTTTGCCGTCGAACGTTCCCACGATCAGCTCCTCAACGAGACACGTTCCGTATATAGGTCAATCAACCACAAATCTCAAGTTATCGCCAGAATTAACGATAGCCGAATGCGTGACCTAATCGTAACATAAGAAAATTATCACTGTCCACGGTGCGCACGATAGTTCGTTGTGCAACCGCACGCGGAGCATATACTTCAACCTCATTGAATATTGAATCGTGAGAGCCGAGAAATCCAGGCAGGGAAAAACGCTATGCTGATGTCTCGTTCATCCGAGACTTAAGCACCGGGCTCGCCTTGAAGGTCACTACCCGGCGCGCCGAGATCTCAATTGCCTCGCCTGTTTTTGGGTTGCGCCCGACGCGAGTTTTCTTATTCCGGGGAGTAAAATTGCCGAATCCGGAGATCTTTAATTTTTCTCCTCGTTCCAGCGTCGCCTTCATGGTTTCGAAGACCATTTCGACAACTTCCGACGCCTGACTCTTGGGGAACCCTACCCTCTTGTGCACCTCTTCAACAATGTTAGCCTTGGTCATGGCCATGGTCTCACTCCTTGTCAAAAGAGGTAACTTTTCCTCTATGTGCGGTTCTATATGACAAATCTCGTCACGATGCAAGGAAAATCTTCTTGTTTCTCGGTATCAATTTATCGTGATTCGTCTTCAAACCACGATGAGCGGCGCACCCTTTTCACAACACATCGCTCCCCTCTGATATCAGGCCATTTTTTGACGATTCCTGAAGCTTTAATGAATTGAATTACCATAAGAAATTATCTTAATAGTGTTCTCAGATAAAACGGATTGCCCCCGTCTACTCAACATGCTTTGCAAGCTCGACAGATGTCCGGTTGACACGGCGGTGTTGTAAGTTCGCTACAGGCGCGTTGGCGTTCGCTTGCCAAATAGACTGAAGCAACGCCGGTATCAACGATTCGCCAGGGTGGTGTGCTATCGGCAGGCCACGGTTCAAAAACGAGCCTCTCCCAACCGGGAATAAATTCCTCGAGCATTGCCTGCGAGGGCGGCCATGCGCCGTTGCAGGCAAGGAGGAGATCCGCGAAGCGCTCGTCGGCTCGATCCAACAGGCACTGGAGTATCGCTGCGCGCGGTGATTCCCCCGAGATCGTCACTCCCCCAAGACGCCGCAACCCTCCTTCAAGGAGCGTTTTTCGGCGTCGCAATTCCTTGAGGGATGGGATAGAACTCGTTTCAAAGGGCGTGTGCGGTTTCGGGATAAAGGGATTGATCGAAACCGTGATCTGCCCGGTGCGGCCCTTCTTTCGATGACCGGCAAGCAACCACTGCTGCACCCGGCCAACGAGGGCGAGCGTGGCCTGTAAGTCCTCGTCCTGTTCGGTGGGCAATCCGTACATGAAGTACAGTTTAAGGTTCAAAATTCCGGCCTCGCCGAGAAGTCGCACCGCGGACTCAAGGGATTCCTGACCCGTGGTTTTATTGATAACCCGTGCAAGTCGTTCCGACCCAGTTTCAGGGGCCAACGTGACCGTTCGACTGCCGCCGCGGACAAGTTGGGCGATGAGAGCCGGACCGCTTTTACCTGCCAGCGCGCGCGGATCGAGCGAGGCTGGCGATAGATCGGCGCCGCAACGCGCCAACGCATCAATGATCAGCGGCAGCTCTGGATGCCACGCGAGGCTTGCGCCCACCAAGCCAATCCGCTGATTACTCTCGATTCCTGGACGGGCCGCAGCCAGAATTTGAGCAGCGGTAAAAAAACACGCTGGCCGACGTGAGAAACCTATGGCGCAGAAACGGCAGCCCGCTGGGCACCCGCGACCTGTTTCAACCAGGAACATACCCCGGAAGTGGCCTTCAGCATTCGAGAATACTTGAGCCATGGGCTGGCACACCGTATCGCTGTTAGCACGGGATGCCACCCGTGATGGTCTCCCTTCTGTTATTCCCGGGACTAATATTCCTGGTATGCCAGCGAGGGATTCAAGAAGCTCGCGCCTACCGCGTACCCGGCTTTCCGAAAGTATCTCGAGTATGGTCGGCAGGGTTGCTTCGGCATCACCGGGAACCAATAAATCAACAAACGGCACAAACAATTGCGGCGCCAGACGCACCGCTATCCCGCCGGCAAGAATGAGCGGGTGATTCCCAGCGCGCTCGGCGCGTTTCGGCGGTATTCCGGCAGAGCGCAGAAAAGCTGCAAGCCCGACGGCATGCTCCTCAAACGGCACGGTGAGAGCCACCAGCTCAAAATCGTCAACATGGCGGCCGGATTCAAGCGATCGGGGTTTTGCCGGCCGATCAGGCGTCGCTTCAAAAAATAACCGTTCGGCTAGGGCGTTTGGATACGCACTGATCATCCGGTATAAACCGTGCAGCGCCAGGCACGAACATCCTTCGGGCTCCGGGCCAAGGTAGACCACCAACGCCGACAGACGTCCTCCGGGCTCACGGCGCTGAGCTTCGGCCACGGCTCCCTGCGACGGCAGTCGATACCGCGGCTTATTCCTGGTTTTGGAGAACCTTGATGTTTTTTTCAACAGAAGAGGCCTCTCGATAAAGAAATTTTATTTTATTGCAGGGCGTTATAGAGATTCTTCCTTTCCAACTATCAAAATCCGGTCTACGAGAAACGATTATGGTATCGCCATATTAAAGATCATCGCAGCGAGTTAACCCAGAACAGCTGGAGGAGTCAACCTATGAATTTTCTTGAGTTCTTAACATGACCGACAGATCCCTAATACTTGGCAACAATGCGCGGAAAAAAATGATTTTTTGTTGACTTATAACGTCAATAATATAAGATGTTATATGAAAATGACGCCTGCAAATCGCATCAAATATCGGGGAACAACTTATTCAGGTACTTCTGGGCAAAAAAGGAGTCGACTATGTTTGAAGCTATCGTAGAACCCTTCAGTGAAGGTGGCTGGGGAATGTACCCAATTGCGTTAATAGCGTTGTGTGTGATCATCATCACCGGGGAGCGCATCGCCTTTCTATTCTTCCAAGCCAGGATCAACAAAGCCGATTTCGTAAACACCATGCATAAGTACCTTTTCCAAGGCAACCTGCAACGCGCCATAACCTACTGCTCATCACAGCACGCCCCGCTCGCCAATATCATCAAGGCGGGATTACTGCGCATCGATGGCTCGGAGCAGGAAATTCAGTCCGCCATGGATGAAGTAGCTCTTCAGGAAATGCCGCGAATCGAGAGACGTACCGGCTATCTGGCGATGCTTGGAAACGTCGCCGTTCTCGCCGGCTTGCTCGGCACCATCACCGGCCTTATCCGTTCATTTGCGGCGGTGTCGGCCGCTGACGCCGCCGAGAAGGCGGTGTTGCTCGCGAAAGGTATCTCGGAAGCCATGAACTGCACTGCTTTTGGCTTGGGTACCGCGATCCCGACCCTGGTTCTCTTTTCGATTCTATCGGGCACTACCCAGCACTTGATCGATGACATCAATGAAAGCACGGTTCGAATGTTGAATCTCATCCTGGCTAACAAGGACAAGCTGAATACAGCCGATGTTCGCGCCTCGGCTGAATAAGTTTTCCGAGCGGGGAACATTTGTGACTCTTTGACGCTCTCGTTAGTCAGTCGAGGAGGATGTATCTATGGCCAATGTCAGTGCCCCGGGAGGACGCAGCGGCGGCGGGAAAAAGTCGGTCAATGTGGAATTCAATCTGGTTCCCTTTATTGACCTGCTGACCTGTTTGATCTGTTTTTTGCTCATGGCCGCGGTTTGGATTCAGATCGGCAAGATCTCGGTCACCCAGTCCGGTCAAGGCCCCAACACTGAACAGAACATGGATCAAAAAGAACAGGTTAACCTCACTATTGCGATCACCCCGCAAGGATATCTTATCACCGAAAACGGGCAGAAAGTCTTCGACGTTCTTAAAAAAGACGACAAATACGATCTCGGCACCCTTGGCAGTAAACTGGGCGAACTGCACAACAATTACCAAGACAAGAAGGACATCGTGGTAATGAGCGAGGACACTATCCGCTACGAAGAACTCATCAATGTCATGGACGTGTGCCTCGCCAATGATTTCCCGAATATTTCGGTGTCGGGTACTATTTAGCAGTTAGGAAACTATTATGCCTATTAAAAAACCAGGTCCGCGATTATTCCGAAGCGTTCGCCTTAAGACCGCCAAAAAGCAGCTTACCAAGAAGTCGGGCGCCGTGTATGACGTATCGTTAAACCTTACCCCCATGATCGACATGTTCGTCGTGCTGGTCATCTTTCTGTTGATGACCTTCTCGACCTCGGGCGAAATCCTCTTCTACCAAAAAACCGTCGAACTTCCTCAAGCCAGGAAGACCGAACCGCTCGAACAAGCCCCGGTGGTGATCATTGATAGCGGCCAGGTGGTTCTTGGGAAGTTCAATGTCGGCCGGGTCGCCGAAATCGCCGACGATGAGAATTTTGAAATTGCCGATCTCTCCGAAAAGCTCAACGAGCTTAAAAAAGTATTCTCGCAGGTCCATGGCAATGCAGAGTTTCCCGGCAAGGTCATCATCCAGGCCGACCGACAGATATCGTTTCGGGTACTTAAAAAGGTAATGTATACCTGCACATCGGCAGGCTATAGCAATATCAATTTCGCGGTGTTGCCGAAGACTTCCCGAGAAGCCAGCAAGACGTAATTCAGGTTGGTAGGGGCAGGGCTTGCCCTGCCCTCATTATCGGATAAGGGCGCGGCAAGCACAGGCACCCCTTGGCGTGCTTTCCTGTCCACGGCAGAAAAGCGAGCTTAGGGGTACCTGCCCCTACGGGAAAACTGATTCTTATCCCCACGGGGATAAGCGCCCGTAAGCCTCGCTTCGCTCGCTAACGGGCGCTTACCTTTCCGGCCGGCGAAGGAATGTCGGCACATCGTATTCCTCCTCCTCCAATGCAAATACATTCTCCTTGGAAACAGGCGGTTGCGGATCGCGAATAGCCGTGGGCGGCCGCCCGGCCGGACGGGCTATCGGCACGCGCTCGGCCACCGGCGGCTGCGAAGCGAGTTCCGAAAGTCGGTGCGGCTTCCGAATCACCGTCGGTATATCGAGATTGCCGTTGAGTGCGGAGATTATGGCACGCGGCCGTTCGCTGATGAGCTCGGATCGGCTCTCGAAACCGGTGGCGATCACCGTAATACGAATATCCTCACCAGCTTTCTCATCCACGACGGCTCCAAAGATAATGTTGGCGTCCTCATGCGCTTGTTCCTGAATAAAACAAGCGGCTTCGTTTACCTCGTACAGGCGCATACTCTTATTGCCGGTAATGTTGAGGAGAATACCGGTGGCGCCGCGGATATTGACCTCCTCCAGCAAGGGGGAGTTGATCGCCTGGCGCGCAGCCTCGAGCGCCCGGTTCTGTCCACTGGCTCTTCCCGTGCCCATTAACGCCATGCCGTGGCTCTGCATGATCGTACGCACATCGGCAAAATCCACATTGATCATCCCGCGCACGACGACGAGATCGCTGATGCCCTGAACCGCGTTGTTAAGGATCAAATCAACCTTCGAAAAAGCGTCGAGCAAGGCCGTGTTCTCGCCAGCCAGTTCGATCAACTTCTCATTGGGAATGGTGATCAACGTGTCGACGGACTGCTTGAGTTCTTGGATACCCTGCTCCGCCTGACGCGCCCGGCGTCTGCCTTCAAAGTTAAACGGTCGCGTCACCACCCCCACCGTGAGGCAGCCCAACGATCGCGACACCTCTGAGATGACCGGCGCTGCGCCGGTGCCGGTGCCGCCACCCATGCCGGCGGTGATAAAAACCATGTCGGCACCATCAAGAACCTTGGCGATGGTGTCGCGCGACTCCAGCGCCGCGTTGCGCCCGATCTCCGGATTCGCCCCGGCTCCCAAACCACGGGTTAGGTTTTCGCCAATCTGGATCTTCAAGGTAGCCAGACTGCCCGAGAGCGCCTGGGAATCGGTGTTGACCGCGATAAATTCGACACCCTCCATGCCAGAGGCGATCATGGTATTCAGGGCGTTGTTGCCGCCCCCGCCGATACCCACCACCCGAATCCGCGCTCCGTTCTCTGCACCTTCCTCCAGTAATTCAATCATTACTCCCTCCTTCCGGCTAGCGCCCGCGCAGGGGCAAAAGAAAACTGCTATACATTCTTCAGAACTGCGTTTCTGGTAAATATCGTGAGCACTCCGCCCTAAAAGAAATCGCGCACCAAGATGCTCATGCGCTGCTTGATGCGTTGGTAGAGGTTCTTGTCGATGCGATTAGGAAAAAACCGATTGCCCAGATGCTCCCGCCCGTACAACACCAACCCGACGCCGGTCGAATAGATCGGCGAGCGAACGACGTCGACCAACCCGCCGATTCGTTCCGGCACGCCGCGGCGCACCGGCATGCCCAATACATCCTCTGCCAGCTCGGTCATACCCTCCATGATCGTCGAGCCGCCGGTAATGACGGCGCCCGATGCAAGCAGCTCAGCATATCCGGCGCGCTGTGCCTCGCGCAGGACTAAGCTAAAAATTTCCTCCACACGCGGCTCAACGATCTCCCCCAAGATCTGGCGCGAGAGGGTGCGGGTGCCGCGCCCACCTACCGACGGCACCTCGATGGTTTCGTCCTTGCCGATGAGCGAAGCCAAAGCGCAACCGTGTTTTACCTTGAGTTTTTCAGCCTCGGGGACCGGGGTGCGCAGGCCCAAGGCCACATCGTTGGTGATCTGGTTGCCACCCAGCGACAGCACCGCCGTGTGCACGATACTGCCGCCGCTAAAGATAGCCAGGTCGGTGGTGCCGCCGCCGATGTCAACCAGCGCCACGCCTAAGTCTTTTTCATCGTCGTTGAGCACCGCCATGGCCGAGGCGAGCGGTTGCAGGACGATATCAGCCACATCCAATCCCGTGCGATTAGCGCACTTGATCAGGTTCTGGGCCGACGAGCAGGCGGCGGTCACCAGGTGCACTTTGGCCTCGAGACGCACGCCGCTCATTCCCAGCGGCTCCTTGATGCCGTCTTGGTTGTCTATAATGTAATCCTGAGGCAACACGTGGATCACTTCGCGGTCGAGCGGAATCACCATGGCCCGCGCGGCATCAATCACCCGATTGATATCGTTCGGCGTCACCTCTTTGTCCTTGACCGCCACAATGCCGTGCGAGTTGACGCCCTTGATGTGAGCGCCGGCGATGCCGACATAGGCGCTCTTGATCTCACAACCGGCCATCATCTCGGCTTCTTCCAAGGCGCGCTTGATTGAACTAACGGTGCTTTCAATGTTGACCACGACGCCTTTCTTCAATCCGTGGGAGGGCGAGGTGCCAATCCCAACGATATCAACCCCATCCTGCTGGATTTCACCGACAATGGCGCAAATTTTGGTTGTGCCAATGTCCAGCCCGACCACCAATTCATTGCCTTTTGCCATGGGTTACCTCACCTCGCTTGAGTTCAAAAAACCAGTTTGGATTTAGTTTCGTTGCTCTGCTCAGGCGATGCATCCAACCGCACCGTCGCCCATTCCGGGTGCGTGGCATGGTCCAGCAGCACCACGTGGGCCTTGAGGTTACGCTCGCTCAATTCTTTCAGCACCCGGCATACCAGCCCGAAGCGGTCCTCCGGGCGCTGCACGCCGAGACGAAAAGACACTGCCTTGGGATCAAGCACCACGGTTGTTCCGAGGATTTCATCGAGCTGTACCTCTGCGATCTGGCTGTCCTTGAGACACGGTACCGTCGCCGCCGTCTCTATAAGTTGGATTGCCGTGCGCAATTGTGCGTGGGCGCGGGCCGGATCGCTGCGGAACTGCTCTCGACTGATACCGGTCACTACGGGTACATCAACCAGCTCTCCGGGCATCGCTCGCTTAAAGATCTCACCCTCGCTATCGGCGAAGTACAGCCCTTCGAGACTCACAAGCGCCACCGGTTTGTATTCCTCGATCTCAACCACCAGTCGATCCGGCACCACCCGTTGGATGTGCGCACGCCGGATCCAGGCTTGCTCCCGCAACCGACGTTCAATCGCCGGAAGGTCGAGCGCGAAAATGTTTTGGCCTTCTTCGAGCCCGGCAATTTCCAGAATCTCCGCAACGCTGAGCTGCGCCGCGCCGCGTACCTCTATGCAGCGCACCGCGAGCATTTGCGACGTCTGAAAAAACCGATAGAGCCCGCTGGCGGAAAGACCCAACCCCACCCCGAGACCCGCCAGCAACACTACGCGGCCAGGCCAAAAAACAAAGCGCCGCATGAAGCGACGACGCGTAGCGATCCGTTCCTCGGATGATTTCAATTTGCGGTTTGGGCGCACCATGGCCTAACCTCGTTATGCTTTAAGCGCAGCCGTCAGCAATATCCGTTCGGCGAGCTCTTCAAACGACATGCCGACGCCAGCGGCTATCATCGGAACCAAGCTGTGCGCGGTCATGCCCGGCAGCGCGTTCACTTCGAGCACAAAAAACTCGCCTTGCGAGAAGATCAAGTCCACGCGCGTGACGCCCTGGCAGCCCAGCGCGCGGTGTGTTCCGAGACCTACCGCCAGAGCGCGGCGGGTCTCGTCCTTGCTCAGCGGCGCTGGAAAAACATAGCGGGTGCCGCTATCACTACGGTATTTGGCCCGATAGTTGTAAAAATCCTCGGCCGGGATGATCTCGATCGCGCCCAGCGCTCGATCATCAAGTATCGCCACTTGGATCTCGCGTCCCTTGATGTAGCGCTCGATCACGATGTCACCGGCATACATGGCCGCTTCGGCGATGGCCTGGCGAAGGGCGGCCTCGTCCCGAGCGATGTTGACGCCGACGCTCGATCCTTCGCGGCCCGGTTTCACCACCACCGGCAAGGGAAAGGGCAGATCAGCCGACGAGTAGCTCGGCGCCGCGGTTTTAAGCAACACCACGTCCTCCGCAAGCACAAGCCCAGCCGCGCGAAACAGTTTTTTTGCCACCACCTTATCCATGGACAAAGCGCTTGCCAACACCCCGCTGCCCGTGTACGGAATGCGCATGACCTCAAGCAACCCTTGGACACAACCGTCTTCACCATAGCGGCCATGCAAAGCTATAAAAGCGACCTCGATCTGCTCGCGGCGCAGCCGTTGCGGCAGTTCGTGGTCCACCTCGATCTCGATCACGTGGTAGCCCCGGCCGCGCAAGCCGTTCGCCACCATCGCCCCGGTCTCAAGAGAGACCTCGTGTTCGGCGTTGTGCCCGCCCTTCAAGACACCGATACGCCTATCTTTCATGTCGTTCCCCCTGACCGATTGCCGCCACCAGAACGCCGATCGAGAAATTCCTTCCCTACTTTCCAGACATCGCCGGCGCCCTGTGTGATAACCAGGTCGCCGGACCGGGTGTTTTCGAGAAGCCAGTTCACGACCTGCGGCCGATCCGGGATGAAGGTTGCGTTAGGATGTCCGTGATCACGGATACCAACAAACAACCGGTAACCGGACACGTTTGGAATCGGCTGCTCGGAAGCGGCATAGATATCCATCACCACCACCTGATTGGCGTAATCGAAGGCGGTAAAAAACTCCTTCTCGAGATCGCGTGTGCGGGTGAAGCGATGCGGCTGGAAGACTACCACCAGACGCCGTTTTAGAGCCTGGTGCGCCGCCTCCAACGTCGCTTTGATCTCAGTCGGGTGATGACCGTAGTCGTCAATGACCGTGATCCCATCGATTTCGCCGCGAATCGTAAAGCGCCGCTCGACCCCCTGGAAATCGTCAAAGGCGCTCTTGACATCGGCGAAGCTCACGCCGATTTCGTCGGCAATCGCAATCACTCCCAGAGCGTTTTGCACATTGTGGCGCCCGATCATTCTCAGTCGCAGCCTCCCTACGGATTGGCCTCGGCGCAGGAGATCGAAGCTCACTTCGGCGGCGCCAAACGTAAGCTGCTCGGCCCGGTACTCGGCCGGCGCGGCGATGCCGTAGGTAATGACCCGCTTTTCGATGCGCGGCAAAATCTCTCGGACATTGCGATTATCCAGGCAGGCAGCCACTAATCCGTAGAAGGGCACCTGATTGGCGAATTGGACGAAAGCATCCTTGATTCGCTCGACGGTGCCGAAGTGATCGAGGTGCTCGGGATCGATGTTGGTAATGATGGCGTACGTTGGTCTGAGTTTCAAGAACGAGCCGTCGCTTTCATCGGCCTCGGCCACCAGAAATTCTCCCTGGCCCAAGCGAGCGTTGCTGCCCAGGCTATTGACCCGGCCGCCGATGACCAGCGTCGGATCGTACCCGGCCCGCGCGAGCACCGCCCCTAACAATGAGGTCGTCGTCGTTTTGCCATGCGCCCCGGCCACGGCGATGCCGCGTTTTAAGCGCATCAGCTCCGCGAGCATTTCGGCGCGCGGGATGACCGGCACCCCGCGGCGTCGGGCCGCCACGACCTCTGGATTATCGGGCTGGATGGCACTCGAAACCACCACGACGTCGGCCTCTTTGAGATTGCCCTCAGCATGCCCACGGGCGATGCGGGCACCGAGTTTCTCTAAGCGGCTGGTGACCTCGTTCTCGGCGAGATCCGAGCCGCTCACGTGGTAGTTGAGATTAAGGAGCACCTCGGCAATCCCGCTCATGCCGATACCGCCGATACCGACAAAATGCACACGGCAGGTGCGTGGGATGTGCATTATCCCCGCTCCTTTCCGCGCCAGGGACTTTGTGCCGCAAGCTCCACGATCACGGTGCCGATCTGACGCGCTGCATCAGGCCGGCCCAATCGGCTGGCCGTTTGTTCCATGGCCGCTCGCCGGGTTGTGTCCCGGAGAAGGTCAAGCAGGCAATCGGCCAGCTTCGCTGGCGTGAGTTCCGACTCGCGAAGCATTATCGCGGCCCCGGCTTGGGCCAGCGCCCGCGCATTGGCCTCCTGGTGATTGTCCGCCGCCCGGGCGAACGGCACCAAAATCGCCGCTTTCCCGCAGAGCGTCAATTCCGCCACCGACGTTGCCCCCGCACGGCATACCACGACATCCGCGCGGCGATACGCAGCCGCCATATCATCGATAAACGGCAGCACCGTTGCCGTGACGCCGTACCCCTGATAACACTGTTGCACCTGAAGAACCTCGCGCGCGCCGCTCTGATGAACCACCTGCAGATCGGGCATGCGTTGATGCGCCACCCGCACCGCCTCAGGAACCACGCGGTTGAGCACGCTGGCGCCTTGTGACCCGCCAAAGATTAACAGTTGCGATCCCGGTTCCCGCTCGCCCTCGGCGCGCGAGCTTTTCAGCAAACTCCGACGCACCGGGTTGCCGGTGACCACGGTCCGGCGCGGAGAGAAGAATCGTGTGGATTCGGGAAAGGATACGAACGCTCGCCAGGCAAGCCTGCCCAACACCTTGTTGGTCAAACCCGGAACGGCATTTTGTTCCATTATGGCCGTTGGCACGCGCAACCAGGTGGCCGCCAGCAGCACCGGACCCGAGGCATAGCCACCCACCCCCACCACGACATCAGGAGAGAAGCGTTTGAGAATACGGCGCGACTGGAGGAACGCTCGGGGGAGCCTGGACAACCCAACCACCCAACCGGTTAGACCCATGCCCTTCATTCCGCCGACGTCGATCAATTCGAGTGCGAAGCCGGCCCGAGGCACGGCGTCGCTCTCGACCCCCCGACGGGTGCCAACAAACAATAGTTGATGTCCGACATCGCGGGAAAGCAGCTCCTCGGCCACGGCAATGCCGGGAAAGACATGACCACCGGTACCGCCTCCCGCAATCAATACGCGCATCCGCACCTCGTCCTATTCATTGAAACAAGGCCGCGTGACCTTTGGGTCGCGGGCGCTTGCCTCAACCATTCCGTGCGCAGAGACATCCAGCACGATGCCGAGCGCAAACATCATGCAGATTAACGAACTGCCCCCATAACTGAGCAAGGGCAGGGTCAAACCTTTGGTGGGCAGTAACCCGGTCACCACCCCAATGTTGACCAGCGTCTGCAATCCAATCAATAGTGAGAAACCAAACGCCAACAACGTGCCAAAGACATCCGGCGCCCGCACCGCGGCCCGCAGCCCGCGCCAGACCACCAGGCCGTAAAGCGCCACGATCGTGAGGGCTCCCAACAAACCCAGCTCCTCGCCAATGATCGAAAAAATGAAGTCGGTATGCGCGGCCGGCAGAAAGAAGAGCTTGTGTTTGCTCTCGCCGAGACCCACGCCCAGCACCCCACCCGAGCCAAAACTCATTAGACTCTCGCTGATCTGGTAACCGATATCGAATCGATGCGACCACGGATCGAGAAACGCGAGCAGCCGTCGCAGGCGATAGGGAGAGCCGACAATCAACAGGTAGGCCATGGGGAGGGAGGCCAAGGCGGTCGCCACGATATAACTCACCCGTGTTCCGGCTAAAAACAGCATGAAGAAAAGGATCAGGGTCAGCGTGGCCGCAGTGCCAAAGTCGGGCTGCGCCAAGAGCAGCAGGACCAAGACACCGCAGATCATGAGGTGTGGTAAGCACCCGGTCGAGAACGCCTTGATCTTATCTTGTTTACGGGTCAGCGAGTACGCCAAATAAATCACCACCGTGATTTTAGCCAGCTCGCCGGGCTGTATGCTCACCCAACCCAGACGCAACCAGCGCGCGGAACCGCTGGCGGTGGTTCCCAGTCCGGGCAGGAGCACCATACCCAACATCACCGCCGTCACCAGTAACAGGGGATATGCAAGCTTGGTGAGGCGTTGGTAACCGAACGAAGCCCCAAACCACAGCGCTGCCAAGCCAAGGGCAGCGTGAACCAATTGCCGCTTGAAGAAAAACAAAGCGTCCTGGGTCTGATCCTGGGCAAAAACCGCACTGGCGCTGTAAACCATTACCAGCCCAAACCCCGTCAGGCAGAGCACGGCCCCTAACAAAATGGGGTCTAGTTTGGCCGGTTGGTTCATCGTCCCCTCTCCACCTGATGCACCAGTTGCATAAACACGTCGCCGCGCTGCTCGAAGTCGCGGAACTGGTCAAAACTGGCGCAGGCCGGGCTTAGCAAAACGACGTCACCTGGTTGCGCAAGTGTGGCCGCACGGGACACCGCCTCAGGCAAATCCTTGACGCGGTGCAGCATCGTACAACCATCCAGGTCGCGTGCCATGCGCTCTGCATCCTCGCCCAGGAGAATGAGATGCCTGACGTTGCGCGCGATGAGCTCGCGTAACGGCGTATAGGGCGCACCCTTCCCACGCCCGCCGGCGATGAGAACAATCGGTCCATCAAAGCTCTGAAGCGACTTCGCCGCGGCATCGATATTGGTGGCTTTTGAGTCGTTGACATACCGCACACCGTTTATCTCGGCCACCGGTTGCAGACGATGAGCAAGGCCCGGAAAGCTATCGAGTCCGGGCTGAATGAGATCTTCGCGTATGCCGGCGGCAACCACCGCCAATATCGCCGCCGCTGCGTTTTCGGCATTGTGCCCGCCTCTTAAGCGGTCGCCGGTCAGACGCAGCACCGCCCCCGAACCGGCCAGGTGGATCTCGCGTCCGTCGATTCGCGCCCCGGCTTTCGCCCGCTGCGGCTCCCGGCTGAATCCAACGATCCGACAGTGGAGGTCGTGCATGTTCCTGCGCACCATCTCATCATCAAGGAAAAAGATGCCGGTGTCGCCGGGCCCTTGGCCCTCAAACAAGCGCCGCTTGATCTTGGCATAGCGCTCAAGGCTGCCATGACGCTCGAGATGGTCGGGAGTGAGGTTGAGCCAGATCCCGATGCGCGGCGAAAAGTTCGAAGGCGCCGTGAGTTGTTCGAGTTGGTAGCTCGAGACCTCGACCACAGCCCAGTCAACCGGCTGATCGTCGAGCAACAGCTGGCAGAAGGGCGTTCCGAAATTACCGCCGATAAATACTCGTCGTCCCGCCGTCTCCAGCAGATGGGCGCACAGGGCAGCGGTCGTTGACTTGCCGTTCGTGCCGGTCACGGCCAGCATCGGCGCGCGATTGAGTCGGGCCGCGAGCTCGATCTCGCCGAGCAGCGGCAGACCGCGGCGGGATGCCTCGCTCGGCAGCGGGTTTTGGGGGGCCACGCCGGGGCTGAGAACGACGAGATCAACCTGGTCGAGCACATCCAGCCGCTCGCCGCCCACCTCGACGTGCACGCCGGCCGCCCGCAACTCCCGGGTTGCCGAAAGATCGTCGCGGCGATCGGTGCCGGTGACCGCGAAACCCATGCGAACCAACAGTTTTGCCGCGGCCACACCGCTTCGTGCAAGCCCGACGATCAGCACTCGTCGTCCAGCAGGCTTCGACAAAATTTGCGCAATTCGCTCCATATCTTCCTACCGCAGCTTCAAGCTGGCGATACCCACCAAGGCCAGCATGATTGATACGATCCAAAAGCGGACGATGATTTTTGGCTCGGCCCAGCCCTTCAATTCATAATGGTGGTGCAACGGCGCCATCTTGAACACCCGTTTCCCGGTTGTCTTGAAGGAAACCACCTGGATCATCACCGAAAGGATCTCCATCAAAAACACGCCGTGGATTATGGCCGAAACGATCTCATTTTTGGTCAACACCGCCAACGTACCTAAGCCAGCGCCCAATGATAGGGAGCCGATGTCACCCATAAACACCGTCGCGGGATAGGTGTTGTACCAGAGGAAACTGATGCCGGCGCCCATGATCGCCGCACAGAAAACCGTCAGCTCGGCAGCGCCCTCGATGTACGGGATGCGCAGGTAATCGGCGACGTTGAAACCCACCGTCCAGCCCTTCATCTTCAGTATGGTGCCGGCAGCGTACGATAACACCAGGAACGTGAAGGCCGAGGTGATCACCGGACCAATGGCAAGCCCATCGAGTCCGTCGGTCATGTTCACCGCGTTAGCGGTGCCGACAATCACTACCGTTGCGAGAACGACATAGGTCCATCCGATATTCGGATTGAACAATTCGAAATTGACCACCGGAAATGAGACCCGCGAATCAAAATCGGTATAGAGATATAGCGCGCTTATCACCAGAGCGGTCGCGGTAAGTTGAATAAGCAGCCGCACCTTCCCGGACAGTCCCTTGGAGTTGTTATGACGAAGCTTGCGGTAGTCATCGACAAAACCGACGATTCCAAAAACGGTGGTAACGCCCATCACCACCCAGAGGTTCAAGTAGCTGAGATCGCCCCAGAGGAGGCACGAAATCAGGATCGCCACCAGCAGCAACATGCCGCCCATGGTGGGCGTGCCGGACTTGGCCTGGTGCGATCGAGGGGTGTCTTGCCGGACATTCGAGGCGCCGTGCTGAAGCGTCTTAAGCCAGGTGATAAAGGGCGGATAGAGCAACAGTCCGGCTATAAGCGCGGTCGCGCCGGCGGCAATGGCCCGAAACGATGGGTACCGCACGACGTTGATCCAGTGATCATGTTGGAACAACCAGTAATATAACATCTACGCATGTCCCCCCGGGCTTGCGTTCCAGTTCACCCCGAGTTGTTTCGTCAGCAACGTGGCGATGCGTTCGAGACGGAGGGCGCGCGAGCCTTTGAGCAGTACCCAGCAACCCGGGGTCAACCGCGAAAGCAACCAGGCAACCGCTTCCTCAGGCTGTTCGGTCTCAATGACGTCGGATAATCCGCCGCGGCGGGCCTCCTCGGCTATCACCTGGGCCAGCGGCCCGAAAGCGCATAATCCCTGCACGCCCGCCTCGATCACATAGCGCCCCACCTGCCGGTGGAGCTCGTGGCTTTGGCTGCCGAGCTCGCGCATATCGCCCAAGACCGCGAGCTTTCTCGAAACCCCGGCCACCTCGTTGAGCGCCTGAAGTCCGGCCTGCATTGACTGCGGATTAGCGTTATAACAATCCACCAGGAGGTGTGCTTCACCCACGCGAACCTGCTCCAGACGCAGGCCGGGAAAGATCACCCGATCCAACCGCTGCGCGATCTCGGCCGGAGCGATTCCCTCGACTATGCCAACCGCAGCCGCTGCGGCGGCGTTTAACGCGTTGTGCGAACCGATGGCCCGGAGCACCGTTGTCACCGTGTTACCCGCGACCTGCAGCTCCACCTCGAGGCCGCTCGGTACCAGCCGAACGGCATGGATGCGCACGTCGGCTTTGGGGCTTCGTCCGAACGTCAATTGCCGTGCCCTGGTTCGGGCGACCTGCTTGAGCAGATAGGGATCGTCGGCATTGAACACCGCCGTTCCGTTCGGCGGCAGGGCGGCAAAAAGCTCGCCTTTGGCTTCGGCCACCGCCGGGAGGGAACCGAGGCCCTCCAAGTGCACCGGATGAACGTTGGTGATGACACCCACCTCGGGAGCTGCCACCTGCGCCAGACGGGCAATCTCGCCCGGCGCACTCATACCCATCTCCATAACCGCGTAGTGGTGCCCTTTCGATAAGCCGAGCAAGGCGCGCGGCATGCCAACGAGATTATTGAAATTGCCGTGATTGGAGAGAACCGCGGGCCCTCCCCCTAACACCGCGACAATAAGCTCGCGCGTCGAGGTCTTGCCATTGGAACCGGTCACGGCGATCACCCGGGCAATGAATCGACGACGGTGCCAGGCTGCCAGATCCCCGAGTGCCCGGAGCGTATCTTCCGCCACCACCACCGTGCAGCGTTTCGGTAGTTCGCTCACGAGCCCTTCCTGCCACGCAGTCTTGGAAACTAACAATAACCGAGAACCGGCCGCAGCCGCCTGCCGACAAAAACGAGCACCATCAAAATTCGGTCCGCGAAGAGCGATAAAGAGCGATTTCGGCGTTGGCTCTCGGCTGTCGGTGGTCACCGCCGAACAACTCAGCTGTGGATCGCCCCGCACTACCGTTCCCCCGACGGCCTCGGCCAACTCCTGGGCCGTGCACAAGACACCGAAATCTGTTCTGAGCCGTTTCGTCACCGCAACGCTCCCCCCGTAGCCATCCGTGCTGCCAGGGCAACCCGTGCCTCTTCACGGTCATCAAAGTGAATCTTCGCATCTCCGGTGATTTGGTAATTCTCGTGCCCCTTGCCGGCTATTAACACGACGTCTTCGTTTTCTGCGATCTGGATAATCCGTTGGATGGCGTCCCGCCGATCGACCACCCGTGCAAATGTTCCTTGTGGCGCCGTCGGCAGTTCCTCGGCCCCAACCTCGCGCCATCCGTGTTGCCGCAAGCCCGGAACAATCTCTGACAGGATAGCCATCGGATCTTCAGTGCGCGAATTGTCTGAAGTCACGATTGCACGGTCAGCCAATCGGGCAACCGCGGCGCCCATGAGTGGTCGCTTGCCTCGATCTCGATCGCCGCCGCAACCAAATACCACGAGCAGGTGTCCTTTGGTCAGCGGACGCAGTGTCTCGAGGACGCTCGTGAGAGCGTGATCGGTGTGCGCGTAGTCGACAAAAACCGTCGGCCCTATTCCGGCGTCAACGCGCTCGAGTCGACCCGGAACCAAACGACAAGCAGCAATGCCGTCGGCGAGCGCACTCGGCGTCAGGCCGAGCGCTCGACCAATCGCCACGGTAGCGAGTATGTTGTAGAGATTGTGACCGCCCGGAAGATGACTGCGCACCGCCAGCTCACCCCCCGGGTACCGAATCGTGGCCTGGATACCGTCGATTTTTTGCACCACAGCGCCAATCGGATGAACATCCGCGGCTTCGGTGTGGCCATACCAGAGGACCGATCCGGACCATTCGCGTACCATGTCGGGGGCTCGCGGGTCATCTCGATTGACTATCGCATATTTGCCGTCCGCGCGGCTTTCAGTTAGCTCGCGTGAGAACAGCAAGGTTTTGCTGGCCGCGTAGTGTTCGAGGTCGCCGTGGTAGTCAAGATGGTCTCGGGTTAGATTGGTGAAGGCCGCCACCTTAAAATGGCACCCACGCACCCGCTCTAAATCGAGCGCGTGCGAGGAGACCTCCATGGCTACGTGGGTAACACCCGCCTGATGCATATCGAACAATAACGCCTGAAGATCGGGCGCCTCCGGTGTGGTGTGCGCACTCTCTTCGCAGAATCCTGGATAGCGCGAGGTGATGGTACCGATCACCCCCGGCACGCCACCCGCCGCGCGAACTACCTGTTCAAGGAGGTAGGTTTGCGTCGTCTTGCCCTTGGTGCCCGTCACCCCGACGAGCTGCATCCGTAAGGAGGGATGGTCATAAAAGTTGGCAGCCACGCGGGCCAAGGCCGTACGCGGTTGATCGACGTGTACCAGCGCCTTGATCTCTCCGCGCGGCATCGGTTCGCCAACCAACGCCGCCACGGCACCGCGCGCAGCAGCCTGTGTGACGAATCGCCGACCGTCAACGTTGAGACCCGGGACGGCCAAAAATGCATCGCCGGCTTTGACGCAGCGCGAATCGTATCGCACGCCAGAGATCAGCGTCTCCGGGTCGCCATCGATCTGATGTACCGCGACACCGGCGAGAACTTCTGATAACTTTTTTACCCGCTCTGGCATTCGAATCAACGGCCCTCGCCGCATGCCGCCACTAGTGATCGATCGGCCGGATTACCGGCGGCGATTTAACATTCATACCGGTAGCGTCTTGTTCCAGGAGCAAGGACACCCGCGTTGTTACGGTAGTTGAGCTGACGCCTGGCAACGGTTTTTGGCTCCGCACGCGGCCGCTGCCCTGGACGCTTACCTCAACCCCCGGTCCCGCAAGCCGACGCAGAGCTTCCCGTAAAGACAGGCCGCGTACATCCGGTATCGGTAACGCAGGCGCCTCCGACGAGGCTGCGGAGACTGACGTTTTCGCCGGCCGGTATGCGCCGCTCAGCTCCTCCTGTTCATCCTCACGCGCCTGCTCCGGAGCCGCCGCTACAACCGGCGCCGGGGAAGACGCGTCTTTTGCAAATACCCCTAAGTAGGCCAGGGTGGCCGCAGAAATGCGCGCAAAGGCTGGCGCCGCCACCACGCCGCCATAGGGGCTGGTGGTCGGCTCGTCCACCGTAACCAGCACGGTAATGCGCGGCTGCTCCGCCGGAAGAAATCCAATAAATGAAGCGATGCGCTTGTCGCGTGAGTAGCCACCGGCTATCGGATCCTGCTTTTGGGCCGTACCGGTCTTGCCTGCCACGCTGAACCCTGGCACGGCCGCCAAGGTTCCCGTGCCGCCGGTTTGGGTGACACCCGTGAGCATCTCGGTCAGCTGCGCAACCGTGGAGGGCGTAAACACCCTCCCCAGCGGCTCGGGTTCGAAGCGTTGAATGATGTCATCGTGCTGCCCGCGAATTTCTTTAACCAACAAGGGTCTCATCCAGACACCCCCATTGGCTAAGGCTGCATAGGCGCTGACGAGCTGGAGGCTGGTCACGCTCACCCCCTGCCCAAAGGCAATATTGGCGAGGCCGATGTCCGACCAATTTTGCGGTTGGGCCAGCTGACAGCGCGCCTCGCCTGGCACCTCGGCGCCGGTGATTCGACCGAAACCGGCGCGGTACAAGGCGTCGTGCAATCGTTCACGTCCAAGCCGCAACCCGATCTTCGCCATGCCGATATTGCTCGAGTGAACGAGAATCTCCCGAGGGGTAAGTAACCCAAAATGGTGACCGGACGAGTCGTGTATCGTGTGGCCGCCAACCTCCATAGTGCCCCACTGGCAGTCGATTTGTTCAGATCGCTTGACCACACCCGTCTCCAGCGCTTCGGCCATAGCAAAAACCTTCAAGGTCGAGCCCGGCTCGAAGCAATCGGTAACTGCTCGATTGCGCCGGTTGGCGGGGGGAGCCTTCGAGAACGTATTAGGGTTGAACCCCGGATGACTCGCCATAGCCAGGATTTCGCCGCTCTGCGGATCCATAACGACAGCTGTCCCGGCCTTGGCGCCGGCATCCTGTATCGCCCGCTCCAGTTCGGTCTCGACTATCTCCTGGATGGTCATATCAATAGTCAAGGCAAGCCCCGCGCCGGAAGCGGCATCCTGGGGCGAGACCGCATCGGCGTAGAGCAACCGGCCGCGGGCGTCGCGCAATCCATGGGCCAACACCGTCGCACCGCGCAGCCTGCCGTCAAACAGTAATTCTAAGCCCTCGAGTCCGCGGCCATCTCCCGCAAAACCGACCAGCGCACCCGCGAGCTCGCGGGCTGGATAGAAGCGTCGGCTCTCCTGGGTAAAACGCACGCCCTTGAGTTGCAATGCGCGGACTCGTTCGGCCTCGGCCGGGGTGACGTGGCGCTTGATCCAAACGAACTGTCGGCCGGACGTGAGCTTTTGGAGCAATCGTTTCTCGGTCAATCCCAACGCCCGCGTCAATGTCCGAGCCGTACTGAGCGGATTGGCGACTTCCTGCGGGATGACAAAGATTGAATCGGTCATCACACTCACGGCAATCGGCACGCCGCGCCGATCGACTATCTTGCCGCGCATCGGCTCGAGCGCTATCTCGCGCAGGTACTGTTCGCGAGCCAGGCCGTCGAGCCACTCGGACTGGGTTACCTGCAGGGTTGACATGCGCACCACTATGACCGCAGCGCCACCGAGCAGCAGCGTCGCTACCAGCAGCAATCGGACCCGCATCCAGATGTTTTGCATACCGTTCCGCATCGCCAAAAACTCCGCCGCACCCCTTCCGTCGGGCACCGTGACGACGTACCGCTTGTGCTCAGCGACCGGTCATACTGCTGAGCACGGTCTGATCCTGCTTGAGACTCTGCCGAAGCCTGAGTAACTGCGTCGCGTTGGGTTCAACCAACCCAAGCTTCTCAATCGCCAATTTGCGCAACCGTTGCGGGCTCCGCAAGGTCGCCACCTCGACCTGCAACGAATGCTGATCGGTCAACAGCTGCTGGTGCTCGCTGGCTGCGGCAGAAAGGGCATAGCCCAGCTCGACCGCGGAGAGCTTCGCGTGTACGTGCACAAACGCAGCAACGATGAGGATTAGCAAAAGCAGCAGCCAGGCCCAGAAGTACCGCGGCCATGCCAGCGCTCGCCGCCTGGCGGTCGAACCATTGTTGTTAAGATTTTTGTTTCTTGTGCGAATCACGGTTTTCACAGAACTGATTCCTTCTCCGCGATGGACACCCGCTCAGCCACTCTCAACGTGGCCGAGCGAGCGCGCGGGTTAGCAGATACCTCTTCAGCTGTAGGTCGTTGCGGCCGCCGGGTTATTATTCGCAGGTGCGCCGTCGCACCGCAGGTGCACACCGGCAAATCCGGCGCACAGGTGCAGCGTCCCTGCAACTGAACAAATCGCTGTTTGATGCGTCGATCCTCGACGCTGTGAAATGAAATAAAAACCGCCCGCGCGCCGCGTTCGAGCGGCTCCGGCAAGGCCGTCAGCAAGGCGTCGAGTTCACCATCCTCATTGTTGACCAGCATGCGCAAGGCCAAGAAAACCCGTGTCGCCGGGTGAAGGCGAAAACGGCCGCCCTCGGAACCCACCCGGGCAAGGTCGACGGTGGTGTTGAGCCTCCCCGCCCGATACGCCTCAAGGATCCGACGCGCTATGGAGCGCGGGCGTCCCACCTGCCCCAACCGTTTTAATGCGTCAGCCAGGTCTTCAAGTGTTATCTCTGCGAGGAGTTGATCCAACGTCCTGCCGCGAGTCGGATCCATGCGCATGTCGAGGGGACCGGGCCGTTTTAAACTAAAACCGCGCTCGGCTCGCTCAAACTGCAACGACGACACGCCCAAATCGGCCAACATACCATCGACGCGCCGTACCCCCGTTTTACGCAGAACGGAAGGAAGCTCGGAAAACAAAGCCTGAAACAACGAGACGCGACCTCGATAGGACACAAGATTATCGGTGGCGGCTTGTAGCGCTTCGGGGTCGCGATCGATTCCCAGTAACCGTCCATCGGGAGCGCTCCGATCGAGGATACCACGAGCGTGACCGCCGACACCGACCGTGAGATCGACATAGGTCCCGCCCGGTTTAACCTGCAGCGCCGCCACGGCCTGCTCCAGCATAACGGGAATATGTATTGCTGGATTCACCCCGTCACCCTTCCGATGCGTGAAAAAAACTATAAACCGATTTCACCGAGCGCGTCGCCTAGGCTTGAAAGCTGACCGCGAGCTTCCTGGGACACGCGCTCCCAGTTCTCTTTAGACCACAGCTCAATCGTATCGACCATCCCCGACCAAATGACTTCGCGCTCAAGGTTGGCAAATTCCCGCAATACCGGTGGGATGAGTATCCGCCCGTTGCCATCGATTTGGCATTCCTGGGCACCAGAAATCAGCACCCGCTTTAATCGCAACACCTTGGGATCGAAGCGCGGGAGCTGTCGGATTTTCTCCTCGATAAGCTGCCACTCGGCTACCGGGTAGGCAATCAAGCAGGGATCAATGAACGAGGTCAGTATTAACCGCTCTTCCGCATAACGCGACGAAAGGATCTCTCGAAAACGCGCTGGTAGGCTCACGCGACCCTTGTCATCGACCGTGTGTTCGGAGCGACCTCGAAACATCTCCCTCTCCCATAAGCCCTTCGAGATATGTACTGCGTTACCACTATTAAAATCAATTTCCCACTTCTTACCACTTCGTGCATATTCGGACTTCAAAAGGATATTGTCAACATCGATTAGAGTTTTTTTTCTAAATATTGTACAGATCGTGTGCAAACATCATGTCCTAGTGTATAAAATTTGTACACCACAATTAGTTGTTGAAAAAAGCTAGAATTATTTTTGTGATGTCACCGATACGACCGAATATCCAAGAGTATATTTTACGTTACCGGAAACAAAATCCCGCTTTTCGGCGTCGGTGTGTATCAGTATTGATCAGTGGAAATAAAATGGGTGGCATTTTATTAATGTATTACTTTATGTTATATTTTTATTACATTGATAATAATACATAATATATAAAGTTATAAAAGAATTTTATACGACATTAGTATGTCCAGACTTTCTTTTTGGGTAACTGGTGTATTGGCGTTGTTGATTTTATCGCGCTTATAGCATATCCCTTTGCTTGGTGTTTTATGGGCGCCAACCGATTGATTATGCGCTGCAGGCGCCATTCAGGAGGAAACTTTCATGAGCGATGCGACGCTCCCGACACCGTCAGTTGCTTCCCTCGAAGATCAACTGGACAACGCCACGCGAGCGCTGGAACAAGGTGACTTCATGCTCGCACGTACCATCGTGAGCGCACTTCCCGTACGTGCGTCGCGAGACGACCAACAAAAGGTTGATCGTTTCATGCGCAACCTGCGGGTTGATCCCGTCGCCCTCGTTGCCGCGCTCACCGTCGCCATCGGTCTTGCATTGGTTGCGAGCTTAACGGTATTCCACTAACCCCTGTTGCAAACGAGCAACGAGCGAAACGAACCCATGACCACCCAAAAGAAGATTACGCCCCGTGAGGTTGACTACAACCAGTGGTACCTCGACGTCATTCAGGCTGCCGAGTTAGCCGACTACGCACCGGTTAAAGGGTGCATGGTGATTCGACCAAACGGCTATGCTATCTGGGAGAGCATTCAACAGACGCTCGACCAGATGTTCAAAGACACCGGCCACGTGAATGCCTACTTTCCCCTGCTGATTCCCGAGAGCTTTTTTAAAAAAGAGGCCGAACATGTTGAGGGCTTTGCACCGGAGTGCGCGGTAGTAACGATCGGCGGCGGCAAAAAGCTCGACGAGCCGCTCTACATCCGCCCGACCTCCGAGACTATTATCTGGAGTATGTATAAAACGTGGATATCTTCTCACCGCGATCTGCCGATTTTGATAAACCAGTGGGCCAATGTGGTGCGCTGGGAAATGCGCACGCGCTTGTTCTTGCGCACCACCGAGTTCCTCTGGCAGGAGGGTCATACGGCTCACGCCACCGCCGCGGAGGCAGAGGCCGAAACGCTCCAGATGCTCGATGTCTATCGTCGTTTGTCCGAGGAAACCCTTGCCATCCCGGTCATCGCCGGGCTCAAGACCGATCGCGAGAAATTCGCCGGCGCTCTTCGAACCTATACTATCGAAGCCATGATGCAGGATCGACGAGCGTTGCAAGCCGGCACCTCGCATAACCTCGGTCAAAACTTCGCCAAGGCGTTTGATGTCACCTACCAAGATGAGGCCGGCCAGCGCCAATTGGTCTGGGCAACGAGTTGGGGGCTCAGCACCCGTATGATCGGCGCGTTAATTATGGTGCATTCCGATGACAAGGGACTGGTGCTGCCACCGCGCGTGGCATCCCGAAAGGTCGTGTTGGTGCCGATCCCGGGCAAGAACGCGGATGTCACCAATACCGTGGCCGAGGCTCGGCGTTTGGCGGATGGGCTTGGTTTGGGGCGCGCCCTGCATGTCGATGACCGCAATAATGTAAGCCCTGGCTGGAAGTTTTTTGACTGGGAGCAACGGGGTGTTCCGGTTCGGATCGAGCTCGGCCCGCGTGATATCAGCCAGAAGCAGGCGGTGGTGGTGCGACGCGATACCGGTGAGAAAAAGATCGTGCCCTGGTCCTCACTCAAGCAAGCACTCGATCAGGCTCTCGACGGCATGCAACGCGCCTTGTTCGAACGCGCCAAGGCCTTTCGCGACCAGTACCTCTATCCGGTCGACGATGAAAAAAGTTTTCGGGAGAAGCTTGAGCAGCCGGGCGGGTTTTTACTAACGCATTGGTGCGGCGACGGCGAGTGCGAAGGGCGTATTCAGGAGCAAACGAAAGCCACCATCCGTTGTATTCCGCTCGACTCGCCTAAGGAACGCGGCGTCTGCCCGTTTTGCGGCAAGCCCAGCACGCGGCGCGTGATCTATGCCAAGTCATATTAGTGTGGTATTACAGTAATACATTGTCATATCGACCGAAGGGAGATATCTTGATAATATCTCACGTCTGTTGAGATTTCTCGCTACGCTCGAAATGACAATATTGCAAAGCTATCGCGGAGACACTAGTAGTATGCGCATCATCCTCCTCAGCACGGGCGAAGAGGTTCTCCGGGGCGAGATTGTCGATACCAACGCCGCGTTTGCGGCTGCGTCGCTCGACGATTATGGGTTTGTCATCGGCCGGCATCTCATCTGCGGGGACGAGCAGAGCGATCTGGTCAGCACCATTCGTCAGGCCCTGGCCGAGGGCGAGGTGGTGGTGGCGAGCGGCGGTCTCGGTCCAACCGGTGATGATCAGACCGTCGACGCCCTGGCCGAGGCGCTCAACCTTCCGGTCGGCATCGACGCCGTATTGCTAGAACAGCTTCAGAAGCGTTTCGCCGAACGTCACTACCCCTTCACCAAGAATCAGGTTCGCCAGGCTCGCCTGCCGGAGGGGGCTGCCGCCATACCCAACCAAGTAGGCACCGCGGTTGGGATCGAGCTCGGTACCGGCAACAAGATGATCGTTTGGCTGCCGGGTCCCCCGGTGGAGTTTCGCGCCATGTTTCAAACTGCAGTATTGCCGCGACTGTTAGCGCTGCGCGCCTCCCAGGGTGAAACCACCGTCGCCGGGGTACGAGTCCTGCGAATATTTGGCCGCGGCGAGGGTTGGATCGAAAACAGCCTGGGTAATTTGGAGCACGAGATCCCCAATCTTAGAGTCGGATTTCGTTCGGCGATGCCCGAAGTTCAGATCAAGTTGCGCTGCCATGCCGCAACCCAAGCTCAACTCAACGAGCTGCTGGATGAGGCCGAGCAGGTCGCCCGTGCGAGACTGGGGGATGTCGTCTTCTCCAGCGACAAAACCGGTTTGCCCGATTTAGTTATCGGTCGTATGACGGAACGCGGCTTGCGTCTGGCCGCGGCCGAAAGCTGCACCGGCGGGCTTCTGGGCAAGCTGTTGACCGATATTCCGGGCTCGTCGGCGTCGTTCGTCCTCTCGGTCGTTACCTATGCCAACGATATGAAGGAACGCCTGCTCGGGATCGACCCCGAACTGCTCGCGAGCGATGGGGCTGTCAGCGAGCGTTGCGCGCGCGCCATGGCCGAGGGCGTCCGCCGTATCTCGGGAGCGGATGTCGGCATCGCTATCACGGGAATAGCCGGCCCCAGCGGCGGGACGCCGGATACGCCGGTCGGTACGGTGCACTTCGCTCTGTGCGATGCAAACGACACGATAGCGTACCACCACGTATTTCACGGCCTTGGGCGCGACGCCGTCCGGATGCTGTCGGCGTTTGCGGCACTCGACCTTCTCCGCCGGCGTCTGCTCGGCCTGCCGCCGCTTTCGCCGGTATAGTCCAACCACGATAACTATGCAGAGGGATTTCTCTATTTTAGGTGCATCACAAGGTTAACTTCGAATCTCTATTATTGATAAAATCTTCGGGTCCAGTTCAATAATTTCGTCAAATTGAGGTCCGTTAGTTGTTTTATCTGAACCTTTATAGAATCTTTGAGATCAATTTATCAAGAAGGAAGGGCTTTCAGCACAACACAGTGGTCTCGCACGAATTCCTGAAGTGGCTTCCATTCTGATATCATTTCTATTCCTTTGAAGCTTCTCAATCTTTCTAACCCAATGGCATTCCCAAACATCAACCGGATCTTCCTTATCCCACATCTCGAAAATCTTTTGGTTCTTGTTCGAAATAATACCATGACCAGGATAGGCGTTGTCTATATAGAAATATGTCCTTGCGATATCTTCGCGTATATCTGTTTGAGGTTCGATCTTTCTGTTTTGAATCTTTACCTGGCAACTGCCGAACGCTAGCGGTCCATTGGGAATCATCGCCATGCTGAAATTCTTGCGGAGGCCGTTAATCTCTCCCTCCGCTGGAAACAGGTTGTACATATCCGATTGCATATAACGGAACGTCAGATTTAACCTTCTCAGCACAATGGCGTCCCTTGAACCTTTTCCCCTTACTGTCGATGCAGTCCGGGTGACCTTCGCGCCACTCTTTGAAGCTTTGGCCGAAGGATTCAGCGGGGACAATGTGATCCCACTCAACACGAGTCGCACGTTTAGTTTCGACCTTTGGTATATAGTCACAAGTTGAGAAATCGATACTCTTTCTCTCATCAAATTGGCAATCGCAGTAAATTGTCAATCGGTGTTTATTATAAACAACCCTCTCAAGAAGCTTCTTAGCTTTGTTAAAGCTCTGGATCTTGAGGTTCTTACTAACAGGAGTGGCTGATGTTGAGTCTTGGGCTAAAAGAGGGGATGAGAAAAGACAGAATCCAGCAAATAAAACTGAAACGAAAAACGAAATTGAAATAGGTTTAGGTTCCATTCGTATCAAGGAGCCGTTCTTTGAACATGTTAAACTTGGCCCATGCGCCGGATGTGACAGGTCGTATCCGCTGTCATAGCCTCATGGTGCAAGCTACGGAAGGGGGAGCTCTGAATCCTGTTTCTTCTTGGCCTTCTTGTCGCAAATAGCGATGACTGGCCGCTTGCCGGCAGCTAAAAACTTTTTAGCAAGGGGTCCGTTCGATCGCGAGGTTATGACGCTACGTTCTCAACTCTTTTTGGTTGCCCTCTTTGTTGCCTTCTTAGCCGTCTTCTTTTTTGCCATCCTGACCCCCATCCTTTTTACTGACTTCCTGGCCGGCTTCTTGGCAGATTTCTTTCGCTTCACCCCGATTCCGTTCGCCATCAGAGTCCCCTCCTTTCAAAATAACACGAGCGCGAGCAACGTATCTGCAATATGCGTTTCTTGCTGCAAAGAAAGTAACCACTTCAACGATTATGCCTACAAAACCCTCCCAGGAGACAATCGAAACGCCAGGTTCTCTAGCAATGCCGAAAAAGAGGATTGGAAAGACAAACACCAAGGCTCCCCAAAACTGGTGGTAACGGTAGTGCTGATCGACTGCAACCTGAAACGCCGGGATCATGTTTGGGGCAGAAAGCCTTTGAAACTCGTCAGCTCCAAGTTGCATCTTCCGACAGAAGATTAGGTCGAAGATGACCCAACGGAACGCCATCAATTCTACGCCAAGGAATAAGGCAGCTAGCATAACAAAAAGGAAGATGCTTGTAGTGGACTGCGAAGTAACGAAGGCATTGAAAACGACATTCAAGGGTTCGTACCAAAGTGAGAGTGCGTAGACCCCGATAAGGCCAGGCAACAAGTACGCGATCACGTATCCGAAGATCGTTGCCGAAAACTCTTTCAGAGCCGAAGCCATGAGCTACCTCACCTAACACCAGTGTCGGAAATGTAAACAATACGCCCTAATCACTATTAATATGGTTTTCTGGTAAAAACACCTTCGCGTTTCGCTTCCAGATCACAAACCATGCCCGCCTCATGTTACCCAATCAGCGACTCCGTCGTTCAGTTATTTTGAAATTTCGGCAGGGTCTTTGATGTTTGTAAAGAAATTATAGCATTTGAAAATGGTGAGTCAAAAACTTAGCTACTGAGCTTGTCCACGTCTACTCGCCCTCTTACAAAAGGCTAGCAATATTGGGCACTACAGCAATGTTTAGCAACCATGACCTGCCCCCGTTCATAGGACCACTCTCTATGAGAGTTGTTCATGGTTAACCATCGTTCCTTTATCCATAGCAACAACAGTTTTCAGAGCGAAGGGAGCCGGAGGCGACCGAAGCTCTGAAAACTGTCGCGCGAACTCCGCCGGTGTCTCCTGTCCCAGCGAACTGTGCGGCCGCACATGATTGTAATCCATCCGCCATGATTCGATTTTATTACGAGCATCTTGTAGATTTATAAACCAATGTTGATTGAGACATTCATCTCGAAATTTGCCGTTGAAGCTTTCGATCAGGGCATTCTGCACCGGCTTGCCTGGCTCGATAAAATGCAACTGCACCCCATGCCGGTACGCCCAGAGGTCCAGCGCGCGACTCGTGAACTCCGGACCGTTATCCGTCACCATCGCTTCGGGATACCTACCCCGTTCAGCGGCAATATCGTCCAAAATCCTGGCCACCCGGCTGCCGGAAATGGACGTGTCCACGGGTAAGGCAAGACTCTCTCGACTGAATTCATCCAGCACGCTCAACACCTTCAACCGTCGCCCATCTGAGAGACAATCAGACAGAAAATCCATCGACCATCGCTCGTTGAGTCCTTCCGGAAGACGCAGCGGCTGCCGCGCGATGCTCCGGTATCTCTTGCGCTGCTTCTTCCTCACGCTCAATCCCTCTTGCCGATACAGCCGATACACGCGCTTGTGGTTCACGACGAACCCTTCGCGGCGCAACAACACCTGCAAGCGCCGGTAGCCGAAGCGCACCCGCTGCGCCGCAAGCTCTAAAAGACGCTCCCGCAACTGCGGATACAGTTGGCCTACCGAACGGTACCGAAAGCTCGATCGCCCGATCCTCATCAGCCCGCAGGCGCGTCGTTCGCTCACCCCAAATTCATCGCGGGCATGCACAACGGCCTGCTTTCGCGCCGCGGGCTTCACCATTTTCTTGAGTTGATATCCCTCAAGATCTGGTTGTCGAGAGTGAGATCGGCCACGGCCCGCTTCAGCCTTCGGTTTTCTTCCTCAAGCTGCTTCAGCCGCCGCGCCTCGCTGACGTCCATCCCGCCGTACTTGGATTTCCAACGGTAGTACGTTTGTTCGCAGAAGCCATGCGTGCGACACAGATCAGACAGCTTCACCCCCGCTTCGGCTTCTTTCAATATCCCGATGATCTTATCCTCAGAAAACCGTTTCCCTTTCATTGAGCAAGCTCCTTTCCGGCATTCTAGCCGAAGGAACTCTCATTGAAAATGGTCCAGTTTTTTGGGGGCAGGTCAACCAATTACCTACCGAGAAATCATCTCTGTTTCAACCCGCAGTTCTGGTTCTCCGATAGCTCCGGAAATCGTTAATGAACCCTCACTTTTTATCTTTCCAGAAAATACTATCTTGTCACCTGCGCGGAGTTGACCAAACATCGCTGCCATAGATTCTGGATGGTTCAAATGATACTCAACGTAACCATGGGAGCATGTAACTATTTTGTCAGTAACCACCCTAACCACATCACAAACCCATAATGTCGCGGAAAGATTATTTGATTTCAACGAAGATCTGAAAGATTGCATCTTGCCTTCTGTATTCTCTATCTGCAAGTAATTATCGTTATTTTTAGCAACACGATATTCGTTCTTCATACTAGCCAACATATTCTCCAATTCCGTCTGACCTGGTGGAACTGGTCTTGATGTAAGAGATGAAGAAGATCCACATGAAAACCATCCATTAAACCATGCAAGCATTGCAAGAATCATAATTGACACGAGAATATAGAATCCAATAGCTTGCCCCTTTGTCATACCGGCTGTGACGCTTTTAGACGTGTTATTTTGTTGCTGAACCTGTTGTTTGACTTGTTGCTGTACCGGCTTTTGCTCTTTTTGAACCGTTAGTTCTTTAACCATTGTTTCGACAGGCGCGCCGCAATGCGGGCATGCTGAGGCTTTATCGGACAACTGCTTACCGCATTCACTACAATTGATAAGAGCCATCATTCCCTCCTAGTGCGCTTAACGATTAAGACTTCCGAATGCATTCTGAACCTCTTTTGCAAATTTAAATTCGTCCTGACCCTGAGGATGTTTTGCGAATACATAATGGGTTTCGTTTTACCCCTTCCCCGACTTTGTTACTCATTTATGTAGAGATTTCGTTAGGGTCGTTGATGCTGATAAATTAAATTGTAGCATTTTAAAATGGTGAGTCAAAAACTTAGCCACTGAGCTTGCCATGTCTACTCACACTCTTACAAAAGACGTGTTAAATGGGGGAACAATACAGTGGTTCGATTGTTGCGATTAAAAGAAAGGGTATATAATATACTTGTTATTGCAAGGGGGGTATCCAATGAGGATCAAAGGGGTGGTTGCTCGTCTGGAGGTTTGTCTTTGTGTTTCCGGTTTGATTTCAGCTTGCAGTGGCCCTATAGGGACTTTCTTTTCTAATTTCCGGCATACAACAATCGCTCAATCAACATCAAGTACATCTAGTATAGAGGTTTTCTATAATAAATTAAATACAGCTGAAGTAGATATTGCGAAACGAGTTGCAGGTGATGTCCCTGCGCCTTCAGCCAAAGGATGACGTGCCCCCCGAAAACTGGACCATTTTCAATGAGAGTTCCTTCGGCTAGAATGCCGGAAAGGAGCTTGCTCAATGAAAGGGAAACGGTTTTCTGAGGATAAGATCATCGGGATATTGAAAGAAGCCGAAGCGGGGGTGAAGCTGTCTGATCTCTGTCGCACACATGGCTTCTGCGAACAAACGTACTACCGTTGGAAATCCAAGTACGGCGGGATGGACGTCAGCGAGGCGCGGCGGCTGAAGCAGCTTGAGGAAGAAAACCGAAGGCTGAAGCGTGCCGTGGCCGATCTCACTCTCGACAACCAGATCTTGAGGGATATCAACTCAAGAAAATGGTGAAGCCCGCAGCGCGAAAGCAGGCCGTTGTGCATGCCCGCGAGGAATTTGGGGTGAGCGAACGACGCGCCTGCGGGCTGATGAGGATCGGGCGATCGAGCTTTCGGTACCGTTCGGTAGGCCAACTGTATCCGCAGTTGCGGGAGCGTCTTTTAGAGCTTGCGGCGCAGCGGGTACGCTTCGGATATCGACGGTTGCAGGTGTTATTGCGGCGGGAAGGGTATGTGGTGAATCACAAGCGGGTGTATCGGCTGTATCGGCAAGAGGGATTGAGCGTGAGGAAGAAGCAGCGCAAGAGATACCGGAGCATCGCGCGGCAGCCGCTGCGTCTTCCGGAAGGACTCAACGAGCGATGGTCGATGGATTTTCTATCTGATTGTCTCTCAGATGGGCGACGGTTGAAGGTGTTGAGCGTGCTGGATGAATTCAGTCGAGAGAGTCTTGCCTTACCCGTAGACACGTCCATTTCCGGCAGCCGGGTGGCCAGGATTTTGGACGATATTGCCGCTGAACGGGGTAGGTATCCCGAAGCGATGGTGACGGATAACGGTCCGGAGTTCACGAGTCGTGCGCTGGACCTCTGGGCGTACCGGCATGGGGTGCAGTTGCATTTTATCGAGCCAGGCAAGCCGGTGCAGAATGCCCTGATCGAAAGCTTCAACGGCAAATTTCGAGATGAATGTCTCAATCAACATTGGTTTATAAATCTACAAGATGCTCGTAATAAAATCGAATCATGGCGGATGGATTACAATCATGTGCGGCCACACAGTTCGCTGGGACAGGAGACACCGGCGGAGTTCGCGCGACAGTTTTCAGAGCTTCGGTCGCCTCCGGCTCCCTTCGCTCTGAAAACTGTTATTGCTATGGATAAAGGAACGATGGTTAACCATGAACAACTCTCATAGAGAGTGGTCCTATGAACGGGGGCAGGTCATTAAGGCACTTCAAGCGATACAGTACCGCCGTGTCACTCTTGGCGAGTTCATCTCCCATTTATTACCTATCAATAATCTCGATGATATTAATCAACATCTCAGTAAAATAATTAGTGTTGATTTCCTTGATAGTATTAAGACAGTTGACGCGAAGTTTGAACAACTGCTTCTTAACTCTGTTGATGCAGTTATTGGTGATGTCATAAAAGGGGTCAATGATATTTTCAATATGAGGCATGTTTTTTGTCATGAGCTTGCATTACGCGAGAGAGCTGAAATTGAGATTATTCAGCAAGCATACATGATGATGAAAGCTTTTCTGTGTAGATCAAGTAGGTTCCTAGATAGTGTTGAACATCCTATTGATGATGGGGAGGTTATGTGCCAGAGAGAATTAAACCAGAAAGCTAACGATGATTTTTTAGCACTTGAAGATCAGCTAAACCGTCTCATTGAGCAGATTCATGATAGAGATAAAAAGCAACTTGAAGAGGGATATAACGATCGAGTTCATCCCTCAGACGAAGAGAGCCTAAGGAAGGATATTGAAGACGTGCATGTTGCGTTTATGAACTATAGAGAAATTAGTGCTCGTTATGATGCTAGGGACTGGATAGGTGGTTCTGGATATCCAATGGTGTACTTCGGTACTCTTTCCGAACTAACGAAACAGATGTTGGATGAGCTCAAGAGATCCCGCGAGATGGAGGACAATTTCAGACTATTACGTCAATATTGTTGGTAGTTTCGGACTTCCGGCCTCGAGCTAGCCTTGCTGGAGGCTGTTTTGTGATCCCGTCTCTCTGCGAAAAACCCCTAAAAGCCTTCGAATCCCTCGCTCACAACGTCATTCGCGGAGGGTTCTTGTCGATATTTGGGTTGATGGTCTGGCCGATGTTTGGATGGACTGGCGCGTCCAGCTTGGGATTGAGCTTGTAGTACTCGGTGAGAAAATCGTCGGAGAGATGGCGGGCGGCCATTATCCCGTAACTATATTTATTCTATTTCATGTTAATTGCTTGACAAGCAATTAAAATAAAATATATTAAACCCATGAAAAGAAGACTTGGAAACCTCGAGCGCCAGCTCTTTGCATATGCCCAGCTGAGGAACGTGAAAACATTCCAAACGGGCGACCTTTGCGGACCTCTTGAGATCACCGCCAAGCAAGAGCGCGAGCTCTTCAGCCGACTTTCTCGAGCCCGGTTGATTGCTTCAGTGCGGCGTGGATTATATCTGGTACCGACTCGACTCCCTCTCGGTGCGCAATGGACCCCGAATGAAGCGCTGGCGTTGAACACGCTAATGGATGACCGGGAAGGAGCATATCAGATTTGTGGGCCTAACGCGTTTAACCGATATGGGTTCGATGAACAGATTCCAAATCACTTTTATGTGTACAACAATCGGATCTCCGGGGAACGCTTGATCGGCTCGGTCGCCCTGTCTTTGATCAAAGTGTCGGATGCTCGACTAGGGGACACCGAGGTAGTCAAGCTCGCGGACGGATCGAAATTGGTGTATTCCTCCCGAACGCGGACGCTCGTAGACGCAGTGTACGATTGGTCCCGCTTCGGCAGCCTGCCGCGCGGATACGAGTGGATTCGGCGCGAACTATCTGCGGGTCGTATCGAGGCTAACGACTTGGTGCGATCTGCGCTCCGTTATGGCAACCAGGGTACCGTAAGGAGGCTCGGCGTCCTGCTCGAAGATATCGGCGTGGAAGATCGGTTGCTGGCCAGGCTAAAACGAAATTTGCGTTCATCGAAGAGCTTAATTCTCTGGATTCCCAATGCAGGCGGGAGAGGAAGAGTGAGCCGACGCTGGGGAGTGATATGCAATGGCCACGGCTAGTCGAATTGCAATACAAATCCATGAGGACGTCTCGATCTTCCAGGAGGCGGTCAACCTGACGGCCGCTCGTACGGGTTATTCTGAGCAACTCATAGAGAAAGACTACCTTTGCACCGTGCTGCTTTCCTATCTCGCCGAAACCAACGGCCTGGTTTTCAAGGGTGGTACCTGCCTAGCAAAAGCCCCGTAGGGGCAGGTTTCAAACCTGCCCCTACAAACGATATCGTTGCTATTTACGCCGGTAAGGGCGGGTTTGAAACCCGCCCCTACAATCGTGTTTGTTCAAACATCCTCACGCCGTCAGGCGTGGAGGGATTTTTTCGATACTTGGGTGGAGCGGCGCATCCAGCCGTGGATTGAGCTTGTAGTACTCCGTGAGGAAGTCGTCGGAAAGATGCTGGGCGGCGACCTTTTTGGGGACGGCCCCCAAGGCGAGCGCCACGCCGTAGACGATGGATTCGGGGCGCGGCGGACAGCCGGGGATGTAATAGTTCACCGGCATGATCTTTTCGAGCCCTCCCACCACGTTGTAGGTGTCAAACCAAATCCCGCCCCCGCACGCGCAACTCCCGATGGCGAAAACCAGTTTGGGTTCCGGCACCGCGGTCCACAGCCTCTTCACATACGGCACGATCGGGCGCGTCACCGGTCCGCAGACCAAGAGAACGTCGGCGTGTCGCGGGGAGCCGACCAACTTGATGCCGAAGCGCTCCGCGTCGTAGTACGGCGTCAGCACGTTTATCACCTCGATGTCGCACCCATTGCAGGCCCCGACGTTCGCGTGGTAGACCCACAGCGACTTGGGAAAGAGCTTTACGAAGGCGCTTCTGATACTCTGGCTCAACATAGACATAGCGTTACCTCACATTGAAAATACGGCCAAAATAGACCGGGTGGCGCTGTCCAAAAGCGGGTAGACCGCCGCCGGGTACAGGCCGACGACAAGAATCAGTACGGCGATTGAAACCATCGTTACCATCATGGCTGGGTGCATCTCGCGATTGCCCACCTCGAGCGCCTTGACCTTCTCGCTCTCCGCTCCCCAGAACACCCGGTAGGCCGCCCAGACCATGCAGACCAACGTGAGTAGGCCGCCGACGGCCGAAATCCCCATCGCCCACCAGAGTTGCGAATTCCCGATCGCCAGGATGATAGTGTACTTGCTCATGAAACCGGCGAAGAGCGGCACGCTGCCCATGGAAAATGACCCGATAAAAAAACACAGCGCCGTCAGAGGCATCTTGCGGCTGAGCCCGCCCAGCTCGGAGATTCTGCGGATGCCTAGTCGGTAGATGATCGCGCCGGCGCAGAAAAAGAGCAGCCCCTTGGCAAGCAGGTGGGTGAAGGCGTGGAACAGCCCGCCGTAAATCCCCAGGTAGGTTCCGAGGCCGATTCCCTCGAACATGTACGCGACCTGGCTGATGGTCGAGTAGGCCAGCAGGCGCTTCAGATCGTCCTGGACGATGGCCATTAAAATTCCCACCAAAATCGAGACGCTGGCCATCGCCGCGACCAGAACCACCACAGCCTGGTAGTGGGAGGTAAAGAGCGTCACAACGCGCACCAGGCAATAGGCGCCGATGGTGATGACCACGCCCGAGAGCAGCGCCGAGATGGGCGCCGGGGCTTCCGAGTGCGCGTCCGGCAGCCAGGCGTGGAAGGGGAACATGCCGCCCTTGGTGCCGAAGGCGCAGACAAAAAGCGCCACCACGGTCAGCGCGATATGGGCCGGAATAATGGCGGCCACCTTGCCGATCTCCAGCAGGTGGATGCCGGTGAGGCCGGGCGCTCGCTCGCCCATTTCGGCGAAGATCAGCACCATCCCCATTAATGCGAACAGAATCGCCATAACCAGCAGCATGTTGAACTTGAAGGCGGCCTCAAGGGATGGTCGCGTTTTGTACAGCGCAATCAGCAGAGCCATGACGATGGTAGAAACCTCAATAGCCACGAACATAACCAGCAGGTTGTTGGAGATGACCATCCAGGTTAGTGAGGCACAAAAGACCAGCAAAAGGAAGAAGTAGAGCCGAACCCCTCGTTCCGTCACCCGGCCTTCCTCGTGCTGGTGCTTGATGTAGGGAAACGAATACACCCCGACTGCGAACACGAAAAAGAAGGTGCACAGGATCATCAGTACCGACAACCCGTCCGCGCAGAAAAACTCCTCCCAGGCCGTGAGCGTGATGGGCTGGGTCTTGGCGGGCGTTATGACCATCGAGGCCAGGATACACCCGAGCGCCAACCCCGGCAGGGTGCCGAGCGCGAAGATCGCCTTCTGGGCAATCTGGTTGCCTCTGGCGAGAAGAAAGATCAAGGATGCCGCGAGCGGAATGAAGGGAATCCAGGGCAAGAGTTCGGAGATTTCCTTAATCATATCGGAGTCCTTAATATTTAAGATCCGACAGCTTGACGGTATCGGTTACCTTCAATTGCTCGACGATCAGTCGGTTGATGTACAAGACCACGAAAATCGATCCGACGAAGTTCGAGAAGATGCCTATTTGCACCATGCCGAGGAGCTTGGGCACCAGATGCACCAGCGACAAATGAATTCCCGCTTCCATGAGCAGGATACCCAGCACCATTTTGAAGGGATGGCGGTGCGTTAGCAGAACCATGATACCGTACAGAATCAAAAAGACCGCCAGCAGAAGATTCAGGCTGACCTTTTCTCCAAGTTGCTCCAGTGAGCCCGGCGACACGACCAACACAAATGTGTACTTCACGCTGAAAACTAGCATGACCGCGAGCGCGACAGCGGCGAATATCATCGTGCCCCAGACGGATGCCTTCGGAATGTCCTGGGACGGCGGCATCCGGCGCGCCGTGTACAACAGGCCTCCCTTGAAGAAGGGCAGCAGCCAGATGCGCGTCACCGCATAGATCCCCGCCCAACCAAACAGATACTGGTTATCAACCGCGACGGCATACACGGCGTACACCGCCGTCATGGCAACGGCGACACCAACCATGCAGTAACTGCCGAATTCAAGGGAGGCGGACAACATGGCAATCACGCTCAAGGCAATGATGGCCACCGTCAAGACAAACACGATATGGGGGATTCCGAGTTCCATCGAGTTCCCTCCTCATGCCATTACTTTGGTCCTCGGCGGACCGTCCCCTTCTTTCCATTGGCACAACTGGGCCACCCGCTCATCGTGATGGCTCCGCGGATGGGGCGGGTCGAGGGGTGTCTGGGTGCGGTAGCAGCGGCCGCAACGGTTGCAGGTTCCCATAAAGACCTCCACCTCCATGAGCAGATCCTTCAGGTTATCCGTTGCCGTCTCGAACTGTTGCGTCATGCTCACCGCCTCTTCCGGACAGACCTCGGCGCAGCGCCCGCAGTACGTGCATCGCTCCAGATGCCAGGCGAACCGCGCCGTGGGGCCGCGATCCTCTACCGAGATCAAGTTCGGCGGGCAGACGCTGACGCACCCGCCGCAGCCGATGCAGCGGGAGGCATCCACGAGCGGCAGGCCCCTGAAATCTTCAGGGGTCTCGAGCGGCTTATAGGGATAGGGTAGCGTGACGCGGCCGGCCGACAGGCAGATCACCGCTTCTTTCAACTTTCCGCGCAGCAATTTGAATCCAAGCATTGAAAACTCCTTTTCACCGGCAACCTGCGTGGCTGGTCAATAGCCGAATGTCGCCAGTCCGACGCCGATTAAGGCGACGCCTATTAACCAGCCGAAGAACCGCAGCGATTGACCGATCTTGAGCCGCGGGTTGGTCGCGTCCACCAAAGCCACGAGCAAGCTTACGACGATCACCGCCGCATAGTTGATCCCAAAGTTCGCTATCGAGCCGAGTAAGCCCATGCCGCTGATTCGCGGCAATCCAATGAAGACGTTTACCAACAGCGAGCCGAAGATCAACTGCTTCATGTAGAAGGTCCACTTGAACAGAGCCAGGGATGGTCCACTATATTCGAGGAACGGCCCCTCCATGATCTCCTGGTCCGCTTCCGGGATGTCGAAGGGCAGTTTCCCGAGCAAGGCCTGCATGCCGAAGAAGTAAACAAACAGGGCCAGCAGGGACGAGATGCGCACGGGCGTGCCTACCATCCCCGACAGCAGCAGGGTGTGGCTGCCGAGCCCGGCGACCAACAGGGCGATGATGACCGTCGCCTCGACCGTCAACACCATCATCATTTCACGGCTGCTGCCCAGGTGCGAGAAGGGGCTTCCGTGGGCCAGCCCACCCACCATGACGCAGGTTGAGGACAAGGTGATCAGGTAGATGAAGGGAAAGAGGTCCCCCATCTCTTGCGCCGGCGCGTTCACCCCGAAGGGAACGAAAAAGGCGGCTGCCAGCGTGGCGGCAAACGCCAGCGGCGGGGCGTAGCGGGCGAAGACGTCGGATTCGCTGACCAAGTCCTCCTTGACCAGCAACTTGACCAGGTCGAGATAGGGCTGCCTAATCGGCGGACCCTTCCGGGAATGGACAATAGCCTTGACCTTCCGCATGATCCCTTCCAAAAGCGGCGAGGCAAGCAGCACGGCGAACGTGTAGGCAATCGTTTTGAGCGTAATGGTCAGGGCTGGATTCATCGTCCCCTCCCGTTCCCTCGGGTAAACTTCCTGCGGGCCAACGCCGTAAGTTCCCGGGCGGAATACACCCGTATTCGACCCGAGCGTACATCCACGGTCTGGAGGCGATCGGTGCAGGAGAAGCACGGGTCCATGCTGCCGAGCGTGATCGGAACGTCCGCGATGGTCATCCCCGTGAGCGAGACAGCCAGCGACTGCAGGTTGGCGTAGCTCGGTGCCCGCACGCGCCATCGGTAGGGCCGGGCGTTTTCTCCGGTCATGACGTAGTGGATGACCTCGCCGCGCGGGGCCTCAACCGCCGAGATGCCCTCTTTACCGGGCGGAATGGGTTCGCCGATCTCCGTAAGGACCGGTCCGTCCGGCATCTCCGCCAAAAGCTGCCGGATCACGCGAATTGATTCCAGCGTCTCCTCGAGTCTCACCAGCGTGCGGGCAGCGCAGTCGTTGGTGGTTTTAAAAACGCCCTTCACGTCAACCCGGTCAAAGGCGGCGTAAGGATGATCAATGCGCACATCGATCGGCTGGTTGGAGCCGCGGCCGGTCGGACCCACCGCGCCGAGCGCGCGGGCATCCTGCGAACGGAGCACGCCCACCTTGGAAAGCCGCATCAAAAGCGGCGTATCGTCGAGGACCGCGGAGTGGACCTTGACAAACTCCCGTTCGACTTCGTCCAGGACCGTGAGAATCTCGGGATGCATCTCCTTGGGGATGTCGCGCCGCACGCCGCCGATCAAGTTCATCCCAAAGGTCTTGCGGTTGCCGGTGAGCTTTTCCATTAACCACATGACAGGCTCGCGAATGCGCCAGCTCTGCATCAACACGGTGTCGAAGCCCAGGATGTGACCGGCGATGCCGAGCCACAGGAGGTGGCTGTGCACACGCTCCAGTTCCAGGACGAGCGAGCGTATGTACTTGGCCCGCAACGGGACTTCGATTTCCCCGGCGTTCTCCACCGCTTGGACATAGGACGTCGAATGGACGAAGCCGCAAATGCCGCAGATACGCTCGGCCACGAAGGGGATCTCGTTGTAGGTTAGCTTCGAGTCCCCAAGCTTCTCAATCCCGCGGTGGCAGAAGAAACCGCGGTAGTCGAGCCCCAGCACGTCCTCTCCTTCGACGAACACCTTAATGAAGACCGGCTCCTCTAAGACGGGGAAGAAGGGACCGATCGGTATCGTCACCGAATGTCCCGGCGGGGCCGCCAGCGGCTGGGCGGCGTTGGCCACCGGTTCGGGCCGAAAGTTGTATGGGAAGTCCCTCCGCAAGGGATGCATGCCCTCCGGCCAGTCGTCGGCCAGAACCAGCCGGCGCGGGTCGGGATGACCGTCCGCCTTGATACCCACCAAGTCTTGGAACTCGCGCTCCGCCCAGGCGGCGGCGGGGACCGTGGGAGTGATAGAGGCAACCGTTGGGTCGTCGGCCGGCGTCTGGGTCCTCAAGATAACCCACGTCTTGCGGCGGTCCTGCGAGAAGATGTGATTGACCCGGAAACCCTGCCCCTGCTCGCGCATGTCGGTGCCCACGCTTATCACGAAGCGGGCGTCCAGGGTCTGGTCGATGACGCGTGCCGCGGCCGGAAGGTCCTTAGGGGAAACCACGATCCCGACCGCCTCGGAACCGATGGCGAAGCTTTCCCGCACGTTCGCGCCGAGATGGGAGCGAAGCTCTTGAACTATGAGAGTTGGGTCACCCATGGTCTGTACTCCTTTACCAGAACATTAAGAATAAGAACGCCGCGACCAGGCCGATCACGACCCACAGGGCATACACCTGCGTGATGCCCACATGGCTTTTTGCCACGAACCTAAACAATCGCAGCGTCCCCTGCGCCAGCGGCTCGTAGCCCCACCGATCCGGGTTAAGCACCCTGGCCACCACGGGCCACGGCTTGGGCCGCCAGGACACGTGCCAGTCCGGCAGGAGCACGCGGGCGAACTTCTTGAACGGGGTGTGATAGCTGTCCGCCTTGAATCGGAGCTGCTCGGGCGCAACCTCGGAGCCGCAGCTCCACACCGCCACCTCGCGGCGCGGGGCGGCGGCGAGCCGCCGAATCATCAGCGCAACCACGAAAGCCGCCACCAGGAGAAGCCCGGTCAGCACCGGCGACCAGAGTCCGACCACGGCGACTTCGTCGCGGACCCCGAGCACGAGGAAGGAGTTGCCGAAAAGCTCCACGAAAGAGGGTAAACGCGCTTGTAGCAGCGGCCCGGCCGCCGCGTGGCCAAGCCATGCCCCGGCGTGGGGTATGATACCGAGGCCGACGCACAGCAGCGCCAAGAAGAGCTGGCTCACGGAAAGCCACGGACCCTCCTGGTACTTCTTGACGGCGAGCACCGTCGGCGATGGGGCGCCCAGAACCGTGGATCCCATGAACTTGACGAAGGAGGCCAGCGTCACGGCGGATATAAAGATGGCCGCGATGCCGAAGAAAAGGAAGAGCAGCGCCGCCGGGCCGCCGCTCCAGATGGAGGCATGGTAGAGCAACCACTTGCTGGCGAATCCGTTGAAGGGCGGCAAACCGGAGATCGAGAAGGAAGCCACGACCGTCGCGAGCGTTGTTAAAGGCAGGAATTTTCCCAGTCCGCCCAAGTTGTTCAAGTCCCGCTCGCCGGTAGTGAATTCGAACGTTCCGGCATTGAGGAAGAGCAGGCCTTTGAAGCAGGCGTGGTTGATCAGATGGAACAGCCCCCCAATCAAGCCAACGGCGGCGATGGTCGGGTTGATCTCGATACAGGCCAACCCGATCCCGAAGCCCAGCAGCATATAACCCACCTGACCGATGGAGTGGTAGGCCAGCAACCGTTTCGAGTCATGCTGCATGAGCGCCGCCATGGTGCCGAAGAAGAGCGACAGCGTTCCGAAGGCGGCGATCACCACCCCCCAGGCAAAACTATAAGAACCGACCGGCAAAAACTGGAAGAACACCCGCAGGATACCGTAGAGCCCCATCTTGATCATCACGCCCGAAAGGAGCGCAGAGACCGGCGACGGCGCGGCCGGGTGGGCATCGGGCAACCACCACATGCCAAATGGGAAGGCGCCGGCCTTGACCAGAAATCCAAGCAATATAAGCAGCAATGCCAGGTGGGCGACGAGGGGCTGCGCGGCGATGAGGCCCGGCAGGGAACGGGTGATCTCCTCGAAGCGAAACGAGCCGCCGCCGTTCTGGACCAGGAGAACGACGCCGAAGAACAGGGCCACCGTCCCGGTATGGGTGATGAAAAAGTACTTGAAGCCGGCTTTCAGGTTCTCTTGACGCTCCTTATGGAAGATGACCAGTCCGTAGGAGCAGAGCGCCATGATCTCCCAGGGGACGAAGAAGAAGAAGAAATCGTCCACGACGACGACGCCGGCCATGCTCCCGATGAAAAGTAAAAACAGGGGAAAGAAGCCCCGTTCGTGGCCCTGCATCGTGGCCGTGTAGGTCATTGAGAACCAGGTGGCGGCTATCGCGATGGCGGTAATTACCAGCAGTACGACGGCGGAGAGGGCGTCCACCCGAATGGCGAGCGAGGCGTTGAGTATTCCCGGCTTCCAGATCTCGATCGGACCGATAGGGACACCGCTCCCCAGAATCTGCGCCGCGACGGCGATAAAGAGCGCCCCCGCCGACAAGACGCTTATGCAGGTGACGGCTCGGGACAGTCGCCCCGAGGTGAAAACCGTAACCAGCGCGGCCGCGGCCAAAATGCCGAATGCGGTAAAAAGCAAAGACTCCATGGTCGCCCCTTCCAATAACGCTACAGGCTTTCCAAGAACGGATAGACGATGGCCGGCATCACGAGCGTCAGTGCGGCCACCGCGATGAGGATTCCGTCCACGACCACAGCACCCGGCTCACGCTGGGCGGCTTTCACACTCGCAGACGGCTCCCCGAACAACACCTTCTGCCCCACCCTCAAGAACCAGAAGAAGGTCAAAATAATCTCCAGCAAAAACGGCACGACAATCAACCACGGTGCGATCCCCTTCAGCTCGAGGATGCCGATGACGAGCAGCAGCTTGCTCCAGAAGCAGGAGAGCGGCGGAATGCCGGTCACGGCCAGAAGGCCGATGAAGAAACAGATCGAGACGACCGGCATTTTTCGGTACAGGCCCGAGATCTGGGAGATCGACTTCACCCCCAGGCGCATCGCCATGACCCCCACGCAGAGAAACAGCAGCGCCTTGGCGGGCGCGTGGCAGGCTATGTGAAACACCCCGGCGCGAAAGCCGGTCTTAGACCCCAGCATGAACAGGGACAGCCCCAGCATGATATAGCCGAGTTGGGCGATGGTGGAGAAGGCCAGGAAGCGCTTGAGGTCGTCTTGGTAGAAATAGAAGATCAGGGCAACGACCATCGTGATAAGCGCCAGGCCGGCCATCAATCCGCCCATCCAGGTGGGCAGGGTGCCGGTCTCGTAGATGACCCGCGCCATGAGGTAGACACCCGCTTTCACCATAGCCGCTGCATGGAGATAGGCCGAGATCGGCGTGGGGGCTTCCATGGCGTCCGGCAACCAGGTAAACAGCGGCACTTGGGCTGACTTGGCCGTGGCGGCGATCAGGAGGAAGACGAAGACGACCCCCTGGGCCTCGGGGCCCAACCTTCTGAGCGCCTCGAAGCTGAAGCTGCCGGTCAGCGAGTACACGATGGCGATGGCGCAGAAGAAAAAGACTCCGCCGATGTGGGTCATCACCAACGCCTTGAACCCGGCCCGAACTGATGTCACCTGGTGGATACGGTGCGAGATCAAGACATACGAGCAGAACGTGGTGATTTCCCAGAAGATGAAGAGCACCAACAGGTTTCCTGCCAGGGCCACGCCGACCATGGCACCGATGAATAGGGAGAGGAAGAAGTAGTAACGGCCGTTGCCCTCGTGGTTCTGGATGGGATGCTCCCGGTTACCCGGTCCCATGTAGAAGATCGAGAAGGCCATAACCGCCAAGCCGATGATCAACACGACCAGCAGCAAAATCGCTCCGAGCGCATCCAGCCGCAGTGGGAGCGATCCGTCGCTGGGAAGCCAGGGAAGTTGCGTCAGAGAGGACTGGAGGGGGAAGTCCGCCATCCCGCCGAAGACCACCGCCAGGCCAATGATCAGATAGCCTACCGGGAGAATGAACGCCAGGATATCCTGGGTTTTTCCCCGCGCCAGGAAGAGGATGACTGCGCCAACAAACGGACAAGCCAAAAGTACAACGAGGTGTTCCGAATTCATGGGTATACCCGTTATGGTTGTACAGACATCGTTTGTTACCTCTCGCCAGACCAACGACGAAAGAATTTTTCCAGCGCTTCTACGCCGGCCGCTACGCGAGAACTCAAGCACGATTGCTCGGCGATGACTGCCGGTTGCATGCCAAGCAGGAAAACGGATGCTCCCGTGCGTTGTTGAAGGTAGATCATGCTGGTTTCGAGCGAGGCGCCATGAGTGCCGCCGACACCGGACCTCAAGGTCTTCGCATCCAGGACCGCCATGTGGCCTGGCTCGGCCCCCATGTCCACGGCGTCGGCTATCAATACGGTGTCGGGACGCTTCTCCGCGATGTCACCGGTGTAATCCTCCAGCCGGTCCCCACAGTCGATGGCATGAAGGTTCGGCGATGGGGCAAGCCTCCGGACGAGCCGCGGCCCGAAGCCGTCGTCCCCCCGCTCGACGGCGCCGACGCCGGCCACGACCACCCTGCCCTTCAGTATTTCCAATATCTTCTCCACGTCAGGCCCTCTCCGGCAAGGTGCTGATCTGTTCGAAATTGTATACCGGGCCGTCCACGCACAAGTAGTGATGGCCGACGCAGCAATGCCCACACTTGCCGACCCCGCACTTCATATAGCGTTCCAGCGTGGTGACGATGTTTTTGTCCCGCAGGCCCAACTTCTGCAGCTCAGCCACCACAAATTTCAGCATGATCGGCGGCCCGCAGGTAAAGGCCATGGTTGAGGCGGGGGTTATCCGCAACGATTTAACCAGCTCGGTGACCAGACCCACCCGGCCCTTCCACGCGCCGTCCCCCCGGTCGACCGTCGTTGCCAAGTGCAACTGGTCCGATGTCGCCCATTCAGCCAGTTCCTTTTTGTAGACCAGGTCGGCTGGGGTGCGGGCTCCGTATAGGACATGAACCGTCCCGTAATCCCTGCGGTGGTCAAGGACGTAGTTGATAAACGACCGCAGCGGGGGCAGGCCGATGCCGCCCCCGACGAAGATCAGGTCCTTGCCCTTGGCTTCCTCATACGGAAAGCTGTTTCCAAAAGGCCCGCGCAATCCGACGACATCACCCACCTCGTAATCGTGGAGCCGGTCGGTCAGCGAGCCGGTTTTACGAACCGTCACTTCGATGAAGCGCGCGCGCGTGGCGCTCTGGCACAGGCAGAAGGGCGCCTCGCCGGCCCCGAACACCGACAGCTCCACGAACTGACCCGGCTTGTAGCTTTCTCGCCACCCGATCTCATCCGCCGATAAAAAGTACGTCCGGGTATCGGGGGTCTCATCGTCGATGCGTTTGATGACCGACAGATCCGGCCAATAGATGGTCTTAGATGGCATCCTTGATCCTCCCCAGAACGCTTCCGATGTCGAGCCCTCCCATGCACGTGGTCACGCAGCGGCCGCAGCCCACGCACCCGTGGCGGCCCATCTTTTCAATGCACTGGTAGCTCATCTTGTGGAAGAAGCGCCGCTTCAGTCGCTCGCCGCCCGTGGCCCGCGGGTTGTGGTTGGAGGCCTCGCGCGTGAAGCCGGCGTAGAGACAGCAATCCCACGTTCGCTCGCGCACGAAGGCGTCCGGGCCGGTTTCCCGATCCGTAATGGTAAAGCAGGAGCAGGTGGGACAGACGAAGTCGCAGCCGCCGCAGGACTGGCAGTCCTCCGCCCACTGATCCCATTTGTCGGAGGGGATCTTGTTAAGCGAGAGCGCCTTGATGCCGGCGGACATATATGAACGCCGGGTAAACAACGAGTCAACCCGTTCAACCAACGCTCGTTTCAGTTGCTTTTCTCGATCCGTGGCCGGAGAGAAAAGTTTGCCGCCTTTCTTGATCGCCGCTTCTCCTTTGGGCGTCCCCACCTCGACCAGGAATCTGTCGTTAAGGTCTGTGAACTGCAGGTCGAAGTGCTGGGTCAAAAAGGGTCCCCCTTCGCAACATACGCAGAAGCAGTACTCCCCCGGCTTCTGGCACGCGAGGGTCATGCGTAGGCCGCTTCGGATTTTTCCGGTGATGCTGTCGTCATCGAAGCCCCGCTCCGCAAAGAAACTCTCGAGAGATTTCAACGCCGTGGCGTCGCAGGAGCGCATGCCGAAGATGGCGACCGGCCTTGATTCGATCGCAGGGGTGAGCTTAGGAGGCCGCCTCCCTTCGATGCTGAACAGGATCTCCCGCCGCTCGAAGAAGAAGGACTTGGGAGGCAGCAGTGTGTTAACGTAGTCGAGCTCCGGGATCTGGCCGGGCGAGAGCGTATCGAAGACGACTTCGTCCGGTCCAATCTTCTTCGGGGCCACCACCTCGAACTCGTCTTCCAGGCGACTCAGGAAGGCCGCCAGATCCGTTTTCTGAATGACGCATGGGTTCATGCTTAGGCTCCTGATTAAATCTTTTCCAGACGCGCGGGAACCGGCTGGATGCCAACCGTTTGACAATCAGCCTCAGGGAAAAAGCCGCGCAACGCCCAGGCGGCGCTGCCTGGTAAGGGAATCGCCAGCATAACGCCCGCAGGCAGGCGCTTATCCTCGTGCACCGTCATCGTGGCCTTTGCCTGTTCGGTGATCACGTTCACCGGTGCGCCTGCGCGCAGCCCGAACGTGGCCAGGTCCGCGGGTGACAGATGCAGGTTGGACTGGTTAACTTCCCGTCGCAGGATTTCTTCGCGTCGGCTGAGGCCGCCCGTGGACCAGATGGCCGGATGGGATCCGACACACCATTGTAAGGGAAACTCCTTCGACGCTTCTCCCCGCGCACTGAGCTTCGGCGGGGAGAAAACCAGCGTGGTGCTCTCCTCGAGGCCCGCGTCAACCGCGTCCGTTTTGGCATACAAGCGTTCCAAGGCTTTGGCCTGATAGACCGGAGTTTCTTCTCGCATTGCTGCAAACCATTCTGCGATGGAGCCGGGCCAAGCCTCGACTCCCCGTTGCTGGCCGATCCGGGCGATCCATTCCCGCTCGGCGGCGGATTCGCCGAGCGGCGCGATGGCCGCTTTCCAGCGCTGCACCACCCCGAACATGCTGGTCGCCGTCCCGTCGCGTTCGGCGAACGTGACGGACGGCAGGACAACGTGGGCGACGGTTTCCATCTCGGAATGGAAACTGTCGATCATCACCACCAGGCCGGCCTTCCTGAGCCGTTCCGCAAGCCGCGCCGGTTTGGTCGTCCGCCGCATCAAGTCCTCGCCGACGATGAAGACGGCGTCGAACTCTTTCGTGCCGGCCGGGTCGAGGAGGTCGATCAATGCGTTGGTATCATCTTGTTCCGGCCCAAGGATGTCCCACGTTCCCCAGCTGTTTGAGCTGCCAGCTATGAGCACGATCCGTTCCGCGGCTCCCAGCATGACCAGCGCCTGCAACAGTTGAACCGTCGCCTCCCCTGCCCGCGCCGCCGAGAGGAAACGTTCGCCGACGATAACGGCGGGATTTTTGGCGTGGAGGAAATCGGCGACCAGTTCCTTGAGCCGGGCATCGGAAAGCCAGGGATGCTCGGGAAGCGAGGGCGCTTTTCCGGGCCGCCAGAAGTCGGCAAACGTGGCGAAGCTCGGTACTGCCTTGACCGCACCTGGGATGCGGTCCGCGTTGAAGGCCGCCTGTTGCAGCAACAACGGCAAAAGCCCAAAGTGCTCCGGCGGAATCGCCACCGGTATCGGGTGCAGGCCGTTCATTGCAGCGGTGAAAACGTCGAACTGGACGGCCTTGGCGCCCCGTTGCAGAGCCCGAACCAACCGCGATGCCACCTGGGGGCAGGCCGCCTGGTCGGCGCCGAAGATCCAAACCAAATCGGCGTCGGCAATGCTATTGAGGCTGCCGGGCAGATACCCTCGGCCGAAGACCTTCCGAATCGCGTTGCGCGCGGCCGGAAAGCCGGCCAGGTCGGTGCTGCATACTCCGGCCTTAAGTCCCCGGGCCAGTTTCTTGATCGCGTAAGCGTCTTCGTTGGCGCACGTTGTTCCGATGCAGAAGAGGACCGAAGAACCGCCCTTGGCGCACAGGCCGTCCATCTTCTGGGCGATGACGTTCAGCGCCTTCTTTACCGATACCGGGACGAGCTGGCCCTTCTCACGCACGAGCGGTTTCGTGAGCCGATCGTTATGCATGGGTGCCCCGACGGCATTCCAGCCCCGCATGCAGAGACTGCCCTGGGATGAAGGATGATGAACACCCGGATGGGTGCCGATGAGCCGTCCACCCCTGGTTTGAAGCAGTATTCCACAACCACAGGAACAATACGGGCACACTGAAGGTGTGAAACCCATAAGGCACCTCCATTCCCAGGGATCATTTGCCGTAACTGATGTAAAAACTTCGATGTCAATTCTGAACGGGCGACATGATAGGGTGGATCAAAGACATTGTAAAGAGGATCTTTTCACGCGGGTGCTCGTTGGGGTATGCTGGGACATCGATTGGGCACCGTTGATCAGCGAACATCCTGGGACAGCGTGCAGGAAAGCAAACCCGAAGGTGGGAGGGAGGGCATCATGAAACCATGGGATCACAAAGATCAAAAGAGTCGCCTGCATCCGATCAAAAGGCAGGTGCTGGCCAGCTCGCTGTGGCTGATCAAGGCCCGCTGGGTGGTCGTGGGGGTGACGATGGCAATCGGCATTTTCGCCCCCTTCGTCGGCTACCACATCTCGCTGCCAGCCATCCTCTCACTCGCCTTCTACCTGCTCATCGTCAACTGCATCTTCACGCTGGTGGGATCGCGCCTCAACACCCCGGAGGTGACCGGCCGCGCCCTGTCCATTTTCAACAACACGCAGATCATCGCCGACTGGCTCGCAATCATCGTGTTGGTCTACTTCACCGGCGGCCTTACCAGCCCATTCATATTCTTCTTCTTCTTCCACCTGGTCATGGCTGCAATGCTCACGCCGGCGGCCAACTTTTACTTCAACGCCGCGGTGGCGGTGGTTTTACTGAATACCCTTTTTCTGGCCGAGTACGCCGGGCTGCTCCCCCATCAGGCGCTCTTCGACGGTTCGATTCCCGCGCACATTTGGCAACCGCCCTACATGATCGCCTTTCTGGGATCCTTGACGATCTCGATATTCTTAACCGTATACTCCTCATCCTGGGTAAGCGGGCTGTGGCGGCAGCGGGTTAGCGAGCTGTTCGACATCAAATCCCGGTTGGAGGACTCCCAAAAGGAACGCAGCAGGTTCTATCGGTTGGTGACCCATGAACTGCGGGCCCCGCTGGCGGCCGCGCGCACCATGCTGGTCGTGATCGCCGACGGGTACGTAACGCAGCCGGACCGGCAGAAAGCGCTGGTCGAGAAGGTGGGCCGCCGGGTCGACACGATGATCGAGGTGCTGAACGATCTCTTGCTGCTGGCTCAGTCCCGAGACACGACGGCGAAAGCGGATCTTGAAGAGGTGGACCTGGGAACATTGGTTAACAACAATGTTGAGTTCTTCAGAGCGCAGGCCAACGCGAAAGAGATCGCCCTGTCGTCGATGATCGGGAAAAACATCCCCTTCCTGCTCGCCACCCGGGCCGGACTCGATTGCATCTGCAGCAACCTGATCTCCAACGCCATCAAATATACCGTGAAGGGAGGAACGGTGGCAATTGACCTGAATTCGAACGACGGCCAGTCGGTCCAGCTCGTGGTGAGCGATAGCGGGATCGGCATCCCCGGGGACGCCCGGGCAAAGCTTTTCACGGAGTTCTACCGCGCGCCGAACGCCAAGAAGCTCGGCGAGACGGGAACAGGTCTCGGCCTGACCATCACGAAGAAACTGGTGGAGGAGTTTGGCGGCCAGATCGCATTCGAGAGCGCCGAGGGCAAGGGAACGACCTTCACGATTACCCTTCCCGTCCGAAAAGCACCGGACAATCCGCCAGCCGAGTGACCTATCGGTCATCCCCGGCGCACCCCTAAAGGGATAAGAGCCTGTAAACCTCACTCCCCTAAAGGGACAAAAGATTGTCCAAGGGATAAGAGCTTGTAATCCTCACTTCGTTCGTCAACAATCTCTTATACGCCTCGCTCAGCTTTGCTTCGCTCGCTACAATCTCTAGTCGTTCGGTAACAGGCTCTAAACCTATGGGCGCGGTTGGGCCGGCTTGGCGAGCAAGGTCGACACGCGTTCCAGAAGCACGTCCAGATCGACGGGCTTTTCCAGGAAATCGGTCACCGGCAGCCAATCTTCATCAATGTCCGCGGAGCCGAAGCCGACCGGAGACTTGGCGTTGATCGCCGTGAGCATCAGGATCGGAATGTTTTTGAATTGTTCGTATTTACGTCGCATCGCGCGGGCGAGGTCAAATCCGGCAGTGCCATTTTCCGGAAACATTACGTCGAGGACTACGAGGTCCGGGCGACGCTCGTGCATCTTGTCGACGCCGCCCTGGATATCGAGTGCGATGGTAACCTCGTGGCCGGCATCGCGGAGCAATTTGGCCACGGCTGTTGCGAAATCTTCATCGTCGTCAATGATCATGAGGTAGGACATGGGCGCTACTCCTTTCCATAGGTGTTTGTGTCAGAAGGTAAACCGGCATTCGGGAAGCGAAGGGTGAACCGCGTTCCGCAATTGGGCGCGCTTTCGACGGTGAGCCTGATTTGGTGCGCCTCGGCAATACGCCGCACGATCGCCAGACCGAGGCCAGAGGAGTCCCGGTTGTGGCGCACCGCCTCGTCCGTGCGGTAGTAGTCGTCAAAAATTTTCGGGAGCTTCTCTGGCTGAATGCCGATGCCATAGTCTTCGACCTCGATGATGGCACCCCCCTCATCGGCGGCGTGGCATTTCACTCGGACCGTTTCCCCCTCGTGAGAATACGTCACCGCGTTCGAGAAGATGTTCGAAAGGAGCATCTTCATATGATCTTCGACGGCGACCACACGCACGGGCTCAAGCCGTACATCGAGCCTAATTTCACGTTCGCCCGCAGTCGTCAGCACACGAGCGATACACCAGCGAGCAATGTTTGAAATATCGAGCGTCACCGGTTGCGGCTGCACATCAGGGGACTGGAGGTTGGCGATCTGGAGCATCTCCTGGATTTCGTGAGCGAGCCGGTGGCAGCGGGCCACGATTCGTTCGACAACGTGCTCGGCCTCCTCGGGCAGTTTGCCGAAGTTGCCTCTGAGCAGCAGCTCGGCGTTGGCGGCAACGGCGGCAAACGGCGCCTTAAGCTCGTGTGTGGTCCTAAGCATGTGCTTCGTTTTCTCCAATTGTTCGGTCGTAAGACGCTCGTTTTTCAGAGCAAGATCGCGCTCGCGCTCGCGGAGTAAGCCTGAAAGATGCGACGCAAGGTACCAAACGATGATCCAAATAGCCATGACGGACAGTACGATGGGGACGGGAAAGCCGGGGCCGCCAGTCAGATGCTCCCGAAACCCGCGGTCCATATAGATGCTAGACGGAATAACCAGCCCAAGGCTCTCCAGACCAACGCAGGCAGCGTAGAGGCCGCATGCAATGGCAGTCACCACCACACTCTTTTGGCGGGAGAAGAAGATGCACGCGAGCACAATGTGTACGAGGAAGATAAACGGGGCCGAGGTATCGAGGCTGCCAAGGAAGTGCACCACGGCTGTCAAAAGGACCAGATCGATGATGACCTGGCTCCACAAGTTGAGCCGGGCTCCGTGGGTTGTGGGTCGCCGCCTGAGCACGCGCGCGTGAGTCAGAAATGCAATGTTGACGACCAGCAATATCCCCGCAATCACGAACGGCCAGCTGCGCCCAGCCTGAATGCCGACGCGCGCGAAGACCGTACGCGCAGCCACCCCCAGTGCCCCGAACAGGAAAAGCACTGAAGTGGCAACCCAACGAAGGCGGACAAACCAGAGGACATAGTCTCCGAGCAGCGGCTCTGGTACAGACGTGGAGGCGCCGCCAGCACGGTGAGCCGGATCCACGTGCCCGGTTGCGGGAAGGGGCAGCTCGTATGTGCGGCGTACCGTGGTCGTCGGCAACGGATCTTTGGATAACGCTTGAACCAGGGCTGCCCCCTCTGGCCGGAGCCACCTGCTCACTCTCCATCTGTGCACGGCAGGTGAAAGAGGTCCGCGGTGAGAACCGCCTATCTACAAGCGTAATGTTCCCGGGTGCCGGGTCGAGTTGATTCTTTGGTACGCTACCCTTTCTTAAAAGCACATGCAACAAATATCACCCCAACCCCAACTTACAAGTGACGAGGATTGGACACAGACCCGTAGTTCACGCCTGCGATTGGCTCCTCCAGAATAGCCTGTTGCAGGGCGGATAGAATGTCTTCGCACTGAAAGAGAACCTTTCGTTTCTGACCCAGGGACATGGCCAGGGATCGAACGTTCGTGTTCTCGCGAGAGAGCGCGAGAATACGCCCCCTGATCTCGCTGAACCGGGTGTAATCCGACGCCGCTGTTTCAAGATCGGGATCTCCGCGAAGTTTCGGGAGCGCGGCCAGTCCGTCCAGATCCTTGCGGACCTCTTGATCATCCCTGTTCATCTGTGCCTCCAGCTCGTCCATTTTCTTGTCGCTTTCTTCCGCAATATGTGGCGCGAGCAGCGTCTGTATGCGCAACGCCGCGGTCTGGGCGCCGAAAGCAAGCAGCGCTACGCTTCTGGCTCCCGGAAATCCGGCGCTCTTCGCCACGATCCGGGAGAGGGCGGTGTCCATTTCCTTGAGCGCGTCCGCGGCCGGGCCAAAGGCCAAAGCGTACGCTTTGAGGTTAGTGTTCTTGACCGCCAAACCCAACAGGTCGTTGTCGATGCGTTGGAATTCGATAAAGACCTTTGAGAATTGGTCAAGAAGGTCCTTTTCGCCTTGGGTGCCGCCCGCCGCCAGGAGTTCCCCCAGTTCCTTGCGCCCCTGCTCCACCACCGCCGTGTCTGCGCGGGCCTGGTCTGCAAAAGTCTGCGAGTCTTGATCGGTGACGGCTAAGACGGCGCTCTTTTCAGCCTCCGAGGCCGAGGCTAGGGTCAAGCGCATTCGGGCCACCAGGTCCGCGCGCTTCGCTTTGAAAGCGACTTGCTCGGCGGGGCTCTGCCCTGGTTGGAAATGCAGCACGACGAGCATGACCACGAGCAATAGTACCGCCCCGGCGGCCATCCATAGAAATCCCTGAATGATTGGTGCCCGGCTCATGATATCTCCTTCGTATCTCAATTTTTATACTTTTTTTATGCGTTAAGCTCTGATCCTAACATCATTCTAATTTACGAATCATTATCTTACTCGTCGCTAACAGGATGTGGCTCGTTGTTATGATAGCAGACTAGTCATTTATTGAAATAGTTAAAGGAGAAAAAAATGTTCATGCAAACGTGGCTCTTACCCTTCTTACTATTGGCGGCGGCTGCAATCATCGCATTTCCCCTGAGCCGCTACCTGGCATGGATTATGGATGGCAAATACCGGCCCCTTCCTGTCATGGGCTGGATCGAAAAGAAATTGGACAGCGGACCGCAGAACTGGAAGCAGTATATAGGTTCTCTTCTGATTCTCAACACCCTCCTATTTGTTTTCGGTTTTGCTGTCCTGACGTTGCAGCAGTGGCTTCCGCTCAACCCGGACGGCAAGGTAATGCTGTCGCCGAGCACCATTTTTCACACGGTCGTGTCGTTTATGACCAATACGGACCTCCAGCATTACTCCGGTGAAACACACCTGTCGAATTTCAGCCAGATCTTTTTCGGCCTGTCCAACTTTTTCCTGTCGGCCTCATTCGGACTGTGCGCCCTCACCGCTATCATTCGAGCCCTGCGCAGCGACTCAACGCTCGGCAACTTTTTCGTGGACATGTGGCGAGTGGTTATTTACCTGTTCATGCCCGTCGCCCTGGCCTTCAGCATTCTTTTTATTTCCCAGGGCAGCCCCATGACCCTGCAGAGCTCCTATCAGGTGGACACCCTGGAGCCCACGGCCATGGGGACCACGGACAAGGGCGAGGTCAAGCAGCAGAACATCGTGGTGGGGCCGGTCGCGGCATTTGAATCCATAAAAATGCTCGGCACCAACGGGGGCGGCTTTTACGGCATGAATTCCGCGCACCCCTTTGAAAATCCCACGGGCCTGGCCAATTTCTTCAATACCCTCGCCATGATGCTATTTCCCTTTGGGCTGGTGCTCATGTACGGCCGGATGCTCGGCCGTAGAAAGCACAGTTTAGTCGTTTTCTCGGTAATGCTGTTCATGATGGCCGGCACGGTTTTATGGTCCGTTTATTTCGATACCCTGAAACCGAACCCGGCATTCACCAGCCATACCGCTCGGTCCTACGACGTCCCCAGCGCGAGCGCACCGGGCGGAAAACGTACGGTGGCCCTGCCGGCGGTGCCGGGCCTGCCCGTTGATCAGCACTTAGGAAACCTCGAAGGCAAGGAAATGCGCTTCGGCACCTCGGCCGGAGCCACCTACGCAGCGCTCACGACGGATGTGACGGCCGGCGCGGTGAACGCCGAGATGGATAGCCTCAACCCGATTGCGGCACTGTCGCCCATGGTAGGGATGTGGCTCAACTGCTTTTTCGGAGGAAAAGGCGTCGGCATGATCAATATGCTTCTCTATATTATTATAGGGATTTTCATAGCGGGAATGATGGTGGGCCGGACGCCCGAATACCTGGGTAAGAAGATCGGCGCCCCGGAAATCAAACTCGCGATTATCGCCCTGCTGATACATCCCCTCATGATTCTCATGCCCAGCGGTCTTTTTGCGGCGACGAGCTGGGGGCTGCAGGCGATCAGCAATCCCGGAGCGCACGGGTTGTCGCAGATATTTTATCAGTTCTCGTCCGCCTCGGCCAACAACGGCTCCGCCTTTGACGGTCTGGGCGTGGTCTACGGTTTTTACAACAACCCGACCCCGGCACCGACGGCAATCGCCTGGGACATCGCCGCGGGTATAGTCATCGTGATCAGCCGTTTTGTTCCGATCATCGCGCCCCTGGCTATGGCCGCGTTTCTCGGTTCGAGAAGATCGAGCCCCTTCGGCCTGGGGACGCTGCGCGACGACACCCTCACCTTCGGCATACTTCTCTCCGCGACGATTATCATCGTCGGGGCGTTGTTGTTCCTGCCGATCGCTGCGCTGGGGCCCCTGGCCGAACACCTCGGACCAATTCCCTTCGGAGGGTGACGGAAATGACCAGGCGATTTTAATACTTTTTTTATATGTTACGCCCCGATCTTAACCACATTCAAATTTAGGAATCATTATCTTATTCATCACTCACGAGAGGCGACTCAGTGGCCGATAAGAAAAGATGAGTTAATTATTAAAAGAGTTAAAGGAGAAAAAAATGTTCATGCAAACGTGGCTCTTACCCTTCTTACTATTGGCGGCGGCTGCAATCATCGCATTTCCCCTGAGCCGTTACCTGGCATGGATTATGGATGGGAAATACCGGCCGCTTCCCGTCATGGGCTGGATCGAAAAGAAATTGGACAGCGGACCGCAGAACTGGAAGCAGTATGCGGGTTCCCTACTGGTTTTCAACACCCTACTGTTTGTGCTCGGTTTTGCTGTCCTGGCGTTGCAGCAGTGGCTTCCGCTCAACCCGGACGGCAAGATCATGCTGTCGCCGAGCACTATTTTTCACAGCGTCGTGTCGTTCATGACCAATACGGACCTCCAACACTACTCAGGGGACCAGCACCTGTCGAATTTCAGTCAGATCTTCTTCGGCATTTCCAACCTTTTCCTATCGGCATCAATCGGACTGTGCGCCCTTACCGCGATCATTCGGGCCTTGCGCAGCGACTCAACGCTTGGCAACTTTTTCCTGGATATGTGGCGAGTGGTTATTTATATGTTCGTGCCCGTCGCCCTGGCCTTCAGCATTCTTTTTATTTCCCAGGGCAGCCCTATGACCATGGAGACCTCCACTAAGGTAGCAACCCTTGAGCCCGCGGCCATGGGAACCACGGACAAGGGTGAGGTCAAGCAGCAGAACATCGTGGTGGGGCCGGTTGCGGCATTTGAATCCATAAAAATGCTCGGCACCAACGGGGGTGGGTTTTACGGCATGAATTCCTCGCACCCCTTTGAAAATCCCACGGGCCTGTCCAATTTCTTCAATACCCTCGCCATGATGCTATTTCCCTTTGGGCTCGTGCTCATGTACGGCCGGATGCTCGGCCGCAAAAAGCACGGCATCATCATTTTCTCGGTCATGCTGCTCATGATGGCAGGCACGGTATTATGGTCCGTCTATTTCGATACCCTAAAACCGAACCCGGCATTCACCAGCCATACCGCCCGGTCCTACGACATCCCCAGCGCAGGCGCGACGGGCGGAAAACGCGTTGTGGCCCTACCGGCGGTGCCGGGCCTACCCGTTGATCAGCACTTGGGAAACCTCGAAGGCAAGGAAATGCGCTTCGGCACCTCGGCCGGAGCCACCTTTGCGGCGCTCACGACGGACGTGACGTGCGGCGCGGTAAATGCCGAAGCGGACAGCCTCAACCCGATTGCGGCGCTGTCGCCCATGGTGGGGATGTGGCTCAACTGCATTTTCGGCGGTAAAGGCGTCGGCATGATAAACATGCTGCTCTATATTATTTTTGCGATTTTCCTGGCGGGAATGATGGTGGGCCGGACCCCCGAATACCTGGGGAAGAAGATCGGCTCCCGGGAAATGAAACTGGCGACTATCGCCATCCTGATACACCCCCTTATGATTCTCATGCCCGCCGGTCTTTTCGCGGCGACGAGTTGGGGACTTCAGGCGATTAGTAATCCCGGAGCGCACGGATTATCTCAGATAATCTATCAGTTCTCGTCCGCCTCGGCTAACAACGGTTCCGCCTTTGACGGCCTGGGCGTGGTCTACGGTTTTTACAACAACCCGACCCCGGCGCCAACGGCAATCGCCTGGGACATCGCTGCGGGCATGGTCATGCTCATCAGCCGTTTTGTTCCAATCATCGCGCCCATCGCTATGGCGGCATTTCTCGGTTCGAAAAGATCGAGCCCCTTCGGCCCGGGGACGCTGCGCGACGATACACTCACCTTCGGTGTCCTTGTCCTTGGGGCGGTCATCATAATCGGGGCGCTGTTATTCCTGCCGGTCGCCGCTCTGGGACCCCTGGCCGAACACCTGGGACCCATGCCTTTCGGAGGGTGACGGGAATGTCCGAATATTTCCTGAATGAAAAAATAATCATGCAAAGGAGTAAGATATGAATACATCAGCAGCCATTATTGAAGAAACCGAAAAAAAATCGCCCTTGGTGCCGGCAAAGCAGCCATCGCCGCGCAAGGTGAGCAAAATCAAACGAAAAGCCCTGTTTGAAAAGGAAACGATGCTGGCCGCCCTAAAACAGGCCTTAGTGATGTTGCGGCCGGACGTTCAATGGAAAAATCCCGTGATGTTCGTTGTTGAGGTAGGCGCTTTCCTGACCCTTCTGTATATCGTGCAATCGTTGCTAGGCGGGACCCAGAGTGAGGCGCCGATCACCTATTTTATCGCGGTCGACGCGTGGCTGTTTTTAACCGTGCTTTTTGCCAATTTCGCCACCTCCCTGGCCGAGGCCCGCGGCAAGGCGCAGGCGGAATCGCTCAGGCGTGCGCGCAAAGACACCGTGGCCTACCGTTTGAACAAAGATGAGAGCGTTGAACCAGTTCCCTCATCGTCATTAAAAATGGGGGACCTGGTCGTCGTGGAGGCGGGGCAGATGATTCCCGGCGACGGCGAGATCATCAAGGGCGTTGCCTCCGTTGACGAATCGGTAATTACGGGAGAGTCGGCGCCGGTTATCCGGGAAGCGGGAAGTGACCGTTCCGGCGTGACCGGTGGAACGACGGTGCTATCCGACCGCGTCGTTGTACAAATTACGAGCGGGGTCGGGGATTCCTTTCTTGACCGGATGATCGCCTTGGTGGAAGGAGCCATCCGTCAGCGAAGCCCCAACGAGATTGCGCTCACGTTGGTGCTCTCTGCATTTTCTTTGATATTCCTGATCGTGGTGATTCCCCTCTGGCCTATGGCCTGGAACGCCGAGCAGTACATGATGGGCTACCTCGGCATCAAGGAGCCGCTGCGTAGCCTCGGCACCGACGTGCCAACCTTGATAGCTCTTATCGTATGTCTTATTCCGACCACGATCGGCGCGTTGCTTGCCGCCATCGGGATAGCGGGCATGGACCGCGCCCTTCAGGCCAACATCATCGCCAAGAGCGGAAAATCCGTGGAACTGGCCGGTGACATCGACATCGTGCTGCTGGACAAGACCGGGACCATTACGATGGGAAACCGGCACGCGACAACGTTCCTGCCGCTTCGGGGTTATTCAGAGCCCGACCTGGCGAAACTTGCCGCCATCGCTTCAGCCGCCGATCAGACACCCGAGGGGAAGAGCATTGTGAGTCTATCAGAAAAGCGCATGCAAACCCCCTTGCGTATGGCCGAGGATAGTCAATTTATACCCTTTACGGCCCAGACCCGCATGAGCGGCGTCGATCTGCCCGGCGGGCGCCGTATCCGGAAAGGGGCAGTCGATGCCGTGACCGCGTTTGTCGAACAAAACCACGGCGGCGTGCCTGATGAGCTCAGTGCGCTGGTCCGGGGCGTTGCGACTAAAGGGGCAACCCCCCTGGCCGTCGCCGATAACGACCGCATTGCCGGTCTTATCGTGCTCGAAGACATATTAAAACCAAATATGAAAGAGCGTTTTCATCGGCTTCGGAAGATGGGCCTGAGGACCGTCATGATCACCGGCGACAACCCCTTGACCGCTGCAACCATTGCGTCGCAGGCCGGTGTGGACGATTACCTCGCCCAAGCGACGCCGGAGACGAAGCTCGCCTATATACGAAAGGAACATGAAGGCGGAAAGCTGGTCGCCATGATGGGTGACGGAACCAATGACGCGCCGGCCCTGGCCCAGGCGGATGTCGCCCTGGCCATGAACGCCGGCACGCAGGCGGCAAAAGAAGCCGCTAACATGGTGGATCTGGACAGCGACCCCACCAAGGTGATTGAAGTCGTGGAAATCGGAAAACAGCTCCTGATAACGAGGGGAGCCCTGACGACGTTCTCGATCGCCAACGATGTGGCGAAATACTTCGCGATCATCCCGGCGCTATTCGCCGGCACGCTCCCGTGGCTCAAGGTGATGGACATCATGCATCTTTATTCGCCGACGTCGGCCATACTTTCCGCGGTCATATTCAACGCCCTTATTATCCCGGCGCTGATCCCCGTAGCGCTCAGGGGGGTGCGCTACCGCGCTCTGGGAGCCGATGCCCTCCTGAGGAGGAACCTGCTGGTCTGGGGGCTGGGTGGTGTGATCCTGCCCTTCATCGGCATCAAATTGATTGATCTTATCATGGTGGGTCTGCATTTGGTCAGTTGATCGAAAAGAAAATTAATGGAGGTTCAATCATGTTCCGTTACTTTAAAGAAAAGCCTTCTCTTATTGTCGCTGCTCGTATTCATCTGCTGCGTCCTATACGTATTGGTGTTATGGGGAATCGGACAGACCTTTTTCCCCTTCCAGTCCAACGGAAGCATCGTTAGCGGACCCGATGGTAAGCCGGTAGGCTCGCTGCTCATTGGGCAGCCCTTCACCAAGGACGAATATTTTAGACCTCGTCCTTCGGCGGCGTCGTACGATGCGTCGGCCTCGGCATCATCGTCACTGGCGGCCTCTAACTACGCGCTGCGTGATCGGGCGGCCCGGGCGCTCGGTCCGATCGCAACGTATGGAAGCGGTCCGAAAACCGGACAACTCGTGGCTCCGGATGTCGAAGCGTGGTTCCAAAAAGACGTCTTTCAGGGCAATCCTCATATAGTCGCCCAGTGGGCGGACCTGCACAACGGACTTGCCCAGGCTTGGGTAAAAGCGGACCCGGCTAATGCCGCATACGTTGACGCATGGACCGGGGAGCATCAGGCCTTGGTTGACCAATGGATCAAAGATAATCCGGATACCCAAAAACCGCAGGCCGCGGACCTGGCCGTCTTGTTTTTTGAACATTTCTCCGATGATCATCCGGGAAAATTTCTTTCCAGCGTCGCGCACACGGGAGCTGACGGCAAGGCCACTACCTCGATTGAACCCGTCAGCGATGGCGCTGACATCCAGTCGGTTTTCTTCGACCTGTGGGTTCAGGATCACCCCAATGCCGGTTTTCAGGTTGTCCCGGCCGACATGGTCACCGCCTCGGCTTCCGGGCTCGATCCACATATCTCTGTTCAAAACGCAACGTTGCAGATCGATCGGGTAGCCTCGAAGTGGGCAGATAATCTGAAACGCGATCCCAACGAGGTTAGAAAGGAAATCCAGGGCATACTGAGCGAAAAGAAAACAGCTCCCTGGTTCGGGCTTGTGGGAGAACCGTTCGTCAACGTTCTTGAGGTCAATCTCGAACTTCGCAACCGGTACGGCGCTCCAAGCGACTGAGTATTGCTATGAGATCGATTGAAAGGTAACGCCGTTATCAACATTCTAGAAGGAGGATACGACAATGAATTTACTTTTTTGGGTGCCGGCAATGTTTTTCCTGGGGATTGGGTTAATGGGTTTGATGCTTTTGTTCATTAAAGCGTGCGAAAAAATATAAAGGAGGGAAAAGCCATGATGATCTATCTTACGGGAGCCATAGCGGCTTTTCTATTGATTTATCTGACGATATCTCTCATTCGACCAGAATGGTTTTAAAGGGCTCTCAATTACTCAATGAGTCGATAGCGAGCTTCTATGTCTTCTTTCCAAAATCCGTTAAAATGCCACCACTCATCCAGCCGGGAAATGAATCCCGCTTCTCTCATAACCTGACGGAGGAGTTTTCGATTTTCGATTTGGAACGGTGAGAGCTTCCCTTCCCTAACAAACTTTGATTCATACTGTGGTTGCGCCAAGTCGCCAAAAAAGTCGTAGGGTGTACCCATATCAAGAGGCTGACCGTCTGCGTCTACGATAGTCAGATCAACCGCGGCGCCGTAGTTATGGAGGGACCCCGATTTTGGCGGGGCGACGTACCGCTGTTGTTCCGTACCTTTCACCAGGTTCCACATGCGAACCTGTATCCGTCTCGGCCGGGCACAATCGTAGAGCAACAACGACCATCCGGCTTTGTGTCTGCGCAAAGCTTTTTGGGCGGCAATGAGCTTCTCCGCTACCGCTTTTTGCAGGTAGCAATGCTCTAAATCTCCATAGACGTCGGCGTGCAGAAAATTGTCGGTGGTGGCGTATTTCAGCTCAACCCGGATCTCCGGATCAAGGCTTTGGATATCGGTAAGCCCCTTGGCCTTCATCTCCTGATCAAGTCCGTCGACACGTGTTTCTTGAGATGCAGCAGTTCCAACCAGACACAGAAAGCTGATGACGATAGGTCGCACCAATGCGGTTACTTTTCCTTCGGGCAGGGCCCAAGGTACTTCCCGGACATGGTGCTGGTCATCAGCATATCCGGTTTACCCTTGATTTTCATCGTCGTGTCGGAGGTGCCGTCAAACGAATCCCCTTTGTAGGTCATCGTACCGTTAACCACCGTGGTGCCTTTGTCGCTGTTACACTCAACGGTGTACGTCACCGTGTCGCCGGTCACTTTTTGGTCTTTTGTGGTGCACTCCTTTCCCTTTGGCTGCTTCCCTTGTTTTGGCACCATATTATCTTTAGTCATGCACTGCTTCATGGTGGTCGCGGGCATCGGCACCGGTATTCCTTTCATTTCAAGCTTGGTCGTGATTTCCCATTCTCCTTCTTTCATCTGCGCCAACGCGGCGCTCACCCATACCAGTGAAACAACGATAGCCACCGCAACAGATATGTTTTTTAGCATGTGCGCCTCCCTTAAGGTAATTTATGACTAGCCATCCCTGTTAACAGTAGTTCCGTTTCAGGTCAAACAAAATATGATCCCGCCTGTCTTTATTCATAGGATACTGCCGGATGAAACAGTGATTATGGAAGCCTGGGATTATTCGGTCTCGGCCTTTCCGAACGCGTTGTTGAAATCGTCGCTGAAACCGTAATGAGCGGTGAAGATATATTGTATGCCGCTCAAGTTTTGTAGTTTCTGCAACGATTTTTTTTCGGTTTCCGTATCCATGTTGAAAAGTTCATTGAACGGTCCAACTCGACCGTTTTTCAGACTGAGGGTATCGCCGGTGAACAGGTACGCATCGTCGATAACATAGCACATCGAACCCAGCGTATGTCCCGGTGTAAGAATTCCCCGGACCTTTATAGAGCCAACCGTGATCTCCTGATCGTCTTTCATCAGTTCATAGGGAACATCAAGTTTGTTTTTAAAGATCAACATGCGGTATTTCTTTCCGTTTATCATTTGTTCCTCGTCGCTGGATAGGTAAACCTTCGCATTTTTATACAATTGCAGCGAAGCCGTGTGATCCCTGTCCGTGTGGGTAAGAAATACGGCTTTGATATTTTCTGGATCGATATTGATTTTTTTCATCTCGGCCGCTATTGCCGCGGCGTTATTGCCCGCGTCAACCGCAATAAGGTCGTCCGCCTTTTGAATGACAAACATATTCACATTACCGTCCCGCACCGCGAAAATACCGTCGACAACCTGTTTGGTCGCAATCGGCGCCATGAAGGCCGTTTCCGCGGAGAGCTTGGATTTGATTAAGAGAAGACCTATCACTATCACGCCGACGAGAACAAAGATGGCCCCAATGATTATTTTCGTTCTTTTTTTCATAGCACTCGCTCCTCGGGTTTGTTCCTGGTCTACGGTCGGCTCGATCTGACTGCCCATGGTTACCACCGGCCATTCATACGTTGAAAGGATTGATCCAATTCCGCCCGTGAGGCTTTGATAAATCCTTCCGACATTCCATACCCTAGTTCGAATACATCCTTTTTCAAGCCGTTCATCACCGCGGCGACAAATACGTCGGGCGTTAAATTCGCCTTGAAATTTCCGTGGTTGGCTCTTCCCTCCGGGTTTAGCTCCGTATCCACCGCCGGCGGCACCACCTCAAAAACGTTGATCCCCTGCTTTTTGAGTTGATATCTGAGAGCCATGGAAAAAGCGTGCAGCGCGGCTTTGGTCGCACTATATACCGGCATGCGGGCGGCAGGCACGAAACCCAATCCCGATGAGACATTGATGATGGCGGCTTGTTTCTTTCCTTTCAAAAGCGGAATGAACATACCGGACAGAACTATCGGCGCTTCGAGGTTTATTTCGATTTCGCTTTCTCCGGCCAAATAGTTGGCAATGCCGTTGGTGAAATCAATGTCCCGTTGCACACCGGCATTGTTAACCAGAATGTTCAACGTGCTGAAGTTGGCGGTTATCCATTCGAGCAACGTTTTTCGATCCGCTTCTGCCGCAACATCACATACCTTAATGCGAAACTCCGGATGCTTTTTTTGGGCCTCAAGGAGCCGCTCCTCTCGACGTCCGCAAATAATGACCTCGCTTCCCGCCCCCGAGAAAGATTCCGCCATCGCATACCCGATGCCCGTCGCCCCGCCGGTGATCAATACCGTATTTCCTGAAATCTCCACGTTAAACCTCCCCAATTATTTTCTTTCGGCGTATCCAACGGTCTGGCCGAAGAGGACCCTTTGATCGGCGCGCAAATTCAATGTCGCCGCAAGACCGGCTTTATCGCAGTTGTGAAACCATGACGCCAGACCCTGAGAAGCCGCAAACAAATATACGTTGCCGGCTATGAGACCGGTATCAACAAAATAATACGACTTTTGAATTTCCGGATCGTGCAAACCCGGTTCCTTAAACCCAGCGGTATTCGTGAGTTTATTAATATCAACGACGTAGATCAGACGGACCGCGGACCGAGCTCCAACGTTCTCCTGTCCGAGGCCGATTGCCAGGGAGCGCAGGTCGCCTTTGACAACGGGGACCAATTGGTGCTGCACCGCGTCGTACAAATAAATTCCTTCCCGTAGGGCAACGTACAGATCAATTTCCTGTGAGTTGCTTGCCGATGCGGCGGTTCTGCCGGGAATTCCAAAGGGGCCGCTTGTTCGATTTACTCCCCAGGCCGCCCAGAGGAGATTTGACAACACCTGCAACGGAAGCTTTCTATCGCTTATTTCACGGATGGTTTTTCTTTGCTGTAATGCTGTTAATACCGACCTACTGCGATCAAACTTGGGTTTCGGCAGTTTAATCGGCGGTAGATTCCGTGAGGAAGCAGGATATCTATAGGAAGGAACACGTTGCTGAGTTGAGCGAGGGTTACAGGGAAGCCGAGATTTCTTTTTCTTTCTTTCAGGAACCATCAGATCCTGCTTTCTTTTTCAGGAATCATCGTTGAATATTGTCTTTACCCGCCTTAATGAAACCGAAATCAATTTTGCGGAATATCATTACATGGATTTCATTCCGCGGCGGCTTCAGTCATGGCCGGGGCCGCGCCATCAGGTTCTCTGAGAAATTGAAGCGTCGCCTGCACCGTGATCTCGGGTATTTCTTCCATGCCTAAATGGCCGATGCCGTCATAGGCAATGTAGGTGGCCGCGGGCAGGTCCTTCTTCCATTTCTCAAAGTTCTCAAACGGCACCCATTCGTCCTTGGTGCCCCACATGACCAAGGTGGACACCTTGATGTTGGGTATCTCCTTGCCGAGGTTGCTGGTCTCGTTTTGCTTCCGCATTTCGCTAAAGATATCTACGTAAGCGCCTTTGTTTCCCTCCCGCATCGCGAGCTCGAAAAAACGTTTCTTTATCGCAGGGGTGGCTCTCGATTTGTCCCCGAAAACCTGGGTAACGGCTATATCAAAAAAGAAACTGGGCATCATGCGGCGTGAAATCGGTCGTATAAACGGGTTGATGGTGTATCTGAGAATCCACGGCAGTTCCTGGTTGTACCCGACCGGATCGATGAGGATGAGCTTGGTTACTTTTTGAGGATAGGTAACGGCATAATTCCAGGCGAAGTAGCCTCCCAGGGAATTCCCGCCAATTGAGAATCTATCTAAATTAAAGATAGCTTGCGAAATCGTTCAGTAACGCGACGGCATTCTCACGCTGGTATTGTTTTTTATCGGGTGCCGGTCCGGTTAGGCCGAACCCCGGGACATCGATCCGGATTACCCGGAACTCGCCCTTCATCGACGGAAGCCAGCCATCCCAGGTTTCAAGGGATGAACAAATGCCGTGAAGCAGGATAACCACGGGGCCCGATCCCTCGTCCCGATAACGGACCTGCATGCCGTTATATGAAAAGTATTTGTCGGCGCTGGTGGTATATTTTTCTTTCATCTTTTCGATCGGTATATCGGCGATCCCCAAGCTGTCGCAACCGGTCAACCCGGCGAATGAAACGAAAAATGCCGCAACCACAAACCTCCTGATGATCGAAGCATGCATTCTCGTATCCTCCATGGCAGGTCTAGGAAAAACAAACACGTTTTTGAGATCCGTTAGTCTATCAGCCGTGAACATAGTTCCCGATTTTCCGTATCCTTGTCATTTCTTCCCCGGAAAGAGGGCCCTTCGCAAGCGCGGTCAATCCTTCCTCCATCTCGGCCTCGCTCGCCGGGCCGAAATGGCAGAGGTCGACGTTCGGGTTTGACAGCACGAACCGGTAGCAATCGGACGCGCGAAGCGGCGCCTCATTCGGCGGCATCTTTTCGGGCTTGAGGAGTTTTCTCCAGCTCGTGGCGGTGTAGACGGTCACGCCGGGCCGGTTTTCTTTTTTGAGACGGGGAAAGATATCGCTTTCCGCGCCGGTATGAGCGGCGTTGTAGCGCACCATGAAGACGTCGATCGGCGATTTGTCCATTCCCGCAAGCGCGCCAAACGTTTTTCGTTTATGCCCCGACATCCCGACGAAACGGATTTTTCCCTTCTCAATCATGGTGCGACACTGGTGGAGGATGCGCCCGCCCGGTATCGAGTTAAACCAGCCGAGGATGAGGATATCGGCATAGTCCAAATCCAGCGCCTTCAGGGCCTTATCGACCGCGCGGCCGTTGAGGAAACCCGAATGGTCATAGGACTGGACCGCGATGACGATCTTTTCTCTCTCCTTCCGAGCGATGTTGGTGAGCGCGGTTTTCATCGCCTCTCGCCGGGGCGTGCTCCAGAAAAAATAATTGATGCCGTGTTCGTGGTATGCCTTTTCTATGGCGCGGGCGGGCACGCCGTATCCCGAGGCGAGGCCCAGCCGGCTTACCGATAAGCCGGTCCTTCCGAGGACTGCACGGCTTTGAAAATTCATGGGGCGCCTCCAGGGCCTTCAACCTTGTTCGGCTCATTGGATTACACGAATAGCAAGAATAAACCACTTGTTCACCGGGAGGCAATGGGAATCGTGGGGGGCCTTTCGCGGCAATTCGTAGGGGCGTATGGCCATACGCCCCTGCTTGATGCCTTTCGTAATTCCTTTGTTTATTCGGCTTTATTTATTCTTTATTTATTCTTTAGTTATTCGGCTGACACTTAGCATGAGTGGATACCTGATGGTAGTCGTTTCGCTACAACATGCCTGTAAACCTGACGAGGCAGCGCCAGCGGCTATGATGTAAGCAAATCTAATGTTAAACAGTTCATTAGGGGGATCGGTGCTAAGATGTCCAGTGGATTGGTAGGATTAGTTATAATCTGGCAAGACTTTTTAGGATCCGGCGATACTGAATAATAAATCTATCGACGTTCTCCCCTCGATAGAACTCCGTGGAGTCAACGTCGTGAAAATCATCAAGTTGCAAATTTTTTCGAATCTTATGAATCGTATCTCGATCAACTTCGGTTTTGTCGCCAGACCACGCCACTTGAGATTTCAAAGTTATTTTACGGTTTCTAAGCTTTAGAAAGCTTTGTCGAATGATTACCCTCTCGATATTGAGCCTGTTGCCCACTCCGGGTGCTGGACACCAAGTGCACGAGAATTCTCGGAGTCGCGCTTTCAATTTATGCCATTTCATTGGGTAATCACCCCGTTGGATGGTGCGGATATTGGAGCGTAACCAGCGAGCTATTTCCAGCACCTCTCGGTCTGAAAGCCTATCGGCGTTGATCTGGACAATGCCGTGTTGCGCAACTCGCAAAGTTTTCCTGAATAGAGCAGTTTCATCGCATGTTAGAACGAAGCCGTTTTCATCAAGAAATGCAAGCAATGCTACAAGTGCAGTCCGTTTGTTGCCATTGTGGAAAGCGTGATTGAGGATTAATGAATGGAATAACGCAGCTCCTGCCATTTCCACAGTAGGGTACTTTTTATGCCCTTCATATTCAGTCATCGGCCGATGTGCAGCTGAAGATAGTAGGCCTGGTTCTCTGATGCCCGGTGGAGATATTGGGTCGCTCGAATTCAAAAAGTCAACTTCCAGAGCATTGTGGATAGCTTCTATCTCGGAAGCAGTCAGGAATCGTCTCGGTGGTACCTCACCGATTTGCTCCCAGGTGAAAGTTGGGGCCACACTCGGAAATGGTATTGGCCTGACAACATCGTTGAGGTTGCTCGTGTTTAGGAACATGCGTCTAAAACGACTCAAGCTGTTGCGAGGAATCTTTCTTGCATTCGGGGAGATAATAACTTCGACGGCAGCCATACGTCTTTCAAGTTCTTTGCGGCTCAAATCACTCAATTTCAACCAATAGTTAATGTTCATCTGTTCTTTTACAGATGGCAGTCCTAGAGCTTTCTCTGCAACCTGCAATTTCCTGCGAGGAACTAAAGAATTCGGACTTTTTACTTTTTCAATTCCAGCATCCCAAAGCGTCACGAGCGTTGCGTCGATGACGTGCCCCCGTTCATAGGACCACTCTCTATGAGAGTTGTTCATGGTTAACCATCGTTCCTTTATCCATAGCAACACCAGTTTTCAGAGCGAAGGGAGCCGGAGGCGACCGAAGCTCTGAAAACTGTCGCGCGAACTCCGCCGGTGTCTCCTGTCCCAGCGAGCTGTGTGGCCGCACATGATTGTAATCCATCCGCCATGATTCGATTTTATTACGAGCATCTTGTAGATTTATAAACCAATGTTGATTGAGACATTCATCTCGAAATTTGCCGTTGAAGCTTTCGATCAGGGCATTCTGCACCGGCTTGCCTGGCTCGATAAAATGCAACTGCACCCCATGCCGGTACGCCCAGAGGTCCAGCGCACGACTCGTGAACTCCGGACCGTTATCCGTCACCATCGCTTCGGGATACCTACCCCGTTCAGCGGCAATATCGTCCAAAATCCTGGCCACCCGGCTGCCGGAAATGGACGTGTCTACGGGTAAGGCAAGACTCTCTCGACTGAATTCATCCAGCACGCTCAACACCTTCAACCGTCGCCCATCTGAGAGACAATCAGATAGAAAATCCATCGACCATCGCTCGTTGAGTCCTTCCGGAAGACGCAGCGGCTGCCGCGCGATGCTCCGGTATCTCTTGCGCTGCTTCTTCCTCACGCTCAATCCCTCTTGCCGATACAGCCGATACACCCGCTTGTGATTCACCACATACCCTTCCCGCCGCAATAACACCTGCAACCGTCGATATCCGAAGCGTACCCGCTGCGCCGCAAGCTCTAAAAGACGCTCCCGCAACTGCGGATACAGTTGGCCTACCGAACGGTACCGAAAGCTCGATCGCCCGATCCTCATCAGCCCGCAGGCGCGTCGTTCGCTCACCCCAAATTCCTCGCGGGCATGCACAACGGCCTGCTTTCGCGCTGCGGGCTTCACCATTTTCTTGAGTTGATATCCCTCAAGATCTGGTTGTCGAGAGTGAGATCGGCCACGGCACGCTTCAGCCTTCGGTTTTCTTCCTCAAGCTGCTTCAGCCGCCGCGCCTCGCTGACGTCCATCCCGCCGTACTTGGATTTCCAACGGTAGTACGTTTGTTCGCAGAAGCCATGTGTGCGACAGAGATCAGACAGCTTCACCCCCGCTTCGGCTTCTTTCAATATCCCGATGATCTTATCCTCAGAAAACCGTTTCCCTTTCATTGAGCAAGCTCCTTTCCGGCATTCTAGCCGAAGGAACTCTCATTGAAAATGGTCCAGTTTTCGGGGGGCACGTCAGGAGAGCGAACGTTGTCAGAAAAGTTTCGAAAACGAATTTACAACATCTTGAATCCTGAGGGTAACTTAGATCCGGTCTCTAAATGTACTAATATCTTCATTGTTGTCCTTATCATGCTTAACGTGGTGGCTGCGGTCCTCGATACGATGAAGTCCCTCTCCCTAACATACAGCGCGTATTTTGAGGGTTTCGAGATTTTCTCCGTGATCATTTTTAGCTTGGAGTATCTGTTACGAATTTGGTCGTGCACCATCAATCCCAGCTATGCGCATCCGGTGTGGGGAAGAATCCGGTTTGCGATTTCGCCATGTTCGATTGTGGATTTGGTTGCGATAATTCCTTTCTACCTGCCGATGCTAATCTCAGGCGATTTCTTGTACGTTCGTGCGTTGCGTCTCATGCGTTTGTTTCGGGTTTTCAAAATGCGACGTTATTCTAACTCGTTGAAAGTTTTGACGGACGTGGTTCGAAACAAGAAAGAGGAGCTTATAGTCACGATATTCACTTTGGCCGTTATCTTGGTTGTTGCGTCCGGGCTAATGTTCCATTTTGAAAATGACGTACAACCCGAGGCCTTTTCAAACATTCCGGACGCGATGTGGTGTGGTCTTGTGACTCTAACCCAAAGTGGGCTTAGCGACATTCATCCGATATCTGCTGGAGGCAAAGCCATAGGAGTGCTGATATCCTTGGTAGGAATCGGACTTTTTGCTCTGCCGTCCGGAATTATTGCTTCCGGGCTGGTCGAGCGGATTCAGAAAAATCGAGAACCGGAAAAGACTTGTCCGCATTGTGGAAAGCAAATAGGGCTGTAATAGGTACGTAATAGGTGCCGCCCTCTTAAAAAACTGAGCGCCTCCAGGGTCTTCAACCTTGTTCGGCTCATTGGATTACACAAATAGCAAGAATAAACCACTTGTTCACCGGGAGGCAATGGGAATCGTGGGGGGCCTTGCGCGGCAATTCGTGAGGAAATCAAAGGGAAGGTATCTGCCCTGGGCAAATAGCATTACACCTCGGACAATTCGAGGTGCATGGTTTCCCGACTGAAATGAAGGCTTATGAACGTCATCGCCGCCCCGAGGGTCAAAACCGACGAGGCGGAAAGCCACAGCTCGCTCTCCCCCTCGACGGCGGCTATAAACGGCAGTGTATGGAAAAGGCCGACCAGTGGGGTAATGCCGGCGCCTCCCACGAGCGCTCCCAGCGAATATCCGAAGCCGACGCCCACGGAACGCGACCTCGTCGGAAACCGCTCGCAGAGATAGGCCGGGATCACTCCCCAGGCGAGCTTGAGCATGCCCGCCATCACGGCGGCCATAAGCGCAAGCGCGAAGTTCCGTTCCAGCGCCGCCGTCATGAGTAACTGGAAAAGTGGAATGGCGAGGACTGCGATGGCGATACAATAGTACTGCGTGAGCTTTTTTCTGCCGAGTCTATCGCTGAGCCAGCCGTACAGATTGTACCCAAGAAATGCAAAGAGAAGCGCCACGCCGTAAATCAAGGTGTAATCCACCAAACCGAATTTGTTCTCCCCTTTGAGGATTTTGGGAATGAATCCGTATATCGCGTAGTCGGTGAGAAAGAGCCCGGTCATGAAAAAGAAAACCTGCAGGAACACCCACACCGTAGGCCTTTTGAAAAGCGTTGCGAAGGGCATCTGGTCTATTGAACCGGCCTGCTTAATCTTTTCGAATTCCGGAGACTCGACCAGCGACGTGCGTATCCAGAGCGCCACGAACACCGGCACCACCCCGGTCGCAAAAGCGATGCGCCATCCGTAATCCTGCATGGCCGCTTCCCCGAGCCCGGCGGAAAAGCCAAGCACCACGAACGACGCCGCCGCAAAACCCAGGGGAAATCCGGATTGGATGAACCCGCCGATGGCTCCGCGCCGTTCCCGGGGGGCATGCTCAATGGCAAAGGCATGGCCTATCGCATACTCGCCGCCGAAAAAGCAGCCCATCACAAACCGCAACAGCCCAAATAGCAGATATGAAATTTCGGGCCCAACCTGCTCTCTCGTTGGAATGGCCGCCGAGAGCAAGGACATCACCCCCACTCCTCCAATGGTGACTAGCAGCAACCAACGCCTGCCAATCTTGTCGGCATAATGCCCAAACAGCGCCGAACCGAGGGGCCGCGCCGCCATGGTTATCGAATAAAAGAGAACAATCGACAAGTATTGCCATGCTGCCGATTGGTTTGGCTCCGCAAAATGTTTTGTCAATACGGGAGCCATCACCAGAACCAGGGCCATGTCGTACGCATCTAAGCCAAACCCCAGAAATTGCGAGACCATCGCCCGGCGGGCACCCTTCGTCAGCACTCTCGAGTCGCCTGTGGTCATATTCCAAATTCTCTTGTGCGGGGCAGTGACGAGATGTTTCAATCGGTTTTCAAAAAAGTTATAAAACCGCTAACTCGATTTTTCTACGGTCCAGGTAAGACGCACCGAGGTGTTGACGGCTCCCTCCCAGCTTTTGGTCAACACCGTGCACTTGAGATTCTTTGCTCCGCAGAGCTCCGTCGTGTGTTCCACCCATCCAGCGATCAGGTACTGAAACGGTGCAAACTGTGGATCCATATCGATCACGGTATAGACGGCTTGGGTAGCGCCCTCCAACACAGCTTCCGCTCGTCCAAAATCAAAGAAGTTCCGCTCAAAAACCGCAATTCTCTTAATAAAGGAAAGAGGATCGTCCTTCTTCAAAATTGACGCATAAATCTTCGGCATTACCATCTCGCTGTACATTCTGCCCCATTGCTTGAGGGTATCGAGATTTTTCTTTGCCACAATCTCGAAAAATGCGTTGAGACAGTGTTTGAACGTCTCATAGGGATACCAGAGATTCGGCATGATTCTTTGGTCCATGATCTCACGATCTTCAGCCGTCAGGTAGGTATCGAACACACCGGTCTTGTCGGATCGGATGGCTTTTACAAATTCAACGAATATTGAACCTTTTACTTTCATGCTGCTTTTTCTCCATAATTCCTAATATTCGCTCTTGGCTCAATTTCACGTCAATGAGTGGTTATGATAACTGTTATGCCACTGGACCAAGAATTGATCCAGTTTTTCTTAACTTTTTTCAAACGCACCCCTTGACTGTTTCGCAATGTGCATCACGCAACTCTTGCCTTCTTTTAGTTTTGGATCCAAGTTGATAGGTGAGATTTGAATCTCGCATGACGGCGCGCGATCGGTTTTGATGTCGCGTGAGCGCAGCCGGGACCACCAGAGGAGGACGGACATGGACATCGCAGTACGTGATCAATTTATGACGTTATGGCGAAAGTATTTCGGCAAGGAGGAGCTGCCCCTCGCTCTCTTCTATACCGATCGGGAGTCGGACAGCCCGCTCGTGGTGGCGAGTCAGGAACGTCGTTGCATGGTGAGCGAGCTTGGCCGCGCCCGAGAGGGCGGCGAGACCTTGCGCTTTGGAGCGGGCTCGTTTGCCTGCCTCGGAGGGCGGCGCTACGCGGGTTACTCGGACCGGCTACGACCGAAGTTTGAATATTTCCTCTCCTGCGGCATCCCGGGCGAGATGGAGGGCGAGCGCTACAAGAAAACGCCTGAGCTGGTGCGTGAGCTGCTCGCTCGAGCCCCGGCCTTTCGCGCCCCCAAGCCATACCTGGTTGTCAAGCGTTGGGATACGCTCACGACCGAAGACGACCCGGAGGTGGCAGTTTTCTTCGCTCGGCCGGACGCGCTTTCGGGGCTCTTTACCCTCTCAGGCTACGACACCGCCGATGACGAGGCGGTGATCGCACCCTTCGGGGCAGGCTGTTCAACGATCATTCAACGCCCTTACCTGGAACGAGAGCGCCCGACGCCGCGGGCGGTGCTCGGCCTGTTCGATGTTTCGGCGCGCCCTTCGGTGCCGGCCGATACGCTAACCTTCGCGGTGCCGTATGATAAGCTTCTCTCCATGATGAACAACATGGACGAGAGCTTCCTCATCACCGAGAGCTGGGCCGCTGTCCGCAAACGGCTCGCGGCTGATAAGAGATAGAGATGACACGTGCTCCCTTCTCCCGCTGGCGGGAGAAGGCAAGAGATTCTTGCCTCGCAGAGCGAGGCTTAGAATCTCTTGGATGAGGGTGGACACTAGTTCCCTCACCCGGCGCTGTGTGCCACCCTCTCCCAAGATTGGGAGAGGGGTTAAGGGATATTCGTTAAAGGAGAACACCGATGGGCGCCTACCAGCAAGCATACGATGAATCGATCAATACGCCGGATCGTTTCTGGGACCGAGCCGCGCAGGACGTCGTCTGGAGCAAGAAATACACCAAGGTATTGGACGATTCGCAAAAACCATTCTATCGCTGGTTCGTCAATGGCGAGCTCAATACCTGTTACAACGCGATCGATTATCACATCGAACAGGGTCATGGGGATCAGACCGCTATCATCTATGACAGCCCGGTCACAGGCTGTATCAGGAAGATCACCTACCGCGAACTACGGGATGAGGTGGCGCTCTTCGCCGGAGCGCTCCGCGATTGCGGGGTCGAAAAAGGTGATCGGGTCATCATCTATATGCCGATGATACCGCAGGCCGCGGTGGCCATGTATGCCTGCGCGCGGATTGGCGCCATACATTCCGTTGTGTTCGGAGGCTTTGCGCCCAACGAGCTTGCCGTCCGAATCGACGACGCCAAACCCAAAGTCATGGTCTCGGCATCCTGCGGCATCGAGGGAAAGAAAACAATTGAATATAAGCCGCTGCTCGACCGCGCTATCGACATCGCAAAACACAAGCCGTCGCACTGCATCATTTTCCAGCGAGAGCAGGTCAAAGCAACTCTTAAAGCTGGTCGAGATTTAGACTGGACGGAAGCTGTTGCGAAAGCCGCCCCAGCCGATTGCGTGATGCTGAAATCAACGGATCCGCTCTATATTCTCTACACCTCCGGAACGACCGGATTACCCAAGGGTGTAGTGCGGGATAACGGCGGACACGCCGTGGCGCTGAAATGGAGCATGAAGTACATCTATGGGATGAATCCGGGAGAGGTCTTTTGGGCCGCCTCGGATGTCGGCTGGGTCGTCGGCCACTCCTATATTATCTACGCGCCGCTCCTGTACGGGTGCACCACCATTATTTTTGAAGGGAAGCCGGTTGGGACGCCCGACCCGGGCGCGTTTTGGCGGGTTATCTCGCAACACGATGTGAAAGTGCTTTTCACCGCGCCCACCGCGTTTCGAGCCATCAAGAAAGAAGACCCCAAAGGGGATTATTTCCGAAAATATGACCTATCGAAATTCAGGTATCTGTTCCTTGCCGGCGAGCGCCTGGATCCGGATACGTATTACTGGGCGTCGGAGATTCTCAAAAAACCGGTCGTGGACCACTGGTGGCAGACGGAAACCGGCTTCGCGATCGCGGCAAATTGCATGGGGCTCGAGCAGCTGCCCATCAAGGCCGGCTCCCCGACCAAGGCGGTCCCCGGCTTCCAGGTTGAAATGATAAGCAGCGACGGAAAGAAACTACCTCCGGAGACCGAAGGACTGGTCGCCATCCGGCTTCCCCTGCCGCCCGGAACCCTGACGACGCTGTGGCAGAATGACGCCAAGTACAAGGAATCGTATACCGATATTTTTCCGGGTTTCTACTTCACCGGCGACGGGGGTTACGTCGATAAGGACGGTTACCTCTACATCATGGGCCGGGTGGATGACGTCATCAATGTGGCCGGCCACCGGCTTTCCACCGGCTCTATGGAGGAGGTTGTCGCCACGCATCCTGCGGTGGCGGAATGCGCGGTAATAGGCGCCGCCGATGATTTCAAGGGTCAGCTTCCCCTGGGATTTGTGGTGCTCAAGGAAGGGGTAACCAAGGAACACGCCGTCATTATCAAAGAGTTGGTCGACATGATACGGGATCAAATCGGCGCCGTGGCGGCATTTAAGCAGGCCGTGATCGTCAAGCGATTGCCGAAGACCCGATCCGGAAAAATCCTTCGCTCCACCATGCGCAAGATAGCGGACGGCCAAGAATTCACCGTTCCATCCACCATCGACGATCCGGCGATCCTGGTTGAAATTGAAGATGCCGCCAAGACGTTGGGGTACTGTAAAAAACAGACTGCTTGATTTCACGGCGTCGATTTCTTGATTGTTACCCGTACCCGACTGGGTTTTATGGTTTCCAGCTCGAGTCCGCTGGGCAGGTTGAAGAAATCCGAGGGAACAATCTGGCGCGTCGTCTTGCCTGGTTGGGGATCCGCAAGCCGCAGGCTCAGGGTGACATCGTTGCCGTCGAAGAAATAGAAGGCCCGTCGTGTGCCCGCGACCACCGCGCGCACCTCGCTCGGTTCGACCTCCTCAACCTGAAGCCCGCTAGCGGAGGATAGGGCGATCTCAACCGGCACCACCAGCGTGCGGTACTCTATCTCCGATTCGTGAACCATGAAGAACCACAAAAACGCCGATAGGAACACCGCCAAGGCCTTCTCAAACGGGTAACGCCGCAGCCCCGTGAGGAGTTTCCATCCAGTTCTGCGCTCGGATGCCGCCTGCTGAAAGTAGGCCTTGAGGCGCTGATTGAGGACGGTCTCTCCGACATCGAGCGAGAGCTCACCGCCTTCCGCCAACGATACCGTGCCACGCTCCTCGGAAACCACGAGGCACAGGCAATCGGCGGCCTCCGAAAGCCCTAAAGCAGCCGCGTGTCGAGTGCCGACATTCTGCAGGCGAACCGCGTTGATCGACAGCGGAAGTCGGCAACCAAAACTGGCGACCCGATCGCCTTCGACGATGACCGCGCCGTCGTGACCGGCAGAGTGGGTATCGAAGATGCTCATGAGGAGCGGCTGGCTTATTTTGCCGTTGAGAGCGAAGCCACCCGACAGGTGCCGATCGAGCGGCACGGTCCCCGGGAGCACCATGATGGCGCCGATCCGCTTGCGCGCAAGCTCGGGCAGGGTTGTGCGTAAGACCAGGTAGGGGTCGTTGAAGTTCGGGAGGTCGGCTGAGCGGCGGTTTTTTCTTCGCAAACTGCGGCTCGCGAGGCGTTCAAGAAACTGGCGGATCTCCGCCTGGAAAATGATCACCACCGCAATCAGCAGGACGGTGAAAAAGGCTCTCAAGAGCGAGGTGGTAAGGCGCAGATTGAATTGTCGCGCGACCAGATAGATCCCCGAGACGATCAGCAATCCGATAAGCACGAAGGTGGCTCGCGCACGCCGTATCAATACCAGCAGTTGATATACCGCCAATGATACGAAGGCGATATCGACCAGATCGGTCGCCCGAATATCGCTCAACAGCCTAACCAGCCACATGGCGATTCCTCACTCACTCACAAAATTCAAAAGGCGTGCAATGACAGCGTCGTTGATTCATTTCACGCGCGATATGACGACAACTCCTGTTTCTGGCTAACCCTGGGCACGTTTCGAATTTGGCGTCTGACAGACTAGATCCGTTGGCATCATGCATGCAAAGAAATTGATCGTAACTGCCACGGGAGGTCGGTCATGTCCGAACATGTTTATCCGCCGCACACCCACGAGCTGTCCAAAAAGCGCCGGGATCTTGCGCTTGAAACTGATCAGGCATTTCGCGCGTTCAGCAAGCAAGTGTTTAGTGAGGGAGCCTTATCGTCGAAGGTCAAGCAACTCATCGCTCTGGCCGTTGCGCACGTAACCCAGTGCCCCTATTGTATCCGCGCCCACACTCAAGCCGCTGTTAGAGCTGGCGCCAACCAAAAGGAGATGATAGAGGCGATGTGGGTTGGCGCGGAGATGCGGGCGGGAGCCGCGTATGCGCATATGATAATCGCCATGGACTCACTCGCCGAGATCGAGGCGAGTGCCGCATTGTCTCAAACGGATACGTAATCTCAGTCAGTCTGCTCAACCAAGTAGTTCTGGATTCCCATTTGTTTAATTTGGTCGAGCTGTGCCTCGATGAGGTCGATGTGGTCTTCTTCTTCCTTTAAGATCGCCTCAAAGAGTTCACGGCTGCCGTTGTCCCCCACCTCAACCGCCAGCCGGATACTCTCGTTGTACCCTCGGATGGCGTCATCTTCCGCCTCGCAGTCGTTGGCATGCATCTTCGGCACCTCGGCGCCGATTTGCATCTTATTGAGCTTCGAAACGATCGGACGCCCCTCAAGGAAAAGAATACGGGAGATCAGCCGCTCGGCATGTTTCATCTCGTCAATGGCACGCTTCTGAATCAACTTGTGGAGCTTTTCGTACTTCCAACTCTCGCACATCTCGGCGTGGACCATATACTGGTTGATGGCGGTTAATTCCTCCGCCAGCCGGATATTCAAATGCTGCAGGATCTTTTCATTTCCCTTCATGATATCCTCCTTGAAATAAGGCATGACTCTGTTTCCGTGCAAGGCCGATGCCAGCCTTCTATCATCATTAACTTTTGTTTGGGAAGGAAAAAATTTCCGTTTGAGCCTGGCCCCCGCCCAAAATGAACTATCCAAACCCTGCAATGATTCATAATTGGCGGTTCATTATTGGTCGATTTCCTACTACGGGGAGCCCGATTCCGATAGCTGCCTGATAGGGTTTGTATATGAAGACGAGCTAATTCTATTGATTCAAAAAAATGTCGAGACCTGGCATTACTCTTGCTTTTATCGATCTTGCTTTTTGAAAAACCTACCCTGGGTAGGTCACACTACTAAACTAAGGAGGAAGGTATGAACCCATACAAAGTATCATGTAGCGACATGGGAGCAGCGTGTAGTTTCAGTGCGGATGGAATGAAGCCATCGGACGTCAAGTCCAAATTGTATGCCCACGCTCAAAAGGATCACAAGAATGAGTTGAAAGATATGAGCGACTTACAATGGATTGAGATGGACAACAAGATGAACTCTCTTCTCATGAAGCAGGCAGGTAAGGCATAATCAGAATTTGAGCACAACGATAAAGTAAGAAATAACTCGATGTGAGAGGAGCGGCTTAGGAGCGTTATTCGCCCGAGGGTTGAGTCGGCGGCTCACTCGCTAAGACTTTGACGTTGTCGACGTAATAGTTCGTGTCCGCGAAACAACTGCTCGGTACGCCATGATGCTCGGTGTAATGGAGGTGGACTTTTTCGCCCACCGCATTGCGCAATTTTTCCGCCAAGGTGTCATCGCGCACCGTGAACTCCCAGATCTGTGGCGACATACCCTGAACGATATAGAGCGCCAGCTCACCCTCGTAGGTTTTGCAAATCCAACCTTTGCGGCTGAATTTCTGCAATATGCCGGCGCGCTCCCCCTCCGAATAGCTCCAGTTGAGCGTCACCCAGGTATAGGCGCAGGCCGCGACGATGAGCACACCGACGACAATCACAAGCCAGCGCATAGCCTTTTTTCCCGCTTTTTGCAATCCCTGCTGCGCGTTCTCTAAGTTTCCCATCGAAACCTCACCTCCCCTATCGCTTTAGCGCTCGTGATAGGAATAAGGAAAAACACAGCCGAGAATACCTCTGAATTTATTTTTCTGTCAACGAAGCAAAAAAAATTCGGTAAAGAGATATCGGGTTATTGACGGCGCCTGGGTAGTTCGCGAGCAGTTCCCGAGAAGAAGACACCGATGAGTTCGCCGAGCTTACCTCCAAGAAAGAAGGTAGACGGCGCTGTGATCCTTGTCCGATTGCTTTTCCAGCACGACCTTCCCTTCAACAGCAGACAACGCAAGCACCGCCTGAAAACATCCGGCAATGCCGATGAGGTAGGAATGACTGCTCGCCATCTCGAGCGGCATGTTGTTCAACAAAATTCGTACGGTGTGTTTATCCTTTTCGACAATCGCCAGCTCGCCGCAGTGGCGATGGATGGCTTTCCAGATCTGGGGCCCGAGTTTGAAGACCGTCGAGGGCTTGGTCTTGAACAGATTAATGGCCGTTCGAAAGAAGGGGCCAACGACAAACGAGTTGATCGACAAGGTAAACGACTTCATTCCCAATTGGCGAACCTCAGCTTCACCTAACTCAGCCAGCGCACAGGCTACCAGCTCGAGGTTTACCGCAAGCGGAAGCCATTCATCTTCCTTAGCCTTCTCAATGGCCTGGAAGGTATCTTTAGAAAGCTGACTCAGCACCCGCTTTTTCTTCTCTTCACCGAGTGATTCCAGCGCCAAAAGTTCGCTTTTAACCTGACGACAATGAACCTCCGGCCGTTTTTCGTTAATTCCCACGGTAACACCTTTTTTCTTCAGTATAATGTCTATTGATTTTAATAGGTTGCCGTTCATCTTAACTTCCTATTCCCTAAGTATATATTACATGATATTCAGACCTTTTTCAATGTGCGCAGGTGGCGCTGCCATGGGTGCATGTGTGCCCTCGAGCGCGTCGGCGCGGGGGTGAGATCATGAGCATGAATCGGTCGCAACCACGTTTGGGTGCCGTTACCTCACAGGATGTTGAGGATGTCCTGCGATTCACCAGCGAGGTAGTGACCGGCTATCCGGATCGGAACATCGGCAGCAACAACTGCCGGAAAGCGTCTGCCAGAATCGCCGAGGAGCTCGGCAAGTATTGTGACCCGGGAACGGTCAAGATTGAGTCATTTACCTGCCATCCCAAGGCATTCCTACATTATTTGAGATACATGCCATTACTGATGGTGATGGCCACGGTACTTTCGTATTTCAACCAACCGCTGCTATCATTGCTCGCGGTCGTCGCATTTTTTGCCATATTCTACCCGCAATCGTTCTTCTATTGGCAGTGGTATGATGGTTTTTTTCCGAAAGTAACCGGCTACAACGTTTACGGCACCCTTGAACCCGACCAGGAAGTCAAACAGCAGATCGTCCTTTGCGGCCATCATGATGCCACCTACACGTTTCGATTCTTAGAAAAGACGCCGAACCTCTATGTGTACATTAATTACCTCGAGGTCGGCGCGTTCAATGTTGCCTTGCTTCTAACTCTCTACACCCTCATCGTGGGATCGACGCCGGCATGGGTTCCTATCGTTTTGGGCGTTTTGACACTAGGGTCGCTACCCTATTTCTGGTTTGTAGGCAATACTATCTCGCCGGGAGCCGGCGACAATATGATCGCGACAGCGATGATTGCCGGGGCTGCTCGATTGCTTAAACGCCGGGACGGAAAATCCGCCCTGAAGCACACCCGTATCATAATTCTATCAACAGACGGAGAGGAGGCCGGCCTGCGGGGATCGCGTGCCTTCATTGCAGCCCACCGAAACGAATTGAAAGGCATCAAAACCTATACCCTTGCACTGGATACGTTCTATAGAGCCGATCATTTGATTTTCTTCTACGAAGATCTCAATCGGACGGTAAAGCTCTCCCGGGCAATGGCCGTTGAGCTGCAACAGGTAGCCGCAGCATTGGGGTATACCACCAGGGTGGGCAGAATCCCGCTCGGTGCTGGCGCCACCGACGCCGCCAGCTTCGGGGCAGCCGGCATCGAAACCTCGGCTATGTTAACACTTCCTCAGAGTATCTGGCATTGGCCTGACTGGTTTGTGTACCACACGAGCCGTGACACGGTTGATGCAATTGAGCCGAATGTCGTGGAGCGCTCACTCAACATCATTGAGGCGTACGTGCGAAAGAAAGACTCCGAGGTCTCCCACTAGGACAACCAGGGTACCGCAGGGCATATTTACTATCTATATACTCCGTATTTCCGTGAAAATTCTATCAACGCCCGGACATTAGCCGCCTTGGCGCCCTGCATTCCCGCGCCGGTTGATAAGATGAATCCGCCGCCTTTGCCCGCTGTGTCGATGAGTTTTTTACCATAGTCTTTCACCGCATCGGGTGTTGCGGTGCAGAGCAAATCCAAGGGAACGTTGCCGGCTATACAGGCAACCCGACCGACCGTTTCTTTTGCCAGGGCCATGTCCGTGCTATCGAACCACCACACGGTTTTTCCTTTTGGGAGATCGCTGATAATTTCGAGACGTCGGTTGTACCCGCCTTCGGCGAACAGTTGCGGGACCAGGCCGGCATCGACTAAGCCGATAATAACCTTTCTCAACGTTGGCCAATAGAAAACCTTGAACTGCTCGTTGGACATAAAACCGTCGGCACCCTTGTGCAGCGGGATAAACGGCATGATATGGCCGGCTGCCTTGCACGACGCCACACCGTATTTGACCATAAATGGGACGATCCGTTCGCATGCCTCCATGAGTTGGTCGGGACGTTTGAACAGGTCGATGAGCACCCCGCGCGTGCCCCTAAGGCTGTCGCCAATGACGTCAAAAGGCGCCTTGGATATTCCCGCCGAAAACGATGGGAACCCTTTGCCCATAATCGATGCGTTGATACGCGTTACTACCGACAGCCAGGTATTGATCTCATCTCCCGCGTTCATAAGCTTTCGCAATGCCGATTTCATCTCCGGCATTCCAAAAGGCGCAAGCGCCGACGGCACCATAATTATTTCATGCACCGGCGGCAGGAGCGGCATTTTCCCCAAGTCTTTCAACTCATTGAAGATACGAGGAAAATAGACATACAGGAAAAACCCCGTGGGATCATCGATGAGATCCTGATATTCCTCTGCCTTCATGTACTCGCGTTCTACGAATTGGTACTCCTGATTCTCCCTCAGACCATGCCCGGCCCACTGGTACAGATTGAAATCCAAAATATCGAGCGGCTTACCGGGGACGACCGTGCGGGGAGCCCCATAGGCGTCGGGGGAAAAATCGGTGTGATACTTTTCCCAGGCGTAAGCCAGTTTGTCATAATCGTACATGGCGTCGTGCCAGTTAATGCCGGCATATTCGATCGGAAAGTGTCCGACGGAAGGACAGATCGGGACGCGGGCGGGCGTCTTCTTCATTTGAATGGCGTCCTTGATGATGGTCACGCGTTCTTGATAGGCCGCCTTGGCTTCCGGGCTTACGAAGGGGATAGTTCCCCCCGCAAGCCAGACACTAAACTGCTGTTCCTGCTTTTCCGCCGCATCCGGGGATAGGTTCAGCCATCTCTCGGTCATGGTATTGGTATCCAATCCCGCGGGTGCTAAAGCGATCACCTGGTCCACGTTTTGGCCAGGGTGACGCCGGCGATGGCGTCCTTGCCAAAAGCATCCGCGCCCGCATATTTTCTTATGTTGTCGCTCATCTGACCGCCGCCGATCATGATTTTTACCCGTTCGCGCAAACCGGCCTCCTCGATCGCCCGTACGGTATTCTTCATGGAGTCGTAGGCGACGGTGAGAAGACCGCTCAGTCCCAGTACCTGGGGCTTATAGTCCTCAATCGCTTTCACGAATGCGGCGGGTGAAACATCGACGCCGACGTCGTGCACCTTAAAACCATTGACGTCGAGTAAAAAGGCCACGATGTCCTTGCCGATGTCATGAACGTCTCCCTCCACGGTTCCGATCAACACCGTGCCCTTTTTAGTCAACGCAGCGCCGCCCGGCGTTTTCGGCTTAACCATCTCCGAGATCTGTTTCACTATCTCTCCGGCCATCATGAGTTCGGGAAGGAAATATTCGCCGGCCTCAAAACGCTTCCCGACGATCTCCATGGCCTGGGAACAGCGCTCTACTATTTGCATGAGGTCTTCACCGGCATCGATCAAACGCTTCGCAATCGCCAGGGCTTCTTGTTCCTTCATAGTGCTTATCGCATCGACAAATTCCTCAAACATCGTGTGCTCTCCCTCGCCCAGTATACGACCGCATCTGAGCTCTGATGGACTGACCGCAATCGGGAAAATTTTTCAGCCCGCATACTCTCTAATCAACTTACCAATTGCAAGAATATATTCCGGGCTGGTACCGCAGCAACCGCCGATGAATTTGGCGCCGGCCGGTATCAGTTCAGCCGCGCCATCGGCAAATTCTTGTGGTCCCGTTTTGTACACCGCCACACCATGCTCGATCGAAGGCAGACCGGCGTTCGGTTTCATCCACAGCGGAAGGTCGGTGAGGCCGCGCATGCGCTTGCAGATCGGTATAAATCCCCCGACACCCTGTCCGCAGTTGGCGCCGATGACGTCCACCCCCGCATCGGCAAACGAATGCACGACGCTCTCTATGGTATCACCCATCATGGTCCGATCCTTTTCCTTGCCCGCATCAAATACCATGCAGGCTACCACCGCGAGCCCGGTCCTTTTCGCCGCCGTTATCGCCGTCAGCGCCTCGCGCACATCCATCATGGTCTCGATGACTATTCCCTCCGCACCACCCTCCTGAATCGCCCGCGCTTGTTCGTCAAACGCGGCCTGTAAATCAGTCGATGTGACCTCTTTTCGCATGAGCAGTTTCCCGGAGGGACCCATTGAACCAAATACCTGCGCTCGACCTGAAGCCGCCCTTTTGGAAATTTCCACCCCGGCCTTATTGATGCTGCGCACCTGATCGGCAAGCCCGACCTTCCCTAAAACGTATCGGTTTGCGCCGAAGGTGTTGGTCAAAACGATTCTGCTCCCGGCATCAACATATTCCCGCGGTATTTCCTCCACGGCACGGGGATTGGTCAGGTTCCACGAATCAGGGTTTTCGCCGGGCTTCAATCCCTTCTTTTGCAGCTCGGTTCCCCAGGCGCCATCGGTAATGACGATACCGCTACTGGTTATTTCCTGTATCAGGGTATGCATGGCATCTCTCTCCTGCAATAAGACTAGCGATTATGCAACTGTCGTGGATTCTACAGATTTTTATGACAGGCTCAACAAATCTTCCCGATGTCGTACTACCTTCAAATCGACATGCTATAGCGAAAAACAGTTCCTTCTTCTTCGGCGGAAGTAAAGTCTATCTTCCCGCCCAAGATTTCTTCCCCGAATAGTTTCATGGAATAGGTTCCCAGTCCTCTGCCGATTCCGGACTTTGTGCTGAAATTGCGCTGAAATATTCTTTTTGCAACGGTTGCAGGCATCGGTTTCTTGTTGTGGACACAAAAAGAGATCTTTCCCTCTACGATATCAACCCATACTTTTACTTCTTCACCTTCTTCTGTTTCTTCGAAAGCGTTGGTAATCATGTTACTGATAACTCTCAAAAATAAAGAAGCATCGGTATTAATATCAACATTCGGGAATTCGCTGGGAAGGGCCAACCTTCTATTTTTCGAAACGGGATTATTGGCAAAAATATCCTTAATATCCTGGAAAACCTGAGCCAGAGAAATGGGGCTCATCACGGGTTGGTAAACACAAGCCTCCGTTTGACAAAGACATTGTTGCATTGAAACTTCGCTAGCGAGGCGTGATGAGAGTCGGTAAACGGTCTTCGACAGATCTCTTATATCTTGTGTCGATTCTGATGAAATCAAAGTGCTCGCACTTAATATTCCGCTAATAATGCCGTTGACGTCATGAAAGAAAACTCTTTCGAGCGCCGCGAGTCGCTGGTGATAGGTGATATCTTGCAGAAACAACAACTGATAGCGATTCGTATTGTACAGTATCGGTACGCAGCGGACTCGAAAATATACATCCTGTTTTTTTCCTGATTCTTCTGAGGTAAGAGCGCATTCTCGTTCGACGGGACGGTTTTTTGCAAGACTTGAAACTATGCTTATCGCTGCGCCGCAGGTCGAACAGAATTCACTCGTTCCGCACCCGCCCGGCATCTCATTCGAATGTATGCACTTCAAGGCTTCTCCGGGTCGAAGTCCGAAGACCTTGTCGGTATCAGTGATTCCCAACAGCATCAACAAGGAATCATTGAGAGCCACGATTTGACGATTGCTGTTCAGGACTGCCAGAAGCCCGTTGACAGAGTGCAACAATGCGTTGATGATGGCGTTATTGCCGATAAACTCTATCTCAGCCTTCAGGTTGTCGGCGCTTGAACGATCTGGGGAGGCGAAATAGGTCTTCATGGGGTTTCCTTTCTCCGCTGGTCAGGGGATTTCTCCAGCGATTCCCCACTGGCTGCTGCTGCACCAATCGAACGATGTTCCAGGCTGTTGTTAACACATGAATAGTTCAAAACTATACCGTCAGTCAAGACAAGATTATATGTTTTCATGGAATAATTCTGAAAAACGTGCGCATGGCAAACCAAGGGGGGACGAGACATCAAGCTGATTCCCGATTGCAGGGAGCTGCTGTCTCTTTTTCCTTGACCTGCTGAAAGTTTCAAATACCATGACCCCTGATTTTGTGAAGTACTGCTGGTACTGATCACTGTGGGATAGGTATCTGATTATACGGCAGCTATCAGACGTGGAGGATCGGGAGCATGAATATTCCGGCCGATCTTAAGTTCACCAAGGAGCACGAGTGGGTCCGGGTGGAAGGGAAACTGGCGACCGTGGGCATCACCGACTACGCCCAGGAGGAACTCGGCGACATTGTCAATGTGGAGTTGCCCTCGGAGGGCGACGAGGTCCACAAGGACGAGCCGCTCGGCAATGTGGAATCGGTGAAGGCATCGAGCGAGGTGTTTGCGCCGGTAAGCGGCACCGTGGCTGAGGTCAACGAGCCGCTGATGGATGCGCCTGAAACCATCAATGAAGATCCGTTCGATGAGGGTTGGATGGTGCGCATCGAGATGAGCAAACCCGCCGAGCTCAAGGAACTGATGGACGCCGCCGCCTACCGGGCCTATATCCAGGAAGAATCTAAGTAGGTAGCTACTCAGGTAACAAGCAATGACATTTATTAAAGCGGCGCAGATCGGCCCGGTTGGCAAGGAGAGAATGAGGATGGAAGCGGAGCAACCTATTTTGGTTGTGAGCATTCCACCGGAATTCTCGACGCAGCCAGACGGGCCGAGGTGCGCCGCCACGTAGAAAGGTGCTTCCGTGCGCTACATCCCTCACACTGAGGCAGAAATCCGCCATATGCTTGAGGCGCTGGGGATGAATACGGTTGACCAGCTCTTTGCGTGTATCCCCCCTCGCCTCAGGCTCGGCCAGGAATTGGCGGTGCCTCCTGCGCTCGACGAGGAGTCGCTCATACGCACACTTTCCGCGTTGTCCGTTCGCAACAGCGGTTCGTCCGATCGCATGGCGGTGTTTCTCGGCGCTGGCGCCTACGCCCACCATATCCCCGCCGCCGTGGATCAACTACTGTTGCGGGGTGAGTTCTTTACTGCCTACACCCCGTATCAAGCCGAGGTCAGCCAAGGAACTCTGCAAGCCATCTTTGAATACCAATCGATGATGGCCGAGCTTTTGGGCACCGATGTGGTTAACGCATCGATGTACGACGGCGCTTCAGCCACCGCCGAAGCAGTACTCATGGCGCTGCGACTCAAAAAGAAACGACGCACCATCCTTTTCGCCCGTGCGCTGCATCCCGAGGTGCGCAACACCTGCCGAACGTATCTTCGCGAGAACCACCATGCGCCGGACGATATTCCCTTTGACCCAAGCGGCCGGACCAACCTCGCTGCCCTGCGCGGGAAGCTCGATAGCGGCGTAGCCGCGGTCGTCATCCAGCAGCCGAACGCCCTGGGTTGCATCGAGCCGCTCGATGAGATCGCAGCGATCGTTCATGAAGCCGACGCGGTGTTGGTGGCGGTGGTGCTCGAGCCGGTCTCGCTCGGATTACTGGAAGCGCCCGGCACTCTGGGCGCCGACATCGTCACCGGCGAGGGCCTCGGGCTTTCGGTGGGATTGAACTTTGGCGGGCCGGGGTTAGGCATCTTCGGCTGTTCGAAGAAAAACTCCTGGCAGATGCCCGGCCGATTAGTCGGCGAGACCACAGACAATCGCGGCCAGCGGGCGTTCGTTCTGACCATGTCCTCCCGCGAGCAACACATCCGCCGGGCGCGGGCCACCTCAAACATTTGCTCCAATGAAGGGCTGTGCAGTTTGGCGGCGGCCATCAATCTGTCGTTGCTCGGCAAGACTGGCTTTACCGCGTTGGCCCGTGCCAATGCCGCCAACGCCCGCGCCACCCTGGCGCGCTTGATGAAGATCCCGGGAGTCGCGCGGGCCTTCTCAGCGCCATTTTTCAACGAGTTTGCGGTTCGTATCGCCGGCGGTGTGAATGCCGCCTTAAAGAAGCTCGATGCGGCGGGCATTATCAGCGGCCTGGCGCTGGATCGTTTCTATCCGGAGCTTTCCGACTGTTTGCTGGTATGTGTGACCGAGCAACACACCCCAGAACAGATCGAGCGGTACATTGCCGCGCTGGCCGGTTGAAAGGAAATCGTGAAAGCCGAGACTCCCAACCGTATGAGCTGCACCGGCATTTCGCATCACGAGCCGTTGATCTTCGAGCGCAGTCGCGCAGGCCGCATCGGCTGCTCGTTGCCGCCGGCCTTTGGCGATAGCATTGCCGCGGATCACGATATTCCCCCCAACCTGCGCCGCGCTCAGCCGGCCGCACTGCCCGAGGTCGATGAGCTGACCGTCGTGCGCCACTTCACGAGACTATCAAGCTGGAACCACAGCATCGACGTCGGCATGTACCCGCTTGGCTCCTGCACCATGAAGTACAACCCGCGCGTCAACGAGCAACTCGCGCGCCTTCCTGGTTTTGTTAAGCTGCATCCCTACGCGCCGCTACAGCACTGCCAGGGCGCGCTGCAACTTATGGAGGAGCTCGCCACCCTCTTAGCCGAAATTTCGGGTTTTGCCCGGGTGAGTTTGCAGCCGGCGGCGGGCGCCCAGGGCGAACTGACCGGCATCATGATGATCCACGCCTACCACACGGCGGCAGGCCTACCGCGCCGCACGGTGCTCATCCCGGATACCGCCCACGGCACCAATCCGGCCTCTTCAAAGTTGGCCGGCTACGAGGTGGTCGAGATTCCCTCCGGACCAGACGGCATCCTCACCCCCGAGGCGGTGCGCCACGCCATGAACGGCGATGTGGCCGCGATTATGCTGACCAACCCCAACACGCTGGGATTGTTCGAAAGCCATATCTGCGAGATCGCGCAAGTAGTCCATGACGGCGGTGGATTGGTCTACTGCGACGGCGCCAACCTCAATTCGATCGTCGGACTGGCCCGACCCGGCAACATGGGGGTGGACGTGATGCAGTTCAACCTCCACAAGACCTTCGCCACCCCCCACGGCGGCGGAGGACCGGGCGCCGGGCCGGTGGGGGTAAGCGCCAGGCTGGAGCCCTTCCTGCCGGTGCCTTTGGTTGAAAAACAAGGCGACCGCTACGTCTTGGTTGAAGATCGCCCGCATTCAATAGGCCGGATGAAAAGCTTCTACGGCAACTTCGCGGTCATGGTGCGGGCGTATGCCTATATCCGGGAGTTGGGCCCGGCTGGTCTCAAGCGTGTTGCCGAAATGGCCGTGCTCAACGCCAATTATGTGCGCGCCAAGCTCGAAGGTACCTATCACCTGCCGTATGCGCGCTGTCCGATGCACGAGGTCGTTTTCTCGGACAAAAACCTAGAACCGTATGGCGTCACCACGTTAGATGTGGCCAAGCGCCTGTTAGATTACGGCTTTCACCCGCCGACCGTGTACTTTCCCCTGGTGGTGCACGGGGCGCTCATGATCGAGCCGACTGAGACCGAATCGCTCGAGACCCTCGACGAGTTCATCGCCGCCATGCTGCGCATCGCCCACGAAGCCGAGACCGAACCCGAGACCGTCCGCACTGCGCCGCATAATACCGTGGTCGGAAGGCTGGACGAAGTCAAAGCCGCCCGCGAACCGGTGTTGCGCTGGGAACCAAAGCCGTAAATGTTTATCAACAACCGCGGAGATCCCTAAAAGAATTTCGGTCACATCGGGTGGACCTTGTGCCAGCACGGGTATCGAGGCGGCAGGGCATTTTGCCCGCTGCAACACCCTCAAAACTAAGCGTAAGCGCACCGCTTTTATAACTGCCTGGACTCGGTTAGTTACTAAGCGTGCTTCTCGATGTGTTCCTTGATTGATGATTCGACGGCGCCTAGACGACCTGCGTGATTCTCGACGATTGAAGTTGTGTAGCTAGTAGTCTGTTTTATTTCTTAACATCTTCCCTCAACCCGATGACCTGCCCTTCAACACTGATTATGCGTCGATCCACCACGTCTAAGCGCTGGTTGACGTTTTTCTCAAACCTATTGAGTCGCTCATTGTTAAGGCTCAAACCCTCCCCGATTGCTTTAATCGCTGGGACTTGTTCGTTTTCAATGCGTATGACTGCATGATGAATTTCATCTATGGATTCCTGCATATTTGAAATTGTTTCTCTCATATTAGCTTGTTTTGGTTTTTTCGTTCTCGATCGGGTCCTCGGTACCAAACGGCGCGCTTTGCCTGACAAGTTCTTTTTCTTCATCGAAATTCCCTTAAACGGCAAGGACGGTTAACTATCATCCGGTCGTCGGCGAGTCAATAGTCATCCACGTGGCCCTTGTAATTCAACTGGTGGCCCCGTTTTTCGGTTAGCCGAAATGTGCCGCAGGTGGAAATAAGTACCATTAAGAAACGGAGGTAATGATTCGTTATCTCTATCGCTACTCCCTATTCCTAGACAAATAAATAGACTTTTTTCTAAGGACGATTACCGAGGCGCTTACGAAGCCTTCTCTTCCAACATGTTGTAGAAACAACGCAAGAACTCTGACTGGGTATCGGGATAGAGGTGCAGACTTCCGCCGCGGCAGCGCTCGTAGACCGTGCAGGCGGCACAGGCATGCTTTCGGGTCCAGGAGCGATCTCGAAATAGTTGGTATCTCTGATCCCAAACATCCCGCAACCTTTCGGACAACACAGTGCCCTGGACAAAAGCGTCACCGAGCTCAGGGCAAGCTCCTATCCGTCCATCAAAAAGGATGCCCGCCGTTGTAATACCCGCTCGGCACTGACATAAATAAGGGCGGACTTTTCCTTCGTAACCATCGCCTAAAAATCCCTCTTCGCCAAATTCAGGATTCGGCAAATACTTATCTTGTCTGCCCTGGGTGATGAAATCGAGCATCTCTCGTAGTTCAGCAGGACCAGGGATCAATTCGGGATTGGCCGCAGCTCTTCCAATGGGCATCACCGGTGCAATGCGCCACAGGGGCACCTTGAGTTTGGCCACATGCCGACGCATGTCATCCAAGTGCTTGACGGCCGGTTTGGTCAAGGTAGAGATAATCTCCAATTTGCCTTTGAATCCTGCTTGCTGAAGATTCTTGACGGCAGACTCGACTCGTAGAGAAACTCCTTCTCCGCGATAGCGGTCGTTGATTTCCGGCGGGGCATCCATGCTGATGGAAATGGATCCAATCCCCGAATTCACTACGCGTTTGGCCATCTCCGCATCCATGACCGTACCGTTGGTCACCATCCCAAAAGGAAACTTAAGCTTATGGAGCTCTTGGAAAATATCGAAAATCCCCGGCTTGATGAGCGGCTCGCCACCCGTTACGGCAATCATGACATCTCGAGCGTTGAAGTCCTCGGCGATTTGCCGAATGATTGAGATCCACGAGGACGCGGGTAAATCTTCTTTTATTTTTTCCGGCGCGCAGTCGCTGCCGCAATAGACACAACGTAAGTTACATCGCCTGGTAACTTCCAAAAACAAATAGGTGAGGGGGTGGGTCTTACACAACTCATCTAACGTCTGGGAATTCTGCTCCCAAATCGTATGTTCTTTGCTCTCTTTGGCCATTTTCACAACTAAATGGGCAGAGAACCATATAAGGGAACTGCAACGTTTTTGGTTTTACAGATCGGCCAACTCACAGTTCCGCCGCAGCCATCGTCGTAGGCGTTGGTCGTATCGCAATACCAATTGGCTGCTCCGTTTCGTGACTGGCATTCCGCATCGGTTGTGCATCCTTGTGGGCCATAGAGCGCTACGGGCACGCAAGGCTTGTCTGTGCCACAATTTCCCAATAGGAAACCTATACAGAACAACGCCCCTAAGGAGCCATACTTCTTCGCCATAGACTTGCATTTTTTCAGAATGATCCGCATCTTCTTTCGGTAATGGCTACTGGTTTTCATCGTAGCCTCCGTAAAAATATTTTATAACTTTATTTATACCAACATTTACTCCCCAATGCAAGGCCTAAACTTCGTTTTGAATCCCCCAAAGTATGATTGATCCATGACCTGACTGATATCGTTGAAGCATAAAGGAATCCTAGCCCATTCCCGTGACTCGATTATAACATCTAATTGTATAGACATGATCTTATCTTGATTGATCGTGACAAGTACTCTAAAACTAGTTGTGGTCAACATGGATTAAGGGGCTTTACTAAGTAACGTGGCAGGTATCGCAGATATGGACGCGAAGTGATCGGCATATTCGACTCCGGAGTAGGTGGGCTGAGCGTGTGGCGCGAGATAACCCGCCTCGTGCCCCAGGCCAAAACAATCTACCTGGCCGATCAGATCCATGTGCCCTACGGTACTCGCTCATTGGAAGAGGTGCGTCTGTTCGCAGAAGGAATAACGCGTTTTCTCTTGGATCAGGGCGCGAATCCGATCGTCATCGCAAGCAACACGACATCGGCTGCAGCCTTACAAAACGTACGAAGTCTTTTTCCGGGGGCATCCTTTGTGGGGATGGAACCGGCTCTCAAACCTGCCATTCAGAAAACCCGGACCGGCGTCGTGGGCGTTATCGCCACCCAGGTCACCTTTCAAGGCGATCTCTTCGCAAACCTACTGGAGAAATACGCAAACAGTATCCGCGTGATCCCGCAAGCCTGCCCCGGTTTGGTCGAGGCCGTTGAGGCGGGCGCGCTCGACGCCCCCGAAACCAGGGAGCTGCTCCAAAAATACCTTTCCCCTATGCTCGCTGCCGGGATGGATCAGTTGGTGCTCGGCTGCACGCATTATCCGTTTCTGGTGCCTGCCATTGAGCGAGTCATCGGCACCGGCGTAGAAGTAATCGATCCGGCGCCGTCGGTGGCTCGCCAAACGGCCCGATTCCTGACCACGCCACAAGCGGGACAACCTCCAGGGGCAGATTCGAAATCGCGCCAATACAAAGAAGCGCGGCATATATTCTATACCAGTGGGGACCTAACCAACTTCACCCAAATGATTCGGCGCCTTCTGCCAACGTTTAAAGATACGATCCTTGACGTACGCGCGGTTAACTGGCAGGAAAACAAGCTCAAAGCCTAACCCGCTGCCATACCGCCATCGATAGGAATGATCGCGCCGGTCAGGTAATCGGAAGCCTTGGAAGCCAGGAACACGGCCAGCGCCTTGACGTCGTCTTCCTCGCCAACGCGTCCCAGCGGAATATGCGAGAGTAAGGTATCGAGCGTTTCCTTCATCTCGGGTTTGAAAACATATCCCATCATATCGGTTTTAAAAAAACCGGGCGCGATGGCGTTGACCGATATGCGGTAGGGGGCGAGCTTTAAAGCCAGGTTTTTGGTGAGCACTTCAATGGCGGCTTTCGACGGGTTATAGGCCACGGCCGGGTGAAGCTGTTCCGAGGAGCCGCGCGAACCGAAGATCGACGAGATGTTGATGATCTTTCCCCCGCCCTGCTTCTTCATGATGGCGGCCGCCTTTTGAATGAGCACCCAAACGCCTCTCACGTTGACATCGAAGATCTTCTCCCAGCGTTCGAGCGGGAAATCGAGGGTGGGCGCTCCCCAGGTGACGCCGGCATTGTTGACCAGGATGTCGAGGCGCCCAAAGCTGTCCATGGTTGCCGTAACGAGCTTACCAATGTCTTCGGTGTTCCCCATATCGCACTTCACCGCGAGCGCCTTGACGCCGTATGCCGAGAGCTCAAGCGCCGCCTTCTGACAGCTTTCAAGCTTGCGCGAAGCGAGCATCAGATTGGCCCCGGCTTCCGCCAGTCCGGTGGCGATGAATCTCCCAATTCCCCGGCCGCCGCCGGTAACGATGGCGACCGTGCCTGAAAGATCAAACATGTTTTTTAGCTGCATAGTCGTGTGCCTCCCGTGTCGTGTGGCTCCCGTGTAACGAGGTAGTCTCCTCAACCGATCGGACAAAAAAGATACTATTTATTGCTTCGCCCAAAGTCGAGGGTTATATGAACGCTGGTAGGTAAAAAAACAATCCTAGGGAGTCGACGGTCATGCCAGAAACGAAATACTGTCCGCTGTGCAGTCGGTTGCTTACCACCAAAAACATCAACGGCAAGGACTACCCGGCTTGTCCCTCGGAAGTTTGCACCTATGTCTTTTGGGATAACCCGGTTCCGGTGGTTGCGGCAATAATTGAATTCAAGGGGGCCGTCCTCCTCGCCCGCAACAAAGCTTGGCCTGAAAAGATGTTCGGTCTGGTGACCGGTTTTCTCGAAAAGAATGAATCGCCCAAGGACGCCATTATTCGCGAGGTCAAGGAAGAGCTCGGTCTCGATGCAACCCTCGTCGGCTTGGTCGGCATCTATTCGTTTTTCGAGAAGAACCAGTTGATCGTCGCCTACCATGTATCCGCAGCAGGCGAAATCGTCTTGGGGGATGAAATTGCCGAGACAAAATTGGTCCAGCCCGAAAAACTTCGCCCGTGGCCATTTGGCACCGGTCTGGCAGTTCGCGATTGGTTGGAAAGCCGTGGGAGCACGCGCAAGACCAATAATTGACTCTATCCGGTAAAATATGTAAATCTATGTGATAGGCGGTGGGGTTTTAGACTGAAGATCAGTCAAATTCCATATTGTTATCAGCCGAGCAATAGGTTGAAAGGGGACGGGCCTCATCATGTAAGCCATTTCTCGTTGGATACCAGTGCCCATCTCTCAAACGTTGTGTTTTTCTTTAATCGCGGGAGTACGTACTTGAGCCAATGCAATAGCTGTGGGGCAAAAAATCGGGATGAACGCAGATTTTGTAATCAGTGCGGCAGCATCCTAGGGTGGGTTTGCGAGCGCTGCTCTTTCTTTAACTTTTAGTGACGAGATCTTTTGCGGAGGATGCGGGTTGCCCGCAAAGCCATTGGCCGAAACGAATGCCCGTGCTCAAGCAAAAGCCTCTGTCTCGCCGGCAACCACACGCCCGAGCGATCGCAATGTAATGATCTCGAAGGAAATTAAAAATGCAATGCAGGAAATAAGCGCGAAAAAGGACGTCGAGGATGGCTTAAAGGCTGTATCGCAAAGCGAAATCGATCAGCTTTTCAAGAAATAGCTTAAGAAGAGTCTCACGTGCAGACATTTCGAGCCATAGAGAAAAAAATCGGTCAGATTCTAATCGAGAACCGCCGCCTTACCAATGACCAGCTACAAGGCGCCGTGGATCTTCAAAAAGAAAGCAAGCGCGATCAACCACTGGGAGAGATTCTCATCGACCTTGGGTATATCCATGAAGAGGACGTCACTTTTGCACTGGGAATTCAGTTCAATTTACCGGTGGTCGATATCACAACTATGGAGATAAGCCTCGACGCGGTGAGGCAGGTTTCTGAGGCTCAAGCAAAAAAGTTGGCGGTAATGCCGTTATTTTTAGTCGGTAATGAGCTCACCGTAGCAATTCATGACCCCACTCGGATCGAGGTTATTGATTATCTCGGTCGCCAGACACGCTATGTGATTCAGGCGGTGTTGACCACCAAGTCACAGATTCTGACTGCCCAGACCATCTATTACGCAAAACTCTTAGAAACCCAGAGGAAACCAAAAGACGTCAAATCCAGCGATGCAGACGAAGAAGCACCCGACTCGCAGCGATTGGGTGCCGAAGGCAAAGAAATCCCGATTATCAACATCGTCAATCAGATCTTTAACCAGGCTATCGAGGAAGGCGCCAGCGATATACACATCGAACCGCAAGAGGAAGGACTCTTAGTCAGATTCCGCGTTGATGGTCGACTGCGGGAAATATCTACCTTTCCCTCGCTCCTGCGGGGCGGGATCACCAGCCGGCTGAAAATACTGGCTAGCCTCGACATCGCCGAGCGCCAACAACCTCAAGACGGCCGCATCCAGTTAACGGTCGGCGATAAAACGTTCGACTTTAGAGTATCCACCCTGCCGGCAAGTTTTGGTGAAAAGGTTGTCCTGCGCATACTGGATCGCGCCAGCGTCCTCATCAGTCTTGATTCACTCGGTTTTAGCCCAACCAATTTGGAGAATCTCAACAAGATCATTTATCGACCCTATGGAATTCTTTTAGTCACCGGCCCAACGGGAAGTGGTAAAAGCACCACCCTGTATTCGGTTCTCAACACCCTCAGATCGCCCGAGGTCAACATTATCACGGTCGAGGATCCGGTCGAGTATCGGCTGCCGGGCATCAATCAAGTTCAGGTAAACCCCAAAAAGCAGATGGACTTTGCGTCGGCATTACGTTCGATCTTACGTCAGGATCCCGATATCATCATGATTGGCGAGATTCGCGATCCTGAAACCGGCAAGATCGCCACTGAAGCAGCCTTGACAGGACACATGGTTTTCTCTACTCTCCATACCAATGACGCCTGTGGGGCGGTAACCAGGCTGGTGGAAATGGGCATTGACCCGTTTTTAGTTGCGCCTTCACTCTTAGGAGTTATTGCCCAACGGTTGGTGCTTCGCATCTGCAGCGAGTGTAAGGAGTTTTATGAACCGCGGCCCAGTGAATTGGCGCGCCTTGGCCTTGATCAAGCGGACACGTCCGAGATACGTTTTGCAAAAGGTCGCGGCTGTCCGCGCTGCAAACAACGTGGCTTTAGGGGTCGGGTCGCGCTCCATGAGCTACTGATGATCGATGACACGCTGCGCCAAATGATAAGCGATCGGGCTTCACACAGTGATCTCTTAAGGCATGCCCTGTCACATGGATTTCACGATATGCGCATTGATGGCATCCGAAAACTTGCCGCAGGACTGACAACCATCGAGGAAGTATTACGCGAAACAAAGGAATAATACGCCTTATGGGAACGAAAACGTACCGAGTGTTAATTGTGGATGATTCGAAACCAATGCGTGACTCCCTTAAGGAGATCCTGGTCAAAATTGGTTATGACGTATGCGGTGAGGCCGGCGATGGCGCTGAAGCAGTGTCAAAATGCCGCAGCCTCAAACCGGACATCGTTACCTTGGACATGATCCTGCCAAAAATGGACGGTCTTCAGGCGCTGAGAGTCTTGAAGGCGCTCGATCCAAAGCTCATTGTCGTCATGGTCACTTCCCGATCCGATAAAGGCTCAGTGGTGGATTGCGCGAAAGCTGGTGCGGATCATTATCTGCTCAAGCCTTTTGATGAATCTAAGGTAGCCGAGGTAATGAAAATAATCGCGCCCCTATAAGATATCGAGTACAAAATTTTTAAACCAATTCATTATAAGATAAATACATCAAGACCCCTACGACATTTTTAACAGAAAATCAATAAGATATAACATTGTTACCAGCTTAGAGATTTCTCTTCCCTATGCTCGTGTGAAAGGTATAATAGAGGGCTGTGAAGCACAGCATTAATTTGTCCCGGCTCGGTCACCCGAAAGGAATTTAATTTTTTTCATTAAGGAGTTTTTCATGATGGGTATCAAGAACTTATCGAAAATATGGTTATTAATTTTTTTGATAGCTTTTCTTGGAGGGTGCAGCAAGGGAAAGGTAAACAAGAATACCTGCGACGGAGTAACCTGTTCGTCCCACGGGACCTGCGCAGTCGTGAACGGCTTGGCAACATGCAACTGCAATACGTGCTACGTTGCAGATAAATTGGAGTGTAACCCAGATCCATCGGCATGCTCCGGGCATGGAATGTGCGTTGATAACAGCGGAACACCTACCTGCCAGTGCGATGATGGGTATCATGCAGAAGGGTGGGTTTTACTCTGTTGCGAAGATGGCTATCACTTGGAAGGGCTATCCTGTATAAAGAACGTCCCGACGTGTCTCGAGGGGTGTAATGTTGATGATGATTGTTTATTTGGGAATTCTGGGTACTCGTTCGATGATGGCCATCTATGCGATCCAACGCTTAAACGATGTGTTGAGTGTACTCAGGATGACCAATGTATTGCCTTTTTGAGTGGTTGGTGGAACCCCTCTGTATGCTCAACAGATGAAGACTGTACTACTTCCCCTCAAAAGTGCATCATGGTTGCTTCAGGAGAAGGAAGATGTGTCTCTCAAGCGCAAGATTGCTCGAAGCTGGGCTACGGCTTTACGTTAGTCTCGAAAACAGATATTAATGGAACTGATTCAGTCTCTGTATGCGCAATAACAAACCCTAAATGTGTATCTGGCAACTGCACTAATAAAGAGTGCGGTTCTAATGCAGATTGTGTCGCAAAATATAATGGTTGGTTATTGGGATGCTCTAACAACGCAGATTGTAATTCAACTGCTCTAGCATGCGTATACTTAACCCCAAACGAGACTAATGGATATTGCGCTTTAATACCAGATCCCACTAGCGGTTGCATACTCTCAAGTTTAACGCAAAAGGCTCTGCCACTTTTTGAAAATAAAACTACTAACGTAACAGTTTGTATTAATCTTATTGCATTAGCTAATGCAACCTGTAATAACGGCACTTGTATGAATCCATGCAAAGTGGATAGTGATTGTAGCAATCAGCCTAACCCGCAACCACCATACTGCGACGCGAGCACCGGGAGATGTATATGCAAAAATGATACCGACTGTACAACAAATGCAGATAAATGTTTTGCGGGATCGTGCGGCTGTTCATTAGCGAGCATCTGTACAGGAAGTCAATTAAAAAATATCACGTGGGAATGCATCACCCCGTAAAAGTAAAAATTGCAACCTAATAATACCAGGCTCGGTTTCCTCGATTATCAACTTTCTGAATTACTCAGTAGGTGCCGACTCGGGAGTTGCAGGGGCTTCAGCCTCTGGCGGCGGACAGGACGGGCAGGCCGGACACGTCGGACAGGTGCACACCGGCTCGGGTTTTGGCGGTTCCGGCGGCTTGAAGAACGTATATGAAACCGTCAATAATATGTTGTTTTGAATCTGGAACTTGTCGATGAGCTGCGGCTCGCGGACAGCTTTCAACTGGTAATCGACAGAAAACCATTCCAGGAGCTTGAACGAAATGATCGCGCTGAGATCGATGTTCATCAGATTAAACGCCCCGTTTTCTTGACCCGGTCGAGCCTGGTAGACGATTGGCATAAAGAAGTTGGCGTTTAATTGATACGTCACCCTTTTTTCATAAAGCTCTCCCCAGAATCCCAAACCCAGCTCTCCGCCGGCCTCACTGTAGGTTTCAAGTTCATTTACTGCGATTTGACTACTGGAAGTGTGATTGACTGCAAACTGGTCGGTTGCGAAAACGTGCAATCCGCCGATGCCTAAACGAATTTCAAGATTAAGACGCGTGTCGGTAAAGGGCTTAGCAAATGCTCCTATCGTTTCTTTTAATCGAAATGGCAGAAACCCATCGGTCATCCGAAGGCGGCTAAGGTTTTGATACGTCTTAGTGGTGTTATTCAGCATGGTAACTTGCCAGTCGACGATATCAGGATGGAGATTATACGCATACGACTCAAACATGGATGTCTGTAACGAGAGATCGACATAGGGGCCAAGCCATTCAAGAAAGTGTATGAGATAAATCGACTCTTCTTTAAAAACGTCGTTGGCTTTTAGGAAAGCATCGATTACCGGCGTACGACTATAACTTTCGTTGATATTCAACCCATTTCGCAGCTCGTGAATGCCGGACCGGAAATTTGCTGCGCCCAGGATGTTGACTCCCAAGGCATAACTTGAGCCGTCGAGCTGACCAACGGTGTTTTGGCTGTTAGAAAAGCTAAAGCTGAGGCCCGTGGTGAGAAGAAAATCCCAGCCCTCGGTTTTCTTGACCTCCTTCACCGCGTCCTTGGAAAGCAATCTTTCCTGGGCCCAACCAACCGTCGGAACACAGAACGCCGCGAGAACCAACGACATAGCAGATTGTATAACCCTTCTCTTGCTCATGAGCTTTTCCCTCCGTTGTTATAAATCAGTCTTTGTGCTGGCCCCTTGTTAAGAAACTATTTGAATAACGGTAAATAGGCGCACCTTTATATCAAAAAGAAACTACCCTTGCAATATTAATCGTAGACACAAACCGCAATCCAGCCGACAACTGACTTGCCTCCCGACGATTGGGTCAGCTTCATGCCCGTCGGCGAAATAGAGGGACGGACTTAGCCTTCGTAGGTATAAAAACCCCGACCGGTCTTTCGGCCAAGGAAGCCTGCGTCCACGTATTGGCGTAGCAGTGGACAGGGACGATATTTACTATCCCCCAGTCCGCGGTGAAGAACTTCCAAGATCGAGAGGCAGGTATCAAGCCCGATCAGGTCGGCAAGTTGCAGTGGTCCCATGGGCTGATTGGTGCCGAGCTTCATGCCTGCATCGATATCTTCCGTGGTGCCAACATGTTCATACAGCGCGAAGATTGCCTCGTTGATCATCGGCATCAGGATCCGATTGACGATGAACCCCGGAACGTCGCGGGAGAAGACGCAGGTCTTACCCATGCGTTGGGCAACGTCGAGGGTAATCCGCTTCGTTGACTCTGAGGTGGCAAGCCCCAAAATGATCTCAACTAGTTTCATGACTGGCACCGGGTTCATAAAGTGCATCCCGATAACCTTATCCGGCCGCCGCGTAGCCGCTGCAATGCGTGTTATCGGAATCGACGAAGTGTTGGTAGCCAGGATTGTTTCCTGAGAAAGCATGCGGTCCAATGAGCGGAAGAGATCGAGCTTCAATGATTCTCGCTCGGTAGCGGCCTCGATAATTAATTTTACCGCTGAGAGATCCTCAAGACGCAGCGCCGGGTGAATTCGCTTCATCACGGTCGCTACTGATTCGGCGGTTATTTTTCCCTTAGACACCGATCTATCGAATCCTGCCTGAATACGGCCGATTCCCTTCGTAATCAGATCTTCGCTTATATCATTTACCCAAACGTCAATTCCGGCCGAAGCAGCCACCTGGGCGATGCCTTGACCCATTTGCCCTGCACCGATGACACCAATCTCATTGATCTCCATGAATTTTCCCTCCACCATCTCTTTGGTCATTCTCTGTTCCTGGGTCAAGGGCAGTTCCACGAGAGCGCTCCTTGTTCGGAAAATCCCGTTCAAACGTTTTCAACTATCATGGTCACGGCTTCGGCGCCCCCCAGGCAGAGCGATGCCTGGCCGAGGCTCGCGTTTCTGCGTTTCATCTCATGGATCAATGTCGTCAGCACTCTCGCTCCGGATGCGCCGATGGGATGGCCGAGGGCAATGGCTCCACCGTTGACATTGACCTTGTCGCTATCGAGGTTCAGCACTCGCATAACGCCCACGGAAGAGCCCGCAAACGCCTCGTTTACCTCATGCAAATCGATTTTCTTAATATCAATACCGGCCTTGCCGGCAACCTTGGGAATGGAATTGATCGGGGCCATAAGCACGTATTTGAGCTCGATTCCGGCCGAACCCGACGCCACTATTTTCACCAGCGGTTTGATCCCTCGGTCGCGCGCTGCAGTATAACTCATCACCACCGTTGCCGACGCCCCGTCGCTTATGACCGACGAATTTGCGGCCGTCGCATACCCTTCTTTTTGAAACGCCGGTTTCAATTTTGAAAGAACTTCGAGTGACGTGCTTCTCGGACATTCATCGGTATCGAACATCCGGCTGCCTTTTTTATCTTGTACGGCGACCGGAACAATCTCCTGCTTGAACGTGCCAGCGGCAATCGATCGGAGGGCTTTTTCGTATGAATGGAGGGCAAATGAATCCTGATCCGCGCGGCTTATGCCCCATTTCTCGGATATGAGATCGTTGCTGATTCCCATGTGGAAATCGTTGACCACATCCCATAGGCCGTCATGCACCATGTGATCCAGTATTTTGGTATCGCCCATGCGGGCTCCCCAGCGTACGGCCGGCAGGTAAAAAGGGGCCAGGCTCATATTCTCCATCCCTCCCGCAACCGCGATATCACTATAGCCGGATCTGATTAATTCAGAGGCCAGCACAACGGCCATGAGACCTGATCCGCAGACCTTATTGATCGTAAGCCCGCCCGCTTCCATAGGAATATTTGCTTTCATGGCCGCCTGCCTCCCCGGATTCTGGCCGTAGCCGCAGGGAAGCACCATGCCCATGATCACTTCCTGCACATCGCTTTTATCAATCGAGGCCCGGGAAACGGCCTCTTCTATGACCAGGGCGCCCAGATCGGTGGCACCGATTTTCGATAGACTTCCGCCAAAAGAACCAATCGGCGTTCTTACGGCGCTGACGATAACAACATCGCTATCTTTTAACATGGCTTCCTCTTCTCGTTTTAGCCCCTTATGGTCACTTTTTGCAGTATCCCAAGGTCTTAGCCGCATCTTCGATCTCTTCGAGGGTCGCCGGATCCTCGATGGTGGATGGTATAGTGAAATCCTGACCGTCGGCGATCTTCCGCATGCTGGCTCGAAGAATCTTTCCGGATCGGGTCTTCGGCAGGCGCTTAACGATCACGGCTTGTTTAAACGCCGCCACCGCGCCGATCTGATCCCGTATCATGTTAACCAATTCCTTTATAATGGCAGCGTCTTCTTGCTTTACCCCTTCCTTCAGCACCACAAATCCCAGGGGAAGCTGGCCCTTGAAGTCATCGGCGGCTCCGACAACCGCGCATTCCGCCACAGCGGGATGCTTGGAGATAACCTCCTCCATAGAACCGGTGGAAAGACGGTGCCCGGCCACGTTGATGACGTCGTCTACCCGGCCCATGATATAGAGGTAGCCGTCCTTATCGACATAACCCCCGTCACCGGTAAAGTAGTATCCCGGAAACGGATCGGTATAGGCTTCCGTGTACTTTTCATCATTCTGCCATAGCGTCGGCAGGGTGCCGGGCGGCAAGGGTAGCCGGATGGCGACCAGTCCCTCGGTCTCAGGAGGAAGTTTCTTCCCCTGGCTGTCTATCATTTCGACTTGGAATCCGGGGACTGCTTTGGTCGGAGAGCCCGCCTTGATGGGCAGCTGCTCGAGTCCCATGCAATTTGCCGCAATCGCCCAGCCGGTCTCCGTTTGCCACCAGTGGTCCACGACCGGTTTTTTGAGAATGTCCGACGCCCAGTAATACGTATCCGGATCAAGACGCTCGCCGGCGAGAAACAGATACCTGAATTTCGACAGATCGTATTTCTTGAAATGTTCTCCGGTGGGGTCTTCTTTCTTGATGGCTCGAAACGCAGTGGGCGCGGTGAAAAGCACTTTGACATCATGTTGCGCGATGACCCGCCAGAAGGCGCCGGGGTCGGGCGTTCCGACCGGCTTGCCCTCAAAAATAATGGTAGTGCAGCCGTAGAGCAGCGGGGCGTAGATGATATACGAGTGGCCGACCACCCATCCCACGTCCGAGGCGGCCCAGAAGACCTCTCCCGGATTCATCCCGTAGATATACTTCATGCTCCATTTCAGCGCCACGGCGTGCCCGCCGTTGTCCCGCACTACGCCCTTGGGCAATCCAGTCGTGCCGGAGGTGTACAGAATATAGAGGGGATCCGTTGCTTTCACCATTACGCAATCGGCCGGGACGGCGTTCGTCACGGCTTCCGTCCAGTCTATGTCCCGGCCGACTTTGAGTGCCGCCTTTACCTGCTCGCGCTGGAAGATAATGCAGTGCGTTGGTTTGTGTTTCGCGATATCGATGGCACGGTCGAGCAGCGGCTTATAATCGATGACCTTCTTCCCTTCAATCCCGCACGAGGCCGAGACGATGATTTTGGGTTTTGCATCGTCGATCCTGACGGCGAGCTCGTTGGGCGCAAAGCCTCCGAACACCATGGAATGTATGGCGCCGATCCTCGCGCACGCGTACATGGCGACCGCGGCCTGCGGTATCATCGGCATATAGATGATGACTCGATCGCCCTTTTCGACGCCGCAAGCCCTCAACGCCCCGGCGAATCGCGCCACCTCATCCCTCAATTCGCGATAGCTGATCTTACTGATTGTTCCTGTGACCGGACTATCATAGATGATGGCGGTTTGATCTCCCCGGCCCTGCTCGATATGATAATCAATGGCATTGTAACAGGTATTGAGCTCGCCATCGACAAACCAGCGATAAAACGGTTTTCGTGAATCATCCAATACCTTCGTGTATTTCTTGCTCCAGATGACATCCTGCGCCGCCCGATCCCAGAAATGATCCGGAGTATTAATCGATTCATCGTACGCTTTTTGATAGGCGCCCACCGGTGTCCTCCTTATTATGTTGTCATGTTGAACAATCGTTTATTCTTTTGTTTTCTTTTTCATTCAAGCACAACCCTGAATTTGTACTTGTTCTCCACGAAGTGCGTCCAGACGATCTTGCAGTTCGGCCTGGTGAAATTGGTGCGCCTGGTGCCATAAAACAGCATCCTTTCACCCGATCAATCGGTTGTTGCGCTCGACGGCCTGCCCTATTTTGCGTTCCAACTCATTGGTGATTCGGGGGGCGTTGTCATTGCTGAGGCCGGCGGTTTCAAGCACCTCGACTACTTCAACGATCAGGTAGGAGGGTCTCTTTTGCCACCTGTTTTTCGGCATGGCCTTGAAGGTTCCGCTGATGGCGATGATGACCAAGGGGATCTGCGCTTCGATTGCGCTGTAGATGGGCGTTTTTTTGAATGTATGAACCGATCCGTCCCGGGTGCGGGTGCCTTCCGGAAACGAAAGAAACCAGAGGCTATGATGCTGGAGGTGGTGCATGCTCCTGCCGATCCCGGCGACGGCATTCCGGCCCTTGCGGCGATCGATGAAAATATCGCGGCGGGCAAGCTGGGCGATGTTGAGAAGCGGCACCCAAAGCAGTTCAATCTTGGTGACGAACCTGATCACATTGGGCAGCAAAGCCATAAGCAGGGGGATATCAAGCCAGGAAGCATGGTTGCTGATAATCTGCGCTGACCGGCCCCGGTAAGGCCTAAGCTTTTCAGAGCCTTTAAAAGTCACCCGGTGAAACCCGGATCGGACCAGAGGCTTGGCCCAGATGTTCACTTCCATCCAGTCGGTGACTGGCCGCAACGGCCGACGAAGCGGCGACAGCAATTCCAGCGATAAAAGAAAAATGTATGACGGCATCGCGGCCACGGAAATCGCACACCATGCGAACCACCACCAGGCGTAAAAACCCACCTCTCTGATAGTTCGTAATAACGCAACGAGCATGGCGCTTTTTTGCCCCATTAGTTTTGAAACCAGCTCGATTTATTAGTACTATTTTCTGCCATATCCAAGTGTTTTGACAGCCTCTTCGATTTCACCCAGGCTCGCCGGATCGTCGATGGTGGATGGTGAAGTGAACTCCCTCATCCAAACGTTGCATTTGCAGAGGCAAACACACATTATATGGCCAGGTTTTCCCAGACGACGGCGATACCTAATCCCGTTCCAATACAGGCGCTGCTGATTCCGTATTTGCATTTTCTGCGAATCATTTCTTTCAGGAGAGTAATGCTGATCCGGGTCCCCGTGTTGCCCAAAGCATGTCCCAAGGCGATGGCACCGCCATTCACGTTGACTATGTTGTGGTCCAGACCCAGTTCCTTTTCGCAGGCAATAACCTGAGCGGCAAACGCTTCGTTGATCTCAATTAGACCCATATCGCCCAAATTCAAGTTAGCTCTTTTTAATGAGGCCTTTATAGCGGGAGCAGGACCGATGCCAAAGATGTGCATCTCGACACCCGCCGAGGCATATCCCCTGATCTTGGCGATGGGCTTCATATTGAGTTCCTGAGCCTTCTTCTCGCTCATAAGCACCATCAGGGAAGCCCCGTCATTGATCCCACAGGCATTCCCCGCCGTGACCGTCCCTCCCGGAATAATAGGGGACAACTTGGCGAGTCCTTCCACTGTGGTTTCTGCGCGGGGGTGCTCATCCGTATCAATGATTTTTGTTTCCTTCTTGCTGACCTTCACCTCAATGGGAATGATCTCTTCTTTGAACTTACCTTCCCTGATCGCCGATACAGCCCTCTGCTGGCTCGTGTAGGCAAAAAGGTCCTGATCCGCCCGTGTGATATCGTACATTTTGGACAGATTTTCCGCTGTTTGCGCTGCTGGCCTTTTTTGCGGATCAGGATTATCCGCCAATACCTGCATAAGAGTATCTACCAGGATGTCGTCTCCCATGCGGTACCCGAACCTGGCTTTATTCAGAGCGAATCGATACTGGGACATGTTTTCCACGCCACCGGCCAAAACTACCTCATTACGTCCGACCAATATTGAATCCGCTGCATTATGCAAAGCCTTCAGACCGGACCCGCACAGTTTGTTGATGCCGTATCCGACTACCGAGACCGGCAACCCTGCCAGCTGACCCGCCCAGCGAGCCAGACACGAATCATTACTTCGGTTCTCCACATTACCCAGGATAACTTCGTTGATCTCCGCCGAATTGAAATTTACCTTCTTCATAATCGAAGAAATGATAAAGGTGGCCAGTTCGATGGATGGCACATTGGCAAGTCCACCTCCCATTCTTCCCACCGCCGTTCTACCCATTTCCACCACAACTACATCGTTAGACATTTAATGAAACCTCCTTTAATTTATTATTGATATTTATATGCCGGCCAAAAATTTTTAATACGATTGCCTCTTATTTAATATTCAAGTCTTCATGAATTCCCGCGATCTTTCTGGCCAGCTTCTCTTTCATGCTCACATTGCTATAGCGGGAAATCATCACTTTCTGTGCCTGCGGGGAACCGGCTCCGTGAATCGACTCCGTAAAGAACGCTACGGCTCCTGTTCCCATCGTGATGTTCTCAATCAGCCGAATGCAGCGAACCCTGTCCTCCCAAGAAACATCCGCCGCACCTTTCAAATACTTCTTCATGAGTTTACCGACATCACCAGGTATCTCAAAATCCTTCTCCGAGGGAGTTGTCCCAATAACCGCCCCCGCCAGATCCTGAGCTAGACGCGAAATCTCCGCAGGGAATCTGGTAATATTGAGTTTACAGACATTGGCCAATAACCCGTTAACAAGATAGCCTCCGGAACGGTGACGGCTTCCTTCGGATTGAGCGGCAAGCGCACACGCATGGCATGTTTCGGCGAGGTGAACCATTTCAGTCAGCTTGTCCTTGACATGGGAGGCTTTGGCCGTACCGTTGTATTCCGTCATCAACGATGCGGCACCGATCAAGACATCGGCAACGCCGACCTTACAGCCTCCATAGCTGGTACGGTGATAATTGGCGAATATTTCAACAAGCCGCCCCGAATATTTTGTCTCGCCGCACATGAAAACATTTTCCCAGGGGACGAAAACATTATCAAAAATTATATATGCCTCTTGTCCTCCAAAATTGAGGTTTCCAACATCAATGGTGCCGCCCTCTATTTTCCGCGTGTCACAGGACTGGCGGCCGTAAACATAGGTGATCCCCTTCGTGTTAGATGGTGTAACAAAAGCAATAGCATAATCCTTATCTGCTTCTTTCATAGTCGTGGTGGGAACCACCGCTATCCAATGAGAATTGGTAGCGCCGGTTTGGTGGGCTTTGCAACCCCGCACGATAACGCCCTTGGCGTCTTTCTTGACGACATGTAGATACATGTCCGGATCCGCCTGCTGGCTCGGAGGCAGGGAGCGATCTCCCTTCGCATCGGTCATCGCTGCATCGCAGACCAGATCCTCTTCCTGTATGATCTTCAAAAAATTCAGAAATCTCTGGTGATATTCCGTTTTCAGATCCGCATCCATTTCATAGGTTATCGCATTAAGGGAATTCATCACATCAAGACCCGCACAACGCTGGAAACAGGATGCCGTCTTCTGTCCCATCAGGCGGAGGAGTTTCACTTTCTTCGTCAAGTCTTCCGTACTTTGATGGATATGACAGAACCGGTTAATTTTTTTGCCCGTGACATGCGATGTGGCTGTTGCCAGATCCTCATAGTGCGGGTCATAGGCAAGATCGTAGGTAACTCCCACGCAATTGATGGAAGGCCAAATCATGGGATGATCCACGTTCTTAACCCGCTCCCCCATGATATAAACGGGCAGATTCAACTGTCTGATACTATCAAAATATTCTTCCTTCGTTTTCAACGGCATGACCTCTCTCCTACTTGTTTAATGGTCTTGAATATCCGCTGAAATGTACAAACTACTTTTTCGTATAATCGTATACACCTTTTCCTGTTTTGCGGCCGTAATGGCCTGCCCTCACCAGTTTGACTAAGAGAGGTGCCGGCCTGTATTTGTCGCCAAGTTCTGCATGAAAGGTCTCCATCACATGGAGAAGGGTTTCAAGACCCACAAGGTCTGCAAGAGCCAACGGTCCGATGGGGTGATTTAATCCGAAAACAACGCCTTTATCGATGTCTTCCGCACTGGCAACCCCTTCACCCAGTGCGAAAAAAGCTTCGTTCAGCATCGGTGAAGTTATCCGGTTAACGGCGAATCCAGCCGAGTCATTTACCATAATGACTTCCTTTCCCAACTTCTTGCCCCAGGCCTTGGCAATTTCCTGCGTCTCTTCCGATGTTTCATATCCTTTGACAAGCTCCAGGAGTTTCATGACAGGCACCGGATTAAAAAAATGTGCACCGATGAATCTATCTGGTCTGTCCGTCGCTGCTGCCATCGCCGTGACGCTCAAGCTGGATGTATTGCTGAAAATAAGGGCATCAGGTTTTACCATTCCCTTCAGTTCCTGATAGACTTTTTTCTTGACATCCATGACTTCAATCACGGCTTCCATAATGATGTCTGCATCTTTTGCGGCTTCCTTGAGATCAAGCGTTGGTTTTATTCTGCCCTGAATTGCATCTGCGTCTCCCTGGGTTCGCTTTCCCTTTGCAACATCGCGGCTCAGATTTTTCTTGATCGTATCCATCCCCTTATCGAGGAACATCTTTTCGATATCCCGCAGGCTGACTTCATAGCCCGCCTGAGCACAAACCTGAGCAATACCGTTACCCATTAATCCCGCACCCAACACGCATATCTTCTTAATCTCCACGTCTGGCCTCCTCATTTTTCTAAGATTTTTTTATTTCAAATGCTCACCCAAGAGAAAAATAACGTCATTTCAGTATGTGATTGGAGATGACGACCCTCTGGATCTGATTCGTGCCTTCATAAATCTGCATAACTTTTGCGTCACGCATTAACTTTTCCACCGTATACTCCCTGAGATAGCCATAGCCGCCGAGAATCTGCACGGCGTTTGTCGTGACCCGCATCGCCACATCCGAGGCGAAACATTTTGCGTAGGAAGCAACATGGCTGAAGGGCAGGCCGTTCATGGCCAACCAGCAGGCCTTGTACGTCAGTAATCTTGCCGCCTCGATTTCCATGGCCATATCGGCCAGCATGAAACGGATGGACTGATAATTGGAGATGGTTTGTCCGAAGGCGGATCTCTCTTTCGAGTAGTTAACGGCGATATCAAAGGCCCTCTGGGCGACCCCGACGCCTTCCGCCGCCACGGAGGGCCGGGAAAGATCCAGGGCCTTCATGCAGATATTAAAACCTTCGCCTTCCTCTCCCAGGCGATTCGCAACCGGCACGGCCACCTCTTCAAAAATGACCTGCCGTGTATCGGATGTGTGCACGCCCATCTTCTTCTCTGCCGGCCCAACAGAGATGCCTGGCGTATGCCGATCGACGATGAAACCGATGATGCCTTTGTAACGCTGGTTTCTGTCAGTCGTCGCAAAAACGACATACATATCCGCCACGCCGGCGTTCGTAATGAACTGCTTGCTCCCATTGAGGATGTAGTAATCCCCTTTTTTCACCGCCGTGGTCGAAAGCGCCGCCACATCCGACCCCGCGCCGGGCTCAGTCAGGCAGAACGCCGCCAGTTTTCCCCTATTCAGGGCATCGAAAAAGCGCGTTTTCTGGTCTTCGTTCCCGCCGACCAGGACAGGACAGGGAGCCAAAAGACCGCTCAACGCCATGGTGATGCCTACGCCAAGGTCGCCGTAGCACAACTCCTCCGTCACGATCATCTGACCGATCATATCCACGCCGGGCCCGCCGTATTCCGCGGGAACGGCGGTGTTCATCAACCCGACCTCATACATTTTTTTTATTATTTCTGCTGGATACTCTTCTTTAGCATCGTACTCGCCGATATAGGGAATGATTTCCCGCTTGGTAAACTTACGGACCGTCTTTTTCATCTCTTCCTGTTCATCTGTTAAACGAAAATCCATTACATCCCTCCGTCATCATACCATGTTGCAAACAAAACCTTTCCTCTTGCTGCGCAAGACTGCCAAGTTACTCACCGGTAAAGTTCGGTTTTCTTTTTTCCGCAAAGGCCCTCATGCCTTCTATCTGATCTTTGGTTGCATACAACCCCGACCAGGCCAACTTCTCTAATGCCAGCCCCGACTGCAGATCCATGGTGAAGACAGCGTTTATGCATTGCTTTGCAAATTTAATTGCTATGGGGGGAGCATTGGAGAATTTATCCGCAAGCTCCAACGCCCTCTCGATCGGGTTGTCGGCAATTTCATTAATTAAACCATAGTGAAGCGCCTGATCCGCTTTCACCAGTTTCCCCTGAAAAATCATCTCTTTTGCGCGGCTGACGCCGATGAGACGAGGCAATCTTTGCGTACCGCCAGCACCGGGGAATATACCCAAATTAATTTCCGGAAAGCCAACCACAGCGTTTGGTGAGGCAATTCGAATATCGCACACCAGGGCTAGCTCCAAACCGCCGCCCAAGGCATACCCCGACATGGCCGCAATGGTAGGAATAGGGAGATTTTCAATCTTCGCATACGTCCCAAGGAAGCAGAACCTTCGCGCCTCCTCAGGACCTATATCCATCATCTCTTTAATATCTGCTCCGGCGGCAAAGTTCTCCTCACCGCCGATCACGAGAACACGAATAGACGTATCGGCGGAAAGGGACTCCGCAGCCGTATCCAATTCACGGATAACCTGAGAATTCAACACGTTTTTAACCTCGGGACGATTAAGCTTAAGAAGCGCTACCTTACCGTTTACCGAAAACTGAATAGTCTCAAAATTCATGGGTGCTCCTCGTTCTTCTTTGAAAATCGCTATGTTGCCACAAAGGTTTGGACCTTGTCAAATTGACGAGTTTAGGTGCGAGGATCGTGCCACTTCTCCTGCAAGAACTTGGTGCAAAGTTTTATCATATTGGTTTTATTTACATAAATCTCTAATAAGGCCAGCAGGATCCGCTGATAAAAAGCCCTAATGACTGACGTTTTGAACCGATTTAGATTCAAATCATCATATTTGATGCTATTTGTAATCAATCAGCAAATATTGATTCATTTTCGCATCAAAAGATGATACAATGGACTTCATAAGTAGAAGGATACAGGCTCAAGGAAGGAAAGGCCATGAAGCTCAATCTTACCGCTAGGGATTTTCTGAAGCAGGTCAATGATTTTTTAAATGAAACCGGAACCGGATATCCGGGAATGAATATCAAAGTGAAGGATTTCATGCGGGCAGATCCCATTGCTTTGAAAGGAGATGCCAAGCTGTCCGATGCCATAAAAATAATCGCTGAAAATAATATAGATACCGTGCCAATTGTTGATAACAACAGTGTCATTATCGGCGTCGTCACCCAGAAACTGGCCTTAAGAGAAATCAATAAGGGAGGCGCCCTGAGTACCTGCGTTCGCGATGTGATGAAAATCAATCCAGAGGTTACAACGCCTCAAGAGAACATTCTTCCTTTGCTTAAAATCCCCATCGGCAGCCTCCCCGTTGTGGAAGACGGACGAATTGCCGGCCTTGTTACCCTTTCGGATACCGTCCGGGCCTGCTTCAGTTCCGTGCTCATGCTGCATGAAGAATTGCAGACGGTTCTCCAATCCGCCCATAGCGGTATTATCTCTGTCGATAAAGATCTTCATATCCAGATTATCAATGCCGCCGGAAAGCGAATGTTGAATCTATCAACTAAAAACATCGTGGGACAGTCCATACCGAATATTGATCTGGCCCTGAAAATGAAGGACGTCATGGATACAGGCCAGACCGTATTCGGCGACAAGCTTTTTTTTCATGACAGAATTCTGATAACCAACATCAGTCAATTAAGGCATAAAAATGAAGCAGTCGGCGCCGTCGCCATTATCCAGGATATTTCTGATTTTGAAAACATATCGGAAGAATTGAAATATACGAAAGAATTGAAAGGGGAACTGGATACCATCATCGAATCGTCCTTTGACGGCATCTACCTGACGGACAATTTTGGAAAAATTCTACGTATAAACGATGCATTTGTGCGGATCACGGGCATTAAAAAAGAAGAATTGATCCAAAAAACCATGAAGGAGCTCTTTGAGGGCGGCATATTCAAACAGGATATCCCCCTCCTTGATATTCTCAAGGGCGAGCCCATCACCATTTCACAAGAAGTCAACACCGGAAAAACCATCCTGGTGACGAGCAGTCCGATTCCGGACGATCATAGCAATATTATTCGGATTGTGCATAATGTCCGCGACATAACGGAGTTAAACCGTCTCAAAAAACAGCTGGAGAAGGCTGAAAACGAAAGTCAACATTATAAAGAACAATTGCAGATCATGAAATCAAACAAATACATCGCCAAATCGCAGAAATCAAAAGACTTGATCAAGCTTGTCCTAAATCTCAGCAAAATAGATGTGACGGTACTACTCCTCGGCGAATCGGGCGTCGGCAAGGATGTCATTGCCGAGATGCTCCACGAAAATAGTCTCAGAAAAGAAAGGCCCATGATTGCTATTAATTGTGCTGCAATTCCCGAGAATCTCATGGAATCGGAGCTATTCGGATACGAACCAGGCGCGTTTACTGGTGCAAACAAAAAAGGAAAAAACGGCGCGTTTGAAACGGCAAATGGCGGAACGATTTTTTTGGACGAAATCGGTGAAATGCCTCTGGCACTGCAATCTAAGCTCTTACGGACGATTCAAAAAAAAGAAATCGTAAAACTGGGAGGGAATACGCTTACGAAAATCGATGTCCGCATCATCGCCGCCACCAATCGCGACCTCTGGGACATGGTGACGCAGAACCTTTTCCGTAAAGATCTTTTTTATCGGCTGAATGTCATGCCGATCACGATTCCTCCTCTGCGGGAAAGAAAAGAGGAAATTCCTGATTTAGTCTTTCATTTTACCCAACTGTTCAATAAGAAATATGACCTGAACAAGCGTTTCGATGAAAGAATCTTTCCTGAATTATTGAAATATGATTGGCCCGGTAACATACGAGAACTAGAGAACATTGTTGAACGAAGTATGATTACCTGTCCCGATGACTTGATTGATCATATAGAACTTGCTGATTTTAACGGTAATGAGTCCCAAAATGACCTACCGGACTATATCCAGGAAATGAAATATAAACCTGCCGTAGAGCATTTTGAAAAAGGAATCATTCTCAATGCCTTGCGGGAATTCGGTACGACGAGAAAGGCCGCCGCCCATTTGGGAATCAGCCAATCGGCTCTCGTGCGTAAGGTGGCAAAATACAAGCTGACTTACAACCACACCTAACGGACGGTTGCATGATTGAAAACTCTTGATTGACTATACTTTCCCGTTTGCTCACATCAAATGGGAATAAGATAGCGGAAGATTCGAACCGCATAGAATGATTAATGACCTTCATTCTGTTTCAATAACAAATTCATGATAGGGAGCTCCAGTGTGCATACATTGGGTCTCCTGAATCTTTATTACCTTGTACCCTAGGCCCTTCATAGTTGTGGACATCCACCCTTCCAACAAACGGCAATGGTTTACGTTCATTTCCGGGAAGTCATTAAGACGATACACTGTTTTTTTGGGCGAATAACTTACGACGACAAATTCACCGGCATTTCGATAATATCTCGACCAAATGATACCGCAATTACGGATAAACCGTTCGGGGTTTTCAATCGACTTATATACCACAAAAGTCGATTCCAGGTCCTTCTCTCCGGAGAGCTCTCCCAGGATACGGCAATAATTGGGATCACCCTTGCCAAATCGGGCTTGCACGGCCTCGAGAAGTCGGCCGAACGCTGCATAGGGATACCATTCTAACAATGCAATTTTTTCTGAAAATAATTCCTTGGTCGACTCACCAGCTGTGGTGACGATCTCGTCGACCACCTTGTCGCCATATTTCGCCTTAATGTAGGCAATCACCCCCAAAAAAGCTTTCCCCGATGCTTCTGCTGCCATAATTTTATTCCTTATATAAGGATAACAACCTCGTGTTCAGACCTTTATTTTAGTCGTTCATCATCAGGTTGGCAAGAATCAAGTCAGGCGGGACCTGTCGCCAAAGGTGGCGTTTTTCGCTCATGTCGATCAGATTCAGGAAGCCAACGAGCGAATCGGAAAGGAAGTCGAAATACGTCAGTTGGATTCTTTACCGCGCAAGTGGTTGATGAGCTGCTGGCTTACCAATGGCACCACGTCCCGCACCATATGCGGCATGAGGTTGCCCATGACCTTGGGCATTATCTCCGGCATCTGCTCGAGCATGTAGCCCGGCATGGGCACCAACTTTGCGACCCGTTCGAGAATCGCCGGCATGAGCTTCGGCATCATCAGGGGCAACAGTCTCGGAAACAGGAACGGAAAGAGCGGTTTCATAAGCGACAGCACGCCCGGTATCTTGCCGAAAAAGCGCATCATACCGCCCATCCCAAAGGGCATGGCAGCCACCATCTCCGGCCACATGCTGGCCATCAACCCGGCAAAACCTTGGGGGGTCATCAGGGCGATCATGGCCTCGAACACCGCCCATTGTTTTTTTACCTCAGGATTCGGGTCGGGAAAGGTATACCCCAACGCCGACGCTGCGTAACGCGCCAGGTCCACCACTTCAAGGGGCATATTTTTCTTATCGGCCGAGACGCGTAGCTGAAATTCACAACACGGACAGAGCGCCAGCACCTTCTTGACGCCGGCCGTAACGGCCTCATCCAGCCGAATCTTGCCAACTTCGTGAGCCACGAGCGGGTCCTTTATCAACGTGAGAACGCTTCCGCAGCAGTGACCGCGCTCGCGATTGTGGCTCATTTCAACGAGCTGGGTGTTCGGAACCGCCCGGATAAGTTCCCGTGGCGGTTCATACACGCCGGAAGCTCTGCCGATATGACAGGAATCATGCCAGGTCACGACTTCGGACGCGCCTTGTTTGGCGGGAAACGTGAACTCCCCCGAACGGATTTTCTCGCTCACCACTTCGCTGTAATGCTTGGTCGTTATCCCAAACTCGAGGCCCAATTTCTTCGCCCAGGCAGGGTAGACATGCCGCCACATCATGTCGCACGCCGGACACGAGGTCACCACCGTATCGGCGCCCGCCTCTTTCACGGCCTGGATGTTCTTGCGCAGGGTGGCTTCGAATAACTTCCACTTACCCGCTACCAGTATGGGAGTGCCGCAGCAGCTTTCTTTCTCGCCCAAGTAACTGAAATCCATCCCGGCCGCATCAAGAAGACGAATGCTGGCCATGCCGATGTCGTGCTCGACATAACTGGCGGTGCATCCGGCAAAGTAGACGGTTTTGGATTTGTGCTGGGGCCCGTGTTTTTCTAAGAGATCGGGGCAAAACCAGTTGGATCGATCTTTACGGTAACCCGCCCAAATGTCCCCCTCCTTCTTCAGTGCCTCGGCCATCATCTCAAAGGGAGGAAACGTCATCATGCCCTTTTCTTGAATCAACAAGCCACGCAGCTTCATCCAGGACGGTTCAATCGGTAGAGCAGCCGAGCAGCGCAGATTGCACAACTCACAGGTGGTGCAAACCAGAAAGGTGTCCACCATAAACTGATTCCATTCCGCGCGACCCTCCAGGTACTCTCTGAGCCAATACCACTTGCCGCGAGGGGTTTGGCTCTCCCAGCCGCGCCCGTAGAACTGGTCGCACTCCTCGATGCAATAGCCGCATTGCGAACAACCGTAGGCATACCAGACCACATCGGCGGGAATATCCCGCTTGGCTTTTTCCGGTCTCTCGCCGATTTTGGATATCACCTGATTGCCGAACGGTCGTATCAGGGGTTCGAACACCCCAGCCACGCTGAGGGCGGTCCCAACCGTGCGGTTGCGGATGACTTTGCCGGGATTCAAAATGCCCCGGGGGTCGGTTTCCTGCTTGAAAGACTTCAACCGACGAAGTCGTTCCTCCCCGAGCACCTCCTTGGCCTTTCCCGCAAAATAAATACCGGTGGCGTAGGGCCTGCCGCCGTTTTTCTCGGCGATTTTCAAAATGGTCAGCACCAGACTAAACACAAAGTTATACTTGAATTTTCGCTGATCGCTGGGGATGAATCCCAGAATCACGACCTCCGGTTGGCCGGTAAGGCCGTTCCGTATGACCACGCCCTCCTTGACCACGGGTTGATGCACCTTTCTCTCAATTTGCGTCAACACATCACCCAAGGCGGTCAACGGGATCACCACCTCGGCCGGAACGAGGCTAGGTCCGAGGCGCTTGACCACCATCAGTTTGAAGCGATGTTTCCATTCATGCTGGGCGATGCGATCGTCCAAGATCTCTCCCTCGCAGGGTTTGAGAATATCGTTCATCTTGGATCTAATGCTCTGGCTGTCTTTCTTCCTATACGCCAAAACCGTAATGTACGCGGCGGGCAGCAACACGCGTTCTTCTATCGGGTGGCCGTTATGCTCCATCAACGGTGCCCGATTTTTCATCTCGGCCATGCGCGGATTGATAAAGACCAACGACCAGATGGGCAGCTTCTCGCTGATCATGCTTTGAACCATCCGCTGAACGTCGTAGGGATTGGGACAACCAACGGCCAGCAAGTCCAAGTCTTCCTTGGGCTGTACCCGCAGGGTTACCTCGCTGATCAAACCCGTGATTCCCTCGGCGTCTGCTATCAATCCCAGCTCGTTGCCGCCAAATTCGCGAACGTTTCCATTTGGCAGGATCACCCGGGCCCCGACGACATTGTTGCTAAACCAACCAGCTTCGTAAGACCCAATGCCAGCGCCACCCTGAGCCAGCCAGCCGCCGACCGTGGAAGCAGGATAGCTGGTCGGATACAGGCGCAAGGTGAGATGGTGCCGTTCGAGCGCCTGATCCAGCTTCTCCCACACTACCCCCGACTGAACCGTGGCCGTTTGAGCCTCAGTATCGACTCGAAGAACTTGATTCATGCGATAGAAATCAACGACGATGCCTTTGTTGATTGGCAGCACCCCGCCATAACCGGAGGATCCCTTTCCTCGCGGCGTCAACGGAACCCGGTGCGCGGCCGCCCACTGAACCAGGGCAACCAATTCCTCCTCTGTTTGCGGCTGGACCACGGCGTCAGGCGTCGTATCGCCTATCAAGGGCCTTACCAAACTTGGTACGGCCGCAATGTCGTGACTATAGAGTACGCGCTCGGTTTTGCTAAAATTAGCCCGGTTGCCGAAGCGCTCCTCAAGAAACGATCGGAGTTTTTGCTCGCTCATCACTACTCCTAACTTCGTCGACAGGTCGTTCGGGGTTCAAAAATGTTTTTAGGAAAAATTGCCCCGCCTAACGTAAACGACGTTAGGCTTAGCATCTAGGCCATGTTTCAAGCATATAATAATAGGAAGTTTATTATAATTGTCAATAGCAAAATTTGCTAATGACAATTATATGTCGGGACCGTTCTTTTATGGAGTTATGCCTCATCTAACTCTTTTCTGTGTCCCTCCACGATCTCGAAGAAAGGCCTGGCAGCTGCGATCCCAAAGCGCCTCTCCTTCCGTACTGAAGAAGCAGCCAGGGATCTCACCACTCCTGCGGTGATAAAGGATACAGGCGCAGCAGTGGCCCCGGCGCTGGCAGGAGGCGTAGGTGCAGGTGCATTCCTTGAGATTTACATCCAACGTACATTCCTTCATGTCTCCCTCTCGAATTCCTTAATACCGGCCAAGGATTTTCACATTGAATCATAAGTGAAGTCAACCCAAGACGATATAAGTATTATTTTATCTCTCGGGGAGTGGATCACCCCGAGGAACAGGCACTGGGTCAGTTAGGGGCTGACGGGTATTCGTCGAACGACACGCGACCGAAACATCATTAACCACCTATGATTATAGTGTTCGCTAAGTAAATGCAACCTGGGTGTAGACGGTCGCCTGCCGAACACCCATCAGCCCCTAACTGACCCAGTACCGAGGAACAGATCCCTTTGACTTCGCCATTAAAATTCAGGAGAATACAGTTTCCGTTCCGTTTCCCGTCAGGAGAAGAGGACTATACGTCGAATGATCCGGTTCTTCCGGCAAAACGTCGCGCGAAAAATTGCTTTTGTTGTAGGAACCTCCTGCGCGTTGATAACTCTGCTCGGGCTTATCTGGATGATTGAGCTGTTTCGCGCCGATGTTATCGACTATGCCCATCAGTCGTTCGAGAGCGTTGTTCGCGCTATGGAGGCAGGCTTCTCGTCAATTGATCAGGAGACCAAAACCCACCCTATCCCGCGTCTTCTTAATGACCTGTCTTCCCAAGAGGGAATCGAGGCCATCCGAGTATTTGATACCAACGGTAAGATTGTTTGGTCGCAGCAAATTGACGAGCCCGGTCAATACATTTCGCCCGAGCTCTTAGCCGAGTTTCGCAGCGGCCGCGGTGTGTTCCACGAGAGCGGCAGCCCGTTCAAATTAGGGAGCCTGCGACAGGTGCACACACGCTCCAACTGCGTCAGTTGCCATGGAGAACAGGGTGCGACGCCCGGAAGCCTCGTCGGCGGCATCTATATCGAGGCAAGCTACGTCCAGCTCAATGAAAAGGTCACCAGCTACTGGCGCTGGCAGATCGTCTCATCCCTGCTGTTGGTCGGTTTTGTGACGGTGATGATCCTCCTCATCGTGCGCAGTTTCGTCGGACATCCTATCGAACAGCTCGGCCGTGCCATCGAAATCGCCAAAAAAGGAAACTACCAAGTCCGGGTCCAGATCGGAAGCGAAGACGAGCTCGGCAATCTTGGAAAGGAGTTCAACGACCTTCTCGTTCACCTCAACGAATTCCAGGCGTCCAAACGCACTATCGACGTCGAACTCACCCTTGCCCAGAAAGAGCTCCAGTTCCAAGCCGAGTTGCAGGAGAAAAACCGCATTATCGAGGAAACCAACCTCAAACTAACCAACCGGCTTGACGAACTGGCGCTGCTGTTTGACCTTAACCAAGCTCTGACCTCAACCTTGGATCTGGAACAGGTGCTCAATCTATTCAGTGAGATGATCGGGCAGACGCTCGGGTTCGAGGAGTTTACCATAGCGCTCCTCGACGAACGCCGGGAGCGCCTTGAAATCCGCCTGGACTATGGGTTGCAGGGTGCGCCTTCAACCGTCGGAACGACCATCGACCCTCGACAGGGCCGTTTCTGCGAGGCGATTCGAACCGGCCGCTCCGTTCTGATCAACGACCTCTCCAGCGTGCCGCGCGAGGGAAACGACGTGCTGCTGCTGCCGGAAAAAGGTTCTTTTCTCGGACTACCCATCCGCTACAAGGATCGTATTATGGGGTTGCTGGCGTTTGGCCGGCCCCAAAATGACGCCTTTTCACCGGACGACACCAAGCTGCTCAACTCCGTGACCCAGCAGGCAGCGATGGCGATCCTGAATGCCCAGCTCTATCAAGAAAAACTCGACCTGAGCATTACCGACGAGCTGACGAAATTAGCCAATCGGCGGCACCTGCAAACCCGCCTCGAGCTTGAGTGGAACCGCGCCCACCGATTCGGGAGCCCGCTGTCCTTCCTGATGATCGATATCGACGAGTTCAAGCGCTACAACGACGTCAACGGTCATCTACTCGGAGACCAGGTTCTCGAAGGCGTCGCACAGGTGCTCAAGGCAAACACGCGCAAGGTCGATACGGTGGCGCGATTTGGCGGCGAAGAATTCGTGGTCATTCTGCCCGAGCAGAATAAGGAGTCGTCTTCCGGGGTGGCCGAAAAATTGCGTAAAGCCGTGGCCCGCACCCGATTCTCGCGCATGCAGAGCCAACCGACGGGCCACATCAGTGTCTCGATTGGGGTGGCCACGTATCCCGACGATGGCGAAGATCCCAAACTCGTCCTGGACCGCAGCGATCTGGCGCTCTATGTCGCCAAGCGCAGCGGCCGTAATCGGGTGGTCACCTATCAGCAATATATGGAGGACATTGACAAAGAGCGTCGCAAGGCTATGGCCGAACGAGCGCTCAAACGCCGGCACCGGCCTGCCGATCAAGCATGATCATTTTTTTGGTGCATGAGACCGCCGGAGGATATATACCATTACTTCCTAAAAGTGGGTTTTTGGATTAATTGGCCATGATCAGCAATCGGAAGGAGCTCCTCAATGAAGGCACGGATCGCGTTCGGATTGATTGGCATAGCGGTAGGTTTCTGCGTTCTCTTCTCTTGTTCAAAAAAGGAAGCTCAGGGAACCGCAGATAAACCCCTGTCCGGCGCCGCCGACGTTGTGCCGCTGGAGAAAATCAGTCTACCCGAGAACGTCATCGCCTTACTGACCATCGCAAAACCGCAGGAACTGATGCAAAAGCTGGAGGCGCTCGCAGCCCTGGTATCACCGACGCCGCCCGGGACGCTCGCGAATATGATCAGCAATGGACTCTTCCGCGCGGGGATGAAAGATCCAACGGTGGTAGACCTCGTAGGCCCGGTGGCGCTCGCCATGCTCAACCCGAAAATTTTTAAAGACCCGTCCCTGGCAATCCTCACCGTGAAGGGCGAGGATGCGGTTTTGGCGTCGCTGCAACCGGCCTGGAAGCACCAGGGGGTCAAGGACGGCATTCATGAACTCTCGCGCGATGTCACCGATACCTACCAAGCTTTCAGCAACGATAACGAGAGCGCGCAGCCGAAAAGGATCCAATATCTCTACCTTAAAATTTCTAGGAAAAGTAATGGTGGCGAGCGGGCAGCGGGAAGCTCTCAACGTCGATCTGAACGCGCTTAACAAGCTCGCTGCATCCTCTGAACCCACGGGGGCACAACTTATCGTGCTCGTCGATCGCCTTCGAGAGATCAACAAGACGGAGCTCGCTGCGGCTCAGCCTGCCGCACAAGCAGCAATAATGAATAGCTTGGAGCGATCGGGCATGAAACCGTCCCCGCAAACCGAGGCCTTGGCAGCTTGGTGCACCGGAAAGATGTTTTCGGCGGTTAATCAACTGCGCGATCTCAGGATTGCCCTTTCGGCACGTGATGATGCGCTTATCGGCCAGGTGTACCTAACGCCGGAGAACGGCTCCTTCTTTAGCAACGTTCTCGCTGCCCAGGCACATAAACCGTTGCATTTGGTCTCGGTCCTGCCGCCAACGCAACTTCTGGCGCTTGCGGCAAATGTGCAGTGGAAGCCTTTTAAAAATGACATCAAAGACTTGGCCGTGAATTTATTGCAGTCGTTGCTCAAAGCTCCTCCCTCGCCAGAGTGGCTGTCCGCGATCGATGACCTGTTGGCATCTCTCGGCGATGAACTGGTGGCATCCGAGGACATCGAAAATAAAAAAATTCACTTTACAGAAGTTTTCGAGGTTACGGACGAAACCCGCGCCCAGGAAGCGTTGCCTAAAATAATGCTGCTGATCCAAAAACTGAGCGGAACCGGTTCCCCCGTGGCATACACCATCAGTGGCCCCAAGCCCCTTTCCCCCTATGCGGGGGTCGGGCTGAAGGCGTTTGAGATATCGTTTGACACTAAAATAGCATCCGCGAAGAAGGCTAAAGTGGTCAAACAATTATATGGGGACAAATTTACCCTGGTTTATGGCGTGTTCGATAACCTGATGGGGATCGCTATCGGTGAAAATGCCGAAGCTGAAATGCACCAGTTGATAGACCGCGTGCGCAAACATTCCGGAGAACTGCCGGTTGCCTTGAGGAACGCGGGCGGCGATATGCTTGCGGACGCGGGCGGCTTTCTGTTCCTTTCGGTGACCCGAGCCATAACCGGCACGATGCAGGCACTCGGTCAGCAGGCGCCCGTGACTCAGGGTACCAAGCCGCCGTCGGGAGTATTCGCGCGTTTCGGGTCGAGCCCGGAGCGGTTTACCATGACGCTGCGACTGCCCGCCGATCACCTCAAGGAAGTGAGCGAGACCATGCAAGCCCTGATTCAGGCTTCAATCGTGAAAAGCATTGGGAATCAGGGAATAGCACCACCAAGCAAAGAAAAATAACCGCCACCATTCAGCGACTAATCAGCACCTCGGGAAAGCTCGGAGAAATCGAAAAGCCCTACCTGAAACGCCCAAATCTCAGCGTACGGTCATACAGCCCGTTTCGATATCTTGCACAATGATTTCGAAAATCAGACTAACAACCTTCTTGGTCATCCTACCGGTAGAAACTTGACAAGGTGTCAGATCCTTTCTATTCTAATTATACATAATATCTACACTTATTAGATGGTTGCCGACAGAAGATAGTGCATAACGAGGCGACTGATGTTTTAAGGAAGCAGGGGTAATTCCTAAAGATGCAAATCGATCTTCTAAAAAATTAGAATTTTATATGGCCGTCCCCAGGTATTTTCAACAGTGGACCAACTAGTGTTCACAGCATTGTCGGTGGACTCTGAGGCCATCGTGGACGATTTTATGCTGATCCGCATATCACATCATGATAACAAGAACTGCTCGAAGCAACATGTTTATAAACCAATGGTTATTTACAATGTAAGACTCGTTTCGCGGACGTCTTATACAAAACTCGTATCGGCATTTGGGGTGTTATACGGATCAATCTAACCAATGTTAGGGCTTGGACTCGTATTAAGGGGGCTGACATGGACATCAAAAAAGCTGCAATAGCCGTGGGTGCGATGGTTGTAGCTGGTGTCATTATTGCGGGAGAAACCCTCGGATGGCGAACATTTCTGCCGTCGTTCTCGTCGGCACAAATCAGTGTATCTCCCACTTCTCGCCCTCCCTCTAACGCGTTCTTCGCAGATGAGAAGCTCTGGGTGACCCTCTCAAAGGCAGATACAGACCACGTGTACTGGGTGTTTAATGAAAGCACCACTGTCATTTCGGGTGACGTGCCCCCCGAAAACTGGACCATTTTCAATGAGAGTTCCTTCGGCTAGAATGCCGGAAAGGAGCTTGCTCAATGAAAGGGAAACGGTTTTCTGAGGATAAGATCATCGGGATATTGAAAGAAGCCGAAGCGGGGGTGAAGCTGTCTGATCTGTGTCGTACGCATGGCTTCTGCGAACAAACGTACTACCGTTGGAAATCCAAGTACGGCGGGATGGACGTCAGCGAGGCGCGGCGGCTGAAGCAGCTTGAGGAAGAAAACCGAAGGCTGAAGCGTGCCGTGGCCGATCTCACTCTCGACAACCAGATCTTGAGGGATATCAACTCAAGAAAATGGTGAAGCCCGCAGCGCGAAAGCAGGCCGTTGTGCATGCCCGCGAGGAATTTGGGGTGAGCGAACGACGCGCCTGCGGGCTGATGAGGATCGGGCGATCGAGCTTTCGGTACCGTTCGGTAGGCCAACTGTATCCGCAGTTGCGGGAGCGTCTTTTAGAGCTTGCGGCGCAGCGGGTACGCTTCGGATATCGACGGTTGCAGGTGTTATTGCGGCGGGAAGGGTATGTGGTGAATCACAAGCGGGTGTATCGGCTGTATCGGCAAGAGGGATTGAGCGTGAGGAAGAAGCAGCGCAAGAGATACCGGAGCATCGCGCGGCAGCCGCTGCGTCTTCCGGAAGGACTCAACGAGCGATGGTCGATGGATTTTCTATCTGATTGTCTCTCAGATGGGCGACGGTTGAAGGTGTTGAGCGTGCTGGATGAATTCAGTCGAGAGAGTCTTGCCTTACCCGTAGACACGTCCATTTCCGGCAGCCGGGTGGCCAGGATTTTGGACGATATTGCCGCTGAACGGGGTAGGTATCCCGAAGCGATGGTGACGGATAACGGTCCGGAGTTCACGAGTCGTGCGCTGGACCTCTGGGCGTACCGGCATGGGGTGCAGTTGCATTTTATCGAGCCAGGCAAGCCGGTGCAGAATGCCCTGATCGAAAGCTTCAACGGCAAATTTCGAGATGAATGTCTCAATCAACATTGGTTTATAAATCTACAAGATGCTCGTAATAAAATCGAATCATGGCGGATGGATTACAATCATGTGCGGCCACACAGCTCGCTGGGACAGGAGACACCGGCGGAGTTCGCGCGACAGTTTTCAGAGCTTCGGTCGCCTCCGGCTCCCTTCGCTCTGAAAACTGTTGTTGCTATGGATAAAGGAACGATGGTTAACCATGAACAACTCTCATAGAGAGTGGTCCTATGAACGGGGGCACGTCACGGGCGGCATACAGATCCAGTACACATTTCCTTTCGATAACGCTGTACCCGTAGGAACAGAGTCGAAAAGACGAATCGACGCATTCTACAAGAGCGGCGACGCCTACAAACACGTGGTGACACGCGTCAGCATCAGCAATATCCAGATCAAAACAAGTGCATTTTTTGGACCTCTGGGGCTCGCATTGACACTTCCGACAAAGTTACCGGGGGACTGGACGCTTGGCACTGTTCGATTGGCGACCCTGTCCGAAGGCAAATTTCGAAATATCGGTATTGAGCCAGAGAGCTCAAGTGCAACTGACACAGATGCTCGTATTGTGTGGAATGGCGCTAGGGTTGCATCGGAGTTTGGTTATTCGTCATCTGAAGAAGCGGTATTGAAGTTAGTGACGAATAAAACAGCGTGGGTTTCGGCGGAGTACAAGGGGCAAAATGCCGGAGATACCCTCACCGTCGTGAAACCTCTTGGCTTGGGAAATAAGCCCTAACAAAAGGTATCAGCCGATGTCTTTGCCTCGCTTCGCTCGACAGGGCTACGGCTGAACCTGGCGTTCGGCGGACAGTTTCCAGAAGGAACGCAATTGATTTCAGCAGCTTACATTTTCGGCAAGGCAGCTGAGTTGCATCGCTACGATGTTGAGAAGGGTCAAGCCCGATTCGGCGGCCTGTTTCGACCCCCCATTTATCTTCAGGCGTATGCCGAGTCCGCTGAGGTCCTGTTCGAACACGCCTCGGGCGCGGAGCGACTGGATGAACTCGCCCAACCACTTCTGTACCTTCACCGACATATTCTTGAACTTGCTCTGAAAAAGCTGTTGCGCTTACTGCTGGATCTGAGGGTTGAGAATCGACGCTGGTATGAACTCATGGGTGAGGGACACCAGATTGATCCGCCCTCCTGCAAAGACTACAAAGTCATGCGTTCGGACCACGATCTCTCCAAGCTTCGCGTTCGCGTGGAGGACAGCCTCAACAAACTCGGATACCCGACGCTACCGCAAGAGTTTCGCCAGGCTGAAGAACTTATTCATAATATCGAAAGGAGAGATCCCTCCAGATTTCGCTACCCATACGTAAATATCAAGAAGCGCGTGGAAGAAGCTCCAAGCTACCCAGAAGAGTCTACTGTGCAAATTCGTAGCATTCATGAATTGGTGCGCAAGGTGGTCGACGTGCATTGTAGGTTCCCGCAGATCGCCACGGTAGACACGAGCAAATACTCACTGCTCGAGTACATCGACACCGAAAGCGAGGGCATGGACCAAGTTCGCCTTCAGCACTTTTCTAAACTTGCCGACGAGACCACTGCGGGAAAACTGCCGTGGATCCGCTGTACCCATCCAAAACTAAGGACGAAAGACCCGTATCATTTCCTTCAATCGTATGAAATTGTAACGGATGAGTTTCTGCGCGCTGATTTTTTGGGACGGAATATTGTTATCATTTCTTTATGGGATTCAAGCGGGACCGATCAGAACGCGTTCGCATTGGCTCGACTGACGAATGAAACCACTATCGAATGGCCTACACTTATTGAGGATCACGAAATTAATGTGGTCCGAGAAGCGGCCAGGGTTGCGGGGTGTGTGGCCGTGAAGTGAAGTAAAGGGACAGACACTAACTGAAAGACATACATGTTAAAATGGTTTGCTTGCAGATCGAGGCGTATGTCCTCTAACAAGTCAAATCAACTTGGGCGTTCTTAAACTCGCGCCGGTTATTTTCAGCGTTATTTGTTTGGAGGATAAGCGGAAATTAATGGCCTTAAGGACCAAATAATGAATGCGCGGAAGGTGAGATAATTGAGCATCTTGTCACGCCTATTTGGCAAACCGGGCAATGATCGGGCAGAAAACGCGATAGCTCGTGGTGGTGAACGCAGCAAGAGCCACGGGCGTAAAGAGCCACCCAACGACGTTGATCTGAATTCTGTCGAATACATTCCTCTGCCTCCATCACCACGCACATGGGAAGTCGATGGCCGGGATAATTTCCACCGCGAATACGAAGATCCCCTTCTCAAGGAAATATTCCAAGCAGGGTGGCAGCGGAAACATACGAAAGTGATCAAGCTCGCCGCAGATCTGGCCCCGGCGCACCTTTCTGGTCAAGCTGGCCAAGTTGTTGCTAAAGCCTATCGTGATATTGTCCAGAAGCGTCTCAAGGCCAATCAAATCGAGCCCGCCGCATGTTGGGCAAAGGTGATGCTCGATACCGTCCCCGCGCATTGTACTGACGTAGACAAGCGACGTTATAACAAAATTCTCGATAAACTGGACAAGGCAAAAATTAGGCATGAATTCATACGAATTCAGGCTATTCCGACCAACGATGAACCACCATTCGCATTATCGGAAAGCTCTAACTGGACCTTGGTTGAGATCAAGGCGCTTCCGAAGGCTGAAAGACCGGACACGGCTTTCCACCTCATGACTTTTACTGTTGACGGTGTGATATATGCCGATCGGCAGGGAAAGGGTGATCTAGCTTCCGGTAGGCCTGGAGCCCTACGGAAATTCGATCGTGCAGGTAAGTTAGTTGCCGAGCGAGCCATAGATCATGACACTTACAGGGTCGGTTGCGGGCGGCCAACAAGCGCGTTCTGCGCAATCATGGATAGTGAGGGTGGCCTTCATATCTACGATGGCTCCCTCGTCTTGGTGGTCGAAAGGGATTTGCAGAGCGATAGACGTATCAAGGAACATTTTAGAACCACCGATACCAGCTACTGGGGCAAATTTCGCAGTCAAGTCCGCGCCGTTGACGTGAACGCGAATGGCCAACTCCACATGTTCACGTTAGCCGACGAGGCTTGGTGCTGTACGACAGATGGCGAAACGGTCTGGGGCGTGCGTATGCCGCTAAATGAAGGTTGGGTGCGCGCGGTTGGGCGGAGTGAGCGAACTGGCCCCGGAGTTGAAGTCGAGGCGGCGCTGCAAACGCTTGGACTTGCTCTTCCGGTAACACCGCAGGAGATTAAACAAAGATTTCGAATGTTGGCGCTGCAGCATCACCCGGATCGCAATCCCGGCGACCCTAGTGCGCACCGGCACATGCAGGAGATCAATGAAGCGTTCCAGATACTAACCGGTGTGGATCCGGCGATGATTGATATCGAGGTTGAAGAGTCAGAAGTGACCTATTTCCGCCGCAAAGCCGCAGATCACGTCATCGAGGCCGGACCAATACGGCTTGAGATCTGGGGGCTGAGCGGCCCGGCCCAAGACTGGATCTATGGCGCCTCATTCTTAGCGCATGGCGCTGGAGCATTCTTGGCAACATATTCTGGCAAGGTGGTTGAAGTCAATAGCGCAGGCGTGCCTGTGCGCGTCTATGATGTTGGCACTGTTCCCGACGAGATTGTGGATGCAGGTGACTATCTTTACTTTCTCACTCCAACGCGTTTGTACGTCTTGCAGGGGCATGACCGCCTCGTTGCGCTGGTAGATGTGTTTCGTCAGGGTAGGTTGCTGGTGACATCTAAAGGTTTTGGCCTCCTTGATAGTAAATGCCTCCAGTGGTTCACGCCTTCCGGCGCTAAGGTTGGAGAGATTATTACGCGGGACCCGATTCGTGCGCTCTACGATTCAAATGACGGAGCTGTGCTCGAAACCCGACAGCATCGTACCGTTGTCAAGGGGTTGCGGCTGTCTGAAGCGTATAGGTAAGGCATCCGATTGGAGAGAACAACAAAGCCAACAATTGTCGTGGAATTGGGTTTTGGTTGCTGTGAGCGGGGAACACACAACCAGGCTAATTCAGCCGACTCGTAAACTCGAGGCTGATTTGCATCGTTGGCCAGACATCATGGCAAACACAACTTTTTTATGGAACCTATATAAAGATTAATGAACGGAATACACAAATGCCTATCACTGCCAATATTGTGCTTGAATTGATCTCTCGTCATGAAGGTCCAATTCTGGATTTCAAGGTAACCCAATATAATTGGAACAATGAGGGAAATCTCGAACTTGCCAAGGATCTTATGGCTATTGCGAATGGGCTTTCGCTTGTCAGCCCACCGGGCTACATACTCATTGGCGTTGATATCAATCCCGATCAAACTGGTCGTCTAGTTGGCGTAGAACCTACGGCACATCTAGATGATGCAAACATGCACCAAAAGGTGAAATCTATCTTAAACCGGCCTCCGTCATTCTTGTATGCACCGATTGAGATTGATAGATTGTCTATTGGTGTATTTGAAATTTTCCCAGGTGGACGTCCTTACTACCCACTAAAAAACCGAGGGAATCGTAACAAACTAACAAGGTTCGAAGCTCGTATTCGAATCGGATCTTCCACAGATGTGGCTTCTCCTGAACAGATACAGTCTTGGTTGCGGGAAGACGAATACGTACTTCGGCAACAACATGTTCATGATAGTTTATCACGATTTCTCGGTTTTCTCGTCGAGGCAATCGAGGGGAATCCATTTCACTGGAGCAAGCATGTGTTCTATTGCGAACCCTTATCGATCAAGCTAGACACTCTGCGCTCGATCAAGACATCCATTGAAGCTGGATCGTTTCTGATGAATCCGTTGCAGAAGAAATGTGTTATTGAATCAGCACACGAAACTCACTTATCATTTCGTTCACTAAGTCCTGCGGCTTTTCAACTTTCTGGTCGGCATGGGATACTATGGATAAGCTTGGATAACTCTATCAGTCAACTTGCCAAACTTTTTCCTTTCAAGTGTGATTTGCAACCATTGGAGAAACACCCAATAATCTTTGGTGAGGATTCATTTGCCTTAGCATTCTGCGAGCTTGTGGAACACATGATCCTATTTGAAGAAGCAAGAGATACACTATAGTGAACACTGAATGTAGAAATGACAATCTGACCAACAGGCACATGCAGACGGCCGCCGCGCGGCCGCGCCTGATGCAGGGTGTTGGGCTGTAACCATGATGAATGATACACGCAGAGCAACCGCGAGAGAGATCGCGCGCAAGCACCTGGAGGCGGGTGACCCGCTGGGCTGGTTCGAAGACCTCTATTCGCGAGCGGGCGAGAACGCGTCGATCATTCCCTGGGCTGATTTGGCGCCGAATCCCAATCTCATCGACTGGCTTGATCGGCACCAATTGTTAAGTCCCGGGAAGGCACTGGTAGTTGGCTGTGGCCTGGGTGACGACGCGGAAGAACTGGCACGGCGCGGGTTCGAAACAACCGCGTTCGATATTTCGGAATCGGCCATTGCGTGGAGCCGGAGACGTTACCCACAATCGGTAGTCACGTATATCGTCGCGGACCTGTTCTCAGCACCTGTCGAATGGAAAGCCACGTTTGATTTTGTACTGGAATTGTACACGCTCCAAGTGCTTCCTCCCAATCTCCGGGCAGATGCCGTCCGCTGCATCGCCTCTTTCGTCGCTCAAAGCGGTACACTGCTCGTCATTGCGCGCGGAAGAGAACCGAGCGAACCCGAAGGGACGATGCCGTGGCCCCTGACGAATAACGACCTTTCGCTCTTTGAGACTCACGGTCTCACGGGGGTATCTTTCGAGGATTACCGGGATAGTGAAGATCCTCCGATACGTCGCTTCAGAGCAACCTATAGGCGGGAGAAATAGGAGACGAGGCGCCGGCCGACTATTTCGGGGAGGTAATCAGATGATGCAGGTTTTCCAAGTGGACGCTTTTACCGACACACCCTTCGCTGGAAATCCCGCTGGCGTATGCCTTTTGCCGGAAGCTAAACCCGACAGCTGGATGTTGCATCTGGCTCGGGAAATGAATCTCTCAGAAACGGCGTTCTTGTTGCGCCAAAATGAGGGTTGCAGCTTGCGCTGGTTTACTCCAACAACTGAAGTAGCGCTTTGCGGACATGCTACTCTGGCTAGCGCTCACATCCTGTGGGAAGAGAAGCTACTAGCAGAGACGGAGACTATCGCATTTCAAACAAAGAGTGGGATTCTCCGTGCCAGAAAGGCTGGTAAGGTCATCGAAATGGACTTTCCCGCACGGAATGTTCAATCTATTAAGAACAATGAGGAGTTGAACCAAGCACTTCAGGTAAGGCCCGTTTTCACTGGCAAGTACCCAACTGCAGACGGGGATTTATACCTCCTCGATGTGGAATCCGACGAAACCATTAGAAGCATCGTTCCGGATTATCAGAGACTTTTAATAAGTACGGCGCGTGCTGTGATTGTGACAGGTGCATCTTCAGATTCAACGTACGATTTTGTATCAAGATTCTTCGCACCCGCGGTGGGGATAAATGAAGACCCGGTGACAGGCTCCGCTCACTGCTATCTAACTCCCTACTGGGGCGCCAAACTGAGAAAAAATGAGATGATTGGCTACCAAGCATCCGAACGTGGCGGAATCGTTAAGTGTAAATGGGTAGGAGATCGAGTGTGGCTTGGAGGCAGCGCCGTGACGGTCTTCAGAGCAGAGTTGTTAGTATAGGGGAAGAATAGGGTAACTGGCCTGATGCGGCGGGGCAACTGAGCCCTATGTTGATGGTACGTTATCCAACCAAATAGGTGCCGGTTCCGGCCGCAATGAGAATCCCTTCGTCATTGATTAATTCCGTTCGCACCACCGCCACCTTATTTCCCACGCGCAAGATGCTGCCGGTTGCGCGAAAATACGAGCCTTTGCCGGGTCGGACGTAATCGACTCGAATATCGATGGTGCCCATGTTGGTCAGCCGCTTCGCCAATTCTTGCATTGACGAACCCTTCAGCCCCCGCAGCACATGAAGCTGCGCTATGACACCGCCGGTAAAATCAAGCACCGACGATATGACGCCGCCGTGCAATATCCCCTTTTCGAAGTTGCCGATAAGTTTGTCCTGCATGTCGATTCTGACGACCGTATTTTGAAACGACAGGGACTCTATTTTGATTCCTATCAGCTTGTTGAACGGCATGGTTTCTTCATAAACATGTTTCAATAAGCCTAATACTGTTTCAACCGGGACATCGCTCATGAAGACTGATCCCTTCTCAAACCTGGCGACATTCGACGCAATAGCATCCGCGGTTATTTTGCCGGGCGATCAGCGGGCGAGGTTGGTTCGAGGTACCCGACCTTCTCGTAGGTCATGCCGGCCGATTGTAGCTGTGGTTCGACCTCTTCGGCCCTGCCCACGATTACCATGCACAGGTTTTCGTCCGATAGGCGATTCTTGGCGGCCGCAATGCCTTGTTCCAGTCCGACGGCCGCAATCGCAACCGGGTAGTCGCGAACGAAAGCTTCGGTCAAACCGTGCAACTCGGCTTCCAAGAAGGCCGCGGCCACCGACTCGGCCGTCTCGAACTGCAATGGGTACTTCCCGGCCATGTTGGCCTGGGCATCGGCGAGTTCCTCTGCGGTCGGACCGGAAAGGCGCATCTTTTTAAGTTCGTCCAGGACAAGTCTCACGGTGGGGAGCGTCTCAGCATTGCGGGTGAAGGTATGGATCTCGAACGTTCCTCGATTGGCTTCGGCCTCGAAGCGTGAGGACGCTCCGTAAGTCTTGCCGCCTTCCGAGCGTATGACCTTCATTAAGCGCGATGAAAAGAGCCCTCCCCCCAGGGTGTAGTTCATCAGTGAGGAGGCCAGAAAGTCTGGATCCGCGTGAAAGATCCCCAGGTGCCCGATGATGATGCGGGATTGTGTTTGGTCGGGTTTGTCGACCAAGCGAATGTTCACACCGTGCAGGATGGGTTCGGTATAGGTCTTGTGCTTGGGGAGTTTTTTAGGCTTCCACTCCTGAAAGGCCTGTTTGAGTTGCCGCTGCACCGCGGCGGCGTTGACATCGCCGGCAACCGCCAGGATCGATCCGTTAGGCGCAAAATGCGTCGTCTGCCAGTCGATTAAGTCCTTGCGCTTGATGGCGGACACGGTTTGAACCGTCACCGGCCAACCGCGGACATGTTTTTCGCCCCAGAGTACGTTTTGGAAATGCTCTTCGGCGAGGGCGCGATCGTCATCGCGAACTTGTTTGACCGAAGTGATTAACTGATCGCGCACCGATGCCATTTCTTTCTGGGGAAAGGTCGGCTTGACGACCATCTCCGACATGAGGTTAAGACACGTTTGCAACTCCTTGGACAACACTTGGCAGGTTACGTGGGTGCCGTCTTGGTCCGCCCATGTCCGCAGACTGCCGCCGGCGGTGTCGATGGCCTCGGCAATCTGATCGGCGCTCAGGCGCTTGGTTCCCTTGGTCAGCATTTGAGCGACAAACGAAGCGAGCGACCGCAGCTTCCGCGTCTCATCAAGGGTGCTGCCCGGAAGCACGAGGTGCAGGTTGATAAGCGGCCAGGTGCGATCCGCAATCACCCGAATCTTCAAGCCGTTGTTCAACGTGGCGCGCACGACCGCGGGAAGATGCACCGGACCGGGTTTTGCAGCGGGCGGAGCTTGGATGAGATCGCTTGGGTTTTTCCATGGATTATCCGCGGCGGTCGCCTGGCCTGGTGCAAGCGCCGGCGCCGCTTCTGGCTTGGTCGAATTGAGAGGCCCCGGAGCGGTGTGGGCCTGTTTGGACAGGCAGCTGAAAAAACCAACCGCGATGATCAGCAACCCCAGGATGTTTTGCATGCGTTGCGCGTTCATTGGCCACCCTCCCCCGCGCCTGCTCCTTTGGGCGGAATACGCACCAGCGTCAGCTGTTCGGGCACGAAATGGCTTTGTGCCACCCGTTGAATATCGGCGGCCGTAACCGCCATCAAGCGGTCATAGTCAGTCAACCACGCTCGCGCGTCGCCACGCTTTACCAGGGAATCCCCGATTTGAAATGCGAGCATAGAAACCTCCTGCAACCCCACGACAAACTTGGTGGCGAGTTGGTTTTTGGCTTTGGCGAGCTCTCGATCGCCCACCGGGGTTTTGCGAAGTTTGCTTGCCTCGTCAAGCAGGTCGGCCTCCACCACGACGCCTTGTGGAGGGACGAGATACGCGCTGTACACCAGCATCAAGCCGGGATCTTCCAAATCCATCAATTCCACCCCGGTAAACACGCCCGCCTTGTCCGTGCGCACGATGCGTTGATGCAACCGTGACGAATCGCCGTCTGAGAGAATGCTCGCCAGCACTTGGAGCGGGATGAGATCCTCGGATCGTGCCGCTGGAATTTTGTAGCCGCCGATAAGCACGCCGATCTGCGCCGGATCGACCTGTTCGTGGTGCTCTGCCTGCTGCACCGGTTCAGGATACTCCTTGGCCGGCCGCGGCGGGGAAGCGGCCCGCGGGATAGCGCCAAAGTGCGCCTCGGCCGCCGAACGCACTTGTTCTTCGCCGACGTCGCCGACGACGATCAAAGAAGCGTTATTGGGTTGGTAGTACGTATGGTAGAAGCGTTCGAGATCGGCGGGCGTGGTCGCATCGAGATCGGCAATCCGGCCGCCGGCGTCCCACGCGTACGGGTGGCGCATAAATGCGATCTCACGGAGCCGTTCGAACGCCTTGGCAATGGGGTGGTTCTCACGCTGGCGGATTTCCTCTTTGACGACCTCGCGCTCGGTGTTTATCATCTCGGGCCGAAAAAGCAGGTTCTGCATGCGCTCGGCCTCCAGCCGTACGGCGAAGTCGAGATATTCCTTCGGCAGCGTGTCGTGGTAAGCGGTCAGGTCTTCGGTGGTAAAGGCGTTCACCTCGCCGCCGAGACGATCGATCAGGCGCGCATGCTCCTCGGGCGGAACATGCGTGGTGCCTTTAAACATCATATGCTCGAACATATGAGCCGATCCGCGCCGGTCACGGGGCTCGTCTTTCGATCCGGCGTGATACCAAACCTGAACCGTAACCACCGGGGTCTTGTGGACGCCGACATAAATTACGTTCATCCCGTTCGCGAGTGTCCATTCCTTGATCTCAGGTTTGGGAAAACCGGCCGCTTTTTTCTCGCCGGAGGCCGCCCACACCGGTAGTGCGATAACCACTATCCAACACATCAGTGCCCCTGCCCGGTGCCGGTGTCGATTGCGCATTACTCCTCCTTATTCAAATCCACTCGTTAGGGTGCGTGCGCACTGGATTCAAGCCACGAATTCAGCTCGCCGTATACTTTCTCGACCTGTACGCGCTCGCGGAAGCGATCCGTATATCGAAAATTCAGCGCCTGGAGGCGGTGAACTAGTTCAAACGGCGATGGTCTTCCTTCCTTGCGGGAGCGTTTGACAGCCTGCAGAATGATCTTCTTTGCTGAGCGTGGATGAAGGAGAAACGCTCCGGGAGAAAACACCAATTTATTATCGAGGGGAATGAGACGCGCCTCAAGGATATCGCCTTTTTGCAAACCGATGACGTGACGTCGTTCGATGACTGATACGATCTCTCCGGTGAAAAGATCGCGCAAACCCAACCGCCCGGCTCCCAGTTTTAACCTCAAAGAGGCTGTTGATATTCCCGGCCATGCCGATGAACCGTGCGCGCTCTTCGGGCGCCAGTTCGGCACGGCGTACAAAGATCTGTAACGGCGTTCCCTGGCCGCTGTCCATCGGTCGGTCGAAGACATACCAATTGAGAAAACAAAAGGTCAGCCGCTCGTACGATGGATCATCCTCGCGCAGGTCTTGAATCTGCTTGAAATACTCTTGGCGGGCGCGCTTGACCTCTTCTTCAAAGACGCCCCCCGCCATCTCAACCACAATCTGATCAATTGGGGTTTGCTCCATAATCGTTACCTCCCTACTCTCGACCGTGAGCCTGGTGGCTCATCGGGCGACCATCAATCACGGTGTATCGAGCTCTTCCCCGCAACCGCCACCCAGAAAACGGCGTATTGGCCGACCGGGACTGTAATCGGCGCGGCACAACGGTCCAGTACCGGTCCGGATCCCAGACGCAAAGGTCTGCGGCGGCGCCGGGCCGAAGGGTGCCGGCGTCGATACGCAATATTGTCGCGGGGCCGGCGGTCACCAATTCCACCGCACGCATGAGGGTTAGCTTTCGCTGCCAAACCAGGGAGAGCAGGAGGGGAAAAGCTGTCTCAAGCCCGATCATCCCAAAGGGAGCCGCCAAGAAATCCTGGCTTTTCGCGCTGCGCGTGTGTGGGGCATGATCGGTTGCCAGCGCGTCCACGGTTCCGTCAGCAAGCGCTTCCTGCAGGGCCCTCTGATCCCGGCGATCGCGCAGGGGCGGGTTAACCTTAAAGTTGGGATCCGGGCCCGTCTCCTGGCTGATCACGGGAATATCCGCATCCGCCAAGAATAGGTGGTGCGGCGTGACCTCACAGGTTACCGATAATCCCTGTTTCTTTGCCGCGCGGATCGCGTTCAGCGCTCTTTGGGTACTCACGTGTTGTATATGGAGCCGACCACCATTGGCTCGTAGCAATGCCACATCGCGCCGGACGCGCACCCATTCGGCGGCGGTCGAATATCCCGGCAACCCGAACGAGTCCGCCAGCCGACCGGCGTTCATGACGCCGCCGTTGCTCAACCGATGGTCTTCGCAGTGGACCAGTACCGGCAGGCCGACACGCGCTGTCTGTCGCAGCGCCCAAGCCAGCACCGAGCCCCTACGCGTGCCTTTTCCATCATCGGTGAGCGCGCCGGCGCCAGCCTGGATAAGCGCCTGGATATCTGTTGACTTTTGTCCTTCAAGTCCAACCGAAAGCGCTGCAGTCGGGGTTACCTTTATCAGCGCTCGACGTTTGATGCGGCCCAGGAGGTCGCGAACCCTCTCGGGACGATCGAGGACGGGATTGGTGTTCGGCATACACACCACTCTCGTGAAACCACCCGCGGCCGCGGCCCGGGTGCCGCTCGCGATCGATTCAGCCCTTACGTTTCCGGGCTCACGGAGATGGACGTGCAGATCAATCAAACCGGGTAACACCCACAGTCCCCGCGCGTCGATCACCGTGGCCGACTTCGGTACGCGGCTGCGGCGGCCGGCAAGCTCGAGAATACGGCCCTGCTCGATCACGACGTCGAGTTTCTTATCAAGCTTTTGAACCGGATCGATCACCCGTCCATTTCGGATTATCAGCAATGCCACCACTCAGCTTTCCCTGCCGCGAACTGAAACGTCAACCGCGTATAAAAAAAACGAGATACCATCAACCCGCAGGAAATGCGGCAAACCCGCCTTAATCGTTTGTAACCGGAAACCCTCATGAAAAATATTTAAACCATTATTACAAAAAATGGAAAACTTTTATTATTTGTTACCGGGGGATCGCGGCGGAGCCCTGTCAGAAGGAAGAATAATTTCCCAATCGGTCCTGGTAATGGGGGGGCCTGCTTCCGGTTGCGACACGATATCCTGATACCCCGGGTCGCCCCTATACCGGCGAGTCCGAGCGGACATCTCCTCGGCGTTGGCCATGAACATCATAAAGAATGCAAGCAGCAGCAACCACAGTGAATAGAAAGCGCCGATCACGGCAAGCACCAGGGCCAGGTAGCGCGCCACGCGAGCTGCGATGCTCGTGGCACGGTAATATCCCATCTTTCGCGCGAGATAGGCGCGCAGGACGCGGCCGCCATCCATCGGCAGCGCGGGAATTAAGTTAAAAACTTCCAGCATCATATTTATCTCGGTCAATACCAAAAACGCTGTTTTATCGCTCAGCCATCCTACCAACAAAAAAAATACCCCCAGCGCCACGCTCACCACCGGACCGGCGATGGCCATGCGGATTTCTTCCGCAGCCGTACGCGGAGGCACCAGCATGCGCGCCATACCGCCAAACGGGTACAGCGATATATCGATGATGGGCAGTCCCACCGAACGAGCCACCAGGGCATGGCCTAATTCATGAGCAATAACCGAGGCAAATACCGCAACGATCAAAAGCAATCCAAACCATCCGCCTCCCCACGTGAATATAATCCCGAGAAAAAACAAAAGGGTTACATGTACTCGAATCGGAAAACCCAGCAGCGAACCTATTCGAAACGACCACGGCATTTGACCCCTCTTCACCAACATTATAGTTCTTTGGCATCCCGAAGCAATTCAATCTCTTGCTCGTTTTGTACCTTCATGGTAGAAGGTCGTGCTTTGAAGGTAGTATGAGGGAGTAATCGATGGCAGAAGGGAATGACGAAAAAGGCGAACGAGGAAAGAAGGAAATTGAAGAGGCCGAACGAGCCGAGTTTCTCGCCGCCATGGAGCAGGATTTTGACGCCGTCCCAACCGACCAAGGAGAGATGGTCAAAGGCGTCATCCTTTCGATCGGTAAAGATTTCGCGTTCGTTGATCTTGGCGGTAAGAGCGAAGGCACCATAGCAGTCGATGAGCTTCGTAATGAAGACGGCACGCTTCCGCCGATCGGTTCTCATATAGAAGCCTGCGTTCTGTCTCAGGGGGCGGACGGCCTGGTGTTGAGCAAGCGGCTCGCCAAAGGCATCCGCTCGCGCGAACACCTCGGCGAGGCTTTCCGCAACAAGATCCCGGTTGAAGGTCGTGTGATCTCACGCAACAAGGGTGGCTTTGATATCGAAGTTGCCGGCGTGCGCGGCTTCTGCGCGATCAGCCAAATCGAGCTGCGTTTCTGCGAGGAACCGGACTCCCACCTCGGTAAGCGGTATAACTTCCTCATCACGAAATTCGAAACCGTTGGCCGGCGACAGGATCTCGTGCTTTCCCGCCGCACCATATTGGAGGCCGAGGCACGAAAGCGCGCCGAGGAACTCCGCAAGACTCTTAAGGTGGGCGATATTCTCCCGGGCACCGTGCGGAACATCCGCGATTTTGGCGCCTTTATCGACCTCGGCGGGATCGACGGCATGCTGCCCGTATCGGAGTTGTCCTACGCTCGGGTCAACCATCCCCGCGATGTTCTGAAAGAGGGTGAAGAGATCCACGTTCAGGTACTCGGCATCGAGCGCGGCGGCGAGCGCATCACCCTCAGCCTCAAGCGCCTCGAGGCCGACCCGTGGGAGGACGCCGTGCGCGCTTTTCCGGTGGGGTTTCGAGCCACGGGCGTTGTTTCCAAGCTGGCGCCCTTTGGGGCTTTTGTCGAGCTTCTGCCGGGTGTGGATGGACTGATTCACATCTCCAACTTGAATGCTCCGGAGCGGATAACCCATCCCGAAGCAATCGTGAAAGAGGGCCAAGAGGTACAGGTTGAGGTGCTTACGATCGACCCTTCTCAGCGCCGGATTGGCCTCAAGCGCATTCCAGCCGAGGGTGAGTTCGGCAGCATTCCCCTGGTCGGGCAGGTCGTCGAGGGCACGGTCGATAAAGCCATGCCTTTTGGCGTCTTCGTCACCATCGGCCGAGGTCGAAAAGGTCTGGTGCCCAATAGCGAGCTGGGCACGCCCAAAAGCTCCGACACCAACAAACTGTTCCCGTCGGGCGCTCCGGTCAGGGCCTTGGTTCAGGAGGTAACCGATAACGGCAAAAAAATTCGGTTGAGTATCAAAGCCGCGGTGGAGGCCGAGGAACGAGCCGACTTCGAGGGCTTTATCGAAAATAAAAACACTGCCGCTCATGGCTTTGGCACGTTGGGGGATCTACTCAAAGGGAGGAATAAAACATGAAAGGAGCGCTTATTATCATGCTGACATTCGCTTTCGCGGCGGTTAAGGATGCTTCGGCCGCCGAAAAAGACAACCCCGTGATCGTGATAAAAACCAACAAGGGAGTGATTGAAGCCGAGCTATTCAAAGACAAGGCGCCCATCTCGGTCGAGAACGTTATTCAGTACATCAAGAGTAAATACTACCATGGCACCGTCTTTCATCGGGTGATTCCCAACTTCATGATTCAAGGCGGCGGCTTCGATGCCAACCTTAAGCAAAAAGCCACCCGTGCGCCGATTAAGAACGAGGCCGCAAACGGCCTGAAGAACGAACGGGGCACCCTGGCCATGGCTCGCACGTCGGTAGTCGACTCGGCCACCTCGCAATTTTTCATTAATCTCAAAGACAACTCCTTCCTCGATCACGGCACGCGCGATTTCGGGTACGCCGTATTCGGCAAAGTGATTGCCGGAATGAACGTCGTCGATGCGATCGCGTCGGTGCGCACAGGCGCCAAAGGCCCTTTTAATCAGGATTGTCCCCTCGAGGATGTCGTCATCGAGTCGATACAGGTGAAATAAGAGGCTGTTAGCGAGCGAAGCGAGCGTTACAGCCTCTTATCCCCGTCAGGGGATTAGAATTAGGTCAGAGCGAAGCGAACGCTACAACCTTTATAAGTTGCCGCGCGCCGTGTGGGTATCGTCCAACTGCTTATCGAGCGTATCGCGGTGGGCGTTGAAAGCTTTCAGATCGTCGCCTTCCAGCTTCTGGCGGTACGTCTTATGCACCTTGAACGGATTGAGCAGCCGCCCTGAGGAATCTTCAAGTTGATAATGCAAATGCGGGGCGGTCGAGTGGCCGGTGTTGCCGGTTAGAGCGATAACCGTGCCCGGTTGCAGCATCGACCCGGGCACGACCACGGGTAGAATTTGACTGAGATGTAAAAACGTCGCCTTGATGCCCTTATCCACAAAAAGCATCTCCAAGCAGTTGCCGTTCGCACGAGTCTGCCAGTTCCTTCGCAGCACTTGCGCCCGAAACGGATTGACCACTTCGGTCCCCATATCGGTTTTGAAATCCACCCCGCGGTGCCGAGCTCGCCCCGACAAATTGAGAAGCTCGGTGACCTGCTCATATTCCGCCAGGGGTCCATTTTCGAGCCGCTGTTCGATTTCGGTTCCGCCTTCGTCGTAGTAGCGACCATAACGCCCGGCCGGCCGCTTGAAGAAATAGGTGCGAAACACCTGATTGGTTTTGCTGGTGACAAAACGCATGGCCAATACGCGCAGTTCACCAGGTCCGGTGGTGGGTTCGTACAGCACGGTCAGTCGGTCTCCGGGCAGCATATCGCGCCGCATGTTAACCCACCACAACAAGATGCGGCCGAGTTGGGCGGTCAGCAGATCGGCTTCACGAGCATCAAGCTTGCTCCCCAGGGTAGCGGCGAGGGAACCGGATATCGTTAAGTCGAGCCGGCGTATCTTCTTTGCCGCTGATTGAGCTTCCGGCGGCGTTGGCGGCGCAACCGGGGAGGCGGACGGCGCGGTTGATGACGCCGGCACCGGCGCCGGTGCGGGAGCCGGCGCGGCAGGAACCGGGCCACCGGTTGAATCAGCAGGCTGAGCTTCCTGCACGATATTCGCCGGCACGGAAGCAGCTCGTCCTTCCGCCGGCACGCGAGGGATCTCTTCAAACGCAGTGAAGCGACCCGCAAAGAACCCCGCCACCCCGCCGAGCAGCAGGCAGGCCACCAAGATAACGACGTACCAGACGCGGCTTGCCGAACGCCGGTCACCTAACTTTGACACGGGATGTAGAACCGACACGGAATTCCCCAACGGTTAGTGGTCAGCATGGATGACCCGGTTTCGACCGTTCTGTTTGGCCCGACCGAGGGCTTCGTTGGCCATTTGAACTATCCGCGCGGCATCGAGCCGCCCGGCTGGAAGCCATGCAACCCCAATGCTGACGGTAATCTCGCCCACCGAGCAACCGCCAATTATATGGGTGGCTATATGCGTGCGTAGTTTTTCCGCCACCTGACCGCTTTCCTCCTCGGTAGCTCCGCCGGTGAGGAGTATTGCAAACTCTTCTCCCCCAAAGCGCGCGACCAGGTCCTCAGAACGAACGCGCTCCCGTAAGAGCGCGGCGAGTTCCCTAAGAACCAGATCGCCGCGATCGGAGCCGTGGTGGTGATTGCATTCTCGGAAATGATCTATGTCGAAGAGCAACAGCGAAAGCGATCGGTCGCTGAGCTCCGCGCGACTTATTTCCTGCGTCAAGCGCAACTCGAAGTGGCGCCGATTGAGCACCCCGGTCAGACCGTCGAGAGAAAGCATCTCTTTGTAGCGCTGGTGTATCCGCGCCCGATCAATGGCAATAGCCGCCAAGTTGCCTAAAATGGTTAGGTTGGAAAGTCGCTCATCGGTTATCGGACTTTTGGTGTAGGTATTGTCGGCCAGGATCACCCCTAACATGAGATCGTTGCTCATCACGGGAACAACCGCCAGATTGGTTACGGTAAGCACCTGGCCACCGCCAGCCGGCGGCGGTTGATAAACAGCTCGTATCGTGTTGGAGAAAAATGGTTCTCGAGAAGCGGCGCATCGGGCGATGAGAGCCTGAACCAGAATGTCCTCGCCTTCATTGAGAGGCGGCACCGAGTTCGCCGTGAGAGGAACGATAAAACCGGTAAGGCGCTGGGCTAACACATGTTCCGAAGGGTTTTTGAGAGCGGCTTCGAAAGACTCAAACAGATAGGGCACGTTCAGCCGCTTGCCAGCCGTCCGCTTCCGCATACGTTTGGCATCAGCTTCGCTCGCTGATCCCACTGCGGCCGAGGCATACAACTCTTTGCCATCGGGGCGAGCCAAAAAGAGAAACGCGCGGTCAAATCCAAGGCCATCTCCGTGAGTGATGCAGATGAGAATGCTGTAGAGGATAGGATCAAGATCCTGCTTCATCAGCATGGCCTGGGTGACAACAAGTTGGAGTTGTCGTTCCCTGAGTAACTGTTTCTCTCCTGCTGTGGCCATCTCAATTCCCCATGCACCGCCCAATACCCGCCGGTGCGTGTGCCAGCATAGCGACGAGCACTATGATTGTCCAGACTTTATAGAACGGCAGCTGATTTGCTAAGATTTAAAGCGCTTTTGAAGCAGGAAGGCCATCGCCGCTTTGGCGCACGCATCGCAGTACCCAAAGCGCGCGGTAAGCGTCTCCTGCATATGGTGGGCGATCTCTCGTTCTTTGACATCGAGTTCCTGTCCATCCATATACTGGAGGAAGTTTTTGTAGTTACGTTGAATGACGGTCCGGCGCTTGTCGAAAAAATCCTCCCGCAAGCGATCAAAGAAAGCCGGAAACACGCGGGCGTAGTCCGGCTGGCCCCCGACTACCAAGCCCTTCTCGCGCGCCTCCAGCGAAAAGGCACCGATGCGGGACACCAGAGTCCTGCGGAAGGTCTCTTCGTTCTCGCTCGCCGGTTTAATGATCGCCTCGACCTCCTTGAGCAAGTCTTTATCCGGCTGAACATAGGCCCCGGTAATCGAGTCGAGCATGGTTTCGTTGCGTAGCTTGTGGGTAAGGTGTTGAACATAGCGCTGAAAGAGTTCAAGGTAGCTGCGCTGGGTGACCATACCCATGGCTTCGCCCGCTTCGTCCTCAAGCAAATCGAGGTAGAACGTCTCGATTTCCTGAAGCAACTTCGGTTGATCGAAATAATCACCATCAGGCTCGCGCTGCAGGAATTCATAGACCGTTTTGTCCTCGGCCATTGAACGGATCTCTTCGAACAAGCCGAGAGGGGTGACGCAGGTTGAGTCGGCGCGCTGAGAAGTGTTCATCAGCAGCGTGCGCACCTCGCGGGCCGAGGCGCCGCTACGGCCTTCGTAATCGTGGCCGGCCTGGCGATAGATCTCCGGACATGCGTTTTGCAGCTCCCTGGCGAGGGCAGATGAAAGGCGCGCCGGTGCTTCACCGCGATCATAGAGCGCCGCCTTTTCAAAGGGGGTCAGGTGTTGCAATACCGTACTGATTTCGCCCGTAAACGCAGAAGGATCCGGCTTACGCAGGCGCGAAAGCACCGCCCACAGCGACGCCAATTCCAAGGTGTGCGGGGCCAGGTGCCGGTTGAGGGAGCGTTCAAATACCGGGTCGCGGTAAATCTGGATCTCGTCCGAGACGCGCCGAAGGTAGGGAACGCGCACCAACTCAAGCCGCCCCTTAAAAGATGCAAAATCGGTATAGGTTTTAAACGAGTCAAGCATCATCTCGTTGGTGCTGCCGATGAAAACCGTATCAAGAAATAGTGTCGAGCGATCGAGGGTTACCTGGCCGTTCTCACAGGTGACCAAAAGGTATTTGAACGTGTCGATCGGCCGTTTCAGTAAATCATTGTATTCCAGCAGACCGCGGTTGGCGTCGACCAGGGCGCCCTGCGGTTGGTACAACGCGAGATGAGCGATCGCCGACGGCAGCGAGCCCAGGCCTCGCGAGGAGGTCAACTGTTGCTCGTGGGCATCGACATGAAGCTGCGGTTCGACCGTGGCCACCCCAAAACGATAGCGCAGCGATATGGGCATACGCTGCACCTGGACGTGGCGCAGCACCGCCTGGATGTCACCTCCATACGAGGCTCTGAGCGCATCGTGGATCTGCCGACACTTCGGACAAAGGTCGCCCCGCAATAAGTAGTCCGGGATGACATGTTCTGCGCTGAGCACGCCCTGCTCGCGCAATCGGCTAAAGAGCGCCGCGCGCTCCTCGATGGGGATGAGCAGCAGCGGGTGGTCCTTCAGCTCGCACTCAAGCACCGCATCGAGCTGTTCGCCGGGCACATGAGCATAACTATCTATTTCGTGCGATTCCGGGTCTGTTCCCGTATCGCCGAAACCAATTTGTACATGTGAGATTTTTTCGGACGGGAACAGCCACCGAAAGCGGTACAATGCGCCCGCCGGGGTGGTGGAGTAGTGCTCCATCCCTCGAATGATAGCGTGGATGAGCGACGTCTTCGCTGAACCGTTCGGCCCGTGCAATAGTATCAGCCTGTTGATCCGTCCCTCGCGGGCGAAGTTATTGAGCAGTTGATAGATCGCGAGCTGCGCCTCCTCCTGCCCGGCTACCCGGCCCACGCCCCCGCAAAATTCGCTGTCGAAGAGACGAAAGCGACGCAATTCCCCGACGGGCGATTGAATAGTCTCGACACCGAAATGATCGAAGGTGTCGCGAATATACTGGGCAGACCCGCGGCACTGTTGACCGGCGTTTTCAGCGAAGTAGCGCACATACTCGCCGAAACTCATCGGTTGGCCTTCGCGATCGTAGATCGATTGGATCTGTTCTGTGATTTGGGAGACAAGATCGTTTTCTGGCATTATGCCCTCGAACATTAAGATAAGTATCTACTATTTATCAAAAAGACCAATAAAAGCCATTTTTTAGTCGGTAGGGGCGGTTCATGAACCGCCCCGACGTTCGGCAACAATCTCTAACCCCTGTCGCTTTGCTCCAGGGATAAGAGACTGTAACTCCCTTCGGTCGTAACAGTCTCTAAGGATTATAGATCTCGTAATCCTCGCTGGCCATCTGCCCGTTGGCGCTAATGCCCCCAACCAGCACCACCATCCCGTTTTGAAGCAAGCTGGCGGTATGTCCGCCGCGCATTGAAACCATGGACAGCTGTTTTCTAGAACAGGTTTCAAACGGATTCATCAAAACGGCGGTATTGAGCGCCGCAGATAGGGCGCCCGACTGAAATCCGCCGCTTATCAACACCTGATTGCCCTGCAGGACGGTTGCGGTGTGCTCCCAACGCGGCTCGTCCAGGTCACACGACAGGCTGCTTACCTCAGCTACCGGGTCGACCATCTCACAACTGACTATCGCTGTCTTGGTAGTAATAGTGCTCAGCCCCCCGCACACAAACACCTTGGGCGCGCCCTGGTCGTCGGTCAATAACACCGCCGTATGCTCGGCGCGCGCCTCTTGCAGGAAGAAGGAGCTCGCCGTGGGTGCGCCGCCGCCAAACTCAATGCGATCCACCCGGTTGCTTGCCTTGAGACCACTGGGGACTTGACTCGTGTCTACTTCCCAACCGCCAATCACCACCACCCCATCCGAATATGCCACGGCAGTAGCCCCGCTGCGGGCAACCGACAGGTTCTCAACCTCGGAAAAATCGCCGGTGCTTGTTTTCAAAAAGCTCTATAGAATCTGTTGGTTGGAAGGCAGTATCGCTTCCACCGGCAAACAGCCAATCCTGGCTTGGGTCTAAAACACAGCTCGCCTGGCGGCTGCGGGGAACCGTCATCTTCGGACCATCGCTGAACCGGTTGGTGGCATACCCGAAGTATTCGGCTACCGTACTACCGGAGCCGAAATTCACCGTCGGTTCGCCGCCCACGAGCAGAATATCCGAGGACGGTAGCAACAGACTGGCGCTATGATGGGCTCTCGCTGCAAGCATACACAGTTCTTCGTTATCTGGATCACAGGCGGGGGCATTCGGCAACAACTGAAAGGCGCCGCTGGTGGGATCAAAAAGCTCGGCCGTCTGCAAGGCCCCATTGACTCCTACTTGCGCGAGATAGTCGTTGGGGTCCGGGGCACCGATACCGCCGGCAACCAACACCCGACCATTGACGAGCACGGTGGCGGTGTGAAATGCCCGCCGCGAACGCATCAGGGTGCGATAGCGCTGGGCCCAATCGCTCTCGGTCACCGCCGGCGGGGCCGAAAACTCGCCCACCCGGCTGATAAACAGATATATCAGGTTGGCGCCTTCTTTGAGCTCAAACGGAGCCGATATCCCGCGTGATCGCACATACCCGCTGACGTCAAGTCCCTCTACGGTCAGCACCCGGTTGCTTCCCACCGGCACATCTTCAACCGTCCCGCTACCGCCCACCGTTAAATCAAATTCATCACGATGCAGGGCGAGCCCATCGCCTTCAACCGAGACCCGCAGTTTTTTGATTAGATTGGGATCGAGGGGATTGTCCGTCTCGGTCGAGGTGTGGACCAGTTGCACGCTCACGCTGCCGACATTCATTTGACAGGCTGCGTTACCGATAAGAAAAAGAACGCAGGCGGGAGCCCACCATCCTCCCCTCTCTTGTCTTTGAGTTTTAATACCGTACACGCACATCCATGACATCCTTACGAAATACCGTCAGCGGTAGAGCGATAGCGGCAGCAATTACCCCGGCTGCCACCGGCCAGATCCACCAGTGCCGCACGTACCAGGGAGACTTCGGAGCGGCGTTGCCGGGCTCATGAGCAGCCAGTGGGCCGAAATCGGCGGGCTTCCCGTTTGAAAGAGCAACGGGTGACACTCCGGCGACCTGCGCTACCGCAAGACGAACTCGCTCGCCCAGATCGCGGCCGGTCTTGGCGGGATCCTGCTCATCCAGCACCATCGTTTCCATCGCGGTAAAGGATCTTTTACTGACACCAAACAGCCTCACGCTGAGCATTGGCTTATCGCCGAGCCGCTCCATCGCGATCACCAACAAACCGTCAAGGCCCGCTGCCGCGCATAGGCGACTGAGCCGCTCAGGCGCCGGAAAAACCACTCTATTGACGGTGTGCTCCGCGCGAACTCGTTCGAAAACCTTGCGCACCGTGGGGCTATAGTAACCCTCGTCCAAGGTCAGGTTTGGTACCAATACCAGCGCCCGTTGAAATGTCCTGCGGGCCTCATCGTTGTTGCCGGCCTGTTGCAATGCCACGCCAAGCTGCAAGTTCGGTTCCGCCAAAAGAGCCGGATTATAGAACTCGACAAACCCTTCAGCCAGCTTTGCAGTGCCCTTGCGATAGAGATCGATCGCCAAATCAAGTTTGAGTTCCAAGTGCGCATCTCGAGCGCTCTGTAAAAGCTTTCCCGCGTCTTCAAGCACTCCGGAGCGCCGATCAATCTCTCGAAGCAACGACTTGAGCTTATCCGGTCCGACCATGGCAACCGGCAGGCTCGACAACGATTCGTCGAAAACCTCTATAGCCGTTTTAGCCTCTGTTATTTCAATCGGAGGGATAAGACTCCATCCAATGGCAGGCTTCGTATCGGAAGCTGACCCTGTTGCAACAACCGGAAGCGTAACCAAGAAGGCCCAAAACACGAATGGTGCGCGCCGCATCTCATAAATAATATTATACTTTTTGTGGTTAATAGTCAAAACAATCGAGAGAGATCCAGCACATTTCAATTTCTAAGAGATGACACGTTCAATCGGTCGACCGCGGTTTTAGTGGTCGTACTGCAACCCTACGAAACAAAGTATATGGTTTGGATCGCCCCAGATGTATTGAGCTTGGTTGATGTTGAATAGGTTGCGCACGCTGACATAGGCCGCCAAGCCGTTCCAGATATTGTAGCTTACCTTGGCGTTGAGTAGGAAGCTTTGCTGAATCTCGGCCTGGCCCGATGTAATCGGGTTGCTTATATTCCCTGTCGTTATGTTGTAATGAATCTGCGTACGGCTGGAAAAAAAGTAGCTGTTGACGTTGATGTTCCATTTTTCCGCCGGTTGGTAATTCAGATAAAAGCCGCCGTACACATCGGGCGTGCCCACGTGAGGTTGAGATTTTAATTTGGTTACTCGAATCCAAAGGATTATAGGACAGATTGTAACTAAAAAAGGCTTCCATGAGGTTAGGAGTCTGGTGCTCAAGCTGTGTTTGTTGTACGGTGGCGAATACTCGACCTTGAAATCTTTGGGAAGTGTAGCTCAATGAGACTGTGGAGCCCAATTGCCATGCCTCGAGATCCAAATTGTCATATTGGAAGATTATACCACGGCTTGGGTCCGAGTCAGTGAAATGATAGAATAAATTCGAGAAGTTACGCGCTTTGGTGCCGAACACCTCGATGGATACTTCGATCTTCTGGCTGAAGCGAGTTCGGTAGCCGATCTCAACAGTATCCATGGTGACCAGATCCAAGGCATTGTTCCCATGAAAGGATGCGCACATTCCCAAGACGCAAAGCGGCGGGCCGCCGTAAAAAGATTCCAACATCGTCGGGCTCTTGCTGGCGCGCGCATAACTGACACGAAGAATATGATCGTCGGCCGGCGTGTACGTTATGGCAAATTGAAATGAAGGCCAAACCATCTGGCCGTGTTTGGTCACGGGGTTGGTGTTGTCGATTGGTTCCATCTCATAATAGCTGTCTTCCGTGCGATCAAAGTACGTATCCAGCCGAACCGCTTCAACGAAGCGGAGCCGTTTCCAGAATGTCTGCTCCAGCCCTACGGAGACGGAAGCGCTTTGAATCGCCTTGGTTTCTCCCAGGTTTTGGGTATCACTCCAGGTCGAGAACGGAACGCCCGAGTACTCGGCTCGGCGGAAGCTCACCCCGGGCCGCACGCGCAGCCACTCCCATACAAAATCATAATCAAGATTGAGGTCGAGAGTGTTGAAGTTGTATTCGTAGCGTTCTCGGGTGGTTCCATCCGGCAAGAGAGTTTTGTTGCCCGGGACCATCTGATGACCGGAATTAAAGGAAGCTTGGAACGTAAAATTGTAAAAGTGCGAGCGGAGATCGAGATACCAGCTCTGGCTATCGTGCTCGGCTAAGGGGGAGTATATACCATCAATGTACTCGCGCAGGGTTCGGCTTTCCTGGTACCCGCCGTTGAGATTGAAGGAAAGTTTTTCATTCGGCTCATAAGCAACGAATCCGGTGGAAGCCACCGTGCGATAGGCCCGCCCGAGATCGGGGTACCCCGCCTTGGCATTGTCGGGACTGAGAGGACCCATTGAACTGTTAAGTTGTGTTGAACTAGCTACCTGCGTTCCCGAATAATAGGAAAACAGCTTGTCATCGAACCGATCATAGGAATGGTAGTTGGCCGAAGCCCCGCCGGATATTGACTTATATTTGTATCCGAATCTGCCGCTGGCGGAGTATTGTCCCAGGGTGTAGTCGCTCTTCCATTTAGGGTCCTGGGAGGATAGAGCCCCTTCCGCCTGGACATTGGCATGCGGCCCGTCGGTGGTGTATTTGCGGGTGATGATGTTAATCACGCCGGTGACCGCATTGGGGCCATAAAGGGCCGCGACCGGACCGCGGACGAGCTCGATGCGCTCCACATCGACAATGTCTACCGGCAAGGCTTCCCAGAAGGTTCCACCCTGAAGATAGTTGTAGACCACCCGGTAGTCGATCATGACCAACACGGTGGAGGAAGCAAAATCTTGCAACATGCTGCCGGGTTGTATGTTGTCGAAGCCGCGTATGTGTATGTCGAAATTACCCGGGGTCTGCTCGTATACCAACACGCCGGGCAGCAGGCGCAGGGCTTCGGGTATGGTGCGCGCGCCAGATTTTTGGATTATGTCCCGGGTGATGACGTCAGCGGAAAAGGGCGAGTCGAACACCGTTTCCTCTCGTTTGGAGGCGGACTCTATGATGGGCTCCTGCAGAAGCTCAAACTCGTTCTCGAGCAACTGGTCCTTCACCGGAGCCGGCGCAACCGCTGACTCCGGCGCAACCGCCGTATCAGGTTCGGTCACGGTCTCCGTTGGAGTTGGAGCCGCTTGTCCGGCCGGTCCTTCCTGACCTGTTACAGAAAGCGGCATCAAGCACAACAGAACGATTACCAACGGTTGTATCGGTGAATGCTTTAATAATTTCATCCCGCCCCCCTAACCAAAAGGGATTAAGCCCCACAAAGATTATGTCTCATACACCAATGGTTAGCAAAAATTTGACCCGTAATACTGAAGAGGAAAAACGTGGCCTATAGGAGTATCAGTGCAGTCTTCGCGTGCAGTGCGTTTCCAACCAATCGGTGAGATCTTCAAAGACGCGTTCGCGCCCAACCTCGTTGAACACATCATGGTAATATCTATCATAAATCTTCAGTTGCTTGTTCCTCGTGTTCGCCGATTCAAAAAAGGCCCTAGTTGCATACAGCGATGATAGTCGATCGTCGCCCGCCTGAAGCACCAGTAACGGTCCCGGCACCCATCCGGCCTCGGTCAGAGCAACCTGTTGCGCAGTAAGAATTCCGGCATACCACCCAATCGTCGCCACGGTGCCAACCAACGGGTCCGAAACATAGCGTTCAACGACGCTTCGATCGTGGCTCAGGTAGTTGTGGTCAAACGAATTGTTAATAGACACCGTCAAGGACGGCAGCATCCGCGAGAACAGGCTGACCGCAACTATCTTGATGGGCGTGAACTTGACCGCCATTCCAAAAAAAGGCGAGCTCAGTACCAATCCCCCGAGGTGCTCCCCCTCGATCTCGGCCAATCGGGCGCAGATCAATCCGCCCTGGCCATGGCCAAGAAGTATGGGCTTTCCGCGATAGCCCTGACGTCGGATCTCGCCCAGAAACAAACGGATATCGCTGAGGTAGTCACTGAAATGATCTATATGCGCCCGTTTTCCTCCGGCTTGTCCGTGACCGCGGTAGTCAACCGCAGCGACCGACCAACCACCGTCGTTGAGAGCCTGAGCGAGCTCCTGATAGCGGCCACTGTGCTCCGCGAGTCCGTGCACTACGGCCACTAACCCCCGCGGTTTCGGCACCGACCACTGACGATAAAAAAGTCTTAATCCATCTTGTGAATTAAAAAAGTGCTCTTTATATCTAACACTCACCAAGCGGCTCCGCCAGGCCAAACCACGACCTCTTCATGATATCATAACGCGGCTCGATTAGAAAAAATTCAACCGATCCGCAGTACCATGAAAAAGGTCATTGAACCAGCATCGTTGTAGGTAAAAAGTTTTCCTCGGGAAGGGGCACAAAACCTGAAAAGTGCACTCCCATCCCCAACAAAAGTTTGCGGGGAGAACCACCGGCAGACCGATTCATAAAACAAATATGAACAACCTCACCTAATGCCGTCATCTCCATTTCGTTGCCCGGAAAAGAGAAGGTAATTCTCAGTTGACTTCCCAATGGGTAGGGGTCCAAGGTCTCAATAAACATGCCGCCCTCGGAAATATTTCTTGCAATTCCAAAGGCATTTCCCCAAGCACCGCTGATGTATACCGAGAAAACTTTATTGAATCTGCTGTTAACTCGTCGTTCGTAATCTGTTGTCATATATCTTCTCCATAACGAATCACTTTATGTCATACTTGATACTACATGTAGTATAAGGTGGTCAAGTAATTTGTGGGCACCGGTCTAGGGCTGCTGCCAACCGACGAATACCCAGAGCCTACATGAAAATGACCCACTACCGCTCGCTGAGAACGGGCAACTTTTAGGAGATCTCGATGTATTCTGGTATATTAATTTTAACATGAGCTCTGACACGCAACATGATCTGGTTGTACTGAGCGACCTACATATTGGCGAGGGCCTCATCCACGATCCTCCTCAATATTCCCCTATGGAGGACTTTTTTCACGATCAGGCCTTTGCTAACCTCCTTGAGAACCTTCATAATCGCTACCGCAACGATCCTTCCCAGTTGGTGCTGGTATTCAATGGCGATGTATTCGACTTCTTGACGGTGACACGGGTTCCCAAACCGGGCGATAGTATGGAGGTGGGATATCGCGTATCCCGTGCTGAACGAAAATTCGGTCTCAACCCAACGCCGGCCAAGTCGGTTTATAAATTAGATGCGATTTTAAATGGTCACCAGCTATTCTTCACCGCCCTGGCGCGCTTTCTTGCCGCCGGGTTTCGACTCGAGATCCTGCGCGGCAACCATGACCTTGAACTTTTTTTCCCCGAAGTTCAGGAGCACCTGCAAAACCATCTGTGCAACCTCTCCGGAGGTCCGACCGCCGCCCAGGCACGTGAACAGATTAGGTTCCACCAGTGGTTTTACCTTGAACCAGGTCGGCTGTATATCGAGCATGGAAACCAGTACGAGGCTTCCAACAGCATTCGTTATCCACTCAGTCCCATCCTCCCCCACAAGCGTGACGTGATCCTCGACTACCCTCTGGGTTCGCTGTTTGTGCGCTACTTTTACAACCGTGTTCACCACCTCGATCCCTATACTCCCAAGATGATCTCCTTTGAGCAATACGTGGAGTTTATACGCCGCTACAATTTAATCGATCTCCTGCGCATCTTTGAGGATCACTACTCCTTCTTCGTCAGCGCCCTTCAATCAGACACCACCGGCGGTCGCTCGCGCTCGTCTTTTGCTGAAGATGCCAAACAGGAGAGCGCGTTTTTACAGGCTGATGCCGCCGTGAACGTCTCCGGCCTTCATCACAATCTCAACAAGTTGAAGAATAACCCCATGTCTGCTTCAAAGCTGGCATTATTCAGGGAGATGTTCTTTCCCGTGATCAAACGGTTGCTGCGTTTTTCGGCGATTGCTTTTGGGTCATTGTATTTGTGGCTGCTGACCTTCAACGTAATCCAGGCCACCCCATGGCTGGTGGAGAATGTTTTCCTCAAAGCCGTCCTGCTGACGCTCTTTGCTATTTTTTCTTTGCTGCTTCTTATTTGGGGGGGCAACTATTCAGGCCAGAAACTGCGCTATCGACCGGGCGAGACCTTGACAATGGGCGCCGTGCGAGCCGATCCCATCGCGCGCCTCACCGGTGTCAAACTGGTCCTCATGGGTCATACCCATGTCGTCGACATCCGCAAGGTGGCCGATGGCAAGGCCACCTATGCCAATAGTGGCACCTGGACATCCGTCGCGAATCCCTGGAGCCGAATCTTTCCCGATGCGCGACGATTGACCTTCCTGTACGTGCGCGGCAATCGCGTAGAGATTTGCCGCTGGAATGACGACGCACTGCGAATCGATCTGGTACCGATATTTGATAGCAGCGAAAGCATGCTCCCCGGCCGGGATCGGTTGCGTTCGAAAACCTCGCGACCTAAGCATCCCGCCCGCAGGCGTCGGCGTTCCCTGAAACGTCCGGAGTCGAATCCGCGCCAATAGGTAATTATTTTCTGTCCGTATCCTGGGTTTCCGCGCTCTCTTTTGAGGTTCGTTCCCGATACCGAAGGACGATGCGCACCACCATGCCGGTGACGGTTCCTATCAGTAATCCCACCATTGCAAGATACATCGCCTGTGGCCCAGAACTGCCGCCGCCAACGACGTACCCGATCGCCGCTCCGATGACTCCGAGGAGGGATAACCACGGAATATAGTTGTAGTTGAGTGCCATTGCTCCTTCCCTAGCATACGTGATTGGTCACCGTAAGATTTTATAATGCTTGACTTTTCAACTATCAAGGGTTTTAGTCAACTCAAAATAAATCCGACCAGCTTCTTCAAGCCGAACCACCCGGTGAGATGTCGCAATCAGAAGTAACCAGCCATTATGGCCTCGAGGAGGGTAGAACATGCTAACTGATAAACGCTTTTGGAAAGCAGTCTTTTGGCACTTGGCGATGACAATATTGGTGGGAGCTATTGCAGTTGGGTGCGGTACGATATGTAATACTGATGGCAGTGGTTGTATAATCCCGCCGACAGGTTGTACAAATGGCCAAACGCAGTGCAGCAGCAACGAAGTACAGACTTGTCAGAACGGCGCCTGGGTCAATACCACTGACTGCTCGGCTTCTGGCGGTACCTGCCAAAACGGTCAGTGCGTTGCACCCCCAGCCTGCACCGATGGCCAGACACAGTGTTGGGGCGACGAAACTGTAATTTGCCAGAATGGTGGATGGGTTCCTACGGGGAACTGCTCTCTTCTCGGCGATTATATCTGCCAAAATGGTCGATGTGTTGCCGCGCCATGCACCGATGGTCAGACACGGTGCGATAGCACAGAAGCTGTAACTTGCAAGAATGGTGTATGGGACTACGCCAACGCCACATTCTGCGCTGATGCTGGCAATATTTGCCAAAATGGTAAATGTGTTGCCTCGCCGCCCTGCACCGATGGCCAGACGCTATGTATAAATGACGATGTTCGAACTTGCCAGAATGGTGCTTGGGTCAATATCGCGCTCTGCTCTGCTTTCGGCAATATCTGCCAAAATGCACAATGTGTTGCCTCGCCGGCCTGCACCGATGGTCAGACGCGATGTAGAGGCGATGAAGTTCAAACTTGCCAGAATGATGCATGGGTCAATACCACATTCTGCGAGGATACTGGCAAAATTTGCCAAAATGGTCAATGTGTCGGATGTCTGACGGCAGCTGATTGCCCCAAGTATCTGCCGGCCCTCTGCATGTTATGCCCCGACGGTAGCGCCGGCTGTGCGCATTGGATATGTAACGCCGGCACATGCCAGATGGTGTACTGCCCCTAAAACATATTTCGTCTGCGCTAACATAAACCACCTTATGTGAATAGAGAAAGCCCAACATCGTCGCTACCACAATTTTTAGGAGACTGTGCTCTTGGCTTTCCGGGAGAAGACTCGCGGCCCCCACAAAAATGAACTCGCCAGCAAAAACCGCCAGCAATAGTGCAAGGAGGGTGCTCAAGTGGAAAAACAGGTAAAAACAGGTTTTGAATTTACTATCCTTAGGACCCGGGCTGCGGCCATTGCCCTGTGCGCCGTTGTTGCGCTGTGCGGCGCGGGCACGCGCGCAGTCGCCCTGCCGACACTGGACGAGCTGATGGCTGACTTCGACTTCAGCAAGGACGACGTGCAGCGGGTGCGCAACGGCGAGTTGGTCAAGACGACGACGAAGGAGACGTCCGACAAAGAAATCGCGGCCGTCATGGTGTTTCTCGTCAAGGCCCCGGTGCAGAAGCTCCTCGCGTCGTTGAAAGGGGGACCGAGCTCGCGCGACGATCCGCAGGTGCAAGCCGCCACGGAGATCAGCGCCGAGGGCGTCTTTGTCGACCCCAAGGCCGTGGTGCTCCAGCCCGGTAGCGACAAAGAAACGCGGCGCTATCTCAGCGCTGAGCCAGGCGACACGTTGAATCTCTCGGTCGCAGAGATCGCCCGCTTCGCGGGGCTTAAGGGCGCAGGCCAGCCGCAGGTCGAAGACGCCGTGCGACAGATGCTGCTCGCCCGCTATCGGGCGTATCGGTCGCAAGGGTTGGCCGGCATCGCGCCGTACGCCCGCGGCAAGAACAAGCAATCCCAGGCAGCGGACGATCTCCGCCGCGCTACGGAGGCCGCCAAAGGAGTCAAGAAGTACGCGCCTGCTTTCTACGATATCCTCATGAATTATCCGCAGGGCACCCCAACGGGACTCACGCAGCACTTCTTCTGTATCCGTTACGCGTTGGGCGGCCGGCCCAACTTCATGTTGCGGCAGCGCCTCGCTATGCCGCTCGGGGATACGTACGTGGTCGCCGATCGCGATTTCTACGTGAGCCACGACTATAACGATACGCAGGCCGTCGCCGCACTGCTTCCCGCGGAGAACGGAACGGTGGTAGTGTACCTGAACCGCATCACCACCGACCAACTCGGCGGCTTCGGCGCCTCCGCCAAACAGGCTATCGGTCGCAATATGATGGCGAAACAAATCAGCGAGATTTTCGAGAGGGCCCGCGCCGGCTTCAAGGACAAGTGATGCGCCAAACCGATATGCGTGCGCAGCTCTGGACTCGACCAAATGCATCCTGTCATTCGCCAAATCTCGTCAATATTGAAATATAAGCATTTTCTGATTTACCTTCCCTCTCTCATCTTGGCCTGAAATATTGCCAGGGTGTGCTCGAGAATGCCTGCTTCCCATCCTGGATTACTTTTGGCTAGGCACATCTCTCATTTTTCGCACGTCTTTACAGGAATGTCGTAATTACGAATATAAAGAGGAAGCCCAACATCGTCGCTACCACAATTTTTAGGAGACTGTGCTCTTGGCTCTCCGGGAGAAGACTCGCGGCTCCCACAAAAATGAACTCACCGGCAAAAACCGCAAGCAATATTGCAAGGATATTCTGCGGAAGTTTTATGACCGAAGTGAGCAATACCCCAATCAGAGGCGCAAGACCGTCCATAAAAAGGAACAGCCATGCCTTTTTTTCTGACTGTTCGTTTTTAAGCATCAAGGCTACGGTATTGATGCCGTCCGGCAAGTCATGGATTATTATTGAAAGGGCCACCACGATGCCGATGGAGAAGCGCACCTGAAACGCTACCCCCATGGTGAGGCCATCCAGGAAGCTGAGCAGAATAAGGCTTCCTGCGCCGATGGGTCCCATGACATGCCCCTCGGAAGCTATCCCCTTAATAGGATGGGCTGAGAAATACTTCTCCAAAAGAATGAAAAACAGGAAAGATAGCACGACAATTACCATGATATGCTTAACCGGGATTCCAGATTTCTCTGCCATCTCCAAGCTTTCGGGCAGTATTTCCATGAGCGCGACGGTTACGATGCTCCCTGCTGCAAAAGCAAATATGATCGAAACACTTTTTTTGAATTTTAAAGTGATGAACCCGCCGAGCAGCGTCGACAAAAATGTTAACAAGGCCAATAGTATGGCAGTGGGGGTTCATTTAATGAAGAACCCCTTTATCATAATTTCCAAAACAATAAAACACTATTGGAGATTGATATCGAACCGAACGAGACTGATAAAAAGGGGTACGCACGCTATCTAGGGAAAAACGCCTGGGGTGAATATTTGAAAGAGATGGACATCGTGGTTCAGCCGCCGCTCTCCCCTCCCTTGAGCAGGGCCTTGAATTCTTCCTCTCCGATCGTTTCGACCTCCAACAGCCTTTTCGCTATCTTCTCGACGGTCCCTTTTTTCTCTTTGAGGAACTCGATTGCTTTTTCGTACCGGTTTTTAATGATCCGGGTGATCTCTTCATCAACGTACTGCTGGGTCGATTCGGAATAATCCCGCTGTCTAGAGACAGTTTCCCCCGGAAGGAACGCTGGGCTCCTCTGTGAGGAAAGAACCACGTTCTCGAACTTATCGCTCATGCCGTAGTCGCTGATCATCTTCCGGGCTATTTCGGTTGCTCGGGCGATATCATTGGAGGCGCCCGTCGAAATCTCCCCGAAGAACAATTGCTCGCTCGCGCGACCCCCGAGTAGAACGTCTATCTTGCCCAGCAGTTCCTCCGCCGTCAGGAGGAAGCGGTCTTCGGTCGGAAGTTGAATGGTATACCCCAGGGCTCCGATGCCGCGCGGAATGATCGAGATCTTATGAACCGGATCGGCGCCCTTCGAGTATGCGGCCAGCGTAGCATGTCCCGTTTCATGGTAGGCGACGATCTTCCGTTCCTTCGGATTGATAAGCCGGTTCTTTTTCTCGAGGCCCGCGACCACTCGTTCGATCGCGTCATCAAAGTCTTTGGGCAGGACGGCGCTGCGGCCCGCGCGCACAGCGAGCAACGCCGCTTCATTGACGATATTTGCCAAGTCGGCCCCGGTAAAACCCGGCGTCCCCCGAGCAACCTGTTCCAGGTCGACGGACTCATCGAGGCTCACGTTCTTTGCATGGATCTTTAGGATGTCGACCCGCCCCTTCAGGTCGGGTCTGTCCACTAGCACCTGCCGGTCGAAGCGGCCGGGCCGCAGAAGGGCGGGATCGAGGATCTCGGGCCGGTTCGTTGCAGAAAGAATGATGACGCCGACACTGGAGTCGAAACCGTCCATCTCGACCAGTAGTTGGTTCAGCGTCTGCTCGCGCTCGTCGTTCCCGCCGAGCGTAATGCCGCGGCTCTTTCCGATGGCGTCGAGCTCGTCGATGAAGATGATGCACGGGGCCTTTTCGCGGGCCTGCTTGAACATGTCGCGGACCCGGGCCGCCCCGACGCCGACGAACATCTCCACGAAATCGGCGCCGCTGATCTTGAAAAAGGGGACCTTGGCCTCGCCGGCGACCGCCTTGGCAAGAAGGGTCTTTCCCGTTCCGGGGGGGCCGACCAGGAGAACTCCCTTGGGTATCTTTCCGCCGACGGTCTCATATTTTTTCGGCTGTCTGAGGAAATCCACAACCTCTACGAGCTCCGCCTTGGCCTCATCGACGCCCGCAACATCCTTGAACGTCACACCCGTGTCGCCTTCCGCGACCAGCTTCGCCTTGTTCGCCCCGAACGACATCACCCCCTGGCCGGTCTTGCCGAGCTGTTTACTGAGATAATTCCAGAAAAACACCATCAGGATGATAGGCAACACCCAGGATAGTAAGGCGCCTAGCCAGGACCCGCTCTCCGAGGCAATGGCATAATATTCAATGTTCTTCTCATCCATGAGCCGGATGAGGCCCGGATCGACTATCCGTACGGTTTTATAGTTCTTCGGAACCTCTGTTGGCTTTTTCTCGCTGGATCGCGTCTCATCGTGTTGGGCCTTGGTCCAGACAAACCCGGTCAGGTATTTTTCGCCTATCTCGATCCGCCGGATCTCGCCGGACTCTATTTTCGTTTTGAAGGCGCTGTAATCGATGGATTCGACATTGGAACGCTGGAAGAAGGAGTTGATCACGAAGAGCGCGATCAGACAGATCAGGAAGAACCATAGGGAAAAACGCAGCTGCTTGGGACTGAGAGGCTTAAAGAGAGGGTCGTGCTTGGTGAGGCCCGGTTCTTCCTTGCCTTTTTCTTCCCTGGCCTGCAAGATATTCTTGTTGCCGTCCTTGATCGCCATTCGATCCTCCTTTTCCCTCCATTTGCAGACCCGCAGCCTCAAAGCACCGATGAGATCGCATGCGGGGTGCCGGTCAACTGCCTGCCAGGACACGAAGATCCCCGGCTTGCCGACCCTCTCACATCTTGTGCATGTCAAGCGCCAGCGCGATCCAGGCCCAGCCGAAAAACAGCAGATCGATTCCGACAAAAAGGCCTATCGCCCACAGGCCTGAGATCGGCCACTGCGCCAGTACGAGACCCCCTAACACGACGGTGATAACTCCGTTCAGCGCATGCCAACCCCAGCCCGGCAGGTGAATCATCAGCGAGCCGACCAGTTGAAACAGCCCGGATATAAGGAAGAACATGGCCATGAAAAGGGTCGCAACCTCGGCGCTGATCACCGACCTCGACACAAACAGTGCTCCGGTTACTCCGAAGAGAACCGCAGCCAGCAAATGCAGGAAGAAGCCTGCCCAATTTCCGACCATGAAAGCCTGTGCAATCTCGATACAGGCTGCAATCAACAGCAGCCATCCGAAGAACGACATTGAGATTATCGTGGCTTTCACGGACCAAGTGACGGCGGCGATCCCCAGCAGCACCAATCCGATGCCGAGTGCCAGAAACCACCCCCAGTTGTGAATCATCTCGGGGGGAATTTCTAACCATTAGAACATTCATCTCGCTCATGGTAATGCCTCCTTTCATTTGTGTTTCGTATCACTGTCAACGTACCCGCCGCAGCGCCGGCCTGTACTGCACGTCGGCTGGCTACGGGATCTGCCGGCGTGGCCCAAATGCAGAACTTCACAATTTCAGTGCTTCCTTGGTAAGTTCCCAAGCTTGGTGCAGTTTCTCGGTACGCCGCGCGTACTCGGACTGTACCTCGGCGATACGAACCTCCAGCTTAGCCTTCCTCTCAGCCTGCGCCTTGGCCACCTGCTCTTTCAGGGCCTTGATCTTCGCATCCATCTCCTGCTTCGTCGTTTCCGATGCAGCCTTGGCCCGATCCTGCGTTGCTTGCAGCTTGGTCTTGGCAGCGCTCATCTTCGCTTGAAGCTTCGTTTTTGCTTCCTTGTCCGCCTGAGCGAACTCGGCTTTCAGGTCGGCAACCTCTGCCTTGAGTGCCTTAGCATCCCTCTCGATCTGATAATCCAGAACTTCCACGCGCGCCCGGCGGAAGACGACGCCGCCTGCGGCTTCCATACGGGTATCGACTGGCATCACCCACTCCTCCCAAATTTCGGCGACCACGGCCGCCTTGCCCGGCTGCAGGTGTTGCTCGACCTCGCCTAGAAAGTCCTCGCCGACCCCGACTTTCGCCAAGTCGTACAGCACACCCCCAACCGTCCCGACATAGGCACCGATTGCGACACCCACGGGCCCACCGAGCAGGCCAATCAAACTCCCCGTGACCAGGCCGACGCCCGTCCCTAGCAGGTCCCGGTCGGCCGCCTCTTTGACGGTCACTTTCCCGCCCGCGTCCTTGGCAATCACGGCGCTCGCATAGAGCGTGATGCTGCCCTCGAAATGCAAATCCTTGAGGGCCCTGTAGCCATCATAGGCCTTCTTCTCGTTATCGAATATTACTACGATCATCTTGTCGTCCATGGCTGCTCTCCTTTCTGTCGGTCAGCGTTATCGATTCTTTCTTGAAAACACTATCCGTCCCAGTTCTACTTGAACTGGTGTCTTGCAATGCGAATGCCAAGCGTAAGTCGTTGAAAATACTTGATAGCCAAAATTACAAAGTCGCGACTCTTCGAGAATTAGCGATAGTTCATGAAAACTGATGCGGATTTTCAGGAAGGGGGTATTGCAACTGCTATGTTGATTTGAACCTATGTTTGTTGATCTTGAGGGATCTGATCTTCGATTCTAGCGTCGAGGGCGGAATGCCGAGCTTGGCGGCCGCGCCCAAAGATCCGGACACTCGGCCTCTGCTTTTAACCAAGGCAGCCTCAATCATCTCTTTCTCTTGAGCCACAAGCTTGTCGGAGAGCAACTGGCTTGCCGACTGAGTCTGACGAGACTCCCAAACGAGCCAACTGTCATCGACCGTGAAGTTCTCCGTGTCACATATGATAACCGACCGTTCGATTACATTTTGCAGCTCTCGAATGTTACCCGGCCAGGGGTACGACTGAAGCAGATCCAGGGTCTTCTTGGTTATACCCCGTATTTTCTTTCCTGCTTTACTGGCATATCGGTCAATGAAGTACTCGACCAGAATGGGGATGTCCTCTTTCCGTTCGCGTAGCGGAGGCATTGCAATGGGAAATACGTTGATCCGATAGAATAGATCGCTCCGAAAAATGCCGGCTTCGATTGCGGCCTTCAAGTCACGATTGGTGGCGGCAATCACCCGGGCGTTAGTCCGAATCGTTTGATTTCCTCCCACACGCTCAAATTCGTGCTCCTGCAGCACACGCAAGAGGGCAATCTGGATCTCATTCGGAAGCTCCCCGATTTCATCTAGGAAGATCGTTCCTCCTTCCGCCAGCTCGAAGCGGCCGAGGTGCCGCTGGTGGGCCCCCGTGAAGGCTCCCTTCTCATGACCGAATAATTCCGAGGCGATTAACGGCGCGGGAATTGCAGCACAGTTCACGCTGACAAAGGCTCGCGAGGAGCGCTTTGACCGCTTGTGGATAGCTCGAGCGACGAGTTCCTTGCCCGTGCCGGTTTCGCCGGCGACAAAGACGGTGGAATCCATCGGCGCCACCTTGGCGACACGTGCGAGCACGGCTTTCAGAGCCGGTGACGAGCCCACGATCTCCTCGAACATTGAGGTTCTATCAATTTCTTCGCGTAGCACGACGTTCTCTCTGTAGAGTTGGTTCTTCAACTTCTTGATCTCGTCAAAAGCCTTTTGGAGGGAATCTTCGGCCCGCTTGCGTTCCGTCACATCCAACACGGTACCGAAATATTCAACAACTTCTCCGGTGTTATCGAGGGCTGGGTGCCACATTACGTGGAGGTGCTTGAGATTCCCGCCATGCAGCAGCAGCCTGTAATCTATCGTAAAACCAGCTTTCTCACGGAATGCCTTCTGGCAGACTTCGGAAACTGTGTCGCGATCATCTGGATGCACAAGTCGAAAGGACTCGTCAGGATCCGGGATACCCTGTCGAGGGTCCAATCCAAAAATTCGGAACAATTCCTCGGACCAGTAAAGCGTTTTCCCATTCCCAGGGTTGTAGGCGAAACTACCGGTATGGCTGAGCCTCTGCGCTTCCGCCAGGTAGGCTTCACTTCGGCGGACGGCTTCTTCCGTGCGCTTGCGGTCCTCGATATCTATACTGGATCCATACCATCTAACGATCTTTCCCTGCCCGTCACGGAGAGGCACGCTGTGGTGGAGCATCCAGCGATATTCCCCATCCGCCCGCCGGATGCGTGCTTCTGCTTCGAAAGGCTCCCCCGTCTCAAGGGTCGCGCGCCGCTTTTCCACGAACGCTTCAACATCTTCAGGATGAACTGAAGCCGTCCATTTCCAGCCTGATATGTTCTCAAACGAAAGACCGACGAAGTCCAGCCAACGTTGATTGAAAAAATCGATATAGCCGTCAGGCGGACTGCTAAGGATCAGAGCAGGAGTCGAGTCAATAAGAAGCTGAAGGTTCATGAGCACGGATTTGTGTCCTTCGAGAGGACAATTGATTCTTTTCTCATCAAAGTAAATTATTGCACTTCCGGTGACAACAGGAATCTCTCTAGCTGATATGCCCTTGAGTTCTTTTATGTTTTTGTTCGACACCGCCCGAATCTTGTGCAACTTGGACGCCAGGATTGCTACCCTTCCCTCCAAGGCCGATTTGCTGGCGATGCGCTCCTTGAACGACCTCTAAAACGGTTTGGATGGAAATATAGTGTCTTTCCCTTCATTGGTCAACCCCCTTCTTTCTAAATATCTCGCATCGACTCAGTCTTTTCTTCCATACTTGATTCCGATACAACGTGCTCCTCCAGTGCGTCTTTTTTTGGCTTGCCTTCACGTGCCCTGCGGTTTCGGTTTGTGGAAACCACGAATCACGACGCAACGATTCGACGGTTGTGAAAAACCAATCATCGGTGAACACTTATTGTAGTTGGGTCAGCACGGGGCCCTGCACGCGGATATGGATATCCTGTGTTTCGGCGGTGGTTTGTGCGTAGCCTGCCGGGCGGTTTTCACCTTCGGCCGCTTGCCCTGCTCTTGTTGCTTTTGTGGGTTGCGCGGACCTGGGTCTCCCCCGGAATCGATTCCTTGACGACGAGTATGCGCCTGCGGTGTTTGGTGCCGTTGATGCCCGCGATCGCTGCTTGTGCCTCCATGTTCGACGGCATTTCAACGAAACCGAAGCCCTCGCCCTCTCGGGCGTGTTCGTCCCTGAATATCGACGCGGCTGCCACATGGCCATAACCTATGAAAAGCGCCTTGAGCTCCTCATCCGTAAACTGAAAGTCGAGATTTCCTACGTAGATTTTCACCGCTCCCTCCTTTTCTTGCGCAAAAGGATAAGAGTAACGGAAAGGATCGAGATCGGTCACGTTCCCAATTCCTGGAGCGTACCCAGGAAAGTAATGACATCTTCGCGGCTTAACATGCCGATGACATGCTGATCCCGGGTGACGGGCAACTGATTGACGCCATCGCGGTCCATCTCCTGGAGGGCGGCCCACAGCTCGGCATCAGGACCAATACGTTTTATCTGTTCCATGGGAAGCATGACCTCAGCGGCGCTCGTCGTCGCCCATTTGGAACGCGGCACTTCCTTGATCCGATGCAACGTCATCAAACCAACGGTCTCGTCTCCACGGTTGACGAGAAAAGAGCGCTGCCCGCTCCCGAGGATGTGTTCGTCTACCAGCTGCTGTAGCGTCAGATTTGCGGGAACGGCGGCGCAACGAGTGCTCATGGCTTGCGAGACCTTATGGCCCGCCAGCAGACCCTGATACATCACTTGATGAACTTGACCGGAAGCGGCATTGTCGAGGAACCAGCCGATGATCGCGATCCAAAGCCCCCCGCCAAAGTCGCCACGGAACATCTGCCAAACGCCGGCGAAGATAAACATAAAAGCAAAGAACCGGCCGACCTTTGCCGCGATGAGGGTCGCCCGGCGCATGTTTTTCGTGATCGCCCACACGATGGCCCGAAACACGCGACCGCCATCGAGTGGGTAACCGGGAATCAGGTTAAACAGCACCAGGGCCAGGTTGATGTAGGCCAGGTACTTTGCCAGACCCACGAGTGGTTCCATACCGGCCACCAGCGGCTGCACCGCGTAGAAAAGGACCGCCAGGAGCAGGCTCACGAGCGGGCCTGCGATCGCAATAAGAAACTCGGCGATGGCGCTGGGCGGTTCCGCCCCAATCTGAGCGACACCCCCGAAGAGGAAAAGCGTGATGCTGCGCACCGGAATTTTGTACCGCAGCGCAACTGCAGAGTGTCCTAGTTCATGAAGCAGCACGCTCACAAAGAGCATGATGGCCGTCACCGCGCCCATGAACCAGTACAGCAGTGGCGGCCAATCCTTGAATTCGGCGGGATAGTAACTACTCGCCAGCATCCACGTGAGCAGCGCGAAGATCACAAACCAGGAGTAATCCAAACCAATGGGAATCCCCATAATCCTGCCTAACGGGATATGGTGTCGAGTCATGAGCGTTCTCCCTTCTTGGTGCGCCGGCTGACCAATTCCCAAGATAGCTGCCAACTATGTCCTCATTGGGCGAGCAGCCCTTGCTGAGCTTCCCCCCTTATTCTTCGTTGCGGTGTATCTCAAATGAGCCGGCCGCTCCAGTATCTTTTTGTCTCCTTCGGGTCAGTTATGGGATTGCGGTCTTTGGCGACCCTGGTTAAGTACTTTCTGGAGCTTCGCCGCTTGTTCGTCGCTCAGCGTTGTTCTAATAACCTTGCCGCCGTAACCAGAAAATTGCTTGGCGGCCTGCTCCGGGTTAGCGGTGATCAGCGCAAAAACGGCTGAGTCTCCGGACTGGATGGTCTCACCCACGTCTCTCACGAAGTCGTCGGAGATCCCGAAATCCTCCTTCCACCAGTCGGCGTCGATGGCGCCGACTCCCGCGCCAAGAGCACCGACGCCGACCGCGCCTACAGCAACCGCGCCAACTGCGGCGGCGGCGCTCAAGCCGGCGGTGAAGGGGATGGCGAGAATAGCGCCGAGCAATGAGCCCCACAGTGCTCCCCAGGCCGCCCCTTCACCGGTCGTCGGGTCGTAGCTCTGGTCGATACGGAGCTTGCCGTTATGGTCCCGGTGGACCGCGACCGCATCATGCAAGCTTACTGTCCAGTCATAATCCATTTGCCTCAATTTGTTAAGAACGTCCGATGCCTTGTACCTGTTATCCTTGAATCCCACCACAATTAGTTCTGACATGACCCACCTCCTCTTTCGTCGTTAGCTGAATTTTCAACATCATCGATTCTTTTTGAGAACACTATCCTTCCCGGTTATACCTGCAACGTTACCTTGCAACGCGAATGCCAAGCGTAAGTCGTCGAAACTACTTGATAGCGCAAATTACAACGTCGCGAGTCTTCGAGAATTAGCGATAGTTCATGAAAAATGATCCAGACACTCGGCTTCTCGTCCTCACTGCCCATTCAATTTAGAGGCTAACTATCCGGGTCAGGGCCCGTTGGATCAAGGGGGCGCAACCCTTTGACCGCCCAGCCTACGCCCAAACCACCGATGAACCCCCCTATATGCGCGCCATAGGCCACGCCCGACTGTTGGCTGATTAAAAAGGGAAGCAGGTTATCCACCAGGATAATAAATCCCAGTACCCAGCGCGCCGACACCAATATCACGTTAAAATATATGGGAAACAACAATACCAGGACTTTTATCTTGTTGCGCGGGAAAAGCAAAAAGTAAACGCCCAGCACGCCGGAAATGGCGCCCGAAGCCCCCACCAAGGGAATCATCGAATGACGCGCAAAAAGCGAAAAAGCAAGAGTGGCCAGCACGCCGGTCGCCAAATAGGTAATCAAGTAACCGATTCTTCCCAAACGGCGCTCTACATTATCGCCGAATATCCACAGAAAGAGCATGTTGCCGACCAGATGCAACAGGCCGCCATGGAGGAACAACGATGCAAAAAGGTCCATAAGATGCGGATTGCCCGGCTTATAACCATGAGCAAAAACAAAGAGATCCGCGGCACTGAGGTGGGAAATCACCTCATCAAGCGATGTCCCTTGCGGCAGCGAGTCTGCAATAACGCGCAGATATTCCTGCACCTGTGGGTCATTGGGATCCACCGGCTGATACGACAGCGGCAGCGTGACAAAAAGGTAGACGGCCACATTGGCCGCGATTAGCAGCCAATTAACCCAAGGGGTGAAGTTGCGTGGGTTGGGGGTATCGCCGATAGGTAAAAACACTGAGAACCTCTACAGATTGACAATGAGCTTCACCTGTCCGCCTGTCCTGTCTTTTGTGACAGGCTAGGCGGACATATTTCTATTTTGCGTAATGGAACGCGGGCATCGCCTTGATGGCATCTTTGGTCGCCCCTGCCAGAATAATCTTGCCGCCCTCCATCTTGAATTGATTGACAGGGATTGCCACGTCATGCTTGCCCATGCCCAGGAATCCGCCGGCCGCGATGATCCCATAAGAGACCGCTTTGTCCGGAGCAATGATGATGTCGTACACACTGCCGACCTTCTCTTTCTTTTCGTTATACACGTCGTGCCCCAGAATCTGCTTCTTGGCGCTCCATCCGTTTACCACGTCCACTAACTCGGCGGCCGCAACGCCAATAACCGTCCCCCCAGCCACCGGTACCGCCTCAGATTGCTGTGCCTCCGCAAATTTCAATCCATAGGTGAACGACATGACCGCCATAGCAAACATAACCGCCAGAACTTTTTTCATTTTCTTTCTCCTTTTACGGTAGTTATCTTCCTGCCACTGTGAGTCGGTCCGCAATCGGCTCATCAGAAGCGTCTCCTTCCCTCACTGAGTTAACATTGACGTCGGTTACCATCGGGGGTCCTTCTCTCATTATCCACTCGCGGATATATGCCGGGCAATTCTCGAGCCCAATGCCATTCGCTTCGCAACCAACCAGAAATCTCACCGTGCCTCGATCCACGAGCTTGACCCCTTTCAAATCAAGAACGATGCGGTGGCCTCGTCCTTCGACTTCGAAGAGCCTTTGCAACTCTGCCAGCTCTTCTACCGTGACTCGACCAGCCAGGGTAAAGACCACGACCTCCTCTTTCGTCGATATCTGAATTTTCAACGTCATCGATTCTTTCTTGATAACGCTTTCCGTCCCGGTTAAACTTGCAGTGGTATCTTGCAATGCGAATGCCAAGCGTAAGTCATCGAAAATACTTGACTGCACAAATTACAAAGTCGCGAGTCTTCGAGAATTAGCGATAGTTCATGAAAAATGATCCGGATTTTCAAGGAGAGGGTATTGCAGCTGCTATGTTGGTTTGAAGCTATGCATTTTCTAACAACCTCATGCCGCCAGGTATGATGTTTTTTGTCGATAGGGGTTGGGTTGAGTGGAACACTCTGGCAATATTTAAGATTGAAATGAGAGAGCGAAGTCAATCTGAAAATGCTTACATTTCAATATTGACGTGTTTTGGCGAATAACAGGCTATTTCACTGGTCGCGGTTCAATTCTGTAAAGATTCTCGCGATGATGTCGTTTTCATAGCGGAGATATTTTTCGAGCTCGGCCGCCGAATAATTCATAAGGCTCTTGATACCGGTGAGCGTGTGGATGGGTACGTTCGCAAATTCCAGCGCCCTCTTATTTGTCGCCTCATCGAGTTGGGCATGCGGCGCAAGCTCATCCGCCAGACCCCAATCCAGCGCCTCTTGTGCGGTAATGTTTTTATCTGAAAAGAGTATCTCATATGCTTTCCGTTTTCCGACAAGCTGGGAGAGAAAGAACGTTGCTCCTCCTTTGGGAACGACCCCGTTGCGGAGATATTCCTTCTGAATTACCGCATCGTCGGACATGATCCGGTAGTCGCACGCCAGGCTCAAATTGAAAAACTGTGCGATGATAGTGCCGCTGTCCACGGCAACGACAAATTTCCTCTGTGAATAAACCTCCATAATAAATCGATTGTAAATGGTGAGCATTCGGTAGAGGTCGAGACTACCGTCGTTGTGCGAAGCGCGCTGGACGAACTCACGGTACTCTTGACTGTCTTTCTTTTGAGGAGACTTTTTTATTACTATGACTTTGAGCCTGTTATCATCGGTGCATTCCTTGAATAGTTTTGCCGCCTGATCCACCTCAAATAGAGTGGCTGCGCTGAACAAGGTTTTTCCCTTGACGGAAAAAACGGCTATTTCATCCCGATTTTCAAATGAGAACGTTTCGAACTCCTTTAAGTCTTTGCTCATCGCGATCTCCTTTGAATGTTCTGTTACCACGGTCTATGCACGCTCGTCGATAGGAAGTTCAATCACGGTTTCTTCACCGCGGCGTTTCGCGTACAATGCGGGAGGATGCTACGGATCGCGCATATATCGGACCTTCACGTCCTGTCGCCGCTGGGCGCCGAGTGGCGGCGGATATGGTTCAACAAGCGCCTCTTCGGCTACGCCAACGTGGCCCTGCGCCGCCGGCGCGTCTACCGGCGCGAGTATCTCGTTCCCGTCCTCGCGTCGGCTGCGCTGCATGCGGATCACGTGGTCGTCACCGGCGACCTCACAAACTTTGCGCTCGAGAGCGAGTACGCGGAGGCCCGCCGTCTTCTCGGGGAGGTGGCGCGCTCGCGGGAAGTGACCGTCGTGCCGGGAAACCACGACCTCTACCTGCCCGAGATCGGTCAAAAGCGGCGCTTCGAACGACAATTTCAGCCGTTCCTGCACGGGGATCTGCCGGCGCTCGCGGTCGAGGTTCCAGCCGGCCGCTTCCCGCTGGTCAAGCTGCGCGGCCCCGTCGCCTTCATCGCGCTCTCAAGCGCCGTTCCGCGACCGCCCTTCGTGTCTTCCGGCTGGCTGGGCCGGGCCGCAGCTCCAGGCGCTGCGCGCGGTCTTCGCGCACCCGGCGGTTGCACGCCGCACTCCGGTGATCCTTGTCCACCACAATCCGCTCGACTCGGCCCCGTGCCTCAGGCGGCTGTACAACGGGCTGGTCGACGCCCGGGCGTTGCAGGAGGTCCTTGCGCCGATTGCGCGTGGACTCGTCCTCTTCGGTCACCTGCACGTACGCCGACGGAGCCGGCTTACGACGGCGACAGGAACGCTCGAGGTGGTCTGCGCGAGCGGCGCGAGCATCGAGCATCCCGACGAGCGGATCCGTGCCGGCTTCAACCTCTATACATTGCGGGATGAAGGCGATCTCTCGTCCGCCGAGGCCTGGGTCCTCGACCCCGAGACCCTCGAACTATGCCGCGGCGAGCTTCCGATCGCGGAGGAGATGCGGTGAAATACCGACGTGCACTGCTCGTCACCGATCGTGACACGCAGCCCGGTCCTAGTATCGCAGCGCTGCGCAGCGTTGCGCCCGTGCTCGAGCGTCTCCTCGTCATCGTCAGGATTCGCGGTCTCGAGGAATGGCTGTCGAGTGAGTCAGGGGGCAATCCTGACACGGCGGCGCTTGCAACTTTGGAAGCATGGCGGGCGGCGTGCGGGGCGATGGCCGCGAGCAGCGAGGTGCGCCCCGCGCCCGAGCTCTCGGTTGAAGCGGTCGCGGACCTCGCGCTCGGAGAGGACGCTGATCTACTCGTGGCCGGCGCGCGGTCGCTTGAGTGCGCGCGGCTCGTGACCGGGGTTGGCAGGAACATTGCGGTCGCGGTCCTATGGCCGGGGGGCGACGCGCGCACCACACCCGTCCGCCGCGTCTTCTGCGCCGCGATCGGGCGGCGTTCGCTCGCGTCCATAGCCGAGTTCGCCCGCGCGCACGCCGAGAGCACGGTCGAGCTGGCAGTGGCCGGACCGGCAATTATGCCCGCGGACGAGCTCGCCGGGATTCTGCGGGTGGCCGGCATCCAGGGCCGTGTGACGCTGATCCCGAAGGGCGCGCTTCCGCTCAGCTCCGCGCTGGAGGCCGCGGCACGGAGCGGTTCGGTCGACCTCATCGCGCTGGCGCGCATCCCCGCGCTCCTGCTCTTCGGCTACCGCTGGCCGGCGCCCGTATTGCTGGTCCCCTGGGCGGGCGCGAGCCGACCCCGCGCACGCACGCTCGACATTACCGACATCGTCGAAACCCATGGGGTGATCCGCGCCCGCGTGGACGAGGTGACCTCGATCGGCACGCTCGCGCCGGCTGCCGACACAGAGCTCGCGTTTATCTCCGAGGGGCATGTAGCCGCGAGAGCGATCTCCTCGGCCGCGGGCGAGATCGTTCTCCCGGCGGGAGTCGGAGCGGCCTGGCTCGGCGCCGTGCGTGTCGTAGACGATGCGCCGCCGGACCCACTCACCGCAGCCGAGCAGCGGTCCATGGTACTTCGTCCGGGGAAGTGTCCGGCCCTTCTCTTCGACGCCGACTTGCCGGACCCGCTGCTAGCGAAGCTCGTTCGGGTAGCGCGCGCCGGCGACTGCCTGATCGCCGTGCGGTTACGCCCAACTCGCCGCACTGTGTCCATCAGACGGCGGCTGAAGGCGGCCGGCCTCATGGCTCATATCATCGACGCCCGCGCGGTGCTGGACGAGGGGGACGCTTTCGACGTCGCCGAGGCAAACGATCCGGTGCGACTGCGCCGGGTGGCGGCGCGCCTCTGCCGCGCCGGGTTCCGCATCGCGGCCGTGTTCCACCGGGAATGCCATGATCCCGAGCCGCCCGCGGAGGCGCCGACGACGCTGGTCGCGGGCAACCGCGTCGAGGTCGAGATCGACAATGCCGAGGCGCGATCGTGGCTCGTCGACGAGATCGCGCGCAGCCGCGAGTCGGTCAGCTTGCAGGTCTACATGGTTACTGACGACGAGGTCGGCAGATTGATCGAGGCCGCCCTGGCCGCTGCGGGGTTGCGAGGCGTACGGGTCCGCGTGCTCGTCGACTCACTGCGCGCTCAGCACGGCTCCTTCGGTGCCGAGAACCCGCTTCTGGCGCGACTGGCGGCGCGGCCAGGCGTAGAACTCCGGGTCTCGCGGCCGCTCACGAGCCTGCCTTCGATCGCGGACGTCAAGCTGCGTGACCATCGTAAGCTCGTGATCGTCGACGGCCGGGTCGCGCTTGTGGGCGGCCGTAACCTGGCGCAGGAGTATTACACCGGCTTCGCCGAAGCCCGACTCACGACCGCGACGACATGGCGCCAGGTGCCGTGGCTCGACGCCGGGGCGCGGATCGAAGGGCCGGCGGTCGGCGCGATCGCGGAGTCCTTCCTCGAGTCCTGGACCGATGCCGGCGGCGCGCCGTTCGCGATCGCGCTGCCTGAGCCGTGCGGATCGGCGGCCGCGCGCGTCGTCGTACACCGGGGGTTGCGCGACGCCCACACCCTGGAGGCCTATCTCGATCTCGTCGAGCGCGCGCAGTCGCACATCTATGCCTTGAACGGATTCCCGTTGCTACTGGAGCTGCAGCACGCTCTGGTGCGAGCAGTCCGACGCGGCGTGCGCGTTCGCGTACTCGTCGGCCACGTCGCGCCGATCTATAGCGGCACGCCGTTCGGCGGGCCGTGGATCCACGCGCGCAGCATCGCCACGGACATGGTGCACTCGCGCCTCGACCCCATTGTCGATGCGGGAGGCGAGGTCTACCTGTTCGCGCGATGCGGGGAGCCGGGCTGGGACGCAGCGCTCGGGGTCGTCTACCCGTACGTCCATGGGAAGGCGATGAGCGCAGACGGCCTACGCTGCACGGTCGGCAGCGCCAACATGGACGTGACCTCTTCCTACTGGGAGAGCGAGCTGATGATGGTCGTCGAGGATGCCTTCATCGCGCGACGTCTCGAAGGTACGCTAGATGAACTGTTCGCCGCCTCAACATTGGTGAGTCGGGACGACCCGACCTGGCGCGAACGCGCCAAACGGCGGAGCTGGATGCGCCGGTGGCCGGGTGTGCTCAGCGCTTGAGAAGGGTTAGGCGCTGCGTCCTCTCCACCACGCAGATGGGCGTCCCGTTGAGGGTAATGATATGAGATACAGAAGAGCGAAAAAAGAGTTGAAAAAAGATGTCAAAAGACTATTTTTATCGGCACAAAGGGCCATACAGAACCAAAGCGGGCAACAAACCATAGCGTTCCACAGGTGGTTGTTGAATTGCGGTATTAGAAAAACCTTCAATCACGGAGCTAGACAGAAATTATAGAATTACTTGTTAGGCGGCTTCGACGAGGAGGTTTAGATGCCCACGAATATCAAGATTATCCACACTCAAGACTTCATTCGGGCCAAGCCGGATGGGGTCCTGGACCTCACGGCAAGCCGCAATCTCCTGAAGGACCTGGTTACCGAGTCCGAAACGGCCGGTAAGTACCATGTCCTCGTCGACACCCGGGGGGCCGATGTCCGCCTTTCCACGACTGATATCTTCGATCTCGGGGTCGCAGTCGCTGCGGCCTCCGCACGCGACAAAGTTGCCCTTCTGGTTCCCCCTGGGGAGCAGGTCAATGCAAGTTTCTTAGAGACCGTCAGTTACAATAGAGGAGCAAACCTCAGAGCCTTTACCGACTTCGAAACAGCCATCACATGGCTCATTATGAAAGAACAACCCTGAGCGTGGTCCCTCCTATGGTTCGGCAAAACTCGTCCATATTGAAATATAAGCATTTTCTGATTGCCCTGGTTTCCCCCGGTGCCTCACCCAAAATTTATTACGAGGGCAACCGAGCATTCCAAGACAAGATCAAGAACCCCAAAAGCATCCGATACTCGCCAACAGGCGCTATGCGCATCTCGCACCCGAAATCAGCAGAGACGCGGTCGAAAAACTGGACCAAGCGGATAAGTTTTTGGTCAACAGTTGGTCATATGAGCAGGTGGCTTGATAGAACTCTTTGTAACTACTGAGCTAAAAATATGGAGGCGGAGGGAATCGAACCCTCGTCCGAAAGTGATCCAACCAGCACCACTACATGCTTAGCCCGTGGTCAATTTAGCAGTCGTAAAAGCCCACAGACAAGCTCTTACGGCCGCGATCCCGAATGAATTTCGCCGCACCGCGTTCGGGCAACTTGGTTTGGCTATCCCGCGCAATGACGCCCGATTCTGCCCTTGCAGGAGGAAGACAGGCGGACGTGGCTGACTTAAGCAGCCAATGCCAATGGTTCGTTGGCAGTTTTCAGTTCCCCATTTTTAACGAGGTTTGGGGGTCCCCGGCATGCGGCCTGGCATTCACACCCCCGTGGAAACCAGGTCGCCCCCATGGTTTTTCGAAGGGACGGTGAAGCCGTCCACACCACGCTATTTCAAAGAACATCTTAACTATATGCACCGACACCTAAAAAAGCAACCGGATTCTTGTGGTCAAAACCGATCGATACGACCTATCTTGATCTTTGTCGCGGGATGATCTAACACCGTTTCAGGTCCCTCGGACGAGAAGGAGAGTTATATGCTCGAACCTGGAAAATCAATGCTCATCATAATCGACGTTCAGGAGAAGCTCCTTCGCGTGATGTACGAACGCGAAGCGTTGCTTCGAAAATTGCTGCAGATGGTTCAAGGGGCGCGCGAGCTCGGATTGCCGATCGTTTGGTCTGAGCAATACCCCGAGGGCATGGGTACAACGGTGCCTGAAGTGACCGAGCTCCTTTCCGGTCTGCATCCGATTGCCAAGCGAACGTTTAGCTGCTGCGCCCACCCGCCCCTGCTCGATGCCATACGGAAACCCGGCCGCACGCAAGCCGTACTCGTCGGGATTGAGTCCCACGTCTGTGTTTATCAAACCGCTATCGATTTACTGGCGCGCGGTTTTGAGGTCGAGGTCGTGGCGGATTGCGTCTCCTCGCGCAGCGCCGAGAATCGCCAGATCGGCATCGACCGCATACGGCAAGCCGGCGGGCGGGTCACCAGTGTTGAAATGGCCATTTTCGAAATGCTCCATGCCGCCGAAGGACCGCACTTTAAACCTCTTCTTAAAATGGTTAAATGAGACCATACTAACCGACGTCCGATGTTTTATTCGTTGCATTGACATGCACTGTCCAGGGAGTATACACAATGGTTTTATTCCAAAGCCCGCGGAAACATGAGTTGGAGTAACGGCTCGTGCCAGAACGTGGTTACTACGACGATCCCGAGCGCTATGAGGCAGAGGTAGCGCCCTTTCATGCGGATCTGAACTGGTATCTCAAGCGGGTGCGGGAGCTGGGACAGCCGGTCCTTGAACTGGGCTGCGGGACGGGGCGATTGTTGTTTTTGCTCGCCGCCAATGGAATCGAAATCGACGGCCTTGACAACTCGGTTCCCATGCTCGCGCGTGCTAAAACCCGCGCCCTGCTGCTGGGGCCAACCATCTCCAATCGAGTGAGCCTCTACCAAAAAGACATGCGCAGCTTCGCCGTGCGCCGCCGCTATCGCGTCGTGCTCGCCCCCTTCAATATGTTGATGCATCTTCATACCGACGAGGACTTCCTCGCCTGCTTGCGCTGTATCAGGCGGCACCTCGAAGAGGATGGTAGGTTAATTTTTGATGTCAGCAACCCGCAGCAGGCCCTGCTGGACGCCATTGGAGAGCAACAGCCCGCCGAACAGCGATCAATTCGGATACGGGGGCTTTCGTATCTTCAACGTGAACGCTACCTCTATAATCCTTCTACCGGTTTGAGCGTGACTACCTACACCTTCGAGCCGGAAGGCCACGACGAGGCCGCCGTTACCACCTCATTGAGTCTGCGTATGTATACCCCTCTCCATGTGGCGCACCTTCTTCAGTCGGGAGGTTTCAAGATCATCAATCGCTATGGAGACTTCTCCAACAATCCGTTGAGCGAATCAAGTGTGGTCCAGGTCGTTGAGGCCAAATACGCGCCTTCCAACCATCGCTCATCATGATATCCATTAAGTACCGGCAACGGTGTGCTCTTTTTACTGGAAAGTCAATTCGTTAAGTATGCGCCGAGTGCTTGCTTTGCCGCCGTCGTTGGGGTTGACAATTGACCGTAGGAATGGTACCAACCCTTGCCGTTGTATGCCAAAGGATTAAGGGTCGACTGTTCTTTTATACTCTTTGGTGAGTGTAGCTCAACGGTAGAGCACTGGACTGTGGATCCAGTCGTTGGGGGTTCGATTCCCCTCACTCACCCTGATGCGGGTCGTTAGCTCAGCTGGTAGAGCAGCGGACTCTTAATCCGCGGGCCAAAGGTTCGATTCCTTTACGACCCATTGTTGCGCCCGTAGCTCACCTGGATAGAGCGTCGGACTTCGAATCCGAAGGCAGCAGGTTCGAGCCCTGCCGGGCGCGTAACAAAAAACACCGGTACGCAGACCACCCATGACACGGGAACTCGTCGTGGTGTGAGAACGCCCTGAACTATTCAATGCTCAGTACACCCCATTCATCGATTGACGCACGCTGAACCCGCGACGTCTGCGCCTAGGCCGGCAATTTCCAGTTCTGTGAGTCAAAGTCGACGCCGCTTTTTAGCCGAGTCATTCCCGCGAGCTGCCCGAGCGCTTTGTTACAGCGCCCGGTCACGAAGGGCTCGATGCCATCCACACGAATTCCGACCAATGGCCCTTGGTTAGCCGAAAGCGTCTCGTTAAGCACCGCAGCGTGATAGATTTGATCGTTGGACCACGGACGACCCGTGTTCGGTTTGCCGTACGGGGTACCGGATTCCAGATACACGGATTGCTCAAGAACCTTCCATTGTGATGCTTGGTAGGCACGAACGTGATCGAGGTTGAAATGCTTGTTTACAAACCACTCCACAAAATCGAGATAGTAGGCCTGAAACGTCGAGTTGGCGAGCATTTTGGTAATCAGCGGTACATCCCCGACTTCAGTATCGCGGAAAAGAATATCTTTATCCTGCCAGGCGCGCTTTTGGCCGGGCCAACTGAGCCCAAGCACGCTATCGATATCGTAGGGAAAAAATGTCGCACATGGCAGAATATCCGGGGAATCATCAACCGCCAAATGGAGATAATAATTTTGACTATTGAGATAGTAGGTGTCCCACGAACCGAGTAGGTTTATGACCGCCATGGTTCTCAAGAATTGTTCAGCATCAAGGATCATACGCACGGTATCGACAAAGGCGGCGCTCGCGGGGTCTCTTGAATGGAAGGCCGTGATAAAGCGAGCTAGGGCATCGTAGTCGCTATCGTGCGTGTCAAGCCATGGTTCATACGAACGGCCATCGGGACGGGAGTTGGGGGTAAAATAGTCGGCTCCGCGTTTTCCGCGAAGCGCCAGGGGCGCGCCGCCGGGGAGGTCGCCGTACTGGCCTTTGAATATGGCGCGATGCTTGACGCCGGGAAGAAGTTTGTTGAAATGGTACTCGTCAACGGGCGGCAGGGCTACATACGTTCCGTAATAGGCGCCGTTTAACGTGAGCTCGGAGTAGATACTCGGCCGAAACGGGCAGCCAGCCAAACCCAGGAAATCAAAGGCCAGCCGGACCCGTTGGTACGAGGGGTCGCGAATACTGTTGAGCAGGCACAGGTGCCGCGGAATCCCGGCCTTTTCATCACGGTCAAGATAGACGGAAACATTGACTTTCGCATCGCGCCGACTCGTATTACCCCGGCGCTTCACCGAGACCTGCTCTCCTCGTTCGATAATAATTACGCCGTTGTCCAGATCCGGCTGTTTCGGCACGTTGAGCGACGGCGTCGTTTCGAACACCCGTACGGTCGCGCCCGCGCTTCCCTGGGCTCGCAGCGGCTCGCCGGAAGCATCGTCTTGCCAGAGCGTTTTGAGATCCACCCCGTCAATCTGAACAACCAAAATCGTGGCTCCCCGTGCCCCAAGACCCTCAAACAAGGTGGTCCGATCAGCCGTCGCCTTTTGCCACTGAGCCACCACCGATCCAGCGGTCGTCAACGCACCATCGCTGGCATCCCGAAAACGGATCGTTCCGTCCGCGGAAGAACCGGGCAGTTGCCGAAGCGTTTCCGCCGCCCTTTCAAATTCCGACGCTCCTCGCAAGTATGAATCCGAATTGGAGGGATCAGCCGCCTGTTCGGCGATCTGCCGCGCCCTTGAGCCCTGGGGCAGCGCGCGTATGAATACCAAACCCAGAAGATCTCTTAGGTCCTTCGACGTCCCTGTGTCTGGAATGCGATTCATGATCGTCTCCTTCCAACTGAGTTTCCGGCGGCCAGCCGGGAGTCTTTTGGGGTCCGTTACCGTTAGGCCTCGATATGAATGCCTGCGTCAGATGAGACCCGCGTCACCGGCAAGCAATGCCTGTCTAATTTCCCGGAAACTGTATTTTCCGTCGATCAAGCGATCAAAGACCCACACCAGATCGAACCGTTCGTCCGCCCAGACCTTCGTTTGCGGAATGCTCCCGCCGGGAATGGCGGCTGCGATGGCAGGAATCAGCTCATGCTGCCACGAGATCAACACCGTCCCGGATTTTGTTAGAACGTCTTTGCAGAGACTGTTTTCCTGGCCTTTCGACCAATCCAGGAATATCGTGACACCTAACCGCAGAGCCAGCGGCTCTATCGTTTCCTTGGGTCTGCGACTTTTGCTGCCGAGGTGATCTGCTTTTTCAGGGTCTGCCGCATAGAGGTGCCGAGGAACGGAAAGCCCGCGACTAGGGGCGATATCGGCGGAGCCGAATAACAGGCTCAATGCGCCGGCCCGTTGCCAACCACGCACCGACAGCGATTCCTCGCTCTTAGAACCGTCTGATTTCACGCCGCCGCGTTCGTCTTTTTCACTATGACTAGGCTTCTCTGCGTGCCGGATTATCATCACTCGTTCTGGTTGAGACATTTTTCTTCTCCCCAAACGGTTACCCCATGGGAAACCCTTAGCGGACCGCGAACATCGGTTCGTTGTCTCGCTTCCTTAACGAGAGGTACCGTATGAGCAACGAGAAAGAACTTTTTTCGTACTTCCCGCCAGCGGTAAACTCACCGGACCACAAAATGTAAGTCCGTGCATTCGATTGTCAAACGAAGCCGCCCGGATATGTTGTTCTAAGAAAAAATCCAGATTGGCAAGCAACCCATTCATAGATCCCGAAAGGTTCTTATTACTTGACGCGCCAATGGGTCAACTAACTATCTGTAATTCAAGCACATTGTTAAACTAGGGGATGGGGCAGAGGGAACAGAATACTAGTCTGTTTCACCAGCGGTCAAAATAGGTGAGTATCGATTTCATAACGTTGTTGATTCTCTCAAAGCGATTATTGTCTCTCAATAACTCATGTTCAGATTGAACCCAGGTTCCCGGCACGAGATCGCTTCGGCAGTTCTCGACGAGGGCTTGGGCGGATTCGACCGTGGTTTCCAGGTGAAATTGCAGGCCCAACACCCGATCGCCGACTGTGAATGCTTGGCGCTCGCATGCTTCGCTGCGCACCAGATGAATGGCGTTCGGAGGCAACTCAAACGTCTCGCCATGCCAATGAAAGACTTCGAGTGACGGTGGAAAAAGAGACGCCAACGGCGAAAACCCACCGCCATCTATCCTATTGATTTTGAACCATCCGATCTCGCGTTCTTTGTTCGCATAAACTTTTGCCCCGAGCGCGCTCGCAATGAGCTGGGCCCCAAGGCATACGCCGAGCACAACCTTACCGGAATCAATGGCCCGCCGTATAAATTGTTTTTCTTGGTTGAGCCATGGGTGGTTGTGTTCATCGTTCACACTCATCGGGCCGCCAATGGCGATGAGCCAGTCAACCTCAGACATATCCGGAAATCGTGGTTCTTGGTAGAGCCTGGTGGAGGTGATCGCCGCCGCCCGAGTATCAAGCCACGTCTGAATGCTGCCGAGACCCTCAAAAGGTACGTGTTGGAGAAAATGGACTCTCACGTTTGTCATCCGTGCCAAGAACAAGGCGCCCGGCTGCGCTTCTTGTTCCCCTACTTAGCGGGTGTCAGCTGCGACGTGCAATGGCCGCATTTTATTGCTTTGATCGGGATCGCTGTAGCGCAGAACGGACACTCCTTGGTCGTCACCGGTGCTGGTTTCCGCAACTTATTAAATTGGCGGACCAAAATGAAGACAACTAAGGCAACGATCAGAAAGTCAATTACCGTATTGACGAATAAACCATAATTCAACGTTGCGGCCCCCACCTTTTTCGCCTCCGCCAGCGATTCGACCGATTGCCCCGAGAGGTTAACAAAGAGGTTGGAGAAGTCCACTTTCCCAAGCAGTAGGCCGATGGGCGGCATAAGAATGTCGCTGACGATCGAAGTTATTACCTTGCCAAACGCCGCACCGATGATGATACCGACCGCCATATCGATCATATTGCCCTTCATCGCAAATTCTTTGAATTCCTTAAGCATGAGCCACGCTCCTTTCCCAAATGAACTTGACGTCCCTACGTATGGAACTACTTGTCAGCCACCCGCTGTGTCAATTAATCTCTTTTGCCTTGAAGGCGCATACTATTCCATTCTTTTAATACCGACACAAGAGTAAAGATAGGGTAATGTCTCAGTTTGAGGCTTACGGCAACAGTGGTGGTACATGACGGTTAAAGCCATTCTCTTCGACTACGGTAACACGCTTATATCCACCAGGCTGGACTGGAATCAGGTTCTCAGAGAAAATATCGGTAATCTGATACGCACCATAACAACCACACTTCCGACCGTCGATACGATACAATTAGTGCAAGACTTTCTGTTTTTACGGGCGATCGGCAAGCAGCGAGCAACCTATGAGTGGATTGAGACAACCGCAGAAACCTCGCTTGCCCAGGCGCTTGCTCTCCAGGGATTGTCGGCGGTGGAGCCTCGGATTATTCAACAAGGGGTAGATGCTTTTTTTGCCCCCGAGGAGCGACTCTATGCGCCGGTCAAGGACGTACCCGAAATGCTCAATACACTATGCTCCGCAGGCCTCAAGCTTGCGTTGGTGAGCAACGCCACCTCCGGCCGGCTCATTCGCCGCTCGCTTTCGAAGGCTCTGCTTGCCCCGTACTTCGATCAGGTAGTGGTCTCAGCCGATCTGGGGATTTGTAAACCCAATCCGGCGATTTTCACGCATGTTGTGCATGCGCTGCAGGTGGAATCGGCGAGCGCCATCATGGTCGGCGATCGGTTGGATACCGACATCGCTGGAGCGCATGCCGCCGGGATTCGTTCGGTGCTTGCAAACTTTTTCGACGATAAAGCCAGCGTGCGCCCCGATGACCCTCAACCAGATGCCGTAATCAACACTCCTCATGAGCTCGTTGAGTTAATACTCGCCGAGATGCGTTGAACAGTCGTCAATAAGAGTCATTCCCGCGGAAGCAGGAATCCCAGCAATAGCCAATTTAGATCCCCGCCTTCGCGAGGATGACTAATTAACGATGTGTCATTCCCGCGTAAGCGGGAATCCAGGAGATGGACAATCTGGATCCCCTCTTTAGAGATTGTGGCGAGCGAAACGAAGCTAGAGGTAATTAAAAATGAATACGAGCAGTCCAGCTCTCCGGACCGTACAGGTCAGGGATTACCAGATCGGCCCCGCAACTCAGTAACGTAGACTGATCAAACCGACCCGAGGCAACCCCCACCGCAAACGTCGATGCCGCGTGTGCCGCTTCAATATCGCGAGGGGTATCACCGATAACAACCGCCTCTATCGGTTCGCTACCGGCATGAAAGCGCGCCCGCCGAATGGCCATCCGGACAATCTCTACGCGCGCCTCCGCATCCGATCCGAATCCGCCGAACTGGAAGAAACGGTTAAGATCTCCGCGCGCAAGCTTGATCGCAGCGCCCCGTTCAAGGTTCCCGGTCGCCAGTCCACATAACACCCCGCCGTGGCCCCCGATGAAGGCGAGGCTCTCGCGCACGCCAGCCAAGACCTGGTACTGCGTGCGGGCGATCTCCTCGGGCAGATAAGCGAGATACCGATCGAGCACGGCGGCAATGTTTTCAGCGCTATCCAACCCTCGGGGGGATAGCACGGCGCGAACAATGGCTGGATCGGTCATCCCGCTGCAATCAATCCGGCTCACGCCATCCGCCATGCCGAAGAGATCAAAAATAGCCCGGTCGAGGGCCCGAACTCCCGCGGGGAAGGAAGAAATCAAGGTGCCATCAATATCGAACAGATACGCACGCACTCAAAACCTGCCGAAGAGGTTAAGGGGTCCTATCTAGCGGGTATCGACATCGTCACCGTTTGTTGGTGAAACTGTTTGAGGTTCCCTGCGCTTTGCGACCGCCGACAGCTCCAGAAAGACATCGGCTGCCGTCCTCTCGTTGTTTTTCAGGGCGCTCTCAAGCATCTTGAGCCACTCCTGATCCTGTTGCAATCGAACCGTGTGGGTCGGCTCTCCACCCCCCATCGGTCGCTGCAGCAAGGTAAGGAGGAGGCGATCCGTAGCATACACCAGCGCAAACCACTGCTGCGGAGGTGTACCGTCATCAGCCACCATCAGAACGGTCTTGCCGAAGTTGAGCAACGGCGGCACTACCTGCGCGGCTTCCACCAGAGCAAGCTCATCGCTGACATAGAGATCTGACAACCAGGCGTCCATTAACCGTGGAATCTCAGGATCGATACGCGCGACACCTTCGCGAATGATCGCGGCCGAAATGGCATTCTGTGTGCGTATCAGGAGAGCCGCCGCATTCGTGCGCATAGCGGCTTCCCCGGCTGCGCGCACCCCCTCCCGACAAGCATCCCCCAAGGTACGCATGGCAGCCGGAGCGTGCAACAGCAACGCCGGGTAGTGGCTGACAAAGGTTTCGATCCTGCCAAGCAGCGTTTCCCATGAGCGCGGTGAAACCAGAAGCTCGCGATCCAGCGCATCCGCCTCGGCCAAAACCGCCTGACCCGGAGAGTGGGCGCACACAGCCTGGACTATCGGCCCACGAGATGTACTTTTGTCACAGGTCACCATGTTACATGAGCGCCCCGAGAACAATTTCGAAAGCCGCCGCCGGAGTGCTCAGTTGCCAGCGCGTCAATACCTCGGGATGCAGCTCACCCAGCAATCCTGCCGGCTTTCCCCCGACGTGAATCTCGGCTGACCGTCCGGGCAGGAACCACGGGTGGGTACATTCCTTCAGCGCAGGGGTGAGTTTCAATTGGTAGAGTAAATATTCCAAATCGGAATAGGCCTCGGCCAAGCTCGCGCCGCGATGGCAGGAGAGCGCGCCCAAGTGCAATTCGGTGCGCGAACCATGACTGGCCGTACGGTCGAAGATCGCCACATCGCCGGTTTCGAATAGTCGATGCGGGTACGCGGCGGTGGGGCTGTGCGACTCGATTCGGAGCAAGCTGGGCAGGATCGCATCGCGGAGGGCGTTGTAGTTTTCATTCATAACGTTAGCGACTTCCACCAATGGTTGACCTTCGGTGTTCATGCGTTCGCGCACATCCGAACGCGCCACGAGGATGTTCGAGATGGTCTCCTCGTAGCCCATGCCCACCAGGTGGTCGCGCACTTTGTCCTCGCAGTGGCTCAGCGAATCCGAGCGCCCGGGGGTGAAATCTCGCGGCATGCGCGGCTCGAAGGTGCTGTAACCTCGAGCAATGGCAAAATCCTCGACGGCGTCGACGGCGTGCAGGTAATCCAAACGGGTCGGCGGCGGCTGGATGCGGAGCCGCTCGGCGTCGGTACGCACCTCACAACCATAGCATTCCAAAACGCGATCAACTTCGATTGAATTGACCGAGATCCCCAGCAACCTGCCAAACTCGGCCACCGGGAGCGTGAGCTCTTGCGGCAAGCGGCAGGGAACTTCAACTCGATTGCCCACAGGCGTGTCAAAGGGGAAAACGCTCTGCACCCGCTCGATTCGACCGCCGCGGTCGGCGAGATCACAGGCCATAATGTTGAGTGACAGGATGATTTGATAGAGATTGGTACCCGTGGCCTCAACGAAGAGGTCGCAATCACCCGGGACAACCTCTCCCACCTCCCGCGAGTTTATGATCGGCGGCATTGAAAGGGTCAATCCACTGCTATCGGTCAGCAACGGTACCAGGTCATGACCTCTAAGGATTTCGCGGTACTCAATACCCTTGGGATGACGCTCCAGGATCTCCTGCAGGCTGAGAGCCTCCTCGAACCCGAGCGGCACGTACCGATGTTTCCCCGGGTCAACCGCCTGGTAGTTGATGGGAAACGTTATTTTCTTGAAATTGTACACCCCGATTGCCACATCGCGGCGCTTGCGGCCGTAGTTCTCCGCCAATTTTTCCTGGCTTTGAATGATCTGAGCCAACGAGCGATCGGTCACCCGAAGCCCGCGCACGACAAACGCCGCAACATAGGGCCGAATGTGGCGCAATCGCTCATCGACGTGAATCTCCCCAATTGACCGTCCGTTGAAGAACGGGTAATCCCGACGTCGGCCGGTCACCGCTCGCAACTGTCGGGCGATGCCGCCGACCGACCATAGATCCGGCCGATTGGTATCGTTGAGCTCAATTCTCCAGCGGCCGTCCGGATCGGTGCCCCGAAACTCGCCTTTCACCAGATCGATCAGCTCACCCAGCGCGCGTTCATCCAGCGGCGCGCCATACAACTCGGCAAAATCCTGCGGGTCGACCCAGATCGTCGGCATGGAATCAATCCCTTACCCATACGCGGGTGTTGCGGATTTGGTTGAGGTCTACCGAAAACAGCTCGCGAATATCCTTGATCCCCAGCGCCATCATGGCCATGCGGTCAAGCCCAAGACCCCAGGCTATCACCGGAACCTTGACGCCCTGAGGAACGGTCACCTCCGGCCGGAAGATCCCGGCGCCGCCCAACTCCATCCAGCCTACTTCCGGATGACGAATGTGCACTTCGACCGACGGTTCGGTGAACGGGAAATACGCCGGGGCAAAGCGAACTTCTTTGGCCTGTGCCACCTCTTCGGCAAACAGCCGCAACAGGCCGAGCAAGGTCACGAAATCGATCTGCTCACCTAACACAATCCCTTCGCACTGGAAAAAATCCGGCGCATGGGTGGCGTCAACTTGATCGTAACGGAAACAACGCGCGATCGCGAAGTATTTGCCCGGCACCGAAGCCCGCTGGAGCCAGCGCGCCGAAAGGACGGTGCCCTGACTGCGCAGCACCAGACGCCGCGCTCGGGTGCTGTCGAAGGTGTATCCCCAGCCCCGACTGCCGGTGTTATAGCCATTCGCGTGCGCGGACGCCACGCGAGAAGCAAAGGGTTCATCGAGCTTATCCGCGTGGGTCGGCTCCTTGACAAAATAGACATCGTGGATGTCGCGGGCGGCGTGGAACTGCGGCATAAAGAGCGCATCCATGTTCCAAAACTCGGTCTCGACCAGCTCGCCCCGCATTTCCTCAAAGCCAAGCCCGATCAGAGTCCGGCGCACAAAGTCTAAAAACTCGCGGTAGGGATGCCGCCGGCCGGCCACCCGCCGTGGCGGCTTAATGTCAAGGCTATAGCGCCTAAACGTCTTGTCACGCCAGCTACCGTCCGCGAGCATCTCGGGGGTGAGCTCGTTGAGCTCGTCGCTCCGTCGGCCCAGGTGGTGGACGGCTTCGCGCACGGCGAGGCCGAGCTCGGTGAAACGCAGCCGACGAGTGGTGTCGGCGCCGATTCGAAAGATTCCTTTGGACTTGCCGCGTTTGCGGCTTGCGCTTTCGATGCGCTCGCGATCGGCTTCCGTGAGCGAGTCTAAGGACATCCGCCCCGCGTCGCCGACCGCACGGATGAGCGCCCCAAGCTCTTCGATGGGCGCGCAATTGGCCTGCTCGACCAGTTTCATACTGGACGGCGGGCTTGCCGCCACTATCCCGTGAGCCTTGAGCACACCGAGGGCCGCCCCGGCCTCGCGCGGGTCAAGACCAGGCAGTTTCTGGAGCTCGGCAACGGGCGCCTCCCCTACCTCGCGCAGCTTCGCCACCAAACGCAGTTCGGGCGTGCCTTTGCTGTAGCTTTGCCCCAGTTCGGTCAACTCAACCCACTTACGCTCGACCGTCTCAGCTATGGCTAAACACTCTTTAGCAATCTGCCACTCGATCACCGTTCGCAGTTGGGCGTCGTTCATCTGCCCACGGTCGACCAGTTCCTGGTCGGTGAACTCGGTGCGCTCGGCGCTTATTTCCAATACTCGGATTTCTAGCGGGTGCAAACTCGCAGCAATTTCTTGCGCTCTCGTGGTCGACATCTCTCATCACCTATAGAAATAAATAAAACGGCTCGCCCGCCCGGTGCCAAACTACTCGGACTACAAGCTGATGCTGTCTAACACATCGGCCCGGCGGAGTCAAAAGGGGGTTTTTGCCGCTCAAGTGACCCCAAAATATCCGTAGCGCAGAACCTGGGCCAGGATGTTGCACAGCGCATGGAAAGCAACCGCGCCAGCCACAGTTCCGGTCCGAGCGCGGAGCCATCCGAACACCAAACCCGGGAAAAAAGTTCCCAGCCGATCGAGGCGCGGTTCAACCAAATGGCCGACGGCAAAGAGGGCGGCTACGACCACGACCGACCAGCCGACCTCGACTCCCAGAATACGCACCCGCCTTCGAAAGACCGCATCCAAACGGGTTTGTAGGTACCCGCGATAAAAAACTTCCTCAGGCAGCGCCACTAATAAAATAGAACCAATCACCTCCTTCCAAAACGTTGCCGGCAACCCAAAATGGAATTCGGGACGCCCAAACCAAAGTTTGTAGGCGAGTGCATACGGTGGGAAGGTAACCAGCGCCAGCATCGCTGCCCAGAGCAACCCATACCCGAGGCGTTTACCCGTAATCCCATAATCAGCCGGATGATCTCCGTTTCGGTATAACCACTCAATGGGAAGAAATAAAAAAACGAGCCCGGCGATACCGCCGAGATTTTCTTTGATAAAGGGGATGAAGGCGAAGATCTCAAAGACGAGTATCACGCCGATGGCGATTCCGTAGAGAACCAAACCTTCGATCAAAATGTTGCGCGGCTTTGTGCTGAGCAACGATTACCCCGGGTCACGGGTAGGTTACGTAAGCCCCTTGGCGCGGCGGACTTCTTCCAGCGTTTTGCGGTACGCCACTTCCCAATCGCGCGTGCCTTCCTCTAAGTTCTTGAGCCGTTTGCGGACTTCCTCCTCGACTTCTTCGTCGAGTTTCAGGTATCCGCGGATCACGTCGGCGATCCGTTTACGCATCACGTGGTCCTCGGCAAAAACTTCGTCAATGTTCTTTGAGATCATCATGAACTCAAGCATCTGATTGATTACGAAATCCAACCCATCATCATCTACCGGCAGCTTTCGATTGGCCGCGGCCAGGCGGCGCGCCTCACTGTAGCGGTTTGCGCTCCAGCCGCGCGAAACCAGCAGTTCGCGAGCAAATTCGTGGAGTTCCGACTCTCGTCGCTGGTATTCGGCCAGGATGGCTTCGAAATCCTGCTCCGCCGCCCGAATGGTTTCTTCTCCGACTTCAATGTCGCCATTATCGACGAGCGCCGTAACGATGTCCCGCGCAATATTGGGAACTATCTTTTTATGTAACCTCACGGGCACCTCCCTGGTACACCTGACAAGGGCATACCTATCAGGCCTTTCCGGTCTGGTCAAGAATGAACCTATGAAAGGAGGCCAATAATTCGCTCGGCAACAGATCGCGAAACGCCCGGTACCGCCATAAGCTCGTCAGCGGTTGCGGTGCGCACCGCCCTGAGACTGCCAAAGTGCTTGAGCAAACGCTTCTTGAGCACCGGCCCCACTCCGGGCACCTCATCCAGGATACTCCGCAGTGCGCTCCGTTTTCGCAGGGTGCGATGGTAGCTGACGGCGAAGCGGTGCGCCTCGTCACGTACGCGGGAGAGCAGAAACAGCTCGTCGCTATTGGGGTTCAGCAGGATTGGATTTTTTCGCCTGGGCACATAGACCCGCTCCCGGGTGACCGTATGACGACCGGCGCCCGGCCCGCCCTTTGCGAGCGCCGCCACAGCCACGTCCGTAATTCCGAGGTCGGCAAGCAGCCGCTCAATCACCCGGAGCTGTCCCGGTCCACCATCAAGCAACAATAGATCCGGCCCGGTTTCGGTCCCGGCCACAACCGGCCGCAAGCGCCTGCTCACCACCTCACGCATCATATCCACGTCCGAATCCGGCGCCGCCTCGCGTATCTTGTAACGCCGGTAGCCTGCTGGATACGGCTCCCCGTCGAGCAGCACAACCAGCGAACCGACACTGAACGCGCCGCCATGGGTGGAGATATCGATGCACTCAATCCGCCGCGGGAGTATGCTCAGCCCGAGTCTAACCTGTAAGCGCTGGAGCCGTCCGGTCAAAACCGATGAGACGGCCACGCGCGCCCGGTAGGCCTCGGCTGCGTTGTCCTGGGCGAGCTTGACCAGCTCAGCGCCCCTGCCCCGCTGCGGAATATTCACGCGCACCTGCGTTCCGTGAAGCTCGGTAAGCCAGACCGTAAGCGATTCCAGATTCTCGCCTTCCTCGCCCGGGGTGCGTGCTTCCGGGGGAAGAAGGACCAACGGCGGCACGTCCGCGCCCGAGCTATAGTGTTGGGCGACAAACTGCCGAATGAGATCGTCCGACGGCGCCTGCGTATCGGCAAAGGGAAAGCGCACGGTTGACAACCAGCGGCCGCGTCTAATTTGTAAAAGCAGGAGCATGCCGCTCGCGCCCGCGCGCATCAGCGCCACGACATCGAGATCCTGCTCGGTGTAATCGATCATTTGCTGGCGCTCGAGCGTCACCCGCACCGCCCGCAGGCGATCGCGCAGGCGAGCGGCTTCTTCGTACCGCAGATCCGCGGCGGCGGCCTTCATATCGCGATCGAGCGCCTCGACCAGTTCATCAAGCCGCCCCCGCAAAAACTTAACGGTCTGGGATACCCGTTGGGCGTAGACCTCGACGGGCACCGGCAACGAACAGGGGCCGAGACAATGACCGATCTGGTACTGCAGGCATGGCCTCGTGCGGCTCGCAAATACCCGATCGCTGCAAACGCGCAACTGGAAATACCGTTGAATGAAACGAAAGGTTTCGCGCGCGGCCGCAGCCGATGTGTACGGCCCAAACCAGGATCCCTCATCGTCCGTTTTCCGCGCATTCCCGCCGTCGCTCTGAACAGATGGCGAGCCCGCTGGCCGCCGCCGATCAAAAAACAATCGGGGAAACCGGTGTGGAAATCCCAATCGAATGCATAAGAAGTTTTTTGCGTCTCGCAAATCGATGTTGTAGCGGGGCTGATGTGTCATGATCAGCTCGCGCTCGAGAATCAGGGCTTCCTTCTCGGATGGGGTCAGCAACACCTCAATTTCGCCGAGGATAGAATCGAGCCAGGAGACAAAGGGCCTGTTGTCGCCCGAGGCGTGGAAATACGAGCGCACCCGCGCCCGGAGGTTCTTGGCCTTGCCGATGTAAATAATCCGCCCGGCCAGATCCTTCATCAAATACACGCCGGGCTTCTGGGGCAGGTTGTCAACCAGAGCCTCGCGGCGCTCACCGAGTAATGGTTGGTGCTCCAGAATCGCCAACTTCTACTCCCCTTCGGGGATAAGAGCCTGTAACGCTCGCTCCGCTCGCTAACAGGCTCTAACCTACCCTTAACGACCACTGCTTAATCGCTCGCACTTGATCGCGAAGCTTCGCCGCGCGCTCAAATTCAAGCGCCTCGGCCGCAGCAAACATCTCGCGTTCGAGTAGGGCAACCTGATCGAGGAGCTCGCGCTCGCCGCGCAGCGGCGTCGTTGACGCCGGTGATGGCGGGGAGAGTTTTTCCTCGAAGTCGCGCACCTGACTCACCGCCTTCTTGATCGAGCGTGGGGTTATGCCGTGTTGGCGGTTGTTTTCTTCCTGGATCGCGCGGCGGCGCTGTGTCTCTTCCACGGCCCGGCGAATCGATTCGGTCCGGTTGTCGGCGTAGAGAATCACCCGGCCCAACAGATTGCGCGCCGCCCGGCCCATGGTTTGTATGAGCGACGTCTCCGATCGCAAAAAACCTTCGCGATCGGCGTCCAGAACCGCCACCAGCGCCACCTCGGGCATGTCCAATCCCTCGCGCAGCAGATTGATCCCAACCAGCACATCGAAGACTCCTAACCGCAGTTGCTTGATGATCTCGAATCGTTCCAGCGTCTTGATATCCGAGTGCAGGTAGCGCACCTTCACGCCCTGTTCGGCCAAGAACTCGGTCAAATCCTCCGCCAGGCGCTTAGTCAGCGTCGTCACCAGCACCCGCTGGTTCGCAGCGACACACGTGCGAATTTCGGCCAGGAGGTCGTCCACCTGGCCGCTGGCCGGACGCAAATCGACCTGGGGGTCGAGTAGGCCCGTCGGCCGGATAATCTGCTCAACCACGACTCCCTCGGCCAAGGCGATCTCCAATGCCGCCGGGGTAGCCGAGATGTAGATTCGCTGACCGGCGCGCGCGTCGAACTCCTCGTAGGTAAGCGGTCGATTATCGAGCGCCGAGGGGAGACGGAAGCCAAATTCAACCAGGGTCTCCTTGCGCGAACGATCGCCTCGAAACATGCCTTTTATCTGCGGCAGGGTCTGGTGGCTTTCGTCGATCACCACCACCGTGTCATGGGGGAGATAATCGATCAGGGTCGGCGGCGGCTCACCCGGCTTGCGGCCGGAAAGATGGCGGCTGTAGTTCTCTATCCCGGCGCAGTAACCCATCTCTTCGATCATTTCGAGATCGTACAACGTTCGTTGCTCGAGACGCTGCGCCTCAACGAGGCGGTTTTGGGCGCGGAACGCATTCAGCCGTTCGTTGAGCTCGATGCGGATGTCTTCGTTCGCCTGCCGCAATCGTTCGGGCCCGGTGACGTAATGGCTGCCGGGATAGATATCAATGTGTTCGAGCTCCGAAAGCCGCTTGCCCCGCAACGCGTCGATCCAGGTTATTTCCTCGACGGTATCTCCCCAGAATGAAATCCGCACCGCGCGGTCGTCTTCGTACGCCGGAAAGATGTCCAGCGAATCGCCGCGCACCCGAAAGGTGCCGCGCCCAAAATCGACGTCGTTGCGCGCATAATGAATGTCCACCAAGCGCCGCAGCAAGGCGTCCCGTCCGATGCTTTGGCCGCGTTGGATCGGCACCCGCATTTCGGCGTATGACTCGGCTGGCCCCAGGCCGAAGATGCAGGAAACCGAGGCGACGATGATCACATCGCGCCGGGTGAGTAAGGCGTGCGTCGCGACGTGCCGCATGCGGTCTATTTCGTCGTTAATGCTGGCGTCCTTCTCGATATACGTGTCGCTCTGCGGAATGTAGGCCTCGGGCTGGTAGTAGTCGTAGTACGAAACGAAAAAGGCCACGGCGTTTTCCGGAAAGAAAGCCTTGAACTCGGCATACAGTTGGCCGGCCAACGTCTTGTTATGGGCGATCACCAACGCCGGGCGTTGGGTGCGAGCCAGAACGTTGGCGATCGTAAAGGTCTTGCCCGAACCGGTGACGCCCAGAAGGACTTGATGCTTTCGGCCGCGGTTAAGCTGCTCGACGAGTTCGTCGATGGCGCGCGGCTGATCGCCCGCTGGCGAAAACTCACTATGAAGCTTAAAACCGCTCATACTTACGCTCTTAAGAAGATTGGGTACAGAGGTTAGCTACGCACCTTCCAGGTAGTTCCGGCTGGACCGTCCATCAGCTCGACGCCCCGATTGTTCAGCTCTTCACGTATGGCGTCCGATCGCTTGAAGTTTTTAGCCTTACGAGCGGCGTTTCGCTCGGCAATCAGGCGCTCGATATCGGTTGCATCGACTTGGCGCGCGCCCAGAGCGCGTTGCTGGAGGCCCGCCAAGGCGGCTTCGGGGCTACGCTCGGTTATGCCGAGCACCGAGGTCATGGCGCCGATCGCCTCCTGGAGGGCGTGCGCGGTCGAGGTTATCAGTGCCTCGGAATGACCGCTCCGGTTGTCGAGAACCTCGTTGGCGAACCGCATCGCATCGGATAGCACCGCCAGGGCGGCGGCGGCATTGAAATCGTCGTCCATCGCCTGTTCGAATTGCGGCAGAAAGGCCTGCACCTGTTCAGCGGCAACCAGGACGCCGGCACCCGTGCGTCCTTGGGAAAGGCAGGTTTCGAGGCGCTGTCGAGTGGTGTACATATACTCGATCCGGCGTTGAGCCTCTTCGAGCGCCGGGAACTGTACCACCGATCTCATCTGATCATCGGAAAGGGCCTTACCACAGGCGGTACACGTGCGATTCTCGATCTGCGAGGGAGTCAAAGTCGTTCGGCACGCGGGACACACATACTTGACATCAAAGTTAACCGGACTACGGTAGTGAGTGGTCAGTAAAAACAGCCGTAACGCTTCAGGATCATATGTTTTGAGAATCTCGCGTATGGTAAAAAAATTGCCCAGCGATTTCGACATTTTTTCCTTGTCAATGTTGACAAAACCATTGTGGAAAAAGTAGCGACAGAACGGTTTGCCGGTCGCTGCTTCGCTTTGAGCGATTTCGTTTTCATGATGCGGGAACACCAAGTCCTTTCCCCCGCCATGAATATCGAACGTCTCGCCCAAGTATTTGGAGCTCATAGTCGAACACTCGATGTGCCATCCCGGCCTGCCCGGACCCCATGGACTATCCCAGGACGGCTCGCCGGGTTTGGATGATTTCCAAAGGGCAAAGTCGAGCGGATTGCGCTTGCGGTCATCAACCTCCACCCGCGCCCCGGCCTTGAGATCGTCAAGATTGCGCCCCGACAGCCGGCCATAGCGCGGAAAGGAGTCGACGCCGAAATAGACATCGCCATCAACCTGATAGGCATGTCCGCGAACCAGCAACTGCTCCACGGTGCGAATAATATCGGGGATATGCTGAGTCACGCGCGGTTCGATCTGCGGGCGCTGTATTCCCAACGCATCCATATCGGTGTAAAACTCGCGGATATAGCGCTCGGCCAGAGCGTCGCATGAATCGCCGAGCTCAGAGGCGCGTTTAATAATCTTGTCATCGACGTCGGTAAAATTGCGCACATACACCACGTGGAAGCCACGGTAGGTCAGGTAGCGCACCAAAACATCGGCGGTAATATAGGCCCGAGCATGACCGATATGGCACCTATCATAAACCGTGACGCCACAAACGTACATCCCAACCTTGCCGGGAACCAACGGAACAAAGTCTTCTTTGCGGTTCGACAAGCTGTTGAAGATCTTGATAGTCATTATTCCTCTCCCGTATTCGGCCCAGGAACGTTATGCCGGAAACTTCGGCCGCGCCACAACATTCGCAGATTGATCAGGGCCATTACCAACATTACAGCACAGGCGGCTACGTACCACCACGCCTGCCGAGGTCGCTCACCGGCTTGCAGCAGATACAGCGACCCGCTCGTGGGTGCGGCGGGAAAATGGCCGCGGTAATAGGCGACCACCGCATCGTACCGCGCAGTTTTGGACAGATCCAACAAATGACCCTCAAAGGAAGAATCGACGGCGCCGTCGCAACCTTCACCTCCCCTGGCCGGCGACTGAATCAGGATGCGCGCGCCCATTTCAGAGCCAAGCAAGTACAAAAAGCGCATCGAAGTCGAAAAAACCTCTGCGCGCACGCACAAATCGCGGGCAATGCCTGAAATACGGTAGTAACCGTTGTGGGTGAGATCTCGCGGCGTCAGATCTTCGGCTTGGCCTAAATCTTCCGGTTGGTCGGACTGAAAAAAGTAGGTTAATTCATCGCGCAACAATCCGATGAGCACAACCATGAGCAGGAAAAAAACGCCGGCGAGATACTTTTTGTACCTCATGGGCGGCTCTTTCCGTCGGCAGGAGCTGGAACGGGGACCACGACCGCCAGCGCGTAGGCGGCGATGCCCTGTTGACTGCCCGTGAACCCGAGCCCCTCTTCGGTGGTGGCCTTAAGACCTATCGCTTCGGTCGACACCATCAGGACCGGCGCAATAGCCCGCGCCATGGCCGGCAGGTATTCGGCCAGACGCGGCTTTTCTGCAACCACGGTGAGATCGGCCGACGCGACGCGGTAACCATGCGCGCCGACGTACGCGATCACATCGGCAAGCAACGTCAGGCTCGAGATCCCGAGATACCGCGGATCGGTGTCCGGAAAGCGCTGACCGATGTCCCCTAAGGCCGCGGCTCCGAGTATCGCGTCGCAGAGAGCGTGGAGGGCCACGTCCGCGTCCGAATGCCCGAGCAGGCCCAACTCGAACGGTATCGCAACGCCGCCCAGCATCAACGCCCGCCCCGGCGCGAGCCGGTGAACATCGTACCCAAAACCGACGCGGGGAAGGCAGAAGCCAAGTCGCGTGAGATCGGTAGGCCAGGTCACTTTAATGTTTTGGTGCTCGCCCACGACGGTAACGACCTCCTGGCCGGAAGCTTCGACCAGCGCCGCGTCGTCAGAAAAATGTCCGTTCCCGTGTTTCGCGCGCCAGAGATAGGCGCGCTCGAGAACGTCACGACGAAAACCTTGCGGCGTCTGCGCCAACCGGAGCTGCTCGCGCGGCAGCGTTCTGAGAACCTGATTGCGTGCGTTAACCTGCTTGATGGTTTCATTCGCCGGCAGCACCGGAACGCAAGCCCCCTCGCGCCAGGCCGCTTTAGCCACTCTCTCGATGAGTTCGGCCGTTAGGCACGGTCGTACGCCGTCGTGAACGAGAATCAGTTGGCAGTCGGACGGCACCGCTGCCAACCCAGCCGCCACGGAGTCTGTGCGTTCCTGCCCGCCTTCCACGAGCCGTATATCGGCGGCCGAGCGCAGATCGGGTGTGAGCCACGGTTGCTCCACGTAACCGGCCGGCACAACCACGACGATCCCCCGTACCCCGGGCCATACCAGCAGGGCTTTGAGCGTGCGGACTACGAGCGCGCTTCCATCAACGTCAACAAATTGTTTGGGCGCCGCCGCGGCAAAACGCATACCCGCGCCGCCTGCCGCCACAATCACCCAACACTCTGGCACCGTCTGTGCCGCATCCATACAACGTTCTCCGGTTACCTAGTTCAAATCTTGCGAGACAGCATAGCAGATCGCAACGCGCCCAACAACTCACGTGACATTGAGGTAGTGCCTCAGTTTGCCAGAGGCTTACGGGTGTTCGGCAGGCGACCGTCTACACCCAGGTCCCATTTACGCTTTGAATGGTGAACTCTTAAGCGGTTAATATGTTTCGGTCGCGTGTCGTTCGACGAATACCCGTAAGCCTCAAACTGAGACTCTACCGACATTGACATTAACAGGTTGAATAAAAGGCGAATCGATATCAAAGGGTCATTGAACAAGGACGTCTGAAAGGATAGTGACGCAAACGGCAGACTTGGTTTCTTCCGTCAATCTACTCGTGAAATAGACCCATCTCAACGGTACATCCCTTGGCCATAACCTGTCATAACATACTGGATTTCTTGAGTAATTTTTCTTTTTTCTTTTGCTTCTTCTCTTTGATGGTAAGTTTTTTCTTGTTGGTTTTCTCCGGCTTTTCCTGTCCTTTAGCCATGACTAACACCTCCCTCGCATGGTCATTAATATCAAGCGCTCAAGCTATCGCAAGCTTCGCGCCGGGTTATCCATCGCCGAAGTATCTCATAATCTTACGGCGTGGGCAACTTTCACCGCCTCAAACAGCGTACCCACTGTCGACCGAAAAAATAACGTTCAGGTAAAGACTGCCTGGCTCGAGTAGTCCTGGTAAACCGACTGACACGGCGGACCCTCGGCATGGAGAAAGCGGTTGGCACCATCAGCAAAAAGCCATAACAAGGTTGAAGAACGGGTTCCATACAATTGGCCGGGTACGTGAACACAAGTGCCACTAAAGGGGTCGACATGATGTTGAGCGAGCATTTCGTGTAATACCGCCTCGTCTGGAGCTTTTTCGCGGGGCAAGAGCGACATCTTTGTCTTGAGGTTCTCCTCCCTTTCAGTTGCCGTAGAAACTAAACTCCGCTCGGTGACCACATGGATTCCTGGGGATAGTTCCGAAGTATGCAAATTTTTACCATCGCTCCAAAGTAAAAATGCTTTTCCCCTATCGGCCATAACCAAATGGAATCGATTGTAGCCATCGGGATTAGTTCTCTTCATAAGATCAAAGGCTTCAACGGCCGAGTGACAGGACAGCGCTTGGAGAACGAGCTCGCCCCGGGAATGTCGATCCGGGTCAGGTGGTTTTCCGTAGCGGTTGGTGATCCCAACAAAAACTCCAAAAGCGTTTAACCCTAACCACGTGCCGTGGGCCTTCAGATCCATTGGAGCCAAAATAGGTATTCGGTTCGCCGTATCCAGTACCCTCACTGCCGGAGGCGCCGAGGGTCGATTAAGCCACTCATCACGGTTGCCCGCTATCAGAAGCGGCGTATCCTTAAAGTAGTTGGTCGCTACAATAATAGTGCACATTGTCCAAACTCCACTCAATGGCATAGTAACCGATCTTGTTGATATTGAAAAGGTCCTAGGGTACAAACTGGATAACGAGCCAACCGATTATGTGATTCCATTATGAAGAGGCGTAATTCAAAAAACTCTAAAACAGCGTCGCGTCGCAAGGAGATAATCCAGGCGGCATTGGCGTGCTTTACCGAACGGAGCTTTTCGGAGACAAGTCTTGCGGACATCCGCCGCAAATCCAAGGCAAGCACCGGCAGTATTTATCATCATTTCAAGAGCAAAGAACAGTTGGCGGCCCTGGTATATTTGGAAGGTATTCACGACTACCAGACCGGGTTCCTTGCCACCCTGGAAAAACAGCAACGCGCACGCAGCGGCATAGTCGCCGTGATTGAGTATCACCTGCGGTGGGTTGAGGGGCACCCCGACTGGGCGCGCTTCTTGTTTCAAAAGCGTCGCGCCGAATTTATGGACACCTCCAAAGATGACTTTGACCGGCTTAACAAAGAATTCATGAGCCGCACTGCAGTATGGTTTCGACACCATATCAAAGCAGGCTCTCTACGACCCTTGGCGCCGGATATCTTCATTTCAATCCTGCTTGGGCCTTGTCAAGAGTTCTCCCGGCAGTATCTATCGGGTTACGCCCGTTCGGCTCTCGACCAGGCCATTGACGAACTGGCCCGGGCTGCCTGGCGGACATTGGGAATGCGTCACTACCTGCGTTAAGGTCCCTTACGGTGCAACTCGCGACACCCGCGGCTCAGACAATCCCCGGGGTAATGTTATCTCCCTGTGACACGGCTTTGCGAATTTCATCAATCAGCATCGACTCGGGAATAGCGCCCACGACCGAATACTTTTCGTTGATGATGGTAACCGGCACACCCTGAACGCTGTATTTCACCGCCAGATAGGGAAACTCCGAGATCTCAACCATATCGGCGCGCACGTTGGGGTTTGCGAGAGAAAATCGGTGCGCGGTGCGCACCGCGACCGGGCAGTAGGGGCAGGTGGGCGATACCATCACCTGCAGGTGAACCGGTTTGGTCACCTTGGCAAGCTCTGCTTTGAGCGGCGCCGCAAGCGATACATCGCGACGCGCGACGTCTATCAGGTCCTCGATCAACGTGGTAAATTCATAACCAGCTGGAATGCCATAAAAGCGAATGCCGGTATCGCGCTCACCTACCAAAGCAATCGCCGGTATCTTGTCTATGCCGTACAGCTTTGCGGTGTCGGCGTCTTTGACATAGTCGTACACCTCAAGTTTGAATTTTGGCGATAGCGAGCAAATCTCATCGATCAATTCGTGGGTGACCTTACAGAATTGACATTCTATCTCTTGGGTGAAGAAAATTATTTTTACCTCATGGGGAAGATCCTCAAAAAGCTTGCTCAGCTGTTGGCGATCTTTTTCACTTATCAGCGCCATGACAAAAACCTCCTAAAGAGACCCTCAAATCAATCGGTTCTTAACTAAATACTCGTGGGCCGAGAGCGCCGCCTTGGCGCCCTCCCCTCCGGCAATGATAATCTGTTTGTGGGGAACCGTCGTCACATCACCGGCCCCGAACACTCCAGGAACGCTCGTATGGCACGTACAATCGACGATTACCTCAGAGGCGTCGTTGAGTTTAACCAAACCTTTGACGGCCTCGGAATTCGGAATAAGCCCGATCTCGACAAAAACACCGTCAACCGGCAGCAGCTCTACTCCATCATTGGTTAGATCACGAATCCGCACGCCGGTAACTCGCTCCGTACCTTCAATGGAGACAATCCGTCGTTGATTGAGAAAGGTTACGCGGTCTTTCGCTTTGCGAACGTCTTCGATCATGATCGGATCCGCCTGCCAGTCCGACGCAATGTTTACCAACGTAACGTGGTTGGCCAACTTTACAAGATCCAAGGCAGCAGTAATTGCTGAGTTTCCTCCGCCAGCGATGGCCACACGCTTGTCCTTGTAAAACGGCGCATCGCAGGTGGCGCAGTAGGCCACCCCTCGACCAACGAGCTCGGTTTCTCCGGGAACCCCCAAGGTCCGATCGCGCTTGCCGGTGGCAATAATGACCGTCCGAGAGCGGAAGGAAAGCCCACTCTCTATTCGGCTTTCAAACAACTCACCGTTCTTACGCACCGCGACAACCTTTTGACCTAACTGAACCGGAATCGAGAACTGCTTCAGCTGTTCAATAAAACGATCCGTGAGTTCTTTACCGGTAATACTTTGAAAACCAAGGTAATTCTCAATTTGCGAGGTCCACGCGACCTGGCCGCCGTAGTCTTTCGTAAGCAAGGCTATTTTGAGCAGTTTACGGGCGGCGTAAATTACGGCAGACATGGCCGCCGGCCCGCCGCCGAGAATCAACACATCATAGGTCATCGCGGGGTCGGGCGCAGGTTGTTTATCCAGCGACGACATATTGAGAACGAGCTGCGGCAACTCCATCGGCATGCTCCCTTCGTGCATATACGGTAATCAGTGGAAACAATATGTCAAATGACGTGTTACTGTTCAAGGATATTTAGTTTGATAATAAAGATGTTAGAATACTACCCGGCAAAAGGGTCACTGGCTCGATCATGCTGTTGAAAACAGATTATTCCTCGGAGATCAGACAGTGCTTGCGTAAAGGCGAGCACGGCGATTTTTACCACTCGCACAACCAACCGCGGGAAATCCCACGATCCGATCATACAACGGCCAGCGGCCGTGCACTGCTCTGTAAGATGTGCGGTCACGCGATTACCCGCACAGAAGCCGCGACCGAAGTGAGCGGTAAGCACCTTCACACTTTTTTCAATCCTGCCGGACTGTTATTCGAGATCGGGTGTTTTGCCGTTGCCCCTGGTTGCCACAATGAAGGCCAGCCGACCGATTTCTTTAGTTGGTTTTTAGGCTGCCTTTGGCGCTACTCCTTCTGTGGCCGATGCTACAGCCATCTTGGCTGGCAATTTCTGCCTAAGAACGCTCCCCCATTCTGGGGACTCATACAAAATCTACTAGTGGAAGGCGAGGCGTCGGAGGAAAAACCATTAGATTAGTTTACCTCAGCGGATTCCTTTTGAATAGTCTTGTGTTCTGTCGATCGGGTTTCATAAGCAAATTTGAGCTTATTATCGCTCTCATCCACCGTCACGATTCCACCGTCTTTGAGCGTCCCAAAAAGGATCTGATCGGCTAACGGATGGCGGATCTCCCTATCGATGAGCCGCGCTAGGGGCCGAGCCCCAAATTTCCTACTGTAACCGTTGACGGCCAACCAGGCGCGGGCGTGATCGGTTATCACCAGGGTGACCCGCTGACCGTTGAGTTGCTCTTGCAACTCGGCTATGCCCTTGTCCACTATCTGCTCGATAACGGTTGGGGTGAGATGCTCGAACCGCACCCAGGCATCCAGACGGTTCCGGAATTCGGGTGGGAACGATTGTTCGATGGCTTGTTTGTCGTCCTCGTGGGCGGAACCCTCGCCAAAACCGATCGCGCCACGCTCGACCTGGAACGCCCCGGCATTGGTAGTCATTATCAGGATCACGTTGCGAAAATCGGCCTTGCGGCCGTTATTGTCGGTGAGGGTGGCGTGGTCCATCACTTGGAGCAAAATACCGACCATATCGGGGTGCGCCTTCTCTATCTCATCCAACAACAGCACCGCATGGGGATTCTTCAAGATCGCGTCCGTGAGCAGCCCACCCTGGTCGAAACCGACATAGCCCGGTGGTGCGCCTATCAATCTGGAAACAGTATGCTTCTCCATGTACTCGCTCATGTCGAAGCGGACCAGCTCTACCCCAAGCAGCCTACCAAGTTGGCGAGCAAGCTCGGTCTTGCCAACGCCGGTCGGACCCGAAAACAAGAAGCACCCGACTGGCCGGCGCGGGTCGGACAACCCAGACCGTGCGAGCTTAATCGCCGCCACCACTGCGCCAATGGCATGATCCTGACCGTAAATGGTCAGCCTCAGATCGCGCTCGAGTGTTTGCAAGCGTTCGCGCTCGTCCGTGGTTACGCTGCTTACGGGTACCCGCGCCATGCCGGATACCACCCGCTCAATCTCTCGCGGACGGACGGTTTTCTTGCGGCGCTCCGCTGGCAGAAGCCGCATCGCCGCCCCGGCCTCGTCGATTACGTCAATAGCTTTGTCGGGCAAGAAACGATCGTTGATATAGCGCTGCGAGAGATCCGCCGCGGCTTGTATGGCCGCCGGCGAGTAGTTCACCCCATGAAATGCTTCATAATACTTTTTTATTCCGGAAAGAATCTTCACGGTCTCGAGAGCGCTCGGTTCTCCGATCTCGATACGCTGGAAGCGCCGGGCCAGAGCCCGATCCTTCTCGAACACGCGCTTGAACTCCTCAAACGTCGTTGAGCCAATACAACGGATGGCGCCGCTTGCCAATGCCGGTTTGAGCAGACTGGAGGCATCCAGGGTGCCGCCGCTGACCGATCCTGCCCCGATGATTGAATGGATTTCGTCTATAAATAAGATACGATTCGTTTTGCTGGAGATGGCGGAGATGACCGCTTTAAGCCGCTGTTCGAATTCTCCACGATATTTAGTGCCGGCCAAGAGCGCGCCCAGATCAAGGGCCCAAATCTCCGTATCCAGCAGGACGTCGGGCACCTGGCGATGATATATAGCCAGGGCCAATCCTTCGGCCATGGCGGTCTTGCCGACGCCAACTTCGCCGACAAAGACCGGGTTGTTCTTGCGGCGGCGACACAGCACGTGCATGGTGCGCATAAGCTCTCGTTCACGGCCGATCAACGGGTCGAGCTTTCCCTTCTCCGCCACGGCGACCAGATTAGTAGCAAAAGCCGCCAACGGATCGGACGCCCGTGTCCGCTCAGACTCTCCATCGGTCTCGTCGACATCAGCGCCGCTCGGCAAAAGCGGGGATTTGGTGATCCCATGCGAAATGAACTCAAGCACATCTAATCGGCTGACTCCCTGTTTTTTGAGGAGAAAGACGGCCTGGGACTCTGGTTCTTGGAACAGTGCGGCTAGAATATCTCCAGCTTCGATGAACTCCTTCCCGGCCGACTGGACGTGTAAGGCGGCTCGTCTCAGGACCCGGGTGAACGCAAGGGTTTGCTCGACGTCAATCTCTGCTGCTTCAGGTAGCTGCGCAATGCCATCAAGAAGGATCTGCAATTCTTTTCGCAACTCGGCCAGGTTTACGCCACAGCCGTTAAAGATCTCGATCGCGTGCGGGTCATCGAGCATTGCGTACAGGAGGTGCTCAAGTGAGAGGAATTCGTGCCGACGAGAACGAGCCTCGTTGAGGGCCCGGGTGAAGGTATGTTGTAAGCTTTTTTCGATCATACCGGCTCCAACGAACATCGCAACGGGAACTCCGCCTGGCGCGCTAGTTCTGCCACCTTGTGGACCTTGGTTTCGGCTACGTCATACGGGTATATACCCGCCTTGCCAACACCCTGGTAGTGCACCCGCAACATAATCTCAATGGCTTGTTCCTCCGGGTGGTGAAAAACGTCCATAAGAATCATAACCACAAAATCCATGGTAGTATAGTCATCATTGTGAAGGAGCACCTGATAGAGACGCGGTGGTTCAACCTTGCGATCCACATCGGTTGCAACGTCGGTCTCGCCTTCGCCCGCAAACTCACTCGGTTTTTGTTTCCGATTCTTCGACATACTATCCGTATGTATCAAGTTGATCCGGTCTAATCAACAATCCCGCGCGCACACCTACCTCTAACCACTTAGTGCTTCATCAGGCGCATATGCCGTACCTTGTCCACACACATTCCTGCTACCATCTGCGGGAACATCGGCGCCTATCATCGTGGCTCAGCTTTGTTCAATTACCCTTTCATGATTTCAGGTATCGAACAATGTAGCAACCTACCTACCGTTGCCGCGCGCTTGAATAATGAGTGAGTTTTTAACGTCGAGTGGTGAGTTAACTTTTTTCTCTAAGTGCCTGAATTATCTTAAATCTTCTGAGGATTCCTAAGGGCAACTTTGCCGCGGGCGCGATCGATCAGACTTTTCTCAATCGCTAGAATCTGGCGCCGGGTTTCCGATGAGCACTCCTCGGATGGTTCCCCGACATCATCATCATCAGCAGCAATTCCGTACCGCATTCTGAGTATCTGCGCGGTCTGGGAAGACAAACAATCGAAGTGTCGATTTACTTTTTTCAAGGCCCCCCGCCTGGTCGTGATTTGAGTCTTTGTTCGCGAGGCCATCAATCTTCCTCCTCATCTGACCGGCAGTCTGTAGACCAAGTATAAGCGCGGTAAAAACCGCGATTATGACCGCCATGTCCGTTAGTTAACGATATCGTCATCGCCAAGCCACGTCAAGTTTTCGAACCTGCAATCTCATTTCTCGAATAGTTGACAATATTCTCATATTTTTTCATAGAGTTATATATTCCCTGACGGTTCACATTAGTCCTTTATGCGGTAAAGAATGGTGATGGTCAGGCAATGGAATTCTTCATCACTTGATTGAGTAACACTAACATCTCGAATCTCTTCAATTGGTGTGATTCTCAACCATTCGGTTATCTTGTCACCAAGACCACAGCGTTCTTTGGCTTTGGTAGCCGTAAAAACTTTTATACCGTCCATGCCCTCACCCCTCTTAACCTACACCACCATCTACCCTTGCGTCCCAACAGCATCGACGCACGGCCGACCCCAGTCCGTCAATGTCCCAGGAATCTCCCACAGCGACTACGACGCTGTCAAGTTTGTGACCCGGTCGAACGTACGATTTCAACTCTTGACGGGTTATCGTCAGTGTTACTCTGCATCGGGGGGTTCTTCTGGTGGAGTGCTCTGCGTCTTAGCCTTTGATTTCGTAGCCTGTCTACTGCTCGGCGCCTTAGTTTTTGCTTTCAAAGCTTCTTTGGCGCCTGTTGCTTTGACCTTTGACTTCGCCGCCGATTGGCTACTCGGTTTCTTACCGGCTGCCGGTTTCTTTGCCGAGGTTTTACCGGTTGCTTTCTTGGCGCCCTTTGCAGCGCCTTCGATTTTGCTCTCGACCGGCAGCAGCTCAACAAATGCCATGGATGCATTATCACCCAGGCGGGGCCTGGTCTTGATGATGCGAGTATACCCGCCGGGGCGATCTTTAAAGCGCGGCCCAATGGTATCGAAGAGCTTTTTCAAGGCAACTTCTTCCTGCACCATACGGTTGCCTATCTGATGACCCGTGGTTTTCAAGCGTTGAGCCGCGAGGCGGCGGGCTGATATATCGCCTCGTTTGCCGAGGGTTATTAGTTTTTCGGCAACACGCCGAAGTTCTCGAGCGCGGTCAACCGTGGTGAGGATGCGCTCGTGCACAAACAATGAGGTCACGAGATTGCCGAACATCGATTTCCGATGGGATGGACTTCGCCCGAAGCGCCGACTTTTACGCAAGTGCCTCATTGAAGATTCTCCTCATCCTCCCGTCCCCGCGATGCCGACTTGCTCGTCTCAGCCAATTTGGCGTCCTTCGCCGGCCAATGTTCAAGCTTCATGCCCAGGCTCAGGCCCATCTCGCTTAAAATATCTTTGATCTCTTTTAGAGATTTTCGGCCAAAGTTTTTCGTTTTGAGCATCTCGGACTCGGTTTTTTGCACCAGCTCGCCAATGGTGCGAATCTGTGCATGTTCGAGGCAATTGGCCGAGCGCACCGATAGCTCAAGCTCGTCAACGCTGCGCATCAACATCTCTTGCTGGCGTTCCTGCTCCTCGCTGCGCTTATCCTCTATGCTTTCTTCTTCTTCGGGGAAGTTGATGAAGATGCTTAGCTGCTCCTTTAATATTTTACTGGCATACGCCACGGCGTCTTCGGGTCGAATGCTGCCGTCCGTCCAAACCTCTATCGTCAATTTATCATAGTCGGTTATCCGCCCCACGCGGGCGTTAGTGATTTGGTAGTTGACCCTCTTGATCGGCGAGTATATCGCGTCGATAGGGATTACGCCTACCGTCGCCTCGGCTTCTTTATTTAATTCCGCGGGAATGTAGCCGCGACCGCGCTCCACCTGCAGCTCCATGGTAAGTTGGCCACGGGCTGAAACGGTTGCAATGTGTTGATCAGGGTTGAGAACCGTCACCGTGCCATCGGTCTTAATGTCGCCGGCTTTAACTTCGTAGGGGCCTTTGACATCGATGGAAACCGTCTTAGGTTCCCAACCATCAATTTTGAGGCGCACTTCCTTCAGATTGAGGATGATGTCCGTCACATCCTCAGATACCTCAGGGATGGTGGAGAACTCATGCAAGACGCCCTCGATCTTCACCTGAGAAATAGCGGCGCCCTGAATGCTTGACAACAACACACGCCGCAATGAGTTGCCGAGTGTCACCCCGAAGCCACGCTCGAACGGCTCCCCGACAAACTTACCGTAGGTGGGGCTCAGCGTGTCCCGGTCCACCAAGAGATACTTCGGCTTGATGAGATCACGCCAGTTCCTGGATATGTCCGATGCCATTGGTCCTCCGTCGCCCGAATAAAACTCGTATGTTTTCCTTCAACCCGTAAGTGCCTGCTCACTTTGAGTACAGTTCAACAATAAGCTGTTCCTGGATGGGCATGGTAAGATCTTCACGGCTTGGGTATGCTTTAACCGTCGCCGTATATTCTTTTCGATGTATTTCAACCCAGGAAGGAACACCCCGTCGTTCGCTCGCATCGAGCGATTCATTGATACTCACCAACGCATGGCTGCGCGCTTCTAACTGAACTTCATCACCGATGCGCAACACAGCCGATGGAATGTTGAGATTTTTACCATTGACCTTAAAGTGCCCATGGTGCACCAATTGCCGCGCCTCACGACGAGTGCGGGCAAATCCCATCCGGTACACCATCGTATCCATGCGGCGCTCGAGCAAGAGCAGCAACTGCTCACCGGTGATTGCCTTGCTGCGCTGCGCCCGGTTGAAGGTCAACCAGAACTGGTTCTCACGCAATCCGTATATCCTCTTGACCTTCTGTTTCTCACGGAGCTGTTGGCCATAGGGCGAAAACTTGGCGCGTGACTGTCCATGCTGACCGGGCGGATACGGACGGCGATCCACCGAACACTTCTCGGAATAACACCGATCGCCCTTCAGAAATAACTTTAGTTTCTCGCGCCGACAATAGCGACAGACTGATCCGTTATAGAGTGCCACTGCTTCCTCCTTAACCTGCTTTCACTATACCCGCCGTCGTTTCGGCGGCCTGCACCCATTGTGGGGAATGGGGGTCACGTCTCTAATCATCGTGATTTTCAAGCCCGAAGCCTGCAACGCTCGAATAGCCGCTTCACGACCGGCTCCCGGTCCGGTCACCTCAACCCCGAGCTGCCGCATCCCATTCTCCTGGGCTTTTTTTGCTGCATCCTGGGCGGCAAGTTGCGCCGCAAAGGGAGTACTCTTACGCGATCCTTTGAAACCGCAGGCGCCCGCGCTCGACCACGCCACCACGCTGCCGGCGACATCCGTTATCGTCACGATGGTGTTGTTGAATGTTGACTGCACGTGAGCGATGCCGCTCTGAATGTTCTTTTTTATCTTCTTCTTCACCTTCGCCATTGCAACACTATCCTTTCGTCAGGCCGCCGTGAGCCGCAGTGCACAACAACTACCCTTCGGCAGCCGGTGAGGCTGCGGCCGGCTTCTTCTTGGTCAGGATGCCCTTGCGCGGACCTTTTCGGGTGCGCGCGTTCGTGTGCGTACGCTGCCCCCGCACCGGCAAGCCCTTCCGGTGCCGCAACCCTCGGTAGGTGTTCAAATCCATTAGCCGCTTAACATTCATCGACACTTCACGGCGCAGATCGCCTTCGACCTTATAGTTCGCGTCGATAAACTCACGTAAGAGTCGCACCTCGTCCTCGGTCAGGACATCGGTGCGTTTGCTGGGATCGATCTTGGTCCCGGCGAGGATCTGCTCCGCACGGGTTCGCCCAATCCCATACAAATATGTCAGAGCCACGACAATTCGCTTGTTCCTTGGCAGGTCGACACCTGCAATACGCGCCATTTTAATACTCCTTAGAGAAGCGCGAATCAGGCTGTGTGGCAAGGAGAAAGCGAGGACCCAAGCGGAGCATACTTAACGTATGTGAGCATTGGGCCGGAGCTTTTGACATAGCCAGACTGCCTGAGGTGCGCTTCATAAACTTATCCTTGACGTTGCCGATGCCGGGGATTTTCACATAAAACTCGCACAATTCCCCTTCGGCGCATGATTCTACACTTTTTACAAATCTTTTTAACCGACGTTCGTACCTTCATAGCTTCTCTCCTGCCTCAAAGCGTGACAACACCAGAGGACCGTCCTTCCCAATAGCCACCGAATGCTCGAAGTGCGCCGAGAGCTTTCTATCCTTGGTTCGTTGCGTCCACCCATCCGCGCCGGTCTCAACTTCCCAGGTGCCTTCGTTGACCATTGGCTCAATCGCCAACACCATTCCCGGTCGCAACCGTTCGTTATGGCCGGCGCTCCGATAGTGCGGAATTTGAGGCTCCTCGTGCAACATCCGCCCCACGCCGTGACCGACAAAGTCTCGCACCACCGAAAATCCATTCGCCTCAACGTGATCCTGAATTGCCGCGCCGATATCGGATATGCGGTTGCCGGGCACCACGGTGTGAATGGCTAACTCCAAGGCTTCTTCGGTCACCCGCATGAGCCGCAGAGCTTTCTCACTAACTTTTCCAATCGGAACAGTGATGGCAGCGTCCCCGTAAAATCCATCGAGCACAACCCCACAATCGATACTCAAGATATCTCCCTCCTGCAATTTTCGCTTGGCAGAAGGAATCCCATGGACGACCTCTTCGTTGATCGAGGTACACAATGTCCCGGGAAAGGGATAGGGGCCCGCGCCTTGGTAACCCTTGAACGCCGGCAATCCTCCGGCGCGGCGGGCTAAACCCTCGGCCAACTCATCAAGCTCAAGGGTGGTTACGCTGGGCCGCGCATGCATACGCATAGCCTGGAGGATACGCGCAACGATCTGATTGGACGCCCGCATACGTTCGATTTCGGCCTCAGATTTCAGATACAAGGGCATTTCGTTGGGCCTTCCCTCGTACCTCATATAGCGCCTATAGGATCGCATCCTGCATACCTGTCCGCACGCCGATTCAACATCCGATTCAGTATCACGTTCATCGTTTTCACTTCTCTCAACCTCGGGAGCTACGCCCACGAATGCGCGGCCCTTTTGGACCGGTCAATCCATCGTAATGTCGGGTGATCAAGTGAGTTTCGATTTGTGAGACCGTATCCAAGCAAACACCCACCACGATCAACAGCGAGGTTCCGCCAAAATAAAACGGCGTGTTGAATTGCTGAATCATAACGGTTGGTAAAACGCACACAGCCGAAATATACAGCGCCCCGCCAAAAGTAATCCGGCTCAGCACCTTGTCGATATAAACGGCGGTCTGCTTGCCCGGGCGAATGCCGGGAATATAACCGCCGTACTTCTTCATATTATCGGCAACGTCCATTGGATTGAAGGTGACAGCGGTGTAAAAATAACAGAAAAATACAATCAAAACTACGTACAAGGTCTCATAGCCCCAACTGCCTGGGTTGAGGGCCGATCGCAGATCGTGCATCCACGAGGTGTTGATGATACTCGCCAACGTTCCGGGAAATATCAAAATCGACGAGGCGAATATCGGCGGAATAACGCCTGAGGTGTTCACCTTCAACGGCAGGTGCGTGCTCTGCCCGCCGTACATTTTGCGCCCGACCACGCGCCGGGCGTACTGCACCGGAATACGGCGCTGACCTCGTTCGAAGAAGATGATCACCCCCACCACGATCACCGCCAACACTAAGATCACGAGCACAACGAAGGGCCGGAGTATACCCTGCTGAACATAGCGCACGGTGTTAACCACGGCACTGGGGAAGTCGGCCACGATACCAGCGCAAATAATCAATGAAATGCCGTTCCCTATCCCGCGCTCGGTGATCTGCTCGCCCAGCCACATAATGAAAGCTGTCCCGGCAGTCAAGCAGATGATGGTCATCAATCGAAATCCCCAACCCGGATTGGGAACTGCCAACTCTCCACCGATGTTCTGGCTCTCTAGATAGAACGAAATTCCTAAGCCCTGAATAATGGACAACACGATGGTGCCATAGCGCGTATATTGGGTGATTTTGCGGCGCCCCATTTCACCTTCTTTTTGAAGCCGCTCGATGGCCGGCACCACCACCGCCAGCAGCTGCAAGATGATTGAAGCGCTAATATAGGGCATGATGCCGAGTGCAAACACGGACATCTGTCGCAGGGCACCGCCCGAAAACATATCGAACAATCCAAAAAACGATCCGCGCATGGTGCCAAAGAATTTTGACACGACCGCACGATCCACTCCCGGAACGGATACAAATACGCCAACTCGATAGACCGCCAGCATGAAAAGCGAAAAAAGAATTCGCTTTCGCAACTCTGGGATCTTAGAGAGATTTCCTATTACCGATGGCAATTCATCACCTCGCGCCGGACCGGTTTGCCTTCTTGTTCACCACCGCGATCACTTCAGCAGTTCCTCCCGCGGACTCGATTTTTTCTTTTGCTGATTTACTGAATCCCTGTGCGCGTACCGTCAATGCTTTGCCCACCTCGCCATCACCGAGAATCTTAATCAAATCATATTCATGATGCACGAGTCCGGCCTCTTTTAACACCACCGGATCGACAACGGCATGAGCCTCAAAACGCGCCAAGTCACCCAAATGCACCACGACATATTTCTTGCTAAAAGGGTTGTAGAACCCGCGCTTGGGAATGCGTCGCTGCAAGGGCATCTGACCGCCCTCGAACCCGGCTTTTCGGCTTGCTCCTGTGCGCGAACCCTGGCCTTTATTACCCCGACCGGATGTCCCGCCTATTCCGCTGCCGCAGCCCCTACCCACCCTTTTCGGGCTGGATGTGGCTCCTTTGGGGGAAGTTAGTTTCTCAAGTCCCATCGTATCCTCCAAACGAAATCAAAACACACTCATGTTCCTAATGACTAGCCCCTTCTCGCTTCGCTCGAAGGGACAAGTGGTTGTAAGCTTCTCTTCGTTCAGCAACAACCACTAGCACTCCTCAACATCCAACATGAACGACAGTTTGGCTATCATGCCACGAATGGCCGGGGTGTCCTCCCGGATTACCGATCGCTCGCGCTTTTTGAGTCCCAGTCCATCAAGGATTTGATTCTGCTTTTCCGAACGATGGCTTCGGCTTTTTTTCATGGTGATCTTCAGTTTTCCTGTCATGACCAACTCCTGCAATCGCTTGTCGCGCCGGCGGTTACGATAACTCCTCGATTGTCTTATTTCTGCGGGTTGCAACAACATCGATGCTCTCAAGGTCCTCCAACGCCGCAAGCGTGGCCCGCACCACATTGTGTGGGTTACTGGTGCCGATACATTTGGTTAGGATATCTCGAACACCGGCCACTTCCATGACAGCGCGTACCGCGCCACCCGCAATGACCCCCGTCCCTTTACCTGCCGGCCGAAGCATCACTCGACCAGCGCCAAAATGTCCTAGCACCTCGTGGGGAATCGTACCGTTGACGATCGGAATCTTCAACAATTGTTTCTTGGCGTTTTCAGTGGCCTTACGGATGGCCTCGGGCACCTCATTGGCCTTACCCTTGCCAATGCCAACGGTGCCGTTGCCGTCCCCAACCACCACGATCGCGCTAAAGCTGAACCGGCGCCCGCCCTTGACCACCTTCGCGACGCGGTTGATGCTCACCACCCGATCGGTAAACTCAGTTTCGTTATTCACTGGCTCGTTCAAAAGCTACCTCCTGTCAAAACGACAAGCCCTTAGCGCGTGCGGCATCAGCAAGTTTCGCAACCCGTCCGTGGTACGGATAACCATTCCGGTCAAACACCACCTTTAATGCCCTTCGACAAACAACGTTCGGCCAAAAGCTCACCAACCTTGGCTGCAGCCTCGGCCTTTTTAGCTGAATCAGCCTGGGTGCGAAGTTCTTTCTCAACCGTACTGGCCGCCACCAGGGTTTTGCCACTGTCGTCGTCGATCACCTGGGCATAGGTATGCCGCGCGCTTTTGAACACCGTCAAGCGCGGTTGCTCAGCGGTCCCGCATAGGCGCTTGCGAATGCTGCGCTTGCGCCTGAGCCACCTTCTCCTACTGCGATCAATAATCATTACTTCACCTCATCGAAGCGGTTATCTCAGCCATTATGTTATCCAATGGCCTTCTTACCCGCTTTCCGTCGAATAACTTCACCCACGTAGGCAATACCCTTGGCCTTATACGGATCCGGGACGCGGAATGAACGGATTTTCGAGGCCGTTTTTCCGACGGCCTCTTTATCAGGGCCCCGTACGATAAGCCGAGTCTGCTTCTCGACCACAACCTCAACTCCCTGAGGAATCTGGTATTCAATCGGATGCGAGTAACCCAGGTACAGTACGATATTCCGCCCTTTGATCTCAGCTCGGTAGCCAACGCCGTTGATATCCAGGGAACGCTCAAAACCCTGGGAAGTGCCCACGATCATATTTTGTATCAGCGCTCGGATGAGTCCGTGTTTGGCCCGCGTGCTGCGTTCATCATCGCTGCGACGCACGAGCACCTTGCCCTTTTCGACGGCAACCGATATACCCGCGGCTATCTCTTGGGTGAGCTTACCCTTCGGCCCTTGAACCGATACCCGGTTGTCATCAACCTTGACGTTGATACCGCTCGGAATCGTTATTGCTTTTTTTCCTATCCGTGACACGACGAACCTCTCCCGTGGGTTGCCACTACCAAACCGCGCATATGACTTCGCCGCCCACTTTAGCTGTGCGCGCCTCGCGATCCGTGAGTACACCGCGCGAGGTGGAAATGATCGCGGTTCCCAACCCGTTGCGAATTCTCGGCAACTTGTCGCTGGAAACATACTTGCGACGTCCGGGCCGACTCTGCCGTTTTATACCGCGAATGACTGACCGCCCATCCTCGTTGTAACGCAGCTTGATAACCAATAGCCCCTGCAGACGATCCGGCACCGTCGTGTAGTCGGTGATGTACCCCTCGCGCTTGAGGATCTCTGCCAAGCGCGCCTTCGGTTTTGAAGCAGGCATCGCGACTTCATCCTTGGCGGCCTTAGCGGCATTGCGGATGCGAACCAACATATCGCCGATCGGATCGGTTATAGACGACATGGTCTACTATCTCCTTCATCGAATTTGCACGGTACGAGCATCACCTGGTCACCTCTGCGCCTGCCTACCAGCTCGCCTTGATTACGCCGGGAATCTCCCCCACCAGGGCGAGGTTGCGGAAGCAGATTCTGCACATTGAAAACCTTCGCAAATAGGCGCGCGGCCGACCACACAATGGACAGCGGTTGTGCTGGCGCACTTTGAATTTCGTTTTGCGAGTCGCTCGAATAACCTTTGACGTCTTAGCCACAGGAGCCTCTCCTTATTTCAGTTACGCCTAAACGGCATCCCTAAGTAGCCCAGCAATGAACGGCTCTCTTCATCAGTCTTGGCGGTGGTGACGATGGTGATGTTCATGCCTTTTATTTTCTCAATCTTGTCGTAATCAATTTCGGGAAAGATGATCTGCTCGCGGATTCCCATACTAAAGCTGCCTCTGCCATCGAACGAACGGCTTGAAATGCCCTTGAAGTCACGCACCCGGGGGATGGCAATGCTCACCAAGCGATCGAAAAACTCGTACATGCGATCGCGCCGCAAGGTGACCATGGCGCCGATAGATTGCCCCTCGCGCAGCTTGAAGTTGGCGATCGACTTGCGCGATTTCGTCACCACCGGCTTCTGGCCGGCGATTGCCGCGACTTCTTTCACCGACGACTCAAGAATCTTCGGGTTCTGCAGGGCCTCCCCCAACCCCATATTGATGACGATCTTATTCAGGCGCGGAACCTGCATGCGGTTCTTGTACCCAAACTCCGCCATCATCTTGGGAACGACTTCCTTCTCGTACAATTCCTTCAATCGAGCCATAACGCCCTCTCTCTCACATTACTTATCGAGGCTCTCGTTACACTTCTTGCAATACCGTACGCGCTTACCGTCCTCAAGAGAACGCATCCCGGCGATGGTGGGCTGGTTGCATTTGCTGCAGACCAAGCGCACCTTCGAGATGTGAATGGGCGCGTTCACGTCAATAATCCCACCCTGCGGGGCCTTCTTATCACGCCCGGCTTTAACGTGGCGCTTGACGGTATTGATGCCTTCGACCCGTATCCGGGTGCGCTGTTCAAGCAACTCCAGTACCTTGCCGCGCCGGCCACGATCGCGGCCACTCCGCACCACCACAATGTCGTTCTTCTTAATCCTCATTACTCGCCTCTCTTACCGAATCACAACACTTCGGGAGCCAAGGAGATGATCTTCATGAACTTGCGGCTGCGCAGTTCACGCGCCACCGGTCCAAAGATACGGGTTCCGATCGGCTCGAGTTGGGGGCTGATCAGCACCGCCGAGTTGTCATCAAATTTTATGTAGGTGCCGTCCGGCCGGGCCACCTCTTTTGCCACGCGCACGATCACCGCCCGCCGCACCTCGCCCTTCTTAACTTTTGACTCCGGCAGGGCCTCCTTGACCGAAACCACGATCACATCTCCGATCCAGGCATACTTTCGTCTCGATCCCCCCAGCACCTTGATGCACTGAACGCGCTTTGCCCCGGAATTATCCGCGACGTTAAGCACGGTTCGCAGCTGAATCATGACTGTCTCCTTATGCCCATCTTCTCACCGCCACCGAGCTTCCACCCTATTCGACCGCACGCTCGAGCACTCGACGCACTCGCCAACGCTTGGTTTTACTCAACGGTCGCGATTCGACTATCTCGACACGATCGCCCAGGTGACTGGCCCGAGCCTCGTCGTGAGCCTTGAAGTTCTTATGCCGATGAACGAACTTTTTATACCGAGAATGCAAAACGGTGCTATGAACCTCGACCACGACGGTCTTATTCATCTTGTCACCGACAACGGTACCCACTTGAACCTTGCCTTGTCCTTTAACCCTGCCTGCCATATCCTGGCTCCTCATCTGACGCCATCGGTGGTCACCCAACCTCCGGACGGCTGGTGAGCGTGCGAATACCCAACTCGTGCTCCCGGATCAGCGTTTCCACCACCGCCAACGCGCGCTTTGTCTGGCGCAGCTTTGATACGTCATCGAGCTGCCCGGTGGCGTGCTGAAACCGCAAATTGAAAACATCCTGCCTCAGATCTTCAACCATGTGGCGAAGTTCCTCAATCGGACGCTCACGGTATTCTTTCGCCTTCATAACTCCTCCTTGCGAAAGATGGCCTTCGTGGGCACCGGCAGCTTGTGCGTCGCAAGCCGATATGCCTCGCGCGCAACATCGTCCTCGACTCCCTGCAGCTCAAACAACATTCGCCCTGGCTTTACCACGCACACCCAATCCTCGGGTGCGCCTTTGCCCTTGCCCATGCGGGTTTCGAGCGGTTTCTTGGTGATGGGCTTATCCGGAAAGATGCGCGTCCAAACCTTACCGCCGCGCTTGATATGTCGGGTGATGGCCACGCGGCCGGCCTCGATCTGGCGCGCCGTGACCCACCCACAACCGGTAGCCATCAAGCCGCTATCGCCAAACGAAAGGCTCGATCCACGGTACGCCTTACCACGCATCTTGCCCTTCTGAATCTTTCTCCATTTGACTTTAGCTGGTTGCAGCATCTCGTCTCTCCTGGCGCTCTCTCGGCGCTCTCGTCAACCTACTCGGCGACTGGCGTACGGCGGCTGTTATCCAACACCTCGCCGCGGAATATCCAGACCTTTACACCGATGCAGCCATACGTCGTATGGGCGGTTGCGGTGCCATAGTCGATGTCGGCCCGCAACGTATGGAGCGGCACGCGACCTTCGCGATACCATTCCGTTCGCGCCATTTCAGCGCCCGCCAATCGTCCCGAACAACGAATCTTGATGCCCTTGGCCCCGAACTTTAAGCGAGGTGGAGACCGCTTTCTTCATGGCACGCCGAAAGGCGATGCGGTTTTCCAACTGGGTGGCGACATTTTCGGCCACCAGTTGCGCATCCACTTCGGCCTTACGCACCTCACGAATATTCAAAAAGATTTCGCTGACGACCAGTTTCTGTAAGTCCTTCTTGAGGCTCTCGACCCCGGCGCCCTTCTTGCCGATGACAATTCCAGGTCGCGCGGTATGTACATTGACCTTAGCCTTATCTCCAGCCCGCTCGATGAAGACCCTTGAGATGCCAGCTCGGCCAAGGTTCTTACGGATGTAGCGCCGTAACTTAATATCCTCGTGCAGCCACTTGGCGTAGTTCTTCTTCGATACCCACTTGGAATCCCAGGAGCGGATGATGCCCAACCGAAATCCTATGGGATTAACTTTTTGGCCCAAGGAACCCTCCTTACTTAAACCTTCTCTTCCAATTCTAAGTACACGTGACTGCTCTTCTTTTGAATGCGAGTGGCCCTGCCCATAGCGCGCGGCATAAAACGTTTGAGCATCGGCCCTTGATCGACCCGAATGTCCTTAATCACCAAGGCGTCGACGTCCACGTTCTCGGCACTGGCGGCATTCGCCACAGCGGCGCGCAACATTTTTGCCACGGGAGGGGCCGCCGATTTTTGGGTAAAGTCGAGGATCGCGAGCGCCGCGTCTACCTTGAGCCCGCGTATGGTATCGATCACGACCCGTACTTTGCGCGGAGCAATTCTCAGATATTTGAGTTGGGCCGTCTTGTGCTTAAGGTGCTCGCGCACCGAGGCGTTCAGCGCCTTTCTTGCTTTCCCACGTCGACTCATTCCTCACCTAGCCTTTCTTACCTGGCTTGGGCTTGGTCTTGCGGTCGCCTGAATGCCCACGAAATGTTCTGGTCGGCGAAAACTCACCCAGTTTGTGGCCCACCATATTCTCCGTGACAAACACCGGGATGAATTTATTGCCGTTGTGCACCGCAAAGGTGAGGTTCACCATTTCCGGCACAATGGTCGATCGACGCGACCAGGTCTTGATGACCTTGCGATCTCCGCTTTTTTGCGCATTCAGAACCTTCGTCATCACATGCTTGTCAACGAATGGGCCTTTTTTTACCGATCGTGCCACGTGAGACTCCTCGCTCATCTCCTCGGGTTATTTCGCGTTTCGCCGACGAACAATCCACTTGTCTGTTCTGCGGTTTTTCCGAGTCTTGTAACCTTTGGTCTTCCATCCCCACGGGGAAACAGGATGCGGATTGCCTTGGCCCGCACGCCCTTCACCGCCACCATGGGGATGATCAACTGGATTCTGCGCCACCCCGCGTACGGTTGGTCGAATCCCGCGCCACCGGGTCCGGCCCGCCTTGCCTATCGTAATATTTTCATATTCGATATTGCCCACTTGCCCAATGGTGGCCCAACACTCCCGATTAACTTTGCGAACTTCACCTGATGGCAAACGAATTTGCACGTGCGGCCCTTCTTTCGCCATCAGTTGGCCCGCCGAGCCAGCCGATCGAATAAGCTGCCCGCCTTTACCGCGCTTGATCTCGATATTATGAATCGCCGTACCCAACGGAATGGAGTTCAGCGGCAGGTGGTTCCCCGCACGAATATCCGCTGTTTCTGAAGCAATTACCATGTCGCCAATCTTGAGATCGACCGGCCAAAGAATGTAGGACTTTACCCCATCGATATAATGCAGTAACGCTATAAAAGCTGAGCGATTAGGTTCATACTCGATCGCCGCCACCCGGGCCGGCACGTTGAGCTTTTCGCGCCTAAAGTCGATGAGGCGTAACTTTCGTTTATGGCCGCCGCCATGATGGCGCACCGTTATCCGACCTTGGTTGTTGCGGCCATTGTTCCGCCGCTTGGCCACGGTTAACTGCTTTTCCGGCCTCTTCTTGGTGAGGACGGTATAATCGTTTACCGTCATGTGCCGGCGGTCCGGGGCTGGTTGGTTTGTATGATTTAATTCCCATGAGTACCTCTATGAGCTTCTTTCTGCCTTATACCCCGCTGAAGAACTCAATCTTGTCGCCCTCTCGGAGGCGCACAATTGCTTTCTTCCATGAAGGCCGAAGGCCGACGTTACGGCCCACCCGTCGACTACGGAGCGGGCACCGAATCGTCCGAACCTCCATCACCCGCACCTTAAAGAGCTTCTCAACCGCTTCACGAATGGCAATCTTGTTCGCGTGCTTCGCCACCCGAAAGACCACCTGGTTGGTCTTTTCCTGAAGCATATTATTCTTTTCGGTCACCAAGGGCCGCAGGATGATGTCGGTAGGCTTTTTCATGGCCTCAAATCCCCCTCGAGCTTCTTGAGCGAGGCTGCGCTGATCATCAGGTTTTCGTACTGGAGCAGCTCGACCAGGTTCAGCCCTTCTATCGGCCGAAAGGCGAATGTTCGAAGGTTGCGCGTTGATTTCTTTAGCTTGTCGTTGACCTTCGCATCCACCAGCAGGCCCTTCGCCAGTCCGAACTTCCTTAACACGTCAGCCAAACGTTTTGTTTTTATCTCGGGAAGTTCGAAGTCTTTTACCACCACAAGTTTTTGTTCGCGCGTCTGATTGCTCAGTGCGGTGCGCAACGCTTCCTTCCGAACTTTCTTGGGAACCGAGTAACTATACGATCGGGGGTGCGGACCGAAGGCGACCCCGCCGCCGCGCATGTGCGGACCGCGTAGGGATCCTTGCCGCGCGCGGCCGGTATGCTTCTGTTTGTACGGCTTCTTTCCCGTGCCGCTGACCTCGCCGCGCCTCTTCGTGGAGGCGGTGCCGCCACGCATACGCGCCCGTTGGTTTTTGACCACTTCCCAGAGCAAATAATCGCGCGATGCAACGCCGAAAACATCATCCGCCAGGTCCAGCGTACCAACCTTTTCGTGCTCCAAATTCCAGACATCCACGGTTGGCATAGTCTTATGACCTCACGACTTAATCTCGACGTCCACACCCGCGGACAGATCGAGTTTCATCAAAGCATCCAAGGTCTGCTGGGTCGGTTCGAGGATATCGAGCAAGCGTTTATGCACCCGTATCTCAAACTGCTCCCGTGACTTTTTATCCACATGCGGTGAGCGCAAAACGGTATAGCGGCTGATGCGGGTCGGCAGCGGGATTGGACCCGAGACCTTTGCGCCCGTTTGACGTGCGGTCTCGATTATTTCTCCAGCCGATTGATCAAGCAGCTTATGATCGTATGCCTTAAGCCTAATTCTTATTTTTGGAATATTCATCGTCCCACCTTATTCAATGATCTCGGTGATTACCCCGGCGCCCACCGTCTTGCCGCCTTCCCGTATCGCAAACCGTAGCTCCTTCTCCATCGCGATTGGCGTGATCAACGTTACCTCCATCTGCGTGTTGTCTCCCGGCATGATCATCTCCGTCCCCTCCGCCAACTTCACCGTCCCCGTCACGTCCGTCGTCCGAAAATAAAACTGCGGCCGATAATTATTGAAAAACGGTGTGTGCCGCCCGCCCTCTTCCTTCGACAGTACGTACACCTCCGCCTTGAACTTCGTGTGCGGCGTGATGCTCCCCGGCTTCGCCAATACCTGCCCCCGCTCGATCTCTTCCTTCTTGATCGACCGCAGCAAACACCCGATGTTGTCTCCCGCTCGCCCCTCATCCAATAACTTCCGAAACATCTCCACTCCCGTCACCACCGTCTTCTGCGTCTCCCGAAATCCCACAACCTCTATCGTATCCTGTACCCTCACTATCCCGCGCTCCACTCTCCCCGTCGCCACCGTCCCGCGCCCCGATATCGAAAATACATCCTCCACCGGCATCAAAAACGGCTTGTCCACGTCCCGCACCGGCTCAGGTATCGATTCGTCCAACGCCTTCAGTAAATCCAATATCGGCTTGCACTCCGGCGCGTTCGCATCTTCCGACTGCATCGCCTTCAACGCGCTCCCCGTTATCACCGGTATCTTGTCCCCCGGAAACTTGTACGACGTCAGCAGATCCCGTACCTCCAGCTCCACCAACTGCAACAAGTCCTTGTCGTCCACCAAATCCGCCTTGTTCAAAAACACCACCATGGCCGGCACGTTCACCTGCCGCGCCAACAATATATGCTCCCGCGTCTGCGGCATCGGCCCGTCTTCCGCGCTCACCACCAATATCGCCCCGTCCATCTGCGCCGCACCCGTGATCATGTTCTTGATGTAGTCCGCGTGGCCCGGACAGTCCACGTGCGCGTAGTGCCGCTTCTCGCTCTCGTATTCCACGTGGCTCGTCGCTATGGTCAATATCTTCATTTCATTCCGCCGCCCCTGCGATATCGACGCCTTCGCCACTTCATCGTACGATTGGAACTTGGCCATCCCCCGCCTCGCCTGCACCTTCGTTATCGCGGATGTCAGCGTGGTCTTTCCATGATCCACATGGCCGATTGTCCCCACGTTCACATGCGGCTTCGTCCTCTGGAATTTCTCCTTGGCCATCACTCACTCCTTTGCGCAATGCGCACCCTGAGAGCGGCATATCGCCGCACCCACCGATATTCTTAACGTCACCGGAGCAGGAAAACACATCGTCATAATCTTAATCTCATACAAGGCAAAACTTCGTAACAGTCTCTTCAATCATGATTGTTTTCCACCATTACGAAGCGATTTGAAAAGCACTGGGGAAAAATACTTCTTTGAGAATACGGCCGGACGCCATGTGCCCCCTAGCGGAGGCGGAGTCCACCCGTCAGGAATGGGTAATATTGGAAGTTGTTCGCCTGCTCAGGTTTTCAAAGAGCCAAAAGTCATACTTGGGTACTGCACAAACCCAACCAACCAAACAGAACTACCACCGATAGTGCGCGAAGGCCTTATTTGCCTCGGCCATTTTATGTGTGTCTTCACGCTTCTTAATAGCCACCCCGCGGTTGTTGGCGGCATCGATGACCTCTGCCGCTAATCGTTCCATCATGGTCTTCTCACCCCGTTCGCGGGAATAAACTATCAGCCAACGCATCCCCAGGGCGGTACGCCGCTGCGGCCGTATTTCAACCGGCACCTGATAGGTCGCACCACCCACCCGACGAGCCTTCACCTCCAATACCGGTTTGACGTTGTCGAGCGCTTTCTTAAATGTCTTGAGGGGATCGTCTTTGGTGCGCTGCTCGATGACATCCATGGCGCCATAAAAAATTTGCTCGGCTATAGACTTCTTGCCTCGGCGCATGAGATTATTGACGAACTTCGCCAGCTATCCGATCGTGATACTTCGGATCAGGGACAATCTTCCGTTTTGGAACTTCACGACGACGAGGCATTTAGTTTTTCTCTCCTCATGGTCCCATCCCGCTTCGCGAGACGGGACAAGCGTTCGTAAGCTCGCGTTGCTCGCTAACGATCGCTTGCTACTTAGGCCGCTTGGCACCGTACTTAGATCGGCTGCGTTTGCGACCTTGCACCCCAACCGCATCGAGGGCACCGCGGATGACATGGTAGCGAACGCCGGGAAGATCCTTGACGCGGCCGCCCCGAATCAGGACCACCGAGTGCTCCTGCAAATTGTGGCCAACACCGGGGATGTACGTAGTTATTTCTATCCCATTGGTCAAACGCACACGGGCCACCTTACGCAGCGCCGAGTTGGGTTTTTTAGGGGTGGTCGTGTAAACTCGGACACAAACGCCCCGGACTTGCGGACAATCCTTCATGGCCGGGGCTTTCGTCTTAGAACGGACGATACGCCTTGCTTCCCGAACCAGCTGGTTAATCGACGGCATCCATCAACCTCTCTTTCCGCGCGCCTTCCCATTACGGGTGGCGCTTGGAATTTTGGGAGCCAGGATAGTAGAGAGATATCCTCCCAAGTGTCAAGGTTTTTTAATCTTTTCGGTGGAATAGGTGTGGTATTCACAGAAAGGGCAGCTTCTCAAGCATTAGCCAATCCAGCTTCCACAACCAGGGGTGACTCCGGTACTTCCTTTTGCTCCGCCCCCTCCTCAGGCAAGTCCACATCGAGCTCCATCCGCTTGTAGCGCCCCAGACCCGTTCCAGCCGGAATCAACCGCCCCATAATGACATTTTCTTTCAACCCGTTGAGGTGGTCGACCTTGCCTTGGATGGCTGCTTCGGTCAATACCTTGGTGGTCTCTTGGAACGACGAGGCCGAGATGAAGCTGTCGGATGCCAGCGCCGCCTTCGTAATTCCGAGGAGCATCGGTTCGCCAATCGCGGGTTTGTTGCCAGCCTGGATGACACGCTCGTTCTCCTCCTCGAAGGTATACCGGTCAACTTGTTCATCCACAAGGAAATTGGTGTCGCCCACCTCTTTCACCCGACTACGGCGCAGCATCTGGCGCACGATAACTTCAACGTGTTTGTCGTTGATGCGCACACCCTGGAGGCGATAAACCTCTTGAATTTCATTGACTAAGTACTTGGCCAATTCTTTCTCACCCAGCACCCTCAGGATGTCGTGCGGATTTGCCGAGCCATCCATCAGCGCCTCGCCGGCCCGGATGAAATCACCTTCGTGTACGCTGATATGTTTGCCCTTGGAAATTGCATATTCCTTCGGTTCGCCGATTTCAGGGGTGATCACCACCCGCCGTTTGCCCTTGAGATCTTTGCCGAAATGAACCGTTCCGTCGATCTCGCTGATGATCGCCACATCCTTGGGCTTGCGGGCCTCAAAGAGCTCGGCCACGCGCGGCAAGCCGCCCGTGATATCCTTGGTCTTGGTCGTTTCGCGCGGGATCTTCGACAACACATCGCCGGCCTCGACCTCCATGCCTTCGTTCACGAGGATGTTGGCGCCCACCGGCATCAGGTACCGCGCCATGGCGTTGCCGCCGGCGATCTTAAGGGTGCGCGTGGGCTCCGCCCGGTCCTTGATGGAAATACGCGGCCGCGCGTCCGGGTCCTTTGATTCGACGATCACCCGGCTGATCAAACCGGTCACGTCGTCGACCTTTTCTTCCATGGTGACGCCCAGCAGGATGTCGCCGAACTTGACCACCCCGGGCGCCTCGGTCAGGATGGGGTTGGCGAACGGATCCCACTCCGCCAAGGCGGTGCCCGGCTCGACCATCTGGCCTTCCTTCACGAACAAGCGCGCGCCGTAAACCATCACGTACTTCTCGCGTTCGCGTCCGCTCTCATCGACGATGGCCAGCTCGCCGTTCCGATTCATGACGATCAGAATTTCGCGGCCCTGCTCCTTTTTCGCAACGGTGGTCAGGTTGTGGAAGCGCACGGCGCCAGCCGTCCGGTTTTCCTGTGAGCTCTGTTCGGCCCGCCGCGTCGCGGCGCCACCGATGTGAAAGGTGCGCATGGTGAGTTGGGTGCCCGGTTCGCCGATTGACTGGGCCGCGATCACGCCCACCGCCTCGCCCATGTTGACCTTCATGCCGCGCGCCAGGTCGCGGCCATAGCACTCAACGCACACGCCGTCTGGGGCACGGCAGGTGAGCACCGACCGAATGCGGACTTTCTCTATGCCGGCGTCGCGAATCTTATCCACCAACGTTTCATCGATCTCTTGGTTGGACTTTATCAGCACCTCGCCGGTGATCGGGTCCTTGATGTCTTCAAGCGCCACGCGTCCCAAAATACGTTCGGACAGCGACTGAATGATCTCGCCGCCCTCGACCAGCGGCGTCATGTAGATACCGTCGAGGGTGTTGCAGTCCTGTAAGGTAATCACGGCATCCTGGGCCACATCCACGAGCCGGCGCGTCAGATAGCCGGAGTTGGCGGTCTTGAGGGCCGTGTCCGCAAGCCCCTTGCGGGCGCCGTGCGTCGAGATGAAGTACTGCAGCACCGTCAGACCTTCGCGGAAGTTGGCGGTAATCGGCGTTTCGATAATTTCGCCCGACGGCTTCGCCATCAGGCCGCGCATGCCGGCGAGCTGCCGGATCTGTTGCTGCGAGCCGCGTGAGCCCGAGTCAGCCATCATATAAATCGAATTGAAGCTTGGCGTTCGTCGGGTCTCGCCGCTTTGGCTGGTGACGATTTCGGTGCCGATTTCATTCATCATCTCCTTGGCCACCACCTCGGTGGCTTCAGCCCACACGTCGATCACCTTGTTGTAGCGCTCGCCATCGGTGATCAGACCTTCGGTATACTCGTTGGAGACCTCGGTGAGCTCATCGGTGGCGCGCTGGATGATGTCGGCCTTGCCACTAGGAACGCGCATGTCGTCCATACAGATGGAAATACCAGCCCGGGTCGCGTACTGGAACCCCAAGGTGCGCAGGCGATCGGCCAGGAGGACGGTTTTCTTTTGACCACCGGCCCGATAACACATATCAATCAAGGCAGCCAGCGACTTCTTATCGAGCACCTTGTTAATGGACGAAAAGGGGATTCCCTCCGGAATAACCTCGTATATCAACACCCGGCCAACCACCGTCTCAACCAATTGGCCGTCAATGCGCACCTTGACACGGGCCTGCAGATCGGCCACGCCCGCATCATAGGCTTGGCGCAGTTCGTCCAGGCTCGAGAAGATCTTGCCCTCGCCCTTGGCAAAAGCGCGCTCGCGCGACATGTAGTAGCAACCCAGCACGACGTCTTGAGTGGGGACAATGATCGGGCTGCCATGCGCCGGCGACAGAATGTTGTTCGTCGACATCATCAGCACGCGCGCTTCCATTTGCGCCTCGACGGAGAGCGGCACGTGCACCGCCATCTGGTCGCCGTCGAAATCGGCATTGAACGCGACGCACACCAGCGGATGCAGCTGGATAGCTTTGCCCTCGATCAGGATCGGCTCAAAGGCCTGGAACCCCAAGCGGTGCAGGGTCGGGGCGCGGTTGAGCATGACCGGATGCTCGCGGATCACCTCTTCCAGGATGTCCCATACCTCCGGCCGCTCCTTCTCCACCATGCGCTTGGCACTCTTGATCGTGGTAACGTAGCCGCGCTCCTCGAGCTTGTTGTAGATAAACGGTTTGAAGAGCTCCAGGGCCATGATCTTCGGCAAGCCGCATTGATGCAGTTTCAACTCAGGACCGACGACAATGACCGAACGGCCGGAATAATCCACGCGTTTGCCGAGCAGGTTCTGACGGAAGCGGCCCTGCTTGCCTTTCAGCATGTCCGAGAGCGACTTGAGCGGCCGCTTATTGGGGCCGGTGATGGCTTTGCCGCGGCGGCCGTTGTCAAATAAGGCGTCGACCGCCTCCTGTAACATGCGTTTCTCGTTGCGGACGATGATCTCGGGCGCGTTGAGCTCCTGCAAGCGCTTGAGCCGGTTATTGCGATTGATCACCCGCCGATACAAATCATTGAGATCCGAAGTGGCAAAGCGCCCGCCGTCGAGCGGCACCAGAGGTCGCAGATCGGGCGGGATAACCGGGATGACCTCGAGGACCATCCACTCGGGACGGTTGCCGGAACCTCGGAACGCCTCCACCACCTTCAGGCGCTTCGCCACCTTCTTACGTCGGGCATCCGAGGTGGACACGCGCATCTCTTTGCGGAGCTGCTCGGTAAGCTGATCCAAATCAACCTGCTTGAGCAGCTCTTGAATAGCCTCAGCGCCCATCTCAGCCCGGAAACCGTCGCGACCGAACTCTTCTTGAAAACGGTGGTACTTGTCTTCGAGAATGATCTGGCCCTTCTCAAGCGGGGTCTGTTTGGGATCGAGCACGATGTACGCTTCACAGTAGAGAACCTTCTCAAGCTCCTTGAGCGTGATATCGAGCAACGTGCCGATACGGCTGGGGAGGCTCTTGAGAAACCAAATATGCGCCACCGGCGTCGCCAGGTTGATGTGACCCATGCGCTCACGCCGCACTTTGCTCTGAATGACCTCAACGCCGCATTTTTCGCAGACCACGCCACGGTGTTTCATGCGCTTATACTTGCCGCAGTTACACTCGTAGTCCTTGACCGGGCCGAAGATCTTCGCGCAGAACAATCCATCCCGCTCCGGTTTGAAGGTGCGGTAGTTAATAGTCTCAGGCTTCTTCACCTCACCGTGCGACCACTCGCGAATCGTTGCCGGGCTCGCGAGCCCGATGCGGATCGCGGAGAAGCTCAAGGGGTCTTTCGGTTTTTCGAAAAAATTGATGAAGATGTCCTTCAAGACGATCTCCTTCCCCCTGCGGGGGTAAGTGGCTGTAACGCTCGCTCCGTTCGCTAACAGCTTCTAATTAGGACCGAGCAACAGAGGGCTGGTCCGGTTCGTTCTCGAGCAACTCCACATCGAGTGACAGGCTTTGAAGCTCCTTGACCAACACGTTGAAAGCTTCCGGCAGTCCGGACTCGAGCACCTGCTCTCCCTTAACGATGGCCTCGTACATACGGGTACGGCCGGCGACATCATCGCTCTTGACCGTCAAAAACTCTTGCAAACAGTAGGCCGCCCCATACGCTTCCATTGCCCACACTTCCATTTCGCCGAGGCGCTGGCCGCCAAACTGAGCTTTGCCGCCCAGCGGCTGCTGCGTCACCAGCGAATATGGACCAATTGAGCGGGCATGGATCTTATCATCGACTAAATGATGCAACTTCATCATGTACATAGAACCGACCGTGATATCGCTGCGAAACGGCTCGCCCGACCGGCCGTCAAATAGCGCCGTCTGACCGGTGTTGGGCAATCCGGCTTCTTTCAGAAGCGTTCGAATATCGGCCTCCTTGGCGCCGTCGAAAACCGGCGTCGACATGCGCACGCCGTCCCACAGACTGCGCCCCAAGCGCACCACCTCCGCGGACGAAAGATCGTCGATGAATGCGCCAATCTCCTTATCGGCGTATATTTCCTTGAGGCCTGCACGCACCGTATCGGCGCCTGCCCCCTCATCCAACATAACCTGGATCTGCCGACCGAGCTCGCGCGCCGCCCAGCCCAAGTGGGTCTCCAAGACCTGGCCGACATTCATGCGCGACGGCACGCCGAGCGGATTGAGCACGATATCCACCGGCCGTCCGTCCGGCAAATAGGGCATATCCTCCTCGGGCAGCACCCGGGAAATAACGCCCTTGTTGCCGTGCCGGCCAGCCATCTTGTCGCCGACCGACAACTTGCGTTTAATAGCGACAAACACTTTCACCATTTTAATGACGCCCGGTGGCAGCTCATCGCCCTTTTTCATGCGATTGATCTTGTCGCCGAACACCATCGTTAACCAACTCAACCTGCTCGTTATAATTCTCCAGCACCCGTTCGATCTTCTCGTTGGCCTTGTCGTCTTCAACGCTGATGTCGCGCCAGGAAACGTCGGGTAGCGCCTCGAGCACTTCATCGGAAAACGGCTTTCCCTTGGAGACTATCGTTTTACCCTTGGAGTCGACGATCCGCGCCGAAGCAGTCTTGCCCCGGATCAGCTTGTGGATCTTCTGCCGGGCCGACTCGCTGATGATTTTGATCTCGTCATTCTGATCCTTCAACAGGCGCGCTTCTTCGCTGTCTTCGATCTCGCGCGTGCGCTCGTCCTTGTCCACACCTTTGCGGGAAAACACCCGCGCGTTGATCACCGTGCCGCTGATGCCGGGCGGGACCCGCAGCGACGTGTCGCGCACATCGCCGGCCTTCTCGCCGAAAATGGCGCGGAGCAATTTTTCTTCGGGTGAGAGCTGCGTTTCGCCCTTGGGTGTGATCTTGCCAACCAAGATATCGCCGGGCACTACCTCGGCGCCGATGCGCACGATACCGCTTTCATCCAGGTTTCTTAAAGCGTCCTCGCCGACGTTCGGAATGTCCCGGGTGATATCTTCGCGGCCAAGCTTGGTGTCGCGCGCAATGCAATCAAGCTCCTCGATATGAATCGAGGTGAACTGGTCTTCTTTCACCAACCGCTCGCTAATCAGAATCGAGTCTTCGAAGTTGTATCCGCCCCAGGGCATAAACGCCACCAACACGTTTTGGCCGAGCGCCAACTCACCCAACTGGGTGGCCGCACCGTCCGCCAACACATCGCCCGCCTTGACTCGATCGCCGCGCTTAATAATCGGCTTCTGGTTAAGGCAGGTGTTCTGGTTGCTGCGCTGGAATTTGATCAGGTTGTAGATATCGACCTCGCTGCCGACTTCGCCGCTGGTCGCGCCCGAAGCCTTGACCACGATGCGCGTGGCGTCCACCGAATCGATCACGCCGTCGCGCCGCGCGACCACGCATACCCCGCTATCGCGCGCAACGGTTGATTCGAGGCCGGTGCCGATGAGCGGTGAATCGGTGCGGATTAGCGGCACCGCCTGGCGCTGCATGTTCGAACCCATCAGCGCGCGGTTGGCGTCGTCGTTCTCCAGGAAGGGAATCAGCGAGGCCGCCACCGAGACGAGCTGGTTGGGCGATACATCCATCAGATCCACCTGATCCGGCGTCACAATGACGAACTCGCCGTTTTGGCGCGACGGCACTTGGGCCTGAGTCAGGCGACCCCGGGCGTCGAGAGTGGCATTGGCCTGGGCGATGATGTGGTTTTCCTCCTCCAGCGCACTATAGAATTTCACCTCGCTCGTGATCCGACCGCTCTTGATCGTCTGATAGGGAGTCTCGACAAAACCGAACTCATTGACCCGCGCATAGGTTGAGAGCGACGCGATCAGGCCAATATTCGGACCTTCCGGCGTCTCGATCGGACAAATGCGGCCGTAATGCGTGTTGTGTACGTCCCGCACCTCGAAACCGGCTCGCTCGCGGGTCAACCCGCCCGGGCCCAACGCGCTGAGGCGACGTTTGTGCGTCACCTCGCTGAGCGGGTTGGTCTGGTCCATGAATTGGGAGAGCTGGCTCGATCCGAAGAATTCCTTGATCACCGCCGAGACTGGCTTGGCGTTGATCAAATCATGCGGCATGAGCGTTTCAATCTCCTGCAGGCTCATGCGCTCCTTGATGGCCCGCTCCATGCGCACCAAACCGATGCGGTATTGGTTCTCGAGGAGCTCGCCGACCGAGCGCACCCGGCGGTTGCCGAGGTGATCGATGTCATCGACCGAGCCGCGGCCGTCGCGCAAGTTGAGCAGGTAGCGCACGGTCTCCATGATATCTTTCTTGGTGAGCACTGAATTGTCTAGCGGCTCTGAAAGCCCGAACTTATAGTTGAGCTTGAGCCGGCCGACCTTGCTCAAATCGTAACGCTCCGGGTTGAAGAACAAGTTGTAAAACAACTTCTGTGCCGACTCAAGGGTGGGCGGGTCGCCGGGCCGTAAGCGGGAGTAAATCTCCATCACGGCTTCTTCGGCGGTCGCCACTTTATCGTCCATCAAGGTGTCGCGCAGCCAGGGACCGACATTGAGTCCATCGATATACAGGACCTCGAGTTCCTCGATGCTATATTTGCGCAGGATCTCAATCTTCTCTTCGGTCAAGGGCTCGTTGCATTCCATCAAGATCTCGCCGGTGGATTCGTCGATCACATCGTGCGCTGCCACCTTGCCGAGAATCTCTTCTTTCTGCACCGGAAGGTACTTAAGGCCGAGCTCCTGGAAACGATCGATTGCGCGCCGGTTGAATTTGCGGTTCTTGAGCACCAATACTTTGTTGGTCTCGGGATCGCGCACGTCGCGCACCGCCCGCAACTCCGGCAAGCGCTCAACATTGATGCTCTTGCTGTACTTGCCGCCTTTTTCAAAGCGCACAAACTCAGTCTCATGGTAGTAGTTGAGCAATTCCTCGGTGGTAAACCCCAGAGCACGCAGCAAAACCGTCGCCGGCAGCTTGCGGCGCCGGTCAATGCGCACGTGCAGCCGATCGCGCACATCGAACTCGAAATCAAGCCAGGAGCCGCGGTAGGGAATCACCCGGGCCGAGAATAAAAGCTTGCCCGACGAATGAGTCTTACCGTGATCATGGTCGAAAAACACGCCCGGGGACCGATGCAATTGGCTGACCACTACGCGTTCGGTGCCGTTGATGATGAAGGTGCCGTTTTCAGTCATAATCGGGATCTCCCCGAAGTAGACCTCCTGCTCCTTCACATCACGGATCGAGCGGGTGCCAGACTGCTCGTCCTTGTCCCAAACCACGAGCCGAATCACCACTTTGACCGGCGCGGCATAGGTCATGCCGCGCTGGTGGCATTCGTCGACATCGTACTTTGGGTTCTCAAAGGCGTAACTGACGAACTCCAATGACGAAGTCTCGTTGAAATCCTTGATCGGAAAGACGCTTTTAAACACACCTGCAGGCCGATATCCTGGCGCTGATCGGGCTGCGCGTCGTCCTGAAGAAATTTTTTGTACGACTGCTTTTGTACGTCAATGAGATTCGGGATATCAACGATCTTCTTGATACGTGCAAAATTCTTACGCAGCCGGGAATTATTTTGGTTCACCGACGCCATCCGCTGCTCCTCGCCGAAAGAGGTGGCCAACCTGTTACCACCAAAACACCAGGGAGCAAACCGGGTACCGAGCACCCGGTTCGCCCCGCCTCAATACACGTTCACGCTACTTAATGGTCACTTTCGCGCCGGCTTCTTCCAGCTTTTTCTTAGCTTCTTCGGCGGCGGCTTTATCAATCGCCTCCTTCACGTTCTTCGGCGCGCCGTCCACCAAATCCTTCGCGTCCTTCAACCCCAAGCTGGTAAGCTCGCGCACCGCTTTGATGACCTTTATTTTTTCTTCCCCAGCCGATTCGAGAACAACGGTAAACTCGGTCTTTTCCTCGACCGGAGCAACTGTCGGAGCGGCGGCAGCCGCGACGGCCATGGGCGCAGCTGCGGTGACTCCCCATTTTTCCTCGAGCGCTTTCCGTAGCTCGTTAAGCTCCAGCACCGTCATTTTACTGAGATGATCCAGCAAAACTTCTCGTGTAATTTCTGGCATTTCAAACATCTCCTCTCTTATAACAGCAATTGGTTAACAAGTCCTCATTGAAAAATTGTTAAGCGCCCGGCGCCAACTTTTCTTCCTGGGCTTTGAGCACACCAAGAAACTTCTGTGGCACCGCATTAAACACCCCCAATAATTGCTGAATCGGCATATTAAACAATGACAGTATCTGCGACTGGAGACCCTGGCGATTCGGCAATTTAGAGACATCTTCAACTTGGTTCTTGGTCAGAACCGTTCCTTCTAAAAAACCACCTTTAACCTTAAAAATCTCGTTGTCCTTGGCAAACTCAAACGCCACTCGGGCCGGCGCGATAGGATCCTCATTCCCGATTGCCACACCGGTTGGCTCGTCCAGAAACTTCGCCAGACCCTCCAACGCCGTTCCTCGAACGGCAAGTTTTGTCAGGGTGTTCTTAATCACCAAGTAACTGACACCCTTTTCGCGGAATTTGCGCCGCAGATCGGTTATTTTTGCGACGTTCAAACCACGAAAATTAGTCAGAACGCCGCCTTGGGCGTCCTTAAACAATTTTTTCAGCTCCTCAATTTTTTCGGATCGTTGCTCTCTACTCGTGCTCACGTTTGACCTTACCTCCTTTCCCCGGTACCTGATTACTTTCCCCGGTACCTGATTACCGAGTTTGACTTGCTTGTACAAGCATCTGTAAGCTCGCTACGCTCGCTAACAGCTGCTTGCCCGGTTCGAGCAAGGGGAAAGGCTGTTCATCGCTTTCTTCCCCGTCTCGGCTGGCGGAACCACCATGATTCCATTACCCCGATTCATCGGGACCTGCTGTCTTAGACCGGAAGCATCAATTTTTCATCGCAACCCTTCGGTTGCGAACAAACAACTATATAAATCCTCACGCCAATAAATCGGTGAGGTTACTAGTATCCAACTTTACCCCTGGCCCCATGGTGCTCGATATCGTTACGGCTTTAAGGTAGATACCTTTGGCCGAGGATGGCTTGGCTTTCATGATAATTTCCATAAGCGCGGTGAGGTTAGCTTTGAGTTGTTCGACATTGAACGACATTCGTCCAAGGGGAACATGCACAATACCTTCTTTCTCGACCTTGAATTCCACCTTGCCGGCTTTGTTTTCTTTGACCGCCTGGGCAATATCGAAGGTCACCGTCCCAACCTTGGGATTGGGCATCAAACCGCGGGTGCCGAGGATCTTCCCCAGTTTTCCAACTATTTTCATCATATCCGGTGTGGCAATAGCCTTATCGAAATCAAGGAAACCACCCTCGATCTTTTCAACGAGGTCCTCTGCGCCAACCACATCGGCGCCTGCATCCTGGGCTTCCTTGGCCTTGTCGCCTTTGGCGAACACCGCGACCCGCACGCTTTTTCCGATACCATGGGGCAGCACCACCGCCCCACGAACCATCTGATCCGAGTATTTTGGATTCACCCCGAGGTTGATGGCGAGATCCACGCTTTCGTCGAATTTAGTGCGCTGTAACGTTTTCATCAACGCTAACCCTTCATCCACCGGGTAGTGTTTGGTCCGATCGATTTTTTCTTTTGATGAACGATATCTTTTTCCATGCCGCGCCATCGGTATAATCCTCCTGGCAGTCATAACGTCCCTCTCCACACAGCATCTTTTGAGAAAGGACTCCTGCCTAACGGGTTTAGTCGACTATTTCTACCCCCATGCTGCGGGCGGTACCCGCAACGGTTTTCATAGCAGCTTCAACATCGTTAGCGTTGAGATCGGGCAATTTAAGCTGGGCTATTTCCCGTAATTGCTTTTTGGTTACCTTGCCAACCTTCTCCTTGCCAGCGGTATGCGCAGCGGTCTCGATGCCCGCCGCCTTTTTCAATAATATCGAGGCCGGAGGCGTTTTGGTGATAAACGTAAACGATCGGTCTTGATAGACCGTGATCACAACCGGAATGATCAGGCCTTGCTGATGTTGTGTACGCGCATTGAACGACTTACAAAACTCCATGATGTTAACGCCGTGCTGCCCCAAGGCAGGCCCCACGGGGGGCGACGGGTTCGCTGCTCCGGCCGGGCACTGTAATTTTATGTAACTAATGACTTTCTTTGCCATGACTTAAACTCCATTCTATCTATAACATCTTAAGGACGAGCTTTATGCCCGTTCGCAAAACACCTTGTTAACTTTTGAGTTTTAGCAACAAAAAATCATGCCCTTTGTTTAACGTTTTAAATCGTTATTAGGTTTTTTCAACCTGAACGAAGTCCATTTCGACCGGCGTCGCGCGACCAAAGATGCTCACCAGTACGCGTAGTTTGCCTTTCTCCGGATCGACTTCGTCGATGACACCGTTAAAGTTGGTAAATGGCCCGTCCACTACCCGCACGGAGTCGCCTTTGTCGTAGGTAACTTTCGGTTTGATGCGCTCGGCGCCTTCGGCAATCTGGCTGGTGATCTTTCTAAGTTCATTTTCAGGAATGGCCGGAGGTCTGGTCGAACCACCGACAAACCCGGTGATTTTAGGGGTGGATTTAACTAAATACCAGGTAGCCTCGTTCATTGCCATTTCAACTAACATGTAGCCGGGGAAGAACTTGCGTTTGGAGGTTCGGCGTTTGCCCTGCTTCATTTCCACGACTTCCTCAGTTGGTATAAGGATCTGGCCGAACTGAGCATCCATGCCCTCGCGTTTAATACGCTCCGATAGGGCCTGGCGTGCTTTGTTCTCGTAACCGGAGTAGGTGTGCACCACATACCATTTCTTTTCAACACTTGCCGGCGCATTGAGGTCAGCAATCGTCGATTGCTGAGCAGACGTTTCACCTGCCGCCGGGGCCGGCGCCGTCTCGGGTGGTACAACCGGTGTTGGCTGCTCGGTTGGGCTTACCTCACCAGCGCCCAGGGTATTATCCACGTTACTTTGTTCCGGTTCGCTCATGCCACCATCCTTTAGCAGACCCAATCACCCTCAACCTCTCAATAACCTACCGTCTGTACCCAACCGGCCTTCTATCCCGATTGAATGGTCGGATAGATGAAACTCAGTATCTTCGACCACGCCAGATCAAACATTCCGAGAAAGAAAGACAGGATGAAAACCGTGATGATAACAACTATGGTGGCGGCGCGGGTTTCAGCTCTGGTTGGCCAGGTAACTTTTTTGAGTTCCACCACCACCTCTTCCGAAAGCGTTGACAGCATAGGGTGTCGATACGCCCAAACGCCAAGGCTTAACGCTGTAGCAAATCCAATAAGAGTAGTTAATTTAAACTGATCACCTAACAACTGAAAATCGTACTCCTCCATCCCGGTCCACAGCATCACGGTACCGAGAAATTTCGCAACAACTACCCAGAGGACAACCCCAAAAACCAAAAAGGCCATTCCAATCCATCGACGATTTGAATTCATCAAAACCTCTATCCTGCGTTTACAATTCCTACGGTCAGTGCCTCAAATAAAAAAATGGCAATGGTGCGTAGACCTCCTCACTATTTCACAACGGGCCAGGAAGGACTCGAACCCTCAGCCCACGGTTTTGGAGACCGTTGCTCTACCACTTGAGCTACTGACCCGCATCATCTGACCCATCCTCATTTTCTCCTAACCAAACCAACCAGATCGTTCGGTGCTGCTTTGACATACATCATTGCTTTATCCTTGAGCAGTCACTTCATGCGGCTACTTCGATTCCTTGTGCTCGGTATGTCTCCGGCAGAAACGACAGTATTTTTTGGCCGAATATTTTTTGGTATGTGTCCGCTTGTTGCGGGTGGTGCTATAGTTGCGGCTTTTGCACTCGCCACATTCCAACGTTACGATCACTCGGTTCATGAGATGCTTCTCCCGTCATCCACCTTATTCAATGATCTCGGTGATTACCCCGGCGCCCACCGTCTTGCCGCCTTCCCGTATCGCAAACCGTAGCTCCTTCTCCATCGCGATTGGCGTGATCAACGTTACCTCCATCTGCGTGTTGTCTCCCGGCATGATCATCTCCGTCCCCTCCGCCAACTTCACCGTCCCCGTCACGTCCGTCGTCCGAAAATAAAACTGCGGCCGATAATTATTGAAAAACGGTGTGTGCCGCCCGCCCTCTTCCTTCGACAGTACGTACACCTCCGCCTTGAACTTCGTGTGCGGCGTGATGCTCCCCGGCTTCGCCAATACCTGCCCCCGCTCGATCTCTTCCTTCTTGATCGACCGCAGCAAACACCCGATGTTGTCTCCCGCTCGCCCCTCATCCAATAACTTCCGAAACATCTCCACTCCCGTCACCACCGTCTTCTGCGTCTCCCGAAATCCCACAACCTCTATCGTATCCTGTACCCTCACTATCCCGCGCTCCACTCTCCCCGTCGCCACCGTCCCGCGCCCCGATATCGAAAATACATCCTCCACCGGCATCAAAAACGGCTTGTCCACGTCCCGCACCGGCTCAGGTATCGATTCGTCCAACGCCTTCAGTAAATCCAATATCGGCTTGCACTCCGGCGCGTTCGCATCTTCCGACTGCATCGCCTTCAACGCGCTCCCCGTTATCACCGGTATCTTGTCCCCCGGAAACTTGTACGACGTCAGCAGATCCCGTACCTCCAGCTCCACCAACTGCAACAAGTCCTTGTCGTCCACCAAATCCGCCTTGTTCAAAAACACCACCATGGCCGGCACGTTCACCTGCCGCGCCAACAATATATGCTCCCGCGTCTGCGGCATCGGCCCGTCTTCCGCGCTCACCACCAATATCGCCCCGTCCATCTGCGCCGCACCCGTGATCATGTTCTTGATGTAGTCCGCGTGGCCCGGACAGTCCACGTGCGCGTAGTGCCGCTTCTCGCTCTCGTATTCCACGTGGCTCGTCGCTATGGTCAATATCTTCATTTCATTCCGCCGCCCCTGCGATATCGACGCCTTCGCCACTTCATCGTACGATTGGAACTTGGCCATCCCCCGCCTCGCCTGCACCTTCGTTATCGCGGATGTCAGCGTGGTCTTTCCATGATCCACATGGCCGATTGTCCCCACGTTCACATGCGGCTTCGTCCTCTGGAATTTCTCCTTGGCCATGACACGCTCCTTTTGTTCAATAGCGACCTCAGTTGTTAATCAAAAGCCCACGACCGGATTTGAACCGGTGACCTCTTCCTTACCAAGGAAGTGCTCTACCGCCTGAGCTACATGGGCAACTAGCCCCATGAAGCGGGAAACGGGGCTCGAACCCGCGACCCTCAGCTTGGAAGGCTGATGCTCTACCAATTGAGCTATTCCCGCGCAAACGCTCTCCTTCATGAACGCATCCAATTCCTTTACCAAACCCACCAGGAGAATTTCTCTACAAATGGAGAGGGGAGGATTCGAACCTCCGAAGGCGGAGCCGGCAGTTTTACAGACTGCTCCCTTTGGCCACTCGGGAACCTCTCCTCGGTCTGCAAACGGAACTTGAGAAAACAACCCGCACCTCACGCTATCTATACCTAAAGATATAAAAAACTCTTCTTTGCGGCACCTCAAGTCCCGATTCGTTCATCAGCTGGCGAGGGGACTCGAACCCTTGACCTGCTGATTACAAGTCAGCTGCTCTACCAACTGAGCTACGCCAGCAAAAACAATAATCAAAGAGCAGAGCGGCACAACTAAACACACCACTCCTCCAATTCTGGAGCGCCATCATTTAAGTGGTTCTAAATCCGATGTCAAGAAAATTCTCTTGGTCTCTGGCCCCTTTTTTGCAATATACCGGTTTTTTGAATTACGCAAGCTTAACTTAATAATAGTTGCGGCTTACTTTGCTTACTTTTAACGAGCTGACAATAAGGAGTTAGCTCGACGCTGGCCATCATCAGGTCGGTATTACCGGTTTTCTCGACCCAGCCACTCGTATAATAGTAATGCACCTGCAACGGAGACGTTTAACGATTCCGCGGACTTATTTAATGGTATTTGAACACGAAAGTCAAGCAATGATTGAATCCCTTTACGGAGTCCAAAACCCTCGGAACCAAGCACCAATACGATCTTTTCACCGGGATCAATATCCCAGGGCGCCTGACCCTCGTGCGCTACCGCACCTACGATCCAATACCCTGCGGTCTTCAGCTCTTCCAGGGCGCGAGACAGGTTTGTCACCCGGGCAACCGGCAGACGCGAAAGCGCACCGGCCGAAGCCTTGATAGCGCCGGGGGAAATCCCGGCCGAGCGACGAGCTTGAATGACGATGCCTTGGGCACCGAAAGCGAGTGCGCTGCGCGCCAACGCCCCAAGATTGTGCGGATCCTGGACTTCGTCAAGCGCCAGTATCAAGGTACGACCAGGTCGTTCGATCGCTTGGAGTCGGGCTAACGACAGTACATTCGGGCGTCCGCAAACCGCCACCACCCCCTGGTGTACCCCTCCTCCTGACATACGATCCAACTCGCGCCGGCTGGTATTGAATACCCGCACTCCCCGCTCCCTGGCCGCTAGCTGAATTTTACCGCGCGTAGACTCAGTGATTCCGACCGCTAAATAAATTTCCTCGATTGAAATGTTGGCCGCCAACGCCTCGATAACCGGGTTGGTTCCGTAGACTACCGCTCGTTCCATTCGAATACCTCAGGCGTCAACATGGTTACGCGGGAAGCGCCGACGCAATCTCCTGCGCAATGGCCGCGGCGGCCGCGGCCGGATCCTGAGCTTGCGTGATCGGCCGGCCCACCACCAGCAAATCAGCGCCGGATGCAATGGCCGCTGCCGGCGTTGCGATCCGTTGTTGATCATTGAGAGCGGCGCCGGCTGGGCGGACACCGGGGGTGATGAGCCACGGCGTTTTCCCCAATCGGCCGCGCAATTCAGAAACCTCGCGGGGCGAACACACCAGGCCGGCGAGGCCGGCGGAAAGCGCAAGCTCGGCGAAGCGCCAAACGACGTTTGCGGTCGGCCCCTGCAGGCCGATCGTCGCAAGATCGGCGTCGGCAAGGCTGGTAAGGACCGTCACTCCGATCACCGCCGGGGACGGCGTCATTGACTTGGCCGCAGCGGCGGCTGCTCGAAGCATTTCGCCTCCGCCGGCCGCGTGCACCGTCAAAAATTCAACCCCGAGTCGAGCCGCCGCCCGCACCGCCGAGGCCACCGTGTTGGGAATGTCATGGAACTTCAAATCTAAAAATACCCGTTCATCGTGCTTATGAACCAGCTCAATAGCTTTTGGCCCCAGCGCGGTGAAAAGTTCCATGCCGATCTTAAACATTCCCACCTGGCCCCGAAGCGCCCTCAGCAGGTTCTGCAATTCAGCGGCGTCGGCGACGTCCAGCGCCACCACAATCCGACGGGCGGGAGATTGCAAATCACGACGTTCGATCACGGCTTGGTCTCCTTGCCGGGCAAGTTTTGGCTCAATGCTTCTATTTTTTCCAGGAGGAGGTCGGAGGCGGCCTCATCCAAGACATCCATAGCTTGAAACCTCGCGTAGTCATAGAGCCCGCGCACAGCAGCCAGGGCAAGTTCCCGGGCATCCTTCGGGTGCAGCTTTTCGGCGTTACGCAAGAGCGTTTCGATATCCAGCTGGCCACTCGTGTCAAAAGCAACTCCCTGGAAGACCTCACTGTGCTGGGGGAGAGGACTGCCCAGGTAACCATCAAGCCGATTCTCGACCTCTGGTTCCTCGACCAAAAAAGTTTGATGGATGTAGCGAATCATACGCGCATAGATTTCGAGTGCGGCGCGGAGCGGAACTTCATCGCCGGGCTTGCCGGTCTCCGGCGCATGGGTATCCAAGAGACCCCGCTGATTAAGTCGCGCTAGTATTGTAAGGGCCTCATACTCAGGCATACGGCTTTCGGACAGAATCGCCGCTACCGACTTCTTGCCGTCAACCAATTCCTTCAAGCGCTGCTCATCCGGACTAAGTTTTACTTCGATCGACAGCGGACGAAGCACCGCTATCGCCTGACGATCAGGAAACAACTCCTCCAACCGGGACATTTCCTCGGCACGCCGCGCACCCTCTCGAATTATTTCACGGGTAGGCTGATCGAGGCGCACGGCGTTGTGCAGGGGCACCTTGCCTTCGGTAAAGATAAATTCGCCTGTGGTTATGTGAAAGGTGCTGTACAGAATCTCCAACACCTGTTCTTTGATGCCCTCGTAGAGTTGCCGGGGGGTGATCAACTGGCGTTGCAACAGGATCGCTCCAAGCTTCTGGGGACCAACCAGATCATAGACCGACGAAAGCTGCGCAAGTGAGATGAAACCACGGCGCCAGAGTACCTCGCCGAGGCGGTAGTCCTCCACGGTTGAGGTCGCGTACGCCACCTCGCCGCCCAAAAAGAAAATCGTTTTTTCCGCCAGAGGGACGACGATAGTCAGCGATCCGTCTTTTTGCATCGAGTTAATGAGCGCGAGCACCTCGGCGATATGCAGAAGCCGCAAATCACCGTACAAGAAGGGATGCAGGCGTTGTCCGGGTTGCTGGTGGATTGAAACGACGAGGTCATCCAGCAGCGAGGTTAGACGCAATTTCTCGAAGGAAAGCCCCTTGAGCTTACCCAACTTGTCGGCCGCGATCACCAGATCGCCCTCTGGCGTCTTCGAAAGCTCATGACCCATCGCGGATCTCCTTCTTTTGTAATCGGCGTATCAACTCCCCCTCAAGCTCGCTGTTCGTATAGCGCCCGACGATCCGCCCAGCCTCAAACAGCACGCCTACCCCTTTTGAACCATACGCTATTCCCAGGTCGGCTGCGCGCGCCTCGCCCGGGCCGTTCACCTCGCAGCCCATCACCGCCACCACGCGATCGAGGTTTAGCGCAAGCAGCATAGCTTCGATCCGCTCGGCAATCGGGAGAAGGTCCACGCTCGTTCGACCACAGGTTGGACAGGATACCACCACGCCGCCCGGGCGCAAGGTTAGCGCCGTCAGCAGAAAGCGCGCCGCGCGCACCTCCTCAACGGGATCGGCGGTAAGCGAAATGCGTATGGTGTCGCCGATGCCCTCCTGCAACAGGAGCGCAAGCGTGGCCGCCGAACGAACCGCACCCGCGAGCAGCGGCCCGGCTTCGGTCACCCCCAAATGCAGCGGCACATTCGAACAGGCCGCAAACATCCGGTTAGCTTCGACGGTCGTCGTCAGATCAAAAGCCTTCAACGAAACTTTGATCTCATGAAAACCAAGCGCCTCGACCTCGGCAATCATGAAGAGCGCCGTATCGGTCATCGCCTGGGCGGTGGCACACACCGGTTGTCCGCCGCGTTTTGGCAGCGAGCCAGCATTGACTCCCACCCGGATCGCCGTGCCAGCCTCGGCGGCAGCCGCCACGACGGCTCGTAAAGCATCAGTCCCACCCAAGGTGCCTGGATTTATTCTAATTGCCGCTGCGCCTGCTTTGATGGCGGCCACAGCGCAACGGTAGTCGAAATGAATATCCGCCACTACCGGCATGCCGCAGCGCTCCTGGATCTCGCGGATAGTTCGGGCGGCCGCCTCGTCCGGCACGGCGATCCGACCGATGTCGCAGCCCGCGGCATGCGCCGCGGCAAGCTGCGCTACGATGCGATCGACATCGGTAGGCTGCGCCTTGGCCATGGTCTGGATCGACACCGGCGCGTTGCCCCCCACCAGCACGTTCCCGATCTTAATTTGTCTCGTAAGTCGTCGCACGCAGGCATAATACGGGCGCTCGGCAACCGGGTCAAGCTACTATTGACTAATACGCCATTGCCTTGTGAATTAAGCTGTGGTTCAATAGTATTTGTTCGCCGGGTGTTTCAGTGCCCATCGGGAAAAGGGGTGTGTCGATGAATGCATTAGTTCAACGGCGCTGTTCGCTAACGGCTCATCAGCTCATCACGGTAAGCCTGCTGGTCGCTGGTTATGTAAACAGTTGCACGTCATCAAAGCAGACAACGATTACCTTCAATCCGCAACCTCCCGATCCCGTTGAAGTAGCCCGGGTGATCGAGAATGATGCCAAAGCCATCAGCGACTATACTCCCGGCGCCGCGTCGCAGAATGTGATCCAAGCGCTGGTGAAGCTGAATCTGTTGACGGACATGCGCGTGCAACCAGTAAACGAACAAAACATTGAACAGGCTTTTGATGATCTGCGCCGCGCCATTGCCCGCTGCTTGGAGGACGAAGGCAAAGAAAATCTGCAGCGGCTGGGACTATTTCTGCTTGCGCGGTTCGAGCGTGAGCTCGACGAGTTGGCAAAAAACACGCGTTCGCTGGGGTTAACCACGAAAAAGATTCTTACCGGCGCGGACGTGGAGGCATCGCTCGAACCGGCTTTGAAAAAGTTCGTCGAGATCGGGGGAGACTTCCTACCTCTCGCGGTGAACAACAACCTCGTTCGTGATGATCCATCCGGCGGAATCCAGGTGGTTCCGGATACCGCCTTCTTCATCCGCCTGGCCTTCAAGGTTCGCTGGGCCAATATTTTACCCGAAAAAATTGACCCTATTCCGTTGATGCTTACGGACTTTGAGCGTGAACAGTACGATCGATGGGTCGTCGAGCGCTCGAAGACCGCTCCCCTGGCCCGCCGGCTACAGGCTATAACCGATCTTAAAGCGCGCAATCCTTCGTTTCCCGAATCGAAAGCCAAAGGGATCGTACTATTTCAGGCTGGCTCGTACGACGAAGCCGCGAAGGCCTTCGAAGAGGCCCTCAAACAGAACCCCGGCGATAAAGATGTGGCGGACTACCTGAACCAAGCTCAACGCAAACGCTGAAAGCTCTCCTATAGACGTTCTACCAGGCTCCGGCTTACCGAAAGCCGCTTCGGATTCATTTCCTGATGGGTGCACCATAGGTGGTTTATGGTCGACAGGATTTGGTTAACGGGCGCCAGATCCAATACACACCCACTGGTGAACGTGCGTACCTGCTGAAAGTTCAAAGGACAAACGCTAAGGCTGGGCTCTTTTCCCGGAAAGGTAATGAGCAGCGGCAGGCCGTGGCTGCGGCAAATCATGGGTCGATTGGCATAAACCAGGCACTTTCCCCTCTGATCGAGCAGCGGACAGGGCGCCTCCGAATCATGCAGCGCTCGCCGCGCCCTCTGCAAAACACCCCTCCGAACGTTCTCCGGCAGCTCCTGCGCGGCGGCTACCAGCAGATCGACTTCCACGGGGAAGAGCGCCAAGTCGCGCTGGCAGCAATCAGAGCAGCCTACCCTACAAGCGAGATTATTTCTCTCACGCCGCTTCACTTGACGAAAAAAGCGGTCCATCCGACGCTGAAGTCTATGGTATGCCTGAAGGGGCTCTTTCAATCTCGTCATGCGGCGGCCACCACATCGGGCGGTTCGGCAAATACCACCGGCGGTGGAAGCCCAATGGAAACTCCAACACTGACACCCTGCGCATTCACGGATGTGGCGCTGAAAATAAGAAAAAATGCGAAAATCACCACCCAGTGCGTGATTGGTCGCATAAACGATTCCTCCTTAACTCTTGACGTCTTTCCCAATTCAATTCCAAAAATTCTTCCTCAACTATAGGTTAGAATAACTCTTGAGTCAAAAATCAGGAAGGATTCCAAAGGGCTAGCTTAATCGAGAAGATAACTATACATCAGCTTGATGTTTTAACACGTTGGAAGTGCGGGCGAATTATCTGCAATCATCTCGGCCAGCCCCGAAGACCTGCGAACCGAGGTCTTGATGGCCGTCTGAACCACATCTCCACTACCGCAAATGGTCACCCACTGCCGAGCGCGGGTTACCGCCGTATAGAGCAGAAGCAGCCATGGCCGTGTCGCGGTCCTTCTCAGGACAGCTCGCTCGTTTGCATTTGCCATGCCCTTTTAAGTGATGGTAGATTTCTAAGAAATTCTTGCCCCGCAAGGAGGGGCTTAGAATTTCTTACCCCTTCGGGGATAAGAGGGACAAAGGGTGCGTATTACATTTGACCCCGCATTTGACTTTGGCGCGTGGCCCGGGCCGCTTGGCAACCGCATCGCTTGCATCGATGAAGCGTGGCTTGGCCCCATGGGCTTGATAGACCGCTGTGAAACAATTTGTGGCCTCGGCGGGAAATATCTCACTGACGATCAACGGGCGGTCGGGCTCATTGGACGGATAAAGAAAGCGGATACACTCTTTTCCTCGTCAGCCGAGGTCGACCCGATCGGCACGGCCAAAAAACTGCTTAACTGGCGCGATGCGCTTTGCATGGGCGGATGGGAAGGACAGGGAACGTCAACGCGTCTTTCCCAACTCGCTGCAGTGACCAAGGAGGTCTTGCCGGGCGTTCCGGATCGCTTGAAGGCCATCGCGCGCGCACTTGATAAACACAAGATTGATGAAATGCAGGTGCGGATGGTAAAGCCAATTCAAAAACTGGGTAAAGCTTGGCAGGCGGTGTTCGCGGCTCTTTCAAGGGCCAGTGGGGAGATCGGAGAAATCGATCTCCCCGACGCCAAAGCAGAGGGCAATCTGGCGCTTTGCCGGGCGGGGGATAGCTTCGTTCCACAGGAGAACGATGATAGCCTTGTGCTCTATAGGCCGGGAGGCGTCCTCGAGGGCGCCGAAGAGGTCGCGGCCTGGCTGGCCGAAAAGCAGGACCTGTCTTCGATGGTAATCATCGGTGCGGATACGGCACTCGATTGGGCGCTGTATCGCCATGGCCTTCCCACTACCGGCGCCAAGGCGCTTGCACAAGACAATGCCTTGTTGTCCATCCTGCCCCTGATCATGGACCTCGTGTGGGCGCCGCCGGATCCGCAAAAGGCATTCGAGCTTCTCTTGCTGCATGTAAGCCCGGTGCCGCCGTTTCTTGCAAACGCTTTGGCCGGGGCGCTTCGAGAGTACCCGGCCGTTGACAGCAACCATTGGCGCGGAGCGATCCAGAAATATGTATCCGCGGTGGAAGACAAAAAGGAACGCAAAGGAATCGAGCAATGGCTGAAGCTCTTGTTTCAGCCGACAGTCGTAAGAAACCAGCGGATAGCGTCCAGCGCGATCGTGGAACGGATCGATCTGCTGGAGAGTTGGCTGCAAGCGCATCGCGACCCTGCAAAAGGCGACTTCGATTCGTGGGATGCGGCCGTGAAGCAATGCGAAGCCATGCGCGGGCTTTGCAAGACCGCCGGCTTTTCGGATTTCTCGCAGCGGGAACTGGAGCGTTTGGTGGAAGTGGCCACCGATGCCGTCGGCGAAAAGCCGTGCTTTGAAGCCCAGGTCGGGCTTGCCTCGGTCAAAATCCCCGGGGCGATCGCCGGCCAGGTAGATACCGTTGTCTGGTGGGGATTTACGCTTTCGAGCTTCTCGGTAGAAGCCCCGCCTCCGCTCAATAGCGCAGAGCGAAGAGAGCTTTTGAGTGCGGGGGTGGAACTGCAATCGATAGAAGCGCTTGCGGCCCAGGTATCATCGCAATGGCAAAGGCCGTTTTCTCAGGCGGCACGAGAGCTGATTATGGTCTGCCCCCAAAAGACCGCATCGGGAGAGGAAGAATTTGCGCACCCGGCCTGGGACGAGATCAAGGCTCGCTTGAAAGACGATAAGCTCATTTACCTGATCGATCGACAATCCCTCGCGACCGGGAAGCGACACAAGCGGGAATTGCACGCGCTGGTCAAGCCCACCATAAATTACAAAATTGGCGAGAACCTGGTCGGGCCGCGCGGAAAACCCGAGTCCGCCACCAGTCTAAGCTCGCTGTTATCCTGTCCGTTCAAGTATGTGGTCGATTACGTTGCCCATATAAAAAGCGGCAGAGGGGTCGCTCTTAATAAAGTGGACGACCCCTTGTTGCGTGGAAAAGTCGCCCACGACGTCCTGGAAATGCTGCTTCGTGAGATGAAAAACGGCAAAACATTTACCGCCGAAACCGCTCGCGCGGCGGTAGAAGCCTGGTTCGATAGCACTACGCCTCGCCTGGCCGCGCAGCTTTGGCTGCCCGGTAACGACGCCGAACGGGCATTCTTGCGAAACACCATTTCCAGAGCGGCAGGAACGCTCACCGACATTCTCAACAAATCGCGCCTTACCGTGCTCAAGGTGGAGGAGGAAGAAACGGGAGAGGGGTTTGGCGTCGCGCTCTCCGGCAAACCGGACGTGGTGGTGGGCGAGCCCAAGGGCATCGTGGACATCAAGTGGGGCGACGCCTCCCGCAGGGTCGAGGAGCTGAAAAACGGCGCGGCGGTGCAGCTCGCACTATACAGCAGCCTGGTCCGATCAAGGGGGGCCGACGATTTTTTACCGGTCGCCTATTTCATCGTATCGCATAACCGGATGCTTTCGTTGGACGGCAAAGGCGCTATTGGCGATGAAGTGATCCGGGGCCCGAGCCTGCAACAGACCTGCGAGGCGATGGAAAAGACGCTTGTCGACTCGTGGGCGGCCCTTCGAAAGGGTGAGGTGCGGGCTCCGGGAGTGGAAACGGACGATGACAAACAGGAAAACCAAGGGCCGGGCCAGATAGACGGAGAAGGGCTCTCGCTCATTTCAAGGTGCAAGTATTGCGATTACGGGGTCCTGTGCGGCCGGATGTTTAGGGAGGAAGCATGAAGCCGCCCACCATTATTTCGGCAAGCGCCGGTACGGGAAAGACCCATCGTTTGGCCACCCAGCTTACGGATAGCGTCGAGAAAGACGGGATCAACCCGGATGGCGTCGTGGCGACCACGTTCACCAACAAGGCCGCGGCCGAGCTCAAGGAGCGGGTGCGCACTCATTTGCTTAAGGCGGGCAAGAAAGAAGCGGCCGAGCGGCTGGCCTTTGCCCGGATCGGCACGGTGAACTCCATTTGCGCTCGGTTGCTTTCGGAGTACGCGTTTGAAATGGGCGTATCGCCGGAGCTTTCCGTGCTTGACGAGGCCCAGTCCGCAATAGCGTTCGACCGCGCGCTGTCCATGGCGCTGGCGCAGGGCGAAGACATCGAGCTCGATAAAATCGGTTCGCGCATGAAAGGCCTGGATTGGGAAAAGGATATCCGAACCATCGTAGACCTCGCCCGATCGAACGGTATAGGTCCGTCGGAGCTTCAAAAGAGCGTCACGCGTAGCATGAAAAGCATACTAACGCTGTTTGGCGCGGGTGATCCGCTGGATTTGGGTATCGACAAAGAACTTCGCAAGGCGCTCGAATGCCTCATTTCCCAGGCGCGGGCCAAGGCCGAGACCCGAAAAAAGGATCTCAAGGGCGCGGGTGAGGATGTTGGAAGACTCCAAAAAATTGTAGCCATTCTTCGAGCTGAAGAAAGTCTTGCCTGGAGCGAATGGCTTTGGCTGAGAAAACTAAAAATCGCCGCTGACCTCAAGGAAGAGGTGAAGCCGGTGATAGCCATTGCCGAAAGGCACGAGCAGCATCCGCGATTGCGCGAGGATTGCCGGAGGGTAATTGAGCTGGTCTTCGAAATCGCGGCGAAGGCAATCGACGCCTACGAGGAATACAAGCGTGATCACGGACTCATCGACTTTGTCGATCAGGAGGTTCAGGCGCTTACGCTCTTGCGGCGCGGGGATGTTAGAAAAAAGCTTCAAGACGAAATCGACCTTATCCTGGTCGACGAGTTCCAGGACACCAGTCCCCTGCAGTTGGCGATCTTTCTCTCCCTGACGGATCTCGCCCGTTTCGGCAGTTACTGGGTGGGAGATCAAAAACAGGCCATCTTCGGTTTTCGGCAGACGGACCCGGCCTTGATGGACGCGGTCATTGACGGTCTCCTGGAAGGAAAAAAGACCGAAACTTTGAGTGAATCGCACCGCAGCCGGCCGGAGTTGGTGCGCCTGACCTCGGAGCTCTTTTGGCGGGCCTTCGCGCAGGACCAATTGCCCAAGGAACGGGTGGCGATCGAGCCGCACGAAAAGGAAGACGACCCGGCGCTTGGCCCAATCATGGAGCAATGGTCTCTCGAAGCCAAAAAGAACGCAGACGACACCTCGGCTATCGCCACCGGGGTGAGACAACTTCTCCAGCAAAAAGACCAGGTCCTGGTTCGGGACAAACAGCAAAAAAAGCCCCGTCCGGTGCGGCCGTGCGACATCGCCGTCTTGTGCCGCACGAACGAACAGTGCAAGGCAGTGGCCTCGGCCCTCAAAAGGTTGGCAATCGATGCCGTGGTAGCGAGCGCGGGGCTTCTGACCACACCCGAAGCTCGATTGGTGCTCGCCGGGTTGCGTTACTGGATCGATCCAAAGGACACGCTCGCGGCGGCCGAACTGCTGCGCCTGACCGACTATGCGGGAGAGCCGGATCGATTCTTGGAGAGCATTATCGGAACAGAAGTTGAAACGTTGTACGCGGACGCGCAGATTCTCAAGCGGGTTCGGGAATGTCACGATCGATCGTGCCACTCGGGCGGTATGGCGATCCTGGAAGAGGTGATGGAGGCGGTGGAGGCGCGCGAATGGTGCTTGCGCTGGGGAAATTCAGCTGCGCGGCTGGCAAACCTGGATGCCCTTCGAGAGCATGCTTTCAAGCTGCTCAATAATGAACGCTTCGGCGTAAAAACGCCCGCGGCGCTGCTTGCGGGGCTCGAGGAACTGGCCACGGTGAAACAGAGATCGCAAGGCCACGAGGCTCGACGAGAATGCCGTGGTGGTCTCCACATGGCACGCGGCAAAGGGCCTCGAATGGCCCATCGTGGTTCTGTACGGGCAGAGGCAGCAAAACAACATACACGGGTTCGGGCCGCAGATCTTTTCGGATGTCGCCGGGGTGAAACTCGACGACCCCTTGGCGGGGCGCTGGATCCGCTATTGGGTCTCGCCGTATGAAAGCAACACGAAGGACTCACCGTTCCATACACGGCTTGCTCAAGATATCCCGACCCAAGAGCTTGCCAAAAAAGACTCACGGGAGCAGAGGCGCTTGCTGTACGTCGGCTGGACGCGCGCTCGGGACCGCGTGGTCTTGGTTTCGAGGAAAGGCAAGCTCAACGAGAACATCTTCGGACTGCTTTCGGAAAACGGCGTGCCGCTTTTAGAAGAGATCCTGGAAGGCGATGGTATTCGGGAAGCGACGTGGGCGGGAATGAAGGTCCGTGTTCAGGTCCGCCGATTGAGCCCGACAGATTCGGTCGCGCAGGAAGCAAAGCCCGGCGAGGCTCCGCTGCCCGCGGGCCCCAAGGACCATCCGCGCGCCTGGCTTACGCCTTCAAAGGACGCTAAACCGGTGCGGGCAAAGATCAGTGAGCCCGTGGTTCTTGGGAATAGACTGAAAATTCCCTCGGGAATGGATATGAATGTCTTTGGCAACGCCATTCATGGGTTTTTGGCGGCAGATCGTGAAGGTTTGACGGAAGACCAACGGACCACCCTCGCGCAGGGGCTTATCGGGCGCTGGGGGCTTAGCACTGAACTCTCTTCCGAGCAATTACTTACGATCAACGCACGGTTTAGGAATTGGGTGGCCGCGAAATGGCCTTTCGCTACCTGGCATCGCGAGATACCGATTATGCATCGGTTGGACGGCGGCAGCATCATGCGGGGCAATTGCGATCTCGCGCTTGAAACCCAGGATGGATGGGTAGTCATCGATCACAAGTCATTTCCAGGAACCATTGAAGACGCCAAAAAAGAAGCGGAGAACTACGCCTCTCAACTCTTTGCGTATGCCGATGCAATCAAAGCAGCAACCGGAAAGGATGTGCGCGGATGCTGGGTGCACATGCCGGTGATGGGGATTATCGTGCAATTGTTCGATCCGGCGTCGGCGGATCCGACAATTACAAGTAAAACTTAAACTCCATATAGAAGATATTCGGATAGGTTCCAAATTCACTGGCAAAACCCGACGAAGGGCGTTTGCCGAGGCCGATCATCGCCCCGAACACGAAGTCCACCTCGTCAGCCAAAGAAAGCGCCAAACCCGGTTGCAGCAAGCTAGAATAATCCGAAAAGGAAAAAATCCACACCAGCGAGCCGGTGAGTATCGGCAGGATCTCGTAGCTGGTCATTAAGCCGAGCAGGTGCTGTCCGGCATTAAGAGTCTCACCGGCGGAAATCCGAACAAAGGCTGAGTCCAGATGATTCGGGTCTCCCAACCCGTTGAACAGATACTCGGTCTCCAGCGTAAGTGTGTTTTGGAAGCGGTGCCCGAGGCCCAGCACGCCGGAGAAATGGCTCCAGCGCATCGTCCCGTTCAGCCCATCAGGGAGCGGATCGGCGTCGACCACTATGAAATAGGCTGCCTCGCCCCGAACCTCGATCGGCCCCAGCTCCCCGACCGTCCCGGCCCCGATCTGGTAGCCGCCGTAAACCTTACCGGCCTGCGCCGAAAAATCGAACCCGCCAAGCGTCGTATAGAACCGCGCCAGGAGAGCCGAACCTTCCCAGGAAACACCTTCGGTCGAGAGGTTAAGGTTTTTCTCATCCACCGAGATGGTTGAACCGAGCACGCCGATCACGTTGAGTCCGGTGAACTGGCCCAACGGAATATTGAGGCGCACGGCGTCCACGCCGGCCTTGTAATCGCGATCGAACTGACGCGGATCGAAAGGCAGAAAAACGTCCGTGGGGTTCCAGAAATACGCCTTTCCAAATGTAATTGCCTGGCGGCCTACGATCAGGTCCAGCCACGGGAGAAGGAACGTCACGTTCAATCTATCCAGCCACAGGGTTGCGCCTACATTGGATTCCGAGGCCCAGGTCCAGCCGGCGCCCCAGGTTCGATACCGGGTGGCGCCACCGCCAGCGCCGAATCCCGGCACAATCGAGTTGCTCCCCGCCACGCTGGCTTGGGTGGTCGCGGTAATGCTTTGGACGGCATGCACCTCGTAGTACAACCATGAAAGCGGCTTTTGCTCGGCCGTCAAACGCAGCAGGGTCTGGGAGATGGCGTCGGCGCGATGGTTATCGGGGAACAAGATCGGGTTCGGGTAGTTGATGGTAAAAGCGCTGATGGTACGAAAGCTGGCGCCGAGCCCGGCGGCCTCGACCATCCGATTGAAAAGACCGGCGGGCTTTTCGCCCGATGCCGAATCTCCGGGCGCTGCGGCCGTGCCACCGGTGTCCGGACTCATCACCGTTGCGTCGGACCCCTCTTGGTTCCCCAATGAAGGTTGAGCAGCGCCGATTCCCGCCAGGGTCACCGTTGCTATCAGCATGATTCGCATCGGTATGGTCCCTCCGCGGGCGCAAGCTTAGGCGATTGCGCGAAACCCCTCAAAATCCCCGTCATAGGTGATGCGCCCGTCGGTGAGTTGCACCAACCGTTTCGCATGCGACATCACGTGGGCATCGTGGGTGGAAAACAGGAAGGTCACGCCCTTTTCCTGGTTGAGCTCCACCATCAAATCGATCAGTCCCTCGGCGGTCTTCGAGTCCAGGTTGGCGGTAGGCTCGTCCGCCAGGATCAGTGCGGGCTCGGCCGCCACGGCCCGGGCCACCGCCACCCGCTGCTGCTGCCCGCCGGAGAGCTGGCGCGGAAAGCGCTTCTCCAAGCCCTGCAAACCGACGCGCTTGAGCAGAGCCATGACCTTTTCCCGGCGCTTTTTGGCCGGAACACCTTGCAGCAAGAGTACGTATTCGGCGTTCTCATAAGCCGTCAGCACCGGCAGCAGGTTGTAGGCCTGAAAGACAAAACCAATTCTTCGCAATCGCAAGCGGCTCAGGGCAGTGCGGCTCAACGAGGTTATGTCGTGCCCGTCGACTTCGACGGAGCCTTCGGTCGGACTATCAAGCCCACCGACAATGTTGAGCAGGGTGCTCTTACCCGAACCGGACGGGCCGACCACGGCGACGAAGGAACCGGGTTGCAGCGTGAGGTTCAGGTCCTGCAGGGCGTGGACCGTGATTTCGCCCTGACCGTAATCCCGGGTAACGTTATGCAGGTGGATAATTGGTTGCATGGGTCACCTCAGCACGTCCGCCACGGGCACCGTGGCCGCGCGACGCATCGGGTAAATGCTTAAGAGCAGTGTCGTTCCGAACACCGTTAAGCCCAACGTAACCAAGAGCCCGGCGGTTACCCGAGCGTATACGATGGGCGAAACAGCCACCCCGGCAATGGCCGTCCCCTCCTTCAGGAAGCTACTCAGGTCAAGGCCGTATATTTTCAGAAGGTAGGATGCTCCCCCGCCGAGAATGAGGCCCAGGGCGCAGCCCAGAAGGCCGAGGTAGACCGACTCAAGTAAAATTTGGACCTGCAGGCGCCGCGGCGGCGTTCCGATTGCCAGCACCAGCGCAAACTCGCGGCGTCGTTCCAACACCGACATCAGTATCGTATTGAAGATGGTGAACATGATCAGGAACAACAGAAGCCCTTGATAGATCTGGTTGGAGTAGCCGTCCATGGCGATGTACGAGGCAAGCTCCGGCAAGATTTGATCCCAGGAATAGGCCGCAACCGGTTTACCGGCAATCAGTGCCCGGATCTCGCGCAGGCTGTCTTGCAGCTCGTCGGGATCCCTCAACACCACTCCCAGTTGGGTAACCTGATCCGGCCCGAGGCTGAACAACGTACGGGCGAATCCAATCGGCACCTGCACCAGGTATCCGTCCACCTCATCGGAGCCCACTTCGAAGATGCCCTTCACCCGCGTCAGCTCCTCCACCAAGTTGCCGTACACGTCGTTGGTGGTCAACACCAGCTTCTTGCCGATATCCAGCTTGAGTTGGCGGGCCAACCCACTGCCGATCACGACGTCGCGTCCCGTGATCTCTTCCAGATACGATCCGCGAATGATTCTTTTAGCGAGCGGTGAGGATCGGGCCTCGATCGCCGGCTCTACCCCCATCACCACCACGCCCACTCCATTGGCGCTCGATTGGGCCACGCCCTGGCCCAGGATCAAGGCCTTGACCTCCTCGACCGCCGGCAGTCGGGCGATGCGCTGCCGGAACGCGCGGTCCTCGGATACGGCCAGATCCACCGCCGGGGCATTCCGATACTCGGGGTGTTCCAGGGTAATGTGCCCGCCCTGGATCCGTACGGCGTCATCGATCATTTTAGCGTAAAAGCCCTCGGCGATAGCGATGAACACGACCGCCAGGAAAAGGCCCAACCCGATGGAGCTCGTGGTAATCAGGGTCCGACGTTTGTTGCGCCAAAGGCTGCGCCACGCCAGTTTGAAGGTCAGCACCGTCTCCTCCTCTAAACGTTAAACATCAGTCATGGCGCGCACCGGGTTGATCCGGGCGGCCTTGGCGGCCGGCCAGAGGGCCGCCAGCACCGCAACCCCCCATAAGGCCAGCACCGGTGTCAACACCACATGCCACGAAAGTTCGGCGTGCCAGATGGGATCAAAGGCCACGCCTGCGGTGGTGAAGCTCGAAAACAGCGATGTCATGTCTAAGCCGCGATCCTGCAGCAGGCTGACGACGGGCACCGCGATGGCCAGTCCGATTACGGTGGCGGCCAGAACCATCAACACGGCCTCGGTAGCAACGCCCACGACGATGCGCCCCGGCGAAGTCCCCAACGCCTTTAAAACGCCGAACTCGCGGATGCGCTCAAACGTCGCCATCAGCATGGTGTTGAGCACCCCAAGACCGGCGGCCAGGAAGAATATCGATCCGAAGATCCAGATGGCCACATGGTACACATCCACCATATAGGCCAGCTGCGGCAGGAGCTGCCGCCAGGTGCGCAGGTCCTGTCCTGCTGCGCTGGATCCCAACATGCCCGCAATCGATTCGGGGGAAATGCGGCCATGGGTGTTGAAGGCAATTTCATGCACGAAGCCCGGTGCCACAAACAGGTCCGCAAAGTCCTGGCGGGTCATCAACGCGGCACCGCGATCGATGGTTTCACTTACGGTTTTTAAGATGCCGACCACCGTAAACAGCTCATTCCCCAAAGATCCGTCGCCAGCCTGAACCACCACCACAATTTCCGAGCCAACTACTGCATTCAGGGAGCGGGCGAGCTTCGCTCCCAGCACCAGCGGCCGCGACGAACCCGGTTCGGCATCGGCTGGATCGAAGAAGGATCCGGATGCCAGGTGGCGATACAGGTCAAAAGCCTCCCGCTCGGCAGCCGGGTTCACCCCCCAGAACCGCGCCCCAGCCGACTTAGTTCCCTGGGAAACCAGCCCGAAGCCATATGAGCGTGGCGCCGCCGCAATGCGCTTCCGGGCGGCGTTGTCAAGTACCTTCTGCGGATCCGGGATGGTCGTATAAAATGATCGGTCGGATAGGTATCCCGGGGCGTGCAGTTGGGCCTCGCCGGTCACCAGGTTGGTGGCGTTCGAAACCAATTGAGCCCATAAGCCGTCCATCAGGCTGTACGAGATGATCAAGATAGCGGCGTTGAGGGCCACCGCCGCCATGGTGATGGCGGTGCGCTTGCCGTTGCGCCACAAATTGCGCCAGCCGATCCGCAGGGTGAGCATATCGTCTCCTCATCGCTCCAGATTCTGCAGGCTGAACAGATCGTCCTCAAGCGGCTGGTCGAACTGGATGTCATGGTAGGTAATTTCGGTATGCTCGTTGGGCTTGTCGGCCGGTACCATGCGGGTCACGCTGGGTAAAACACGATCCTGCATTGTCCGCACCTTTGAAAAGGTCATGGTCCGGGACAACTTCAGGTCCTCATCATAAAAGAGCACCTGGAGGGGAATGGTATCCGATGTGCGGACCGTCGCCACCACTTTACCCCAGACTACTGCGGCCTGGGGCTTTGGAATGCAGGTGATATCGACTACGTCCTGATTTTCGCGTGTGCCGTCGAAGGAAATCGAGAAATCGTAGTCATCGGCCATGCGGCTCTCCTTAACTAAATCATCGTTGGTGAAATGACTGCCCATCCAGGAGCCGCCCATCATGGAGGAAGGGATTTTGATGATACGCTTGACCTTGGGCAGAAAGTTCCAGATTTCGTTGCCAGATTTTAACGTGGCCGTGCCCTTTTCTTTGGCCGGGGCCACTATGCGGATCAAGGATTTGTCCTTGCCCTTATTCCAAAACTCCAAGCTCATTTCGCGGGTCCAGTGGGCGGTTACCACCTTCATGGTCATCCGGCCGTGGGCCGACTGTCCGCGGTAGAGGTCGTCGATCCGGTCGAGGATCTCCTTGGCCCGATTGGAGTAGGAAGGCGCCGGAAGGGAAGCACCGAGCAGCAATACGCAGAAGAACAGCACCGCCAATGAATAGTGTTCCTTTTTCCTCATGCCCGTGTCACAGGGTTAGCGGTCACGGAGTTACGGTCGATGGTTGCACTGCGAGGAACCGCCGCAGGTCGGCCACCGTGCGGGCGGGATCTTCCTCCTGCGGAATATGACCAAGGTCGTCGTACATAACCAGTTGACTGCCGTTGATGTCGCGATGGAACTGCTCGGCATATTCGGGCGGGATATAGTTGTCGCGCGCCCCCCACAGGATGAGCGTAGGCATCGTCAGCGTCTTAAGGCGTTCGACATCGGCCCCCGGGGTCGCCTGTGCAAAGCGATGGACCAACGCGGCGCGGTTGCCAGCGTGGAGCGATAGCTCGTAGTAGCGATCCACCACAGCTGTGGGTACCCGCGAAGGATCGCCGAACAAGTTACGAACGGAGGCTTCAATGATGCCGCGCGGTAAAAAGTGCTCGGTTATCCAGCTGAGCGATTTAATACGGGCAAATCGAAAACCCAGCGGCTCCGACCGGTGTGTTATGGCATAGCCGGATGCGTCCACCAGCACTAATTTATCCACCAGCAGAGGCTCGGTCACGGCCACGTGCCAGGCGATGTTCCCGCCGAGCGAATTGCCGACCAGGACACACCGATGCACGCCCAGTGCGTTTAGAAAGCGCAGCATGAACTGGGTGTCAGCCTCGATGCTATAGTCGTTGTTGGGGTCGGGGTCGGTCAAACCGGAGCCGGGGAGGTCCATGCTGATAAGGCGGTGCTCAATCTTGAGCGCCGCCACCCAGCCCTCCCAGGTGTGCAGGCTTGATGACCGGCCATGTATTAAAATGATCGGGATTAAGTCGTCGGCCGGGCCCTCCTCCCGGTAATGCACGTTGAGTCCTTGCAGATCCAAAAACTTCGAAGGCGGCTGCGCCCAGCGGTCTTTAAGCTCCTGCGTTGATCGATCGGGGGCCCAGGTCAGGATCATACCGGCTCCCACCGCCACCACAAATAGGATCAAAAGACCAATAAGAACTTTCAACAACGTTTTCATGGCTGTCTCCTTGGCACGAGGGATATAACCATTGTAGGTATCAGCTCTAATTCATTTATACGGATTAAAATCCACGCCCCGACGCCTCCCGCGTTCGTCATACCAATCGTTTTCGGTGACCGGGGGCGACGCTACGTCCGTTGCATCTTTGTGGACCAGCCGGATCGCCTCTCCCGGACAGGTAGTTACACACAGGCCGCAACCAATGCACTTCTCCGGGATGATACGAGACGCATCCTCGCCGGACTCGATAGCGTGAACCTGGCAACGTTCATCGGCGCAGGTCCCGCATGCGGTGCATTTATCTGAATCGATCACGGCGTAATAATGAGCATTGACCGCCTGCGAAGCCGGAATGCCCCTTTCGTTTATGGACCTTAGGACGCCGCAGCAACACTCACAGCAATTGCAGATATAGAACTGCCCGAACTGCACATTGCTGGTGAGATGCACCAAACCAGCCTCCTCGCATTGTTTGAGTAACGCATAGGCCTCTTCCTTGGTGATGACGCGGCCGTGCGGCGAGTCGTCAAATACCTTGGGTATCGGGGCGACGGCCAAGCAAACCTGCATGGGTCGGCTGCAGGGTTTGCCGTTGAGGGCGCGCTCCTTTTTGCAGATGCAATCATTAACTAAAAAGGATTTGCTATTCTCGATGATGGCCGAGACTCTCTCATAGGGCAACGGTTCATTATCGGGAGCGATCAAGGTTTCAATGGGCAGGGTTTGCATCAATTGCGGTGTTTGAGTATAGAACTGTTTCATAAAATCCGGTGCGTACTGCTCGCACAACTCCGCAAGCTCCTTATCGATACGCCCCAGTTGGAATTCATAGATTCCAAAAATCCAGGGGATCATTTTGAATAGGTGGGTCGTCTCCAGCTTGACGCCAAAGAGCTGCCCTTTATTCCCCATGGCGATCAGCCGCGCTTCCAGGCCATCCAACGGTCGGCCGGTACGAGCAGCAATTTTTTTAGCCGTCTCAAATTTCAGGCGCAAATCACAAAAGAGCTCCGCGTCCTCCGGGTCGAATATCTTCTTTAAGATCTTTATCTCCACCCCGCTTTCAGTCGCCGGAAACCCGTTCGGTAAGGTATCGAGGACCTTCGCCAACTGGTGATATATTTCATCGGACATAAATCAGTGCCTCCGGTGATATCGAATAGATTCTCTCAATCCATCAGGGACGGTGTCCCGGCCGCCCCATCACGGTTGGTCTAAGGCTCATAATCAGTTGGACTGTTGATGTTGAAACGGCACCGTGCTCTTGATAACCGGGGCCGCATTGCATGCGGGTACGAGCGGCGGCTGTTGTATCACTCCTTCTAGCCGCACTTCCTTGGCAGTGCTTACGGCCGCCTTCACTAAGTCTGAAATTTGTGGATTTGATTCGCTGTTGATTGATGTTATCACCCCGTCTGAAAACGTAACACTCAGTTTCCCGCTTGAAAAGGCCGATGGTTTGTTCAATAGGATTCGGGGCTCGTTGAAGTTTGGCTCAATGACCAGCTCTTGTTTCTGAATAATTCTAGCACAGGCACCGCTATCCGCTGTTCCTATCAAGTTGCCCTTTTCTATCAACGCGGTGAACTCGTAGGTTATAAGCACTTGGTGCGGTTCGTAGTAGACGATGCCTTCCACGGACTCACCGACCGGCCGCCACGCACCGGCATCAAATTTACTGGTCTTGAACGTCGAGGAACAAGCGATACCAGAGATGCTGAAAAGAATTATCGCAAAGATACGTTTAGTCATGCTGCCTCCTTTATTCTGCCCACCAATCTTGGCAGACAACGAGGTTTTGTACAAGCGTGAAGAACAACCGATTACTAAGGCGTGCTTACCTTCTCAAGAAACGCGCCGATGAGGGGAAATACCTCGGTAGGGGACTTGAGACCAATGACGAGATCAGCATGGGCCGTGCCCTGGATGATATGAATTTCATCGTTCGGATTGGGTGTCTTTTTTGCCATGATAGTGGGGATGACGATACTCGGGTCTACGAGAGCACCCGCATCCGAGAGAATCGCGATGGTCGGAGCCGTTATTTTGCCCATATTCTCGCTGTAATAGTAGTACCCGTCGTTTCCAGGGTTCGGCGTCGGCGGTTCAACAAGAGCTTGGTTTTCAGCCCCATTCTGGTAGCACTCTCGAACAACTTTATGGAGACCGTTGTCAGCGTATTGGGCATAATTTTTCAGGCTCGAGCTGGACATAGCATAGCGTGCCGTGTAATCCTCCACATAAGGGTCGGTATCGGTGAGGTCCCAGAAGGCAAAATAATGCAACACATTGTCCGGCACACCATATTGAGTGAAAAGAGCATCCAGTTGAGCCATTCCGTTGAATATCACATCGGTTACCGAGAGAAGCGTATCCGAGGGCGTATACATCAAAATACTTTCCGCAAGTTCATCAAGGGGAAGATACATCTTGGTCGCCAAAATCGTCCATAACTGCGGTATATCGAGATAACTGGGCATTGGCGGCTGACCGGCGGGGTCTAAAAGGATTAAGCCTTTGATAGAGCTGTTTCGCGCCTGGGCCAACGCGGCATCACCCTTTACGTGCGGGAGATAGCCGGCATCATAGGCTGCTTTATACGCCGCGACTTTGTCTGCGGCTCCGCCATAGTCCATATAGGCTCCCTGAAGATAACCGATGGTGCAAAATCCCCCGGTGCTATGACCTCCGATGACCGGCTTCATACCAGTGACGCTGCTCACCTTGTCAATCACGGCTGGCGCATCGAGCGTTATCCAGTTATCAAGTGAAGTAATAGTTAAATTGTGAACCGTGCCAGAGTCGGTCCGATAGACCCCGCGGCCGGTATTGCGGTAGTTGGCAAACCACGGATCATAACCCTTGAGCCACAGATAAAAGGCCAGGCTGTAGTACTTAACAGGATCTACTATAAGGTGTCTCTCCCACACCGGACTGCCCTGGGTATCGTATATGAGGTTTCCATTGGCATCGCGGGCAATGGCCCAGTCGGCTATTGCACTGGGCAACGTCATCGCACTATACGAGGATTGCTGCTCTGCTGGGGTGTGGACCGTAAAAAAGTTCAGGTTTGCGTTGATGCCATTAAGAATAACAACCGGTTGCTTACCGATGCGGAACTCATCGTTCAAGGTGGGTCGATAGCGCATGATCTGAACCTCGACGCCGTCATCGGCAACGGCAACATAGTGATCGGGATCGGTCACGAGTTTCTCGCATTCGTCAAGCATAGGATCAGCCACCGGCGTCTTGGCGCTCGTCATGGTCGAATCCAAGGTAATGACGCTCCCGCCAAGAAGCGGTATATCGGCCGGTATCGTCATATTGATCGCTTGCTGGATGCTGAGGCCAGTGCCATTGACTAAGAGGCTGATCAGGCTGCTGAGGGTAATTTTGGTCTTGGCGTCGACCATGAGCGTGAGCGGAATGGGAGGCAGCAGCATCGATATGTTCGGATCCGCCGATCTCGTCTCAATGGGGATGGTCAGCTCGAAGGTAGCCCGTTGAGTGATCAAGGGATCCATATAGGCAATGCCGCCCGCTTCCTCGCCCACCGGTATGTACGAACAAAGGGTGCCGCTCGGGATCGAGCCGAGATTTATTGAACTGCCTGCGGTCATGAAACTGTCAACCTGAACGGTGGCTGGCGTGCCATTAATCGTAAGCAGCTTGGTGGTATCGATGATGACGGTCGTCTCCACGTTGCCCACAACCTTGCTTACGACCGACCCCCCGCCTAACGCGGCCGGAAGCTGGATCGTCATGGTATTGTTCCCCGCCGGATCTATTACCAGCAATGTCGGAAGGCTTATCTTTCCACATGCAGAAACAAGCATCGCGCTCATAAGCATTACGGTGCACATCCTTCTTTCCTTCCTCATAGCATTCCTCCTGGTTCATGGTTGTATACCAATGGGTAGCGTTTTATTTTCTTCCCGGTATCCATCACACGAATAAGATTCGAATACGTCTGAGGCGCTTCACGTCCTTGGCTAGAGGGCGCATAACACATGCCCGTCTCTTCTGAAGTGATGCACAAGAAGAAAGATCTTTTTTCGATCCTCTTCAAAGAACCTTCAATCGCCAGATTTAAGAGCGTACAACTGACACGTTGTCTTATGAGCGCCTTTAAATTAGTTCACAGACAGAATGTCAATGAAAAAAAATCACCCTATAGTTGTAATATTTTTGTATGAGTGTTGCTTATTGGGATTATGCCGGGTTCTAGCACTCCTCATAAATCCCTTGTACTTTTCGGAGTACCGTTTAAGGGTTAACACCATCATCGATGTAACCGTGACCTCAGATCTTGGGTGAGTCGGATCTGAGGAGGTGACGTCGAAAACCAAATTGAAAACTAAGGGGCTTGGGAAAAAGATGAGAATTCGTCATTGGATAATGGCTTTCGTACTGCTGGTGATGGTGGGTGCAGCGGTCATGGGCTTGGTCTTAACCCAGGATTCAGGGCAACCGGCGACTGCCGGGGGAACTCAAACGGGAAAAAACGGGCGCCCGGATAACGCGCCGATTCAAATAGAGCGTCTAGTGGACATGCAGCCCTATTTGACCGCGCGCAGAATGGCCGCCCTCGCCACCACACCGGAAGAACAGGAATTCGCTCGCCAGGCGGTCCGCCTGGCCAACCATTCCGTTGATCTCGCTTTCACCGACGCCCTGCTCCGCGTGACCGAGAATCCACCCGAGCCAACACCCGAAATCAAGGAACTTGTCTCCATAAAGGATACGGCTGAAGAGGCCGTCGAGGCCGATCAGCAGCTCATCAAGCAGCTTACCAAGCGGATTGCCGCGGCGTCCGAAACGGAAAAAGACAGCTTGGAAGACCAGCTGGAAGTGGCCAAGGCGAAACTGGAACTTGCCCAGGATGAACTGGACGAGGCCTCAAGCGACTTGGAGCGCGCCGGAGGAGACCCCCAGGCCAAAATCCGCCGCTTGAAGGCGGTGCATGAGGCCGCCGACAAGGAAACGCCGGCCAACGTTCCCTCCCCGGCGGACGTTTCGTCCTTCCGATTCTCGGCCGGCAGCCTCTTTGAAAAATACCGCGCGTGGTCCGAGCGGCGCGACCAGCTGGCTCTTCTGGCCAAGGCGCAGCAGGATGCGCAGGAAAAGGCTCAACGCATCGATGAACGGCGCAAGAAAGTCTCCGAGATTATGAAAACACAGGCGGAAGCCCGTCAGGCGGCCAAACAGTCGGCGGCCGGATTCGCCCAGGGAGGCGCGGCGGAGAGCGGTGTCTCGTCAAAGGAAACTGCGACTGCCACGCTCTCTTCCCTCAAGCGTTTCATGAGCGACCAACGTACGATCACTGACCTGGGCAAGCGCATTCAGGATCAGCAGGAATTAGCCGGCGTGTACGCGGGTTGGATCTCCCTAGTGGAGACCCACGAACGCGCGGCGTTGCACCGCATGATTGAGGGACTGCTTCTGATCCTGTCGACGTTGTTTGTTATCTTCATCGCAAGCCGCCTGATTGAACTCCTGTTTTATCGGGCGGGGGCGGAAAAGATTCGCGTCGGCACCATGCGGACGGTGGTGAAGTTCGTGGTTCAGATTGTGGGCGTGCTCGTCATCATCTTCACACTCCTGGGCGTCCCCAGCCAAACGACGACCATCCTCGGACTAGCGGGCGCCGGTCTCACGGTCGCCATGAAGGATTTCATCGTCGCCTTCTTCGGCTGGTTTGTGTTGATAGGTAAAAACGGCATCAACGTCGGCGACTGGGTCGAGATCAACGGCGTGGCCGGGGAAGTCGTCGATATCGGGCTGCTGCGCACGGTGCTGCTCGAGACCGGTAGCCTGGGCGACTCCGGGCATCCCACCGGCCGTCGGGTTACGTTTGTAAACAGCTTCGCCATCGAAGGACACTATTTCAACTTCTCAACATCGGGGCAATGGATGTGGGACGAACTGCAGGTACTGATCCCAACCGGGCAGGATCCGTTTCCGATCATCGACGGCGTCCATAACCTGGTGAAGGAAAAGACCGAAGCCAACACCAAGCTCGCGGAACAAGAATGGCAGAAAACGACCGCCCGCTACCGGGTGAAGGCGTTCACAACCCTGCCCGGCATCAACATGGTGCCGACGGACAAGGGCGTCGAGATTCGCGTGCGCTACATCACCCGCGCCCATGAGAGCCACGAAACGCGCCGTAACCTGTACCATGCCATCGTCGAGCTCATGCACGGCAAACAAAAAGAAGAAACGGGCTCTCCCGTCTCTCGTGTAGAACCTGAAACGGTATCATAGACAATAAGTGCATTTTTCATTGCGTATCCTTCATGAGGTCCATTGAACTCAATTTAGTCCTTTGCCGCACTAAGAATCTTCTTTGCTTCCATTTTCTCGGCGCGATCGAAGAAAATGTTCTTTCCCGTAGCAGAGAGGAATCCCCAATATCAGATCGCATGGTTTTAGTAATCCCAAGCGTAACGCTGCAACGCCGACTTTCTGCATCATGCGATTGTCGACATTATTATCCATGGCTGTTTTTACAGCCGAGCCCGCCGCAATGCTCAAATCCATGATCCGATACATACAATACGGACCCGAAAACCCTCCCCCCTTGATTGAGAGCGGCTTTTGCTTAAGCATTTCCGAACAAGTTGAGAAACCACATCCTCCACAATTGATGGTAACTACTTTGCGTCCTTGGACTCCAATAAGAAACAAAAGACCTGAGTTCTCCACCGCTTGCGCATCGCTCATCCAATCAATTCGGGTAGCGACTCCCCGTTTTAAGTTCGTTTTAGAGTAGGCTTTTTCTTTCATCTTCCCCAGCCGCTGCATCATTCTAGAAATATCCTTCTTTTCTTTTACTGTTGCTATTTCTGTTGTTATCCAATCCGCTCCACCTGTTTTCGGCGCCGTTCGTGCTGCAATCGCCATCAGTTGAGCGACGATCGTTAAACCCTCTTTATCAAGCGCGTTCATAATTGCCCCACCGATAATAAAAATTAATTAATTTCGAGTGATTGAGTAGAGTTGCAAACCTCTCGATCCAACGTCTGATGCTGTTAATACCGAGGATCAGGTACTCATGGAAGCGGGCACGCACACAATGACTAAAATTCAAAACTCAACACCACGTCCTTTTTTTCTTTATTCAGCATATCCGGTTTAAGCGTGGACTCGAGCGTGCCGTGGACGATGGACTTAGGACCAACCGAGGTAATCTTGAGGGCCATGGCGCCGACCGGCGGCGACAGTTTCTTGGGTCCGAACATCGGGGGCTTCGTGCTGGCGGTGGCGCTAAAGCTGTTGCCGTCCTTGTCGTGCTTGTCGCGGGCCATGAGCGAAACGCTATCCACGTCGTTGATGGTGTAGATCTTGTTGAGCACCGGCTGGCCCTCAAAGGAGACCGTCCCACCGAAATCCACCGGCAGGCTGCTGCTTCCGCCAAGGACCAGTATCCAACCGTTGAGATTCTGTAACTCGGCCCTGCAGGCAAACGACTTCTCCAGACCGCCCGTGATCTTCACCGTGCAGGAACCCTCGTCCTTAGCAGTAGCGATAACCGCGGGCATGAACGCCAAAGCAAAAACTGCCAACAGGATACGTATGTTGTTCATTGGTATATCTCCCTCGTTCGTTAGGTATGTCGTGCCCGGACCGTAGCACGATGCTGGTGCAAAAACAAACAGCTCCTTAGGGGACGCTTCCGCAGTTTGTCTCGCGACCAGGAAGATTTGGGGTACTTTTCAGTTAGGCCATCACGGAACACAGGTTGCACCCGTGCAATGTGTCAGGACTGTGGCACAGGGCACGTCACCGGGCAGCTTAATAAGAGTTACCGGAACAGCGCTGGAATTAGGCACGACGTTGAGTACTCCCGTCGCACCGTCCGTGCTGCCGAAGATGTAGCCGTTTATCGGGAAGCTGGTAGTGCCGCTGATGGTGTTCGCGTCGGTCAGCACCATATTGGCCATCGATATATTCATGGTCAGACCAGCATACGCAGTGAGGTTCAGCGCCCCATTAACAAGGTGGATCGTGAGCGTGATGCCACAAATGCCATCGCCGTCCGAATCAACCATTCCGCAAGGGCAATCAAAGAGGGAATAGGTTGGTATCGGACTGATAGCCAGACAACCCACCGGGAGAGATCCACCCCAACCGCTGTTGATCGTGAAGCTCGGGAACGCAACGGTGTCGCCCACTTGGTAACACTTATACGCCTCCGATGCCGACCCGGTCAGCGACGCAAGCACCGCTGCCGAGTAGTCGACGCTAAACGGGATGGGACTAGTGGCGGTGGTACTCAGCGCGCAGATCTCAACCTTTGCGGTTTGAGTACCACTCGAGTTGGAGATAACCATCCGCTGTACAACATCGATGCTGGCGCCGGTGAGCGTACCAACCGGGCTTGGCGCAGTAATGGTGCCCGTGGTCGTAAGGCGTGTGATCCATGTACCCGACAAAAAGGACGCGCAGCAAGGAATCATCCGGCAAGCAGAGTCGCAACAAGCGATGTTAGGCGGCTCACACTCTTCGCCGGTCTCGACCACGCCATTACCGCAGCAGGGTGTAATCGCCGCGTTCACACATTGGGCCGTGCAGGTTCCGGCATTCTGCAACGTTGAGGTCGTGCAAGCATCGGGAGCAGTGCAGTTCGTTGGGCATGCGCCTGGTTGACCGGCCGGAATTGCGGTGTCGCAGGTCTCGCCGGTGTCCACCACCCCATTGCCGCAAGCGCAGGGCAAGATCGAGCACATCGCCGTACAGGTACCGGGGTTCACTAACATGCCGCTTGTGCAAGGATTGCCGTCACCGCAACTTACTGGGCACGCGCCCGGTTGACCAGCAGCGATTGCAATGTCACAGGTCTCCCCGGAATCCACCACACCGTTACCACATTTGTCAGCGGTCGGACAATCACCCAACAAGCAGGGAAGATTGATTGTACCGCAGGCTGAAAAGAGCGCTGCGCTCATCACCATAACGGCTGCCAAGAAACCAATCCTTCTTTCCTTTTTCATGGCATTCCTCCTAGGTTATGACTTGAATCTATGAACAGGCGGTCGAACTCGTCGGCCACCTCTGAGTCCGTACGATTGTTCTGTTCGACAAAATCCAACTATCTCACCTCGTCAGTTCCAAGGATGTACGAGATGATTTGGCTTGTATCGAAGTAGTGCGCGAGCGCGAACTGACTCTTATCGTTTGATTTGAAGATCAGAAAAATACAGCCTGTATATGAGAACTAGATAGAACACTTTATCTTTTCAGAGTCAATAGAAAACTTCGGTGAAGAAGTTATGGAGAGAACCAAGAGAACAGTTCACGCTTTCCGGGGATGGTTTATTTCTTAGAGAGCGAAAAGGTTCCCGGGCTATCAATCGAGATGTCGCCGGACATGGAAGTATTGTTGCTCAGGGTGCCGTCGAAATTCAGGAACACTAACCCACCGGTTGCACATTGACGATGACACTGAGTTCCAGCTCAACAGATTCAGGAGGCCCCACCGAGTCCGGAATAGATGGAAGAAATTTTCAAATATTTATTCACAATCCTCTTCGTATACAGCGAACATAACGTGAACTACTTTTAGGATCATAGCCGAAACCGCCACTGTAGAAAGACGCTATCCAAGCAAAATAATCGTTATAGTTGGATGAGGACCAATACAAGTTATCGGAAAAACCTACGATCGTGGATTTCATTTGATATAGTTGACTAAGTTCATCGCAAGAAGGGGGAAACCAATCCGCGTATCCGTTTCCTAAATCATGACTATAGCAAAGCCTAGCAGCAATCCCAGTATCACTGCAACCATCCACGATAGCCTTGGTGTTAGATTTGCCGGCACCTATCCCTTTAGAATTAGACCCGGGAATTGCAGTACCATAACAACCCCATGGTGCACTGGTACTCTGGTCTGTTGCGGCTGCTTCTAGGTATTGCCATCCATCGGTAGCATAATTTGGGTTATCATAGAACACTATGCCTCCTCCTGGACCGGTACTACCAACAGCATATTTACATTCACCACCTTGACAGGTTCTGTTTCCATCGCATGGAATGGAAATCCAAGTAGGACAGCCATTCTGATCCGGGCCACAGAGCTTTTTATTTTTTGTGTCAGCGCAATCTTTAGAGTTTGGTGTGCAAATAGCGGTGCAATCACCACACATCTTTCCATCACAAAGATTTTTAGGACATGGATTTATCCCTGAACTATCCCAGACAAGACAGTTGTAAGAATCTCTTTTACAATCATACACCTGAGCTTTGCCGAGTTGATATAGACTTAACTCGCATTTGCTGTCACCTGCCCCTCCACAAAGATTACCCGAGCAACAACTTATATTATCATTTTTACAATTGCTTGGACATGATGTTCCATCCCATTTTACACAAGTACCAAAATAAGATTTACACGTGTATAGCATGTCATTTGTGCACTCAGTCTCATTTTCATTGGCTGTGGGGTTATCTTCGGTATCACTAATCCTTTTACATTTGTGAGCGCAATCATTTATCTTTATGGTCATCTGAAATGCTTTACCCTGATTATCTTCTCTTTCGGCAGTCCCATGCTTTGAACTGTCCTTCAAAGTGATCGCTAAAAGGATTCCGCTGTTTATTTCAATTGGATACAACAACCCATTGGTGGCGTCAATGGCGTTGTGAAGTACTGCTTTGTCATTTCCTTCCGGTGTGATGGTAAGCCACTTCAACTTATCCTCATCTCCCCTGGCCAAGAACCAGGTATAGGGCGAGATGCCTCCGCTTGCAATCAGCTCAACCTTATAATCGCTTTGCCCAATTGTGGCATCCGGCAATATAGGAGGATCTATTGCTAATGGGTCCACTTTCTCGCAATGGCCCGTGTCATTAGAACAAGAGTAATATTGCCACTCGGAGGTAGATGAACACTGGTCATTGGACTCACAACGATATTCGTCGTTTGTAGAACATCCAGCAGAACCCATTCCCATCATGATGGCCATGGATCCTAAAAAAAGATACCATTTCATTATGGTTCCTCCGGATCGCTGCTTGGTTACCCTCAACGCTGATCACCTAACGAGTTTCTCTTTATTGAACGGCCAGAGCTTAAAAAATGCCCACCATCCGGTGGACCATAGAGACAGTATCGGAACAAAGATGTATAAAACAATTCCCCTAGCAATAGAATCTTCCATAGAGCTACCATACATACCAAAGGCATCTAAAACCAAACGAGCGACAATTGTCCATATTATCAAAGACAAGACTCCGACAACTGCAATTCTATGAAAGAATCCGTTCCGCACTAATCGTCTGTTGTAAGCAAAATAAATAATCACGATAGCTGACACAGTTAGCAAAATCCATATAAGAATACTAAGCCGCGCAATGAATACCGCACCAAGTGGTGCAAGGAATACTGTACCAACTTCAGCTATCACACAGAAAACTTGCGTAAGGACAAGAAGAAAAACTTTTTTCATCATCATTATTGCCTTCTAATTTTCATATCGAATCGAAGACTTTCTTTTGCATGTGTGTGTCCCATAACGAAAACAGCAAATGGAGATTCCTGACGATCATAACTTTGATAGAGATGAACAAGTGTTGCTCCCAATAAATAATGGTCTCTAGGAACTATTTGAGATCCTAGTTGCTCTAGTTTTCTTGTGGAAGGAATCAGATATGCAAACTGCGAATAGAAGTGCCCAGTAGCCACAGGACCTATATTATCAAAATTTGAGTTATGAAAACGGTGACCGTGTTCGCAAAATATGGTTGGGGTCTTAAAGTATGGTTGGCGGTTCGGCAGGTCGAGTTGCGAAGGGACTTCGATTTTTTGAAGATAGGCATCATGATTTCCCCAAAGATAGGTAACCTCTGCAAGTCCAGCATGCTCGAGCTTCGTAAACGCATCCATAACTTCGCCATTTCGATCGATGGCTTCCCGTAGCCAATCGATCGCTTTTTGTGGCGCGTCCGCATTTACCCATTCGGGAGCCACGTTGCCAGGTTTGAATAAATAGTCCCTACCCAACCACATCTCGAACATATCTCCCGTCTGAATGAAACGAAGGGACTGTTTTACTCCCGCACTGAGGTTATTCAGCATTCCTAGGAATAAAACCAAGCCATCGCCGGCAAATTGAAAAATATCAGCAGAATTCTGCGCTTCTTTGAACCAACTTGAGGGTGGTAAATGGAGATCACCCAAGAATAAATACAGGTTTGCATCGGTTGAAATCTTTTTAGCCCAAGTGTTTGCGCAAAGATACCGAACCACCTGTATGCCATATCCTTGATTCGCCACCTCCGAAAAGAACTTTTGCACCGCTTCCACGCGGCTGAAAGGAACAATGCCGTTTTGCTTGAATTCACAAAGGTACACGTGTGGACCGCATACGATCGCAAAATCCCGTCTTTGTTCCCTGCCACCGTGAGCATTGTCGCACCAACAACCGATGTCAAGGTACACAAAGCTTGGTCTGTCGTGATTAACATTTGCCATCTTCCGGGGTGTAGCCTCACACAGACCTTCGTCATAACCGACGACATGGGAACAGGTAAGCGCCCCTTTGTTAAAGATAAACCGAAAACCCCCGCGATCTTTGGCGAGATCTGGATCGTACTTATAGTACAGAGGTTGAGAAAATCTCTGCCCTCGTTTGGATAGGTCATCCTCAATGAATGCAGGAAAAGGCCTGACACGAACCGTATGCTGCCGATTGGTTGCTAAACCGGATCGAGACCATTTCTTAGGAACGTAGAGCAGGTCGCTATGCTCGAAATAGTCTTCCATTTTCTGTATGTCGTCGGTCCCCCAATTGAACGTAGCCAGCTCTTTCTCCAGCACGCCAGTTAACCGATAGTATTTTGCCAACGACTCCTCTTCTTTTACTTGATGAGTTTCCACCGATGCAATCCGATAGGTCGTTTCCGGGGGCGGTAAAGGGACGCCTTTTCCTTTATCCGTCGCAGATTGATTTGAAGCGTCTGTTAGCATGTCGCGTAACGTTAGCTCCCTGAGATCTCCCGATAATTCACACTCGCCTGATGGCAGTCCAAGGGATTCAATAATACCAGAAAGTCTCGTTTCATGTTGCTCGACTATACCGTTCGGTGTTTGGAGATTGAGAAGAACTTTTGGTACAGACTCTCCGGTGGCGTCGTCAACCACACGAACTTTAATCCAATCGTTGGCCGGCGCCTTGGGTGGCTCGGGCGCTTTTGGCTCTTGCTTTTTAACATAGTTTGGATTGCGCGGAATCCAGACTCCGTATCGAATTCCACACGGTCCGCGAATAGCGTCTTCCCAGTCGTCCATCGGGTCATCCTACATGAATAGTTGCCACAGCTTTTTACGCCCTCACTGTGTGTCCTAGAGAAAAGCAATCGCTGTGCCAAGTTGTGATAAAGAAAAGAATTCAGCAGAATTAATTGTGGTAACAGCATATAATAAATGGATTATTTACCATACCCTCAATTATCGAAATGCTTGTTTCGAATCCAGTCCAACCTCGTTACCTGTGCAGGTTTCGGACACCAGGTCGGACAGTGAACAGCTATCAATCATCTAGGATCTCATTTGAGGGGCGCTTCGGTTGAGGTCGACATCGGTGTTTATTAGGGTAATTTATTTCGATACTGCCCTAACCTGCCTACTACGGCGGGCTTACCTTCTCAAGCCACGCTCCAATGAGCGGATATTCTTCCGTGGGGGCTTTGAGACCCATCACCAGATCGATATGGGCTGTGCCCTCGATGATATGAATCTCGTCCAACGGGTTGGGGGTCTTTTTCGCCATGATGCTTGAAATGACAATGTTGGGGTCCACCAGAGCGCCTTGGGTGGAGAGGATGGCAATGGTGGGGACCGTCAGCTTGTCCATATTCTGACTGTAATAGTAGTAGCCATCGTTGCCCGGGTTGGGGGTCGGACCTTCGGCCAGGGATTTGTTCTCCGCGCCGTTTTGCCAGTACTCCCGAGTACACTCGTTGAGGCCATTGTCAATGTATTGGGCTATACACCTGAGACTCGAGCTGCTGAAGCCGTAACGGGTGGTGAAATCCTCCACATAGGGGTCCATGTTCGCGGGGTTCCAGAAGTCTGCGACCCCGAATAGGTTGTCCTGCAAGCCGTCCGCGGTGAACGCCGCGTTCAATTCCTCGAAGCCCTCGAAAATCACGGTAACAAAGGTGGTGAGCGTATTTGTCGGCACGGCCGCCAATAAGTCCTCCGAAACCGTATCCATGGGAATATAGATCTTGAGATCCAGGATCGACCACACCAAGGGCGTATTGAGGTATTGGGGCATGGGTGGCTGGCCGGCGGGGTCGAGGGCGATAAAACCTTTGACATGGCTGTTCCGTAGCAAAGCCAGAACAGCGTCACCCTTGACGTGCGGAAGATACCCGGCATCGTAGGCCGCCTCGTACGCCGCGACCTTATCCGTGGCCCCGCCGTAATCCGTGTATGCGCCCTGCAAGTAGGAATATGAACAGAACCCGCCGGTGCTGTGTCCGCCGATAACCGGATCGATGCCGGTGATGCTTCTGACCTTGTCGATCACCGCCGGCGCGTCCAGGGTAGTCCAGCTATCGAGAGAGACGATGTACACGCTTTGCACCGGACGACCGTTGGTTCGGTATGAGTCGTGGCCGGTATTACGGTAGTTGGCAACCCATACGTCGTAGCCTTTGAGCCACAGGTAGAAGGCCAGGCTGTAATACTTCATCGGATCTTCCGCAATGTGCTCTTCCGCAACCAGGTTCCCCTGATTATCATACACAAGGTTTCCATTCGCATCGCGCTCATATGCCCAATCGGCAAGGGACGTGGGCAGGGTCATCGTGCTGTAGGACGATTGCTGATCTTTCGGGGTGTTGATCATAAAAACATTCATGTTCATGAGAATGCCGCTGAAGAGGACTACCGGTTGCTTGCCGACACGGAAGGTATCCGCCGTCGACGGTCGGTAGCGCCTCATCTGGACCTGCACGCCGTCATCGGTAACCGCGACGTAGTGCGCCTCGATGTCCGGGTCATTCAGCATACTGGCGCAGTCATCAAGCATCGGATCGGTTACCTCGGTCTTGGTGCTGGTCATGGTCGTATCCAGGGTAACCGCGCTCCCGCCGAGAAGCGGAATATCGGCCGGTATCGTTGCATTGATCGCTTGATGGATGCTCAGACCAGTGCCATTGAGCAGGAGGTTGATCAGGCTGTTGAGGGTGATTTTGGCTTTGGCATCAACATTGAGCGTCAACGGAATAGGAGGAAGTAGCTTTTGTATGTTCGGATCAACCGATTTCGTTTCTATGGGAATGGTCAGGTAGAAGGTAGCTGTCTGGGTGATCAAGGGGTCCATATAGGCAATGCCGCCCGCTTGCGCGCCCGTCGGTAGGTACGAACACAGAGTGCCGGTCGGGATAGAGCCGAGATTCATTGAACTGCCGGCGGTCATGAAACTGTCAACCCGCACGGTTGCCGGTGTGCCCTGCGTCGTAAACAATTTGTTGGTATCGATGATGACGGTTGTTTTCACGTTGCCCACAACCTGGCTGGTCACCGATGCGCCACCAAATGAGGCGGGGAGTTGGATGGTCATGGTGTTGTTTCCCGCCGGATCTATCACCAGCAACGTAGGAAGACTTATCTTCCCGCATGCGGAAACGAGCATTGCGCTCATGAGCACGACGGTGCAGATCCTTCTTTCCTTCCTCATGGCATTCCTCCTGAGCAGAAAGATGTCTCTTTCGATGCTTTTCAGAGAACATTCAAACACCAGCTGAAGAACGCGCAACTCACACGATTTCTTATTGGTTTTGTTAAAGTAGTTCAGGAATAGAATGTCAACGGAAAAATACATTACCTCTAAACGGGAAAATTCGGCTGTAAGTCGGTTTAATCTACCCCAACAACCTTACTTCGTCGCTCTAGTAAAACGACTCTATCGACATTATTAATGGACATATTTCAAGCTGAAATCTCATAATGAGCTAATATAATTATGTATTTCAAGATATCGAAGAGGACATTTGTGTGGACATTAAGGGTGAGCAAATAGGAAATTTACTTTGCAGCGTGCCTCAATCAGGCGGCATGCTTGCGAAGGTACTCAACGCTTCCCGGCAGGTCGCGAATAAGTTTGAGTAGGATGTCCATTGCCGCTGTTTGAACGTTCCGGCCTGACTCCCACCGAGAGATCGTGTTGGCGCCCAAGCGTAAAAGTTGTGCAAGGTCTTCCTGGGTGAGACCAAAGCGATCACGTATAGCCCGGATCTCGTCCGCTGAAAGTAAACGATGCTTTTTCCGGTATAGAGCGATGGCATCCTCGCTAAGACGTCGCGCGTCATGGAACCTAAGCACTACCTCGTGGCATTTGGGGCATTTCAAATGTGAAGCTGTGGGCACAGCAACATCCTCGCCGTTTACGACGAAATGAAGCTTCCCACGTGTTTCTTTCATAGTTGTCCCGCAGGACGGACAAGCATCTTCTGGAAGCACGACACCTCGTCGGTTTGAGGCAACCAATGACTTTCTAATTTTCTTCATTCTCGACCCCCTCATCTTTGTGGCACGAGATTACAATGCAGTCGTTGCGTACGATAAGCTTCAGGTAAACGCCTGTCTCTATGATGCAAGGTTTGAAAACGTACATCCATTCTCCTGTTTGCTTTGACATAATACGTCCCGCTGAGTCTGAGGACGTTAAGTTTTCAAGTAGTTGGATAACATCATCGACATCAAGTTCTAGTCCAAGTGAATCAAGTTCTCGAAGAGCTTTTAAGGTGAAATAAACTTTGCATTGAGCCGCAAGCTTTGCAATCCGCAACAGGACTGTCGATAGCCATCGTGGCATAGAGCTCCACTTCATTCACCTAATGAGTAATTATGCATATGGTGAATTGTAATGTCAAGTGATTCTTTAGTAGCTAAATTTATTAATTGACAAGTCCTACGAGGTATCGTCCCTTTACTACCCGCTCTTGTTGTACAGACTTTCACCCAACTTCTTTTGTTTGATCCGTGCCACCCGCTCTGCAATATGAATGCTTTGAAAGAAATCATTCCTTAAAATAGAGAACGCGGCATCAGCGTTATCCTTTGAGATAATTTCTTCTGTTAATGTCTGAAACTGGTTGGCGAGCGCCTTAAACACGAGAAGAAGAGAGGTCAGTTCCCCACCGCGTGCGTTCTTGTCCAACATCCGAGCCGCCTCGTGGGCAAGCAACCTCTCTACCGTGAGAATGGCGTACATCTGCCCAATGGCCTCGGCTACATCGGCGGCACCGGCTTCTTTTTTCATATGAATGAGTTGATCAAGTTGGTTTTGCATGGCGCCGACCGAGGGACCCATCATCAACGTATCTTCAAGATCCCGGAAACGGTTCCACCATGTCTTGAAAAGCTCGGCCTTCTTTTCCGAGTACATTCTTCGCGGGCACCGGAGAATTTTCCAACATTAGAGTACCGTGCGGCGCGGGTTTTAAAAACGGAAGCTCCATCGAAGTTATGGTCAATCCCGTGGTGTCCTTGGGCACCAGAAATGCCGAAAAACTTTTTCGTGAATCGACTTCGCCGGTGATAGCCACCACAATAAACATATCGGCAATCGGACCGTTGGTAAGGTACGTTTTTTGCCCGTTTAAGATGTACTGATCCCCTAACAATTTTGCTGTGGTCTTGAGATATTTTGGATGGGCGCCGGTTTGGGGCTCGGAAACCGCAAAGCAGAGTATCTTTTCCCTGTCGAGAGCCCGACGGATGCCTGCTGGCGTACCGTACCAAACCTCTTGATGAAGTTTTCCGCTATGATCCGTTGCATCAACCATGAGAGCGCTATCCCCATATTGCCGCCTGCAGCGACCAGCGCCTCTGCAGCAACGGACAGGTAGAGGAAGACGCCGCTTTGTCGTTCGTTTTCGTCAAACGCAAAAAGCCCTGACCGCGCCATATTGGTCCACAAGTCAATCGGGAATACCGACGTATTGAGATCCCTGCCAGCAATATGCTCTTTGGCGAACCCGGCAAAACGAACTGTTATGCTCCGCAATCGATCGTCCATGACCGCGCACCATATAATGGGTCAATAGAAAGTAACAGTATCGGCGCGTGCTGGGTGGCACCGAGCAGGGGGCCCCCCGCCGGCGTGCGGCTTGGCTGCGCGGAATCATCGCTTTTTTTTCGATGATGAGCACCGCCGGGCCCATAGGATAAGAGATTGTAAGCCTCGCTCCGCTCGGCAACAATCTCTAAGGATGCGAGGTGCCAGGACCCGGCGCGAAACCTAACCATGAGTGACCCCTTATCGCACCAACCAAGTTAAAGCACCAACTCCTCGACAAACTCCATCAATTGGTTGAGATTCCGACACGCCCGAAGCTCATGGCAATAGGGTTCGTAGGCGCGCATCTCGCTGTCGCCCGTGTACCAGAGCGGTTGCGGTTCCGGATTAAGCCATATCACCCGCCGGCTGCGGTCGCGCATCTCGGCCAGAATGCCGTCCTCGGGATGCATATAATTGGTGCGCCCGTCTCCGATGATGATCAGGGTGGTTTTCTTGTCCAGGGTATGCAGGTATTGCTTTCGGAACTGACGTAGCGTCGCGCCATAGTCAGTCGATACGTTGTATTTAAGGTCCGCCTCTTTCAGGACCTTGTCGATGGCCTGGTTTACGTCGTTGTCTTTAAAAATTTTCGTAACCTCAGCCAGGCCGGCGACGAAGATGAAGCTCTTCACTTCGGAAAAGCACTCTTGCAATGAGTAGAGCACGTTGAGCATGAATCGGGCGGCCGACCAGACCGAGCTCGACACATCGCACAGGGTGACTATACGCGCTTTACTTTTTGGATGGTGCCGGTAGCGAATCTCCATCGGCACCCCTTGATAGCGCTGGGCTTGCCTGAGTGTCTTTTTCACATCCAGCGTTCCCCGGCTCATCGTAATGGAACGTCGATTGACGATATCCTTGAGCTTTCTCACCAGCCGGCCGATGACCTCGCGCACCTCCAACACTTCCTGCTGGGTGAGAAGGCCAAACGGACGCTCCCCGAGGCTTCGGTAATACTGTTCGTGAGCCTCGGTCCTTCTGACCAGGTCATTGTCCGGTCGGGGCTCCTCGGTAAGCAGCGAAAACGCCTGTCTGACACGGCCGTTGATCTGTCCTTCCAGCGCGTGCTCTCCACGTACCGCGAGCCTCTGCAAGACGAGATCTCGTACGGTGTTGAGTGCAAGCATCAGCTCGAGACGTCTGCCCAACGGCGCCAAGTTGAACCGCCCCTCGTGCGGCATTTCCTGGATCGATTGCAATAGATCGAGAAAGGCCAAGGGATCGCCGGAAAGAAAATCCGCTACCGCGGCTTGCCTCGCATCGCCGGCCACGTGGTGCCTGATTTCGCCCAGAACATCCTCAGCGCCGGTGCGGCGCCCCTCCCCTTCACAACCGAGATCGTGAAAGAAAAGATCGTAAACACGGTCGAACCTGCGTTGCTCTCGCTTGCTTTTAACGAAGTTCGCCCTCAGCGCGGTCTTGAATACCGTTTCATCGAAGGGGTCAATGAGCGGCAGGTGGTTGATGCAATCCAAGACCTCGGCGGTGGAGACGCGCAGGTCCGAAGCCCGCAGGCAGGACACAAAATCGAGAACGAGATTGAGCATGTTATGGTCGTTCGGGGCTCATCGTCGCGATCTTCTCCAGGACGCGTTGGGAATCGGCCTTATACTTGACCAGCACACTCAAGGTGCTCGTCACCACTTCCGGCGAGAGGTCTTCGATCTGCAGCGCGATCAAGGAGCGCGCCCAATCCAACGTCTCGGAGATGCACGGTCGTTTCCTGAGGTCCAGCTCGCGGATGGCGCGCACAGTGTCGACCACCTGATCCAGAAGCCGCGCCTTAATCCCGGGGATGCGCGACGTGACAATGCGCTTTTCCAATTCCTTTTCCGGATAATCGATATAGAGATGGATGCAGCGGCGCTTCAGGGCGTCGCTCATGTCGCGGTAGTTGTTCGAGGTAAGCACTACAAAGGGAATGTTGAGGGCTTTTTTGGTGCCGAGCTCAGGAATCGACACCTGAAAGTCGGACAGGATCTCCAAGAGAAATGCTTCGAATTCGGGATCGCTTTTATCCACCTCGTCGATAAGCAAAACGACGGGCTTGTTGGAACTAATGGCTTGCAGCAAGGGCCGCGGTTGGATGAATCGCTCGGAGAAGAACGCGTCCTCCTGGGCTGCGATCCGGTCCACGGCGTCCGCAAGAGTGCGTGAGCCGGAGATGAGATCGCCAATCTTCTCCTTGACCATCTGGGTATAGAGCAGTTGCTTGGCGTACTCCCATTCATACAGCGCCTTGGCCTCATCCAACCCTTCATAGCACTGCAAACGGATGAGCTCCCTGCCCAGGCCGCTCGCAACCGCTTTCGCAAGCTCCGTCTTGCCGACTCCAGCCGGGCCCTCCACCAAAACAGGTTTGCCGGTCCTGCCTGCCAAAAACACAACCGTGGCGATTTCGCGTGACGGGATGTACCCGGCCTTTTCCAATACCTGCTGCACCTGCGAAACATTTTGGAATTCCATGCCGAAAAACTCCACATTGATTACTTTATCAATAGCAGGTATGCCTCGGTTAGGCAAGCGACTAATCCTGTGCTCGCTCCGTTAGATCTTCTTCGCGTACCATGCGTCATAAGCCTTAGGTTACTTTTACGTCTCATCTTCCAATAGGGAGGAACGCCATGGTTTTCACAAGGAATGCTTTTCTGTTTGCAGCCATCGCTGGTGTTTGTTGTCTTTCACTGGGCGCCGGGGCCGAACAAAAGCCCGCAGATATAGAGGCGCGGCCAAAAATCGACGTCGTGTTTGCTTTAGACACCACCTCGAGCATGAGTGGTTTGATTCAAGGCGCAAAAACCAAGGTATGGTCGATAGTCAACCAGATCGCCTCGGGCAAACCCACCCCTGAGATCCGCGTGGGACTGGTCGCCTACCGCGACCGCGGTGACGACTACATTACTCAGGTTACCGATCTAACCTCAGACCTCGACGCCATGTACGCAACCCTCATGGGTTTTGCGGCCGAGGGAGGGGGCGACACGCCGGAGAGCGTCAATCAGGCGCTGGCGGATGCGGTCAACAAGGTTAGCTGGCGGCAGGGCGGCAAGGTGCTCCGAATCGTCTTTCTGGTGGGCGATGCGCCGCCGCACATGGATTATACAGACGACGTGAAATATCCCGAGACCTGCCGACAGGCTAAGAAAAAAGGCATCATCATCAACACCGTCCGCTGCGGCAGCGATAGTCAGACTGAAGCTGAATGGCAGAAGATCGCCCACCTGGCCGAGGGCAGCTACCTGTCGATTGCTCAGTCGGGCGGGGTGGCCGAGGTACGCACTCCCTACGACGAGGAAATTGCTAAAGTCGACCGCGATATGCGCGATACCGTGGTCTTCTACGTCCGCGGTGAGGAGCGCAAGAGGGCCGTCGGAGCCATGAAAATGGCCGAAAGCACCATGGCCGCCGCACCGGCCGAAGCCAGGGCCGAGCGCGCCGCTTATGCCGCGAAGGCGGGCTCCGGTCCGGCCGGAGTGTATGCCCGTAGCGATCTCGTGAAAGCCGTTGAAGACAAGTCCGTGTCAGTCGACAAACTCGGCAACGCCGATCTGCCCGACGAGATCAAGAACATGCCCAAGGCCGAACGCGAAACCTTCCTCATAAAAAAGGCCGAACAGCGACATGCGTTGGAAAAAAAGCTCGCCGAGCTCAACCAGTATCGCAGCGCCTTCATCGCCGACACAATGAAGAGAGCCAATAACAAGGACGGTTTCGACAACAACGTAATCGAACTCGTGCGCGAGAAGGCCAAAAAAATAGGCGTCAGTTATTGACAACGCAACGACAATGTTAGAAGAAGGTTGCCAGGAAGTATGTATGATAATCAGTGCAAGCCGCCGCACCGACATTCCCGCGTGTTACCCTATTTGGTTTATGAATCGGCTACGAGCCGGCTACTGTATGGTGCGCAATCCCTTCAACCCCCGGCAAATACGGCGCGTGTCGCTCCTGCGTCAGGATGTGGATGCGATTGTTTTCTGGACCAAAAACATACGACCTTTTTCGCCGTCTCTTACTGAGGTTACTTCAATCGGCCATCGGTTTATGGTGCAGTTTACCCTCAACCCCTACCCTTCAATTCTCGAGCCCGCTCTTCCGCCACTCGACCATCGGATCGCAGACTTCAAAGCATTGAGTCAACTAATCGGTAAAAGCAGGGTCATCTGGCGCTATGATCCGATCATTATCTCGAACCAAACACCTTTTTCATTCCATCGCCAGGCGTTCTTGGCACTCGCTGAGCAGCTTTCGGGAGTTACCGAGCGCGTGGTCGTAAGCCTGGTTCAACTCTATCGCAAGACTCTGCGCGGATTGATGGAGCTCGGCGCGCGGGGTTTGACCCCTAAAGGGATAAGAGACCGTAAGCCTCTCTTCGTTCGGCAACGGTCTCTAATCTTTGAACAGCATGCGGCTGATTCGGCTGAGATGAACGAACTGCTATATTTTCTATCAAAGACCGCTGGCAGCCACGGCCTCGAGATTGTATCCTGCGCATCCGAGCGCGATCTCAGCGCGCTTCGGATTTCGCCGGGACGATGTATTGACGGCGAGCTATTCACTTCATTGTGGGGGCTTCACGGCCCCTGGAAGAAAGATCCCGGCCAACGTCCAGCCTGCGGCTGCACGGTCAGTGTCGATATCGGCGCTACGAACACCTGCCAAAACGGCTGCCCCTACTGCTACGCAACCACAAACCACGAACAAGCCCGCATTCAATTCCTACAACACGATCCAGATGCCGAAATTTTGGATTTCTCGTCGCGCTGCTCCTCGAAATGACATAACAGTTGTCATTTCGACTGAAGGGAGAAATCCTTTTAGCTCATACCTTAATCTTGCAGACACCGAACCCCGCCCACTCGCTTATTGGTGTTGTCGAGGTAAGGACAAACCCTTCTCCAGCCGTATCTGCGACATATGAAATCGTTATATCACCCACGTCCTCTTCGGTCTCGCGGCTGATGACAAAGGTCAAACCATCTAATTCGTAGGTCTGATCGTCTTCGCGAACACTGTCCACGCTAAGCCCAAGTACGGCGTCGCAGCAGCCGCTGGACTGCAGTTCAATCCGCAGCGGTTTCTGCAACCCCTTCTCGGAGAGAAACGACCTGATGGCACGACCCGCACCTGGCCCTAACGTGACCATACGAACAACCCACTCCGTTGTCCTATCGCATCATCGGCATAATGCCTAACCCAAAGATGTTGAAAAAGATCGCTGAAAGGACGGCGCTGATAATTGCATAAACAATGATCAAAACAACGATGCTTACCACCAGATAGACCACCACCTTGTCCTGCGGCGTTTTCATCATCAAAGGAAGTCCAAGGTATAAGAGGTAAAGGCCGTATAGGCTGGCGAGCACCACCAGTATGCCGAGAACCGGAACGATGTATAGAACGCCCGCCACCCATGCCGGGGTGAAGGAATAGGCAACCAATTGGACAGCCCGTCCCAGATTCTTCTCCGAACCAAAATTCGGCGCGAGGAGATCAACAACAAAAGCCGTTAGGTACACACCGACGAACGCGAGGACAAGCTGTATTACCGCCGTTGTAAGCCCCAGGCCGACCGATCGGAAACCCGACCTGCCGATCACGATGTAGCCAATGAGACTGGCGAACGCGGAAATGAGCGCCAGCGGAAGGACGTAGCCGGTAAATATTTGTTTTATATCAGGTTGTTCTCCTGCAATGACCTGCCATTCGTTTTTCGGGGTAAGGATAATGTTCTTTGCCCTATCAACGATATTCATGGCGCCTCCCAAAGAAAAAGTTGAACAACACAGCAAAAACCCGAATAACTGTGTATGCCCTTTATGCGAATTTGCATACCATGTGGCTTTTTGCTCAAAATGTCAAATGGTCGTTTCGGAACCGGGGAATACTTTGTTCAAGAACTTTTTGTTTTGAAAGAAATGACGTTCGGTATTAAGCTTGCGTCGATTAATGTTGAATGGCCCACATGCTTCCTTAGAAACCCAAAGGAGTCGCCAAAACAAAATGTTGAATGCAATCCGATACGCCATTGTCAGACTTCTCATCCGATTCTTCTGTCGGCAGGCAAAGGCCAAAAATTATTTGGCCATAAGAAAATGGGAAGAAAATATTCTGAAAAAATATCTTCCAATTCCCAAAAAATGCATCATCACCCCTGTAGATGTAGCCGGCATACCTGCTGAATGGGTCAGCTGGCAGGGCGTAGATGCGCGAAGAACAATCCTCTACCTCCACGGCGGCGGTTATGTGTTGGAATCTCCGATAACGCACCGATCCCTCGTGTGCCGATTTGTTCGCGCCTCCGACGCACGGGCTCTGGTTATTGATTACCGTCGCGCCCCAGAACATCCGTATCCGGCGGCGGTCGAGGACGCTTTGACTACCTATCGGTGGCTTCTGGATAGCGGCATTGAACCTTCCCACATTGTCGTCATGGGTGATTCCGCCGGCGGTGGGCTGACCCTTGTTCTTCTCCAGAACTTGCGGGATCGCAAGATTCCCCTCCCGGCCTGCGCCGTGTGCCTATCACCCTGGACAGACCTCAGCTGTTCCGGGGATACCATGAAGAAAAACCTACGCAAAGACCCGGTATTATACGCTCCGATCATTCCTGATTTCGCCCGCATGTATGTACCGGAGGGCGACCTTGCCCAACCGTCTGTGTCGCCCCTTTTCGGCGATTTCTCGAACCTGCCTCCTATATTGATACATGTGGGAACGGACGAAATATTTCTCGACGATTCCCGCCGAGTGGCAGAAAAGATCTCGAAAACCAACACCCCAGTGGAACTCAAGATATGGCCGCGCATGATTCACGTGTTCCAATTCCTTGCGCCGATACACCCTAAGGCCCGAGAATCAATACAAGAAATAGGAAACTTTTTAAAAAAACAGATACCCTAAGAATGCCGGATGTGTCCTCTGTGGAAATGCTGTGGATAACTTCTATTTTATATCCGCTTGAGTAGTGCTGCCATGACCCTATCGTATTGAATTGTCTACCGTTCACAGACCGTCTTTCAGTAGTGCCATAATTTGCCACAAATGTTATAATTACTCTACTCGTTCCGAGAAAGAATTTTTTGGAAGGAGGCGATCGTCCGCATGACCTCACGGATTAAGGTTTGGCTTGCTGTGCTGCCGACTCACCGCCGGGTGTGACGTGGCTGCGCCTGGGCGGCAACCGCTGGACCGCGTATAACTGGGAGACAAACTACTCCAATGCGGGAAGCGATTGGGGCCCGTAAGTAATCACCCCATCGCCCCCTATCAAAAAATCATGTTATTTCTATAGTGTAAGGCGTTTTTACTTGACACAAAACCCGGCGGATAATAAGAGCGAGATACTTATCACGGCCGATGGATGGCCACTGTAGAAGGGTAATTAACCGGGTGGCAGGTAATACGTTCATAGCCGATATCCACGACCGCGACCGGGTCTTTGGTGTATTCTTAGCCCAGCAAAAACAGACGCCCCTCAACAAAAACGGTAAACCCTACCTGGCATTAGTCTTGATGGATTGCACCGGCACGATCGAGGCGCGCATCTGGGACAACGTCGAACAATATGCAAGCCAATTCAGTGCTGGTGATTTCATCGAGCTGCAGGGCACGGCCCTGGCATATCAGGGGCGCATTCAATTGCGCGTTGAAAAAATTCACCGCGTCAGCCCGGAGAGTGTTGATCCCGAGGATTTTTTACCGTCCTCGTCGCGCAGTCGCACCGAGATGCTCAACCGTGTCCGCGCGCTGCTTGAAAGCTTGTCCAACCAGGACCTGCGAGCGCTGCTCCTTATGCACCTGGACAATCCGGCATTTCAAGAAAGCTTTGTTCTGAGCCCGGCCGCGAAGACCATCCACCATGCGTACCTTGGTGGATTGCTTGAGCATACCCTTATGGTGATGGAGCTCGCCGACCGGATATGCCAACTCTATCCGGTGCTCGATCGCGACCTCCTTGTCGCCGGCGCCCTGTTGCATGATTTGGGCAAGACGCGCGAGTTGGAATACGAGCGCTCGTTTGATTACACCGACGAGGGTCGCCTGATCGGCCATCTCGTCGGTGGAGCTATGATGTTTAACAAATGGGCCGAAGAACAAGGACGCCTCCCCGAGGAACTGACGCTCAAGCTCACCCATATGATCCTGGCCCATCACGGCTCATACGAATTCGGCTCGCCGAAGCGACCTAAATTTACCGAAGCCATGGTGCTCAACTACCTCGATGAGCTTGACTCCAAATTGCAGGCCATGGCCGCCATCAGCCAACGCGAGGCCGGCCAGCGCTGGACGAGCTACCAAAAGTTTTTCGACCGATATATTTTCCTCGGCACCCCAGCTGCGCCGAGCGGCAATGAGGAACGCCCCGAATCGGATTCCGCGGAATCCGCACCGCCGTCCTTATTAGAACCCCGACCGTCGTCCGCGGAGCCGTTGCAACAGTATCCGTTTGAGCCGTTCGTCCGCAAACAGAAGGAAAAAGAAGAGGGCGACGTCGGTCAAACCGGAGACCTCTTCGAACGCAAGCCGACTCCCGGGCGGGATGAACCATAATCTTAGGATAAGAAAAAATTTTACGTTGTTTTAGTCCGACAGGAGCGAGGTATGGATTCCAGCCAAGCCCACAGGATAAGAGACTGTAACTCCCTTCGGTTGTAACATTCTCTAACCGCACGCCGCCTCCGCGGGAATGACGCATATTTTGTCGTCGTCATCCCCGCGAAAGCGGGGATCCAGAATCATTGCTTTCAATCAGCGTCTATCAAAATATTCCCGCAACCGAAACTTAGCGCCTAGCGATTCAGCACGTTGTTTTGCCGCGGCAACATCCATCCCCGGCACCTGCACCACTGTTGCGGTAACTTCAGGCAGGAGGGCGGCCGAGCTTCGGATAAATTCGCAGACCGCCTCGAAGGCTTGCTCGCCGTACGATGACGGGCACAGCCGGGCGTAGGTGACCGCATCCGCGGCATTGAGACTGACGCTCATGGAGTCGACCAACCCCACCAACTCGGCCACGACGTCCCGACCGTGAACCAAGTTGGCAAGCCCGTCGGTATTGAGCCGCACCCGCAGACCGCGCTGTTTCAACCAACGCGCCACTTCCGTTACCAGGTCGACCCGCAGGAGCGGTTCACCAATGCCGCAAAAAACAACTTCGTCGGCCGGTTGGCATTGCAATGCTTTTTCGGTAGCCGCCATGACCTCTTGGGCGCTCGGCTCGCAACGCAGCGCCAGTGAGGCGCCCCCGAGTTCGTACCCCTGCCGCCTCAGACAAAAAGTGCATGAGAGGGTGCAGCGGTTGGTGATATTGAGGTAGAGCGCATCGCCGATACGGTAGGAGATCTGGCCCTGTTCGGATTGGACCCGCCGATCGATGCCAAAGAGACGACGGGCGTTTTCGGTGGTGATGCTCGCGACTTCCGCAACGCTCAATCCCTTGATATCGGCCAACGCGCGGGCCACCTCGACAACATACGCCGGTTCATTGCGCTGCCCGCGATGCGGCACCGGCGCCAGGTAGGGGCTGTCGGTCTCAATCAACAAGCGTTCGAGCGGCAGGTGCGAAACCGCCTCGCGCAGGGCCGATGCGCCGCGAAACGTGATGATACCCGTGAGTCCCCAATAAAAACCGAGTTCATGCGCCACGTCGGCAAGAATCGGGTCGCCGCTGAAGCAATGGATCACGCCGCCGACCCGCTCGGCGTGCTCCTCGCGCAGGATGGCCGCTGTCTCCGCTTCCGCGTTCCGGGAGTGAATCACCAGAGGTAAGCGCTGGCCGAGCGCCAGTCGAATGAACGCTCGGAACAGCTCGCGCTGCATTTCGCGGGGGGAATGATCGTAGTGAAAATCGAGTCCGGTCTCCCCGATCGCCACCACCTTAGGATGCAGGGTGAGGTTGAAAAGCTGCCTGAAGAGATGGGTGCGGCGTTGGTCCCAGGCGAAGCGCACCGGGCCCTCTACATTCGCGCGCGGATTGCCAACGCATGGTATTCCCAAACGTGCGTCATGGGGATGCACGCCGATGGTGGCCCAGAGCCGTTGATCGCCCGCCGCAATCTGAATGGTCCGGCCTATCTCCTCCGCGGTGGTGCCCAGGCCGATGCAGACGATCTCGAGAACCCCCGCGTCGCGCGCCCGTTGCAAAACCATCCCCCGATCGGCATCGAACGCCGGAAAATCAAGATGGGCGTGGCTATCGAGTAGTTCGGGAAGCATACCAGCTGTCACTCATTCAGGCGGCGGATGATGTCGGCCGACGTCCGCGCGGCCTCGGCCAGTTGCTCATCCTGCGTGTCGGCCGCCACACGGTCAAGCAGCGCCAGGCTTCGCGGATCATTGAGCTGTTCGAGGCCGCGCACCGCGTCGAGGCGCTGAGCGTCATGCGGATCGGTCAAAATGGCTTCGAGAAGAGAGCGGGCATCTGGCTGCCTGAGCCTTCCCCACAGCTCGATGGCCATCCCGCGCTCATCGGGCCGGCACGACGAGAGACGCTCGCGGATGAAATTCAAGGCCGATGCTTCGTCGCTACGGACGAGGGCGGACCGCCGCCTGCAAGCGTTCGATCGGGTGCAGGAAGCGCCGACTGAAAAAGCGTTTCAGCTCGGGCACGGCCTGGGGCGCAGCCAGCAGATACAGAGCCTCAAGCGCCATGAAGCAGAGCTCACGAATAGCCAGCGCCCCGATCAACACCGGCAGGCCGCGGTCGTCGTCCCACTCAGCCAGCGCGCAGGCGACCTTAAAACGCACCACCCCGTCGGGATCGTTCAGCAAGGGGTACAGCGCTTCGATGTTGCGCGTGCCATCCGCTACCATGGCGTCCACCGCAGCCCCGCGCTCCAACGAATCGCGGCTATTAAGCCGGTCAATCAGTTGTTGGGTATCCACTGGTTGCCCACTTGGGTTAGTGCACCGGCTCGCCCGGCGGAAGATCGGCGGTAAATTCCGCCAGACAAACATTCGCTCCGCTGGGCCCCGCAGCCAACAACATGCCGCGCGACTCAATGCCCATGAGTTTGACCGGTTTGAGGTTCGCCACCACCAGGATCCGCTTACCGATAAGCTGTTCGGGAGCATACGCCTTGCCAATGCCGGCGACGAGCTGACGCGGCTCCGGCTCGCCCAGGTCCACCAGGAGCTTGAGCAGCTTATCGCTCTTTTTCACCCGCTCGGCGGATGTGATCAATCCCACGCGAAGATCGATTTTTTTCAGCTCGGCGATCTCGACCGTCGGGAGGGAGGGCGTGGTCGGGGCAGCGCCATCCGCCGGTGCGCGCACCCGCGCGACCAGCGCTTCGACCTGCTCCGGTTCAATTCGGGGAAAGAGCGGCGCGCCCCGGTTCACGCGCACACCCGCGGGCAACAAACCAAAGGTCTGGAGCTTGTCCCAGCCCAGATCGTTTTCCTCGGCCGGAAGGCCGATGCTGTGAAGCAGCGCACGGGCGCTCCCCGGCATAAACGGGTTAATCAATACCCCGATGCAGCGCAGGGCCTCCAGGATATGATACATGACGGTATCGAGTTCCTCGCGCCGGCCATTCTTATGCAGCGTCCACGGCCCGGATTCATCGATGTAGCGGTTGGCCCCTCGCACGAGCTGCCAAATCGCCACCAGGGCCTTGTGAAAAGCATACGCCTCAAGGTGGCCGCCCGCTTCTGTTGCCACATCCAACGTCATCCGTTGGAGCGCCTGTTCGCGCGGTCCGACCGCTGTCGCAGCCGGGGCGGCGCCGTTGCAGTATTTCTCGACCATGCTCACCGATCGCATCAGCAGGTTGCCTAGGTCGTTTGCCAGTTCGGCGTTAATCCGATTAACCAGCGCGCTGAACGAAAAGTCCCCATCCAGCCCAAAGGGTACCTCGCGCAACAGAAAGTACCGTATGGCATCGAGACCGAACACGTCGATAAGCGCACCGGGATCGATAACGTTGCGCAGGCTCTTGGACATCTTCTCGCCCTCGACCGTCCACCAGCCGTGGGCAAAGACGGTCTTGGGGAGGGGCACGCCGGCGCTCATTAGCATGGTGGGCCAATACACAGCATGGAAGCGCAGGATGTCCTTGCCGATAAAATGCGCGTTTGCCGGCCAAAAACGGCGGAACCGTTCGCCGCCGCCATTGCCGTCCCACCCAAGGGCCGAGATGTAGTTGGCCAGCGCGTCGATCCAAACATAAATAATGTGCTCCGGATCCCCCGGCACCGGTATGCCCCAGTGGAACGAGGTGCGCGAGATCGAGAGATCGCGTAATCCCTGCTGAATAAAGGAGACGATCTCATTCTTACGAAAGTCCGGTTGAATGAACTCCGGATGCTGCTCGATATGCGCGAGCAATGCCTGACCATACTTCGCCATGCGGAAGAAATAACTTTTTTCGCGCATGCGCGTAAGCTTTGTTTTATGAACCGGACAGGTCTCGTCGGCAATTTGGGTCTCGGTGAAGTACTCCTCGCAGCTGGTACAGTACCAACCCTCGTATTCGCCGAGATAAATATCGCCGCGGTCGCGCATTCGTTCGAAAAGTTTTTGCACCACCTGCTGGTGCCGCGGTTCGGTGGTGCGGATGAAATCAGTGTAGGTTATCCCCATCTGCTGCCACAAACTGCGAAAGCGTTCCACCACGCGATCGGCCAACTGCAACGGCTTGAGTCCTTGGGCGATCGCGGCCTGCTCAATCTTTTGTCCGTGTTCGTCGGTGCCGGTCTCGAAGTGCACCTCCCGACCCCGCGCCCGCTGGTAGCGGGCCGCCACATCGGCGGCGAGGCTGGTGTACGCGTGGCCCAGGTGGGGCACATCGTTGACGTAGTAGATTGGTGTCGTGATGTAAAAGCTCTCTGACATGGTTTGCGCGTTCCTCTTTCGACTACGATTTCCGGCCGCGGGTCGGAAACGAAGTGAACGGCCCGGGTACCGGCTGCCCCTCGCCCGGTCGCGGGGAGGAACCCGGCTGTTGCGAACGGTTCGGATCGCTACCGGCGTTCAGCGAAGCCTCGTCACCCCCACCAGACCTTCTGCGGCGGCGGTTGCGGCGGCGTCTCCGTCGAAAGGGCGCCTCGGCTCCGCTTCCCGCTACCGGCTCATCGCCGTTCTCTTCATCGGGTGCATCCTCTTTTTCCCCGGACGACCGATCGGTCGTTGCCGCACCGGGAGCCGCGTGCCCCACCTGCGCGTTCGCGCAGGGTGCTCCGGGACACGTCAGATGCTTTTCGCATTCTTTCGATCCCCGATCCTGGTCCGTCGCCTGCTCAACCTGGTGCGGCTGGGAGTTCAATGACTGCCTCAGCTCCTCGATAGAAAATGACACCACCTGTTCCTCGACCTCGACCCGGACATGTCCCCGCAGCACATCAACGTCCAGCACCCTCCCCAAACCTTTGGGGGTCATAATGGTCTTTCCGGTCCGCGGGCAATCTTTACGCAAATCGCGATAGACGTCGTCTTCGTACACCAGGCAACACATCAACCGACTGCACAGACCGGACACCTTTTGCGGATTGAGCGCCAATCCTTGGTTCTTAGCCATCTTGATTGAAACCGGCACGAACTTGCGCAAATACCGCGCGCAGCACAGCGGTTGCCCGCAGACGCCGACGCCGCCCAGCATCTTGGCCTCGTCGCGGACGCCGATCTGGCGCATTTCAATGCGAACGTGCAACTGCTTGGCGAGATCCCGCACCAACTGGCGGAAGTCCACCCGCCCTTCGGCCGAGAAAAAGAAAATGGCCTTGTTGCCACCGTGCAGGTAGGACACGCGCATCAATTTCATCTGAAGTTTTTGCTCCTCAACCAACCTCTGGCAGAGCGCAAATGCTTCTTCCTCGCGTTTGGCGTTGCGACGAATCAGCATCATATCTTCGGCAGCAACCTTGCGCAGCACCCGACGGAGCGGTTGATCTCGCTTGTTCTCGCCGAGGTAGACCACTTTTCCCAGATTCAAATCGTGCTCGTTCTCGACCACCACCGTATCGCCGACCATAAGCCGTAGATCGTTGGCGGAAAACTCGCCCACCGAGCCTTCGGCGAACACCACCCCGACCATGAGCGGATTATTTTGCTGAGCCTCATATTCAGCCGCCCGCACGTCTCCAAAGAGACGCTGCCAACCGGCGCTGGGGCTTTCCTCGGCAACAGATTGCGGATCGTCGTCCTCGAGATCGCTCTCTTGACGGGATTCTTCGTCGGCTTCATCACGGGCTTCATCGGCCCGGGCGGCGGCCGCTTCGGCCTCAGCAATGCGGGCACGTTCCTCGTCCTGAAAACGGTCGTCGTCGTCGAGCGTTGGGAGCGCCGTCTCCGATGGTGCTCCCGGCACGCCGGCAGCGGCCGGTTCTCGTTTGTGGTTCTCGTTCACGTTCGTCTCAATGCCAGCCACAGGGCTTCCGAGGCGAGACGCGGGTTCGCGTTGACCGCCAAGCTTTGGCGGGTGCGCGCGATGCTCGCCATCCAGCGCAGTAATACGGGTACGGCCAGACCGCCCGCCGTCTGTTCTAAAGCCGACAGGCGATCCTGATTGATAACATACTGCGTATTGACCTGAAGCTTGGTTAGGATCAGATCCCGGCACCACAGCTCGAGGAGATTGAGGCTCTCCCGCAAGCGCCGTTGGGGGTCGCCGCCCTCGCCAAACTCTTCCGCGGCCGCCAGCACCTCCGCCAAATCCCCTGCGCGTATCTGGTCAACGTGCGCGAGGAGCTGGTCGCGCACGGCCAGGCCATCGTCATCATCCTGACCGAGATACGCTAACGCGCGGCCCAGGCTGCCCTGCGACATGGCCGCCACGACCTGCGCCCTGCTTCGATCAAGCTTCCGGCTCTCGACCAACCAGCGTTCGATGACTGTCCGCGGAAGCGGTCCGAAGGTTAAGCGCTGGCAGCGCGAGCGCACGGTCGGCAGGAGCGCAGCCGGTTGCGCGGTTATGAGGATGATCACGGTATCGGCGTTCGGTTCTTCGAGTGATTTCAAAAAGCGATTCTGCGCGTTTTGGTTCATGCGCTCAGCGTCAACCACCAGCACCACTTTAAAAGCGCCCCGGTAGGGCCGGTGGGTAAAGAGGCCCGTCAACTCATTGAGATCCTCGTTGCGGATCTGCGCCGAGGGGGCACGGCCGGTGCGCCGCTCGTTCTCACCCAAGCCGCGCCGAATGCGCTCTTCTTCGGAAAGCTGCGCAATCCGCCGCGCGTGCTCCTCCTCGCAGGCCACGAGCCGCACATCGGGATGGTTGTTGCGGCCGATCATGCGGCAGGAATCGCATCTGCCGCACGGCGCGTCGAGGGCATCCTGGCAATTGAGCGCCATGGCAAAGGCCCAGGCCACCTGCTCTTTGCCGACGCCCTCGGGACCCTCGAAGAGATAGGCGTGCGCCACCCGCCCGTTTGCGCGGGCGCGCTCGAGCAATGCGATAGGCCGCTCATGGCCAAGTATGGAAGTGTAGACAGACACGATGGTCCTCGTCCTTCCTCAAATTAATAGACTTTACTTCGTAAGGGCCTGAGAGTCAAACAGGATCGGCAACATCCTCTCTCGGAGTTGCAACGGTGGGAATCGATTTTCGTGCGATACGTTGCGGATGGAACAGGTATCAGCCAACTAGAACTAGTACGCGAGGGCGGCTTCTAACTGCACCGGAGCGCCTAACTTCGATTGGAGAACGGGGCTGATCACCAAGCTATTAAGGGAATGATTTGACCATCGATATTCCAATGGGTTACAAGGATAAAGGCTGGCAAGAGATGTATCAAAATCGCACTATGTTGCGAGTTTGATGCAACACAAATCAACGGAGAAACCCCATGGATGTTTACGAACAACTCAGAGAAGTATTGGATGCGCATCCCACAACCGCACCCAAGTCGAAGGTGATTATCGAAATCTTAAAAACTCTTTTCACCCCCGAGGAGGCAGCTGTTGCGGTCAGCATGAGCTTCAAACCCGGGAGCATAGAAAAAATCGCGGCCGCGTCTTCCCTATCCCCGCGAGAAACAGAAGCCAAATTGGAATCGATGGCCAACAAGGGAATTATTTTTTCAAAGAAAAAAGATGGCGGCAACCGCTACGGACTCGTCCCCCTGGTGCCGGGCGTTTTCGAATTCCCCTTCATGAAGGGGGCGGATTCCCCGGTGATGAAACGCCTGGGCCGGCTCTGGGAAGACTACCATCGTGAGTCGTTCGGCGCTTCCTTCTCGGGGAATCCGACTCCGCTCATGCGTGTGGTGGCGGTGGGTAAAGCACTTAAACCTGAAGACCGCGTCCACCCGTATGAAGAGGTCAGAAGCTTCATCAGTAACGCGAGTTACATAGCGCTGGCCAACTGCGCCTGTCGGGTGAGCGTCGGAAAATGCGATCGGCCGAAGGATGTGTGCCTGATATTCGACGGCGCCGGTGAATTTCTCAGCGAGCGCGGATTTGCGCGGCGCGTAACCAAGGAAGAAGGCCTGCAGGTTCTCGATCGCGCGGAACAGGCCGGCTTGGTTCACACCAGTAACAACAGCGCCGAACGGCCCCACCTGATATGCAATTGCTGTCCTTGTTGCTGCACGGTGCTGCGCGGCAAAACACAACTCAACCACCCGCACGCGTTCGAGCCAAGCCGCTTCGAGGCTCAGGTAATCGCCGATTCCTGCACCGGTTGCGGCATCTGCGTCGACGAGCGCTGCCCCGTGAAAGCCATTGAGATTAAGGATGAAGTTGCCGTCGTCAATACCGCCGAATGCATCGGCTGCGGCTTGTGTGTCAGCGGTTGCGAGCCTGAGGCCTTGAAACTTGTTCAACGGGCGTTGGTTCCGGCCGTTCCGGCCACCATCACGGAGATGGGCATCAAAGTCGCTCTGGAAAAGGGCAGGCTCGATGCCTTCGCCAAGATCATGCAGCGGTAATATTGCGTAAGCGACCGCCCTCTAAGGTATAGAGATTTGTGGCGGCGCTGCAAGAATCAAGAGCAACGCAATGCACGAATTATCAATAATGAGCAGCATACTCGACATCGTGCTTGAGTTTGCGAATTCAAATAGCGCGAAAAGGGTGGCCCAAATAAATCTCGAGGTCGGGGAGCTTTCGGATCTCATCCCCCAGTGGATGCAAAGCTATTTCGAATTTGTCAGCAAAGATACCATCGCGGAAAAGGCAATGCTTTCGATCGATCACGTCCCGGCTACGCTTCGCTGCCGTTCCTGCAACAAAGAATTCACCGTCACGAAAGAGGACTGGCGGGTGAGCTGCCCGCATTGCAATTCTCCGGATATCGAAATTATGAGCGGTCGGGAGTTCAAGGTAGTGAGTATAGAAATAGAGTAACCCAATACTACCTGACCGCAAGAAAATTCACCAGCGCTCGCCAACTATTAATCGATGAGAGGCATCGTTCTCTAGGCAGAAAATACAAACTCGTGGTAGGGACCGCCTAAGCACATGCATTGCGTCTCTCGATAGTCTGTTACCTTATACCCTATGGCCGGAAGAGTGGTGCTGATCCAGCCCTCCGTCACTCGGCAATGGTTGATGTTCATGTGCGGAAAATTATTGATCCGAACCACCGTTTTGTTAGGCGAATAACTGACGACCACCATCTCACCGGCATTTCGGTAATATGATGACCAAAGAAATCCACAACTGCGGACAAACCTTTCGGGATTCTTTTGCGCCTTGTAAACTGCAAACGTCGATGCCAAGTCCTTCTCGCCCGCAAGAGTTCCGAGGATCCGACAATAATTGGGATCGCCGTTGCTTAACCGCGCTTGTATGGTTTCGAGAAATTGAGCGAACGCCTCATACGGATACCATCTTAACAGTTCTATTTTCTCAGAAAACAACTTTTGGGTTAACTCACCCGAGAGAGCGATGATTTGGTTGAGCCTCTTTGTTCCATATTGCACCTTAATATACGCAATCACCCCCAAAAACGCCTTCCCGGATGCCTCAGCGCCCAATGGATTTCCCTCCCCTAAAAAAGGTAACAACCCCCGGATTCACGATTCTTATTATATCACTAAATCTATTCAACCGCACTTCGAAAATCCGCAGGCGCGGCACAACAGGCAGCCCTCGACGTGTTCGATGGTGCCGCCGCAATCGGGACACACGACAAACATCCTTTGCTCGTCGTTAGAACCGGTTTCAACCGCGGCCGGTCCGGGGTTTGATGAGCCGACGGTCTCCGCCGGGGTCGTCGTGGTTGGTTGCGCCGGTGGTTGGTTCTCGCGTTGTTTGGTATTTTCCTGATAACTCTTCAGGGCGCGGGAAATGGCGTCGGCGCACGAGAGCACCATCTCCCCATCCTTCCATACCGGCGAAGGACAGCGCACCCCCGAAAGCTGCCGAACAATCGCGTTGGGATCGATGCCGGCGCGCAACGCCAAAGAAATAAGCCGGCTGATTGCCTCGGCTTGGGACGAGGCACAGCCGCCGGCCTTGCCCATGGCGGTGAACAACTCAAACGTGCCGCGCTCGTCTTCGTTGATGGTGACGTACAAGTGACCGCAACCGGTTTTGACTTTCTGGGTGCTCCCGCGCACGATTTCGGGGCGCTCGCGCGGGGTAAGCCGGGCGGCATCCGGTGCGGTTGACGCCAGCGGCAGCGACTGGTCCCCGGGCCTCCGGTTGACTTTCTCGATGTTCAGCACTTGCTCGCTGCGACTGCCATCGCGATAGACCGTTACCCCCTTGCAACCCAGAAGGTATGCCAATCGGTAGATCTCGGCGACGTCGTGCTCGCTGGCGTCGTTGGAAAGGTTGACTGTTTTGGAGACCGCGTTGTCGGTAAACTTTTGAAAGGCCGCCTGCGTGCGCACATGCCACTCGGGCGAAATCTCGTGCGCCGTGACAAACACCGATCGGAGGCGCTCCGGAACTTCAAGAACATGCGCAACGCTGCCCTCCTTGGCGATGCGGCGCATCAACACATCGGAATAGAAATCTTGTTCTTTGGCCACGCGCTCAAAGAGCGGGTTGACCTCGGGCAGCTCGTCGTTGTCCATCACGTTGCGCACGAAGCAAATGCCGAAGAGCGGTTCGATCCCCGACGAACATCCGGCAATAATGCTGATGGTGCCGGTCGGTGCAATGGTGGTGGTCGTGGCGTTGCGCAGCGGCTTGGCGCCCGGCCGATCGTAGACGCTCCCGGCGAAGTTCGGGAAACGGCCCGCGGCGCTCGGCCAGAAGCTCGCTTTCGGCGCGCGCTTCCCGCCGGATGAAGCTCATGATCTCTTCGGCGCGCTCCAGGGCCTCCTCGCTGTTGTAGGCGATCCCGAGCATGATGAGCATGTCGGCATACCCCATCACCCCGAGCCCAATTTTTCGGTTGCCCTTGGTCACGCGCTCGATCTCTCGCAGGGGGTAGCGGTTGACTTCGATCACGTTGTCGAGAAAGTGCACCGCCGTATGCACCGTTGCGCCCAGGTGCTCCCAGTCGATGGCGCCGCGCGTCACCATGCGGGCCAGATTGATCGATCCGAGGTTGCAGGATTCGTAGGGCAGCAGCGGTTGCTCGCCGCAAGGATTGGTGCTCTCGATCGTGCCGAGCTGCGGGGTGGGATTGTCCTTGTTGATGCGGTCTAAAAAGATAATGCCGGGCTCTCCGTTGCGCCAGGCCAAGCGGACAATCGTCTCGAACACCTTGCGGGCCTGTAACTGCTTGACCACGAGATTAGCGTGCGGGTTGATCAAGTCGTAGGGCAGGTCGCGCTCGACCGCGCTCATGAAACCCGCCGTGATGCCGACCGAGAGGTTGAAGTTATTCAGCGAGGTCTCCGAGGTCTTGCAGGAAATAAAATCGAGGATGTCGGGATGATCCACCCGCAAGATACCCATGTTGGCGCCGCGCCGGGTTCCGCCCTGCTTGATGGTTTCGGTGGCGGTGTCAAACACCCGCATGAAACTCACCGGCCCCGAAGATACCCCTTTGGTGGATTGCACCATGTCGTTCTTGGGTCGAATACGCGAGAAAGAAAAGCCCGTCCCGCCGCCCGACTTATGGATCATGGCCGTGTTTTTAACGGCCTCGAAGATGCTTTCCATCGAATCCTCGACGGGAAGCACAAAGCAGGCCGACAACTGACCGAGCTCGCGCCCGGCGTTCATCAACGTCGGCGAGTTGGGCATAAAATCCAAGCTCGTCATCAGTCGGTAAAACTGCTCCGCAATCCCCGGCACGTCGGCATGCGGATCAAATGCTCGGTCCGCCTCGGCGATGGTGCTGGCCACCCGGGAAAACATTTCCGTGGGCCCTTCGCTCGGTTTGCCATCGGCTCCCTTCCGCAAATAGCGCCGTTCGAGCACCCGCAAGGAATTGTCGCTCAATTGAAGCTCTTTATGTTGTTCCCCAGAACATCGCTCCATACTTGAATTGTTTAAATACGTCGTATCGAGTCCCATTCGCCCCGCTCCGCAAGTTAAGAGATTGTCATTTTGCCGCTACTGATACAATTCCTTGTACACATACCCTAGATAGAATACCACTAATGGTATTGTCAAGCAGAATCTATTTTGGGATAGTTGCTCGGCTTAACTGGGTTCTCTATACGGTATTTGGATAGCGTCTGTCAATCAGAAATGGGTTCTCTTCCCAGTTGACTCTCACCCCATTTACCGAGATGCTATCGGTATGGATACCACTTCCGCTCATCCGCTGTCCTCGCTTCAAGCGAAGCTCGAGCAGGCCCAGCAATTGCTCGCGCTCGACCCGCAGCAGGCCGCCACCTCGTTCGACAAGCTGAGCCTCAGCGACCGTCTGGAACTCGTGCTTGCCGTACCACCGGGCCCGAAGCGCCAGGATCTTATCCTGCGCTCCAACTATGCCCGGGAGCTTACCGAGGCCCTGACGCCTGAGGATTTTGTGGTGACGGTCAAGGCGATCGGCGAACGCGATTCAATCGCGCTCGATTAATCTCTCATCCGACGAACAGCTCGGCTACGTGCTCGACCTCGATCTGTGGAACGAGGAAACCATGGACCTCAATCGATTTGAGCACTGGCTTGAGCTCCTGTTCGAGTGCGGCGATGAGCGGGTGATACGTTGGGCGCGTGCGGTGGATTTCGAGCAACTGGTGTTTGTCTGCGAACGGGTGCTGCTGTCAACCGACCGCGACGCGCTTTTGGAGCTGCCCGATCACCTGGCCGGACGCGTTTTCACCCCGGACAACTTTCACTTTCTGCTCATCAAGGTCGGTGCAAACTTCACGCTCTTCTCGCGGCTGCTCGACCTCATATACGTGAGCGAGCAAGATCTCTTTTTGGCGCTGGTCGGCAACCTCGGCACCACCCCGGCGAGCGAGATCGAGGAGCTGGCGGCTCGCTTCAAGGACGGTCGGCTTGCCGACCGCGGCTGGCCGGCATGGGAAGAGGCGGCGGTTATCTATCAACCCCTCGCGTCCAGCGGCTCGAATGAGCGACCGCCGCCGACCGGGTTTAAGAATCCGCCCCGTTACCCGCTCCAGTTCTTGCAGTCGGGACGGTTGCTGCAGGCGGCGCTCGAACGGGTCGATGATACCCAGGCCCTGGAGATCTTGGCCGGTCAGCTCGCCAACCTCGTAAACCGCGTGCTCGTGGCGGATCATCTTGAACGCGGCAACCTGGAATCTATGAAGCTTGCCATCGAGCGCGTGACTGGCGCTTTGGAGATCGGCCTGTCTGTTCTCGGGCTCGCCGATCCCCTTGATGCCGCCGCCGCCCTTCGAGCTCGGCCGCTTTCCGATATCTTTCGCGTCGCCCAGGGTGCCATCCGGGATCTTGCCGAGCGCTTTAGACGCCTCAGTACTGGCCCGGGCGGCGACCTGCTTCAGTTTGTCGAGGCGCCCGTGGCCGATCGTTTCGACGCTCTCCGATCTCAGCGACCGCGCTACTTCGATGAAGACTCACAGATCGTCCGCGAGTTCGCGGCGCCGGCCGACCTCGAAAACCTCAAGCGCGACCTGCTGTGGACCGAAGCCGCGCTTGCGCTCGGCGCAGCCTTAGAACTATCGGCCGCCGCGCTACCCGATCCGTTTCCCAAGAATTCATTCCCCGAATCAAAAACAGGCTTAACCCTCGAGACGCTGCTGCTGACGCGTCTGGTCCGGGATTGCTTGCAGCTTCCCCGCGAGCTACAACCCTTCCCGTTGGCGCGACTTCCCGAGCTCTTTGAAGCGCTGCCCCACGAAGAGCCGGCACTGGGCACTAGCCTCCTCGAACTAACCCGGCCGTATGTGCCGCATCCGCCGGCCGGCATCGAGCTGCTCGTCGATAGGCTTGCCCAGTTACTCAAACAGGAAATCTTCGTCCACGAGCCAACACAGCTTGACCCGCGTTTCATACACGGTCTGTGGTTGCAGGGCTGATCGGAAGCCGACGACCGTCGGATCTCGGCCGCCGTCACGCCGAGAGTTTTTCCGGCATAGTAAGCAGGCATCACCACGCACACGCGCTTCCCCGCCGATCACGACCCGGAACTCCTTGTCCCCTTGGCCGAATCATTGATGACGCATAAACACTGCCACGCGATCGTGGGTGGCCCCCTGGTTGCGAGATTTACGGAGAAGCGAGAGGAGTGGAGAGACTATTCGCAGCTAAAGGTTAGCGTGCTATTTGGGTCGGAGATTTTACAAGCCGCTTCGTTACAGACGCATTCACCGGTGCCCGTGTTACATTTGTAACCGGAACTGGTGGTAGCGGCTAAGCAGTCGGCGTCGCTCGTGCAAAGGGCAAAACAAAGGGCGAAATCGGTGCCTTGGAAAGAACCGCGGTAACACTTTTTGCTAGTGCCGCAATCGGCATCTGCCGTGCAAGCCACGCAGATGTTCCCCGAGCCACATATTTTGTCCAAAGCATTGGAGGAGCAATCGGCGTTGACCGTGCACTTGTCGCAAAAGAAATCCGATCCACACTTGCCCGTCCCGATCTTGGTCGTCGTCGAACCAACAGTATAGCTGCAGTCGGCATCCTTTGTACACTGCTTGCATGTACCCGTCGCTGTATCACAGCCCTTGGACAAACTGCCGCAATCGGCGTCAACCTTGCATTCATTGCAGTAGTGCTTGGCGTTGCAACCATGGCCAGAACTTCCGCAATCGGCATCAACGAGACAATCAACGCACTGCCCACCTTTGTCGCAAAACGATCCCGACCCACAATCAGCATTTTTCGCGCAGGAACCGGCACAGACCTTGATCCCGCCGCCGCTGCTGGAACAAGCCATAAGTCCAAGAGACAGCACGATCGCCAGAACCAGAATTAGTGTTTTCTTCATGTCTTTTTTCCTCCTTGTTTGTAGGGAGATCCAGAAAAAGTGGGCTCATGCCCACCATAAAAAACAGGTATAGGAAAAACATCCCTGCTCATGCTTCGTATGCCCGTTCGTCTTCGAACGAAAGTTTTATTAAACGATGGATACGCTACCTCTCATGTCGTTATCAAGTCAAGAGTTATAAAACATCACGAGTCGATTCGGGTAATGTTAGAAAGGATCCAAAAAGACCTTTAGTCATTCGCAGATCCAGGTGAGCGTGCTGCCCGGAAAGGCGTTTGCACAGGACGCGTCGTCGGTGCAGCTACACTCGCCGCTGCTACACTTGGAAACCGATCCAGCAGTCAGCATCTGTCGTGCAGCTCCTCCCGCAGGTGCCCTCCGGACCGCAGCGGAAGTCCGTGGAGTCAGGGTAACCGCAATCGGTGTCGCTTACGCACCCATTACAGAGAGAATTGTGACATTTGCCGGTCATAATACCGATGCAGTCGCCATCCACCATACACATCTTGTTGCACTGGCCTGAAACCGTGTTACAACCGCCTGCGAATGGGCAGTCATCATCGGTCAAACACTGCACACATTCCTTCGTTCCCAGGGTGTCGCATATCAATTCTTGGGAGCAGTCTGCGGTCGTCGTGCACAGACCCTTACAGACCTTGGTTCGGCTACTGTTGGAACAGGCTGCAAGCCATATCAGAAGCGACATCAGCAGAATCGGCATGATGGTGCTCTTCACGTTTTTTTTCTCCAAAAAATTGAACGCACGTTTCTTGGAACGTTAATGTATTTTCCTATGAATCCTGATCACCAGATGCCATAACGTAACGTGCAAACTGGCTCACCGTCAAGGGATATAAAGCGACCGAAAAAGTTTAATGGGTAAACTGATTTCAAGTGGCGTGACTATATCGTTATCGACTGATAATATAAAAATTATAACGTTATTGCGCAACGAGATCAAAAGCTTGCCGCGTCAGTTCCGACGGCAGTAAATGGATCTTCATCTGTTCTGTTAATTCAGGCAACGCAAAATATTGCGCCGACGCAACCGCGGCAATCTCAAAGGTACCGTCAGAATGTACCGTAGCTATTCCACCGGTACTCCAGAAAAACATCAATCGAGGATTCCTCCCCCTTTTTCGCTCTGGTCGGCCAAAGAAAATCATCTTCTCGCCGATTCGAACATCTCTCAAAAAAGTAACTTCCAGATTGACCGTTACGCCACCCTGGCCTGCGATGAAAAACCCGCCCCACCCCATGGTCTCATCAAGCAGGGCGATCAGCGCGAGAGGATGCACAAACGCGCCCCGCCTAAACCAGAAGAAATCATCCCTATCCCTTTGCGTAAACCCGACTTTCGAAAAAACCAATCTTTTCGAGCTGTTGGTTACGAGGTGAAACTCCCTGTTCAATCCCGGATAGGTGCGCTCATTGCCGCATACCAGACAGCGTTTGTACCGGGGCAGGGTAACGATGGGACGTTCCAACGCGCGAAAATTATCCGGAAGGTACGATCGGATATGGTTCTCCAGTTCAACCGAACCGGTATGATAAGAAACACTCGCCTCGATGTAGGGATCCTTTTGCCCATGAAGAAGTATCTTGGCATGCGCCCCACGGTCGACTTCACTGACCGTAACGTCTACCGCATCCCCAATTTTTACTCGTGCCCCACCGAGACGATAATTAACATTAAGTGGAAAACAACCCTGGGCATCATCCGGAAAGTTGGGAAGACCCTGCATGAGCTCCAGAATGGCGCCCATGCCAATGCCACCGTGGGGAATCCCAATCCATCCCTCCGTGTGTTCCCCCATATCTATTACCGCGTGAATACGTGCTCGGTCTTCCGAATACTGAAATCCTCTGATGAGAAACCCATTCTCTGAACATCCGATACAGCCACGATGATTGGGGACGGTGTATTCCACAGAGCGGCTCCTGCCTGGCTATTCCCACGTAGCAACAATGACGGCGCTGTGCGTATCTTCAGACAACTGCTCCAACAGTACCTGCCCGTGCACCCCGCTAAACGGTATAATACCCTGTAAGAATGCGGCGACGCTAACCATGCAAATTCGACTTCTTGCCATAACGAGAGGCAACTCGTTGAAAATGATCTGGATTTTTTTGGGTCCTGTCTTATTTATAGATACCTCTCCGCAATTGCGGTACATACTTTTCCATAGATGAGGGCCCAGTTGAAGCATGGTCCCCGGTCCGGTTTTAAATAGATTGAGAGCAACCCGAATAAAGGGACTTATCATCGACGAGGTTATCGAGTTATTGAATGTTTTCAAACCCCAGTTGTAAACCCCTTGTTCACCAACCTCGGCCTTCACGCACTCGCATAGTTCTATTTTGAATTCAATCGGTACCCAATCCTCATCCTTGGTGTCGAAAATTGCCTGAATCGTTGTCTTTGAAAAACGTTGCAAAATCCGGTCTCTCACTGACGGGCCAAACGACTCCAACGCCTGAAGCCTGTTTTTCATCTGCCGGCAGCGGATTTCGGGTTGCCTGTCTGATGACGCCACCGTCAACTCCTGCTCACGGTATTATCAAACGCACTCGATTAGCCGCGGTGTCGACGACAAACAGGCTGCCATTTGGCCCGGCGGCAACATCCATGGGAGAGAGAAAGCGAGCCTTACCAAGGGGGCCATCGATTGCTTTGGCCTCGGTCGGCGAGCCATAGAGGGTCCGCACCACCCCCTGGGGCGTAACCAGCCGTAGTACCCCATTACCAGAATCCGCCACGATAATATTACCCGACTTATCGAACGCTATTCCATGGGGAAAAGAAAACTTTGCTCTGGCGCCGGGACCATCGGCAAAACCGCCCACCCCGAGCTGGGTGTCCGAGGTTCCCGCCAGGGTGGTCACCGTACCGTTTTCACCCTTGGTTAGGTCAAGCCGCCGAATGCGGCAGTTGAACGACTCGGAGATATAGATAATTCCTTTTTTATCAACCAAGACGGCCTGGGGTTGATTGAAACGCGCCTTCAGGGCCGGCCCGTCCAAGAAACCGATTTGTCCAACGCCCTCTTCTACTTCAACCGGACCCACGCCGGCGATGGTGGTAACCCGGTTATTCGGCGAGATTCGCCGAATGCGAGCGTTGCCCTGATCAACCACTATCAAGGACCCGTCCGGCGCCAATGCCACATCGCTGGGGCAGTAGAAGCGAGCGTTCTCGAGGGAGCCATCGGCATATTGATTGGTGTTCTTGGTTAGCCCGCTGCATAAACCGGCCAACGTGGAAACGGTGCCCGCCGGGCTGACCTTTCGCAAACAGTTGTTCTTACAGTCCGCGACGACCATATTGCCGTCGGGCAACTTCGTCAATCCCTCGGGGAACGAAAAACGCGCTTCCGGCCCCGGGCCGTCGGCATAGTTTGCGATTGGGTTGCCCGCCAAGACCTTGGCCTTGCCGTCGAGCGTTATTTTCCATAGGCGGTGGTTGTCGGTAACCAGCACGAATCCAGCCGGGTCGTAAAAAATCGAGCGAGGACCGTCGAGCAACGCAGCAGCCGCAGTACCTACGGTTGCGATGCCAAAGAGAGTCCCAACACATCCCGTTAGCCCCTCATTGTTTCGCCCATCGCAGTTATTGTCGACATCGTCGCACAGTTCGGGTTTTCCGGGAGCAATGTCCTTGTTGGTGTCGTCGCAGTCCAGGGGTGTGCCCGCAGGACAACCATCCCCCGCAAAAAACCCGTCGCCATCCTTATCCTCGCAAACTTTGGGCCGCTCTGCCTCCTGGCGCTGGTTGAGAAGCTGCGCGCGCTCCTTAATGCCGACGCATTTGTCTTCGAAACAAACGTTGGCGCCAGGGCATTGGGAATCCTTGTCGCAGGTGCCCTCCTTGCGGCTACATCCAACCAAGAACACCAACAATGCACCCATTACAAACAAATACCTGAATCGTTGCATAGGAACCTCACGACACGTGTTTGAACATGAAGATAGGATAGGCGCGCCGACCTGTCAACCTAAGAGCCCGTTAGCGAACGAAGTGAGCTTACGGGCTCTTATCCCCGAAGGGGATTAGAGATTTTTTTCAATCTCTTGTCCTGCAGACGACTATTTAGTTAGAATAGGTAATCTGGAGGGCATCATGGCGGCAATAAAGCGCTGCGCCGGTTGTCTCACGATATATGATGAAAACCATTGGGGCTACCATCGCGAGACCTGTCCTGCCTGTGGCGGCAAGCTGTATGTTCCCACGGCTGATGCGGGCGGACCAGCTCAGGAGCACTATGATTCGTCGGTCGATATTAGATTCGACCTTTCCAACCTGCTGACGCCTGAGCAACGGCGTGAGGTACTGGCAATTTTCCTCATCGGCTCGGCGCTTCTGGTATTCGCCTGCCTGCTGCGATTACTGTTTGTGGTGCTGGGCGGCAGGGAAGGTTTCTGGAAGGTGCCGCTCTGGCTCGACGGCATCGTTGCCCTGATGCTGGGGCTCGGCGTCCTGATGATATTCTGGTCGACCCGTAAATGGTGGCTGCACCTTCGAGATACCCGCCACACCCGATAACGTACCTTCACCGCGATGATCGGCCGTTTTTCGTGCCACTCTTCTTTTGATGTTGTTGCCTGCCGCCGAGCCGACGCAATTCTTCGATATACCGAGTATGGTCGAGCGGGCGTTTATCCCTCAGCATCTGGATGGCTTCATCGGCCATCACGGCTGCGATGGCATGGATCGCCTCGTGGCGGCTTTTCCCGCGCCCTTGCAGGCGCATCAGGGCGTGCACGATTTCCGGCGGCTCTTTTCTTTCGAGCTGACGCTCGACCAGGGCATGGAGGAGCACGTGAACCTTCAACCCTTTCTCATCCAGCCCCGGTGGCGGATTGATCATATGCTCATCAAGAATCTCCGTCGGAGATTTCAGGATGCGTTCTTTGGTTGAGCGTTGCGGTGGATAGGCGGGTTTGGTCATGGAATTGCTCCTTCCAGCGATTGATATCTTAAACCCTAGACAGATAGGTTGTCGAGTGGTAGCACTCCTCAGGAAATTATTCGAGCATCTGGACGATGGAGGGTGGTATGTCCATACGAAACACCGTGTTTCTGATAGCCGTGATTGGTACGGGAAGTTGGCTCGCTTTTGACGCACCTGCTGCGCAAGAATCGGCTAAACAAGGAGGTCAACCGATGGTTCTCGGCGAGAACGATGTCATGGCGGTGATCGGTCAGTTGCAGGCGAAATTTGGTGCCGCCGAAAAAGCCAGGATCGAGCGCGGCGTCAACCAGGTGGCCCGGCTCTGGCGCCAGACCGATGGCACTGCCGAGGCGTTCGCAAAATTCTGCGCCGAGAATTATGCGACCGGTAAAGACCTCGACGCCATCTTTGAGCGCTTTGAGGCCAAGCTTGAGCAGATAGGCGGAGCGTTCAACACCTTGAAGCTCGCCCTGCGCTTGCAGCTTGACGAGGATACCGGGCCGCTGCTGCCCGTTGATCGGATGTTCGCCGAGTTTAACCCTGCCGCCCACCTTCAAGAGGACCTGTTCCAATCCAAGTTGGCCTTCCTGGTGCTGCTCAATTTCCCCATACGCAGCTTGGACGAATGCCTCAGGAAACGGCGATAGGTGGACTCGCCGGCAGTGGGCCGAAGTCCGCCTGGCCCAGGAGTACCTTTCGCGGGTCCCGGCCGACGTAACCCAGACCCTCACCACGGCGTACGCCGATGCCGATGCCTATGTAACCAACCTCGTCGTCCTGATGGACCACGTTGTTGGCGCAGACGGCAAGCCATTGTTTCGCGAGGGTCTGAAGCTTATCAGCCACTGGGGCCTGCGCGACGAATTGAAAGCGTTATACGTCGACCCGGCCGGCAATTTTTTGAAGCAAAAAACCATCCAGACGATCATGGAGCGAATCCTCACGCAGGAGATTCCCGCCACCGTCTACGGCAACCCCGCCGCGTACTGGGATCCCGTTGCCAATACGGTCAACGGTAAGCAAGCTCCTGCCGAGCCGGACACCCGCTTTGCCAAACTGTTGGCGATCTTCAAAGCGCATAGGCAAGAGGATGCGTTCTACCCCACCATGCCCACCCTCATCGACAGACGCTTTCAACGCGATCGGGAGATACCCGAGGCAACGGTTGCCGCGCTCCTCGAAACCGTTCTCAAAGCGCCCATCGCATCCGCGGTGGCGCAGGTGATCGAGAAACGCCTTTCCCGCAAACTGCAACCGTTCGACATTTGGTACGACGGCTTCAAGGCGCGCGGCACCATATCCGAAGAGGAGCTCGATGCGGCAGTGCGTGGACGCTATTCCAACCTGGAAGCCTTTCACCAGAATATCCCCGACATCTTAGGGAAACTGGGTTTTGACCCGCAGACCGCTGCCTTCTTGGCTGCAACCATCGAGGTCGACCCGGCCCGCGGCTCGGGTCACGCCTGGGGACCGTTCATGCGCACCGAGAAAGCCCACCTGCGCACCCGCGTTCCGGAACACGGCATGAACTACAAGGGGTTCAACGTCGCCATGCACGAGCTCGGCCACAATGTCGAGCAAGTTTTTTCGCTGTATCGGCTTGACCACACCCTGCTGCAGGGCGTACCGAACACCGCGTTTACCGAGGGATTCGCCTTTGTCTTCCAAGCCCGCGACTTGGAAGTGCTCGGCCTCTCGAAGCCGGATGCCAAGGCCGATGCAGCAAAGACCCTCGATGCGTTCTGGGCCACCCGCGAGATCGCCGGCGTCGGTCTGGTCGACATGCGCGTGTGGCGCTGGATGTACGCGCACCCCGACGCCACACCGGAACAACTGCGTAAGCAGGTTACGGCTATCGCCAACGAAGTGTGGAACACCTATTACGCTCCCGTGATGGGGGTCAAGGATAGTCCGATCTTGGCGGTTTACTCCCATATGATAAACAACGGGCTTTACTTACCGGATTATCCCATCGGCCACCTGATAGCGTTTCAAATTGAGGATTACTTCAAAAGCCACCCGCTCGCCAAGGAGATGGAGCGCATGTGCAGCCAAGGGCGCCTTGCCCCGAACCTGTGGATGAAGCAGGCCATCGGCGCGCCGATTTCATCAAAACCGCTGCTGGATGCCGTCAAAAAAGCTCTGCGCTTAATTGAGCAGTAAATAAACTCGACGAAAGGTAATACCATGAAACACACAATACTGTTCATTTCGTTCGTCCTCGTCGCAGCGCTTGCGGCGGGTTGTGCATCGAAGGCTGGGAAATCGGCTTCCGAGACAAAAGACCGAGAATCCGCGGCGAAGCAACTGGATAAAGCTAAAACCGAAACCAAAGAGGCGGTGCAGGCGGCACGGGACTACGCCTACGCGGAGAAGAAGACGAATTCGTCGCCAAGATGAAAAAAGAGCTAGCCGAGATCCAAAATGAATTGGATCAGCTGTCCGCCAAGATCGACAAATCCAGCGGTGCGGTGAAGGCCGACGCCAAAACCCAACTCGAAGCGCTGCGCGAGAAATGGGCCCAGGCGAAGAAGCAACTTGACCAAGCCGAGAGTTCCACCGAGTCGACCTGGGAGAAGGTCAAAGACAACCTCAAGAAGTACTACGGCGAGTTGAAGGACTCGTTGGAGAAGACTCGTCGGTGGTTAAGCGACAAGATCAAGCCCTGAGGCGGTCCGAACCTTTGCACACAAGCACAGATTTAGTATGTGTGCCGGTAACGCCAATCAAAGTAACCGATGTTCCATTCCGAAGGGGAATAGATATGACAGAATTAGAACCGGTAAAATCTCGACAGATTTTTATGGGAAAGCTCGGGTATGGCTGCGACTTATTAGAGGAACTCACCAAGGTAGCAGCTGAGCGTGGGGTCAGGCTCGGACGAATCGAAGCGATAGGCGCGGTACAAAAAGCAAGGATAGGTTTTTATAATCGGCAAACCCGAACATACCAGTTTTCTTCTTTCGATCATGAAATGGAGATTACCAAATTAGCCGGCAATATATCTGTCAAAGATGGAAATCCATTTGTACATGCGCACATAACATTAGCCGATGTGGAAGGTAATGCATATGGCGGACACCTTGCAACCGGTACAATAGTACTTGCCTGCGAGTTCCTTCTTGAAGCGTTTGACGGCCCAGTTTTTGATCGACGCTTTGATGAAGAAACAGGTTTATCTTTATGGGTAGTGTCGAAATGATATCAACCACCCGCAGCCTCTTTAATCTCGAAGAGATTACCGTCACGGTCCCGGACAAAGATTACCTCCGTATCCCCTCTGGGCACGCGCAGGACGGGGACATCCATTGCGCGGGCCCGGGCAAGCAATGCGTCGGGGTCCGTGACGTTGAGGCAGACGTGGGCGATGGGGCCTACCTCCTCTCCCTCGCCGTCATGGATAAAAACCTCAACCTGGAGCGCGTCTCCGGAGAAATCGAAGAGTTCGAGACCTTCGTCGATGTTGAACAAGGGCTTGGTGATTGCGGAGGGAATCAGCTTTTTCTCGGATTTCTTCAGGCCCAAAAAATCTCCATAGAACCGATCCGCGTTTTGTTCCGAACTGCAGACCAGCCCGACGTGTCGGATGTTCATCTATATCTCCGCATGCGGCTTAATCGATGACTTTAATGGCCTCGTGCCCGCCGATTACCAACCGGAAGCCATTGGCGATCTCCCGCAAGGGGAGCCGGTGCGTGATTAGGGAATCCACGTCTATCTCATGGGCGGCCAGAAGCCGCATCGATTCCTGGATGTCCGCAGGTCCGCAGTAGTAGGAGGTGAGGATGCGGATTTCCTTGGTCCAGAAATCGGTGATGGGGAGAACCACGCGTTTCTCAGGCCCGGGCACGGCGAAAAACACCACTGCCCCGCCCTTGTCTACTGAGGCCCAAGCCTGCTCCACAGCCGCCAGCGCGGACGTGCAGAGAATCACGACGTCGGCTTTCTTATGAAGGTATTCCGAGAGCTTTGCCGGGACGTACTCCGCGGCCGGGATGGTCAGGTCCGCTCCGAACCTGTCCGCGTACGTCCTTTTTTTCTGATCGATGTCCGTGGCCACAACCAGGCAGTGTTTCTTTTTCGCAAGCTGGATCTGGAGCAGCCCGGACATCCCGCAGCCCAAGACTAGCACGGACTGGCCTTCTTTAAGCCCCGCCAGCCTCTGCGCCCTGACGACGCAGGCCAGGGGCTCGATGAAGGTAGCCTGATCATAGGAGATGGAATCCGGTAGTAGATAGGCGCCTCTCTCAACCAGGACCTCAGGGACAAGTATATATTCAGCGAATCCGCCCGGCAGCCGCTCCTTCACCTCCGCGCACTGCGGAAAATGACCGTCGCGACAGTACCCGCACTGAAGGCAGGGGACTTTCGGGGCGATGAAGACCCGATCACCCGGCGCAAAGCGCGTTACTTCGGAGCCAACCTCGGTGACCTCGGCCCCGACCTCGTGCCCCTGGACGAGCGGCGCCCGGGGCAGCCGATACCACTCGACTACGTCGCTGCCGCAGATTCCACAGGAGACGACCTTGACCGTCATTTCCCGGGGACCGGGCCGTCGCAACGAAGCCTCCTCTATGCGGATGTCATGGTTGTTGTACCATGTGGCGACTTTCATGGATCTCCCCGCGCCGCCCTCTAGGTGCGCTCGTTCTCTGCCTTGCTCTTGAGCGTCCGGTACAAATCCAGGGCTTTCTCGGGTTTGAGGTTGTTATGCACTACCTCGCGCACCGCCTGGATCATGGCGACGGGTGAACCGCTCTGGAAGATGTTCCTGCCCATGTCCACCCCCGCCGCACCCTGCTGGACGGCGTTGTGCGCCATCTTCAGGGCATCGAGCTCGGGGAGCTTCTTCCCCCCCGCCATAACGATGGGGACGGGACAGGACGAGGTGACGGTCTCAAATCCCTCTTCCACGTAGTAGGTCTTCACAAAGTGCGCTCCCAGCTCCGCGCAGATGCGGCAGGCCAGCCGGAAGTATTGAGCGTCCCGCTTCATGTCCTTGCCCACCGCGGTCACCCCCATCACCGGCATGCCGTGGCGCACGCCGAGGTCCACCAGCTTCGTCAGGTTGTGCACCGAACGCGTCTCGAACTCCCCGCCGATGAAGACCTGGATGCCCACCCCGCAGGCGTTGAGTCTGAGGGCGTCCTCCATGTCCATCGCGATCTCTTCATTGGAAAGGTCCTTCAATACGCTCGGCCCGCCGCTTGCCCGCAGGACCATCGGCCTCTGACTCTCGGGAGGCACCATCGTGCGCAGGACGCCCCGCGTGCAGAAGAGTGCGTCGCAGTAAGGGATCAAGGGCACGATGGTCAGGTCGATCCGCTCCAGGCCGGTGGTCGGCCCCTGAAAGTATCCATGATCGACGGCGAGCATCACCGTGCGGCCGCTCTCAGGGTTGAAGGTGCGCGCCAGGCGGTTCTTCATCCCCCAATCGTACGACCCGGCTCCCTTCAGGAAGAACCCCGGCGTCTTCTGGGGCACGTCGGCGTGGTACTGCTTCTCCTTTTTGCTGTCATCGGCTTCGGGCATGGGCAATGTTCCTTTCAGCGGCTAAGGTTAATCTATTTTAGGTAATAGCTTTTTTGCTCTTGTACCGTTGAGGTGGGATTTCGCCCATAGTGATGGCCGGGCCAGATGACGGTATCGTCGGGAAGCGTAAGAATCTTATTGACGATAGAGTGCATGATCTTTTTCATCGACCCGTCGCCGAGATCGGTTCTACCCATGCCTTCGGTAAAAAGGGTATCCCCGGTAAAAAGATGCCCGGGCGTATACAGGCATATACTTCCTTCGGAATGACCCGGCGTGTGAATCACGTTGAGCTTAACGGCGCCGAATTCGATGATATCGCCGTCCTTCAAGGTCTGCCCGGGCCGCGGTGACGAACTTCCGCCCATCACGGTCTTGCTGAAGATCTTGGTGGCCAGGCCGCCTAATTTCTTTACGTCAAGCTCGTGAATGAGAATGGGTGCGCCGGTTTTTTCGGCCACGTATTTGTTTCCCGAGGTATGGTCAAAATGGCCGTGGGTGTTGATGATATATTTTATCTTAACGCCGTGCTTTTCCACGCTATGGAAGATCTTCTCAAAGTCTCCCGCCGGATCAATCAGAACGCCTTCTTTGGTCTTTTCGTCCGCCACCAGATAGCAGAAAACCGCCATACCGGTTACTAATATCTGTTCGATGATCACGAATTGATTCCTCCTCAACCGCTTCTGGCGGTCACCCGACCGTTACCGCACCGAGGCGGGATAGAGCCACAAGCGCCGACGATTGTTCTCATACTCTTTGAGATATGGCAACCACTGCTTCGCAAGATCCCTGAGGTCCGCGCCCGTCTCCAACGCTTCCCGCGCTTGTGGGCTGCCGGTGAGCAGATCCAAGGCCGGTCGGTCGGCGACGAATTCGTAGGGTTCGACGCGCCAGGCAAAACGTTCGGGCGCCTGACGCCGGGCCGCCTGCAGAACGAATAAACCGCTCAACAAGGACTGGTATGCATTGCGATCGACAATATGTAGTTGAACCCCGCCGCAGGCTTGGCCCTGATACTTATGAAACGTCGGAACAAAGGTTATGGGTCGAAAACGCACCCCGGGCAACCCAGCGCCTTCGAGATCGGCTGACAACGTCAGAGGCGCGAGCCACGGTGCGCCGAGCAATTCAAAAGGCCGCGTGGTGCCGCGTCCTTCCGACAGATTCGTCGCTTCGATCAAGCAGCTGCCCGGATACACCACTGCGGTATCGAGGGTCGGCATATTAGGCGATGGCAGCACCCACGGCAGCCCCGTCTCGTCAAACCACATCTCCCGCCGCCACCCTTCCATCGCTACTACGGTCAGATCGGTATCCAAACCCTCAGATTTCGCAACCAGCGCAAGCTCACCGATGGTCAGTCCATGCCGGACCGGAACGGCGAATGCCCCAACAAAAGAACGAAATCCATCGTCAAGCGGCGGGCCTTCACAGGTCAGGCCATTGAGCGGATTTGGTCGGTCGAGCACCATTACCTGGATATTTGTTCCGGCACAGGCTTCCAAACAGGCCCGCATGGTCGCTGCAAATGTGTAATAGCGGCTGCCAATATCTTGGAGATCGATCAGGAGGACATCCAGATCCGCGAGCACGGCCGTGCTAGGGCGCAGGCTGTCCGGGGTATCCCCGTAGAGACTGATTACCGGCAGGTTGGTGCGTCGATCGGTGTGCCCTGCCACCGCCTCCATATCCTGAGCATCGCCACGCACGCCGTGTTCGGGCCCCATCACTACCCGTACATCCAGGTCGCGCTCAAGCAAGAGATCGACCAAGTGCGTGAGGTCGCAAGCGACAGACGCCGGGTGCGACACTACTCCCAATCTTCGACCACGCAGCGATGACATGCCGCGCTCGCGGAGAATATCTAAACCAGTTTTGACTGCTGGGATAACCATCATCGTGTCAGTAAATAAAAAATATTTAGCCCCATCTCGCTTCGTTCTGCAACATTCTCTTCTAAGTTAGCAGCAAGCACCGGGTGACACCGAGCAGGGGCCCCCCCGCCGGCGCGGAGTCATTGCATGCATCTTTTGCAATGATGAGCACCGCCGGGGGATGCGAGGGGGCAGGCCCCGACGCCCAGATTTGAGATACTTTACCCAACACTCTAGTCCCGCTTGGCCGGTTTGAGGCTCAGCGAGAAATTATACGTGGCGCCCATACCCTTGGGGAACTGGGAGCGTTTCAGGTTCCAGAAGGCCGACGTGCCGAGCACCACATCAGCAAGGGTGTCCTTGGCGACAAAAACGTCTTCCACCTCGCCAAGGTTATTGACTTTGACTTTCAATACCAACTCGCCCTGGAGACCGGGGCGTTCTTTGAGGCGCATCTTGAAAAGTCTGTCGACCTGTTCCTGATTTTTGGCAAAAACCTGTTGGGGGGTATTCCCCCGTATCGGGTCGGCCACGATGAAAAAGCGTTCGAAAAGCCGATTGCGCGCAGCCCGGACCTGGTCGAGCTCGGGGTGGAGTACGATTAAACGCTCGTAGAATTCGAGCGCCCGTGAAGGATCGTCTCCTCGCTCGTAGATTTCCGCGAGGCCGGCGAGGGCTTCGGTATCGTCCGGAAGGCTGGCATGCAGTTGCTGGAACGACGGCAGGGCTTTCTCAATCTCGCCGGCCTGGAGGTATGCCCCGGCCAGAAAACGATGCGCCTCGATGTCGTCTTTTTCTAGCTCAATCACGTGCTCACACGCGGATACCCTGAGGTCGCGCCTCCCCTCGCTCGCCGCTACCGTAGCCAGCGCGCGCCAGCACGCAACGTTCATCGGTTCAAGGGAACAAGCGATTTGGTAAGCGTCCGCCGCTTCGTCGAGACGTTTGTTCTCGACCAGGAGCGCAGCGTACGCATGACAGACCTCAAAGGTTCTCTCAGGCAGGGCGGCGGCCATACGATACTCTTCCAAACCAGAGGCCGGATCACCGGTCCGTATTAACAGTTCGGCAAGCTCCGCGTGCGCTGCAAACAATGCGGGGGCATAGTGGATGAGAGTGCGGTAGCTCACGAGAGCGTCGGAGAGATTGCCGAGGTCCCGCTGGGCGCGGGCCAACTCCAGCAGGTATGCGACAGACGTCGGCTCGTGCGTTACTGCTGCCGCGAGCAAGGGAAGGGCTTTGGCGGGCTCGTTCTTATGTAAGTAGAGGCACCCAAATCGGTAGGCGCCGATCGCGATAGTGGGCCTGAGCTCCATCGCAATGCGGAAATCCTTCTCTGCCTGGTCAAACACCTTCCAACCATCTAAAATAGTGCCCATACCCAGGTAGGCCCAATAAAATTTGTTGTCCAGTTTGGTGACGGTGGTCACTTCATTCAAGGCCAAGCTACGATCCGCTAATGCGTACGCCCATAAGAAGCGCTTGAAGGGATTTTTGGGATCGAGTTGACACGTCCGCTCGTAACGTTCCGCGAGTGGTCGCAGCCGGTCGGTGCCAAGGGCAGCCTCGATCTCCTGAATAGCGAGCACCATTCCCTCATCAGAGTAGCGATTGACCGTCGAGGTGCCGTCGCTGGCGAGGATATGTTCATCCGCCACCGTCGCTGGCGTCACGCATGCTGGCAGGATCGTCCACGCGGTCACGAGCATCAACCGTCTCACGTTCATGTCCCGACCTTTCATCAGCATGGTAGTGGTGTTCCTCCCACCTGTCGAATAATTAGGATTTCGTCGCATCTCGAATAAAGCGCGGCCGCAGTTTGACCTGGTTTGCGGTGACCGTCACTTCAAACCTTACCGCCTGGCAATCATGTTTGGCCTTGAGGGCTTCTTCCTGCTTGAGCAGCTTGGCATGAAATCGTCCAAAATCGAGTCGTTTGGTCTCCTCGCCGATCTTCTGTTTGGCGCGCACAAACTCGGTGAACAGATCGCGAATGTAGATGGTCTGTTCGTCTTGAGGTTCCCCATCTTCCGCAATATGTTCATCAGGGCCCGACGGGGGTGGCGATTGAAAATCAACCTGTTCGCCTTTCGCTTCGGAGCGTATCCGGTTGAGAATCTCGGCCAGCGAACGAATCGCCGACGGTCCAAATACCTTAAAGGTGTGCTCGGCATCACCACCGACGATCGTGAGAGCATCGTGCTCGAGCTGCTTCACCCCTCGCGCCGACCGCCCGCCAAACAAAGCGACCGCGATAATCAACACCATAAGCACCAACGCAGCACTGCCAAACAACCACAGTCCAAACGTTCCAAACGCCTGACCAGCCTCTAGAATCTCCCGGAACGCCACTAACGCTACCTGGCCCCTGCCCCCGTCCGCCGTCACCGCCAATCCCAGGGTTTGCAGCGTTCGTGATCCGCTTTCCAGGGTCCATGGCTCGACATACGTGCCGGAAAGGAGATGCTCGACCATGTCCGGGTGCCCCCGGATAAACGTTCGTAGAGCTTCCTGCATAGTCGGATCTAACGTGCCGGCGAAAATCCCGTGCTTTCCCAGATAGACAAAGTAAAATCCCAGTCCCAATTCACCGCTTCGCGTCATGGCCACTATCTCGTCGAACGGGTAGGTTGCCAACACGATACCCATGACCGTATCCCCGTCGAGAAGGGGAACCGCAATTACTCGCAAGAGAATGTTCGACGAGACCGCTAACGTCGCCTGCGGGATGCCGATCTGGGCCTTCCGCACCAGTTCTAATACCCGCGGATCATCGGTGGGCGGTTTGCCGGTCCAGCGGAAGTCATCCGCGCGCACCAAGCCCATCCCGCTGCGGTCGAGAATGAAAAAGTCCTGCAGTGACGCCGTCAAACGGGCCGCAGTCGCCATGCCCATCGCTTCGATGCGCAGGCGGCCAAGCCAGTTTTCCCGTCCTGCATCGGACGGTTTTTCTTGAAGAATGGTGCGCAGGCTCGGTCGTTGAGCGAGCTCAACTATGGCGCGGGTGAGGCGCGCTTCGTCGGCGATGTCCATCTCTTGAAGTAAACGGCCGGAGAGCGACATGCCGGTCATCTGTTCCCGCAGTTGAACATCGGCCAGCCGCGGGAATATGACGTAGTAGGTGCCCAGCGCGATACTGGCGATTGCAATCAACAAGATGAAAACGATCGCGGGCCTCGACATGCGTCCTCCTCACCGCTGTTTCGCATCCCTAGTATACCCCTAAACCGCTACGGATCGTAGCTGATAATCTGGCGTTCGAATGGTTCATACGATGAGAGCGTAGCGTCAATAACTTTGTTGTCGGCCCCCCGGATCGGGAGGATCGTCGGCGTTACATAGGCGACCAACCGTCTCAGTCCAACCGTTTTCGCTCGCTCTGCCACGTTGTCAAAACTGGCCCAGGTCGGCGGATCTGAAAACTCTGCCAAAAATTTTAGCGCCGATCGGCGTTTGCCGCTTGCGAGAATACGCTGGATACGAACAAGGAGTTTACCCACGGCGGTGTGGAATGCCTCGGGATTCTTGATTATGGGGTAGAGCTTCTTATTCTGCTCTTCCACCTTAACCACTTGAGCTTTTTCAACTAAATACCGAAGCAGCATCCGTGATGCCAGAGCGCTTGGCGCGCGCAATTCGGTATGGTTACTGGCTTCGGCCTGAAACAGCTGGGCAACAACCATATTATAACTCGCGAAGCCTGCCTCGCGGCTGGATATCAATCCCGCTTCAAGCAAGGTTTCGTCCGGCAGCAACCACAAAGCCACCAATTCAGCTTTGAGCGCATCGAGCGGCTCAATAAGATTTCGAAAACGCATCAGTACGGTTGGTTCCACCCAACCCATGTTTGGACCGAGAACATCCCTCAGAACCACACGCCAAAAAAAGAGATCCGGCGCTTGTGCCGTAGTCTTTGCCTGGGCAGCGGGTTCTACAAACTCTCGTATCAACGGCTGAATGACGGCGCGCCGATAGGCCTCGATCACATTGGTGGCAACGAGTACCTTATACCCGTTCGCCACTCCGTATTCGTCGCGCGGCCAAACTCGCAACGAGAACTCGGTCAGCGGCCACTGACGCCCGGCAGCGGTCAACACCGCGACCGCGACGGCGACAGGCTTAATCTTTTCGGTGCGCACAAACTCCGCCCCCCAGGGCATGCGCTCTTCCAGTGCCTGAGCATGGCTCAAAAGCGCCGCCAGTTTCGCCGTCGCTTCCCGATCCTCATAACCGAGCAAGCCACTGAAGATTCCCTTCACTTTTCGCGGATCCAAACGTACATCGAGAAACCCGAGGATAAACTCTATGGGGAGTGGAAGTTCCGACCAGCCGCGCAGAGCTTCGTCAAAAGTGGTCCCATCGCCCGTGCGGAAATGCTCTACCAACAGCGACAGGATCTTTCGTTCATGGCTGGGCGCGATCGTGATGGCGCTCTGCAACCGGCTATTCACCCGCTTAAGCTCTTTTGCGTATCGGCCCGGCGGTATCTTGCGGCGGTTGTCACCCGTTCGATAGACTTCCTCTACCAAGGTATCATCAACGCGGATCAACCGTGAGTTGCTCGGATAACGTTCCTTGAAACCGGCGAGTGCGCGCAAGGTCACCCCTTCATACAGATTGGTATTTGAGGCAAGCAACAGTTCGTTGTTCTGCGCCGAAACAATCCCCCCTTGCATCGGTTCATAGGCCGGATCGAACATTATTTTACGCAGACGTGAGAGTTTCGCTTCCAGCGGTTCTCCCACCGCAAGCCCGATATCTGCTCCGGCGGCATACGCTGCCTTGGCCGCCTGCTCGAACTGCTCGACCGTAAAAGGCGGTAAGAACTTTTTGAACGTGATACGATCATAGAATCCACCATGAATCGTCAACAGTTGGAGGTAGGTAAGAACATGAGCTTCAACGATAGGCTTAATCTCGATGTGTTGGCGCAGAATGGTTTCAACCAGCCGGCGCACCTCAAGACCCTCACGGTGGACTTGATCAAAGGTTATATCCTGGCCCAAAAGGATTGCCCGCGATAGATAGTAAGCTAGTAACCTCTTGCTCGCTGGCAACCCCTCAAAGGCATCCGCAAAAATTCTCAACAATTTTACATCACCCACCGTGCCGGCTTGAAAATCGGCATCGCTGTGCTCAACCACGCGGGGAGTTTCCTCGCGCTTTTCGGGAACGTTGTTGATTTCAATTTCCCCTCCTTGAAGGGGGAGCGATGCTTTCGGCGGCTGTGTCGCTTCTTGTTCATCAGCTACGTTCTGGCACCCTACAACGAGGCTCAACAAAACGCCAATCACCATTCCCGGTAAACCTTGCATTGACCCCTCGTACGGTTAACCCATTACCCTATCACGGATTCAGTCTTAACCTAATTATCCAGTTTCGTCTAAATCAAAAGACGAGAAAATGACCGCAACCGACCTATCGGAACCGGGCCCCTATTCTTGACTTTTTTGTAAGAATATTCTAGGGTAACGTACGATGATATCTCTATCTTTCGTCGAGGTTTTTCCATGCGTCCTCTTGTTTATGTGCTGGTGTTAGTCTTTTCTGGGCAAGTCATCGCCGGACCGATTACTGGTACGATCGCTTCAAGACAACAGCCGGTCTCTACCAGCATTCGCGACGGCCATTTTTGGCAATTACAAACACCTTTGTCGCCTGTGGAGGAGTCCCCAACGATAGTACTATTGGAGGGAGACGCTGCCGGGCAAAGCGAAATTATCCCACAGACGTTCACCATTGAAGGATACGGCTTTGAGCCGAAGTTCGCGATCGTCACGGCCGGGTCAACGATTAAGCTAAAGAATCTCGACGAGCATATGTATTCATGTTGGGCAACGGGAGCCAATGAATTTCAGTTCAACGACGTCGCTGCAGGAGCCACCGTCGAACAGAAGCTTTCATCGCCTGGAGCCATGGAGATACACTGTCTGCGGTACCCGTTTATGCGGCTCAATCTCCTGGTGATAGGCAAAGCGGTATTCACCACCGCCGATGCCAGAGGAAACTTTGCCTTCAAGCATGTCCCGGCTGGCGATTACCAGGCTACGATTTATTCGAATGGATCGTTTTGCTGCGGCACGGCGGTTAAGGTTCAGGCGCAGCCAATGCAACTATCGCTGAGTCCCCAGACCAAGCCGCAACCGATTGCGCCGACGACACCCCAGTCCGCCGCACCTACCCAGCCGCCGGTGAACCAGGCTCGTGTTGAACCGATGAAACCAGCCCCACTAAATCCCGTCCCTTCACAAGTTGAACAGCGCAAACCTGAACCAGGCAAATTGGGTCCAGGCAAATCCGAAGTTGGCACGCCGGAGGCCAAACCAGCTCCGCCAAAACCGGAACCGGTAAAAACCGCGCCGGTAAAACAGGCTACTGCCGTCGGCACACAACCAGCCAAAGCGGTGGAACCTGCCACGCCGGCGTTGGCTCCGGCTCCGAAAGACAAAAGCCCCGTGAAGGTCATCCCCGAGAAGAAACCCAAGAAGGCGGGCGGTGAGGCCGGCGACTCGTTGTTCAAGAATGTTGAACCGGAGATCGAAGTCGAGGAATAGTAATTTTTTGATGCATGGAGGGGATGAAGATAACAAAATCATCGGTTGAGGGATCTCGGGGTATGATGAGCAGAAAGGGGTTGTTATATGTCTAAGCTCAAGGGAGTCATCATAGTTGTGCTATTGGTGGTTGTCGGAGGAGCAGCCACCTTTCTTTGGTTCACCAAGTATCGCCAACAACAAGTCCTGGATCAAGCCCCCCGAGACATGAAGGGCGTGGATGTCCTCAGTTTGCTCAAAGTTCAGTCGTTCGAAGTTCTTCAAGGCCTTTCCGTCCATACTCGCTCTGAGGCATTACTTAATCCGCTTGCCAAGCTACCGGCGGCCGGGACCGCAGCGGGCGCTTCTGCTGACGAAGCTCAAAAAAACGCCTTTACGCTCGTGCGCGCCGAGCTGATGGCGGCATTAGATGATATTCATAAAAAAGCGTCGGCGGATGAGATTCAAAAGAGAATAGCAACCGAACCCCTGATGATTCTGACGGCCGATGGCAAAATCCTGGCCCAAATCCCGGACAAGGAGAAGTACGGTACGAGCCTCAAGGGGCTGCCCGCGGTCGAAAAATGCCTGCAGGGCGTTAGCCTCGACGGCATCTACGAATTAGACGGCTCTCTTAAACATATGGCCGCGGTGCCGCTCGTTGACAAAACCGGAAAGATCCCCGGGTGCTTGGCTGCGGTTAGTGAATTCGGGCTTACGACCTTAACGGAGCTCTCCAAGATGCTCGGGTTCGGGTTGCAAATGGCGATTTTCACTCGCAAGACGGTTGTCGTTTCGACCATTGAAAACAACCTCGTCCAACCGCTCGCCGAACAGCTTGAGTCCAAGGAACCCGTTTGGTTTGGCGAAACCAAGTCTGCCCCTTGGCTGGTCGACTTGGGGGGTAAAGCATTTCTGGCTAGCATAATTCGAATCCCCTCGGGAACCGATCCGCTCTATCTCAGCGCGATACTTCCGGTCGCGGACCTCCTTACCGAGCTCAAGGACGCTCAAAACCGTCTGCTGCTAGGCCTGGGCATTTTGCTTGTTATGGGATTGCTCTTGGTGTTCTTGCTGAGCACCGAGCGTGAGAGCGAAAAGGATCTGGAGCGGCTGCGGGAAGGGGTAAAAATCTTGGCGGCGGGAGACAAATCCTTTGTTCTCGACGCCGATAGCTATGGCAGACCATACCGCGAACTCGCGCGCAACATTGCGCAGCTTGCGAGCGCTGGCCAGAACAACAAAACGTTTCCGTCGAGGAGCGATTCATTATCGGATCTGTTAGGGACGCTACCATCTTCATCATTAACCGAAAAGAAAGGTACCGCCAGCTCACCGCCATCTGAGGTGTTGGACTTCGACAAGCTTCTCGATACCAGGTCGGGCGATTCTTTTGAAAGAAGTGCGGCCAGCGCTTCAGGCACGGTGCCCCTCCAAACGTCGTCGGCATCGTCCCCAGCAGAACTGGCGTCGTTTTACGAACCGTCACCCGCTCCTCCAAAAGAGATCGAACCAAATGGTGCATCCGCATTGGATTTGCCCTCGGAGCAACCAACGGTTTCCAGACTATCTCCGGCGATACCGTTTCAAGCAACACCCACGGTCGAATCTGTTATCCGACCGCAACCGGCGCCGGTCCATCCTGCCGCCACCCCGTTATCGGAGGTTGGCCCACGGGTCGAGCTACCTACCGATCTCGTCGGCATCTTCGACGAACGCATTGACACTCGCGAAATAAAACCTATCATCCCGGCTTCAGGCTGGCCGGAGCGATTAGCCCAGAACGCCCCGAACGATTCCCCTCTGCGGCTGGAACCAACGCTCCCGCTCAACACGCAGGAAGCGCCAACATCGTCAAAGATGCCCGCGTATCGTCCAGCGGCGCCCGATACTAACATCAACGACCAAATTACTTCTTCAGACTATCGGCTCGACCAAACGATTATCGCCGCGGTTCCCGATGAGCTCCTCAGAGCTTCGTCGACCTTGAACGCTCAAGAAACCCTGCGGAGCATCATACCCACGGACTTGCCAAAACCTCCCTCGATCTCGATGCCGCCCACCATCTCTCTTCCACCGATCTCTAATTCTTCACTCCTTCCCTCGGGTTCGCAGTCGGCGTTAGGGCGGCAGCCGTCGCCAAGCGTTTCCGGAGGCGATGAAGCCCACTTCAAAGAAATTTTCGATCAGTTCGTTAAAACGAAAAACCAATGTGGCGAATCAACGGTGGGTCTTACCATAGAACCGTTCGCAGAGAAGCTGCGCAAGAATACCGCGGATCTTAAGAGTCGTTACAAATGTTCAACGGTGAAGTTTCAAGTGTATGTGAAGAACGGTAAAGCCGCCCTCAAGGCCACCCCCATTAAGTAGCGAACGCGCGCCCTGTCCCTGCTTGAAACGTCGAGACAAAATCCCGTCTCGCACCTGAGATACGAGGCGCTGCAGGAGGAACCGTGTGAGTGTACAGCCTCTACGGTGCAGTTACCACAACGCAGATTTATTTCTTAGCGCGCTTGCGGCCTTTCTTCGCAGGGGATTTTTTAGTTTTCTTTGCGATTTTCTTTTTAGCCGTCTTTTTAGCTGGCTTCCTGGCTGACTTCTTCCTTGCAACTTTTGCTGCTACCTTTTTTACTACTCTCTTTTTCGATCCCGTTCTGCAGCACACCATGATCGGCCTCCTTGCGTGTTGGTATTGCCAGCTTCAAACCCCCTCGTGGGACTACCGCTCAACAAACGACCGTTATACTTCGTTGACTAATTTTCATTATACCATCGTTGTTGATATCAGCAAAAATTATTCCACAAAGTTGCAAAATATTTTTCAGCGAAGAACCTCCCTGTTGTTGACCGCAGATGATCTCATGGCGTCGAAGTGGTGGTGTGGATCCGCCGTCACTGAAACAATCCTTTGAGAAGATCGCGCGCCGTCTCACCAGTCGTCGCCTGCTGCGCATTCTCAGTTTCACGCAACGAGTATTCGCGTGGCTCGGTGCCTTCGACAAACACCTCTTCTTTCGCATCCTCCAACCCGGGTTGCGCGAGGAGGCCGTTCTGTGGATCGATCTTAGCGAAGACCACATCGGACGGAGCGGAGAAGTCATCGACCGGGTGATCATTCAATGCCGCCTCCATGAATTCGATCCAGATCGGAAGCGCCGTCCCGGCCCCCTGAGACCAACTCGTGCCCAAGCGTGCGTGATCGTCAAATCCCACCCACACCGAGGTTACCAAGTCAGGAGCATAGCCCACAAACCAGCCGTCGCGATGTTCGCTGGTGGTTCCGGTCTTACCGGCCAACGGTCGCTTGAGTGAAAGCGCACGCTTGCCCGTACCTTCTTCAATCACTTCTTTGAGTAACGAGGTCATAGCATATGCCTCGCCGGCGCTCATAACCTGTCGCGGCTCGCCGCTTCTAAACGGCAACGCCGTTCCGTGAGGCGTCGTAATGCTCGTGACAAAAACCGGTTCGGCAGCGACGCCCCCTGCCGCGAACGTGGCGTAGGCATTGGCCAACTCCAGCGGTGTAACTTCATACGCTCCCAATGCCAGTGAAAGGGTGTTTTCAAGCGGTGATTGAATACCCAAGTCTTTAGCGAGAGCGATAACCGCATCGGGCCCAAGGTCGTTGGTGATTTTTACCGCAATGGTGTTGATCGAATGCGCGAGTGCATAGCGCAGGCTGACTTTTCCTTGGAACTCGCGCTCGAAATTCATCGGCTTCCAGGTTTTGATCTGGTAGTAGACCTCTGGCGTATCCATCAAAATGGTGGCTGGCGTATAGGATCGGGAGTGTATCGCCGCAGCATACACGAGCGGCTTGAAGGCAGAGCCGGGTTGGCGACGCGATTGCACCGCGCGAATCAATGGCGAGCGACGGAAATCGCTGCCTCCCACCAACGCTGTTACGTACCGATTCTGCGGCTCGATCGCTACCAGTGCGCCCTGAACGAGAGGTGGTTGGCCGAGAACCACGCTCACCGTGTTTGAAGAAACGCGCCCAATCTGTACCTCCACCACATCGCCGACTGCCACAACATCGGTGACCGAAGTGGGCGGCGCGGTCCACGTCACCGGGGAGAACGCGCGCGCCCACTTAACACCAGCTTCATCCATGGTTGCGTTTCGTGATCCGAGGTCAAGCCGCGCCACCGCCTGCTTACCCTTGCCCGATATCGCCACTACCGGCACGGTCAGGTATTCGCCCTCGCGCGGGGCCACCCATTGCGCCGTCCACGGCTCAGACCCCGCCGTGGGCGCATCGGTATCGGCATCTTTCATTAACGACCAGACCGCGCCGGTCGGCAGGGATGCTGGCCGGGTGTCATGCAACGCTTTAATTGCTTCGGCGGTGAGGCTTCCTAACCGACCGCGGTAGCCCTGCTGCCGATCGATTTCACGCAGTCCGCGCTCCACCGCCTGACGCGCCTGCTGCTGCTCGTCAAGATCGAGCGCCAGTTCCACGCGCAACCCGCCGCGATTGATGAATGCTTTGGCGAATTCTGCTTCTTCATTATCTGTGCCCGCACTCGTCATTTTCTCATTGACGCTCTCAAATAGACTTCGAAAGAACTCCGTGCCATACTCCTTTTCCAACAATGGCCGGACCTCCTCGCGGCTAAATTCCTTCTCCAACAAACGCCGAACCTCTTCAGCATAGTACGGTGCCAGTTCATAAAAGTTTGGCGCCTGTCCCACGACCGCGAGCGGCTCTTGCTTTGCGCGCATAATATCGGCGGTCGGCAAGCCAAACTTGTCCTTCATTTGATCCAATACCCAGTTGCGCCGCTGTAATGCAGCTTCCGGGTGTTTTATCGGAGAATACAGCACCGGAGATTTTGGAAGGGACGCCAACAATGCTCCTTCCGCGAGGCTCACCTCGTTGATGTCTTTATTAAAGTAATACCGGCTCGCTTCCTGCACGCCGTAACAGTGATGTCCAAAATAGATTTGATTCAGGTACAGACTCAAGATCTCGTCCTTGGTCAGGTTCGCCTCCAGACGCAACGCCAACAAAAGCTCACGAATTTTTCGGCGATAGCTGCGCTCTGAACCCAGAACGAAGGTCTTAATCACTTGCTGGGTGATGGTGCTGCCGCCTTGCACAACCCGACCAGCCTTGAGGTTGTTCCAAAACGCGCGCAGCAGGCCGCCAAAGGCCATGCCCTGGTGGTGGTAGAAATCCGCATCCTCGGCAGCCAAGAAAGCCTTGCGGATATTGGGCGGAACCCGGTCAAGGTCAACCGTGGTGCGCTTCTCGTCATAAAACTCGGCGACCAGGCGACCGCTTCGGTCGAAAAGACGGGTGACCTGCGGCGGCTTGTAGTCAGCAAGAGTTTCGAACGAGGGCAAGCCCCGCGAAAAATACAACAGCCACCCAACGACAACCAACACACCCATAAAAAAAACAATTGCTATGGCGATAGACGCTCGGGTCAGAAAGCTACGCCATGGGGACGCTCTGTTTTGATTCTTCTTGTTCTTTGTTTTCTTCTTAATCATAGCGACTTCTAATCCCCTGTCGGGGATAAGAGATTGTAAGCCTCGCTTCGCTCGGCAACAATCTCTAATGCACCGGCTCCTGCGGAAATATAAACTCGCTGTCGCAGGTCGGACATTGGTACCGTTCGACAATCTCGCCATTCAGATCGCGCCCAAACACATAGGATTCCAATACCACTTCTTCCCCACAAGCCGGGCACATATCCGCGCCAATAAAACGAAGGTACTCGAGTTTTTTTGAAGTTTCAGATGAAGGTCGAGATTTGATTCGACGACTCGTTCGGAGATACTCGCGCAGTAAATGATGTTGGTTCATGCTCAGGGGAGTCCATCGATGTCAAAGAAACGAGCCCAATTTTTTAGCTCTTTGCTCCAGAGCCCGGCGCTCGAGCTCGAGATCTTTCGGCAGCCGGTCGCCAAACCGTTTGAAGAATTCCTTCAAGTCTTCTGCTTCAGCCGACGCACCGGCGCCGGTGACTTCGGTAAGCGTGCGGAACTTCTCTTGGCTAAAATCAATGCCATGCCAATTGAGGTCGCTGTAGCGCGGCATCCGTCCAAAAACGCCATCGGTTGCATCGACGGCCCCGGTGACGCGGTTGACAATCCACTGAATCACTCGCATGTTCTGCCCGTAGCCAGGCCAGATAAATTTACCGCTATCGTCCTTGCGAAACCAGTTGACCCGAAAGATCTTCGGGAGCCGATAGCCTTTGCTTTCCATCCCCAACCAATGCCGCCAGTAATCGGCCATGTTGTAAGCGGTAAACGGCAACATAGCGAACGGATCGCGACGGATGGCCGCCTGCCCGATCGCGGCGGCAGTCGCCTCGGAACCCATGGTGGCCGCCATGAAGACACCGTGCTTCCAATTGAATGATTCAAAAACCAGCGGGAAGGTTTTCGAAAGCCTTCCGCCGAAAACAAACGCGCTGATAGGTACACCCTGGGGGTCCTCCCAGGAAGGATCAATGATCGGGCACTGGGCCGCCGGCGCCGTGAAGCGCGAGTTCGGATGCGCTGCAAGCTGGCCGCTGTGGGGGGTCCAATCGTTGCCCTTCCAATCGATGGCATGGGCCGGAGCCGGACCCATACCTTCCCACCACACGTCGCCGTCATCGGTGAGCGCAACATTGGTGAAGATGCAGTTCGCACTGATCGTTTCCATAGCTACCGGATTCGAGTCGTAGGACGTGCCCGGCGCGACACCGAAGAAACCAGACTCCGGGTTGACGGCGCGCAACGAGCCGTCCAACGCCGGCTTAATCCAGGCGATATCGTCGCCGACGGTGGAAGCCTTCCAATCCTGCAAGCCCTTCGGCGGAACAATCATCGCCAGGTTGGTCTTGCCGCAGGCGCTGGGAAAGGCCCCGGCCACGTAAATTTTTTGTCCCTGCGGGGATTGCAGCCCTAGGATCAACATATGCTCGGCCAACCAGCCCTCGTCGCGGGCGAGCACCGATCCGATGCGCAGCGCCAGGCACTTCTTGCCCAGCAACGCGTTGCCGCCGTACCCGCTGCCGTAAGACCAAATCTCGCGTGTTTCCGGAAAGTGCGAAATGAACTTGTTGCCGATATTCGGCTCGCACGGCCAAGCGACGTCCTTCTGGCCCGGCGTAAGCGGCGCGCCGACCGAATGCAGGCACTTGACGAAAGAACCGTTGCCGAGCACGTCCAGCACTGCCTGACCCATGCGGGTCATGATACGCATGTTGACGACCACATAGGGGGAATCGGTCAATTGCACTCCGATGTGTGCCACCGGCGCGCCCAGCGGGCCCATGCTGAAGGGAATCACATAGAGCGTCCGGCCGCGCATACTGCCGTCAAAACTTTTGGTCAAGAGGCGCTTCATCTCATCGGGGGCCATCCAGTTGTTGGTGGGTCCGGCGTCCTCTTTGTTCTTGGGGCAAACAAAGGTGCGCTCCTCCACCCGCGCCACATCGCTCGGGTGGGACCGAGCTAAAAAGCAATTGGGTCGCTTTTGGGGGTTGAGTCGAATGAACGCGCCGCATTGTACCATCTCTTCGCATAGCCGATCGTATTCCTGCTGCGAACCGTCGCACCAATGTATTTGATCCGGCTTGCACAGCGCCGCCATTTCGTCGACCCAGGCGAGTAACATGGCGTTTGAGGTCCGTTTGCGTGCCGTGGCTGTCATGGATGCACCTCACTCTTAATGGTTTGCTGCTGCTTACCGCGGCCCATGCTTCTTTCGAAAACCACGCACGGGATTTTCGAACTCGGTGTCAGAAATAAGCATAGCCGCTACTGAGGTGTCAAGTGCCGCAAGCTCGGCAAGAGCAACGGCCATCAATCATTGTATGCTGGCGCTTGAAGTTCCCGACCTACCACGGACTCATGGTGATCATAGTTAATTGGCAGGCTCGCCCTTATGATCGGGATCAGCGGGGTCATCGTAATAGTTTTCTGTCCATTCGGCCCATCCCGGACCGCCTGAAACAGCTACGGGACCATAGCCATAGTCCACAAACCTATTGTTGTTTGCTTTCATATCATTGCCATAGCCAAAATTGTTGGCTTCTAATGCGATACACCAATTTGCCGTATAGAACAGATTACCTTCAATCAAAACATGGTCTATATATCCTGCCCAAGCCTGAATAAATAACGCGCCGGAATCACTCCCTGTTCTACTTATCAAGTAATTATTTCTCCAAATCAAGCTCGTTCCGTCGAATGATCTGATGGTTGCGCTTTCATTGTGTGATTGCTGACCGCCATAAATACCTCCCCGTAAATCATGGACATAATTGTTTTCAATCAAAGCATTAAGTTGACCCGATCCGAATACACAAATTCCGTCTCCCATACCGAAAATATTGCTTCGTTGTACGGTTGCAATGCCACGAACAGCACAATCCGCATAAACATAGGGATCGGTTATTGCGCTCCCATCGATGTCACAATCAATAATCGTATTCGGATACTGTGAAGCCGTACCCATAAATGGATCATACGTAAATACCAGACTACCAACTCCCCAGGTATCCGCTGGTTGTATCCAACATCGGTCAAGGGTTATGTTTCCGTTTACCAATATTAAAGGAGTCGTTATTTTTTTTAAACTTATGACTGTTCCCTGCTCTAAAGTCGATGGCCCGTCATAAACCGGAAGTGAGTTTTTATCGATACCGGCGCCGGCAAGCCCGGTGTTCGTTTCATTGAGCTGCCAACCCATGAGTTGCACAACGACCACATAGCTCTTCTGGGTGGTTCCGTCCGACGCCGTGACATCGACGGTGATGCTCATCTTCGCGGGACGAATAGGCAAGGGCTGCGTCGCCGTTCCCGAAGCCACAAGCACGTCCTGCACCCGGATCGACGCTCCACTCTCCGCCGCCGTGGGCGTTACGACCACCGATGCGCCGGAACCTGAGACGGTCGCGGTATAGGATGTTATCGAAGGATCAAACAACGGTGTGAGCGTCGCTTGCGATAATACGAGAGAACTCAGATCGGCATTGTGGCTTGCGCCCGGCTGACGCGTCACCACGATAGTGTAGGTCTTCTGGGTCGAGCCATCAGCAGCTGTTACCACCACGGTGATCGTGTTGGCTCCAACCGCGAGCGCTATCGGCGCCGAGGCGACACCCGATGCGACCGAGATCCCTTGCACCGTGATAGCGGCCTGGTTGTCGAGCGTAGTCGCCGTGACGCTCACCGAGCCGACGGCGTTTGCCGCAGTCGCGCTGTAGCTGCTCGTGTCTCGGTTGAATTCAGGCACCAACGTCCCCTCGGAAAGCGAAACTCCCGCCAAACGAGCTTCGGCGCTCGGCGCCACCGACCCGTCGACTACGCCCTGAATAGTGCAGCCCGTCGTAACCGCTAAAGCTAAATAGACAATAATCGCTAGCATATGCCTCAAGCGCCCCAAGCGAATAACTGCTCTTAAGCTTAGGTTCGCCATGCCGGCACCTCATCGAAAAAATTAACCATTAATTGTATATTATACGCCTCTATCAATAATTTTCAACGTTCCGTTGGAATTGAATAAATTTATAATTATATGATCCTCTACCCTGGAAATTCCCTGATCCCGATGGGTTGTTTGGGTCAGGTCAGGCCGATCATTGCCCGCGTCCTTTTTTTCCGCGGGTGCTGTTGGCGGGACGTTTCTTTTTCGCTCCGGGTAGTTCTGGATGTCGCGCGAGAAATGCGGTCATAAGCTCTGGTCCGGTACGGCGAGCAAATGCCTCCGTATGTGCCTGAGCCCAGTCAAGGGCCAGAGTCATGACGAGCCATGGCTCCGGCGTGTTCGGATCAGTCCGCTCGATGCTGGCAAGCTGCTTCCAGAGCGCCCCCGGCATCTCCACTCGTTCCACACCCTCTCTTGTCGGCGCACGACAGGCTTCGGCTGGCGACGTGACCAAGTACTCCCGGCAAACCAGGGGCCGGTCTCTATAGATTGAGCAGCTCTCCTCCTCCAGAAACGGGCATTTGATACCCAGTGCGAAATACGCGAGCGCTACCGCCTCATACTCCTGCCGTGACAAGCGCTCCGGATGGCGAAGCTCTTGCCCTATTTCCGTGGCCGCAACTTTTTGATGCGCGGCCATAAAGCGTCGCTGTAATTCCGTGCGACGGGGCTCGGTCATGCCATCGACCAGTGCTTTGAGAGCATAGGCTTCGGTCTTCGCGATGGGCACCAACTGGCAACAGCATGCCCCACAGCCTGCGCGACACGATACCTTTTTACCGTGGGCCTCTGCCCGACGCACACTTCGCGCCACAATCGTCTTTTCAAGCGATCGGATCGCAGGAAGAAGATCGCTCGGCCGACATGGCCCTCGCGGCAGCTCGAGGTCTTGAATGATGTTATCTTCGAAGATGTTAAAGGAAACCGTCACCGGGGTGGTTGCGGTGTTTTCATCAACCGGACCGATCATTTGATTGATATCCGAAGGCTTCCACCGCCACCATCCTGGATCATTAGTCATAAACACAGTTTCCGTATAATGCCGTTTTTCGTCAATACTGTTTTAATCTTGAGATCCAAACGGAAGCCTGCATCGCCTAATGCCGTGGCAGCGATAAATTCTCAAACTCCATGTTTAAGCTCCCACCCAGAAACGCGCAATTAAGAAAGCGCCGGTCCACGGAGGACCGGCGCTTCAGCAATCTACATCAATATCAGAACATCTACGGTGTGCACACCCCTGTTGGTCCGGTGGTGCAGTGGGTGAGGACCTGCGGACACAAAACTTCACCGTGGCCCGGCAGCAGGAAGGATTCGATCGGTATCGCATTCGAATCCGGCGTCAGCTTGAATGGACCAGTTCCGATCACGAGCGACGTGCCCCATATAAACCCGTCGGTTGTCAAGCTCGCAGTCCCGCCGATAGTGGTTGCAGTATCCAGCACCATGTTGTTGAAACCTATGGTGAACGCGAGGCCGGCATAGGCACTAACATTAAGCGCTCCCAACGTGGTCGTAATCGTGATCCCGTACTTGCCGTCACCATCCGAATCGGGCGCAGCATCGCAGGTAGAGGTGGGAGTAGTGCTGCACGGTGAAGTAGTACCAGTAGGAAATGTTGCCGATTTCGTACCGCTCAGGATCTGGAACGTTGGCATAGTTACGGGTCCACCGACCGTTGCGCAGAAATCCGGTATGCTTGCACTGACGGTAAACGTCTTTAACACTGCATCTGAGTAACCGGTGACTAAGCCCGCCGCCGACGCCGACGCAGCCAACTCGCAGATTTCTATCGTCGATACGAGGTTGCCGCCTTCTTTCGTGTTGTATATACGTAGGATGTAGTCGATGTTGGCGCCCGTAATGACCCCGATCGGTTGCGTAATGCTGCCGGTGGTGTTGAGGTGCGAGATCCAGGTGCCGGTTATATCGGCGCATTGCGATATCGTCTGGCAGTTGGCATCGCAGGTTGTGCCGTTGGGCGGATCGCATTGTTCTGGAGGTTCGACTATGCCGTTGCCGCAGCAAGGCACGATCGGCGTCTTAACGCATGCTGCTGTGCAGGTGCCCGCGTTTTGAAGCGTCGAGGTTGTGCACGCGTTGGGAGCCGCGCAGCTCGTTGGGCACGCGCCCGGCTGGCCCGCGGCGATTGCGGTGTCACAGGTCTCGCCGGTCTCCACTACGCCGTTGCCGCAGCAAGGCACGATCGGCGTATTAACGCATGCTGCTGTGCAGGTGCCCGCGTTTTGAAGCGTCGAGGTTGTGCACGCGTTGGGAGCCGCGCAGCTCGTTGGGCACGCGCCCGGCTGGCCCGCGGCTATGGCGGTGTCGCAGGTCTCGCCGGTGTCCACCACGCCGTTGCCGCAGGTAGGTTGGACGATGGTATGGCAGGTGGCGTCGCAGGTCGCTGTGTTCGGCGGCTCACACGTCTCGGGAGGGGTAACACAACCGTCGCCGCAGACGGCCACGGTTATCGGCGTAGCCACGCATGCAGCCTGACAACCAGTGCCCTGGAGTTTGACCGGGTTGCACGGATCGGTGCCAGGATTGCAGCTCGTCGGGCAAGCGCCTGTCTGACCCGCGGCTATGGCGGTGTCGCATTTCTCGTTGCCAGAGACGATACCGTCGCCGCAAACCGGGCCTCCGCCTTGGCCGCACGTAACGTCAACCGACAGCGAATCGGTGCAGTTTACGTTGCTTACCGTTATGGTCAATGTCTTCGTACCCGTTGTGGCGCACAGGTAGGTAGTCATAGCCGTTGCTGGATTCGCAAACGTGCCGTCGCTCGTGGCAGTCCACGCGTAGGTCAGGGTGCCCTGGCCAAGGTTCTGAGCGCTCGCGTTCACTTGAATCGTGCTCCCAACCGCTACCGAGGTCGGCGATACCACCATGGAGCCGACCGTGGGGCACGCGAGGAATGTGCCGGTAACCGACACGCTACCTCTCGGGGGGGTGGTCGAACACTGTATCGGTACCGCCACCGTCGTCGTTTGGCTCGCCACCACGTCGAATGTCGCAGAGCCGGTGCAGATTCCATCGGCGGTAGCAAGCGTGATGGTGTAACCAGACCCCACCGGAATAGGGGCTATATCCGCGGTCACGGGGTTGGATACCACCTGAATGGTGCCCGTGAGGGGATCAATGCCGTTTCCCGTGATCGTGTAATTGATTTGGGTTTCATCGACACCTGGCGCGACGGTTAATTTCGTTGTTACCGTGCCTGATGGTCCTTGCCCTACGAGGCCGTTCGCACAGCCGGCAAAGGCTACTACTACCATTCCCAAAAATACCCATAGAAAAAATGATCGCATAGTAACCTTCCTCTCTTTCTTCCCCCTCGGATGATCGTGTCGAATGCCTCTCGCCAGAGTTATCTGGCTTGGGAAACATCCGGATAAAGAAATCAGAATATTTCGATTTACGTAGCTTAGTTCACAACCTTTTTAATTGTGAAAATCTACAATTGCAGTAGCTTTTAGCAAGATCCATACCGGTTTGGATTGACAGGACAACTGTAGGAAAGAATACAAGAAATATATTCTTGCAAAACTTGCACTCACCCGGCGCTGCGCGCCACCCTCTCCCCAAGAGAGAACGTATCATTATGAATATACGATAGGTTACATTGATCTACTTCTAGGAGAGCGCGTGTGTAAAAGTGCGTTCGGAAATGCACGGGTGTTTAAAATCGCACTACACAGCTTTGAAGAGCTGTGGCGGTGACTTTTATCTGAAAACCAGGCCACCATTTGTCCTTTAAGCCACTATCGGTCGTGTACGCAATCAATGCACATAAAGAGTTGACTCTCGTCTAGGTTTGATGTACTATTTGAATGTGTACATTAAAGAGGAGTCACTGCCATGCCGAGGATAGCAGTTGAAGACAATAGCAGAATGTCCTTGCGAATTCCAGCTGAGGAAAAAGCGCTGATCTTGCGTGCGGTGGCGCTGAACCACACAGACTTGACAGATTTTGTCATTAGCCACGCCTTGCGTGCAGCAAAAGCTGTCATCGAGGAGGCGGATCATGTGAAGCTCTCTGAAAGGGATAGTTTGCGGGTTTTGGATCTGCTAGAGAATCCGCCTTCGCCGAACGCAAAGTTGATGGCAGCAGCTCGGGCATTGCCAAAGCGACGGTCTTAGTCGTGACGGCATGGCACGAAGAGCCGATCAAGAAGAAACATGATCGGGAAAATTTCGACTGCGGCGAGGAAGCTCTTAACGAATTCTTGCGCCGTTATGCCCGGAAGAGCCATGAGTTGGGCGGCGCGAAAACGTTCCTTGCGATTGACGACGCTGATAAAAAAATAATTCTTGGCTTCTATAGTCTAAGCCCCGCCTCGGTGGACTATGCCCGGACGCCGGATATCATACGTCGCGGTCTGGCGCGCCATGACGTGCCGGGCTTCCGCTTGGCTCGCCTGGCGGTGGATCGAAGGTTTCAAGGGCAGGGAATCGGCGGACAACTTCTACTCGCGGCCGGCAGACGCTGCCTATTGGTTTCGGCGGAAGTTGGCGGCGTGGTGCTTGTCATCGACGCAAAGAATGAAAGGGTGGCTAAATGGTATGCAAGGTATGGCGCTGTGCCGCTGCTGGACGCGCCGTTATCTCTACTGCTGCCGCTCTCGACCATCGAGGCCGCGCTTAAAAAAGCCGGGAAATATTGATATTAACTGCCAAGGTTATAAAAACCAAGCCATCATTTGCACTCTAAGGCCCCTCGGACGGCAACCCCCTGGTGTTGATACCCCAAAAATCATTAGTGTTGGATCTGCCCCTAAATCTTTTCGGATTCATTTCCACATCCTGGGATCAAATGAAAAGTCCTCCGGTTTTTGCACCAGAATCTTTGCCGTATCTGGATGTGACATATTCAAGATAAAGTTGCTTTCAACCGGAACGATTACGGATGGAACTCGAAGAACAGCCGAAGACCTACGCTGGACCCAGTCTGTTCCAATCTGCTTTATCTCATCAGGTGGCGGTTCTTGACGCCAGTTTTGCGGCAATCGACTTTTCTCTAGGATCTCGATCAAATCATCGGGAATCTCTACCCGGAAATTGACGTATTCGAGTCCTCTTCCCGCCTTCGGCAGATGCACAAAAGTTTCCAACGCAGCCAGCGCCAGACTATCAGAAATGTAAACCACAGCGGTCCCTTTGTGGTTCCAGCGGCCGCCGTAACGCCGCGCCCCTTCACCATCAAACGCGGTGGCCTGATGCTTTTTCTTGATTAACCTCCAGGCAACGATCATGTAAGGATACCGTACTCGATTCGGGATAGCAGATCCTCCACCTCCCGCGCTCCGATCTCGGTGATGAGAAGGTCAAGCGGGATTTGATTGTTCAGTCCTATCTGAGGCGTTGTAAGCCATTCCTGCGCGAGATCGTTATTTTCGAAAACTTCTTTGGCCTTGGTGTAGATATTTGCGATACGATAGAGCCTGTCTCCCACAGGAACGGGCAGCTTACTTGATCGAGACTTGCGGAAACCGACCGATGGTTTTAGTACTAACGCCTAAAATGGCGGAAAATTGGACATCGGAAATATCAATGACTTCCTTGAATTTATCGATGGTGGACACCGATAAGCCCTTTTCGATGATTTTAGCTATCTCCAATGGGCCACTTTTTTTCCCATGAAGTCCAAGAAGAATACCAATATCTTTGTTCATAATTAGCACCTCCCAGTTGACCTATATTATATAGACATTTGTCCATAGTTGTCAAGTCTATTTAGAGGTCCCCTCAGAAAACGGAAAATAAAGCCTGGCTTTCCGATCGAGTTCGGGCATCGGCTGTTCTTACGGCTTGAACTCCGTCACCACCCATTTGCCGCCGCAGGGTCGTATGCTGACCTGGACGTTCTGAGGTTTTTTATCGATGGTGATGGTCACCGTAGTCGAGTCGGCGGTCTGGAGAGCATCGAGCTGCAGGGGAGCATCAAAAGCTCCTTTGATGAGCATTTCAGGCACCGTGGCGCTAAACGCCGCCAGGGGAAATGAAAACGCCTTCAGGAGATCCTCGTACGCTGCTACCGCCTCGGGCACCTTGTGCGCTGACAGTGCATCCTTCACGGCCTTGGCGTTTTGGGTCAGATACTCGGCAAGCGTGGCGCGCGGAGCGCCGCAGGGTCGGATCACCTGTTGACCATCCGCACCGCCGAGGGCCTCGGCCAGGGCGGCAGAGCCGGCACCCGCGACGGAAAGTTTCAGAGGCCCGGCCGCTTTAATCCAGGCGTTAGCCACCCCACGCTCAAATACAAACGCTACCATGTCATCGTCGTGGAGCGAACCGTTTTTTATTCCCTGCCACCCTACGGCGGCCCGTTTAGCGCCGCGCGACACTTCAGCTATCAGCGCGAAGTTGGCACCGGGGTTAGTCCGGGCGATTTCATTCGTCACTGCCTGACGCAATTCAAAGGTCATGCCCTCATCGCCAAAGTTCTTTTCAGGCACCGCTGCCGCCGTCGTCTGAGCTGGTTCTTTCTTTTGTTTAAGCGATCCAAAGCTCGACGGGCGATTTCACGAACCTCGGGGTCAATGTCCCTCAACCGCTTCTCGAACTCTTCCGGCACACCGGGCGCATCAGGCGCAATCTCCATAAGCGCCTTAAGGATTTCGGCCCGAATCGCGACGACGTTCTCGCGCGAGACAAGCTTGAGCAATTCGGGAACCACGTCCCGCGCCAGCGGCCCCATTTTACCGAGCACCCCCGCCACCCCTTGGCGGACAGCCGGGTCTTTTGAGGTGAGCGCGCGGCGCAAATAGGGAAGAGCCGAAGAACCGGCGCGGGCCAACGCATCAGAGGCGTTGGACCGAACCGCCCAGTCGTCGTGGTGCAACATGCCAATCCAGTAACTGACTTTCTTGCCGTCGATGGTAGGCTCGCTCGTGCAACCCGTCTCAACAAAAATCCCAAGCCCAACCAATGCCATCACCAGAACCAATCGACGCATTCAACCCTCCCTTGGGTTCGTTTGCTCTACCATCGAGCCGGTATTCAACACTAATCTTGCCATCAACTCAACAACTTGATGATATATTCCGATCAAAGACGTCGGCTCGAAACCTAGTCAGTGTAGTAGCAGGTATGTCAAAAGATCAATCGATTTTCGGACGTCAGGTTGACGTTGCGTTCACTATTGAGGAGAACGAGATGGAGCTCCGATTTATCTACATCACCACAAAAGATCGAGATCAGGCCCGCGCGATCGGACGCGCGCTGGTCGAGGAGCGCCTCGCGGCGTGCGTCAACATCATTGACGGCGTGAACTCTTTCTACTGGTGGCACGACGCGATCCAGGACGATCACGAGGTCGTTGTGATCGCGAAAACTCGCGCCGAGCTGGTGCCAAAGCTGACCGACCGGGTCAAAGCTTTGCACAGTTACCAGGTACCCTGCGTCGTGGCGCTTCCGATTCTCTCGGGCAACCCGGACTTTCTCAAGTGGATAGAGCAAGAAACCGAGTGAATACGGGACCAAATGACCCACTGCCGGATTTTCCCTTGATTGGCAAGAAAGAATCGAGTACGGTTGCATACGGATATAGGGGTTGTCGAGGAGGACATCATGTGCAGGATGCTCGGTGTAATTTGTAACGATGAGGATCTCCTCAGCTGTGCCATTCACGAGGTGCGCGACTCCCTTCGGCTGCGCGCCGGTGAAAATTATAGCGGCATTGGCGTCGGAACCTATCAAAATGATGATCCGCTGTTGAAGAAACGTCCTAACACCAAGACGGGCGATATCGACTACGAAAACCTGCTCAAAGAGCTTACATCGAATGTGCTTCTGGTTCACGTTGGATACCCCAGCGACGGTGCATGGAAGGAAACCAACACGCATCCGTTTCGATTCCGGCGTTGGTTGTTTGCCAACATTGGATCATTTCGTGGGCTTGATCGTCAACGGGAAGATCTCCTTACCACGCTGCCATCATTCCTGTCGCGCAACATCCAAGGAGAAACCGGCAGTGAATTGGCCTTCCACCTCTTGCTCAACCGCTTGTTCAAGGAGGGCACGCTGAACGATCTGGCTATTTCCGCGGTTGGGGTGGGCGATCACGTTCGCGCGTTTGTCGAGGAAATCGATAACCTCCAGCATGATCCCCGCCAGGGCTCGAGTTTTGCTTTGATAGTTACCAACGGCCAGGTCATGGCCGCCGCCTGTCGCGGTATGACGATGTACTACTCCCACCGTGAGGGAATCCTCGAATGCCGCCACAGCGAGGCGACGGGCCTGGAACAACAAAGCCACCGCCGCTTTAAAGGTATCATGTTGGGAGCAGATATGTCTTCGCCTGGCCACCAGTGGCGCGAGGTCGCCAGCGGCAGTTTGCTGACCATCTCAAAAGCGCTGGAGCTGCGCGTCGAACCTCTGTAACCCCCTATCGGAGTCATACGCGTGTGACACCGGAGCGCACTGTGCAGTATCGGGTAAGGGATGGGCTTCGTGGATGGGCGTTTACCATAGCCCTCTTCAACCTGACCGCGGTACTGGTACCGACCGGCCTGGCGGTTGCGATACTTACCGTTACCAATTGGGGGCCCTGGTCGGCCTGCGCGGCAGCCCTGGCCGTGGCTAGCGTAATGGCCATATTTTTGTACGCGTGGATCCGGCGGCGCGTGATCGTGCCTTTGCAGCGATTGAGCGATGCGGCGCAAACGGTGATCGATGATCCTACGACGCCCGATCTCTTTTCCCAAATACCGGGCGGCCTGGTTCGGGACTTGGCCGCGATTCTGCAACGGCTGCACGAACGTTTACAACGGCTTGCCGAATGCGATGCCGTAGAAATTCAGAACACCGAACAGATCGGAAGGCTTAAAGCGGTATTCTCCCAGGCCGCCGGCGGCAACCTCGCACAGCGGGCAGAGACGGCGCCGGGACGTTTTCAGGAACTGGCGCTATCGGCCAACCACCTGCTGGAATCCCTCGGCCAGCGCTGGCTGTTACTCAACCGCTTTGCCGAGCGCGTCAGACTGGCGGGCGTTCGCCTCCAAACCCTGGCCGCCGAACTGCTCGGCCCGCCGTATCGGCAGCCACCGGCGCCCGTCCTCGACCCACTGCCAGAGATGCTCCGAGTGAGTATCGAGCGATTGGTCGTCTCGGCCGACACCCTCGGTCGCGTGCTGGACCCCATACTTTCAAACCGCTTAGCCTCGGGAAAACAGGAACGATTCAACCGCGCACTCAGCTCCGCCTCTACCGGTTTGACCTTTTTAGCCCAGCGGGCGACGGACCTCGCCCGCGGCGGCAAACGCATCGCCGACGCGCACAAACAAGCAGAGAACCTCGCAACCAACCTGCTCTTATTGATGGACGAGAAACCCCAGCCGCAGTTGCGACGCAGTATTGACCGCGCCTCGGCTCTCGAGCGCGACCTGGCTGAATGCGAAACACATTTGACGCACGGAATTGAATATCTGCTGAGCTCGCGCGAGCAACTCGCCACCAGTGTACAGGAATTGGTTGCGCTGTATGGGGATGTCGCCGAACGCCTCCAAACCTGGGAAGCGGCGTGCGATCAACTTCTGACTATTCGAGAAGGGCTGCGGCAACAGGTCGACTTGGCCCGACCGGTAGGTGCAAGTGTTTCAAACTATCTGAAGCAACTGCAAGGCGAGCTGAACTCGGTCCACCAGGATTCCCGTGAACGTCGGCAGCGGATCGAGGAGCTGTGCGTCCATACCGAGCAACTTGCCCAGCTCAGTAATGAGCTGTTGGTGTTGCTCGAACGAGCCGACCTCCCGAACGACTCGCAACCGAAGCCTTCGCCGCAAAAAGACAACACGTCGGTTAGTCCGGCCATCACCGCTACCCACGAGCTGATACAGCGCGCCCGGGACGCGGGCATCATCCCCGCGGATAACCTTCACGCAACGCAACCGGCGTCTGGCGATGGGTACGATATTGAGATCAACGAGCCCGAAGATGCCCACACACCAAACGGCAAACCAGGGCCGGAGGCGTCTCGATGAGCGCGGCCGGCCAACCGAAACCGGAGTTGGTTGCTGCGTTGATCGAAGAGCTTGAACTCGCCGTCAATTGGTTGCATGAGAGCAATCCCCCACCCACAGCGGACGAAGCCCGCGAGCGTTTTAGGACCTTGCGCGAGGCCGCTACCGTTGCCGGCGCCTCGGCGATCGACGGCTGGCTGGCCGAATTGGAGAACGAACCGTTCGAAAGCCGTGACAGCGGCGTGTCTCTCGCACGACTGGCGCAAGCCAGCCGGATGCTGGCGGATCCTTATGCCGATCGAGAGCTCGACTGGTTAGGAGAGAACGCTCGCCTCGCCGGCGAACTGGAATATCTTGCCGCAGAGTGGCGTTCCGGCAGCGAACGCTTGGGGCAGTTATCCATGTTGTTCGAGCGTTGTGTCACCACCCTCAACGAACGTGAGCGCGCGGACCTATCATCGAAGCTGACCCAAAAGTTGTGCGAGGAGATACAGGTGCAGCGCATCGCGCAGCGCCGACTGCTCGGGTCGGTCGAGGCGCTGCGCCGATGGGCGCTCGAGTTTTCACAGGAGTGGGCGGGAGCGCAGCGCGTGTTGGTGGCTCCCCGGCTGGCGGCGTTGCGCGCATGGATGCAACGCGAGGCCAGTCAGCTGCAACTGAACATCACGTGGCATATAGGGAACGTTACGGTGGAACGAGACCACGTGGAACCGCTTACCGTCCTGTTACGGGAGCTCTTCAACGGTATTGTATTGGATCGCCAAGAGCCGCCGCGCCCGTCTCATAAAAAAAACGCCGCTCTTCCGTTGAAACTCGATCTTCGCGGAGAGGAACACGCTCACCTCTTGACGATGGTCATCGAGTTCGATACCGACGGACAACGTCCGCCATTTTCACCGAGCTCAACCGCGAATCAGGCGCTTACGACATTACGCGGGCGGCTTCTCTCGGAATCCTCGGAGCGTGTCTGTCGCCTGACGCTCCAGGTGGTGCAGAGCGGCCGGTGCGAGAATGTCGTGCCGGTACATTCACAGGCCGGATTAGTGTTGCTGCCGGTATGGATGGTAAAAGAGATTTTTTCTTCCCCGCCCGCTGTGCCCGATCCCTGGCCGCGGATCAGTCTGCCGCAAGCTTCACCCGAGACAGCTGCCATCGATGAGGGTGCTGCTGTGCTGATCGAGATCGGCTCCCTGAAAGGGCTTTTACCGGGACGGGTTACCGGTATGCCGTTTCGGGCGGTGGTCGATCCCCCCACCTCAATCGATCCCCCGTGGATCCAGGGACGAGCGCACCTTCACGGCATCATGCGCCCGGTCATGTGCCTGCTTCCCTTTGTGCCGATCGCGGAGCATGGTTGCCGAGTCTACCCGGCCGACTACTCCCGCCAGGAATATGGCACGAACTAAGCTGCAATCGCCCGGGGAGGGGCATGAAGACACGGCTAGCCAACCTGATTGTTTATCTGGCGGCACTTATCGTTTCCGCCGAAGCACTCGCCCAGGAAGAGCGCGCACTGAGTTTACTCAATCACCTCGAGACCGGACAAGACGTCACCGACTGGGAACGCGCAATGGATTCGTTGGTGGAGTATTCGGATCCAAGAGTCCTTCCGGCCCTACTCAAGCTTCTCGATAGCCCCCTGACGGACGCCCGCGCGGAAAGCGCCGGCGTTCTTTGGCACTACAACAATGAAGAGATTCGACTGCGGGTACTGCCGCTGCTCAACGATCCCGTTGCAGCAGTGCGTGTCGAGGCGGCAAAATCCCTGTACCTGATGGGATACACGGCTGCGCTGCCGGTCATTTACGGTGAGTTGACGTCGGCTGATTCGGCCATTCGTGCCAGAGCGTTGCGCGCGCTTCTTTCCATCAATCCCGATCAAGCCAAAGTTGCCGCTTTCCGAATGCAATCAAGCGGCGAAGTTTCCGATCACGTCTGGGCGGCGTACACGCTGTACCGTTTAGGCAATCGTCCCGCGCATCAGCTCAAGCTGCTTGCCGCGCTGGCGAGCGCGCTCCCTGCCCCAGCCCGCCTGACGGCGAAACCCGAACCGAGCGAATCGGACCTGCGGCGCGCCAAACAAGCCGGTGCCGTTCGGCTTGGCCAGCGCCTCGAGGCTTTCTCGGCGCTGGCGCGCATTCAAGACCCGGCCGCACTCGCCGCACTGGCCGAATGCACCGGCGATCTGGCCGCCGCCGACCTTCCCCAGGGACCCCGCTGGCTCCTGGTCCACAGGGGAGACGCCGCTGCACCGGCCCTGGCGCAGGCACTCGGTCGTACGACGTTCCAAACACGTCTTGGCGCCGCTCAAACCGCCCAGCTGTTAACGTTAACCAGTGAGCAATCGCGACGCCAGCTGGCCCAGGCTCTGAGCAGGTGCCTTACCGATGGCAGCCGCTTGGTGCGTCTGGCGACCCTCCGGGCCATAGCGATGTTGGCATTGCGTGATCTCACCGAAAGCGTCATCGCACTGTTGACGTATCCCGATGCGCCGACGCGCCAGGAAGCCGCGCTGACCTTGGGAAACCTGGATGAGCGTAAAGCGCTGGACGCCTTACTCGCCCGGATCAACAGCGAAACCGATACTTCCCTGCAGCAGTATCTGTACCGCGGAATAACCGCCCTGCATAGCCCGCGCTCGGCCGAGCCCATGATCGCCCGGTTGTTAAAGCTTGCGCAGGAAAAACGACCAAACGCTGCGGTACGAACCGAGATCCGGTTTGTCGTCGATGCGCTGGCCTCAGGCAGAGATGCCGCCGCTCTAAAAATCCTCTCGTTACTGACTCACCTCAAGGGTCGAGAACACACGCTTATGCAGGAAGCACTGGTACGCTCAAACAGCACGCCGGGGCTTGAGTTCTTCCTCGAGCGGTTACGGGAGGCCCCGCCCCGGCCCGAAAGTGCTGCGGTGCGGTTTTTTGATTATCTCAACGTTGGGTTCAGGGCGCGACTTAAAGAATTGATCGAATCCGGAAACCGCCCTCTGGACCCGCGTGATTCTTGCACGCGCCCTGGTTCGTCTCGGTGATGCTTCCTTTGCTCGCGGCATCCTATGGGCCTTGAACAACGACGACTCCTACCTACGCGAGTTAGGTGCGGCGTTGGCCGGCGGATTGGACATCCCGGGAGTCTCTGAGCGCCTGATCGCGCTGCTCAATGACACGTCGCCGATTGCCCACTACGCCGCCCGATCGTTGCTTATGAACAACACACCGCAAAGTATTTCCGGATTGCTTGGTCAACTTTCCCAATCTACCCTGCGTCGGCGTGACGCCGTGCCATTACGGACCTTCTGGGAAGGTCCTCGATCAACGGCCCATCCGTTCTCGAAGAAGGTGCTGGGGGAGCGTATTTGGGTGCTGTTCGCAGATAACCGATGGGGGCGTCCCTTCGACCTATTCCTTACCTGGTCGGACGACGGCAAGGGCTGGCATGAGCCGGTTTTTACGGGTCTCACCAGCTTTTTCGATCCCGACCACCAGGTTGCTCCGCCTACCTTTTCCATCAAAGTCAAGCGGCAGACGATCACCATCGCCCTGACCCGCACCATTGCCCAGGGATCGGATGCACAAAACCCTCATTTCAAAACCATCCAGCGGGTACAGAAAAATGATGTACAAGATTTCCTCAACGATCGCGATGGGGACGGTTTGATGGATCTCGAGGAGCAGGCTATCGGCACCAATCCAGCCAAGCCCGATACCGATGGCGACGGCCTGCCGGACAACCTGGACAAGAATCCCTTAGCCCCACCGGGCGACTTCAGCCGCGATGATGATACCGTGCAATTGTTGGCGATGAGCTACGCCGTGCTCGTCAAAAACGCGATTCCCCATAACCGGCGGACGCTCACCGTTGCAGTATCTCCCGGACAGCGCGCTCTGGAGATTCCCACGTTTCCGGGATTGGTCCTGCACCTCACGGCTGAGCAGATCCACAACCGCTGGCAAGAGACCGGCGCCGGTTACCCGCGGGTGGCTTTTGATCCACCGTCGTTTTCTTCTGATCGCCTTCACGCCACCCAGTCATTTCGTCTTTGGCAAGACGGCCGCGAGTCAGAGAACATCGCGGTGTCCTTTGGCAAACAAGACGGCGTTTGGACCGTCATCGACTATCGGGAAGAAACCTCGGGGAATATCCCTGCTGGCGAGGAGGTGCGCCGTGAAAACGCTTATCGTCGTTAACCCGCATAGCGCCAACCGCGCCACTGGCAAACAATGGCCGGCTATGCGCACCGTCATACGCCACGCGCTCGGCGCCTTTGAGGAGGCGATAACCGTTGGCCCGGGAGATGCTACCAAGCTGGTGCGCGAAGCTCTCAAAAGTGGTTTTTTGCGCATCATTGCGGTGGGAGGGGACGGCACCAACAATGAAGTGGTTAACGGTTTCTTTGATCGGAAGCAACCGATCGCGCCGGATGCACAGCTTGGATTCATTCCGCGCGGAACGGGCGGGGATCTGAGCAAGACGTTGAAAATCGATAAAGCGCTTGATGCGTGTCTACGCGTGGTTTCCGTGGGAAGGATCCAGGAGGTCGACGTTGGGGCAACCCGCTTTGTCGGCCACGACGGCGCCGAGCAGGAGCGCCTCTTTATCAATATCACCAGCTTCGGGCTCGGGGGGCTCGTCGATGCAACGGTCAACGCTTCCTCGAAAATGCTCGGCGGAAAGATGAGCTTCCTCCTGGGAACCTTCAGAGCGCTTATGGCGTACCACAACAAAACCATACGTTTGAAGGTCGACGACACGCTTAATGATCAAATGGTGATTAACAATGTCGCGGTTGCCAACGGTCAGTACTTTGGCGGCGGTATGTGGGTGGCGCCTGAGGCCAAGCTCAACGACGGCCTGTTCGATGTGGTAATTCTGGGCGACCTGAGCCGCAGCGAAATCATCCGTAAGACCAGCTACATTTACAAGGGCGTTCACTTGCGAATGCCCAAAGTGAATTTCCTCCGCGGGAAGCACGTCGAAGCGACGTGCGATCAGGAGGTGTTGATCGATATGGATGGTGAGCAGCCTGGCCGATTGCCGATAACGTTAGACGTGCTGCCCCGGGCTCTCCGGATCATCGCGCCGCCGGTTGAGTCTCACTACGGGTAAGGCTATGAGTGCCGTTTGTGGAAACGCAACGCGCTAACGGTCAGAATGACAAAACCAAAAATAAAAAGTGCTGCAAGTTGCGGCAGCAGGTCGCGAAAGTCGCTTGTCTTAAGCAAGCAGCTTCGCATGATATCAACATAGTAGCGGACCGGATCCAACAGCGTGATCGGTTGGATCCAGTGCGGCATGTTCTCGATCGGCGTCATAAAGCCCGACAGCAAAATGGCCGGCATGATGAAAAAAAATCCGCCCAAGATAGCCTGTTGTTGCGAGTGACTGATGGTGCTGATAAAGATTCCCACCCCCAAGGTGGTCATCAGATACAGCGCGCTCGCCACAAATATCAGCACCAGCGAACCGCGCAGCGGCACATCAAAAAGATACGATCCGACAACCAGGAGCAACATCAGCTCCACCAACCCAACGAACGCAAAGGGCAGACACTTGCCAACCAGGAGCACCACGGGTCGCAGCGGCGTTACCAATATCTGCTCGATCGTTCCCAACTCTCGTTCGCGCGCAATGCCCATAGCCGTGAGAACGGTGGTGACAATCAGAAGCACCATTGCCGCGACCGCCGGCACCATGAATATCCGCGTTGAGAGATGTGGATTAAACAATATCCGTGGCTGCAGCACCACCTGGGGCAGCTGCAGGACCATGCCGCGGCTCGCCAAGGTTTGTTCTATCCGAGCCCGTACCATGGCTATCCCGCGCCCGCTGAGATATTCACTGGCAGCGGAAGCGGCGGTCTGTGACCGGATGGTGTCGGTGCCATCCACCAGCAACTGTATGTTGCTGGCATCGCCGCGCTCAACTGCGCGGGTAAACCCGACCGGTACGATAACCGCCAGGGAGGCCTGCCCGGTTTCGAGGAGGCGCGAGGCCGCCTCGGGGCTATGGGTCTCGGCAGTTTGAACGAACGTCTCACCCGCCAAAAGCCCTCTCAGCACATCGCGGCTCATGCTGGTTTGATCCAAATCGCAAATCGCCGTTGGAATATGATCGACGTCGAGATTGATCGCGAAACCGAAAAGAATGAGCTGGATAAGCGGAACCAGCAAGAGAATGGCGACCATGCGCGGATCACGAAACGCTTGGCGCAACTCTTTACGCATGACTGCCATGAGTTGAGCGACCATTGGCTAATCCAACCTCCGCTTAAAGCGCATAGCGGAAAGAGCCACCATGACGAGGGCAAAAAGAAGCAACGCCGCAACGTGGGGATAGACCATCGAGAAATCGTTACCTTTGAGCAGTATCCCGCGCATGGCGGCAATGAAATAGCGAGCCGGAACAATGAGGGAAACAAGTTGCAACGGCCACGGCATGTTCTCGATGGGAATCAAAAAGCCACTCAGCAGCATGGTCGGCAACATGCCGACCACCATGCCGGTTTGGGTGGCCACCTGCTGATTGCGGGTAATGACGCTGATCAAGAGGCCTTGGCTCAAGGTGCCGATGAGGAACAGGGCCGACACTAAAAACAGCAGCCACAACGAGCCGCGCAGGGGCACGTCGAAAAGAATCGTCCCTAGGGTAACCACCAGGAGCACTTGGATCATCCCCAACAACAGGTAGGGAAAAAGCTTGCCCAAAATCACCTCCAGCCGACCTACCGGGGTGGTAAAAAGTTGTTCCATGCTCCCCTGCTCCCACTCGCGGGCCACGGTCAACGCGGTGAGCAATACCGCGAGAATCGCTAAAATCAGGGCCATCAATCCGGGTACGATAAAGAGCACCGAGCGCATGCCCGGGTTGAAGCGCATGTAAATTCTCGCTTCCAAAAACAAGTCCTGCATCAAGCCGGTTGACCTGATCAGACGGACGCTCTCGGCCAGGGCGATTCCGTTGGTGTATCCCACGGCGATGGTGGCGGTGACGTCATTGGAACCGTCGAGCAGCAATTGGGCCACCGCTCCTTCTTTTCGCGCCAGGTGATCACCGAAGCCCGGTGGAATGATCAGCGCTGCCTTGATTTCGCCGCGACGGAAACTCGGCTCGATCTGCTCTGGTCGATCGAAATGGCGCTCCACCGAGAACGCATCGCTGCTGCAGAGTGCGTCGACCAGGCGTCGGGCGTCCGGGCTGTGGTCCTGGTCAAGCAGGCCGACCGGCAATCGATCCAGATCGAACGAAATCGCATAGCCGAAAATAAAAAGCAGCACCACCGGCATGCCCAGCGCCATGTAGATCACCTGCACGTCCCGAACTATATGCAGGATCTCCTTGTGCGTCATGGCCACCAAGCGTTTGAAAAATGAGCCCTTCACAGCAAGTCACCTCAACATACGCGTCGGGTCCTGCCGCCTCACATCCCCCGGCGGTGCTCGCATTCACTGCGCGCCGGCGGGGGGCCCCCTGCTCGGCGTCACCCGTCGCTATCCAGTACTACCTTGGGTCGTCCTGGCGACCGCCAGGAAAACGTCCTCTAACGATGCTTCCACGGGTTCGACCTGCGCCGCTGCATAGCCGTGGGTCTGCAGGCTTTCCTTGATATGGTGCTCGTTGAGTTGCTCGCCGCCGCGCACGTGAAACCCGCTGCCAAAGGGCTCTACTCCCGATACGCCTTCGAGATCGCGCAGCATCGCCAGCGCAGAGCGATCCGCGTCTCTCACCATGAACAGGCGGCCGGCGACAAAGGTGCGCTTGAGCTGCGCCGGCGTGTCCAACGCCACCAGGCGCCCATCGGCCATGAGGCCGACGCGATCACAGTACTCGGCCTCATCCATATAGTGCGTCGTGACAAAGAGCGTGGTGCCCGCTGCCGCCAGCTCGCGGATCAGTCGCCAAAACATTCGCCGCGAAGCCGGATCCACCCCGGCCGTCGGCTCGTCGAGGAATAGCACGCGCGGTTCATGTAGGAGGGCGCACGCAAGCGCAAGACGCTGGCGAATGCCTCCCGGCAGGTCGCCGGTCCGCAGCTGCCGTTGATCCGAAAGTCCCACCCGCTCAAGCAAGAAACCGATTTGCTTCGCCAACCGCTTGCCGCTGAGGCCATAGAGGCCGCCGAAAAATTCTACGTTTTCCTCCACTAGCAGGTCCATGTAGAGCGAGAACTTTTGAGACATGTAGCCGATCGAGCGCTTGACGCCCTCGGGGTCGTGCGCCACGTCCACCGCAGCAACCATTGCCTGGCCGCCGGATGGCTCCAACAACCCGCAGAGGATTTTGATGGTGGTGGACTTCCCGGCGCCATTCGCCCCCAAGTAACCGAAAATCTCCCCGGGCCACACGTCGAAGCTCACTTGGTTAACCGCGACGAACTCACCGAAACGCCGGTGAGATCCCGCACGTGAATAACCGGTTCGCTACCCATTCGAGACTCCCGCCGGCGTCGTTCGCGTATGCGCGAGAAAAAGATCTTCAAACTCCGGTCGTATCGCCACCAGACGTCCCCCTACCGGCATGAGCCTCTCCCGCAACCCAGCCTCGTCACCTTTGACGCTCACCACCCGAATGCGGGCTCCGGCCGGGGTCAGGGCCACCACCCGTGCGTCGCCGCTCAACTCGTGCTCGACGCAAGTGCGACTGGCGCCTTCCACCAAGAAGGTCACGTACTCGCGCTCGAACTGCTCGAGCAAGGCCCCCGGCTGCCCCTGCAGCACCAATCGGCCGTGGTGAATTAATCCAACCCGCTGGCAGCGCGCCGCCTCATCCATATAGGGAGTCGATAACACAATCGCCATACCCTCGGAGACAAACTCATACAGCAGGTCCCACAACTCGCGCCGGCTGACCGGATCCACCCCGTTGGTGGGCTCGTCGAGTAATAGGATCTGGGGACGGTGGAGCAATGCGCACGCCAGCGCCAGTTTCTGTATACATTCCGCCCGAGAGAGCGTCCGCGCGTCGATCGGTAAACCGATTGAGCCGGGTGATCCGCAGCAATCGTTCCCGACGGGCTGCATAGTCATCTGCCGACAGCGAAAAGAGCTGGCCAAAAAAATAGAGATTCTCGTCGACGCTCAAGTCCCCGTAGAGGCTGTACTGTTGGGGCATGTACCCGACCATGCCGCTTAATGATCGCCGGGCACGTAAGGGATCTCTCCCGCCAACGAGGACCGCTCCTGCCGACGGCGCCATCAACCCGGCCAGGATGCGGATCGCGGTGGTCTTGCCGGCGCCATCCGGACCAATCAGTCCGAAGAGTTCTTTGGAGTTAACTTCAAAACTAACTCCCCGGAGCGCGTGAACCGATCCAAAGAAACGCTCCAGGGCCAGTGTTTGCAGTATCGCTGCGCTTTCCGTCATACTCACGTTCCCGTGCCATCGATGGTGACTTCGACGGGCATGCCGGGCCGCAGCTTGCCATCGTGGTTTTCGATGCGAACCTCCACGCCATACACCAATCGGTCGCGGTCCTCGCGGGTCTGAATATTTTTCGGAGTAAACTCCGCCTCGGCCGCAACGCGCCGGATTCGACCTACGAAACGCTCGTTGGGGTAGGCGTCGGCCTGCACGGTCACCGCAAGCCCGGGCGCAGCCTTGGCCAGCTCGGCATTCGGCAGGTAGAACGTTACCTTCGCCTCGCGGGTATCCACCACCGTTAGAATATTGGTGCCCGGCAGCACCGCTTCGCCCGGCTCAAAATAGCGTTCGCTCACCACCCCGGCCCGGGGTGCCGTGAGTCGACACTCGCCGACCATGACTTCGGCACGGATTACCGTCGCGCGCGAGGCGATAACCGCGCTTTCGGCCGACTCAATCTGCGCTTGCGCCGCCAGGCTGTTTCGTTGCGCCGCCGTCGCTTGGGCGCGTGCGGCCTGCTCGCTCGCGCTCATCCCTTGAATCTGCTCCGTTACGGTCAACACCTGATCCCGACCGCGATCGAGGTTTTCGCTCGTAACCGCTCCGGCATCTTTAAGCGCCGTCAAGCGCGCGAGTTCGCGTTCGGCAATGGCTTTTCCCGTCTGCAAGGTCTGTTTTTGCGCGGCAGCGGCCTCGACCGTCTGCTGGGCGGCCCGGGCGCCGGCCACCGATGCGTCGGCAACCGCGTGCGCCGCCTGGGCGGAGGCCTCGGCGGCGGCACGTTGGGCCTGCGCCTGGTCGAGTTGAGCCGCGGAGTCGGTGCAGTCGAGCTCGACGAGAACCTGACCCGCCTGTACCTGGTCGCCCTCGTTCACGTTAATGGCCTTGATGCGGGCCGGAATGCGTGAAGTGATATGCAGATCGATCCCCTCGATCGTACCGCTGCCTTTGGCCGGTCCTTCGGTTCTGGCCTTAAGCTCGCGCAACCTAAAAAAGAGCGCTATCGACAAACCAATCACCAACAGCGCCAGGAGAATGCCAACCCGTTTCATATTGACCTCGTTGCCAATTGAACTCTAAATCAAGCAATCATTAATTCATGTTGCACCTAATATGCAACGCATTCTTTTATCTCTCATAGGCTATCCTCTCGGTGTATATACACCATTCCAAGAGAGGAAAGAAATTGGCTTCAGCTCCAGAAGAAAATTCCAACAATACGTTTGAGCGGATCTTCAACCCGAGCGAGGCAATCCATTCCTCGGGCAAACCCGTCGTGCTGTTGCTCCCCAATCCAAAACGGGATCTGAATTCCTTGGAAGTCGAAGAGGTCCTCCGAAAAACGCGCCAGGAATTCCTCCAATGGAAGATACCGGTTTTTGATGATTTGAAAGATGCGCTGAGAGCAATACACCATGTCACTGAATATTGTCTCAAACGTGAAGCAACATGAACGCAGCTACCAACACTGTTGAAAAGTTTCTCATCTGTTAGTACAACGGAAACCAACGATCATCTGAATTGAGAGAACAGTATGTGGTTATGGGAATTTTTAGGTATCGAAAACAAGGATCGGAAGCAAATTGCACCATCCAGCCAGACTGATACCGTCCGACAAATAGTTCGTGAGCTGGATAAACTGGATATCGCACAGGCGCGCTACATCGCCTGCTTCGCGTATCTTCTCAGTCGGGTTGCTCATGCAGACCTCGAGTTTAAGGAAGAAGAAACGCTGCGCATCGAGCAAATCGTGATGCAGCTTGGCGGACTGCCGGAGGAGCAAGCCGTCCTGGTCACCACCATGGCCAAGACCCACACCGAATTGTTCGGCGGCACCGAGGACTTTCTGGTCACCCGGGAGTTCAACGGAATCGCCGACCGCGAACAAAAGCTCAGTCTCATTCGATGCCTTTTTTCGGTTGCTGCGGCCGACGGAGTTATTTCCACGGTGGAGGATAACGAGATCATTCAAATCGCTTCGGAGTTGAACCTCGACCGTAGCGATGTGGGATCCATTCGCGCGGATTTTCGGGAATATCTGGGGGTGCTTAAGTAGGGGCGGTTCACGAACCGCCCCTACAGGCGCCCGTAACGCGAGCAAAGCTCGCTAACGGGCTCCTGGGATTCCCGCCAAACCCACAGGATAAGAGACTGCCCAAAGGATAAGAGCTTGTAAGACTCACTTCGTTCGTCAACAAGCTCTGATAACTCCCTTCGGTCGTAAACAGTCTCTAACCCCTAAAGGGATAAGAGACCGTAAGCTTCGCTCTGCTCAGCAACGGTCTCTAACCGCACGCCGCCTGCGCGGGAATGACTAATAAAAGATAGTGGCGAGCTTCGACCTGAAGTCAGCAGCGACACCCTTCACCGGAAAAATATTCGTCGTAACGCTTGTTCGCCTGTTCCCCAAAAAGGATCCGGCATGCCTCATAAATTCCCTGGGCCTGCTTGAGATCTTCGTGCGGGATAACCAGGGCAATCTTTGATCTTCGTCTTAAGAAATCCTCCAGACGGACAACCATTTCGAAAACCGCCGCCTGATGCAATTCGCAGCGCAGGTACTGCGAACCTTTGATCAGAACTTCTTCCATGCCCGGCTGCCGCCGAATCTGTTCCAAGAGGACAAACGCTCGCATGCCATAGCGGCGCCAGAGGCGGTTGGAAAGCTTTTCATTGGTGTCGCTCTCGCGCAACTCATCCAAATGCATCAGGCGCGCCTGGCGGAAGAACTCTTCCCGTGTGGTTTTGGGGGGTTCCCCGTACCAGCGTTCAGGTTTTTCATGCATCGCCACGCCCATGGATTGCACGAGCATGACCACTTCTTGGCCGATATTTAAACAGTCGGTGAGTTTCCCGCCAAAAATACTCAAATACCGATCGTTGACATCGATGGCATGCTTGCGTGAGAGAGAAAACCATTCCTGGGCCGCATCCGATCCGGCAGCTGGCGCTCCTTCCACGACCAGAGGCCGCACCCCGCAGCGTTCCGATATGACATCCGCTTCGGTCAGAGGGTGCTCGAGATTCAAACAAGGATTGATATTGTCGAGCACGTATTTTCGATCTTCAGGCGTCACCTCGCTCTCCGGCTTCTCGACCCGGGTATCGGTGGTGCCGATCACCGAACACGGCCCCATCGGGATAACGAAAAACATGCGCCCCTGCTCGTCGAAAAAGGTCAGCACCCGCTCCTGGTCCACCAATCGCCGGACCACTAAATGAATGCCTTTTGAAAACACGTGTCGATGCGTCGTGTTGATCTTATTGATGTGATTGACGGCATCAACGTACGGCCCGGCTGCATTGATGATCACGCGGGCCCGGATCGTTTTTTCGACGCTAGAATCGATATCCCGCACCTTCGCCACCCATAGGTTGGACGCTTTGGTGGCTTCGAGGAACTCCACATAATTGGCCGCGATGGCGCCGGAGTTGAGCGCGGAACGAATGAAGCCAAAAACAAAACGCGAGTCGTTGTCCAGCAACCGGGCGTCCGAGTATTCCACGCCACCGGAAAAACGTTGTTGATGAATCAACGGTTCTTCTTTTCGTATCTTTCCGACGGTCAGCAACCGCGGCGCACGGGTGAACCCCCGGCCAAATACCCAATAGAGCCAGGCCCCGCAGTAAATCATCCACGGAGGCCAGCGGAAATCCTTCCGAATCGCCGCATAAAATCTAGTTTCTGATAATATTGGCCGGATAGGCCCGAATCAGCCGGTTGCGCGAGGCGCACAATTTCCACACCAACGGAAACTCAAAACTCTCCATATATTTGATCCCGCCCCAGACAAGATTTGAAGAGGATTGGCTGGTAAGGGAACCGAAATCGCCTTTCTCAACGAGCGCCACCGAACAACCGCTGGCCGACAAAGCGGCGGCGGCGACGGCCCCGTTGATCCCTCCGCCGACAATCAAAACATCGTAAGGATGCTTATCAAACCTGTTGATATTTGCCTGTCGCAGCGTCATGGCGCTCTCCTTGATACCATCAAGAGTTGGCCCTGTCCAGAGGCGAAATCGCCTGGTGAGGAAACTGAGATTTTAATACGTCGTGGTTATTTGATTTTAGCAAAATGGAGACGTAGGATGCTGCGTTCGAGGTGATCCCATGGGCACTCCGATAGAAACTGAAACTAAGTTCCCCATTGATTCCTGGCGGGTCTGGGAGGAAGCGCTTAATCATGAAGGGGCGGTGTTGGTAACGGGCCGCCACTTCGAGAGGAACACTCTCTTTGATGACCAGCGCGGATCGCTGGTTCGCCAGGGCTGCACCCTGCGCTTGCGTGAGGTGCCGGACGGCGGATACCTGACCCTTAAAGGTCCTCCCCGCCAAATCGGCCCCATTAAGGAACGCGAAGAGCTTGAATCCGAAATCGCCAACCCCTCGGTATGCGAGCAAATTTTTCTCAAGCTGGGATTTGCTCCAACCTTTCGGTACGAAAAGTATCGAGCGATCTATCGGTTAGACAAGACAACGATTACCCTCGATGAAGTCCCGATAGGGTTCTTTATCGAGATCGAGGGAAACGCCGAGATGATTTCGACCGCGGCGGCGCGGTTGGGACTTGACCTGGGCGCCGCTACGCCTCTATCCTATGTGCGCTTGTATGCGTTGGCCAGACAAAACGATCCGAGCCTGTCGGAGTTTATGGTTTTTTCTAAACAGCAGAGGGAAATACATGGTTCGCGCAACGCCAGCCAGGGGAACGAAAGGAAGTAAAAAAGTTGTTTCCCCGAAAATTTCGAAATCCATCCGACCGTCCACGGTCGAGCAATTCATCAACCGCGATCTAGGCTGGCTGGAATTCAACCGCCGGGTGTTAGGGTTAGCCGCGGACCCACGGGTCCCGCTTTTGGAGCGAATCTTTTTTCTTTCGATCTTCAGCTCGAACTTGGACGAATTCTTCATGAAGCGCGTGGGAGCGCTCCGCAGACTCGCTAAAAGCAACCTAACCCTGCTCAAGCCCAACGTTAAAAACCCTGTCGCATTGATGACCGCCATTCGGGAAAAAACCATCGAGCTGATTGAATTGCAAGGCCGGATCTACGAAAAAAACATCATCCCGGAACTGGCGCGCAACCATGTTTTTCTGCTTAAGCCGAACAGTCTGACGCCGGACGAGCGATCGGAGGTCGACGAGTACTTCCAGACGCACGTCTTTCCCGTGCTCACTCCGCTGGCCGTGGACCCGGGGCACCCTTTCCCCTTCATTTCAAACAACTCCCTATCCCTGGGCGTTATCCTGAGCAATCCGGGCTCTGACGAAAAGATGTTCGCCCGGATAAAACTCCCTGCCGTATTACCCGCCTTCGTACGCCTGTACTCGACGGATGATCACTCCTACCGCTTTATCAGCCTTATCGACCTCATCTGTCTGCACGTTGATAAGCTCTTTGAGGGAATGGAGATCAAGAAGATCATGCCGTTCCGTATCACCAGAAACGCGGAGATCGAGCTGGATGAAGAGGAGGCGGATGATCTTCTCGACATGATTTCGGAAGAGATCCGCCTGAGGCGGTTTGAGCAGGTGATTCGATTGAAGTACAGCGGAAAACCTATGCAGTATATGCTTAATCTGTTACAGGAACAGCTACAGCTGGAACGATCCGATGTATACGAGGCTAAAGGGCTATTGGACTATACCGATTTGCGTGTTATCGCCGACCTGCCGATTCCCGGGCTGCACTGGCCGCGTTGGTCTCCCGTGCCGTCGAAACAGTTCGGCGACGACGATGCCGATATTTTCAGCATGATCAGAAACCGAGACATTTTGGTCCATCATCCGTATGAAAGCTTTTCGTCCAGCGTTGAACGGTTTGTCACGGCCGCCGCCGAAGATCCGCGGGTGGTCGCCATTAAAATCACTCTCTATCGGACGGCCGAGGACAGCCCCTTTATTCCGGCGCTCATCCGCGCTGCCGAAGACGGCAAGCAAGTCGTGACCATCATCGAGCTCAAGGCGCGTTTCGACGAACAACGGAACATCCGCATCGGCCAGCGATTAGAGGAGGCCGGCGTTCATGTGGTGTATGGCATTGTCGGCCTTAGACCCACACCAAGATCACGCTCATTGTGCGCAACGAATCGGACGGAATCCAATGTTACGCCCATATCGGCACCGGTAATTATCACATTCACACCGCCAAACTCTATGCCGATCTGAGCCTGTTCACCTGCCGGACGGATATCACCCAGGACTTAGTCGAACTGTTTCATTTCATGACCGGCAAATCGCTCAAGCACGAGTACCTCAAATTACTGGTGGCTCCGGTTAACATGAAAGCGCGATTTCTCGAGATGATTCAGCGCGAGAAGACCAACAAACAGGAACACCAGCCCGCCCGGATCATCGCCAAAATGAATTCGTTGGAAGATCGCGACATCTGCGAAGCTCTCTATCAAGCCTCGCAGGCCGGCGTGCCCATCACTCTGATTGTCAGAGGTTTCTGTTGCTTGCGGCCAGGGGTGAAAGGGATCAGCGATACTATTGAGGTTTTCTCCGTCTTGGGACGCTTCCTGGAACATTCCCGCATTTTTTATTTTGCCGCAGGACACGCAGATCGGTTGGACGGCGAGTACTACATCGGGTCGTCGGATTGGATGCACCGAAACCTCGAGCACCGGGTCGAGGTCATTACGCCGGTAGAGGACAGCCACGCGAAGGCCAGGCTCCAGGAAATCTTGGACGCCATGATCCAAGACCACTGTTTCGCGTGGGAAATGAAGCCCGACGGCTCCTACCTCTTACGCAAGCCATCGCGGCAGTGCCCCGTCGAAGAAACTGTCGGCACGCACGAGCGGTTGATTGAAATCGCCGGTGAAAGTTAGAGCCCGTTAGTGAGCGAAGCGAACGTACGGGCTCTTATCCCCTACAAAGCTCTTACCCATTCGGGCCGGAGCATGTTTTTGTCTTCGAGCGCTCGATCGATGAGCCCCAGGATACGATCTTTATCCCGCGGGATCTGGCCGTTCATCGGCAGGTAGTTTGAGGCGTGCTCGGTCCCGAACCGGCAATCGGTGAGTGAGAGGTCCTCGACAAACCAACGGAGCTCCTGCAGCGTTTGCATCTTATCCGGCAGTTTGAAACCGCCGCCCATGATCTTGGTTTCGTAGATATCGAGTAACGGCCCCAGCATCAGAGTCAGGCAAGCGACAAAAGGCGGATCGATGGCGTTGACGACTTTGGCCGAGTCTTTGGCGTGCTCGCGACTGCCCTCCACGCCGCCGAGACCCAGGAGAATAAATGTGGAAAGTCTTAATCCCGCGTCCAGGGCCTTACGGCAACCTTCGATAATTTGAGCGACCGTGGCCCCTTTTTTGATCCGCTTGAGCAAGGCTTCATTGCCGGTCTCTATGCCGAAGTACAAGACATCCAGCTTCTTGTCCTTCAGTTGCTTGAGCTCGTCGACGCTTTTTTCCATGAGGTTGGTGGGTCCGGCGTAGATGCTGACACGCTCGAGATGTTTGAAGCGCTCGTTGAGCAGCGTCATCACTCGGAGAAGGAAGGCCGTATCCACACCCAGGGCGTCACCATCGGCGAGAAAAATCTTATGCGCATGCGGATAAGCCCGGGACATCTCTATGATGTCTTCTTCGACGGCTTCCCACGGCCTCACTTCGTATTTTTTTCCTTTGTACATCGCGCAAAACACGCATCGGTTCCATGAGCAACCCAGCGTTACCTGAAAGATGAGCGACTGTGCTTCGGAGGGCGGCCGATACAGCGGCATATCGTACTGCATTCAAAAAACCTCTCTGTTCATGTTGTCTGAGGCCTCACTATGAATTCAATACCTACATCCACAACCACGTTCATCTTGATCCTGAACGTACACAAATTTTGTATTTTATCAATTTTCCTGCATTTCAAGTAGCTATTTCTTCATTCAAACAATAATGGCTTTGTCACCACACACCCAACCGCACGCCGATGTCAGTATTGCATGATATTTTGTTGCCTCCAAGCCTTCTCATTGGCATACTCTGACCGAATTTTGTCAGAGGTACTCAACCAGTGGAGGCTTCCGATCGTTGTTCACCTTTCTTTTTTAAGGAGAATCACCATGTACAGAAGCTATCTCGTAGTGGGGATTTTTTCATTAACCATGCTGTTGGTGACCGGTACAGCCCTCGCGCAGGGATCGTCAGCCCCCGGCGACGAACCCGTGACTGCCGAGCCCGAGCCTACCGATGAATCGGTTAAGGAACCGGTTACACCCCCGGTGCTGATCAAAAAGGAAGAAATCAAGGTGAAGATGGCCAATCTTCCCGAACCGGTTCAGATGGCTGTTAAGAAGCAGACAAAGGGCATCAAGGCCTACTCCCTTTTCAAGAAGACTACGGGCATGGAGACAACCTTCGAAGTGAAAATGAAGGTGAAAGGCTTGGCGAAAGAGATTGAAATCGACACCGATGGCAACGTCGTCAAGGTTGAGCAAGAAGTAAAATGGGCCAGCGTGCCTGCCAAAGTGAAGAAAGGGCTTACCGCCAGTGCCGGCAAGGGCAAGATCGTCAAAGTCAAGTCGATCGCCAAAGGCGGTAGCGTGACCTACGAGGCCACGATTAAAACCGGCAAGGAAACTTCCACCGTTTTTGTGGGCGCTGATGGCATGGCGGTTCAGCAGTAGCCCATTCAATGTTCCGCTCCCGTAAGGACGATGAAAAAAGCCGTCATACTGTTATCCGGTGGGTTAGACTCCACGGTAACCTTAGCGCATGCCAAAAGCCGGGGATATATCTGTTATGCCTTGACTGCAGATTACGGTCAGCGCCATCGCATTGAAATTGAACAGGCGCGACAAATTGCAAAAGCCATGGCGGTCGCGGAACACAAGGTCATCGCCGTCGATTTGCGCGCAATCGGCGGATCGGCGCTCACCGATTCCATTACGGTGCCAAAATCGCGGCAACCGATTGGTGCGGAAATTCCCATCACGTATGTGCCGGCGCGCAATACCATTTTGCTTTCCCTCGCGCTTGCCTGGGCCGAGGTCGTCCGCGCCGATGCGATTTTCATTGGCGCCAATGCGGTGGATTACTCGGGCTATCCCGATTGCAGGCCTGAATACCTTCAGGCCTTTGAGCAACTTGCGGGATTAGCCACCAAGGCGGGTACGGCAGAGGATTGGCGCGTCAGGATCGAAGCTCCCCTCATAACTTTGTCCAAAGCTGAGATCGTAACGCTCGGAAGAAAACTGAATGTCGATTTTTCTCTCACCACATCCTGTTACAATCCGGGACCCCACGGCCGGCCCTGCGGCCTGTGCGACTCCTGTCGTTTGCGTCAGAAAGGTTTCAGGGAGGCAGGGGAACAAGACCCGCGAATGGATGGATAACCTCCCCAATCGGCGTCAGTGGTTCACTAACGGCTTAAACAAATCGAGTGATCATGAAGATGAACAGGACACCGGCGATGGTGAGCGCGATCTTTTGATAGGAACTCTCCCGGCTGTGCGCTTCGGGAAGGATGTCGCTAGCTCCGATGTACAGCAGGAATCCGGCGAAGAATCCTAGATACAGAACCAGGAATTGTTGGGGAACCTTCAGCCAGAACATTGACAGGGCACCGAGAACCGGTGCTATCGCGTCCAGCAGCAGGAACCACTTCGATTTCGACGGGGTGTTCTTGTGGAGGAGCATGAGCGTCACCGTATTCATGCCGTCGGTGAAATCGTGGGAGATGACCGCCAGGGCCACCAGCACGCCCACGGATGCGCTAACCTGGAAACCCAGGCCGACTCCAACGCCATCCATGAAGCTGTGACCGATCAAAGCCAGGGCGGAGAAGACGCCCACCTGGGGATGCTGATGATGGACATAGTCCTCCTCGTGGCCGTGATGGATAAGGATCACCTTCTCAAGGATATGGAAGAGCATGAACCCGACGACCACAGCACCCATGGCGTGAATGGGCTCGAGGTGATTGACGTAAACCCGTTCGACGATCTGGGGAAGGATGTCGAAAAAGACCACCCCGAGCAGGACGCCAGCCGTGAAGCTCATGATGAGATAAAGCCTGTCCTGGAACCGGATCGCGAACAGACCTCCGATGGCGGTGGAAAAGAACGTCGCGAACGAGAAAAGTAGGACGATCAAGGTCATGGAAAAATTCCGTACGAATGCGGAGATTCTTGCAGTTTCGATTGGAACACTATAACAGATTGAAATCATTTTCAACAATCCGGGACCCCACGGCCGGCCCTGCGGCGTGTGCGACTCCTGTCGTTTGCGTCAGAAAGGTTTCAGGGAGGCAGGGGAACAAGACCCGCGAATGGATGTCTAGTTCGGATTTCTCACCCAAAAAACAATGCACCATCTTGACAGGCTGACATAGCGTAGCAATACTTAGCCAAGGGTCCGGTGGACGATCGAGCTATCATGCGCAACTCTTCTCAAATCTCTTTCTGGAAACCCGGTGTTGCCGGTCGCCGTCTAGCGATCGCGCTCTCGTCGTTGACGTTGATTGCGCAACTCTCAAGCTTCGCACACCCGCTTCTCGTACGGCATGTCATCTGCCCCGAGCATGGCGAGCTCATCGACCTGGATGATCATGACGGTTCCGCGCCCAGCCGGGCAGTCGCTAAAGTTGCACTGCCGGGGAATACCGCCATCCAGGCCATGCCTGAAACACCCGCAGTACCAGGACACGGCCACTGTCCTCTCGCCTTTCACCGCCGAGAGGGAAACATCCTGTCCCCCTGCAGCGTGGCTGCCGTAAATAATCTCCCCCAATCAGTCAGTAGTTACCGAGTCGAGGACGCGCCGCGTCCCGCATTGGTCGCCCTGTTTCGGGTGGCCCCGAAGAACTCTCCGCCAGCCTAGTCCCCCACAGTAACCGCCCCGATCCCGCATCGCGCCCGCGAGCGCAGGGCTTCACGTGCTCGATTCGAGCACGTGAAGCCCCAAATGTCCCGTGGGTTCGCCCGGGGCCGCGGTGTCGTTTCCACTATCTCCGTGAACGCCTAAACGCGATTCGGCGCTCGCGAAAGGGTCTGCTCTCGTCCGCAACAGGCGTTTTTGCGGACCGAAGGACCCCACGATGTGGTGCAAGGAGTCATGCATGCAGAATTGGTCAAGACAACGAGTGAGACTTCCGGAAGAGCGGACAACGTGCGTCCCTGAAAACTGGACCACGCGTCTTCCGGGATGGCCCGCGTGTATCACGGCGGTCTGCATGTGCTGCTGGCTACCGCATGCCGGCGCGCAGGAGACTCCGTCGGCGCCGGAGCCGGTGAACCCGCCTGAGGCTATCCAGCGCGTGGACGCGATTTACCCGCCGGAAGCGCTGGCCGCGCGCCAGGAAGCAAACGTCACGCTCCTCGTCACCGTCGGGATCGACGGAACCGTCACCGACGTAACCGTGGCCGAGAGCGGCGCCGAGCAGTTCGACCAGGCGGCGATTGCGGCGGTGAAGCAATGGAGATTCGTTCCGGCGCGCAGGGGGAACGAGGTCGTCGTTACTCGTATCCGGATTCCTTTCCGGTTCGTGCTGCCGGCGGTCGAAACGGTGGTTCCAGCCCCGGCTCCGACACCGCCTACCCCGACGCCGTCGCCCGCACCGACGATGGAATCTGAAACGCCCTCGACCGAGCCGGAAGCACCCTCCACGGAAGCTCCCGAGAAGCCGGTAGAGGGCCCCAACGAAGCACCTATCGACGTTACGGTTCGTGGCCGCTCGCGGCCCCCCAGCCGGGGAACCTCCGACTATCAGCTCGACGTCGGCAGTCTCGCGGCGGTTCCTCGCCAGAATGCCGCGGAACTGCTCAAGCTCGCGCCGGGCATCCTCCTGACCAACGAGGGCGGCGAGGCTCATGCCGAGCAAGTGTTCCTTCGCGGCTTCGACGCACGGGAAGGACAGGACATCGAGTTCACCGTCGACGGCGTGCCGATCAATGAGAGCGGCAACATCCACGGCAACGGCTACTCGGATACGCACTTCATAATCCCCGAGCTGATCGAATCATTGCGCGTGGTCGAGGGACCCTTTGATCCGCGGCAGGGCAACTACGCCGTGGCTGGCTCGGCCGACTACCATCTTGCGCTCGCACAACGGGGCTTCACGGCCAAGTCCTCTGTGGGGAGCTTCGGAACCTACCGTCAGCTCCTGACGTACGGCCCGCCCGGAGGCAGCCCGGGGACTTTTATCGCGGCCGAGTTGTATCAGACAAACGGCTTTGGCCAGAATCGCGACGGCCGGCGCGGCACGTTCATGGGTCGGTATGAGGGCCAGGCCGGCGCGTCCACGAGTTACAGCATCACCGCGACCGCGTACGTCGCGAGCTTCCACACGGCCGGCGTGCTCCGGGATGACGATTACCGTTCCGGCCGCGTGGGCTTCTTCGACACCTACGATCCGCTGCAGGGCGAGGACTCGTCACGCTACTCGCTCGCCGGCGAGATCGAAACCCGCGCGGAGAAGATCGTCACCCGGAATCTAGTCTTCCTCATCTACCGGCCGCTTCGAATTCGGGAGAACTTCACCGGCTTCCTGCTCGACGTCCAAGAGCCGCTTCAGAGTCCTCACGGACAGCGGGGCGACTTGATCGATATGCACAACACCGCCTGGACGTTCGGAGCCAAGGGAAGCGCACGACTCACGGGCGAGGTCCTCGCGCAGCCCCAGGAAATCGAGATCGGCTACTTCGCCCGCGGCGATGTCGTCTCTTCAATGCAGCAGCGCATCGAGGCCGCGACAGGTCATCCGTATCACACGGATGCGGACCTCGACTCAACGCTCGGCGACATCGGTCTCTACGCGGACGCGAACCTGCGTGTCATTCGCTGGTTGTCGCTGCGCGGCGGCGTTCGAGGCGATCTTTTTACGTTCGACGTCAACAACCTCTGCGCCGTCCAATCGGTCGAAAACCCTTCGCCGACGAATCCCCCCGGCGACCAGTCGTGCCTGTCTCAACAAAACTTCGGCGCCTACCGCGACCCTAACCAGCGCGCGACGACGGCGAGCACGGTTTTCCTGCCGCGCGGCTCACTAATCATAGGTCCGTTCTGGGACTTCAGCGCTTCCGCGAGCGTCGGACAGGGAGTCCGGTCTATCGATCCCATTTACATTACCCAGGACGCGAAGACGCCGTTCGCGAGCGTCACCGCGTACGAAGGCGGCATCTCGTTCCAGCATCGATTCTTGAACAACATGGATGTGGGCCTGCGTTCCGTCGTGTTCGACACGGCCGTCAATCACGATCTCATCTTCTCGCAGACCGTGGGGAGCAACGTTCTTGCGGGAGCAACGACGCGTCTGGGATCGGCGAACTCCGTCCGCCTGACGGGCCCCTTTTACGATATCGCGGCCAACCTTACCTACGTCAAGGCGACCTTCGACGCCACGCACCTGCTCATCCCCTACGTGCCGGACCTCGTCTTCCGTGCGGACACCGCTCTGCACGGCGACCTGCCTTGGTGGAGCGAGCGCCTGCTCAACCATCCGCTGCGAGCGTCGTTCGCCACGGGCATCACCTACGTGGGCCCGCGGCCGCTTCCTTACGGGAGTCGCTCGGACATCATCTTCACCGTCGACAGCACCCTTACGGTGGGCTGGTGGTTCCTCGATTTCAGCCTCTCGGTCCAGAACCTTTTAGATGTCCGCTACCGGCTCGGCGAATACAACTACGCCTCGGATTTCCACACCCAGCCGTACCCGACGCTGGTGCCGGTGCGTATGTTCTCTGCCGGCGCGCCGCGCACGATCCTTTTCTCGGTTGCTCTCAACTACGGAGATGGACGATGAAACCACTCACTCTTCTCATGCTCCTCGCGGCAGGCTGCGGCGGCTCGACCGGAAGCGCGCTCGTGACGTTCGGGGCCACCGCGTCGGGACCCGCCGACGCCACGGGCGGGCCGCTGTCCTTCACCAGCGGCTACGGCGCTCAAGTGACGTTGACGAGCGCGACTCTGTACATCGGGGCCGTATACTTGAACCAGTCGGTGCCGGTATCCGGCGCGGCGTCCGAGCCTTGCATTTCGCCGGGCATCTACGTCGGACAGGTCTTCGGCCCTGTCGACGTGGACCTCCTCTCGCCGTCTCCGCAACAATTTCCGACCCGGGGTGAAGGGACGCAGACAGCGGCCAAGACCGCCGAGGTGTGGCTCACCAGCGGCGATGTCAACGCGGCCGGTGATTCGACGGTGATTCTCGACGTCGAGGGCACGGCCGTTCAAAGCGGCCAGACCTTCCCCTTCACAGCCGCCGTAACCATCGGATCGAACCGCCAGATACCGGTGACCAACCCGGCGCTGCCGGGCGCAAACCCAATCTGCCATCAGCGAATCGTGACGCCGATCCTCGTCGACATAACGCCGACGAATGGCGGAACGCTGGTCCTCGAGATCGATCCGCGACCGATGTTCAACGCGGTCGATTTTACGACGCTGACGAAAGTCTCGGACGCCCCGGTCCAGTATCAGATCCCGGACACCAACGCCGGACAGGGCGGCGCTCTCTTCAAAGGAATGGAAGCGAACTACGGCGTCTACACATTCACGTGGAGGGATGCCGGGCAATGAACGTAACGAAGAAGTTGTCATGCAGTCAAACCCAAACCAAGGAGAAAGAATCATGAATGCGAAGAAAATCATTTTCGTGCTGACCATGTGTGTCGGCGCGAGCGGCTGCGGAACAAATAACCCAACCGGAGGAACCTTTCAATTCACGGCGTCCGGAGAGGTGCTGGCGCTCAACGGCTATGCGTTTCCGCCAACCGCCGGCCAAACCGCGTTCGTCGACGGCTGGGAGGTGCAATTCAGCAAGCTCCTCGTCACCATCGACCACATAACGCTGTCGGAGAATCCGGACCTGTCACCGACGGACCAATCGCAGACCGGCAAGAACATCGCGCAGCTCAACGGACCGTGGGCGATCGATCTCCACCAGGGCGGACCGCTGCCAGGCAAGGGCGGCGGCGATGAAGAGGCTTACCCCATCGCGACCCTCAACAAGCAGAACTTAAACGGCAACGCGCCGTTCGACGAGACCGTGCGCTACGCGTTCAGCTTCGACATCGTTCCCGCGACGGCATCGGCGACCTTTCTGCAGATGGACGCGAACGATAGCGACTACGCTGACATGGTGCAGAACGGCTGGACCGTGCTCTACATCGGAACAGCCACCTGGAACGGCGGCTCGTCCTGCACGTCGACCAACCCGAACTTCGACTTTACGCAGCTGCCACCGACGGTGAGCTTCCGTTTCGGGTTCGCATCACCAACCACTTACATCAACTGCCAGAACCCCGACAACGACCCGGCCCAAGGCCTCGACGGCGAGGCGCACGAGCGCGGCATCCAGGCGAAGGCCAACCAGACTGTTGTGGCCCAGGTCACCATACATACCGACCACCCCTTCTGGGAGAGCTTTGTTCACGATTCGCCGGCGCATTTCGACCAGCTCGCCGCCCTGGCTAATGACACGCAGGGCAACTACAACGTTACGCTCGATAGCACGCTCGGCGTCGACTACGAGGCATTCATGTTCGGGGCGAATCCGCTACCGTGGCGTTCGTGCCTGTCGACCTACACGCCGCCCAACAACAACCCGCAGATGGGTTTCGATTCGCTGGATGTGCCCTACGACCCGTCGGGCGATCCCGCGCACTATATGCGCGATTACCACGACTACATGACCTACGACCAGAGCACGCAGGGCCATCTGAACGCGGACGGCCTGTGCTTCGTAAGCCGGAACTACCCGTCGCCTCCATGAAGCGCGAGGGAATGCTGAACCCGACAAGGAGTACCACATGAATACGATCGATGCGGTCAAACAGATCCTGCTCCAATACGGAGCGTCCTGGGTACTTTGGTTGTTGGGCGCGCTCTCGCTCGTGAGCGTCGCGATCATGGTCGAGCGCTGGCTTTTCTACCGGGCGCGAGGCGGCGACCTACCAGCGCTGGCGCGCCGGCTGGACGTTCATTTGGCCTCCCGGGACTTCGCAGCGGCGATCACGGAACTCGGCGAGTCGCGATCGGTCGCAGCCGCCATCGCGGCCGCCGGCCTGCGGCTCGCCGATCGGGGCCCGGGCGCGGCGGACAAGGCGATGCAAAGCGCCGCCGCGCTCGAGCGCGGCCGACTGGAGCGCTGGCTCGCCTACCTGGGCACGCTCGGCAACAATGCTCCCTTCATCGGGCTCTTCGGAACCGTCATCGGAGTCATCGGGGCCTTCGAGGAACTCGGACACGGGGCGCCCGGACACGGCGCCGGCGGTGACGCCGCGGCTGCGGCGCTGGGGGCTTCCCAGGCGGTGATGGCGAGCATCGCGGAGGCGCTCGTCGCCACGGCGGTCGGCATCCTCGTGGCGCTGCCGGCGGTCGCCGCGTTCAACTACTTCCAACGGCGAATCGCGTCTCTCTTATCGGGGACCGAGGTCCTTTCAAATCTCGTCCTGGCATACCTGTCCGACAGCGGAGGCGATCCGTCGGGAGGCGGGGGTACGCGAACGCCGCAGCCCTGTTCCGAATCAGAAAGCGCGGGTGCGACGGCTCGTCCGCTGTCAAGCCCAACGGGAGGGTAACGAATGGCATCGAGCTCTCAAAATGGAAACGGGATCATAGCGGGCATCAATGTCACGCCTCTCGTCGATATCAGCTTGGTGCTGCTGATCATCTTCATCGTCACGGCGAAGATCATCGTGACTCCGGCGGTGCCTCTGGATTTACCGCGGGCCAGCCAGAGCGAGGAATTGCAGGTCGTATTCTCGGTCATTGTACCGGTGAATGGTCCGACTCTCGTAAACGGCGAGCCCGCCATGAACGATGATACGTTGCTTCGGCTCGCCAGGGAGGCGCTGGTCAAGGACCCCGACGTCCGCGCAGTCATCAACGCCGACGGTTTCGTGCCGCATCGCCGCGTTATCCACACGCTCGATCTGATAAAGACGGCAGGAATCGCACGGGTGGCCTTCGGCGCGCTCCCACTTGAGGAAGGAGAAAAGTGACGCAATCCCGGCAAAAGGCCCTCCCGTCTCGCCCTCATCCATCCATTGTGGATGTCGTGTTTGGCGTTCCTAAACCCGAACGTCGTCGGCGTATTCTGATAGCGATTCTAATCGCGGCGGCTGCCCATGCATCGCTCTTGCTCTGGGCTCAGACATCCGAGCATTCGCTCGAATCGTGGTCCGCTGAGATCACGGCGCGCGTCCACGCCGAGCTTTCCCGGGACGAGTTCGTCGACCTGGCAAAACCCCCGGCGCCGCCTCCTGCCGAGGAAAAGCCGAAAGCCGAAGAACCCGTGAAACAACCTGCTCATCCGAAGATTCACCTGGCACGTCGCGCCGAGTCCTCGAAGCCGCCGCCTCCCGCTCAGGCAGGCTCCATTATTGCCCAGGATCCGAGCCCCAACACACCGGTGGACTTGACCGGCGAGACATTCGTGACCGGCACGGCGAACGCGTACGCGGGGGGCGTCACCTCCCCGACCGGGACGAACACAGTCGCCGTGATGACACGGGACGTTGATCCCGGCTCGCCGCCGGGCGCTCGCGCCGGAGAACCTGACAACGCAAACCCGGTCGCTCTCGAAGACCAGAACTGGTCCTGTCCGTGGCCACGCGAAGCGGACGCCGAGCAGATCGACGAGCAAACCGTGGTGATCCGAGTGGTCGTACGGGCGGACGGAAGCGTTGAATCAGCGAGCGTCGTCACCGATCCGGGACACGGGTTTTCACAGGCGGCAACCGCCTGCGCGCTGCAAACGCGGTTCATGCCAGCGCATAATCGAACAGGAGAGCCGATTCGATCCCCGTCTCCTCCCATCAGGGTACGGTTCACGCGATGAGCGGCCAACGAAAAACAGACCGTCGCCCGTCGCTTCGATGTGCTTGGGGCCTGCTCTCTATCCTGCTCATCGGATTGATTCCGGGAGCCGTCGGATGCAGAGCTGATCGAGCGACCGCCGAGGACTGCAGTCAGGTGCTCGATCGGATTGTCGAGCTGGAGCTGACCGAGAAGGGTTTTCATGACCCAGCGCTGGTTGATCGGAAACGGCAGGAGCTCCGAAGCCTCCTGCAGCCTGAGCTGAAGCAGTGCCAGGATCAGCGCCTCCAGCCAGGCGCCCTCGCCTGCGTCCGGCAAGCAACCTCCCCTGAGCAAATCAGCCACCAGTGTCTTCGATAATCATCGCTGCCGGACGACCTTTTTCATTCCGGCGATGTTCGATCTATTCTGAAGGCGCGTTCCATGGCATCAAACACCGGGATGAGTTGGGAGTTCCAGAAGGCCCAGCCGTGCCCTGCCCCTTTCACCATCACCACCTGTTGATGGTGATGAAACGTTATCAGGTAGCGTTTCATGGCCTGAAGCTGCGTTCCTGGAACAATGGGGTCGTTGTCGCCGTGGGCAAGATAGAGATACACCGACTTCAATGTTTGCGCATACGATGCGTTGAGGCAATCTTCGGAACGCCAGCGGTCGCGAAAGCGACTGCGATCGCCAAAGACTGAACGGTGGATCCGGTACTCGCCCTGATCCTCACCGAGCAAACTGAGATCGTATGTTCCCGAGAGACTCGCGCAAAAACCAAACTCTGCAAAGCGCTCACTCAGGACGATCGCTCCGCGACCGCCGGTTGAGACGCCAATCACCGCGGTGAGCCGCCGTTTTGGGCTTACCGCAAAGTGATCGCGCATATAGGGAAGGACTACCGATGCAATCCAGAGGGCACCGGGCATTTGGTTCCATTTCGCAGTGGTTTCCCGATAAAAGCTCGCCTCGTAGACAGAGGTTCCCATTGCCGGCAAAGCCAAGACGACACAATGGTTATCCGCCAATGCTGCCACATCGGTCTGTTCGCGCCAGTCCTCGGGCCGTTGCGACCACCCATGCAGAACAATAGCCAACGGCAACAACCCATCCCGTTGATAACAGGCCGGAAGATATACCAGCAATCGGCCTTTCACCTCGACTGGCTGCCCGTTATCACCACGGTAGGACGAGGTGAGTTGAACGTTGTCGATCCACGTTCCCTTGGCGGCTGCTGGTTGCTCGCGTTCAACCGCCCGAGTGCGTTGTGGTGCAACCATCCCGGGAGCAGTCTCCCCGAGCATCAGCAGTGTCAGAAGCAACGTGACATCGAGAGCACCCATTCCCGGTCTATACCACAACGGGGTATTCTTCACCCAATAGCGGCACCTTTTGCTTTTATGACCGTTGTCGGGATACAATACGGTTAACAAAGGAAACGGTGACAACCGACATGTCCACCTACGTGCTGCGCATAGATTGCAGTGATCGAAAAGGGTTAGTACATAGCGTTACGGGGGTGCTGGTTAAGTATGGGTTTAATATTACCAGCAACGGGGAGTTTGTTGATAACGAGCGAGGCCATTTCTTCATGAGGACCGAGTTTGTCGGTGAACCCGTGAAGGATGAACTAACTGCAGAACTGCGGATGCAGCTTCCTGAAGACGCCTCGGTTGATTTGATCGAAACGCGAAAGAAGGACATCGTCATTTTTGTCAGCACCGAACCGCATTGTCTCGGGGATTTATTGATACGTCACGCGTATGACGAGATCAATGCCAGGATCAGAGCGGTTGTCAGCAATCATGAACGACTTCAAGCGTTAGTGGAAGGATTCCAGCTCCCCTTTCATTATGTATCTCATGAGGGAGCTACCCGGCAACAGCATGAGCGCGCGATACGAGAAATAAACGACGGGTACCGTCCGGACTACCTCATCCTCGCGCGATACATGCGAATATTCACCCCGGAGTTTATTTCCGCCTACCATAATCGGATCGTCAATATACATCACTCCTTCCTGCCGGCCTTCATAGGAGCCAATCCCTACCGACAAGCGTACGAACGAGGAGTCAAAATTATCGGGGCCACGGCGCACTTTGTTACCAATGATCTGGACGAGGGACCAATTATTACTCAGGATGTCACCCAAGTGGATCACACCTACGGACCTCATGAAATGCAGCAAGCAGGCAGGGATGTCGAGAAGGTTGTTCTTGCCAAAGCGCTCAAGCTGATCTTCGAAGACCGGGTCTTTATCAATAGAAATAAGACGATTATCTTCGAGTGAAAGGTACGCGCCTCACCCGGCGGGAAGCCACCCTCTCCCAACCTGGGGAAAGGGTAAGAGGTTCCTTCTCCCGCGGGCGCTAGAGATTCTAGCGAGCGAAGCGAGGCGTAGAATCTCTTGTCCTGTGGGGGGAGAAGGTTGGGTTGAGGGTGGTCTCAGGGTTGACCGTGCGGGGACGGCGACTTTGGCCCAACGCTATGGTTATGGTAGTTCGATCGTCTCCCGGTGCCATGCCAGGAGCGATGTCGTCGATGGTTGCGCCGGTCTCCCGATCGGGCAGCTTCGGGATGGTACGATCTGAAGGTCTTCTCCGGTCCGCCCTGATCCACGTGGGGGTTCGTTACGAAGGGATGTGGCGAACGGAAGGGATGGTCGGTCTTGGCTGCGAGAGTCTTCCTGGTCAGACGTTCGATGGCTTTGAGAATCGGGCGCTCATCCAAACTGCAGAAAGAGATAGCCGTGCCAGCGGCCCCGGCCCGGCCGGTTCGCCCGATCCGGTGGACGTAGGATTCCGGTTCACGAGGAAGATCGAAGTTGATGACATGACTGATGTCGTCGATGTCCAGGCCGCGCGAGGCGATATCGGTGGCCACCAGCAATTGGGATGAACCTTTCTTGAAAGCATTCAGGGCGCGCTCACGGTTGTTCTGCGACTTGTTGCCGTGAATGGCCGCCGCCCGAATGGAGGCGCGCATGAGATGACGAGTAACCGTATCCGCGCCGTGCTTCGTTCTGGTGAAGACCAAGGCACGGGATATCGCCGTTTGTTCGACCAGGCGGACGAGCAGCGCCATTTTATCTTGTTTTTCGACAAAGTAAACCGACTGGTCGATTGTCTCTACCGTTGATGCCGATGGAGTTACCGAGACCGATACCGGTTGGTCTAGTATCCCACTTGAAAGCTGACAGATTTCCGGCGGCAGGGTGGCCGAGAACAGGAGGGTCTGGCGCTTCCGCGGTAGCTGCGCGACGATCTTCCGGATGTCATGAATAAATCCCATATCGAGCATTCGATCGGCTTCGTCCAAGACAAGGACCTCGACCGTCTTCAGTCTCACGGCGCCTTGGTTCATCAAATCAAGCAACCGCCCGGGGGTGGCCACAAGGATGTCCACACCCTGAGCCAAGGCGCGAACCTGCGGGTTTTGTCCCACCCCTCCAAAAATGACCGTCGTCCTAAGCCCCGTATGAGCGCCATAGGTTTTGAAACTCTCTCCAATCTGCGAGGCCAATTCTCGGGTGGGCGTGATTACCAACGCCTGTATCGAACGCGTCCCTTTTTGCCGCCCGTTGTTAAGCAAACGCTGAAGGATGGGCAGCGCGAAGGCTGCCGTTTTTCCAGTGCCGGTTTGAGCGCATCCTAATAAATCCTGACCTGCCAGCACGTGGGGGATAGCCCGTTGTTGAATAAGGGTGGGGGTTTGGTAGCCCTGTTCTCGGACAGCAGCGATAAGCCCCGGAATAAGATTCAAATCTTCAAAACGCATACGTACCTATCTCTCCCTGGTTCGTCCAGGGTCAACGGCAAACGCGGCCTGCATCGAGCAATATCTGGGAACTTTTTTGGTAGGCCCAGGGCGTGCGTCAAACACGGAATCGCTGAAGGTGCGCCCGCAACAACTATCGATGCCCCTTTTACGTTAGATAAGAGAGAATGTCAATTAGTATTTATTCAAAACGATTGCACCAGTGGATCATGGCGATCTGCTAGCATGGAAACATCTACATATTTGTATTTTCTTCACATGTTAATTACATATTTGTATTTTGGGATTCACGCGGCTTTTTTACTTTTATTGGCAATATATGTTGGCAATTGAGGACATTATTAAAATATGCTGTTTCGGCATGTCATTTGCTTGCAGTTTTTATTCTATGGATGGTTTTTAATAGTTTTATCGTTGGTACCTAATAATTAGGACGAAAACTCTTTACTAATAGGCGGCTATTAACATATACAAGAATTCTATTATTTCTTTACGGTTGGAAAATATAGCTTTATTTTCGCAAAGGCAACGACATCGGATTTCTGACGAGGATAACGAAGGAGGTTGATTATGGCTTTCATCGGCGAGGATTTGTTCCATTTCCAGGCTTCTCTCATTCAATCAGGCTCCACGTTTGAGGATTTTGTCCGGGATAATTATGTCAATAAATGGATGGGGGATAATCTCTTTGCCGCCATGGCGATCCGGACAACCTTTGTGGTGGCGTTGCACAATTTCTTGGCCGACGAGGGGTTGCTCAACCTGGAAAGAATTCAAATCAGCCCAATAACGGACCCGCTGGCCCATGACGTCGAGCATGTGCCCACGGTTCATTACAAGGGCATGCCCTACGTAACCACACACTCGATGATTTATCATAAGTTTTTGGCCTGCTTCAACCCCCGCGTCAAAGGCATCTTCGTGGATTCTCCGAACATTCGACTCGAAATCGAAAGTCCGCAGAGAAAACAGCGCGGCAAATACTTGATCGATTTCTCGCAAATCGATGTCGAGTTGCGGCGTAACCGAAACGTCGGCTTCGAAGAGTATAAGAATAACGTCGAAAAAGTGCGGGGAATTCTCAGGGAGGACATGGAGAAGGCTATCGACTTTTTCGAACGTATGCTCATTGCCGGAGTGAGCGCCGTGATCGAGAAAAACGATACGGAGCTCAAAGCACTGGGGGTTGTCCTGGAGCTGCCGAAGCAGCCGCTTCCCCGCGTGCGTCATGATGAGATGCTTAAGAAACACGGCAAGGCGAACCTGGACGCAAAGGCAGGTGAAGAGGCACCCGGGCAATTTTTCTGGATCACGGGTCTGATGCGAGAGAACTATGATCTGATCTACCCGTATATCCGGCCCGACGGGAGCAAGATACCGCTGTCGACCTTCACCTCGGACATGGTTTTCAACTATGATATATGCGCCAAGACCAAGGTGCGGTCGACCGGAAAGTACTCGCCGGCGCTTGAGATTATGTCAGGCGCGGTGCGTGAATGGCTGTACGAGCCGATCATCGAACGGCTGATAGACAACCGCGTGCTGGTCGAGCGACCGGTGTTCAAAGACGGCAATGTTTTAAATATCGAAGTGCTTGGCAGCTATGGGCCGTTTCTGACGACAGTGGCCATGAAAGACGCCAAGGGAAAACCAATCTTCCCCGAAACCATGGGCGGGGGTATTGGTATCGAACGATTCTTATATGCAATTCTAAGGAGCAGCGGAATCGATAAAATCGACGACGTAACGTGCTTCGGTAAGAACCCCGACTCGTATCCAATTTTTCTGTTCTAATAACCGATATCATCGATCACTTTTTGACGAGGTATTGGCGCTACGCGCGGGATGCGCACCTACCAGGCTTTACCTGACACATTCGTAATAAGTATTCGACAACTCATGGGTTTTATTGAATACTTTTCTATTAATTACAATATTGTATTTTAATACTGAATTAAATACAGTATTGTATGTACAACGTTGTTAAGATCGTACTCAATAATCATCAATTTATGTAACCAGTCAAGTAAGTTATGATTGAATATCGAATTGGCATGGCGCTTGCTATCTCCCGCAGGGGAAAGTGTATATTTTATGATCATTGGAAGAAAGGAGTGTGTGGATGTCTACCGTTCGAGGGATATCGAGAAATGGTTACGCTATTACGATAATTCTATTGCTAAGCGCGCTTTTCGTTTGTAGCCCAATCACCGGCGCTTTCGCCCAAACGGCCACGCCTGCAGCTCAATCTTCCAGCCAAGTTGCTGGCGCCGCCGCTACATCAGGCTCAAACAGCGGAGACACCGCTTGGGTGCTTATTTCCGCGGCCTTGGTGATGCTGATGACGCCGGGTTTGGCCTTCTTTTATGGTGGATTAGTCAGGCGCAAGAATATCCTGGGTGTCTTGATGCAGTGTTTTATTTTGTTATCGGCGCTCAGCATCCAGTGGGTGCTATTCGGCTATAGCCTGGCTTTTTCGCCCGGTAACGCGTTCATCGGATCCCTGAAGTGGTTTGGTCTGGCCGGCGTCGGACCAGAACCGTATGCGGCCTATTCCTCAACCATCCCTCACCAAGCGTTTATCATTTTCCAAGCCATGTTTGCCGTCATTACGCCGGCCTTGATAATCGGAGCGTTCGCCGAGAGGATGAAGTTTTCCGCATTTTTTCTTTTCTCTCTCCTCTGGGCGACCTTCGTCTATGACCCAATCGCCCATTGGGTGTGGGGCGAAGGCGGATGGTTAAAGGAGCTCGGTGTGATGGATTTCGCCGGCGGCATTGTCGTTCATATCAATGCCGGTATTGCCGCACTGGTGACCGCGATCATCATTGGCAAGAGAAACGGTTACATCAGACAGCCGCCCCCACCGCATAACCTACCCTTGAGCGTTTTGGGCGCCGCCATGCTATGGTTTGGTTGGTTCGGCTTCAATGCGGGAAGCGCGCTCGGCGCAAACGCAATTGCCGCCAACGCGTTTCTCGTGACGAACACGTCTGGGGCCGCGGCCGCCTTAAGCTGGGCCTTTCTCGATTGGAAGTTCAACGGCAACCCCACCATCCTTGGCACCATCACCGGAGCGGTGGCCGGCTTAGCGGCTGTTACACCGGCGGCGGGTTTTATCGGTATTCTTGGCGCAATCGTAATCGGGGTATTCTCAAGCGCCTTTTGTTTTGTCGCCGTGGGATTTTTGAAGCATAAATTTAGCTACGATGATTCGCTGGATGCGTTTGGCGTTCACGGCATCGGCGGAATTTGGGGAACGCTGGCCACCGGACTTTTCGCGACAAAAGCGATCAATGCCGCGGGCTCGGACGGGTTGCTGTACGGAAATTACAAACAATTTTTGCTCCAGCTGGGCGCAACCGCAGTCACCGTGGCGTATGCGTTTATTGTTTCCTGGATCATATACAAAGCCGTCGACCTGGTCGTCGGAGTGCGGGTTACCGAAAAGGACGAGGCGATGGGAATCGATCTAACGCAACACAACGAACGCGCGTATACCATGCTGGAATAGCAAAGGAGATTGAACATGAAGCTGATAATCGCCATCATCCAACCGTATCGATTGGACCAAGTCAAAGAACAACTCTATAAAGCCGATGTTAATCTCATCACCGTCAGTGAAGTTTTGGGTCACGGCCGACAAAAAGGGGTCACCGAGGTTTATCGTGGATTCAAAGAGACCGGCAACTTGATACGAAAGGTTCGGCTAGAGATAGCCGTCAACGACAATTTTGTTGAGCAGACGATTCAAGCCATCAGAAAAGGAGCGCAGACCGGAGAGATGGGTGATGGAAAGATATTCATCTTGCCGCTGGAGGAATGCTACCGGATACGAACGGGCGAACGAGGTAACGAAGCCATCGGATGAAAAACATCGGCTAGTTCCTACCTAAGTTTTTATGTTAATAATTAAGCTTTTCTGCAGGTATGTCAGTTCCCATTTTTCACGCTGCGCTCATGGGCCGCGTCGGTGTTAAAATATACAATATTGTAATTAATAGCAATTATTGATACAATATTGTATACACTAGTTTATAGGATTTCAGCCGCAATTGGGATTATTATCCTAATAATACAATAGCATACTATTTGTTATCGCTTTGGCATGTCGTTTGCGTATTTCGTAGCGTCATGAAAATCATACCCGGCCATATAAGAGAGAGGAGTGATACCGTGTTTAACCACAAATCAGGTAAAGAAAGAATTCATCGTATTCGACACATTTTATTGGTGGTTGTGATCATGCTTTTGTTGCCTATCGGCAGAGTGATGGCTCAATCAGACGCGGCGGCAAGCGCGTCAAGTATAAATTCAGGAGACACGGCCTGGGTGCTTATTTCCGCGGCCTTGGTGATGCTGATGACGCCGGGTCTGGCGTTTTTTTATGGCGGATTAGTCAGGCGCAAGAACGTGTTGAGCGTCTTGATGCAGTGTTTTATCATATTATCGGCCCTCAGCATCCAATGGGTGCTATTCGGTTACAGTTTGGCTTTCTCACCCGGTAATCAGTTCATTGGATCTCTCAAATGGTTCGGATTGGCCGGCGTCGGAGCAGAACCGTTTGCGGACTATTCTGCAACGATTCCCCATCAGGCGTTCATGATTTTCCAAGCCATGTTCGCCGTGATTACGCCGGCGTTGATAATCGGGGCCTTCGCCGAGAGGATGAAATTCTCGGCATTTTTGGTTTTTTCGCTCCTCTGGGCGACGTTTGTGTATGACCCGATTGCCCATTGGGTTTGGGGAGTTGGTGGATGGTTGCGGGAAATGGGCGCGCTGGATTTTGCCGGGGGCACCGTCGTTCATATCAATGCCGGCATCGCGGCATTGGTGACGGCGATCGTCATCGGCAAAAGAAATGGCTATATCAAACAGCCGCCCCCGCCGCATAATCTGCCGTTCAGCGTTTTGGGCGCCGCGCTCCTTTGGTTTGGTTGGTTCGGCTTCAACGCGGGAAGCGCCCTTGGCGCGAATGGCCTGGCCACCAACGCCTTTGTCGTGACGAACACGGCTGCTGCCGCTGCGGCATTGAGTTGGGCCTTTCTTGATTGGAAGTTCAACGGAAATCCGACAATTCTCGGCACGATCACCGGGGCTGTGGCGGGCCTGGTGGCCATTACCCCGGCCTCGGGGTTTGTCAACATCTTCGGCGCAATCGCCATTGGAATAATGGTCAGCATATTTTGTTTTGTTGCCGTGGGATTTTTGAAGCACCGGTTCCAGTACGACGACTCACTCGACGCGTTTGGCGTTCACGGCATCGGTGGGGCATGGGGCGCCTTGGCCACGGGTTTGTTTGCAACGAAGATGGTCAATGCCGCAGGAGCGGATGGTTTGCTGTACGGGAACCCCAAGCAATTTATCGTGCAACTCATAGCGACCGGCGCCTCGATTGCCTATGCATTCGTAGGTACTTGGATTATTTATAAATTTGTCGATCTGGTGATTGGGGTGCGGGCCAACGAAAAAGACGAGGCTATGGGAATGGATCTCACGCAACACAACGAACGCGCGTATACCATGCTGGAATAGTCGAAGGATAGGAATTATGAAGCTTATCATTGCCATTGTTCAACCCTATCGACTCGAGCAAGTCAAACAGCGTCTCTACAGGGCGGATATTAACCTCATCACGGTGATTGAAGTTTTAGGGCAGGGGCGACAGAAGAGATTCGCCGAGGTTTACCGCGGATTCAAGGAGACCGGTAACCTGATACGAAAGGTCCGCCTGGAGATAGCGGTCAATGATAACTTCGTGGAACCGACTATCCAAGCGATTACCAGCGGGTCACAAACCGGCGAAATGGGTGATGGCAAGATATTCGTTTTACCGCTGGAGGAATGCTACCGCATTCGTACCGGCGAAAGGGGCAGCGAAGCCATAGGATGAAGATGAACAGGGTGCTTCGCCAACACAAAAACAACCCAATTTGGGCGAGAATAGGGAGCGTTACCAAATGAACTATCGAATTTTTCACATTCAAATAATACTGTTACTGGCGTTGGCATTTCCCGCCATCGCCGATGAAAACCAAAGTCAACAACAAACCGAATCAGAGAAATCTTCCAGTTCTTCAGCCGCTGCGGCCGATGCACAGCAGAAATCCGACCAGGAAAAATCACCAGGTCTCACGTTGGCCGGCATCAAGGATTACTTGGGTCTGAGCGTCTACTTGCAGGGGGGATATGTCTACACGGTGGCTAACACATCCAATAGCTTTGTCCTGGACATGGCAGAGCTTCAATTATGGCACAAACCCCAAATAGGCGAGGTAGGATACAAGCTTAAAATCATGGCCGGCTCCACGGCAGAATTCATTCACTCCAATGGTCTGGGTGCCAGCACCAAGGACGTGCCGTTCGATCTCACCGAGGCATACGTAACGTACGTAGCACCGCTCGGGTCCGGCCTCACTATTCAACTTGGAAAGTTTGTCACTTTTACGGGCGCTGAGGTATTGGAAGCCAAGGATAACATTAATTATTCCTATTCGAACTTATTCCTTTACGCCATTCCCTTCACCCATACCGGCCTTATGCTGTCGTACACCGTTGCGGATATAGTCACCATAAGCGGGTATGCGGTCAATGGGTGGGACAATACCCTGGACAACAACCGGGCCAAGACCTATGGACTGAGCCTAAACATCGCCCCAAGTCAGTTTTTCTCGGCCCTGGTTAATTTCCTAGCCGGACCGGAGCAGAATAACAATGATTCCAATTGGCGTTATCTGGTCGATGTGGTTTTGACGGCTAAGCCCTTCACCACCCTCACCCTTATCGCCAACGCCGACTACGCGCATGAGACGGTCTCTGCCGGAAACGTCTCGTGGCATGGGGCTGATCTGATCGCGAAGTATGATATCTTGTCGTGGCTTGGATTAGCGGCGCGAATCGAATACTTCAACGACCGAAACGGCGCGAGAACCGGTATCGCTCAAGATCTGAAAGAAGTTACGATAACTCCGGAATTTCGACTGCCGATGAATCTCGTCCTCCGACCCGAATATCGTCACGATTGGTCCTCTAAGGCGTTTTATAATGGCAACAAGAGCAAGGATACGCTCGGTGTGGGGGTATTATATCCCTGGTAGCTCTCTTATCACCCATCATTCTGGATGGGGAGATTATATCTGTTTGTGTAATTCCAGCCACAAGAGCTTCTGGTACTTTTGCAGATCTCTGGCGGTCATGTTCATCCCCCGGGACTCGTAGAGATTCTGGATCACCTTGACGACATCTTCGAAGCGGATATCAAGACCCAGCACACCGATCATGTCGTCATCGTCGTCAACCACGGGGGCGGACACCGTCATGATGAGTGCGCCGGTGATTCGTGAAGAAATAATGCCGCTCACGTGCAGTTTGCCGTCCTGGACGGTATTCCTGAACCATTCACGATCGGAGCAGTCCTCATGCTCTTTGATCTTATGCATAAAGTGGCTGCGGTAGATAGGTTGGGTGATGTTCCGGGTGATCTTGACACCCTTGATATCGGTGACATAGGCGAACTGGATAAAGGGATATTCCTCGATAAATTCCTTGAGGACGGCCTCCTGTTTTTCCGGATCCATGTTGTGCATATCCGGTTGGGTGAGCAGCTTCTCAATCAGTTTGCTGGCGTATTCATGGGCCTCGAACTGAATCAAATCGAATCCGGAGAGGAACAGTTGCGGGATGAAGCGTTGGGTCAACTTCTCCAACTCTTCATCCGACATGGCGGTCATCCGGCCTTCTTCGTATTCTTTAACAATGTGCTGGTACATGCGGGCGATGCCCGGGTGTTTCTTCTCGATGGCATCTGGTTCGCCGATCTTGTAGTGATCGTTGATCCAGTGTGCCAACCCAGCCTTACCGGATTTGTCGGTGATGGCGATTGCAACCGGCCGGTTGAGGATCTTGGTGGTATCGAAGATATTGTAAATCTCCTCGTTCTTGATCAACCCGTCAGCATGGATACCCGCGCGGGTTACGTTAAAATTCTCGCCGACAAAAGGATAATTGGGCGGTATGGTGTAGCGCATCTCGGCGTTGACGTAGTTGGCTAATTCGGTAATGGCCCGGGTATCGATGCTCTCGTCATGCCCGCGAAGCTGCAGGTATTCGAACACCATGGCCTCCAGCGGCGTATTGCCGGTGCGCTCGCCAAAGCCGAAAATGGAGCAATTGACGCCGCCGCAGCCGTACATCCACGCGGTGGTTGCGTTAGCCAACCCTTTGTGGAAGTCGTTGTGCCCATGCCATTCTAAGAGATCGCCGGGAACGCCGGCGTCGTCTATAAACGCCCTGACCAGCTTATCGACCGCCCGCGGTAGCGCTGCGCCGGGCAGATTTACTCCGTACCCCAAGGTATCGCACAATCTGATTTTAATATCGACCTCGGACTGTTCGCGCAGTTTCATCAAATCCCGGGCAAACGGAACGCAAAAGCCGTAAACGTCTGCCCGCGTGACATCCTCGAAATGACAGCGCGGGACGATTCCCAGCGATAGGGCTTCTTTGACAATGCCTAAGTACTCATTGAGGGCCTTGCGTCGGGTCAGCTTCATCTTTAAGAAGATATGGTAGTCTGAAACGGACGTGAGAATGCCGGTCTCATTCAGGCCCATCTCTTTGACTAATTTGAGATCGTCCTTGCGCGCCCGGATCCACGAAGTCACCCGGGGATATCGATACCCTTTGTCAAGACAAGCCTCCACCGCAGCCTTGTCTTTGCCGGTATAAAGAAAAAACTCGCTCGTCCGTATCAGTCCCCGTTTGCCGCCGATGCGATGTAAATAATCAAAAATCGTTTCCACCTGTTTGACCGAAAAAGGAGCCATCGCCTGCTGACCGTCGCGAAACGTCGTGTCGGTAATGAAGATATCCTCCGCCGGCGCAATCGGAATAATGTGCATGTCGAAATCGATTTTGGGGACTTCTTCATAGTTGAAAATAGCGCGGTAGAAATTGCCGTCCTCACGATCGTTGATGCCAGACTCATAATTCTTGCCACTGGTATAGTAGAAAATCTTCTTCTTACCGTCCCAACGTGCCATAGTACCTAAGCCTCCTTAATAAATCTCTTTTATCACTTGGATTCGAAAACTCCAAATTCATTTTTCATGTAACCAACTCATTGAAAAATAAGATGTCAACCGACCCTCCTACCCCGGGGGCGCCGCGACTATGAATGCCCTTGGTTTCATATTTCCATGACCATCGACGAATGGACCTATGACTTTGGGAGCAACCGATTTATCCAGACGCTGATTTTCAACAATGGAGATCTAATCAAAATCAGCAGTGGTGGATACGGAAAAGGAGCAACCAACTCTGCAAGCGATCGCCCGGGCATAGTTTCAGTGGGCGACTCAAAATCAACGGTAATACTAACATGGGGACAGCCAACATACATCGAGAAGCGTCAGGAGGAACATTCGATCGACGGCAGCAATGGTGAGGTTTTTCAAATTCGGTCCCGATCGGTTCATCCAAATCCTTACCTTCGAGAATGGCAAACTAACCAATATTCGCACCGGCGATTACGGAAAGGTGCAACCGATTGAACAGAAAGAAAGTCAGGACAACGAACCGCAGAACTGACGAGGCAGCGGACGGTAAGACCTATTGGTTTTTATATGGCCTTCAAACGATAATCTAATATTTTTCAGTTAGATAACACCCAAATTGCCACGCTGTTAGGTATAGGAAATTATACGACGAAGAAATAGTTAATCAAATTGATTTACATGCTATACTACTAAATGGTATTAATGAGCAGTCTTGACTCTGAGGATGCTTCACGTTGATCGAAAGGAAATCATTCATGCCAAAAGAACCTTATCATTTTGAAACACTAGCGCTTCACGCCGGCCAAACCGTGGATGCAACACAATCTCGCGCCGTGCCCCTCTACCGGACGAGCTCCTATGTTTTCAAAGATACGCAGCACGCGGCCAACCTTTTCGCCCTCAAAGAGTTGGGCAACATATACACCCGGCTCATGAACCCAACCACCGACATCCTCGAGCAGCGCGTCTCGACGCTCGAGGGCGGCGCGGCTTCCGTGGCGGTGGCTTCCGGGACCTCGGCCATCTTTTACGCGATTATCACCCTGGCGGAAGCCGGCGACGAGATTGTCTCGGCCAACAATCTGTATGGTGGCACGTACACGCAGTTCGACGCCATCCTGCCGAAACTCGGCATAACGGTGCGGTTTGTGGATCCAAACGACCCCAAGAACTTCGGCCGGGCGATCAACAATAAAACGCGGGCGCTGTTCATCGAGACCATCGGCAATCCGGTCCTCGACTTCACGGATGTGAAGGCAATCGCGGACGTGGCGCATGCCAACGGTTTGCCGCTGATCGTCGACGGCACCTTCACCACACCCTATCTCCTGCGCACCATCGACCACGGCGCGGACATCATCGTGAACTCGCTGACCAAGTGGATGGGCGGCCATGGAACAGCTATCGGCGGCATCGTGACCGACGCCGGCCGCTTCAATTGGAAAGGCGGGAAACATCCGCTGTTCACAGAACCTGACGCCAATTACCACGGACTGCACTGGGCTCTGGATCTCCCCGAACCGCTTGCTCCCATAGCCTTTGCGTTGCGCTTGCGAACCGTTCCGCTGCGCAACTTGGGTGCGTGCATTTCGCCTGACAATGCATGGATCTTCCTTCAAGGCATCGAGACGCTGCCGGTCCGCATGACGCGGCATTCTGAAAACGCCCTCGCGGTTGCCAAGCATCTCAACACCCACCCGAAGGTGGCCTGGCTTCGCTATCCGGGGCTCGAGTGCGATCCGGCGTATCCAACGGCGAGCCGCTACCTGAAAAACGGATTCGGCGGTATGGTGGTGTTCGGTGTCAAAGCCGGGTACAACGCAGCCGTCAAGATCATCGACACCATCGAGCTTTTCTCGCACCTAGCCAACGTCGGCGATGCCAAAAGCCTCATTTTGCATCCCGCCAGCACTTCGCACAGCCAGCTCACCGAGGAGCAGCAGCGCCAGAGCGGCCTCACCCCTGATCTGATTCGTCTATCTATCGGTCTCGAACATCCCCAAGACCTGATCGCAGCACTGAATCAAGCTCTTGCCGGTGTTTGAAAGAACTACTGATTCGGAGGTCTCTCCATGAAGATGTCAACCAAAGGTCGCTACGGTCTACGGGTGATGATGGAACTGGCCTCCCATTTTGGCCGTGGTCCTCTGCTCGTTGCGGATATCGCCAAGAACCAATCGATCTCTGGTAAGTACATCCATGTGCTGGTGGCCAATCTCAAGTCCGCCGGGCTGGTGCGCGCCGTGCGGGGACCGAGCGGTGGCTACGAATTAACCCGCAATCCGTCGCATATAACTGCGCTTGATGTGATCTCTGCATTAGAAGGTAAAAGTGCTCCAGTGGAATGTGTCGTCGATGCTTCCTCTTGTCCCCGTGCAGACCTTTGTGCGGCCCGGGATGTTTGGTGCGATGTTGCATCGGCGATGGACGGCGTTCTGGCGAGGCTGACCCTCGAACAACTCGCGAGCAACCAACGTACCAAGCAAACCGAGTCGCAGACATACCATATTTGAAACAGGAGAAATACCATGGGCAAAATCTTCGAAGACAACAGTTTAAGCATCGGCAACACGCCCCTCATTCGTCTCAACACCATCACCAAAGGCACAAAAGCCACGGTGCTCGTCAAGATCGAAGGACGCAATCCGGCCTATTCGGTTAAGTGTCGCATCGGAGCTTCGATGATTTGGGAAGCCGAACGCCAGGGAATCCTCAAGCCGGGCTCGCGCGACGTCACCGTGCTCGAACCGACCAGCGGCAACACCGGCATTGCGTTGGCCTTTGTCTGCGCGGCGCGCGGCTACCCGCTGATGTTGACTATGCCCGAGACCATGTCTCTGGAACGGCGCAAGATGTTGCTGGCTTTCGGCGCCAAATTGGTGTTGACCGAAGGATCCAAGGGGATGAAAGGCGCCATAGCGATGGCCGAGCAGATGCACGCCTCGGCCCCTACGAAATACTACGTGCCGCAACAGTTCAAAAACCCGGCGAATCCTGACATTCATTTCAAAACCACCGGGCCGGAAATTTGGAATGACACCGACGGTAAGATCGACATCTTCGTGGCCGGTGTCGGCACCGGAGGCACGATTACCGGTGTCAGCCGCTATATCAAGCAGACCCGTAAGAAACCAATTTGGTCCGTGGCCATCGAGCCCGCGGGTTCAGCGGTGCTCACCGCCATCCGTAACGGTGAGGAGCCAAAGCCCGGTCCGCATAAGATTCAGGGCATCGGCGCGGGCTTCAAGCCTGATGTCCTCGACCTGAGCCTGGTTGATGAGATTGCCACCATATCCAACGAAGAGTCCGTCGAGTTCGCCCGCCGTTTGCACCTCGAGGAAGGAATCACCTGCGGCATCTCAAGCGGCGCCGCCGTGGCGGTGGCGACCAGCATAGCTAAAAAACCCGAGAACGCCAAGAAGGTTATCGTGACGGTGCTTCCCGACGCGGGTGAGCGGTATCTGTCGACGGTTCTTTTCGAAAACATCGGAAACTGAAGCGCAATCGTCCACCCATCCATTTACAATTAAAAAATAGTCTTTATAGTATCTTTAGATATCAAACATAAGTCTTAACCTTTTCCTAATGGCCAATGACTTAAGTTTTACGAATACAGCATGGAGGTGGTTCGATGTCTGATCTGGCTTTGGTCTCTATCGTGATTTTGTTCTTCCTTTTGACGTGGGGTTTTGTACGCCTCGCTGAGAAGCTGTGAACGGAAAGCGCGCGGAGGTACGACCATGACGATTCTTCTCTGGATGGGCGGGGCGCTTTCGGCGGGACTTCTCGTATACCTTTTTATCGCGCTCCTTAAACCGGAGTGGTTTTCATGACATCACTGACCGTAATCCAGTATGTGCTCTACTTCGCGGCGCTCACCGCGCTCGCGGTGCCGCTCGGCGGGTATATTGCGCGGGTGTACACGGGACAAGCGCGCTTCGCCCAAAAACTCTTGGGCCCTATCGAACGTTTCTTTTATTGGTTGGCCAGCGTCCGCATCGAGGAAGACATGAGCTGGAAGCGCTATACCCTTTGCATGCTCACCTTTAACTTCGTCAGCATCCTGGTCGTGTACGCCATCCAACGGTTGCAGGGCGCGCTCCCCCTCAACCCGGCCGGTCTTCCCGCGGTAGCGCCGCAGATCGCGTTCAACACCGCGGTGAGCTTTGCGACCAACACCAACTGGCAAGCATATAGCGGCGAGACGACCATGAGCCAACTGACGCAGATGCTGGCCCTCACGGTACAAAATTTCGTCTCGGCCGCCTCGGGCATGGCGGTGGCCGCGGCGCTCGCCCGTGGGTTTGTTCGACGTTCGGCATCCGGCATCGGCAACTTCTGGGTGGATCTCACCAAAGGCACCTTGTATGTCCTGGTCCCGTTGTCGCTGGTTATGGCGCTTTTTTTGGTCTCCCAGGGATCGCTCCAGACGTTGCGCGCCGCCGAAAAAGTGGAACTGCTTCAGCCGTATGCCGCCCCGGAAAAACCCGCGATCACCGAGCAAACCATCGCGCTCGGCCCGGTCGCGTCCCAAGTTGCTATCAAGCAGCTCGGCACCAACGGCGGAGGATACTACAACGTCAACTCGGCCCATCCCTTTGAGAACCCGACGCCGCTGACGAATATGGTGGAGCTGCTCGCCATATTGCTCATCGCGGCGGCATTCTGCTTTACCTTCGGCACCATGGTCAACTCAAAACGCCAGGGTTGGGTGCTCTACACGGCCATGGCGGTGATTATTATACCGCTACTGGTTTTGTGCGCTTCCATGGAACAGGCCGGCAACCCCCTATTGACCCCCTTGGGGGTCGATCAGACCGCGAGTGACCAGCAACCAGGGGGCAACATGGAAGGCAAGGAGGCGCGATTCGGTATCGGCAGCTCGGCGCTTTGGGCCACGGCCACCACGGCGGCCTCCAATGGATCGGTCAACGCCATGCACGATAGCTTCACACCCCTCGGGGGGCTGGCACCTTTCTTCCTCATGCAAATCGGCGAGGTGATCTTCGGCGGCGTAGGCTCAGGTCTCTATGGCATGGTGATGTTCGCCGTCATCGCGGTGTTTATAGCCGGACTTATGGTGGGACGCACCCCCGAATTTCTCGGTAAGAAGCTCGAGGCGTACGAGATGAAGATGGCGTCGCTCACCGTATTGCTGCCGGCGGCCGCGGTCTTGGTCGGGACCGCGTTTGCCTGCCTGCTTCCTGCGGGAACCGCCTCGGTCATAAACCCCGGTCCGCACGGCTTCAGCGAAATTCTCTACGCTTTTTCCTCGACCGGCAACAACAACGGCTCGGCCTTCGCCGGTTTGGATGTAAGCAACCTCTTTTACACCCTCGCGACCGGTATTGCCATGCTCATCGGCCGTTATTGGGTCACGGTGCCCGTACTCGCCATTGCCGGCTCGCTGGCCCGTAAGAAGGCAACGCCGGTTACCAGTGGCACCCTGTCGACCACCACGCCACTCTTTATTGCGCTCCTGGTAGGAACGGTATTGCTCGTGGGAGCGCTCACCTTCATTCCCGCGGATGCCCTCGGCCCGATTGTCGAGCACCTGCTGCAAAACCCTTGATCAGGGGAGATACACCATGAAAATCACAAAAAGTCCCCGGCCGTTGCTCGAACGAGCCATTCTCCGGCCAGCAGTGATAGAGTCTTTTCGCAAACTCGATCCGCGCTGGATGATCCGCAGCCCGGTTATGTTTGTGGTGGAAGTCGGCAGCGCCTTCACCAGCCTGCTTTTCTTTCATTCCCTCTTTTCCGGCGGCGCCGATACGGGATTCATCCTGGCCGTATCGGTATGGCTGTGGTTCACCGTCATCTTCGCCAACTTCGCTGAAGCCATGGCCGAAGGACGAGGAAAGGCGCAAGCGGACGCGCTGCGTCGCGCACGCAAACAGATCATCGCGAAACGCCTTTCCGAACCCCGGCGCGACGCCCCCCGGGAAGAGATCGCAGCGTCTCAACTCAGACGGAACGATGCGGTACTGGTCGAGGTCGGCGACGTTATTCCGGGCGATGGAGAGGCCATCGAGGGAATAGCTTCCGTCGATGAGAGCGCCGTCACCGGCGAAAGCGCCCCGGTCATCCGCGAAAGCGGCGGGGATCGCAGCGCGGTGACCGGCGGCACGAAAGTGCTTTCTGATTGGCTCATCGTTCGCATCACCGCCGATCCCGGCGAAACATTTCTCGACCGTATGATCGCCCTGGTCGAGGGCTCCGTCCGTCAGAAGACGCCGAACGAAATAGCCCTCAACACGCTCCTCGCCGCGCTGACCATCATTTTTCTGCTGGCCGTCGTCACGCTGCGCGCCTACTCGATATACGCGGTCCAGACCGCCGGCCACGGCGAACCGGTGAGCATGACAACGCTCACCGCGCTTTTGGTTTGCCTCATTCCCACCACCATCGGCGGCCTGCTGTCCGCCATCGGCATCGCCGGCATGGACCGCATGATCCAGGCCAATGTGATAGCCATGTCGGGGCGAGCGGTCGAGGCCGCCGGCGACGTCAACGTGCTGCTACTCGACAAGACCGGCACCATCACGCTCGGCAACCGTCAAGCGGTTGCGTTCATCCCGGCCCCCGGCGTGCGGGAGCAGGCCCTGGCCGAAGCCGCTCAGCTTGCTTCTTTGGCCGACGAGACACCCGAAGGACGTAGCATCGTGGTTTTGGCCAAAGAGCGCTTTGGGCTGCGCGGGCGCGATCTCCGCAAGCTCGGCGTCCGGGTCATTCCCTTTTCCGCTCAGACCAGAACGAGCGGCGTGGATTTGGACGGGTGGTCTATTTATAAAGGGTCCGCCGATGCCATCGAACAGTTCGTCGGCGACCAGGGCGGCAGCGTCTCCGACGAAGTCAAAGAGGTGGTCGCGGATCTTGCCCGCAGCGGAGCCACACCGTTAGTGGTTGCCGAAGGGCCGCGGGTTCTGGGCGTTATCCATCTCAAAGACGTTCTCAAAGGCGGAATCCGCGAGCGCTTCGCCGAAATGCGCACTTCGGGGATTCGCACGGTGATGATCACCGGAGACAATCCGCTCACCGCCTCGGCCATCGCGGCCGAAGCCGGCGTGGATACCTTCTTGGCCGAGGCGACGCCGGAGAGCAAGCTCGCGCTCATCCGCGAGTACCAACAAAACGGCAACCTGGTGGCCATGACCGGCGACGGGACCAACGACGCGCCCGCCCTGGCACAGGCCGATGTCGCGGTGGCGATGAATACGGGTACCCAGGCGGCCAAGGAAGCCGGCAACATGGTGGATCTCGATTCCAATCCCACCAAGCTGCTCGACATCGTGGCCATCGGCAAACAGATGCTGATGACGCGCGGCTCCCTCACCACCTTCAGCATCGCCAACGACGTGTCCAAATACTTCGCCATCATTCCCGCGGCCTTCGCCTCGACGTATCCGGCGCTCGACGCGCTCAATATCATGCGCCTTCACTCCCCAACGAGTGCGATTCTCTCCGCGGTAATCTTCAACGCCCTCATTATCGTCGCTCTTATTCCCTTGGCCCTGCGCGGGGTCCGTTACCGCCCGGCGCCGGCTTCGACGCTTTTGCGGCGCAACCTGCTTATGTATGGCGTCGTAGGGCTGGTGTTGCCGTTCCCCTTTATTAAAATCATTGATCTATTTCTCACCGGAATAGGTTTGGTATAGCCATGAAAACAATACTACGACCCGCGTTGGCGCTCCTGATCATCTTTTCGGTCTTTTTGGGCTTGGGTTATCCGTTGCTCATGACCGGCGTCAGTCAACTCCTATTTCCGTTCGAGGCCAACGGGAGCATTCTGCAAAAGGACGGTACGGCTGTCGGCTCGGCATTGATCGGTCAGCCTTTTTCGAGCGCCTCCTATTTTTGGGGAAGGCTCTCGGCCACGGCATCGATGCCGTTTGACGCAAGCGCTTCGACCGGCTCGAATCTCGGTCCGACGAATCCGGCGCTGGCGCAAGCCGCAGCGTCGCGTATTGCGGCGCTCAAGGCCGCGGATGCTCAAAACCCCCTGCCGATTCCGGTCGACTTGGTGACCGCCTCAGGCAGCGGACTGGACCCGCATCTTTCGGCGGCCGGGGCGTATTACCAGGTAGGCCGGATCGCCAGGGAACGAAACCTGCCCGAAACGGAGGTTTTACGGCTGGTCGAGCAACACATCCAGGGCCGAACCCTCGGCATCTTCGGCGAGCCCCGGGTCAATGTGTTAGAATTGAACCTTGCATTGGACAAGCTCGTAAAAGGGAGTAATAAGAATTAACTATTACCGTTGCTTTGAGGATTGTGGCCAATGGTTGACCAGGAGAGAAGACCGAACCCGGATGTTCTGCTGCAGCGAGTCCAGGCCGAAGAGAAGCGCCGCTTACGCACTCGCCTAAAGCTTTTCTTCGGGTATGCACCCGGTGTGGGTAAAACCTACTCCATGCTTGAATCCGCGCGCCGACTCAAAGCCGAAGGCTTCGACATCGTCGTCGGATGTGTGGAAACCCACGGCCGGCAGGAGACGGCCGTATTGCTTGAGGGTCTTGAGGTTGTCCCCAAGCGTGAGGTGACGTATCGCGGAACACGGCTCTTTGAATTTGACCTGGAATCAACCGTGGCCCGAAAGCCGCAGATCGTCCTGCTCGACGAACTGGCCCATACCAACGCGCCGGGCAGCCGACACCCGAAACGATGGCAAGATGTTTTAGAGTTGCTCGATGCAGGCATCGAAGTACATACCACGCTCAACGTGCAGCATGTGGAAAGCCTCAACGATGTGATCGCCCAGATCACCTGGATCCGCGTGCGGGAAACGGTGCCGGACGCCATCCTCGAACGGGCGGACGAAATCGAGCTGGTTGATTTGTCGCCGGACGAACTCCTGGTCCGCCTGCGCGAGGGCAAGGTGTACATTCCGGAACAAGCGCGGCAGGCGATGGATAATTTCTTTCGGCGTGGGAATCTTCTCGCGCTGCGCGAGATTTCCCTGCGACGGACGGCCGAGCGGGTTGACGTGGACGTCCGAACCTATCGCCGGGAGTACGACATTCAAACGACCTGGCCGGCGAGTGAGCGTATCTTGGTTTGCGTTGGGCCGAGCCCCTCGTCGGCCCAGATCATCCGCGGCGCGCGCCGGATGGCCGCGGGGTTGCGGGCTCCCTGGGTGGCTATGTACGCCGACGCTCCGGATGCGTTCCCGATGACCCCGGAAGATCGTGAGCGGCTCCAGGCCCACCTGAGACTGGCCGAATCGCTCGGCGGCGAGGTGGTCCGGTTGTCGGGAAGCCAGGTCAGCAAAGAAATCCTGCGTTACGCCCGCGAGCATAACGTTACCCGTATTATCGTCGGTAAACCGAAACATTCGCGATGGCGGGACATTTTCAAAGGCTCGCTGGTCAACGAACTCCTGCGCGGCAGCGGCGAGATTGAAGTGCATTTCATCGCCGGCGACGATGTTCCTGTCCCCCGGCCACACCGAGAGCATTCCCCTCTTGAGATCCGTTGGACCAACCACCTTGCCGCCGCCGCGTTGGTCGCCGCCGCAACAGCGCTTTCGGTGCTGCTCCGCCAGTACCTGGCAACGCCCGACATCGTAACGTTTTATCTGCTTATTATTATGGTGGTGGCCTTCCGATTCGGTCGCGGCGCTTCCATCGTTTCCGCAGCTCTTTCCGTTGCGGCGTATGATTTTTTCTTTGTGCCGCCGCTCTACGTTTTCAATGTGGCGGACTCCCGTCATTTTCTTACCTTTGCTATGATGTTCGCCTTGGGATTGACCATCAGCAGCCTAACCGAGCGGATTCGCCGGCAGGAGCGGGATGCACGGGTGCGGGAGCAACGAACCGCCACGCTCTACTCACTGACGCGCGAGCTGGTTGCCGTGCTGGATGACGAACAAGCGTCGCTGATCACGGCCAAGCACGCGGCCGAGGTCTTCGGCGGCTTCGCGGCGGTGTTGCTGCGCGATCCGACCGGTGCGCTTACCATTAAAGGCGCCAGCGACGCCGATGTTCAGCTCGGCGTCGAGGAGCAGGCGGTGGCAGCTTGGGCGAGCGAGCATGCACGGCCCGCGGGCCTTGGTACAGACACGTTGCCTGGTTCGCGCGTTACCTGCTTCCCCTTGCAAACCGGCACCAAATCGCTCGGCGTGCTCGCCCTGCGGCTTGCCTCAGGAACCGCGCTCGAAATCGAGCAGCGCACCTTTATCGAAGCTTTCGTCCGGCAGGCCACCGTGGCCATAGAACGCGCCCTTCTCAGCGAAGAGGCGAAAACGGCGGCGCTTCGGATACGGACGGAGGAGATGCGCAGCTCGCTGCTGAGCGCCGTCTCCCACGATCTCAGGACGCCGCTCGCGGCCATCACGGGCGCGGGCACAGCGCTGCGTGACGACGACGGTCGGCTCGGCCAGGGGCAGCGGGCCGAGTTGCTCGATACCATTTGCACCGAGGCCGAGCGCATGGAACGCCTCATCGGTAATTTGCTCGACATGATGAAACTTGAGTCCGGCGGCATGGCGCTCAAGCGCGAATGGGTTCCGCTCGAGGAAATTGTGGGGTCGGCGCTGACACGACTCGAATCGCGTCTTTCGGAGCGCGAGGTATTGATGAATCTTCCCGATACGCTGCCGCTGGTGTCGGTCGACCCGGTGTTGTTCGAACAAGTCTTCGTCAACCTCTTTGACAACGCCTTGAAGTACACACCGCCCAAAAGCCCTATCGAGGTTCGCGCGATCGCTCGCGATCACGTCCTTGAGGTTGAGATCGCCGATCGCGGCCCCGGGCTCCCGCCGGGCGGCGAGGCGTTGGTATTCGAGAAGTTTTGGCGGGGCGCGCACCCCGGAACGGGCGGCGTCGGTCTCGGACTGCCGGTATGCCGCGGCATCGTCCAGGCTCACGGCGGTACCATCACCGCGGAAACACGCCGCGCGGGCGGAGCGCTGTTTCGGATTAAGGTGCCCCTTCCCGAGGCTCCCCCCACCGGCACTATGGCGATCGATGGGGAGCCGCCGCTCGGCAGGGAGTCGACACCATGAATGCGCCGGGACCGTTGGTCCTGATCGTAGAAGATGAGCCGCAGATGCGGCGGTTTCTGAGAACCGCGCTTACGGCCCAGGAATTTCGCATTCTCGAGGCCGAGAACGCGAAGCAAGCGATAATCGCTACCACAACGCATAACCCCGAGATCATCCTGCTCGACCTGGGCCTGCCCGATGAAGATGGCCTCGATCTCACACGCCAGGTCCGCGAATGGAGCCGCGTGCCCATCATCGTGATCTCGGCACGCGGTCGCGAGGACGACAAGGTGGCCGCGCTCGACGCCGGCGCCGACGATTACTTGACCAAACCCTTTGGCGTCAATGAGCTCCTCGCGCGCATTCGAGTCGCGCTCCGTCACTTCGTGCAAGCCTCATCCGCCGCAGGGGCGCCGATCCTGGAAATCGGTCCCTTGAGCCTGGACTTAACACGCCGCACCGTAACCATCGACACTCAAGAGGTGCATTTGACGCCGATCGAATATCGATTGCTTTCGCTGTTGGCGCAAAACGCCGGAAAAGTGCTCACCCACCGTCAGATCTTGAAGGAGGTTTGGGGTTCCTCATATACCAATGAAACCCAGTACTTGAGAGTTTTCATGACGCAGCTTCGTCGCAAAATCGAACGCAACCCGGCCCGCCCGCGGTTGCTCATCACCGAACCGGGCGTCGGGTATCGCATGCGCGAATCATAAGAGGCTCTTAGCGAGCGAAGTGAGCTTACGGGCGCTCATACCAATTGACGTCAGGCCGCGAAAGAACCATATTCTAAACAGGTTACGCTCTGTCCTGAAACAAAGGAGTCGTATCCATGCCGGCCTCATACGAGCGCCTCAAAGAATTATTAAGACCTATGGGTGGGGTTGTGGTCGCTTTTTCGGGAGGCGTGGACAGCACCCTGCTGCTCGCCGCGGCGCGAGATGCCCTCGGAACCCGCGCCCTGGCGGTGACCGGCCGATCGGCAACGTACACACCGGAAGAGCTGGTGAGAGCAGGCGAGCTGGCTCAGTTGCTCGGCGTCAATCACCTGGTCATTGAAACCAACGAGCTTGAGCATCCCTCCTTCAAGACTAATCCTTCCAACCGATGTTATTTCTGCAAGGGGGAGTTGTTTCACAAGCTCAAGGCAATCGCTACCCGGGAAGGCTTGACCGAGGTGATCGACGGCACCAATGCAGACGATCTCTCTGACGTTCGTCCCGGACGCAAGGCCGCGAAGGAATTCGGGGTGCGCTCGCCGTTTATTGAGCTCGGAATCGGCAAGAGCGACATACGAACGCTGGCGAAAGAACGCGGGTTGCCGAATTGGGACAAACCCGCCGAGGCGTGTCTAGCCTCGCGGATTCCCTACGGAGAAGAAATCACACCCGCCCGGCTCGAACGGATCGGGCAGGCTGAAGGCGCCCTGCGCTATCTCGGCTTCAAGCACGTGCGCGTGCGCGATCATGGATTGGTAGCCCGGGTTGAGATCGCACCGGAGGAGATCGAACGGGCGTGTGGTTACGAAATCAGGCAACTCATGGTCGAGACGTGCAAGAAATGTGGATACACCTACGTTTGCCTTGATCTTGAGGGCTATCGGACAGGCTCGATGAACGAGTCTTTGCGGAACTAGTAACTATTTTTTGAGATGAGGATAGCTCGATGGACCAGACGAACAACACGATGCTTCCCGTTGATCGTACGCGGGTCGTGGTGGCCATGAGCGGGGGCGTCGACTCGAGCGTTGCGGCGGCGCTTCTCAAGGAGCGAGGCTTCGAGGTCATCGGCGTCACGCTAAAGCTTCAACCGCAGAACCCGACTGCCGATGCCGAGTCTGGTCGCACCATCGACGGAACGTCGCGGGCCAGAGCGGTCGCCGACATCCTGCAGATTCCTCACCACGTCTTAGCCTGCGAGAAAGAATTCGAGAATGCCGTGCTGAGGCCCGCCTGGACAGAGTACGCAAGCGGGAGGACGCCAAGCCCGTGCCTCTGGTGCAACGAGCGGATTAAGTTCGGCGTACTCGTCGATTGGGCGCAATCAATCGGCGCCGACGTTGTTGCGACCGGCCACTACGCCCGGCGCATAGATGACGACGTCGGTAACCCGATATTGTTGCGGGCAGTCGACCGTAATAAGGATCAATCGTACTTCCTGGCACGATTGACCGCTGCCCAACTTCGGCACGTTGTTTTTCCGATAGGGCACATGCATAAACGCGAAGTTCGCGACGCAGCGCGGAGGTTTGGGCTTCCCAACGCCGAGCAAAAAGAAAGCCAGGACGCCTGCCTGGTAGCGGCGGGAGACACCTTTGCCGAAGCTCTTCGGCAACGGTTTGGGGGAACGGCTCGGCCGGGCGCTATCATGGACCGATCCGGAAAGATTGTGGGTCGCCACGAAGGCATTCACCGGTTCACCATCGGTCAACGTCAGGGATTGCACATCGTGTCCCCTACCCGCTCGTGGGTGGCGGCCATTGAATCAGCGTCAGGCACCGTCAGAGTCACGAACCAAGAGCACGACCTCATCACCCGCGGCCTCGTGACCACCGAAACCTGCTGGGTTGGACACGCACCAATCGTCTGGCCGGCAGCGTGCGAGGTCCAGGTGCGATACCGGCACGCGCCGGTCTCGGCAGCGCTTCTGCCGCTCGGTCCGGGTTCGCTGAGAATCACCCTTGAGACGGGCGTCCGCGCGATCACCCCCGGGCAGGCAGCGGTGTTGTATCGCGGCGAGCGCGTGCTCGGAGGCGGATGGATCAGCTCCCCCATGTGAGATACCTATGGCAATAAGGAAACTATCATTATGATCACCCTCGCCGATAAGATCAAAACGCTCTGTAAGAAACGAAATGCCGTTATTCTTGCCCACAACTACACGTTGCCGGACGTTCAAGACCTCGCCGATTTTGTCGGCGACTCCCTGGAGCTTTCTCTGCGGGCCGCCAAAACCGAAGCGGACATAATCGTGTTCTGCGGGGTGCACTTCATGGCTGAGACGGCAAAGATCCTCAATCCCCAGCGTAAGGTTCTTATGCCCGACGAACGCGCCGGCTGCCCCATGGCGGACATGGCGGCCGCCGACAAGCTCCGTGAATTCAAGCAAGCCCATCCTGGGGTGGTTGTGGTATCGTATGTCAACACAACGGCCGCGATCAAGGCCGAGTCGGATATTTGCTGCACGAGCGCTAATGCTCAGGCAGTGGTCAAGACTATCCCGCTGTCTCGAGAAATAATCTTCTTGCCGGATAGAAACTTGGGCAATTGGGTTCAAAAGACCCGTGGTCGGCCGATGCTCCTGTGGAACGGGTATTGTTCAACCCATCAGAAACTGTTGCCCAAGCATCTCACTGAAACTAAAGAAAAATACCCCAGCGCACGAGTGCTCGCCCACCCCGAGTGCCGCGCTGAGGTTCTTGATATGGCCGACCACGTGGCGAGCACCTCGGGAATTCTCTCCTACTGCAGATCTTCAAAGGAGAACGAATTCATCATCGCAACCGAGCTCGGTATCCTGCACCGGCTGCGTATTGAAAATCCAGATAAGAAGTTCTACGAAGCCAGTCATCACCTGACGTGCCCGAATATGAAAAAGACCACGGTGGAGAAAATCTTGTGGTGCCTTGAAAGAACTCTCCGGCGAGGTGACCGTTGAACCGAGCGTTGCCAAAAACGCACGCGTATCTCTCGAAAGGATGTTAATCATTAATAAGACTCCGCCAAACGCCGCGATTGATTAATTATTGTCGAAGAATGTATCCCACCAATTTCTCAGGTTATTGTTGAAATAATTCGCTTGACTGCATGGTGAATAAGCTCATTAAAGCATATAAAAACGCCCAACACGGCGTCAACAGGTAGATGTGACACCACCTGAGGAAAGTAAGTCGTCGTCCTGAAACCAGGCCTCAAGGTCAACGGGTAGGAGCAAGAGGATGCTTGGGTCAAGGCCTTCATCCTCCAAGAGTTGTGCGGGTGTTTTAGCGCTCTTGGAGTAGTTGGGTCTGGCGAAGTTCCACCAGTGTTGGTAGATAGAGACCTTCTGGAAGAAGTCCTGTCTGGATGTAAATGGTTCGAGATCAAAGAACTCCTGTTCAATGGATGCATGGGAACTCTCAACATCGGCGTGGGCGTTTGGGGTGGCAGGGGGCAGGAATGGATGATCCCGGCCTGCTGGATTTGTGGCATGGAAGCCTCGTTCCCGCTCGTTCTTGTCATGGCCACCATATTCGACGCCGTTGTCGGTGGACAAGATAGCACGGCGGAGGTTGACGAGATGCTTTTTCAGGTGGGTCAGCAAGCGCCGGGAGGTCATGGTGGCGTAGGTGGTGGAGAGCTCGTCGGCGTAAGAGATAGAAGAGAGCACCGCTTTTGACATCACGGTGGGTGTACTGGTGTTTGGGGAGGCCGAGTTTCTTCATCTGCGGCCAGTAGGCGGGGATATCGAAGAGGGGTTTCATATCGGCCTGGAGGCGTTGGAAGCATCTGTATTTCAGCTTTGATAGCCCGCAGGTCGTTTTTGCGCTGACGCTTTTTGCGACGGCGGCCCGATAAGCCTTGCTGGCGCAGGATGCGAGCGATGGCGCCAGAGGAAGCAGTGATTCCGAACAGGTCGCGCAGGCGGCGCGGTCCGAAGCAGGGAACCTTCTTGCGTGCGTTGAGGATCTCGCTTCTTGGTACCGGGAAGTCTTGTGGGGGCAGGTCTTGGGTCTCCGGGAGCGGTCCTGGAGTGAGGATACGACCGCCGGCGTCAAAGCGGGCACGCCATCGCCGTACGGTGTTGGGGGTGGTAGCAAAGGCACGCGCAGCGGGGCGTATGCCGTGGGTCGTGGCGTACTGCACCAACTGAAGGCGAAGCGAATATTTATGGTCTTTCGTGGTGGTCATGGCGTAATAACTAAATGGGGTCAGGGCCGTACCTCCTTGTGATGAAAGTCTTCGCAAACCTTCATTCAAGAGGATTTTGGTCCTGACCTCATCTCCTTTTTGTTGCCGCGGCTTCCTTGGGGGCTGCCCCCCAAGGAAGCTTTCCCTTCAACATTGCCAATCCCTTGCTCCCCATGCTCCTGAGAGCAGAAAGAGGTGGTGTCAGATCTACCTGGGCTTGCCCATAAAAACGCCCAACATCATTTGACAACGCGCCAATTTTGAAATAAAAAATCAGTTCGAATAAAAAGAGACGTGGTATGATAACTAGTTCATTAGGATTAAATGAGTCTGTCCTTGTATGGCTCCCGCTCTTGGGAATCATTGGTTTTTTAATATTGTCACTGGTGGTGTATTCAGTGCGAACGGCCATTCACGGCCGAAATTACTCTCAGCGAGTCAAGCAAGTGGGCGGCAGCATTCTGTTGAACGAGTACTTCATGGATTATGGTGTCTGGTTGATGCAACCACTTCTTCATGCAGCAAAAAAATTGCGGATACACCCCGACCAAATTTCAGTGGGGTCGCTGATTCTCCATGTTGCCGCCGCATGCGCGATCGGCCTCGGTGACTTTGGCGTGGGTGGGTTGTTACTGTGTTTTGGGGCAGGGTTTGATTCCCTCGATGGGGCGGTGGCACGGGCCACGGGTCTGTCTTCCGATTCCGGGGAAGTGCTGGATGCAGTCGTCGATCGCTGGGCGGAGATGGCTGTTTTCTTTGGCTACGCTTGGTACTACCGTGATTTTCCATTAGGTTTTTTCTTGGCGGTGACTGCCTGCGCCGGCGCTGTTATGGTGAGCTATTCGCGGGCAAAAGGTGAATCCTTCAATATTCAGGCTAAGATGGGGCTCATGCAACGCCAAGAGCGCGGGGTCTACTTAGTAGTTGCCACCATCCTGGCCTCTCCTATTGAACAAATATGGCCCTCACCCGGGCGCCCGCAGTATTTGATCGTGTTAGTGGTTCTCGGTCTGATAGCCTTTTTCGGCAACCTCACCGGCATCCAGCGGACGATCTTCATTCGACGGGAGTTGCGCAAACGACAAGATCCCCGTTGAGAACAATCAATGGCTAACGTTACCATCAAGACCGCCATTCCTGGCCCGCGATCGCAACAAATTGTTGCCGCCGAGCAACGGCACCTCGCTCCCGGGCTGCAGGGTTTCGCCCTGTGGGCGGGTATTGCAATGCATCAAGGCCGGGGCAGCTACCTCACCGATGTGGACGGAAACACCTATATCGATCTTATCGGCGGAATTGGGGTGAACTCGCTGGGTCACTGTCATCCCCGCTACGTCGAGGCACTCAAACGCCAGATCGAGAAGCTCACGGTGGGAAGTTTCACCTCCGAGCCGCGCGCCGAACTTGTTAACGAAATAACAGCCGTAGCGCCGGCCGGACTCGACAGGTTACAGCTATACTCGGGCGGCGCCGAGGCAGTCGAATCGGCCCTTCGGCTTGCGCGTTGCTACACCGGGCGATCGGAGGTCGTGGGGTTTTGGGGGGGATTTCACGGAAAGACAGCGGGCGCCATGGCGGTCACCGGCTCGACCGTACGCCATGGCTTGGGACCGCTGCCGACCGGTGCGACCCTAATTCCCTATGCCGACTGCTACCGTTGCCCCATAGGATTGACGTACCCCGCGTGCAGCATGGTCTGCGTTGAATTTATTCGTAAAGCCTTCAAGGTGCAGCCGGCAGGTCCGATAGCTGCTGTTATTGCCGAGCCGATGCAGGGTACGGCCGGAAACATCATTCCACCTCGAGAATTCCTACCGCTGGTTGCCGAAGCCACCCGTGAGGTCGGAGCGCTGTTCATTGCGGATGAAATGATCACGGGGATGGGGCGCACGGGCAAGTTCTGGGCGGTCGAACATACCGGCGTCAAACCTGATATCGTCACCATCGGTAAGGGATTCGGTTCAGGATTTCCGGTGAGTGGTGTTCTGACACGCACCGAGATCGCTCAGACTCCGCCGTGGTCGAATCCATCCGGCGCTTCTTCGAGTTATGGCGGAAACCCTTTGGCCGCCGTCGCCGCCCTCACCGCCGTGCGCACTATCCGCGCGGATCGATTGTGGGAGAACGCGGCTCGCATCGGTTCTATCATGCTGGAAGACCTAAAGAAAATGCAGGAGCGCTATCCGTTCATCGGCGACGTACGCGGGGCGGGCCTGCTGCTCGGCATCGAGCTGGTTAAAGACAGGGCGAGCAAGGACCCACTCGACCATGCGATCACCAGACAGCTTTATACCGATTGCCTAAAGCGCGGTCTCTTGGCCATGGTGTATACTCCGCATATCCGTTTGCAGCCGGCGCTCACCATCGACGAGCAGGCGGCGCATGAAGGCCTCGGTATCCTTAATGAAGTCTTCAGTGATATGTACAAAAGTGGCCGATGGCGCGCGCGCCTAACGTAGCCAGGAAGGAGACAAGTCAACGTATGTGGAAACAATCGCCAACACAACAGCAGGTCCTAAAGAAACAAAGTGTACAACGCAACGGGCGCCGGCGGGGCGCTCTCATTGGTTACGGATTCATCGGCAGCCTAGGCCACATCCCCGCCTATCTTGAGCGCCAAAAAACCCAAGGAGACGTCACCATCGTGGCAGTGGCTGATATCTGCAACGAGCGACGAAACCTGGCGGTTAAAAACCTTCCGGGTGTGCGCATCTATGACTCGCACAAAGCCCTCTTGGCCGCTGAGGGAAACCAGCTTGATTTCGTCGATATCTGCACACCGCCCTGCGACCACGCCGCAATCGCGCTCGCTGCCCTTGAACGCGGTCTGCATGTGTTATGTGAAAAACCGCTCTCAGTCACTCGAGAGGATGCCGCAGCGCTCGTGAAGCAGGCTATGCGCTGCCGGCGGGTTCTCTATCCATGCAATAACTATAAGTATGCGCCCATTGTAGTCGCCATCCGGGATATCATTCGTGGTGGTCAGATTGGCAGGATTCGCTCAATAAGCATGGCAACGTTTCGCAACACCCACGCCCGGGGCGTACTGGAATGGAACACCCACTGGAGACGACAATTGCGCTACAGCGGGGGCGGCATTGCTATGGACCACGGCAGCCACTCATTCTATCTCGCCTTTGACTGGATGGGCGCGTATCCAACGTCGGTGACCGCCAGGATGTTTAATCTTGAACCGGAACGCTATGACACTGAGGACAATTTCTTCGCCGTCTTGCGATTCCCCAACGGTATCGTCAACGCACAGCTCACCTGGACGGCCGGGGTGCGCAAGGTCATCTATGCTATTCAGGGCGACCAGGGAGCCATCACCGTCGACGATGATGACCTTCAGCTCTCCATCATGCGGCCGGCGGAAGGTCCGGACATCGCTCAAGGGGCCGTGCGCTGGGATGTCGAACGGCAGTCCATCGCTTCTCACTGGATGGACGCGAGTCATACCCATTGGTTCAATGCCATGTTCGACAAATTTGTCTCAGCCATGGCCCACGATGAATTTGTGGGTAAGGATGCGCAGGATGCCTACCGCTGCATCGATTTGATAACGACGGCTTATCAATCGGCGAAAGCTGGAGGGCGCGAGCTGTCGCTGAATATCGATCCGGCGGAACGGGAACGGGGGCTCAGATTAAATGAAGCCTTACAGCCTCCCGTCTCGGTGCGAGCGCATTCAATGTAGTATGGCGATAGACAAGCTTCAGGAAGATGCAGCGACCTCACGGCTACCGGTAAGCACTGCTGTCCAACCTCAGCGCTTCCTTTTGAAATAATCCTCAACGTGATCGTTCCGAGGCTCCACCGTCGTTGCCGGGGAACAATCGGCACCGTTCATACGATAATCCGGAACTCTTGTCAGAGAACCAATACCCGATCCCGGAATTCCGCATAACGTCGCCGCAACCATGGCGTCATCACATATACAACAATACCCAGCGCGAAGCCTGCAAAACAGTCGACAATCCAGTGATGACGGAGGTAGATCGTGGAACACCATAGACTTACGGTAAGCGGCAGAAAAATCCAAAACATGAGCGTGCTGCCTGCGGCTGCGCGGAATCTCCAGGCATACAGAAGAGCTATCAACGACAGTGCGCAGTGCAGGGAGGGAAATGACGAATGCACCAGGACCGAATCAAGTTTGTCATACGTCCCCTGTGTCGCTTCAAAAAGACCGAAAATACCGCTAAGATGAGGCGGATCATAAAGATTGGGTATGGTAAAACGGGGTGGACCGGCGGGGAAGGTGATATAAAGCAGAAATCCAACATACATCACCATGAGCACACCCAACATCAGCTCCCGAAAATCCTCACGCTTCTTGCGAATGTACAATGTGGTTGCCAGGATCAAGGGAAGAAAGAAATACAGCATATACGAAAAAGCGAAATAGTCGGTAAGCCAACGGTTGGCGAATTGCTGGGCCCAAATGGTCGGCTCGACGCCGAACAACGACACGTCGGCTGAATACAGATAGGCGTCGATATTATCGGGTCGTATGCGCCCGGTGAGCAGACGCAGGTTCTCGTAGACAAGGATGAGCAGGATAATCGGAAGCCAGTCGCGAACAATGATAAGCGATTCCCGAATTACTTCCCGACGCGTTTCGCGGTCGCCCGTGGCGAGTCGGCTTCTTTGCGCAATTATGCGTGAAATCACAATGACGATCAGAACCACGCTAGGCCACACCACGGATCCATCGGTCGCTTTGATCGTGCCGCTATAACTTATAAACAATACCAAAAAGATTGAAAAGAATATGATCAGAGCGAGGTAGTCAATACCAAGCGACGCCACAAGACGTTTCCAGAGGCGCGTTTCCGGATAGCCGTTCATAGAGTTTCCCATCGTGCTAGACACGTATCACACTCTCTCTTTTGATGGATTTCCGAACAGGGAAAAGCTAATGGCATTCACATTTCCCGTGACGTATCAAAACCGTATCCACCTCCGAACAAAAGATAAACCTCGAATCCCGGTGAACACTATCTCTGGGCATGCCTACTGTCAATGATCATTCATCATGATCATTCATCAGTTTCCCAGCGACCATTCGGTTTACTGAATTTTTGATTTTAAATGTACGACAAACCGTCACCACTTTAGTTGAGGCGTTATTGGAAAAGGCTGAAATAGTTTGACGAGGTGGCTATACTAAACTAAAAGATTTATTCAACAACAAGAGGTTAAGCGATGGAAACCAATTTAACAAGATGCAATGAGTCAACTGCACACAAACCACACATTCGACGGGAGCTGTGCACGTGATGATCCCGCCGCTTAGCTCCATTAAAAATTGGGGGACGGAGGCCGCCCGTTTCTGCAAGGCCCAGTTTTCAACGAGCTTCGCTACCGGTTTGGACTGGGTGTTGATGACCTTGCTTCTGATGGTGAATGTGAACTATCTTATTGCGTCTGCCCTCGGCGCGGCCCTCGGCGCGGTGACCGATTTTTCCTTGAAAAAATGGTGGGCGTTCAATGCCCGGGGGGGCATGTTGCACAAGCAAGGGATCCGGTATGCGGTCGTCTCGGCGCTTTCAGCAGGGTTAATTGCTTAGTGGCCTTCATTCTCGTCGAAGGGTTGCAGATGTCGAAATGGCCCGCGGTTATCCTCGCGTCAGTTATTATCGGACTTGGCTGGAACTATCCCATGCATCGCCTCTATGTGTTTGCAGGATTCGTAGGAAACCCAAAGGAGAGGTAGCGGCGCGGCGCCTCTTTCGAGACGTCATTCTTGGGGTAAAATCCGACTGCGAAATTCCTCATAACGCCGCCGCAACCAGGGTGTCACCGAAAACATGACGATACTCAGCGCGAATCCCGCAAAACAGTCAACAATCCAATGATGACGCAGGTAGATCGTGGCAACCCAGAGACTTACGACGAGCGGAAGAAAAACCCAGAACATCACCGAGCCGCCCACGGCCTTGCGAAATCGCCACGCATATAACAGTGCTGCAAATGATAGCGCGCAGTGCAGCGAGGGAAACGATGAATGCACTAATACTGGGTTAAGGCTGTCGTATGCTCCCTGCGTTGTCTCGAAAAGGCCGAAAATGCCGTGTAATCGAGGCGGATCGTAGAGATGGGCGATGGTAAAACGGGGTGGGCCGGCGGGGAACGTTATGTAGAGCAGAAATCCGACATACATCAGGAGGATCACACCCAACATCAGCTCGCGAAAATCCTCACGCTTCTTGCGAACATACAATGTTGTGGCTAGGATCAGGGGAAAAAAGAAATAAAGCGCATACGTAAAAGCAAAATAATCGGTAAGCCATGGATTGACAAATTGTTGGGCCCAGATCGTCGGCTCGACGCCGAACAACGACACGTCGGCTGAATAGAGATAGGCGTCGATGTTATCGGGCCGGATGCGTCCGGTGAGCAGGCGTAAGTTCTCATACACCAAAACGAGCAAGATAATCGGCAGCCAGTCTCGAATAATGGTAAGCGACTCGCGAATTACTTCCTGACGAGCTTGGTGATTCTCGGTTTGAAGTCTTCGCCTTTGAACAATGATACGTGAAAGCACAATGACGATGAGTACCACCGTGGGCCACAGCACCGAACCGTCGGTCACGGTGATCCTGCTGCCATAACTTGCAAACAACGCCAGGAAGATCAGAAGGAAAATGATAAGAGCGATGTAGTCAATCCCAAGAGACGCCACGAGGCGTTTCCACAGGTGCACCTTTGGATGGCTGCGCAGGGAATTGTCCATCGTGCCTGTAACCTATAAAAAAGTTTTTTTTCGGCTATATGAAGGAAGGAGAGCTCGGGGCATTGATCTTTCCTCTGAGTTATCTGTACGGTATGAAGCTAAGAACCAAATAAAAACTCGAATTGGTGAACACTACCCCCGGGCATCTCAGGTGTCAACGATCATCATGTGGTTACTTAACCATCGACCTACCGGCTGCTTGTCGAGAAGAGGAAGGAAACATCAACGCGGCGACGAACCAAAATCATTAGAATTTATAAGCGAGGCCCAGTTCCAACGAATACTGGGTCATGCCGGTTTTATAGGAGGCGATCGCTTGCCCTTGGGGCGGGAAATTTGGGTTGCTGCCGATAATGGCTGCCCTGGGTGAATACATGCCGCCGACATTGATTTCAAACTTTTCCCCTAACTTCACGCCCACGCCCAGGGTAATATGGTGCTCGGCCACCGCGGGAAAAGCAATGTTTTCAAAGGCGCGGCTTCTGTCCAGAGGCATCTTGCCCCAGTTGTATCCGGCGCGTACGGCGAGCCAAGGAATAATCCAATATTCGGCCCCAATTTTAAGAACGAATTGATTGCTCCAGTTCATGTTCCACGGCTGGGTGTACGGCTGGCTTTGTTCGTATTTAGGCAGGTATTTCCCGTTGGTTTCAGACCAGAGTATCAGCTCAAAATCCATGCCCACGGTTAGCCCTTCGATCGGCTTGGCTGAAACGCCGATGGTAGCGACCGAGGGCTGATTGAATTTAATTTTATCGACGCCGGAATTAAAAGGCGTCGACGGTCCGCCCATGAGATTCGGCACGGTGGTGCTGTTGACATTGAATCGAAAATCCTGGAAGAAACTCATTATCTCAAAAGCAGCTCCGATGGAAATCATGTCGAAAAGAGTATATTTAGCCCCAACGGTGCCGCCAATACCGAATGAACTAGCGCCCATATGGGCTACCTGGCCGAAACCAGAAGCCGCAGCAAACTCCATCGTGGCATACATCACATTCAATGTAGCCCCGACCGACAACCCTTTCATTATTCGATATGAAATACCGGGGGCGAACCTCATTTGAGAATATGAGGTATAGGTTGTTCCGTTATACAAATTCGCTGGATAATCAACCCCCATTCCCGAAATACCATACGCTCCAAGACCAAATTTAACGTCATCATTGATATCCAATATCAAGCCAAATGCAGGCACCGGTGACGCACCTTTATCAGAGTGAAATTTCTTACCGTCATTCTTTATGATCATACCCGGCATTTCTCCCGTCGCATCATAATCAACGGACGGAGAAAAGTACGTTGCGCCAAAGTCAAATCTCTGATCCAGATCGCTCATCCCCGCGGGATTGGTGAGCACCGTTGCCGCATCCAAGGTTGTCCCAACACCGATTCCCCCCATGGAGCGCTGTACGGGGCCGAATCCTATCAGTCGCATACCGTTTGTGGCATACGCGGGCGGCATGAAGAAAGCCATTGAGAGGATTGGGATCAAGACATACCCTTTTCTGATTTTCATATTTTCCTCCTTAAAAATAATGAAATGAGAAAACGCTTCAGCCTTTTTGGGAGCTGTGACGGCTATGTAAATATAGTTCTTTTTATTTGTCAATGACAAAATTTGCTATTGTCAACCATAAAGGTGAACAATTAATCGAAGACCTACAGCGAGGTTTCAACGGCCAATCAATTGTATTTATTGCTTAAAAGTTAGAGAGAAATTTTTTATAGTGAGCTGAGCTTCTTCTGGCCCGGATCTGGTCGGAAATCAGATTCCAAATCAGGGAGAAGGGCACGTGGGGATTTTTCCCCTTTCCCATTCGAGCAAGCTGAAGTCGAATGGCGCTCATTCTGGCAACGGAATTCAATGCTGGATCTGAAAGAGTGGGTATGTGCACATTCGCCTGTTCAATTTCGCCGAATAGGAGTTTGGTTGCGCATTCCGGATCCAGCGCAAAAGGAGCGGCGAGTCCCACGATATCCACGGCTCCCGAACGGAGCGCCTCTTCCATAATAGAACGTGAACGAAACCCTCCCGTCACCATCAAGGGCATCGCGGCTATTTTTTTGGCTTTCGCGGCAAAGTCCAAAAAGTAAGCCTCCCTTTTTCTGGTTCCCTGACTTGCACCTCCCAGCATCGCCGGAGACTCATAGTTGCCTCCCGATATCTCAAGCAAATCAATCCCGGTCGGATTCAGCATACTGATTACCCTCATAGCATCTTCTTCCCCGAACCCGCCCCTCTGGAAGTCCGCGGAGTTCAATTTTACACCGACGCAAAATTCTCTTTTTACGGAAGACCGTATTCGAGTAACGATCTCGAGCAGCAATCTGCTGCGATTCTCAAGAGAACCGCCCCACTCGTCTTCCCTTCGATTGGCGAGCGGCGAGAGGAACTGACTCAAGAGATAGCCGTGCGCAGAATGTACTTGCACCCCGTGGAAGCCTGCGCGCTCCGCGAGCAGGGCTGCGGCCACGAAGCGATCGATAAGTTTGCGGATCTCGTCGCTGGTGAGGGCGCGCGGGGTGCCGAATTGCTTGGCGGCCAATCTTCCCGGGATTTTGACCGCCACGGAAGACGGGGCGACAGGCGTCTTAGAAAGATATGCGTACATTTGTCTGCCCGGATGATTGATCTGCATCCAGAGCTTCGATCCGCCGGATTGAGCCGCCTCGGCCCAACGCTGAAATCGATCCCGGTGCCCGGTATCGCGCGCAATGACATTTCCGGGTCCGGTCACGCCGCCCGGGTCCACCATAACATTGCCGGTAAGAAGCAGCCCGGCTCCCCCTTTTGCCCAGCGTCCATACAGATTGAAGAGTGCATTCCCGGGTAAAAAATCCCGATCCGCTATTCCCTCCTCCATGGAGGCTTTCGCGATGCGGTTTTGGAGGCTGGCCCCATTAGGGAGGACGAGCGGTTGCGCGAGAGGCGATGCTGAGTTCCGTGGCATAGGAAAAACCTCCGCCGGGCAATTTGTTTCCTATCTTCTAATAGTTATTTTTGTTTTTAAGTCAAACAGGAATTCCGCCACCCGGATTTGGAACTTTGAGCTTAAATTGTTAGTTCAATCCGCGGTATGCGGCTTAGATAGATTCACTAGGCTTAGGTTCTTTCTTTCAGACCTACGTCACAGGGGGCGGAGCAAACGTGGCAAGACCTTCTGGCTTTGGTTACCAACCGATAATATAGTAATTTAACTCCTCATCGATCAAATCCAAGCCTGTGAGTGGTGAAGGAAGCGTGGTACTATAAGCATAGCTCGCTTGCTTACCGACGTCGGCGGTTGGGTTCATGCCCACCACGGAAAAATCTTTATATAGTACCATAATCCAGTATTTAGTGGCGGCGGAAAGCACCGTTGCTGGGAAAGGGACCTCTAGGGCCACACCGTTCAAGTTACCATTCAGAGCCATCTCCGCTGTCTGAGCGAGTAATGATGAAGGGGATGAGTTACTGACAGCCCCATCATCGGTGTATATACCCGCTACCACCTGTTCGGTCGGACCTGATGAGAATGAAATAATCCCAAACGTATGGATGGTGATCTGTTGGCTCGGGGTAATTGAAAAGCCAGTGATTTCGTTCGGGTTAATTGCAGTAGTACTCCATGTAGTGGACTGACCCGAGAACTTGACAGGGAAACCTAAGGTCACCTTTTCACAGCTGCCACCGGAACAGCCGATTGAGCAAATTATGCCGCAATCGCCGCAGTTGTTGGTATCGGTCAGGAGATTCACGCACTGACTACTGCAAAGGGTTAGACCCGTATTGCAACTACACTTTCCCCCTACGCATGTTTGGTCCGAGGCGCAGGCATGACTGCTTCCGCATCCGCCGCAGTTATCGTGGTTGCTGGTAATGTCCACGCACACGCCACTGCAAAGAGTTAGATTCGTATCAGTGCAAACACAATTTCCCCCTGCGCATGTTTGGTCCGAGCCGCACTTGGTGCCGCAAATCCCGCAGTTGCTAGGATCAGTCTGCAGGTTCGTACAGATAGTGGTGGAGTCAGTCGGGCAAACGTTCGGGTTATCCTCCGGGCACGAGCAGGAGCCGTCGACACAGGACACCCCCGAATTGCAGGCATTGCTACAACTCCCACAGTTGCTAGGATCGGTCTGCAAGTTCGTACAGATGCCGGAGCAGCAGCTCTGCCCCGTACCGCAAGGAGGTGAACAGCAGTCTGTCACATGAATAGGAAACGACAACGAGGTCGAGCCCCCTTGCCCGTCTGTTACGGTAACAATAACCGTATAATCACCTACAGTGCTGATTGGAAATGTCGTAGTCGCAGTATAAACCGAAGGCACTACACCAGATTTAGATGTCAACGTACTCGTGCTGTTTAGCGGCGTCCCGGGGGCTGGGAGGGTAGATGTAAGTTGGTAAGTAAAGGCAAAGGTCAAAGGGTCACCATTCGAATCACTTGCCGTAACAGTAATCGTCGCGGTCTCGCAGGCCGTAATGAACTTGCCCGGAACTATGACCGGAACCTGGATAATGGGAGAATCGTTCAACATAGTGACCACGTCCAGGCCACCTTGGTTTTGAGAACACTGTACTGTAATAACGGTTTCATACGTTGAACCTGTGCTCACCGTAACTTCCTGGGGTCCAGCTTCCAGGCAGTACTGAGACTGATTTGCTTTATCTGTTGGGTCTCCTGTATTATTGATAACCGGTATGACGCATACATAGTAATTGCCGGAGGGCAATACAAACAACGAATCAGCAAAGGGATGATCTGGGCCAGCTCCCGTAGGCAGCACCGACCCCGAAAGAGGGTTGGTCGCCAATGGCACAGTCAACTGTGCAATCTCTGAAGCGGCGCAATCCTTACTGCCAACGACTTTGACATAGATGTACGTTACGTCATAGACAGGTCCATTTGGATCCACAACCATTTCCAGGTGACCGAATGATTCGGCGCTTGTTGTCGTCCCAGTACTTTTGCTTCCACAACCCATGACCATCGAAAACAAACCGAACACCAACAATCCCCATAATACGCGCTTCATCGAACTCCTCCCTTTGAGCCTCTCATTGAAATAGAACCGAATTGCCGAGGCTCATAGGCAACTGGATTTGGACCTCGTGTAGGTCCTTACCAAGAACTGCCCCCCAACCCCAATGCCGCTGTTAATGCTCCCTCCTCACGCACCACTCGGCTTATGGTGCATGTCCCCTTTCCTCCGCTGGTAAACAAAGAAGTCTATCCCTTGTCAGAGTTCTCCCCTCTCTGACTCAGGTCCCAAAGCTGAGCGTCCCGGAGAAAAAGCTTCTCGTAATTTGGTTAGTCTCTAAATCACTCTCATCTTAGGTTGTCAAGAGAAAAAGGTGATAAAATGTGGGATACGCGTATGCCCTTTTGAGAATAGAACTAGACAGGCTATCGGCTGAGAACAAATATGGCCATATCGGCGAGCAGGTTCGCGTCGCCGCCGACTTCCGCTCCGGACTCGATGTCCAAAGCGATGCGCTGATGTACACGAATGGTGCGCTCACGACAGAACAGCTCGAAGTCTGCGATGGTAAAAAAGCGTATGTTGGGGCTGTTATGCCATTTGTAGCGCAAGATGCCCGGCGATTCCGGCGCTCGGCCTTCATCCGCCAACATCCGGCGCAACTTGTAGTAGGCAAAGTTCGGGAAACTCACGATACACTGCTTGCCCACGCGCAGCATTTCATTGACGACGCGCTCAACGTCTTTGATCGCCTGCAGGGTGTGTGACAACACTACGAAATCGAACTGCTGATCATAAAACGGTTTCAATCCTTGATTCAAATCGGCCTGAACGACATTGAAGCCGCGCTCGATACTGGCGACAACCGCTGCTTGACTCAGCTCGACGCCCATCAGCCGCTGATTCCCATGCGCTCGGAGGCGCGCAAGCAGGCTCCCGTGCCCGCACCCAAGGTCAAGAACGCTTGCCGATGCCGGAATGAGATTTACCATTCGGTCGTAGTCCAACCGATGGGTGTGAAAGATGTTAGTCGGACTCTGAACGTACACGTCATCGTCCACATCGGCTGGCGCTTTTTCGGCCGACGAATGGTCAGCCAGGGCAGCGGCAATCAGCGCACCGTACACCTCCACCTCGTCCTCCAGTAAAAAGGCGTCGTGACCGCAGTCGCTCGCAATCGTACAGGAGCTCACCGATCGGCCGAGTTCGATCAGGGCGTTAATTATTTCCTGCGACTGAGCGGGGGGGAAAAGCCAGTCGCTGGTGAAGCTGAGAACGAGCCACGCGCAGGCGCTCTTGGCCAGGCTGGACAACAATTGCTCGCGCGTCGGACCCAGGTTGAAGAGATCCATGGCCAACGACAACGTTATGTAACTGTTCGCGTCAAAGCGCTCCACAAATTTGTCGCCCTGATACGCCAGATAGGATCCGACTGAAAACTTCTTTTCGAACTCCGTGGGCACGTCCCATGGCTGCAACCGATCGGCTTCAAATTTATCGGACATGGCCTGCGGCGAAAGGTACGTAATGTGCGCCAACATCCGGGCGAGCGCCAGACCGACATCCGGCCCGCCGTTGCCGTAGTACTGACCGCCGAGGAAGTTTGGGTCTCGGAGAATGGCGTTTCGCCCGATAACGTTAAACGCCAGTGCTTGCACCGTCAATCGGGGAGACGTGGCCACGGGGATAGCTATCCGTATGCGATCCGGATACTTGGTCGCCCACGCCAACACCTGATGGCCGCCCATAGAACCGCCGATCACACCCAGGAGTTTCTGGATCCCCAAGTGGTCTATGAGGCGCCGTTGCACTTCCACCATGTCGCCGGTCGTGATCGTGGGAAAGTCCGCCCCATAGGGCCTGCCGGTGTCTGAATTGACGGTGTTCGGCCCGGTAGTGCCGCGACAGCCGCCGAGGACGTTTGAACAAATGACAAAGTACGTATCGGTGTCGATTGCCTTACCAGGCCCGACGGCGATTTCCCACCAACCCAGGTCGTCGGAATCATCGTGCCGAGCGACGTGTGAATCGCCGCTTATCGCGTGGCAGACAAGGACCGCGTTGTCACGATGTTGACTCAACTGCCCATAGGTTTCATACACAACCTTCACGTCGCACAATTGGCCGCCAAGCTCCAATGAAAGTATTCCTGAAAAAGCTACACTCTGCGCATAGTTGAGCGGTTTGGCCGATCGTAGACTATCGCTGCTTTCAACTACATCTTGTGACATCACTAGTTACCACCTTCAGAACGACATTCTTACTACCTTGCGCTTCTAAACCACAAGTAGTTTATATTGTCAATCGGAATACTGTACTATTCACTGTCTACCGGATAACATTTATTTATAAAAATATTTTCTAGTTGCTCTTGACATACTGAATGAAATATGCATAATGTTCGACAATATCGAACAGTGTTCGATATTTCAAGTGGAGCGATATATGGACACCAAAAAACGACTTATCCAATCTATAAAAAAGGCCTCAGCTATCCTGGCGTTGTTCAGTAACGATAAAAAACCTCTAGGTATTACCGACCTTACCCGCAGGCTTAATCTGCCCAAGGCCACCATCGCGACGATCGTTGCCACCCTGGAAGCTATCGGGTATTTGGAAAAGGACCCCTTTAGCACGAAATACCGTTTCGGTCCCCAATTGGTGCAACTCGGCATTAGGTGCGTCGCAAGCTTGGATCTTATTACTATCGCAAGGGCTTGGATGGAGCGTTTCAGTTTCCAATTCATGGAACCCATAAATCTTGGAATGCTCGTGGGTGACAGCGTAACGATCATTATGCGCGTCGAGCCTGAGAATCGTTACATGACTTTTCCGCTGTCAGGCTCCACTGTTCCGCTGCATACGACCTGTATCGGCAAAGCAATCTTGGCCTATATGGACCGGGCCAAGCGTAATCAACTCCTGGAAAATTATATGTTCATACAGCTAACCCCCAACACCATAACGACCAAGGTAAAGTTCTTGCAAGAATTGGCTCAAGTCAAAAAAACCGGCGTGAGCTTCGATCGCCAGGAATCCATCACCGGTTTGGCCGGAATCGGCGGACCGATTTTCAACCATGCAGGCGTGGTCATCGCGGCCTTTGCCGTCAGTGGGAACGCGGAACGGATCAATCAACTAAGCAAGGAAATCGTAGAAGCAGTGAAATTTACCACACAACAGGTCTCGTCTATGCTCGGATATTCCCCAATAAAAACGAATTCAGTATTAGGAGGCAACCATGACGTATCAAGATAAAACTGTATTATTCGTAGGCGCCGGAGCTATTGGAGCCTCGGTGGCTGCCTGGGTCGTTCCGTATCATGCCAAGCTCTTCGTCATGGATATCGGTGAGGTGCAAACCGCCTTAAAAAATACCGGCATTACGGTCTATCAGGTGGATAAACCGCAACAGACCAGACAGACTGTGCGGGTCAGAACCATCGATCGGATTGAAGAATTGCCCGATGTCGACATTATCATCATGGGTGTCAAAAACTACAGCCTTCCTGCCATTGCCGAGATGCTGAAGAAAACCGTCGGCGATCGGCCGATCATCGTCTCCATGGCCAATGGAACAGATAACCAAACCATCCTGCCGCGGTATTTTTCCAAGATAATCTATACCGTCGTTAGCTTCAATGCCCGTCGTGACGAACCGGTGGTGGTGGGCTATCAGAAAAAAGGTCCTTTGTTGATCGGCACGCCGGATAACTCTTTAAAAGATGAACTCAAGATAGTGCAGGCGATCCTGGGAAGCGGGTGCAAAACCATCATCGTGGATCACTTGGCGGACGCAGTGCACAGCAAGATTGTGATGAACCTCACCAACGCGTTGGATACTCTGGTTGGGCAAGGCTTCCGACCGGTATCGAATTTCGGAATATATCAGAAGCTGCTGACCAACACCTTATGGGAAGGGGTAACGATCATCAAGGCCGCCGGATTCAAGGAATGCAAGATGGGCGGTATGCCCTCCTTCTTTTTACTTCACTTGGGGATCCTTATGCCCGCCTGGATCGCCCGACCGATCTTCAAGCACAAGATCAAAACCATGGTTATGTCGAGCATGACCCAGGATATTCTGCTCCGTGACTCCGGCATGAGCGAGATCGATTCCCTCACTGGTTACATTGTGCGTTTGGCGGAAAAACATAACGTTCCCGCGCCCTATAACAAAACCATCTACAGGCTGGCAAAGGACCGTTTCGGTCCCGGATTTCAGCCCATGCGTTGCGAGGATATTTTGGCTGAAGTCGAGAAAGCCAAACGGTCGGAGACTTGACAAAACATCATCCCGACAACGCTGCAAAGGAGAATTACCATGAAAAAAACTGGCGCGTGGCTTACGCGTTACGCTTTGGAACAGCTGCCCATCAGCCATACCTTCGGTATCCCGGGCATGCAGAACACCGAAATCTACGACGAGATTAATCTCTCGAAAAAGATTACCCCTATTCTGGTCACCCATGAGTTGGGCGCTTCTTTTGCCGCCGACGGCCTGAGCCGATCCTCGTCGAATGTCGGCGTAGCCTTGATTGTTCCAGGCGCCGGCCTTACGAACGCCATGAGCGGTATTTGTGAGGCCTTACTTGACGGCATCCCGATTCTAGTCATCGCCGGCTCCGCTCGCCTGGATATAGGCAAACATTATCAATTACACCAGCTCGATCAGCAGAGGTTGGCCGATGGCGCAATAAAAAAGGGCTATCACATAAAAACCCACGCCGAGATCGTCCCGACAATTTTCGACGCCTTTACCACCGCAACCTCGGGTTGCCCGGGCCCAGTTTTCATCGAGATCCCGGTCGAGATTCAGATGATGGAGGGCGAGGTTGGCGATCTGCCGCTGTATCGACCTCACGAGTCACTGCCACCTTCCTCGGAGGCCGTGCAAGCCGCGGTGGAACTCATCAAGCAGGCCAAACATCCCGGCATTTTCGCCGGGTGGGGTTGCAGGGATGCAACCGCGCAACTTACTCGATTGGCCGAACTCCTCCAGGCCCCCGTGGCATTGACCATGCAAGGTTACGGGGTCTTTCCGGGTACGCACCCTCTGCACGCCGGAATGAGCTTCGGCGCCTCGGCCGTCCCAGCGGCCCGTAACGCCTTTAAAAATTGCGACTGCCTTATCGCCGTTGCCACCCGCTTCGCCGAAGTGGCCACCGGCAGTTATGGGGTGACGGTGCCGGCCAATCTCATCCATATCGACATCGACCCCACGGTCTTTGATAAAAACTACCCGGCTAAGGTGAAGATTGCTGGCGATGCAGCCAAAAGCCTGGAAGCCTTAATACACTCACTGGAGGAGCAAGGCGTCTCCCGACCTGAAAACCAAGCACTCAAGGAACAGATCAAAAAAGACAAAGAGGCTTATTTCAAGTCGTGGGCCGACAAACGATTCCACGGAGTCAATCCAGCGGTATTCCTACGCATTCTCAGCGATGAGATGGATCCGGATGACTATGTCCTATCGGACGTCGGCAATCACACGTTTCTTATGGCCGAGCATTTTATGGTGAAGAAGGCGGGACATTTCATCGCCCCTTGCGATTTTAACTGCATGGGCTATGGCGTACCGGCCGCCTTAGGAGTCAAGCTTGCAAATCCCGATCATTTGGTGGCGGCGGTCATCGGGGACGGTTGTTTTTTGATGACCGGGATGGAGACGCTCACCGCCTCGGCCAACCATGCTGGAATCATATACTGTGTTTTCCATGACGGCGAACTGGCCCAGATCTCTCAGACCCAACAACTGCCGTACGGGAACAAGACCTGCACCGTCTTGCCGGAGTTCAGTCTTTACGGTATGGCGCTGGCCACCGGCGCGGCCTACATAGAGATCAACGACGATGAGGCAATTGCCCCGGCCCTGCGCGAAGCCCGCTATATTGCAGCCAAGGGTCAGCCCGTCATCATAGATGTGTGCGTTGACTACTCAAAGAAGACCGCTTACACCAAAGGGGTGATTAAGACCAATCTGGCGCGCTTCCCTTTGAACACCCGAATACGCCTCGTATCCCGGGCGATACTAAAACGCTTGTCCTAACAGGCAGCTTAGCCCCTAGGAACCCATCATGAAAAAACCAAAAAGCGAAAGCATTTTTAATGATAAGGATTTTCCCCTCAACCTAATCCGAGGAAATTTTTTCTATGGAACCGGTTATGAGATAAACGAACTGAAAGAAAAGCCGATTATCGGCATCGTAAATTCTCAGACCGATATCAATCCGGGGCATGTTCATCTTGATACGATCGCGAGCCGGGTCAAGGAGGGCGTCCACGCGGCGGGCGGTCTTCCCTTCGAGTTCGGCGTTCCTGCGCCCTGCGATGGCATGACAGAAGGGCACGAGGGGATGCGCTATGTCCTTGCCCAGCGCGATCTGATCGCCGATATCGTCGAAACGCACGTACGCAGCATGCTCTATGACGGCCTGGTCTTCATCGCGAGTTGCGACAAGATCATTCCCGGCATGATAATGGCGGCCGCCCGGCTGAAGCTGCCGTCGATATTCATCACCGGCGGGCCCAACGCAATGCTTATCCGGTTCAGGAAAAGCATGAAGGGAAGCGTGGATCAGAATTCCTATACCGATGTCATGGACAAGCTGGCAACGAACACCTGTGCCACCTGTGGCTCCTGTGAGTTCATGGGCACAGCGAACACGATGCAATGCCTAACCGAGGCGCTGGGGCTTTCGATCCCTCGCTCTGCCAGTGTACCGGCCTATGGTACCGAGAAACTGATGTTCGCGCGTCAGACCGGGAAGCGCATCGTCAGCATGGTGGAGGAGGGCCTGACATCTGACAGAATCCTCACCATGAAAGCGATCGAAAACGCCCTTATGGTAGACCTGGCGATTGGCGGATCAACTAACTCCGCGTTGCATCTTCCGGCAATAGCACACTCTTGTGGCATAGAACTGCCGCTGAAAGCATTCAACATTTTTTCCAAAAAGATACCGACTCTTTGCGCCATTACGCCGAATGGGCCCTATGGCATCACCGATTTCTATATCGCCGGCGGTGTCCCAGCTGTAATGAACCGACTAAAGGATGACCTACATGGCGATGCCCTTAGTGTAACCGGTGCGACTATCGGAGAGATCGCGGCTGAAGCGAAAATCCTTGATGATGAGGTGATCCCCGATAAAACCAGACCCTATTTAGCCGAAGGAGGAACGGTAGTATTATACGGCAACCTCGCGCCTGACGGCTCTGTAGTCAAGCAGTCGGCAGTGGCGTCGGACATGCACGTCTTCACCGGTCTGGCCCGCGTCTTCGAGTCTGAAGCGGACTGCCTCAAGGCTCTTCACGAGAGGTCCATAAAAGAGGGGGAAGCGGTGGTCATACGAAACGAAGGGCCCCGTGGAGGACCTGGAATGCCGGAAACGTTGATGGTAACCGTCATGCTTAAGCTTCTCGGATTTAAAAAGGTGGCACTTGTCACCGACGGACGCTTTTCGGGCTATTCGTCGGGACCCTGCATTGGCCACGTGTCGCCGGAGGCGAATGTCGGGGGGCCCATTGCCGTCGTACGGGACGGCGACGAAATTATGATCGATATACCGGGACGTCGCATTGAAGTCCATCTCACCGATGATGAAATCGCGAGCCGGCTCAAGGAGTGGAAGCCGGTACGGAGGGAAATTCCTTTTGGGTACATGAGGCGTTACGCTAACTATGTGAGCTCTGCGGCTCAAGGGGCTGTATTGGAATAAAACGTCTGCGCTGCGCCGCAGTCATTTCATTCTTTTTGGTTTAGGGCTTTATTGTTAAGGAGCACCCGCATGAAATCAGTTTATCACTGTAACTATTTGACCGGCTTGAGATTGAAGATATTTCTCTCGGTTGCTGACAGCATTATTCCGCCTACTCCTGATTCGCCCGGCGGCGGCACCATGATTACGGCCGGTATAGTCGATTGGGCGATCTCCCGTTTGCAAAGTCCATTGCGTATACAACTAATGGTTTTTTTGTATGCGATAGAATGCCTTGGAATAGTATTCGGGGGCAAGTTCTTCAGCCACAATAGCAAAAATATAAAAAATCGTGAGCTTCGCTGGTTGGAAAATAACCCTCTGCGTGGCTTGCGCCTCGGCTTTTTCGGCATCAAAAATTTTATTTGCATGGGGTATTACACCCGCGAGGAGGTGTGGAACGTCATCCGCTATCCAGGCCCCATCGAACCCGACAGACCATACCCCGACGGCACTATTAGATCGTTGAGCCGGGGCACGATCGAGGTGGTCGGATGAATCGGGAATATGATGCAATCATCATCGGCTCGGGAGCGGGTGGCGGCACGGTCGCCGAAAAACTGGCACCGCTCGCCCGCGCCGGAGCGAAAATAGCCGTACTCGAGGAAGGGCCGTATTACACACACGAATTTTTAACCCAACGCGAAATCGAGATGTATGATATCTACCGCCACCGCGGCGCTTGGCCGTTACAAAACGGTTCTATAACACTGGCGGCGGGTAAGGCGGTAGGCGGCAGCACATTGATGTACACCGGTGTTACCTTCAGAATGCCGGATGAGGTAATCGACGAGTGGTCAATCCCCGGCATCACCCCCGACGATCTCAGGCCCCGATTCGATCGCATCGAACGCGCGATCAACGTCATCGAACCGGGGGAGGATATGATCAACGACAACAATCGGCTTTTCAAAAGAGGGTGCGAACGTCTCGGATGGCCCGTAAAAAAGATCAGGCTCAATCTCAAAAATTGCAATCAAACCGGCTGTTGCAATACGAGGTGTTTTTGCAATCTTGGGTGTTCTTACGGCACCAAGCAAGGAACGCTCGAAGTTCAGCTTCCCCTGGCCGAAGCCGCGGGGATTGAGGTCATTCCTAACTGCGAGGTGCATACGCTATCCGAAAAAACCGTGCGTGCGCGCGTCTCCCCCGCCCCCCCGGGAACCAAGCCAGGACCATGGCCGTCGGGCGACATCGAAATGAGAGCGCAACGAATAATCCTTGCCGCCGGTTCCCCCGGCTCGCCCGCTGTGCTACTCAGATCGGGGTTTGCGAAACCATTTAAGACGCTCGGAAAATACTTCACGCTGCATCCGGCGCTGACCGTATACGGCATTTATCCGGAAAAAATAAAAGGCTATCAAGGGATCCCGAAAACATTTTATACCGACGTGTTTACAGACAGCCACGACTACTACCTCGAGACCGCTTTTTACTATCCGTTTATCACCACCAAACACCTTGGCCTCTGGGGCGACGAACTCAACTACGTGATGCGGCGGTACGATCAGCTTGCCTGTATCATCATTCTCAACCATGACCAAGCGAGCGTCAGCAACAGAATCACCGTATCGTCAGCCGGCGATATCATCATGCGCTACACGCTATCGAAAGAATCGATACAGTCTCTCTGCCATGCACAGGCGCAGGCCGCCCGCATCTTTTTCTCAGCAGGCTGCGAGAAGGTGATCATGCCTTGTGCCGATACACCGCTATTTGATAACAACGATCTAAAGGGTCAAACTCTGGAAGCATTTATAACCGAAAAAAACTTTAAGTCCGTGAAGTTTCCGTTATCTTCGGCGCACCCGCAAGGGGGATGCAGAATGGGGGTCGGCCCCGAGGATTCGGTCACCGACCAGTGGGGTCAGGTTCATGGTTGCCCATGGCTCTTTGTTGCCGATGCGAGCCTTTTTCCAATGTCTTCTCACGTCAATCCGTATCTCACCATCATGGCGCTTGCCGACCGGGTCGGCGAACATCTGGTTGACACCAAACACCACTGGTTACGGTGAGTCCAACACCCATTGTCACAAGACGATTTTCACCGCCGCTGTGGGCCTGCCACTGCCCTATCGGGCGAGCCTGTTTTTTTACAATCACGTCAATCTGTAATACAATAGGCCTGTGTGTGTTTCTCTACCACGGTACGCCAGGAAATACAAATTAAGTAATCGGTTGGGTGGTAGGCGAGGAACCGTAAGCATTTTCTCGATCATTGGGTCAAGGAGTGTCTCATGGCCCTAACGTATGATGAACTGCTCGAACGCACCGAATACCTCGAGAAGCGCGTACGAGAGCTTGAAGCAAGCAGCAGCGAACTTAAAGGGCTCGAGGATACGCTTCGTCTCAATCTCTACGAACTGATAGATAGTGAAGAGCGCTACCGGAGACTGGTTGAGATCGCACCCTATGGAATCGTCATCCACGCTGACGGAAAAATTCTTTTCATAAATTCCACTGCTCTAAAAATGGGCGGCTTTGACTCGCTCGACGAAGTTATCGGCGCTTCTATATTTGATATCGTCCATCCTGATTCGCGCGAGGATATCATCAACCGAATGGCGCACCAGTCTGAAACCGATACGAGCGAACCATACGCCATCAAGCTGCATAACAAGGATGGCGGCTATCTCTATGCAGAGGCCGTCTCGGTTACCACGCAGTTTGAAGGAAAAAATGCGGCAATGGTGTTTTTGCGTGACATCACCGAGCAACGGAAGGCTGAAGAAGCCCTGCGCTTGAGTGAAGAAAAATATCGTATGGTTTTCGAGCATGCACCGGTCGGCGTAATTCATTTTGACCACCAAGGTGTCGTTACCGCCTGCAACGACAACTTTGTGAATATCATGGGATCACACCGGTCTGAAATCATCGGGATGAACCTGCTCGATCTTCCCGACCAACAATTCATCTCCGCGATCAGAAACACGATTCATGGAGAACTGGGTTATTACGAGGATGAATATCATTCAATCACCGCATCAAAAGTCACGCCGCTGAGGGCAGTCTTTGCCCCTATCAAATATGCCGATAGTCATTTTTTAGGGGGGGTCGGCATTATCGAAGACACCACCGAACGAAAAGCAGTGGTTAAGGCATTGCGTGATAGCGAAGCGCGATTTCGCAATCTCGTTGAGGCGGCGCCGTATGGAATAATCGTCCATGATCTCGACGCCAAGATCCTGTATATCAATCCGTATGGCATACTATTGGCCACCTACAAGAATCTTGAAGAAGCAATCGGCGAATCGGTTATACGCCGCATTCACCCTGATTCGCGAGCGGCGGTGATCAAACAGTTTCGAAAGCAGCTGGAAGACCGATTACCAACGCCGACGACTGAGGAAAAACTGATACGAAAAACCGGCGAGGTGCGTTACGGAGAAGTCACCTCAATGTTATCGCAGTACGAAGGGAAAGAAGCCGGGTATGCATTCTTTCATGACATAACCGACCGAAAGAATGCCGAGGACTTGCTGAAAGACGAGCGCCGGCGCCTGACGGTAACCCTTCGCTCGATCGGGGATGGAGTCATTGCCACGGACGCCGAGGGAAACGTCGTTTTGCTCAATCAAGTCGCGGAACAGCTCACGGGCTGGACTCAGGAGGAGGCTCTGGGCAACCATGTTGATACCGTGTTTCACATCGTCAACGAATTGTCCCGCAAGCGATGCGAGAGCCCCATTGGAAAGGTTTTGCAAACGGGGTCCATCGTCGGGCACGAGGGCGCTCCCCTTCTGATCTCGAAGGACGGCACCGAACGGGTGACTGCTTACACCAGCGCGCCAATCAAGGACATAGACAACAGAATTATCGGTGTTGTTCTCGCTTTTAGGGACATTACCGAAAAACAGCGCATAGAGGCGGAGCTCCAGAAGTCTCAGCGGCTCGAATCGGTCGGTATCCTCGCGGGCGGGATTGCGCACGATTTCAATAACATACTCACGGCTATCGTCGGCAGCATCAATATGGCGAAAATGTACGAGGAACACAACGACATGGTCATCAAGATTCTCAACGAAGCCGAAAAAGCATCCTTTCGAGCTCGCGATCTCACTCAACAACTGTTGACCTTCTCCAAGGGAGGAATGCCGGTAAAAAAGATCACGGCGATCACCAATGTAATTAAAGACTCGGCGAATTTCGTTCTTCACGGTACGCGGGTACGCTGCGACTTTCATATACCCGAGACCCTGTGGGCCGCCGAAGTCGATCCGGGCCAGATCGGCCAAGTAATTCAGAATATCGTCATGAATGCCGAACAGGCCATGCAGGACGGCGGCATCATCCATATATATGCCGATAACAGGACAGTGACTGCGGATGAGATTCCGGCCTTGAAGGCCGGCAAGTATATCACGATCTCGATCGTCGACCACGGACGCGGCATTTCGCCGGATATAATTCCGAAGATTTTCGATCCGTATTTTACCACGAAGTCAAATGGCACCGGGCTGGGACTCACCATCGCCTACTCGATTATCAAAAAGCACGATGGCGGCATCGACGTTTCATCCAAAGTGAACGAAGGAACAACGATCACGATACATCTTCCCGCGTATGGGGAATACGCCCCTGAAAATGTCCTCACGGAGGAAGAAGCGTTTGTCGGCAAGGGTAAGATTCTTATTATGGACGACGAAGAGCTCATACGTAACGTCGTCCAAGAACTCCTCGGCAGGCTCGGCTATGAGGTTCAAACCGCTAATGACGGCACCGCGGCGATAGAGATTTACAAAAATGCGTTGCAAACGGACAACCCGTTTGACTTAGCCATACTCGACCTCACGGTCCCCGGCGGCATTGGAGGAAAAGAGTGCATTGAAACTCTGAAAAAGATACACCCCGGCGTCAAGGCGATTGTTTCGAGCGGCTACTCCAATAATCCAATCATGTCCGAATATCGCCGCTATGGCTTCAGCGGAGTCATTGTAAAGCCATACCGGTTGTCCGATCTGATAGAAGTGTTACAAAAAAACCTTACGAACGGGAAACCATAGATCTTCACGCGTCCTTTCTATTCCTTCTGGTGAACAACCGCTCTTGATGTGCTCTTAAGCCTCCTCACCGATACTCACCATCGGCATGTGATCACGGGTAGCGACCTCGATTTTGCCGAGCAGATCGCCGTTGGCGACCAGCATCTCCCGGACGGCCTCGCGTCCTTGGCCCAACCTCTCGCCTTGGTATGAAAACCAGGTTCCGCTCTTCTCGATGACACCGGCCTGCACTCCCAGGTTGAGCACCTCGCCAACCCGACAAATGCCGCTGCCATATAAAATATCAAACTCGACCGATCGAAACGGCGGGGCTAACTTATTTTTTACCACTTTAAACGCGGGTGCGGTTGCCAACCACCTCTTCGCCGTGCTTGATCTGCCCAATTCTTCGGATATCCAACCGAATCGACGAGTAGAATTTAAGGGCATTGCCGCCGGTCGTGGTCTCTGGGTTGCCGAACATCACGCCGATTTTTTGCCGGATCTGGTTGATGAAGAGCACCGTTGCCTGTTGCTTGCTGACTTGCGCGGTGAGTTTGCGCAGCGCTTGGCTCATCAACCGAGCCTGCAAACCCATATGGGCATCGCCCATCTCGCCTTCGATCTCGGCGCGCGGCACCAACGCCGCCACTGAGTCGATAACCAGCATGTCCACGCCGCCGCTGCGAACCAAGGTCTCAACAATCTCAAGCGCTTGTTCGCCGGTATCGGGTTGGCTGACCAGCAGCTCATCGACCGCAACCCCTAACCGGGCGGCATACCGTATATCCAGTGCGTGCTCGGCATCGATAAAGGCGGCCACGCCCCCGGCCTTCTGGGCCTCGGCAATGGCGTGAAGCGCAAGCGTGGTCTTTCCCGACGATTCGGGCCCAAAGATCTCAACGACCCGGCCGCGGGGGAATCCTCCGATCCCCACGGCCTGATCGAGCCCAAACGAGCCGGTCGGGATAACCGGCAAGGCTTCAAATCCTTGCTGATCGCCGAGGCACATGATTGCACCTTTGCCAAACTGTTTCTCGATGGTGGCGATGGCTGCCGCCACGGCCTTGAGCTTTTCCTTGATTTCGCCCATGTGTTGCTCCTGTGTAATAACTTGTCTTCCAGCTTGTAGGGGCGGGTTTGAAACCCGCCCCTACCGTCTTCCCTCACCCCTCTCGCGCCCCGCGCTGTTTTACCGGTTGCGAGGCCAGCAGGGGCCGATCGAGACTTCGGTATTGAATCGCTTCCGCTAGGTGCTGCGTCTGGATCTCCTCGGAGTGTCCTAAATCAGCGATAGTCCGCGCCACCTTGAGAATGCGAACAAAAGCCCGCGCCGAGAACCCCAAGCGCTTGACCGCATTCTCGAGAATAGTTTGCTCGGAGATTCGCAGCCGGCAGGTTCGCTGCGCCACGGCCGTCGGCATTTGGGCATTGCAGCGCACCCCCGGCAGCTTGCAAAAACGCTCTAATTGGATGTCGCGCGCCTGTATCACCCGGGCTCGGATGGCGGCGGAAGATTCAGAAACCGCGGCCGTCATCAGATCGCGACAGGGTACCCCCGGCACGTCAACTTGAATATCAATCCGATCGAGCAGCGGCCCCGAGATCTGGTTGCGGTAATGGTGAACGGCCGTCGGCGTGCACCAACACTGGCGTGTCGGATCGGTTAGGTAACCGCATGGACAGGGATTCATTGCCGCCACCAGCATCAATTTGGCGGGAAACGATACCGTCATCCGGGCTCGGGCAATGGTGACGACATGATCCTCCAATGGTTGGCGCAGCACCTCCAGGACGTTGCGGCGGAACTCAGGCAACTCGTCCAGAAACAGCACCCCGTTGTGCGCCAGCGAGACTTCGCCCGGCCGCGGAATCGTTCCCCCGCCGACGAGGCCGGCGTCCGAGACGGTATGGTGCGGCGCGCGAAAGGGCCGCGCACCGATAAGGGCTGTGCCGTTACGCACCAGCCCAAGAATCGAATAGACTTTCGTCGTCTCGATCGCTTCTTCGAACTGCAAGGGCGGCAAGATGGTGGGCAACCGCCGGGCCAGCATGGTCTTGCCCGAGCCCGGCGGCCCGACCATCAACAAATTATGCCCGCCGGCTGCCGCTACTTCGAGGGCTCTTTTAACGTGCTGCTGGCCGCGCACCTCCGAAAAATCGACACTATAGGTTGATGCTTTCGCCAGCGCGTCGGCCGGATCGACCTGCACCGGCTTCAAGCTGATCCGTCCGGTGAAGTATTCGATTACCTCTCGAAAGTTTGTTACCGGCAACACGGTTAGACTACTCACGACCGCTGCCTCCAAGGCGCAGCCGGCCGGGCATACCATATGCGTCAGCCCTTCTTTTTTGGCCATCACCGCCATGGACAGGGCGCCGGGGACCGACCGCACCTCGCCGTCCAACCCCAGCTCGCCAACCACCACGGTCGTGGAGACGACCTCGGGCAGCAACGACTCTGCGGTCGAGATCAGTCCCAACGCTATGGGAAGGTCGAAGGCGGTTCCGGTCTTGCGCAAATCGGCCGGCGCCAGGTTGACGGTTATGCGCCGCTGGGGAAACTCCATGCCGGAGTTCTTGAGCGCCGACTCCACGCGCACCCGGCTTTCCTTCACCGCGCCCTCGGCCAAACCGACAATAAAGAAGTTTGGCAAGCCCTTGGCCAAATCAACCTCAACATCAACCCGAATGGCGTCCACCCCAACCACGGTGGCGGAAAACACGCGCGCGATCATTCACGCTCCCTTCAGCCGCACCTTCTAAAGCAAAGACCGTACCAGTACCGTGAATGATCACTGAGTGGTGGTTGTTCAATTAGTTACAACATGGAGACCCAGACTGGATTTACCTGAGGTGTCCGAAAACCGGACACACTCGGTCCAGACCGGATACATAGGTAACAGAATAGACCGGGAACATAGGTAACACTTATAGGGCTGGTTAAGGAGGCTCCACAATTATGCCGACGGGGACATCTAGACAATAATAAAACTATTTTTATATTTCCGTCAGTTGTCGGTTGGGTCCGCCTGAATTCGATGGAAAATGGAGAAAATCGACATAAAAGGTTTGAAGCGAGCATATGCTGGATGAATCCACGCGTTGGTTTGGGCGTGGGGTCGGGATGCCCATCAATTGTTCTTGCGAAATTGGGCGATCTGCCGGGAAATGGCGATGAGATTGCCTGCTTCGTCCCACATTTCTCCATCAGACTCCAGCAGGCCGCAGGTAATAAACCGGGTCCTGAATTGGCCCTTGAGCCATCTCGTTTGAGGAATCTTTCTCACATTCACCGTAAGCTCTATCGTCGGCACCCAGCCCATCATCCCCTGGCTGGTAAAAACGGGAGGTGGAAACGCATCCATAAACATCAAAACTGACAACAAGTCGAAAGGACGTTCGTCTCTAAAGGTAATCCAGCCCTTCATTTCGGATCGGTCTGTAAGTTTGCCCAACATCCATCCGGCGCACGCGGGGTCAAGACGTATGTCCACCTGATTGAGGATGGTCAAGGCGGGAAATTCGGGAGCGGCTACACATTCTTCCAACGGGGATATCGGCGGTATGGATGATTCATACCTTTCTATGAAGCAGTCGATTTTTTCGTCCGCAAAGGTGCCGAGCGATCGCACCCTTTCTTTACCCTCTTGGTTCAGCTTGGCCTGGAAACGATTGAATTGCGTCGAACGCGAAAACTCCTCCACGGAAAGATCCGCCGCCCCGGGGGTACACCGCGAAAAATAATTAGTCGTTACTATGGGCGTTGATCTCTTATCGCTATGCTGAAGCATGGCGTTAGCCAGTATGGCCAGGATGTATCCCCCGTTGGGAATGCCGTTTATCGACCAGTTATCGGTAATGTTCCCGGTAAAGCGGGTCCGTTCCCGCTCAGTCAAAGAGATGTCTCTGTCAAATAGGTGCATAATGAATTCCTCTCATCATCGGCTTACGTTCGTTCCCGCGTTAGTTGAAAACTAAGTTCGAATCATCGCCATGTCAACGATTGGGTCAGACTACCAGTTCAAACAAGAAATAATAATGAGGGACAGGTCTAGACAATAACGAAGCGGTTTTTATATTTCCATTAGTTGTTGTTTCTGACGGTTCTATTGGTTGAGGACTCGTTCCCGGAGCTTCTTGAAAGCATAGGGTTTTAAGCAATTCGGAAGCCGGTAGAGCAGCTCATATGACACGACCTCCTGAAGTTAGTTGGCCAGATCGCTACCACCCACGCAATTGCCCTATTCATGTTCGAAACGAATTGGATATGAATGCCGCCCCAGAAAAAGTGTGGGCATGGTTGATTCGCGCCACACTCTGGCCCACCTGGTACGTAAATTCCGCGAATATCAAAATCCTCGACGGGACCGGATCAAATCTCCAGAAGGGCACTCGATTCCGTTGGAAGACATTCGGCGTGACGCTCATCTCTACGGTGCATGAGTATGTTCCTGTTGAGCGTATCGCGTGGGACGCTCATGCTTTTGGCGTCGACGCTTACCATGCGTGGGTTTTGAGACCATCCGCCCGTGGATGCCATGTGCTGACCGAAGAGACACAGCACGGTTGGCTTGCAAGACTTGGCAAGCTGTTCATGCCCAATCGGATGTATACGTATCATCAGTTGTGGCTTGAGGGCCTCGCGGCTAAAGCTCGCGACGGGTTACCCTAAGCCGCGTTACCAGATGCTCCCGCGGATGATATTTCACTAGTTCAATTCATTGCGAATGATTTGGTAAAACGTATCTCGCGCTTCGCATTCATTCCAAGGCTTGTGGCCGCAATTGTTGAGCAGAACGAATCGAAAATTTTTAATAGTCGCTGACAGCGGCTTTTGCACTCCTTCGGCGGGATGGGGATCGTAATCCCCATGGAGCGCAACGACCGGGCAGCGTATCTGGCGTCCTAGTTCTAACAGCTCTCCGCTTTTTCGAAGTAGAGCGGCATCCTTCCACACGCCCTGATACATATTCACGTTGTAGTCAATTGGTTCGGATTCGCGTGTTATCGGATCGTACGCATCAGCTTTTGAAAGCAATTCCCCAAGCCGCGCAAACGCGGCGTTCCTGTTTTCAGCCGCCGGGTAATTGATGACTTCAACAATGGAATTAATTTCGGTTTTATCGCCATCGCTGAGGCGACTTAAGCGAATTTCGGAAATTTGTGCCGCATATGCTTCTTCGAAGCAGGCGCTGCCGACGAGTACGAGCTTTTTTATCAGGTCGGGATACTTGGCGGTGACCAAGTAACTGAGCCACGCTCCCCAGGAAAAACCGATCAGAATAACGGGAAGGGCCGCGTTGTTTTCTAAAACAGTTTTTAGCTCTTCAATTTGTCCCGCGAGCGTTACCGCAGTTTGCAGCGGTTCCAAAACACCGACATCAGCGGAGAGTTCGAGTGCCACCGGCGCCATCTCCCCGGCGGCGCCCGGACCGCCGTGAATCACCGCCACCCGAAACGGCGCCTTTCCATAGGTTCTAAGATTTTTCAAACACACCCCCACCTCGAACCCGTCGACTCATAACCATCCGACAACGCTCTTATAGCGCCAGTACTGCGAGAGGTCAAATCGAGCCACCGTTGACACCATTTTGCCGACTCTGGTAAATTCTCCGGTTATGCATGAAGCCGCCAAGCCGACCTTCAACATTCCGACGCCACAAGCGATATATAAAGAGCTTGACCGCTACGTCATCGGCCAATCCGATGCCAAAAAAGTCGTCGCTATCGCGGCCTACAATCATTACAAACGCATTTCTCGCCGCGCGATGCATTCCCAGAGCCTGCTCAAGAAATCAAACATTTTGATGATCGGCCCGACCGGCTGCGGCAAAACCCACATCGCCCGCCAACTGGCGCGCATCCTCGACGTGCCCTTCACGGTCTGCGACGCAACCGAGTACACCGAAGCGGGATACTACGGCAAGGACGTCGAGGTCATGATTGCCGAGCTCCTCTTTAAGATGGATCAGGATATTTCAAGCACCCAACGCGGTATTGTTTTCGTCGACGAGATCGACAAGATCGCACGGCGCTCCCACGGCGCGCGGACCGGGGCGGGCAGCCGGGACATCGGCGGCGAAGGGGTTCAGCAGGCGTTGCTGAAGCTCCTCGAGGGACAGGAGATTTTTGTTCCGCTCAATGTCACCCAACACTGGAATAAACACGACTTCGTGCAGGTCGATACCAGCGATATTTTATTCATCTGCGCCGGAACGTTTTCTGATCTGCCGGGAATGGAACCGGACAACGAAATAGGATTTGGGGCCACGCGTGGACGGCGGCGCCCGCGGAGATTGCGCGTAACACAAAAAATGCTGGTCGAATACGGATTGATTCCGGAGTTTCTCGGCCGTTTGCCGGTAACGGTGCAACTGCAGGCGCTCAATGAAGACGACCTGGTGCGCATTTTAGCCGAGCCGCCCGACTCCATTCTGCGCGAGTATACCGAGCTCCTGGCGCTTGACGATATTAACCTTGAGCTTTCAGAGCAGGCGCAGCGAGAGGTGGTGCGCTACGCAATCGATAAACGCATTGGAGCCCGTGGGCTGCGCAGCATTTTCGAGGAAGTCCTGCGCGACGTCATGTTCACCGCGCCTATGCTGGCCGGTCAGACGCTACCGATAGACGAACAGTTCATCCGTCAACGATTATCCGCGCTCGATCAAGAGCTCGAACCTACGAATTCTTGACCAACGAAGCCTATAATTAGATAATTTTCTAAAGTTCTCAAAGATGTTCCATCTCTGAGGAAGGTGACCAATGGCCACTACCGACAGTTATTTTACGATGTTAGTGTTAGCACCGGTGGGATCGAGCGCCTCCAGCCGTCGGTCCTATTCACTTGACCTCTACGGACTTGACGAGGTCCTCGAATCAATCAAACCCACTATTGAGGTTGAGGTTCCCAAGGACCTTGTTCCTGCTGGGGTTTTAAGCTTCACCATAACCAGCATCAAGGACTTCAAACCCGATCGATTGGCCCTTGCGGCCCCATTCGTACACAGGCTGATCGAAGCCAGAAGCTTCGTTGATGAGGCGACATCACAGGGCATTTCTCTTGATCAGATGGTTGACCGGTTGAGGAAGGACTGGGGCGATCTTTCGCTGGTTCTTCCCGATGCGAGCATCTCTTCGGCCGCAGCGTCGGTCCCGAAAAGCTCTGCGGTCGATAGTCTGTTGTCCATGGTTGCCGGGCCCAGTGAGGCCGATCAATCTGTTGCTGAAGCCCACGCAACCACTACCATCAAGAAACAAATCGACGATCGATTGAGCAAGATACTCAGTGTTGTTTACAACAATACCGATTTTAGAAAATGTGAAGCAACCTGGCGCGGCATCGAGCTATTGCTCAAACAAGGGCCGGTTAAGGTAAGTCAAGGCCTTGAGGTCCAACTGGTTTCGGTCACGTTTGAGACCATCAAACAAACCCTTGCCACTCTTGCTGACGAACTCGCCGCCAAACCGCCCAATCTGGTTTTGGTTGACCTCCCCTTGACGGCAACGGTGGAACACCTTGATGTTCTTGAGCAACTGGCCTCGTTCGGAGAAAGCTTGTTAAGCCCGACCCTTGCGTGGGTGGAGGCCGGATTTCTCCATATTCACCATTGGTCTGAGCTGAGTCGTTTGCCCTACCTCAAACACCATATTGAAGACACCGCATTTGCCAAGTGGCGCAAATTTCAACAAGAGCCTGCCGCCGATTGGTTGGCCGTGACCTGCAACCGGTTCATGGGCAGGCTCAACTACGGACCGGGCAATCCGCCAAACAAGGTCCCGCTATTCGATGAACACGACGCACTCTGGTTGAGCCCGGTTTGGGCGATTGGGGCCCTCATCGCACAGAGCATGAACCAATTCGGATGGCCGTCGCGTTTTACCGACATCGGCTCGGTTCACCTCGACGGCCTGCCCCTGCCGGCCGCGGGCAATCCCTTGGCTACTGAAATGGCGGTCGGTGAGGATCGGCTAGTCCAGTTTATTGAGGTTGGGTTGATTCCTCTGGTGGCTCCGCCGGGGAAAGACAGCTTATTTATTCCGCAGGAGACCTCGGTAGCCTTAGGTTCGCTGGCGATCCAGCTTCTTATGTCCAGAGTGTTTTCGTTTTTCTTCTGGTGTGAAAAGAACCTCGTCAGCGTCCCATCGAGCGATAATCCGGCAAAGCTCATCCGAGATGCCATAGCGCTGAAATGGCAAAAGACCGGACACCCCTTACCGGACGATTTTGAAATTACCGCCGACGCTGCCCTTGAGGACGGATCACTCCCCCTGCATATTCGCTTTACGACACCCTCCAGGCTTATCCGAAAACCACAGATGTTTGAGTTTGATTTCAGATTTAGCCCATCAATGCAGACGGCCGCTTCAAAAGATCAATAATAGTCACACGGTTTCTTGAAAGTCTCATCCATCTATGCGATTCTTCCTGGGGTACCTTTTAGTATCCAAACCAATACTCCTATGGCCCGACTCACCTATAAAAACGACCCTTCCACCTCCTTTGAGCTCGGAACCAGCCAAAGCATTATCGGCCGCGCCGAAGACTGCGACATCCGGATACCCGATGACTACATAGCCGATCATCAATGCCAGATTACCTTTAACGGAAGTCAGTATGTCATCGAGAACCTTGGAGAAACACCGTTGCTGGTCAATGGGCAACACGTAAGTCATCACACGCTCGACCATCGGGACGAGATCTCGTTTTCAGATCAGAGGCTCATCTTTTATCTAAGCAGCGAGCGCGCGAAGGCGCCGGCTGCTCAAAAGCGAACGTCGGCTTTGCCACCGGGGAAAGCTCGGCTGATTTCTAGCAAGGATCCATCGATTTTTTATGAGGTGGGCGATCGGGATCTTTACATCGGCAGTGGCGATGACTGCGATATTCACATTCCCGACGAATATCTCTCCAAACGGCAGTGTCGTGTCTTCACTGAATCCGGCCGCACCGTCATCGAAAACCTCGGCCAAAATCCGTTGGTGATCAACGGTCAACAGGTAAAGAAATACGCGCTTCGCGATATCGATGAAATCACTATCTCGGACGCCCGGTTTGTCTATCACGTCGAAGGGGCGACACCGAAGAAACCAGGCAAAACGAAACCAGCGGCAAGGAAAGCTTCCGTACGGACTTCCCCGCGTTCGACCGCCGAGAGCATTCTCCAGGAGATTGGCGGTTCCGATGTCGATGAGATTCGAAAGCGCAGCTTGATGATCGTGCGCGCTTTTGAAAAGACCCAAAAGAAGCAAAAAAGAAAATACACCGTCATCATCGCGGTGATAGGTGTTTTGGCGGTTCTCGCGAGCGTCTACGCGGTGATCAATCATCTCAAGATGGGTCGACAACGTCAGCTAGCCGAATCCATTTTCTATAACTTAAAAGATCTCGATGTAAAGCTCGCTCAGTTGCCCCAGACAGACGTTGAGAGCATTCAAAAGCGCCGGCACATGGAGCGCGACTACGACAAATTTGTCGAAGACCTAGGAATATATGGGGAAAATCTCAGCCCCGAAGATCGGCTGATACTCAAGATGGCCCGCGTCTTCGGAGAATGCGAGATAAATATACCGCAGAACTTTGTGCAACAGGTTCATACCTACATCGCGCAATGGCAAAAGAGCCCGCGCCTGCGCGAAGCCATCGGTCGGGCGTTGAGCCGAGGGTACAACACCTTGATTGGTGAAGAGATGTTGAAAAACAATCTTCCACCGCAGTTCTTTTATCTGGCGCTTCAAGAGAGTAACTTCATACCGGAAGTTATTGGCCCGAAAACTCATGCCGGCTACGCCAAAGGTATGTGGCAATTTATTCCCCCCACCGCCATGCAATACGGGCTCAAGACCGGTCCCCTGCAAGAGTATCAAAAGTACGATCCACTCGATGAACGCCACGATCCGCAAAAATCCACCCGGGCGGCCGCTAAGTATATAAAGTTTATTTACAGCACCGATGCACAGGCCTCTGGATTGCTGGTCATGGCCTCCTACAATTGGGGGGAAGGCAGCGTCATAAAGAATTTACGCAAAATGCCGGAGAATCCGCGCGATCGCAACTTCTGGAAATTAATTCAACAGTATCGCATCCCCGACGAGACATATAATTACGTATATATGATCTTCTCCGCCGCGGTCATTGGCGAAAACCCGCGCTTATTCGGATTCGATTTTGACAACCCGTTGGCCGACGTGGGACGTTCAGACGGATAATTCCTTGGTCATCCCCACGCAGGCGGGGATTCATAAAATGTTTCACTACTGGATTCCAGCCAAGCCCACAGGATAAGAGACTCTAACTCACTTCGTTCGTAAGAGTCTCTAACCGCACGCCGCATACGTGGGAATGACTATTTTAGTTTGATACTAAAAAGCTCGGCCTCGTCGGTTTCAGGAAATTGGCCAAACATAATCGAGGCCGGATTGCCGAGGATGCCGACGTAATATGAATTTTCAGAATCAATCGAATTTTTCACCGCCCAGCCGGTAAATTCCTTCCCACCCTGATTTATTTTCAAACCTTGCATGGCGTATTCGAGCACGGTCTTTTGCGGAAGCGTGCCCTTGGGCCCGACCCCGTGCGCCCGAATCTCGCCGTCGGACACCGCAAACAGGGCGCCCTTCCAGACTTCTCCCGTGGGCGGACCAATCTCCAACCATTGTCCAATTGCCGGCACCGCATAGACATCAAGCCGATAGCTGGCCGTAACCTTAGGAGCCGGCTTGTTGACCATGACGGTTATCTTGGCGCCCAGCGACGGATTATTGAGCGCAAAAACGCTCGCGTCCTGTAGCGGCGTCGGCAACTTTGCTGGCTGCCAGTCTTTCTCGGTGGTGACCAACGCTATCGGAAACCCGTGGCCGCGCGCAGCTTGGACTCCCAAGGTTAACATCGCCAACCCATAGCGAACCGATTCGCTTTCGAACATTGCCTTGCTACCCAATATGATCCAGAGCGTGACATCCTCTTTCGTCAGCTCTTTTTGCGCCATGCTCCAGGCCATTTGCTGCAGGTTATCCTCCCAAAAATGACCGGCAAATGCCAAGCCGTATTCCGATAGGACCTCGCTCAGTATCTTGGCTTGCGCCTGGTGATCCTTACTGAGCACCGTAATACAGGCATTCTTTTTCATTATGCCTCCTGGGTTAATATAAACGCGCCAGCCTCTCCCACATCCATCTTCACCTTGGTGGGCATCCCGGCCGTTATCATATTAGAAAGGATCATACGAGAGAGCTGCGGCAGAACATTAACCGTAAGGATATGTTCAATATTACGGGCGCCGGTTTCAACCTCGGTGCAGCGCACCGCGATCTGATCGACCACCGCCGGCGTAGCGGTCAAGGTGATCTTGTTGTTATCCATCAGCGTCTTTTGGAGCCACTTGATCTTTATTTCGACGATTCTCTTCATCGCCTCAGGTCGAAGGCTATAGTAGGGGATAACCGCCATGCGGGCCAAGAGGGCCGGCTTGAAATGCTTTGAAAGAATTGGGCGCACCGCATTGACTACATCGTCGAGGGCCGGCGGGTTTTCAACCGAGGTCATCTCCTGAATCACATCGGTGCCGAGGTTGCTGGTCAGGATGATGATGGTATTCTTAAAGTTGATCTCCTTGCCCTCGCCGTCGGTCAAGGTTCCTTTGTCGAAGACTTGATAAAAGAGGCTGACCACTTCCTGGTGCGCTTTTTCTATCTCATCGAGCAGCACCACCGAGTATGGCTGCTGCCGAACCGCCTCGGTCAGCATCCCGCCCTCGCCGAAGCCAACGTACCCCGGCGGAGAGCCGATCAACCGGCTGATGGTATGGCCTTCTTGAAACTCGCTCATGTTGACGGTCACCACGTTGCGCTCGCCGCCGAACAATTGGTCAGCGACCACCAGGCCGGTTTCGGTCTTTCCTACTCCCGAAGGACCAACCAATAAAAATACTCCCAGCGGCGAGTTCGGGTTTTTAATCCCGGCTTTACTCGCGCGAATGCGTTCGGCGATGACTTCCAGCGCGTTGTCCTGACCCTTGATGCGCTCCTTGAGATGCTTTTCGAGATCGATCACGGTCTTGGCCTGATCGCGCTGCATTTTACCGACCGGTATGCCGGTCCAGCCCGCGACCACCTGCGCCAAGACATCCGGGCCGACCTCGATTTGAATGAGCGGGTTGCCGCCCTGAATGGCCGCGAGCTCCCGATCGGCCTGGTCCAGTTGTTTTCTGAGCGCCTCTTTGTCGACGGGTTTTTCTTCAACCTTGACTTCCGGCGCTTTGTCCTGAGCCTTCTTACCCGTGTTCTTTCCCCCATCTTTGCTTTCGGTTTCGCCTTTCTGCTTCGCGCCAACCTCAGCCGGCTTGGGCGTATCGGGGTGAAGCTTCTGGCGTAAATCGAGGACTTTTTCGACCTGCGATTTTTCCTTTTCCCAACGGGCTTGAATTTCCTTCGCCTCGGCGGTAATTGTATTGATCGAATTCTGGGCCGCCGTGAGCCGTTCTTCATCAATTTTGATCCCGTGCGCGCGATCCCGTTCAAGCGCGGCTTTTTCCCGCTCCAGGGCTTGGATGCTCCGCTCTTTGTCTTCCAGGACGGGCGGCTTGGCGGTGAGGTTGACCTTGACCCGAGCGCAGCCGGTATCGATCAGATCAATGGCCTTGTCCGGAAGAAAACGGCCTGAGATGTAACGGTCAGCCAATTCAGCCGCCGATTGAATGGCGTCATCGCGAATGATCACCCGATGGGACGCTTCGTACGAATTTTTGAGGCCCCGGAGAATTAGCGTCGTGGTCTCCACCGACGGCTCATCCAATTTCACCAACTGGAAGCGGCGTGCCAACGCCGGATCCTTTTCAAAGTATTTCTTGTACTCGCTCCAGGTGGTGGCCGCGCAGGTGCGGATCTCGCCGCGCGCCAAGGCCGGTTTGAGCAAATTCGCCGCATCCGAGCTTCCCGCCGATCCGCCCGCTCCCACCAGGGTGTGGGCCTCATCGATGAAGAGAATGATGGATTTTTCCGAGGCTTTGATCTCGTTGAGCACCCCTTTGAGGCGGTTCTCGAATTCCCCCTTCATGCCCGCGCCGGCTTCCAGCGCCCCGAGATCCAACCCGAGGAGCGTGGTGTTGAGCAGCATGGCCGGAACATCGCCCGCCACGATGCGCACGGCCAGTCCCTCGATCACGGCGGTCTTGCCGACACCGGGATCGCCCACCAAAATAGGGTTGTTCTTACGCCGGCGGGCCAGGATGTCCACTATCTGACGAATTTCGTTATCGCGGCCAAAAACCGCGTCTATTTTTCCGGCCCGCGCCTGAGCGGTGAAATCATTACAGAAGCGTTCCAAAAAGCCCGCACCGGGTTTAGCGGCTTTCTCACCGGGGGTGGCCGCTAGGGCCGCTTCCTTCTCAACCAGCTGTTGTTCGCCGGAAGTCTTAAGGATGTTCCAGAATTCCTTTCTTAATACATCGGGCACGATGCTCGACAACAATTCTCCGTAACCGCCGGTCGTATACACGCGCTGCTTGTCCAAAAGCGTAAGCGTTAACGCTCCGGAGCGAACGCGCGACTCTCCCAAATCGACCGAGGACACCATCCATGCATCCTGGAACCAGTCCATCAGGTATTGGGAAAAAACAGGCTTCGAGGCATTGCCCGTTTTGGCCCCTTCCAACACGTCATTGAGCCCCCTGAGCAATCGAGAACCGTCGATTTCGAACCGCCGCAGAATCAACGGAATGTCACCGGTCGGATCTTCGAGCGCTTTGATGAGAAAATGCTCGATGGCGACCTCGTAGTTGGTCCGCGAGACGCATAAGCCTGCCGCGTTTTGAAGGGTGCCGAGACAAAACGAATTGAGTTTGTTGAGAAGATTTTTCAAATCAACCTGTATCATGGTCTCCCTCGCTCTGTAGCGTTCATGGCTTCCACCCTCATCCAAGAGATTCTTGCCTCGCAAAGCGAGGCTTAGAATCTCTTGCCCTCTCCCCATCTTGGGAGGGGGTGGCGCACGGCAAAGCCGCACGGAAGCGCCGGGTGAGGAGAGTACCTGTGCATCGATAAAACTAGCCTCCGATAGGAATGGTCGCTTTCTTAATTACGCAGTAGTGGCACCTGTCGCCAGCTGATAGTTATGCAACCACGTCGTCACACTTGCTCTCCCTCGATATTCCGGGCCAGAAAAAATCCAGCTGTCGCGGCCCAAATAACTCCACATCGCGGCACCGAGGCAGACCGTCCTCACTTCCTCTGACCTCAATACCAATTCAAACTCAACCTCCAATGGCTCGATCAAATACAGGCGGGTCAACGTCTCGACCTTTTCAAATAACGGTGACTCGGGCTGCAAGGCATTAAACATGGCGGCATCCAGGGCATCGGCGGTAACGCGGATTTTACCCATCCGGTCATCCATCTCCACTCCCAGGTAACAATCTTCACCGATGGTCGCGTTGCGTAATCCGATATAACAGCGCAGGTCCTCTGCAATCTCAACGCGCCGTTGCACACACGGAGTCACGCTCAAAGGCTGCCACCGTAAGGCATCGGATACGAGGGTACGCAGCCCCAAAGCAGAGCGCGGATATTGGCAAAACAATCCAAGGTAGCGCAACAACTCGGGAACCGCTGACAGACCGCGTCGCAACTCGGCCGAGCCCAAGCCCAGCACACAGAAGAGCCGTTCTTTACTCGCTTCATCGAGCTCCTCGGCAACCTTGACACCCCAACGAACCTTGCTCCATGCATAGAATAAGTGCCGATAAAACGATTCATTGAGAATATCTAAAAAATCTCGGGTTACCGATTTATCGGCCCATACCTCGGCAAATAGATCCTCGGTGTAATGGTTGGGTAGCGGCGATGAAACCCCATAGAGACCGAGAAAGGTAGCTTCAATGCGGTAGTGCGGTGACTCCTCCCCCGCAACCTCCTTCAGGCTAAAGACATCGCACCCCGGAAATGCAAATGAAAGCTGGGGCCTGACCCTGAGCATCGTTTCAAAAAAAGACGCCTGCGCGTCCCGTTCCACAAATCCAGAAAGGAGCCGCAACAATCTCACAACTTGGTAGAAAGAGTACTTCTCAGGTTGCCCTACCAAGTCGCTGGTTATATCAGGGGACGGTCCCCGAGCCGAGCCTTCCATTCAATAATCTCTCCCCTGACCGTGTCCCGCACTTTGAGGTGCGTAAAACTGTTAATGCTCGCATAAGTTCCCAGAAAGTAGTCCATAATCATCCCAAACAAAACCACGTCACCCCGGCTGGCAAAATGATTGGCGTTTAGTTGAAGGTTGAACTCCTGGCCGCGCATGTTGATTCCCGCAATCAACCGGTTACCTATCTTTGCCGTAAGATCGGTGATGCCTTCGATCCGCCTTTCATTGGCCAAGATCTCGGAACGATCCCTGGTTTCGGGAAAAAGATACAGCCGAAGCAACGTCTTTAGGTTTTCGGCGTTGGCGAGCGTCAGTAGGTTGAGCGATACATGCGATAAAAATCTCCACAGCAGGTTGTGGCCCAATGGCGGCTGAATGGGAGCGGTCGGAACCCGAATGTTCTTTAAAAGTACACATGTTTGGCGACGTGCTGGTCGGTTGGCAAATGTCGCCATATTGAAGATTTATCGGTAGGGAGGCGTTGGTGCATAACAGCTCGATCGACAGCGTCTCTTTGGAAACCACCTTGGACCCCGGTGGATAGACCACCGATAACAATACTTCGGGGCGCTGATCCGCTACCGAGACCCGTTGCTGAATAGTGTAGAGCGGGACATCCGGATCGCGTGGAGCAAAGAGCTCGAAGGCTCCATACTCTCTCCGGCGGGCGTTTCCTCCGGCGTATCCGGATACCCGATTAACCGAATAGACCTGATAGTGATTCCGGGTCGCGCCAGAAGGAACAACCGGGTATTCGGTTTGACGGTTGTCGAGGACGATTGGATCGGCGTCAAAGTTAAAAAGATTGATCGCCGGCGTGGCAAATAAGACAAAACTCTCCTTCTTGATGGGAGGGAGGTCCGGGGGCAGCTCTTCGAATACAAAAGCAACCTCAAATTCCTCGCGCTCGCCCCGGTTGGTCCAAGCCTGAAGTCCGGTGATGTCGATAAAGAGGAACTTCTCGGGTAGCGCAAAATACTCCTGGACGACCCGATATCCCGGAAAGGCATGCGATGGATAGGGAAACAATGCCTCTGCGTTGTCAAGGCCCACGGGTTTGAGGCATTCGCGGGAAAGGTTGAGCCTCGATCCTTTTTCCGCCGATATCGTAAACCTATCGACATACCGATAGAACAGATTCCAGAGCGAGGCGGCCTCGGGATACGGTCCCCCGAAATACAGCCGTATGGTGGATGGTTGCCAATTATTGAGTTGTAGGCCAATCAAATCAAAGCGAATGGTCAGAACACTGGGCTGGCCTGGCTGTTGGTTAACGGTGGCAGCGGCAATTCTGATTGGCTGCACCCGAACGTCGAAACAGGTCTGAAAAATGCAGTTGGTTCCCTCGACCGGGACCGATGCCAGCGCCGTGCCCTTGGGGATGTGAAGATCTTTGGTCAAACCTTGCTGCGGGTTGAACGCGACAATGCTGGTCGACGGGATTGGCTGCAGGTAGTGCGGAAAAATCATCCGCATCAGACCTTGGATGACTTCGGGGAAGTCATCGTCGAGCTTTTGGTGAATCAAACCGCTCAAAAACGCCGTTCCCTCAAGCAAGCGCTCGACATCGGGGTCCTGCGAGGGTCCGCTGAGCATCGGCGCCAATGCGGGATGCGATCGGGCAAATTCGGCCGCCAACTCCCTCAACCGATTGAGCTCGCGCTGGTAGTATCCTTGGATCATTATGAGTTAACCTTTATCAACCCATCGGGATCAATGGTCGTCTTAAAGGTTACGGGAACATAGCGGTCGTCTTCCGTCGCCAGTCGACACATGATTTGAAAATGCAGCGCCGCATCGCCTTCTTGTATTTGACTATCGATCGTAACGTCGATATCGCGAAGCCGCGGTTCGAACTTCTCAATTACCTCTTTAATGGCCACGGTGAGATCCTTCACCGATTCCGTTGAATAGTTGCCTATCAAGTTTGTAAAATCGGGCGTTCCGTAGTCGCTTGCAATGGAAGCGCTCCCCTGGCGGGAATTGAGCAACTGTTGGAGATGCCTGAGAATCGAGGTGACAACCGCGTTGATATTCACCGACCCACGGTAGTCCGGAGCCTCCTCCATCTTTCGAATTCGTTCGAGTAGACGGATGTTCGGCATACCTTTTTCCTATCGTGAAGCGCACCTATTTCTTGTCCAATTTTCCGACCAACGATAGCGTGAACGAGGCGCCCATGTATTTAAAGTGCGGCCTGACCTTCAACGAGACACTGTACCAACCGGGCTCGCCTTCGACATCCCGCACCTCAACCGATGCCTCGCGCAAAGGTCGTTTGCTTCGCACCGCCGAAGTTGGATTCTCCTGGGCGGCGACATACTGTCCGACCCATTTGTTCAGCTCGTCTTCGAGATCGACGCGTTCTTTCCAGGTGCCAATGTTCTCCCGCTGAATGACCTTGATGTAGTGTGCGAGCCTATTGATAATCATCATGTAGGGCAACTGCAGCCCGAGTTTGTAATTGAGCTCGGCTTCCTTTCCCTCTTTGGAGGTGCCGAAGAATTTCGGCTTCTGGCACGAGTTCGCCGAGAAAAACGCCGCATTGTCGCTGCCCTTGCGCATGGTGAGCGCAATAAATCCTTCTTCGGCCAGTTCGTATTCTTTTCGCTCTGATATCAACACCTGGGTTGGGATCTTATTTTGCACCGACCCCATGGATTCATACAGGTACAGCGGCATGTCTTCCACCGCCCCGCCGCCTTGCGGTCCGATCACGTTCGCACACCAGCGGTACTTAGCAAAGGCGTCCGTGAGCCGGGTCGCAAATGCAAACGCGGTGTTGCCCCAACAAAAGTCTTTCTCTCTGGCGCCGACCGACTCTTTATAGGCAAACGACTTCACCGGGACGGTGTCCGGACCATACGGCAATCGCAGCAAGAACTTCGGCATGGTCAATCCCACGTAGCGAGCATCCTCGGACTCGCGAAACGATTGCCACTTCGCATACCGCGGTCCCTCAAGTATGGCCTTGATGTCTTTCAGCCCCGCGAATTCCTCGAATGAATCTAGCCCGAAGAAGTCCGGGCTGGCCGCCGCGATAAAGGGCGCGTGCGCCATAGCCGCAACACTGGCGACAAAACCCAGAAGCTTCATGTCCGGCGCCCCGGGGCCAAATTCATAGTTGCCAACCATGGCTCCAAACGGTTGACCGCCGAACTGCCCATACTCCGCCGTATAGGCATGCCGGTACAATCCGCTCTGAACAATCTCCGGAGCATCCTCAAAATCACTGAGTAAATCCTGCTTGCTGACATTGACGATCGATATCTTGATGTTTTCCCTGAAATCGGTCTTGTCAACCAGGTACTTGAGCGACCGCCAGGAAGATTCGAGCTTTTGAAATTGCTCGTTGTGCAACACCTCGCTCAGTTGTGACCCGATTTTTTGGTCCAACTCGGCGATCATCAGATCGACTTCGCCCGCGGTTACCTTCCGACCCGCCTTTTCGGGTTTCAACATCTCATCCAAAAAGGCCTGCATGCCGGCCCGCGCCATTCCATAGACCCCATCGTCGGGCTTGATCCTGGTCGCCTCCATTATTTCTTCCAAAATCCCCTTCCCCCCTTCGGTGACAGCTACCGCCCCTTGTTCTTTTTCTTTCTCGGCTTCTGCCATGATAGCCTCCTAAAATTAGCTCAATCGATAGCGATTATTTGCCTTCCTTATCCAACCCGAGCTCCTTGAGGAGTTTCTCCCTGATGGACGTATCCGTCACCAACTCCTGCAGCTTCTTTCTAAATGCCGGTACGTTGCCCAAGGGGCCCTTCAAGGCTTTCAAGGCATCACGCAGTTCCATGAGTTTACCAAGCTCAGGTATCTGCCGCACAATCTGGTCCGGTTCAAAGTCCTTGAGGTGTGAAAACTTAAGCTTCAAGCCGAGTTCGGGATCTCCGCCCAGCTTGTTGGGAACCGAAAATTCCAGCTTCAACTTCTGGGCTTTCAATACCTCTTGGAAGTTGTCCTTATCAACGCCGATCGGCTCGCGCTCTTCCAATGGCCTATCGTCCTGCGCTTGGGTAAAATCACCTAACACCAGCATTCGAAATGGCAGCTCCACTTCCTGCTGGGCGCCTCCTGTCGCGGGCCGGTACACAATGTTCACCCGTTCCTTCGGTGCCACGGATCCTTCTTTAGCCATTGGTAGTTCCTCCTCTTTAGATAAACTTTCTGTTAGCGATTTTCATTTTTATGTACGTATATAATAACGGCTTGATCCAGTCATAAGCCATTTTTTATCACCTTACCACAATAAGTTCGGGAACCCGCACCGGTTCATTCTTCACAATCCGCAAAAACTCAAGGGTGTCGAAAACATATTGAATTTTGATCTCACGCACATTCAGGTGCCTGAGATAACTGCTGTTCTCCGGAAAATCGCTGGCGGTAAACACCCGGGGGCCCCGGCTAAACTCGCCTCCAAATTGTTGAAATCCGCTCGGCCCGATATAGCGTTTGGAAAGCGGCTTGGGATTGTCTTTGAAATACACGCTGAGAATCACATCGCCGCATACGTCGGGTTTCCAGGTGAATTGCTTCGAGACCCGGTACTGTAAGTTATCGAGACTTTGCTTGTCTCTATCACATTCAAGAACCAACACGGTTTCAAAAGGCTGCAGCGTGGCGTCTTTATTTGCCGTTGTCGGCAGCGCCTCGATCTTGACCACATACTCGGGTTTCGGCTCAGGTCCCTCGATATAGCGCCGGTTGATAAAGTCTAAAAACTGCTTCTGAAAAGGAAAGCGCTGGTTGAGAAACGCATTGGGGAAGTAACCTTGCGGCCCCTTGCCGATAAAGGGAGCGGCCGGCCCCAGAACAAATTTCCATACAACGCCACTGATGGGATCGAGCAGGAACTTTCGCCTTTCCCGTTCGGGAACCGTTTGCACCTCCGCCAAAACGATAGCCTCCCATTTGGTCTGGAGTTCGTTGAGCACATCCTGCAGCGCAAATGACAAAACAAAATCCAGCGGTCCATACAACAGCTTCAGGTAGAGGTTGTCTTTGGAAGCGCTGGGGAAGACCCGCCGGTACCCCGACCATGCATTAAAGGCCGTTTGAATGGGCGACGTGGCGCTGTCGGTGAGGAGCTGCGTGTACATCTTCATGGCAGACTCAGACGAGGTGGTTACGGGCACCAATCCTTCAAGGGTTTTTCGGTATATTTTGTACCGGTCCGCCTCTTCAGCAATCTGCTCAAGCTGTGATACCGAATCCCCTTCGTTTTTAGGACGAAGTTTGTTGATGCCCGTCTTTATGGTATTGAGCGCTCCCTCAAGTTTATCGGCGCCCTCGGGCTTATCCGCCCATTTTTTCACGCTGGCATAATTCAATACCTGGGTAACCCATTCAGGCGGATTCGGAACGTTGTCTTTGAGAAAACCCAACTCGTCGTTCATTCTATCCAACAACTTAAAGTATGGATTGGGGTTCTTGGTGTCAGTCATCGCCTGGGCGGCTTGGCGTCGATCGTCCGGATCCGGGATTTTGATGTTCGCGGGCTCAAAACTCTCGGCGAATTGCTGCCAAGCCCTGATGTATTCGCTGTAGTATCTGTTTTCAAACGCTATCTTGCGATCGTTAATACTGTCGTCGGCAACGGCTTCCTCATACTGCTTGAGAAACCCCTGTATTTGTTTCCAGCCTTCTTTCGTAAAGGCGGGTGGCACTTCTTTGGCCTCGGACTGGACTTGTTGCGTCCAGAAATCGCCCAAGCGAACCGGTTTTATCTTTTGCAGATTGGCCCACTTGATCAGCCAAAAAAGATCCGTGCCTTTGCCGAGCGCGAGGTGTTTCAACGCATCCTTGAGGCGTGTACGCTCTTGCTCCAATAACTGCTTGTTCTGATTCCAGCGCAGGTACGTCAGGTAGACCGGGAGAATATTCTTTCCCGCCAGATCTGGCACGAGGTTGGTGTCGACGCCAGACAAGACGGAAAAGAGCGTCGGCGGTATTTTTTCCTCGTCGCGCACTCCCTCACCGGCGATCATCTCTGATAGTATCGAGATACGGTTGCCGATGTGATCAACATAGGCGACAACCGTTTCTTCAGGCGTGTTTCGGGAAAAACCGCTGATGGTGTCCGCAATGGATTGATCCAAGCGATCGATCAAACCCTTGCGAACGACATCGCAATACTCTTTCTTAACGACCTTCCTCCATCCTAAGGCTCGCATCCAAACCCATGCGCGGAATAAACCACCCTTCGTTGAGGAACTGCAGCTCAATAATTTTTTTTCGATAGAGCCCGAGTAAGAGAACATCCTTGGTTATTTCATTTGCCAATTTTGGCGATTGAGAAAAACCGGCCCTGAAGGTGCTAATAGTCGATACATTTTTTATAAACGAGAGAGTTAGAAATCCGGTGAGGAACAAAAACACGGTCAGCCATGCCAGCAAGCCAAGGGTTCTCACCATTTTACGCCAACGGATAAACTCGGACGTCGGCGCTATCAAGTTGCGCGCTTCAGGAAGGATCTTGCGAAAAAAGTCTTTGAGGAAAATGCCCTTGAACGTCGGCGGACCCTTGTCCAGGGCGGACTGAAACGCGGCCAGCGAGCCGGGCAACGAACGAGCCCCGGATTCCTGCCGCGCCGAACAAAAGTAAATTCCCCGAAGCAGGGGCGGTTCTTGATAGGGATTCCGTTCGAAGATCGTTTCGACAAAGCGCGACAACGTGGGTTTGAGTTTGACGATCTCATCCGGAAAGATCAACGCATCGGGATCCCCAGGCGGCTTTTTTTGCACGAGCAGCGTTCTTAATTCCTTGAGCCGCTCAGACACATAGGTAATGGTGTCTTCGACGTACTTGGTCGGCCTGGCGCTCGCCGATTGGGTCGAGCGACCCATGGCTTGATCCAGAATTTCATCGGGCAGAAGCTCACAGAACGATCCCATGCCGGGAATCTGATCTATCTTGGTGACCATGATAAAGACCGGAAACCGAGCGCCAAAAGCGCGCATGAGCTCGTCGATGCGCCGCCGAATAAGCCGGCCGTGATCGGCCAGAACATCAGGATCGCTTGCGAGCAGCTTGTCCGCTCCCACACTCACCATGACCCCGTTTATCGGCTCTTTTTTTCGATACCGGGCAAGCAGCATCAAAAACTGGTGCCATTCGGCCTTGTCTTGGAGTTCGTCGATGGGAATGGTATAGCGACCCGTTGAATCAAGAACTATTACTTTTTCGAAAAACCACCAATCGCAGTTTTTGGTTCCGGCGCCGCCCGATTGACTGACGTCGATAAGCGCCGAATGAAGCCGAGTGCCCTTAATGGCCGCGGTCTTTCCTGAACCGGCCTCCCCCATAATGAGGTACCACGGCAGCACGTACAACGGCTGACCCTGCTTTTTGAGCTGAGACCGACGGAGCGCATCGATGGCTTCTTTCCAGCGTTCATCGAGCAACTGCAGATTGCGCGTATCGGCACCGGAGACGCTCGCCATGGACGCGCTGTCGTCCGCGGTCACCCGTTTGACAAAGTTCTTCTCGCTTTTCCGAAAAAGCCACTTTTTGATAACAATCGCGCCGAGAACAATCCCGACCATGCCAAGACCGATTGCCAAGCCTGCCCACCAGGGCCAATTCATAACAAACGCTAGAACGACAATTCCCGCCACAACCGCTATGGCCAATGCCGCCAACAGAACAATCTTAACCATCTTACTCATGTGCCTACCCGAGCTGCTATAAAGAACCAGTTACTGCGTTGAGGAGAAAAAGTCGATAATGGTTTTATTCAACACCGATCGATAAATCCAAAACAGCACTATCAATACGACGGGCGCGGCGACCGCTAAGAGGATATTCAACGTCGAAAGCTCTTTCCAAGATTTCCGGGTGTTCTTTTTTCGAGTATCAACCGCTTGACGCGGCGGAACATACTTGGGTTTGATGGGGGGTCGCGGCGGCGGCGCGGCATCCGCCGCCGGCATCACCACGGTCTTGTCGCCGGGAATACCCGAAGCGCCCATTGAAAATGCCGAAGGAAGGGTAAAGGTAATGGTTGCTTTGCCGATGCGTATACGGTCTCCATTGGACAAGAGCGACTCGGAAATACGCTGGTCGTTGACGAAGGTGCCGTTACCCGAATCCTGGTCGATGACATACCAGTTTTGGTTGCGGCGTTCGACTCTGGAATGGGATCGCGAAACCAGCGGATCCGCCACCACGATGCTACAATCCAACGACCGACCGATGACCAACGAATCGCGAATCACCTCCACCGTTGAGCTTCCCGCCTCAGTCTCTACCTGCAATACCGGCGCCGAGCCGGATGCGGTTGACAGCTGGTAGCTCGACGTGGCCTGAACGCGGGAATCAGGTTCGAAGCCCGCATCTGCCTCGATGCGAACCAGACTCCTCACCCGTTGCAACCGGATAGGCGTGAGGAAAAGAGAGCCTTACCTAAAAACTTGGCCTCATCCATGTCACCTAAAAGCTGTTTTGAGTTTTTCGCTTTAAATTCCACCAAACGGCTTTCGCCATCGGACCCTAAAAAACGGCCCGGCAAAACCTAAGGACAGACAGTACGTAAATACCTCCCGAACTTCCCGTTGCTGGGGTCCCAGACTGCCGAGCCGCGAGACAAATTCCTCGCCGGCGTTGGCGGTCTTGTAGAGCCGCCGCTGCAGCGGCTCTTTGAGCCATTGATTGCGGCCCTCCCAGGTTGAACTTAAAATCTTCTCATCAACCCACGCACAGAGCGCAAAAATGGCATGATCGATATCGTCGTCGGAATAATTACGATCTATCTTCATTTCCTCGGCTCGCCCAAGCATTGTATCGATTTCTTGTCTAACCTTTGCGAAGGGGGGATCGCCGAGGTTATCCCGCGGCTTCGTCAGGTAGGTCACATAGGCGAAGATCTCTATGAAGCAGTCTACCATGCGCATTGCAGCTACTCCTCGAGCACAAAGATCTCCAACTTCACATCTTTCGGGGCGGTATCCCAATATAACGCGAGGGCCTCGGACTCAATCACGTCCTGCCAGAGCCGACTTCGCGTATCAATTTGGAAATAGTGGGTGTTCGGGCGTTGGGGTAAGCCGGATGGATAGCCGGGAGAATGTATGAGCGGTATGCCGGTAATCGCCCGGGCGATCAGGGTGGGAAGATTCTTGGCGGTCCCCAACTTGGCCACCTGGCGCATGCCGCCGACGGCCGTCTTGGGATCGGCGCTGGTCTGCATGGCAACCCAGAACTTGTTATGCCGGTCAAAGGCATCGCGCGGCATGGCGGTCGAGAAGTAGGTGCCGTCGTACTTCAAGCGGATGACATGCGCCGGTCCGGCGATGATGGCGTCCAATAATTCACCAATCATGTCATGGACGTTTTTGAAGCATACACCCAGGTTGAGATGATCGTACGGTCCGACAACCAGGGTTCCATCGCTCCGTTCGCCGATGGCATGATATAATGCTGAAAACGTCGACAGCTCACCTGCCAACTGCCGCAACTGGGCATAGGCCCACCAGGGACTCACCTGTTTGGTCTCGCTCATCTGAGAAAGCATCGGCACCTGGCGATTGAGAACATACAGCGCCAGCATCATGGTTTGCACTTCTTTGGGATCCTTGTACTCTTCAAGCTGCTGACAGCGCGAAGCCACCTGATCGCGCACCTCTCGAAGCATCCTCGTCAAGACCTCGGATGAGCCGACGGTCAACGAGGGCGGAATGTAGATCTTCGATAGCGCGATCTCCTCGTTGTTCCGTTCGAGTTGGGCCACCGGGATAAAGGAGTAGTTATCCAGTTTCTCCTGCTCGGTGTCCCAAAAAATTCTCACCGCTTGGGTGAGCCGCTTGACCTTCGCCGGCGGACCCCCCGAATGAAGATCCACCACATCCTCGGGATCGGCGGTGGTCGCAAAACGGGTGTTGACGCTGGCAATCTCATCTTCAGAGGAGACAACCGTGACGTTTTCGCCGGCCTCGTTCCACTTGCGCACCCCCAGGTAAACCATGAATGGTTTGTCGCCTTCAACCCAGGCATCCTGAAACGATCGCGGCTTGATCACGGTATTGCCCGGCACGACCGCATAGGTCCCATCGGGAAATAGAAATTCTCCTCCCAAAACCTCAAATTGCCGTGTCCCCAGGGCAGTCTCTTGAATGCGAATATCCCCTACTCCCCAAAAGAACGGATTGCCGTAATCCTGGAATGGTTGCAGCAGAGAGCCATAAAAGGTGTCGAGGATCTGAAAATGCTGGGGCTGAAGGAATAAGCCTTGGTGCCAAAAGACAGGTTTGATCGCCTTCACTGAATCACCTTCCTGGTAGAATTATTCTTGGGGTTCTTCGCGGATGCCTTTTGGATTGAGCATCAAAGAAACCCGTAGTTTAGCGGGCCAGCGATACTTTTCCTTCCATCCCGCAAAACCTTCTCGATAGACGGTGACGGGGATTTTGTATAATTTATATGATTTCCCTGGTATCGGGTCATAGTACCCTGCCACCAACCCCACCACCAATGTCCCTTTTTCCCGGTCGATCACAATCGATGTTACTTCACCAGGATTCACAATGGCCCGCTGGTAGGTCATCACCGAATCACCGAAGGAATTGCACGACATCAACCGGGAAGTCCCTCATCGTTTTTCACCATTTCCTTGAACACATCCGGAACACTCAGTTGATAGACGCAGAGAACCAAGGTGTGCGGCTCGCCATTATACTGATTCAGCATGGAATCAGCTTTGATATTGAGGACAATCGCCTCCGGTTCGGCCGGCGGTTCTTGGAGTACATTTTTGGGCACACTGGAACAGCCGAAAAGCAGTGACATCAGAGTGCATACCGTCAGGGCCGGAATCATTGCTTTCCCTCGAAAAGGTGTCATTCTAAACTCCTTGTCCACCCAGTTTAGGTTTGTTTTCTTTCTATGTTGCGACTAAACGGGTTCCTCGTAAAATGCAAAGGTACATTTTTGTCCAGAGAAAAAACACAATTATCCAACGAGGTAGGTATATGTCATATGATGAGAAATGTCAAACGATTCACCATCTGACGGAGTGGCTTTAAAACTCCCTCCAACTTCAAGGGTCCACCGCTTCAGGTGCCCGTAAGGGTTCGCCTTCGATACAAGAGCAATCGACCGGACTGCAGGGCTGATTCAATCCGGGAGATTACTATTTGAATCTCGTTGGTCGAAGGGGCATGGAGCATCGTGCCGCCGAGCGCCTGAATGTAGATATCCATGAGGGTTTGAACCTGGGGCCTTCCCGTCGATAGTACTTTTTGCAGAGAAGTCGGGGCCGCGACCGGTTCCAATCCACTGGGGACAGCTTGACCTTGCAAGTCTACGCTAGGAACGACAACGAATTCGCCGATATCACCGTAGAGAATCCACCGTCTAAAATGTGCTGACATGCAGCTCCCCTATATTCCATCCAACGTGTACCCCCTCAAAAGGACAACGCATCCCTATTGATCTTGCCCTTCGCCTGGTGATCACTATCCGCCTTAATGCTCTTTGAGTTTCCCGTCCACCTCTAACGTATACGTCGCATTCGACAAGTATTTTGTTAATAGAATAGTTATCAATCATTAAGTTCTTTGCATAACACCAAAACCACCAAATTTACTGTTGATAAAATACCTTTTTCGAATGAATCCGTATCTTCTAATCTAATAATATTGATATCAGAATTCGGCAATCCCATTCCTCCAACTTTAGATTCAACAACACCGACCGTTTTTATTTTTGAGTTAGATATAATAATATCATTCGCCTGTAGAGACTCAAATGTTCAAAACAGCACTTCGCTCAAATCAACTGAATTAACTGATTCATAACATGCGACAAAAAGAAAAAGGCGGGACGGAGGTTCAACAACAAAACAAGCGGCAAGACTTTCAACTCATCAAAATATCATCACCGATACTATCCACCTCCGTCCCGGTGAAACCCTAACAGCCTCTGAGCAGCGTCTTAGACGCGGGACTGCCAATCGTCGGAAGCTTGCGTCTTGGCGGTCACATTGATCCAATCGATCTTCTGATAGGCAAAGGCCACTTCTTCCATGTCATAGAGCGGCTTGTTAACATCCAGAAGCGTCAGCGGCTTGGTGTGGCGAATGTGCACAATCTGCGCATTCTCCAGTTTGACGGTAAAATACGTCTCCTCAAGCCCCTTCTCGTTGATGCGGTGATAGTCCAACTGAACCGTCTTCAACCGCTCGCCGGTGGTGCATGCCTGATACAGCTGCGGCGAGGACTTGTCCACCCCCTTGGTGACAATAAAGGGATGGTGCAATCGACGGCCCGTGCGCTCGCCCGAGGCCTTGTCAAACGGCACCTCGATCTTGTGATCCACGCCATAGCAATGGATCCAATTCTCGTGCCCCTTCTGCCCGCAATCGCCAGCGATGTTTCCCTGCTTCTCACCTTCCAGTTTCAAATACCCTGTTAATGCCATGACTGCTACTCCTTTCCGTTCACACCGTTAAAAAGTTATATACACCGAACGACAACACTCAACTCTTGTATATTGATAACGCTAATAACGGACTAATACGGGCGATGCGATCCAGGGTTTTGGCCGCCACTGCCTGCGATTGATCCTGCTTATCGTTGTTGAAACCCTGGTATACAATCTTCAAGACCGAGAGCGCCAAATCCGGATCCCATTCTTCGAGCGCATAGCGATCAAGTTGGTCGAGCAGCTCGCGCGCATGGAGCTGCGCAAGCTCTGGCTGGCCAATCGTGATAAAAAGCTGCGCCAATGCCATGCGCCACCGGAGGCGCACCTGGCCGGAGCTCGCCCGGGTGAGCGGGTCCTGGAGCAGCATCACCGCTTCGTTAAATTTCTTTCCCCGCGCCAAAAGCATTGCCTTTTCTAATGCAGCCGCCACCTCCGCAACCACCTCTGCGGAAGACGATCCCGGCGCCAGGACAACCTGTTCTGGCGCGCCTTCACCTTTCATCAACGTATTGATCCAAGAACGCGTTTCACTATCGGCAAACGGGGTTCCATCCGAGAACGTAAGTTTCTCAATCCCCACGAGTCGTCTCACAAACAAAGAAGTCTGTTGAGCAACGGCCTGTTGAGCGGCTTGATATTCGCCACCCATGCGTCCCAACGTCTCGGCTGTCCAACGGCTGGGATCTATCCAAAAAAGATATTGTTGCACTTTTGCTTCTGACTCGATGATGACGGTCTTGTATTCCTTGTTGGCAATTAAAGCTTCGATCACCTGCCGAACATTAGACGCAGGCGGAGGGACAGGCGTCTTCTGCCCTTCAGCCATGGGCAGGCGGTCAACGGTGAACCAATTTGCGATGCGAAGGAGGTGATACGGCAATGGGTTCGCAATATCTTTTTGAAGCAATACATCCGCTGCACTGAGCAGCTGCTTCATACCAAACTCAACCAGCTCGTTGGGGTCCTTGGGAATTTGAGCGACTGAAACCGCCGTCGAGGCCGAGGATGGCTTCTGCGCTCCCGCGGTAGACATCGATTGAGTCACATCGGCCGCTGACCCCGATTGCGACGACATTGGCGCTGCAGCTTCACTGGCAACCGGCCAAAGATTCACCATCTCCATAACCCGAGAGATTTTGGGTGCATCTTCTGTCTTTTCAACGAGAACCGAGTCGAGCTTCTCGAGGGCCGAGCGCAAATCAGTCAAGGTTTGTTCTTTTAGTGAATCAGGGGTCTTTGTTCCAAAACGATTATCGACTCGTTTCATCCACCATTCAAAAGCATTGAGCCTTCCGCGTAATCGAGGGGGGAAAAGCGTATCCCAAAAGTTGGTCACGAGGTCGGTTAATATCTTTATCCCCGTTGAAAAACCCTCAACCCCATTTTTTTCCATCAGGCCCGCAGCCAAGTAAGAACCAACGATGATATCTTTAGATTTTTCTGAAAGGATTAAGGTTCCCAATTTAATTACATTATCCCAGTCTATACTGCCTTTTGTCGCCGACGGGATAGAGAGCTTGTCAATCTCTGCTTGGATCTGCTCGTATTCTTTCTCATACCGAGCCTCTGCGCCGGCTGGATGCTCTTGACTGATAGGTTGTATTCCGAGCTCGAGAAGTTCCATGTTTAATTAATAACTCAGTCCGGGGCATAAAGAATTATTCATGCCCCTAATGATTTTTGTTCCATACACAGTAACGATGTTCTATCAACAAAGCAGCGCCGTCAGAAGCACATACGCTCGGTCTTCACGAGAATTACCGCCGCAACTTCTCTTTTCACGAACGACGCCGCTCGTAAATTCACACATAACGCAGGTTTTACTAGTCAATGCTATACGCTTTTGATTCACAAAAGTCAATTTGATTTTTTCAATAGTTAATTACTTTATATATAGTATAATAGTTATAAAGCGACTACACATTGAATATACCCCAGTTAAGCGAACGCTAATCTCTATTCCTTATAAAATCAGATTGTTATCAAAAAACCTTGTTCTAAACTTTATATTCATCCTGGACAGTGCCATCTTCAAAAGGTATAGACTTTTTTTAGAGACTGTTAGCGAGCGAAGCGAGCTTACAGTCTCTTATCCCCGAAGGGGATTAGAGCTTTTGCGAGCGACTAGAGATTGTAGCGAGCGAAGCAAAGCTGAGCGAGGCGTACAATCTCTTGTCCCTTTAGGGGAGCGAGCTTACAGTCTCTTATCCCCGAAGGGGATAAGAAATTCTAACTTCGCTGTGCTCAGCAAGAATTTCTACATCCCCGAAGGGGATTAGAGCTTTGGTACAATAGATTCTTACCCCTAAAGGGATTAAAGGAGGTCTGTGGGAGTTATTGACGATGAGAGGAAAACGTGCTTGACTCATTGAACATCTGAATTCTTTAGTGACTGACTCATTTACGTAAAGGATTACTAATATGAATCAGGTTATGTTACTCGTCATAACCGTCTTAAGCACCTGGGTTGCGGGTGGTCAAATGCGGGATCGGCCCTCAGATCTATTGCAGGCACCGATGGCTCTTCCCGCTCTTAGCGAACTGGTTGAGCTTCCTCAGCTTTCTTTGAAAACACAAAAGCTCTCGGATGCATCCGACGTTGGCCAGGAAATTGACGAATCTGGATCAACATTCTCAAACGCTTCGGAAAAAATAAAATTAAAGAAAATGAAAGCCTCGGAAGAAGAATTTGCCAACCTGTCTTTCAAAGAACCAAACGAGGTAAAACCGTGGCGCGAACCTCTCGGCTGGAGCGCTGTCGGCGTAGGTAGTGCGGCAATCATAGCGGGAGTCGGATGTCTGATCGGTTGGTTGCTAGAAGACGGCAAGAAAAATCCAGACAATGACAAAATCGATAAGTTAAAAATATCTACAATTGTCTTGGCCAGCGCCGGGGCCGCGATACTTATAACCGGCATCGTGTTCCTTCTTTGGGAGGAATATGCGCCAATTAAAACAAATGTAGCCGTTGGGCCAGGCTTTGCGGGTATGTCTGTCAGTGGAGCGTTTTAGAGGCTGTTAGCTCACGAAGTGAGCGTTACAGCCTCTTATCCCCGAAGGGGATTAGAGCTTTTGCGAACGATGTGAGCGTTACAGCCTCTTATCCCTTTAGGGACTATAGATTATTGCCGACTGGTTTGTCCTTCTAGGGAAGCGAGGTGGACAGTCTCTTGGCCTATTGAAAATTGTTTGTCCCTAAAGAAGTCAGATGATTTTTATACTTTGGTGAGGTGATTAATGCCACTCACGGGAGCTTCGAACGAATCTCGATTTTTATTTACCCTTGGCAAGCGTACGGACATTCGGGTGTTGAGTTTCCACATCGCCGAGGCTCTCTCAACAAATTTTATGGTTGATCTTACCCTGGCCTGTGACCAGGACATTGCCTTTGACGACGTAATCGGCCAGAAGGCTTACCTCACCGTCCTCGGTCACCAAACCGATAGATATTGGCACGGCGTGATCCGGGATTTTACCTTTACGGGCACGAATGAGCGTTTTTTGATATTCCGCGCCACCCTGGTGCCCGTCTTATGGTTGCTGACGCAGGAGCAGGATTGCCGCATTTTCCAGGGCGAGAACACGCAGCAAATTGTCGAGACGATTCTCAAGGAAGCCGGACTGACCAGTAAGGAATACGCGTTCAACAACCAAAGTCCGGGCACGACCAGGGAATATTGTGTTCAATACCGCGAATCCGACTTCAATTTTATTTCACGGTTGCTGGAAGAAGACGGCATTTTCTTCTTTTTTTCGCATGACCAAAAAGACACTACGGTGGTTTTTGGCGATGGAACCACGGCGTACAAGCCGATTGATGGCCAGGCCAAGGTAGCCTTGAGCCCGGCTCCCGGTATGGTATCGGAGAGCGAATTTGTGCAAACCATCAACTTTTCACGGCATGTCCACAGCGGAAAGATTACCGTGAGGGATTATAATTTTGAAAAGCCGGCATTGGACCTTACCGCGGAAGGAAAAGACAAGGTATTCGACAACCTGGAAGTGTACGACTATCCCGGCCGCTACAGCGACCAAGGGGCGGGGAAGAAAATCGCCAATCTCAGGCTTCAGCAATCGATCACCTATAAAGACCAGTGCATGGGTGACAGCGTATGCCCGCGGTTTGCGCCGGGGCGGACGTTCAGCCTGAAGACCAGCGAGAAGCGATCTGAATTTAGCAAGGAGTATCTGCTGGTATCGGTGTCTCATGTGGGGGAACAGCCGCAAGCGTTGGAGGAGCTGTCCAATCCGCATGCGAGCAACTCGTATCATAATACGTTTAGTTGCATACCAGCATCGGTGCCGTTTCGGCCGCAGGGAGCAGCCTCGAAGCCGATAATCAGCGGGGTACAGACGGCGATGGTGGTGGGACCAGCCGGGGAAGAGATATTCACGGACGAGTATGGGCGGATCAAGGTGCAGTTTCATTGGGATCGCCGGGGGAAGAAAGACGATAAGAGCTCGTGTTGGATACGGGTGAGCCAAGTATTCACGGGGGCGAGTTGGGGAGCGATGGCGGTGCCGCGGATTGGGCAGGAGATGATAGTGGGATTTATCGAGGGCGACCCGGACCGGCCGATCATCACCGGGCGGGTGTACCACGGCAACAACCCGGTACCGTACAATCTGCCGGATGAAAAGACCAAGACGACGTTTAAGAGCAACTCCAGCCTCGGCGGCAGCGGGTTCAACGAACTGCGTTTTGAGGACAAGAAGGGGAGCGAGGAGGTGTTCGTACATGCACAGAAAGACCTCAATGAGGTTGTAAAGCGCAACCAAACAATTAGCGTTGGTGTCGATCAGTCAACCACCATTGGAAATAATGAAACATTAACAGTTGGCAAAAATCGCTCCAAGACCGTCGGCGTCGATCAGATCGTGAACGTCGGCGCGAATCATACCGAGAAGGTGGGCGCGAATAAAAGCATCACTGTCGGATCGAACAAAACGGAGACGGTCACCATCAATTCTGCCGAAACCATTGGGATGGCCAAAGAGCTCACCATCGGCGGGGCTTATCAGGTCAGTGTCGGTGCGGCGATGAACGAAACCGTCGTTGGCCTTAAGGCTGAAGAGATTGGTGTTCATAAGGCGGTTGTGGTGGCCAAAAATTCCAGCGAAAAAATTGGCGGTAATAAGTCGGTGAACGTGAGCAAAGATTTTTCGGAAGAAATTAAGGGAAAAAAGGAAATCAAAATTGACAAGGATTTCATAGAACAAATCACCGGCAAAAAAAGCGTCAAGGTCGACCAGGAGCTGATCATTGAAGTAGCCGACAAAATAACCCTTAAGACGGGAGACTCGTCCATTGTTCTCGATAAAGGCGGTAAGATTGTTATAAAAGGCAAGGACATCGAGGTAGATGGCGGGAGCGGTCCGATTAATATTCATGGTGGAAAGATCGATCTGAATTAGACGTGCAGGAGGAATGGAATGGGCAGAATGGTTGCCAACAAGGGCAACGGCGATTGCATTTCAACCACCGCGCCGATGACCGGCGCCCCGATGCCGATAGACATTGTTCTTGTTCCATCAGGTCCGGCCGTTGTGCCTACCCCGTGCGTAAATACCGCAAAACTTGCGGACGCCGCTATGACCGTCGACGAAGTCAACGTCAATGGCAAACCGGTGGTGGTACGGCGGAGCCAGATCCCGCTCTCGTCGGGCGCGCCAAGTAACGCGATCAAAGGAATCATCTCACCGCCGCCCGCCAACAACCGCTGCAACTTTCTAACCTCAAGCGCCACGGTGTTTGCCGGAGGCTATCCCCTCGAACGTCACCGCGACGTCACCATTCAGAATGCGGGCAATTGTCCGGGAGGGGTAAAGCTCAAGGAGGCATTCTCACTCCACGGTTCTGGCCTGGCTATCGATCCCGCCATGACTCCAGCACAGCAGGAAGCGATTGTGCAGAACCTTGAGGAACTCAATGAACGGCCGAGGACGAAGGAATTGTTGGATACCATTAAGAACAACTACCAATCTAGGGTCAACGCTGGCCAACCGGGTCAGCTAATCACCGTTAGTGCGAATAGCCCAGCCGGTGTTGCTGTTGCAGCTGGAGATGCCGCTTGCGTCCCAAATGTTTTCGCTAATGGCCTTAACGGTACGGGAACACCTTCCTGGATTCAGTTCAATCCAACACAATCCTTGAACGTTCCTGGATATTCTGAAACCATGTCTCCCGAATTGGTTCTTGCCCATGAACTTGTTCATTCTATGCACGCCAGTAGCGGAACATTGCTCAATGGTCACTCCGCAGGAACACTTCCTAACGGTAATCCGGCGCCGAGTGCCATGCACAATGCGGAGCAACAAGCTATGGGGATTGGCACCGAATCGAACTCCAAATTGGCCGAATCACGATTTGCGGAGGAAAGGGGAATGTCGGTTCGAAAGACCCATGGACCGAGTGAGGGATATTTCCCCTTTAATCCCAACCCAGCCAATGTTGCTCCGGTGGGTTTTGCCACCGGCGCGGGTGGAGAACACTTTGTTTACTGCAATAAATGAGATTGCTGCTAACACGATATGAGCAGGTGCATTTTTTGGATGGTAGGAATGAAAAATGATGCTCTAAATTTTTCCCGCTCTAGTACTAGAGATGTGTTCCTGATTCTGGTGTCTTTCCTTTTGATTTTTGAAATGGGAATGGATAATATTAATAGGGAGGAAACCATGTCGGATTCTCATCTGGCTATCTGGGAAAAAACCAATCCACCTTCTATTTCTATATCAGGGAAACTAGAGCAAGATGGTAAAATATTGCATCTTGCTTGCGTGATAAAAAATACCCAAAGCAGGCCGATTTACGTTTTTCGTGAGGAAAACCCCTTGATACGACTCGACTCCGGTGGAAAGGTTAATGTGATAAGTATGATGTTGGAAATTCCACCTTGGATGTTTGTGGTTGCTCCTCATATTCCTCCTGTCACCCGTTTGGCGGTTAACCAGGAAATCAAAATAGAGGCTTCCTATCATTTACCGTTGCAGGAGACGCATCCATATCCTCCTTTTCCTGACTTTGTCCGTCCGGTAACTTCTAAGGATGAAGTTGCCACTCAATTTCAGTTTGTTCTTGGTTTTTTTCCTGAGGATGATAAAAATGCGCTTTTCGATGGTGTACAATCCGGTGAACAAGTACCTAGCTACTATGAACTCAAACGGCAGTTCCTCGCCATTAGTCAACCAGTTGCCATCAGTGTTCCTGTCCGCCGTCCTATCTGGACTAGAAGTTCCAAATGAACCAAGAGATCGAGTAAATCGCAGTGGCATCCTATCGTGCGCCACTGGTACGTCACCATTCAGTATGAGGTAAATAAAAATGAATGATGTGTATCTATTACGCAGATGACCATCGAGATTGAAAACAGCACTCCGCTAAGGGTATTTCCTTTAACCCACGATGATTCGTCGGACCGCCCGGGTCTCTCGGTTATCCTTAAGGGAACCTTCAGCATGCTTGGCACCGATGAAAACCCATTCGCCGCCGAGCAACTCCCTATCGCCGAATTGGATGAGTATAACAACACAGAAAAACCTATCAGTGTAAAATTCGAATCCGACCTGGTGCCCTTTAAACCCAAAGCTGACATCATTCTGGTGGGCAAAGCCTATGCTCCCCACGGACAGCCTGTTGCTAACATGACTGCTACCCTCGCTGTCGGGAATGTTAGCCGCTCTATCATGGTGTTTGGGGATCGCAACTGGATAAAAAAGGGAAAGTTCAAAACCAGTCTGACGATGACCCAACCACAAGAATTTACCGAGATGGAGCTTATCTACGAACGCGCTTTTGGCGGTACCGATCTCAATGAAGATTACCAGGGAGAGTGGAGCGAAGAGAATCCCATCGGACGAGGTTTCATAGCACGCAAACGCCTCGACCAAGCTGCGGGAAAGCCGCTTCCCAACCTGGAGAACCCTGAGGAGCTGATCGGTTCCTGGAAAGATCGTCCAGCGCCGGTCGGTTTCGGTTGCTACGGCCGCGGCTGGCGTCCCCGGGTCCAGTTCGCCGGCACGTATGACGAGGAGTGGCAATTACAACGCAGTCCTAAGCCACCGCTGGATTTCAAAGAAGACTACTATAATTGCGCCCATCCCCAGTTACAGCTTGCACACTATCTCAGCGGCGACGAAAGAGTGGTGTTGACCAAACTTTCTCATCGGAGCGAGCGTGTGTTGTTTCGGCTCCCTGGCTTAGCGCCCCGGATAGTTGTCAGACAACAGCAATCCACACCGACAAAGGCATACAACGGTTTAGCCACCAAAGACGTTTCACTCGCCACGAATTTGGATACTCTTTTTCTGATTCCAGAGGAAGATCGTTATTATCTCGTTTGGCGTGGTCGGTTACCCTTGAGCGCTCAGCATAAAGTCGTGCGTATTTCTATTACGCTGCATCATGATCGTTGATCGGTGTCACAAGAGTTATGGCAACTCCTGACAAAAACCAGTGACCGACATACTCAAGGGCTTTTAGTTAGGAACAGGGGTAGAGAAAGTCGAAAAGTCGCGCTGGTTGCATTAACCCCCAGCCACTGCCTGAACCCGTTTCTAATCAAGTATCGAGATCGAATACAGCATCACGAAGAACGCCACGAGAAGTGCTATTGCGTCGGCGTAGGTCAGCAACCAGCGCATGGACCAGACTGAACGCTGCGCCGATTGTTCCGAACGTTGGCGCACATCTTTAGCCAGCGTTGAGAAGTAACGTTCACCTACGGTAGGTCTCTGCTCGATGCGGGTGACGGTTAAGAAACTTTTCATGACTTCCCGCGGGACGGCAACGATGGTTAGCCCGAACGATCCGCCGACAATCAAAATCAACGCCGGCAGGTTTGCAAACGTTTCCTGTTGACCGCCTCCCATGAGTAACGAAGCAATCAGTGCAACCCACGCCAGTATCAAGCCGCCAACCGTTGCCCTATCCATTATCGTTCCTTTATCCTTCCTTTATCCTTCCTTGAGAAGTTATTGGGGGCCATCTTCATGCGGCGGGAGATATACGTTGAAAACCGCACCCTTCCCCGGCGAACTAACAACTTCAATCCTACCGCCGTGTCGCTCAACGATTTCTTTTGAAATACCGAGTCCGAGATCGGTACCCTCGCCCGAGCCCGTGGTGGTAAAAAGCGGCTCAAAGACATGCGGGAGGTGTTCAGGTACTAGTCTGGGTCCGACGTCCTGAACGCGTACGCGCACCCAACGATCTTCGAGGTCGATGCGCAGGATGATAGTACCCTTCCCACCCATGGCCTCGGTTGCATTGATCAAGAGGTTGAGAAAAACTTGTCCCAATTCGGCCCAATTCCCGAGCACGTCAGGCACGTCGCTGTAGCATCGTTCGACAACTACGGAAGCCTTATAACGGAACATCATCACGGCCAAGCTCGTATCGATGCAGCGATGAACCCTCACCCGTTCGCGCCGTGGGGTACCGATATCGGTGAAGGATGTTAAATTCGTGCAGATAGTAATAATGCGCTCTATCCCTTCGTTCGTCTCTTGTATCATTTCAAACAGCTCATCTCGGCTGCCGCTCAGTTTCTCCTCCTTTTTTAGTTTTCCGCCAACCATCGAGCAGTTCATGGTTTCCAGATTTCTCCAGGAGGTCTTCAAAACGGGCCAGGGCACGATCGATATCTCTGAGGTAGCCCTCCATCATTCCAATATTGGCTCGAACATAGGCTGCGGGACCATGGATCTCATGTGCAGCGCCGGCGGCAACCATGCCAATTGATGCCATTTTTTCCATCGTAACCAACTGGCCATAGTCAGCGCTGTTGTGCTGAAGGTGACTGTTAACCTCTTTGACCGATACCGTGCGATCCACTGCTTCGAGCATTTGTTCGACAACAACATCGATCCATCCAAGGTCTTCCTGGCACAGACGGGTAAGGAAACATCGAAGCTGCCAGCGCTCGCGATCGGTTTCCCAAAGAGGCAGGGAATATATCCAGCCAGAGGGCGCGCGCTCAATCCGGAAGTAGGGGCGGCTCGTACGAACGTGATCGGGAATCGCAGTGTTTTGCTCAAACAGCACTTGATCACGGGTGGCAACCGCTAAACGGCGGCAGACATCGCCCTGTTTGATGGAAATCTCAACCCGCTGGGTATTGTTTAATCGAGCGATGAAGCTCAGTGCGTGCTCCATAATGGCAAATGGTTCGGATAGGATCTTAAGCTGTCGCTCCAAATCCGCGCACTGACTTAGGTGCTTCAGGCTTTCTTCAAGCTTCAGCGTAGCCATTCTTCCTCCGGCATGTATGTTATCGACACAAACCCATTTTTATTTACCGCCTAATTAGGTACGTGGGAGGGTCATTCCACACCCATGGGTTGGCGTTTCACTAACGACATCTTTCATATCATAGGGGGGTAAACACAAAATATATTAAATTATAACAATAAGTTACGCGATAATCGTGTACACTCGAGTAGTATACCCGAGATAACAACTAATACTTATAGTATAAAGAGATACCCATTTATCTCGGTTTGGCACTCCGGTTGCTTGAGAGTCTCTTGGTTGCAAAATGGAGAATCCAGGATGAGCACCCCACACGGCATCAACCGGGCATTGATCGTAGAAGACGATCAATCGAGCCGGTCGGTTATAAGCGAAGTCTGTAGCTCATTGAATATGGATGTCCACGAGGCCGAACGTGGCGATGAGGGTCTTAGACTTATTGAAGGCAACGACTACAGTCTGCTGCTATCCGACTATATGATGCCCGGGATAGACGGGATCGAGCTGGTGGAAAAGGCGCGGATTTTGCGCCCCGAAATTCCGATCATTCTGATAACTGCTTACGCCACGGTTGACCGAGCGGTGCGAGCGATGACGGCAGGAGCTGATCACGTCTTAGAAAAACCGATCAAGCCTTCAGCGCTGCGCGACGTGGTCCAGGCGATCATCGCCCGCAAGAACAAGTGTTTTGAGAAACCCGATCAGGCACATACGAAACGTTCAACGCCGCTCGGCAACCGGTTTATCAGCCTCTTTCAGGGGAGGATGCAACACCTGGCGCAACTCATGGAGCGAGTCTCCGAGACAACCTGCACGGTTCTCATCACGGGCGAAAGCGGCACGGGAAAAGAACTCGTCGCGCGCGCCATTCACGAGCACTCTCAGCGAAGCTCTGGTCCTTTCGTCCCGGTCAACTGTGGCGCCATCCCCGAAACGCTCCTCGAAAGCGAACTGTTCGGTTACCAGCGGGGCGCCTTCAGCGGCGCATTTCGGGATCGGCCAGGTCGGTTTGCTCTGGCCGATGGCGGCACTATCTTTCTCGATGAAATCGGTGAAATGTCGCCAGCGTTTCAGGTAAAACTTCTGCGCGTGCTGCAGGAGCACTGCTTTGAACCCGTAGGCTCGGTCAAACCGGTGAGTTCCGATTTTCGGGTGATCGCCGCCACCCACCGCAACCTTCAAGAAATGGTCGAGCACGGCACATTCCGCGAGGACCTGTTCTACCGACTCAATGTCATGGAGATCGCCATTCCGCCCTTGCGCGAACGCAGCGAGGACATCGGCATGCTGCTTGATCACTTCGTGGAAAAATACAGCGAGCGGTACCAGCTTGAGGTGAAAACCGGCGACGAGCGCCTGCTCGCCGCTCTGCAACAATACCACTGGCAGGGCAACGTCCGAGAAATGGAAAACCTTATCGAGCGAATGTGCATCATCAAGAACAAGGGAACGCTTGAACCCGGCGATCTGCCCCCGCACATCTTCTGCAGCCCGGCTTCCCCCCAAGCCGAATCACGCTCGTTGCCCGAGGAAGGCACCGATTTCTACCAAGCAGTCGAGGATTTTGAAAACACGTTGATTACCCAAGCCCTGCAACGCAGCAAGGGAAATAAAAACCGCGCCGCATCCATCCTGTCCCTCAACCGCACAACGCTGATCGAGAAGATGAAGAAAAAAGGGATGAAATAGGGACTGTTACGAGCGAGGCGAGATGGGGCTCGGCATATAACTTACGAGCGGTGTTTGTTGAGCCAGGCAAGAACGTCTTTGAAAACCTCGTCGCGGTTTATCTCATTGAGCATCTCGTGTCGGCCGTCTGGATAGAATTTATATGAAACGTCCTTGATGCCGGCCTTGAGAAAGTCCTTATATACTTGGAGGACTCCCTTTGTTTTCCTGCCCAAGGGGCACAAGGTTCCTGAAAATAAATATATGGGCAGATTCTTAGGAATCTTAACAATATTCTCGAACGTATTGATGTAAAACAGACCTTTGATAATATCACAATAAAAACCAACGGAACATACATTGCCGCAAAAGGGATCGTTAATGTACGTATCGACCTCGGCAGTGTCCCGGGAAAGCCAATCAAATTCCGTCCGATTAGGTTTGAACGAGTTGTTGTACCTCCCGAAAAAAAGTTTATTCATCGTCGGACTTTTGGCTTTCTTTCCCTTCTTTCTTGCTTCTCGCTTTCCAATGAAGAGGGCAATCTTTCCGCCGAGTCCGGGATCGCCGCCGGTTGCGGATAGAACCAGGCCCGAAATTTCATTACCATAGAGTATCGCGTAGTGGCGCGCGAGAAACGACCCCATGCTTTGCCCGAAGAGAAATACCGGAACCTGTGGATTCTCCTTGTAATGATTCCGGTCAAAGCATGCAAGTCGTCCACAACCTTTTCCCACCCATTCTCAGCGGCGAAATACCCCACGCTATCTACCGACCCCGCCGTTTTACCGTGGCCGCGGTGGTCATTGGCATAGACCGCATATCCGGTGTCAACGAGCACTTTGGCAAATCGTTCGTAGCGCGCGGCGTGTTCCACCATTCCATGCGAGATCTGAACGACTGCTTTGATATCAGATTGGGAATCCGGCAGCCAGCGGTAGACGAATATCTTCGCAGTATCGGGAGCAGAATAGGTAAATGAATCAGTTCTCACAATGGATCTCTTCCTTAATACTATCTTTTATCTGTATTCATAAAAATAATGGCGTGAACGCTCGAGCCAAGAAAATCAGCTTTTTGATACCATCAACGCCTATGAAAAAAAGAGTTATCGAGCGCTCAGGCCGATTGGGACCTAGAACGGTACTTCTTAAGCCATGAGATTACGTCTTGTGTTACCTCTTCGCGGTTTAGCTCATTGAGCATCTCATGTCGGCCATCGGGGTAGAACTTGTAGGAAACATCTTTTATGCCAGCTTTTACAAGGTCTTTGTATGTTTGGAGAACTCCCTTGGTTTTCCCGCTCCAGGGGGTTTTTGCGCCCACGGGGTCGAGGGCTCCGGAGAACAAATAGATGGGCAGATTTTTGGGAATATTCCGGACGTTTTCTAACCTGTTGATGAAAAAGAGGCCCTCGATAACATCATAATAAAAACCGGCGGATCCAATATTGCCGCAGAAGGGATCATTGATATATTTATCGACCTCAGTGGCGTCCCGGGAAAGCCAGTCGAATTGCGTTCGAGAAGGCTTGATACCTTTGTTGTACCTCCCAAACATGAGTTTGTTCATGGTCGGGCTTTTGGCGCTCCATCCCTTCTTCTTGGCCTCTCGCTTCGCAACAAGCAGGCCGATCTTTCCGCCGATGCCGGGATCGCCGCCGGTTCCCGACAGAACCAGGCCTGAGATTTCGTTGCCATACAGCATCGCATAGTGGCGCGCGAAAAACGAACCCATACTGTGCCCGAAAAGGAACACGGGAACCCGAGGATTTTCCTTCTTGATGATTCCGGTCAGCGTGTGCAGGTCATCCACCACTTTTTCCCAGCCCTTCTCATCGGCGAAGTGCCCGACGTGATCTACTGACCCCGCTGTTTTCCCGTGACCGCGGAGATCATTGGCATAAACCGCATAGCCGGCTTCAACGAGCGCCTGAGCAAATCGTTCGTAGCGCGCCGCGTGCTCTACCATACCGTGAGTTATCTGAATGGCGGCTTTAATATCAGAGGGTGAATCCGGCAGCCATCGATACGTGAAGATCTGGGTTCCGTCAGGTACCTTAAAGGTAAAGGCTTCACTTTTCATTGTCGCGTTCCTCCATGTAACTGTTGGTAACGATTCCACAGTAACAGGGTGCGGACACATGAGTTGTGATTCTGGGAATATCCATTATCGTGTCAAACCAAATCCCATGATGCCATAATGATGGCACTTCGTGTTTCTGTTGATATCCGCTCTATTACGGCCCGCCCGTTAACCCCATAAAAAGAGAAAAGAGCCTGTATGAATGCCGCAATGGTGACGATTAGAATTCGACTGTTGACCATAACCAGCGGCAGACCGTTCAATGAAACCTGGGCAGCATCAAGGCCATCCTCGACGACCGAAAGTTCGCCACAGTTGCGGTAAATACTTTTCCACAAGTGCGGTGAAACCCTGATGAAGGTACCGGGCCCAATTTTGAAAACGCTCAACGCGGCTTTAATGAACGGGCTTATCATCGACGAGTTAATCGAGTAACTGAGGGCCTTCAAACCCCAGTCATAGAGTCCTTCCTCGCCAATCTCAGCAGCCACGCTCTCACTGAGCTCTATGTTGTATTCCACGGGCAGCCATTGATCTTCCTTAGCCTGTTGAATGTCCTTTAAGGCCGCCTTAGAAAATCGTTCAAGAACCCGTTTCCTTACCGCGGCATCGAAGGATTCAAGCGCCTTGATCTTACTGAGAAGCTGGCGGCAGCGAATCTCGGGTCGTTTCTCAAGAACACTCAACATCAACTCCTCTTGCGAATCGGACTAACCAGTTGATTTGCGGGGCGAACAAGAATAAACCGCCGCTTTCTATTCAGGCATCAAAAAAAATCATCTATCAAATAGAACCTATCCGTTCAACCCCTGCGTTGTCAATAACCAACAAAGAAATAGTCAAAAGCATGACCCGGTTGAGGTGCCCTTCTGTCAAAGCATTGACTAGTGACCAGTAAATCGGGGTTGCGGGCGTGACTAGATAAAACAAAATATCTTTTTAAAACAATCAACTAACATCAATTTTCGAACATTCTCGTCTTCCTGGCATGTGCTTTGCAAAAACCAAATGAGAGGAGGATGTAATGTACCGAGCGCACGGACCGAATGTTTCCCCATGGGAAGGCACACCCGTTTCTCTCCCACCACATAACGCTGCCTGTTCGACCCAGGACGTGAAATTTTCCGGCGGACAGACGGACAACGACCTGCGGGTGATGGCGATAGTGAGCGGAAAAGGCGGCGTGGGGAAAACCAACGTGGCCGCCAACTTGTCAATCTTGATGGCCCGTCGCGGGCGACGCGTATTGCTTATCGACGCCGACCTGGGGTCGGGCAACATCGACATCGTTCTGGGCCTGACCACCCGTTTTTCCCTCTACGACGTCGTATTCGGGCATATCGACCTGACGGATATCCTCGTTGAGGGGCCGGGCGGCGTGTGGGTTCTCCCCGCCGGCTCTGGCGTATACGAGATGACCTGCCTCAACGATCAACAGCGTTACGCCATCTTGGATCAGATAGACACCTTGGAAGATCGCTTTGATACCGTGGTAATCGACAACTCGGCCGGCATCACCCCAGACGTACAATTTTTTGCCGGCGCCGCGCACGAGGTGATTGTGGTAACCGACCGCGAACCCACCGCAATTACCGATGCCTACACCACGATCCAGATCCTCTGCCAGCGCCGCTACAACCGCAGCTTTCACCTGTTGGTCAACAGCGTCGAAACCGAGGAGGAGGGTCGAACGGTATACCGCCGCCTCACGACGGTCACTAACCGTTTTCTGGATGTTTCAATCGGTCTTCTCGGCAGCGTGCCGCGCGATGAGAATCTCAATCGCGCCGTCATGGCCCGCCAGGCCCTCGTGGACCTGTTCCCCAATTCACCAGCCAGCCTCAGCCTGGACCACTTGGCCACGAAGCTTCTGAGCACGCCGCCGCCGAAGGGCGAGGACGGCGGCATGAAGATGTTCTGGGAGCGGCTCCTACGCCAAAACGCTGCGGCCACCGCGGGAGAAACGCCATGAACGCTGCGCTAAAACACTATCACCAGGAACAACACCAGGCGGCGACCGTCGATCGCGAAACGATAGTGCAATCCTACTTGCCGCTGGTGCGGCGGGTGGCTCACCGTATTGCCCGCAACCTGCCGGCCTCGGTGGATGTCAACGATCTGGTGTCTGCCGGTTGCATCGGACTGCTTTCGGCGGCTGAGCGTTTCGACCCCGAGCGCGGGCTTAACTTTGGCACCTTCGCCGAGTTTCGCATCAAGGGCGCCATTCTTGACGAGCTGCGGGCGCGCGATCCGGTGCCGCGTCGCAGGCGGCATCAAATTCATCAAATGGACAAGGCCCGCCACGAGCTTACCGGCAGCTTGGGACACCCACCAGACGACGAAGAGATGGCCGAACAGCTGGGTATGCCATTGGAAGATTATAACATGTTAGCCGGCAGCCTTACCCCGTGTTTGGAGTTGCCGTTAAGCCTGTTCGACCAGGAAGCTTATGAGGTCCAAGCGGTTGACCGCGACGGGCGCGCCTGCCCCGACGCAGCGTTGCAACGAAAGGAGCTACGCCGACGCCTGGTAACCAGCATTCGTTGCCTGCCCGAGCGTCTCAGAACGGTCATTTCGCTCTATTACTATGCGCGGATGAGCTACAAGGAGATCGCGCTCTTGTTTGAGGTTACCGAGTCGCGCATTTGCCAGATGCATAACGAGGCGGTAGAAGAAATCCGCGCCTTCTTCAAGACCGACTAGCTCTTAAAACCTATCTGCTTGAGGGGATACCACCGTGTTAGCCCAGACCGTACTCACCCAGCATATGCATGTTGCACCGAGGCCTGAGTTGCTGGTCGCCAACAATGGAAAGCCTACCCTGCGCATTAATGGCGTTTTCATCCACAGCATCGACGACCCGGATAACGAGGCGCTCGACTGGGCGCACGGTCTCTTCGCCGAACGTGCATTACCGAAAGACGCTCTCTGGATCATTTTCGGCGTCGGTCTGGGGTATCACCTGCGGGCGCTACTCGATTGCGGCATAAGCGACATTCTGGCCTTCGAACCCGATAGACGGGTTGCGACGCTCTGGCGAACAAACAACATCGCCCTTCCGACGGGAACCAATGTCGAAATTACCGACTCGATTGCCGCCCTCCGGGATAAATTTCAAACGCGCTACCCCAACGCCGCTTCTGTCCAAATGATGGCCATTCCGTCGTACGCTCGTTTGTATCCACAACGACTAACCGATGTTCACAACCACCTGGATGCGTACATGCAGGAATATCAAACCGGTTGTCTCGCCGACGGTTTCCGTTCTCAAAGCGTGTCCCTGGCGACCGTCGAAAACATACCAGCCATGCTTGCCTGTTCTTCGATCCAACAACTGCGCGATCTGACCGAGTACCCGCTGGCAGCGGTGATAGTTTCGCCGGGTTCATATTTAGATGCGACAATTCAGGAACTAACTCAGTGCCGTGAACGTTTCCTGGTACTGGCTCCCGCGCAAAACCTCAAACCATTGATGGCGGCGGGCATCCGCCCTGACCTCACCCTCGTGACTGACGCAACTCGATTAGATACCTATTTCCAAAGTTATCCTGGTGATTTCTTCCGCCACCTGGTTTTGCGCACTGATTGTCATCCATCCGCGGCAGCAGTTTGTGCCGAGCGAAAATTTTTTTACTACGCTCTGTCGAACCCGCTTGCCGCGAAAATCTATGCATTGCGCGGCGAGAATACCGTCGAGCTTTCGGGGCAATCGGCAGCACACGTTGCCTTCAACCTCGCGCTGGCGATGGGGGCAGATCCGATCCTATTGATAGGCCAAACGGAACCCCGCCGTTTTTGTGAAGTGGCTGCTCGGCTCAGCGGCCGGCCACACATTGATTTCGCTGCACTCATCAAGGATCTCCCGCAGCCGCACGCCACCGAACGTGAACGGGTCCTGGCAGGCCTGGCGCAGCTTCACTCCGGTCTGGAAGAGCTTACGCGCTGCGCCGCCGCTTGTTTGGACATAGCCGCCACGTGCCGCCGGGCCCTCGCGGCAGGGGATACCATTGCGCTTGCCGAGCTCGATCAACAAGAACATACGCTCAACGACCTTCTGGCAAACCACCCGGAAATTAATTCGGTGATTCGGGAATCCCTTCAGGCCGCTCGGAAGCAGGGGGAACGGCAGTCGGATGATCTCATCTCGAGCCTCGAGCTCTCACAGATCCTTTACGAGATCATCCATAACGGGAGCAGGGTGCTCCAGCAAGCATTGGAGCACTATATCAAGAAGGGAGCGCAACAATGAGCGTATCAGTACTTAACGGTGAGATCCTGAAGATGGAGGCACCGGCCTGCATTCTCACCGACGACATACTGGAGCGCCACGTGGCAGACCACATCCCGAATGGGCAAGCTATCAGCGACGTTCACGTGGACAGTCCGGTCCTGGCGATGGATTACCCATGCGATTCCACCAACATGCTGGTACGCGGGCTTTTGGCCTCCGCCGCGCAGATGGATCGAATCTGCTCAACCCTGCGCCATTCAACCGAACATCTGCGTGTGGGAAATGAATCCCACTTCCGACCGTTGTTCAGCTCAGCGATTGACGAATTGGCGATGTTTTTAAAGTTTTTGGCCTTCGGCCGATCGCAGGTGGGCGACAAAGGCAACGTCCTCGATCACTTCTACGCACAAATCAAAGAACAGGTCGAGCAGATGTTTCAGGCGTATCAGCGTCGCGACCTCGTGTTGTTAGCCGATATGATTGAGTTTGAGCTAACGCCGCTGTTCGAGGGCTGGCAAGGGGTGCGCAACGCCCTGCTCAAGTCGCTAGCCCCGCATGCATGTAATGCATAAATGACGTTGCAAGGCGCTCGTGACCAGCAGCGCCGGTCGAGATGGGGATCTTATTCATCGGAACACAAATCTTCAAAATTTTAACCTTCTTTAAAAAACTGTTTTAGTAATAAGAAGAAGCTCCTGCAGATCCGGTTCACGGACGGGCACGGCAGGGGATGGCTGTGCCCGGCCGAGGAACTTCGTTGTGTAGGAAGACCCCCAAAGTACATGCAAATTATAATATCCGCATTGACATCAAAAAATACCTATCCTATGTTCACCGGCAAGTGAAAATATTAAAAGGTAGGGTTAACTGAATGCTGGAATTAAAAAATTTATATTTTACGGTGCCAGATAGTAATGGCGGCAATGGCGGCAAACGAAACATTATCGCCGGTATCAATTTCACATTTGAGCAAGGCAAGTTTTACGCTATCACCGGACCCAATGGCAGCGGGAAAACAACTCTGGCCAAACTGATCATGGGTATCAATCCCATATCGCAAGGTCAAATCATCTTTGAAGGCAAAGATATTTCCAATCTTTCAATTACCGAACGGGCAAAAATAGGCATTGCCTATAGTTTTCAGCAGCCGGCTCGATTTAAAGGAATAACATTTCATGATCTCATTTCTATCGCAACAGGTCTTGAAGATGAGAAAGAACTTTTAAAAGTAGTTTCGCACGTAGGAATCTGCCCGCTCTCTTTTTTGGATAAAGCAGTTGACGCAAAGCTTTCCGGCGGTGAAATAAAAAAAATAGAATTGGCGACGACCATTGCCCGCAATCCGAAACTAGCAATTTACGATGAACCGGATACCGGCATTGATTTATGGACAATCAACCCAATGGTAGGTCTGTTAAAAAAGGAACTTGCCCAACATCCCACGACAACTATTGTTATCAGTCATAATCGGGCTTTTCTTGAAGCCGCAGACGTCATTTTGATAATCGACAAGGGGCGATTTGTCTATTCCGGAAATTTACAAAATGCGATGCCGCTGCTTAGGGACTTGAGCGCTTGCACGTATCAGAATAATTGTAAAGGAGAAGAAGGTGCTGAATGCTTTAGATAAAGAATTATTAAAAACAGTTGCCGATCTCGATGCTCTGCCCAAAGGCGCCTACAACATCAGGAAGAATGGCAAACTGTTCGATCGTCAAAAGTCGACGAATATTGATATAGAAACAAACCCGGAGGGCAACGGCATTATTGTGACTATCAAACCGGGCACAAAAAATGAATCGGTCCACATTCCCGTTATTTTGAGTCAGGCCGGTCTCTATGATGTGGTCTATAATTCATTTATCATTGGAGAAGGTTCAGAGGTAACTATCATTGCCGGTTGCGGGATTCATTGCGGCTCATCCGAAGCGGAAGGCCATGCGGGTATTCATGATTTTCAGGTCGGGAAAAAGGCAAAGATAGCATACGTGGAAAAGCACTTTGCCATGGGTGAGGGAAGCGGCCGCCGTACTCTCAATCCCACAACAAAGGTGTTCTTAGATGAAGGCGCAACCGCTGAAATGCAACTGACCCAAATACGTGGTGTTGATGAAGCTAAACGGCTCAACGAAGCGACTCTGGGACCTAACAGTCTTTTGCTGATTACGGAAAGAGTATTAACTGACAGTGATCAAAAAGCAGTATCCACCAATAACATCGTTTTGCAGGGAGCCAATAGCCGGGCTAATATGGTTTCTCGTTCAGTGATAAAAGGGAATTCCAAACAAACCTTCTTTGCCACCCTAGAAGCGCTTAACAAGTGTTTTGGCCATATTGAATGTGATGCCATCATTATGGATAACGGCACTAATGAAACAACGCCTTCACTTAAAGCAAAACATCCCGATGCCGAACTAACGCATGAAGCTTCCATTGGTAAAATCGCCAACGATCAGCTCACCAAGTTAATGAGTCTCGGAATGACCTACGATCAGGCCGTAAATAGAATTATTCAGGGATTTCTAAAATAATTCTATTTGCCCCGATTAGTTTAAAGCTTCACCGTTACACATCAGTCGGAGGCTTTCTTTTTTCAAGAATAATGTTTTATTGGCCTGGAAAATATAATTAAACTGGTATTTGAAAATGAACCTCTTAGCAATACTATTGGCTTTGTTAACATTTTTATCGACGCTCCTCGGCGGGTTCATCACTTTAAAATTCAAAAAAAGTATTTCGATTATATTTGCTTTTGCGGCAGGGAGTATCGTAACCGTCGCGCTCATAGAAATACTGCCTGAAAGCTTGGAAATTGCAATAAAATCCGGAATCCCAGTTAAGTATATCATGGTATCTGTTGTGGTATCGTTCCTATTTTTCATACTTCTGGAGAAATATTTCTCAGCCCATCCTATCAAGGGGATAGCTTCTGAGGGGCATATCATGGGGCCCATTGGCGCAGGAAGCCTTATTCTGCTAAGCCTCCTGGATGGCCTCACCATGGGGATAGCGTTTCAGGTGCGCTTCTCTATTGGCATCGTGGTGGCCCTTTCAATAATAATCCATGATCTGCCGGACGGCGTCAATACCGTGGCCTTGATGCTCAAGAACAAACAGTCAGAAAAAAAGGCATTGCTCTTTCTTGTTATGGATGGTCTCGCGCCTCTGCTTGGAGTTCTGCTCACTTCAATCATAAAATTCCCGCAAAATACCCTAGCAATATTGCTGGCGGTTTTTGCCGGCGAGTTCATTTTTGTAGGAGCTGCGAGTCTTCTCCCGGAGAGTCAAGAGCACAGTATCCTAAAAATTGCAGTAGCGGCAACGTTGGGCTTCCTCTTTATATTCCTTATTACGACATTCCTGTAGAGACGTGCAAAAAATGAGAGAATATAGTTAGGTAACCTGTGGGCCACTTTTCTTTTCATTTCAGTGCATAGCTGCTGAGACAGTATCCTGCCCCCTTAAAGTTTAACTTTCTTATAAAAAACTGTTTTGGTAATTTCTGCCCCGATTATGTAAGCCGCCACGATCAGCAATAAAAGTAAATACGTTGAAAAGCTCAGCGGGCTGAATCCAAAAATATTTCCAATCGGGGTACATGGTACAATCAACGTTATAACAACAATTGACAGCGTTGCCATTAACAGATATTTTCCGGGCCTGCTCCTGAAAAAAGGCCTCCGGCTTCGAATTACCAGCACAATTAATGATGCTGAGACAACCGACTCCAAGAACCAACCGGTCCGGAACTGACCTTCCGTGGCATGGAGGAGGAGTAATAGCAGGCCAAAGGTCAGGTAGTCAAACACAGAACTTACCAGACCGAAGGTAATCATAAACTTGCGGATGGCCTTGATGTCCCAGCGCCGGGGATAGTCAACCATTTCGTTATCTACCCGGTCGGTAGCGATGGTCATTTCGGGGAAATCGGTCATCAAATTGGTGAGTAAAACCTGTTTGGGCAGCAAGGGAAGAAATGGAATAAAGAGGGAAACCCCTGCCATGCTGAACATATTCCCAAAATTAGCGCTGGTGGCCATAAACACGTACTTTAGGGTATTGGCAAAGGTCGTTCGTCCTTCGCGTACACCCTCCACCAAAACGCCTAGATCCTTTTCGAGCAATACGATATCAGCAGCATTTTTGGCAACATCGGCGGCAGTATCGACTGAAATTCCAACGTCGGCAGTATGGAGCGCGGAGGCATCATTGATACCATCGCCCATATATCCCACAACGTTTCCAGCCTTTCGGATAGCGATAATAATCCGCTCTTTCTGATTGGGCTCAATTTCGGCAAAAATATCCACCTCGTTCACACGACTAAGCAGCGCGCTATCACTCATCTTACGGAGGTCCGGGCCGGTTATAATGGCTGTATCGGATAGCCCCATCTTGTGGCTGAGGTTGGCTGCGACCAGGCGGTTATCGCCGGTAATGATTTTGAGTGAAACACCAAGTTTTTTCAAGCTGGCAATGGTTTCTGCGATATTTGGCTTTGGCGGGTCAAAAAGGGTCAGGAACCCTAAAAACGTCATTCCGGTCTCATCGCTTTTGTTGATGAGCGCTTCCGATGGCATATTTTTATAAGCAATGCCCAAGGTGCGAAGGCCTTGATTGCTAAACTCCGCGAAGTATTTTTGTATTTCATCTTGCACTGATGCGATTTCAATAGTAGTTCCATCCTTAGCTTCTGCGAACGAACAGACATCGAGTATATTAGCCAGTGCGCCTTTGGTTATCATCACATGGGCATCGCCGTGGGTGACCGCGATACTCAAACGTTTTCTAAGAAAATCATAGGGGATCTCATCCTTTTTCCGGTATTCCGACAGGTCAATCGTGCGATAGGTACGGATGGCTTCATCGATGGGGTTCGTAAAGCCGGTTTCGTAACAAGCATTGAGATAGGCGAAAAGAAAGACTTTATCGCTTGAAGCCCCATTCACATCAAGCGCGGATTGTACCTGCACGATTCCTTCGGTGAGTGTGCCGGTTTTATCGGAGCATAGTATATTCATGCTGCCGAAGTTTTCGATTGATGCAAGCCGCTTAACAATCACTTTCTTTTGAGCCATTTTTTTGGCTCCATGCGCAAGATTGATGCTGATGATGGCGGGCAATAATTGTGGAGTCAACCCAACCGCAAGCGCCATGGAAAAAAGAAAAGAGTCCAGGACGGGCCGGTGCAAGTAAACATTGACGGCAAAGATGATGACGACCAGAATAAGGGTGACTTCCCCAAGAAAATAACCGAATCTTCGAATGCCACGTTCAAAATCTGTTTCCGGCGCTTTGAGTTTAAGCCGTTCCGACACCTTGCCAAACTGGGTTTCTTTGCCGGTACCGATTACTAACGCCTTTGCATTGCCGCTTACGATATTGGTTCCCATCCATACGGCGTTTGTTCGTTGCGCGAGGGCGGTATCGGCAGGTAGCACCGAAATAGCTTTTTCAACCGGGAACGTTTCTCCCGTCAGCATGGCTTCATCTACAAAAACATCTTTCGATTCAAGAAGCAGGCAGTCTCCGGGAACAATATCCCCGGCGTTCAGGATAACGATATCACCCGGCACGATCTCTTCGACGGGAATTTCTTGTTGATTTCCATCGCGGAGGACCGCTGCTTTAATTTGTACCATGGCAAGCAATTTCTGAACGGCATTGGATGCGCCGTGCTCCTGCCAAAAACCAAGGAGTCCGCTTATAACGACGATAGTAAGAATTATTGAAGCATCAACCGGATCATGCAAAAACAATGACACTCCTGTTGCAAATAAAAGAATGAGAATAATCGGGCTCTTAAATTCCGCGACCAGGAGCGTCAGTGCATCGGAGCGTTTTTGGGTTTCAGGCGACTTGCGCTATAGCGTGTGAGCCGCTCTTTAGCTTCATCGGCTGTAAGACCGTTGGCCGTTGCCTGAAGCCTGGTAAGTATTTCTGTAACGGATAGACTCCAAAAGGATTGAGTGGTTTGGTTCATAGGTTATAACTTTCTAAATATTAAACAATATGTCGATTCCTTGTATTACCATATTTGCGCCCCGTGCTCCTAACATTACTACTAAAATTAGTAAGGGTGACACTGGTTAGGCCCGCGCGACGAGTTCCCAAAAAAAGTGTCGGTTCGGATCGCCGTAAAATTCATTTGCGGTAACGGACGCGAGCCGAACACGTTCTCGGTCCGGTTGGTGGCTCGCAAAGAATAGGTGGTTGACGACTGCGTTCATTGAGTTACGCATCGGCAATGGTTCCGGAACGTGTTCGAAGCCCGCAACCGATTTAAGCCTTTCGGTGAAAGCATCGACAACCTCTCTGTTGCCCCTCTTGATATTTTAAGACCGACTACTGTGGGAATCCCTCTTTTCGGAAAATCGGATGCAGGCGCGGACGAAGTTGAGCCGCGAAAACTGCCCACCGGTAACGGCCGCCATGAGGAGATCCTTACCCCGGCCTTTCGGAAATACCCGCCGAACAATCTCCCGGTCGGAAAGCCCGTTACGATGAAGCCGCACCACCTCCAAAGCTGCCTGTTCGATCGTATCGGCCTTTTCACGTAAGAACGGCACCGGATTGTCAAGGACCAGACCGTGTCCGGTGAGCATGCGCGCCGGCGAAAGATCGGCCACCCGCCGCAGTGAGACTATGGATTCAAAGGGGTTCTCGTGCGACATAACCGCGCTGACTCCTTTGTTCATGACCAGGTCGCCGACAAAAATGCTGCCGCTCTGTTCGTCAAAAAACGCCGTGTGTGTAGAAGAGTGCCCGGGTATGGGCACCGTCCGCAACAGGCGATCGTTTGTTTCGATACGCTTCGGCATTTCGAGCGGCTCATAGCGGTCAGGCACACCCCACCAAAAAAGGCGGTACGGCTTGAAGCGGACGACACCCTCGTCGAAACGGCGATCGATGTTGCGCAGGTATATCGGGCAGCCGGATAGCTTAGCCAACGTTCCGCAGATGCCGCTGTGGTCCTCATGATGATGGGTGAGACAGATGGCCCGAAGCTTGACCGGAGCGAGCACCCGCAGGAGCGGCTCACGAGCATGAACGAAACCGGCGTCAATGAGCACGCCGCCTACCAAATACAAAGACACCTGCATGTCAACGATGCGAGATGCTCGACTGGAAAGGCTGATCTGGGTGATTCCTGGAGAAACCTCGTTGATACTGCAGAAGAACCCCCCCAGAATCCGTCCCCAGGGCTGCAGCAGATGTCTGGAAAGACCGTGTGCTGTGGCACTTCGCGCTGTGGCGCTGTGCGCTGTGTCGCCGTGCGCTGTGGCGTCGATCATCTCATCCCTTTTCATGTGCTCTTGCGCAGAGCTGAGGGTTTCGGTTTCGTTTTCGGCTTCGTCTTCGGTTTCGGTTTCGGCTTCGGCTTCGTTTCTGGCTTCTTCTCCGAATTCTTGTCCGCCCTCACTTCGGGGGGTGGTTTCTTACATTTCATCCTCACTTGCGTTTCTTGCTTGGAGGCAATCAGCGCCTGGTAGCTATTTTTGATATCACTCGATAGACAACTCAGTTCGACCTCGTGTTTCCCCACCGAAAGCGATAGACGCAGCGGTGTTGTTCCAATGAGCTGGCCGTCGATGGAGACATTGGCCAACGCATCCGTGGTCACCGAAATCAACCCATTCGGCTGCGGCCACAGCAGTACTATTGCGGCGATTAACATGATCAGCAGCAACGGAAACACAACCCATGGCCACCGCCGGGGCCGCCGGATTTCCGGTGAGCTCGGCATCGGGGTTATCGGTTGATCCGATGTGCCCACGGAACCGCGCGCGTCATCAACCGGTTCAATCAGATCCAGTAGCTCATCGTTTTCTGGCTCGGTAGCGGCTCCTTCGGCCGTATCCTCCGGGGCTCCCGCTTCGCCTGGTGAAACCCTGCTTTGCTGCTGCTGTATTTTTTCGGCCACGCGCTCGGCCAACTGCCGAGCTACCATCGACGAGCCGAGGTCCTCGAAAAACGGCTCCAAGCCTTCCGCCAATTCTTCCGCCGACACCACGCGCAGGACTGGGCTCTTAGCGAGCGCCCTCGATACCAACGCGTCGAGCGCATCCGGCACCTCCGGAACAAATTTGCTGGGAGGCGGAGGATCGAGCCGTATCACGCGCTCCCAAATATCGCGCGGCTGCACGGCGGCAAAAGGACTGACACCGGTCAGCATTTGGTACAGCACCACGCCCAATGAAAACAAGTCGGCTTGGCTGCCGAATGAAAGCCCCTTGACATATTCCGGGGCCATGTACTCATAGGTGCCCTTGATGATGCCCGGCAACGTTTGGCTCACCGCCTGTAGCACCTTGGCGATGCCAAAGTCGGCGATCTTAACCGCCCCCTGACTGCCTATAAGGATATTGCCCGGACTGACGTCGCGGTGGATGATCGGCCCGTCGGCGCCGCCCCGGTGCGCATACGCAAGACCCAAAGCGACCTCGTGCGCGATGAAGGTGGCTTGCGGAATAGTGAGCATGGTGGAAGCCGAGGCATTGGGCGAAAGGAGCTCGTCGAGATTGACGCCAACGAGGTACTCCATGATGATGTAATAATACGCCTGGTAGTTGACCAGACCATAGGTGCGAACGATATTCGGGTGCTGCATTCCGGCCGCGATGCTGGCCTCATTGACAAACATCTCAACATACTGGTGGTCGGCCGCGAGCTTGGCAAACAGGCGTTTTATCGCCACGGTCCGCGCGCCGCCGCTCGGCAAGCGTTCGGTCGCTCGGAAGATCTCCGCCATACCCCCCTGGCCGACCTGTTCGACCAACTCAAAGCGGCCGATCCGCTGACCAGTCTTCATGGGTCTTCTTCTCCGGGTTCGGCACCGTCTTATGAGGGGGTAACAATCAAGTTCCCAGGGTCGTTTGAATGCGGTGTTTCGGCATTCTTTTGATTGGCGAAACTTTTGACGATTTCCGCCGGGTCATGAAAAATCTTTTTCGTCATGCGGACAAAAAACGGGCTATCCTTCGGCTGAAAGCCCTCCGTCGTCAGGTGCCAGGCCACGGCGGCACTATGTCGAGCCTGTTCAATGCGGCCTTTGCGCTGGAAGCACACGGCCATATCTAACAAACGTCGCTGATAGACCATGCGCTCGTTTTTGCCCTCGAGCACAACCGCCGGGGCGTTTTCGATCACCCGCCCTACCTGCTCAATTTTTTGTTGTTCGTTGATCGCCACCTGGCTCATGGCCGCTTCAGAAAGCTGCGCTTGTAACTTTTGCAGTACCGCCTCCTCGGGAAACCAGTTGCTAAACTCAGGCAGATCAATTAACTCCGCACCGGCTTGGACGAGAGCATCCTGACCGACCGAGGCTTCGGGCGGAAACAGCTCGAGCGGGTCCGGCGGAGCATCCGTTGCCGAGGAAACCCCTAACGTGGCGCTCGCTTCCAGGTAGCTATCAGGCAGGGAACGATTGCGCCCCCGGGCAACCTCCACGGCTCGCGCGAGATGAAACCGGCCCTCGCCGTAAGAAATTTCGAGCATCAAGCCACCGCCACGTTCATCGAGTAAATCCCGAATAAGCTCGCGATACCGATGGCGCCCGAGCTTGCCGCCATTGAATTGCATGAGCCCATTCGTATCGTTCAATTCGGCGTGGAATACCTCCACCCCGCCGTGGGCATAGCGAGTCAGAAGGAGCGTTCGATTGCCGGCGCCATCGGGCGGGCTGAAATAGCAGGGAAGCTCCGGCTCTTCGAACACCTTTCGTTCAAGGATCGACGGCCCCGACTCCTTGGGGATGTCGATCGACAGGCCGCGGCTGCGCAACTTGTGCAGTATTCGACGCGCCTCTTTCTTGGCCTCTTTATCATTGCTCATGGCGAGCAGATCAACGACAAGATCGGTCTGCCCGTCGCGTTCGGCAAGCTTCATCAAGGCAATTTGGAAGGCGGGCGGCAGCTTGCTTGCCTCACGCGGATCGGAACCTTTCTTAACAAGTTCGACGGCGCGCGCCAACAGGGTGGTTAGTTCCTCAGCTGGCAGGCCCAGCTGTTTGCACAATTCAGCGGAGGCATCCGTATTCCCCGATGCAATTTGTTCTGCCAGATTGTCGGTGACTGTGTTCCCGGGAGTCGCGGTCGATGGATTACTCATGCCGGCTATCCTCCTTCGTTCAAGAATTACTTATCCCAAATACCAATGCACCGGCAAGTGGCTTTTCGCGCCAGTGCAAAATGAGTCCCTTTTCTTGACTGCGATGGTTGTTTCTCATAAAATTTTGGGGCTTTGTCTCATTGTGCTTAGTCAGAAATTTATATAGTGTCCCGGAGGTACCACGTTACCAAGAGGATTTCTGCGCGGGCTCATTGTTGCTTGCCGTAGTTGGGAGCAGGAGTGCCGCGATTGTTAACCGGTTAAGCAGGTATGGGCGGGGAACAGGTTGGGAGCTCAGACATGCCGTTCGATGTGGTGGGATTAGGTCACTGCACGGTCGACTATATCGGAGTCTTGGACCACTTTCCCGAGAGCGATAAGAGAACCGAAATTATCGAGCTCAGCATGCAAGGCGGTGGACCCGTTTCCACTGCTTTGGTGACCTTGGCCGGCTTTGGGGTCGAAACCAGCTACATTGGTAAAATCTCTGACGACGACTTTGGGAACTTTATCCGCCAGGGACTGCGCGAGGCGGGAGTGGACACGCGCGGTCTGGTGATCGAGCCCGGCAAAGTATCGCCGTTTTCCTTTATTGCGGTCGACCGAAAGACGGGAAAACGGGGGATCTTCTGGACGCGCGGCGATGTTTCACTGATAACACCCCAAGAAGTCCAGTTGCATTTGATCGATGGGGCCAAAATTCTCCATGTGGACGGCCTGACCATCGACGCCCAGATCGCCGCGGCGGGCTACGCCCGCGATCACGGGGTTACCGTGGTCTATGACGCCGGTAGTCCGCGGCCGCGTATGGAAGAGCTTATGAAATTAACCAACGTACTGGTGGCGTCGGAACGCTTCGCGGCCGAGGTCGGTCGCGGGGCGTTAGCCGAGAGCTTGAGGCTGCTCCAGATGAAGGGACCGCGAACGGTCGTGGTCACCATCGGCGAAGAGGGCTCGGTGGGCATGGAAAACGGCGAGACCTACATCGTCCCGGCCCTGTCAGTCAAGGTGGTTGACACCACCGGCGCCGGCGATGTGTACCACGGAGCCTTTATCTACGGCATGCTGCAAGGCTTTCCGCTGCGAGAGCGCATGCGCTTTGCCAATGCCGCGGCGGGCCTCAAATGTCGCTCATTAGGGGGACGGGCAGGAATTCCTTCCTTGTCTGAAGTCCACGAAGCCCTGCAGTGGTGATCGCGGTGTCGTTCGACGAATACCCATAAGCCTCAAACTGAGACACTACCTATTCTATATGCGGCGTCAACAGGTAGATGTGACACCACCTGAGGAAAGTAAGTCGTCGTCCTGAACCAGGCCTCAAGGTCAACGGGTAGGAGCAAGAGGATGCTTGGGTCAAGGCCTTCATCCTCCAAGAGTTGTGCGGGTGTTTTAGCGCTCTTGGAGTAGTTGGGTCTGGCGAAGTTCCACCAGTGTTGGTAGATAGAGACCTTCTGGAAGAAGTCCTGTCTGGATGTAAATGGTTCGAGATCAAAGAACTCCTGTTCAATGGATGCATGGGAACTCTCGACATCGGCGTGGGCGTTTGGGGTGGCAGGGGGCAGGAAGCGGTGGATGATCCCGGCCTGCTGGATTTTGGCATGGAAGCCTCGTTCCCGCTCGTTCTTGTCATGGCCACCATATTCGACGCCGTTGTCGGTGGACAAGATAGCACGGCGGAGGTTGACGAGATGCTTTTTCAGGTGGGTCAGCAAGCGCCGGGAGGTCATGGTGGCGTAGGTGGTGGAGAGCTCGTCGGCGTAAGAGATAAAGAGAGCACCGCTTTTGACATCACGGTGGGTGTACTGGTGTTTGGGGAGGCCGAGTTTCTTCATCTGCGGCCAGTAGGCGGGGATATCGAAGAGGGGTTTCATATCGGCCTGGAGGCGTTGGAAGCATCTGTATTTAGCTTTGATAGCCCGCAGGTCGTTTTTGCGCTGACGCTTTTTGCGACGGCGGCCCGATAAGCCTTGCTGGCGCAGGATGCGAGCGATGGCGCCAGAGGAAGCAGTGATTCCAAACAGGTCGCGCAGGCGGCGCGGTCCGAAGCAGGGAACCTTCTTGCGTGCGTTGAGGATCTTCGCTTCTTGGTACCGGGAAGTCTTGTGGGGGCAGGTCTTGGGTCTCCGGGAGCGGTCCTGGAGTGAGGTACGACCGCCGGCGTCAAAGCGGGCACGCCATCGCCGTACGGTGTTGGGGGTGGTAGCAAAGGCACGCGCAGCGGGGCGTATGCCGTGGGTCGTGGCGTACTGCACCAACTGAAGGCGAAGCGAATATTTATGGTCTTTCGTGGTGGTCATGGCGTAATAACTAAATGGGGTCAGGGCCGTACCTCCTTGTGATGAAAGTCTTCGCAAACCTTCATTCAAGAGGATTTTGGTCCTGACCTCATCTCCTTTTTTGTTGCCGCGGCTTCCTTGGGGGGCTAGCCCCCCAAGGAAGCTTTCCCTTCAACATTGCCAATCCCTTGCTCCCCATGCTCCTGAGAGCAGAAAGAGGTGGTGTCAGATCTACCTGGGCTTGCCCATACCTATTCTATATGTTTGTTGACAAGTCCGGTCGGCTCATGATACCTAAACAAATTAAGAAAGGTGTGGGTTGTATGTGGTATTGTACCGGCACGCTGCATCATCATTCGAGTCTGATCCCCTGTTTCAGGGTTTAGCGGCTTAGTAATTTTTTGTTTTATACAAAGCCCTTCGTAAACCCGGAGGGCTTTTTGCTTTATACGAGGACGGTTACCCATGCTTCGAATAATTGATGTCGACGAGGCGAAGCGGACTATATTGCAGCGGCGGAGGCTCGGCGGCGGCGAAATCCCACCGGCCGTGCGCGATGGGTTGCGCCGGATTTTCGGCGTCGATACAACACCGTATGAAGCCGTACGTCAAATCATCAAAGATATACGCGAAGGAACGACTATCCCTGCAGATCGAAAAAACCTTCGCGCGGATGCGGGAGTTCAAGATGCGCCGGCGCGAAGTGGTGATGCCGCCGTGTTGTACTGGACAGAGAAAATAGATGGCCTACGACTTGATTCACTCGTAGTGCCGCCGGAGGAATATGCAGCGGCTTTCTCAAGGTTGAACGGTGAGTTACAGAAATCGTTGCGCTATGCGGCCGACCGCGTTAGGGCTTTCCATGCGCGCCAGCCGTTGCCATCTTGGTCAACGAGCGAGCTTGGCGGCGAGCTTGGACAAGTCGTCACCCCACTCAACCGGGTTGGTGTCTATGTGCCGGGAGGAAGCGCTCCCCTGCCCTCCTCGCTGCTGATGTCGGCTATTCCGGCCAAGGTAGCGGGCGTCAAGGAGATAGTGGTCGCTACCCCGCCGGGAAAAAGCGACGGCCGGGTACCCGATGTAGTCTTGGCGGCGGCGCATCTCGCCTCTGTGGATGCCGTCTACCGCATGGGCGGGGCGCAGGCCATCGCGGCCTTAGCCTTTGGAACCGAAAGCATTCCAAAAGTCGATAAAATAGTCGGCGCCGGTAACTTGTTTGTCACGTTAGCCAAGCAGCAGGTCTACGGTCAGGTCGGGCTCGACGGATTGGCCGGACCGACCGAGACGGTGATTGTGGCCGATGATACGGCCAACCCGGTCTGGTTGGCCGCCGATTTGCTGGCCCAAGCTGAACACGATTTCCTTGCCACGGCGATTCTCTTGACGCCGTCACGCACCCTGGCCGCGGCGGTGAACACCGAGGTCTATCGCCAGTTGCCTCTGCTGCCGCGGCGCAGCGTGATTGAGGTCGCGTTAGCAGCGCAGAGCGGCATCATCATAACCCGCGATATCGCCCAGGCCGTGCAACTGGCCGATGACTTTGCGCCGGAGCACTTGTGTTTGTCGGTGAGCAATCCGCGGCAGTGGGCAAGCCGTATCACGCACGCGGGCGGGTTATTTATCGGCGAGCGTTCGTTTGAAGTCTTGGGCGATTACACGGCCGGTCCAAGCCACGTTATGCCTACGGGAGGGACGGCTCGTTTCGCCTCCCCGCTCAACGTGTTGGATTTTGTCCGCATTACCAACGTCATCGCCTTGGACGAGCGCACCGCAGGCGCGCTGAGCGTGCACGCGGCCCGTATCGCGCGGGCTGAGGCGCTTGACGCTCACGCGCAAGCCGCATCGTGTCGGGCTACAGACGATGACGCCCGGAGCGAAGCCGGCAACACTCCCTATGAAACGCCCGGATTGCGATGCCAGTCGGTCTTTCATGAGGTGGAGCCCTACGTCCCGATCGTTCCCTTTGAGATCTGGGCCGAGCGCCTGGGCCGATCGCCCGAGACGATTGTCAAGCTGGATGCAAACGAAAACCCTTATGGTCCAGCGCCGCGGGCACGGGCGGCGCTGCAATCGTGCACGTGGTTAAATATCTACCCCGACCCCGGAAGCACCCTCCTGAGACGGGCGCTTGCCGATTATCTCAACCTGCCGATTGAGACGATCATGGCTGGCTCAGGGGTTGACGAGCTTCTTGACCTGCTGTTGCGCCCGGTGCTTGCTCCCGGGGATGTGGTGGTCAACTGCGAACCGACCTTTGGGATGTATGCGTATCTTACCAAGGTCAACCACGGTCGTCTGCTCGACGTCAAGCGGCGCGCCGACTTCCGCTTGGACATCGAAGCCATTACGGAAGCGGTCAAAACCGAACCACGCGCGAAGGTATTATTCGTCTGCTCCCCCAATAACCCGGATGGCAGTGTGGTATCGGACTCGGAATTGCAACGCCTCTTGGAGTTGCCGCTGCTGGTGGTTTTGGATGAAGCTTATGTCGAGTTTTACGGCAAAAGCCGCATTGAATGGATCCGCGACCATTCCAATATGGTGGTGCTACGCACCTTCAGCAAATGGGCCGGACTTGCCGGTTTGCGGGTCGGGTACGGAGCATTTCCCGACTGGTTGATTTCCCGCATGTGGTGTATTAAGCAACCGTACAATGTCAATAGCGCAGGTCAACAAGCTGCGCTCGCTTCGCTTGAGGAGGCCGATTGGTTGATGGCCAACGTCGAGCGGCTGCGGACAGAGCGGGCCCGACTCTTTGAAGCGTTACGAACCATGGAAGGCTTTTCGGTGTATCCGAGCGAGAGCAACTTTATTTTGTGCCGGTTGGTGGGACGGGACGCGCTGGCTCTCAAATGCTCGCTGGAACAGGAAGGCGTGCTGGTGCGCCATTTTGACAGACCCGACCTGCGTGACTGCATCCGCATCAGTGTAGGTCGGCCGCAGGACAGCGATGCGTTGCTGCGCGCATTGCGGAAACTTGGTGTATAACCATGTAACCGTTCAGGCGATAGGCGATGAACTTTTGCAAGAAATCCTGAACGAACCGCGAGGTATACCAATGCGAACCGCTACTCTCGAACGTCGAACGAACGAAACTCAGATTCAGGTAACGCTTACCCTGGATGGCTCCGGGACCTATGACATCAACACCGGGATCGGCTTTTTCGATCATCTCCTGCGGCACGTTGCGGTCCACGGGTTGTTCAACCTCACGGTGCAGGCTCGCGGCGATTTGGAGATCGACGCGCACCACACCATCGAGGACGTGGCTCTGGTGCTCGGCACCTGCCTGGATAAAGCTCTGGGCGACCGTGCCGGCCTCACGCGCATGGGCCAAGCGATCGTGCCGATGGACGAAAGCCTGGTCTTGGTCGCAGTTGATCTCAGCGGCCGGCCGTATGCCGTCGTTCGGGCGGACTGGGATGTCCCTCTGATTGGGCAGATGCCGACGGCATTGGTGGCGCATTTCCTCAAATCGCTCGCTTCGGCCGGGCGCCTCAATCTGCATGCTCGGGTGTTGGCGGGTCAGGACGGCCACCACCAGGCCGAAGCTCTTTTCAAGGCCTTGGGCCGCGCACTTGAGATGGCCGTGCGCATCGATGCGCGCCGCGAGAAGCAGATTCCTTCTACTAAAGGTACCCTTAGTTGATCGCGTTAATCGATTACGGCTTGGGCAACCTGCGCTCGGTGCAAAAAGCCTTTGAGCACCTGGGAGTCCCGGTGATGCTGACCCAGGATCCCGACCACCTTCGTAGCGCCCGCAAATTGATCTTGCCGGGCGTAGGCGCTTTCTCGGCCGGGATGGAAGGCTTGCGGCAGCGCGGCCTCGTTGAACCCATCCTGCAGGCGGCACGGGCTTCCGTGCCGTTACTAGGAATCTGTCTGGGAATGCAGTTACTGTTTGACGAAAGCGAGGAGGTACGCGCGGGATATCAACCGGAAAAAGGGCTGGGCCTCATTCCCGGCCGCGTCGTGCGGCTGCGGGGAAAAAACCTGATCATACCGCACATGGGCTGGAATCAAATCCAACCGGTTCGCGATTCAGCGTTGTTGCGAGGGCTTTCGCCGGGCGCCTATGCGTACTTTGTGCATTCCTACATTTGCCAACCGGCCAATCCGGAAGCGATCGTGGCCGTTACGGATTACGGCGAAAACTTCGCTTCGGTGGTGGGGTTGGGAACCACGTGGGGCATTCAGTTGCATCCTGAAAAAAGTCAGCGGGTCGGCCTTAAGATATTGCAAAATTTTATCAACTACTGAAGAACGAGCATATGACGACGAATACGTTTGAAATCTATCCAGCTATTGATGTGCGCAACGGCAAGGTGGTTCGCCTTCAAGAAGGCGATCCGCAACGAGAGACCGTTTTCGCGGACTCCCCCGTGGTCGTGGCCGAACGTTGGACTTCTTTGGGCGCGCGCTGGCTGCACGTAATCAATTTGGACGGCGCCCTCGACGAGAGCCCCACGGACTCGCCGCAATTTTTGGCGCTTCTGCGTAAGCTGTGCGCTGTCGGACCGCGGGTGCAGTTCGGCGGCGGGATTCGTTCATTAGAGCTCATGCAATCGGTCGTCTCGGCGGGGGTCTCTCGAGCAATACTCGGCACCGTAGCCGTCAAGCATCCAGAACTGGTTAAAACAGCCTTGGCGACCTTTGGCGCGCAGGCTGTCGCCGTCGGTATAGATACCCGCGAAGGCCGCGTGCGTTTGCACGGTTGGCAAGCTGACAGCGGCCTCATGGCGGTTGATCTGGGACGGCATATGAAAGCGCTCGGCGTTGAGATGGTCATCCACACCGACATCGCACGCGATGGGTTACTCACCGGCGTCAACGCACGAGCTTCGGGCGAGCTCGCGCAATCGTGCGGGTTGCGCGTCATCGCCTCCGGGGGCGTGGCGACGATCGAGGACATCAGGCGCGCGCGTGCTGCGTTGCCTCAGGGGGTGGAAGGCGTGATCATTGGTCGGGCGCTCTATCAAGGTACCGTGGACTTAACTGAGGCCCTGGCCATCGCGGAAGGCCGATAGCCATGTTGGCGCGACGCATCATACCGTGCTTGGACGTGGATAACGGACGCGTGGTCAAGGGTATCAATTTCGTCAGCCTGCGCGATGCCGGTGATCCGGTCGAGCAAGCCCGGGTTTATGAAGCCGAGTGCGCCGACGAACTGGTCTTTCTAGATATCACCGCCACTTCCGACCGTCGTCAGACGGCGGTTGAGCTTGCCCGCCGCGTTGCGGATCAAGTGTTCATTCCCTTCACCATCGGCGGCGGCATCCGCAGTCTTGAAGACGCGCGCGCCTTGATTCGCGCCGGCGCCGACAAGATCAGCATGAATTCCGCAGCCGTAGCCAACCCTGAGCTTATCACTATCACCGCAGGTAAGCTCGGGAGCCAGGCGGTGGTGGTGGCGATCGACGCCAAGCAACTTCCCCGTGAGCCGGGCAAGCCGCAGCGCTGGCAAGTCTACGTGGCCGGCGGGCGTACGCCAACGGAAGTGGATGCGCTGGCGTGGGCTCGGCAAGCCGCTGAACGCGGGGCGGGTGAAATCTTGCTCACCAGCATGGACGCCGACGGGACGCAGGCGGGTTACGACCTCGAGTTAACGCGCGCCGTAGCAGACACGGTCAATATTCCGGTAATCGCTTCGGGCGGGGCCGGCAAACTCGAACATTTCGCCACGGCCTTCACCGAGGGACACGCCTCGGCGGCGTTGGCCGCTTCCCTGTTTCACTTTCGCCAGCTGAGCGTTCCTGACGTCAAGCGATACCTTCAAGCACACGGCATTCCCGTGCGACCTTGGACCAACGATGAAAGTTAAGAAGATATTCCTCCTCGACCTTGACAATGTCTTGGTTTATCCGGGAGGGTACCGCGAGGCGCTCAAGGCCACCGTTCATTTCTTCAGCCGGGCCATGGGAGCAGGCGAAGGGTTTCTTGACGATGCCGCGATCGAAACATTCGAGGCCTTTGGCATAACCAGCGAATGGGACTCGAGCGCCATCTGCGTGGCGATTATCTTGGTCGAGGTTATGCGGGCGCACAGCGCCATATCACTCCCCGCCGAAATTGATCCGGCTCTTGCGGCCATTCACGCGGCCGGGCCCAGTCAACCGAAGATCGACCTCGCGGCGTGGGCGCGTCGAATAGCGCAGGCAATACCGCGGTTCGGCTATCCATCCGATGCAGCCCTATCGACACTTCTCGAAGAGGTAAAAAACTTTAGTCTACGGCCTCAGATCGAAATTCTGCTGCATGGGCTGCTCGACCACACGCGTGATTTTTCACGTTCTCCCGCCATGCGCGTTTTTCAACAGTACACTTTGGGAAGCGAAGGATTTTCGAAGCATTATGGCATGCCAGCGGCATTTGAGACTCCTTCATGTATCAGCGCCTACGATCGCCCGGCGCTTTTATCCAAGTACCGCGATGTGGTTCTGGACTTATGCGCTCGAGGTAGTATATCCGCGGCAATCTACACGTCGCGCCCCTGCTGGCCGCGCACGTTGCCAGGCCGAGTGGAAGACTATTCTCCCGAAGCCGAGCTTGCATTGGATTTGGTCGGGTTAAAAAACTTACCCCTGGTTGGCGCCGGGCACACCGCTTGGCTGGCAGCGCAGCACAGCCGCCGCCCCGAGCAATTCATCAAACCCTCGCCGGTTCACGCTTTAGCGGCCATCGGCATGGCGCTTGGCGGTAATGAGCGCGCAGCACTCGAGGCGGCACTTTCCGTAGCAGAAAAGCAGAAACTCCGAGAGCCGCTTGATGTTTTGCACGGTCAGCAGGTGGAGATCCATATCTTTGAGGACTCCACCGTCGGCATTCAGGGGGTGCGGGACGCGGCCAATCATCTACAAAAATCAGAAGTTATGCCGATTGTCAAAGAATGGGGAATAGCAACAAACCCTGAAAAGCGTCATGCCTTAGAGAACCTTGGGGTAGCTACCCTCGATGATATCAACCAGGCGTTGGAAGCGGCAGTTGAGCGCTAGAATATCAGAGATATCCTCGTCACTCGGTATCGTTTATCTATAGCCACACGCAGGTTTATCGCTACGATCGATTAGCTGTTCTTCCTGATTCGGTATTGACTTACTGATTAATCAGGCTTAATTTATACCCGGTTTTGGTGAGATACTCCGGGGAAATAGCGTAACTCACGAATAAAAAGTACGTTTTTTGGTATCTCAATTAGACATTTTACAATGTGGGGAAAAAGGAAAACATGCCATGTATCCGCATATTCCCGAAAACATCGAGGGCCTGCCGAATATATCGGGTTCGGAAGATCTCGTCGACCAGGCGGTAAAGCAGGGATCCAAACTCACCATTTTCAAGAACGAAAGCCATCTCGATTTTGGGAGCGTCAAAAGCGCCTTTGCCATTGCCCTGCACATGCATCAGCCGCTTATTCCGGCTGGCGGCGGCGACCTGCGCACCGCCGCCATCATCAGCAATCTCAAATACATGATGGACAATCAGGGCATCGGCGACAACCATAACGCGCCGGTTTTCCTCTGGTGTTACAAGCGCATGGGCGAATTCATTCCGCAGCTCGTGGACGAAGGCAAAAATCCGCGCATCATGCTTGATTATTCGGGTACGTTACTGCACGGCTTGCGCGCCATGGGCGCAAACGACGTCTTCGACAACCTCAAGCGCATTACCTGCGACCCACACTATCGTCGCTGCGTCGAATGGCTCGGTTGCCCGTGGGGGCATGCGGTCGCGCCCTCGACGCCGGTGCAGGATTATCGCCTGCACATCAAGGCCTGGCAGCAACAGTTTGCGGCCATTTTCGGATTCGAAGCGCTCGAACGCGTGCGCGGTTTCTCTCCCGCCGAAATGGCGCTTCCCAACCATCCGGACCTTGCCTATGAATTTGTCAAGACCCTCAAGGACTGCGGCTTTCAGTGGGTGCTGGTGCAGGAGCATTCGGTCGAGCGCCCGGAAAGCGGCGACGGGCCGCAGCGCAAGCATATTCCGCACCGTCTCGTCTGCACCAGTTCCAGCGGCGAGACGGCAGAAATCATCGCCGTCATCAAAACCCAGGGCAGCGATACCAAGCTGGTCGCGCAGATGCAGCCATACTACGAGGCGCGCGGGCTCTCGCGCTTGTCGCTCGCCGGTCGCGACATCCCCCCACTCGTCACCCAGATAGCCGACGGCGAAAACGGCGGCGTCATGATGAATGAATTCCCGCCCAAGTATATAGAGGTCATGCGCGAAAGTTCAGGCAGCGAAACGCCGGTTATGAACGTGAGCGAGTACCTGGAGCAGCTTTTCGGCATGGGCATCAAAGAGCGCGACTTGCCCGCGCTGCAGCCGATCATGCAAAAGCGAATCTGGGACCGGGTGAAACCGGGCAGCGGGCCTGAAAAGCTCAGCACGGCGATCGAGCAACTTAAAAAAGAGGACGGCCGCTTTCATATGGAAGGCGGAAGCTGGACCAACAATATTTCGTGGGTTCGCGGTTACGACAAATTGATCGGGCCCATGGAAAAAGTAAGCGCGCTGTTTTATCAAAAGGCGCTTTCCTTAGGAGAGGTATCCACCAGCGAACACCGTTTCCGTAACGCGCTGTTTCATCTGCTTGCGTCCCAGACGAGCTGTTACCGCTACTGGGGCCAAGGCATGTGGGTCGAGTATGGGAAAGAAATCTGCCGGCGCGCCTACGAGATTTTGGAGCACGATTTTTAGCTTGATTGACGTACGGTGAAGACGTACAAGGAGCTAACCAGGAGTCATTTGATGCGTATAGCACATCTTGCGTGGGAGTCGCTGCATTCGATTGCCGTCGGCGGGGTAGCGGTCCACGTAACCGAATTGGCGGCGGCGCTTCAGCGCAAGGGTCACGAAGTGCACGTTTTCACGCGGATGCGTTGGCACGGCGACTGGCAATACACCGTCATCGACGGGGTGCACTATCATCGCGTTCCCTACGGCGGTTCGGCCAATATTATCGACGATGTCAACAACATGTGCCGGGCATTTGTCAATGCGGTGTTTAATGTCGAGGATTACATGGGCGCGCCTTTCGATATCGTGCACGCCCACGACTGGATGGCGTCCAACGCGATGGTATGGATAAAACAGGGGCGAGGCCGCAAGGGCATCATGACCATGCACTCGACCGAATACGGCAGGTGCGGAAATAATTTCTACCAGGGGCCGTCCCGCCGCATCATGGATCACGAACGCCACGGTACCTTTTGCGCCGATCGGGTTATTACCGTTTCCAACGCCCTCAAGGGCGAAGTAATGTGGATCTACAATGTTCCGGATTGGAAAACCGCCGTCATACACAACGGAATTTCGTATTGGCAATTCGACGGCTTTTTAAACCCAGGAGGCGTAAAAAGCCGCTACCACATCGGTCCTCTGGATCCGACCATACTCTTCGTGGGACGGATGACCGCTCAAAAAGGCCCGGATCTGTTGGTTGAGGCCATTCCGCATGTGCTCAAGTTTTACGGGAACGCCAAGTTTATCTTCACCGGCGATGGCGATATGCGCGGCCAGGTCGAGCGCCGGGCGTGGCAACTCGGCGTGCAGCATGCATGCCGTTTTTACGGCGTGATGCCCCGCCAAGAGCTCATTGATCTGTACAAATCGGTCGATGGCGTTGTGGTCCCGAGCAGAAATGAACCGTTTGGGATCGTGGTCCTCGAGGCGTGGGCCGCGGGAAAACCGGTTATCGCGACCGTCAACGGCGGCCCATCGGAAATCACCTGGCACGACGTCACCGGTTACCGGATCTCGCCCAATCCTGATTCCATTGCCTGGGGCATCGGAACGCTTTTTAAAGACTTCGAACACGGGCGCTGGATGGGGCGCAACGGCCGCCAGGCGGCTGAAACCATCTTTTCTTGGGACACGATAGCCGGTCACACGTTGGGCGTTTATCACTCGTGAAATAATCTCTTTAGCCCTGGTTAGGAGAATTGATGAAAACACAAACATGTCTTGGTTGTGATGGTGAAGTTTCCTGTCAAGGAGATGACCAAGAGAAGATTATGAGCTATTACTGCGATCGGTGCGGACATTACCAGGCAGAAAAACCAGTTATCGCGTTATATGATGCCCAGCGGCAGAACCATACCATGAAAACGAAATTGCAAAAAAGACTCGGCAAAACAAAGGATAGCCATAACCGTATGATAACCACGAAACAAAGAATGAAAAAATTGAAAAAGGAAGGAATATCGTTCATTATCACCCTCGACGAAAATACTCCTCATACCGTTGAGTTGTGGAACGTCCAGAACGTCGGGGGTGTTTCAAAAATCTCTCTCGATGATGAACCTGCATAGTAACGTGTTTCACCAGCTTTGTTCTCACTACGGTAGTCTGATAAACGCTCGTTCCGACCTTGTCGAGCGCTCGTGCGGCCCTGCTTTGTGTTTATTGTCCTCGTTGTCATTTCTATGACGGATGACCGGTTTTCGCTCGACATCATAGCGCGGCCTCACCGCCGGTCATAATCGCTTAAGACAGTTCTTGCGTCAGGTGCGGAAACGATCGAATCTCCGACCGGGAGTGCATCGGTGTCGACCCTATTGACCTATCATCGGTTGTGTAAAACCTATGGCGCCAAGCCGCTATTTACGGATTTGGATATCCACGTGGATCCTGCCGACCGTATCGGAATCATCGGGGCCAACGGATCGGGTAAGACCACGCTGCTACGAATCTTGGCTGGTTACGAAGATGCGGACTCGGGTGAGCGCATACAGCGTAAAGGTCTGCGCATCGGTTTCGTGGAGCAAGAACCGGTCATTGAACCGTCCATGACGGTGGCTATGATCCTCGCGCAGGCTCTAAAAACCAACCCGCCAGATTACGAAGAGAATGAGGTCGATCACCAGGTTCGCATCAACGTGATTCTGGGCAAGCTGGGCTTTCCGGATCCTGCGCAGCCCGCGGATCAACTATCGGGCGGTTGGCAAAAGCGTTTGGCCATCGCGAAGGTCTTGATCGGTGAGCCTGAGCTTCTGTTTATGGACGAGCCTACCAATCATCTGGACTTGTCCAGTATCCTTTGGTTGGAGCAGTATCTGCGTGCCCGCACTCTGGCCTATGCCGTTGTCAGCCACGACCGCGTTTTTCTCGATCGGGTGGCCAGCAGTATCATAGAACTCGATCCGCGCCATCCGGGCGGGCTGCTCGTCGTGCAGGGGGGGTACCGCGCTTTTCTGGAAAAGCGCTCGTTGACCCTTGCCATCCGCGCCCAGACTGAGCAATCCTTGGCCAATAAGGTCAATCGCGAGATCGAATGGCTCCGGCGCGGTCCGAAGGCCCGCGGCACCAAGGCCGCAGGCAGAATTCGTGAGGCCGAGGCGCTCATCGCCGATCTGGACCGGATGCGCTCGCAGAGGACCGACGATCCAGCGGCCATCGAACTGACCGCAACCGGAAGAAAAAGCAAACAGCTGGTCATACTCTGCGGCGTCGATAAAACCCTTGGTGAAAAGCAGCTGCTGCACGGGTTGGACCTCCTGTTGCGACCCGGGCTGCGCCTTGGTCTCGTCGGTGACAATGGATCCGGCAAGACTACCTTGCTGCGCATCCTAACGGGAGAGATTCTTCCCGATGCCGGCATCGTGCAGCGGATCGACGGGCTGAGTGTGGTGTATTTTTCTCAGAAGCGTGAGGCGTTGCAGCCGGAGGTGAGCTTGCGGCGAACGCTTGCCCCCGAGGGCGATTCGGTGATCTACCGGGGTCGGGAGATCCATGTTGTCTCCTGGGCCCGTCGGTTTTCATTTCATGCCGAGCAGTTGGATCAGCCCGTCGGCAGATTGTCCGGCGGAGAGCGGGCCAAGGTCGCTCTGGCTCAACTCATGTTGCGGCCGGCCGATGTGCTGTTGTTGGACGAGCCCACCAACGATCTTGATATTCAAACTCTTGAAGTGTTGGAAGAAAGCCTCCTGGATTTCCCCGGGGCTCTGGTGCTGGTCAGTCATGATCGCTTCTTGGTGGATAACGTGTGCAATGTATTACTAGGATTGGATGGCCGGGGCGCAGCAACCATACTTGCCGATGTCGCTCAGTGGGAAGAGTTGGTCGCGAAACCGACGCCGCCCTTGGCACCCCCGAAGGTCAAGCGAGACACCCGCAAACCGCGTAAGAAGAGTCTTTCCTATCTGGAGAAGCGCGAGCTTGCGGGCATCGAGGAAGCCATACGCACTGCCGAAGCGGATCTTCACGCGGCGCAGCAGGCGCTCGCGGATCCAACCATCGCTTCCGAAGCCGCGAAGGTTCTCAATCGCCACCAACAGATGCACCGGGCCCAAGCCGAAGTTGAACGACTGTATTCCCGTTGGGTCGAACTGGATGCCAAGGCACGGGGCTAGGTTGGATTTTTCTTTAGCTTTTGGTTGTTGTTGATTAAGGTTAATAAACCATACAAGCTCTCGATATGCGGAACATTGATGGCATGCCGTTGCGCTATTCTCACCGCGTTACCCAAAATCGCTTCAACCTCCATTTCCCGGCCGTTTTCATAGTCGAGCAACATGCTGGTCTTATACGGTTTCATAACCATGGTATCGTCGATATTTTTAGTGATAACCGTCTCCGGGAACGGATGACCGGTCGCCTCGGCCAATACTCGTACTTCCTCCATAACCTTCCGCGCCAAAATCAACAATGGTTCAGTGCCGGTCATCGCCGTGGTGTCGACGCCGCCGCCCAATACCGACATGGGATTAAACGGTGCGTTCCAGACAAGTTTTATCCACCGGGCGGTAACAATGTAGTCGGTGATAGCGCATTCGACGCCGGCATTGATAAAAAGCTGCTCGAGCATCTCAGCTTTTTCAGAACGTCCGGAGGGATAGGTGCCTATGATGAGCCTTCCATAATCGAGGTGATCTATTTGTCCCAATCCAATTCTATTGACACAGACGAATGCGAGCGCGCTGATGATCTCATTTTTTGGAAAAGCCCGGGCTACCGGTTCCTCAACATCAATTCCGTTTTGGAGCAACACAATTGAAGTCTGAGGAAAAACTTTGCTCTTTATCAATTTCGCGACGTCTATGTGCGGCAACACCTTCGTCGCCACGATGATATAGTCGGGAATTGACGAATACTCCGCAATATCTTTCATGACCTCGTGCGGCGCAAAATGAAAATCACCCCACACGCTTTTGACCGCAATGCCGTTGTTTTTTACCGTTTGATAATCAGACCTGCAAACAGTCGACACCCGAGCGCCAGCCTGGGCAAGCTTGCCGGCATAGAGACTCCCCACGGCTCCGGTGCCTATCAATACAATATTAGGTTGATTGGGCATGTGACTCCACGGGTGACCAGTCCAAAAGATGCTTGTACAGGAAACATCCTGTCGGAGTCAACGGCGTCGTGAAGGTTTGTGATACGGTGAGCTACTGTACGGTTACGGTGACCTGTAGGCCCGGCGCCCACGTAACCGAATCGATCGTTGGATTAATATCGACAGTGTCCGAGGTGGTCGCGGTCGAGCCGCCGGTAATGGATATTTGCCCGTAGCTCCCACCAACATAACCCCCAATACTGGTAACTCGGTAACAAGGTGAGCTCGGACAGGTACTGGAACACACAGTAGGAGTCGTGGGCGGTGGTTGGTCGCAATACAGCTGCGTGAAATCCATCCCGAGGTTATCTACTGTTGTGGGCGTAACTATTAACTTCGGTATGGAGGTGCCCATCTCAGAACTGGTGGCGTATGTCGTTGCTGAAGGCGCAAGCGGGTTTAGGTTCTCATCCTTAAAACAAAATCGACAACTACTGTGGTGGCGGTCTGCTTGTTGGCTGAGGATAGGACCAATACGCTCGCTGGAGTAACAACTGAAAATTTAGGCCCAAAAACTGGCGACCCGGTATAGAGTACCCGAGTCTCCGCCCAAATAGTGGTGTCCGCGTCCCACTGGCCGTTTGGGCCGTCGTATTTCCCGTTATTGTTTAGGTCCACAAAGTACTCACCAGAGTCGTATACTCCATTGTCGTTTGCGTCGATAAATGGTTCGCCTTGGTCAATGTAAGGCTCTCCCAAATCCCAAACACCATTACCGTTCAGGTCGATGAATCCTTCCTCACCCTTTGCCATCACGATAATGGTGTTCAGGCCGTCACGCGGGTTGTGCGTCGATGCGCCGCATTCACTGGTGGGAACTGAAGGCTCACCCGCAATTGGCGCGACTTCTTCGGGCAGTTTGTAACCCGTCACTGAGACGGTGTCGCTGGCGAATCCAAGGTTTGCCGTCTGGTCTTCGGATTTTGTCGGGTCGTATTGGGCAGTAAATGCCGGCGGACCAGCGGCGCCCGCCTCGCTGCTAAATGTTGCAAGTATCGCCCTGCCGAGCACGTTGTTGAAACGATCAGCGAAGTAGGCTTTACACTGGATAGGGCTCTCAGGTCCGCTATAATAGGTGTTTACACAATCGTGATCGAAGGCCAGGGCAGGGATGTTCTTCGGCCCACACTCGAGCGAAATATGCGCGCCGCTCGCCTTGGCGCCCACAATGGCGATATTTTGAATGGTGTAGTTACTCGTAATGCCGCCCGCAGTGGCAGTCACCTTGATGGCCACAAGACCAGCGGCCGTGCCTGAATAAAGATTAACGTACGCCATGCCCTGCGTATCGGGCGCACCAGCAGGAGAAGTCGTCTGGCCTAAATAACCAAGGCAGTAATTGGCCTGCAAACAAGTTCCTGTGTCCGGTGTCCATGGGGTCGATATCGTGGACCCGCCGAGTTGCTGGTGCTCGAAGCGCACATTGAGTCCATCGGGGTATGGTTTTTGTTGGGTGTCAAGGAGAAGAACGCTGATCTGATTCTGTTCGTTCCACCCCGAGTACTTCACGCCCATGACGGGGTTTTGAATCACGCCGATCTGAATAGAGCCGAGCGCCGGCATGGTGACCAGCGTCGTGAGGCTGACTTGCGGAACGGCGGTGAGTGCAGCAGTAATGGTGGCGGTTCCTGCCGTGGCGCTCGCCTGAAAGGTAACGGTGGCAGTGCCGTCGGCGCCTGTGGCCACTACGGTGGAAGCGACGGGCGAGCCTCCAACAACGAACGCTCCGAAATTGGTCGTCAGCGTGAGCGAGGCGCCGGCTTGTGGCGTAGACGTTTTGGTGACGGTGACGGTGACGGTGGTGGTCGCTTGACCGTCGGCCGGCAGCCGGGTGCGTTTTGGCACCACCGTGAGGCCGTAGCCTGACGAGAGATCGGTACAGACACCGCTCTGGCAAACAAAGGTGACATACCCACTCTTGCAATTTTGTCCATCGCAGGAGGATTCTTGGCAGTCGATGAGGCCATTGCAGTTGTCGTCGACGCCGTTGTTGCATATCTCCGTAGAATTGGTCGGGACGCAGGTCGGCAGAACGCACACAAGGCTCTGGCAGGTGCCGGCCGTTCCGTTGAGGCTGCACACTTTTTGGTCGCAGTCCGGATCGGCACAGTCGATGAGGCCGTTGCCGTTGTTGTCCGAGCCGTCGTTGCAGATGGTCTCGTATCCGATAAACGTCAACGTCACACTGCCCACGGCGCCATTGGAGTCGACCGCAGTCACCTTGACAGCTCCCGTGCAGGCGCTGTCAGTGCGCGCATCGCACGTGGTGAGAACGACCGAGCCGGAAAGCCCGTTGATATTTATTACATCGGTGCCCCCGACGAAGGTGCCGAGAGGAGTTTTCACCGTAATGGGCGCCTTGGTGGCGCCACTAACGTTAATCGTCACCACATTGGTGCCGTTGGCCTTCACGGCGTTTGGTACCGTGCCCGTGCCTTCCGCAGCAGTGGCGCTGATGGTTGGGGTCAGGGTTAGCGAATTCTGTCCCGATGACGAGCTGCTTGAGCCGCTGCAGGCGGCGAAGGACCATACGGCAACGAGAACTATCAGGTTTCCAGACAATGCGCGCATCGCTACCCTCCACAATAAAGTTAACCAATTCAATTAGTTATTGTTTTGCGGCGCTGTTAAACAACGTATGCTATTCAATAGGCTAATCCCGCACCTCGGTCCTAACAGAAGTATGATAAAGAACTTTGAATAAATACTCAATTTTTTTGCCTTAGCGAATCCCCATTGCATCGAATGTTCAACCGATGTTAAAGTAACTTCTGTGTTGGATTATAAATTCCATGAGGAGAACCACCTATAAAAGATCCTTTTGGTAACACGCAGGGCCTTAAGCCGAGCCAGCTCCATCTGCTGCAAAACCTCTACAACCGGCGGGTTCGTCCCTGGCAAATCGTCAGTCCGGAATTAGCCCGCAGTTTGTGCGAGCGGTCTTTAGAGATCGGTCGGAACGTCGGCGTCCTCCTCGACCGGCGCGGGTATGTCGAGTGGGTGTTGGTGGGAACCCACCAAAAAGTCTTCTTGCCCGACCTCGGCAGCCGCCGCGCGGGTCGCCAGCATTTTCGCGGACTGCGGCTCGCGTACGCAACCCTGCACGATGGGTTGACGCGGGATGTCATTAACCGATTTGGCGTTGCTGAGACTCGACTACGTGACCGCGATCAAGGCCGGGCCACACGGCGTGCCGGGGAGCGTGTATGGCGCCCACCTGCTCCCGGGCGACACCTCGTACCACCCCTGGCGCACGGAGGAATTCGCCGATCCGTACGAGCTTACGCAGGACTTCCTAGAGAAGATTACCGCGCTCGAGACGGAGTTCGCCCAAAAAGTGGGGATTCCCGATGTCGAGTCAGGCCGCGATCGCGCCGTGCTGGTAAGCTGCGCAGCGCGCGCAAGCCAGGGCGAGGATATCCTTCTCGAACTGAGCGAATTGGCCCGCACCGCCGAGGTTGAAGTCGTCGGCCAGACGTTGCAGGTCAGGCCAAAGCCCGATCCCCGCTACGTGGTCGGCAAGGGCAAACTTGAGGAAATCGTGCTGACCTCACAGCAGAAAGGCTCCTCGCTGATCATCTTCGGAAGCGACTTGACGCCCGCCCAGGCTCGGGCGATCGCCAACGCAACCGAGCTGAAGGTGCTCGACCGCACCCAGCTCATCCTCGACATCTTTGCCCGCCGAGCGCTGTCCCGCGACGGCAAGCTCCAGGTCGAGCTCGCCCAGCTCAAGTACCGGCTCCCGCGCCTGACCGAACAGGATTCCGGGCTCAGCCGCTTAACCGGCGGAATCGGCGGACAGGGACCCGGTGAAACCAAGCTCGAGATCGATCGCCGCCGCGCCCGGGAGCGCATCACCCGCCTTGAGCGCGAGATCGACAAGCTCTCCAAGCGCCGTGCGGTGCGCCGTGGAGCGCGTCAGCGTAATCGCCTGCCGGTGGTTGCTCTTATCGGTTACACCAATACCGGCAAATCCACCCTTCTCAACGCCCTCACCCGCTCGAACGTCGTGGTCGAGGACAAACTATTCGCCACCCTTGACCCCACCTCGCGCCGTCTGCGTTTTCCGCGTGAGCGCCACGTGATTGTTACCGATACGGTCGGCTTTATCCGCGACCTGCCCAACGACTTGATCAACGCCTTTCGCGCCACCCTCGAGGAGCTCGAGCATGCCGACCTGTTACTGCATGTGGCCGATGCCAGCGACGTACGCCTTGAGGATCAAATCGCGGCGGTCGAGCGCATTCTCGAAAAGCTCGACCTGGCGCGCACGCCGCGATTGTTGTTGCTCAATAAATGCGATCGCATCGACGCGAGTCGCGCCGAGGCCCTTGGCCGACGCACCGGCGGGATTCCGATATCGGCCGCCACCAAGACCGGCTTTGAAGACCTGCTGGCCGCGATCGAGGAGCATCTCTGGCGCCAGGGCGCGGCTGAGAAGAATATGCAGCGGCTCGCTATGGGATAACTCTGTCGATAGAGATTCCTCAACGTCTAGGGGTCTTGTGCCGACTACGAACACTAGATGCCGAAATAGCATGTAACGTTCAAGCCAAGCATCATTTCGTACCAAAGGTCATGGTCGAAGTCTTCGCATTGCTCTTGGCCACCACTGCTGACACACGCCCTTTTGAAGAACGGGAAAAAGAACTTAGTCATAACTCCAACACCCAAGTTTTTATTAACTCAGATACTCGGCTCCGAATGAGAGCCCCATCTCGAACCCATTTATCTTGATGGTCTCACCTTCCGCCTCGGCTTTGTATTGTCCCCAACCGATTCCGAGGCCAAGGAAAAGGTCGATGTTGGCCACGTTGAAGAACGCTCTCGGACCGAAAAGGACTCCGAGGCTGGATAAGTCCCCTCCCTGGGCATTGTACATGCCATAGTGGAAGTTGCCGTCGAGCGCCAGAGAGTCAAGAAAACGATACAGGAGACCGCCAGAGAAACCAAAATGGGGATCTAAGCCGCCGCAGGTTGCATCTCCATTGTTAATGCACATGTTCATACCCAAGAGGACTGATACACCGAGTCCGTGCGGCGCCCTTTGCTCTTTCGGTTGTGTCGTAGGCACGCACGCTTGCGGCGGTGTTTGCTCCTTCGGCTGTGCCGTGACCGCGGGCGCTTGCGGCGGCGTTTGCTCTGTCGGCTGCGCCGTAGCCGCGGGTGCTTGCGGCGCCGTTGGCTGTGCCATGGCAACGGGAACAGCGGACACGGCGAGAATTATGATCACTGCAATATAAGCCTTCTTCATAGAATTCTCCCTTTGGTTTGGGGTTGACGAGTGGAGAATACAGATCAAGTCTTTAATTTTTACGTAATTCACCATAACGTACCGGGTAGGAATGACGACTGCTGCTCATATTTCCTTCCCAGCGCTTGTACATATACTAACTTACAGAATGTGGCTTAAATTAGACCTCAATTTAGTTTTACGTCAATTAAAATCATTTGAAAGACTGTTTGAACGACGGACAGGTCGGTGGATCAAAATTCATCTCGATCGGGAAAAAAACTTTTGCGCGGTCGCGCCATCATGGACGCCCCGATCGGTAGCTCCCAACTTGACTGGCTGAGCGTGCTTTATATTCCGTTTTTTTGAATCGACTCCTTATGAGACTGTCTTAAACCTCCCGGACGAAGTCGCACGGCAATCCAAGCTATTGCATAAAACACACCGAGGAGAACGACGTCCGTTGGACCAACGGGCAAATCCCAATTATACGCGATATAGAATCCGAAAAACGCGACTGAACCGCCGATCAATGAGGCAAACATCGCGAACTGGCGCATCGTGCGCGCGAACAGATGCGCAATCAGCGCAGGGATCAGTAGAAATCCAAACGCGATAAGCGGACCCACACTGAGCACCGCCATCGAGACCGTCAGCCCGATAAGAATATAGAGCAGCACGTCCCAAAAAACGACGTTCTTGCGAAGTATAATGGCCGTCTCCCTGTCGAACGAGACCAGAAGCAACTCCTTCTGGAACAATCCAAGCGTTGCGAGAACAAGCGCAAGCGTTGCCGCCGTCAGAACAAGATCGAAATTGGAGATAGTAATGACCTCTCCCTTCAGCATATCGAGCCAACCAATCTCACCGTACGGGTTTTCTGACAGCAGCAAGATTCCCAATGCGGCCGCTACAACGTATGCAGTGCCAAGTCGGCCTTCAGGATGTCCGCGCCCACGACGCTCCATAAACGCCAGTATCAGGATCGCCGTCAGCGAGAACGTAATCGAGCCCGCAAAGGCAAGCGAGTGGGCGCTCTGCGAGCCGTGATCCGTCAGATTAAATCCGAGCCAAAGGGGAAGTGACAGAGCGATAGCGACGCCCGTCGAGGAAATCTGCGGCAGCGCCACGCCCATAAACACAAGCCTGCGCATTACGAGAAAAACGCCAACCAGCGGACAGGCGAAGCCTATCAGCACGCTGGTGTAAACTGAATTCCGAAGAAGAAAATCAGGCGAGAGAATCTGATGAAGGGTTTCCATGTCAGTCACACATTCCTTCAAATATTGCCGTCATGCGTTCGGGCGTAAACAGTTCATCTGCCGTTCCATAAAGAACCTTCCCTTCGTGAAGCCAGACGATCTGCTCGGCATGACGACGTACCGCTGCAAAATCGTGGGTGACCAGCAGAACGGCGATCTTTCTTTCCCTGCGGAACTGCGAAATGAACTCCATTACCGCATGGCTCGCAGCGTGGTCGACGCCAGCGGTAGGTTCGTCCAGCACCAGTATGTCTGGGCGGGTGGTCAGGGCGCGGGCGATCAGCACGCGTTGTTTCTGCCCGCCGGAGAGTTCGGCAAAGCGCTTCGGGGCTAGCTCCAGAGCTCCGGCGGCGCGGAGGCATTCACGCGTAAAGGCGCGTTCGATGGATGGGACTAAATGACCCGGACGCACGCGGCCATATGCGCCCATCAGGGCTACCTCGAATGCCGTCAATAAATAAATCGGGTCGAATTGAGTGGCTTGAGGGACGTATCCGAAGGTGAGCGGTACGCCTGCCGATGAAGATGCGATACGTCCGGACACCGGTGGAAGCAGTCTGAGCACGGTCTTAAGAAGCGTCGTTTTGCCGGAACCGTTGGCCCCCACAATGGCGGTGAAACTGCCGCGGGCGATAGAGAATGATATCCCGGATAGTACACTCCGGCCATTATAACCAATGCTGAGGTCTTCTAACGTGATGAGCTGTTCAGTCATAGTTTGTTATGTGCCCGCCCGCAAAGCGCGGGCGGACATACGCTCCTTTTTATTTCCGTGGTTGTGCCGCAGCGACCATCGTGTGAATAATGTAGTCCATCATCGTGATGTAGGTTTCCGTATGAGACACGCCGCCGGGCATGATGGGCAGCGTTACCATGGTCGCGCCGGTCTGTTCGGCGATGCGTTTAGGCACGTTTTCGGGGAATTGCGGCTCACGCACGACAATAGGAACCTGTTGCGCCTTCATGCCGGCAATCAGTTCCTCGATGTGGCGCGGCGTAGGATCGATTCCGGGTTTCAGTTCAACGGTGCCGAAAAATACCATGCCGAAGCGCGCGGCGAAGTAGTTCCACTCTTCGTGGTAGGCAATGAACTTTACCCCTTTGAGCAACGCGGCTTCCTTCTCCCATTCGGCGATCTTGGCGTCGAGCTCGGCGAGATACGCATCGCGGTTGCGAGTGAATTCCTCTTTGTGCTGTGGAGCGAAATCTACCAGAGCGTTATAGATATTTTTTATTGCCGTCTTCGCCAAGACGGGATCGAGCATATAGTGCGGGTTCCCATACGGATGAACGTCACCCGCATAGTGTTCGGTTGTTTTGGGAACGTCGAGCGGTATGATGCCTTTAGAGCAGTCCACGTAGCCAGACCGGTCTCTTAGAATTTGCGGATTTTTGCTCGCCTCCAGCAACCCAGGCAGAAATGCGTGTTCCATTTCGAACCCGACCAAAACCAACAGGTCCGCACGGTTCATCATAGGCACAAAGCTCGGCTTCATCGGAACACCATGGGTATCTTCTACGCCCGTTGCTAAGCTGTGAACCTCGACCAAGTCTCCTCCCACCGCGCGAGTAAAGTCAGCCAAATCGGTGAGCGTCGTGACCACACGTATTTTTGCTGCATACGCCGGGGTCCCTGCGAAACAAAAGGTGCCCACTAGCAAAATGATTGAGAACCCATGAAATAGTTTTAATTTCATATGAACATGCCCCTTTCCATAGTTAGCGCTGCTGCCAGCCATGCGAATGTGAGCCGATGATCCACGCCCATTGCAGGTAGACCGCGTGGTCCGGCTTCAGACCAGTTGCGGCATTATGATCGGTAAAGGTATATTGAAGGCGCAGTTGGTTCCAATGGCTCAAAGCCCAGGTGACATAGGGAGAGTACTCAAATGATTTTGCTCTGTTGTTCTGGTCGTCCTCCATAAAGCCATACAGGAACCCGGCTGACCACTGCCGGTGAAACTTGTACGTCAGATATGAGTATAGGCCGATTGAACCGACCGTACAACCGGGCAGTGCATTCTGGGACGAATCCGTTACATCGTACCGGTTGCTGCTGTAAAGAACTTCAGTACCCCAGGTTACGCTCTGAAACTGATTGTTACGGAGCGGCTTATAGCTCAGTGCCACATCTGCTCCCACGAGACGGCGTTCGCGTTCGGTAAAATTCGTGCCATCAGGTTGCGAAAGCTGCCCGCTACGATCAATGGTCTTTGGGCTCCACAGGCCCGAAATACCGGGTTCAAGCGATATATCAGGTGTCAGGTCAAAATAGGTGGCTAAGCGTCCCCAGTAGTTCAACCTCAGTTGATGGAAATCGCCTACACTATTCGGAGGCACATCGCCGCCGAATTGGTTGCCTACGCCGACCGTCAGGCTCACGTAGTGTTCGATCGGCACAAGCCAATTGACCTGGACCCCGTCCGTCCTCGATTCGCCGCCGATGTATTGGGCGAGCACGAGCGGACGGTTTACAAAGGGAAGTTCATGATCGTGGATATACGAGAGCCTACCAAACTCGCCGAAGAACCGCCCCGCCTTCACCGTCAAATTCCAGGGTAGCGACTCGGTCTGGATTGCCGCCTCTTCAATACCGAAAGTCGCTTCCCCGGTGCGCGCGTCCACCGAGGCGTTGGCCACCACATATCCCTTCGCAAACGGATCCACAGACCCGGCAACATTCAACTCCACTGATCGCTGAAACGCATCGAAGCCGCCGGGCCGGTCGCTGCCCGTTTGCGATGATCCCCTGCTGCGATAGGAAAATATGGTCTCGCCCACAAGCCCAATGGAAGGGTTGAACTCACTCGGCAAGGACTTCTTCTGCGCTTCCGCCACCTCATTCACCTTCTCGTTCAATTCCTGCACCTGCTGCTGCATCTCTGTCGCCGAAGGCGCATTGACAGCGTTGCCCTCGGGTGCAGCAGAGGGCTGGGATGGTTTGACTTCATCCTTCAATTCGTCGATCAACTTCCGCTGCTCATCAATGGTTTGCTGCTGTCTTGCGAGAGTTTCCTCAAGGGTTCTAACTCGATCTTCCAGTGTTTCGGCACGTACGCTGGTTGAAGACCATGACAATATAAATATCGCAATAAAAGCGATTACGATTTTCATGATGGCATCTCTCCTGTCAGTCATGACAAATGCACGCACGCAAGGCTGCGCATCCATGACGCGTAACACCTGAATGAATGTGAACTCAGGAAATCTTAAGCGGGAGGCGCCCGGCACTGTGGAAGAGCGAGCCGAACGTAGTTGTAAAGCAACAGCTCCTCAGATATCTCATAATACGCGACCGCCTCATAATTTCGAAAAGAAGAACCGCTGACGCTTGCGACAGAAGAGGAGTAACCGGCCGCACAAATTGGACAATCGTGGTGGTTGCCGACACTATCGTGGTGATAATGAAACGCCGTTGCTAACGTAGCAAAAAGGAAGAGTACCAAGAAGACAAAGGTTAACCCCTTTTCGCTTCGCTCGAGGGACAAGAGATTGTAATCCTCACTTCGTTCGTCAACAATCTCTAGTCTGTCTGTCTTCCAGGCACGGCTATTTTTTATGCACATATTTTGGATCATCGGCGTCACTTACAAATATGTAATTGACTACAATATGATACCTTGCCTTCCTCATGTCAAGCGCATGGATCGTATCTTTCGGTATGAGCAGTGTTTGGATATTTCTCCTTCTCCGGAGCCTGCGCGGGCGAAGCCGCACCCGGCGGCGTCTGCTCATTTGAAGGCGTTGTCTCTTCTGCGGCGAAAACTGCCGAACCGGCAAGAACCATAAGTATCGTTCCGATCGCTACTAACGCTCGCATGGATCACACCTCGCTTATCTCCGCTCCCCTTCGGCGCACGATCGGCACCTGCCGTTGATGGTCAATTCGTGGCTGGAAATGACAAACCCCTTCGGCACAAGCCGCTCTAGATCCATGGTACAGCCTTTGATATCGAATGTCCGGTCACACACGGAAAATGCTCGTCCTTCGTTAAGAAGACTTCATACCAATCCTTGGCCCCTGGTGGAGATAGCGGAGCAACGTCGGCCGTAACACGGTGTTAGCCCGCATCCTTGTTTTGCAGGAACTTGCTTGCCAGTTTGTGAGTTTGCTCAATGCGCTTGTTTGCAATCTCCCATTGCTGCAATTCGACTTTTACCAATTCCTTGTGCTTCTTGCTTATATCACGTAACGCATTCCCGACAGATTTCCGTACATACTCACTCTCATCGTTTCGAAGTTGGCTCAACAACTGAATGGCAGCTTCTGGATGATCATAAAAGTAAGAGCGGCCCGTCCAAATTCTAAGTCCTTCTGTTACTGCCCGCCGCACGTTGGGCGAGGAGTCTGCCAACCATTCTTTGATTACAGAGAGAGCCTGTTCGTAGCCAACATCAGCGCAATACCTGTCAAAAGCTTTTGCCAGAATCTCTTGCACACGCCAATCGTTATCTTGGCTGACACGCCGTTTCAGAAACTCGAGACTTTCGTTCGAGTTGGCCGCTAATCGGCCAAAAATGAAAGTTGCCAATGAGCGCGCTTGGTATATATCTGAAGCGAATAGTTTTTTGGCGATGCGAAGGTTCTCTTTGTCAGCTTGCCCAACTACTACTTCATCTGCTGCCTTCTGAATGTCCAAAAACCCATGTTGTGTCTTTTGGACTCTCTGAATGAGTTTCTCTATCATATCCATTTCGCTTGAATCTCTCGTTCCTTGTTACATGCGGGCTAACGTGAAAATCAGCGGCGAGCGTGGCCAGTCCGCTGTATTGCCTGGTTAGCGCTCAATTTTCTTGGCAATAGCGGTAATCCAATTCTTTTGAGGAACATTATCAATTTCAACGATATGGTATCCCGCTTTAGTTAGAAAATCTTTATATTCATTTGGAGTATGAATCCGCATATCACTTAATTTAGCCCATTTGGTATTTCGTCTTTCGAATTTATCATCTTTATAAACTTCATTGACAATTAAAAGAGTTCCTTCTGGTTTTAAAACGCGCTTAATTTCTTTCAGATCGTTATTCAAATTCGGCCAAAAATAATACGCTTCAAATGCTGTCACAAGATCGAACATATTTTCAGCAAACGGCAAAGATGAAACAGCGCCATACGTTATTTCAACCAGACCCTTTTTTATAAGAGTCTCATTTACCTTTTTTGATAATTGAACCATATCTTCAGAATAATCAATTCCATAGACTTTTCCATTCGGACTAGACATAGCTAACTCCTGAACGGCCTTACCTCCGCCACAGCCAATATCAAGAATGTATGCATCTGGCTTAATAGAAATGTGACTAATACCCCAGTGTCTAATTCTTGCATGGCCAAAATTCATAGTTCTACCGACAAATTTACCAAATCGGCCCGAAGGTTTTCTGCATTGCTTTACGAACTTTTCAACAAATCCCATGACATGCTCCTTAATTGTGCTGCTAACAAGTTGTCATGTAGTTCTGTATATCTTTAGTTGTTGCTAACACCTCGACCTTCACCCGCCCAACTTCAACGGCAAAGAAGCTGTGCGGAATTATGAGGTATTTTTACTTTTATTCTTTCTCGAACAGATCAACCAAGGATTGATCGAGGCTGGCCCGGCGCGCGCGCGTTTTGGCCCACTCGCGGAGGCTTTTTATCTTTTCCTCGTAGGTCACGTACAGCGGCACAATCAGATCGAGCTCCTGCTGGATGTCGCGCGTCTGCACCTCGCGCTTGCCCGCGAAGGCTCGAAACATCCCGGCCAGCACGCCCTGTTCGAGTTCGGCGCCGGAAAAATGCTCGCTCTGTCGCGCCAACGTGTCGAGGTCGAATGCGTGTGGATCGCGCTTGCGTTTGTTAAGATGTATGGAAAGGATCGATTTGCGTTCGTGCACGTCGGGCAAGTCAACGAAAAAGATCTCGTCGAATCGTCCTTTCCGCAGGAGCTCGGGGGGCAACTGTTCTACCTCGTTGGCCGTAGCCACCACAAAGACCGGGGCCTGCTTCTCCTGCAACCAGGTGATGAAGCTGCCAAACACGCGGGTCGAGCTGCCGCCTCCTGCACCCGTTTCGGCAAAGCCTTTTTCAATCTCATCCACCCACAGCACGACCGGTGCCAGCGATTCAGCCACCAGGATGGCGCGGCGCATGGCACTCTCCGGCGAACCCGATCCAAAAACCGCGGCCAGATCGAGGCGCACCAGCGGCAGGTGGAACGTGCCGGCCACGGCTTTGGCGGTGAGGCTTTTGCCGCAGCCCTGAACGCCGATTAACAGCAATCCCTTGGGGGCCGGAAGACCGTACCGCGCCGCCTCGTCATCAAAGGCCTGGCTGCGGTGACGCACCCAACGCTTGACTTCTTCCATGCCGCCGACGTGATCGAGATCTTCGTCGAGATCGAAAAAATCAAGCACCTCGCTCTTGCGGATGGCTTGCTTTTTCTCCTCGACAATGAGCGACAGGTCATCGAGCTTGAACCCGCCGCCCTTGCGCAAGGCCTTGGTGAACACCCGGCGGGCCTCATTCTCGGTCAGACCGCGCGCGGCGCGGATGACGCCGGCCAAAAAATCCTCGGGAAAGATCACCTTTTCCTCATCGCACACGTGCCGAAGCAACGCGTCGAGCTCGACCGGGCTCGGCAAGGGAACGTCGACGATAGTTAGGTCTTTCTCCAACTCGGGCGGGATCACCAAAACCGGCGAGAGGATAATCAACGTATGCTTAACCCGTTCAAGCACCGGCAGCAGCTCGCGCAAGCGCCTAACCACCACAGGATCACTCAAGCAGATATGAAAATCGCACAACACCGTGACGCCGGTCTCCGCCGTGCGCAGCGAGGATAACAGTCGCAGCGGATCGCGGTTGTCCGAAGCCGTCGGAGCGACCGCGGCGGTTGGAGAGACCGCGCCTGCGTGTGCGCCGGGGTGGATGGGATCCTCGCCGGCGCAGTTCCACACCCGGGCGTCATGTGCCAGCGGCTTGAGCGCTTCAAGGATCAACCGCCGCCCGCGCTCTTCCTCGTGCGTCACCATATAGACCAGCGGGTAGCCGGACGTGAAGAGCAGGCGCAGTTCTTCGGAGATGTTGTGCATGGAGCCCCTTGTGTCACTCGGAGGTCACGCGGATAATTTCCTCGAAGCTCGTCACCCCCTGGGCAAGCTTTTTGATCGCGACCTCGCGCAAGGTGAGCAAGCCGTCCAGGCGGGCAACTTTCATGATTTCCTTGGAGTCGGCGCGCTCATTTATTAAGCGAACGATTTTGTCGTTGACCGGCAGCACCTCGTAGATCGCCGTCCGACCGTAGTAACCGGTGCCGCGGCATGCCGGGCAACCCTCGCCGTAAAACACCGGCAGCTTCTTGGTGTTATCCTCCGGAAGCTTCATCCGTAGGGCGCTAATCTCGTCCGGGGTAAGATACGTCCTTTTCTTGCAGTGTTGACAGATCGTGCGCGCCAAGCGTTGGGCGATCACACCAATCAACGTGGAAGAGAGCAGAAACGGCTCTATACCGAGGTCGAACATGCGGCTTATGGCCGAGCCCGAGTCGTTGGTGTGCAAGGTGGCAAACACTAGGTGCCCGGTCAGGGCGGCCTGGACGGCATTGGCGGCCGTCTCGGGGTCTCGGATCTCGCCCACCATGATGATATCGGGATCTTGCCTGAGAATGGTGCGCAAGGCCGAGGCGAAGGTGATGCCGATGTTTGGCTGGACTGCCACCTGGTTGAAATCGTCCACCACCATTTCGATCGGGTCTTCGATCGAGACGATGTTGACGTCCGGTCCCGATAGGTACTTGAGCGACGAATACAAGGTGGTGGTCTTGCCGCTGCCGGTCGGGCCGGTGACTAAGATCATCCCGTTGGGGCGCTGCAGGAACGATTCGAACAGCTTGTACTCGCGCTGGTAAAAACCGAGCGCCGAGAGGTCCTGCAGCAGCAGCGCCGGATCAAAAATTCTGATAACTACCTTCTCGCCGAATGCCACCGGGAGCGTCGAAACGCGCAGTTCGGTCTCCTGCTCGCCGCTGCCGGTCTTGATGCGGCCGTCTTGCGGGCGGCGCTTTTCGGCGATGTCCATGCGCGCCAGCATTTTGATGCGCGACACCACCGCCGCGTGCACCACCCGCGGCAACGTTGTTATCGGGTGCAGGACGCCGTCGATGCGCACGCGCCAATGGCTGAACTCGCGATGCGGCTCGATATGAATGTCCGAGGCCCGCTGATCAAAAGCGTAGTGCAGCATGTACTCAACCGCGTTGACCACATGCTTGTCGTTGGCCTCGAGTTCGTCGACGTTCTTGAGCTTTACGAGTTGTTCGAGGTTGCCGATGTCCACGCTCACTGCCATGGTGTCGGCGGCGGCCTTGACGCTGCTGCGAAAACCGTAGACCTCGGTAATCAAGCGTTGGATATCGGCCTTGGACGATATCATTGGCTGAATGCTGTAACCGGTGATACGCCGTAGCTCCTCGATCAATTCGGCATCAAACGGGTCGGACATGGCCACCTGCAGCTCGCTGTTAACCAAAGCCAACACCAGCACGCTGTGTCGCCGTGCAAACGGCCGCGATAGCAGCGAGGTCACGAGCTTCATGTCCAGTTTGAGCGGATCTATTTTCTTATAGGGTAACCCGGCCTCCTCGGCCAGCACCTGGGCCAAACGGTCCTCGGTCAGACGTGCGTCTTTTTCCCCCAACACCGGCAAATTAAAAGACGCGATCAGTTCTGCCGCGCTGATGTCCGCGCGTTTACGCGACTGCGCCTGGGTGCGACCGCGCTCGCGCTGCAGCCGCTGACGTTGGGGGCCCTCCTTGATCAAAACCTCGCGAACCTGGCCTTCATTAAGCAGCCCTCGCTCAAGGAGAAGCGTGCAGAGGGATTGGAGATCGAGTGTCTGCAAGGTCATGATGAATATCTTGTAACACGCGTTTTTCGAGAGTGTCAATGTAACGACAGCTTAGATCCTGTTGCCGCACGATACGCACGGCATTTGGATTGTTGCTGGTTTTCTGTCCGCTGGTAGATTCTCCCTTTGACTCTTCATCCCCTGACAAGGTATTTGAAAACCAGCCACGATTGCTACTATAATGAGCGCATCGTGAATTAATCAATCAAAGGATTGTTTCGGGTGTCACCTCCAACAGTATAACGATCACGGAATGCCGCACGTGCAATGAAAGAAACCACGAAAACAACAACGCTCGAAGAATCGGTTAACCTCGATCAGGCCAATAGTGCCAGCCGAATCCCCGAGGTGCAGGAATTTTTCGGCCGGCTGCAAAATTCGCTTAGAAGCATTGCCGCCGACTACAATAATACGAGCCGCTATGACGCGAATCTCAGGCCGGCCTATCAAGCGTTGGCGAACTTTTTCGAACGCTTCGACTCCTTGGCGCTCAACGTCGAACCACTCGCCTTTAACTATCTCGACGCCGTGGTCTATCAAGCTGAAGACTCCGATACTAATATAGCCCGTCGCCTCTATCGTGATGGCGTGCGGAGGCTGATCTTTCGTCGCGGAATTGCATTCGAGGAATTGCTCGATCTGATACTCACCCTGATTGCCAACATTCGCCTGCCGGGATACGCCCACGACGACGACATAGTCAGCTTGATCTGGAAACATGACTTTGGCCACATAGACTATGCCGTGGTTGAGACTATTGCCGTCGGCGCCGAATCCGAAGAGCAAGCCCGGCTCGAAATAGATGCGATCGTTAACTATCTTTCTTCGCGCCTTGCTGCCGATTCGCCCGACCAGCTCCGATTCGCGCAGCCGTCGGCAGAGGATTACGAAGCGATGCCCGACGACCTCACACAGGCCACGGGCGCCCTGGTGGAAGGAAGTCCAGCCAGCTCCGAGGAACGGGCCGCGGTGGTGCGTCAGCTCGCCGAAGAAGATGAAAACCGCATTATGCCCAGGCTGATAACAATTATCTTCAAGGTCCTCGAAGGAGAATTTGACCAGGATCTGGGGCAGGCGATTGAGGAGATCGTTATCCAACTTTTGGATAGATTTCTCCTGTATGAGGACTTCCGCAGTATTAATAAGATCCTGGGCAAGTTCGAGAACCTCCTGAGCCGTCGCCCGCCATCGGGCAACCTTGCTATGATCAACCAGATCCGTAAGCTCTTCCTCATGAAAATGGGCGAACCGGAACGTATCAACCGCGTCGCCAGCATCGTGGATTCGAGCGCGGAACTCAACCAGCGTGACGAAATCCGTCAGTATCTCAACGCTCTTGATGAGGCCTCGTTGGTGCCCATGCTTCAGGCGCTCGAGCAAACCGATAATCCGCGCGCCCGCCCGCTCTGGCGTGATGCGCTGGCCGTCGTAGGCAAGAAGCGGATCGAGCTTTTCACGCGCCGATTGAGTAGCGATAAAAGCACCTTCGTGCAGGATCTGCTCGCGATCATCGGCACCATTGACCCGAATAGCCGTATCAAGGCCATGACCGCTCTGCTCCACCATCCGGCGTTAGACGTCCGGATCGAGGCGCTGTCGACCCTGGCGGCCGACGGCAACCAGGCCGGCCTGCCGTACGTTCTCAAGGCGCTCGACGATAGCGACGCTCGCCTGCGTATGACTGCCGCGCGGCTCCTGGTCAATTTCGACCCCTCTATGGCCGCCGCCACACTGATGAAACTCGTTAAACATTCTGGTTTTAAAGAAATCAGCGAGCGAGCAAATGGCTTTCTATGCAGCCTTGGCCATGACCAACACCACCGAAGCGCTGGCATACTTCCGCGATCAGCTGCACGCCTATCAACTGCTGGCTCGGAAAAAACTCATAGAGGCCAAGTGCCTACTGGTTGATGGGCTGGCGCAATCCGGCTCTATCGTTGTTTTCAAGTTCCTTAAAAGTGAGTTGGAGGCGGGCATATCAGAAGCCGAGGTACGATCGGCAGCCGAACAAGCGTGTTCCCGCCTCAGAGAAACGCTGCTGGGAGAGAAGCCCTAACGCGCCGAGGTGACCACCATGGCCGACCATCCAACATCGCCTGAAGATGATCGAACCGAGGAAATCGATCTCCTGGAGCTGGCCGATGATCAACCTCCGGTAGCCGTCGACAGCGGTCAGGTCGATGCTCGGCGCCATGCGTTAACTGTTTACGCCCGGACCATCTATTACATGCGCTCGTATCTGGCCGGTTTGAGCGGCGAAGGCACGCCGATCTCGCTCAGCAAAGCCGGTCGGTATGTCCAAGACCTCGTGGACATTTTCCACGACCAACCTGCTCTCTTTTTAGGCCTCACGACCTTTAAGAATGATGATGAATACTGGTGCTTTCATTCGGTCAATGTCGCGGTGTTGGCAATCGTCTTGGGATCCCAACTCGGCCTCAACAAGGGGGTGCTACGCGATTTGGGAACCGTCGCGTTGTTTCATGACATTGGCAAGATTGACCTCAACTCCGAAATCTTACTCAAAAACGGCAGGCTCAACCCCGACGAGGAACAACAACTTCGCAAAGCTCCCCTGTTTTCCGTCATCAGGCTCCTGCGAACGAGACAAATTAACCGCGCCACCATCCAAGGCATTCTCACCGCCATGGAACACAATACTTATTTTCGCCCGCCCATTAAAGACCTGCGGGGCAACACTTCGTTTGTTGTCGAGCGCACCGATCTCGGGGTCTTCTCCAAAATCATCGCCATCGCCAATACCTTCGATGCCCTGACGTCGCGTCGTCCTTTTCGCAAGGCATATAGCCCCGAAATCGCCATGGCGTTGATGTGGTCTGAGCTGCATAATAAATTCGATCCTCTCTATCTGCGGGTCTTCATGAACGTCATGAACATTCCGGCCGTCCGGGTTCCGCCCCTACCGAACGAAAGAATCATCTTTTTTTAGTACTTAGCTTTCAGAAGGCGTTTGGGTCTTCTGGGCTGCTGCGCCGTGGCCGGCAAGTTTATCGACAATAAGGTCAACAACCGTCTGAGAGAAGGCGAGCGTTAAGTGTCCGCGGAAGCGAAGGGTAAAGTTATCGCCGCGGGGAGAAAGAGAACCCTGCCAGGGCAGCACCAGGTTATCATGAGTGCTGCAGATGCCGATGTAGCACACGTCTGGGGGGACTGATCGGGCGTTGAGTTGCTTCAAGAAGGCGCTCTCGCGTTCCATCTGGCGCGCGTTCTTTCCGAGGGTAAACGGAGCCAGGGCGCTCCCCAAATGCGGCGCCCCCACGGTCACCAGATAGCCAACCATGCCGGCGAGCCCCAACTGCTCGACCAACACCCGCGCCAACAGGCCACCCATGCCATGGCCAACGAGATCGATCTGGCGAGCGTCGCTTTCCGAAAGCCACCGGTCGATTTGACGGCGATAGTCGTTCGCGAGCAATTCGATGGTCCCGAAATAACGTGACGGCGTTAAGGCTTTAACCGGTATGCCGAGAGCTCGTTCCAATCGGCGGCGCATGACCGCCATGGTCGCAGCGTTCTCCAGATATCCCGGCAGAAGCGCCATTATTCGTGGGTATCCGGTTGGGGGAAGCGCGGAACGCGAGCGGCTGGCCCGAAGCGGCACCAACAAGGCCAGGCACATGGTCACCAACCACTCGACGACGATACCGCGCGCCCGATCGATCAGACGGCGCGGGAGCGGCTGACGAGCCGAATCTCCCGGTGGACGTTGGAACACCTTGAGGGCAAGCGCACAGCTGGCCACGACGAAAATCGCCGCAACCACCACGAGCGTCAGTGCGGCGGCTGCCGCACCCGAAAGCACCCATGCAACCTCAGAAGACATTGGTCAATGACAACGCTACCCCGTGATCAAAGTTCTTGTCCGAATTAAACCCAACAGCATAGTACAGGTCAAGCTGGAAGAGATCGAGGATCAGGACATGAAACCCCAGACCGAAAGAATCTGCGGCCTTGGCTTTTTCGATGCGGCGCCCTTGTTCGTCCGGGTCCAAAGCGCCAAAGACCGCCAGATCGTGGAACACGCTAATTTTGTAGACATCACGGCTGATCGAGAGGCGATATTCAAGCGAAAGATTGGCGACCCGCCTGACATAGTAGCGGTTCCCAAAAACGCCACGCACATAGCGCCCACCCACCGGTTCTTCGTCGTCAAATATCACTCCGTCACCCAACAGCCATACAGCACTCTGATTTAAGGCGCAGGTCGTTCCAGCCGAAAGAAAATATTTTTTGATAGTACACGTGCAACCGATCGAACTGCCCGCTGGGGATGGACCAAATATGGCGCTCCTCGAACAAGAGCAGGTGACGGTAGTCCCGATGCAACTCGTTGGGGTTAACCTGCCACTCCACCCGTGCCAATGCAAAAGGGCGGAACTGGTTGGACGTCGATACGATGGGAGTCGGTATCGTGGTGTCATGGTTGATGTGCACTATTCCAAAAAAGTAGAGCTGCCCCACGCCGCCGCCCACGGAGGCGAACAGCCCGGGCATGATATCATAGCCGAGATTAAGCGAGCCTTCCAAACGCTCGCTGTAGTAGGTATCGATCTTCAAGTCAGCGCGTTGGCGACTTGTCAAATCGCTCACCAACCATAGAAATGGCCGAAAGCCGATCCCGAACAAGGGCGGGGTGTAGTAGTGTCCGCCAACTTTGAAACGAGTGGGCGCAAGGTACGTTTTGGTGCTATCAAGATGCGTGCGTAACTCTCCTCCCACCGCGCTCTCGACCAGCCAGCGATCGTCGTTAAACAGCAAATTTTTGCTCCGGTAGTCAATGCCGGGCTCAAAGCCGTCCGGAAAATCATAGCTGAGACTAATGCCCATCCCGGTCCCCCAGTCCTTGTTGCCGACCGTGATCCACAATTCGTAGCGACTTTCAGGAGGGATGAGGTCGCTACCCTGAACCGTCCAGAAATTCGGCAACTGCGGACCGGTGTGTTCAATCGGGCTCGTCGGAACCAGCTTATAGGTCACGTCATGGAAGCCATACTTCTCGCCGAACTGCTTAAGCTGCCGACGTATCGAAATCTGATTAAAAATGTGGTTTGGCAGGTTAAGCTCAAGTTTCAACCGAAGGGTCATCAGCGGGCTTGCTCCAATGAAGACAATCTTGTCGAGGCGTCCCTCGTCTATGGTCACGTCGATTGCATTGTCTATTGGATGAGCTTCAACCGTAGCCAGGACAAAACCGGACCGGTATAAAAAGCTGAACAGTTGTCGCACCACGACGTTAGCAGTGGCCTGATCGGCCGCCGCGCCCGGTGGCAGGTACACGATTGCCCGGTAAATTTCCTCGCCTAACAGGTAATTGCCGTGAATGCGAATTTCCGGCGGATGTTCCGCCGCCCGCGCCGCGGCCACAACCCCGAGCAACCAGAGAGCACTGGCCACGATCCACCCCACCCGCAATAAAAATGATTTCGGAACGTTCATAAGATATCGAAAGTGAAACGCAGTTGCACCCGCTGCTCGACCTGCAAGTAGTCGCTTATTTGCTTGTTTAATTCCAGCCACACGACATGCACCCCCGATCCGACCAGGACGATGTAACAACCAAGGGGGACGATGGTTTTTTTCCCGCATGGGGTGCGTTCGATGACCTTGCCGTCAGCCATGACGATATAGGGCGGTTCGGCGTACAGCACCACCACGACGAGAAGCGCGAAGCTTACTCTCATGGTGAACCCACTCCGTCGGTCAACGTCGTTTGGCGGGAAGTTTCCGACCCGGCACGCTTGTCGAAAAACACCCGCAGTTGCTTGGTGGTTGTGACGAGCTCCTCCTCGACTAATTCGCTCAGCGCCTTGACCACGTAAACCGGGGCCTTGTTGTACACTCGCTTCTTAAGGTCCGTCGAGCGAGACCAGACGACCCGCTGATCGCCGAAGCGCGTCAGGTATAACGTATACGCCAAGTGGGCGGACCACTCATCGCCGGCATCCAGCTCTTCAATCGCGTCGACCGTTCCGGAAAGCTCGTAGTCAGCACGCCGGTCGCCCAACTCGCGGGCAACGGTCTCGAAGAGCTTTTCCTGCTCAAGGTGCCGGGCGATAAGGTCGGTCAGCATCTTCTGCGGTTTCACCGCCCACATCATGTAGTCGTAGTACATAAACTCATAGGGCGAATAGCGGTACACAATCCGTTCCTGATCGTAGGCCGGGCTAATCTCAAGCTGGCGCAGATGCACTGCTATCGGCAGCGGCGTTCCTTTGCCTGCCGACGGCAGCACGGTATAGGCCATCGTAAAGTAGCGGTTCTGCGGGACCGCGCTGCATGAAAGAAAACCCCCCGTCGTGAGGCCGACCAACCATAGCAGACCGTTGGCCGCGGTAAGCCAACGCGATACGCTACCTACTGTTCTTGTTCGTTGATGCATAGGGCACCTTCCGGTAAATGATAGACTTAGGGTATTTGTCGCTCGCGACGTTCGGGTGATTTTAACAACCGCGTGGGATCCTCGCGCACCAAACGGCTAAAGTCGCGAAGATTCTCGGCCGTTTCGGATAAAAAGCGAAACGTCGTACGAATGTCCTCTTGGCCGCGAACCACGAGCGTGTTGATTTTTTCCGTCAGGGTGTTCAGCCGGTTCAACAGTTGGTTGAGGTTCTTGGTCGCCTTACCTAACTCTTCGTCGCCCAAACGCCGGCGAACATCACCCACGGCTGCCCGTGAGTCATCGACCAAGCCGCCGATATGCTTGTTGTCGAGCATCGATTCAATCGAATGTCGCACCCCGCCCACCGCCTCGCGCGTCTCGACCGCGGTCGCGCGCAATTCTGCCACGAAACCGGCTAAATTTTCTGACGCGGTCGACAGGTTGGTGATCAACCGATTGACTTGGTCGGCGTTTTTTTCGACCGTCTGGTCGACCGTATTCATGAGGGTGCTGGCCCGTTCGAGAACCGTGGAGACCAACGCGCGGTTGTGATCGCTGGTCAAATCCAACAACCGTGAGGCGAGCAGGTCAACCTTGAGAGAAATGGCCTCGGCCTGACCGGTCAATGATTCCATGGCTGAGGCTCCGGCCTGCACCTCTGAACCCGGCGGAAGGGTTTTCGCCTCCGAGGTCCCGCCGACCAACTCGATAAACTTCAATCCGGTTATGCCCTGGACGTTGAGGGTCGCCCGGGTGTTTTCCTTAATGGGAGTGCCGGCGTCCAAGCTGAACGCGACGATGGTTTGCGAGACTTTTTCGGGATCGATGCTGGTCGATTCCACCCTGCCGACGCGCACACCGTTGTATTTTACCGGGGCGCCAACCTCCAACCCCGAGACCGAGACATCATAGCGCACGGTATAGTGATCGCGTTGCTCCCAGAAGCTTCGGCCGAGGATCGCCGCCACCAAACCCAACAAGATCAGCAGACAAACGGCCACGAACAACCCCAACCGTATTCTTTGGGCAGGTGTGATCATATGGTTTCCTCCCCCCGTTGATGCTGAAAGTGCTCGAGCAGGGTTCCCGCGCTGCCGTCGCCGCCCGGGGCGCGTCGGGCAAAGAAATCGTGCACCGTAGGCTGGGTCGAGCGTTTGGCCGCTTCCAGCGTCCCGTTGAACACCAGTCCCCCGTCACTAAGCATTACCACCCGATTGGCGATTGCTTCGATGCTGCTGAGTTCGTGGGTCACCACCAGAAGCGTCATATGCATGGTCGTTTGCAGCGACAGCAATAGTTGGTCGAGCCCGGCCGCCGTGACCGGATCCAATCCGGCCGTCGGCTCATCGCATAATAACAGCTCCGGGTCGAGCGCCAGGGCCCGCGCCAGGGCGGCTCTCTTTTTCATTCCTCCCGATAACTCGGGAGGAGTTTTCTCGGCGGCGGTTTCCATCCCAACTTGAGCGAGCTTCAAGCGCACCAGCCGCTTGACAATGTTTTCAGGCAGGCTGCGATGCTGGCGAATCGGCAGGGCCACGTTGTCGGCCACCGTCATCGAGTTAAGCAACGCGCCGCCCTGGAATAAAAGCCCCAGTCGGGTGCGCAGGGTTGACAGCCGTCCTTCATCGATACCGTTTAGATCTTCACCGAACAACCGCACCATGCCTGCCTGCGGCGTAAGCAACCCCACCGCAGCCTTCAGCAGGGTGCTTTTACCGCACCCACTGGGGCCGGCCACCACCAGGAGCTCACCACGTCTCAGACCTACCGTGACGTCGCGCAGCACCGGCTGATCGCCGTACCCAAGGGTCACGTCCTTAAATTCGAGCAGCTCGTCGGCCACCATTGCCTCACGTATAAAAGATTAAACTAAAGATACAGTCGGCCACAATCACCATAAAGATGGACACCACCACCGAACGGGTCGTCGAACGTCCCACCCCTTCGGCGCCGCCGCTGGTGCCGAGCCCGACATGGGCGGCAACCACCAGGATGATCCAGCCAAACACAACGCTTTTTATAAGACCGGTAACCACGTCCCTGATCTCCATTACCTCGCCGGCTCGCTGGATAAACGCAACAAAGGGCACCTGCAGCGCCGTTATCGCGATCAGCATGCCGCCCAGCAATCCGAAGGCATCCGCCACGAGGGTCAGCATCGGCTGGGTCGTCGACACCGCATACAGCTTGGGCACCACGAGAAACCGCACCGGGGAAAATCCCATCGCCTCGAGCGCATCGATCTCCTCGGTCACGCGCATCGTGGCGATTTCCGCCGCAATCGCCGATCCCGAGCGACCGGCCACAATTATCGCCGTTATCAGCGGACCCATTTCGCGCGTCATGGCGATGGCCACGAGATCAGCCACGTAGATATTGCCCCCAAATTGGCGGAGCTGACTCAGCGAGAGCAACGCCATGGTGGCGCCAATCAGCACCGCCAACAACGCCACAATGCCAAACGCGCGTTCGCCTAAGATCATGGTCTGGCGCTGCGTCTCGCCGGCCGGGGCCCCCGAAAGCTTGCCAAAAGGGCCCGCCAACGCCCAATATAACGTATCGGCCAACATAACGACCAGACGGCGTGTTTCCTGCCACCAGCCCAGGGTACGATCGCCAAGGTACTCCAAAAACCCGGGCGGCCGATGGAGCTTCTCGGCGGTCTCGCCCTGAAAGCGAAAGAGCGCGAGCGCGGCACGCGCCGCATCGCTTGCGCGAACCAAGTTCAACCGGCAACCGCGCGCCTCGGCGATGGCCAACGACTCGGCCAGCACCGCCACTCCGGCGCTATCGAGGTACGCCACCTCGCCCAGATCCAGCCCGACCGTCCCGCCCGCGTTCGGCAGCCATGAACGCACCCAGTCCAAAACCACCGAAGCCGAGTCACTCGTCAGGCGCCCACGCACCAGCAGCCGTGTGCGGCCGTCTTCGACGAAGCGTTCGACGGTAGCGTGCTGAACAGATTCCATGTATCCACTCATACTCCCTAAGGGACAAGAGATTGTACGCTACGCTTGCTATAATCTCTAACACAGGATTCCTCAACGGGTCAAAATCCATTTAACTAACCGTCATACTATTATTACTAAATTGGTTAAACCTTAACTTGCCCGTGTCAATTGCCTCGTGTATAACGTCACCCGCCGGGGCGTAGCGCAGTCTGGTTAGCGCGCCTGCCTTGGGAGCAGGAGGTCGGCGGTTCGAATCCGCCCGCCCCGATTGAACAAACTGGTCTTACGACCAGTCCCAAGGACCGATGATGCGCCTGTAGCTCACTTGGATAGAGCAACGGCCTTCTAAGCCGTGGGCAGCAGGTTCGAATCCTGCCAGGCGCGTTATGTTAGAAGTAGTTGTCGCGCTCAAAGCGATTGGCGAGGCTGAAAATAACCTCGCGCAGTGCCGAAACCTCCAACAATGGTGCTCGGAGCCGTTTGTTACCTTAGGCCCTTAACCTGTAACATGGCGTATTCAAATATTAAATTAAATATAAAACATTTTTTTGATTCGCCGACATTTTGTCTGTTTTTCTTATTGACGCTTATGAAGAATTCCTTATATTATTAACACGATCGAGGCTGTATCCTGACAACACTCTCAGATAATCTAAAAGTAGGAGTGCGGGGATGGCGTATGAAAGGCCCAGCTGGCGGGAAATAGATAAGATGAAAGATCAGAGTGGTGGTCGTCGAAAACGCGAGCGCCGAGTGGACGATGCAATTCAAGAACACTCGACCCGCTACGACAAATACAAGTCTGAATTGCACCGCTTGTTTGACCAGGGCATGACCGGCGAGCTGACTTAAAAACTCGGTAAGGATTCTAGTTCATCCAACGCCACCGGTTCGCATGCTCCCGCGGCTCATCCCGGGAAACCAAAAGATACCAGCGCCCGACGGGCTGGACGCATTTCACCAAAGAACGACGCCTCGGCCAGCCGGCTCAAGCTCATGCGAGCGGTGACCGATGCTTCAGATCAGGCTGGTTTGATCCAAGCGTTGGATAATTTGGTGAATCGTTTTGGATTGCCGGATGATTGGGAGGTGCTGATACGGGCTCTTGAGCACCCCGATGAGAAGCTCGTTCTCTCCGCTGTTAACAAGCTGCAAAGCCTGACCGCCGTCACCACTAAGATCTCTCGCCGTTTCACGTTAAAAGAACGCCTGCGCGCCATTGCCCAAACAGCGAAAAAGCTTGCGTTGTGTGAGGCCGCATCCGAGCTGGAAAACAGAATTTAGAGGAAAAAATCTATGAGCGAGAATAAAACAGCCGATCAGAAAAAGGTCAGCATCCAAATCCAGATCGATGACGATGTGGCCCAAGGTTTATACACCAATCTGGCAATGGTCAATCACAACGAGACTGAGTTCACCCTGGATTTTATCTTTGTTCAGCCCCAACAGCCGCGGGCAAAGGTGCGGGCGCGGATTATATCGAGCCCGAAACACACCAAGCGGTTACTTGAGGCGCTCAAGGACAATGTCACGAAGTATGAGAAACGTTTCGGGACTATCGATATTAGCGGCCCGTCTCCCCAGGAAGAGTTCTTGAATTAACACCCCCTCGCATAGCACGGTTTGCCGCGAAGCCTCATCCACGCGATAAGAAAAATTCAAATCCACCCATCAACATGGTACTATAAAATATAAATTCTTAGGCGCGGCCGGGTCTTGCATCAAATCGGGGCGTTGACAACGGTGGAGAAACCATTTGGAAAGTATCTTCTTTTGGGACGGTTGGGCGGTGGGGGTATGGCCGAGGTGTTTCGCGCACGGCTCAAGGGTCTCGAGGGTTTCGAAAAGCTGGTCGCGCTGAAACTAATCCTCCGAAGTTACTCCAACGACCCTGAATTCGTTCGCATGTTTGTCCAAGAGGCAAGCCTATCGGCCCGTCTCGACCATGCCAACATCGTAAGAGTTTACGAGTTTGATCAAGTCGATGACACCTACTACATCGCCATGGAATTGGTGGATGGGCACGACCTGCGCACGGTATTACTACGCTGCCGGGAGTTGGGTCGCGCACTTTCAGTGCCCGAGACCTTGGTTATAGCGCTTGAAATTTGCAAGGGATTGGCTTTTGCGCATGGTGAGCTTCGGCCGGGAGCGCCCGAAATAGTCCACCGCGATATCAGCCCGCACAATATAATTCTCTCCAGGGCGGGCGAAGTGAAGATCACGGACTTCGGGATCGCTAAATTGGCCTCGGCCGCCTCGCGCACAAAAACCGGCTTGATCAAGGGCAAGGTCGGCTACATGTCCCCAGAACAAGCGCGCGGTGAGTCGGTCGACCGGCGTACCGATCTCTTCGCGCTCGGATGCCTCCTCTGGGAGATGCTTACGGGCAGGCGTCTGTTCAGCGGCGAAAACGATCAGGCCGTCTTATATAACCTCCAAACGATGGCCCTCACGCCGGTGTCATTTTACAACGGCGAAGTCGGCAACAATATTGACGAATTACTCACCGGCCTCCTGCAGCGAGACCCAGAACGACGCATTAACTCGGCCAAAGAAGTATTGACGGTGATCGATCGCATCTTACAAGGGTACCCCACGATCCAACGTTCGACACTTCTCCCTGAGTTGTATCACGCACTTTTCTCAGACGTTTCAGAAAAGCCGACAACGCAAGTGCTGTCGTTACAGCAACCGGTTGCCGAAGAACGCACCACCCCGACGCGCGACGCCACGGTCGAAACAAAAAGTGAGCCCACAACGAATGCGTCACTATCCGATACGTCGACCACTCCCTTCCAAAAAAACGCATTGGATGATTTAGAAAATCAACCGATGATAGCCAGACGGCGGGGTGGCAAAAAAGGGTTTTTGACCGGTCTGGTCATCGCAGCAGGATTGATAGTGATTGGTTTTATTGGGTATGGAGTATGGGGCAATCTTGACCAGAATTACCGTTCGCCTGAGTTAACCGCTACGGCTGAACCCGCGTCTGCGCCGATCGCGAATCCACTGGCGCAGCCCGAACATCAACCCGCTGCCGGCCTCGAAGCTGTCCCGGCCACGTCGCCACAAACGGACCCTGCGGAAGATAATCCCCCTGCTTCCCCTAAGACCACAACACCCGCTGCATCGTCCGACCAATCGCAGCCGGCTTCAGAAACAAATTCCGTCCTTCAACCTGCTACTCCCCCGATGAAAACTCCAGCTCCCGCTTCATCGCGGGCGGAACGTCCCGACAAACAAACCATCGCCCTCCCGCCGGGAAGCGGCTTGTTGCAATTGTATTCGACGCCGCCCAGCCTGGTTTACGATGGGGACAAACTACTGGGTCAAACGCTGCTTGAAATAGTTCTTCCGGCCGGGGAATACACATTTTTGTTGGTTAGCATCAAGGACAAAGAAACAACCAGAAGGGTAAAGGTCACCGTCCGTCCCCAACAGATTACGAGAAATAAATTCGTGGTGAGATAAAGCGATCCTAGTTCTAACCGCTTCCATACTAACGGTGACAATATATTCTGATCAACTCGAAGGCTCCACATTCCGAACCGCGTGAAAAGGCCACTGAGCCAGAAGCATTAGACAAGCCAATGTTCACAGAGTCAACATCGGGGCAGCAACAACATGATCGATTGAATGATGATGAAATTTGCTGATTCGGTTTTCATGTTGGCTTCTTATTGTACTTAGAAGGGCCATTTACTAGGAAAGAAATTATCTTACTCCACCGTTTTGAGCGGTTATTTGATTTTGGTGTGAAAGGCCAAAGCGCCAACAGCATAAAGCAGGCTGGCGTCCACAAGGTCAATAATGGCAAAACGAGAATTATAGAAACGACGCCCCACGACGTAAGTGTATCTAGTATAAAAAATAGCACAAACAAAAGAACAGCCCAGGCAAGACAACTAACTACCAAAACCACAATAAAAGCTATCAGGAACCGCAAAATCCCCATGCGTTGAATGGTCTGCTTTATCGTAATTCCAATAACTACTACAGATGCAAGCGGAATACATACCCAAGGTAGCAATCCTAAAGGATTATCAAGATCATCAGATAAATAAAGTAAATAATAAGGCGTATAGCAAAAAGCACAGGTTACTACATTCAAAACAAGAAAAATCAAGACCCGATCGTACCATTTTTCAATCGTAATCAGCATGGTTAGCTCTACTCACCAATTTTGGGTTCAATGATGCAACGGTACATCTTGCAGTCGTGAGTATGTGCCATTACATAGATGGTGAAGGGTTGTTTCTTTTGTTCGACCCGCAAATTCAGGTTAACTAAACTGGCACCAAGCAAATATGAATCACGTTCCGAAGGATGGCCAACACCGTGCACCCAGCGAAAAAACGGTTCAAAACTTCGGGCAGGCGGGAATGCATAGGTGGCAATATTCAAAAGAAAGTTTCCACCATCTCTGTTGTCAAAATTTTCTCGGTCGAATCGGTGACCATGCTCGCAGAAGATGTTTCCGTTTTGCCCAGTAAAATATGCGTACCGATCTGGCTGCCTAAGCTGTACCGTTACACAAGGCTCCCGCAAGTAATCATCATGATTACCCCAAAGGAACCTAACTTCTGCAAAATCGCCTTCCCATATCTCTTGTAGCGACCGAAAGGTCGGGACATTGCCGTCGATCACATCTTTGCCCCATTCAATCGCTCTGTTCGGCGCATCGTCGTCAACCCATTCTGGCACGTTGTATCCCTCTTTGAAGAGGTACGGATGACCTATCCACATCTCGAACATATCCCCGGTTTGGATAAAATGAAGCAACTTTTTAGTGCCAGGTGAAAGCCGTCGAATACCCAACAGGAAAGTGCCTAGATCAACGTGCGCGTGTTTGAATATATTAGGATCGCCGAGCTTGTCGAGTATCGGCGCGCGCATCAACCACGTCAAAGGAGGCAAGTGCAGATCACCAAGGAATAAATATAGATCCGAATCCTCTTTTGGCCTTCGGGTCTCATCGCCAGAGTAAGCATAGGTGATAACCTGAATCCCACATCCCTGATCGAGCATCTCACGAAAGAACTGCTGCACGCTGGGCACTCGACTATTTGGCGCCTTTTTTTCTTTGGTATACTTGCAAAGGTAAACATGCGGGCCACACACCAGGCCGAAGTTGCGGCACTTCGTTTGATTGCCGTCCGCATTGTCCGCCCAACACCCAACGTCAATATATATGAAGCTTGCATGCTCCTTGATCGCCGCGCGCTTGTCTTCCGAAACGTCGCAGATCCTCTTGTCGAACGCGACGACGTGTGAACACTTGAGCGCGCCCTCCTCGTATTTGAATCGAAGACCATCGCCATCCTTAAGTGAAGGGTCATGCGTGTATTTCAGGAGAGGGACGTCAACATCTGCCTTTTTGTTTACATCATCCTCGATAAAGAATTCCCGCTTTACCCTGATGGTATGCACCCGGTTAGTTTCAAAGCCTTTCTGCGACCACTTCTTCGGAATATAGATGATGTCGGACGTATGCAGGTCTTCGTTCGGCGTGTAGATTCCTTCCCGCGGCCAATTGAACGTGGTCAGAGCATCCCGACCGATGCCCGCCGCGTTCGCCAGCTTCCTGAACGAATCTCCTTTTTGAACCACGTGCTTCTCAACGTTGACTATTCGATATCGATTTCTCGGCTCCGGATCGGGAATGCTCTCAGGCTTCGCACCCTCTTTCGGTTTCTCAATTGGCGTATCCCCGACACCGACAAACAATAAGGTGTTTTTAAGAGTGAGATCGTTAATATCGCCCGAGACTTCACACTCGCCCGATGCAAGTCCCAATGACTCTACCAAACCCGATCGCCGGGTCTCGTGCGGTTCGATAAATCCTCCCGGAACTGTTATGTCCAGAATAACCCCGGGGACAACTCTCCCGGTCTGATCGTCGACAACCTTTATTTTAATCCAGTCCTCCGCCGGCGCTTTGGGCGGTTCGGGCGCCTTTTGTTCGTTCTCCTTCTTAATATAGTTTGGATCGCGCGGAATCCAGACTCCGTACCGAATGCCGCACGGCCCGCGAATAGCATCTTCCCAGTCGTCCATCGAACCATCCTATGTGAAAAGTTACCAAACCTTCTTACGTCCTCACTATGTGTCTTAGAGAACAGCAATCGCTGTGCCAGGTTCTCAAAAAGAAACGAAATCACCAGGCTTGTTTATGGTAACCGCATATAATAATTGCACTATTTATTGCGGCCGCGATTATCGGCAAACCTGTCTCAAACCCAGTCCCGTTTAGGCCACCGTACAGGTTTCGGACACCCCGTCGGACAGTTGACCGATAATACTTTTCGAGAAAAATAATTAGCAGAAGCCGCAACACTCCGCGAATGCCTTGATTTGGTTTTACATTTTGTTAACTTGACAAAAAGATAAAAAGGCATATTTTGGAGTTACTAACTCCAAAATAGGATATAAATTGGAATCGAATATACCAAGATTTTTCAAAGCGCCTCAGCAAAGCTTTTTTCTCTTTGGGCCTCGCGGTACCGGTAAATCAACTTGGCTGAGAAACAATTACCCGGATGCATTATGGGTCGACCTCCTAGAACCGGAGACCTTTCGTTCGCTCAGCGCCAGGCCGGAGCGATTACGGGAATTGGTTTTGGGCAATCGAGACAAAAAAATTGTGGTCATTGACGAGGTGCAAAAGATTCCCGAGCTTCTGAGTTTAGTTCACACACTGATTGAGAGCGATAAGACCCGCCGATTTATTTTGACCGGCTCGAGTGCGCGAAAATTGAAAAAAACGGGAGTCGATCTGCTGGCCGGACGGGTGTTACTCCGAACCATGCATCCGTTTGTGGCCGGCGAACTCGGATCAGGTTTCGATCTGATACAAGCATTATCAGTGGGTCTTGTCCCACTGGTTACCTGCGCTCCTTCGCCTTCCGACGTGTTACGAACCTATGCGGCGCTGTATGTGCAAGAAGAAGTCAAAATGGAGGGTCTCACCCGGAACGTCGGTGACTTCTCACGCTTTCTGGAGGCAATTACCTTCTCGCACGGTAGCGAGCTTAATCTCAGTAATATCGCACGTGAGTGCGAGGTGCACCGTAAGGTTGTCGGAAGTTACGTACAGATTTTGGAAGATCTCCTGCTTTCGTTCACCGTGCCGGTGTTCACCAAACGAGCCAAGCGCGCGACGGTCAGTAGGCCAAAATTCTATCTCTTTGATGCCGGTGTTTATCGTTCGCTGCGTCCGGCTGGACCTCTCGATCGCTCGGAAGAGATAGAAGGTTGTAGTCTCGAGGGGTTGGTGGCACAGCATCTGCGGGCGATTATCGCCTACCGAAATGACGACAGCCGGTTATACTACTGGAGAACGCGGAGCGGGCTCGAAGTTGACCTGGTTTTGTATGGGTCGAGTACGTTCAAAGCGATCGAGGTCAAAAACACAACCCGCATAAGACCTGCCGATACTCGTGCACTTCGAGCATTTAAGGAAGAATATCCGGAGTCCGAGGCAATCCTTCTGTATCGAGGAAAAGAACGCCTCGCCATGGGGGATGTGCGTTGCATGCCCTGCGAGGAGTTTCCGCGATCGCTGTCTATGGCCGGCTAACGAGAAAGAGATTTAGAAAAAAATCGAACCACCCGATGTATCAGTTTCAGTCACCAGGTCGGACAGATATTTTTATTCTATTTTTTTGACTCAACTCCTTTCTTTGCGTACAGTAGAAATGAATTTATGTGTCAAGGCTAGAGCAGGGCGCCATCTAAATCTGAATCTTTTCTGAGGTCAGATTGTGGATACGACAGCGAACGAACCTTTGGTACGGTGCCTCGTTATCCAAAACAGGCTCAAAAACTTGAATTTAGTCGCCGATAAAGAAGCTATAAAGAGGATACTTGCAAGAATTCCTAAGGAAACCTTAAAGACTGTTCAGGAGGCAAAAAAAGATCAATGGCTTCCAGGTACCTTATTTTCTGATATTAATTATTGTATCGCGGCAGAAATTGGCGAAGAGGGCGTATATAATTTGTCGCGTAAAGCCTTTAATAAGATTATCTACTCATCTATTGTAACTCCTCTGTTCCGAGCTGCATTGAACATTTTCAAGATTCAACCCAAAACGTTCTTTAAGCTTGTCCCGTTGTTTTGGAAATCCATTTATCGAAATTACGGAGAAGTATCTATCATTGAAAGAGGCCCAAACCAGATACAAATCTTGTTTCACGACGCACCATCAATTTTCGCTGGAAAACGCGTCCATTTGATGGGCGTAGCCGGAGCAATAGAGGGTTTAATTTCAGTCAGTGGAGCGAGGCCAATCGTAATTCTCGAGAATCATTCCGGAGAAACTCATCAAGCGAGTTTCATGCTTGCCTGGGAGTCGAATTTCTCGAATCTGGTTAGTAAATAAAGATGTCATGCCTATCGCAATACAGACCAAAACCGATAACTTTAAATTTCGATTTACTTACGGTAACTTGGCCGTTATGTAAATGAAATCGTTTCTCACCAACAGGTAATCAGTTCGAACTTCTTGCAAGGTATTGGCTTTTAGTGGTAAAGGAAGCACAATATACACGAATTATCATAACCATATGAGGTAAAATTTTTTAAACAGAAAGAGGGTCCCATGAACGGGAGGACTCACTATAATCATGTTACTGATGCATGGAAAGAATTTATGGGAAATAATCTGCATTTCGGATATTTTGAAAAAGAAGGGGTTACCTTAGCCGACGCCACTGATTCATTAATCGATAAATTGATTAGTCTTTGTAAAGTTAACGAAAATAGCAGAATACTTGATGTCGGTTGCGGAATTGGTAACCCAGCTTTTTATCTCCATGAGCGTTATCGGTGCAAAATTACTGGGATCTCTACCAGTGAACGAGGAGTTCAACTGGCTAATGTGGCCTGTAAGGAAAAGGGATACCATGATGTGGAATTCTTGGTGGCCGATGGATGTAACAATCATTTACCGAGCAACACATTCGATATAGTATGGATTATGGAATCATCACACTTGATGTCAAAAAAACGTCTATTCAGAGAGTGTTACAGAGTTCTAAAACAACATGGTATACTACTAATCTGCGATTTGGTAATCTTGAAAATGCCACCATTTTTGGAGAAGATACCGCGTGTTTTCCTATTCCTTCACAGGTATATCAATTTGTTAAGACCTGGGGGAATTCAAGTATGAGAACTTTCGGGACCTACTGCAATGCACTCGTAGAGGCCGGATTTCATGATATTTCATTGATAAATATCACTGAAAAAACATTCCCTACGCTAAAATGTTGGCAAGAAAATGCCCATCGTTTCAGCGATAAAGCGATTAATAATTTTTCCAAAAAAGATGCCCATCAGTTTGTTAAGGGATGCAACTTTCTCGCAGATTACTTCAAGGAAGGTATAGTGGGATATGGGATAATAAAGGCTTCTAAGTTGAATTTGACTTTTAAAGAAGGGATATCTTAATTATGATTGACAAAATTAATCCTAGTTTCTTAAAAGGTGTACCAATTGTAGGGTGGATTTTGGTATTTATAGGAGTCATCTTCCCACCTGAGAATGTGTTCATACGTATAGGATGGTTCATAATTCTCTTTGCCTGCGCCGGTCTTCATACAATTCAGCTTCTATTTTCAGTTCCACTCGGAAGAAGGATGGGTTTAGGATATCCAGAGATTATTTTCAAAACATTGTTATTCGGGGCAACATGGTGGATGCCTTTAAAGAATGGCATCTTAGCTAAAGCGAAAAACTAATCTTTCTTGTTAAGGCAGTTTCAGGCAAATAAACTAATTAAAAAATATTCCTAACGTATGAGACGCTCACATTTTTACTAAAGGTTGCGAATAGGACATGTTTGATAAGAGAATTTAGAATGAAATTGGGTTATTGACCATACATTTCAAGACCAAACGCACCAAGCCCCAAACCAGAAGCGTAGGCAGTACACAATACTCGTTGATTCTTCCATTGCTTCAGCTTATTCATTCCCATAGATAAGGTAAAAGGTATTGATACCGATGCCATGTTTCCATAACCCTGAAATGTCATAATGTTCTTCTCAAAAGGTATTCCAAATAATTCGGAATGCTTTTTGATTGCATTCACAGATACTTGATGGGGAACACAGAAATCAAGACTGTCTTTGCTCCATTTAAGATGATCGAGAACGGCCTCATCCACCGCAGCAAATTTGGTCGAACCCGCTTCCCAAAGCGGTTTAGTCTGTGTTCTCATTATTCCTTCAGCATAACTTTTAATAATGCACAAATCGCTATATTGCCCAAAACTTTCACGAAGACCGGCCTTAAGATTGATTCCTCTACGACCACTTGACCGTGGGCCTACAATCGCAGCAGCGGCACCATCTCCCATAGTAAATGAGGAAAATTGATCATACACATCGCCACCAGAATTAACAATTTTAACTGCGTTTTCGGACAAGACAGACATTTTATCAGCAGCTACTAGCAGCGCCTTTCTAATTCTTCTACTTGCTATCATGGAATCTGCAATACACCAGGCATCGATGAAACCCATACAGGCATTACTAACATCGAATGCCATTTGGCCACTTAAACCAAGTCTACCCTGAATCGCTACAGCAGTTGCAGGTTCTTCATACTCTCTAGAAACACCAAAATATATTATAAGATCTATTTCATTCAAAGGAATCGGTTCGCCATCCCATGTTCTCTTTCTTATTAATTCATCCACTGCTTTCATTGCAAAATCAATGATGCGGGTATCTTTGTCGCAAATTCTTTTTTCCTTTAGTCCTGTTCTCTTATTCAACGCAAGCATCGAGCCAGGAAAAAGGGTTACTTGACTTTCAAGTTCTTCGACGGTCTGCACCTTCTCCGGCGCCCAATGCGCCAGTGCGATCAGCGCCGACGCGCCATCGAACACTCGATGCAAATCGCTCTGCGGTGCACTGACTCTGTGCAGAAAAAAGTTAGCATCCCCCTCCAAACGAGTCCGATCCATTCTTGATTCCATGGTACCCTCCCGAAGTGATCCCCACAATTATTATAAGTACCACCATAAAAACCAAAACCAGGACTATGGCTTTTTAATAATTATGTCAAGTATTACTATAATACTGAAATACGAACTACCTTGACGTTGAATTGATGGCATCTTTTACTATGATTGTTAGCACTTCAGATATATAATTTAGACCATATTCTAAGGAGTTAGCAGGCTAGATAGTCTTCTAAAAATAACATTGATAGTTGATACTATTGTCAATTTCTGCCAGATCATTTATTGTCTTGGAAGCCTCTCAGCTACCTAGAACCTTATCTGGTTAAGCGCAGGGCAGCTTGGGGGCAGTCTTCAGATCTTACCCACGAATGAACTGGTAGGGCTCAAGGTTGTCTCGATCGTCCTGCGGAACTCATTGGAATCACCCCTGCTCAAGCTAATATTGTTTAAATCTTGATCTCGCCATTAAAATTTGTACTGATATTAACTATAACGCTTTTTTCGGAGTTGAAGCCCGGGTGACCTGCCCCCCAAAAACTGGACCATTTTCAATGAGAGTTCCTTCGGCTAGAATGCCGGAAAGGAGCTTGCTCAATGAAAGGGAAACGGTTTTCTGAGGATAAGATTATCGGGATATTGAAAGAAGCCGAAGCGGGGGTGAAGCTGTCTGATCTCTGTCGCACACATGGCTTCTGCGAACAAACGTACTACCGTTGGAAATCCAAGTACGGCGGGATGGACGTCAGCGAGGCGCGGCGGCTGAAGCAGCTTGAGGAAGAAAACCGAAGGCTGAAGCGTGCCGTGGCCGATCTCACTCTCGACAACCAGATCTCTGAGGGATATCAACTCAAGAAAATGGTGAAGCCCGCAGCGCGAAAGCAGGCCGTTGTGCATGCCCGCGAGGAATTTGGGGTGAGCGAACGACGCGCCTGCGGGCTGATGAAGGATCGGGCGATCAAGTTTCGGTACCGTTCGGTAGGCCAACTGTATCCGCAGTTGCGGGAGCGTCTTTTAGAGCTTGCGGCGCAGCGGGTACGCTTCGGATATCGACGGTTGCAGGTGTTATTGCGGCGGGAAGGGTATGTGGTGAATCACAAGCGGGTGTATCGGCTGTATCGGCAAGAGGGATTGAGCGTGAGGAAGAAGCAGCGCAAGAGATACCGGGAAAACATTCTCCGCGCGGCAGCCGCTGCGTCTTCCGGAAGGACTCAACGAGCGATGGTCGATGGATTTTCTATCTGATTGTCTCTCAGATGGGCGACGGTTGAAGGTGTTGAGGCGCGCTGGATG
>CAVWHX010000004.1:0-1492421 GCA_963754925.1 uncultured delta proteobacterium
AGACCGCAGGTCTCGAGAGTGGCCGCGTCTGGGCACCGCTCAACCAGCGACGTCTTCGTTTCTTGCAACGACGCGCGCGCCACCCGGATCTGCTCTAAAACCAGCGCGTAGCGAGCCAAGCGCCAGCTCGCATAACCAAAGAGCAGGCAGACAAAGAGCAGCACCACCAGCAGTTGGAGTGCGATTAAGGGCTTGAGGCCGATCCCGATTCGGTTCATGCTATGACCTTCACCATGAGATAGGCACCTACCACAAACCAAATAAGAATCTATCGAAACATTGCGCTAAAAATAGATACTCTATACCCGCGATTGAAAAGAAACGGCCCAAAGGGAATGGCCGCACCGAAAAACGTCGGCTGGGGATCTTCTGCATACGTTTCGCCGGCCATCTTCTTTTCGTTCGCCTCTTCATCGTCTTCCATTTCTTCCGGCACGGGCGGTTTGAGCTCCACGCCGAAAACCCATAGTCCGACCGCCACGGCGATCCCCTGCAGCGACGCAAACAAGGTAATAAACAAAAGCGCCTTCCAGCCCAACCAAGCGCCGAGCATGGCGAGCAGCTTGACATCGCCCATGCCCATGCCTTCCTTGCCGCGGATGGCCGAATAGAGCAGCGACACGCCAAGCAACATCCCCCCGCCTACCAGCAATCCTATGAGCGAATCGATCCAATGTCCGGGAAACAGAAACGAGCAGGCAAACCCCAGCAAAATTCCCGGCAAGCTGATCTCGTTGGGAATGATGCGGTGATCCAGATCAATGAACGTTATCGCAATCAGTGCGGCGGTAAAGACAACGTGAACCGCAAGTTCAAGAGACAACCCGAAGCGCAGCCACAGAAGCAACGCCATCAGGCCGGTGAGCGCCTCAATCAATGGGTATCGCCAGGAGATAGTCGCGCCGCAATCCCGGCAGCGGCCGCGTAGGACAAAGAAGCTTACGATGGGGACATTGTCGTACCAGCGGATCTGTTTGAGGCAGAGGGGACAGCGTGAGCGCGGCGTAACGATTGAAAGGCCTTGCGGCAGCCGCAGAATTACCACATTAAGGAAGCTGCCGACCGTTGCTCCGAAGACGAATAGAAATACTCCTGTATAAATGGAAAGGGCCTCCGGCACTCATCTCCTCCGCTTTTGATTATTCTCCTGCGTTATGTTCCTACCCAAAGTATACTCCATTCTCCGACATAACCCGCAAGAAACGGACGTCTTAACATTTCGGGTTGCTTATACCACCGCTCCCCACACGGGTGACACCTTTTGTCAGCTCGCGGTGACAGAAAACGTCACTTGAGCATCACGCGAGAATATCCGTTTGCCATAACCCATTGGAAATAGAGGAAGCCGGTAGTCCCTATCACGCGGCATGCTCCTTGCTTCACCATACTACGACGGCAACACCTCAAGGCTGGCGCGCATGCCTTGAAAGGGTATGTTGAAATGACAAGAAGGCAGACGATTCGAGTGGAAAAGGTTTTTTCACAAAAATCCCCGGGCAAATCACATCGGGGAAAAGGAGGAGAGAAATGATCCTGAGAATACGTAACAAAATGAATGCGAAAGGCTTTACCTTGATCGAGCTGATGATCGTCGTCGCCATCATCGGCATCCTGGCCGCCGTGGCCATCCCGGCTTTCACGGAATACATCCGCAAGTCAAAGGCGTCCGAGGTCAACGAAGTGTTGGATAAGTGCTATAAAGGCGTCGTTGATTACTTTGATAAGCCGGTGCCCCAACAAAATGGAACGGTTACATCCGCTCTGTTACCCGCTACGATGACTGGTTATATTCCCGTAGCCGTGCCGACCGGCGTCTCAAGGTACCCTGCTGCAGCAGACCTTGCATCAGCTAATTACGCAATCATGAAGTCGTTCGGCTGGATTATAACTGACGCTGTCTATGGTTCGTATGAATACGACACTACCGTCGCCGCCGGTGTCGCCCCCGTCGCCGGAAACCAGTTCTTCTGCGATGCGTGGACCGACATTAATAATAACACCCTCTTGGCCCGCTGGAGAAAACAAGCGACATTCGTGGTCCAGGCAAACGTCGTCTCCGCGTGGCAAGCCGGCGCTGTGTGGCACGACAACACGACAGACGATTGGTAGAGAACCGCCCGTACCTATCCCGTGAGGGGGACATAATGAAACCAAGAGGCTTTACTTTGATCGAGCTGATGATCGTCGTCGCCATCATCGGCATCCTGGCGGCCGTGGCCATCCCGGCTTTCACGGAATACATCCGCAAGTCAAAGGCGTCCGAGGTCAACGAGCTGTTGGATAAGTGCGAAAAAGGCGTCATTGATTTCTTTGATAAGCCGCAACCACAGACAAATGGAACGGTTACATCCGCTCTGTTACCCACTACGATGACTGGTTATATTCCCGTAGCCGTGCCGACCGGCACCTCAAGATACCCTGCTGCAGCAGACTTTGCATCAGCTAATTACGCAATCATGAAGACGTTCGGCTGGATTATAACCAACGCTGTCTATGGTTCGTATGAATACGACACTACCGTCGCCGCCGGTGTCGCCCCCGTCGCCGGAAACCAGTTCTTCTGCGATGCGTGGACTGACATTAATAATAACACCCTCTTGGCCCGCTGGAGAAAACAAGCGACATTCGTGGTCCAGGCAGGCGTCGTCTCCGCGTGGCAATCCGGCGCTGTGTGGCACGACATCACGACGGACGATTGGTAGAGAACCGCCCATACCGTTTGCTCAGACCGCTCGTATCTAACCGCTTCCGCCTAAGTTTTCAGCAAGACCACCATCTCTTCAATAAGCACCATAGGTTACCCTAACCGTATAACATCCCCTTAGTTATAATTTCCCTTCATGCCGACGCAAAGAGTAACCCAGGTGCGACATCACGTGCTTATATTAATGCTGTTTATGTCTTGTGCCGCCGCCACCGAAGCAACGCGCTGGGTTTCTTTCCGACACGCCGCCGTCGACCCCTTACGAATAGCAGCGACAAAAAATGTCACTTGACCAACATGCGATGGCATACGTCTGCCGCAACCCATTGAAAATATAGGAACCCAGTACCCTGGGTCGAGCGGCACGCTCCTTGCAAGACCATACTACTACGGCAATATGTCAACGCAACCGTGCATGCCCTGAGAGAGTGTTTTGAAATGACAAGAAGGCAGACAAATCAAGTGGAAGAATTTTCATCACGACGGTGCCCCAATCAAATTAATTAAGGGATGGGAGGAGAAATGATCCTGAGAATACGCAAGAAAATGGGCGTAAAAGGCTTTACCTTGATCGAGCTGATGATCGTCGTCGCCATCATCGGCATCCTGGCCGCCGTGGCCATCCCGGCGTTCGCGGATTACATGCGCAAGGCAAAGGCTTCAGAGGTCAACGAACTGTTGGATAAATGCTATAAAGGCGTCGTGGACTACTTTGATAAGCCACAACCACAGACAAATGGAACGGCTACATCCGCTCTGTTACCCGCTACGATGACTGGTTATATTCCCGTAGCCGTGCCGACCGGCGTCTCAAGGTTCCCTACTGCAGCAGACCTTGCATCAGCTAATTACGCAACCATGAAGTCATTCGGCTGGATTATAACTGACGCTGTCTATGGTTCGTATGAATACGACACTACCGTCGCCGCCGGTGTCGCCCCCGTCAACGGAAACCAGTTCTTCTGCGATGCGTGGACCGACATTAATAATAACACCCTCTTGGCCCGCTGGAGAAAACAAGCGACATTCGTGGTCCAGGCAGGCGTCGTCTCCGCGTGGCAAGCCGGCGCTGTGTGGCACGACAACACGACGGACGATTGGTAGAGAACACCCACACCTTACCCGTATCTTGCCCTAATGGTATAACTTGCCGATCAATCTCCCCTGACTTATAATTTCTTCCCATGTTGGTGCGAAAATCCACCGGAGTGCAACGGTATGCGCTGATCTCAATGCTGGTTCTGTCTTGCAGCGTCGTCACTGCGGCGACTCGCTGGCTTTCTTTCCGACACGCCGCCACCGACCCGTTGCGAATAAAGGAAGTGCTGCTGCTGCCGCCGGGGCGGATACTACGCCAGATCGATCTCGGCTACCATAGCTTGATGGCCGATTTGCTCTTTATCAAGGCCAATGTGTATTACGGCGAGAAGATGTATGGCGACCAGGAGACGCCGTGGCTCCCGGGGTTCATCAAGAGTCTGATAGAGATAGATCCGGACTTCAAGGCCTCCTATCTCTGGGGGGCGCTGGTCACCATCTATTACAAGCGCGAGATTGACGATCTGCCCACGGAGCTTGTCGAACGCGCTAATCGGATCCTCGAGGCCGGCATGCGGCGCTTTCCGGACGACTACCGCTTCCCGATGCGCATGGCGTTTAATTTCTACTACGAGATGGGCGATGCCGACGCCGCTCTGCCCTACTTCGAACGCGCCAGTCAAACGCCGGGCGCTCCGACGTGGATTAGGGAGAAATTAGTCGATATCTACTCCAAAACGGGCAGACAGGAACTCGCGCGTCGGACCCTAGCGGATCTGCTCGCGGGCACCGAGGACCCAACCTTGATCAAGGCCCTGCACGATCGCATGCAGGTGCTACTCACCAGGGATGAAAGAAAAGATTTGCTCGACAAGCAACAAACCTTGATCTCCGACTGGAAACAGCGCTATAGATACCTAACCTTTGACCTCTACGTGCTAATTCGTGAGCGATGAGCGTGCCCGAGCCAGTCATTAATATCCGCGGTCTTACGAAGAGTTTCAGAACCGGTTTTCGCCGCACGCGCACCGAGGCTTTGCGGGGTCTTGATCTCACCGTGTCCCCGGGCGAGGTTTTTGGATTTTTGGGACCCAACGGCGCCGGAAAAACAACCACCATCAAGATTTTGGTAGGGCTGCTGCGCCCGGATCAAGGCACGGCGTTTTTATTTGGCCAACCGGTTACCGATGTCGCGGTGCGCCGGCGCATCGCGTATATGCCGGAGCTTCCGGACTTTTACGATTACCTTACCCCGGCTGAGTTTTTATTTCATTGCGGCCGGCTTTCCGGGATCGATACGCACACGCTAGGCTCCCGGGTGCCCGAGGTTATCGCCACGGTCGGCCTCGATCCCAACGATCGGCGGCAACTGCGTAAGTATTCAAAGGGCATGCTGCAGCGGGTGGGCATCGCCCAGACCATGTTGGCCAATCCCGATCTGTATATCTTTGACGAACCCCAAACCGGGCTCGACCCGATCGGCCGGCGTTGGGTGAAAGACCTTATCCTGGACCTCGGTAAGCTCGGCAAGACCGTCTTTTTCTCTTCCCACATTCTGGCCGAGGTGGAGGCGGTGTGCGATCGAGTCGCCTTCATGACCAACGGCCGGCTGGTGGCCCAAGGTTCGCTGGCCGAGGTCTTGAAGACCGAGACCGGCGTGTGGGAAATCCTGATCGAGGGACAGGCCGCGCGCACCGATCAAAGCCTGGCGCCGCTTTGTCTGGCGCTGCGTGAAAGTGGGCCCGACACTATTCTCAGCCTGCCGCAGCAAACTCGGCCCGAGGCGGTGCTGCCGCAGTTGATCGAACGCGGTTACCGTCTTCGGTCGGTCCTGCAGCAACACACGTCGCTTGAGGATGTTTTCTTGCAGGCATTGGCTTCTGATTCGAGCGCGGAGAAGACCCCATGAGTGCCGTCTTCTCCATCGCCGCTACTACCTTCCGCGAGTCGATCCGCAATCGTACGGTGCTCGGGATTGTGGTGCTGGCCATCGCCTTCATCTTGTCGGCGTTGCTTCTGGCCGAGCTATCGCTGGATCAGCGCACGCGGGTGATCAAGGACTGGGGATTGTTTTGCGTTTCGATCTTCGGGGTGATGCTAGCGATTCTGATGGGCACGAGCCTGGTCTATAAAGAGGTCCACCGCAAGACGCTCTACGTAATCCTCTCCCGTCCCATTCACCGCTATCAATACGTGTTAGGCAAGTATTTCGGCCTGGCCTTCACGCTCCTGGTGGAGGTTGGCGCGCTTTCGTTGGCTCTGATCGTCCTCTTGGCCTTCGAGCGCATCACCCCCGACGCCTTGATGTTCAAGGCGCTGTTCCTGAGCGTGATCGAGATTCTGCTGATAGCCGCGCTGGCGGTCTTTTTTGCGTCCTTTGCCTCGCCCTATCTCAGCGGTTTTTTCACCCTGGGCCTGTTTGTGGTCGGCCGCTCTCTACCGGCGTTGAACACCCTGGCAGACCGCACCAGCTCGGCCACCCTTCATACGTTGCTCAAGGGGCTTTTCTACGTTTTGCCGAACCTGGCCGACTTCAACCTGAGCACCCGCGCGGTGCACGGTCTAGAGATTCCGCTGATCGATGTAATGAATATGACCCTGTATGGCGTTGGCTACCTATCCCTGTTGCTCTTTGTCGCCTCGTGGGTGTTCTCGAAACGCGACCTTACATAGAATACGTTTTAGGACGACGTTACCAGGTTGGATTGGTAGTGGCATCAGGGTATCGGTAGATATGCTGATTGTACGAATTACTGCGCATAAAGACCGAAATCCCATCATGATCGGTGTCCGCTTCGGCCTGGACCGCTATCCAGGGCTGCATCGTGTTTAGGTTATTCCCAAGCTCGATCCAGGCCACACCAAAGGTGTTCATACCGCCAAGAACCCCGTTCATCGTTGGATGGTTACTGGGAAGACGGCTGTTTCCTAAGGCGTCGATACCCGAGAACACCTGGTATCTGAAGTAAATCGGTCCCTCCGGTCTCCAACCAAGTTGTCTCCAACCTGGCCAGCAGGCCGCGTCGGGATCGGCGGGCCAAACCTGCGTTTGGTCCATGGCCGCCGGCAGGTTGGTTGGACAATTTGCTAAGTCTGTGGTATATTGTTTAAAACGAGTAAAGTAAGCTTGCTCGGCTTCAAGGATCCCTTGAATATTGCTGCTCGCTTCAGAAAGACGGGCATTTTTGATGTAAATGATAAAGGAAGGAATTGAGATCGCGGCAAGAACACCTGCGATGACCACAACCACCATAAGCTCTATCAGAGTAAAACCCTGAATAGCTGTCCTGCCGGTTCGATAAAACCTATTAAGCTTTCGGCTTGCGTGCATGACATCATCCTTGATAATTAACACTGCCTATAAGACCTAGAACCTTCCGAAAGTTATTTTCAATTTCAGTACACGGTTGAGTCGATAGTACCAAGTGCGCCTCGCGTTTTAACGATGGTCTTGTTGTATGAGGTTACATAGAAATAAGCTTGCACGGTATCGCAGTCTATATCGCCCATCGCCGTAATGCGGTACCAAGGTGGGTTTAGGTTCGCCGGTGCGGGGTGTCCCGGGGTGTTGACCGGGATCTGAGTTACCAGTTGGCCGGCAGCGTTATAACCCGTCTCGACTTGATACGTGTAGTATGTTGGGCCAGCGGGATTAAAACCTAAATTGATCCAACCTTGATCCGCCGGCACCCCCCAGTTTTGAGCAACGCCGCAAACCCCTGCGTTTGATGCAGTTCCTACTGCGTATGGCCACCAGGTAATACTCGGCGTGTAGAACTTAAATTCCGCAAAGTACGCTTCCTCCCGTTCGCGGATTCCTTGAAGAACGGTGGCTGTCTCCGAAGCCTTCGCCTCCTTCAAGTATGAGCGGTATACCGGGATGGCAACTGCCGCCAATATTCCAATGATGGCTACCGCAATCATCAGTTCGATGAGCGTAAATCCCTGGTTGGCAACGTCATCTTTTTGCATGCCCGAACCTCCTTAGCATACAAGAAACCTCAAATAATAACTGCACATTGCATGCCATAAGGCAAGAACACAGCTCCGTGGCGCTAAAAATTGGACGTCATGCTTTTATATTTTGTTTTCGGGCAATTGTACTTGCCGTGCCCCATGATTATAACCACAGCGAGATTCTCAATGCTACAAAAATATTGAAACAACCATGCAATGTTTTCACATATGGAAAAAAGTATCTTCAATTGACGGTGTCGCTAGAGATTTTTGCCGAGCAACTAGAGATTGTAGCGAGCGAAGCGAAGCGTATAAGAGATTGTTGACGAACGAAGTGAGGATTACAAGCTCTTATCCTGCGGACAATGTCTTGTCCCTTTAGGGTTAGAGACTGTTAGCAAGCGAAGCGAGCTTACAGTCTCTTATCCTTATAGGGCTATTCCAAGTTGTATTTGAGCAATCGGTACCGAATGGACCGAAACGAGATCCCCAATAACAATGCAGCGTCTTTTTTAACCCCGCCGGTCCGGCGCAAGGCCTCCTGCAATAAACGCAGCTCCACTGAGTTGAGAACCTGCTCCAGCTCTATTCCCTCAGCCGGGATCTCCGGCACCGGCGCGTCCAGGGTCGGGCCTTTTTTCTGCATGTAGTCGACAAAAAGATTTGGTCCGATCGGTCGTCCGCCGCAGAGCGCCACCGCCCGCTCCACCATATTTTCCAGCTCACGCACATTGCCCGGAAAGTTGTAATCGGGAAGCACCGCAAGAGCCTCTTCAAGAACCAGCGGTCGCGGTTGCCCCTCGAGCGACGACACCTTGGCGACGAAGTGCCGCACGAGATCGGGAATGTCTTCGGGCCGCTCGCGTAGCGGCGGTAGAGCAATGCGAATCACGTTCAGCCGAAAAAACAGATCCTCGCGGAAGTTTCCCCGGCGAACCTCCTCTTCGAGATCGCGGTTGCTGGCCGCCACCACCCGCACGTCCACCGGGCGATCCTTTCCATCGCCGAGCCGACGCAAGGTGCGCTCTTGGAGTACTCTGAGGAGCTTAACCTGCACCGGCAGCGGCACCTCGGACACCTCATCCAAAAACACCGTGCCCCCATCGGCTAATTCGAATAATCCCCGGCGATCGGCGTTCGCGCCGGTGAAGGCTCCTTTGACATGCCCAAAGAGCTCTCCCTCCAAAAGCGTTTCGGGAATCGAGGCACAGTCGATCGGCACGAACGCCGCGTCGCGGCGCGGGCTGTGGTAATGCAGCGCGCGCGCCACCAGCTCCTTACCGGTGCCGCTCTCGCCGAGAATTATCACATTGGAGCGCGTCGGGGCCGCCAGCTCAACCAACCGGTACACCTCCTGGATTGGCGCCGATCGGCCCACCAGGTTGCCGAAGTCGTAGCGGCCGCTAAGCTCCGCCTGCATGCGCAGGTTCTCGCGCAGTAACCGCTGGCGTTCCAGGGCCCGCTGGATCACCACCCGCAGCTCGTCAACTTGAAACGGCTTAGTCACGTAATCATAGGCGCCCAGCTGCAGAGCTTGCACCGCCGTCTCGTTGGTGGCGAACGCGGTGATCATCACCACTTCCACTTCGGGACAGCGCGCCTTGACATCCTTAAGCAGATCCAAACCAGACTGGCCCTTTAATTTGAGATCCGTGATCACCACATCCGGTACGTGCTCGGCGATCCGTTCCAAAGCCGCGTCCCGGCTGTCCGCGGTGCGTACCGTCCAACCCTCCTTGGATAATAAAATCTCCAGAAACTCGCGCATGCTGCGTTCATCATCGACCACCAGGATCTCGCTCATGACACAACTCCCGGTAACCATACCGTGAAACGACTGCCGCCCGCTGGGGGGCTATCCACTTCTATCGATCCCCCATGCGCCTCAACGATACGCAGGACGGTTGCCAATCCCAACCCCACGCCCCGTTCCTTGGTGGAGAAAAACGGCTCGAAAATACGCTCGCGCACGTCATTCGGTATGCCGGGACCGTTGTCGGTGACCGATAGCCGCGCAAGGCTCGAACCATCATAGCATTGCTCACGGTCGAGACTGACCCGGATCGCGCCATCCGCGGAGACGGCATCGGCTGCATTACGCAATAAATTCCAAAGAATTTGCCTGATCTGGTCCGGATCTACCTGAGCAGTCAGATTCATCAGCGTGCACTCAAACGTTGGCCGCTCTTCGCCGGGGTTGTGGCGAAAGACTTCCACGGTCTCTTCAATCAGCTCGCGCAGTTGCGTCTCGCGCCGCTGCGGCTCTTTCGGCCGGGCAAACATCAGGAAATCGCGCAAAAGATCATCGAGGCGCTTGGTCTCACGCAGGACAATCTCGAGCAGACGCCGCTCACCCTCGTTCTCATAGGCGGCCGTATGGAGCATCTGAACCGCGCCGCTTATTGATGCCAAGGGGTTGCGTATCTCGTGCGCGATGCCGGCGGCCATGCCGCCCACCACCGCCAGCCGCTCGGCCCGCTTCATGCTGGCCTGCATTTGTTTGAGGTGGCTGAGATCCTGCATGTGCACCAAGGTGCCGATTACGCTGCCGTCGGTGTGGGTTAGCGGCGAGAGCGTCAACCCCACGGGCAAGGTCTTGCCGTCGGTCGGACGTCGATGCTCAACCTCCTCACGCGGCACTATTTGATCGTGCCTGCCAACGACGACCTCCTGCAATAACTCCATCAACGAGGGAAATACCTCAGATACCGGTTTACCGAGAGCCTCGCGGGCGCGGCAACCGATGATCTCTTCGGCCATCGGATTGAGCAACGAGACGTTGCCGTGGCGGTCCAGGGCTAACAAACCCGAACGCATGCTGGAGACGATGTCGCGGTTGAGAGCCGAAACACGGGCGAGGTTACCCTCGGTTTCGCGTAGCTCGCGGCCGGTCCGGCGCAATTGCTCACCCAAGTAACCGGACAGCCAGGCAACGACAAAAAACACGCCATAGTCCAAGATTAACAGGTACACCATACGGCCCGGGGGCTGCGGCGTGCGCTCCCCACCCATGCCGCCGAACAGTAGCAGGCCCCGACTGCCGAGGACAACCAGCGTCCCTAGTAATAGACAGCTTATGCCGGCGGTGATGAAGGTGCCCTGGCGCCGGAAAAAAATGGCGGCGGCCACCACCGGTAGGGCGAAATAAAAGGTAAAGGGACTCTCAAGAATACCCGTGATATAAACCAGAAGCGAGGCCGAAAACAGGTCAAAGACGATCTGAAGTACAATGTGCAACTCCCAGCGCGTCAGGCCGATGCGCACAAAAAACAAGTAGACCGCGGTGAGGAGAAATATCGTCGCGACGAGTCCATACAATAACAACTGATCGATCGAGAAAACCGGCCGCTGGCTGCGCAGATTGAAAAAGACGGTAGCAATGAGCAGGATGATCGCAACCGCCAAGCGCGTCCCGAGCACCAGCAAAAACCGGCGCTGCTGCTCAGGAGCATCCACGACCTGCGCCTTAATAGTTTCCACGGGGGTACCCGCTCAAAAAAAGATAGCCGAGGCAGAGCATACTCTTTTGTCTGTGAGCATGGAACCAGAAGTTTGGGGGACCCAACCAGGCGGGGCGCAGCGCGCTGCACATAGCTGATTGCCTATGTTATTGCGCCAGCCAGGCTGAATATCGGCAGATACATGGCGACCAGGAAGTAGCCGACCATCCCTCCCAACACCACCAACATGATAGGTTCCAACATCGAGGTCAGCGCCTCCACCGCCACGTTGACTTCCTCGTCGTAGAAATCGGCGATTTTGCTAAGCATCTGATCGAGCGCGCCCGTGCTCTCGCCCACCGCGATCATCTGCACCACCATGCCGGGAAAAATGCCGCTTGAAGCCAGCGGTTCGGCCAAGGTTTTGCCCTCGCTGATCTTCTCACGCGCTAAGAGAATGCCCTCCTCGACGATCTTGTTGCCGGCCGAGCGCGCTACGATATTGAGCGCGTCCAGGATCGGCACTCCCGAGGAAATCATCGTTCCCAGGGTGCGGGTGAATTTAGCGACCGCTACTTTACGTAACAGCGAGCCAAAGAGCGGAACCTTGAGTATACCCTTGTCCCACAGATAGCGTCCCTTTGGCCATTTTTTGAAGTAGTGCACGCCGACAATAATGGCCACCGTCGTGCCGATTACAAACAGGTAATTGGCGCGCATCCACTCGGAAAGCTTGATGAGGGACATGGTCGTGGCTGGCAACACCGCCTTTGCGCCAAAGTCGGCAAACATCTTCTCGAATACCGGAATGACGTAGTACAAAAGAACCATCAAGACCGAGATGGCCACAATCAGAATGCAGGTCGGGTAGACCATCGCGCCCTTGACCCGTTTACGTAACTTGGCGTTTTTTTCAATGTAGACCGCCAGGCGCGTCAAAATGGTATCGAGAATGCCGCCCACCTCGCCGGCTGCCACAAGATTGACATACAGATCATCAAATACTTTGGGATGGCGCTTGAGCGCATCGGCGAAGGTTGCTCCGCCCTCGACGTTTTCTTTTATGTCCGAAAGAACGGTCTTCATGGTCGCATTGTCGGCTTGCGAGGCGAGGATATCTAAACACTGCACCAAGGGAAGACCCGCATCGATCATGGTGGAAAACTGACGCGTGAAAATAACCAAATCTTTAAGGGTTACTCCACCGATGCCCGGCAATTTCGGCATGTGCAACTCGATCGGCTTGCGCTTGATCTTGGTGGGAGAAATCGCCTGGGCCTTGAGCTTTGTGGATACCTCATCAACCGTGGCGGCGTCCATCGTCCCCGAGCGCACTTCACCACTTTTGACCTTGCCTTCCCAGACAAAGGCTGTCATATCAAAAACCTCCGCTACTCAGCACCGCCACCTGAGTTCCGAGCCGCGCGCGAGTTAGCGCCGAGATCGGCGCGCTGGCCCGGGGTCACGGTTCCGGTCGCCAGCATACCGCGCAATTCGTCAACATCGCTGCTGTAACCCAAACAATCATCAAGGGTGATTTGTTTCTTTTGGTACAACGTCGACAGCGATTGGTTCATGGTCTGCATTCCGAATTTGGCCTGACCAACCTGCATCTGGCTGTAGATCTGGTGAATCTTGTCCTCCCGGATAAGGTTGCGTATGGCCGGGTTGGGGTTAAGCACTTCAACGGCGAGAACGCGGCCCTGACCGCTGGCCTTCGGAATAAGTTGCTGAGAAACGATGCCCTGCAGCACAAACGACAACTGCGCGCGCACCTGCGGCTGTTGGTATGGCGGAAACACATCCAGGATTCGATTGATTGACTGCACACATGAGTTGGTATGTAACGTGGCAAAGGTCAGATGGCCGGTCTCGGAAACCACCAACGCAGCCTCAATGGTCTCAAGGTCGCGCATCTCGCCGATCAATACGACATCGGGATCCTGGCGCAAGATGTACTTCAGCGCGCGCTTGAAACTCTGGGTGTCGGCCCCGATCTCGCGTTGGTTGACAACGCAGCTTTTATGCGGGTGAAGATATTCGATGGGGTCTTCGATGGTAATAATATGGCTGTGATCTTCGGAGTTGATTTTATCGATGACCGCCGCCAGTGTGGTGCTCTTGCCCGAACCGGTCGGTCCGGTCACCAGCACTAATCCGCGCGGACGTTTGGCAAAATCCGAGACGATCGGCGGCAGGCCGAGCTCCTCGAATGACAAAATCTTGAAGGGGATGGTCCGAAAGGTGCCCGCGACCGCGCCGCGTTGCATGAAGATATTGGAGCGGAATCGGCTCAGGCCTTTGACCCCAAACGACAGGTCAAGCTCGTTTTCCTCCTCAAATCGATGTTTTTGAGCATCGGTCAGAACTGAGTAGCACAACTGGCGGGTCTCGACCGGGCTGAGCGGCGGCGTCTTCAACGGCACGAGTTTTCCGTCGATACGCAACTGGGGCGGCGATCCGGTGGTGATGTGAAGATCGGAAGCCCCTTTTTCGATCATTGCCTTTAGCAGTTGATGCAAGTTGGGCATTTCATTAGCCTCTGGACGGGCGTCTTCGTTAATAAAAAGAACAATCGACGGCTACGCGGAATCGGCCGCTGTTACCCGCACCACCTCTTCTACGGTGGTAAGACCCTCGCGTAATTTCTGTACGCCGGACATCCGCAAGCTTTTCATGCCGAGCCGAATCGCCTCGAGTTTAATCTCGACGGTGGAAGCACCGTTGAGCACCATTTCCTTGAGCGGCTCCCAAAACGGCATTACCTCGTACAGCGCCACGCGCCCCTTATAGCCGGTGCTCGCACAGTTGCGGCAACCGACACCCTTGTAGAGCGTCAAGCCGGGGATCTCCTCTGGTTTGATGCCAAGGTCAAGGAGACTCTGTTCCGGAACCGTTATCGGCTGCTTGCAATCCGGGCAAATCCGGCGCGCCAAGCGCTGCGCCAGGATCATGACGACCGACGCGGTCACCAGGAACGGCTCCACGCCCATGTTCAACAATCGGCTGATGGTCGATGGCGCGTCGTTAGTATGCAAGGTTGAAAGCACCAGGTGGCCGGTCAAGGCGGCCTTGACCGCGATTTCGGCGGTTTCAAAGTCGCGAATCTCGCCCACCATGATGATATTGGGATCTTGGCGCAGAAAGGAACGCAACGCAGCGGCAAAGTTGAGCCCAATCTCCTCGTGCATCTGCACCTGGTTGATGCCCTTGAGGTTGTACTCAACCGGGTCTTCGGCGGTGGTGATATTGACGACGGTCTGGTTGAGCTCTGAAAGCGCCGAATACAACGTCGTGGTCTTGCCCGATCCGGTCGGGCCGGTGACCAGCATCATGCCGTACGGAGCCTTGATCGCGTCTTTAAACCACTTCAACGGCTCTGGATCAAAACCAAGCTTGGTCATGTCGAGCTGGAGGTTGCTCTTGTCCAGCAAACGCATAACCACTTTCTCGCCGAAGAGCGTCGGCAACACGCTCACGCGGAAGTCCATCTCGCGCCCCTTGCCGAGCTTGAGCTTGATACGCCCGTCCTGGGGTAAACGCCGCTCGGCGATGTCAAGCTCGCTCATGATCTTGACGCGCGAGATGATGGCGTTTTTAAGTTTCATCGGGGGTTTCATCACTTCATAGAGTATTCCATCAATGCGGTAGCGTACTCGAAATTCTTTCTCGTACGGTTCGATATGGATGTCGGAGGCGCCCTTCTTTATTGCGTCCAGCAACACGAGGTTGACCAGTCGGATGACCGGGGCTTCCTCAGAGCTCTTTTCGAGATCGACCACATCAACCTCGGCCTCGTCCTCGGCAACGCCGACCTCGTTTTCATCGAACCCTTCCATCACGGTTTCGTACGAAACCTTTTGAACGTAGTACCGTTCAAGGGCGCCTCTGATGGATTGCTCAGAGGCCACCATCACCTCAACGTTGTAGCCGGTAACGAATTTGATGTCGTCGATAGCAAAAATATTCGACGGATCGCTCATCGCCACGCTGATGGTGGAACCGGAGCGGTTGAAGGGGATCAAGCTGTGCTTCTCAGCCACTTCGCGCGGAACCAGGTTGATGACATCCTGATCGATCTCAAACTCGCTGAGGTCGATCGCCGGAACGCCGTATTGCTTGCTGAGAAACGAGGTGAGCTCGCTCTCCTCGATCATGCCCAACTTCACCAGGCTCGACCCTAACCGCCCCCCGCTCTTGCGCTGCTCTTCTTGGGCCTTCTTGAGCTGGTCAATGTTGATCATGCTCTCACGAACAAGAAGCTCACCCAATCTACCAGCCATCGTTTGCCCTCTCCCATGCTTGCCGTATACGCATGATACCCTAGGTATGCGTGATGGTTACTCAATCTGCCGGCGACCGACCCAACCGTCGGAAAAATCTCGCCTTCGACCTTTGTATTATCCTTGTAAAACAGCCTGGGGTCAAGTTACCGGACGCCTCGGAAGGATGGTTAGAAATCAACTCCGTCAAGAGGATGCAGGGGAACAGCATTCGGATGACTAACGCCGTACTTCTTCGCCAACCCAACATCGCGTCGTATCTGGGCGACCAATTCCTTAGCCGAAGAAAAAACCTTTTCGGGCCGCAGTCGTTCGAGGAAGGCGAGCGCCGCCCGTTTCCCGACGAGGTTTCCAACTTTGCCAAACGCATGGGCTTCAACGCTGAGGGAACCGGGACCGAAGGTCGGATTCACCCCGACATTCGTCACGCCCAGGGAACCCTGCCTATTTCCTTCCCAAAACAACCACGAGATATACACCCCCATTGCCGGCAGTATTTCGGTGTCGGTTTTAATGTTGGCGGTTCGAAATCCAAGCTTTCGTCCGCGCCCGGCGCCGGTCACTACCGTCCCGGTCAACACAAAGGGGCGATCTAACAGCAGCGCTGCTCCCCTAACGTTCCCCTCGAGCAGAAATGCCCGCACCCGAGTGCTTGAAATAGCGATCCCTTCGACAGCCACGCGCGGAATGATTTGCACGGCGAAACCGTGCTTGGGCGCCAACCGTTGCAGATCCACTACCGTTCCGGCGCGTCCCTTCCCAAAAGTGAAGTCCTCGCCGACCACAATCCCCTTGACCGCCAGGGTTTCGACCAGCACTAAACGAACAAATTCGTCCGGAGAAAGCGGCGCAAATTGATCATTAAAGTGCTGCGCCAAGACCACATCAATCGGCAGGGAAGCAAGCGCGCGTAATTTGTTATCGGTCGTTTGAATCAGCCGCGGGCTGAGCTCAGGCGCAAAGTAACGGGCCGGGTGCGGTTCAAACGTCAAAACAACGGCCTTGGCGTGAAGCTCCCTGGACCACGAGGCCGTTCGATCGAGCAACAATTGGTGGCCGCGGTGCAACCCATCAAATGAGCCGATGGTAACAACGCTTCTGTCTAGGCGTACGTTACGGTAGTCGTTGAAAACTTCCATGATAATCCCGATAGCATGCTAACTTGTTTTCGGTCAAGGATAAGCTACCCGACCCCCCCCCAACCGTGTCGAATAAAACCAGGCAACTTTCTTGACCAATGTGTTTGGTAGGTAGTATATTCTACTACAAATACATACAGGGAGGCGGGCATGGGCTATCAGATTGTGGATCGGAGAAAAGAAATAGCTCGTTCCCGACAGGGAAGGCGTCGCCGGTATCCGCGGGTAACCATGGCCATGGACACGTACTACGAAAGCGATACGCGCTCCATGATAGCCTCGGGCGGCAACCTTAATCTCCGCGGCATGTTCGTGCCAACTTCCGTCCCAGACAGCGTCGGGAGTAAGGCGGTCGTCCGGTTGCTCCTTCCCGGAGAAACCAGAATGCTCAAGCTCTCCTCCCGGGTGATCTGGAATAACGACGACGAGGCGGTGGGGCCAACCGGTATGGGACTGCGCTTTGAAGGCTTACTACCATGGCAGATAAAGCGCATTGCGGCCCACCTACTCAAAGAAGGCGGGTGGGAAGCATTCCCGCCCAACGCTTCGTTGACCGCAGCCTTCGAACTCCGACTCTAACTCCCTGGAGCATGCCATGCCACAGCACACAGTGCCACAGCACACAGTGCCACAGCACACGGTGCCACAGCACACGGTGCCACAACACTCAGAGCCACAGCAAACGGTGACCCCTTCAAATACACCTTCTTCCCCGATGACCGACAGTCATCCGCCAGACGATGATTATCTCCGAATGCTACGGTTCTATTTACAGAGCAACCGCTGGGTCGAGGAACAAATCTCAGCCGATTTGGAGATCGAAATCGCAACCGAGTTGCAAGACCTCGAAAAGAGACCCGAGGATTGGGGCTGGTAAGCTTTTTACACGCCGATCGAAAATATCTTCCTTTTCAATTACCCGCCGTGTTAATGTTGTGCGAGCATATGTACAACGTTACCTGACGTCATGGACTTAGATAATCTTATTCAGCAAACCGAGCTGCCCGCGGGGAAGTGGTTGATTAGGCTTTCCGATGAAGTGCTCGGTCCCATCGACGCTCAAGAAATCGTCGAACGTATGTTTACTGGTCAAATAACTGAATTAACACCGCTTTCTTTGGGCGACGGGGAATGGTCCCCCATTCAGGAACATCTTGGGTTTGTTCCCTTTCTCAACCAAGCAAAGATCAAAATAAAAGCCGAAAACGCGCGCGCCGAAAAAGAGAGACGTGCGCGGCGTCGACGCACCATAAATCGGATCAATCTTGCGGTGAGCACCCTCATTCTCTCAGCGGTCGGTTTTGCCGCCAGTTACATCGTCATCACCCAGCAACCGGGACGCAGTGAAAGTTCACTGCAGGTTTGGGCCAACCGCCATCTTCCCTTGCTCACGATTCCGAGCGCCAGGCCAACCGCGTCTGGCCAGGGATCCATCGGTAACGACTCACAGCTCAGCTTCAACATAGATCAGATATTGATTGATGATGCGCCGGCGTTGGTGGGAATTAAGACAGACCTCTCCCGGCGGCGGACCTCTGGCAGGCAGTACCCTGAAGGCGAAGACGACGGCCGACCGCTGGGCACCGGAACCGGCCCGCTCACCAACGTTGAAATCACTTCGGCGATCAACTCGCGCAGCAACCTCAGCCGGTTGTTTGCCTGCATCGGCGAAGAGGTCAAACGCAACCGCGATCTCCCATCAACCATTCGGCTTGAGTTTACCATCAACAACGATGGGCGGGTCGGCGAGGTTCGCATCGATAACATTCAACTCGAAGACGGGGCGCTCCATCAATGCCTCAGACAAAAAGTAGCACTGTTGAGATTTAGATCGTACGAAGGCGAACGCCGCAACATAGAGATCCCCCTGTCCTGGTCGGCTCGCTAACAACTTCAATCTCTCTAGACATCCCTGAAAAACTCACCGTTAGGCAGATTCAAATAACCAAGAAAGTCATGCTCGCGTATGCGGGCATGACCATGGTGTTTGTTATTTCCTCTGATAACTATCTATTCGTGCCAGAGCTTGCCGGGCCTGCGCCGCGGTTTGAGAATCGGGTCCGTAATCAAAGACGCCGAGAAGATATTGATAGGCGGCCGTTAGTTGACCCTGCTCAAGACGCAGCAAACCCAACGCCAGGTAAACGCGGGCAAGATCGTTCGAATGCTGATGCACACTCAGAAAACGACGCAGCAGTTCGCCGGCCGTCGCCCCATCACCCGCTGCGTGCAACCACCCCGCGAGGAGAACGCACTCGTTGGTGCTCAGCGCGGCCATGTCCTGCCGATTGAGATAGGGTATCAAGGATAGCGCGAGCTGGCTATCGTTTCGCGACAAAGCGTCTTGCAGGCGTGTCACGGCGGTCCCTTCGGGTACGCTCGCAACTACCCGCGGTTCACTCGATTGGTCGAGAAGCACGCGACGAGAAGACCCAGGCCAATGCAACGACAGCCGTTCGACCGAAAAGGCGATGCCAAGACCCGCTATGAAACCACCCAAATGCGCACCATAGGCTACGCTCGACTGCTGACTGATAAGAAAAGGCAGGAGGTTGTCCACGAGGATAAGAAACCCCAATACCCAGCGGGCCGATATCAATGCCACGTCAAAATAGATGGGAAATAAAAGAATAAGAACTTTAATCTTGTTGCGCCCGAACAGTAAAAAGTAAACGCCCATCACTCCGGAAATCGCGCCCGAGGCGCCAACCAAAGGAATCATTGAATGGCGGGCAAAGAGTGAAAAGGTAAGCGTGGCGAGCGCGCCGGTTACCAAATAGGTCGCCAAGTAACCAATTCTGCCGAGGCGCTGTTCCACATTGGCGCCGAATATCCAAAGAAAGAACATGTTGCCCGCTACATGCAATAGACCGCCATGGAGAAACAATGACCAGAAGAGGTCGGCAAGATGGGGGTCGCCGGGTTTATAACCATGAGTAAAAATGAACAGATCCTCGGCGCTGATGTGGGAAATCACCTCATCAAGTGAGGTCAAGGGCGGCAGGGAGTGTGCGATGAAGCGTATGTATTCCGGTAACATCGGGTCATGCGGATCGACCGGTTGATACGACAAGGGCAATGTGATCAATAGATAGACTGCTACGTTGGCGGCGATAAGCAGCCAATTAACCCAGGGAGTGAAGTTGCGCGGATGAGAGGTGTCACCGATAGGCAAAAACACTCAAAACCTCGCTTGCGAAAACGCAACCTAACTAGAAGAGCACGCTTTGAATCAAACTTGCAACCGAAAATCAAAGCGCCGGGTCCTGCAGCCAAGCCGCACGCAGCCAAGCCGCACAGCCGGCGGGGGGTCCCCTACTCGTCCGTGCGGCTTGGCTGCGTGCGGCTTGGCTGCGTTACCCTGTGCATACCAATACCATTCTAAATAGTTACTAACTTCTTCGTTTTGAGGTTGACCTTGGCGGCAGGTTCAGGCAAGCTACCCGAATTGTGAGGAAGAACGTTTGGATACTCGCCATCATTCCGTTCATCGCGGTCGCGTGTAGCAATAAAATTAAGGAACGCCACCTCGAAAAGTTTCTCGACCCGACCAGGGTCCAAAATGAAGCGCCGCTTGAAACGATTAAGGTGATCGCCCTGCCCGGCGATCCGTCTATCCAGCAGCGCGTCAATACCATCGGCTTTGCGGAGGCAGCTCGACGCCTGGGATCGCACCGCTACACCGCCGAGATACGTTTCACGATAAAAAAAGATGAATCTGAAGCGACCCTATCGGAGAGCGATAAAATCGAGCTGGCGAAAAATGGCGACTTTAGAACCACGGTCGAAAACAACGGGGGGCTCGGGTATGAACTGATTTTTTCAAACGGGCACTATTATATTCGCAACCGCTACAGCGTTTTTCACGAGGACGATATCTTGAGCGACGAACACCTGCAGTTGCGCGATTCGGCCTATGGCGGATGGGCGGCGATATATCGGCTGTACCGCGGCCGGTTGTCCTTCCAGAAACCAGTCACTATCAACCGCTATGGCCGTAAAATGACGCGCTTTTCTGTCGGCCTTTCAGCATCCCAACCGAGCTTGCCGGGAACAACGCTGCAACCCTCCGCGCCGGCCGGAGTCACCAAGTATGTCTACCCAATCAAACCAACCCTGGCGGAAAAACATGCCTGGCGCGATCACACCACCCCGGTCGATGCCCGCGGAACCATGCTGGTCGACGCGGCATCGGGTGTTGTGGTCAATGTGGAATTTGACGGCTCCCTCACGTTTTCAGCGCCGTCAACGTCAAGCGGATCCTTGACCGTTTCGGCGCGGATCAATACCGACAATTTTGGCGTTTTGCAAAGCATCGCAGCTCCGAGCCCAGACCAACTCACCCCGATGCCTCAGCGCCTGGACGTTGATACGCACCCACTTGATTTCTTTTTTGGCAAAGGCTTCACCGCCACCCTCGGACCACCCGCGGGGGTGGCCGCTAAACCGGATAAACAGGCGCCGGATACGGAATCTCAAAACAACTCAGAACCAGGAGGTTCAGAATCGAACCCCTAGCATGTGCAAAAATGCTGGCCTCGCTAGCCGCTGACAAAAAGGCCCGCAGGCCTAACCTATTGAATGTAAGACACATAACCTCGTATACCGACTTTATTCTGCTGGTTACGGCGGGAAGCGACCGCCATGCCCGAGCGCTCGCCGACCACCTCGTCGAGGAGATGAAAAAGCATCGAGTTCGTGTCTATGGAATTGAAGGTTATGAAACCGGACAGTGGATATTGCTCGACTATGGCGACGCCATCGTCCATATTCTACAGGCCGACGTCCGCTCTTATTACGATCTTGACGGCCTGTGGGTTGATGCCGAACAGCTCCCGGTCGAAGAATAGCAACACTGACCTCGTGCCGATTAATAATTACACTCGATATGCTTGAGCGCGTTAAACAATTAATCGTCGCCCCCGTGGGGGCTCTTGCCGATCTGCTGCTGCCGCCCGCGTGTCTGGTGTGTGATGCGCTTCTCGATTCGGCGAGCACCAGGATCTGCCCTGAATGCGCCGCCGAGCTCGAGCCGCTACGCCCGCCTTTGTGCCTGCGTTGCGGCCAGCCTCTGGTTAACGATCAGATCTGTACGGCGTGCCGGCTCGACCCGCCGCCATACTTGTCCCTCCGCTCGATCTATGCTTTCGCCGGGGCTGCCCAGGAAACGGTACTGCGGTTGAAGTTCGGCGGCAAACCAGAGCTCGGCAATCTCATCGCCGATCAGTTGATGGCTGCGGCCAATACCAATTCTCTCCTTCTGTCCTGCAACTGGCTGATCCCGGTTCCCTTGCACCCAGCGCGGCTACGTGAGCGAGGTTTCAATCAGGCAGTGCTGATTGCGCAGCGCCTTTCGCGCCGGTTGCATCTGCCCGTCGATCTCTCCCACCTGCGCCGCATCCGCGCCACCCCCGCCCAGGCGTTGACGCAGAACAGGTTGGAGCGGCTGAAAAACATCCAACGGGCATTTCGGGTCTCGCCGAACCACCCCTTCCGGGAAAAGAAGCTATGCTTGATCGATGACGTGGTTACGACCGGCGCCACTCTGCGCGCCTGCGCGCAAACTTTGCTCGATGCCGGAGCCAAAGAAGTCTCTGCCGTGACTTTTGCGCGATCCCTGATGTTGTAGGGGCGGGTTTGAAACCCGCCCCTACAGGCGCCCGTAACGCGAGCAAAGCTCGCTAACGGGCTCCTGGGATTCCAGCCAAGCCCACAGGATAAGAGACTGCCCAAAGGATAAGAGCTTGTAATGACGTGCCCCCCGAAAACTGGACCATTTTCAATGAGAGTTCCTTCGGCTAGAATGCCGGAAAGGAGCTTGCTCAATGAAAGGGAAACGGTTTTCTGAGGATAAGATCATCGGGATATTGAAAGAAGCCGAAGCGGGGGTGAAGCTGTCTGATCTCTGTCGCACACATGGCTTCTGCGAACAAACGTACTACCGTTGGAAATCCAAGTACGGCGGGATGGACGTCAGCGAGGCGCGGCGGCTGAAGCAGCTTGAGGAAGAAAACCGAAGGCTGAAGCGTGCCGTGGCCGATCTCACTCTCGACAACCAGATCTTGAGGGATATCAACTCAAGAAAATGGTGAAGCCCGCAGCGCGAAAGCAGGCCGTTGTGCATGCCCGCGAGGAATTTGGGGTGAGCGAACGACGCGCCTGCGGGCTGATGAGGATCGGGCGATCGAGCTTTCGGTACCGTTCGGTAGGCCAACTGTATCCGCAGTTGCGGGAGCGTCTTTTAGAGCTTGCGGCGCAGCGGGTACGCTTCGGATATCGACGGTTGCAGGTGTTATTGCGGCGGGAAGGGTATGTGGTGAATCACAAGCGGGTGTATCGGCTGTATCGGCAAGAGGGATTGAGCGTGAGGAAGAAGCAGCGCAAGAGATACCGGAGCATCGCGCGGCAGCCGCTGCGTCTTCCGGAAGGACTCAACGAGCGATGGTCGATGGATTTTCTATCTGATTGTCTCTCAGATGGGCGACGGTTGAAGGTGTTGAGCGTGCTGGATGAATTCAGTCGAGAGAGTCTTGCCTTACCCGTAGACACGTCCATTTCCGGCAGCCGGGTGGCCAGGATTTTGGACGATATTGCCGCTGAACGGGGTAGGTATCCCGAAGCGATGGTGACGGATAACGGTCCGGAGTTCACGAGTCGTGCGCTGGACCTCTGGGCGTACCGGCATGGGGTGCAGTTGCATTTTATCGAGCCAGGCAAGCCGGTGCAGAATGCCCTGATCGAAAGCTTCAACGGCAAATTTCGAGATGAATGTCTCAATCAACATTGGTTTATAAATCTACAAGATGCTCGTAATAAAATCGAATCATGGCGGATGGATTACAATCATGTGCGGCCACACAGCTCGCTGGGACAGGAGACACCGGCGGAGTTCGCGCGACAGTTTTCAGAGCTTCGGTCGCCTCCGGCTCCCTTCGCTCTGAAAACTGGTGTTGCTATGGATAAAGGAACGATGGTTAACCATGAACAACTCTCATAGAGAGTGGTCCTATGAACGGGGGCACGTCAGTAAGACTCACTTCGTTCGTCAACAAGCTCTGATAACTCCCTTCGGTCGTAACAGTCTCTAACCCCTAAAGGGATAAGAGACCGTAAGCTTCGCTCTGCTCAGCAATGGTCTCTAACCGCACGCCGCTCCCGCGGGAATGACCACCTTGAGAATAGGGCACTATTCAACCGCCGACCACGACGGTCCAGGGGCGCACGCTCCACTCCTTGATGAGGCTGGCCTTGACGTAGGGGTCGTTGTGGGCGAAAGCTTCGACGACCGAACGGTCGGCCGTGTGAAAGATCAGTATCGCGGTGTCGGGAGGGTCGGCCAATGCTCCGGCCATCAGAAGCTCGCCCCTGGCTTTGGCGGTGTTGCAATAGGCCAGGTGTTGCTCGCGGTAGGGCGCCCGCCGCTCGATGTAATCGTTCACGGTCTTGTAAATGAGAAGGTAATAATTGAGCACTTGTTCGCAAAACCTATCTTTTCGCCACACTATACGGCTTGTTGATAACTTCTTGAGCTATTTCGTAGTAATGAGGGAACATTCCCGCAAGGGCGACGCCAGCTATATAGTTTGCTTTGTTAACTTTTCGCGCTTTTATTATGAACTTTATATATTCAAATCCATAAAAAGAAAAAATCTGTTTTAAGAAGAATAACAAGTCCTTTGTGATGTATTTAATCTTGTGACTCAACGTTGCGTCTTCTTTAAATATTTTTATCTTTCGGGGCGGAGGATCTTTTGGAAAGTGTTCCAGCATTTTTAAATTACGCTCAAACCACCTCCGCGGGCTGTATATTTCTGAAATAACACGTTGGTATCCTTCGATGAGAATATGCTCCGGAATGTGCGGCTTAAAGTTTAAACACAAATCTATATTATTAAACGTATGCCACCCATTTCCGATGATGCGATTTTCTTTCTGTAACCGACGATACAGCTGGGTGTTTGGCATCACAACCAGTAATCCCACCATGGCAATGGGTATCCCCGCCTTTTGAAGAAAATCAATCTGCATATCAAATATATTTTCAGTGTCCGAGTCAAACCCAATAATGAACCCGCCCATAACACCTATTCTTTTAGCCTGAATTTTTTTTACACTCTCAAGTAAATCCTCCCGAACATTGTGCGGTTTGTGAATACTGGTCAGAGTCGATGTATCTGGGGATTCAATTCCAACGAAAACCATACCGAAACCAGAATCCGACATCAAATCCAACAATTCTTCATCATGAGCCACATTAATGCTTACCTGGGTTATAAAGTAAAAAGGATAATCTTTCGCTTTCTGCCACGCAAGGAGCTTTCTGAGTAGAATCTTAGTTTTAGGTATATGCCCGATAAAGTTATCATCTACTATGAATACTTCTCCCCTATGCCCCAAATTATACACAAATTCTAATTCAGTTAAAAATTGCTCCGGCGATTTTGTCCGAACTTGTCTGCCGTTCATCTCAATGATATCACAGAAGTCGCACTGGAAAGGGCATCCCCGTGAATATTGAATTGGAATCATCGCATAATCGTTTAGATCAATTAAATCATATCTGGGGATTGGAGAGTTGGTTAAATCAGGCTTCGTGGTATCCTTATAAATACGTTTGGCAGTTCCATTTTCATAATCTTTAATAAATTGCGGGAGGATTGTTTCCGCTTCATTAAGCACCAGGTGATCAATCCTGTTTATATTTAACACGTCGAGATCCTGCGCCGACCAAATAAGCGGACCACCCGCGACCATGGTTTTCTTACATTCAAGACACAAATTGACCACTTCGGAGAAGGAATCTTGTTGCACACCCATCGCGGATATAAATACTAGATCCGAATCATTAATATCTTTTTTCGTGAGGCGGTACGCATTCATGTCGACAAGGTTAATTTCATAAGTGTCAGGCAATAATGCCGCAACAGTAAGTAAACCAAGCGGGGGAAATATTGCTTTTTTGCCTAATATCGGCAAGAAAGATTCGTAATTCCAAAATGTGTTCGGAATTTTAGGATAAACCATTAATACTTTAGTCTTCATTCGATTGCGCTCCTATTATCTATTTTTATTTTATTTTTTATCGTTTATTAATATAAATCTCTCCGGAGGTATAAAATATTTATACACAGCCTTGGTTCTCTCGCTCCATTGGCTTACCATGACTACTCTTCAAATATAAGATTGGGTTAACTCTGAATTCAATGCTCTGTCAATGATAGTGAAAAATTCCTAACCAGTAGTCTTCCGACGGGGTTTTTGCATCTTGTTCTTTACTGGCGTCCTGTGACTGGATAAATTGATCGGCATGGGTGGCATCGTGTCGTCGATATCTCTTCCCGAATTGCGCGATATCGTTACCGAGCTTAACGGCTGTTTACCGATGGCGCGCCTCGATAAAATCAACGCTCCACACAACACGTTGTGCCAACTCATCGTTAGCAGTCGAGGCACAACGTACGTGCTCTTGATCGAAGTCACCGCGAACCGAATGCGGTTACATCTTATCGGATCGAAACTTCCCGTTCCCCCGTCACCCCCCGCCTGGGTTATGAAATGCCGGCGCGAAATCCAGGGTGAGCGTCTTGAGGAGATCGCGCTTCCGACAAACGACCGCGTGGTATGCCTGAGGTTTAGAGCCGGCGCTCATCATCCTCAAAGGACGCTTCTGGCCGAGTTGTTCGGCAAGCGTGGGCGGCTCCTACTGCTTGACGATAACGGCTCGGTGCTCTATCCATTGATAGGTGAAGCCGCCGTGGGTGAGCCGTATGTGTTTCCCCGCACCCGATCAATTGTTCCCGAAGCCCCTTCGCGTCTTCCGCCGCCAGACCCACCCACCCTTGCCGCCAATCGCGCGGCCGAGATGCTCTTCGCTGAAGCGCTGGAGCAGGACGAGTTCAGCCATTACAAGAGTAGCGCATTGCGCCCCGTTACCAACACCGTTAAGAAGCTTTCCAAGCTGATAACGAATCTCCACGATGATTTCGAACGCACGAATGCTTGGCGGAACCTGCAACACCAGGCCGAGGTCCTCAAAGCCAGCCTCAACCGAGTCCGTACGGGCGAACGTCATGTCAACCTGCCTGACTACAGCCAACCAAACGCAACGCTCGTTTCCATCGAGCTCGACCCCGCGCGTTCACCCCAGCAAAACATGAGCCGGCTTTTCGCCAAGAGCCGGCGTCTGCTGTCCGGCCGTCAAAAGATCCAGGAGCGGTTGGTCGAAAGTGAAACGGCCCTCGGCCGATGCAAGCAGTTAATCGAGCTCGTTGAGCGAGCCGAGAACGTGGCCGCCCTTCGTGAACTTCTTGAAGCGCATAAGCTTTCTTCTACCGCCGATAGGGGGATGCGCAAAACAAAAGCAGGCGCCAAACGGCTCCCCTACAAACAATATCAATCCGCAACCGGAAAGAGTATCCTGGTCGGCAGAAGCGATCGAGACAATCATTCCCTAACCTTTCACGTTGCCCGCGGTGGAGATCTATGGCTGCACGCCCAGGGGGCGGCCGGGTCGCATGTGGTGGTGCCGCTTGCGGCCGGGCAGGAAATCGACGAGCAGACCTTATTGGATGCCGCCACCTTGGCGGCCAATCGAAGCGAGCTTAGAAACTCGGATCGAGTCGAAGTAACCTATACCTACGTAAAGCATGTCCACCCAATTAAGGGTGCCCCCCCAGGATTAGTCTCTGTCGCTAAAGCAAAGACCATTTTGATACGCATCGAACCGGAACGTCTCAAGCGGTTGACAGAATCCAAAAAAGTCTAGCATTCTTGTAGCCTATAATCCTACATGTAGTATAAGGTGGTCATTTTGTTGACATGATTTATTTTACCATTTACCATTCGATAGTTACTTAAAATTATCAAGTATTTTCAATAGGTATGATTGGACAAGAAGATTTCGAAGGAAGGACGCGATGACTCAACAAAGCCGTAAAGAGTTAGGAAAGGTTTTTGGCGGGCTCTCCAATGCTGAGCGCCGCCACGAGTTTCTCGGCACGGTTTTTTTCTTCGCTGCCCTCATTATTGCCCTTTCACTTGCATCCTTCAACCCGGTTGATCCGGTTTTTGTCAGTCCCTGGCGCAAGTCATCAAATCTTTTCGGTTTAGTTGGAGCACACCTAGCCAACGGTCTTTTATCATTGCTCGGCGTTGCTTCCTTTGTGTTGGTCGCAGCGCTGTTATATGCCTCGATCGCAGCGTTTAGCCGAGGCGGTGTTTTATTCAAACCACGCAAGGCGGTCGGCTACATTTTGCTCACGGTGCTCGGAACGGTCTTGTGTCATATTGTCTTTCGCGAGCACGAGCTCCTTGGCCACGCTCCCGGCGGCATCCTCGGCGAGTTGCTGGGCGGCCTGTTTTTATCATTGTTGTCCTTTGTCGGATCACTGGTAGTGGTTACGATCGGGATTATTCTCGCTTTGATCGAGGTGGTTGGGTTTAGCCCGGCAAAGGTGGCTCGCTGGAGCGGGCGCGTCTTGGCGTTCGTCGCGTCGGCGAGTTCCCGTGTGTCCCGGCAATGCTTGGGGTTGGTCGGCCGGGCGCTTCTGGCAACCGGGCGATGGTTGGGCGGCGTCCTCATGGCCGAGGCCCAAGAATTCGCCGCATCGCTGCGCGATCCGACGCCGGATCAACTGTCAGCTGAAACGGCTGCGGACGATCCCCTACGCGGCACCGGCCCGGTCGACGAGCCGCCCATAATCACTTCATATAAGAAGGGTCGGCGCGGGGATTTTCTCGTGCCTCCGGTTTCAAATCCCCCTTCCTCGACTCCTCCTGAACGGGAACGTCGCGAACCGGTGGTGGTGACGTCCGAACCATCGCTTCCCTCCCTGGCGCCGCCCGCCGAGGCAGAGAACGACCCCGAACGAACAGCGAAGCGATCATTTAAAGATATCCGCCGGGATCACGAGCCTGAGATCATTATTCCGCGCCTTGAGAAAAAAGAGGAGCGCGAGCATACCAGACCGCCTAAAGACGATTATCAAGAACCCCAAAGCTATAAGGACTATCACCTGCCGAAGATCGAACTGCTTCATTACGAAGAGCAACCCCAGGCGGTTATCGACGAGGAAACGCTTCGTGAGTATGCCCGCCGGCTCGAAGGAAAGTTGGCCGACTATGGCATCCAGGGCCAGGTGACCAAGATCATGCCAGGTCCGGTGGTGACGATGTACGAGTACGCCCCGGGTCCGGGCATCAAGGTAAGCCGGATCAGCGGGCTCTCCAACGATCTCGCCTTGGCGTTGGAGGCCATGAGCGTGCGCATTGTGGCGCCCATTCCCGGGCGCGCGGTGGTGGGCATCGAGGTCTCGAACAAAGAGCGCCAGACGGTGTTCGCCAAAGAGATTCTCGGCCATTCGCTATTCCAGCGGAGCCGCTCGAAACTGACCATGGCCTTCGGCAAGACCATCGAGGGCGCGCCCTATGTCGCCGACCTCAATAAAATGCCCCACCTGCTCGTGGCCGGCGCGACCGGCACCGGCAAGAGCGTGGCGCTCAATACCATGATCTGCAGTATTCTTTATCGCGCCACCCCGGAAGATGTGCGTTTCATCATGGTGGATCCGAAAGTGCTCGAACTGAGCCTCTACGATGGCATCCCGCACCTGCTGTTGCCGGTCGTCACCGATCCGCGCAAAGCCCAGGCGGCCCTCTTCTGGGCGGTGAACGAAATGGATCGGCGCATCAAAATTCTGCACGGTGCCGGCGTGCGCGATTTGGATTCCTACAATAAGAAAGTCGAGCGGCAGCGGTCCGGCGCGGCGGCAAGTCTCGACCAGACGGAAGCGGCAGCCGTTGAAAAAACTGTTCAGACGAGCCTGCCGTTGCAACCAAGCCAAGAGCTTACACCGAAAAAGAAAGTGATCGTCATCGACGCCACCGAAGCGGAAACGGCGGACGCTGCCGACCCGGATACGGCCTCAGCCCCCATGCCGAGCGCCGAAGCCCCCGAGCCCGTCGTTGAGCCGTCAGAGGCGGCGAGCGAAGCCACTGCGGCAACCGCGGTCGAAAACCAGCCGGCCGCAAAGCCCGCGAACAAACTCCCGCATGTCGTTATCGTGATCGACGAACTGGCCGATCTGATGATGACCTCTGTTCGCGAGGTCGAGACCAGTGTCGCCCGTATTGCCCAAAAGGCACGCGCTGCCGGGATACATCTGATCATCGCCACGCAGCGGCCCTCGGTAAATGTAGTCACCGGCCTGATCAAGGCCAACCTGCCGGCGCGCATTTCCTTCCGGGTGGCTTCGAAAATCGATTCGCGCACCATTCTCGACGCCAATGGGGCCGACAGCTTACTCGGCAACGGCGACATGCTCTTCCACCCGCCGACCACTTCTGAATTGATTCGCATCCACGGCGCCTTGATTACCGAGGAGGAGATACGCAGGGTGGTTGATCATCTTAAGGCCCAGGCCAAGCCGATCTATGACGAGAGTATTCTCGCTTCGGCCGAGCAGTCGGAAGAAGGCGCTGAAGAAGAGATCGATGAATTCGAGGATGAGCTATACGATCTGGCAGTGCAGATCGTGGGCGAGTTAGGCCAAGCTTCCACCTCGATGGTGCAACGCAAGTTGCGCATTGGCTACAATCGCGCCGCCCGGCTGGTCGAACGCATGGAGCACGAAGGCATCGTCGGCCCGGCCGACGGCTCCAAGCCGCGCGAAGTGTTGATCTACAATCACCAACCTTGACTCTAAGGTGCGCGCCGGGTCCTGCCGCCTCACATCCCCCGGCGGTGCTCGCTCATGCTCCGCGCCGGCGGGGGGCCCCCTGCTCGGCGTCACCCAGCGCGTCAATCTTTCCCCAAAACTTGAACACCCGTTGACAAGCGTAGCAGCCGTGGTACTGTGCGAACCCATGGAAAATGTGTACCCCATCCTCAAAGAACGCGGCTTCGTCTCGCAGGTAACCGACGAACTCGAGTTGCAGCGGCTCTTTGGCGCAGGTACGGTCACCGGCTACATCGGTTTTGATCCGACCGCCCCCAGTTTACACGCCGGCTCGCTGCTGCCACTGATGGCGCTTGCCCATCTTCAGCGCGCCGGTCACCGGCCGATTGCGGTTCTGGGCGCTGGCACGGCCATGGTCGGCGATCCCTCGGGCAAGACCGAAATGCGCAGCATGCTCGGAATCGAGGAAATCCGACGCAATGGCGAGGCGATAAAAACCCAAATGAGCCGATTTATCGATCTCGCGTCGGGTACCGCGTTGATGGTCGACAACGCCGACTGGTTGCTGCCGCTCAAGTATATCGAGTTTCTCCGCGACATCGGTCGGCACTTTAGCGTCAACCGCATGCTCACGCACGAGAGCTACAAGATCCGGCTCGAAAAAGGTCTGTCGTTTTTAGAATTCAACTATCAACTCTTGCAGGCCTACGATTTTCTCGAGCTCTTCCGCCGTCACGGCTGCGTGTTGCAGCTCGGCGGAGACGACCAATGGGGTAACATCGTGGCAGGGATCGATCTCATCCGCCGCTTGCACAGCGCAACCGCCTATGGCCTCACGTTTTCCCTGCTCGCCACTGCCAACGGCGAGAAAATGGGGAAAACAGCGCGAGGGTCCGTCTGGCTGGACGGCGGCCGCACCTCCCCGTATGACTTTTACCAGTACTTTCGAAACACCGACGACCGCGATGTCGGCCGCTTCCTCGGCTTCTTCACGTTCGTGCCCATGGACGAAGTGCGTAGGCTATCGGCCCTCAAAGACACCGAGCTCAACACGGCAAAGGAGATCTTGGCCTACGAGGTCACCAACATTGTTCACGGCGAGGACGCCGCCAGCGAAGCGCGCCGGGCGGCCAAAAGCGCCTTCGGCGGCCAGGACGAAGGCGCCGAAGGCATTCCCACCACCGAGCTTTCCCGCGACCGCGTACGGGCCGGCGTACTGGTCGTAGATTTGTTGGCCGAGGTGGGCCTCTGCAAATCAAAGAGCGACGCCCGGCGGCTCGTTCAACAGGGTGGAGCGCGGGTTGGGGAACAGACCATCGCTCACATCGAGCACAAAATCACTGAAGCCGACCTGCGGTCAGGCTCGGTGCTGTTGCGCGCCGGCAAGAAGAAGTTCAGACGCCTCGTTATCTCTCGGTAGTAAAGGCGGGTTTCAAACCCGCCCCTACCCTATAATTGATATGCCTGCTTAAGAGCAGCGTAGAACCCTTCCGGGTAGTAAAACAAGAACTCGATTTCGCCGAAGCCGAGCACATCGGAGTCGTGCAACGAGGTATACCGCCCCGGTACCAACACCGAGCGATTGATCCAGGTGCCGTTGGTCGATTCGAGATCCTGTAACGTACACTGACCAGTGTGCTCGTCGATTTGTATGACGGCGTGATGCGCCGAGATGGTCTCATCAACCAGCACGATATCATTTTCTTCGGCGCGGCCGATTTTTATTTCCCCCGGCGTTCTTGAGTGAACCTGGCGTATTTCGAAGACCGTGGCCTGGTGATTGAGCGGGTTCGCAATCCGCTCGCCGGTTGAACCCGCATCTTTGTGAATGAAGAACGTGCGCGCCATTTGAAATGATTCCTCATCGAGATTACCGAGCGCGACGAGCACCGGCGCTTTGAATTGAGCGCAGAACGTATCGCGGTCCATCTTTGAGGCGGCACTAATATAGTCTTGCAGCAGCGGCTCAAACATTGGCGCGTGACTCCCTCGCGAAAAAGGATATACCTTTTAAGAAAATACCGAGTTAAGAAAATACCGATATATGTCCGCGACGTCAACTCTTGACACATATGCGTTCGTGTGATTTGTTCCGCTTCCGCGTGGCAAGGTGACAGGGAAGCCGGTGAGAGTCCGGCGCGGTGCCGCCACTGTAAACGGGAAGTGCCTGCCTGGAAGACCACTTGGCCCTCTCGGCCGGGGAAGGTTGGTAGGCGCGTTGGGAAGTGCTTTTGACCCAATACCCGTGAGCCAGGAAACCTGCCTTACCCATTGGCACTCGTTGCCCTTCGAGCGAAAGAGGCAGGTGCAATGCTTAATCCACCCTCCCATCCCTATTTCGTCCGGGGTGGGTTTTTTATTATACCCGCCTTCGCGTTGTTTCTATCTATTGGCCCCTGGCCGTTTTTAAACGGATTTGCGCGCGCCGATCAACCGGATAATGAGACGGTTAATTCGACCGATTCAGAAATCGTTGTGGTTCGAGCCTCCAGAATAGAAGTCGCAGACGATCCCACGGCTGCCGTCACGAAAGTGGATGCAAAGCAATTTGGCGGTGAGGCCAAGACCGTTGCCGAATTGATATCGACTGCGCCGGGCGTGGCGGTCAACAACTACGGCGGGCTTGGGCAGCTCGCCACGGTTTCGATTCGGGGCTCAACGGCAGACCAGGTTTTGGTTTTGCTCGACGGCGTGCCCCTCAACACGGCGGCCGGTGGCGGTGTGGATTTATCACGCATTCCGCGCGCATGGATCGAGCGTATCGAGGTGGTCCGCGGCGCCGAAGGGGCGCTCTACGGCTCCGGAGCTCTCGGCGGCGTGGTGAACATCATCACCCGCAAGGCCGCTGCCGGGACATGGTCGTCCGAGTCTACGGTCGGCTCATTCAACACCCTCGGCGAAGCGGTCGACGCAGCCTTGGGCGGCGAGCACTGGGGATTGTTTTCCGCTGCCATGGTCGACTCAACCAAGGGCGACTTTCCCTATTTTTTCGACCCGACGCCCATCATTCCCGGCAGTCCGTTGGCGAGCCGCATTCGCGTGAACAACGCGTCGTTTGCCGCCGGTGGCCTGGCCAAGCTGTGGGCAGACGTTGGCGCTGGCCGACTGGATTCCGTGGTGCAGGTCTCGGGAGGCTCGCGCGGCCTGCCGGGCACGGCTTACCAACTGACGCCTCACGATGGTCAACATGATTTTCGCCTCAGCCTGGCATCGAGCTATTCCCAGTGCTTTTCCGACAGCCTCGCGATCCGTGTTCGTGCCCAAGGCCTGGACGACCAGCTCGACGTGACGATCGCACCTCAGCCTGAATCATCGCAGCGGGATCTCAAGGGCGGCGTCTCAGCCTCCCTGCTTTGGACAAAAGGCCCGAGCACACTCAACGTTACGATCGGCGGCAGCGAAGAGCGTCTCGACGTCGTGGATGCTTTTTCGCACGAGCGTGCGGGTCTGGCCCTGGGTGTCTCGGATGATTTGTCTCTGTTTGAGCGGCTGCGTCTTGGATCGGCGCTCCGCTGGGAATCTCAGGGCCCGTTCAGCGGCTGGTCGGCGAAGCTCGGCGGAACTCTCGGCGTCGTCGGTCCGCTGTCGGCGCGTGCGAGCGCAGGACGGACCTTCCGGGCTCCCAGCGTTGACGAGCTGTATCTTCGCCAGGGCCTGTTGGATCCCAACCCGACTCTGGTGCCTGAAAGCGCGTGGTCATTTGACGCTGGGGTGGTGGCGGAAGGTTGGGCGGGTCTCGCCAGTGTCACGGGTTTCATGCAGCTCTATGAGGACATCATCGTCTACGAGCCTGACTCGTTTCAGCGCCTCAAACCTTTCAACGACGCGAGGGCAGTCACCCGTGGCATCGAGGCGGAAGTTGCCACGGTGCCGTTCGGCCCGGCAGGGTTGACGGCAAGCGCCGCCTACACCTTCTTGGATTCCGAAACGCTCGAGGGCGAGCCGGCCGTGTTGGGCAAAACCCTTCCGCACCGGGCTCGACATCGTCTGTTCGCGCGCGTCGGGGCAAGCTACGATATCATCGGGGCCCATGCGGAGGTTCACTACCTCTCCCAGCAGTTCCAGGATCTCTTAAACACTCCCGCGTTCACCATTCCACCCGTTCTCACCGTCAATGCAGGCATTTCGGTGCGTTTGTGGCGGCACCCCGAGATCAAGCTCAATCTCGAAGCTCGCAACCTTCTCGATCAACGAATCGTCAACGGGCGTCCGCTCCAAGACGGTTTCGGCAACCCCCTACCTGGCCGCATGGTGATGGTCGTCGTGCGCGTCTCAGAAAGAAAGGATTGAAAGCTATGAACCCCAGAAAGCTTCTCCAAGGTCTCCTCGTCGCTGCGATTACGGCGACCGGCTGCGGCAAAACGACCACCTGTCCCGTCGACGAGACGGCCATCGACGACCAATGCTATGCATTACAGACCGACCCCTTCAACTGCGGCTCAAAAGGGAACGCCTGCGCCGCTAATCAGGGCTGTTCCGTTGGAAATTGCGTGGATTGCACGACCGCCGGCGCCGCCTGCACCTCCGTCATCGCCGTTGCTTGCTATAACCTGAACGAGGTACGGCCCTTGGCGGCAAACCTGGCGCAGTCTACCGCCCCGATTTCGACCGACAATGGACCGATCAGTCTGGCTTGGCTGGGCAGCAGCCTGTACGTGGGGAACAACGCGACGAGCGACATTTCGCCGGTTACCTTGTCGCCTCCGTCAGTGGGCGCAGCGATAGCGATCAGCCCGAATACTTACGCGCTAACGAACATCAGCGGCAACGGTAAATACCTCTGGGCTTCTGACTATTATGAGAGCTCGGTGGTGATTGTCGATCCGACGCAGACCGTGCCTGTTCAGGCGCTTCCCCTGGCGACTTCCGCGTCGGATTACCCGAATCCTTACGGAATCGCCTTCGTCGGCGCCAAGGCGTACGTGGCGCTCAACGGAGACAATGCGCTCGCGGTGCTCGACATCACGACCGTGCCCGGCGTCACGGTGTCCAAGCGCATCGACCTGTCGGCGCTCGCGGGGACCGGCGCCGCGGCCATGCCTTCCGGCGTGGCGGCGTCGGGAACGACCGTCTACGTAACACTTTGGGAGCTCAACGCAACGACCTACGAGCCCGTACCGGGAGTCAACGGACGCCTGGCAGTGGTGGATTCGACGACGGACACAGTAGTCGGCGAGGCCGTTGACCTCGGATCGGACTGCCTTAATCCGAGTGGTATAGTAATCGATGGCACCACACTATGGGTGGCATGCGGCTTTTTTGATCACACGACTAAAGCTATCTCCGGTGGCGCCCTGCTTCCAGTCGACATCAGTAAAACACCTCCTTCCGTGGGCACACCGATCACGCTTTCCAACGCCGCCACATCCATCGTGATCTGCAACGGCCAGGGCTTTGCTGGCGCCGCGGACAGTGGCACGGTGATCGCGTTCGATCCGGTTGCGAAAAAAGTCACAAACACGGCGCTCGCCTGTCCGTCGCAACCGGGCAAGGCCAGTTATGTTCCGGCGATTGCGTGCGCGTCTAATCCAGGCTGAGTACCGCAGAGCAACGATTTAGGATATGCCAATCCGCAGGGGGTCGCAGTGGTTGAATGTACCGCCTTTGGAGCCAGTTGAGCTCTGCCCAGCCAACCCCGGGAAAAAAATCCTCGACTTTATCAGCGACGTGACTTCAGATGAACAGGGAATGATCTTTGCCGCATGCTTCGCGACAGATATCGTGCATATCTTCAACAGCAGCGGATGCATGTGCGACCAAATAGCAGCTGAAGTCGGCGATGGTCCTCAACGTCTTTTGGTGTTACCGTAATGAATGCACCTATCCTCGCATTGCTGCTCCTGATAGCAGGTTCAACCGAGTCGGAGCAGCCATATTACCTTGGCAACGCTGAGCCGAAAAATGGCGTCCCGCGTGTGGTGTCGCTTGCGCCGAACGTAACCGAGATTCTCTTCGCTTTGAATTTGGGTGATCGCGTGGTCGGGGTGACTCGTTTTGACGATTTTCCGCCTGCGGTAAAAAAATTACCCATCGTTGGCGGGTACATCGATCCCAGTGTCGAGGCCATCGCGGCGCTTGCCCCTAACCTGGTTATCTGCGTCCCCAATCCCGGAGGCCGCGATCGTATGGAAGTACTGACGCGTCTGGGCATTCCGGTATTGGTGATGCCGGAGCAACACCTGCAGGATATCTTTGTGAATATAAAATTTCTGGGGAATCTTTTTGAAAGGACGCCTGCAGCCGAGACGCTCACCAACAGGATCAAGCAGCGCCTCCAAATAGTAACGGCGGCGGTTAAGAACCTGAAAGCCCCGCGGGTGCTTTTGGTTTACGGTCACAAACCGCTTATCGCCGCCGGGCCGGGAACTTTCGGCGATGAAATGCTGCATATGGCTAACGGCAAGAATGTCGTGGGCGATTCCGTAGTACGCTTTCCGAGTCTGCCCATGGAAGAGGTCATCCGGCTTGCGCCCGACGTGATCATCGATGCATCCATGAGCGGAAGCGGCGCCGAGGTAACCGCACCTGAGGCCACGGAATTCTGGAATACCTGGCAGGTGCTCCCGGCCGTAAAAAATCACCGTTTATACATCTTTGACTCGGCCCTATGGTTTCGTCCTGGACCCCGTATCGCCGAAGGAATCGAACAGCTCGCTCGCCTCCTTCATCCAACCGTAGTTTTTTAAACTGAAATTGAGCGCAATTCGAAGAAGTATCGATATATTATATCTCCTCGCCTTTTTTGACGAAAAACCAAAAAAGCGCTATTATATTTATTTGGGGGACATGAACATACCTGTTGAACCATTTATGGAAAATTAAATAAATAGCGTTTTTATCTTTTGAATAAGGAGGACCCGTATGAAGAGCTGGCGCGCTAGTGTGTTCTGTGTATCGATCATCGCTATGGGAATTATGGGTTGTGGAAATAAAAATTCCAACCAAGATGGCGGTTCTACCATTGAATTCACAAAGGCAGCGCTGAGTTCGCTTCCAATGATCATGACCACCCAGACCAGCAGTCAGGGCCTGACCGCACAATTCGGCAGCCTCGCCTCCGCCCTTTCCACCGGAACGATCGCCGACTACCAGTCCCTCGTCTACCTCTTTAAGTTTGAATGTCATGCGGTGCCCTATGCCAATTATTGTCCGTCTTCCATTGTTCCCACCACTGATCTGATGGACCCGTACCGATTCGAGATGGGATCGCTCATCGGCATGATTTTCGGCGCCCAAATGTACGCGGGCTCGCTGGTGACGAGCTGTTCCAACTCGGGTCTTACCCCAATGACGGTAACGGCCGGCTCCTACACCGCCGCTTCTTCCGCTACCGAGGCGGATCCCACGAGATTCATACTCGACAACTTCTCGTTGTACACGTGCCGATCGAGCAACGTTTCGGATGCGAAGGCGGAAACCCGTGTCCTTTCAGCGGTCGCGGACGGTTCCTACCAAGCGGCGCTGCACACGCGTTATAAGTATAACAGCGGCGACAATCGATTGCAGACCGACTTTTTCCAGGTGTATGTGGCTATGAACGGCACCGTGCCCGCGTTCCTGGCATTTAACTTCTCGGCGGCAGAGCCCCATGCCTCGCGCATCGTTCTGCTCACGAATCTGATTAACCACACTTTCGCTCTCAAATTCTATGTTCCTTCGCAACCCGATTCCAATAATCCGGGGCTTTCAAGCCAGGTGTTTTATGCTGTGGCGACCGGCGCCGCCGGATACGACCTCGCGACCGGAACGCCGTACCCGGGCCACTATTACGTAACGTTTTCTGACGGCGGTGGGTCTTCCCTGTGCGTGAACAACGAAGGAGGAATAATCGAATCTGACGATACAAACTGCACGAGCAATTCAGTACCGCTGACCTGGTCAACCTCCGATACCATCAAAACGTACCTTGGCATTTCAGACGCCGACGCAGCCCGCGTGGCGCCATTTCTAGCGAAATTCCAGGATGATCTTGCACTTTCGGCCACCGACGCATGGCAAAACGCGGGTGATGAAGATCTTTACTGGCCGGCGAGCTTGCAATAAGCTCGATACCGTTAGGTGGTACAGGCTTCATGAGAGCTTACCTTCCTGATTCTCCGCCACCGTGATCTCAAGGTTGCGGTCGAAGCGGTGCCCATCGGGGACGATCAACCGTCCGCCGCTCTCAACCTGCACTACTACCTGTACTCCTGCTTCGATCCGCACCCCTTTACCGATTGAAACTCTACTGGCGTCTCGCGAATCACAGGCGAGTCGACGGTCTGACGTCATTCGAATCGTTCCATAGGGACGGGCGGTGTTAATAATCAAGGTACTGCGCGCCCCCACCCGTAGCCCCTCGCTCGCAATCGGGGCGCCTGGTTTACCGCCTTCCCGGGCGCAGACATACAACCGCGCGCCGCCCTCAATCCGCCAACCGGGTCCGATGCCGCGCTCGCGCAGCAGCTCGGACTCATCCCCACAGCACGGGTGCAGGTCGCACAGAGCATCGGGGGCCACCTCGGCGCCACACTGCAGCAGTCGTTTGGCGTGCATCGCCGAAAGCATGGATACCGTCGAAGCGACCGAGTCCACTCCCACGACACTTTTGGTGGGCATGAAGAACTCTCCGCGCGGCACTTCATAGGCCCGCACCTGCTCGGCCGGCAGCAGGCGGGTGATGTGCTGGCTGAGGTACTCCAGGGAGCTGCCCAGCACCGTACCGATGCGTGAAGGCACGGCCTTCTCGGTATAGAGTATCGGATCAAGATCCGAACGTACGGCGGAAAGCGCTATCAGATTAACGTTGGTGTTTGCGGCATCGTAGCGCAGCCTGCCGGAAACAGCATCGCGCTGTGCGGCAAGCGCCGGGTCAATGACCGTATACTCAACCGCTTCGATCCGGCCGCTTGCGCGCACGTTCATCAAGACCCCGACCTTTTCAGCCGGGTCGGTTTTACGCACCACCGACACGGTAAAAAGCGCTTTCTCTCGAATATGGTAGCCAAGTCTCGCGGGCGTAAACGGTCGCGCCGCCGGATTGTCAATGTTATGCATGACGAGATGGTTAATCCCTTGGCGTTTAAGGCTCTCCAAAAACGGTCGGCCGTCAGGTCCGGATTGCTCCAGCGCACGGTAAACCCCCCCATGGCCGTCGCCGGTCAGTGAAAGCTGGCCTTGGTTATCGGCCACGATGAGAAGTCCGCTGTGGTCCAGGCGCGGCACGCATGCTTGTTCGAAGGTGACCAACCCTTCTCTCGGAAAGCCCCACAGATCGATGCGCCTAAAGAACCTACGCGTCCGATCGTGCGTCACCGGACTGGTCATTATCATGACGAGCGGCAATCGACTTCGTCTGACGCCCGCGTCGAGCGCTTCGGCGATAACGATCTCAAAGAAGCTGAGGCCGCCTACCGGTGAGATGGGGAAGACCCCCTTGGGGTCTCTCGGATCAAAATTGTTCAGCTGATTGAGTTCCGAAAAGAAACGCGTTGCGGCGCCGCCGGCAAACGCTACCGAAGCTATCTCGCCGCCAGCCAGCGCCTCGTTGCCGGCGGCCCGATCGGCTTCCTGACGTGTCGCTTGTTGCTCCACCGTCAAGACCTCGATTGGCTCGACATCCGCCGAGCGAAGAACATCCCGCTTCGTCTCTTTGAGAGCGCGGCGATGCCGATCGAGTTGTTCCCTATCGATGGTCTGAGCCGCGAGCAGCGCCGTCCGCACCACTTCCGGTGCCGCATCGGCCAGGTAGCGGCTAAACATTTCCGCCTGTCCATGTTCAACTAAACGTTCAACGACATCAACGAACGCCGGTTCCTGCTTAAGAACTGCTCGTAACGCTGGGCAGCCGGAAAATATTTCATGATCGACCATAGGTCATTCCCTTTGGTTGTCACTCTGCCTTGCCGGGCTGTGCCTTGTTTATCATCTCCCGTGCCGATCGACAACGTAAGAGTACTATAGACGCCGGTAACCCATTCGGGTAGTATGCCGCCGTGCATACCAATACATCAACGTCGGGACGAGTGTTCACCCGCGCCCGATTTCTCGCCGTCAACGGAACGTTATTGGCGGCCCTGATCATCGCTATCGGGGCCGGTTGCGTGCTTGGTCCCGGCGGCCTGGATCTATCCAAGATACTTCCCCTCGACCCGTCTTCCAATCCCGAAGCGGCGATGCTGGTGCTTGCTAGACTCCCGCGGGTGCTGCTTGCCGCCTTGGTCGGCGCGATCTTGGCGACGGTTGGCGCAGCCTTTCAAGCGCTGTTGCGCAATCCCCTGGCGGACCCCCTGATCATGGGCGTTTCGGGCGGCGCCGCCTTGGGGGGAACGCTCGCGCTGGTCCTCTTTGGTTCCGGCGCGGGCGCCCAGCTCGCGTTGGAGGGCCCGGCCGCGTTTATCGGCGGCGTCATCGCCACCGTATTGGTGCAGCGGGTGGGCACCGTCGGCGGACGACTCGAACCCACGACGATACTGTTGGTGGGCGTGGTTTTCAACACCTTTGCCTCGGCAGTGATCATGTTCCTCAAGACCGTCGTCTCGGCTCAAAAAACCCAGGAAATCCTCTTTTGGCTGATGGGTAGCCTGGGCTACCGCGACTACACCACCGTGGCCGTGGTTGCGGTTGGTTCACTCGCGGGACTGACGGTGATCATGCAACACGCCTCCGCTCTCAACGCCCTGGCGTTGGGTGAGCACGGCGCCGCCCACCTCGGCGTGAATGTGGAGCGCACCCGCTGGGTTGTCCTGGTCGCCTCGTCGTTGCTGGTAGGGCTCGCGGTATCGGTGTCGGGGCTGGTCGGTTTCGTCGGTCTGATAGTTCCGCACCTGTTCCGGCTCGGGTTGGGTCCTGACCATCGCCTGCTGCTGCCGGCCACCGCGCTCGGCGGCGCGTCCTTCTTGGTATTGGCCGACCTCGTCGCCCGGCTGCTGTTTATACCCCTCGCGACCGAACCGCCGGTCGGCGTCGTTACCGCTTTCTTGGGAGGACCGTTCTTCTTATGGTTACTGCGTAAACGCTCGCGCATGGCGTTTCCGCTCAGCTGAATGGGTCGACGATGGAGTACGCGGCGCCTCACTCCTTGGCTGTCGAATGGGATGACCTACAGTTTGCCTATGGTACCACGCCGGTACTGCACAGCATCCGCTGGCAGATTCCCACCGGCGCCTTTGTCGGCCTGATGGGCCCCAACGGCTCCGGCAAAACCACCTTGATCCAGCTCACCTGCGGTGCCCTCCGTGTGCAGGCGGGCGCCATTCGCATTTTCGGCAAGAACCTGACGAGCTGGGAGCGGCGCGAACTGGCGCGTTCGGTGGCGGTGGTGCCGCAGCAGTTTCAACTTTCGTTCCCGTATACGGTCGAGGAAGTGGTGTTGTTAGGCCGGGTACCGCACCGAGGCGCCATGGCCTTCGACCGAGCGTCGGATCGCTCTGTCGCGGCAGAAGCCATGCGAGCCGCCGGCGTGTACGATCTCCGCGCCCGCCGCATGCACGAGCTTTCAGGTGGCGAGTTCAAGCGGGTGGTGGTGGCCAAGGCCTTGGCCCAACAGCCGCGCCTGCTGCTGCTCGACGAACCCGCGGCTCACTTGGACATTCGTCATCAAGTTGAACTGTACGACCTGATCGACACCATCCGCCGGCGCGAGGGCCTCACGGTGCTTTCCGCCATGCATGACCTGAACCTAGCGGCGGCGTATTGCAACCACGTAGCGTTGCTCAAAAACGGCGCGCTCTTTCGCGCGGGAACCGTTGCAGAGGTGATGACCTACCGGAATCTCAGTACAACCTTTGACTGCGACATCTATGTCGGGGTCAACGATCAGACCGGTCAGCGGCTGTTCACCCCGATGATCCGCAACCACAAACATCCTACGATGCCTAAGCCTGAGTAACTCTCACTGCAGCGGAAAGCGCAGCGTAATGCCCAAGACATAGCCGAAATCTCTCGACGGTGAACCGCGATACCCGAGGTCTACGGTCACCACACGAGAGACATACCCAATCCCGGCCCCCACAAGACTCGCATTGCCATAGGGGGAGGTTTGATCGTAGGAGTAGCCGCCCCTCAGTGCGAGTAGATCGAACAGCAGATATTCAAGGCCAACATTATACGAGTAGCCGACGTGGTGATGGGCACTGGGTTGGAGCGGGTCCGCGGGTTTTTGAAAGTTAATTAACCAATCGAAAGCCAGTTCGAGCGTTCTGAAGGGCGAGAACATGACTGCCGTACCCATGGAGATGGGGTGTTCGAGGTAGTCCGCGGTGTTGGTCAGGTTATAGCCAACGACCCCCACCGAAAGGCCAATACTCGTGCGTACCAGCGCACCCAGACTAACGGTTACCGCGTTGAGGTTGTGTTTGTCGAACTCGTCGAAATCCAGATAGGTGGTGTCGAGCCCGATGAGCAATTTGTCTGAGATGGGAACGGCAAACGCGAGGTCAAAGCGGTTACCCGTTTTGTCGTCGCCGCGCTGAACGCGGGTGTAGGCGGTGCCGGTAGCAAAGTACTGCGAACTCGAATTATCGATTACCGAGGCTTGAATGACATGTTCGGTAGGCCCATTGGTCGCTCCGAACTTCGCCGAAGGCTGAGCGGGTGATCCAAACTTTGGGGTAATAAGGTACTCGGCCTCAATGCTGTACGCCTTGAATAAGGCCATGCCCGCCGGGTTCAGGAAGATCGCATCGTTGCCCGTTACGACCGCCCGGTAGGCATTGCTCATGCCCAGCGGCCTGGTACCGATAAAGTCGTCGGCCTGGGCGCCGAGGGACACCAGGATCAACACAACCGTGACGGTCGTTCGAATCATGGCCCGACCTTAACAATCGCCGGGCATAGGTGTCAAGTTCGGTTACGTCTGGACAAGCCGAAGTCGCGGTCCTACAATCAGCTCCATGAACACACCTGCTCGGTTCCACGAGGCGCGCTACTACGAGAAGCTTGAACTCGACACGGTGCGTTGCCACCTCTGCCCGCACCGTTGTGTCATTCAAGTGGGCCGCCGCGGCATCTGCGAGGTGCGAGAAAATCAAGGGGGACGGCTCATCGCGCTGTCCTACGGCAGGGCGATCGCGGTCCATGACGATCCCATCGAAAAGAAACCGCTGTTCCACGTGTTGCCCGGATCAACCTCTCTCAGCGTGGCAACCGTGGGCTGCAATTTGCGTTGTTCTCATTGTCAAAACTACGAAATCAGCCAATACCCACATACCAACGACCGAATTCCGGGGGACCAGCTTTTGCCCGAGGAACTTGCCGATGCCGCCTGCAAACGCGGCGCGCAAACCATTTCCTTTACCTACACCGAGCCGACTATCTTCATGGAATGGGCTCAAGATTGCGCAGCCGTTGCCCACGATCGCGGGGTGCGCAGCGTATTTGTCACCAACGGGTATTCCGCTGCTCAGCCGATCCGCGACATCCAACCCAATCTTGCGGCGGCCAACGTCGATCTCAAAGGCTTTCGAGACGAGTTTTACCAACACACCTGCAAGGGACGATTGCAACCGGTCTTGGATACCATCAAACTCATGCGGGAACTCGGGATCTGGGTTGAAGTGACCACCCTTCTGATCCCAGGCCTCAACGATGATCCAGCGGAACTCGCGCGGCTCGCCGCCTTTTTGGCCTCGGTCGATCCGTGCATGCCCTGGCACATAAGTCGTTTTCATCCCGACTTCCAAATGCTCGACCGGCCGGTTACCCCGCAGGCCGCCATCGCCCGCGCGCGTGAGATCGGGTTACAGGCTGGGCTGCAGTTTATTTACGCCGGCAATCTCCCTGGCGATCCTGCAGAGAATACGTACTGCCCTGCGTGTCATGCGCTCCTCATCGAACGACATGGTTTTCAAGTGTTCCAGAACCTGCTTGACCGGGGACAGTGTCCCGCTTGTCGCCGCCCGATACCCGGTATTTGGACGTGAGAACGGGTGGCATCGAGCAGGGGGCCCCCCGCCGGCTGTGCGGCTTGGCTGCGCGGAACGAAGTGAGCACCGCCGGGGGATGCAAGATGCCAGGACCCGTTCTATAGATTGCTTAAGATCAGCTCAATCGGGGCCGGGCGATGAGATAAAGCTCACGCGAGCCTTTGCGGGTGGTATCGAGGCGAACTCGTCGGATTTCTCCAAAAGACGTTCGCAGCTCTGCCAGAAGCGGATTGAGATCCGGGCCTTCGAATACCTTGGCGACCAACGCGCCGCCGGGCCGCAACTGCGCGCGAGCCACATCCGCAGCCGCCCGCACCAACTCAATGCTACGAGCATGATCGGCAAACCCGACCCCTGAGGTATCCGGGGCCATATCGGAGAGAACGAGATCCGCCGGACCGCCTAACGCCTCGCGCAGGCTCGCGAGCGACTCCGGCGCCTGAATATCAGCTGTCAGCACGAAAACGTTCGGTAAACCAAGAGACGGAAGCGCTAACCGATCGATCCCCACCACCCTCCCCTGCTCACCGACGGATTGCGCCGCCACCTGCAGCCAGCCGCCCGGAGCACAACCCAGATCGAGCACCCGCTGACCGCGCCGAAATAACCGAAATTGACGATCGAGTTCCTGAAGCTTATAGGCCGCCCGTGACCGATAGCCTTCGGCTTTGGCCTTGCGGTACCAGGTGTCTTTGCGTTGGTATACCATGGAAATTCTTCGGCATGCACAACTACGTTGCGCCGGAAACGCGTATGCTGCGCTAGGACAGTTCTTTCTTTTGATCGATTTGATATTCGTAGGAGGCTTGCCCTGAGTCTGACGGAAGGCTTGCGAGTCGCTTGGTGCTCAGTTTATCCTCGCTGTATATTTGACGCACGAAGAATTCAATCATCGGCAGCGAATCGCTCATGATCGACAAAAACTCGATGCCCATCCCGCGTTTATGGGGGTTCTCGTCGTTGTTGATGTGCGCCACTCGTCCGACGATATTCAACGGCTGGTTGCCCCATTCTTCGGGAAGCTTCACGGTAAGCCGAACCTCGGAGCCTACCGGCGGCGGTGCAAACGTTTTGATAAAAATCCCACGGGAAGAAATATTGGTGGATAAATCAACGTACTCTCGGCCCGCGATGCTATAGCGACAAACGAGAAACATGGGACGCCGTTCACTGCGACGCGTATTATCGGACATGTGCCTCTCTCTTCCCACTTCGATAACCTAATGTATTTTAGCGCTTCCTTACCTCGGACGTCAACAACAATGCAATCAATTCAATAGCATTGAGTTGTTGACCAATGCCCTGGAAGTGAGGTATTCGCCAAGAGGACAGAAATTTTATCCGTTGGAAGGAGCCCCATGAAAAACCTCGTTGCAAATTACCTCAAGAGCCACGATGTCGAGAAAGTCGATATCGGGTTTATCGCCTATCTCGCAAATCTTTGTAAGGTCGCCGAAGTCGCTCCATCGGTGACTCAGTCGATCATCCAGGAGCTCGCCGATCAGAGAAGCAATCTGAAACTTATCGCTAGTGAAAACTACTCCTCGCTCGGGACCCAACTTGCTATGGGAAACCTGCTAACCGATAAATATGCAGAAGGGTATCCCTTCCATCGGTTCTATGCCGGGTGCGATAACGTCGACGCAATCGAGAACTTTGCCTGCGAGCAAGCCCGCGCGATTTTCCACTGTGACCACGCGTACGTTCAGCCTCACAGCGGGGCTGACGCCAATCTCATCGCGTTCTGGGCGATTCTTCACCAACGGGTAAAAATCCCTCTTCAAGAAGCGTTGGGAGAAGCCAATCCATCCAATCTCGACAGAAATCAGTGGCAGGAAATACGGCGCACCTTGGGAAACCAACGCTTGTTGGGCATGGACTACTACTCGGGCGGCCACCTGACTCATGGCTATCGCCAGAATGTTTCGGCCCAGATGTTCGATGTCTACAGTTATGGGGTAAACAATGAGTCCGGCCTCATTGACTATGCTGAACTCGAAAAAATGGCGCTCAACATTAAGCCGCTGATTCTGTTGGCGGGCTATAGCGCCTACCCCAGAGCCATCAACTTTAGCCGCCTTCGAGAAATCGCCAATAAAGTAAACGCGGTTTTCATGGTCGATATGGCGCACTTTGCGGGATTGGTGGCTGGAAAGGTTTTTACCGGGGATTACAATCCGGTAGCATCCGCTCATGTCGTCACCACCACAACGCATAAGACTTTGCGAGGTCCCCGCGGCGGCATGGTCCTCTGCACCGCTGAATTCGCTGATGCCGTCGACAAAGGCTGCCCGCTGGTTATCGGAGGGCCGCTTCCCCACGTTCTTGCGGCAAAGGCGGTGTGTCTGGTCGAGGCCGGCAAGCCGGAGTTCGCGACGTATGCATCGAAAATCGTCGAAAACGCAAAGAGCTTCGCGGAATCTTGTAAGAAAGAAGGCATGACCCTCACCACGGGCGGCACGGACAATCACCTCTTTCTTATTGATGTCAGGCCGTTTGGACTGACCGGGCGCCAAGCTGAAAGCGCCTTGCGCGATTGCAGAATTACCCTCAACAGGAATTCTCTGCCGGACGACCCCAACGGCCCGTGGTACACGAGCGGGCTCAGACTAGGCACGCCGGCGGTTACCACCTTGGGCATGGGGCCACCTGAACTAACCGAGATTGCAAAAATAATATCGATGGTTCTCAACAACACAGATGGCCAAAACAGCAAAGCTAAGTACACAACCGACGATACCGTAAAGCAAGAAGCCAGGGAACGGGTAACCTCGCTTCTGGCCCGGTTTCCGGTTTATCCGGAGCTTGATCTTGATTTCCTGCGAGAAGCTTTTGGGGTAAGCAGAGGCTAGGTCGGCCGTGTTGGGTGATCCATGCTGACAGAACTTCAGGAATGGAACGACCTTGAAAAGCACTGCGCTCAGGTACAGGACCTGCATCTGCGCGAGCTGTTTCGCGACGATCCGCACCGTGCCGAGCGCATGAGCCTCGAGGCGGCCCGTTGGCGTCTCGACTTTTCAAAAAATCGCGTCACACCCGAGACCATGCAAAAATTATACGCTCTGGCCGAGGCTTGTAAGCTCAAGCAGACCATCGCGGACATGTTCTCGGGTAAACCAATCAACGAGACCGAACAGCGCCCCGTCCTCCATATCGCCCTTCGAAATCGCTCCAATACACCGATCCTCGTGGACGGCAAGGACGTCATGCTTGAAGTCAATGCCGTACTGACGCGCCTAGCGGCGTTTGCTCAGCACGTTCGGACAGGCGCGTGGAAGGGACATACGGGTAAGCGAATCCGGAATATAATTAATATTGGTATTGGCGGATCCGACCTCGGCCCCGCCATGGCCACCGAGGCGCTCCGGTATTATGCCCAGCGCGATCTGACCGTCCGCTTTGTCTCCAACGTAGATGCTACCCATTTTGTCGAACAGACTCGGGATTTCGACCCGGCCGAGACCCTTTTCATCATCGCCTCAAAGACCTTTACTACCCAGGAGACCATGACCAACGCCCAAAGTGCGCGCGAATGGTGCCTCGCGAGCCTCCGCAATCCGCAGGCCGTCGCCCGGCATTTTGTGGCGGTTTCAACCAACGCTTCTGAGGTCGCCCGTTTCGGGATTGACCCTCAGAATATGTTCGGCTTTTGGGATTGGGTCGGCGGCCGCTATTCGTTGTGTTCGGCAATCGGCCTGCCGCTCATGATCGCCATAGGTCCCGAGAACTTTCTCTCAATGCTGGATGGCTTCCATGCCATGGATCGGCACTTCGCGTCAACCCCCTTCGAACGCAATCTTCCGGTGACCATGGCCCTGATCGGCATATGGTATAACAACTTTTTAGGCGCCCAAACTCACGCCCTCCTTCCCTATGATCAGTACCTAGCGCGATTCCCAGCCTTCCTGCAACAAAGCGACATGGAAAGCAACGGCAAGGGCATCGACCGGCAGGGTCGTTCGGTTAGCTACCAAACCGGTCCTATCATTTGGGGCGAACCTGGCACCAATGGACAACATGCCTTTTACCAGCTCATCCATCAGGGAACCAAGCTCATTCCGGCCGACTTTATCGGCTTTCGTGAACCGCTCAATCCGCTTGGCGATCATCACCGCAAGCTTATGGCCAATCTTATTGCCCAAACCGAGGCATTGGCCTTTGGCAAGACCGCCCATGAGGTAGCAGCCGAGAAAACGCCGCCGGCGCTCATCCCACACAAAACCTTCCCCGGCAACCGCCCCAGCAACACCCTTCTCGCCGAACGCCTTACCCCCTTCGCGCTTGGGTCGCTCATCGCCCTGTACGAGCACAAGATCTTTACCCAAGGAGTTATCTGGAATGTAAATTCGTTTGACCAGTGGGGGGTTGAGCTCGGTAAGGTTCTGGCGAAAAAGATCCTTAATGAGTTACTCTCCGAAGAGAAACCCAGCCTCGCCCATGATAGCTCGACGAATGAATTGATCTCCCAGATTCGAAAAGATTAACCGATTCAACCAGTTCTCATCGTTGCAGTATCAGCTATTCTCTGATATTTTGTTAACATTATGGCTGAGACTTCAGAAACCAGTGACGACTCGCCTTCCTTATGGAACAGGAGTTTCGCTCTCCTTATATCCGGAACTCTTTTTCAAGGCCTAAGTTTTTACCTTCTTTTTCCTATCCTTCCCCTGTACGTTAAGGGGCCTCTGCATTCCGGTGAAGATGTCGTCGGATTGGTCGTCGGCGTATTCTCCGTCACCGCTTTGATGGCCCGACCATGTGCTGGTTACTGGCTTGATCGTTTCGGGCGCCGGAGGGTGCTTATGTTCGCGGCCAGCTTTTTTTGTCTCTCCATGTTTTCGTTTTTGCTCGCGAGTAGTCTCTGGCTGCTGCTCGCGATCCGATTGATGCAGGGCATTGGTTGGGGATTGGCCGGCACCGCCTCGGCGACGGTGGCGATTGATCTGATTCCCCCCGACCGGCGCGGCGAGGGAATGGGTATGTACCTGCTATCCTTACCGCTAGCGCTCGCCGTAGGGCCCCTGATAGGATCCTGGGTGCTTGGCGGATCACATTTTCCCCGTTTGTTTGTTTGTGCGGGTGGATTGGCGATACTTGCGATGATATGCTTCACCTTGGTACCGATCCCGCTGATCCAAAATCCTGCGGCGCGGTTGACGCTCCAAAACATGGTCGAAAAAAGAGTGCTCAGGTTATCGAGCTTCATGTTGGTCATCTGTTTGGCGTATGGCGGACTGATGGCATTTGTTCCTTTATACGCGCTTCATCTTGGACTGCAAACCGCGGCGCCGGTGTTTTCGGCTTTCTCGATCGGCATCATTGCTACCCGACTTTTTGCCGGTCGTTGGTATGATCGCCGTGGTCCGCTCGAACCATGCATCACCGCCCTGGCGTTGCTATTAATTGGTTGGCTGGGCTTGGGATTTGCCGGAGGAAAAACTTCCCTCATGATTTCGGCGGCATCCATTGGACTGGGCTTTGGCATACTGATGCCCTCGGTTAATGCCATGCTTGCCGATATGATACCGTACGAACGCCGCGGCGCGGCCAATGCCACGTTTCTTTCATCCTGCGACGTCGGCATTGCCGTCGGGGCGATGGTTTTTGGTCTGCTGATAAAACGCTTCGAAGCATATTTCGATATGTCCATGATCTATAAGCTATCCGCGGTGTTGATAGCAGGAAGCGCGTTGCTCTTTTGGTTTGTGGTCTACCCTCACTACCAAGAAAATTGCCTCGAGCAATGCGAACGCGACGAAGGGCAAACGTTGCTGCCCGAGTAGTATCAGGCAATCATTGTAGCAATCGTATTCCCTGATCAGCCGTGCGGCTTGGCGCGTTTTCCAACGTAAACCAATAGCTTACCCCGAAACTAAATGGCTACCTAAAAGAGGATTTTTTTTCTTGTCGTCTTATAATACGGTATGCTACATATCCGCCTTCAACTAGGGATATACAAGCTATACGGTACCGCCCCCGATGAAAGGAGATTTGATTCATGGCTGCCTCGCGTAAAAACCTGATCAACGGGCTGACAGCCGCTCAAGCCAAGGAGCTCAAGAAGCTCCTCATTCTTAAGCGAGATGAGTTGCGGCATTCAATCTTGGCCCGCCGTGATCGCGACTCCACAGTCGATCCGAGCGAGATTATCGAGGAGCTCGAGCAGGCCTCGGCCGGTCAGGAGCAAGACGTCCAGCTCCGAATTCTCGATAAAGAGAGTAAACTCCTGCGCGAGGTCGAACGCGCGTTGAAGAAATTTGAAAAGAATGAATACGGACTCTGCGAAGGCACCATGGAGCCAATTGGTTACGCCCGACTCAAGGCACGTCCGTGGGCGCGTTACTCCGTTACCCACAAAGAAGAGCTCGAACGCATTCAGCGAGAGCAGTCCACCCTGCGTCCAGGCCGGTAAGCACCATTCGTCATACGATAGTAGCTGTTAGTCTCATGCCGCTACGGAGTTGTTGATTGCTACGTGGACCCCGCGTTCTTTCGTCTGACGTCTCTTTGTTTTGCTGCCTTCTTTACGTTGATCAACTGTGCTAGGCGCCGACCCAAATGAACCAGGCGCCCATTAATGCGAACGGCGATCGGTCCATCGAATGGTCCGATGCTCTCTAGGGTGATTGACCCACCCGGACGCGCACCTTGGCTTTCGAGGTACTTGATTGCCTCTTCGTCCTCGCTGGTGACACGTGAGATTTGGCCCGATGACCCTGCGGGCAACTCGAGGAGCGGCGAGTCCGCCAAGCGCGGCCAGGTGACATTCTTGGCAGGGATGGGTTGGCCATGCGGATCGAACTTCGGCCGGTTGAGCATTACGTCGAGTTTCTCCTCGAACACCTCGTCGATGGTCGGCTGCATGAGCACGGCGCGTTGATGCGACTCGCGCAGATCAAAGCCCATCACCGTGTGAAGCCAGACCTCGAGCAAGCGGTGCCGCCGGACAACCCGCAGGGCATGGTGGAGCCCATCGGGAGTCAGCTCGGCTCCCCGGTATGGCTCAAGGCGCACGAGCTTCCGGACGGCCAGGTTTTTGAGCATGCGGCTCGCAGCCGCAGCGCTGACTCCGACACGCTTCGCGAGGTCGCCCGTGTCGGCCTGCTGGCCATGATTGGTGAGCAGGAGGAGCGCGTGCAGGTACGCATCCACCGCTCCCGATGACCGTTTCTGTCGCTGTTTTAGTGCCATGCAACTCAAAATTTAACGTAAGTTTAACAACTGATGTCAACCAGTACTAACGATTTTAGTACCTATTCGGCACGATAGATCAACGTGAAACAAATCATCGATCACTAACAATCATCGTTCGAAGAACCGAGCGTCCTCAGAACTCGACATGGAATCGGCACCCAAAAAACGTCGCGGGGCCGCGGTCGCGGTTATATGCGGGATTCACGATGAATTGGCCGTCCAGCGTAAACCACAGGCCATTGAAAACCTTGAGCGCGTAGTAGGCCTCCAGAATCTGCTCCATACCGTAACTGAGCCTGCCGTCACCGATAAAATAACCGAGACCTCCTGCCGCCAAATAATCGCGGTCGGCGTCGGAGATGCCGTTGACCACATACGCCAAACCAAAGGTGTCTTTCGGTCGTAGCCACAGCGTTCCCTTCATGGTGGCGCCGAAGACGAAGGACAGATCGATTTGCGCGTACGCGTATTCCTCCGACTGACCGTCACTGTAACTGAATCGCATGAACACCCCGAGATCTCGCGTCAACGCCTGCTCCAGATTGATGCCGAAGATGAGCTTGGACCGGTCCTCGCGGACATTCGCGACCGAGGGAATTCCGCCTGACTGTGCGGCCTCTTTGAGCGCGTCGCGATAGCCGCCCATCCGTGCGCGGTTGTGGAAGAAGTCAAATCGAATGGCGCCCGGCATGCCGCATATAACATGGTCGTGCTCGACTTCGAAGACGTCCCCGAAGTGAATGATGATATTGTAGTCGAGCTGCAGTCCGTTCGACTGCTTTGGTTGAGCGAATCGGCCGATTCGAAACGCCCAATCGTCATGGTAGTACTCAATCGCGAGGCCCACCGTGTAGCCGCGCGCATCTGCGGCGAAATCCGAGGCGCCATAGGTCCAGATAGCCCAATTCAAAAAGGAGGTGCGTGGGTCGTGGGAATAGGCGTTTGCGTCGAAGATGTCGGTCACCGCAAGGTTGCCGATGGTCAGCACCAGCCGACGGCTGGAGACGGCGCCGGCGAACTGGTTGGGGCCGGCCTCGACTGATGAAGACGACCCTCCGAGTGAAAAGGTCTGGCGCAGAAAAAGCCGCGCCTTGTATAGATCTGGCGTCGGTCCGCCGCCCCTTTGCTCTTCGCCGTTCGTCACTCCGGCCAAGCCGTAAAGGTTTGAGATATCCTGGTTCTGAATTACCTCGGGGTTGAAGAAGATCTCCGCGCCGATCCAGGGCCTGAACCCGAGAAAAACCGTGCCGGTCAGCGTGTAACCGGTCTCGGCCTTGGTCAGGAGGCTGTGGGGTCCGGTATATTTCGCGTTGAGGGGAGGTTTGCGCTGCCAAATATAGGTCGTCTGGAAATTGAGCTGCCAGTTCTTTGGGTCCAGCGGCGAGTAGAACGGCCCCCATTTCTTGGGCGCGACCGGCGTCGCAGCGGCGGTGTCCGTAACCGCGGCGGCCGGGGATGACGTATTCGTAGCCGCGTTATCGGAGGCGTCATCGTTTGCAGCCTTAACGGTTGCACCGATGATTGCGGCCAAACCGAGCACAATGATTGTGATCCAACGCGTCATGTGTATTCCCTCGCTGTTTGAGCAATATGCAACGCGCAAATTAACATCGGTTAACTAATATGTCAACCTAGATCAATACTGAGGCATCCCTCCCAAACAACTAAACCCGTTCTACCGAGAGCCACTGAAACAGTTTCAAAAAACTCCAGCGAAATCGCATCAGGTGATATTGACCGAGTATACCGTCGCTGGGTGGCGGCCTGATGATAACGGCGCCGCTCTGAAACCGCAATTCATAACCGTGCCTTCTGGCTTTTCTACGCGAAGTGGCCGCTATCGCATCATTGTTATTGCCCAGGGGAAAACATGCTCGGGCACTTGGAATCCCGTGAAAGGTAGGTTACACTGCACAGCGCATGGCGACTGGTAATGGTCTTGTATCGAGGAGATCCGATGGCACATCAGTTCATCTATACCGTGCAGCGCTTGCATAAGTTCGTGCCGCCTAACCGCGCCGTGATCAAGAATCTTACCCTCGCCTTTTTTCCGGGGGCTAAGATTGGGGTGATTGGCGGCAACGGCGCCGGCAAGAGCTCGCTGCTGCGCATTCTTGCGGGTGTGGATAAGGACTTCCAAGGCGAGACCTGGCACCCGCCTGAGATCAGCATCGGTTATTTGCCTCAGGAGCCGCAGCTCGATCCGACCAAAGACGTGCGCGGCAATGTCATGGAGGCGGTGGCAACCACTAAGGCGCTCCTGATTCGTTTTGATGAGCTGAACGCCAAGCTCGCCGAAAATTTACCCCCGGATCAGATGGACGCCGTCATGAAGGAATATGGCAAGGTCCAAGATGCGATCGAGGCTGCTTCCGCCTGGGATCTCGACACCACCATAGACATCGCCATGGACGCGCTGCGGCTTCCGCCCGGTGATGCAGCGGTGACCACGCTATCGGGCGGGGAACGCCGCCGCGTGGCTTTGTGCCGTGTTCTTCTGGCCAGGCCCGATTTATTGTTGCTGGACGAACCGACCAATCACCTCGATACCGAAAGCGTGGCGTGGCTCGAGCACCACCTGCAGGAGTATCCGGGCACGGTCATATCGGTCACCCACGACCGGTATTTCCTCGACAATGTCGCCGGTTGGATCTTGGAGATGGATCGCGGCGAGGGCATCCCCTGGAAGGGCAACTACTCCTCGTGGCTTGACCAGAAACAGAAGCGGTTAGAGATGGAGGAAAAGCAAATCTCGGCCCGACGGCGGACGTTGATGCGCGAGCTCGAGTGGGTGCGCATGAGCGCGGTGGCCCGTCAAGCCAAGAGCAAGGCCCGGCTGCAGGCCTATGAAAAGCTCTTTGCCGAAGATCAAGCGGCCGAAGCGCGCGAATCCACCCTGGAGATAACCATTCCACCGGGACCGCGCCTGGGCGACGAAGTAGTGGAAGCCCGAGGTCTGAGTAAGGGTTTTGGCGACCGATTGTTGATCGATAGCCTCAGTTTTCGACTGCCGCCCGGAGGAATTGTCGGCGTGATCGGCGCCAACGGCACCGGCAAGACGACCCTCTTTCGCATGATAAACGGCGATGAGCAGCCGGATGCCGGAACCCTGAAAATCGGCTCGACGGTCAAGCTCTCCTACGTTGACCAAAATCGAGACGCCCTCGACGGCGCAAAAACCGCCTGGGAAGAGATCTCGAGCGGCAGCGATTTCTTTGAGGCGGCCGGGCGTCGCATCAATTCGCGGGCGTACGCCTCGAGCTTTGGGTTTCGCGGTTCCGATCAACAAAAACCCGTGGCCGGCCTTTCGGGAGGGGAGCGCAACCGTCTGCACCTGGCGAAACTCATCCGCAACGGCGGCAACCTGTTGCTGCTCGATGAGCCGACCAACGATCTCGACGTCGACACCCTACGGGCGCTTGAGGAAGGGTTGATTAATTTTGCGGGTTGTGTGGTGGTCATCAGCCACGACCGTTGGTTTCTGGACCGCATCGCCACCCACATCCTGGCCTTTGAGGGCAATAGCCGGGTGGTTTGGTTTGAAGGCAACTACCAACAGTACGAGGCCGACCGCCGTCGCCGGCTGGGCGCCGAGGCCGAACAGCCGCATCGGGTGAAATACAAAAAGTTGATCCGTGGATAAAGGATCAGGGGCGTGGCTACAACACACAGGGCCGCTGCGAAAGAGATCTTCGGGTGGGCGATGTTTGACTTTGCCAACTCGTCCTACACGACGGTCATTATTTCGGTCGTTTACGGTGTCATTTTCCCTAAAATCATCGTGGGAGACGGTCCCGATTATCGGTTGGGCAACCTGCTGTGGAGTACGGCGCTTTCGATAAGCTATCTGGTCGTGCTGGTGTCCGCACCGCTGTGCGGCGCCATCATGGATTTTTCGGCGACCAAAAAAAAGTTTCTTTTCGCCAGTTGTATTCTGACGGTGGTCGCGTCGGCGGCTCTCTTTTTTGTCTCTCCGGGCGCTATCACCCTCGGAATGCTGTGCATTATCGTATCGAATATCGGCTTTTCCCTGAGCGAGTCGTTTGTATCGAGCTTCCTGCCCGACCTCGGACCGCGCGAGGATCTCGGCAAGATCTCCGGGTATGCTTGGAGTCTGGGATACTTTGGGGGGCTTTCGTCGACGGCGATTGTCTTGTTCGGACTGGGCGCGCTTACGGCCGATAATTTCGGCAACCTTCGATGGGTCGGGCCTATCACCGGCGGCTTCTTTTTTATCGCCTCGATACCAACCTTCTTGTGGCTCAACGAGCGAGGGATAGGCCAGCACCTTCCCCGGGGAGAAACCTATATCTCTATCGGATTGAAACGGCTGAAAAAAACCATCGCCGATATCCGGGACTATCGAGATTTGGCGATACTGTTGCTTTCCTTTCTCTTTTCCTACGCCGGCCTCTCAATCGTCATCAGTTTTGCATTCATCTATGGCGATCAGGTGATTCACTGGACGCCCATGGCTCAACTATTGATGTTTGTTCTTACGCAACTGACCGCCGCTGCGGGAGCATTCATATTCGGGTTTGTCCAGGACACCTGGGGAACCAAAAAGACCTATGCACTGACCCTGGTCATGTGGGTTATTGCCATCGTTCTTATTGCCGAGGTTGACGACATCACGAACACTATAAACAGTCTGTTAGCGAGTTCATTGAAAGTGCAAACGGTATTCTTGGTTATTGGATCCCTTGCCGGATTGGGTTTGGGCGCCACCCAGTCGTCATGTCGCGCCTTGGTCGGCCTTTTTTCGCCTGAATCGAAATCCGGTGAATTTTTCGGTTTATGGGGGCTTTCCGGCAAGGTTGCCTCCATCATTGGGTTGCTTGGCCTGGGTTTTCTTCAATCTGCGTTAGGCTTGAAGAAAGCCATAGCTATTTGCGCGGCATTTTTTGTTATCGCCATTGTCTTCAATCTATTTGTCGACGAAAAGCGGGGGCGGCAGACCGCGCAAGAACACGAGGGAGAATAAAGGTCCTGGGATGGACGAACTTCTTTACCACGGAACCCTCAAGCACGAGCGGGGAATATCATATATAGAAGGATCCGACGGCACTCATTACCTCCAATCAGAGACGATCTGGGATGGATATGTGCGACACTGGCTTGGGAAAAAGGTCAGTGCTCGATTTTTGCAGCAAAAGGATTATGAAACCGGACGGAATATTCTGGTTCTGTGGCCTTTCAAGGAACGGCCAAGGGCGCCGTTTGTTGAACTGTACTACAATGAACGGCTCGTCAAGTATCCGATATCATCATTCGGACACATGGCAATCAACGTCAATGGAGCGATTTATAATTTTGCCAACCTTATCAATGAAAACGAACTCCTCTCTGAGGAAGAATACTTCTTTCGTCCGGCGCTCGGCGAGTTTGCGCCCGATCCAAAAAACGGACGCTGCAATGTTCGTGACAGCCACCGCCCCTATTACGATAAATTCGGCAGACGTTTCATGCGATCGATCCACGTCCTTCACCTCGAGGGCATCAACAACGATCCTCTTGACCGTTATTTCAACATGGCGTTGCGGGAAAGACTCAATACACCCGATCTAAAACATCCGAACAAATATCGCGATTTCGGCATAGTTAGGAATAATTGCGTAACTATCATTCGCGATGGACTTCGGGCTTACGGATTTAAAAACATCAAAGGAATTCTTCCACGAGAGTTATTTATCAATGCGGCCTACCATATGTTAACGTTAGATGGGCGTAACGGCATGCGGGTGAACCTTTTTCGGTTGCCACAACTCAAGGTTCCCGAAGCCCCGTATAGCGCGCTTTCAGCTATCGTGAATCCCGTCAATAGAATATTGGTGCGAACGCTCCCAGGGTATTAACCAATCGCCCTTCCCGTCGCCGATACGAGACCTGTTAACAACAATTAATAAACACAGCCATTGACCATAATTCAACGGTAGGTGAAGGCTGTGGTAGAGGTAAAAAAAGTAATGGTTAGATAGGTTGTTTGAGAAACAACATCTCGGCGTAGGTTGGCAGGGGCCATAGTTCCCTATCAACAATCTTTTCGAGTTCGTCGGCTGCCTGCCGAACCGCCTGCATGGCTGGAACCACCTTTTTATTGCATCCAGCGGCTTTTTTGGGAACATCTTTGATGCTGTTTGTTGCCGACAGAGTGTTTTCAAGCTCATCGATAGTGCGGTTGAGGAGGCTTATTAACCCACAGACTTTCTCGAGCATGGACTTCTGCGTATCGGCGGCCAGGCCCGCATTATTGATTTCTACCACGACGCTTGCCAATCGACCGGAGTAAGTAGCCACCGCGGGGAGTATCTGGCGTTTTGCCATATGCAATGTGGTCAATGCTTCGATATTAATCGTCTTGCTGTAAATCTCATAAAGAATTTCAGTGCGCGCATGCAGTTCCGCTTTGGTCAACACGCCGTGTTTGCTAAAAAGCTCAACGTTTTCTTTGTCCATAATGGTGCCTACGGATTCAGGCGTTGACCGTATGTTCGGCAGTCCCCGCGATTGCGCCTCCTCGGTCCACTCGCTCACGTAGTTGTCGCCGTTGTAAATGATCCGTTTGTGCTCATTGGCGATCCGCCGCAGGATTTTCTGGATTGAGTTCTCCACGTCTTTGGCTTTTTCTAATTCATCGGCTATTTCTAACAATACGTCGGCAACCATGGTGTTGAGGGTAAACATCGGACCAGAGGTAGACTGGGAGGAACCAACCATCCGAAACTCAAATTTGTTGCCGGTGAAAGCAAACGGCGAGGTGCGGTTGCGATCAGTGCTGTCTTTCGGCAGGTGGGGCATGGTCGAAACACCGAGTTTGAGAATGCCGCCGGATTTGGATGACTTGGCGCCGCCGGAGGCAAGTTGCTCGATGATGTCCGTCAGTTGGTCTCCCAAAAAGATGGAGACGATCGCCGGCGGCGCTTCGTTGGCGCCGAGACGATGCTCATTACCGACATTGGCTACGCTGGCCCGTAAAATTTTCGCATATTTATCCACCGCGCGGATCACGGCGCACAGAAACACCAAAAAGACCATATTATCGTGGGGGGTGTTGCCCGGATCGAGCAAATTGAAGCCGTCGTCGGTAACCATGCTCCAGTTATTGTGTTTGCCTGAACCATTGATGCCCGTAAAAGGTTTTTCGTGCAACAAACAAACCATGCCATGGTGCAATGCCACGCGTTGCAGCAATTCCATCACCAGTTGATTGTGGTCGGTGGCGACATTAACGGTCGTAAAGACCGGGGCCAGCTCATATTGAGAGGGAGCGACTTCATTATGTTGTGTCTTCGAGGCAACCCCCAATTTCCAAAGCTCTATATTGACTTCGTTCATGAACGACGCCACGCGCTCATGGAGCGTCCCAAAATAGTGATCCTCCATTTCCTGACCTCGTGGCGAAGCTGCGCCGAAAAGTGTCCGGCCCGTCAGGACGAGATCCATGCGCTTTTCAAAAAATGATCGATCGATCAGAAAATACTCCTCTTCGGGACCAAGCGTGGCCTCTACCCGTTTCGATGTCGTATTGCCCAGGATGCGCAGGATGCGTAGCGCCTGTTTACTGAGAGCATCCATGGACCGCAGCAAAGGCGTCTTCTTATCCAACGCCTGGCCGGTATAGGAACAAAAAGCGCACGGTATATAAAGAGTCTTGTTATTGCCTTGTTCCTTGACAAAAACCGGCGAGGTGCAATCCCACGCCGTATATCCACGCGCTTCAAAAGTCGTCCGTAGCCCACCCGATGGAAACGACGAGGCATCCGGTTCGCCTTTGATCAGCTCCTTGCCGCTAAACTCCATGATGGTTCGTCCATCGGGGGTGGGTGAAATGAAAGCGTCTTGCTTTTCGGCGGTCAGGCCGGTCATGGGTTGAAACCAATGGCAGAAATGGGTAGCGCCCTTCTCGATAGCCCAATCCTTCATCGCATTGGCAATCACATCAGCGACTGCCGGCTCAAGCGCTTGTTCGCCGCTGATGGTTTGTCGAAAAGATTTATAAATGTTCTTGGGCAGCCGCTCGCGCATCATCGCATCATTGAATACATTGGATCCGAAGATATTAGGAATGGTTTCAAAGGATTCACTCATAATCTATCTCCCTGGTTGAGGTTAATGTGTATGTTCATTCCGTTAACGTTCGCTTGACATCCCGACACCCATGGAATGTATAGGAATTTCAAAGGTACTTTTCTTTCGGCACTCACGTAATTTTACACTGCGCCCCCTTTAGCCTAGGGTTTAGACTAACTACTCTTAATTCAGTCTCCCGTCAATGATTGGAAATGATTCTCGAGGCTAGGGGATGGCAGCGACTCTTTCGCGCACTATTGAAAGGTCTGATGGCTAAATATCAAAATAGAGGTAGAATTCGTACGGATGCGGGCGCATTCTTACCGCGTCGATTTCTTTTTTGCGCTTGTACTCCAGCCATACATCTAAAACATCCTGGGTGAATACTTCTCCTTGCAACAAGTACTTACTGTCTTGCTCCAAACAGTTTAAAGCGGTGTACAGCGAACCGGGAACGGTGGGAATGTCCTTCAATTCTTTTTCACTAAGCTCGAACAAATCTTTGTCCAAGGGATCGCCAGGATCAATTTTATTTTTTATACCGTCAAGGCCGGCCATAAGCATCGCGCTAAATGCCAGATACGGGTTACAAGCCGGATCCGGCGGACGAAACTCTATCCGCTTCGACTTAGGATTGTCGGTATACATCGGAATACGCACCGCGGCCGAACGATTGCGCGCCGAATAAACTAAATTAACCGGCGCCTCGTATCCGGGCACCAACCGTTTGTAAGAGTTGGTGGTGGGAGCGCAAAAAGCCATAAGACTCGCGGCGTGCTTGAGCAGTCCGCCGATATAATATTTGGCCATCTGGCTTAACAGCGCATATCCGTTTTTATCAAAGAACAGATTGGCCCCGTTTTTCCAAAGACTCTGATGGCAATGCATACCCGAACCATTATCGGCAAAAAGCGGCTTGGGCATAAAGGTAGCCACCATATTGTTCTTCTTGGACATGTTCTTGACGATATATTTGTACAAGAGAAGGTTATCCGCCATCTTGGTCAATTTGCCATACTTCATGTCAATCTCGCACTGACCGGCGGTCGCCACCTCATGGTGATGGACTTCCACATCAATCCCGGACTCGATCATTTTCAGGATTATCCTGCTTCTTAGATCCTGTATCGAATCGTGCGGCGGCACGGGAAAATAACCCTCCTTAAATCGTATTTTGTATCCCAGGTTGGGTTTTTCATCCCGGCCGGTATTCCAATCCCCTTCGTCGGAATCGATGAAGTAGTAACTGGAATTCTCAGTCTGGTCGAAACGCACGCTATTAAAAATGAAGAATTCCGCCTCCGGGCCGAAATAAACCTCATCGGCAATGCCCGAAGCTTTGAGATACATCTCGGCTTTTTTGGCAATATATCGCGGGTCGCGGCTATACGGTTTACGAGATACCGGATCATAAATATCGCAAATGATACTTAACGTCGGCACTTCGCAAACGGGATCAACAATTGCGGTCGATGGATCAGGAATCAGAAGCATATCGGACTCCTGAATTTTTTGAAAACCGCGAATAGACGAACCGTCAAAGCCGATACCGTCAACCCAAATGGACCGGGAAATATCATCCATCCCTGCTATCAATTCAGAAGCCGGAATGGAAAAATGTTGCCATAATCCGGGCAGATCGTTGAATTTCAGATCAACAATTTTAATATCTTTATCCTTTATCAGCTTTGCTACATCGCGGACCGCCTTTTCGTTAAAACTCTCATTGGTCGATCCTTAACATTTTTGTTTGGCATTTTGATCTCCTTCATTGAGCGCATCCCGCCTTGGCGGGATTGACTGCGTCAACTTGGTTCGAGGTATTGCCAAAGACATGCAAAACGCGCAGCGCCTGTCTATTCAGAACATCCATGAATCATAAAAAAATCCCTACTGCCTCCGAACTACGGCTTCCGGCTTTCATCCGGATTGCAATAAATAAGCCAACGTTACGCCACATACTAACAAACCGATCATCAATTATTTTTTTGCAGGCGTCTCAATATCTGGTTTGATTATGAGTTACAAAAACGTATACCTAATGAATATAATCTACAATATTGTATTAAAAAACTGTGATAGTCTTTTATGGCTACCCAACCTACGTTCTGCTCATTCAGGCACTATGCCCTTGGTATCGCATTAACCCATTATCGGTTCTGGGTTTTCTCGTCATCGGCAATAACATAAATATATTAAATATACTCTTGTAGTTGCCTGTTTTCGATTGTTGTATTCTTCTCTTGCATGCCGTCTACATTTTTGTTATCTCCCACTTGAAGATGGCTACCATGAAAGGAACTGCATGGTCCTTGAAACTGAAAAAGAAGTTCAGCTCTTAGGAGACATCTCAAAATCTTTTGCGGAGTCCCTAAATCTCGAAATGACCCTTAAATCCATACTGACATCGCTGGATACTCACCTCAAGTTGCAGCGTGGCACCATCACCTTGTTGGATCCTCAGACCGAAACGATCAACATCAAAATCGCCCATGGCATCAGTGAGCGATCGAAACAGCTCGGGAGCTATAAGGTCGGCGAGGGCATCACCGGCATGGTGGTACAATCCGGTAGAGAAATCGTTGTCCCCGATATTTCCAATGATCACCGTTTTTTACATAAAACCAAGGCGCGAAAACCCATCAAAGGAAAAAAAATAGCATTTTTTTGCGTCCCGATAAAGTTGAAAGGCAAAACTATAGGGGCGCTCAGCGTTGATAAATTAACCAATACCAACGACGACTTCAAAGCCAGTGTGAGATTGTTGAATATTATTTCAACCATGGTGGCTCAGGCCGTCAAGCTGAACAAACTGGTTGAATCCGACCGTAAATTGCTTCAAGACGAAAACATCCGTCTGCGCCAGGAGCTCAAAACGCAGTTTAGTATTCACAACATGATTGGCAGCAGCAATGCGATGAGAGAAGTGTACCGACTTATCGAGCAAGTGTCCGACAGCAATGCGACCGTTCTTATCCGGGGGGAAAGCGGCACCGGGAAAGATCTGGTGGCGCATGCCATTCACTACAATAGCCCCCGGGCCGACAATCCCTTCGTGAAAGTTAATTGCACCGCCCTCCCGGAGACATTACTGGAGAGTGAGCTCTTTGGGCACGAGAAGGGATCATTCACGAGCGCATCCGAAAGAAAAATCGGCAGATTCGAACGAGCGCATGGCGGAACGATATTTCTCGATGAGATCGGCGATTTTTCCATGAACCTTCAGGTTAAGTTGCTGCGCGTGATCCAATTCAAAGAGTTCGAACGGGTCGGCGGGCATGAAATGCTCAAGACAAATGTAAGAATTGTGGTCGCGACCAATAAAAACCTCGAGAAGCAGATCTCGGAAGGGCTTTTTCGCGAAGATTTATATTACCGGGTGAACGTGTTTCCGATTTTTCTCCCGCCATTGAGAGATCACAAAGACGATATCATGCTCTTGGCCGACTACTTTCTCGAAAAGTCGGCCAATGAAAACAACAAGAAGATTTTGCGTATTTCAACACCGGCGATAGAAATGCTCACGCGCTATCACTGGCCGGGCAACGTCCGTGAGCTTGAAAACTGTATTGAGCGAGCGGTGTTGCTATGCGATGGGGAGGTCATTCGTTCGGAACATTTGCCGCCGTCGCTCCAAATGGTCAATAAATCCGATGCGATTACAACGCGTTCGCTGATAGACATTATTGCCGATAAAGAAAACGAATTGATTATTGATGCGCTGAAAAAATGCGGCGGCAATCAACGACAGGCGGCCCGCGAACTCGGCATTACCGAGCGCATTTTGGGCTATAAAATAAAAAAGTACGACATCCAGCCAAAAATGCTGACCTAATAGAGAACATTATGGCTTGTCACATAACAACTAATGGGTTAGTAACCTACAGCCATGGTAAAGCCGACCCAGTGTAAGTAAGCTACTATTGATATGCGGTATCTGCGGCATGTTATGGCATTGATGTCGTTGAATAAATTATCGAGAGCATTTTTGTTTTATTTTTCGAGCAGGTATACCGTGTGGAGCTATAGTGGGGTCTAATGCAAGCAAGATTTGGATATGGAGCGATGTAATGCGTCTAAAGAAAAAAATATTTTGGATGGTTGGGCTCGCAGGACTTCTCATTGGCGTCTTTTTTATCTATCGTGTCGCCACCGGCCAGAAAAAAAATGAGCTTCGTTTCGAAACGGCGAGGGTCGAACGCGGCCCGGTCATCGCCAAGGTGACCGCAACCGGCATACTATCCGCTTTGGTCACGGTTCAAGTCGGCAGCCAAGTATCGGGGTACGTTAAAGATCTCCTGGTTGACTTTAATTCGCCGGTGACTAAGGGCCAAGTCATCGCCCGTATCGATCCACAGCTTTTCCAAGCCGCCCTCGAGCAGGCGCGCGCAAACTACATGGCCGCGCGAGGCGACCTCAATAAATCAATAGCCCAGGCAGCGGACGCCGAACGTCAGTACCAACGCAACAAGAGCCTGGCCGAGCGCAAGTTGATTGCCCAGGCCGATCTCGACACGTCACAGGCAAACGCCGACGCCGCCAAAGCGCAGGTCGACTCTTCGGCTGGAAAATTGGAGCAGGCTAAAGCCGCATTGTATCAGGCTAAGGTAAACCTGGAATACTCAACCATTATCGCGCCGATTAATGGAGTGGTGATCTCTCGTAATGTTGATGTCGGACAGACGGTCGCAGCTTCATTGCAAGCGCCGATACTTTTTACGATTGCCGAAGATCTCCGCAAGATGCAGGTGGACACCAGCGTGGCTGAGGCTGATGTCGGTAAGATTCATGATGGTATGACGGCCACCTTCACCGTCGACGCCTATCCCAACGAACGTTTTACCGGCACGGTGCGCCAGGTTCGTAACGCGGCTCAGATAGTGCAAAACGTCGTCACCTACGACGCGGTTATTGATGTCGCAAATCCCGACTTGAAGCTCCGGCCGGGCATGACCGCCAACGCGATTTTTATTTACGCCGAAAAGGAAGATGTCTTGCGGATTCCTAACGCTTCGCTGCGTTTTCACCCCACGGCCCAAATGCTGTCGCAAGCAGCAGGTGGGGACCCACCCATCGTTGCCAAGGCTGACCCATCCAGCGGCAGAACCATATGGGTACAGCACCAGGGAGAAGCAAAACCCATCACCGTCAAGACGGGCATCACCGATGGCACGCTCACCGAGGTTTCCGGCGATACCATTCATGAAGGCGATCTCGTCGTCATTGACGTTCTTGGCGGAGCGGGCACGACGACTTCCGGTCCTGCCGGGGGAATGGGTGCGGGCATGCGCCGGGGATTCTGAGGTCAGCATGAGGGATGACAACTCACTGCTCGTGCTCGAAAACGTATCCAAGATTTATCGCATGGGTGATGTGGAGGTCCATGCGTTGCGAGGTGTTTCACTAACCGTGCACGAGGGTGATTTCGTGGCCATCATGGGCGCCTCGGGCTCGGGAAAGTCGACGCTGATGAATATTTTTGGATGCCTTGACCACCCCACCACGGGACATTTCTTTTTGGGCGGGCGAGACGTCTCAGGATTGGACCGCAACACCCTGGCCGAGATCCGCAACCACACCATTGGTTTTGTATTCCAAAACTTCAATTTACTGACGCGCACCAGCGCCCTGGAAAACGTGGAACTGCCCCTGCTCTACAGCGGGAGCTCCACCCGCGACCGGATTAAACGCGCCCATGAGGCCCTCGATCACGTGGGCCTCGGCGACCGCGCCAACCATCATCCCAACCAAATGTCGGGCGGACAACAGCAACGAGTTGCCATCGCGCGCTCAATAGTGTCAAAACCCAAAGTTATCCTGGCCGACGAGCCGACGGGCAACCTCGACTCGCAAACCAGCGTCGAGATCCTGGCGCTCTTTCAGGAGTTGGGGCGCGATGGCATGACCATTATCCTGGTAACGCACGAACCCGATATCGCCGCCTATGCTTCCCGAATCATTATGATGAAGGACGGTCGGATCCAATCCGACCAGCGTCAGAATCAAAAATCAGCGCGGCTTCGTACCGGTTCGCCTGGTGTTGAAGCAGCACAAGAGGTGTCGCTGGCATGAATTTGCTTCAGACATTTCGAGTGGCGCTGCGCGCGTTGATGCGCAACAAGGCCCGATCCTTTCTCACCACCCTGGGCATCATCATCGGCGTGGCGGCGGTCATCGCCATGGTGGCTATCGGCGAGGGCGCTAAAGCTCGCGTTGAGGAATCGTTTGCCTCCCTCGGATCGAATATATTGATTATTTTGCCCGGCACCACCACCCGCGGCGGGGCCATGGGCGGTTTTGGTTCGATGCCGACCTTGACGTGGGATGATCTCAAGGCCATTCAAAGCGAGGCGCCGGCGGTGCGGATTGCCGCGCCGGTGCTGCAGCTCTCGGCGCAGATCATGAGCGAGGATCAGAACTGGACTACTTCCGTGACCGGCACCACACCGGAATATTTCGACGCCCGCAACTGGAGTGTCGCAAAAGGATTGATGTTCGGTCAATCCGATATCGACACCGGCAACAAGGTGGTGCTGCTTGGTCAGACGGTGGTGGAAAAGCTTTACGGGGTCGGCGTGGACCCGGTGGGGCTGATGCTTCGAATCAAGAATATCCCCTTCCAGGTGGTCGGCGTCATGGCGAAGAAGGGCCAGTCGCCGGTCGGTCAGGACTACGACGATGCGGTCTTTATGCCCGAGAGCACGTTTCAAGCGAAAATTCGGGGAGGGCTTCAGAAGTTCATTTCCGGGGTTGTCTTCGTCAGCGCGGTGTCGCCCGAGGCCACCTCGCGCGCCCAAACCCAGATTACCGACATTCTGCGGGATCGCCATCACATCCAAACCGGGACGGACGACGACTTCTCAATTCGCAATCTGACCGAGATCGGCAACGCCATGCAAGAGGGAACCAACACACTCACCACGTTGCTCGCGGCCATCGCCGCGGTCTCGCTGCTCGTGGGCGGCATCGGCATCATGAACATCATGCTGGTGAGCGTCACCGAGCGCACGCGGGAGATCGGCATTCGCATGGCGGTCGGCGCCAAACCCCGGAACATTTTGGCGCAATTTTTAGTCGAGGCGCTGACCTTGTCGGTCGCCGGCGGCTTGATTGGCATTGTTTTCGGCCTGCTCGCCGCCCAGCGCCTGGCGGCCATCTTCGGCTGGCGGATGTTGGTGCGGCCGGACATCATCATCGTGTCGGTTGCCTTTAGCGCGCTGGTCGGCGTCACCTTCGGCCTTTACCCGGCCCGCAAGGCTTCCCGGCTCGATCCTATCGACGCTCTGAGGTACGAATAATGCGACTTATATCCATACCACTTTTATTGATGCTGGCTACCGATGGCCTGGCGGCGGAACCCGCCGACAAGATCATTTCTCTTGACGAGGCGCTCAAAACCGCCATAGAGAACCAACCGCAGCTGCGCCAAGCCAAGGCGACCGTCGCGGCGGCAAAAGCGCTCGCCGACGAGGCGTTCGCGCCGCTTTTGCCCCAGGTAACCGGCACCGGAACCTACACACGGAAAACGGGTAACTTCGCGCAAAACCCGGGCTTGACACCACCCTCAATCTCAAGCACCAGCACTACTTCAACCAAACCAGCACCCGCACCCTCTCCTTTCACGACGTATAATTACTTCAACTTCGGCGTGAGCGTGAACCAACTCATCTACGATTTTAACTATACCAAGGGCGCTTACGACGCCGCAAAGATGACCATCACCTCCCAAGAGAAAACCGAGCGCGCGACGCTGCTTCAAGTCCAGTTGAACGTCCGCACTGCCTATTTTGCGGCGAGAGCATACAAGGCATTAGTAAAAGTGGCGCAGGAAACACTCGAAAACCAACAAAGCCATTTAGCCCAGACCCAAGGTTTCGTAGATGTCGGAACGCACCCGGAGATCGACTTGGCGCTGGCGCGCACCAATGTCGCCAATGCGCGGGTGCAACTCATTACGGCTGAAAACAATTACGAAACCGGCAAGGCCCAACTGAACCTGGCGATGGGTGTCGAGATGCCGACCACGTATGATGTCTCCGATGAAACTTCTTCAGCGCTGGAAGGCGAAGATCAAAGTTTGGATAATCTCCTTGCAGAGGCCCGCAAGGCGCGCCCTGAGATCGCTTCTCTCGAAAGCCAGATACGATCCCAGGAGCTGACGCTCAGTTCCTACAAAGGTCAATACTGGCCAAGTCTCGGTGTCTCGACCGGTCTTACCGATGCCGGATCCTATATTACCAACCTGAAATGGAATTGGAATGCCGCGTTGACGCTTACCTGGCTCCTGTATCAAGGAGGTCTCACCATGGCGGAGGTACGTGACGCGCATGCGAATATTCTTGGTCTACAGGCCCAGCTCGACGCAGAGAAAAACCAAGTTCGCCTTGAGGTCGACCAAGCCCGTCTCGCGGTGCGGGCCACGAAGGCCACAACCGACGCGGCGGATGACGCAATCACGAATGCCCGGGAACAGCTCAGGCTCGCGGAAGGACGGTACCAGACCGGCGTGGGAAACGCGATTGAGCTGAGCGATTCGCAGCTCGCGCTCACCAATGCGTTGGCCCAGAAGATTCAGGCCGACTACAACCTGGCGACAGCTCGGGCGCAACTAATTAAAGCTTTAGGACGGTTTTAGTCAGAGTACGGAGCAATTGCTTCATGATGAAAGTTCGTGATATTATAAAATTGATTGAGCAAGACGGTTGGTTTCCGGTTGCCATTAAAGGAAGTCATCGGCAATACAAACATTCTTCAAAACCCGGCAGAGTAACCGTTGCTGGAAAAGCATCCGATGATATAGCACCAGGAACCTTAAACAGCATTCTCAAACAAGCTCAATTGAAAGTATAAGAGGTGTCAATCATGAGAAAATTCCTTATCGTAATCGAAAAGGCAAAAAACAATTATTCCGCATATTCACCCGATCTTCCCGGATGCATTGCAACAGGTAAGACAATAAAGGAAACTGAAAAAAACATGTATGAAGCTATTGAATTTCATTTAGAGGGGCTCAAAGAAGATCGAATTCCATACCCTAAATCTTCCGCTATCGCAGAATACGTAGTTATTCAATAGGGTTAGTTACGGAAGCGAAAATGACGCGGTCGATTCAATCCCGGTAAGCTGCAGGATTTCGTCATTGCTTTTGCCGTTATTCTTGATACGCAGCGGAATAGGCATGACGAAATACTGATCCGGATTTACCGCCCACGGTTTGCTTTGGGTAACGGTCACTTCTATATTGCCGGCTTTCTCGGTATGCTTTTCAGAAAGCGATAACAGCCCGAGACCATAGAGCCATTCGTTAAAGAACCAGTCCATATTCTGTCCTGACGTCTGTGTAATCAGGTTTGTAAATTCAATGGTCGTAGCCGCCGTGAAAGGATGAGCATCACGAAATTGTTGGAGACTATTCATCAGCGTTGGGGTTCCGATCACCGATTCAAGCATCCTGAGAACCCAGGCGCCTTTGATGTAATAGATTTGCGGCACCATGGTGGAGGTGTCTGTAGGGACCAAAGGATAATCCTGCCCCCCTCCCTGATAATACGAAAACAGCGGCTCCACTTCCCACAACCAGATCGCCTGGCCTTCCGTATTTCCGCGGATGCTACCCACGGCGTCGCCGGCCGCAAAGTCAGCCATGCCTTCTTGCAGCCACAGATCGGCCGATGAGCCGATGAACACATCATTTCCCCACCACTGGTGCGCCAATTCATGCGCCAGATAGAAATCCCGCTCGGCGAAAGAGCCGGTTCCATCATCGTCCCAGGTATAATTCGGGACAATCACCAAACCCGGCGTGGATTCGCCGCTGGTAAAACGCTCATCCACCCCGGCAAAACTAATGGTATCAAACGCCGGTTCACCAAACCACGTGCGATACAAATTGCAATACGACGACAGCACCGGTCCATAGGTTGAGGGCTTAATAGGATAGTTGTCGATGCTTTTCCCGGGAATAGCGTATATCTCTATCACCGTATTACCGCACTGGCCGGTAGCCGTCTCATACTTTGCAAGCGCCAAATCCATGTTTCCCTGAAATGGAAAAGTGATATTCCAGGTGTCTGTTTTAGATTGCCCATCAAGCGAAACCACCGATGCTGATCTGGCGCCCGACATCACCAGCGTTTGATCGGCCGGATAAGTGACCTGAAAAGTAAGGTTATTCAAAATGGATTGTCCCACCAACCACGGCCAAAATTGATAATCCAACGCAAAGAACGTAGAGTTTTCACTTAACAGATCGCCGAGAAAGTTGATGTCGCCCTCATTAGAGTAATCCACCGTCACATTAACATCGGCATCACTCCACGAAATTTCGACGGTCAATGGCGTTCCGGCGGTAAAGGGGGATGCGGGGGTGATGGTAAGGATATCGTTTGCATAAGAAGACGAAGACGTTTCATCTAAACCATTCACCTGTACCGAACCGACGCTTTTTGCCGACAATGAAAACGCTAGATTCGGTAAAACTTGGCTGGGAGCGCTCAAGGTTAACGTTGCCGCACCCGACAAGCTGAGGTTTGCCGGATCAAGAGTCAGAGAAACCGCTTCGGCATCAACCTCGACCGGTTGCGATGAAGAAACACCGTCAAGAATTTTCTGGGTAAGCGCACTGCGATATAAAAGTGATTCATTTCGCATCCGATCATACCTGGTTGCGCGCGAGGAAAGGGCAGATGACAAGCTACCCGTTGTTGATGCGACCAAGTCGTCACGCAATAAACGAGCGTCGGGGTCCACTTGTACCTGCACGCCGCCCTTTCCGCACGAGAGCAGGTAAAGTGGTAACCACGCCCAAAGCCATAGTGAGCGTCGTAGAAACTTCACCAACTCCAATTCACAATAGTTTCTCATAAAATACTTCTTCTCGATCCTCAGTTGCCAGCGCCTTTTTTACTCGCGCACCAAAGGTTTTAGCCGCTATCTGATGATATCCCGCGATGCGTGCCATATCTTGAGCGTACACATCGTCCTTGGCAACGCTTGTCAACAATCGTTGTATACCTTCGTGCTGCGCCGCGCAATAGATGGCTGTGTAAAGCTCCTTTTCCACGCCAAGCGGCATTACGAGCGCATTGACCAATGATAATCGCACTAAACCAGTTTTATTCCTTGAGCTAAATTTATACAAGACGGCACATCCTAGTTGAACCCCTCGCCCCGCATGAGCGACAAAAAGCATAACCCGATTGTTACATTGAAATATTTCTGCCGATTCGCCACCGGTAAGGCGCTTATCACTCTGCAAAATGCCATAGATCACTTCAGACCGGGTTTCCTGAGTGACCACAACACTACCCATCAAGGCGGTGGTTACCACCGCGCCGATTTGTTTGCTGAGCTTGTCGCCAATCCACGCGCCTTTCCATAGGCGCTTGATGACCGGCCATTGTTCTGCAACATCAAGCACAAAATACATCATGTCACTGTATGCCAACCCCCCAAGGCGGAAGAATTCCCCATCAATAGAATTCCACGATTCGTTCCGGCGATAGGCTACTACTCTGCCGAGCAGCTTACTCTTATGAATCGGTCCTTGCGCGGCGCGACTTATGTCCCCCCGCGCCCAAAAATGGTCTCCTTCAACTTTGACCACCCGGTGACTGAGGGTTTTCCCCTCCCATTCAAAAGCAGCCACCCAGCCCTTTTTAATTTCCGCGGAAGAAGCAACCGGCTCAACGCGTAAGCGATCGCCCGAGCTAAGCCAGGGCCACATACAATTACCAAAGATCACCGGTTCATTCTGCTTCAACTGTGTACTATGAATATGTACCGGTAGTATCACCGTGGCTGGTTCACCAGGAATAATGACAAAATCGACTTCATCCGCTTTATCACTATTTACCATCAAGAAAGTTACCTTAATGATTGTCGCTCATCAATTACCCAACAATGCCGTGTCTACGGTAGTATTGTTCTGCCCGTAGCATCGTTGTGCCGATCAGTTCTTTGCGTAGCTCTAAATCGCCGGCAATGCGCTTGCTAACTTTTGCTACCACCTCCGGATCGCTCAATGCTCTCACGCACAGTTGGCACGGATGCAGGTTTTTTTCTTTGGGCGATACCGTGATCCCGGCCAATCTCATCACGCCGGCTGGACCACGGCTGATCAGTGCTGCCAAGAGATACGAGCGTTCAGCGCGGTCGAGGATGACTGAAAGCGGCGTTGTCAGCACATTCCCGAGCGTCAGTATGCGGTTATGAAACTCGAACATATAAGAAGAGCAACAGGCGTTGACTTCACCGTTCGGTAGAACCAAGGCTCCCAATGCCGCTGGGCAAGCGTTCTTGTTATCTGGTCCGACTCGATCCCTTGGAAGAAATGCTCCCTCGCCAATGTGGTCAAGCGTGTAGGTTTTAACTCTATCGACCATCGCTTTCAATTCATTATTTGAGATACATTGGTTTATCGAGGATACGGCCCGACATCCAACCCCTTTGATCTCAACATATAAACCGAGCTCATGGGCGCGCCTGATCAACCAGAGCGCATTCTCTATCGGGATGGACGGCATATGGTAATCATCGATACTGATCGCAATACCACCCAATCCGGCTTGACTCAGATCTGAGATAATCCGATTAGCTCGCCCTCTATTGAGGGTCCATTGCGCATTGGTGACTACCCCGCTCTTGCGCCCTTTTTGGGATATTCTCTCGACCAGGCGCAGCAGACGCCGTGGGTGCAGAAACGGCTCTCCACCGGTAATCCCGATCCCAGCGACATCGTCGGGAAGGTCGGATAGAACCGCGTCAACCACCGCCGGCGTATAGGTATCGCGCCGTCTGATGTCTTTCTGGATAAAGCAATGGCGGCAGCGGGAATTACAATGCCAACTGGGCGCTATCGTGATGAGCTTATGCCGAAAGATAGGTTCTTTTGTAAGCACCGGTCCTGCCGCCTATAGAAACCGAGACACATCCGAATCAACGCGAAAATTGAGAATATAACTTTTTACCTCAGCCGCCAATGACAGCATGCTCTGATATACTTTTGCACGGCTCACGTGATCAACCGCTGGAACAATGAGGTGAGCCGGCATCTGTGCCAGCGCCCGCTTGGGATCAAGCGGTAGACAACGCTCATTGGAGCGCTTTGTTAAAAAGCACAACCCGGCGATGGGGGCCGCGACATTGGGGCTGGGTGAGCCGGAATTATCCGGCAACGGCACGCCAAACGCCCACCATTTTCCGCGTATGCGCCGCACCGCAATCTTATCGTCGTTGACATAGGTCATACGAGAGGCATGCCGGGCAATGGTGGATTTTCCGGCGCCCGACTGGCCTAAAAAGATATATGCCCGCTGATCGCGGAATAAACCAGCCGCATGGAGCAACAACCCGGATCTCTCGGATAACGCCGCGACAATGAGATGGCCTAATGCAAGCGAAATTGCACCTGGGTGTAAACTATGCACCAGGACCTTCATTTGCTCTTTAGAGATCAACTGAGCAGTTACCATTGAAGGAAGATCATCTGCGTTAAGATATTGTGCTGTGTTCCGGCTGAACTGTCGGGCCTGATTCACTATTTCAAGACGAAGGGGGCAATGCCTTTTACTAGGCCGCATAAAGCCCTTAACAAGTTGCCCAAGTGATTTATTTACGATATTACAGCTTGTGATCTCGAGATCAACCTGACACACCCGGATGTTGACATTCAAACTACCCAACCTCCCCTTGGATAACTATTTCCCTCTCTGAGGCGCCTCCCGGAATGGACCAAAACCACCACTTGGATTTGTTCCAAAAGAGTTGGTCACCATCTCGATTTTTTTTGAGGAGATGTTTGGTTTGACATACCGGTTCTTTTTTTTATTGCCTCGAATTTTCATGGCCGTTTCCTCCAACCACCACGGTTCTAATAAAACTTAACAATCAATAAAGCACAAAGAATGCACCGTTAAAGCTACCCACTACCACATCCGGCAACCCATCGCCATTGAAATCACCAAGCGCCACTCCGGAACCGAGTAATTCAGCTCCAAAAACATTTCCCGCAAGAACGACGTCCGCGACATCGTTGAAATACTGACCCGCGCCGGTGTTTAAAATATGTATGCGTATCCCTGGGTGAGATTAGGGTTGGTGCCGGTAATAATATCCGGAAGCCCATCCATATTGATATCAGCCGCATCGAGTGCCCAGCCAAAGTTCATTTCTGTTTGGCCGGTGATCGTTTTCAATGGATCTGAAGAGATACTATTATTGGCGCCGGCAAACAAGAAGACCTGACTGCCATTAGGCCTTGTAACTACGAGATCGGGAATACCGTCGCCGGTGAAATCTATACCTCCAACCGCATAAGCGCCAAAGCCAAGATAATAGCTGGGAGGCGGCAACGTGTTGCCCTCTTCTAACGTTTCGAGCGACACACCGGTTGTTTCGGGATCGAGATCTACCGTCGTTGGATTACCCGTGGTGTTAGTGGCTGAGATGGTAGCGCCGCTAAAAATGTATTCCTTATTGATCTCGCAGGCGGGCAACGCAAAATCGCCGTAGCCATCGCCATCGATATCGCCTAACGACGTGGCGCCGAACCGATATCCAAATCGATTATTGGCCGCATTGCCAAGGAATATTATGTCAGCCTGTGCAGCCTGAACATATCCATTACCAGCGGCCAAAGTAGACCAATGACTTTTGGTACGGCCGAAGAAAATGTATCCCTTACCCTGAAATCCGGACGCCCTCGGTGCAGCGATAAAGATGTCGTCGATGCCATCCTTATTGATATCCCCGATGATGCGCACGTCATAACCAAATCTGTCACCTGCTGCCTCACCGCGGATCTCAACATCCGGGGTGCTTGGAAGAGGCTCATGATCGCGTCCAAAGAAGATGTGAGCACGGCCCGTTGAATTGTTGAAACCATAACCGCCCACAATCAGATCGGTATAACCGTCTCCATCCACATCCCCGCGCCCGCTGGCGTATAAGCCAAAGTCCTCGGCGCTACCGGGGATCGTTAGCAGTTGCGGGGTTGCGGGAAGCGCCCAGGCGGATAGATCGCTCGTCCCATAGTATATATATAACGCGCCATCGTAATTGTTGTAGTCATAAGCGCTCACCGCCAAGTCGTCGATGCCATCGTTGTTCACATCTCCAATGTTCCAGACATCTTGTCCAAAATATACGCCCGGGACGGTGGGTGGGGTGACGGGGGGTTGTGGAGGCGCCACGAGGTTCCACAGGTTGGCTAAAGAAACATCGTTTGTGGGGATCGGACCTAACGTTTCCCGCTTCGTCAACCGCCCGCATTACAAAATGGTAGGTATTCAAAGGAGGTAGTTTCGTCGCCAGGAACGTCTCGGCACTTCCCGCGGCTTGCGGAACAACCGATGTCATGTCGATCACCGTGGCGGCGCTCCAATCAGATTCGGTCGCGATCGGACTGAGCGACCAACGCAACAAATAGGCCGTGGCGGTTCCCGTGTCGCAATCATTACCCACCGCGGTCCAGTTTAGCCGTACGTCCGCATGACGGCTGGCCGCCGGAGGAGTATCAAGCGCGGCGGTAAAGGTCGGTTAATAGCGCACGGCGGCGTCACATCCCCATTCAGCGTCACCATGATTTGGGCCACTACCGTGCTCCCATCATTTCCGGTGGTTTCCACCTGCAACACATCACTCCCCTCAACCAGGGTGGTGTCATTCCAGGCCGCTTTTGAATTAGCGAGCGTGGTTGATAGCGGGGCGCCACTGTTGATGGTCAACGTTATTGCCGTTCCGTCATTGACCGCCTTGCAAACAACCTGCACATTGCTTTGGAACCCCGCCAACCCTGGGTCGCTATCCTCTGTTTCGACGAAGATGGCGCCGTCAGTTGGATTCACGAAACGGCAGGCGGGGACATTCAGAGTGACCACAATATCTTTACAGCTATCGATCGTTTGGTCTTTTATGCTGCACGAAGAACTGCCGGTAGTTTTGTAGCCTACCTGGATGGTGCCGGTGACGCATATATGGTTGGTTCCCTCCAAAAAGGTTTGGTTGCCAAAATCAATATGTCCTGTTCCGGTGGCTTGATCGTCGATCACCACGGTTCCCTCAACGTTTCCACCCGAGTTCTGATTGTTGCTGAGAAGCAGCTTTTGACCGATCCTTAATGCACGTCGTAACGACACTTACCGGACATTGAACACCGGCGGTATTGGGATCCAGATCATCAAACTCGGTCAATGCAGCCGAGCCGGTAGGGCTCGTGAAGTCAATCGTCGGTTGACAATCACAGGCATTCCCCCCTCCGTGGCAGCCGCCTACTAATAAAAGTACGCTGAGTCCCACGGCAAAGACCATTGATAGCCGAACCATTAATGACCTCCACGTTTGTCTTACGGAAGACGCCCCGAAGCGCAGACTTTCATATATTATAATAAAATATAACTTCAAATCAACATACTAGAGAAATATTCTTTTCCCCTCTGACCTTGACCTAACGAACCACGCGTAGAACGGAAATCGAATTCATATTCAGGCACGGTCGACTCTGATGAGAGGGACTCAAACTTTGTCAACCAGACCCTTCTTGGCTAAGCACTCGACAAACCAGAGGGTATCCTTCTGCGCCCGATCGCGGGCAACCTCAAATTCAGCTGCCAGGACTTGCGCAAATTCTTTGAGCGAGCGTTGGCCATCGATGGCTTCCCAAATTCGAGTGCCCGTATCGTTGAGAGAATGCATGGTGCTGTCAACCGGGGTAATCACCACCGCCTCTCCATCGATCAATCGCCAGGCTACCTCGTGTTGGCGCTGGATAACATGGTTGAGGCTGAAGCTCACCGGAGCAGAAGACTGCTGGGCGTCGCCCGACGATTTTGCTGATTTTGAGAAGTTTTTCTTTTTGATTGGTTTTTTCAACACCGGTTTATGCGTTGACTTCTTCGCAACCGACTTTTTGGCCTTGGCGGCCTTCTTTACCGCCTTCTTTGCAACCGCGGGTTGTTTCTTTTAATTGCCATGTGCTCCCCTATGAATGAATGTCACCTCGCAACAAGAAATGAGTGTAGAATCAGTCCCCTCCTCTTGTCAATCATTCGTCGAAACGGTCGGCCGCCTCGGCGGTTGTAATAATTTCCAGGGGTGGACCCTCACGCAACAGCGCTTCGTTAAGCTGCAAAAGGCAACCAGAACAATCCGTTACAACCATCGCCGCGCCCGATCGTCGTATCTGTTCCACCTTCTTATGGGCAATGCCCACTGAGAGATCGTAATGCGCTACGTTGAAGCTCCCCCCATGGCCACAGCAGGAGCAGGGTTGCTCCAGTTCAACAAACTCGGCTTTCTTGAGGTGAGTCAAGATAAGCCGAGGGGCGTCCTTCTCCTTAAAGCCCAGCAAAAGGTGGCAGGGATCGTGAAAGGTCAATAACGTTTTCTCCGGCCGGGCCTGCGTACGTTCCGTCACCCGACCCGGCCCCTCGCGATTAATCCCCCGCAGGTTGGCCAATAGTCGTGAAAACGGTATCACCCGCTCGGCCAGCAGCTTCGCCCGACGGGAGAGTTGTGGCTTGGTGAGGAGGAGCGTGGGCAGGTGCTCCTTTAACATCCAGGCGCACGATGCGCACGTAGTGGTAATGAAATCGGGGAGTGAGCCCGTTTCGGGGACCAATGCATCCAGATTACGCTGAGCTAAAAACAGCGCAGATTCATTTTCGCCGGTGCCGTAAGCGGGCAGGCCGCAGCACGTTTGTTCTTTCGGAACCACCACCGCCGCCCCGGCGCGCGCCAAAACCCGCACGGCTGCCTCAGCCGCCTGCGGCCTGAGGTAGTTGTTCACACAGCCGACAAACAAGGCAACGACGGGGCGGCCGGTCGTCGCGGCCGAGGGAACATCACGATCGAGGAAAAAAGGGTCGGCCAGAGGCGGGAGGGTGTGCCTCTCGCCTTTGGGCCCACGCAGGAAACGGATATATAGCCCACTCCGGCGTGGCACCCGCGCCGCCCAGAGAGCTCTGCATCCGCGCGCACCTTTGAGCAATAGCGGCAATGCATGCTGCGCCGGCAGCAACCGGCGCAACAGCAGGTGCTTAAGCCAATCCGTTTGGTTGTGCTCGACTAAGGCTGCCCGGGCGGCCTGCATCACCAACGGCGTGTCAACCTCGTTGGGGCAACTATTCAAGCATCGCCCGCACAACAAACAGGCCGAAAGAAAGGAACGGTACGCTTGGCTAGTCGACAGGCAACCCTGCTCATGGGCGGCAACGAGTTGTAGCTTGCCGCGCGCCACAAACCCCTCGTGGCGTCGTTGATCATACACCGGGCAAACGTTCATGCAGGCGCCGCACCGCACGCACCGATCGAGCTCTTGTGAGACGTTGGGTTCCGTGGCTACACCTCCGGGATCGGAAATATCTTGCCCGGGTTGAGAATGTTGTTGGGATCAAGCGCGGCCTTTATCCGGCGCATGGTCTCCATGACCACCGCGGAAAGCTCGAGCCCGAGGTAGGGCTGCTTGGTCGTGCCCACCCCATGTTCTCCGGTGATGCTGCCCTGGAGCGCCACCGCGAGCTCAAAGGTCTCGCGTATCGCGTCATCCACCCGGCGACGTTCATCCGCGTCATCCGGGTGTATCAGAAAGTTAACGTGAATATTGCCGTCCCCGGCATGCCCGAAACAGGCGCAGGCCACCCGATGACGCTGAGCGAGATCGTGCACCCCGACAATCGCTTCCGGCAGTCGCGCGATGGGCACCACGATATCCTCGTTGAACTTGTGCGGAGCGATGCGCGCCAGGGCCGGACCGGCCAAGCTCCGGGCTTTCCACAACAGCTCGGCTTCCTGTTCATCCCTGCTCATACGCACCGTGCGCGCTCCACCGGCGCGCATGATTTCATCCACCCGGCGGGCCGCGCGTTCGACCTCGCCGGGGGCGCCATCGACTTCAATCACCAGCACCGCCGCGGCGTCGGTGGGTAATCCAACCGGCTGGTATTCTTCCACGCAGCGGATAGTCTCGCGATCGATCAACTCGATCGCCGCTGGCACCACCTTCGCGCGGATAAGGGCCCCTATCGCCGTCGCCGCAGCCTCAAGCTGGTCGAAAACAACCAGCGCGGTCTTTCGGGTTTCGGGTGCGGGGATCAAACGGAGCGTCGCCTCGGTGATGATTCCGAGCGTGCCTTCGGACCCGACGAGCAAAGAGACCACGTCGTAACCAGCGACCGATTTCAAAGTACGGGCGCCGAGTCGCACTATCTGACCTTGCGGAAGGACCACCTCGAGCGCGAGCACATACTGGCGGGTCACCCCATACTTGACCGCGCGCGGACCGCCGGCGTTTTCGGCCAGATTGCCGCCCAACGTGCAGGTCTCTTTGCTCTGCGGATCGGGCGGATAAAAGAGCCCGCGTGAGGCCGCCTGTTCCTGCAACTCGCTCGTCACCACACCCGGTTGAACGACTGCTTGAAGGTTATGCTCGTCGATCATCAGGATACGGTTGAGGCGCTGGGTCGAGATGATTACCCCGCCCTGAATCGCCCGGGCTCCACCGGTCAGATTGGTGCCTGCCCCGCGGGGGATGACCGGGAAACGCTGCAGGTTGGCAAGCGTTACTATTTCAGCGATCTCACGGGTAGTGGCCGGAAAAACAACGGCATCAGGCAAAGCCAACGGCGCCTGCGGCGTTGCGTCATAGCCATAGAGCGTTAGCTCCTCCGGAGCGGTTTAAGGTATTCCGCGCCGACGATGCTTCGAAGCTCTTTGAGGACGCTTTTCGCGAGCATGTTCCCGTCTCCTTGGAATACAATATGTGCCCGTTCCGCAGAGATCGCAAGGCGCCCCCGCTGGAATCTACGATGTTCACGCCATCATCGTCGTAGGGGCAGGGCTTGCCCTGTCCTCATTGGCTATTGAGGGCGCGGCGAGCAGCGCCCCTACAATCCTGGATCCCCAGCCAAGCCCATAGGATAAGAGACGGTAACTCCCTTCGGTCGTAACATTCTCTAACCCCTAAAGGGATAAGAGACCGTGAGCTTCGCTCTGCTCAGCAACGGTCTCTAACCGCACAGCGCTTTCGCGGGGATGACAAAAATCTCTTAATACGTCACCCCCGCGCAGGCGGGGGTCCAGACTAAGTCTCTCCTGGATTCCCACTTTCGTGGGAATGACCCCCAGAGGTTTTTATAGCAATTGCATGGACGGAAGCAGGTTGAAATGGGTTAAGCTTTTGCTTTCTTGATCTCTTCGACCATCTCGGGGACGGCCTTGAAGAGATCGGCGACGAGCCCGTAGTCGGCGACGTTGAAAATCGGGGCCTCTTCGTCCTTATTGATGGCCACGATAACCTTCGAGCCCTTCATACCGGCCAGGTGCTGAATGGCCCCCGATAATCCCACCGCGACGTAGAGGTCGGGAGCAACCACTTTGCCGGTTTGCCCGACTTGAAGGTCATTCGGGGCCCAGCCGGCGTCCACGGCGGCACGGGAAGCGCCCACCGCCGCTCCCAACAAATCGGCCAGCCCTTCGATCAGCTTAAAGCCTTCCGCACCCTTGGTCCCGCGTCCGCCGGAGACAATCACACGCGCCTCGGTCAATTCGGGACGGGTTGATTTGACTTCCTCAAAACGCACAAACCGCTTTTTCAAGGTTCCCAGGTCCACCGAAACGGCGACGGATGCCTTCTGTCCGCCCGAGGCACCCTTGGCGGCCGGCTCGAATTCGGTCCCGCGAACGGTCACCACCTTGCTCGGCGTGGTGAGCTCAACCGCCACGACCGCCGCACCGGCCCATACCGGCCGTAGGAAATGACCGGCGTCGTTGAATCCCAGGATGTCGGATGCCATACCGGCCTCGAGCTTGCCGGCCACGCGCGGCATGAGATCCTTGGCCATCGACGTCGAGGTCATACCGATTACCTCGGCGTTTATCTCCTTGGCGAGCTTAGCGACGACGATGGCATAACTTTCGGCGAGATAGGCGCCGAGCACATCGGCATCGGCGACATGGACCTTAGCCGCCCCATAGCATAGGGCTTCGTCGGCGACCTTTCCCGCGCCTGTACCTAACACCACGATGTGGAACTCCCCACCGCGCTTAGCGGTATACTGCTTGGCGAAGGTAAAGCTCGCGAGGCTTGCTTTCTTGAGGGTTCCCTCTTTCTGCTCTGCGACAATCAAAACGTTGCCCATGGTTTTTCTCCTTGGCCTCGGATTGCTCTAAAGCACCTTGGCTTCATCCCGCAGCTTGGTTATCAGAGTCGGAACGTCGGGGACCTTGATGCCCGCTTTGCGCTCGGTCGGTTCCGAAAGCTTATGCCAGACCACCCGCGGTTTGGTATCAACGCCCGTTTGGTCAAGCGGGATCTCTTTAATCGGCTTTCTTCTTGGCTTTCATGATGCCGGGCAACGAGGCGTAGCGTGGTTCGTTGAGACGCAGGTCGGCGGTGATAACCGCCGGAAGATCTAATTCGACGATATCGAAACCACCGTCCACCTCGCGGGTGACCGTCGCCTTCTTGAGATCGGCCGACAGTTCGACCTTCGAGGCAAAGCAAGCCTGACCGACGCCCATGAGTTCGGCCAAGAGCTGTCCGGCCTGATTGTTATCGCCATCGACCGCCTGCTTGCCCATGAGAATGAGATCCGGCTTCTCCTCATCGACCAGCTTCTTGAGCACCTTCGAGACCGCCATCGAATCGACGAATCCATCACTAATAACATGGATTCCCCGATCGGCGCCCATCGCGAGCCCGGAGCGAATCTCCTTCGAGGATTCTTTGGGGCCGATGCTGACAATCACAATCTCGGCGCTGTTTTTCTCCTTGATGCGGATAGCCTCCTCGATAGCGATCTCGTCGAAAGGATTAACCTTGTAATCAACCCCATCGGTGACGATACCGCTGCCATCCGGCTTAACCTTGATCTTGACATCCGGATCGGTGACCCGTTTTGCGGTAACCAAAATCTTCACGGCCAACCTCCTTGTGTAAATTCAGAGGATGCCATTTTCTTTCGGCCGCACGAGCATGTCAAGCATAATTGACTCATTTGTCAGCTATTTTTATTTATCCTGTACTATCAATTACTTGCGTAAATATACGAAGAGCTTTCCGCATCAGCTACTCCAAGCGCCGCACGCGTTGGCCGCTTTCGCCCAAGGATGAAAGCAACTCGGCTATAGTGCGGCCGAGCACGGGGTGCCGAACCTGCGGCGCGATTTCGGCAAGCGGCGCCAAAACAAATCGGCGTTCTTGCAGACGCGGGTGGGGAATGACGATCCCCGGTTCGGAGAGCACCGCCGTGCCCCACAACAATAAATCGATGTCGATTACCCGCGGTCCGAAGCGCACCGTCGGCGTTCGCCCAAACTGTATTTCAATCTCTTTAAAATACGCGATAAGTTTTTGAGCCGATAGGTCGGTATCAATCCCCACGGTCAGGTTGATAAAGTCCGGCTGATCGGTGACTCCCATGGGCTCGGTCTCGTACAGCCCCGACACCGCCCGCACCCGCACGTCGGGCAGCGCTCGCACCCGCGCGATCGCGTTGCGGCAGTTTTCTGAGCCGCTCACCGAGGTTCGATCCAATCGACAGATAACAGGGGGGCATCGCTAGCCGCTCAAACCGGCCTTTTTGATGCGCGCGACGGCTTCCTGCAGGCGGCTCTCGTCGACGGTCAACGAGAAGCGCACATAGCCTTTGCCGGATGGCCCGAAACCAGATCCCGGCGTTACCATCACGCCGACCTTCTCGATCAGTCGGCCGGCAAAGCTGACGTCATCGCCGCCCGGCACGGGCATCCAAACATAGAACGTCGCCCGGGGGACGAACGGCTCGTATCCGGCCGCGCGCAATCCCGTTATTAATACGTCACGCCTGCGTTGATAGGTGGCCAGAAGCTCGGGCAGGTACGTGGGCCAGCTGCGCAGCGCCTCTACCCCGGCCAGTTGAACCGCCTGAAAGACGCCTGAATCGAGGTTGTTTTTGAGGGTCCCCAGCGCTCCGACTATCTCGCGGGCGCCGACCGCGAAGCCGACCCGCCAGCCGCACATGCTGTACGTCTTGGAGAGCGAATGAAACTCGATGGTCACGGGCCGCGCATCTGAAAGCTCGAGCACCGACGGCGCCCGGTAACCGTCGAAGGTGATCTCCGAGTACGCCGAATCCACGCAGAGAATGCACCCGTGCGCATGGGCGAAGGCCACGGCTTTCTCGAGGAAGGCTCGATCGGCCACCGCCGTTGTGGGATTGTTGGGGTAGTTGATCCAGAGAGCCTTGGTACGCGCGGCGACTTTTTTTGGGATCGCATCCAAATCCGGCATGAAACCGTGCTCGGCGGTCAAGGGCATACCATAGGGTTCGCCTCCCGCCAGATGAGTCGCAATCGAATAGACGGGATATCCCGGATCGGGGCAGAGCACCACGTCGCCGGGATCGACCAGCGCAAACATGAGGTGACCAATGCCCTCTTTCGTGCCGATGAGCGCCAGCACTTCTTGATCGGGATCCAACGTCACCTGGTAGCGGCGCCCAAACCACTCCGCCGCCGCCTGTCGAAAAACCGGCGATCCGGCATACGCCGGGTACCGATGGGTTTCGGGATCGTGCAGCGCCCGTTCGCCGGCTGCCACGATTGTAGGCGGGGTCGGTATATCGGGATCGCCGATCGTCAGGGCGATCACATCCACGCCCCGCGCCTTGGCGGCTTCCTTTTTGCGATCGAGATCCGCGAATAAATACGGGGCCAACAAATTCATTCGCTTCGCGAGCGGCGAACTCATCCACCTATCTCCTTGTCAGTCCTCTGCGAATACATCCGCCATACTGTAAAAACCCGGCTTCCGCCCTACCACAAAACGCACCGCCGCCAGAGCCCCGCGGCAAAAATGCTCGCGCGAAGTAGCGCGGTGGGTGATGATAATCTGCTCGCCGGGACCGAGGAACATCACCTGGTGCTCGCCCACCACGTCGCCGCCGCGGATAGAGGCAAGCCCGATCTCGCCGTCTTCGCGTTTACCCGATCTGCCGTACACGCGCTGGGTATGCCGGCTCGTCTCAGCCGCTTCGGCAAGCAACAGCGCGGTTCCGGAGGGAGCGTCGGCCTTGCGGCGGTGGTGTAATTCGAGAATCTCCACGTCGTAGTCTTTGAGCATGCGCGCAGCCTGACGCGTCAGTTCAGTTACCCAATACACGCCGCGGCTCATATTCGAGCTGCACACTACCGGGATCGATTTGCCGGCCGCGCGCAACTGCTGCCGCTGCTCCTCCGAGAAACCGGTGGTTCCGGTCACCACCGGCTTATCTTGTTGTACGGCAAGCTCCAGGTGCGCCAGCACTACATCGGGCGGCCCGAAATCAAGCAGCACATCGGAAAAAGCGATGGCCAACTCGGCGTTATCGCCCACGGTGACGTTTTCGGCGACGGTAACTCCAAGATCGGGGTGATCCGATCGTTCGAGGGCCGCGACCAGACGCAACTCGCTCGATTCGCTGATCAGGTCGGCAAGCATCCGACCCATACGTCCGCGTGCGCCGGATAAACAAACGCCTATCATCTATATCCCCTGAGGCCTAGTTCAACCAGAGCCGCTTTGAGCTGCGGCTTCAGGGCTTCAGACAGTTCGGTCAACGGCAACCGAACTTCGCCCGTGCACAACCCGAGCAGAGCCGCCGCTGCCTTGACCGGAATGGGACTGGATTCGGCAAACAGCGCCTGCGCCAGAGGCAGCACCTTGAGGTGCAGCGCCTGGGCTGCGCTCAGATCGGAAGCCGTGAACCGATTGTAGATCTCGGCCATGTCCCGAGGCGCGACGTTGCTGACCACCGAGATGCAGCCGTGCCCGCCGATGGCGAGCAACGGCAGATAGGTAAAATCGTCGCCCGAGAGAATCGCAATGCGCGACGCTGCCGCCCGCACGATATACCCGTCGAGCTTGAGATCGCCGGACGCCTCCTTCAGGGCCGCCACGTTCGGGATTTGGCACAGCGCCGAGACGCTCTCGGCCGTCAGCGAAACGCCCGTGCGGCCAGGCACGTTGTAGACCGTAACCGGCAGCCCGACCTCGGCTACCGCGCGAACGTGATCGAGAATGCCCTTTTGAGTGGGCTTGACATAGTAGGGGGTCACGACCAAAACGCCGTCGACCTTCAGCTCGCGCACGCGCTCGGTCAGCTCGACCGACTGGCGGGTATTGTTGGTGCCGGTACCGGCGATCACCGGGATCCGGCCGCGGGCCTGCTCAACGACCGCCCGGACCACCTGCAGGCGCTCCTCCCCGGTCAGCGATGAGGCCTCACCGGTGGTTCCGCAGGCCACCAGCCCATGTATGCCGGAGACTATCTGCCATTCGGTCAATTCGCGCAGGGCCGGCAGATCAAGGTGCCCGTCGCGAAAGGGAGTTATCAGGGCGGTTATGGTTCCGTGGATCATGGCATGCCTTTCTGTGCACCATCGTGATGGGAATCTTCAGGTTGCGCCTGCACAGGCTCCGGCGCCGGCGGTCGGGGCGGCGCCTTGACGCCGCACGAGAATAGCCCGAGAGCAATCAGGGCAACCACCACGATTGCCCTGCGTCGTATTTTTCCATCGCTGAACATAACGTTATTCATTTCCTTAGAAGAACAACACCAATCTACCCATCACCCGATGGGCGATACCGGCGATCGTGTCCTGATTTTCTCCCTGTCCACCTTTCTTCATATCATCGCCGAGATCGTTCATACCGGAAAACGGAATCAACAGGCCATAGGACACGCCGGCCTGAAAATGGTCGCTCGAGAAGTAAAACACATCCAGGTCGAACTCCAGGCCCAGCGGAAGGCTATTCCCGCGGGTGGTGGTCGTCAACGACTCCGAGTAGATAGCTGAAAGCTTGGCCCCTAAACCAAAGGGGAACAGGTACTGCACGCTCGGCTTGAGGTAGTAGGCGTTGGTCACCGCGCCGACAATTTCGCGCCACAGGATGAGATCGACGTGATAGTCACGATTAAAGATATAATTATTAATGTGTGTTATGGCTGCCTTCTGGGGATTTCCATTGATGGGGTTTGCAACATATCCATACGGATCGTCAACATCCCCGGTATAGGCAGGCTGCAGGCGACTCAGAAACGGCCCCGACCCGAAGGCAAGTTGATTATCGCCCGAAGCAATGCCGGACTCGAATCCCAGCACCAGTTGATCGTTCAACAAGCTGTAATCGGCCTGGAGCACCCCGCCGCTCTGAAGCATATCGAGCCTCTTGTTTTCATCGAACGCAGTAGAATCAGCCTGGCCAACGGTGAGCTTGCCGGCCACCAAGACTGCCTCCAACTCGATCCGCAGCTTGTGCCACATGAAACGCACCCAAAGGTCGGGCATGAACATATTGGCGCCGCGGTACGTGTACGTAACCGCCGGCGTGGCGCCGTTGATGCCCATGGTGGTGGTATCGACATTAGTGGCGTCGTAGGACTGGTTGCGGTAGGTGAAATAAATGCCGTAGTTGAGCACCCAGCTGCCTTGGGCGAGGGCCTCGCGAATGTCTTCGGGCTTGTCGCGTTTGAAGATGGAAATGCCACAGGAGTGCACATCATCCAGCTGATCTAAATTAATTTTCTGTGTGCCGTAATCGTTGAAATTGGCGTAGGTTGGCCCCTCGGAGGTAAAATCAACAAACGGCACAAAGTAATGACCCAGGAACTTGGTGATGAACATGATCCGATCGACGGTCGAGCCGTAGTCGCAATCAAAGCACTGACCTATCGGATCAAGCCGGTCGGTCGAGGTCACGAGCGGCCCGCGATCGACAAACGCCGGCCCGCCATCGTTGGCCATAATCCCCAAGCCCCATTGCGATCCCATTCGACCGAAGCGAATTAAACCCAGCGGCGTCTTTACCTCTCCCCAGAGACGCTTGACGGCAATGCTGGCGCTCGGCGGAGACTGACTTTGGCTAAAAAACACGAGATCATTATTCTGATCGGGTGTGGAGCCGAGAACCAGATTGTCGAGCATATCAATCTGGCCCATGATGCGGACATCCTCGGAGATGTTGAGGGTGGGCTCAAGTCGAAAACGCATGTTGCCGGTAAACATCGTGTCGCCCCTGCCGGACGCTGGATGCGGAAACTGAGGGTACGGTTCGCGCAGCGGGGTTCCAAGATCGAGGTCCTTGTCCATATCGCCGCGCATCCTGAGATAGCCGTGCAGGTCGAGCAGGTTCAACGGCGGTTTGGCGATCGCGCTTTGATCGATTTTAACCTCGGTGAAACCTGCCGGCGGCGGCGGCAGTGGCTCCGGCTGGGTTTTATCCGGTGTTGGCGGCGCCGCTGCCCCTTCGGCAGGAGAGGCGTTTTGGGCTTCCTCGGCAAACAACTGAGTCGGTACCAGTGAAAGAATTAATGAGCCAGCCAAAAGCCAGTTGAACCGGAAAACGCGCATAATCCCTCCTTGGTACGCTCAGACCAACTATAAAAACTTAATTAATTCAAATTCATGCGTGCGGCTTTACCACAGGGGTCTATAAGGTGTCAATCCTTTACAGTTTATTAAGGTCGATCAACCCCTGAACCGCTAAATGAGCAAAGGCGACCACCACCAGTGAATGCTGGATCTCTCCCTCCCGGATAAGCCGCGGCACATCCTTAAGCGGCCTTTCCAAGACTTCTATACACTCGTCCTCATCGGGATGCGGTTCGGACAAGAGCCGCGCCGATTGGGCTAGAAACGTAATGGCGCGGTTGGTTTGGATAGCAGGGTTCGGGAAAATCGTTCCGAGATGCCGCCACCCCGAGGAGTGATACCCGGTTTCTTCGGCGAGCTCGCGCATGGCAGCCTGAATCGGCGTCTCGCCCGGATCGATCATCCCACCCGGAATCTCCAGGGTGACTTTTTTTATTCCGGGTCGATACTGACGAATCAACACAACGTTGTCTTCGTCGGTTATCGCAATCACATTGGTCCAGTCGGGCGCTTCTATCACATCGTACTCACGTTCGCGACCGCCCGAAGGCGCGCGCATCCGATCTTTACGCACCCGAAAGATCCTCGTGGCGTAACGAATTTCTCTCCCGAGTTCCTCCCACGGTAGAACCTTCATGATTATCCTTCCTATCTTGGCTCGTGTATCGCCGATTAGAAGAATATTAGTGTCAACGCGATAAAGAGTGGAATCAGTATCAAACCAGAATACAGCATGTACCCAAAGAAGCTCGGCATCTTCAAGCCGCGTTCTTCGGCCATTGCCCTGATCATAAAATTAGGGGCGTTGCCGATATACGTGTTGGCGCCCATAAAGACCGCCCCCAGGCTAATCGCCCGTAACAGCAATTCGTCTATTCCCGCTACGGTCACCATTGGCGCTCCGTTCTCGATCCCAATTCCTCGAGCAAGCGCGAAGAACGCCATAAAAGTCGGGGTGTTATCCAAAAATGATGACAGCCCTCCGCTTGCCCAGAAAAAGCCTACCGGATCCCGTACTCCCATTTCAGCCCCGCGGGCGTTGAGTATCAATAGCGCGGGAATCATGGTGGCGAATATCCCTAAAAACAACACCGCCACTTCGATGATGGCGTGAAAGGTAAATTTATTTTCCTCCCGCAGCTTCCGGGGGGTGATTAACCACGAAACAACCGCCAGGAGGATGAGCAGCACCTCACGGGTCGGAAAGGGCGCGACCGGCTCGTACAAAAAAGCCACGGCCAGCACTACCCCCATCAAGAGCGGCAGATTCTGCAGGCCGCGCATCCGCAGCGGTTCGATCCGGGTGCGGTCGGCATCAAGCGCGGCGGACGGCTCCCTGGCGTATTGGATCCGATCCCACAGATTATAGATCAAAAGCAACACTCCGGTGCACACAGCCCACTCAGGCCAGAGCTGAAAGAACCACGAGAACGGAACGCCGGCTAAATAACCCATAAACAGAGGCGGATCGCCGAGCGGGGTGAGGCAGCCGCCGATATTGCCTGCCAGGAAAATGAAAAAGATCACGGTATGGGTGACTCGGGTGCGCTCACGATTGGTGTCGAGCAACGGACGGATGAGCAGCATGGCTGCCCCGGTCGTTCCCATAACCGACGCCAGCAAAGCCCCGGCCAGCATGAACGCCGTGTTCACGTTCGGTGTGGCGCGTAGATCGGCGCTGATGACAATACCACCTGAAATGACAAAAAGCGCCGTCAGCAGTATCACAAACGATGTATATTCCCGAACGGTTGAGACAACCGGCGCCGGATCCATGGCGGCGATAAAGCCGATTACCGGCAACCCCAAGAGGAGTGAGATGAATAGTTTGTTACGGTTCGAACTCCAGAAGGTTGGCGCGGCGAGCGGTAGTATTGCAATCGCGAGCAGCATCAAAACAAATGCCGTCACCGACCAGAGCGGCAAGGTATGACCAAGGCTCGAACCTTCGGCGCACCACGCGTGCGATCCCCATAACAGTATTCCCACGGCGGTCGGTAGCTGAATCAGCAGCGGCTTCATCAAATCTCCCGAAGAGCGGACAGCTTGATTGGAGCAAAAAGCTACCACGTCAAGCGCTTTGTGCAAGTGAAACTTCGAGAGTTAAGATTGCGCGCCGGGTCCTGTCTGCCTCGCATCCTAGAGACTTGCCTTCTTCTACGCCAAGGGTGTCGCGAAAGTCGAACGATGTCATTCCCGCGGAAGCGGGAATCCAGATTCTTGCACCACTGCTGGACCCCCGCCTTCGCGGGGGTGACTTGAAACGTTGTAAGGGGCGGCTTTCAGAAAGCTGCCCCTTTGGTGACCGAACCAACCGTGGGATTGAGGACTTAACTAACTTTGATCTTGCGCGGCTTTGCGGCCTCGGCTTTATGGAGCACGAGCTTGAGAATGCCGTTGTTCAACGAGGCCTCAATTTTATTTTGATCGATCTGCTCACCCAAGGTAAAACGCCGGGTGAATCCTCCGATGTCGTACTCGTGGTAAATCAAGCGGTGGTTTTTCTCAATTGGCCCGACGGTTGCCGTCAACGTCAGCACCCCTTCGCGTACATCGATACTGAGACCTTCCTTTTGTGCACCCGGGATATCAGCGTACAGGGTGATTGCGTCACCGTCTTCGGTGATATCAACATCGGGAACAAACGTCACGCCTTCCCGCGTCGGCTCACCGCTGGTTTTCTCAATAGCCTTTTTATTGCTTACCTGCAATTCCTTGTTTTCTTTTTCGGTCATGGTCCACCTCCTCAGGATTGGTCCAGTCATTAACCTTGACTTCTACCTGACGCGGCTTCGCTTGCTCGGCGCGTGGCAGTCTGATCTCCAGGATGCCATCCTTCGCGTGGGCCATCACCTTGCTGCTGTCAATTTGATCGGGAAGCGTAAAGGCCCGTCGAAATTCTCCAAAGTTACGCTCGCGCCGGTGGTAGCTTATGTTTTCGCCTTCGACGTTGGTTTCGGCGCTTGCCTCTAATCGTCAAGGTGTTGTTGGCTACCGAGATGTCGATGTCTTTGGGGTCCACCCCCGGAAGTTCTGCCCGCACCACGTAGCTTTCATTGTCGTCGTACACATTGATCGGCGGGTAAACCCCGGCACCCGTGCTACTCCACGGCGATGAAGTCGACCACGGACGGAAGAGCGTTAGCAAACGATCAAAATCGTGCTGCGACCGATCGAATTGAGAAAATGCGGACTCCTGTCCTAGCCAATTGATTAATGCCATGGCTTCGCCTCCTAATAGGTTATCTTATATATATTTTCTACCGCACCGCCTTCTCTGAGCAAAATGTAAACATCCCTGGTGGTCTGTCAAGGGCTAGACGTTGACCGAACGAATTATCCGATTTTTTCGATACGCACGACGGGTGACGTTCCGGTCAGGGGTCCATCCGGGTTGCATCCGGCGATGCCGTCACCTCAGGAACAACCGCACGGCGGCGGTTTCGGGGGCGCCGTCGCCGATGGTTTTTCTTTCGCGGCGCAGCGGCGATATCATGCGCCGTCTGACGCAACCGCCTCAACGTCCGACTGCCTTTTCCCGTGGCCCGCACCCCGATGGCGAAGAGTTCAAGCGCCTCGGGAAAGTAGTGGCGCAGCACCAACGATCGCGGTAGCGGAGCCCGGCCGGGAAGATTAAAAAGTTTTTTTTGGGCGCCGATTATCTGTTGAATGCGCTCGGCTTCCCACTTGGGCAAATTCAGCCGAGTCACCATGGCCTGCACGGTATCCCGGGCGACCTCAGCCAGTGAACAGGAAGAGCCCGTCGAACCATGGATCTCGCGCTTGCACCGGGCGGCGTCCAACACCGGATGGAACAACAAGCTGGCAAGCATCACCGTGTTGGGATGCGCCTCGTGCGGGGGTTGATCCAAGGCGCGTAAATAGGCGAACAAACCCCCACCCGGATCGCGCTCCTCGCTGCGTTCCAACACCCGGCTCAGGTAGCTGTTGACCTCGGGCAGAAGCACCGCAAGCGCGCCGACCTGCCAGAGCAGCCGAAAGCTTACCTCTGCGGCGCCTCCCCGGAGGATGCGATTGATCTCCTCGAGCAGGCGAGGCGGCGCGCTCTTGGAGAGCTCCTTGCCGTACCGGCACATGGCCTCCCAGGCCAGGTCGTCGATCCTGAAATCCAGAAGGGCGGCAAACTTGACTGCCCGGATGATACGCACGGGGTCTTCACGCACTCGCACGCCGGGGTCACCGATGAAACGGATGGTCCGGTGGACCAGATCCTCCAACCCGCCGCAGTAGTCGATCACGATGCGCTCGACGGGGTCGTAAAAGAGCGCGTTGATGGTGAAGTCGCGCCGCAGCGCATCCTGCTCTTCGGTGCCAAAGACATTGTCCTCGCGAATCAACAGGTCACCCGGTTGATTGTTGTGGTCGTTGCCGCCGGCTCGAAAGGTGGCCGTCTGGATCACTTTGTTGTTGCGAAAGTGGATGTGCGCCAACCGAAAGCGCCGACCGATCAGCCGACAGTTGCGAAAGACCTTACGAATTTCCTGAGGCTTGGCCGAGGTAGCAACATCAAAGTCTTTTGGTTTTCGTCGCAGCATTAGATCGCGAACGCAACCGCCCACCAGATAGGCGCTATACCCGAATTGGCGCAAGCGGTTGACCACCTTCAACGCATCGCCATCGATCTGGTCGGGATGAATGTTCTGGGTGGGAACGATCACCGCAATCGTATCGGTCCGGTTGGCTGTACTGTCAGTTGCAGGGGTTGCAAGTCTCTCAACCATACTGGGTGAAAACCATATACCGACTCGCATCGGGTTGCAAGCCACTCTGTATGGTGTACCATACGGGGCGGTTAACTTTGCTTCCGAACGTTGGAACTAATTATTAACACGAGGAAAGATTGATATGCGCGCAGTGGTCCAACGAGTAAAAGAGGCTCGCGTCGTGGTATCAAGCAACCTCGTTGCCGAGATTGGTCGAGGACTGTTGGTTTTCCTCGGCGCGGGAAAGGGAGACACCGAAAAGGACGCGACCTGGATGGTCGAGAAAATCGTCGGGTTACGTATTTTCCCCGATCAGCAGGATCGCATGAACCTGTCGGTAGCGGACATCGGCGGTCAGCTGTTGGTGGTCAGTCAGTTCACGTTGTTCGGGGATTGCCGCAAAGGCAAACGGCCGTCGTTTGCCGGCGCGCTCGAACCAGCGCAGGCCGAGCGCCTGTGCGATCTCTTCGTCACGCTGGTCAAAAATCGGGGGATCGTCTGCGGTAGCGGCATATTCGCCGCCGATATGCAGGTATCTCTTATTAATGATGGACCGGTCACCCTGTTGGTCGACAGCCGGCTGCCTCGACAGGGCGGGGACGAAGGATTTAGTGCTTCACCGCCCCTACTCTAGCTCCGGGTTCCCCCTCAGCCGCTTGGTAGCCGCGCGCCGTTGCTTGGCCTCGATCCGGCGCTTCTGACTACCGCTGGTGGGTCGGGTTGGTCGGCGCGGTTTGGGTTTTTCACGAAGTCGCGCAAGTCGCATAGCCAAACGCTCAAAGGCGGCCTCGAGATTCTGGGAGAGCGAGCGCGATCGGGTGGCGGTGACGATGAGCCCGCTCGGCCGATGGTGCAGCCGAACGGCGTTGCGGCTTCGGTTGCGATGTTGCCCGCCGGGCCCCGGACCGGTAAAGACGTCCACATCGCATTCCCTGTCGAGGATTGCTCGTTCCCTTTCAGATAACCCAGGCATTGCAACTCGTTCGGCTAATTATTACTATGGTATGTTCATCATTGACCAATCTAGGCAGCATGGGCCGTTTTTTCCTTGGCGCGACGAATTCTAAGAATTTTATTGCGGTCGACTTTGATTTTTGTTCGCTTCTTCTCGGTTTGCCAAAGATCGTACATCATTTGGTTGTGCAACCAGCTCTCCGGTGTCGTATCAAAAGCGAGAGAAAGTCTCATCGCCATCTCAGTACTGACACCAGCCCGGCCATTGAGCAATTCTGAAAGCGTCTTCCTCGTGATTCCAAGGATCCGAGCCGCTTCGGTCACGCTCAAACCAAGGGGATTCAACCACAGTTCCTTTAGAATCTCACCCGGATGTGCCGGATTGTGCATCCTCATTTTTTACCTCGCTCCTAGTGGTAATCCACATAATCCACATCAATAATGTCTTTTCCTTCAAACTTAAAAACAATCCTCCAATTTCCACTGACCGAGATAGCCCAAAATCCTTCCCTCTTGCCTTTGAGGGGATGAAGTCTCAACCCGGGAGCGTTCAAGTCTTTTATGTTGTGCGCGGAATCGAGACTGGTCAACAGTATCCTGAGTCGTGCTGCCTGTTCCGGTTTGATCCCGGTCTTACTCCCATCTGTAAAAAACTTTTCCAAACCCTTGTGTCGGAACTTCTTGATCACGCCTCAGTGTAACCAGCAACGTTACAGGTGTCAACTTAAACCTGTTGTGTTTATTAAAGCAATTGTAGTACTTTCGCCGGTACACATTACGACTATGACGCCTTGGGTAAGAAAGGAGGAACATATGCGATTATCGACGAAAGTATTGTTTCTGGCAGGCGCGCTGGGTGCCCTCGCCGTGTGGGCGTTCGGCGCCGAGACTACGCCCGCGGCCCCCACGGGTGTAACCATTCCACCCGGATACCGGGATTGGGTGGTTGTCGCCCCTTCGCAACGCGACGACAAGGACGAACTGCGGGTTATCCTCGCCAATCCGATTGCGCTCAAGGCGTTCCGGGCAAACACCCTGCCCTTTCCGGACGGGTCGATTCTTGCGAAAATCGCCTGGAAGCGAAAAAAGTCAGAAGAGTTTGCCGACACGTTCATCCCCGGCGAGCAGCAGCGATTTGAGTTTATAGTTAAGGATCAGAAGAGATGGGCCGCAACCGGCGGTTGGGGATTCGGCCGGTTCATCAACGGCAAGCCCACGGACGCCGAGCAGCATGCAACCTGCTGGCCGTGCCATAGCGCCAACGTAAAGAACCACGACTGGGTGTTCACGCGCTATGCACCGTAAAGAATCTTTATTCTTGTTGTAGAGTGAAAGAACTTCTCCCCTCGAAAACCTGAATATTCCCTCAATTCTTTGATGCGTTGTGGAAACTTTGACCAGATGAAGTTACTAACTACTTGGTTTTATTTGTTTTTAAAACCTGCATCGCGAAATATCAATACGGCACGGCGATTGCTGGTTCTTCGGTATATCATTATGGTATATCATCAATAATCTGTCCCCGGAGGCGTAAAAGTTATGAAAAAAACAATGGTGCTGGGAATTGTTTTGATCGTTTCGATATTGTGGCTTAGCTGCAAATCTACGAGCCCTCAGCCTCCTAAACATAGCCAAAACAACCTTTCGCTGATCGAATCTTCGAACCAGTTCGGATTCAAACTATTTACCGAAGTGATTGCCAAATCCGACGGCGGCAACGTGTTCATCTCACCGCTTTCGGTCTCTATGGCGCTCGGGATGACCTACAAAGGATCGGCGGGAACTACTCAAGAGGCCATGAAAACAACCCTTGGGTTTGAGGGGTTCAGCGACCAACAGATCAATCAGGGTTATCGCACCTTAATCGACTACCTCACACTGCTCGATCCGAAGGTCAAAATAGAGATCGCCAACTCCATCTGGTACCGAAAGGATCTTGACGTTTTACAGGAGTTTATCGACCTCAACAAGACCTTCTTTGACGCAGTGGTATCGGCCCTAAACTTTAATGATCCGGGCGCCGCGGACACCATCAACGCCTGGGTGAACGGAAAAACCCACGGCAAGATAGACAGCATCGTGGACAAACCCATCGATCCGACTCTGGTCATGTTCCTGATAAACGCCACCTACTTTAAAGGAGACTGGACCTACCAATTCGACAAAAGTAAGACCGCATCGGGCACCTTCCACACTCCTGCCGGAGACAAGACCGTGTCGATGATGAAACTCCACGGCGACAAGCTGCCGTATCTGGCGACCGATAAATTCCAAGCCGTAGATCTCCCATACGGAAACGGGTCTTTTGCCATGGCTATTTTTGTGCCGAAGGAACGCCACAATATCGACGAGCTTGTCTCCATGCTAACTCCCGACAACTGGGCAACTTGGTCAGCGGGCTTCGTGAGAGAAGAGGGCGACGTATCCCTGCCGCGGTTTGAGCTGGAATACAACGCGAGCCTCAAAAAGGTGCTCATCGCGCTTGGGATGGCGATAGCCTTCAGCGACAGCCAAGCTGATTTCAGCCGCATCCATTCCGACGGTGGGCTATCCATCAGCGACGTCAAGCACAAGACCTATGTAAAGGTTGATGAAGAAGGCACCGAGGCGGCGGCGGTCACTTCAGTAGGAATTCAATTTACTTCGTTGGCTCCACCATACTTTATCTTCCGGGTCGACCGGCCGTTTGTGATCGTGCTCCACGACAAAAAATCAAAGGCCTTGTTGTTCATGGGCAAAATTACAGACCCGATTTAGGGCAACGGCGCGGGGTTGCTCCTACCGCCATGGTACCTAACAACTATCAGGAAGGGTAAAGGAGAAGGTGCTTCCTCTGCCGACCTCGGACTCGACCCAGATTTTCCCGCCCCAGCTTTCGACAATCCGCCGCACGATCGCCAATCCGACGCCGCTGTTTTCGAACTCGTCCTTGGTTTGCAGGGTTTGAAATATCTTGAAGATCCGCTCGTGATGCCGCGCGTCGATACCGGGACCGTTATCACTAACATACAATCGCCAAAAACCGTTTTCACGCAGAGCGCCGATCTCGACTTCCCCTCGAGGCTTGTCGTTGAACTTCACCGCGTTGCCGATTAAGTTCTGAAAGACCTGACCCAAGCGCGTCGGATCGCCCACCACCTGCGGAAGCTTGGACTCCACCACGACCGAGACACGCTCCGGGGGCGAGAGCAGGTCAATGGTATACTCAACCATTTCGTTGAGATCGACGCAGATCCTCTGTTCGTCGACCCGTCCGATGCGCGAGTACTCGAGTACGCCGTCAATGAGCATGTGCATCCGTTTAACGCACCCGCCAAGAGCTCCAGGTGCTCCCGACCCTCCGGGCCTAGTTTGTCGGCGTAGTCAGAGGCCAAAATGTGTGCTAATGAGGAAACCGCTCGTAGGGGAGCCTTGAGATCGTGCGATACGACGTGAGCAAATTCGGTGAGCTCGCGATTAGCTTTTTGAAGTTGCGCCACCAACTGGGCCTGCGCCAGCTCGGCCTGCTTGCGTGCGGCGATATTATTCATGGCCACAATCACGTGTCGTTTTCCTTCCAGCATCAGGGGATCGGCGTTGACCTCAAGCCAGAGATGCACTTCGCGTCCATCGACCGAAACAACTGTTTCCGTTTCAACATCATGCACCGGCTGTCCGGAACGCAACACCGACTCGAATGCGCCGCGCAGACTGCATGATTGGCAATGTGGCGTCCGTCCGCAGCCGCCAGGATCGCCGACGGCATGGACGCACCCAATGAGGTTACCCGGTTGATCGCCGGTGAGCACCGACACCTCTTTTCCAACCCAACGAGAAACCGCGTTATTGACCCTTCGAACGGTCCCCGTTTCGTCGACCAAGAGCATACCCACATTGACCAAGTCGAAAACCGCCTGCAAATTGGATCGCTCTTTGGCCAGCGACTCTTCGGCCTGCGTGCGGTCGATGACTTCCGCCTGGAGCAACGCGTTGGCGGCCTCCAATTGTTCGGTGCGCTGGTTGACCAACTCCTCGAGGTGATTGCGATGCTTCAGGAGCTCCGCTTCGACGTGCTTGCGCTCGGTGACATCGATACCCATTTCCAAGATGAGGGTGGAGCCGTCAAGGTCGGCGAAGGGAAAGTCGGAGATGTAGTAGTTGCGGCTATCCGGGCCGGTCCACTCCCACTCAAGGGGTGTCATGGTCTTTAGAACCTTGTAGGTTTCGCAAACTTCGCAGGGCTCGCTACGACCGAATAGATACTCAAAACAGCGCTTGCCGTGAGATTCGCCGAAGCGCTCGCGGAAAAAGCGGTTGGCAAAGGGCACGTGGTAATCCGGTGTAAGCAGTATTACATACGCCGGTAGCACGTCCAGGACATCCATGAACCGCCGTCGTTCGGATGCCAGCGCGTCGATGGTTTTTTGCAGCTCCGTCGTGCGGGCCAACACATCACGATCGTCGGCGCGTGGTTGTTTACGGCCAGGAGCGCGGCCCTTGCTTTGAGCGTTTTTCTTTCTTGGTTTTGTTGTATTCCGCGAGATCGCCACCACACGGCTCCTTTAGCCATTGCTTGAAACACCGCACTAAAAAAGACAATGCGAGAGTAGCTCAATTTTTCAGGCAGTTGTCAATAACGGTATGGGCTGGTTGGATAAAACCGTTTTGATGACGTTAAAAAGCAACGTTTGTCAGGTCGTTAGGATTTTATAGTCACCAGCACATTGAGATCGATGCCCGGCAGGCCGATGTCACCGAGAGAAAGCTTCACCATTATTCCGTCTGCAACGCCCGAAGGAATGGATATTTTTATGTCGTCGTATTCAACGACCTGACCATAACCTTGACACGTATCACACGAGAGTAGGCCCAAAAACCCGGCGCCATTGCAATTGACGCAGGTTCGCTCCACCGGAATTTTGAGAGGAATAGATCCGCCGCTCATAGCCTCGGCCGGACTGAGAACCAACTCCACATACAGATCCTTATGACGGGATGCCCCCCTCCCCTGGGTAAAAAACCCGGGAACCCAACCTTCGAAGAATTCGTCTAATTCTGCAAAAAGCCTGCTTTGCTCGTGTCTTCGGCGCATGGGACTACCCAGGTCCATCATCGCCGGAGCCCGATATCTGGGCCGGACCATCGTTTCCGCCTCAATCTCAACCTGACGGGTCGGTTTTTGCACTCGCAGGTTTTTATCGTGCTGCGAACGCAACTCGGGGTTCGAAAGGACATCGTAGGCGTCTTTGATCTCTAAAAACTTCTCCGTCGGTGGTTGACAATAATCCGGGTGATAGAGCTTTACTAAACGCCGGTAAGCGCTTTTTACCTGTCGCAAGTCTGCATCGCGCGAAATGCCGAGGACTACATATAGATTCCTCGCCATGGCAAACCTCCTCCGTGCAACCCGGTTCTGATAGCGGCTTAACAAATATTCAAATACTTTAGTAAGTTACACCATCGCCAGGGTCAGGTATCGATTGTAATAATTAAAAACTCTTTGGCGCTTGTCAAGTACCTTAGATTCTGCCCAACATAGGTAGCGCGGCTTTTTCTAATAAAAAATGTTTACAATACTATAAAGTTCTGCCATCCTCTTTACGAGATTGCTGGGATTTGGCCCAATGCATGGTTTAGCGATCAATGGGATCAAGCAACAGCATAAGGAATTTGTGAGGTAGTGTATCGGAAATCGCGTTGGCGGATGACCAACGCACAACCTGATCGCTTTTGTTCAACGGAAATTTATCGCGTTTCAAAAGTGATCGAAAAAAGGGAGTAGTCTGATGGCGAGTGGAAAAGTGAAATGGTTCAACGATGCTAAAGGTTTCGGATTCATCGAGCAGGAGAATGGCGAAGACGTATTTGTCCATTTCTCAGCAATCAAGAGCGAGGGCTTCAAGTCGCTGAAAGAAGGTGACCTCGTGGAGTTTGAAGTCACCAAAGGCCCCAAGGGCCTTCAGGCCCAAAACGTAACCACACGGTAACTGCATAATTAATTTCAATCGCTCATCCAAAAGCCGGGCCGCGTGGCCCGGCTTTTTTTTTGTCACGAGCCATACTGTTGAGCTGGGATTTGAAGATTACGACCTCAGAATGAATTTCTTGGAAAAAGCAACGATTGCCCAACTAATCGCATGATAGATGAGCATTCCTACTATCAGACCGATTAATGCGTAAACGATGGTCTCAAGAGTGACCGGAACGCCTGGGGTAAAATTATGGAACGTATTCTTGACGATGCCGGCATCCAGATCCTTTAGAAAAACGATGAATTTAGTATAGGTACTGGCGGTGTTGAGCTCCTCGAGCGCCCGGGTGAGCACCTTTAGCCGGCTAATGTTCTCCTCCATGATCTTACCGGTGCTCACAAAATCGACGACGGCGGAGGTTAAGTGTGTCGCGACAAACTGCTCGAGCGTCTTTCCTGCTTCTGTGGCGGCTTGAGTATACTGTCCGACAATACGGGTCAGTTCATCAACATGGCCTCCCAGGCGCTGCAGGTATTGCGCCATAAACTGCGGTATCTGAGCGAACATGAAAGCACAGACGACTGCGACTATTCGGTCGAGAAGCCCGTCAATCACGTTAAACGGAAAGCTTATCACTCGCTTAGTATCCATCGCCGGACCTCCCTGAGCGCACCACACAATGATTCGGTAGTGATTCCTTCCTCATTATATACTGTTATATAGTATCGCACCATGAAGTGGCCAGAACGTGGCTGACTATCCGAAACAGCCGCGTTTTTCGAAAGGAAGGAGCTCTCACGTGATTGAACGATTTCGATTGGACAACAAGGTGGCGATCGTTTCCGGGGCAGGCCGTGGCATCGGCCGCAGCATCGCGCTGGCCCTGGCCGAGTCCGGCGGCGCAGTGGTATGCACCGCCAGGACTGTCGCCGAGATCGAGGCGGTCGCAGCCGAAATCCGCGCCCAGGGGGCACGGGCCATCGCCATCCCGTGCGATGTAACCAACGAAGGCCAGCTCGACCATGTGGTCGGCCGCGCCCTCGATGAGTTCAGCGGGATCAACATCTTGGTGAATGTTGCCGGCGGCAGTCTCCCCTGCCTGGCCCTGCAAACCGACGCAGAGGAATTCGAGCAGGCGTTTCACTTTAACGTCACCTCGGCTTTCCTGCTTACCAAAAAGGTCGTCCCCGCCATGCTCAGGAGGGCCGACGGCGGCAGTATCGTCAATATTTCGTCGGCCCTGTCTCATTTCGTCGAGGTGGGATTCGTCTCGTACGGAACGGCCAAGGCCGGCCTCTCCCACATGACCAGGCTACTGGCCTACGAATTCGCACCGCGGATGCGGGTGCAACGCCATTGCGATGCATCGAATCCTTACCGATGCGCTGGCGCCGTTTCTTTCGACCGGCGGTTTGCGGGAAAAAATGGAAGAGCTGACGCGGATGGGAAACGACTGGGAACGCCCGACGACGTCGCCTTGATGGCCCTCTACCTGGCCTCATCGGCTTCGAGCTGGGTAACCGGCAAAATCTTTGAGGTCGACGGCGGCACCGTGGCCTCGATTCAGCCATTAAGGCCCGGCGCTGTGATCGTTCGTGCAACCTCTCGTCCATGGGAAAGGTCTATCTCAATCCCTCGCGCGCCGCGGCCCTTCTGTGGGTGACCGCGGTATATTTCGTGGCGCTCTGCATCGCGTATGCGACCACGCGAGCATTCCCTCATCTCGACCCGGTGTTGTTGGCCGGGGTCGCCGACCTGGCGGCAACCGTGGTTGTGTTCGGTTTCAGCATGGTGCTGAATAACTCAAGCATATACGATCCGTACTGGAGCGCCGCACCGATACCGATCACGATCTTCTGGGCATGGCTCGGATTGAAATCCCCGATAAGCGTGGTGCGTATCGTTCTGGTGCTGGCGCTCGTTTGTTTTTGGGGAGTTCGCCTGAGTTCCAACTGGGTTCAACGCTGGCAAGGGCTTTCGGACGAGGACTTCCGCTACGCGACCATTCGCAGCAGGACGGGAAGAATGTACTGGTTGGCGAGTCTCATCACCATTCACCTGCTGCCGACAATATGGTTTTTGCCGGGCTGCTGCCGCTCTACCCAGCGCTCTCCTCCCGCTCGGAACGAACCTTCGGGGCGCTCGATGTCCTGGCCGCCGCGGTCACCCTCGCGGCCATCGTCATCGAGACCCTGGCCGACAGGCAGCTTCGCCGATTTGTGAGCACCCGCCGCGATCCGAGCGCTGTCCTCGATACGGGTCTGTGGGCCCTGTGCCGCCATCCGAATTACTTGGGTGAAGTTCTATTTTGGTGGGGGCTATTCCTCTTCGGTCTGGCCGCGAATCCGTCCTGGTGGTGGACGTTCGTCGGGGCGCTGTCGATCACGTGCCTTTTTGTATTTGTCAGCGTGCCCTGGATGGATCGGCGCATGGCGATGGGACACCCGGCCTATGCCGCGCGCTTGCAAAATACTCCGGCGCTTTTCCCTTGGCCGCGCAAGCACTCGTGATATTCACGCATCGTTTTCGAAAAGCTCCAACAATCCTTCCGCCATGAGCACATAGCCCTGGTCATTGGGATGCACCCCGTCGTCGTTATGGAGTACGGAGCCTGATTTCGATAAAGCGCTCGTTGACCAGAAACGGTCCAGCTGCGCCACCGGGACCGAGAGCTGTGCTCCACCCGAATGATGGCGTCGTAAAACGGCCGGACGATAGCGGCATCGTGTTCGCGTTCGAGCGCACACGACGTTACCAAAATAACGGGCCGCCGGGAGTTCGAGAACGCGAGCGGCAATCGATTGCATCGAACCTTCGAAGTCTCGCGGATCGACTCCGCTGAAAGCGTCATTAAGCGCAAACTGGACGATGACCAGATCCGGTTTGAGATCGAGAACGCGGCCAAGCCGCGCAAGCCCGCCGTCGGCGGTGTCGCCCGGTATGCCAGCATTGTGGCGCCTAATCCGGGCGTTGGGATATCGATCGCCGAGCATATCGACGAACCTATCGAAAAACCCCCGCTCGACTTCCCAGCCGTAGGTCAACGAATCACCCAGGCCGACGACAAGAAGTTCTTCCGACCGCATCATTCGTTCAACCAGCGCTATGATAGCGGTGTGCATAAACCCTTTTCTACCAGGCTTTAAGTTCATTGTGAAGATTCCGATGGTGTCTGGTTATCTGATAGTGTATAGTACCGTAAAGCTTGATTGGCAGGCTTTTAAAACGGTCTTTCCGCGGTACGGCCACCGCGAACCGCAGGTGAGGTGAACATGAATCGCGGGCGTCCAACGGCGAGTAAACGCCAAAAGGAAAAAGAGCGAGAGGAATGGCGGAAGAAAAAGGACGAACGGCGCGCCCTGCGCAAGCAGGAGCAGGCCAACCGTCCTCCATCTTTGGATGGCGAAGATCCCGATATCGCCGGGATTGTTCCGGGCCCCCAACCAACACCAGATATTTTCAAGAACTAATCGACGAGACAGCGGCCGCTCCGGCGTTGTCGCTTCCTTTTTTCCTTAACATAGTATTGATTAGTGCGTAACTGCTGGTTAGTCTGACCCGGCAGAAGGGGCTTGTGCTGTTTTGATTAAGGAACACCGTGCGTGCCGTCACCGTAGACATAAAGGAGACCGCAAAATGCTTGTGCTTGATTCCCTGGGTGTTGGGCCATTGGCGACAAACTGCTACATTGTCGGCGACTCAGACACGCGCGAGGCGATGGTGGTAGACCCCGGCGGACATGTCGGGGCAATCATTAGCGCGCTGGACCGCCACAACCTGACCTGCAAATGGATTGTCAATACCCACGCGCATTTCGATCATATCGGCGGGAACGGCGGCCTAAAGGAACAAACCGGCGCCGAGCTTATCATCCATGAACGCGAGGCGAGCTGGCTCAGCCAATTGAGCGCTCAGGGGCGGATGTTCGGCATGTCCGTCGAGAATTCGCCCCCGGCCGACCGGACGCTAACCGGCGCTGAAACCTTGACGGTTGGAAAAATCCGCTTGAAGGTGCTGCACACCCCGGGGCATTCCCCCGGCAGCATATCGCTTCTCATCGAAGGCGAGAAAAAGATCATCGTCGGCGACCTGGTCTTTGCCGATTCAATTGGCAGGACCGATCTGCCCGAGGGTTCGTTCGAAACCCTGGTCGAGAGCGTTCAAAAGCATATTTTCACCCAGCCCGACGATACCGCTCTCTACCCCGGACATGGCCCCGCCACGACGGTTGGTCACGAGCGACGCTACAATCCGTTTCTCAACGGCAGTTTTCCGTAACCACGTTATCGAAAAACATCTGCGGCGGCTTGGGCGAAGATTGGCTCACCTCCCTGTGTCGATGGTGTTGCAAAATGCGTCACCCCCGCGAACCCCTAAAGGGATAAGAGATTGTACGCCTCGCTCAGCTTCGCTTGCTACAATCTCTAAGGCGGGGGTCCAGCAGACCTTTAAAAAATTGGATTCCAGCCAAGCCGCACGCCGCTTCCGCGGGAATGACATCCAGATACTTTTACAACATCCTCGGTGTCTGCAGGAATGGCCGCAACCAAGCATAATTCCTCACGCGCGTTCCAGCGAAAGCAGATCGGCCAGCTCAGTTCGATATTTGTCGATTTTCAACAAAAAAGTGCTGCGTGCAATGCCCAGCATTTTGGCGGCGCCGCTGTGGTTGCCGTCGTTGGCGGAAAGCGCCTGGCGAATGGCCTCGATCTCGACCTCGCGCAGGGTCTTGCCTTGCTGGTATACCCTGCGTTCCGAGATGCGTTCGGCCAAGGTGGGGGGGTGAAAGCTGAGATGTTCGGTTTTGATTTCCTCGCCGGGGCAGAAGATTGCCGCCCGGGTAATGATGTTTTTCAGCTCGCGTATATTGCCCGGGAAACGGTACGTGCTCAGTTGCTTGAGCGCCTGCGGGTGGAGACCGCGTTTACCGATCTCGCGCGTGGCTTGCGAGAGAAAAATGTTCGCCAGCAGCGGGATATCGGCCGGCCGTTCGCGCAGCGCCGGCAACTTAATCTCAAGCACGCAGATACGATAGAACAGATCCTCGCGAAATTCCCCGGTAGCGATGCGTGACTTAATATCGCGGTGCGTGGCGACGATCACCCGCACATCCACTTGCTGCGCAGTGTTGCTGCCGACTCTGCGGATCTCGCCGTTCTCCAAGACGCGTAGGAGTTTGGCTTGGAACTCAATCGGCAGCTCGCCGATCTCGTCGAGAAAGAGCGTTCCGCCATGGGCCTCCTCGAATAGCCCGATGCGGCGGCTCTGGGCTCCGGTAAAAGCGCCTTTCTCATGGCCAAACAGCTCGCTCTCGAGCAGTTCCCTGGTCAACGCCGAACAGTTGAGCGGCAGGAGCGGCTTATCAACCCGACGACTGAGGCGGTGGAGCTCCCGGGCCGCCAGCTCTTTGCCCGTACCCGACTCGCCGGTGATGAGCACCGTTTCGTCGCTCGGGGCGGCGCGGCGGATCAAATCGAAGACCGGTTTCATGGCGGGGTCAACGCTTTGCATAGCGCCCAGGCCGACCGGCTCAAGGGCTTCAGCCGAGGTCTCGATCTGCAGGCGCACCCGCCCAATGGTAAGCTGACAGCCCGGATCGAGACGCGCCTCGCTCACGCGCACGTTGTTCACCATGGTGCCGTTGGTGCTGTCCAAATCGGTGATGAACCAGGCATCTGCCTTGTGATAGATGTGGCAGTGAAACCGAGAAACAAAGCCATCCCGTATGATCACATCGTTGGCGGCATCCGAGCCGATGGACAGTTTACCGCGCAGCGCGATGCGCAGGGGTTTTTGTTCGATGCTGCCGATCAGCCACCATTCGCCTGTTTGCTTAATGGGCGGCATCGATTCGGTTACCCCGCCCGCCGTGGTCAGTGAGAGGTTTTCGCCTTCCCGGCGCTCGCGCAGCGTTACCTGGAGTTTGCCGAATTCGAGTCGCGAACCCAGGTTAAGCGATACCTCTTTGTAGCGCTTGCCGTCGACGACGGTTCCCTTGCCGGAACGATCCAGCAGCCACGGTGTTCCGTGACGCATCTCAATCTGGCACTGCTGGCGGGAGACGGAGGCGTCCGGCACGGCCAAGTCATTGGTCTGCGCCCGGCCGATGCGAAACGACGCGCGCTCCAACGGCACGGCGATCAGATCCTTGCCTCCTCGCGAGACAACGAGCTCCAGCATATGCGGCTTTCCTCCTGCAGGGATCGACAGGCGCACCCTATCGGGCATACCCTGGATTGTCAATGGCGGAGTGACTGGCGTGTAGACAAAACGACGTCACCGGTTGCGAGCGCCTGATGGATGGTACGACTCATCCTCAATGACAAGAAATTGTCCACAGGATAAGAGATTCTAGCTTCGCTGTGCCCGCAAGAATCTCTAAATAAGCGTCGCTTCTCATGTTACAATCCGTAGGATGAAGCGTTCCCAATCGCATCCAGGCTGGTGGGTGGTGGGCAGCGCGTTGATCGCTTTCTGGCTTTCCGTTATGTGGCTGATGTTTTGGCCCGGACGGAATGCGCTGGCAACGGTCGAGTTGTCGTTCTCGGGAACGGAGTTGTTGACCCCGGAAGACGAATGGCTCGGGGTTTACAGCGCGGGAAAGAAGCTGGGGTACGTGCACTCCACCTTCCGGCGCGACGGCCGGCAGGGGCAGCTCCGTCAGGAATCGCGCCTTTGGTTTAACGTGACCGCTGGTGTGCTCCAACCGGTGCATTCCGATCTTACGCTCAAGCTCGGTGAACGTGGAGATATGGACAGCTTCGATTTCAACCTTTATGCCGGGGCGCTTCAAATTGCGTCGCGCGGCCACCTCACCGCCCAGGGCCTTTCGGTTGAATTTGAGGCGGCGGGCGAGACTATTCGTAAAACGCTTCCGCTCACGACAAAACCGGTATTCGACATAGCACTGCCGCGTTTGCTCGCCCGCCAGGACCTCCGTCCCGGCAGCCGTTTTCAGATCAAGCTCTTTGATCCCCAAACGCTTTCCAACCAGCCGACGGTGATTGAAGTCGTCGGCCGGGATGCAATTACGGTCGACGGCCGGTTAGTGGCGGCCATTCATCTTCGCCGCAGCCAGCCTGAGCGCAGCCAGCCGGTCCTTATCCCGGCCGGCACGGAGCAAGAATTCTGGATCGATGAAGACGGACGCTTGCTTCAGGAAACCATCTCCTTGGGCTTGACACTCCGGCGGGAAAGCGAGGCAACCGCTACGAGCGGCATCGCGACCGATGGTGTGCCGCTGCCCCATCTGCCGTTGCCGGCCGCGCCGCCATCGATCACGAAGGGCACCGAATGATTCGCATCGAAAACCTCTCAAAACGCTTTGGCGCTTTTACCGCGCTCAACAACCTCAACCTGGAGGTCCGGCCGGGCGAGGTCTTCGGTTTCTTGGGCCCCAACGGCGCCGGCAAGACCACCACGATGAAGATCATGGTCGGGCTTATGCGTCCGAGCGCGGGGCGCGTGCTCATCAACGGCATTGACGTCGGCCGCGATCCGATAGCCGCCCGACGCCTGATCGGCTACATTCCCGACCATTCTTTTTTGTACGAGAAACTCACGGCGCGCGAGTTCCTGGCCTTCATCGCGGGGCTGTATGATTACAAGCCGGCGGAGGGAGTGTCGCGCGCCGATCAGTGGCTGAGGCTCTTCGATCTCAGCGCATGGGCCGACGAGCTGATTGAGAGCTACTCGCTCGGGATGAAGCAGCGGCTCGCCATGGCGGCGGCCTTGCTGCACCGCCCGAAGGTTATCATTGTCGACGAGCCTATGGTCGGTCTCGACCCGCAGGGGGCGGTGCTCGTCAAGGCGCTCTTTCGAAAACTGTGCCAGACCGGCCAACAGACGATATTTCTATCCACCCACCTGCTGGAGGTCGCCGAGGATTTATGCGATCGGGTGGCCATACTGCACCGCGGCCAGGTGGTTGCCCAGGGCAGCATTGAAGCCATCCGCACGCAGGTCGGCGCAACCGGAGGTCGGCTGGAGGACTTGTTTTTACAACTCACCGGCGCGCTGGACGTCGAGGCGGCCGTCAAGGTCTTTCAACCGTGACGGTCGAACTGCAATTTTTCTGGCTTTTGTTGCGCACCAAATTGCGGGGTGTCGCCCGCCTGCGCTCGGGAAGGGCCCGACGCGATGTGCTGCGGGCGGCGTTTTGGCTGGGAATGGGGATCATTTTCGCCTACGGGATATTCGCGGGGGCGGAATGGTTCTTACGACAGTGCTTGGCGGTCGAGCTGGTCGGCCAATTCATCCCGCGCAAGGCGATGACCTTGGTGTTGCTGGTTCTGGCTTCGATCCTGGTGCTCTCGACCACGATAAGCTCTTTTTCGGTGTTCTTTTTGTCCGAAGATCTCGTCGTGCTGCATAGCGCGCCGGTGCCGATAGGATCATTGTATTTCGCCCGTTTTGTCGAAATGGTGATGGTCTCATCCTGGATGGTGTGGTTTTTTGGGCTGCCGTTGTTTCTCGCCTACGGGCGCGTGTACCAGGCTTCGCCTGCCTACTACCTGGCGCTGGCCGCGCTCTTTCCCCTGCTCATGCTGATCCCGGCTGCGTTGGGCGCCTTGATCGCCACCATCCTCACCTGGCTGTTCTCGGCCCGGCGTTCGCGAGATTTGCTTATCGTATTGGCCATGCTGGGCTTTGTGGTGGTCTATCTTCTTATTCGAGCCATCAAGCCCGAGCAACTGCTTCAGCCTGGCTCGTTTGAAAGCATGATGGAGTTCCTTAATATGTTTCGGGCGCCCGACCTCGACTGGTTGCCGACCGTCTGGACCACCAACGTGCTGTTCCCTCTGCTCCTCGGCAAGCCGGTGGTGTCCTGGTTGCCGCTTCTGGGAGTAGTTGCCACGGCTCTGGGCATGTGCTCGGTATGCGGCATGATAGGAACAACGCTGTACACCTCCGGTTTTTGTCGCGCTCAGGAGGGACGTGTGCGCGGCGTTATCGCAGAAGCCGCGGCGCGCCGGGGACGCATTCTGGGCACGTGGTTTGATTGGCTCGGCGCGCGGGTTGGAAAAACCACGGGCGCGTTCCTGGTCAAAGACGTCCGGGTGTTTTGGCGCGACACCAATCAGTGGCTCCAGCTGATATTGTTGTTTGCGCTCGGGGCGGTGTATTTGCTCAATTTTGTGTACCTGCGGGTGGCCAACTTCAACTGGTTTACGCTGTACGCCGTCAATCACGTTCTACTCGGGTTAGTCGTAAGCGGCGTCGCAGTCCGTTTTGTGTTCCCGGCCGTGAGTCTCGAGGGCCGCGTTTTCTGGCTTGTCCGCGTTGCGCCGATTCGATTGAGGGACGTCCTCCACAGCAAACTTCTCATCCACCTCGTACCGCTGCTGTTGCTCGGCCAGACGCTGGCAATTGCCTCCTGCGTAGTGATCGGCGTCCCGCGTCTGTTCGTCGTAATCTCGTCGGGACTCGTGGCGGCCATGACCCTCACCATCAGTTGTCTGGGAATTGGCTGGGGCGCAATCTACCCGCGCTTTAATGCCGATAGCCCAGCCAAGATTCCCACCGGGGTCGGCGGGGTCAGCTTCATGGTGCTCAGCATGGGATTCGTGTTGGTTTTTCTGCTCGTAAGCTTCTACCCTTTGTTTGTATTGTTTCAGCTGCCGCGACATATGACCAACCCGATTCCACGACCGCTATGGTTCTATGGCTCGCTCGTTGGCACGGTGCTTATGGTATTGGGTGGGTGTTTTGTACCGATGCTCCTTGGGCGAATCAGTCTGGAACGCAGAGAGGATTAGAGACTGTTAGCAAACGCAGTGAGCGTTACAGTCTCTTATCCCCGAAGGGGAATAGATGTAGTGCCTTCGTTCTAAATTCTTCACGGAAGGGATTGAAGGTGCCGATCCGGACCCTCGGCAACACTCTTCGCAGCTCTTGGACAAATCGGAACAAACCAAGTGTGGGGCCATGGGCCGGTGAGACTTTGTCGCAGAGCCAGTCCGGATCCACGTCGAGGTTGCGGAGTTGCACGCCGTGAGCCCGGGTGCGACGCAGCAGGCCGAAGAGCGCATCAAACTCACCCTGGCGATCGGTGAAGCCGGGGAACGTCAGCAGATTCAGCGATACATAGATGCCACGCGCAACCGCTTCGGTCACAAAGCGTTCGACGGTAGCAAGGGTGAAGTCGCCACGGTGGTAGGCGGCGAACGAAGCCTCCCGGGCGGAAAAGAGACTCACCCGCGCGCTATTGAGGCCTGCGGCCGCTAACATCGGGACCGCTTCGGGCCGACTACCGTTGGTGTTCATGTGGATGGTGCCCCGTCGCGTTTGTGTTCGGATCTGACGAACAGCCTCGGCGATGGTATCGGCGTACAACAGGGGCTCGCCCTCGCAGCCTTGGCCAAAGCTTACCATGGCGGGTTTCGCCCGCCACAAATGATGCAGAGCCAGCGCGACGATATCCACCAGCGGCGGCGGCGCGCGGAGGCGGTCTTGCGGGCTACCGACCTCCCCTTCTTGATGCGAGATGCATCCCAGGCAGCGGGCATTGCACCGCGGCGAAACGGGCAACGCCGCCTCATAGCCGCCCAGGAAAAAGTTGCGCGCCGTGCAACAGTAATACGCGCGCGTACAGTGCGCGAGCTGCCTAAGGAGTTTGTTTCTCGGAAAGCGCGCTTCGAATCTCGCGATACGGCGCTCCCAATCGGTGCGGGAAAATCGTTCCGGATCCCAGTGCGTGTGTCGGTCGAGACGAAAGGCCGCGGCCACAAGCTGCCCGCCGCGCAGACCGACGGCGGTATAGGCGCGCAGCGGAAGCTGCGGAGCGCCGTCGCCCGTACGGGCAGCCGGCAGCAGCAACCGCAGATACCCCGGCGGCAGGACAGCGGCGACGGCCGACGGCATCAGGCAGCCTTCGGGCAGCTTGATGGAACGCAGGCTGACTGCTCGACCGCTCTGCGGGTGAAAACCGCGCGGCAGCCGGCCCGGCAAGCGCACGAGCTGGGCGCTTTCCGGCAGCGGGATGAAGCGCTCGGCGGCCTCGGCCGGTATCAAACGATTGAACGAGGCGCCGGCAAAAAGCAGCGACGGGTGGTCGTATATCCGTCCGGCGTCATCGGCAAACAACATTCGCACCACGGGCGCTCCCTAATAGGTGTCCCCGAAGCGGACCTCGAACTGCTCGCGGTGGTAGTCCCAACGCGAGTCTACCCGGACCTGGAGTCCTAAGCGTCGCTCGATCGACTCGAGTGCTTCGTTTTCCTCGTTGATTAAGTGCTTGCCGACCGACGGATTGGTCATCACCACCACACTGCCGGTCCGGCCGTGCGCCTCGCGCTCGATCGCCCGTATGATCTCGTAGGACACGGTGGCAGGAGATTTAACGCGTCCGGTGCCCTCGCAGGCCGGGCATACCTGCGACATCGACTGCGACAGGCTTTCGCGAACGCGCTTACGGGTCATCTCGATCAGCCCCAGTTCTGAAATCTTTAAAATGTTGGTCCGCGCGCGATCGTGGATCAAGGCTTCCTGCAAGGCATTGTACACTTTCTCGCGGTTGGCGGGCCGCTCCATATCGATGAAGTCGATGATGATGATGCCGCCCAGATCGCGCAACCGAAGCTGGCAGACAATCTCCTTGACCGCCTCGAGATTGATTTTCGTAATGGTGTCCTCGAGATTGTATTTCCCGACATACTTGCCGGTATTGACGTCGATGGCGGTCAGCGCCTCGGTTTCGTCGATAACGATATAACCGCCGCTTTTAAGCCAGACCTTGCGGCCGAACGTGCGCTCGATCTCGAGTTCGATGCCGACAAAATCGAAGAGCGGCTCCGAACCCGCGTAATATTCGACCCGGGGCGCCAGGGCCGGCATGAAGGTGCGTACAAACTCCAGTAAGCGGCGGTGCTCTTCCGCGTCATCGATTAACACGCGGCTGACCTCCGCGGTGAACAGATCGCGCGTCGTTCGGCGAATCAAATCCAGATCCTGGTAGAGTTGGGCCGGGGCGTTGACGTGCTCGGCCCGTGCTTGCACGTCGTCCCATAACCGGATTAAAAAATCCATATCGGCCTTGAGCGCTTCCTCGTCGGTTCCCTCAGCCGCGGTGCGGATGATAAAACCGGTAGCTGACGGACGCAGCCGCTCTATCATTTCCTTGAGACGATTTCGCTCCGCCTCGTTGGCAATGCGCCGCGATACACCAACATGATCGACGGTGGGTAAGAACACCAACAGTCGTCCGGGCAAGGTGATGTGGGTGGTGAGCCGAGCGCCTTTGGTGCTGATAGGGTCCTTGGCGATCTGCACCAGCAATTCCTGGCCGGGGTGGAGCAAATCGGTGATGCGCCACGGTGCCTCGCTAGGTACCGGCGCTTCGGCTTCAACCTCGGCCTCGGGGTCGATGCCGTCATCTTCGGTCAACCCAAACGGATCGGCGGTATCCGGCGGCGCCGCGTCCGACACGTACAGAAAGCCGGCCTTTTCAAGGCCCAGATCAACGAAGGCCGCATCCATCCCCGGGAGGACGCGCACCACCTTCCCTTTGTAGATGCCTCCCACCAACCCGCGTTCTCCGGGGTGCTCGATGAAAAGCTCCGCCAATGAGCCCTGTTCAATGAGAGCTACACGCCGTTCGTTGTGGACGGCATTTATCACCAGCGTCTTGCTCATGCCTGTTCTCCTATCGAAATGACTGGTACCGGTTGCGCCCACAACAGCTCCTCGCGCAGCACGGGTATGTTGGTCAGACCGAAAGCTATCTCAGCCACCTCGCTCGGCCGCACCAGGGGGCCCGCCGTGAGTAACAGTTCAAGTACCGCCTCGGACCCCTGGCGCCCGCATTCAATGTCGAATCGGCCGATACTGCCGCGGGCCTCTATCGCGCGCATACGGCCCTTGGTTATCCGGGTTATCGCCACCCGATCGCGCCGCTGAAGCTCCCTGACGCCTCGTTCGGCGAGCTCCCGATCGATGCTGCCGAGAAAGAGGCGATAGCGCACGGCACGAGCGCTCTTCATGATCCCGGACGCCCCGGGTTGCAAAAGCTCGGCTGAAAGCAGGGCGATCCCGCCCGCGAGTTGTTCGCGCAAGGAGGTGGTCAAGACAGAAAGATCCGGTTGCCCCGATACGGCGACATCCACAAATTCGGCCCGGCTTTCGGTGCCGACCGGGCATGCGGGACCGCACGACAGGCGTGGTTTGGGATGGAACCCGCTGCTATAGAACAGCGGCCATCGGGCGCGGCGCAGGCTGCGTTCGATCGCCCCGAGAAACTCAAGGTGGCTGATGAGGCTTGCCGGGCCGGTTTTCGAAAAGCGCAGGCGAATCCAGATCGGGCTGCCGCCGGCGCCGGATGGCCAAAGCGTTCGCCGGCTATCGGTTCCCTGATCCTGATTATGGTCGGAAACCGATCGTGTCGTGGTCGGGGAGCAGGCTGCACGGTCCAGCCGCGGCGCAATACCTTCCTCGCAGGCGCCGCAGGCGTTACAGGTATGCTGGGAACAGTCTGGCGTGAGCTCCGAAGCCAGTGCCCGCTCGCGCTCCTTTAATAAAAACTCGCGGCTCGGCCCCATATCGAGATGCTGCCAAGGCAGGACCTCGTCGATCGAACGGCCGCGGCGGAAGACCTCGGGAGATCCCGGAATCGGAATGGCAGAAAAAGATTGCTCAAACAACCGCGCCTGGTAGTGCTCCGACCAACCGGCCAATCGCTGACCGGCCTCGGCCAGGTACGCTAAAACCGAAAATTGGCGGCGATCACCGCGGGCGAGCAAGCCCTCGGCCCAGCTCATTTCGGGGTGCGGCAGGGCCAGTTTGACCCCGGGCACCCGGCGAAAGCCTTCCTTGAGCGCAGCCTGGGCCTCAGTTATCTCTGCCCGCGACATCATGCGCTCCCACTGAAACGGCGTGTGCGCCTTTGGGACAAAGGTGGATACCCCGACATTAATACGCGGCCGCAACCCGGCCGCAAGAAGCTCATCCCGAAGACGGGCCACCAACGCGACGATCGCCTCCCGGTCGGCGGTCGTCTCGGTCGGCAACCCAATCATGAAGTACAGCTTCAACAGTCGCCAGCCAGCTCGAAAGGCGCCCATGGCGGCGCGGATTATTTCAGACTCGTCGATGTCTTTGTTGATCACCCGACGCAGTCGCTCGCTACCAGCCTCGGCGGCAATGGTAAAGCTCGAGGTGCGCACCATACGAACGAGCTCGGCGAGCCTCGGCGTCAGCGTCTCGGCCCGTAAGGATGGCAGGCTTGCCCCGATGCGGGCGTCGCCGTGCCGATCGAAGAAACGTTCCAAGATACCCAGAATGTTGGGATGATCGCCGGCCGAAAGGCTCAGGAACGAGACTTGATCGTAGCCCGTACAAGGCACGGCGCGATCAACCGCTTCCAAGACGGTGTCAGCCGAGCGCTGCCGCACCGGTCGGTTTATCATGCCGGCATGACAAAACCGGCAACCGCGGGTGCAGCCGCGCTGAATCTCTAGGGTCAGGCGATCATGGACCGTCTGGATGCCGGCCACCACGGGCCGTGCAGGCGGCGGCAGGCTATCGAGGTCAGGCAGCAGCCGGCGTTTAACCACAACGGGAGCACTATCGAGCGGCACAATCGTGCGCAGCGATCCATCCTGGCCGTAGTGGATCCGGTACCGCTGGGGAAGGTATATGCCCGACACCCCCTGAAGCTCATCAAGAATCTGGCTGCGAGAAGCCCGGCGGCGGCGGAGGCGCCCGACCAATCGAGCTACCTCGACGATTCCCTCCTCGCCATCTCCTAAGAAGACCGCATCCAGGGCCTCGGCCAGGGGTTCGGGATTGGACGCACACGGCCCGCCGGCAATGACGATGGGATGATCGCCCGAACGTTCGACGCTGCGCAGTGGGATTCTGCCGAGCGTCAGCATCGCCAGCACATCGACAAAGTTGAGCTCGTGTTGAAGGGTAAAACCTACCAGATCGAATGCATGCAGCGGGGTGCGCGACTCCAGAGAAGCAAGCGGCAATGCGGCTCGGCGCAGCTGTTTTTCCAAATCGATATCAGGTGCAAAAACGCGCTCGGCCCAGAGATCCGACGTGCTGTTGACGGCGTCGTACAGCACCTGTAGGCCCAGATAACTCATGGCCAGTTCGTACAGATCCGGATAACACAGAGCAACCCGGCAGATAACATTTGTTGGGTCTTTTATGACAGCGTTGACCTCGTTGCCGAGATAGCGGCCGGGGTGGCGCACCGAACGCAGGATATCGTCGAATGACCTCATGCTACAGGCAATCTAACATGACCAGAACGATTCAACCAACTTCCCTGAGAAGCTACCTTCTTTCTGCTCTCTCCCAATTCTGAGGGTGTCGTAAATTGCTTTAGATGTCATTCCCGCGGAAGCGGGAATCCCAGGAGCCCGTTAGCGAGCTTTGCTCGCGTTACGGGCGCCTGTAGGGCGATTCAAGAATCGCCCTACAACCCCCTTCTGGACCCCCGCCTTAGAGATTGTAGCAAGCGAAGCGAAGCTGAGCGAGGCGTACAATCTCTTATCCCTTTAGGGGTTCGCGGGAGTGACGAGCGTTTTTGATCTGTGTAACACCAACAACATGAGAGAGAATATTATTTCTTCCCAACCAGTTTGAGGAACTCGTTCTCGCCAATCACCCTAATCCCCAGTTTTTCCGCCTCGGCAATTTTCGAACCGGGATTTTCGCCGGCAACGACAAAGTCAGTTTTCTTGCTCACCGAACCGGTGACCCGGCCGCCCTGCTGTTCGATCAACACCTTGGCCTGCTGCCGGTCCATGCTCGACAGAGTTCCCGTCAGCACCAGGATTTTATCCATAAACGCTCCCCCCTGAGGACCGCTCCCCGATCGAACTGGCGCCTGCGGCCGTACCCCGGCCGCCAGGAGTTCTTCTATCTCGGCCTGGTTATCCGGGCTGCCAAAGAAGCGCCGGACCTCGGAGGCCACCTCGGGCCCGATGCCGGGTACGCGTTGCAAATCTTCCTCCGACGCCCTCATCAACACCTCAAGCGAACCGAAGGCATTGACCAGTAACGCAGCAATATGTTCGCCGACGTGGCGGATGCCCAAGGCGAAGACAAAGCGATCCAGGGGACGCCGTTTGCTCTTTTCAAGCGCGTCGATAAGGTTTTGAGCTGACTTCTCGCCCATGCGGGGAAGCTGAGCCAGCGTGTTTTGATCGAGCCGATAGAGGTCGGCGGTGCTCTTGACAACTCCGCGGTCGACCAGCTGTGCCACCAGTTTATCGCCCAGGCCCTCGATATCCATGGCGCCGCGCGAGGCAAAGTGGAGCAGCCGCTCTCGGTACTGGGCCGGGCAACTTGTGTTCGGGCAGCGCACCGCGGCTTCATCCTCTTTTCTGAGTACTCGTGTGCCGCAGACCGGACATGCGGTTGGCATGACAAAGGGTGCGGCGCCCGCCGGGCGTTTTTCCAGCACTACGCCCACCACGTCGGGGATGACATCGCCGGCGCGTTGGATTATCACGGTATCGCCGATCCGCACGTCCTTGCGGGCGACTTCGTCTTGATTGTGCAAGGTGGCGCGGGCCACCTCGACTCCGCCCACCCGAACTGGTTCCAGTTCGGCCACCGGGGTAAGGACCCCGGTCCGGCCAACTTGAACAACAATATTTCGGACGACGGTGGTTTCTTGAATCGCCGGAAACTTGTAGGCGATCGCCCAACGCGGGGAGCGAGACACCTCGCCGAGTCGGCGCTGGTAGTCGAAGCGGTTAACCTTGATCACCACCCCATCAATTTCGTAGGGGAGTGTGAAACGTTTCCCGTACAAATCGTGGTAGGCTGCCACAACCTCGTTGGTGCCGCTGCAAAGCCGCGAGAGCGGATTGGTCCGAAGGCCAACCTGTCGAAAAAAGGCCAGCATTTGTTGCTGGCTTTCAATGCCGGCGATGGGCAATCCCGTGGCGTAACAGTAGGATGAGAGCGGGCGCGAGGCGGTGATGCGCGAATCGAGCTGGCGCAGGCTGCCGGCCGCGGCGTTACGCGGGTTTGCAAAGACCGGCTCGCCGCCGCTCAGGCGCTTGCGGTTGAGCTCCTCAAAGTGCCTGGTCTCGAGGATCGCCTCGCCCCGCACGACGAGTTGTCGAGGAATTCCACGCGTAACAGCAACGAGGCGCAAGGGAATCGAGCGAATGGTGCGAACGTTCTGGGTAACGTTCTCTCCGATGATTCCATCCCCGCGGGTGGCTGCGACCGTCAGCACGCCGCCTTCGTAGATGATCTCGATTGCGAGCCCGTCGAGTTTGGGTTCCACCATGTACTCGATCGACCCGCGGATGCCGAGCAGCTTGTGGACCCGCTCGTCGAACTCCTTCAGCTCATTGTCCGAAAAAGCGTTTTGCAAACTCAGCATCGGGCTCGGATGCGGGAGCGGCTCGAAGATCTCCAACGGTTTGGCGCCCACCCGCTGGGTGGGAGAATCGTTTGCTATCAGATCGGGAAAGGCGCTCTCGATCGTCTCGAGCTCGCGCATGAGCCTGTCGTATGCCGCATCCGATATGGTTGGGGCGTCGAGCACGTAGTAGCGATAGGCGGCCGCGTTGATATCGGTGGTGAGGGTGCGGATCCGGGCGGCGGCCTCAGAGCGATTCATGCGACCCTCTCCGTTGGTTATCGAAGTGATTGCTCGGCTGAGAGCACGGTGTTGTACATGAGCATGGTTATGGTCAGCGGCCCCACTCCCCCCGGCACCGGGGTAATAGCCGCAGCCTTTTCGGCGACCGCTTCAAAGTCGACGTCGCCGCTGAGGCGCGCTTTTCCCGTCGCGGTCGTGCCGATGCGGTTGGTGCCGACATCGATCACGACGGCTCCCGGCCGAACCATGTCGGCCGTGATGGCCTTGGGCCTGCCGGCCGCGACAATCAGAATCTCCGCGCGTCGGGTGTGTTCGGCGAGATTACTGGTGTGCGTGTGGCAGAGGGTGACCGTGGCGTTTGCGCCCACGGCTTTGGATGAAAGAAGATTGGCGAGCGGTTTACCCACGAGCTGGCTGCGACCGACAATGACGACGTCTTTACCGTCAATCGTCACACCGGACTTGAGCAACAGCTGCTGAACGCCGTGCGGCGTACACGGAATAAAACGGGGCCGCCCTTGCATCAAGAGGCCGAGGTTGAACGGGTGTAGGCCGTCCACGTCCTTCCCGGGGGCGATGGCGAGCAGCACCTTGGATTCATCGATCTGCGGCGGGAGCGGCAGTTGGATGAGGATGCCATGAACGGCAGGATCGGCATTGAGCTGCTCGAGGAGCGCCAGCAGCTCAGCGGTAGACATGTGCGCGGGCAAGTCATGATCGATGGCTCGTATCCCCAACTGAGCGCAGGCGCTGCGCTTGCCCGTGACGTACGACACGGAAGCGGGATTGTCGCCCACCAACACAACCGATAGTCCCGGTATCAGGCCGCGCGCCGCGAGGGAAGTCACCCGCTGCTGCAGTTCGCTCCGAATACCCTTGGCAATTTCGGCGCCATTGATAATCGTGGCGGTCATCCCCAGAAACCCCTTTCTGCTGATCCTACTTCGTCTCGCCCAGTTTGGCCTGCAATGCGGCAAATTCCTCATCGGCAATAGTAAAGCTGTGCAGAGCATCGGGAAAGGCGCGGCTGCGGACTTCCTGGCAGTAGCGTTCCAAGCCAGCGCGCGCCTGGTCGCCGAGCTCCGCAAAACGCTTCACGTGCTTGGGTTTGAAACCGTCGTCGAGGCCGAGCATATCGTGAAACACCAAGACCTGGCCATCGCAGCCGGCCCCGGCGCCAATGCCGATGACCGGAATGCGCAGACGCTTACTGATGATGCTCGCCAGCCGATCCGGCACGCATTCAAGCACCAGCATGGTGCAGCCTGCCTGCTCAAGACGTTCGGCATTCCCGATGATGGCGCAGGCTTGGTCAGAGGTACGGCCTTGCGCGCGATAACCACCCAAAAAATGCGCGGTCTGCGGCGTCAGTCCGAGATGTCCGACGACTGGAATGCCGGCGCGCACCATGGCCGCGGCGGTGTCGGCGACCCAATCGCCGCCCTCGATTTTCACCGCTTGCGCCGACCCCTCCTTCATGAAGCGTCCGGCATTGGTCACCGCGCTTTCAGGTGAAACGTTATACGACATAAACGGCATATCGACTATCAGGAATGCGCGCTTGACGGCACGCGCGACCGCTTTCAGATGATGAAGCATTTCGTCCATCGTTACGGGCAACGTATCGGGATAGCCGAGCACCACATTGCTGAGGCTATCGCCCACCAGGATCGTGTCGACACCCGCACCGTCGACTAATCGTGCGGTCGGGAAGTCGTAGGCGGTAACCATCGCGATGGGCTGGCGATCCGCCTTCATCTTGTGCAAGGCGGCAATATCAACTTTCTGGTTTTCCATGGCGGTATCCTTTCTGGTCCACCGCTGGTTAGGCTGGCGGCCGTTGGTTTAGAATACGGTTTACTCCAAGCTTACGGAATGTCAACAACCGGTTGGGTTAATCAAAAACGCTTAATCCATATCGGGGGGGAGATACTTGGCAACCACCGTCTGAAGACAACAAGGCGCCGGGAGATCCTTATAGATCCGACGCATTGATCGGAGATCGGATTCCCACACGACATCGCCGGGCGCGAGCACGCAGATGCTTCCCGGCAGGTATTTTGTAAACAGCCTCCCATCTTTATAATAGTAATGCCCTTCGTTTATACGGGCCGGAAATGCCCGCATGAAGGGGGGGATATCGGACGGCTTAAACCACAGTTTGATCTCGCGTTCGGCGTCATCGCGCGTTGCCGAGGCATGGATGAGGTTGTCCATCCGTTCTCCGATTACCGTTCCCTTGGCATCCATGAGCGGCACCACGGTCCCCAGCGATCGGATGCATCCCGGTTTCTGCTGTCGCGCGTCGTGGGGGTTCGTGGGCCCCGCAATCTCTCGCACCTTCGGCACGGCATTCGGACCTTGATACACGATGGCTATCACCCGCTGCTTGTGGGGCTCATCGGGATAGTGAATGCGTCCCTTGATGTATTCAATGAGCGAGGGGTAGAACAACTTTCCCCGATGCTCCGCATAATGTTCCTCCGCCAGCATGGTGCTGACGCTGACAACCCGCGTGCCGGCAAAGCGCAAACCGCTATGGAATTCGGAAAGCACTGAAAGCACGTATCCGGTAAGCGAATTCTTAAGAGCATCCGGTTTGATGAGTACGAGTGTCTGCTCGAGTTCTTTCTTTCCCATAGGAGTGTCCTTTTGTACGGTTATTTCAGCAAATTTAGTTTTACGTCCATCTGATCTAACAACATCGCTTTTCCGGCGCCATCCTCGCCCTCCATCCGGCGCTCCACGGCGTGGATCAGTTCGGTGAGGGCTTGGTTGCAGGGCGCGTTCCCCAGGCGCGCAATGGCGCCGTTGATGTAATCGATCTCGGTCAGCCGCCCGGCGGCCAGGTCTACGAACATGCTCGATCGGTTGGCGGCTGTTTGCGCGGCGACCTCCTTCACCCGAGCGAGAACGTCTGCAGGTTCAAATATCAAGCCCCGACTGCGCGCAACCGCAACGCCTTCCCCAACAACCGCCTGTATGAGCCGCTGGGCGTTGCCGTGCTGGAGCAATTCACCGTTACGCAGCGCCAGGAGGGCGCCGAGCGGGTTAATCGCCGCATTGACCAAGAGCTTGAGCCAAATATCCCACTGGATATTTTGGCTGACCACCACCGCCACGCCTGCAACGGTAAACTCGTGGGCGATACGTTCGACCCTATCGGAGGTGCCGGACGGCCACTCGCCGACGACGCTGTGTCCCTCGCCGGTATGCTTCACCGTGCCCGGGCCAATCAGCTCGCAACCCATGGTCGTACCGCCGCCAAGCACCCTCCGCGCGCCGAGCATCTCGGTCAGCGTCTCGGCGATACCGAATCCATTCTGCAACGACCAAACCGGAATCGGCCGATCAAACAAAGCGCGGTGCATCTCCAGTGCGCGCTGGGTCTGGGTGGCCTTGACGCATACGAGAATGAGCTCGACTTCGGAGACCTCCGCCGTCACGGCGACGACCTTGACGCGCACCTGGTGGCGTCCGCGCACGCCGTTCACGGTGATGCCGTCGATGGCGAGACGACGAGCTCGCTCGGCACGATGATCGAGCAGGGTCACCTCGTGGCCCGCTTCACCCAAATAGGCCGCGTACAGGCAACCAACGGCTCCTGGCCCGATAATCGCTATTCTCATGTTTTCATAAACCTCATTGCCAGACTACCGATTTCGCCGGAAACCTTTTTGGGTTTGGGACGTTTTACGAGTATAATGTTTGTGACGATGCGGTAAAGCGATTTCTTTCAAGGATTATTCATGAAGACGAGGCTGATCTCCATTTTAGTGCCGGTCTACAATGAACAGCTTTATCTCCGCCGCGTTATCAAGCGTGTGCTTGACGTCCCGCTCCCCGATGGTTTTAAGCGCGAGATTATCATCGTTGACGACGGTTCAACCGATGGTTCTAGCCGACTCGCCGATGCGATTGCCCGTGAATATCCAGCGGTAGTGCGATCCTTTCATCAAGATCGAAACCGCGGCAAGGGCGCGGCGATCCGCCGGGCGATACAGGAAATGCGCGGCGAGCTGGTTATCTTTCAAGATGCCGATCTTGAATATGATCCCGCCGACTATACCCGTTTGCTTGAACCGTTGATTTCCGGGCACGCCGACGCGGTCTATGGCTCACGGTTTGCGAGCACTACCTGCAGGCGGGTGCTCAACTACCACCATGCATTGGGCAATTCACTGATAACGATCCTTTCGAACGCTAGCACCGGGTTCAACCTAACCGACATTGAAACCGGCTACAAGGCTTTTCGAGCCGATGTGCTCCGAACGATTCCGATCCGATCGGAACGCTTCGGGATCGAGCCGGAGCTGACCGCGAAAATTGCCAAACGACACTGCGTCGTATACGAAGTGCCCATTAGTTATCATGGCCGCACGTATGCCGAGGGTAAAAAGATCACCTGGCGGGATGGGTTGCAGGCCTTGGGGACCATTACCCGGTATGCGCTGGTTGACGATTGCTGGAACGAACGCTACGGGCACCAGGTTCTGGATTCGCTTTCGAACGCCCGTCATCTCACCGAATGGTCGGTCAAAACCATTGAACCCTTCCTCGGCCAGCGCATCATTGAAATTGGCTCCGGCACCGCCAATATCTCCCGACAGCTACCGCGCCGCGAACACCTGACCGTAAGCGATTGCGACGAAGAATACCTGCGCTTGCTGAAGCTGGCGTTCCATGATCAGGACCACGTGTCGGTGCGCAAGCTCGACCTGAATTGCGCAAAGGATTTCGAGGCGGTGGCGCATCGCTACGACACCGTTTTGTGCCTCAACGTGCTCGAGCACATTCAGGATGATCACAGGGCGCTCAAGCGTATGGCGTCGCTGCTGGAGCCCGACGGACGGCTGGTGCTCCAAGTGCCGCAGCACCCGGGTCTCTTTGGCGAGATGGATCGGGCGCTCGGCCACCTTCGCCGCTACCACCCGCAGGATCTGCGCGATAAGCTCACTGCCGCTGGATTCGAGGTGGAGCACGTGAGCAACTTCAACGCCGTCGGCATCCTCGGCTGGTACCTCAATGTACGCCTGCTTGGCCGAACACAAATGAGCAAGCTGCAACTCAAGCTCTTCAACTCGCTGGTGCCCATCCTGCGCCGGATTGAAGCCAATCTCTCACTCCCCGGGTTGGCGCTGATCGCCGTCGCCCGCGTGCCGCGTTGAAAACTGACGTCGTTGCATAACGCGATTGTTGCAGCGCCCTGGGGGATGATGGTATGCAAGCCGCATGAGTCGGCTACGTACAGCGCTTGAACATGGTGAGTTTGTCGTTACCGCGGAAACGGCTCCCCCCAAGGGGACCGACGTGGCACCCTTGCTTGCACGAGCTAAGCTGTTGGCGAAGTACACCCATGCGGTCAATATTACCGAGATGCAAAACGCCCGTATGCGCCTGGGTTCGATACCGGCATGTCATCTCTTGGTCGAGGCCGGCATTGAAGCCATCGCCCATATCGCCTGCCGAGACCGCAATCGGCTCGCGCTGCAATCTGACACGCTATCGGTGTGGGTATTTGGGATCAAGAACGTTCTCTGCATAACCGGCGACCACACCCGCTTGGGAGATCATCCCGAGTCAAAGCCGGTGTTTGATCTCGATTCGGTCCAATTGATCCAGACCGTGGCCACCCTCAACAGCGGGTATGACCTGGCCGGAAACCAATTGGAGGGCCACCCTGATCTTTTTATCGGGGCAGTGGTCAATCCGACGGCCGAGGCCCGCGACCTGCAGGCTTTGAAAATGCGCAAGAAGATTGCGGCCGGGGCCCGTTTTTTTCAGTCCCAGGCGATTTTTGAGCCGCAGCGACTCGCCGAGTTTTTGGCGTTGGTTCAGGGCGTGCCGTTTTACTTGATCGCCGGGGTGGTTTTTCCCAAGTCGGCCGCCACCTGCCGTTATATGAACGAGCACGTGCCCGGGGTGCACGTGCCTGAATGGATCATTCAAGAGCTTGACGGGCTTGACAAGGCGGCTCGTCAGCAGAAATCGATTGAGATCTGCGCCGGCATCATCCGAGAAGCTTAAGGGTCTGTGCCACGGCGTACACGTCATGACATTGGGGCGCGAAGATCTGCTGCCGGAGATCCTCGCCAACGCCGGCATACGGCCAATCAGCGGCTAGCAGAGAGCGAACAACCGAGGAGCGGATGGGGAGGGAGATCCTACAGCGTGGCGGAATCACAAGCAACCGACGCCAACGGAAATAGTAGTCCGCGGCGCGAGGCTCTCGTCGTTGCCGCAATCTGCGTGGTTGGGTTGAGCCTCCGATTGTTGGTGCTCTCGACCTGGGCGGCTACCCCGCTCTTTACCTCTCCGACAGGAGATGAGCTAAATTTCCATCGGACAGCGCTCGGGCTTATCGGTCAAGGTCCTCCGGTAGACGCCTTTCTGTATCAGCCGCTGTACTCGTTCTACTTGGCGGGGCTGTATCTTTTGTTCGGCGTGGATCTGGCTATGGTAAGGACCGTGCAGCTGCTGCTCGGCCTCGGTACCGTGTTGCTGTGTTATGGACTTGGGCGCGAGCTCGGCGGGCGCGCCGCCGGAATCTGGGCGGCCGTGCTGTCCGCCTGCTACGGCCCGCTGATTTTCTTTGAAAGTCAGCTGCTCGCCCCGGCAATCAAGGTGCCGCTGTGCATCGCCTCCTTCTGGCTGCTGCTGCGGGCCGGTAAGCGAGACCGCCCGTGGCTGCTGCTGCCGTCCGGCCTGCTGTTCGGCCTGACCATGATGGCCCGCCCAAACTTAGGAGTCTGTTTACCCGTAGCAGGGCTCTGGCTCTGGACCCAATCCGGCGCTTTCATACGGCGTCTGACTGGCCTTTCGCTCGCATTGCTTGGGTTGGGGATCGGACTTTCACCATCCTGGATCCATAACCTTTCCCAAGGCGAGGCGGCAACCCCGGTTTCGTCCGCGGGTGGCATCAGTTTTTACATCGGCAACAATCCCCAAGCGACCGGCGCCTATCATGTGCCTCCGGGAGAGCATATCGACGCCACCAGCCACGAGGCTTACCGGATGAGCCTCCAAAAATTGGCTGAGTCGGATGCGGGACGATCGCTTTCTCCCTCCGAGGTCTCGGGCTACTGGTATAAACGCGGATTTCAATTCTGGCGCAAAGAACCCGGACTAGCGCTGGCCTTGCTGGGAGAGAAATTGTTGCTCGCCGTCAACGCCGAGGAAATGCCGATTCATTACTCATACCACTTCGGCCGAGAGATTATCCCCCTCCTCGGCTACCTGCCTACCTTTGCGGTGGTTTTTCCATTTGCGGCCATGGGGGTGGCGATGGGCCGGCGGCGCCAGCGTGGGGTGGGATTGCTTATTGGCTGCGCCGGGGTTTATGCCTTGACGCTCATCGTCTATTATGTTTCCGACCGTTACCGCTTGATGCTGCTCCCGATGCTGTGGCCGTTGGCCGGCCTGGGTGCAGCTCAGCTTACCACGCTGGTCAGCGAAGGAAGTTGGCGGCGGATTGCTCGGGTTCTTTTGGTGTTCGGGATAGCGTTCGCAGCGACACAGGTGCCGCTGGTCACCGAATCAATGCGCCTCCAAGGAATCGTCAGTGGTTACAACCTCATGGGCAAGGCCGAGGGCGAGCTCGGTCGCCTCGACCAAGCCGAGGCTTATTTTCAAAAAGCCATCCAGTTGGCCGGCCCTCACCACGGAATCCTCATCCGCATAAATTTAGGCATCGTGTTTGAAAAACGAGGTGATTTTGGCGGTGCGCGCATGCACTACCGCGAAGTAGTCGAGATTGCTCCCGAAAATGCTTTTGCGTTGGGCCGATTGGCCAATTTGGCAGAACAACAAGGCGACTATGAAGAAGCCCTGCACTGGTGGGAAAAACTCAGCGTCGTGCTTGATGATCCCGCCCCCGCCCGCGCCGCTATCTCGCGACTCAAGTCGCGACTGCGGGCGTCTCTGCCTGCGGACAAATAGCCATACCTAATCACGCCGCCCAACACCCTACCAGTCGGCGATCGTCCGCTTAAGTTCTCCGACGCAATCTTTGCCGCCATAAAAGATGCCCGCGAGCGGCATGACTTTCTGGGCTTGCACAACCATTTCCGACGCGAGGTCGCGGATGTCCCATTGGGCCTCGTGGTCGCACCGCAGCCGACTCAGATGCCCAAGGTCGCGGGCATTGAGGCGCATGAGTACTCGCCGACGGTGGGTGTTGGTCAGCACATACGGAGCAACTTCCGGCGCCTGTTCGCGGAGCTCACGATACATCTTTTCTACGTTATCAAGTTTTGCATGAAAGAGCTCAGCCAAACCGGCACGTGTAATTGCTTCGGGCACCGTCCGGCCGAGGTCCGGGTCGTAATCTTGGGTCAGCAGGGTGGCCATACGATGTCGCTTGAGTTGCGCGAAGGCGGTCGCGCTCACGATCAATTCGAACGTAAAACTGACCGTCTCGAATGCCCGCGGCAGCGCATCCCACAGCTCCATGGACTTATAGACGATTCCGAAGATGTACCGCAGGTCTTCCTGACCCTGCGCTCGTAAGTGTTCCCGACATTCGGCAAGGGAACGCTGCATGTACGGATACAGCAGCGCCGACGCAATCGTACTATCTGGATCCGGCGTGTGGTCTTGCAAGACCACCTGCCTATCCTCCCCCGCCGCGGATTGCCCGGAAATAATATCCTTGGCGTGAGATTTCAGCAATCCAGGTGTGTCTCTAAAATAATTAGTGGGTCCAGTATAGCGAATGAGCGACGGAGCCACGGCAAATGTCACCTCCCGAAGCTTTTGTCCCAGATCTCGCGCCTCGGCAAGCTGGTGCGACTTTAATCGTGCGATCATCAGCTCGAGCGTCCGGGCGTTCACTGTCATGCCGAGCTGCGTTTCGGTGCAGAGCGGCAGTAGATACCGGGCGTCCTCATGGGCCCGGCTTTCGATGTCGCGACGCTTAGCGTGGGCCGGTGCCTCGACGCGCGCTTGGTCGGTGAGCTTATCCGCCATAGTCTGATACGCGGAGGCGAGTTCGGTGACCAGGTCTCGGAATTTTTGTTCGAGGTCCATTTCTTTAATTTCAGCCGGTACGACGATGTCTCCCTGCAGGCGCACATAGCGCTGCGATTTCTCGGTATAGGACGCGAGGCGGTGATGCTCCAGCGCTTCCACCGCCAACCGGGAAACACCGGATATATCCAGATTGAAAACCGCGTGTTCGGAAACTGAGGCGTGGCCCATATCAAAAATGATGGCGCGGTTCGAGGCACGGGCCCGCTCGACTTCGCGGCAGGCGAGCGAGCGCAACTCGGAGACATGCCGGGGGTCGCGGCTAATCCGGGCGTAGGCCGCTGAAATAGTCTCCGGCGAAAGCGCCCCCCCGTCCGCTTCGCTGGCTCCCGTAAGCCGCTTATCGAGCACCTGAACATCAACGTTATACCCACCCAGGGTAACGGAAAGCGGCATGGTAAATCCTCAGCCTCGGTACTCCTCCAACCCATAGCAGGTCAGAACTATTTAATCACCGGGATAGCGGTTTCTCGCCGGACCTCATAAAGCGCTCGCGGATAGTGGCCGAGCGCGGGATGGCCATCCAATCGCCCGGTTGCATTTTACGCGGGGTGCGAGCCGGCGGCGCCTTGTCGTGCTCGGTCAGCGGCACAATCAAGAGGCGGCCGCCCTTCTTGGCGTGGCGAACGTCAACCAACGCCAGTCCGACTTGGCGCTCGCCGGTAGCGATGGCGCTGGTGACGATGCCGCTGTATTCCCCCTTCTTGCCATCGAGCACCGGGTTGCCCGGACGCAGCACCTTGCCGCCTTTCTCGTCCACTTCAAAACGCACGATCGTGCGTTCGCGATGCGCATGCCACTGCCGGGCGGCTTGCCGACCGACGAAGAACGGTTTATGCAGCTTGACAAACGCGCCGTAGCCGGCCTCAATCGGGTTTATCGCGTGGTAGCCTGCCAGCTCATGACCATGTAGGGGAAGCCCGGCCTCGGTGCGGGTGGAGTCGCGCGCCCCGAGACCGGCGGGGATAAGACCCTCGGGCTTGCCGGCTTCGAGCAGCGCGTTCCACACAGTGACGGCGCGATCGGGATGCACGTACAGCTCAAAACCGATATTTTCTCCGGTGTAGCCGGTTCGAGACACGAAGGCGTCGATCCCGGCCACGTCGCACGCGAAGAAGTGAAATTTACGCAGATGCTTGAGGTCGATCCTCTTCGAGCGGCTGGGCATGACCTTCTCCAAGATGGCCCGCGCGGCCGGTCCCTGCAACGCGAGATCCACTCGGCGTTCGTCGCCGCAAGCCGGGTCTTTCAAATTGCGGATGGCCACGGTTCCCTCGACGCGCACATCCGGCCGCTGCGCATCGAGCTGGACGCGGCCATCGGCCACCGCCCGAAACCAAGTCTCGTCCTCGTCGGTGTTGGCGGCATTGACCACCACCATGAAGCGATCGCGGGTAAGACGGTAGATGATCACGTCATCGATGCACCGACCGGCGTGATCGAGTAGGAACGAGTAATGCGCCTGGCCCGGCAACAGGGCCGGCACATAATTGGCCGTGGTCAGATCGAGAAAACGTTCGGCGAACGGGCCGGAAAACTCGAGCGCGCCCATGTGCGCCACGTCGAAAAGACCCGCACGCGTGCGCACGGCTTCGTGCTCATCGAGGATGCTCCGATACATGACCGGCATGCGCCAACCGGCGAAGGCCACCAAATGCTTTGGACTGACCAGCCGTTCGTGCTCCGCGTACAGGCACGTTCTCCTAAGCTCACCGACCGCTGGGGTAAAGGCGAACGGCGCCGGACCTTCCGGCATTTTTTGCAGCGTGGCCCGCAGCGCTTTTTGGCCGATAAAAAAAGGTTTGTTGAGATGAATACGATCTGCCCAGGCGCCGGTCAGGAGATCGCCGCTCGTTGCCGTAGGCTTCGGATACGCCTCGGCCAGCGCTCGGCAACCAACTTCTCTGGCGCCCGCGCGGCTGAGGCGAGCCCAGAGGGTAGGAGCTTCAGTAGCCGGAACAAACAGGTCGAGCCCCGGGACGTCGTCGAGGCGACTGAGAACAGCGCCCGAACCCAAGGGGGCGATACGGCCGGGCAGCGGCGGCGCCAAACCGAATGACGTTTGGAAAACCTCGCCGGCTTTAGGTCCCCGTAAACCAACGCACGTTAACGCCTGCCGCCCGTCCGAAGGCTGCATGAGATCCTCGATGACTGCCGGGCCCTCGCACTTGAGCTGCAAATCCTCATCGTGGAGAATGTAACCGTCCGATAACCCGCGCAGCCAGTTGGTGACACGGTCCGGATCGGCGGTATGCAGTCGCAACCAGTAGCGCTCGTGTCCTTCAGCAGCAGGCGACAGGCGGATAACCTGTCCGTGCGCCAGGGGTAGGCCGTTCGGATCGAGCAACAGCGTCATGCTGGTCTGACCGGGCGTGAGCGTGAGCACGCTGCAGGTCAGGGCGCTTTCAAGCAACGGGCCGGGCTTTCCCATGCTTAATTCGAGCAGGAGCTCTCCGCCGCTGTCGATAAGAGCACAGCCTGATTGCAGCGCGGCTTTCTCGGCGGCCACATCTCCAAACTGTGCAGGCCTCAGCCAACCATCCTCCTCGACCAGGGTTACACCCGCGCGCTGATGCACCCTCGTCAGTTCTGTTTGGCGGGGACGCGGATCAGACCGGAGCGTGACGTGTGGGTAGGCCCCCTCCGCCGTACCACCCCCGGCGAGGGGGTCGGCGGCAGCGACGAGCTGGCGTACCCCGTCTGAAACCTCTTCAAGGATCGCTGGATCAATCTTTCCACGGCCCCACTCGATGCGCCCGCCAATGTACGAGAACGGCTTGGTACTCGTGACGATCCGAGCCACCAGACTGGCGACGCGGGCCATGTGTTCGGGCTTGAGGCCGCGCTGGCTCACCCAGGTGGTGCCAAAACGCAGGCCGCTGGGGTGGATGGCGTTGGTGTCTCCGGCAATGGTGTTCTTGTTGCAGACGATCCCGCAGAGATCGAGAAGGCGCGAGCAAATCTCCCCGGTCAGGGGTTCACCGGTCGATGACGCTATCGTCCGCAGATCAACCAGGCACATATGGGTATTGGTGCCCCCGTAGGCGAGGGTCAGGCCGTTATCCGTGAAGCCCTTGGCCAGGGCCTGCGCGTTTGCCAAGACCAGGCGCTGTAAAGCACGGAACGCATCCGTCTTGGCGTACTCCATGGCCACTGCTTTGGCGGCCAACACATGGATGTGCGGCCCGCCCTGTTCGCCCGGAAAGACGCCGAAGTCGAGCTTGGCGGCTATGGCGGGATCGGTCGAGAGGAGCACCGCACCGCGCGGCCCGCATAATGTTTTGTGGGTGGTGAAGCTCACCACGTGGGCATACCCAACCGGGTTATTCAACAATCCGGCAGCGATCATTCCGGCGAGGTGGGCGATGTCGGCCAGCAAAATGGCTCCGCACGCATCGGCTGCCTGGCGCATGCGCGCCCAGTCAATGTCGTAGGGGTAGGCTGAGAACCCGCCGATCAGAAGTTTCGGCCGCGCTTTGAGAGCCAGCGCTTCAATGGCATCATAGTCCAACTGGCCGGCGCGGGAGAGTTGATACGAAACGACGTTAAAGGTTGCCCCCGAGCGGTTGACGCGAGAGCCGTGGGTCAGGTGGCCGCCGTGGGTGAGCTCCGCCCCCATGACGGTGTCGCCCGGTTTGCAAAAAGCGTTGTAGACCGCGTTGTTGGCAGCCGCGCCAGAGAGCGGTTGAACATTAACGAAGATCGCGTCGGCGCGCACGCGCTCGTTCGCAAACAGCTCGGCCGTGCGGCGCCGCGCGACCGACTCGAGAATATCGACATACTCGCAACCCTTGTAGTAACGCCGGTTTGACAGGCGCCGGAAGTGAACGAGTTGATGCGCGTAGGAGGTGAGTCGCGCCGTCGGCTCGACCAACGTGCGCGGCGAGGGGTATCCTTCGGCATAGATATGACCGAACTCAGAGGCAAGCGCCGCACGCACCGGCGGCGGGCATAGACTCTCGCTCGCGATAAAGATCAGCTTGCGTCGCTGGCGCTCTGCTTCCCGACAGATAATATCGTGTATGAAAGGATCAAGTTCATTGAGTGATTGCGTTGGGTAAAGCTCGGACATTGCATCCGCAACCTAGCGCCTTTTACCAAACGATGCAACTAGTACATGTTCATCAGTACCTATCTACGATGGGTGTGATAGGGTTGCCACGCCCAAACGACAACAGTTCGTTGACGCTCAAATAAAACTCCTGTACAAGAGGGACTGTCGGATTTGTTTATTAAGGAAACGGTGGCGAATGCAGAGCATTTTTTGGGGCATCATCTTAATTGGAATATTGATCTTTGCACATGAACTCGGTCACTTCTTGTTCGCCAAGCTCTTCAAGGTAACGGTATTGACCTTCAGCCTGGGCTTTGGCGGGCCGATTCGCATCGGTAATCTAAAGCTGTCCGTTCAATGGGGCGACACCGAATACCGCATTGCCTGGTTTCCGATAGGCGGCTTGGTGCGCATGCTGGGTGATGAAACAACTGAACAGGTGCCGGAAGCGGACCGCGGCCGATCTTTTCTGGCTCAGCCGCTCTACAAACGTTTCCTGATCATTCTCGCGGGGCCTCTCTTTTCGGTGCTGCTGGCCCTGCCGATTTTCTTCGTCCAAAGCGTATCCCAGGGCCTTGCGCCGTCGCCTATGATTGGCATGGTTGTTCCCGGGTCGCCCGCTGCGGCGGCAGGTATTCGTCCGGATGATTTCGTAGTTTCGATCTCCGGCAAGCGGGTTGAAACCTGGGAAGATGTTGAAGACGGGATTAACTCCTCTCACGGTATGCCGGTGGCTCTTGAAGTTATGCGCGGCGCGGAAACCGTTCGCACGCAGCTTGCCCCGGTTGAAGAGCTGGACGAAACCGGCCTCAACCTGCTCGGCGAACGCTGGGACGTCGGCATACGCCACGAGCGTCAGGGAATCGTCCTGGGCGTCGTAACGCCGGATTCGCCAGCCGCTCAAGCTCACTTGAGCTTGGGGGACCGGGTGGTTTCTATTGCAGGGACATCGGTCAAGGATTGGTCGGACATAGCGGCGATCCTACTTCAGAAGGGCCTTCAGCCGATACCGCTGCAGGTGGTGCACGATGACCCTATTCCGGTGGGTGCGGTCACCCTGCATATACCGGTGGTCGTTGAAACCACGGTCCATCCCCTTCCAGCGGAAGCAGCCCCGGCAGGGGTCTGGCGCACCCCGGAGGCGTACACCGGCATCGAGCCGAGCGATCTGTACATCGATGGCGTCATCGAAGGTTCGCCAGCCGCCACTCATGGTATTCAGCGCGGCGACAAGATCATGGCGGTCTTCGGCGCCCCGATCCAAAGTTGGGAACAGTTTTCCCGCGCCGTGGCGACACACCCGAAGGAAGAAATCCCGATCCAAATACGACACAACGGACAGCTGCGCGATATTCAATTCACGCCATCACCCATTAATCCATCCAACGGTTCTCAGCTGACGCCAACCCGGCTCGGTTTTGGCGTCGAGCACGAAGCCAACCTCCTCCCCGGACAAAGCATTCCGCGCCCGCACCGCCTGATGTATGGGCTTCGACAATCGATGATCATGACGGGCACGGCCGTCTATATGAACGTGATGGGCTTTGTGCGCCTGTTCCAAGGACGAGTCGCGCCGAGCGAGGCCATTGGCGGGCCGATCATGATAATATCGATTGCCGGCGAGTCGGCTAAGAAGGGCATCGGGAACTTTTTAAATTTAATGGCGTTCATCAGCGTCTTGTTGGGGTTGCTGAATCTGTTACCAATCCCTATTTTGGACGGGGGGCAGATCGCTTTTATCGTTGCCGAGGCGGTCATGCGCCGCCCCCTTTCTCAGAAGACACGGATGGTGGCAAGTTACATAGGATTGGTGTTACTCATCACTTTGATGGCCTTTGCTTTTGCTTTCGACATCAACCGCTTTCTGCCGGGTATATTTAAGTAGGATACCTCGGTGAACCTGCTTGCCCTGGATACCGCCACCGCCGTTACCTCGGTCGCGTTGCTCGCCGACCGGCGGGTGCTGTGTAGCCGCCTCGAACCGTCGAAAAGCCACTCGACCACGCTGTTGCCGATAATCGATGCGCTCCTCGGCCAGGTTGGCTGGGGGCGCCGCGCCGTCGAAGCGGTAGCGGTCGGCATTGGGCCGGGATCGTTCACCGGGGTGCGCATCGGCCTCACCGTGGCAAAGACCCTCTCCTATGCCTTGTCCGTTCCGCTCGTCGGTATTTCGAGCTTGCGCGCTCTGGCCGAGAATGCGCTCGCTCTCCCAACCGTTGATGGGCTTGAGGTTTGCCCAATCCTCGACGCACTTAAAAATGAAATCTACGCTGCGCGTTTCACCTTCGCCGGTTCGGCCGCAACCCTGACTGCCGCAACCGTCCTTGATGCCGAGGCCGCAACGCCGCCCGCACAATTCGCACAACGGCTTGCGGAAGGAACAGCACCGGTGGCGCTTTTGGGTAACGGCCTGACGCGCTACCGCGACCTATTCGCCGATGCGCTCGGCGCCCGGGCCATTATCCCCGATGACCCACAGCTCCATCAGATCCAAGCTTCTGCAATCGGGTTGCTGGCCCTTCCGCGTTTGGCAGCCAACGATACCGACTCCCCGCACCGTCTGGAGCCGTTGTACTGCCGGCTGTCCGAGGCGGAGCTCGCTCGAATGAAGACGTGATTGTATTCCGCTTGGAACGAATCCGCGCTTACCCTTCCATCATTTTCCTGACCATCTCCAGCGCGGTCCTTGTCTGTGGCTCGAAGAAGACCTTGAAGTTCGAGCGCCAGTCTGTTTCCTTGAGGTATTTTCTCATTCTCTCGGCTGCAGGAAACCTCAGGCCTTGTTTGAGATTCATAAAGGCGCGGCCGGGGTTGTCTATCCAGGTCGTGATGATCTCTTTTGCCCGGGGAATGAGTTGCTCATCCGTAACCAGCTCATCGACCAAACCGAGCGCCTGCGCTTTTTCAATAGTGTGTCGTTCGCCGAAATACATGACCTCCTGAAACTTTTTATTGCCGTCAAGACCGAATCTCATGATCTCCGTCTGCACCACCGAAAGGCCGAGGCCGATTTTAATCTCGCTCATACCGATCTGAATCTTTGGATGGTTTTTGCACACGCGATAATCGGACGCCATGGCCAGAATGAGCCCGCCGGCCATGGCCGCTCCGTTGATCGCCGCCACAACGGGCTTTTTGCACATGAAAAAATCTATGAATATGTCTTCGGCCTCTTCAAAAAACGCCAGTACCTCTTTGAGATCCTTGAAGCCCAAAAACATCGGCAGATCAAAACCCGAGCAGAATACCCTGGCGGCGCCGGTCAGGATCAGCCCTTTTATCTCGTCGACCTCATTTACTTTCTTGATAATTGCGCTCAGCTGTTTGAGCGAATCGTGGGTTATGGAGTTGAATTTTCCGTTATCGAACGTTGCAATAATGATGTTGTCTTCCATTCTCTCATTGATCATGGGCAGCTCCTAATCTATGAAATTCACGACCGTACGTATCACATAAAAGCCTAAGAGTAACCTCCCACCTATGTGAACATCGCCTTGACGAACGCCTCGGGCTCGAACGGCCGCAGATCATCGACGTGCTCGCCTATGCCGATGAAACGCACGGGAATGCCGAAGGTGTCGCATATGCCGATGATGACCCCGCCCTTGGCGGTTCCATCGAGTTTGGTGAGTACGATACCGGTGAGGTTAAGCGTCTCGTGGAACTGCTTGGCCTGATTGATGGCGTTTTGGCCGGTGGTGGCGTCGAGCACCAGGAACACCTCGTGGGGCGCGCCCGGGAGCGCCTTGCCGCAGACGCGCTGCACCTTGCGCAGCTCCTCGACCAGGTTTACCTTGGTGTGCAACCGGCCGGCCGTGTCGGCGATCACCATATCGGCACCCTGGCTCTTGGCCGCGCTGATCGCGTCGAAGATCACCGCTCCGGGATCCGCGCCTTCTTGCCCACGAATGACCTGGGCCTTGGCGCGCTTGCCCCAGATATCAAGTTGCTCTTCGGCCGCGGCCCGGAACGTGTCACCGGCCGCAAGGATCACCTTCTTTCCTTCCTGGGTGTAGCGCTGGGCCAGTTTGCCGATGGTGGTGGTTTTCCCCGTGCCATTTACCCCAACCACCAGAATTACCAATGGCTTCGCCTTGGCTATGTCCAAGGGAGGCGCCTTGACCTCGAGCATGCTGCGGATCTTGCCCTGAAGGGCGGTAAACAGCATTGCGGTGTCAGAGCGCTCCCTCTGGTCGAGCTCGTTCTGCAGAAAATCAATCAGGCGTTGCGAGGTACGCGGTCCGATATCGGCGGTAAAAAGGATTTCCTCAAGTTCCTCAACCACCGATTCACTGAGCGCCCCGCGGCTAAACAGCCGGCTCAAGGAGGACACAAAGCCCTCACGGCGGGTTTTCTGCAAACCATCCTCAAGGCTGTGGGGGCCAACATCGGGCGAAGGCCTGTGCTCCGGCTCTCGCGTGGGGGCTTCTTTCGGCTGAGGCTCGGGTGCCGCGGTCGGCGGTGCGGCGCCGGGAGGGGGCTTCTGCGGCGCCGGGGGCGGTTCAACCGACGGCGGCGGCACCAGTTTGAGGACCGGTTGTTGCGGCGAGCGCTGCTTGACAACCGGCTGTTCATCGCGCCGCTTGCGCGCCCGTTCCAGAAGTTCGGTTTGCAGATCCACTTCGGGCCGACCCGGTTCCTCGTCTTCCCCTTCCCCGGTAGCACCTTCTGCTTCTTCCGAATCCTGATCGCTGGTTCGTCGGCGCGCCTCGACCCACAGCCGAGCAGACTCCGCAGCCTCTTGTTGTTCTTCTTCGATGCCGCCCAAGCGACCCTTGCTCGAGAGCAACTTTTTACGAACGGCCGCGATGATAAGCCAGCCAAACAACACCGCCACCGCACCCGCTACAACGGCACCAACCATGCCGCCATCGTCCGCGCCGGCGGTCGCTGCGCCGGCTCCCCAAACGGCTCGCAGCAATGGATCAAGAAAAGAAATCATCGTGGATCGCCTCGGAGATGCTAGCGTGCCGCTTGCCGGGAGGGTTCTTCTTGACTCTTGAGTTGTATGGTGACCACGGTCGAGATGCCGGGCTCTTCCATAGTAATGCCGTAGAGCCGGTCGAGCATCTCCATGGTGCGCTTGCTATGGGTGATCAGGATAAACTGGCTGCCTGCACTCATCTCCCGCACCATCGCGTTGAAGCGGTCGATGTTGACGTCGTCGAGCGGCGCATCGACTTCATCGAGCAAACAAAACGGCGTCGGCTTAATTAAAAAGATCGCGAAGAGCAACGCCACTGCGGTCAGCGCCTTCTCACCGCCGGAAAGTAGGTCGATGCTCTGGAGCTTTTTACCCGGGGGTTGGGATACAATGTGCACGCCCGCTTCAAGAACATCCTCGGCTTCTTCGAGCGTCAAGTACGCTCTGCCGCCGTTGAACAAGCGCGGGAAGACCTCCTGGAATTTGGCGTTGATCGCCTCGAAGGCCTCGGCAAATCGCGCGCGGCTGGTACGATTGATCTTCTGGATTACCTTCTGTAGTTTTTGAAGCGAGTCGTTGAGGTCCTGACTCTGCGTGTTGAGAAACTCGTAGCGTTTCAAAAGCTCCTCGTACGCCTCGACCGCATTGGGATTCACCTCGCCTAAGCGTTCGATTTCCGTACGGAGTTTATCGGCTCGGGCGAGGGTGTCGGGAGTCGGCGTCGGCAGGAGATGATAGGCCAGCAAACAGCTCTCAATTTCGCATTTGTTGCGCCGTAGGACGTCTTCCTGCAGGTGTTTGCATTCGAGTTCAATCTCGTGGAGCCGCAGGACGGCCTCGTTCAGCTCGCGCGTGACCCGATCCAGGCTGTGGCGGAGCTCCTTGAGCTGGCTTTCATCGGCATGAACCTGCGCCAGGAGTTCTTCATACGCCGAGCGCAACTGCGATAATTCGCCCTGCTGTTGTTCGCGCTGGGTGAGCAAGTGCGAGATTTCCCGGCGGCTTTCTTCGATACGCTCCTTGGCTTGAACTGACTGCTGGTTGCAGGCGATGACGTCGGCGCGTAGCTTTTCAATACGCTGTTCGAGATCCATGCGGGTGCCGGAAAGGTGTTCGAGGCTCTGTCCGGCGGCCTCGAGTTTCTCGCGGCTTTGCGCGTGTTGAACCTTGAGCTCGATCACATCCTGACTCAATAGAGCCTGGCAGCGTTTTTCCTCATCGAGCGCACCCCGACAGGTGCGAATGTTTTCGTCAAGCTCATGCTGGCGCACGCTGGCTTTCGCGAGCAGCTCGCGGCTGCGCCGCTGATCGTGCTGAACGCTCTCGATTTCGTGGCGAAGTTTCTGGCAGCTGAAATTGATCTCTTCGAGTCGCGCGGAGAACAGGCCTACCTGATCGGTTAGGTGATTCAGGTCTTTCTGGTGGTCGACGATGCGCAGCTCCTCGTCGTGCGAGTTTTGCTGGAGGGTGCCGATTTCCGCCGTGAGCTGTGCGACCTGCGCTTTAAGCTGTCCGCAGAGTTCTTTTGATATGACCGATTCAGCATCGAGATCCTGCAGGAGATCCTGCAGCTCCCGTATCTCGCGCTTGTTCTCGAGCAGGTGGGTGGCCGGACCTTCGAGCGAACCGCCGGTGAGCACCCCCTGCGGTTCCAGAACGTCGCCTTCGAGTGTCACCAGGGTGGCTTTATGCCCGTTGGCCTGCCAAACCGCCAGGGCGGCGGGCAGATCTTCGACCACCACCACATCACCCATCAGATAGTGCAAGACGTTGTCATATTGAGGCTCATACGAAATCAAACCCTGCAGCGGACCGATAACACCGGGTCCATGAACCGCCGAGAGATCGGTGTCCTCAGCCTCTCGTAACGATAACGGGATGAACGACGAGCGCCCTTCGGCGGCTTTCTTGAGGTAGTCCACCGACGCAAAGCCAACTTCCTGCGAGCGCACCACCACACTCTGCAACCGATCCCCCAACACCGCCTGCACCGCCGTCTCGTAGCGCGACGGCGCTTGCAGTATGTCGGCCACCAAACCGACCACGGGCGCCTGATCCTCCTCCACGCGCGCGTTTTTCATCACCCAACGCACCCCGCTCAGGCAACCGGCATAGGTGCGTTCGAGTTCCTGCAAAGACTCGAGCCGGGAGCGCCGGTGGCCGATCTCATCGCGCAGCGATAGGCTCTTGGCTTCGACCATGGCGAGCTGGGCTTGGAGTTCGCTGAGCGAATTCTCCTGCACCGAGCGCCGCTCGACCAGCGATTGGTGCATTTGGCGCAGTTGGCTGAGACTCTCGCTCTCGGACCCTTTCTTCTGCTGGGCTTCAGACAAGCGCTGCTGCACCGCGGCGCGTTCACCTTCGGCCTGGGCATAACGCCCCTCCAGATCGATCAGCCGCTGATCCAAATGAGTCAATCGGCTTTTATGACCGGCGGCTTCCTCACCCAGGGTGGCTTGCTCCTGGCGCTGCAGTTCAATTTCCGCGGCGAGCTGATTAACCTTTTGACCCTGCTTTTGCAAATCCTCTTCGCGTTCACGCAGGCGTATATCGGCGCTCGCAGCCACTTCGCGTTGCGTGGCGAACCCTTCCTGCGCCGCCGCAACCTCGTTGGCAAGCCCGGCCAACTTGGCACGCAGATCCTCTATCTCCAGGGCTGATTGCCGCGAACGTCCCCCCTGCGCGTCAAGCTCCTTGCTCGAGAAACTCGATGTTCTTCTCGTTGAGGTTTACCTGATTGTCGGTGGCAAAAAGCGCTTCCTGGCGCGTTGAAAGGACGCGGTCATCATCGAGCAACTTCGTCCGACGCTCCTCCAGCGAAACCTCCAGGCGGGCCTGTTGGCTCTGGCGCTCGGTCTGCTCGGTGGACAACCGCTGCTGCTGCTGTTGGAGATAGCGCTGCGCGGCCGCAAGCTCGAGAAATTTATGGGTCGCAACATGCAACTCGATCTCGTACAACTGGTCGCGCAACTTGCGATAGCGGGCGGCCTTTCGAGCCTGGCGTTGGAGGGAATCGATGTTCCGTTTTATCTCGATGATAACGTCGGTAACCCGCAGGAGGTTTTGTTGGGTCTGCTCCATTTTGCGTTCGGCGATCTTCTTGCGGGCTTTATACTTGCTGATACCGGCGGCTTCCTCGATCAACGCCCGGCGTTCCTGGGGCTTCTGACTGACCAGCAGACCCACTTGACCCTGACCAATGATCGAGTACGCGTGGGTGCCGACGCCGGTGCCCAAAAACAAGTCCTGGACATCAAGCAATCGGCAGGGGGTGCGGTTGATTGAATACTCGCTCTCGCCTGAGCGAAACAACCTCCTGCCAGCGGTAATCTCGGGGTAGGCGGCGTACTCGGGCGGGACGTTGCGGCCGTCGTTCTCGAACGTGATAAAGACTTCGGCCATGCCGAGCGGCGGCCGGCTCTCGCTGCCGGCAAAGATGACTTCCTCCATAATTTTGGCGCGGAGGCTGCGGGGGTTTTGCTCGCCCATGACCCAGCGGATGGCGTCCACGATGTTGCTCTTGCCACAGCCGTTTGGCCCGACGATACCGGTGATACAATCGTCAAAACGTAATTTGGTTCGCTCGATGAAAGATTTAAACCCGATTATCTCCAGGCGACGTATTTTCAACGAGACACCCCTCGGTGGACCAATCCCTGTGCCAAGGTTCCAACAAACAAACCATGCTTGCGTTCAAGTAACATTTTGATTGAAAGAAGTAAAGGGCTAGTCTTCACTCGATATCTCGTCGGCTCGCGTTGCCGAGGAACTCTTTGAACAGCGCATGGGTCCTCAACCCATCGAACATGGAATCATCCAAGAGCCAGTTCTGAACTTTTTTAAGATCTATCGCCGCCGCCTTATGCAATTGGGCAAGCGCCAGGTCGATCTCGCCGCGATTGGCATGAATAGCGGCCAGGTTATAATGCGCGTGCAGATTGTCCGGCTGGCGCTTGAGGACCGTGGTCAGAATCGTCATGGCCTGATCGTAGAACCCGGCCTGGATAAAGGCCATGGCGAGATCGGTTTCAATCTCTGCTTCCTTCGGGAGGCTCACGAGTGCCAGCTTCAGTCGCTTGATGGCCTCGTGGATTTGACCGTGGTCCATTAAAAAAATACCGAATTCGTGGTTGGCGAAGGGATCGTCCGGTTCGAGCGCCAGCGCCGCTTTAAACATCTGTTCAGCTTCGCGATACTCTCCGCGATCCGCGTAGGTACAGGCGAGTTGGATGAGTATGTCGAGCCCTTCGGGGTCTTGATTGAGCGCGGTCTGCAGTTCGCCAAGAGCGAGGGCCGAACCGCATTGAGAGAGAAGAACCCCTAAATGGTAATGCGTCGTCGGATCCTCGGGCGCGAGGCGGACCGCGGCAAGGAGATCTTCGAGCGCATCCAGGCTGCGGCCCTGCTCAAGGTACACGCTCGCCCGGTTGATGCGCGGGAAGGGCGAGCTTCGATCCAGATCGATGGCGCGTCCGAATTCGCGCAGCGCTTCTTCCAGCCAGCCGCGGTTGGCTAATTCGATCCCGCGCTGATTCAAGGTTTCACTGCTGCCCGTGCGATTTGATTCGTTACGCATCGTGCAGGACTATACTGCGGGATGGTCGAAGAATCAAGAGACACTTTTTCTTGTAAATCCTGAAGGTTCTTTTAATCAAAATCGTGGTACTGGCCGAGGAGAACTACAAATACTTTTTACTGCCGTTCGGTCCGTTTCAACGATCCGATGATAACCGCCGCGATGACATTAAGCGCTATAAATACCAGATACGCTGAATCATACGATCCGGTAAGGTCGAAGCTCATCCCCATAATCGGGTATCCGATGCAATCGATGCCGACGACAATCCCGATATACCGGGCCACGGTAGGATACGTATCCCGCCCGTAGAAGTCGGCGATGATTACCGGCTGGGTGGAAACCACTCCTCCCATGGCGAAACCATACATCACTATGAATAGTATGACCGCGGCCAGGGAACCGTGAATGATCCCTATGCCCAATCCGACGGCGTTTAGCAGCAGCAACACGGTTACGACCGTGCGGGAGGGAAATTTGTCACAAAGATACGCCCAGGCATATTTCCCGACCGCGCCCACGAGCGCCGTGGCCGCCATAAGTTTCATCGCTGTATCGCCGTCAAAGCCGACGTCGCCGAACCGGGGCTTGAGCTGAAACATCACGCCCAAGACCGATGTCATGCTGAGGCCGTAGGCGACGCCGATCTTCCAGAACGACCGGTTCCGCACGACCATCGGAAGGGTCCAGTGCACCGTGACGTTATTCTGCGAATACGACTGCTCTCGGTTATGAAACGGGCCCTCGTCGTATACAACGCCCGATTCATGAACGGCGCCATCCGGCAGAAGGCCATAATCCTCGGGCCGGGTCCGTATGGCGGCGAAGGACAGCGGGGCGACCGCAATAATAGCTACACTGATCCATAAAAACGCGTAAAACAGGCCGCTCGTTTGAATAATCGCGTGGGCCGCGGCCGGCAAAATCACGCCGGCCACCGAAACGCCTGCGGTCGCGAGACCGAGCGCATTGCCCCTCCTGAGCACGAACCAGTTGCCGACGGCCGTTGCCGTCACGATCCCGCTCATGCCGCTGACGCCGAAGAAAAAGGAGCATAAACAAAACGTAGAACACCGGCAGGTCCGTCGCCACGCCCAGGAGACAAAAAGAAACTGCGGCAATGACCGAACCGCAGATCATGAGGATGCGCGGACCGACGCGCGCCACCATGGTCCCATAAAAAAGCACGCCGAAAAGATTGACGACATAGCCCAGCATCGGTGCGATATTTATTTGGGCGCGCGTCCATCCCCTCGTCTCGCAAAGCGGTTCGATGAACGCGTTGAATATGTAGAAAGCGGTCCCCGACCCCAGGAAATTCGCGATGAAGGCGACCGCCACGATAAACCAACCGTAATAAATCCCAGTCCCACCCGGTCCAAATCTCATCACACTTGGTTGAACAAGTATTTTTTGGGGCTTTGATAGCTTTGTTGTCGTGGTCAACGTTGCTCACACATCGTATTACGACTGGTATATTAATTTGACGCCGGGAACTAGTCGTCTCACCTGAAACGGGAATCTGCATCATATCACTTGTTCAGGTCGTCAAGAATCGAAATTCAATGTATGTGTGACGGGATTGAAAGTTAGCGGGTTGCTCGCGAGAAAATCAGGTTAGGGGCAGCTTCTTGGTGCAGTCACACCCCAAATTCGATCATTTAGGAAGCTCAGGGCATTCGATGCCCCGTTATATTCGCCTAAAATGTGATCGCTGAGGGATACCGTTGCAAATACCGTTTTCACACCCATGCTGCAGTAGGTCGCGTGCAGGGTTTGGGCCTGGCCGATGGGAACGACCTCGTCGAGATCGGCGTGGTATTGATAGTAGGGCACCGGCTGGACGAGAGTCCCTAGTTTTTGTTGCATGATGCGGGCGCCCCAGGCTGGCGTCTGGGTCGGATCGCTCGTGACGTATTCTGAGAACGTTTGGAGGGCGAAGTCCAACACCCCGTCAATGTCACAGGTATTATTAGCAGTGGCAAAGGCAGCCGTGCCCGTGGCGTTCAGGTAGTTTTTCAGCTGCAGCTCGGGGTAGGCGGCATCCAGTCCCAGCATCGAGTACATGAAGAATGACATAAACAGGCTGCCGTTCAGGTAGTTGCCACAGATTACCGGGTCGGCGGGAACGCCGCCCGCGGCCACTCCCTTGAGTTTCAGCTCGGGCGCATAGCTGGGCTGCAGCTCGCCGGCCGCAGTCGCCGCCTGTCCACCCTCGGAATAGCCCCATATCACCACCGGAGCGCTGGTGCTCAGTCCTGCAGAGGACAAGCGCATCGCTGCGCGAACCACGTCGAGCACCGCATGGCCGTTGGAATTTCTGTTGGCGTAGGGGTGCGTGCCGGGCGTGCCGAGTCCCTGGTAGTCGGTTTGTGCTACGGCCCAGCCATTGTTGAGCGCGCTCTTGATGAGGGAGGCCTCAAGGTAGGCGCCGGTCGGCATGGTCACCGACGGTGCGCAGCGATCGGCCATGCCCTGGGTCTCGGGCGCGAAACCGAGTATCGGTCGGGGTCCAAGGAGCCACCATGAGATGGGCACAAGCACCGTCCCCGAAACCTGGTCAGGATTGCCGAGCGCATCGGTCGATTGGTACACGATTTTCCATGCCTGAACCGTAAGATCCGGGAGACCCAAGATGAGATCAGTAGAGAAAAAGACGCCTTGTGACGAGATGATAGTCCCCGGACCGCTGGTAAGAGCTGCCACGTCGGTACCCGTGTCGACCCCATCGACTCCGCCCGTGTCGCAAGCGGCTGCTAAGAAACTCAACACCATTACACCCAGGACGTACTTGTTCTTTACCATGTTCGTGACCTCCTTAATAATAGGAAATATAAAAACATTTTAGATTCACACGCCAGTGCTTATAGTCTTCACAGTAACTATTAATTGAAGCAACACTCATGCCAGAAGATAAAATAAATATTATTATATTAAAACAATAAATTAGCTATACTGAAATTAATATTCGCCTTATGCATAGCAACTTAAAATTGCGGAACATGGTTACAATAATACTGTACTACTTGTTTTAATGAGGTTATTCATCAGTCACAGAAAGTTGCACCAGCAGCACCTATTCTTTGCATTTCATCGCTAAATGTAGTTTATCGTTGTATTCGTATTAGTTACATCTACAAACTGCCCTATTCTGCCGTCAGAAAACCAGACAACTCTCCCACCGGGGGTTGCGTTACAATGATACGGATGTTCATTGACTCTGGTCAGGTATTTGCGGACAATGGAATCGGCAAACTTCATGGAATATTAAAACGATTCGCGTAGGACGTATATGTTTCAGAAAGAAGAAACCGCGGTCCCGATAAAAAAGGGGGGTAAGTTTAGGAGAAGGGCGTTCTTAAGCTTGGCTACAGCCCTTGCGGGCGGCGGCCTCCTGGCCTGGGTCTTTGGTCCCTGGAGGCACAAGATATCTCCGGTGCTTCCTGTGTCAATTCGAAAGTCCCCTGCAAACCGAAAAAAACTTATCTTCATAGCCATCGACGCCCTGCACCCAAAGTACCTCGATCTCGACGCCAACGGTCTGTCCGGGGGACGAGAGGGCGACTGGCTAATGCCCAATATCCGGGGATTTCTGTAAGAAATCCCTATGGTTCCGCGATGCAAAAGCATATCTCCCCGCGGCAACGGACATGAACCACCTCAATGCCATGGCCGGCACATCGTCGGCCCAAACGGGCATCATCGGCGTGTGGGCGCAGCCCGAACAGTGGGATGAGAACGGGGAAATTCTCATCGCTCAATCGAACCTCTCTCTTGCCAAGGACGATCAGGGACGTCCGGTAGACACCCTATTCCACGCCTGGAAGCGGCGCTGGCCCGACTCGAGGACCTTGTTTATCACCGGCAAGGAGTGGGTGGGCAAGATGTTCAAGGATCAGAAGCCGGGCACCTGCGTGGACATCCTGGTGACGGGGCCCGAGCACCCGGCCTATCTTCAACCACCGAAGAGAGAGAGCCTGGCCGACCCCGAAACGGACAACGATGCCGCCTGTGACCCGGAGTCCGGACATCAGGGATTTTTTGCGGGGAGCATGCGGCCAAGCAACGTCATGACCCGGTTATACACCGGCCAGGGCGGCCTGCTTACGCTCCAGATGGAGTATTTCGCTAGCCATTTTCCCCACAACCGGTGGGTGGTGGATTCAACGTTGGAGATTTTCCGAAGGGAAGACCCGGAGCTGGCATACATCCTTCTGGCCCAGTGTGACGACGCGGGCCATTGCATCGGAAACGCCCCGGACCCCGCTGAGTTCACCCAAGTCGACCCGCCCTTTGTGCCCCCGAAGGACTGCGAAGACAACCCGGAATACCAACTCGTGAGCAAGAGAAACACGCTTCTCTTTAAAAGCGCGAATCCTTGACGTCGTTCGCGATGTGGACATCCAGTTCGGCCGGCTCATGAACGGCCTCGAACAGCAAGGGGCGCTTGACGCGGCCACCGTCATCCTCCTGAGCGACCACTGCGCTACCAACCACCTCTCCGTAAGCGACTTTTCTTCCACCGACCTCATGGGGCTCCTCGAGGAGGCGGGGCTGGTGCAGAATAAGAATATTTACGCCTTCAGTGTAAGCTCGTACGGCACCCTGTACTGGCGCGAGCGAAAGGAACAGATCCCGCTGGCCAAGAAGCTCCTCCTTGCGCACACGGCGCAAAACCCCGAAACCGGGAAGCCAGGAATGCCCCTGGTGGGTGCTCGACCGGAACGACATGAAAAACGGTGTCGAGGGCGTGTGCCTCTCCGGGGAGCTGTACCATACGTGGTATGTCGATGTGGACCATGAAAAGACCATGATCTGGCCAGACCTGTTCATACTGGCGAAAAACGGCTGGCAGATACCGGCATACAACGGGCACGTTCCCAACGTGGGAATCAAGGCCCCGACATGGACCCCGCCGTGGCGGGTGTACAATGGCGGCCACGGGTCGGTTGACACGCTGCCCATTGTCGCGGCCATCTCCACCCCCGGCGGTAAAACGGGTGAAGACAACACGCCCATACGCATCGCGGATCTGGGCGTCACAGCGGCGTCGCTTTTCAGCTTGAAACTCGGGTCCACCACGGTGGGAGCGGATCTAAGCTCTGATCTGAAGTGATGCCAGGAGATGAAGCTAAGCTCCCATTGATCACCGCTACGTTCAACTACTAACTTTCGGGTCTTTCTTGTTTTTTCGGCTCCGAGCGGACTTTCTGGCAAACCCGCGCGGTTTGAGACCGTCGGGAAGGTACTTAAACACCAGAGGAAGCAGCACCACGCCGCCGGGGAGGGAAAAGATAGCCAGTGACGGAATTGAACGCACGATGTCCAGCAACTCATCCCGCATGGTGGCGCGCTCGTCGGCCGAAAGTTTTTCGCCGGTACTCGCTCGGTAGAGCAGCTCGGCCAGCTCGCCGGTATTTTTGATCTCTTCGACTATCAGATCGATGTTTTCACTGATTCTTTTTTGGAGGCTTTTGAAAATTCTGCGATCCATGATCAATCCTCTAACCGGCGCTGTTCACGGGGCGGCGGCGATACTCCGCGATCTTTGCCCGCAACTGCCGAACTGCCTCGCTGATATCGTCGTCAGAGACGACGGCCGTGACTACGGCGATACGCCGCGCCCCGGCCTCGAGCAACGGATCAAGATTGTCGAGCTTGATGCCGCCCATCACGGTGATGGGTAGCTGCACCTGACGGCTGACCTGTTGAAAAAGCTCGATTCCCACTGCCGGCCCAACGTGCTCCTTGGTAACGGTAGGGTAGATGGGCCCGACATTGATGTAGTCCGCTCCCTGTGCCGCCGCCCGCAAGGCTTCATCTAAGCTGTGGGTTGAGACACCGATGATGCGTTGGTGACCAACCAATCGGCGCGCAACCGGAATCGGGAGATCATTTTGACCGAGGTGCACGCCATCCGCATCAACCGCCACGCAGATGTCCACGCGATCGTTGAGGATCAACGTCGCGTGTGCCTGCCGGGTGCGGCGGCGAAAAGCCAACGCCAGCTCATAGAACGAGCGGTCATCGATCTCCTTCTCGCGCAATTGCACAATCGAAGCTCCACCCTTAAGTAACGCTTCCAATACATCGAGGTCGTTGCGACGCCGCGAATATTTTTCGCCGGTGACAGGGTAGAGATCGAAATCGAGCAATGCCGCCTTGGACCTCACCCCTTACCCCCCGCCGACGAAGCGCACCACCTCGAGGATGTCCCCGTCCTCCAACAGGACATCGGCAAATTTCTCTCGGTGCACCACCTCGCGGTTGCGCTCGACTACCGCTGCACGCTGATCGAGCTTGAGTTCCGCCAGGCAGGCCTTTAAACTGAGACCTTCGCGCAATTTTCGTGTGCGACCATTGATAGTTATTTTCATACCTGTCCTCCATGCATGACTCGGTCCCAATCCTTCCACACCGGATCGTATCCTGACGCCCGGATGACTTCGGCAACTTCGTTCGGACTGCGCCTATCTTCGACCTCGAATTGAGCCCCCGCCCGAAGCTGCTTGGTGTAGCCGCCGGGCGTGGTGCACGATCCGGCGCTTATCTGGGTCAGCCCCAAGGGGATGAGCGCATCGCGAAGCCACGCCGGCTCGCGGGTAGAGAGCACGAGCCCGACATCGGGGAAGGCAAGCCGCAACACACACAGCAGCTGCACGAGCTCCCGATCAGCAACCGGCATAGGCACGCGAAAATCCGGCGCGGCGTGCCGCAGGCGCGGCACGCTTATCGAAACGGTGCTGCACCAGAAACGTTTCATAAGATACTCTGCGTGCAGCGCGAGGGCTATTGCTTCGCTACGAACATCATTGAGGCCGAGCAACGAGCCGATTCCCAACCGGCGTATGCCAGCCTCCCCTGCCCGTTCGAGCGCCCCCAATCTCAGATCATAATCGCGCTTCGGCCCTCCCGGATGAACCGCAGCATATACCTCGCGATCGTAGGTCTCCTGGTAAAGGGTCACCCCGCCTGCCCCCGCGTCGACCATACGACCATACTCAGCCTGCGTCAGGGGTTGAACCTCGATCGATAGGGTTGAAAACTCGCCCGTCAAGGCGGCCAGCGATTCCTCCAACCGACTGACAGGAAAACGCTGCGGCGCTTCACCGGAAACCAACAGGATATGCCGGAAACCCATGCCGCGCAGATAAGACGCTTCTTGTCGAATCTCGGCCGTACTGAGGATAGTGCGGGGGACTGGTTGTTGGGCATTGAAATTACAGTAACGGCAGGCGTTGGAACACACGTTCGAGAGATAGAGCGGGGCATAGAGCGTTATCACCCGCCCAAATCGTTGGATGGTCAGCAACCGTGCGCGCTTGGCGATTTCCTCGAGATAGGGTACGGCCGCGGGCGATAACAAAACCAACAGATCGTCCATAGAGAGTTGCGCCCGAGCGAGCGCGGACTCGACCTGTCGGCCGCTGGCTTCCGCTACCTGCCGGCGCATCGCGCGAACATCATACCGTGCCAACGTTTCGCCAAAAGTCATGAAGTTAAAAACCCCGTCAATGGACTTGAAGCCTGGGCATCGAGGGCCTTACCGGCAAGGCCGGCGTGATACGCCTCACGCCCGGCTTGCACCCCCAGGCGGAAGGCCGCGGCCATCCGCACCGGATCGCGGGCCGTGGCGATAGCGGTATTTACCAACACCGCGGCCGCGCCCATCTCGAGCGCCTCGGCGGCATGGGCGGGAGACCCCAACCCGGCGTCCACCACGACCGGGACCATGGCATGGGCGATGATCATTTCGAGCGCATCCTTGGTGCGTATCCCGCGATTGGTCCCGATGGGGCTTCCCAACGGCATGACCGAAGCGCAGCCGACACCCTCGAGTCGCTTGGCCAAAATCGGATCGGCCTGCATATAGGGAAGAACCACGAAGCCCTCCCGCACCAAAATAGCCGCCGCCTTGAGGGTCTCCACCGGATCGGGAAGCAAACTCCTCGGATCGGGGGTGACCTCGAGCTTGATCCATGGCTCCATCCCCGCGGCGCGGGCCAGGCGGGCCATGCGGAGGGCCTCCTCGGCATTCTGGGCGCCCGAGGTGTTCGGCAACACGAGGTACCTTCCGCCGGCGAGCGCTTGAAGCATGTCATCCTGCGGTCGATCGAGATCAACCCGACGCAGCGCCACGGTGACGATCTCGGCCTGGCTCGCTTCGACGGCTTTACGCATCACGGAGGCCGAGGAAAACTTGCCGGTGCCGATCAACAGCCGCGATGCGAACGTTCGTTCCGCAATGACTAACGGATCTGCGACTTCAGGTTTGACTTTTTTCATGCGCGCTTCCAACCTCTGCTGGAACCTTAGCAAAAAAAGACCGGGTTGTGCAACCGTTGATACTTTGACGCATTATTCAGGTTGGGAATAGCGAGATGGTATAGGCTGTTTTTATGTATATGCATCTCCGTGATGCTCTCCTGATATCAAACTTGACACCTGGCAACTTTTAACGCAAACCTGAATTTTCTAAGGAGGATTCACCATGAAATGGCGACTAGCGTTCGGCATGTCCATTGCAATCCTGGCGATGGGGTGCGGCCCGCGGTTGATCCCGAACATCGAAATCGAACTCAAGGACACCCCCGACAATCGAGCACTGCTGCAGATAATGGAGAAGTTCCGCCAAGCGTATGAAAACCTTGATATCGATACCCTGGTTGCGCTGGCCTCTGATAAATTCTACGAGACCAGCGGCACCGCCGACACCAGCGACGATTACAACAAGGACGGCCTCCATACGCATTTCACCGAACATTTCAAGTTGATCAAAAAATGCGATTTGGAAATTATCCTCAAAGAGGTCAAAGTCGAGGGCGACAAGGCCGTTATCGATTATCGCTACATCGCTCGCTACTTGATGGCGTTACCCGTGGGAGAGAAATGGCAACTGACCGACGAAGTCAACGAAATGGCGCTCGCCCGCGAAAATGGCAAATGGATGATCACCTCGGGGATGTAGCTAGGGCGACGCAGATTCCGGGCGCGCCGCAGGCTTCCCGGGCGCCGGCCTTCCTTTCTCTTCAAAATTAAAATGCAGCAGCGTTTCGGGATCAAAAAGGATCTTATCCAGTCGGGTGGACAAATGCAAATGCGGGCCGGTCGCCCGACCCGAAGCGCCCACCCGGGCGATGAGTTGGCCTTTAGAAACCTTCTGGCCGACCGCCACCTCGAATTTCGAAAGATGAAAATAGAGCGAGTATAGCTTCAGGCCGTGATCGACAATCACGGTTCCGCCGCTATAGTAAAGGTCCATGGCCATGACGACCGTGCCGTCATTGACCGCGGCCACCGGATCGCCCAGGTTGGCGCTGATGTCGACCCCCCAATGGCGGCTGTTCTGAATCCCGTTGAACATTCGGCGCAGGCCAAACGCCGAGCCGACCGGCGCATCGCTGGGTGGAGAAAAATCCCCCCGCCATTGACGCTCGGTCGGCGCAGACTGATAAATTTTGTCCAGCAGGGCGCTTTCCCGTTTGATGCGCACGGTCACCTCTTTCGGCGGCGAGATGTACTTGGTGTCAACCGATATCTTTTCGGTGCCAAAGGTTCCCGCCCTGACGGGCACTGATTGTTTCAGATCAATGGGGTCGGCGCCGGGGGATTTGATGGTAACCAAAAGCGGCACCTCGCCCGCTGGTTGCTGGAGCGCCACAGCCGCGAGGGCGCGCATCCGACCGTGGCCATCGGCAAAAAAACGCAGCGGCATGCCATTGAAGCTTCCGTACGCCTGCGTTCCCGGCGCACCATGGAGCAGCTCGATTACCACCAACTCACCTTGGGACGGCTGCGGCGGGGTGATGTGCACCTCGACCTGTGGCGCCGATTCGGCGAGCAACAACACGGGAATGAGTAGTAACGCCGGAAACATCGCTGTTACCCCACCATCTAAAGCGTAACGCTAACCGAGGGCAGACACCAACGTCAGGAGCGAAAGCACCAACGACAACGGGGAGTAAAGTATGGTATTGAGCCGTTCGTAGCGACTGCCGCGGATAAGCGGACGAAAGTGAACCTCAAAAAAGCCCCCCACGCCGCGCAGTAATAGAATAACGGCGCTTATTAAAGCCAACACGCGGCACACGGCCGGCGATGCAATAGACTCGACCATGTCGTTAGCGGCCAAAACCACCCAGGCAGCGCCGATGAGCACTAATGCCACGCCTAAACAAACAAGCGGAGACGGCATCCGCATTCCCGGCGGTCCGCCCACGATACTGCGTGCGAGACTTTCTTCGCTCCGTCCCGGCCAATACCCTCCGAAGCCCCAATAGATATGGAGCAGAGCCAGGCCGCCATAGACGACGGCGGCGACGATGGAAAAAATAGATGAAGTCACTTTTTCTCTATAGCCCCCGATGGTAAAAAACATTGTCCAACTGAATTACTTGCCAGCATCCCAAAAAAGATTGATGACGGTGTTTCTTTTACTTTTTGATTGCTGTTCTAGCACAACCTTCGCGTTTTTGGCTCCCGAGAACTCAGCCAACGTATGAATAAATCCAACGATGGCTATTATATAATGCTTACTTTCCATAAATATTGATGGCAAGTCACTCAATAAGATTTCTATACAACCCATTGTTTTTTCAGAGATTGAAACCGTCCCGCAATTTCGGTAACAGCGGTTCCATATTCTTGGGGCGATCTTCAATATTGATTTTGGCGAGATTCGAAACAAATGTAAGAGGGATCGAACGAACGGCCCCAATAGTGAGGATTCAATCAACAACTTAGTGGTATTTACACAAAATTTGAAATATTCCTCCTCACTAACCTCGGCCATCATGCAATCAGACAACTGTATATCGTATTCAAGCGGAAGCCATTCACTGTCCTTGGATTGATAGATATTCTGCAATGTGGCTTGAGGAAACCGTTTTAAGATCGCCATTCTCACCGCAGGATCAAGTAATTCAAGTGCTTTAAAGCCGTTGAGAATCAGATCCTTACGAAACTCGGGTCTTTTCTCTGAAGCGCTCATCATTGCCTCCCAATATCGCTTCGATATTGGTAAATCCTAAACATTATTTTTCTACCAACTTGTTCATCGTAAAAGGATAAATCTAGATGTAGGAAAAACAAACGCACTGGTGACTTCGTTTCTCCCTTGATTTCCCGCAGCGCTTTCTCAAACAAGCCATTATTTTAACTCTGAATTCAGTTTACAGTCAATATTCTAGAGGAACGCTAAAATTCTGAGTTGATCTGAGGTATTAACCGTGCCCGATGGAGACCCGGCTCTCCGTGATGCCGCAAAAGAAACTTTTTAGAAGCAGATCGATGAAAATATGTCTTAGTAACTATAAGAAACGATTTGCGGCAGCCCCAAAAAATTCTGCGTAAATGATAACGCGTGCTGCGTATCAAAACTTTTACAAGTATAAATATCGAGCGAGAGAACTTCGTCTTGCCAATGATAGACACAACCGGATGTTTCCCAGTGGATCCAAGCTGTGCACCTATCAATTACCGCAGTAGACAGTGTTCTCATATCAAGCTCTCGAGAGAGGGCTGGCAGAAAACGCTCGATACTTTCTTGCGGCGGCGGCGAGCAATGGTATGACAACAATAGCAAGCGTTGGCGAACAATCTCAGGGGCCAGGTCTCTCCAGCGTGACGGCCGAGGAATAATGCGTCCAAAAACCATATCATCGGTGCCAAAAACTCCGAAGCAATTTCTGGTAAATGCTACCGCTGTCTGCTCGTCGATCGGCCCAAAACCAAGTATGTCGACACTTATGAAACTAGGATGTCTGTTGTCCCAGATGTACAGGTGAATCGCGCCGCCGTTCTTTAAGGGAAGCCAGGCGGCGAGTCCGAATTTATCCGATAGATGCGCGGTCGGCGGAGAAGCGGGTTGCATCAAAAGCGCCTGGCATAGCCCCTGGAGATATCCGTACACTTTTGCCTCGGCTTGAGCGCCGTGACCTATTGGCTCTCTACTGAGAAACTCGATGACCAAAACGGAGTGTACCATATTGTTTACCTCTCCTGGTTTGAGTCATTAAGTCAGCTTTCTCGTCCGTAGCAGACTACCTCAACCGTTGACTCATAGCTTGGTCAAGCAAAGGAACTAATATTTCGCCAGGTGCGTAAGCGATGTTCCTATCGCCGTCGTGGTAAAGGTACTTGGGAGTCAGTAATTCAATGAGACGGTGCGCTTTGGAACCACTGGCTGAGTATGCAACGATATCGCATTTATCGACCCATTCCGATAATCGAAACAAACTTACATCGCGTAGCTCTCCTAAGAGTGCTGCTGCCGCGCCGCTGCCCCGCAGGTTCCTGGCCAAGCCCCACTCGGCGGTGTAGAAGGTCGGTCGAAGTAAATCCTTTCCTGCCTGCAAAAGACGCCGTTGGTACTCAGCGTAGGACAGTTTACCGAAAAATGCCTCCTCAAACTTTTCGGCCCATAACTCCTGGTAGGTGGTCATCCATCCCCAGGTGAAACCTAAAAGCTGACCCTGCTGATCCCACAGAAATGCCCCGGCAATATCCTTTTGAAACTCGGTTTGGATTCTTTCTCGAGTGTAGCCCGGTGGATAGAATAACTCCATCTCGCCTCCGCAACTCGGGCAGCGACACGTGTCATAGGGCAGTAACTCAGCAGCCTCGAGGTGCGCAACGCTAAGGCTGGACTGTAACCGAATATCGCGAGACCGTAAAACTTCACCAACACCTATTTTGCCAGGGCACCCTTTAATCTTGCATTTAAGATACTCATTCCATGGCTCCGATCCGAATATATCCCGGTAGCAACCGGTAACACGGTCGAGCAGTTCATCTAACGCTCCGCTGACGAGGGCCGATCTGAACGCCTCGGATCTATAAAACCGTTCAATGGTTACTTCCCTCAAATCGCGAAGCGAGACAGTCCGAGATGCATTTTTATCTGAAAAATATGCTGTCATAATAATCCACTTCTAAGACTATGAGCTCAGCCCTCTCCAAAGAATAAGAACGACAAACATCTCAATCAGTTTCCGTGCGCCTTTGGATTCACCGGGCGCCACCCTCAACCTACTTTTGCCTACAACTAATTTTGAAAAAAACATTTTGTCAAATAATTTACATAGTTGTTGAACTTGATCCTATTAATCTGGTAGACTTTTATCTAGAGGATCAATCCATGCTCCGCGGACCGTTACTGTCGGTTGTGTTTTTCACAATCGGGATGTTGACGCAAGCGGCGTCGGCAGAAAGTCCGCGTTCCTGCGCTTTGGACGCCACCATGGCGGCCTGGACCCTGTTGGAGGGCGACTGCCAAAAGGAAGGGCTGGTTTACGGCCAGGGAAGAGCAAAAGGTCCGGAAGGGTCCATCTATCAGGGCAATTTCTTCGCCGGTCTACCCGATGGCCACGGCACCTTGGTCACTCCGGACGGCAATAAATATGTCGGTGAATTTAAAAAAGGGCTCAAAGAAGGCGAAGGCACCCTCACCACCACCACGGGCTTGATTTATGTCGGAGAATGGAAACGGGACGCAAAAAACGGACGCGGGACCATGAGCGCGGCCTCCGGATTTAAATACGACGGCGAATGGAAGGACGACACCCGCAACGGCAAGGGCACCGAGACGCTGCCGGACGGCAGCACCTACATCGGCACGTGGAAAGACGGCTCAAAGATAGGGCAAGGAACGCTCACCAACGCCAAGGGTGAGACCTGCGTCGGTGTTTGGAAAGGCGACAGTTTGTCAGGCCAAGGAACCGTTACCAACGCTCAGGGGGACCGGTTCGAAGGAACGTTCCAGAACGGCAAACGGACGGGAACGGGCACTGAGACTCTGGCCGATGGCTCGAAATTCGTGGGTACCTGGAAGGAGAATGTCCGTAACGGCCCCGGAACCGAGACGCTCGCGAACGGATCGAAGTATGTGGGAACATGGAAAGACGGTAAACGCAGTGGTCACGGAACCGAAACGCTAACCGACGGGTCGAAATACGTCGGAAATTGGAAGGACGGCAAACGCAACGGCCAGGGAACTGAGACGTTAACAGACGGCCGATCGTACACCGGAGCGTTCAAGGACGGCCTGAGATCCGGCATCGGAACTGAGATTCTTCCCGGCAGCGGCAAGTATGTCGGCGAGTGGAAGGGAAACAAGCGTGAGGGTCAGGGGACGATGACCACCACGGACGGCAAGAAGTACGTCGGCGGATGGAAAGAAGGCAAAAGCAACGGTCACGGGATATTGACCGCTCCAAATGGTTACCAATACGAAGGCGGGTGGGAAGACGGGAAAATGCACGGAAAAGGCAGGTTGTTGCTGCCAAACGGTACCGTGTACCATGGGGAATTTAAGAGCGGCGAACAAGACGGCCAGGGCACCGAAATCCTAAAAAACGGCACGAAATATATCGGCGAATGGAAAGCTTCGAAGAAGTGCGGCCAAGGCACGAGCACGTTGCCGAACGGTGCGAGTTATAGCGGTGAATGGATGAACGACAAAGCCAACGGACGGGGAACCCTGACCACTCCGGACGGGAAGCAACACACCGGAACATTCCTGGACGGAAAGATTATCTCACCGTAACTGCTGTTTCTCGGTCAAAGGTAAAACGGGAGGGCCTTGGGTGTTCGACAGGCGACCGTTAACACCCATGTTTCTCTTTTGTTATAAATACTGCTAGCATGTCACTTGTTTCTTCCGCTTTCTGCCGCGTGTCGTTCGACGAATACCCAGGGTCCTCCCATTGCAGAACTGAAAAAATTTAGGTAGTTATCGCATTGCATCAAAGGTGAATCTCATGGTTAAGATAAAGTGGCTGCACGACCAGGGAGGAGTCTGGTGATAAAATATTCAAAAGAACAGATAGCGCAGTTAGACAAATACTATTCCCCTCCTCGCAACCTGGTGGATCTCTTCGAAGACAGCGTTGCCCGGTTTGGCGATCGCAGGGCCATCGGCCAGAAGGATCCCGCGACCAAGCAATACGTGTGGATAACGTACCGAGACCTGGCCGAACGAATAAAAAACTTGCGCGGGGCGCTTCAAATATTGGGACTTTTAAAGGGAGAAACCGTGGGCGTTGTACTAGGCAATTCTATTGAATGGTTTGTTATCGAAAACGCCACCCATGGTCTGGGCGGCCGCTTTGTTCCGCTCTATGAAAAGGAGCTTACGAAAAGATGGAAGTACATTATCAAGGACAGCTTTATTAAATTCCTTTTTGTCCGCGACCAAAAAATCTACGAAACGATTAAAGACATAAGGAACGAGGCGCCTGAGATCAAAGACATTTTCATCGTTTATGGACAGGGAGAAAAATCTCTATCCACCCTGGAAGAAAAAGGCAAAAACAATCCGGTGCCTTCCTATAAGCCGCATTGGAGCGAGATCGCGGAATTGATTTACACCTCCGGCACAACCGACGAGCCCAAAGGAGTGCTTCTCAGTCATGGCAACCTCAGCGCCTGCTCCCAGTCCGGCTACAAAATTTTTCAGGAGCTGATTGAAACCTCGGTCGCCTTATCGGTTCTTCCCTGGGCCCATTCCTATGCATTGAGCGCCGAGCTACATAATTTCCTGCAATTCGGCGGCTCGATCGGGATCATGGAATCCCTCGACACGCTCATCCAGGACTTTCAAGCCGTGCGGCCCACCCACCTGATGTCCGTCCCGCGCCTCTTCAATAAAATCTATAACGGTATACAACTGATGATGGAAGAAACAGGCGGCATAAAAAAGAAGCTCTTCGACGCCGCCTGCGCGGAGGCAGTGCGTTGCCGGGGCAAGAAAAAAAGCCTCAAGCTTGCAATCCTCGATAAACTGGTGTTTTCGAAAATCCGAGCGCGTTTCGGCGGCAGGCTGGTCGGCTCGCTGACGGCCAGCGCGGTCATGAATACAGATATTGCAATGTTTTTCAAAGACATCGGCATTATGGTGTACGACTGTTACGGGCTTACCGAGACCGCGCCGGCCATCACCATGAATTCGCCTCTCAAAGGCAACAAATTTGGGTCCGTCGGCAAACCCGTGGTGAACATGCACGTGAAAATAGATAAGTCCCGCACCGGCAATGAATCAGAAGACGGTGAAATTCTGGCCTATGGCGCACATGTGATGATGGGTTATCACAATAAACCGGAACTAGACGCTGCGATTTTCACCAACGAAACCTGGAACGGTTTTCCTGGCATTAGAACCGGAGATCTCGGACGATTTGATGAAGACGGGTTCTTGTATGTTACCGGCCGCTTCAAGGACGAATACAAACTGCTCAACGGAAAATACGTCCATCCCGAATCAATAGAAATTGACATGAAACTCTTGCCGCACGTAGCCAACGCCTTCGTCCACGGCGACGGTAAGGAATACAACGTTGCCATCATCGTTCCTGATTTCATAACAATTAAAAAAGATCATCACACATCGAAATGGGCCCACCTGGAGCCAAAAGACATCATTGCTGATATGGAATTCAACTCATTCATCATCAACGAAATCATTGAGCATCTGAAAAAGTCTTTCGCCAATTATGAAATCCCCAAGAAATATATGTTCATCGATCAGGATTTCACCCTCGATAACGGCATGCTCACTCAAACCATGAAGGTCGTCCGCCGTGAAGTTATGAAGAATTATGGGGACAGGATAACTCGATTGTACACCAACTGATTATACATAAAGAGGATGGGGGGAAGCTACCCAACCTATGCCAGAAATCCCCCATCGCACACAATGCAGGTTCCCGTCGTAAAGGACGAAGCGTCGGAAACGAGATAGAGAACGGCCCCAGCCATTTCGTCAGGTTGAGCTACACGCTGTAATGGTACCATTCTGAGAGCTTCGTTCCTAATAACCTCATTATCAACTAACGCTTTGGAGAATTTGGTGTCGGTAAGTCCCGGAAGCAGTGCATTGACCCTGATTTTCTTCAAAGCCAGTTCCTTCGCAAAGCCGAGGGTCATATTGATGAGCCCCGCCTTGGTTATGGAATACACCCCTTGAAAAAACCCCGGCCGTATACCGTTTATCGACGAGACATTCACGATAGCGCCGCCGCCCGAGGCCTCCATCAGCGGCACCGCCTTCTGGATCATGAAAAACGGGCCCTTGAGGTTGACGTCGTTTATTTTATCCCACACCCCTTCATCAACGCCGAGCATAAATCCGAAGTACGGATTGGCCGCCGCATTGTTCACCAAAATATTCAGCTTGCCGAATCGGTTTTTGATTTCATTGATGAGCGCATCGATTTGCTTCATATCCCCCATGTGGCAGGCGATGGCATCGGCCTTTCCGCCCTGCGATCTGATCTTACTCTCGACCTCTTTCAGCGCATCGATCTTTCTGCTCGATAAGATGCAATGCGCGCCGTGTTCGGCCAGCGTCGTGGCAATCGATTCGCCGATACCCCGGCTCGCCCCGGTAATTAACGCTACCCTGTCCTTAAGTGAGAAATTGACCATTTTTTTACCCTTCCTGTTTACGATTATTAGAGAATCCGCCCCGCCTTATCACCCTCATGGATCGCTTCCAGGAGTCGCCGTGGACTGTTAACGTCGCCGACGGTCTGGTTTGGAATGCCGAGCTTGTCCAGAACTTCTTGCAAAGCGTTATCCGACTTCGCTCCCAAGGCGGTAACCACCGACGCCGCGGAGAGCTTTTTCTCCTCATCAGCTTCTTGATAGAATACCATGCCATCCTCTATCTTCGTCACGCGCGCGCCGATGATAATCCGGCCGCCCCCTGTTTAATTCTCTTATGAAGAAAGTACCCATGGGCCGTAAGCTTTCCCACAGGGAAATAGGGCTGCATCTCGAGAATCGTAACTTCGACGCCGTTGGCGAGCAAAAAGTCGGCCGTCTCCATACCGACATACCCGGCGCCGAGAACAACGGCGGGACTTGCGACCTTGACCTTTCCCACCAAGATATCCCGGGCGTCAAAAACGCCGGGGCCCGATATGCCGGGGATGGGGGGCGTGGTTGGGTAGGCGCCCGCGGCCAGGATGACGGCGTCGGGCCTTTGCTGCGCGAGCTTTTCGCCCGTCACTTCTTGATCAAAGTGCACTTTCACCTTGCGCTTTTTCAATTGACGAAGCGACCAATCCACCCAATCCATGAAGATCTTTTTATGCGGAGGACGGCTCGCGGACTGCAGCTGACCTCCGGCAACCTTTTCTTTTTCGAATACGGTGACATCATGCCCTCGCTCGGAAGCCGCCACGGCGGCGGAAAGACCCGCCGGCCCCGCTCCGATAATCCATAACCGCTTCGGGGAATCAATCCTAACCGGCGCCTCTTTGCCCTCTTTCCCACATTCGGGATTGAAGACACAGGTGGTCGATTTATTTTCAAACGTCAGACGTTCGATGCAACCCTGATTGCACGCTATGCACCAACGGATATCATCGAAATCTCCCGCCCTGGCCTTGTTGACAAAATCGGGATCCGTCAAGTGCTGCCTGCCGAAGCTGACGAGATCGGCATCGCCGTCGGCGATGGCTTTGTCGGCCATCTCGATGCTGTTTATGCGTCCGACGCCGATTATCGGGACCTTGACGACGTCTTTGACGGCGCGGGCGCGGAAGAGATTGAATCCCGGAGCCGTATCCATAGAGGCGATACTCAAGTTACCCGGCGTCGAATACACTCCCACGGAAACGTGAACGGCATTGACCCCTGCCGCCACCAAGCGGGGCGCAAGCCTCTTCATAAAATCCAGGTCATACCCGTCGCGAATCATCTCATCCGCTGAAACCCGGATAAGGACGGGATACGCCGGCCCTACCTCTTTTCGCACGGCTTCGATGATCTCCAGGACAAAGCGCGACCGGTTCTCCTCGGACCCGCCATAACGATCCGTTCGCTGATTGGAAAACGGCGAAAGAAATTGCGTCAGGAGATAGCCGTGGGCTCCATGAATTTCCACGGCGTCAAATCCCGCTTTTTTCGCCCGCGCGGCTGCGTTGGCGAATGAATCAATGACCTCGGCGATGCGCTCCAGGCTCATCTCTTCGCAAGGTTGACTCAGGATGACGCTGGGGATAGGCGATGGCGCCTCGGGGGTGCCGCCGGCGGCGATCGCAAAACTCTCGCGCCCCGCATGGTGAAGCTGCAGGGCGGCTTTTCCGCCTTCGCGGTGGACGGCTTCGGGGATCTTCGATAGCCCCGGAATGAACTCATCACTCCAGGCACCGAGCTCCCGCGGGAATCCCTTCCCGCGCGGGATAACGGCGCAGACCTCGGTGATGATCAGGCCGGTGCCGCCGCGCGCCCGGCGGCCGAGATAGTGAACCAGCCTATCGCTCACCGTGCTGTCGGCATTTGCGTAGCCGGTCGCCATGGCGGGCATGACCACCCGATTCTTCAACGTCATGCCGGCAATGGTTATCGGTGAAAAGAGATGATCGAACGTCATGGTGTCTCCTTCGCGAACAAAAAATGTTTAAAATGACAGAATATGTCAAGCGAAATTCTCAAGATATTGACATCATGTTTCATCTTGGCATAGTTCTAAAAAGAATTAGAGTATCATGGATAGCTAGCAGCGTAGGTCAATAATAAATATCTTGTGTTGTGCTGATTGTGGGGTATAAACTAATTTAAGGTAATGATAGGTACACAAGCATGACTGCCTTCCTCAAAGAAGAAAAGATTGTCCACGAAAAACGCGAAGTGTTCACACTGGGCCACAGCAATCATTCATTAGATGACTTTCTCAAATTACTTCAAGAAAATAAAATTGAGGTTCTCGTCGACGCGCGTAGCCAACCATACAGTCGTTACTTACCCCATTTCTCTCGGGAATCGCTTCAGCAAGAAGTCGAAGGATTATCAATCCGTTATCTTTTCATGGGCGATTCTCTCGGTGGAAGACCAAAGCAGGCGGATTGTTACGATACTCAAGGCAATGTCCTCTACAATAGGATTCGAGAGCAAGAATTTTTCAAGGAGGGCATTCGTCGTCTTTTGAACGGCATTGATCGTTTTCGTGTTTGCGTACTTTGCAGCGAGGAGAATCCCCGCCACTGCCATCGATCTTTATTGGTTGGAAAGGCGTTGGTTGATCTTGGAGTTGAAGTTCAGCACATCCGAGGGAATGGAAGCATTGAGCATGAAATTACCGTTTCGACAACGCATGAAATCAATAACCAACGAAGAAACCAGCTCTCTCTCTTCTAAATAAGAAAGATGATACTTTTCACTATCGGATTTACCAAGAAAACCGCACGGCAGTTTTTCGAAGCACTCAACGGTGCTGGAGTAAAGAAACTTATAGACATCCGGCTCAACAACACATCACAACTTGCTGGCTTTACCAAAAGGGAAGATCTTGAGTATTTCGCTCAAACTATCTGTAGAGCCTCCTACCACCACATGCCAAACCTTGCGCCTACTCAAGAAATTCTTGATTCGCTGAAGAAACATAACGGAACCTGGGCGGAATATGAACAAAGTTTCAAATCTCTATTACACAAACGCGGCGCCATAGATAAACTGGAACGAAGTTTCTTTGAAGAACCATGCTGTTTGCTCTGCAGCGAAGCAACACCAGAACATTGTCATCGCCGTCTCGTAGCCGAGGAAATCCAACGACGTTGGCCGGATACTGTGATTAAACACCTGTAACTCCTAAGTGTTATAACATGCCTAGGGTTCATTTCATTTGCCTTGCAAACTCCCGAAAGAATACGGGCCGCTGTGTAGCAGGTATTTGTATAGACAAACAGTGTTGGATTCAACCAATTAGTGCCCTCGAAGATGGTAAACTCATGCGTGAATATATAATGAGTAATAACAAAGAGGCATGTCTACTTGATGAGATCGAAATAGACGTGGTTGAGCCTAAACCAGAACCGCATCAACCAGAAAACTGGCTACTCGGATCTTCGAATTGGCAACTGGTTCAACAGATTCCCGCAGCTTCGGCGATAAAATATCTAACGCCTTTCATCGTTTCTGATCCGTTACTATTTGGAGACGAGTATAATTGTATTCCTTATGAGAACTTTCTTCGACAACCAGCTCAAAAATCTTTAATCCTAGTTGAGCCTGACACAATTTCTTGGTTAATCAAGGAGAATATCCGTGGCACCCGCCAGACACGATGTGTTTTCACTCTTGCTGGTAAAGTATACAATCTTGTGATCACAGATCCAGTATTCGAAAACCGCGCATCAAAATTGGAGTTTGGAAATCACACCTATAATGATGTGGGCATTACATCGACCGACCGTGTCTTTCTAACCATCAGTTTAGCTGAACCATTCCGGGACCAGGCTGTGGGATGTGATATGTGCTACAAACTTGTTGCCGCGGTACTTGTACTTCCACAATAATATCTGGACTCTTGGTGAACCTACATTTGAGCAATACTCTTGCACCTTAGTCTTCAAAATGCCTGGTCTGCATCGATACCGTCAACCCATCGGGATTCATGAGTCGTGTGCGCAGCCCTTCGATCTTGGGAAGCTCGTACTCGAAGAAATAGCGCATGGTGAATAATTTCCCTTCATAAAAATTCCTGTCGGTTTCGGATGTGGTCGCCGAAAGTGCCTTCTGGGCTGCGATGCCCTGCAACAGCCACTGCCACGCTATGCACACGACGCCCGACAACTCTAAATACAACGTCGCATCGCACAGGAAAAGATCCACCGCGCCCTTCATAGCGAGAGCGACCAGGGATCCCGTGACTTCCTGCAACAATGCAACGGCTTTTTGAAGTTTATCGGCGTACGGCGACAGTTCGACGATTTCTTTCGCTGAAGCGATGGCCTTTGCGACTTCCTCGAGGTATAGCATCGCCGCCTTACCGTTTTTCATCACCACTTTTCGGCCCAGCAGGTCCAGGGCCTGAATGCCGGTCGTCCCCTCGTGAATCGGATGAATACGTACGTCACGCAGATATTGCTCGACCGGAAACTCGTCGCTGTAACCGTAACCCCCGAGGCACTGGATCGCCTGGCTGGTTGAGATAAGACCCATTTCCGATGGGTAACTTTTGACAATCGGGGTCAGGAAATCCAGAAGCAACTCGTATCGTTCCTTTTCTTCCCCTTCGGTGACTGCGGCCAGGTCGACCAGTTTGCCGGCAAAGACCAAGAGCGCCAAGGACCCTTCGATGATGGCGCGCTGCTGGAGCAACATGCGCTTCACGTCGGCATGTTCGATAATCGGTATTTGGCTCTTGGTTGGATCCTTCTCGGTGATTTTTCTCCCCTGCAGCCGCTCCCGCGTGTACTCGAGCGCCGCGTAATAGGCGGCGGACGCTATACCCGCCGCTCCCATGCCGACCCCGATGCGCGCTTCATTCATCATCGTGAACATGTACCTGAGCCCCTGATGCGGCTCGCCCACCAGGTACCCGCGGCAATCGCCGGCCTCCCCCATGCTCAGCTGGGCGATGGGCGCACCCCGATAGCCCATCTTATGATAACAGCCGGCGCAGTTGACGTCGTTGAATTCAAGCGCGCCGTCGGGCCGAATGCGCATTTTGGGAACGAGAAACAACGACAGCCCCTTCACCCCCGTGGGCGCTCCCTTGATGCGGGCCAGCATCAGGTGGACGATATTTTCACAGCCATCGTGATCGCCCGCCGAGATAAACGTTTTCTGCCCTTGTATCAAATAATACCCGTCCTCGGTCGGGACCGCGGTCGTCCTCACGTCGCTCAGGGAACTCCCCGCCTCCGGCTCGGTCAGCGCCATGGTGCCCTGCCATTTGCCGGCGACCATATTCGGCGCGTACGCTTCTTGCAGCTCTTTCGAACCAAAACAATATAAAAGATTAGACGCGCCCGTCGTCAATCCCGGATAGACGCTGAGTGAATAATTCGCTGCGGCAAACATGAACTGGCAGGCGGAAAACACCGAAACCGGCATCTGTTGGCCGCCCTTATCGAGAGAGAAGGTGGCATTTATCCACCCTCCCTCGCCGGCCATGGCCATAAATGGTTTTACGGACTGGTGCACTTTTATGGTTGTTCCGCAATACTCCGGGGCTTTTTTATCCATCTGAGAACACACCGGGAACATAACATCGGTTGCAATATCTTTTGCCGTCTGCAGAATCATCTCAAAACTTTCTTTGTTATAATCTTTATAACGCTCATAGTTCACCAATGTCTCGATGCCATGAACCGCAAAAAGCGTGAACTTCAAATTCTTTTCGCTGAAAAATCGTTCTGCCATGATAGGTACCCTTCCTCGTATCGCTCGCTGGCCATGCAACTCCCTTTTTTCACTGGAAAGTTTTGATCCGCCGGGCGGCTACCTTTTTGCCTTTTCGGCTAATGCGATGATGAAGGACAGTTTGTTCGGGGGCGGAGATAGAAATATCGACTGTTCTTCCTCTGAATAGTGCTCACCGATGAATGCACGTATGGGAAGCAGTTCATGCCAGCAATCGAGCACCTTTCGACACGGCAATCCGTCGGCAACCGTTCGGCAATACTTGAAATCCAATCGGTGGCCAAGCAGGCGACAATAGGCGTTTTGAAGGTCATACTGGTCCATCACGCGGTATGGTGTCACCATTTCCCCGTCTTTTTGATCGCCGGTTTCGGATAGTGACTGATTTCTTTCATCGCGCTCTTAATGTCCTCCGCCGACAATTCATGATCTTGCAGCTCGCCGTGCAAATATTTGTCATAACCGACGAGATCCATGAGACCGTTGCCGCTGAGATTGAAAAGAATGGTCCTCTCTTTGCCTTCTTCCTCGGCCTGTTTCGCTTTTCGTATGGTTGCGGCGACGGCATGGCTTGTTTCAGGAGCGATAATAATCCCTTCGGTCCTGGCAAAGGTCAATGCCGCCTGGAAACACTCGAGCTGGGGAATGGCCATCGGCGTGAACAAACCCTCGATGACGCCCTGTGATACGAGCGGAGCCATGCCGTGATAACGCAATCCGCCGGCGTGAATGGCCTCGGGAACAAAACTGTGACCCAGAGAATGCATCGGCAGAAGCGGGGTCATTTTGGCTATATCGCCGTGATCGTACACAAACGGCGCTTTGGTTAGCGAGGGGCATGACGTCGGTTCGACCGGAATGATTTCGATGTTCGCGCCATTGATTTTGTCATGGGCAAAGGGAAAGGCCAGGCCGGCAAAGTTGCTTCCCCCGCCGACACAGCCGATGATGGTATCGACCTTCGCAACGCCCATTTTTTCGAGCTGTTTTTTCGCTTCAAGCCCGATGATAGTTTGATGCAGCAACACGTGGTTGAGAACACTTCCTAATGAATATCTCGTTTGCCCGGTTGGGTCGGTAACCGCCGCTTCAATCGCCTCGCTGATGGCAATACCGAGGCTTCCGGGAGTGTTTGGCGTTTTTGCCAGGACATCCCGTCCGGCTTTGGTCTCGGTGCTGGGGCTCGGGATGCAGGTTCCGCCCCAAACTTGCATCATGATTTTTCGGTAGGGCTTCTGGTCATAACTGATGCGGACCATGAACACTTTACATTCGAGCCCGACCAGCGCGCAGGCAAAGGCGAGCGCGCTGCCCCACTGGCCGGCGCCGGTTTCGGTGGTGAGTTTTTTTATCCCGAATTTTTTGTTGTACCACGCCTGGGCGACGGCGGTGTTCGGCTTGTGGCTTCCCGCCGGCGAGTTGCTTTCATTTTTGAAATATATTTTTGCCGGCGTGCCGAGATGCTTCTCCAGATTGACCGCGCGCTGCAACGGCGAAGGACGCCAGCGGTAGAGAAGATCCAACACCTCCTCCGGTATCTTGATCCATCGTTCCTGGCTCACCTCTTGCTCGATGAGGTTCATCGGGAAAACTGGCGCGAGTTGATCCGGCGATACCGGCTTTCCATCGGGGCCCAGCGGCGGCTGCAACGGATTGGGGAGATCGGCCGCTAAATTGTACCATTGCCGGGGGATGTCCTCTTCCGAAAGAAATACTTTAGTTTGCACAGAATTCTCCTTTCATGCCTATGAATAATGATCGTTACCCTGTCCTCGCTCGCACGATCAAGCCTAACTTGCATAGCAGAACACCTGGTCCATGGCAACTACAACCGCTATTTTCTGGAAAAGAACCTGCATATGAGCTAAAGTCAATTCCATGAAAATGATACAGATATCGCTGGAGGGAAATCCGCTCAAGGTGCCGGAAAATACCAATATCCTGGCCCTGGTCGCCGGAAAATCTGATCTCGGCCTGAAACGACCAATCGGCGCGATAGTTAACAATAGCATCGCTCAACTTGATAGCGGCCTCTACGAAGGAGCGGAAGTCAATTTCGTAACCGCCGAGAGCGAAGCCGGACAGGAGATTTACCGGCGCGGTTGCAGCCTGCTGTTGCTGGATGCCACCCGGCGTATCTTCCCTAACGTGCGCTTGGTGGTCGGCCAGTCGCTCGACAACGGTTATTATTTTGATTGGTTGGGCCAACCTAAGCTTGAGGCGCAACATTTGGTCCAAATTCAAAACCAAATGGCGAGTCTGGTGGCGGCTGACTTGGCCTTTGAGCCGGAGCGTTGCGGCGTGGAAGAGGCCCGTCGGCGCTTTCAGGAGCTTGGTCTGAGCGACCGCGTCGAGCTGCTCAGCACGTTCTGGCACGAGACCATCCAACTCGTGAAGCTCGGATCGATTGTTGATGTCTTGCATGGTCCGATCGCACCATCGACCGGCTACCTGCCGTATTTTGGCCTTTCGCTCTACCCACCGGGGTTTGTCCTTCGTTTCCCGCAACACTCCTCCGACGAGCCGCTTGACCAACCGCCGCAAGGGCAGACAAAGCTTTTTGAAATCCACCGCCAAACCAGGGACTGGAACCGCACGCTTGGCATTGAAAACGTAGGCGAGTTGAACCGCGCCTGCCTTACCGACCAGATTGAGGAAATGATACGGGTATCGGAAGGCTTTCATGAAAAGCGCATCGCCGAGATAGCCGACACCATCACCCGCAACCGCCAACGGTCCAAAATCGTCTTGATCTCCGGGCCGTCGAGCTCGGGCAAGACGACGTTCCTTAAGCGTCTTTCGGTCCAGTTGCGCGTCAACGGCGTGACGCCGGTGGGGCTATCCATCGACAATTACTACCTCGATCGCAAGCACACCCCCAAGGATCAAAAAGGCGACTATGATTTTGAGAGTATCGACGCCATTGATTTGGAGCTTTTCAACCAGCACTTGCTGCAGCTTCTCTCCGGCGATGAAGTCAGAACCCCACGCTTTGGTTTTGAGTCCGGGCAGCGGCTGCCGCAGGAGAAATCAATCATGCTTCGGCTGCGGCCGGAGGATGTATTGGTCGTCGAGGGCATCCATGGTCTTAACGATCGCCTTACCGCCCAGGTGCCCGCGGAAAATAAATACAAAATCTATATCAGCGCACTGACCCAATTATGCCTTGACGACACCAACCGCATTCACACCACCGACGGGCGTCTGTTGCGCCGCATCGTGCGCGACCGGCTCTATCGCGGGTACGGTGTCGCGCAGACGCTGGCCCTGTGGCCAAACGTACGGCGCGGCGAGCATCGCAATATCTTTCCGTTCCAGGAATCCGCCGATGACATCTTCAACACCGCCCTGCCCTATGAAATGGCGGTGCTGAAGATCTACGCCGAACGGTTTCTGCTCGAGGTTCCGCGTAATGACCCAAACTATTTCGAGGTCCATCGGCTGATGAAGTTCTTGGATATGTTTGTCGGAATCTTCCCCAACCGCGTCCCGCAAAATTCGATCTTGCGGGAGTTCGTCGGCGGCTCGACGTTTCGTTACTAATGTTATGGTGTTTGGGGTGCTGGATTAGGGGGCGATGGGTGAAAGAGTTCCGGGCCTGTGCCAAGTTGTTCACTTGTTGAAACTCTTTTCTGATACTCCCGGCAGTTGTTGTAGTTGACCCATCCCGAGATGGAAGCGGCAGCGTAGACTGCCGTAATGACAACAGTCCCAATCCCAATGGACCCATAAATAAGCCCGGCGGCGGCACAAACACCAGCATCCCTTTGGGCATCGGTGCAGTTTGCTGTAGTGTTAGCAGCAAAACCAACCAGGAGTCCTGTAGCTATTGCAAAGACTCCGGTCCCTACTGTGTCCGCAATGGGGCCACCATTACTGCATTCAATGTTTTCAAGAGGACCACTAGGCTTAGGAATGTGATTCCACCCAATCCACGAACAGCCGCTCTCAAAAACCAATAGCGTCATCAGCGCGATCGTCATTATCGAAAGCCTCAAGGTATTTCTCCCTTCGGCGTCTCCGCGTGTGGTGGTGTTGGGTCGGAAGGTGACGGGCTAGAGGGAGCGGGTTCAGGGGGTGCCGACGTGGAGGGCGCTGGATTATCAACCGGTTTTTCAGGTGTCACCGGATGAAAAAGTTCTTGAGTTGTGCCGAGTTTTTCAATTTCATCAATCCGTTTATTATATTCTTGGCAGTTAGCATAATTTGACCATCCTGTCATAGTTGCTATGCTCCAGATTGCTGCCACGCCGATAAGGACACCACCAATACCGTAACGAACAGACGGGCCTAACCCACACATCTCAATTTTAGATTCGTCGCACTCTTTTTGGTCCCTTGCAGCTATTCCAAAGTCTATCGCCGCTCCCACTGCAAAAGCTATGGTCGCTATGGTATCGAAAGTGGCAGATCCTATTGAACAAGCGAGTCTCTGCCCATTGGCACCCTGGTCAGGAATTTTTTGCCAGTTGATCCAGGAACACCCTGTCGCAGAAAAAGATATTAGTACTATTATAACGCCCATCGAAAGTATCGAGGCTCTCATGAAAAATCTCCCCTGGTTTGACCGACTGAGAGCACCAGACTGATTCCATATCCGATGATAATCACTGCAAATGACAGTAATAAGAATAATCGACTCTTTGTTTTCATGTTTCTTCCCTCTAATCAAAGGACAGAAATTGACACTCGTACGAGAGACGGTACACCTCGCACCGCATGCGATAACCTCTAACGATGTATTAAATTACTTGAGCAAATCTTGTACCAATTTTACGCAACGGACATGATGCCACTAACACATTGAAATTATAATATATTTATTAACGTGTTCTTTTCCCCTCGAAATCAATATGTGTGTTTAATTTTCACACACTGTTTCGATTAGGAACATTGCGTTTTTGAAAATAATCTATCTTGACAATATTTCTATTATTGTGATAGTTTTATATTTGAAAGTAATTTGGAGGTGTTCATGGTTACCTTGAAACCCGATGCAGATAGTTGTTCGAGTGGCTCTCTGTCTGATCTTCTCTTAAACGTGTTTAGCGAACTTCAATATCGCGCTATGGGAAATTCGCTCGAGATTTTCAATGAAACGGGTCTCACCGTCCCCCAACTCATAACTCTGAATCTGCTTTCGGAGAAAAGCCCTCGCACGATCACTGAGATCTCCGAATACACCAAACTTTCCGTGGGCGCCACCAGCCACTTAGTGGATCGGCTGTATATCAAGAAACTAGTCGACCGCACCGAAGACGAACAAGACCGACGCCAAAAACGAGTTTCCCTGAAGCAGGCTGGGCGCGTCCACCGTGGATCGACTGATGCGGTCGCGCAGGGAAGGGCTTAAGGAAGCTCTGGAACTCCTTTCCGACAAGACCCGGGCTCGTTTTGCGGAAGCACTGACGTTGGTATTGGACGAAATCAAATCCACGAAAGGCACGCCGGCGAACGATGCGATGCGCTCCCCTACTCGCTCAACGAATCCCGAGGTGTCTCAATGACCGGTAGGTTCTTGGCGGCAACCATGGCGGTCATAGGAGTCGGCCTGATGCTTCCAACGACGGGAAGAAGCGCCGATACCGTATTGACGTTGGAAGAAGCGCTCAAGCGTTCCTTCGCCGTAAATCCGAGCGTTGTGGCGGCGCAGGCAAATTTAGATGCTTCGGATGAACGCGTCTACGAAACTCGTGCCGGATTTTTGCCTCAAGCGAACCTATCCGCCTCGTATCGAAGAGGCACCTTGAACATGGAACACTCTCCCACCATAAATATTTCTTCGGTACCTCCTGATTTTAGGGATTTCATAAGTTACAAGAGTTGGAATAGTTTTGATAATTGGGCTTTTTCCTTAGTGATCAATCAGCTCATTTGGGATTTTGGGCGCACGAGCGGCGCGTACGCTTCAGCCAACGCCTCGCGGAACGCCTCTTCCTTCGATGTCCAGTCAACCAAGGATTCCCTCTGGTTGGCGGTCACCCAGGGGTACTTCGTAGTGCTTGCTACCCAAGAGCTGATCACCGCCGCGACCGACACCAAAAAGCAGATGGAAAAGCATCTTGAACAGGCTAAAGCCCAATACGAGGCCGGTGTCCGCCAACGTATCGATGTGACCCGCGCGACCTCCGACCTTGCATCAGCGCAACTGACGCTCGTCAGGGCAATCAATAACCACCGTCTGGCGCGGGTAGCACTGAATAAAGCTATGGGCGTGCCCGACGCTACGGACTATCGTGTCGAACGCCCGACCAGCGCCAACACGGTCGAAGTCTCTTCATTAGAAGACGCGGTCGAGCAGGCCATTTTGCACCGACCGGAAACGCTGGCCTTGAAACAACGAGTCGAAGCGCTATCCGGACAGATCAACGTTGCTCAGTCTGCGTGGTACCCGGCCATTGCGGGGAATGCCGGCTGGAATTTCACCGGCTATCATCTCAACAACCTCCCCTACAACTGGGGGGTTGGCATAGCCATCGCTTGGAATATCTTTAGCGGTCTTCAAACCATTCATGCCGTGCAAGAGGCCCATGACAATCAACGCGCGCAGCAGGCACAGTTGGCTAATTTAGAAATCGGTATTCGGGCCGAGGTGGAAGGCGCCCTGGTATCATACCAACAGGCTCGCGGGAGCTTAACTCCGGCCCAAGCCCTCCTGGATTCAGCACAGGAAACCATGTACCTCGCCGAAGGCCGCTACAACGCCGGCACCGGCAGCATTGTCGAGGTGACCGACGCCCAGGCGGTGCTCACACAGGCCAAGGCCGGCTTTATTCAGGCGGAATTCGACATCGAAACCGCGCGGGCGGCGCTGCTCAAAGCATTGGGCGCCATCGCCGGGTTACGAGGAGAATAGGGATGCGAAAATACGTTTTCATCGTGATTGCTCAAACGACCATGGCCCTTCTGATGATCGACTGTTCGTCCCGCACGGAAGCCCTCCCGGCTTCGGGAGCCGCCAACACACCGATAAGCGTCGAGACCGCGAAGGTGAATCTGGAAGACGTTCAGCGCGCCGTTGACGTTACCGGAACACTTGCCCCCTGGGAAGAAGCGGTTTTATCACTGGAAGCCGAGGGTCGGTTGGTTAAAGTGGCCGTGGACCTCGGCGATCCGGTGCGTAAAGGTCAGATACTGGCCCTGATCGCACCTCAGGAATACGAGTTCAAAAAGGTTCAGGCCGAAGCGGAGCTCGCCGCAGCCGAGTCGGATTTCAAGCGCACCCAGGACCTGGCCAAAAAGGAGATGAGCACCCCCCAGCAGCTGGACGAAAACCGCAGGCGTGTGGAGGTCTCGCGCGCCGCGGCGGATCTGGCGCGCAAGAAGTTGGTCGATACGACCTTATTGGCCCCGATTGACGGCATGATTTCCAAGCGATTGATCAACGTCGGCGAATATGTTCGCATCGGAACGCCGGCGTTCCAAATTGTTCAGACCACCCCGCTGAAGCTCAAGGCCGATGTGCCGGAACGATACGTGTCGGACGTAACCATCGGCGCAGCGGTGAATGTTGATTACGAGGCGCTGCGTGAAAAACCCTTGACCGGAACCGTCGTTCGCGTAAGCCCGATCGTGGCCGTCGACTCCCGATCTTTTCCGATAGAGGCCCGGATAGAAAATCCCCACGGATTGGTAAAGCCCGGAACCTTTGCGCACGCATCGATACTGATGGCAAAACCCGAAAAGGCGCTCACCGTCCCGGAAGCCGCGGTCACCGCTTTTGCGGGCACGCCGCGGGTGTACGTGCTTCAAAACGGCAAAGCGCGCGAACAGGTAATCGAGGTTTCAGAAAAAAGCAAAGGCCGCGTCATCGTGACCAAGGGTCTGCAAAGCGGGGATACGGTGATCGTATCCGGTCTGGACATGCTCTCAGACGGTTTGCCGGTCGTGGCCAGGTAAATTGGTGAACTAATCATGAACGCACTCACGGTTTTCATTCGTCGACCGGTGCTGGCCTCCATGGTCACGGTCCTGCTTTTGGTGCTGGGTTTGTTTTCCTACCGCAAGTTGGGCGTCGACCTCATGCCCAAGGTGGAGATCCCGATGGTCACCATCGTGACCACCTTGCGCGGCGCATCGCCGGAAGAAATCGAGTCCCAGGTGACCAAACCTATCGAGGAGGCGGTCAACACCATCTCCGGCATCGACGAGCTGAACTCCATCAACGTGGAAGGCCTGTCGCGCGTGGTCATTCGCTTCCTCCTGGAGAAACCCATCGACGAAGCCACCCAGGATGTGCGCGATAAAGTCGCCTCTGTCCTCGCGAACCTGCCCGTGGGGACCGATCCGCCGGTCATCTCAAAAGTGGATCTTGACGCCTTCCCGGTCATGACCATCACGGTTTCGGGTCCGCGGGACCTGAAAGAGGTCTCGGAGGTAGCCCGGCTCAAAGTCAAGGAAGCCATCGAAAACGTTGACGGCGTGGGCTCGGTAAATCCCATCGGCAACCGCAAACGGGCCATCAACGTGATACTCGATCTCGATCGGCTCAAGGCCTACGGTATCCCCATATCGCTCGTAAAAGCGGCGTTAGCCGCCCAAAACGTCGAGATCCCCTCCGGACGAATCGATCGCGGCGCCAATGAACAGGTGCTGCGCACGCTGGCGCGCTTGGAAAAAGTGGAGGAGTTCGAGCGAATAATTATCGCCAACCGCAACGACCGTCAGATTGTGCTTTCGGACATCGGACGGGCGGAAGACTCGGTTGAAGAACCGCGCACCTTGGCGCGAATCTGGAAGCAGGGCGATACGGGGCGCGGCACCCCGACGGTGTCGTTGGATATCGTCAAGCAATCCGGCACCAACACCGTGGAGGTGATCGACAACGTCAAGAAACGGATCAAGCAGATCGAACCGTTGTTACCTTCGGGGTATACCATCGGCATTGTCTCCGATCAGTCCACCTTCATCCTGCGCTCGATCGAAGAGCTGCGGCTGCACCTGGTCCTGGGCGGATTGCTGGCGGCATTGACGGTGTTTTTATTCATGCGCAACATCCGCGCGACGATTATTGCGGCCATAGCCATTCCCACCTCGCTCATCGCCACGTTTACCCTCATGCGATCTCTCAACTTCACCCTCAACAACATGTCGTTGCTCGGCTTGACCCTGGCCGTCGGCGTGGTCATCGACGACGCCATCGTGGTGTTGGAGAATATCTTCCGGCACATCGAGCAGTACCACAAAACTCCCTTCCAAGCTGCGGTCGACGGACTGAAGGAAATCGGCTTGGCCGTGCTGGCCACCACCACCTCGTTGATGGTCATCTTCCTGCCGGTAGCTTTCATGCAAGGCATGATCGGCCGGTTTTTCTATGAGTTTGGGCTCACCGTGGCGTTCGCCATCGGCATCTCGCTGTTGATTTCATTCACCCTGACTCCCATGCTCTCTTCCCGCTTTCTCAAGTTTAAACACAAGGCCGAAGATCACGATCACGGAGTCTTGGCGCGCGGCTACGGCGCCACCATCCGGTTCGCGCTGAAAAACCGGCTGGTCGTCATCGTGATGTGTCTGATTATCGTCGCGTCGGTCGTTCCGCTCGTTAAAAGTGCTCGGCAAGGACTTTCTCCCGCTCGACGATCGCAGCGAGTTCCAGGTTTGGACAATCGCGCCGCCCGGCTACAGCCTCGATGGCGTCAGCGAGCTGTTCGGCAAAGTCGAGGATGAAATCCATCGCCTGCCGGGAATCAAGCTGACCCTCATGCAGATCGGCAGCATGCAAGGCTCCGAGGACGTAACCCGCGGCACCATGTACATCGCCATCGAGGATCTGGAGAAACGAAACTACAGCCAATTTGACGTGATGAAACAGGTCCGCGGGATCCTCGCGCGCTACCCGGAGATCCGCAGCAGCGTCAATCCGCTCGGCATGGCCGGCGGCAGCAACCGCCAGGTGCAGCTGCAGTACAACGTGACCGGACCCAACGTCGACGTGCTGCAGCGGGCTTCGGATCAGGTGGTGGCTCAATTGAGAAAGGTTAAGGGCATTGTGGACGTGGACACGTCGCTGGCCGGCCGTCAACCAGAGATACGGGTGCAGATCAATCGGCCCAAGGCGGCTGATCTGGGCATCATGGCCGCGGACGTGGCGTCGAGCCTGCGCACCATGGTGGGCGGCGAGATCGTGACCAAGTTTCGGGAGGGCGTGGAGCAATACGACGTTTGGCTGCGGCTCGATCACAAAGATCGCGACGACGCCGCGGTTATCCACGAGCTGCCATTGCTTTCCCCAAAGGTGGGCCTGGTGACGCTTTCCCAGGTGGCCGAACTCTCGGAAGGCAAAGGCCCGTCGGAGATCGACCGGTACAACCGCCAGCGCTTGGTTTCCATCTACGCAAATCTCGATGGCACCGATCTCGGAACCGCCACCCAGAAGATCGCGGGCATCGTTAACGGGTTGAAGCTGGGGCCGGCCTACGGCAGCGTTTTCACCGGTCAATCGAAAATGATGGGCGAGTCCATCGGCGAGATGCTGACCGCATTCCTGCTGGCGTTTATCTTTATGTATATCGTGCTGGCTTCGCAATTTGAAAGTTTTCTGCACCCGATTACGATTCTGCTCTCGCTGCCGCTTACCCTGCCTTTTGCGTTGCTGTCTTTGTTTCTCTTACGCGAGAGCATCAACATCTACAGCTTGTTGGGCGTGTTTATGCTTTTCGGCATCGTCAAAAAGAACGGCATCTTGCAGATCGACTATACCAACACGCTGCGACGCTATGGGCGTCCACTCAAAGACGCTATCATCGAGGCCAATATGGCCCGCCTGCGCCCGATCCTCATGACAACCTTAACGTTGATAGCCGGCATGACACCCATTGCGCTGGGCAGAGGTCCGGGAGCGGCCGCGCGCGCGTCATTGGCCAAGGTCATTATCGGCGGCCAGGCGCTCTCGCTGTTTATCACCCTCCTGATTGTGCCGGTCGCTTACTCTCTCTTTGAAGCAGTAAAATCCAGGCTTGGAATCGGTGAGAAAAAGAGTGTTCCCATAGTCGAAGAAGTAATGACGGAAACGACCGTCGACGCGGAGTCGACCAGCATTTCCACCCTTCCCCGCCCGCTCGAAACCGACGAAGAAACGTAATCCTCGAATAATGTCGAAATCCCTCTCCCAGCATTAGTTGGGAGAGGGTGGTGCGAAGCACCGGGTGAGGGAAACTCGTATCCACCCTCATCCAAGAGATTCTTGCCTCGCAAAGCGAGGCTTAGAATCTCTTACCTTCTCCCGCCAGCGGGAGAAGGTAATGCCACGTTCGTGTCGCAGTGATATCGTGATGGAAGAAAGCCGTCCTTAAACTTCTCGTTTCATTGTAAACTATGCGTTGAGGGTTCAATTCATAGGGGAGGACCGCATGTTCGATTTCCTGACGGAGCTCGGTGTTCAAGAGGTCAACTCGGGCGCGTGTTACGGCCCGTGGATAGAGAAGCCGACCGGGGGCGAGCTGGTTTCTTGCTCCCCTATCGACGGCAAACCTATCGCTTCCGTGCGTATGGCGGGCGATGCTGATTACGATCGGGTTGCCGAGGAGGCCGAGAGAGCATTTCGCACTTGGCGCGCGCTGCCTACGCCGAAGTGGGGAGAGATGGTGCGCCAGCTCGGAGATGAGCTGCGCGCGCATAAAACCGCCCTCGGCAAGCTTATCACCCTCGAGATGGGAAAAATTCTCCCCGAAGGCCTCGGTGAAGTGCAGGAAATGATCGATATCTGCGACTTCGCGGTTGGGTTATCCCGCCAGCTGTATGGGCTTTCCATGCACAGCGAGCGGCCCTACCATCGCATGTACGAACAGTGGCATCCCCTGGGCGTGGTCGGCATTATCACCGCCTTTAACTTTCCGGCGGCGGTCTGGTCCTGGAATGCCGCCATTGCGGCCGTCTGCGGCGACAGCATGATTTGGAAGCCTTCCTCGCTGACGCCGCTTACGTCCATTGCCATTCAGCGCATTGCCAACCGGGTGATGGAGCGCAATGGGGTGAGGGGGGTTTTCTGTCTGGCCGTGGGCGGCGGCGATACGATTGGCGAGCGTATCGGCGCCGATACGCGCATTCCGCTCGTGAGTATGACCGGCAGCACGGTGTCGGGAAAGCGCATCGCCGAGACCGTTGCGAGAAGGCTGGGCCGCACTATCCTCGAGCTCGGCGGCAACAACGCCATCATAATCACCCAAGACGCCAACCTCGACCTGGTCGTCCGCGCGGTGCTCTTCGGCGCGGTCGGCACCGCCGGCCAGCGCTGCACCACCACCCGGCGGTTGCTCCTTCAAAAGTCCGTGGCCGCCGAGGTTGAGAAGCGTCTCGTTGAAGCGTACCGGCAAATCCGCATCGGCGATCCGCTTAAAACCGACACGATGATGGGTCCGCTGGTCAACCGTGCGGCAGTCGACACGATGCTGGCGACCCTCGCGATCATCCAGGAACAAGGCGGGCGGGTTCTCTACGGCGGCGAGGATCTCGCGGGCATGCCCAGCAACTGCTATGTGTCGCCGGCCATCGTCAAGGCGCTGCCCGATATGCCGATCGTCAAACAAGAGACCTTCGCGCCCATTCTGTATCTCATTGAAGGCGACTCGCTGGAGGAACTGATCCACATCCAAAACGATGTACCGCAGGGCCTGTCCTCCGCCCTGTTCACCAACAATCTGCTGGACGCCGAGCGTTTTCTATCCTCCGAGGGAAGCGATTGCGGCATCGCCAACATCAATATCGGCACCAGCGGTGCAGAAATTGGCGGCGCCTTCGGCGGCGAAAAGGAAACCGGCGGAGGTCGAGAGGCCGGTTCCGACGCCTGGAAAAGCTACATGCGCCGACAGACCGTCACCATCAACTACGGCGCCGAACTTCCGCTTGCGCAGGGCATTAAATTTGGGGATTGATGCCTTTTTACTGGATTCCCGCCTCCGCGGGAATGACCCCTACGCTGAGCATCACAAGAATGTTGTCATCCCCGCGAATGCGGGGATCCAGCATTAGTACCTATTTCCGGGTATGGTCGTCCTTCCCTAAAATCCCCTCCTCGACCGCCCGATTAATCATGCCCTCGACGAATCGCCACAACGTCGAAGAACCTGCCTCAATCCTCTTATTAATTTCAAAGATGCGTTCGTAACCAACGTTATTTTCTTTCCATGCCTTGCCTTGGGATTGATAGTTGAGACACACGGCGACGAGCCGATCAATCGACCGTGCGAATATCGCCTCGGGTGTGCGGTTGGCCTCGAATTCACGCCATAAGGTTATTAGGTAACTCGTTTGATCTTCGGGCAAAATGCCGAATAATCGCGTCGCGGCCTTTTCTTCACGTTCGTTCTGCGTTTCCTTGGCTTTCTCGTCATAGATGAAGGTGTCTCCGGCATCGACCTCAACGATATCGTGTATGAGCGCCATAATGATTACTTTTTGAATATCGATATCACTATTTGAATATTCAGATAACAAAAGGGCCGCGACGGCAAAATACCATGAGTGCTCTGCGTCGTTTTCTCTTTTAGATCCGTCAGAAATATAATTCCTTCGCACAATTGTTTTCAGTTTATCTATTTCTAACAAAAATTCTACTTGCTTCTTCAATCGCTCCATTCGTAACCCCTGACACGCGGTATGTTGAGTATTGCCTCACCATGCATTGGGCATACTTACGACAAGATTTAATTTTTTCAAGAACAAAAGCGTCACTAAATAAACTTGCATTTTCAGGTCATTAGCTATATTGTTGTCGACATGGCGGGGAAAAAAAACGCCGTCACCTTGAAAAGCGCCGAAAAGGCGCTCTATGACAGCATGGAACGCTACCGAACCCTGTTTGGCAATTCCCGCGACGCGATTGTTATAACAAAACCGGACGGCACGTTCGTCGACGTCAACGACGCCACTCTCGAGCTGTTGGGATATTCCCGGGACGAATTGCTCAAGCAGAACGCCATCATCATGTACACCGATCCCACGGAGCGTCGGAGGTTCATCAACGAGATCAAAGTAGGCGGATTCGTTCGGGACTTCGACGTCCAGCTCAAGAAAAAAAATGGAACGGTGATTGACTGCCTGTACACGTTTTCCGTCAGAAAAAATAAAGACGGAAGCGTCATGGAGTACCAGGGCATCATCCGCGACGTCACCGAACGCAAACGCCTGCTTGAGGAGCTGCGGGCGCTTTCGTTGGTTGATGAGCTCACCGGGATCTACAATCGACGCGGCTTTTTCTGTATGGCGCGACAGCACTTGAAAATTGCGCGTCGGATGAATATGGGGATGTTTTGCATTTTCGTCGATCTCGATGGCTTGAAGAACATCAACGATACCTACGGGCACGAGGAAGGCGATCGCGCGCTCGCGGAAACGGCCTACATGCTCAAAGAAACGTTTCGTGAATCCGACATCATCGGCCGGTTTGGCGGCGATGAATTCACGGTGCTCGTGCTGGATGACGGCGAACATCATGCCGAGGCGATCGTTGACCGACTCCAGGAAAGAGTTAAGCTGAACAACGCGCGCGGGGGAAGGCCCTATGAGATATCGTTGAGCCTGGGCATTGCCCTTCACACCGCTCACGCACATGAGACCGTAGAGGAACTCGTGAAACGATCAGATGCGCTCATGTATGAGCACAAGAGGACCAAACGAACGGCACGTGTCGCCGGCGACCGCGTTCAATAACCAAGGCAGGATTCATGAGGATCGGCATACCAAAAGAAATAAAGACAAACGAACAGCGCGTGGCGATTACCGCTACCGGTGTACAAGCGTTGGCGGCTCACGGACATTCAGTCTGTATCGAAAAAGATGCCGGCGTCGGTTCGGGTATTTCGGATGCGGAATACGCCGCCGCGGGCGCGACCGTTCTCGCGAGCGCCGCTGACGTATGGCAATCCGCCGATATGATCATGAAGGTGAAAGAACCCTTGGGACCCGAATTTGCTCTATTCAGGGAAGGGCAGATCCTTTTTACCTACCTGCATCTGGCGGCGGACGAGACCCTCACCAAGAAACTGATTCAAGCAAAAATCATCGGCATTGCCTACGAGACCATCCAGCTTGATGACGGCAGCCTACCGCTTCTGGCGCCGATGAGCGAGGTGGCGGGACGATTATCCGTCCAAATGGGAGCCTATAGCCTCGAAGCGAAAAACGGCGGATCGGGCATTCTCCTGTCCGGTGTGTCCGGGGTCGCGCCGGCCAAGGTAACCATCCTGGGAGCGGGCATCGCCGGCACCAACGCCTGTCACCTGGCCGTCGGCATTGGCGCGGAAGTTCGCATTCTTGACGTCAACACCACCCGATTGCGCTACCTGCAAGATATTTATCACGGCCGCGTCATCACGATACTGTCGAACCGGGCTACCATCGCCGAATATTGTACCGACGCCGATTTGGTCATCGGATCGGTGCTTATCCCGGGCGCCAAGGCGCCAAAATTGATAACGAAACAGATGATCCAGAAAATGAAAAAAGGCTCGGCATTTGTGGACATCGACATCGACCAGGGCGGCTGCTCCGAAACCAGCAGGCCCACGACCCACGCTAACCCGATTTATATTGAAGACGGCGTCGTCCACTATTGCGTCGCCAACATGCCGGGCGCGGTGCCGCGGACGTCAACCTATGCGCTGACCAACGCCACCATACCGTATGCGATAGAGATCGCCGATTGCGGCGTTATGCAAGCTCTCAAAAACAACAAGAGCCTGGCCAACGGACTCAATCTGTACCACGGCCGCATAACGTGTGCACATGTCGCCGAGGCCTTCAACCTGCCGTACGAAGAGAGACCATTCTAACGATCGACCGCGATCCGGTTTCAGTCGAGATCCGTGGACGCGCCGCCGGTTTTCCCTCTTAGTGGTTTCTGTTACGCTCCTCCATCGCTGAGAAAACAGTGGGCGTTTTTTTAATTGACACGCGTTTCGCATTAATGTATTCAGATACAGCAATTCATGAATAGGAGCTCCCCTGCCATTGCCATGCAGAACTTTCATGAGGTGCGTATGCACCAGTAGTAATGTTGGTGAACTTTCACATCCGCGAACGTCAATGGTACGGCGGATCAATTAATTTATTTTTTTAGGAGCCGCCAGTGGAAAGCGCATTGCGGATGTCGGAAGCGGTTCAGCTCGCCATTCACGCGGTGACCATCATCGCCCGTATGGCCTACAAAAGCGGCACGGAGCCGACTAAGATAAGTCGCCTGGCCGAGCTGCTCAACGCCTCGGAAGCACACTTGGGCAAAGTGATGAACCGCCTGGCTTCGGCGAAAATGGTCACCTCCAAGCGCGGTCCGGATGGCGGCTTTGTGCTCGGACCGCGTGCAACCACAACGACCCTGCTCGATCTCTACGAGATGTTCGACGGACCGCTCGGGCATACCACCTGCCTCCTCGGCTACCGACGCTGCCCCTTTGGCGGGTGCGCGCTCGGCGATGCCGTCGTCGTAGCGAACGAGCGCCTCAGGACCATACTCGGCGGCACGGCGCTCAGCGACCTTGCGGCGCCGCCAACACTTCCATCAAGATGGAAAGAAAGGAAAGCACCATGAGCATGTTTTGTTACCAATGTGAACAGACTTCCAAAGGGACCGGTTGTACGACGGCCGGCGTGTGCGGCAAGGACGCGGACACCGCCAAGCTCCAGGACCTCCTGGTTCATGGCGCGAAAGGGATCGCCCGGTACGCGTCTCGAGCGCGTTTGCTTGGCGCCAAGAATGAGGAGGTGGATCGATTTCTTATCGAGGCGTTGTTCACGACCGTGACCAACGTCAACTTCGATGCGGACCGCATCGCTTCGTGGGTAAACCGTGCGGCCGAGGTCCGTCAAAACGCGAAACGGATCTACGAGGAAGCGTGTGCAGCCACGGGAAGAGCGCCCGAAAAACTTGACGGCCCGGCAGACATTGCGCTTACCGGAACCACGTCCGACCTGCTCGCCACGGCCGATAGGATCGGGATAGAGCGACGCACGGCTCATACGGTAGTCGATGCAACCGGGCTTGAAGAACTCATCACCTATGGCCTCAAGGGAATGGCTGCGTACGCCGATCATGCAATGATTCTCGGAAAAACCGACGAGAACGTTTTTGCCTTTTTCAGCGAAGCGCTTGATTTCTTGACGGTCGAGCATTCGATCGCTGAACTGACCGCGATGGCGCTTAAGGTCGGCGAGGTCAACCTGCGGGTAATGGAGCTTCTGGATGCCGCGAACACCGACGCCTACGGCCACCCCCAACCGACGGCGGTGCGCATCGATCCGGTCAAGGGCAAAGCGATTCTGGTCTCGGGTCACGATCTGAAAGATCTCGAGGAGCTCCTCAAACAGACCGAGGGAAAAGGCATTAATATTTATACCCACGGCGAGATGCTTCCCGGTCATGCGTACCCTGGCCTGAAGAAGTATAAGCACCTGGTGGGAAATTACGGCGGCGCTTGGCAAGACCAAAAGAAGGAATTTGATGCTTTTCCGGGCGCCATCCTGATGACCACCAACTGCCTGCAAAAACCATCTGACCGTTACCAGAACCGCATCTTTACCTGCGGCCTGGTCGATTGGCCGGGCGTTCGGCACATCAACAACCGCGACTTCACGCCGGTCATTGAAGCGGCCGCTGCAGCGCCTGGTTTTTCTCAGGCTGGAACCGGAAAGACCATCACGGTCGGCTTTGGTCGGCAGGCCGTCCTGGGGATGGCCGATACGGTCATACAGGCCGTTAACACGGGCGCCATCAAGCACTTCTTCCTGGTCGGCGGTTGTGACGGCGCGAGATCCGGCCGTAACTACTTCACGGAGTTTGTCGAAAAAACGCCCAAGGATACAGTCGTGCTCACCTTGGCGTGCGGCAAGTATCGTTTCAACAAGCTCGATCTCGGCGACATCGGGGGCATTCCGCGACTTTTGGATATCGGACAGTGCAACGACGCCTATTCCGCAATCCAGATCGCCCTCGCTCTGGCCCAGGCGTTCAAGACCGACGTCAACAGCCTGCCGCTTTCCCTGGTGCTGAGCTGGTACGAACAGAAAGCCGTCTGCATCCTCTTGACCTTACTGCATCTCGGCATCAAGAACATACGCCTGGGGCCGAGCCTACCGGCGTTTGTGACGAAGCCGGTCTTGCAAGTTCTCGTCGAAAAGTTTAACATCGCGCCGATTAAGACGGCCGAGGAGGATTTGAGGGCCATTCTCCGGAGGTGAGTACTTACTCACTCGTGCGCGGCAGTACCCATACGCGCCGGGCAAGGTTGAGCAGGGAGACCCCCGCCGATTGGTTCGTCTCAGCAGTTTCGATGGGATTACGTGTCGGCAAATAACGGCATGGGCTTCCATTCGCATTAAATGATTCGTATTAATTGTTTTCTTCGAGATAATAGATTGCTATGTATATTCATTCGCAGCCCTAAGCTGCCTCTATCGGAATCACCTGTTCCTCGGTTAACGGGGCTGCCTATCGAAAGGACATGCAATGCAGACACTTCAGTATCGAACCGAAGGACCTATTGGCTACCTCACCCTTCATCGCCCCGACAAGTACAATGCAGTTAACAACACCATGATGGAAGAATTAGAACAATTTTGGCGCGAACGACGCTTTGACTCCGACACCGTCGTGATAGTGATGGATGGCGGAGAAGCTAAAGGTTTCTGCGCCGGCCTCGATATGAACGAGCTTGGCCCGGCGCTGTTCGCCCAAAATACCGTCGGCATGTACAATGGTCAGCGCCGGCTCTCGCGCCTGGTCCTGGCCATGCGTCAGGCGCCCCAGCCGATCGTTTGTGCGGTCCATGGCGCAGCCGCCGGGTTGGGGTTCTCGTTCGCCATGGCCAGCGACATCCGGGTTATTGCTCCCGACGCGCGTTTTTGCGCGGCGTACCTCAACATAGGACTGGGCGGGGCCGACATGGGGTGCTCCTACCTGCTGCCGCGTCTGATTGGGTCCGGGCGCGCCCATGAGTTTATGCTTGTCGGCAACTGGATGAGCGCCGAAGAGGCCATGCAGCTTGGATTTGCCAGCCGATTGGTCCCGCGCGAGCGGCTGTGTGAAACCGCCCGCACCATCGCCGAGACCATGACCACGAAGAACCCACTCGGTATACGCATGACGAAAGAGGCCATCAATATCTCGATCGACGCGCCCGGATTGGAAGCAGCTCTGGAAATGGAAGATCGCAATCAGACCATGTTGACCATAGATAAAAAAATCTAGTGCCCCATGAGCGAATTTACCGACTACGACAGCTATGATGCGATTGGTATGGCCGACCTGGTGCGCAGGAAAGAAATATACGCTGCCGATCTCTGTGAAAAAGCCATCAACCGCATAGAAGAAAGAAATCCTCTCATCAACGCCGTCGTCACCAAAATGTACGATCAGGCCCGAAAAAGTATTGATGACAATCTTCCCGACGGTCCCTTCAAAGGCGTGCCGTTTCTCCTCAAAGATCTTGGTCAGCCGTATGCGGGCGTTCCGATGACGAAAGGATGCAGGGGCTATCAAAATTATATACCGGAACAAGACAGTGAGTTAGTGCGCCGATTTAAAAATGCCGGACTCGTTATTCTCGGGAAGACAAACACTCCTGAGTTTGGACTCTTGGGTATTACCGAGCCGGAATTGCACGGTCCTACCCGGAATCCATGGAATACCGAGCATACACCGGGTGGCTCAAGCGGCGGTTCCGCCGCCGCCGTTGCCAGTGGTATGGTTCCGGTCGCGTCCGCCAATGACGGTGGAGGTTCGATCAGGATACCCGCTTCGTACTGCGGTATATTTGGTTTGAAACCTTCGCGCGGCCGCGTCCCTACCGGACCGGAATCAGGAGAGTCATGGCAGGGCGCCTCTGTTGATCATGTCGTTAGCAAATCGGTACGAGACAGCGCCGCAATGCTCGATGCGATTCAAGGGGTGGACGTGGGAGCTCCTTATACCATAACGCCACCCGAGAGACCCTATCGACAAGAAGTAGAAAAAATCGCCCGGCAAGCTGCGAATAGCATTTTGCAGCACATCACCGCTTCGGACAGCGGTTCATCCTGAATGTGAAAAAGCCGTACAAGAAACCGCAAAACTACTTCAAGAATTAGGTCATTTAGTAGAAGAGGATGAGCCGAGTATCGATGGCATCGAGCTCGCGAAGAGTTTTTTTATGATGTACTTCGGTGAGATGGCCGCTGACTTGGATGAATTACAAATATACCTAAAGCGCAGATTGAAAAACGATGACACCGAAATTTTAACGCGCATACTGGCGTTAATGGGCAACGCGTATACTGCCGGTGAGTTCGTACGATCCATGCGCTGGTGGAACACGATATCCCGATCGACCGGGGCATTTTTTCAGCGGTATGATGTGTACCTTACACCTACCGTCGCATCGCCGCCGGTGGAAATAGGAGAATTCCAGCCACCGGCTCTCCTCGTCTTTTTGATGAAAATCCTCACTACGTTGCGGATGGGAAAGACTATCAAAGCAACCGGTGTTGTGGAAAAGGGCTCTATCGAATCCCTGGCCAAAACGCCGTTCACCCAGCTCGCCAATATCACCGGCCAGCCGGCGATGTCCGTTCCGCTCCACTGGACGGCTGAAGGCCTTCCCTGCGGCGTTCAACTTATCGGTCGTTTCGGGGATGAAGCCACGCTCTTTCGCCTAGCGGCACAATTAGAAAAAGCAAGGCCCTGGTTCAACAAACGGCCGATTATTCAAGCACCCTAGGAATCGGGTACCGGGCTTCTTTCCCCTCTTTCGTTGTTTGACTACGCCATTGATAGTGGGGTATTTAGAGACTGAGTTTAACGTTAACTCGGAGCCGCTTGGTGAGTTATAAACGTATCGTCATCAAATTGGGTACCTCCACCCTGACGGGCAAGACACCGCACCTGGCGCCGCCGCGCCTGGTCGAAATTGCCCGGCAGGTGGCCGCGCTTCATGCCAAGGGATACGAAATCGTCCTGGTTTCTTCCGGCGCCATGGCGGCCGGGCGCGGGCGATTGAACATTCCTCAGTTGCCCAAGGAAGTTCCGGCCAAGCAAATGCTGGCCGCCATTGGCCAGCCTCTGCTCATGGGCCTGTACCAGGATATCTTCGGGTTATACGATCTGACCATTGCTCAGGTGCTGCTCACCCGCGACGACCTCACCGACCGAAGCCGGTACCTCAATTCGCGTAACACCCTGACCGCGCTCCTTACGCACGAAATAATTTCGATCATTAACGAAAACGATACGGTTGCCACCGACGAAATCCGTGTTGGCGACAACGATACCCTTTCCGCATTGGTGGCGAATTTAATTGATGCCAACCTGTTGGTGTTGCTGACCGATCAGGCCGGCTTGTTTACGGCCGATCCAAATTTGGATTCCACTGCCAAACTGGTAACCGACGTAACCGAGCCAGAAATTCCGGAAGCTCTCTGGCAAGCGGCCGGCGGCACCAGCAACGGCCTCGGCACCGGTGGAATGGTGACCAAGCTCCAAGCAGCCGACCTGGCAAGACGATCGGGGACAACCGTGATCATTGCCAAGGGTTCAGAGTCCGATGTGCTGACGAGGCTCGTTGCTGGTGAAAAAATTGGAACCTGCTTTTCGCCGCTCGTTTCCGCTCTGGAAAGCCGTAAACGGTATATTCTCGCCGGGCGGGCGTCGGGCGTCGTTCGCATAGATGAGGGAGCCGTTGCCGCGCTGCAGCGCGGCGGCAGCTTGCTGCCGGTCGGGGTCATTGCCGTTACCGGAACCTATGAGCGGGGCGACACCATCGAGGTGGCAAACGCTGCAGGGCGCGAGATCGCGCGCGGCCTTGCCAACTACAGCTCGGGTGAATTGTCGCGAATTCGGGGTCGCCAGTCGTCTGAGATCGAAGGCATCCTTGGCTACGATTACGGCGATGAGGTACTGCATCGCAATGACCTCGTGTTGTTGTGAGCGCGGAGGAAGCTATGGAGATGAAAGAAATGGGCCAACGGGCACGCGCCGCCGCGCGCCTGTTAGCGCATGCCGCGAGCGATCAAAAGGATACTGCCTTACGCGCCGTCGCCTCTCGCCTGGTATCCGAACGAGTTGAGATTCTCGCGGCAAACGCACGCGATATCGCCGACGCCCGCGCCGCGCAGATAGCGCCCGCGTTGTTGGACCGCTTAATCCTCAATGAATCGCGATTGGCAAGCATCGCCGCCGATCTCAAGACGGTAACCGCGTTGCCCGATCCGATCGGGGAGGTATTCGACGCCACCACCATGCCGAACGGATTGGCAATTCATAAACAGCGGGTGCCCATAGGCGTTATCGGCGTGATATACGAAGCGCGTCCGAACGTAACCGTGGATGTGGCCGGGCTCGCACTAAAGACCGGCAACGCGGTCATCTTGCGGGGCGGTAGCGAGACCATCAACTCCAACCGCGCGCTGGTCGACCTCATCAGGCGCGTGTTGACCGCAAACCAGCTGCCGCCCGACGCGGTTCAGTTTGTGGACGATACCGACCGAGCGCGAGTGAACGAGCTTTTGGCGCTCGATGCATACGTAGACATGATAATTCCCCGCGGGGGAGCGTCCCTGCACCGATTTTGCCGCGATCATAGCCGCATTCCGGTCATCACCGGCGGTATTGGCATCTGCCATCTCTTTGTCGATGAATCCGCTGACATCAAAGCCGCGTTGAACGTCATCCATAACGCCAAGGTCCAACGTCCGACGGTATGCAATGCGCTGGATACGGCGCTGGTTCATCGTTCGGTGGCCGCCGAATTTCTCCCGCTTTTGGTTGATAGGCTCGGCGCCGACGGCGTCACCTTCCGCGCCGATCCCACGGCGTTTTCGCTGCTCACCCCGGATCCAAGAATTACGGGCGCCGGTCCCCATGACTTTGACACCGAATGGCTCTCGCTCGTTCTCGGTATTAAGGTCGTCGATACCTTAGACGAGGCCTTGGCCCACATTGCCGCTCATAGTTCAGGCCACTCGGACGGCATTCTCACGAGTAACGACGGCCACGCCGCGCGTTTTGTGAAAGAGGTGGACTCGGCGGCGGTGTATGTCAACGCAAGCACGCGATTCACCGACGGCGGCCAGTTTGGGCTGGGAGCCGAAGTGGCAATTTCCACCCAACGCTTGCACGCCCGCGGTCCAATGGGTTTGCGAGAATTAACCACCTACAAGTGGGTCGTCATCGGCGCAGGGCACGTTCGACCATGAAACCAGAGCGCTCAACCGTTAGCTTGCCGTACGGCGACTCCGAACAGACGGCCGAGTTGCCGGACGGCTGGAGCTTGGATCTGATCGCACCGGCCGGTCCGGGGGATTTGCCCGATCCTGAAGGAGCGTTACGCCAAGCTCTCGATCATCCAATCGGTTCATTGGCACTGGCTGCGCGCCTACCGCGGGCCGGGCGGGTGCTGTTAATGCTTTCTGATCACACCCGTAAAGACGGCAAGCGCACGCTGGTGCCGCTTCTGCTGAACTATTGCAAGGAGCAGGGCCTCAGGCCGGAGCAAATCGATATTATGTTTTGTTTAGGGCTCCATCGGCGTGCGACCGATACCGAAATCGCGGCGGTGCTGCCGGCTGACGTGCTGCGCAGCCACCGGTGGTTTCAGCACGATCCGGACGGCCCCGTCCGCTCATTGGGAGAAACCTCGCGCCAGACGCCGATTGCCTTCAATGCCCAATTATGGAACTATCAGCTGCTGGTGCCGATCGCCGGCGTGAGTCACCACTATTTCGCCGGCTTCGGCGGCGGCAAGAAAATGCTGGCTCCGGGGTCGGCGAGCCGAGCTGCCATCCAGAAATCCCACGAGCTGGTGTTTCGTCCGCCGGTGGAAGGGGGCGGCCGCCGGCCCGGAGTGGAACCCGGTCGCCTCAAGGGAAACGCGGTCTCCGAGGACTTGGCCGAAGCGGCACGCCGGATCGATATACCGATTTTTTCCCTTTCTCTCATTCGCGGATCAATAGACGGTGCTTTCGCGGAGTTCTGGGCCGGTGATCTCTTTGGCGCCCATCAGGCTGCGTGCCAAGCGTACCTCGGCTGGCGTTCCTATCCCGTAACCCAGCCCTTTGATCTGGTGTTATCGGCTTCGGGTGGCTACCCCCTGGACGCTAATTTAGTTCAAGCTCACAAGGGGCTCGACAACGCTTTTCGATTGGTCGATCGTGAGCGCGGCGCCATCATTCATCTGGCCCAGTGCCGCGACGGCCTGGGTGGCGAAGCTGTGGCCGAATGGATCGGCGTTCCCACCCTGGCCGCACTTGAGCAGCGTCTGCGCGATCGGTATGTCATCAGTGGCCAAACGGTGTATGCTTTGAAAGAAAAGTCAACCGCGATGCCTATCACCCTGGTCAGCGAACTGCCGCAGTCAACGGTGCGGCAACTGGGTATGATCCCGGCCGCAACGCTGTCGGAGGCTCTGGCGCAGGTAATCCCGTGCCTGCCGGAAAACCACCGAACCGCTTTCTTTCCAGACGCGGGGAGCATATTGCCGGTACGCGGCTCGCCAACACCGCCCTGCTGAACAAAACGATCGTTCCCCCACACCGATCGGACCGCCGAACAGGGAGAAGGCCCGGATAGAAGTTGGAAAAACAGGTGCCAACAGATTTCATAGGCAGGCCGAAACAACCTCAACCGGCGACGTTACGTCTCGACGTGGAGCAGCTGCAATTTCTCATACAGCGCGGCGGCGCGGCGGGCGAACTCCTACCCAACTTCGAGGAGCGTCCGGAGCAGATTGCCATGCTTGCGGCCGTGGCCGGGGCATTTCTCAACGAGCGCATTCTCCTGGTCGAGGCCGGCACCGGGGTGGGCAAAAGTTTGGCCTACAGTCTACCGGCCCTGGCCTTCGCCGCGGCTGCTGCCGAACGAGTGGTCATCTCGACCGCCACCATCAATTTGCAGGAGCAGCTCGTCAATAAAGATTTACCCGTGGTGGCACAGGCTCTCGGCCACGCATTGGCGGTTGTGTTGGTCAAGGGACGGAGCAACTATGTGTGCCGGCGTCGGCTGTCCGAACGATTGCGCCAAGGAGTGTTGATTGAACTCGGACCCTCCGAGTCCGCATTGCGCGAGCTTGCCTGCTGGGCGGAGCGCAGCGTTGACGGAAGCCGCTCCGATCTGTCTGTCCCGATCACCGAAGGCCTTTGGGAAGAGCTCTGTTCGGATGCGGACGCCTGCCTCGGTCGCCGGTGCCCGGCTCGCGCTGAATGTTTTTATACCGCGGCGCGACTGCGGGCCGAAAAGGCCAACATCCTGGTGGTCAACCACCACCTTCTCCTTGCCGATATCGCGCTGCGCCTGAAACGGGATGATTGGCGCACGCGCGCCGTTCTGCCGCCTTTTCAACGCCTCATACTCGATGAAGCACACGAACTCGAGGACACGGCCTCGAGTTTCTTTGGCTTGCGTCTGACCCGCGTCGGGTCGTTGCGGTTACTCTCCCGTCTTGTGCCCGCGAAGCGCACGAAGAGCGGTCTTCTCGCCGAGCTCCTGGCCGAGCTTTCTGCATCTGACGCCGTAAGCTCCGATCGGCTGCTCACGGAGAATGCGCGGGCTATTGAACCCGTGGCCGCAGCCGCGCGCGCCTTGATCGATCACAGCTTTGATGCCCTCGCCGCCTTCGCCTGGCAGCGCGGCGGTGAAGCGTCGGGTAGTGAAACGCGGGTGCGCTTGGTGCCGGCCATCCTGAATAATCCCGATTGGAGTTCGGTGCACGATCTATTCCGCCAAGCGGCTGCGGCCTGCTCCAATCTAGCCGATGCAGTCGAACGACTGGTTATTCGCCTGGTCGATTTCACCGAGGAAGACAGCCGCGCCGTTGAGGCGCGCGCCAATATTCGGCGATTACATGAATTGGCAAAGTCCATCACCACGCTGGTCAACATCGATGATGACGGCTTGGTGCGCTGGGCGGAGGCCGGGCGACGGGGACGCGGGTCAGATCGTCTGTTGGCGGCACCCTTGGACGTTTCAGCCGCAGCGAACGAGGCCCTCTTCACATCAATGCGCACCACCATTCTCACCTCGGCCACGCTTGCAGTCGATGGCTCACTTGAATATCTTCGCCGGCGGCTGGGAGTTAATTTGCAACCGGCCGAGCGAATTCACGAGCTTGTGCTCTCGAGCCCATTCGATTACCCGCGCCAGGCGGCGCTGCTGCTGCCAACCGACGTGCCCGGTCCCGACCAGGAAGGGTACGAACAGATCCTACCCGAGATGATATACCAACTCGCCGCCGGGAGCGGTGGGCGTGCGCTGGTGCTCTTTACCTCGTGGGCATGGATGCAGCAGGCGCATGAGATCATCAAGCCCCGGCTATTGGCGCTCGGCATCAATACCCTTTGTCAGGGCGACGAGCCGCGCGATCGATTGTTACGGCGCTTTCGCGAAGATGAGACGTCGGTTTTGTTTGGCACCGACTCGTTTTGGCAAGGGGTGGATGTGATAGGATCGGCACTGCGCAACGTCATCATCACCCGCCTGCCCTTCGATGTTCCCAACGAGCCGCTGCTCGAGGCGCGCCAGGAGGCCTGCGCGGCAGCCGGCGGCAGACCATTCTTCGATCTCATGCTGCCGCGGGCGGTGCTCAAGCTCAAACAGGGATTCGGCCGACTGATTCGCTCCCATAACGACTTCGGGATCGTGGCAATCCTCGACAGCCGCATCGCCGCGCGCGGGTACGGACAGATTTTTTTACGTAGCCTGCCGCCCGCTCAGATAGTTGCCGACAGTCAACAAGTTCTCTTCGAGCGACTTACTGATTTCTTTGCCGAGCATAACGAACGCTCGTGCGGATGCTAGCTCTGCCTGGACAAACACTTGAAGTTGGTACATCTGGATGGTCTTGAACCCTTTGCGCAGCTGGGTGAGAGCTTCAGACACCTTTTTGGTGCGTTCGTCCTTGGGTGATTCGAGGTCTGAATGCTGACGCGGATGGATGTCCATTGAGGTCCCCTCGTTCATAAGCTCAATCGACCTAAACCGGGCAACAAGTTTATTAAGATCATACTATGTGGCTAATAGGTCAACAGAATTTCTGGAAAAGGTGGTAAGAATTCGAAGCGCAAGGGATAGCTCCCAGCCATTCGAACGAAGTGAGAGGGGCTAAGAAGCCTCTTGCGGACCATCGGAGAATTCATTATGGTACGGTCAGCAAGGCAATAAAAGAGTAAGGGAAACTGACAGTTCAAGGCCCAAAAAAATTTTACTTGGATAGAAGTGAACTAATGATCAAATTTCAGGCGGTCATGCCTCTGTCTGCGAGTCACCTGAAGAGCGGATAGATGTCTTTAGTGGAGAGTAAATAGTCGGAATGAATTGTATGGTAACAGGTGTGTCTCGTGGTATCGGGCGCTCGACAATTGCCGAGTTGATGCGGCAGGGACATTCCGTGTGGGGAGTCTCGCGCACCGCAGTCCCCGACCTTATCGAGGAAGAACAAGGACGATTCCGCCATTCCCTTTGCGATGTTGGTAATTCGGAAAGCCGCAGGCGCGCGGCCGAGGAGATGGATGCCGCCGGGTTTTGGCCGGATGCCGTCATCTTAAACGCGGCGGTCGAATACGAAGAAGAGAAGACCGCGCTTTCCTGGGAGAAAATGCAGGAGGTGCTACGGATCAATGTGGAGGGGGCATTGTTCTGGATTTCCCATTGGATGGATCGTCATTCGAGGCGTTCCATGCAGTTCGTGGGGGTTTCCTCCTTGCTAGCCCTTTGGCCGGATGCCGATTGCCCCGCTTATAGTGCAAGCAAGGCGGCGCTATCCATGGCATTCCGCGCCCTTCGCTTGCGCCATGCTGAGGGACCCGTCGCCTTCAAGCTGTTGTACCTGGGCCCCGTTCAAACCTCAATCAATCCACGCTTTGCTTCAAAAGGTTTCCCCGGTAGGGGCGTGGCGAAGCCGGAAGCGGTGGCTCGATACATCGCAAACATCGTTCTTTCCACAGGGCGCTTCACCTTCTATTTTCCTTCAACAATAGGGCTGCTGTGTCGATTCGGCGGTTGGATGCCGGATTCGCTTTTTGAGTGCGCCACCCGTCCGTTGCGCAGGTAAAAGCGACCATGAGCGAAGAAACAAAAGTTCCGGAACTGTCCGTCGTGATTCTGTGCTACCATACCGCAGATATCGTGCGCGATTTGGTGTCCCAGGTGGAGCTGGAGCTGGAAGAAGCCAAAATTGACTATGAGTTGGTCTTGGTCGGCAACTATCTGCCTGGCGACACTAAGGATCAGACACCGGCGGTATTGAAGGCACTGGCTGCGAACAAGCCTCGCTTCACGGTGGTGGTCAAGGAAAAAGAGGGCATGATGGGCTGGGACATGCGCTCCGGTCTGGATGCCGCCACCGGACGGCATATCGCAGTGATCGACGGTGACGGACAAATGCCGATGAGCGATGTCATCAAGGTCTATCGCGTCCTGCAGGTAGGCAAGTACGATTTGGTCAAGACGTTCCGTGCACAGAGACATGATGGGTGGTATCGATGGACGATTTCCGGCATCTACAATTTTCTGTTTCGCTTGTTGTATCCTGCGGCCTATGTTTTCCGTGATATCAATTCCAAACCCAAAGTGATGACGCGCGATGCCTATCAGCGTATGCATCTTGTGTCGAACGACTGGTTCACGGATGCGGAAATCATGATTGAGGCGCTGCGGCGCGATCTTTCTGTTGGAGAGGTGTCTACCGTGTTCTACAAGAATGAGCGGAGGGGAACCTTTGTGCGCTTCTCAGCAATTTACGAATTCTTAAGTAATCTGATCTATTATCGCTTTATCAAGAAGTAACCGTGGCGGATTCAAGCCGGAGCGTAACGAGGGGGTTACGATGAATCTGCGGTTGATTATAAACTAATAAAATTTTTTTGGGCGATATATGGCTTTTCTGTCGAAGATAGTAAAATCAAAATATTATCTTTTGATGCGTGTTAATGACGGAAGATTGATGCTCGTTGCCTCTCTTGCGGCTATACTAATTGTAAATTTTCATCTTCTTTTTGCATTTTTTTGGAGGGATGATTTTCTCCATTTCTATCAGATTTCCAACTGGAATCCTCTTGATTTTATTTTTGCTTCGTATGGCGGCCATCTTTTTATCTTCCGAAATCTGATATTCTGTTGTATGTTTAAACTGTTTGGTGTGAATTCAGTAGTATATTTCTCGACAGTTCTGCTGACACATTTAGGCGGCGCATACATTCTGTATAATATAATTTATCTTTTAACAAACAAACCACCAATAGCTGCTGCAGGCACGATGATTTGGGGTATCTGCCCTGTTAACTATGCAATTCTGGCATGGTATCCTGCCCCCCATTTGAAATTGGGTTGAGCTAAGAGAGTATTTGTGGCTGCATGGACCAAGGAGAGCAGCCAATGAAACGAAAGAATTGGACCTCGGAAAAGAAAGCCCTTGTCGTCCTCGAAGGCCTTCGAGGACGACAAATCGCCGAATTGTGCAGCGAGCACGGCATTTCTCAGTCTCAGTACTATCAATGGCGGGATCAATTTTTACACAACGCCGCCCGCGCGTTTGAGACAGAGAAAACAGACGAAAAGACCGCACGGTTGAAAAACGAAAATGCCCGCCTGAAAGCCATGGTGGGTGAGCTGACCATGGAGCTAAAAAAAAGCGAGGAGTGGGAATGAGCCGCGGACCCTACCAAAAGGTGAACCGGCGTAACGCTCCCGTGGTTCGCCGGATTCGTACGATAAAGGCCGACCATCCTTTTTGGGGGTATCGTCGGGTCTGGGCCCATTTGAAATACATCGATGGATTCGAGATTAACCAGAAGCGTGTTCATCGGTTGATGAAAGAGCACAAACTTCTGGTAATGCCCAATCTGAAACTGAAAGCAACGCGACGAGCACATACCAGCAAACCGCGCCCTGTTCGGTGCAACCAATGGTGGGGCATCGATATGACCAAGGTCATGATCGATGGATTTGGTTGGGTCTATGTGGTTATTGTCCTCGACTGGTATTCCAAGAAGGTCACGGGGCATTATGCGGGAGTTCAGTCGAAGGCCTGGCATTGGCTGGCGGCATTGAACCAGGGCGTGAATCGGCAATTTCCTGATGGAGTTCGGGGACATGAACTGCATTTGATGTCTGACAATGGCTGTCAACCCACCTCGGTGGGGTTTATGGAAGCATGTGCTGTCATGGGAATCAGACAATCATTTACGAGTTATAACAACCCCAAAGGCAACGCCGATACGGAACGGTTCATGCGGACGCTGAAGGAGGAACTGGTATGGCTTCGTGAGTGGAAGAGTCCAAGCGTTTTCTTTGAAGCCTTGAATTCCTGGCTTGATGAATACAACAACAGCTATTTACATTCAACGCTTGGATACCAATCACCGGTACGATTCGAGCAGGACCACATTGGCCACGAGACTCTCTTACAAAAGGCTTGCTAAATGGGGGGCACTACAATGGTACTCTGCATATGGTCAGATTCTTGTAGGTTTTTTCTTTCTATTGTTTTTATATGATCTTCTCAGAACTGAACGGGGAAAGATTTTATTTTCTATGAAAATAGCGATTCGATGGTCGATTTATCTTTTCCTGATAGCAGCTTCCTACGGTACCGGGCTCGCAATTGCCTGTCTGTCTCCTATTGCAATAGTTATTATTCTCTGGAAAAATGATAGGAAATGGGATTTTGCCGCGTCGATGCTTCCTGTTATTGCGGTAATTCTGTTATTATATATCTTCAAAGACTCAATTTACTTTTTTTTCAGCGGAGAAGCTCAGCATACGGTTCAGGATACAGAACCTCTTGCATTAGGTGCTGCTTTGAGTTATTACAGAGTCATTCTGGAAATGTTTTTGAGGATGTGTGCGTACGCCATTTATTGCATGGCTGCTTTTCCCTTGCTTTTTTTATCTTCATCAATGGAATACCCGATTACGGCAATGTTCATATCAATTCCTGTTGTAATGCTTTTTATTTTTATGTTTTTACGTTCTAAAGAATACAGACTCGGGCATTATGCTGTTTTAAGTATATTTTTTATCGGACTAATAGGACTGACCGCATACGGACGGGCTCCGATGTATAACATTTTTAATATTTCTATAAGTTCTGCCTCTTTAATACCTCGGTATTATTATAGTATTTTCATTGTCGTCGTCTTAATACTTGTTTTGATGGCCGATAAACTCCTAGATATTTTCCCAAAAATATCAAAAATAATACTACCATCTGTTTTTATTGTAATCGCCCTTTCTATTTATCCCAGTATTGATCTTTCGAAAAGAATTGAGTTTGTGAATACATCAGTACCTGAAAAGAAAATTTATTTAAATACAATCGCCGATATTGAAAAAACAATTATGGCACATCCAAAAGGTTCCTCTGTTTTTATTGATAACCAACTGAATGATCATTTTTATATTTTTCTCCCTTCGGATACTGATTTCCCCGGTAAAGCTGCCGTATTCTCCATCAAATACCCGAATAATACGGTTGAAGGCAGAAGAGTTTATTTTATTGAAAACGACTGCAGTGTTGCAGATAAGAATATTGAGAAAAAAAAGTGGCGTATTTCGTCACTAATTGTTTCTGCATGTGATTTAGACAAGAAAAGTAACTAATTACTGGTGACGGATTGTCCAACACCAACTTCCGCCAGCGCCGCATACTAGAATTCGAAGCCTTCAGATGAGAACCAAAACGCCCTAAATAACGCTTGCGATATTCGATGGAGCTAACATCGGCAACCAGCGAGAGCACGTGCTCGGCCAGATACGGCGCGAGCTGATCCGGATCGGGCGAACGGTGAGTTTGCGATTGTCGTTGCGGACACATGGCAAAAGCGTGGCATTGGGACGAGACTGATGAATGCCTTGATAAGACGCCTTCAGGTAAGCGGGTAAAACAAATCTCTGGCTCCGTGCTTAAATGCAACTCGGCCATGCTCAAGTTCGTCAAGCAAATGGGCTTTGCAGAAACTAATATTCCTGACGATCTGTCAACCGTGTTGATCACAAAGCATCTGGATTAGCAGGATCGAACGCCGCGGATATCGTGGTCGGATTAGACGTTGCAACCGGTCCCGTTACGGCGAACCGCGCACTTCCGCCAGCGCCGCGTGGTAAAACTCGAAGCCCTTCGGATGGGGCCCGGAACGTCCCAAATACCGCTTGCGATATTCGATGGAGTCAACATCGGTGACCAGCGAGAACCCGCGCTCGGCCAAATACTGCGCAAGCTCATCCGGATGAAAACCAAAGGTCCACGTTTCACCGGATTTCGTGAGGGTGCTCGGTATGCGTCTCAGATCCCCAAAATGAACCGAACCATCCAGCAGACCGCGGTGAATGTACGTAAATACGAGCCGACTCCCGGGCGCGGACAGAGATGCAATCGAGCGCAGCGTCAGATCAACGGCCCCTGCCGAAAGATAGTGTATGACCCCCTCCCAGATAAAGAAGGTCGCTATGTTCCGATCAAACCCCGACGTCCTGAGCACCGCCGCAAAGTCTTGCCGATCGAAATCCACTCCCACAAAGGTAACATATGCTGGAATTACGCTCAGCAGATGCTTCAAGTGCTTTACTTTCACGTCAAGGGTGCTCGGATGGTCGATTTCGAACACGCGGGTCCGCTCGATGCCGGCTATTCGGTAGGCGCGACAATCATACCCAACACCGAGGATCACGACCTGACAAATGCCGTCGCGGAGAGCGGCGCGGAGCTGGTCGTCGATCCAACAGGTGCGACCGATGGCCGAAGGTCGCACCCCGGGCCATTTTCTATCGATGTACCAGGGCACTAACCGGCCGAGCAATGGTAACCGAGAGAGACGGTAGGCGTACGTTAATCGACCAAGAAATCCCGGAGAAAGAGAGTCCTCGAAGAGACGCTTATGCCGCGGGCGCCGCGACGACTCAATGGCGCGAAACAGGGCGTTATACTCCGCTGTTTTGCTTGCTTCTCCGGGTTTCATAAGCCGTACCGTTTCCTGACCGATACTACTATCGTCAGCATTCTGAGAGAAGTTCTTATGGTTGATGTCCTATCATAACGAGTACCACGGCGCACCATTAGATTTCTCTTAACGGGAGCGAATACATCCCGGAGATAGGACAAGTTGACCGTTTCTGCGCGATCATCTAGATTCTAGACATGGCTTCTGGTCCGTGGTTTCAGCCAGCATTGGGATTTCTTATAGTGGGACTCGTGGCATCGGGCATCGTTTGGCGGCGTTTGAGCCTCCAACGAGCCAGTCAGGTTTTCTTTACCGCCGTATTCATTTCCTTCCTGTGGCTCGCGGCGTTCAACGGACGCCCCGACTGGCCGGTCGATGCTTTTATCAAGACCGATCCGCTCTTGCTCTTTGCCACTGCCCTGGCCACCCGCACGCTGCTCACCGGCATGTGGATTGCTGCAGCGTTCGTCATCCTGGCAACAGTGATGGGAAGGATATATTGCAGTCATATCTGTCCGCTCGGAACGCTCATTGACGTCAACGATAAACTCATCAGCCGCCAATCCAAGGCTTCGGCAAACCACAGCGCGTATCGAACCATCCGTCATGCAAAAACCGTCATACTGGTAATAACTATCGTTGCGGCCGGAGCCGGTGTCAATCTGTTGGGCTTATGCGATCCGCTGGCGATGGTTACGCGTTTTACAGCGATGGTGTTGTACCCCTTCGTCATGATCTTTCAAGACATCGGCTTAACGGTGCTGCGACCGATTGCGAGCTTCTTAGGGTTGACTGAGCTAAGTTACGCAGAGTTAATTCTGCCGTCGTTTGCGGGAGCGCTGGTCATGATGTTGCTCTTGGTCGGACTGTTGGCGCTCTCGCTTCTCACGCCGCGCTTTTGGTGTCGCTACCTGTGCCCGCTGGGCGCGCTGCTTGGCTGGCTGGGGCACTTCGCTCCCTATCGGCGTCGGGTCACCGACGTCTGCAGCGGCTGCGACCGATGCGTGCGCGAGTGCCCCACCGCAGCAATTCACCAGGATGGCGTGTGCTACGACAAGCGCGAGTGCATCGTGTGCCTGCGCTGCACACGCAGCTGCCCTGAGAAGTCGGTTTCATTTTAACTTTGGTCTAAAAAACAAAATCCAGGAAGTTGGCGGTCCAATCCTCCGGCGACGTGCCTTCTTGGGCGGCGTAGCCGGCGGGATTGCAGTCGGCCTGGGAATGCATGCCGACCTGTTGCATTCCGCCGGGGCGCTCACACCGCTGCCCCTGCGGCACCCGACGCTGATTCGTCCGCCCGGCGCGTTGCCCGAACCGGAGTTTCTGGCGCGCTGCGTGCGGTGTGGGGAGTGTCTGCGCGCCTGTTTGACCAACACGCTCCAACCGGATTGGTACCGCGCCGGTCTCGAAGGCCTGTGGGCGCCCAGGCTGCACCTGCGGCATGCGGCTTGCGAGCAAACCTGCAATGTCTGCGGCCAGGTCTGTCCAACGGGCGCCATACGAAATCTTAGCCTGATCGAGAAGCAATACGCCAAAGTGGGCACGGCGGTATTGTTGCGCGACCGGTGCCTAGCCTGGGCCCAGAACAAACGCTGCCAGATCTGCGACGAGCAGTGCCCCTACAACGCCATCGTGACCATCCGAGAATCTCAGCACGTGGTGGGGGTTCCGGTGATTATTCCAGACAAATGTAATGGCTGCGGTCAGTGTGAAAACAAGTGTCCGGTGCTCGGTGAATCTGCCATTATTGTTTCGCCCCACGGCGAGTTGCGACTAACGGAAGGTTCGTACATGGCCAAGGCCAAGGAACTCGGTCTGGAGTTCGAAGCCAAGCAGACGCTTCACGATCAAATCTGGGATGAGCCGCCCGCTCAAGAACCGATATCGCCGAACGATGCGGCGGCCCCCGCTGGCTCAAAGGCCGGTTCGAAGCTACCACCGGGAATCATTCCTCAATAAATGTCGACCGTGCGTGCAACTAATACGAAAGTCTTTCAAGTCCAGGCCGCTCCAATTCCAGCGCCAACTACCTGACCAGGCTTGACTCGATCGCAAGGTTTCAATACTATGATGATAGTTAACACCCGGCCGACAGGCGGGAACCTGAGGTGACTCGTGGACCTGGTTTGCGGGCGGCCTAAATACCAACACAAGACCTGCAGGATCGACTTGAGCTGTATGGGTGGAATGATGAGCCTGTGGCCCGTGTGAGGAGTGCATGCGCGATGTGATAGCCATGGTGTTAGCCGGCGGACGGGTTGAAGAGCTTTCGGTGCTCACCTTGAAAAGACCAAAGGCGGCGGTACCGTTTGGTGGTCAGTACCGAATCATCGACTTCTCGCTGTCGACGTTGGTCCATGCTGAAATCGAACGGATCGGTGTCGTCAGCCTCTACCGACCGTCGTCGCTCATCGATCATATCGGCACCGGCGAACCATGGGATCTGATGGGTCGGGGGCGCGGTATCAAAATACTGCCGCCGTACAAGGCGGAAGAGGACAGCCAGTGGTACCGCGGAACGGCCGATGCAGTTTTTCAAAATCTTTTCTTTATCCGCGCCCAAGCTCCCCGCGACGTACTGGTGGTATCAGGCGATCACATCTGCGGAGTCGACTTCCGCGCCATGTTGCAAAAACACCGTGAATCAGGCGCCGATCTCACCATGGCCGTCAAGCCGATGGACCCCGAGATCGGCCGCGGTCGGTTTGGTTTTGCCGAAGTTGATGACAACGGAAAAGTAATCACCTATGAGGAGAAACCCGAACAGCCTCGTTCCAATCTAGCCTCGCTGACGATGTACCTGTTTCGCACCGAAGCGCTGGTGCAACGTCTCGAAGAAAACCGCCGCACGGGCACCACCCACCAGCTGTACGATGAAGTGTTGCCGCGTATGGTCGAGAAGGACCGGGTGTTCTCCTACTGCTATAAAGGGTATTGGAACTACACGCGCTCGGTTGACGCGTATCACCAGGCCAATATGGATCTCCTGGGCGACGAACCGCCGATTCGCCTGGACCGCTGGGGTATTCGCTCACGCCCGCATACCAAGGGATTGGGCGATCTGCCGCCGACGCGAATCGATCGTGGCGCAACCTGCATTGACTCGGTTGTCTCTCCGGGGGTGTGGGTATCCGGTACGGTGACCCGATCGGTTCTCAGTCCCGGCGTACGCATTGAAACCGGAGCTGTCGTCAGCGACAGCGTCCTGATGCACAGCGTCGTGGTGCGCTCCGGCGCACGATTGGATCGAGTGGTAGCGGATAAGCTGGTCTCGATCGGGACGAGCGCCTCCGTTGGCTCGGGGGAAGTAACGGTTCCGAACGCCGAAGTGCCCAACGCCTTGGCGAGTGGCATCACCGTCATCGGCAAGGGGGCGCAGGTGCCGACAAACGCTCGCGTCGGTCGTAACTGCGCCATTTATCCCGATATCACTCAATCAGATTGGCAAAGCAGCTGGCTGCAAAACGGCGCCTGTTTGCATACCACACAAAGGTGAGGATTCAATGGCTCGGAGCAAACGAGGCGAAAAACCCGGCAACCGTCGGAGGAGCAAGCGTTCCGCCCCTGACGGTGCCACCAGCACCAATGCTGAGACGCCCACAGAAACCGAAGGGTATCGGCCGACGCTGATTGAAGGAGTACAACGAGTGAACAAACCACTGGTGATGCTCTTGGCTGGCGGAGGCGGTACGCGCCTTGGCGTGCTGGTCCAGAACCGAGCCAAACCGGCGGTGCCCTTTGGCGGTTGCTATCGCATCATTGATTTTGCACTGAGCAACGTCATGCACGCCGGCCTGGATTGGGTCGGCGTACTCACCCAGTATAAACCGCTCTCGCTGATGTCCCATATTGGAGTCGGCGAGCCGTGGAACTTCTATGGTCGCCAACGCGGCACACGCATCCTACCGCCGCGCACCGGCGAAGCGGCCGCCGATTGGTATCAGGGGACCGCCGACGCCATTTGGCAGAATATTGACTTCATGGAATCAATGCGACCGGAACGCGTTCTGATCCTCTCGGGCGATCATATCTATCGTATGGACTACCGCCAGATGTTGATCGATCACCTCGACCGCAAAGCCGACGCGACGATTGCCGTGATGGAGGTAGCGCCTGAGGAGGTCAGCCGTTTTGGGATGATTTGGACCGACCACCAGGGAAATATCACCCGTTTCGAAGAGAAACCGAAAAAGACTGAAACACGCCAAGCCTCGATGGGCATTTACCTGTTTGAATGGCCGTGCCTTATGCAAGCGCTGCGCGATATTGTCGGAACACGACAAGGGGTGGATTTCGGCCACGACATCATGCCCCGTATCCTGGATTCCAAGCGTATCGTGGCCCACCGGTTCGCGGGGTACTGGCGCGACGTTGGCACCATTGCATCCTTTTTCCAAGCCAACATGGACTCTCTCGATCCACACAGCGGCCTCAATTTGGACTCATGGGAGATCTGCACCCGCGATGACAACAACCTGCTCGGCGACAGGCCGCCGGCGCGGTTCGGCCGTATGGCGGCCTGCCACGACGTGCTCGTATCGGCCGGTTGCCGACTCGATGGGTCGGTGAGCCGCACGATTTGCTCGCCGGACGTTTCCATTTGCCGCGGGGCGAGCGTTGAGGATTCTATCTTAATGCACGGGGTCACGGTTGGGCCGGGAGCGGTGGTACGCCAGGCTATCGTCGACAAGGGAGTGTGGATCGGCGCCGGCGCCACCCTCGACGGCGGGGATAACTCGGTCAACAATCAAGAATACCAGAAGTGCGAGCTGCACGGCATGGTCGTAGTTGGCAATAGCGTGCGCATTCCGGATGGCATTCGTATCGGACCGAATGTCGTGATCGAGGCCGGAACCGGCGCACCAGCGTTTCACGGCGACGTCAAGGCCGGCGCGACGGTCCGCAACCCAAACAAAACCGCGAGTTAATCTTCTGCAGCACACAAGCCTTAGGTTGACAGCATGAGAAGCTGTTGCTATTCTTGAAAATAATGTCGGGTTCATGGGTGGGTTTTTGTTATTCCCAATCGTAGGGCAGGAGGCGAGATGGCTCCCTCTCACTCGAAACCGCATGAGATTTCCATTTCAGACAATCTCTGGGAGGTCTTTACCAAAATAGCCGAATATGCGGGCACAGCCATGGAGACGTTAATCAACCAGGCTATGTTTGAAATGGCGGTTAAGCTCGGCTACATCACACCGATTGCCTATGAAGCCAAACCACCCCTCAGCGAGGAAGAGCTGAGAAAAGCAAGCCCTACCGATACGTTTCCTAAATTCACTCCCGGGAGAACCAAGGAGCTCCCCAATCCGCCAGCGTCACGACTGTCCATGGGCTCGATACCAACCCCGGCCCCCATACCGGCATCGAAGACTCCGACATTTTCTTCTATCCCCTCGACGCCGGGCAAACGCCCGCCGCGGCCCTCGCCCCGGGCAACAACGAGTCCGGGAAAATTTGAAGAGAAGGGTCTCTTCGTCGTAAACAAAGACGGCGATAGCGAAAAAATCGATAAGGACATCTTCATTATCGGCCGTTCGAGCAAGTGCGACCTCGTGATTAACTCGGTGAAAGTGTCGCGCGAACACGCTATCATCACCCGCGAGCGCGGCGAGTATTTCATAGAAGATCTCGGTTCCGCCAACGGCACCTGGTATCGGGGCGAGCGCATTGAAAAAATAAAGATCAACGATGGGGATGAGGTTTTTATTTGCGATGAGAGGTTTACGTTTGTAATGCGCTAGAGGAGGTTCCTTCTCCCGCTCGCGGGAGAAGGCAAGAGATTCTTGCCTCGTTGAGCGAGGCTTAGAATCTCTTGGATGAGGGTGATAGCAAGAGATCAGCGCCGCACCGGCTGAAACTGCGGATTGGTCAGCTTCCCAATGACCTTATAAACAATATAACCTTGTTGATCCTGGGCATTGTTCATACCACTTAAGTCGATCACTGCCTGAAACTTCGGATTCTTGGTTAAGAAGCTGGCGGAAGGCTTGAAGCGCACCCGACAATTCTGAGAAAACTGATCAAAACTCTGAGCCAATAATATATATCCCTCAACGGTAGCTTCAAAATCGTCGGACTGTTGTTTAAAAGTATTCAGTTCGGCCTTACCCTTATCGAGCTGGAGTTTGATCTGAACTTTGCCAATGCGTACAGGTGGAATGGTGAATCCGCCGCCGGTACTTTCAGCGATGGTTCCCTCGCCGATGGCAGCGTCATCAAGATCAAACTGGATGGTGCCGGTTGTGGTTTTAAGGTCTCGAGGGGCGAAATCGAGATCAATCGCAGCTGACACTTTACCCGTAACCTTCATGCCCAGCATATCGGCCAAGAGTGGAAATTTGTTCAGATCCATATGTTCTATCTGAGTACTAAATCGGGAACGTTCCCCATCGAGGCCGATGGCGCCATCGAGCGAACCCGAAAATAGTTCGCTCGCAAATGATATGTTCCGGTGTCCGATGAGCAACCCCAGCAGTGAGATGCGCGCCTTCACCCGGTCGAGAAGCATGGTGAATGCCGGCGCATCGTCCCGGCCAGCTTTGATCAGACGCACGTCGGTGGCCTCGACACCATTGGGAAACAATACCGACATCGAGCTGGTGGTGATTTTGACGCCGAGGTCGCGCTCGATCGATGACTTCAGGTTATCGGCCAGAATCTGTATCGGGAAACCGCGCACTAAAAAGAAGACCATGCAAACGAGGAAGAACAGTGAATACAGACTGATGTTGAGGATACGTTTGGGCATGGTTGGCTCTATCTCGGCGGTTCCGCGTTCGAGGCGGACGCATCCAGGTTTATGTCTTCAGGTTTTCTCTGATCCTTTTTCTCTAACAACTGGAAGTTGGAGACGGTGAAGGATACCTCGAGCTGAGAAGGATCTTTGAAATTCTTCTTCACGTGCAGTCTGCGCACCGCGATGGTGTCGGCTTTGCGCTCGATTTCTTCGATAAGCTGCACCAACCGATCGATCGTGATGAGTGGGATATTCACCTCAACCCTGTCCTCAAAGATGTTTGAGTTTGCTTCAGGGCTCGGGCGGGACTGCATGTCCCCAATATTCACGCCGGACTGCTTGGCCAAGCCCTCGATGACGGCATACAGTTGAACAGCGCTGCCCTGGCGAATACGTTGTTCCGAGAGCAGCTGGGCCTGCCGGGCCTCCTCGAATTGCGTTCGCTTGTCGATAATCGTTTGGAGCTTGGCGGTCTTATCCTGGATCCGGTGCTCGATTGAGTTGAGCGAGCTGCTTACCAACCAGGCGATAAGGAAGGTTGCGAAAACCACAAAGCCCACAATCGCGCCCGCCACCATATACCGCTCGCGCTGCGACAGTCGACCGACGGCCTCCAGCAGCTCTTCTATTCGCTTACTCGGGGAAAACATGGCGTCCTTTCAATTCAGCATCCGAAAACGATGGTCATTTCAAATTCAATCTCGGATTCGTCCGGGGTCTTGCGGGTTCTGCCTTTTTGAATATCGCTGAAGCATTGATACCCCTCGAGAGCCTTTTTAATCTTGTCAACCAATTCAAAGGTGTCGGTGTAGCCCTTCACTTCAATCTTCTTCGGCTGAATATCGATATCCTTAAGCCGCACTCTTATGTTGGCCGGAAGGTGGCCGTGAAACTCGCGCAGAACATCCAACGCCGTTATGCGCGGCAGCGGATCGGCCCCCGGGGAAATCTTATCCTTGATAATTGAGAGCGCGATTTCCGGGTTGTCATAGGACTTGCCGAGCAGAGACTTGGTGACTTCTTGCAGACTCTGGTCAAGAGCGCGCTCGGTTGAAGAGAGGCTCAGGCAGCGCACCACCCCCGAACCCATGGCCAGGATCATGAGTATCGCCAGTCCCGCCGCCACGCGATTGATTTTGCCGCGTACAAATTCAGTGTCGGCGGTAAACGAAAAAGCCCCCCGGCGAAGGTTCAGCCAGCCGCGCCGACCGCCCTGGTGGGCGTGCAGAGCCAACCCCAGCGCCTTGATCCACTCTCCCAGGTACCGGTCGTGGTTGAGCCGCTCAATGTCCGGCAGGTGCAGCTGCTCGGCGCGCACGTGTTGCGTCGGCATCGAAAGTTCCGCCGTCAAGAATTCGTCGAGATTCTGCACCGTCGCGTCGGTGCCACACAGCCATAGGGTGGCAACCGGCTGCCGATATTTCGCAGCATAGGTCGCAAACGTCTGGCGCAGCTCGCGCAGCAGCGAAGCCAGTTTCACTCGCAGAACCTCCGAAGAATATTCTTGCTCCGCCAGAACAAACGCCGGTTCGCCTGCGGTGCGCTCGACCGGTGCGCCAGTCAGATGGCCCAACCCGGCAGAAAGCGTGCGGGCAAAGCTGACACCCTGAGCCCCAAAAACACAGACCGACGTCAACCGCCTGCCGATGTCAACGAAAGCCGCGGCTTCGCCCTCCGGACAGGCGGGCAATAAATCGATCAGACTGGTGTACGCGAGACTTTCAACGCCCACCTGGCGCGGATCCAACCCAACGTCTTTGAAGACCTGTAACCAACCACCCAATTTTTCAGTGGCGCAGAGCCCGACCAACATAGACACTCCCTGGGGGGTCTTCGCTACCTGCAGATAATCGTACACGACCTCGTTCGAGGGCAAAGGGAGTCAGACTCTCCAACTCAAAACCGATGGTCTGATCAATCTTCTTGCGGTCAACAAACGGCAGATCGAGCAGGTGCAGCGATCCCTCGTCGCCGGGGATGGTGGTGGCCAGTTGGGCGCTGGGGTCCCTGAGTTCCTGAAGAGATCTCAGGGCCTCGGCCACCCGCTCGGGGTAGGGCCGCTCGTCTTGCGGGATTTGAACCCGTTGCGCATCGAGCACCGCCACCGAGCGGAATGTGCTCTGCAGCCGCACGCATCGAATGGTCTCACTGCGAATGTCCAATCCAATACTCAATTGCGCCATGACGCGCTCCTCACTTACAGTATCCGCCAGTACAAAATCTCTTGGCCTGAACTCGTGTTCTTGACAACCGTTCTGATAGTCACCTTTGTCTCCCCCACCTCGCCGGTGGCCTGCACGCTGAACGTGTCGGATAATGACGCTACATTTTTCAAAAAACTCTTATCGAATGACAGACCATTTCCCTGAAGGATGTTCACGATTTAACGTTTTGTCAGGCACCGTGAACGTCATTGATTGCATGAGGTTGCGAACCTCGAAGAACATCGCCAACGCTTCGAGCACCTTGGGCAAACCCGGGGCGCTGCACAGCGTAACATTCTCGGGTTGCATGCAAATGAGTGAGAGCATCACGACGGGATCATTGACCGAGCTCAGGTTTACCAATAGATTCGGATCAGAGTAGACGGTGAATTTATCGCCAAACTCCTGCATGAAGGCATCGCTCACCCCGCGAATAAGATGCAGCTCGTCAACGGTCACGAAAGGACCGTTCTTGGTCTTATAGGGATCTTTGAGAGTATCATAGCGCGAATCTTCAGCAGCAACCCCGGGGGTGAAAAGACTACCGGCTAGCTGCGAGAAGGGAGCGCGAAGCAGCAAATCCTGGTTTAAACTGTCCATGGTCGTGTTGAGGTCGATCCAATCGTGCATCCCCATCACGACATCGACGGGGGTGTTGTACTGTCCATCGGCATCGGGGTTTTCAAACATCAGGGCGTATTTCTTATTACCAATAAGAGTGAGAATCTCTGCGGCCGTGGGCCCCGCGTAGGTGGGAATACTATTGAGTGCGTTGACATTGATTTTGGCGTACTCGTCCTCGATCGCCGCATGAAAGCTGCCGTCGAATTTACCAAAGCCGTGCTTACCGCCCAGGTTCAGGCCCTTCATGCCAAAGGTCTCGCCGATCTCGCCGGATGTTAAGGCCTTTGCCAGATCGCTCTCAATCGGGAATATCTGATACAGCTTGATGGTCCCACCGCCGACTAATTGTTTTATTTGTGGTGGTAGGTTGCCCATCATGCTATCCAGCTGGCCCTGGTAATAGAGGATCAACCGCGCTACGTTCGTTGCCGAACGAGCCAGGTAGTACGCTTTGACCCGGTCGCGCACATTAGCGGCCATCTGCACCTCAACGCGCGTCTGATAGACAAATTCAGCCACCACCGCGGTGAGCACCGCCATGGTGACCAGCACCATCAAGAGCGCTATGCCGCGCTCCGAGCGCAATGATTGCGAAAGCTGCTTTCGCAGCGTATGCCGTTTTAAGCGCATGGTTATGATTTGATCCAATTCATGAGCGGTTTAAGGGTGAAGATGCGCGCGATGGTGGAGAGTTTTATTTGATTATCGTGGCCCTCCGCCGCCACGAGCTTGATGCGCACGAGCCGCGGTAATTGGTTCTGTCTCTCGACCCGGCTACAGTCCCAATCGTCCACCCAATCGTTTTTCACGTTGTCCCAAAAATCAAACCGCAACTCTTTGATGTCGGGGCAGAGCACCTGTGTCTCGCCGCCCTCCTCGGGCTGACCGTCAATGCGCGCTTTTTCCCGACGCATGAGATTATACTGCGAGGAATGCCTGGGGTCGCCCTCGCCGAAGTAACTGAGCACATTCTGGTCTGATTCGTGCACATCCTTAAAGAGGCGCAGGTGTGAAAACGAGGTGAAGGTAAGCTTATCAAATTTACCTTCGTGCTCGAGCTTGAAGAGCGTTTGCTGGCGACGCTCGCCCGTCGGAGTGTTGAGTTGCTGGCAGTTGTAGACAAACGCCATCGATATTTCACGGGCCATACGCTCAAGCGCCACCCGCAGACCATGATACCGTTCCTGCGATTGTGTCACTTGCTCGCGCACGTCGAAGGTCCGCGCGAACGCACCATAAATGAGGCTTGAGATGATCACCACAATCGATAGGGCGATCAGTACCTCAACCAGCGTGAAGCCCAACTGTTTCAGTGCAGCGTTCATGAAGTATCAAGCGCTCCCTTATGGAAGGGACGGCAACGCGCTCCCCGCCGGATTCGGCAAATTCAAACCAGGTCCACCCGTCGAAGGTGTTAATGCCGGTTGGGCACCGGCCGCCGCCGACGCCTGAGGTATATTAACGATATGGGTGGTCACCACCAACTGTCTCCCGGGGCCGCCCTCTCCCCACTCGACGGTAAGCTGCATCTCCCGCAACTGCTCTTCGAGCTGTTTGGAAATCATTTCTGCGCTGCCCCCGAGCGTGCTCATAGCCGCACTCGTCATTCCTCCGGCGCCACCCGCCTGGCCGAGGGCGGAAGCCGAGGTCCCGCCAAGCAGCCCCGCTAGTCCGCCACCGCTGGAGCCTAAGAGATTTCCAACAGATCCGCCCAAGGCTTTCTCGAGAGCCTCACTTTTTTTATCGTCTTTGCTGCTGCGGTCACTCAGGAGGTAATTGAGCGCGTCTCCGATCGGCAGCTCTATTTTACGGACCTCCATCTTCCAGCGATAGCCGGGGTAGCCAGATTCTTCAAAGGTTCCTTTCGTAACGTCAGACTCGACGGGGAATCCATCCTTGATAAGCTTCTCCTCGGTCTGCTCGAGCTTGGCCTGCGCGAGAAACGCGGCCACGGTCACCTGGCGGCCATAGGTGCTCAAGCGTATCGAGCCGCTGAGCGTCTGGAGCAGTGCGACGTAGGCGGTCGCCAAGATTCCCAGGGCCACGAGAACCTCCAGCAAGGTGAAACCCGCTTGGCCTAAGCCGGTCGCCTGCGATAGCTTCATCACGTTACTCCTCCGGGAGGTATTCCGGCGTAACGCTGACATGGCCCGTCAGCGGTTCAACCATCAAGGTGAAGATGTTATTGCTGGTGTCGGTCAGATAGATCGCCGCCCGCTCGGTCATCCCGGTTGGAAAACAATACAGATAGGCCATCCCCGCCATGACGCGTTCCTTTTGATGAGCCACCCAAACTCCCTTGAACGAGATCTCATCCGGCAGCGATTGCTTCTTGGTCAGCGGCCCGGCGAAGGCCGCGAACGTAGGCGGCCCCTTGGGTTTCCAAACGTCGCCGTTTTCGAACATCGAGCGGGTAACAAAGCGTCGCGAGTGCTCCCGCTGTTGGTCCTCGGCCTTGATCATGCCTTCGCGCACTTCCTCTTTATCGCGCACCAACAAAAACTCGGACGAGGAACTCTCGACCCAATAGGCTTTTTTATCGAGGTCGAACGCCAGACGGAAAGCGGCATTCTTGCGTCCGGCGAGCTCATAGGTATAGCGGATCGCGCCCGCAAGTTTGGAGGCGCTTGTCCTGAGGTTCGCGTGGGTGATGTTGGCAAGTGTCAGCGAGGCCACCAATAGGGTAAGGCCGATAATGAGCAGCGTTATGCTGAGCTCGATTAACGTCATGCCCTGCCGGGCCCGAAGTTGCTTCCACCGTTTCTTCACAACGCTTCTCCGCCGTATCGATCCATCGCGCCGGTACCGCCGTTTACACCTACTCCGCGAAAATATCCTTATCGAGACCTTCGCCCCCCGAGACGCCGTCGGCGCCGTACGATTTCAAGGTGTACTTGCTGGCACTTTCTCGGATGTATTCGAAGTCCTTCTTCCAACCGTCCTTCGGCACGCTCTTAATGATTTGCTTGGTTGCCAGTTCTTGCAAGCCCTGCTCGGTACTGGGGTAGGAGCCAAACTGGATCTTGTACGCATCCAGAGCTTGGACCAAGTTCTGTATCTGGATCTTGGTTGTATCCGCCTTGGCTTGTTCCAAGTAGCGAATAAAGGTGATGGTGACGACCGTCGCCATCATTCCCAAGATGGCAACCACCACCATTATCTCAATCAAGGTCATACCGCGCTCGGTACGAGCTAATCGACGGGCCAATTTATTTCGTGTCATTTTCCGCTCCTCCTTCAAGGAAGCATCCGTACCTGACCTCACCTCACGAATTCATTCAGCTTTAAGATCGGCAGCAAAATAGAGAACACCATAAAACCAATTGCGCCTCCCATGATCACGATAATCAGGGGTTCGAGAAGGGTGGTCAGCATGCTGATGCGGGTTTCGGCCTGGTTTTCGTAAGCAGTCGCAACATTGTTGAGCATCTCTTCCAACTGGCCCGAGCGCTCGCCGATGGCGATCATGTGCACCACCAGCGGCGGGAATTCGCCGCTGCGCTTGAGCGGCGCGGCTATGCTCTCGCCCTCCTTTATACTGTCGCGGGCTTCGTCGATGGCCGCCGAGAGCACTCGGTTGTTGACGATGCTGCGCACGATGTCCATGGCTTTAAGCAGCGGCACGCCGCTGCGTAATAACGTGGCGAGCGTCTTGGAAAAACGCGCCACCGAGAGCATGCGTACGATCTCGCCAACGACCGGCATGTCGAGCTTGAACCGATCAAATCGCAAACGGCCGTGATCGGTTTTGAGATACCGTCTCAGCGCGATAATGCTGATTACCACCACGGCGAGTACGAGGTACCAAAATTGGTTGAGGAAGTTACTCATCCCCAGCAGAATCCGGGTGGGTAGCGGCAAGGTCGCTTTAAGATCCTCGAAGATCTGGGTTATCTTGGGAATGACCACGACCAATAAAAGCGACAGGATTCCAATCGCCACCACCACCATGACGGCCGGGTATGCCAGCGTGCCGATAACTTTGGAGCGTAGCCGCGCCTGGCTCTCGGTGAAGTCGGCCAGGCGGGTGAGCACGACGTCCAGGGCGCCGGAGGACTCCCCGGCGCGCACCATGTTGCAGTAGAGATCCGGGAAGACTTTGGGATGCTGAGCCATGGCATCGGCCAGCGACGAACCCTCGTTAACGCGTTGCTTAATCTGAGAGAGCGCCAACTTGAGCTGTTCGTGCTCGACCTGCTCGACCATGGCGGTGAGGCTTTCTACGAGGGTCACGCCGGCATGGAGAAGCGTAGCCAGCTGACGGGTGACGATGGCGAGATCCTGGGCAGAGACCCGCTGGCGTAACCGCTTGCCGATATTGTACTCAACACCTTTTTTTTGATCCTCGCCTTCAGTATGCTGCTCAACTTCGGTCAAAAAGACGTCTTCCTTGCGTAGGAGGCTGCGCAAGCCACGGGGACTGTCGGCGTCGCGAATGCCGCTGACGGTCTTGCCGGCTGAGGTTAATCCTTTATAACGATAAACAGCCATGCATCGTATCCTCACGGTCCCGTGCGAGAGGCACTAAACGGTGTCCTCCTGGGTAACCCGGAGTACCTCCTCCATGGTGGTGATGCCGTGGACAACCTTATCGGCGCCATCGTCGCGCAGAGTTTTCATGCCACGCTTCACCGCTGCCTTTTTGATCGTGCCAGAGTCGACGTTTTTCAAAACCATCTGGCGAATTTCGTCGTTGACCAGCAACAACTCGTAGATCCCGGTACGACCGTAGTAGCCGGTTTTGAAGCACTTGGCACAACCGGTTGCCGCGAAAACCTTTTTGGGTAGCGCGTCGGTTTCGTAGTGCTCTCCGAGCTCGGCCCATTCCTCGCGGGTAGGGCTCACCTCTTGTCGGCAATGCGGACAGACGATTCGCACCAGGCGTTGAGCTAGAATCGCCAGCAGCGAGGAGGCCACCAGGAACGGTTCCACACCCATGTCCACCAATCGCGTCACCGCCGACGCCGCATCGTTGGTGTGAACGGTGGAAAACACCAAATGGCCGGTGAGCGATGCCTGTATGGCAATCTCGGCGGTGGGCAAGTCGCGAATCTCGCCGACCATGATGATATCCGGATCCTGCCTTAGGAACGAACGCAAAACGTTGGCGAAGGACAAGTCGATCTTCTCGTTGACGTGGATCTGGCTGATGCCCGGCAACTGGTACTCGACCGGATCCTCGACCGTCAGAATGTTGACCTCTGACGTATTGATCTTGGAAAGCGCTGCGTACAGGGTGGTCGTCTTGCCGCTGCCGGTGGGTCCCGCTACCAGGATGATGCCGTGGCTCTTGTTGATGATCTGATTCATCACCATCAAGTTGGCTTCGTTGAAACCGATTTCGCTCAGGTCCAACAGGACCGACGATTTATCCAGCAGACGCATGACCACCCGTTCGCCGAAAATGGTGGGGATGGTGGAGAGGCGAATGTCGATATCCTTGCCGGCTATCTTGATGCGAATGCGCCCGTCCTGGGGGAGCCGTTTTTCGGCGATGTTCAATCCGCCCATGATTTTAATGCGCGAGATGATGCTCGCCTGAAAACGCTTCTGGGTGCGCAGAATTTCATACAACACGCCGTCGCGCCGAAAACGCACGGAGATATCGCGCTCCTGTGGTTCGAGGTGGACATCGCTGCAGCGTTCCTTGACCGCTTGAAAAAGCAGCGAGTTGACCAGCCGGATAATCGGCGCTTCGTCGGAAGCGTCGAGCAGGTCCTTTGGCTCTTCCAATTCGTGGGCCAGCGTGTCGAGGCTGGTTTCTTCGAGATCGTCGACCAATGCTTCAGCTTCGCCGGCGCTTCGGTCATAGATACGGTTGATGCTCTCAAGGATAGCCTGCCCATCGGCCAGCACCGGACGAATCGGACGATGCAGCAAAACCCGCAACTCGTCGAGCGCAAAGGTGTTGAGCGGATCGGCCACCGCCACTATCACCTCATCCGCGTCCGCGCGCAGCGGCATAACCATGTGCTGTTTTGCAAAGTTGATCGGCACGGTGCTCACCAGCTCGCTATTCACACTAGCGCTATCGATCTCTTCGAGTAACGGGAGGTCGAGTTGTTCGCTCAGAGCGCGCAGAACATCGTGGGGCGTGGCCGCTTTCATCGAAACTAAGATCTCGCCTATGCGTCCGCCGCGTTCCTGCTGATGCGCAAGCGCCTCGTCGATAGTCTCCTGAGTGAGGCTATTGTGATCCTGAAGGATATCGCCTAATTTTCGTAAAAGGCCCATGCTTCTGTACCTTCATTCATTGATTGCCACCCTAACGGTGAAGCATTCTCACTCAACCTCCAACCGCTCTGCGGGGGATGGTTCAACCTTCTCATCGGGAGCAACCGGCGCAGCCTCTTCGGGAGTAACCGGTGCCGGAACAACGCTTGAATTCTCACCGGGAGCCGACGGCGCAGCGGCAGGAGCGGCCTTCTCATCAGGCGTTGGTTTGGACTCAGGAGCGGATTTATTCTCCGCAGGGGGCTTCTCATCGGGTGCAGACTTGGTTCCCTCGGCAGCCGGTTTATTCTCATCCAGAGTCTTTACAGATTGGGCCGTTGGCGTGATAAGAACCTCGGTGCCGACGCCCGGCCCGCCGTTTTCGGTGCGCTGGAGCTCCTGACGGAGAACCAGATGCATGTCCGCCAGGGGGCCATGTTTGCGCCGATAATCCACAAACGACTGGTAGTCCTTGCCGGCGTTGTAAAACTTCTCGAGAAACTCCTTGCGCTCGCGGATCTTGCGCTCGAAGATTACTTTGAAATCCGCCGCAGACTCGATCACGTAGGGGGTCAGAAACAGCAATAAATTAGTCTTGCTCTTTGCCACGTTCCTGTTTCGGAAGAAGAACCCAATCACCGGGATATCGCCCAAGAGGGGGATCTTGGTCTCGGTTACATTGATCGAATCGCGTATGAGTCCGCCCACCACGACGGTTTGCTGGTCTTGTACCACCACCACGGTTTTGGCCGAACGTTTGGTGGTGGTTGGACCATAGACGCCGCCTTGGTCTTTGACGTCACTGAGTTCTTCTTCCAGCTCCATACGGATATAGTTGCCTTTGTTAATTTGGGGTTTGATTTTTAGGACGAGCCCGACATCCTGGCGCTGGATCGAAGCCATTCCCAACCCGCCCAAACCGGACAACCCGGACAGGGCCGAGGTGGTCCCTGTCGTGCTGGTATTCGTCAGCGAGGACAGACCCGCCAGCGAGCCGAGGCTGCTGCCATACGGGCTGTAGCCAGCCGGAATCGGAATGTTGTCGCCAACCTTGATTTCTGCTTGCTCATTATCGGAGGTCAGGATATGCGGGGTGCTGATCACATTTACGTTTGAGTCGGTTTGCAACGCCTCGAGCATGACGCCGAACGAGGGCAGGCTAAGACCCGCGGCACCGAGAATGTTCTGAGAGGAAGTGGATGCAAGGGTAGGGCCTTGCAACCCGCTGACAAAACCCAGCAGACTGAGGTCATTGGTAAGCGAGATTGAGTTGAAGTTCGTCGAACCCTGAACTTTATACTGCGTACCGAAAAACAGCGGGACGGTATCGCCGTTGATCTTAGCCGAAGTACCGCCGTGGAAGGCAAACCCCGTATCGCGCGTGGAGTCGATATTAACCTCCATCAACACGGCCTCGACAAAGACTTGACGGCGCGGGATGTCGAGTTTCTTGACCACCTGAATCAAGCTCATGAAATCATGTTTACTGGCCATCACGACCAGCGAGTTGGTGGACTTAGCACTGGTGACTTTGACTTCACCTTGGAAAAGCTCGGCGGCCTTCGCCCCCGGCATGCCGGTCGCTCCGGGAGGCTGCGTCGTCGTCTTGGAGCGCGTGGCGCTTCCTTGAGCCAGGGCGGTCAACGTGGAAGCTATCTCCTCGGCATTGGCGTTCTCCAGATAAATGACCTGAAGCTGGTCACCCCCGGCGACGGGCACATCCAATTGATCGATCACCTGTCGAATCTGGGGGAAGGAACGCGAGCTGGCCACCACTATCAACTTGTTGGTTCGCTCATCCGGAATTATCTTCGACACCCGTACCGCCTCTTCACCGCCTTCTCCCTCCGGCTGGGCGCCCGGTACACCCGGAAGCCGAACCGGCTGGATATGCGGCGTCACCTGTCCACCCGGGCCCGGGGTGCCTGTCTTAGACTTGTCGCCAAAAATTTCAAGGAGCTTGGGTGAAAGATCGTTGACCACTGCAAACTTCAATTGAATGACGCGGATTTCCTCTTGTCCTTGAGGGGTATCGAGTTGGTTTATAATCTGCATTAAGCGGACGATGTTCGATGCGGTGTCAGAGATGATCAGGAGGTTGGTCGGCGTATACGGGTAGCAATCGCCATCCTTGGTGGTCAGTTGTTTCATGGTGGCGCTGACCGTATTGGCGTCGCTATACTTGAGCTGCACCAACCTGGTGACCATCTGATCGAGCGATGGCATGGTGACTTCATTGCCGAGATACGTTGGAATCGTGTCCTTAATCGAGTCGCGCTTCATTTGAATCTTATAGAACCGTCCTATCTTGATCACCGTCATGCTGTTGACGTTGAGGGCCGACAAAAAAGCCCGGTAGGCTTCATCGGCGGTTACCGGCGTGGCCGACAAGATCGTGAGTTTGCCGCCGCGGACGCTATCGCTCAAGATGAAGTTCCTGCAGGTCTGTTCGCTGATCCAGCGCACAATGTCGACAATCTCGGCCTCGGGGAAATTCATTTGCACCCGGGCATTAGGCGGCATGGGTTTGCATTTTTTTTCAGCTTCCTTGGGCACACCTTTATCGTCAACCTCGCCGCCGGGTCCTTTCGGCGCAATCGGCGTTTTGCCCGGTACCTCTACCGGTGCGACCATCCGAAGCTTTTGTGCGGCGGCATCCGGCGGTTTCGGAGGTGAAGACGGAACCCCTGGCCGTACCTGCGGCATTCGTGCATCAGCCGGCCCGCCCGGTGCGCCCGTCGGTTGCTCAGGAGGAACGTTGGGTCCCGGTAGCGGCGGTTTCTGAGGAACCGTTGCCTGGGCAATGAATGACTCCGATGCGCCCGGAACGTCTCGTTGAGGACTCACACCCAGAAGGAGCAGACAGAAAATAAGAGACGTGCTCATGGTAGAAAGGTCTCCGAACTATTAGCGGATTTGATAGCTCAATGTTTGCTTCTGACCTTGTCGAGTTAGTTCGACTTCGATCGAGTCTGAAGTTTTGAGTTTTTGATAGACTTCCAACGCCTTATCGGGGCTGTTCATAGGAAAGCCATTGATCTTTTGAACCACATCGCCGTTTTCGATGCCCATTTTGCTATAGAGCGAGTCAGGCCGAATTGCGAAAAGTTTAAACCCATCGGCTTCACCGTTGGTAAAGGATGGCACAATCCGGGCCTGCATGGCGATGGTATTAAGATTGGCCAGGGTCTTGTCGATCTCGCTGCGATCGATAGCGTATCTATTAGTCCCGAGCTGCCTGACATTGATGGAATCATCACCGCTCCCGTCCGTCTTCGGCACGCCACGGGCCGCTGCGACCTTGACACCCTTGGCGCCTTTTTCCTGAAGCTCGATATATTCATGCACGCCGTTTCGCTGCACGTATACTCGCAGGGAGTAAATACCCGAGACGGTGGCTTCACCCATAAGGGCATCGCCGACGCGATAGATGTTGGTCTGTGAACTGGTCTGATCCGTTATGACCGCCATCGACCACCGCATCTCACTGGCAACAATCGTACCGACCAGCGTTGCTCGGAGGTTACTCTGCTGTCCCTCCTTGAGGAGGTTTTGGCCATTGATATCATTCAAGGCTGGGCCGTTGAGAGTATCCTTTTTCAGCGCCATAGCCGAACCAAAGTAATTACGATCAAGAATGACCTTGTTGTCCTCGACCTGGGGTTTTGGGCTGCTTGCGGGACGCCCCTTTTGAGCAGTCTGAGTCATGCTTGGAATCGAACGCATTTTGACCGCAACCACGGCGTTTATTGCGTTTGACAACAACCATGCGGCCACGGCTATGAATAACAGGTTTGTCGTCCAAAAGTATTTCTTGATCAGGGCGTCCATCTACCCTCCTTCAAAAACACAACCCAAAGTATTCGGTTATATATACAGCAATCCTCATGCCAACAAGATGCGCAATGTTGCACCCGCGGTATTATGTAACATATTGATAATGAATAATATATCTAATTCGAGTATTGGGGGTTTTCTCTATCACAAAGATTGACTGACAAATTGACAACAATTGCCGGGCAACGATAAAACCTCTGACAAATTGTCAGCAATTAATCATTTCCCGATTTGAACTCTGAAGGGGTTGATTGCGTTCGCGAGATTTTCTTTGTACAACGGGTTAAGTGATTTTCTTGGAGACTTCGGTGAACCAAAATCCGGTACCCATAGCCGTCGTAGGCGTCGGTTATTTTGGGTCGTTGCATTGCGATAAACTGGCCGCTCTGCAAAACGCGAAGTTAACGGCAGTTGTCGATCTAGACCGCCAACGAGCCCGTGAGACGGCGGCTCGTTTCAAGACCGCGGCATGGTCGTCCCATCGTGACCTCATCGGTCGGGTTCAAGGAGCGATTATCGCGACACCTGCCTCAACCCACTATTCCATTGCGGCTGATTTGCTCTCGGCTGGGATGGATGTTTTTGTCGAGAAGCCGTTTACCACCAAGCTCTCTGAAGCCGAACAGCTCTGTCGTCTCGCTGCCGAGCGATCCGCGATATTACAGGTTGGCCATATTGAACGCTACAATCCGACCGTTGCCGCTGCGTTGCAATTGATCAGCGCGCCGCGCTATGTTCATTTTGAACGGTCCGGACCATACCCCAATCGAAGTCAGGATACCCATGTTGTCTTTGATATCATGACGCACGATCTGGATTTGTTGCTCCAAATCGCGCATGCGCCGCTCGCGTCGTGCTCGGCAGTCGGTTTTTCGGTGGTGACTAACTATTTAGACCTGGTATGCGCCCAGTTTGCATTCGAGGACGGGTTAGCGGCCGAATTGATAGCCTCTCGCGTTGGCCCGCACAAAAGGCGCGCATTCAAAGTCCTGGACGCCGATGGGTGGCTCGAAGCAGACCTCATGGGCGGCCAGATCAAGCGAAGCCCGATCCGGGAGGGTCCCCGGAGCGCTCAGACGTTCAACGTGTCGGCATCCGATCCACTGCTTCTGCAGGATCGCGCCTTCGTTGAGTCGCTTCTCAGTCGCCGACCACCGCTGGCGGATGGCGTTACGGGAACATCAGTGGTGGCGTTGGCCGAGCGCGTGGTGGCCAGCGCGCAGTCGAACGCATCCCCGGTTATTCTTGAGGGCCGCTAAGAATAATTTTTGCCCAGGTTGGCAACCGTTTTGCGTGCCAGACCAATTTTCCTTGCTCAAAATTTGCGAGGTGTCGGTACGGAGTGTCAAAGAAGCTGTTATCGAAGAGGTACAGTTTGTCGACGATGCCGATAGCCGCGCGGAGATTATTCAACGATCGTGAGAATCGCTCTCTGATTTTATCATCGGGGACATCATGCCCCCCGTCTTCCACTCGCTGGTACACGCGGGCGATGCACATCTCCGGGTCTTCAACACAGATAAAGACCAAAAAGATTGTATACCCGCGCCGCTGGGCGTTTTTCAGAAATTCAATTTTATCCCCCTGTTGATCGGAGAACACCGTCTCCATACAAAATGATCTGCCCGCCTTAACAAAATTGTGCCGCCTGCGATCGGCGGCCTTCGCGGCGATATAGGCCGCGGCCGCCGGATTGGAAGGATTCATCTCCCGAGCAATCGTATCGGCACTCACAAAAGGCAGTCCGAGGGCGGTAAGATACTCTTCATAAAAGGTCGACTTGCCCGAACCATTGGGACCAGCCAGCACAACCATTATTCTGGGGTTTCGGAAAGCGGGCTTTTGCATTTTTTCACGGCGCGCACAACTCACGAGATAGCGAGAGCTTTTTTCTTCGCGGCAGGAATGAAACGCCTATTCTTTATGTGACCCGGCGTTCGGGTGCCGTCGGGATCGATCTTCACCAGCATTCCCGGAAACTGAGGATCGATACTATAGATGGGCTTTCCTGAGGATTGAATTCTTTCTTTGAGATTTGATCGGTCGGTCGATGCGGCGATTTGATCGAGTATCGCGAGAATCTGCTCTCGCTTGGTTGGGTTTGTAAACGCCTGCTTCAGATTCCCCTCATGCTGCTTGAGATCGAGCAGGTCGTTGTGCATAAGCGCCGCTTCAACAGCGCGTCCGAGCGTCGCCCAATGTTCGATCTGAGCGGTGATGGAACGGTCCGTCGTTTTGGCCTCGACCCGAGCCGCGCTCACCAAATTGTCAGATAACTTAACCGGCATTCCCATAAGCGTCTCCGGAAAACCTATGAAAGATCGCTTCGTTCAGGACTAACCTCTAGTCCCCTCCGGGGACAAGACACTGTAATTCCCTTCGGTCATAACAGTGTCTAGTAGCATTTTACTACCTGTGAAATAAGAGGTCAAGAGCGATTATTGCTTTTATCGACTCTTAATCTGATTAGAATTCAGCCCCCCACTGTAGGCCAATAACGGAGTTTCCATCGGTTCCGCCGAAAAGTGGAGAAAACCCCCTCAAGGCGAGGGGCGTCGCAGGCGATTTGTAGGTAAGGTCAAGGATTATACCGGTTATTATAGCACCTGCGCCGACTGCATATAGGCCGATAGCGACACCCAACAAGGTATTCGCCTTTGTCAGCTTTTCATGTTTACTCGGATTGTAACTATCCGCGTTGGCGTCCGATCGAATCGATTCAGAAGCAATCGTCGCCCCTACGCCGCCCCCCACGAACGCGGCCCCGGCCGCCGCCCACCAATACCACCGTCGATACCACGGTTTTACCTGTTTTTGCACTTTGGCGGAAGCTTGGGCGGTCGTCAATTCTGGTCTCGGTTTTTGAGCGGGCGTCACCGGAGACATGGCAACCGGCGGTTGCGGCTCTTTCTTCGTCCGCACGTCCTCTACGGTGCCGCGCGCCTTCCCCGTGACAACAAAAAAAGCCAGATTCTGGATATCATCGCTGGTCAATAGTGCGGTAGCGCCCCTGGTTTCTACTTCGGCCTCTCGGTTAACGCTTCCCGTCGAAAGGTCCACGACACCGACCCTGGCTGTGCCGCCTTCCTTGTCTACCGTTTGTATCACGGTGATAAGGCTGTTGGTGCCGAGCTTGTTGCTCAGCGCAGGCAGTAGCGATGGTGGAATATAGGTTTCATTTTTTGGCAATTTCAATGCTGGATACGCCGCCGACAAATCTATGGCTTGCTCGAGGGCGATATTCGCCTTTACGACCATTCCCTTGGCCCCGACATTGACCCATAGAGACATCTTTCCGGCGCTTGGGTGCACTAACTGAAGATGGTATTTCCCCTGAATGAAATCGCCGGAAAACGGTGTCTTGCCGAACGACACACCGTCTAACACGACCTCGGCGTCGGCGGGATCGCTCTCGACCGTAAGCTTTCCCTTCTTCATGGTCTTGATTTTTTTTCGGGCTTTCTCGAGCATCTCCATCTCTTGAGATGCAGAAGATTCAGAAAGCTTCAACTCCGGCCGGGTGCGTAACAGTTTTAGGTATGTCTCCATCCATTCATTGGTGCTGGGTGCGCCCCGCTCGTGAAAACCAATCATCCACCACTGCACCATGCCGAGGTAACAGGTTGCCAATTCATACATCTTCCAGCGGGCCACGCTGGGATTGGTCCTTTCCAAATCACTCAGAAGTTTTTTTAGGATGTTCAGCCGATCGGGATTGGTCAGGCTGTTGGGGTCGTCCGAACTGCTGTCGGTAAAGATGGCTTGATGAATGCTTCTTTTCCAACCGTCGATATCCTCCGCGAAGCTTTCATCCGGTCGATCGAGGGTGAGGATCTCTCTGGTTTTGTTTATGGGGACAAGGGTTGTGCGGGGATACATGCGCAACGCATCCTGAAAACCGGATAAAAACTTCTCGACATCCGGCGCCGGCTGCTGATCCTTCGGATGCAACACCAACAATGCAGCCGGGCCCTTTATTAGCTCTCTCTCTTGGGATTGGGCAACCCTCGGTGTGAAGAAACCAACGCTTGCCTCCCCAATCGCAAGGAAGCAAAAAACTACACGATACGATGAAGTGAGTGTTTTCATTCGAGCACGAATCTCTGTCTCGTGATTTTCCCGGGGTTAATGGTGACTTTCACCAACCGGGTTTTATCTTTGTTGTTTTTGTCCACCAACCGGAGGGTATAGTCCCCGGCCGGCAGGGCAATGTCCAACATCGTCGACCCTAAGAGCTTATTGCCCTGGTAAACCAAGCTCGGCGGTATCGTGATTATCTGCAGCTGGCCTTTACGGGGAGCGAGAGCGACCAGTTCTTTATCAGAACGTTCGGGAGGTTTCGTATTTGGTTCCAAACGCTGCACGGCACTATTCGGTTTTTGGGTCGTCGCAGCATAGATGCTTGCATCTGTTTTTGTATTTGAAGAATCTATGGTGGATGCGCCGATCGCCCGGTCATTGTTGACCGGGCCCGAAACGACAGGCTCTCGCGTGCGTATTTCAGGAGGGGACGGCGGCGGGGTAGGTTGTGGTTTCGGCCTATTCGGCACGGGTACCGGCGGTGTGGGAGCATCAATGGAGGCTGTCGCCGCGGGGCGCGGTTCTTCCTTAGGGGGCACCACAGCAACGATAGCTTCTTTGACCGGCGCGGTAACCGACGAATCACGGCTCTTGTATTGATCCCATATCTTGTATCCACCTATCCCCATCGCGACCCCGCCGCAACAAATGGCAAGGCCGATCAGTGTCAACTTTTTGATGCTCCACCGTTTTGCTACAGTATTTAACTGTTCTTCACTTAACAGTACGGTCTCTTTTATGGCAGCACTCTGTTGGCTGGGTGATGATTGAGAAACGGTACGTTGAGCATAGGCATCGAACTCGTTGCCGGCGGGCGTTATGGTAGCGCGTTCAAACCATTCCTGTGCCTGATCTGAGACTGTTTTATGTACGTCCAAAACTTGGGTGTCCAGCGCATCCGGTAGGCCCGAAAAAAGCTCGCGATAGAGATTGGATAGCAGCGTCCCCCGTTGAACATTCGGATATAAGCCCAGTATGTTTTCTGCTTGCCTCATCACCGCGCTTGCCGAACCGATGCGTTTATCAGGATTGCGCTCCAGCAGCCCTTTCAGCAACTCGTCAACCTCCGCGCCAACATCGACGTTAAACGAGGAGGCTGGTTTGACGGGTGAGTTGTGGAGGTTATACAAAATAACCTGATCGCTGTCCCCGGTGAACAACCGCTGGCCGGCAAGCAATTCCCACAAAACACAACCGAGCGCGAAGATGTCGGATCGTCGGTCCACCTGCTCGCCGCGCGCTTGCTCGGGCGACATATAGCCGACTTTGCCCTTGACCAAGCCGGCTTTCGTGTGCGACGAAGCCGTGGCGAGCTTAGCTATACCAAAATCCGTAATTTTTACTTCGCCAGCGCTTGAAAGAATTATGTTGTGGGGGCTCACGTCGCGATGAACTATCTCCGGCACGCCCTGACGAAGCTCGCCATGCGCAAAGGCCAGCCCCTTGCATATCTCCACCCCAATCATCAAGACTTCCGGGACCGCAAGCTTGCGATTGATGTCGCGACATCGCAAGAGCATTTGGCGCAAATCGCGTCCGTCCACGAGCTCCATAACGATGCAGTATCTGCCCTCGATCTGATTGAATTCGTAAATCCTTACAATGTTGGCATGGTCGAGCCGAGCCGATAGGCTTGCCTCCTGCATAAACATCTGGACGAACTCGGGATCGTTTGAAAAGTTCGGCAGGATAAGCTTTATTGCGACATTCTTCTCAAATCCTCCTGGTCCGGCAAACCGAGCGCGAAACACTTCCGCCATGCCCCCGCCGCCGAGTCGCCCCGTAAGAACATACTTGCCAAACTGCTTCTCCACGTTCGTCACCGCTCCATAGCGGCACTCTACGGCCGCAACTGGCACACCTGCGCAACTCAGCTCTATCTCATTGATACTCGCCCTCGAACCAATTGCTGACTCGGGGCGAGAATAGGGACATGCTCCAATCAAAGTCCATTGAATTTTAGCATGTCTCTAGGCAAATCGAAAAACTTTTACCTCACCCTGAGCCGTTGGAAAACGCTGCTCGTCAGCTTCTTCCAACGAGAGCCCGATTGCAAGATATTGATAATCACGGTAATAGTTTATTTCCTGGTTGAGGGGAAATCCCTTTTCCCGCGGTCAGGAGAAGGTTTACTCTTATCTCCCTCTCCCGTCGAGAGAGGGAAAAAGCGGATAATATAGTATAAGGAGTCTTTTGATTGACAACAGCGCCTTCGATTCTGGTCATAGCCGGTGAAGCCTCGGCGGATGTACACGCTGCCAAGGTGATAGCTCGTCTGCGGCTCATACACCCATCGATCAACGTCTTTGGGATCGGCGGACCTCATTTGCTGTCCCAAGGAACTAATGCCGTCGTCGATGCGTCGGCCCTGAGGGTCGTGGGCATAAGCGAGGTGCTGCGAGGCCTCGGCCGCATCAAACACATTTTTTCAAGCGTGCTTGAAGAGGTTGATCGGCGCAAACCACAAGTGGCGCTCCTCGTGGACCTTCCCGACTTCAATCTCCGTCTCGCCACGGCGCTCAAGCGTCGTGCAATCCCGGTTGTGTATTACATCGCACCGCAAGCCTGGGCCTGGCGGGAGGGAAGAGTGCGCACGCTCCGAAGATGTGTGGACCGTCTGTGTGTGGTGTTCCCCTTCGAGCGCGAGTTCTTTGCGCGGCATCAGGTGCCGGTGGAGTTTGTCGGGCACCCGCTCACTGAGGAACCGCCTCCGCACGGCATCGCTGATCCGAACCGGGTGGTGCTGCTACCCGGAAGCCGTCCGCGCGAGATCGACCGACTGCTTTCACCACTTGCCCAAGCTGCCCGGTTACTGCAGGCAGAGGTCCCCCGGCTGCGCTGGTATCTGCCGGTGGCGCCGGGACTAGATCCGGATCGGATCGCAATGCGGCTCCGCGCCGAAGAGGTGAAGGTAGAATTCGTCACGGGCGGCGCCGGCGCCGCCTTGGCGGGCGCCCGGCTCGCGCTGACTAAGTCAGGTACCGCTACCGTTGAAGCGGCTCTGGCCGGTGTGCCGATGGTTGTCGTATACAAAGTGTCACGGCTATCCTACGCGCTGCTTCGGCCCCTGGTTAACGTCTCCCATGCGTGCATGGTTAACATTCTTGCGGGTCGAACGGTGGTGCCTGAACTGCTGCAACATGAGGTGCAGCCGGCGTTAATCGCCAAACAAGCGCTGCCGCTCTTACGCGATGGAACGGCGCGAGAGCGCGTTCTCGATGGTCTGCGGGCCGTGGGGAATTCACTGGGGACGGGCAGGCCCTCGCGGCGTGTAGCCGAGATCTTGGCAACGTACCTTTAGAGACTGTTAGCTCACGAAGTGAGCTTACAGTCTCTTATCCCCGTAGGGGATTAGAGATCGAGCAAGAGCCGAGCGAAGCGAGAAGGGATTAGCCTAGTAAATATTTTTCGACTTATTATTAAGCATGCCGAGGTCTTTCTTGATACAACGTCTGAAGTCGGCTTTCGGGTTAGACGCGAACGGAACAGAAGCTCACGATGCGCGCTCAAGCGCCCTCGTGATGGTGGTAATCATACTCGCCGTGACCATCCTGCGGGGCCTCTTTGCGGCAGCCGCCGAGCTCAGCCCGGATGAAGCCTATTACTGGGTGTGGTCGCAGAAGCTCGCGGCTGGCTACTTCGATCATCCACCGACCGTGGCGATGTTGATAACCATGGGAACGACTCTCTTTGGTAACACCACCCTGGGGGTGCGTTTTGGCGCTTTGGTTTGCGGCGCCCTATCAAGCTGGCTTTTGTTTGTGATTGCTCGGCAGTTGTTGGGAAACAGCCGTCAGGCATTCTGGTTGACACTTCTGGTGATACTCACACCAATCTGGTCGGTCGGCGCGGTAATCCAGACTCCGGACGCTCCCCTGGTTTTGGCGTGGCTCATCAGCATCTGGGCAGCCCTCCGCGCCCAGCGCACCAATCGTATGAGTGACTGGGCGGTATTGGGTATGGCGATCGGGTTAGCCACGCTTTCCAAGCTGACAGGCTTTCTTTTTCTATTCTCGCTCATGCTGTTCTTCGTCGTTTGGCAACGCGGGCGCCAACGCCTCCTGACGCCCGCACCCGTGGTGGTCTTGATATGCGTGGCGTGCGTGGTGGCCCCGAATTTGATCTGGAACGCGCAGCATGGGTGGGTCACCTTCATATTTCAAGCTCGTCATGGAACCGCCGGGGCGATCGTATCGCCCCGATCCGGCCTTGCGTTCTTCGGCGGACAAATCGGCGTGGTGAGCCCCCTGTTGTGGGTCGGACTCGTTGCCTTCATGGCGACCGGCTGGCGCCGATCGATCCGTTTCGGACGGCCCGAGGTGTTTTTACTGTGGTGTCTCTCAGCGCCGATGTTTTTTTTCTTTGCGGTCCTTGCGTGGGTTCACCCGGTGGAGGCAAACTGGCCCGCAACGGCGTACCTTGCAGCCGCACCCGCCACAACCTGGGCATTGACCGGCGGGGTTTGGTTCCTAAAAAGGCAGCGGGCCTGGACGGTCCTGGCTTTGGTTCTAGCCGGTGTCATGAGTCTGATCATCCACCTGCAAGCACTGTGCCCATTTCTTCCCATCGAACCTGATCGAGATCCGACTCAGCGTTTGCGCGGCTGGGAAGAATTCGCCGACGAAGTATCAATTGACGCCATGGCGCTGGACGTACCGTTGGCCGCCGAGGGATATGGATTGGTCAGCGAGTTGCGGTTTTACACCCGTCAATCGGTCATCTATGAGCCCACCGGTCAGCGCCTGTCGCAATATGATCTATGGCCTATGCCCGCGCTGCCGGCGGGGATATTGTTGATCCAACCAAAAAATGCCACGGGAGTGCCCCGGTTGTGCCGGCATGCGCAACACCACTGGCAGCTTGAGAAAGATCCGTCCTCGGGAGCAGCCAAACGAAAGGACTATGGTTACTGGGTCTGTGGGGGGCTGGTTGGCCATTAGATACAGCCGCTCTGGTTTTGCCCTCGTAGGTGGTGTACACTGCCCGCCGGATTGGAGCTGCGTCGTGAAACGTCAACTCATACCGGAATTACGCCCCCGGATAGACCGCCGCCTCGTTGAAAAAGCGCTCGGTGGGCCCGGAGCGCTTCCTGATGTGCTCGAACCTGATTTTCAGCGGTTGCGTCGGCAGGTGGAAAACGCGAGCGTTTCGCACGGGGCATTGGCGCTTTCAGGCATCGAGAACAAAAGCGACCATGACGTTGTCCTCGAGTTGAACACGACGCTTGAGGGCGTGGGCATTTATACGCTGCTTGCATCTTGTGAATCCGTCGCGGCCTTCGTGGTCACGCTCGGCCCAGGACCGGAACAACTTATCGCGCACGCACATCAAGAAGGTCGTCTCAAAGATTTGGCGCTTCTGGATGCGATTGCCTCTGAGGCGGTCGAGTCGTTGGCCGAACAGGCGAACGATTTCGTCGAGCGACTTGCACAACAAGAACGCCGCGCCATCACCCGCCGCTTTTCCCCCGGCTACTGCGATTTCGCCATCGAGCAACAGGCCGTCCTTGACAAACTCGTACCCTTCGCCGCGTGCGGCGTGCGACTTAACCAGGCGCTCTTGATGTTGCCGGAAAAATCTATCTCGGCGGTGATCGGCCTCGGCCCGGTCGGTTCGTATGGGTCAAAAATATCAAAACCGCCCCCCTGCAGGACTTGTTCAAAACACCTGGAATGTCCAGGCACCACAGATTCGTGATTGGAGATTGGTATGCACAACCAGAGTTTTTGGGTATCGCGAACATCGCGGTTAGGCCTTTTCACAACGTTGCTCTGTGTCGTGACGATGGCGCTGGGGGCGGGCGCCGCCCCGCCGACCCCGAGTGCGGGGCTGGATAGGCGCCCGTTGCTGTTGCGCGCCATGACCGACGAACTCGATCGCACGATGACCACATTAAAGATGCCGGACTTCGATCCACCATACTTTGTCGCGTACGAGATCAAGGAAGACCGTTCCAGCCATATCCAAGCGCGCTACGGCGCGATCTTCCAGTCAAGCAATGAACTCATACGGCGCCTGCGCATTGAAACCCGGGTGGGATCCTATGAATTTGACAATGTTGGCTCCAAGACTTCTGATTTCGATTTCTCGGGCTCGATGGAGTATTCGGCCCCCAAGTTAGCCCCACTCGACGATGATCCCTTTGCCGTACGCAACGCGTTGTGGCTCCTCACCGACGAAACCTACAAATCCGCTTTGAAAGGTTACCTCAAACGCAAAGGTAAAAAAGTCACGGAGATTGACGAAAACAAGGGGGTTAACAGCTTTTCGAAAGAAACCGCGGCGATATTTACCGAACCACAACGGACCTTTTCCTTTGACCAAACGCGTTGGGAGCACGTCGCGCGTTCGGCCTCGGCCGTCTTTGAAAAACACCCGGTGGTTTTTGACTCAGTGGTCTCGCTGGATGGCGCTCTGGAGACGCGTTATCTGGCAACCAGCGAGGGCACGCGCATCATCAGTGAGCAGGTTATTTACAATCTGTCCATGTACGGCTCTGCTCGTGCTACAGATGGGATGCTGCTTACCAACCAACTTACTCTTTACGCCAAGACCGAGAATGGCCTGCCTTCCCCTGAACAGATCAACGCGCTGGCCGGGAAGCTTGCCTTGGATCTCGAAGCGCTTCGGCAGGCACCGGTTATGGAGCCATATACCGGACCGGCGATACTGGACGGCGAGGCAACCGGGGTTTTGTTTCACGAGGTGATAGGGCATAGGCTCGAGGGCGAGCGTCAGCTCGACGACGAAGAGGGTAAAACCTTTAAGGGCCAGATCGGTAATAGGATCATTCCCTTGTTCCTGTCGGTAACCGACGATCCCACCGTCGAGCAGCTCAACGGCGTTTCGCTCAATGGGTTCTACCGCTATGACGACGAAGGGGTGCCCGCACAACGGGTGGTGCTGATCCAAGACGGTGTGTTACGCAACTTTTTAATGAGCCGTACGCCACTTCAGGACTTTCCCAAAAGCAACGGCCACGGTCGGTCGGCCGCTGGAGAAAAGCCGCGCGCCCGCATGGGCTCGACGTGGGTGCAGTCCAAAAAGACCGTTCCGTTTGTCGAACTCAAAAAAATGCTCATCGCCGAAGTGCAAAAACAAGGCAAGCCATATGGATTGCTCATTAGAAACATACTGGGAGGATCGACACACACCTCAACCTGGGGATACCAGGCGTATAAGGGCGTACCGCAAATGGTGTATCGAATCTACCCCGACGGCCGCGAAGAACTGGTCCGGGGGGTGGAGATTGTCGGCACCCCCATCGCCAGTATAAATAAAATCATCGCCACCTCAGATCATCTGTCCATCTTCAATGGGTTCTGCGGAGCCGAGAGCGGGTATGTCCCGGTATCAACTATCGCGCCCGACGTCCTGATGACTGAGATTGAGATCCAGCGCACTATGAAAAAATCGGAAAAAGATCCGGTTCTCCCCTCCCCCTGGAATGGAAATAGTGAAAAATAAATTAACGGAGGTGGTGCCATGAATCGGTTTGCTTCACTGCTGGTACTTGTTGTTTTTTTCGGGGCGGGTTTCAGACCTATGCTGCCGAACCAGAGGCGCAGGCCCATAGTATCGACCCACTCGCAAAGGTTTATCCGATCCTTCAGGATGCTACGGCCAAACTCTCATCGGTGGCAGTTCTTAACGTCGAATCCAACGGGACGACCGAGGACGTATCAGGAGTGCAGCTCGCCCTCATCAAAAGCTTGGTGAAACGATCAGATCTCTTGATCATCTCACCGGACGATGTGTTCAAGACGGTCGGGGTCGAATTTGAGACTTCACCAGCGGCGCTGGCGGTGATTGCAAAAAAATGCTCCGCCCAAGCGGTGCTCTACCCCCAAATCATACAATCAAATGAGGAGCTGGAGCTGACGTTATTGTTGGTCGGAGACAATGCGGCTATCCTGCTCGATCGCGCTTTCGCGTTGCAGTCGCTGCCGCCCCCGGTTGAACGCGCCTCGGTGCCTCAGCAAAACCCTTCAACGCTTCCACCACCTCCCCCACCACCTCCCCCCGTCAGCCCTCCCGCCCCGCCGGCACTACCCGACGCCGCGGCCGCGAAGTTCACTCAACAGGCGCTCTCGCTCGCGATGCGCGACCGATTGAGGCCTGAGCACCTTACCACCTACGTTGGACCGTTCGGTGGTACAGAAAACGAACATCCTTCGCAGGTTATTGGCGAGGATTGGTTTATCCTGCAAGGCGGCGAGTACCCCATCAGCGAACGCAGGCTGGCGTTTCTGGTAGGCCGCGATGACATCATCAACCGCATCGACAAACGGGTCGCTCCCTTTGCCACCGCTCGAAACGTCGGCGTCGGGTTGACCGTGGGCGGGATTTTGACCGCCGGGATCGCTGCACCCTTTGTCAACAGCGACAACACCAGGACGTTGACCTTGGCGAGCGCATTTGTGATCGCCGGCGGGGCGGCCGGTTTGACCGGCATAGTGCTGTGGCTGATTTACGGACCGCAAGTGTCTGCCATCGAAAGTCCCTTCCCCGAACATCACACCATCTCTCAGGATGAAGCCCAGCAAATGGTCAACGATTATAACCAAGAGCTGTTACAAAAACTTGGCATACCCGATCCAGCGCGCCCGACCCGGTCGTCATACGAACCGAGCTGGCACTTTGCTCTCTCGCCCGAAGCACACGGGGGATTATCGGCTGCATTCGGCTTTAGGTATTAATCCTGGTAGGCGAATTTTTTTGTTGTCTCGCGCAGGCGTTGTGACAGGGTACGCACAAATACTTTATAAACTCGTGTGGCGAACCGGTCGTTCGTCGCAATGAAGCGTAAAAATTGATCCCGCCCGATCTCGAACGCCACCACAGTGCCTTTGGCTACCACCCGTGCAGAAGTGGGTTGCTCGTCAATCAGCGACATTTCGCCAACATGGCTGCCGGGCCCAAGCGTGGTCACCTCGGTGACACGCTGGCCCTCAACGCGCTGGACTGAGACCATACCAACCCGCACCACAAAGAGCGCCATTCCCGGCTGACCTTGCTCGATCAGCCGCTCGTTGTCCTGAAAGGTTCGTTCCTCACAGATAGTGTAGAAAGCCTTCATATCGGGCAACGGCATGTCGGCAAATAACGGGATTTTTTGCAAGAAGTTGAAACCGTCCATAACGCTGATGATCTGCGACGGGCCGTCATGCCCCTCGTAACCATCGGCTGAAAGGTCAGGGACCGAAGGCATTGGCGACTGCTCCGGCCGGCCGGAGGTCGCGGCGCTCTGACTAAGATCCTTTAGCTTTTCTTCGACATCTCGAAAGTTAGCGTCAAAACGAAGCAGCTGCCCGTAACTATCTCGAGCGGCCTCGCGGTAACCTTTCTGAATGTACCAACCGGCCACATGGTAGTGCAGATCGGCTGTCTGGGCGTCCACCGGACGGCCTTTGATGACATTGAGGATTTTCTTGATGGCCAGGTCGAGGTAGCCGTTCGAGGCAAGAATAGTGCCGACCAGCAAGGTCGCTTCAAGAAAGTTATCCTCGTTCGCTCGAACCTTCTGGAGCAGCTCAACCGACTTACGAAACTTGCCCAGCTCGTGATAGAGCTTACCGGCAAGGAAATAGTCGACCGCCTTCTCGTAATTGGCCGCCGCGCGCGAGAAGTTCTTTACCTTAACATACAGCTCGGCCGCCTGGCGGTAATTTTGATTGCGCTCGAACATCTCGGCGGCCTTCTCGAGGTTGCCTTCCTTGGAGTACATCTCGGCCGAGGTTTGATAGTCGTCCGCTTGATCGTACATCTGAGCCGCTTTGCCATACTCCTTCATGTTCTTGCAGCACCGTGCGGCCTTTTCAAAATCGCGCGCTTTAAAAAACATGTTTGCTAATTGCTTGTGCAGCCGACCATTCTGTTTGGTTTTATTGATCAGCACATAGCCAATGTCTTCTTGACACAGCGAGTAGGTTTCCGCCGCTTCAGCTACCTTCCCCGAATCGAGCATATCGAGCAAGCTCTGGATTACTCGAGCGGTAGCCAGGAAGGTAGCGCCCTCCCCGGTGGGTTCGCGGCTCTGAATATCCTCCACCATAGACCGATCCTCTTTTGGGAAAAGTCCGCTTATACCGTCAACTCAATTCAGCTCACAGATACCACCTCGCTTGTCGAAGTGTCAAACAAGACAAATAACCGAGTACAACATCCGAATTCTCCTAAAGGTCGGAGAGCTAACTATCGATGATGTGCTGTGTTTTCAGGCCGAACGATCCATTGACAACAGCAGCGTCAGATTTACATTGTTTCGCGTTAGGATCCGAGATTTGCCCTGGCTTTATAAGACATCGCGGGAAACTTCAGCAACTCAAAGCCAAATAAAACTGAGGTTCGAGTTGTTAAATCGGTACCGCCCGCGGTTCGGACCGCCGCAGTGGTATGAGAACGAAAAGGAGGTTTGTGCACCATGAACAAAAGAATCGTATCGATACTAATGCGGCTCAGCGTCATGAGCGTGATGCTGATGGCTGCCCATTCGGCCGTGGCGGCTCTGGGAGAATCAGGCGACTCGGTCGATAAAGACCGCGTGGCTCTCAAAGCTGTGCAACGAACGACCAGCGTTAGCAAAAGTTACTCAGTCCAAGAGCTTCAAACCAAGACCATAGCGATGCGTGAGTACCTGACGCCTTCAGGCGTTGTGTTTGGAATCGCTTGGAATGGCCTTGCCCACCCGGATCTTACGCCCCTGTTAGGCTCTTTTGCCGGAGAGTACGCCGCGGCAATCCGAGACGCCCCGCGTACGTACGGCCGCAGACATAGCCAGCTCGTGACTGAACACATCGTCGTCGAAAAATGGGGGCATATGCGCAATCTCAGGGGTCGCGCGTACATCAAGTCTCTCATTCCGCCGGGGGTTACCGTCAGTGAAATCAATTAATTTCAAGAACTGGATTTTTCTCCTCGTGTTGATAAGCGGATGCGGTGCGTCGTCGGGTGGTAGACAAACGCTGACCGGCGACAACGTGATGCCGATCACGGTAAATGGTTCACTCTGCGGCGGCAACTCGTACTACAATAAACCGTGTGTCAGCGTAACGGTTTGCACACCGGGCACGTCGAAGTGCCAGGAGATTAGCGATGTGATTCTCGACACGGGAAGCGCCGGGCTTCGCATCTTCAAGAATCTGTTATCGGTCACCTTCACTTCTGAAAATGTCGCCGCCGGGCAGCTTGCCGAATGCTTCCAGTTTGCAGACGGTACCTCTGAATGGGGGCCAGTGGAACTGGCGAATGTCATCCTCGGAAATGAACCGGCGGTGCAGGTCCCCATCCAGGTCATTGACTACTCTTTTGGAACTATTCCCGGCGCGTGCAGCAACGCCGATAAAACTCCCTTTGACGCCGGATTGAATGGAATCCTGGGCCTGGCACCTTTTGTTCAAGATTGCGGTTCATTTTGCGCTCGGAGCGCCAATGCCGACAACGGCCTTTACTACGGTTGCAACGGAACGAGTTGTACGGGCACGGCGGTCGCCGTATCCGACCAGGTCCAGAATCCCGTGGCGTTCCTCCCGGATGACAACAACGGCTTTTTGGTGCAACTCCCGAACGTCGCTCCATCGGGAGCGCCGTCGGTTAACGGCTCTCTGATCCTCGGCATCGGCACTGAGTCCAACAATTCGCCTACGGGGGTCGCCACCTATCTGATTGACCCATCGTCGGGAAATATCACTACCACGTTCGATGGTTCAACCTATGATGGGATTCTCGACACCGGATCGAGTGGACTATTCTTCCCCCCGGGTGCAAGTGCACTTCCTTCGTGCCCCGCTCCCAAGGACCAATGGTTCTGTCCGACTTCAGCGGTGAACTTATCCGCTCTCAACACCGGCGCCCTTTCATCGACGAGCGGGACGGTGTCTTTCACCATCGCCAACTTTGACGACTTTTCTAGTTCCTCCAATAATGTTTCCGCCACCATCGGAGGACCGATGACCACAACGTATTTCGATTGGGGCCTGCCGTTCCATTTCGGACGTACTGTCTATATCGGCATTGAAGGGACAAGCTCCAGCTTGGGCCAAGGTCCGTACTGGGCGTATTAATTCCAGCCCACCTATTCAACTGCTCAATATCACTACAATAATATAGATTCTACGCCTCCTGTTTTTTCCGATTGACTTTATAATCAATCCTATTGACATGCGGGGCGAATGGAGATAGGAGGATTAAGGCTCATTTAAAATAATAAGTAGTTTTATCTAAGGAGGACAGCATGGCTAGTCTATGGGTTGACCTTCGAGATGTTCGGTTCCAGTTGCTTGAGGTTATCAAGATCAGTGAAACCCTGCTCGGGAAGGGCCGTTTTTCAGACCATGATGTCGATACGGTGAACATGGTGTTGGATACTGCTGCAAAGTTTGCCGAGAACGAAATAGCCCCCACCTATCCCGATGAGGTTCAGAGAAAGCCGGTTGAAGCAATATTCAAGGACGGAAAGGTGGTTGTCCCCGAAGCGTATCATAACCTTTGGAAACTGTACGCCGAAGGCGGCTGGATTGCCGTGGCAGACTCCCCCGATGTCGGTGGCCAGTCGTTTCCAACCTGCGTGGCCGCCGCCTGCCAAAACATGTTCTTGGGTTCAAACCAAGCCTTCGTCATGTACCCGGGTCTCTCCCATGGCGCCGCACGGTTGATTCAAGACTTCTTCAGGCACCCTCTGCGCGAGACCATTCTTGAGAAAATGTTTTCGGGCGTGTGGGGCGGCACCATGTGTTTGACCGAGCCGGGCGCCGGTTCGGATGTCGGCGCGCTCAAGAGCAAGGCCAAGAGAAACCCGGACGGCACGTTCTCCATGACCGGCACCAAGTGCTTTATCTCGGCCGGCGACCACAACCTGACAGAAAACATTATCCATCCGGTCCTGGCGCGCATCGAAGGCGACCCGCGCGGATCCAAAGGCATATCGATTTTCGTCGTTCCCAAGATCAGGATCAATCCCGACGGCTCGTTGGGCGAGCCAAACGATGTTAGTTGCGGCGGCATCGAGAGCAAGATGGGCATCCATGGCAACGCCACCTGCACCCTCAACTTCGGCGACAATGGCAAGTGCATCGGCTACCTCATGGGCGAGGAGCGCGAGGGCATGAAGATCATGTTCCACATGATGAATGAAGAGCGCCAGGGCGTGGGAATGATGGGCGTCGCGCTCGCCTCTGCCGCCTACCTGCACGCCCTTGACTACGCAAAACAGCGGCTCCAGGGTAGCAACATCATGTCCATGAAAGACCCCAACGCGCCCCAGGTGCCGATCATTCAGCACCCGGACGTGCGCCGTATGCTGCTCAAACAGAAGTCCATTACCGAAGGCATTCGGGCGCTGGCGTATTTTTGCTATTACTGCATGGACCGCGAAGCTATCGCCGAAAGCGACAAAGAAAAGGAAAAATGGCACGGATGTATCGAGTTGCTCACCCCGATGGTAAAATCGTTCTGCACCGACATGGGAATGGTGGTATGCGATTTGGCCGTTCAGACCTACGGCGGATACGGTTACTGCCGCGAGTATCCCGTCGAGCAGATGATGCGCGATCAAAAGATCAATACGATTTACGAGGGCACCAACGGCATCCAGGCCATGGATCTGCTCGGCCGCAAGCTCGGCATGAAGAAGGGCATGTACTTCATGAACCTCATCGCTCTAACTCAGGAGACTATCGGCGAGGCCAAGGGCATTGCCAGCATCAAGGAAGAAGCCGAGGTCGTCGAAGGCGCCATGAACGCTGCCTCCTCGACCGCCCTGGCCTTCAGCGGGATGATTCGCACTAACCCCTTCGTGCCGCTTATCGCTGCGCAGGATTATCTGAACTGCCTGTCCGAGGCGCTCTGCGGATGGTTGCACCTTCAGATGGCCGCAGCCGCTGTCAAGGCTCTTCCCAAGGCCGGAAGCGAGAAGGACAAAGCCTTCTATAACGGCAAAATCGAAGGTGCCAAATTCTTCATCAACCGCATAGTCGCGCTCGTTCCCGCCAAGTGTGAATTGTTGAAAAAGGACGAAACCAGCGCCATGCGAATTTCAGAAGAAGGCTTCGCCGTCTAATCCCGCTGGTTAGAACGACTTAATACACCCCAGAAAATCCATTCAGGCACGCCGAGCAACATGATAAAAATTCAACTGTTGTCTCGCAATGATACACCAGATTTTTGACCTAGAACTCACCTCAAACTATAATGATATAGGATGCTGCACCGCGTTGGCCGGGGGACAGACATGAATGTAAAAGGCTCAATCTTCGTTGATTTGGTAAAAATAATCAAAAGCGACAAGAGCGGCGTTTACGACACGTATCTGACAAACAGAGACCGAGATATCATCGACCATAAAATTTTTCCCAGCTCTTGGTATCCTTTTGAAACCTATAAACGCTGCTTGAATGCGATTTTTGAGGTCATTGCAAAAAAAGACCCCGAAGCGGCCAAAGAATGGGGTCGAGTCACCTGTAAAAAAGTCATGACCGGCGTTTATACTACGGTCATGAAAGGCTGCGACCCGCTCACCTATTTACAGAAATGCGAGACTATTAATAAGCAGTTTTACGATTTCGGTAAGACAGAAATTACTATCGAGGGAAAAAACCAAGCTATATACAAATTGTCCGGATTCGGTGCAGATTTTATTGTTTTTTATTATGTCAGCGAGGGATGGGTGGAGAGCGGCATAGAACTCTGCGGGGGAAAAAACATTAAAAGCGAGTTAGTCACCAAAAGTTGGGAGGGACAACCCTTTACCTCGATACGCTTCACGTGGACCCAATAGAACTAATTGGAATTTAATGGAAATTTAGTTTGGACAGCGTCAGCAGATTCTATGCTCATGGGTGAGCTATGGACAGGCTCCCTTCCAATTTCTAAGCATCTGGGCATATTCCTCAAACCAAGGCGCAATACCGGTATATTCAACATTGTTGATATAGCAGTAAGCTAATCCTTTGCACCACGCGTCTATGGTCAGGTTGTAGGCGGTGTAGGCGTTATACGAGTCATTGAATCCCGTGACGCCAATTTTAGATCCCCACTTCTGCTGAACAGCGCTCAGACTCTGCCCAATCCACGCCTCGCTCGATTGCATGAAGTCGGCACTACCCGAGGTGAAAAACCATTCATCAAAATCGTCAACCCCTACGTTCATCCAGACTATCATGCCGTAGCTGTGGGCCAGGTTGCTTAATTCAGTCAGGTAGTTCTTGGAAGCGGCATCGGGAAAGTCGGTGCACTCATCTATGAACACTCCATCAACGTGATCGATGGTGGCCATGTTGGTGATAAGTTTTTCGTTTGTGGCCAAACTGTACCACTGCGCGGCATAGTGATCATCCCCCCCGGATCCCTCATAACCACCTGATATATAACCAATTATCTTGATTCCGGCCGCATGATAGCCAGCGATATCCTGAAGCAGCCAGGTAGCTGTGTATTTCGGGTTATCCATCTCTCCATATAAGCCATGCGGCGGATTATCGATGACAAACTCTGGCTTGATGCTAAGAATCCGCTCATCGTAAGGAACGTTCCCCAGCGTGTTGGAGTTAGAAGACTCGTCATGGTTGCCGTAAGATTTCATATTCATCCTAAGCATTCCACCTGGGGTTTGGGTGCAGTCGCCTCCCCCATTTCTACAAGCGGCTTTTTCCATGGATCGTATCCGTCCGACACAATTCACCGTCATGATGAAAAAGAAACGCGAGGATTATCCACAAGAACTGGGCGGCGACTCTATTGGACATGAATTTCCTGTATCGATTCTTTTTATTAATAGAATACTATAGCACACTCTTTGACAATCTTCTCAAAATAGAAGAGGAGCCTGAACATGGAAGCAAAATACTTGTTACTTACGATTGAAGCAAAGGTGGCGACGGTCACTATTAATCGTCCCGAAAAGGGAAATTCCCTGGCGCCCGAGGTCCTTGAAGAAATCGCGGCGATGTTTATAAGTGTTTCTAAGCGTGAAGATGTCAATATCGTCATCTTCACCGGAGGCGAGAAATATTTTTCCGCGGGTTTTGATCTCACCATCATCCGTACGCTTCAGAAAGTTTCCAACGAGGCCTATACCGCCCTTTTCCACCGAGCCTATCGATCGATTATGTTCTGCGAACAACCGGTCATCTGCGCCATCGGCGGGCCGGCCATCGCCGGCGGTTTCGACCTGACCATGATGTGCGACATCCGGTACGCCTCGGAACGGGCGAAATTTGGGCAGCGGGAAATTGTGCTTTCCTTAAACCCGACCATGGATCCGTTATGGCGAATCATCGGCCTTGGCAACGCCATGGAGGTGGCCCTGACCGGGCGGATCTACGATGCGCAGGAGGCGCTGCGCATGGGCTATGTCTCGAGAGTCTTCCCCGAGGGGAAGCTGCTTGAAGAAGTCACCGCCATCGCCCGCGAAATGGCCACCTATGACCGGGGCTGCCTGAAGGAAACCAAGCAGCTGACCCACAACACGTTGAACTCAGGTCTGGATCAATCCATGCGGCTTCAGGAATGGCTCTTCAGATCGTACATCGGCTCTGACGACAATCATGAGCGGATCGATGGGCTCCAAGCGAAACTAGCGGTCATGCGGAAGAACAAGTAACCACTAACGATTATATTCTAGGTTGACCTCGTACCGTAGATTACGCTATCCAACCGATGAGTAACTCTGGAGTTCATCCCGTCCTAAACGGGTCAGCGCCTCGGAGACTCCCATCACCCTTCCAAAACCATACGAGATATTACGCAGGCTCGCCAAGTGCATTTGATCGTCGGCAGTGGCTGTTCCGTCGCCCAGGAAGAAGACTCCGAAATCGCGTACAAAGGCGCTGCGGGCCGTGGTCTCGCAACACAAATTCGTCAACACGCCGCCGATCAGCAAATCCTCGATCTCAAGCGCGCGCAGGATCGATTCGAGCGGAGTGCCCACAAAGGCGTCGTAGCGGCACTTCTCAATTACTCGCTCTCCCGGCCGGGGGCGTAATGCGTCGCAGAGCTCAGCGTCCCGCGTTCCCTCTAAAATGAGGCTCCGCCACCAACGGGCGAGCTGTCCGCCATCCTCATGGGGAGATCGGTGCACGTGGCGGGTGAAAATCACCGGTACCTCCTCTTCGCGACAGACCGCTATCAATTCAGCCAAACGCGCAGCGACCGCTGGCGCACGCGGCAGGAAACTGGCGCCGTCCGGCTCGACAAACACCCGCTGCATATCGATCACAAGGAGAGCGGCGCGCTCGGGCCGGAAGGTGCGCTCGGGTCGATCGTAATCAGCGATCGCCGCCATCCAGTCGAGATCCCCGCTGCCGGAAGACACCGCTACCACCGGACGAAGTTCGTTGCTTTGCTTGCGGCCGGCTGGAATACGCTCACGCGACGTACTCGTCGGCGGTGAATTCTCGGCCGCCACCCCTTCTCGCTGTAGCCATTCAGAAATGTATGCAAAGATTTCGGCATCTTTAAAGGTAAACCATTGCGATCGCACATCCGGATAATCAAGAAGTAGGTCCTTGAAGCGCCTGAAGGCTCCCTTACCCACCAATGCTCCGGCAAGGCGCTCACGGAGTGCCGGATCAGAAACACGGTCTAGAAACCGTTGCATGGTCCGATACCCTTCGCGAGAAGGCCGCGGGGGGATTAATATTGTGGTCTCCGGCGGACCCGGTGGAATGGGTGCATCACCCCCGCGGGTGACGACCGTCTGCACTCGACCGCTCTCCAGATCGAGAAAACTGTGTGAGTCGGCCAGTTGGTTTTCAAACGCCACCGCGAGTCCCTCCCAGTCGACCGATAGGCGCACCCTGACTTCCCTAGGCGTTGGTACTTCTGGAACAACAACCGTGGAACCATTCCCAAAATCGTTCATGACTATAACCTCCCATCGTTCATCGGGCACAAGGCCCGTAACCCCCTCCGGGGGATCAATAAAAAAACCCCTTTGAACACCTAATTATTCCTATCTCCCTCTACATAACCTCATTTTTATTCACGGGTTCAACTGAAAAGAACGCACATGGTGAATATTTTTCCCTCATGAAACCGCCATTCATCGATGTCTTTCTTCGATAAAAGGACAATGTCTTTAACAAACACGACCCTATTTCGGCTGGACCCCCAGGTGCCCGTGATCTGAAAATCCCACCCGGGATTTCCGGCTGTGTCACCGCTAATTATATCCCACCGGATGAAAAATGCCATTGCATTTTTTTTGATTTATCTTCCCTCGGCCCGTATATACCTTTTTGCTGCTCGTCGGATAGAGCGTTGACTGACAGTACGTTTTATGTAACATCAGTTTTCCTGCTTTGGGCAGGGCATGGCTGAAGGAGTGTTTACGTGGCTACGAAATCATCCGGCGCGCAACTGAAAATCCGCAACATCGGTATCATAGCCCACATTGATGCCGGCAAGACCACCGTCAGCGAACGCTTCTTGTATTATACCGGGGTCATTCACCGCATGGGAGAGGTTCACGACGGCCAGGCCACCATGGACTGGATGCCCCAGGAACAGGAACGGGGAATTACCATAACGGCTGCGGTCACCACGATGCCCTGGCGCAAACACGACATTCATTTGATCGACACCCCCGGCCACGTGGATTTTACCATCGAGGTTGAACGCTCATTAAGGGTGCTCGATAGCGCGGTGGTGGTGTTTTGCGCCGTGGGCGGGGTTGAACCGCAGTCAGAGACGGTTTGGCACCAGGCCAACCGCTACGCCATTCCGCGTTTAGCCTTTATCAACAAAATGGACCGCGTTGGCGCTGACTTCGAGGGCTGCCTTAACCAGATGCGCGCCCGTCTGGGAGCCAACCCACTTGCAATCCAGTTGCCGCTGGGCGCCGAAGAACGATTCGTCGGGGTAATCGATTTGATTGAGATGAAGGCGCTACGTTGGCACTCCGAGGACTTGGGCGCCACGTTTACCAGCGAGCCGATCCCCGGCGAGTTCATCGACGAGGCCACGTTGTGGCATGAACAGTTGATTGAAAAGTTGGCGGATGGCGATGATCACCTGGCCGAGTTGTACCTTGCGGGTCAGCCGATTCCCACCGAGATCATGAGAACCTCCCTCCGTAAACTATGCCTCGCCAACCGCGCGGTGCCGGTCTTATGCGGCTCGGCTTTACGCAACAAGGGCATTCAACCGTTGCTCGATGCCGTCGTCGATTTCCTGCCGGCGCCGGTGGAGCTTCCGCCGATGCGCGGCGTCAATCCTAAAACCGGCGAGTCGGTCGAGTTCGCGCGGACCCGCGAGGCACCCTTCACCGGCTTGGCTTTTAAAGTGCAACTCTGGGAAGGCCGTAAACATACCTACCTGAGGATCTACTCGGGCAGCCTATCAGACGGTGAAACGATCTTCAACGCCGACAAAGATGAAGACGAGAAGATTGCACGTCTGTTGCGTCTGCACGCGGATAAAAAAGAACGACTACAGCGCGCCTTTGCCGGTGATATTGTCGGCGTGGTGGGACTCAAGCTGGCCACGACCGGCGACACGCTCTGCACCCGGGAGCACCCGGTTATTTTTAGTAAGATGAACATCATGACGCCGGTTATTTCCGTCGCGGTGGAGCCCAAGACCAACCAAGACGAGGAAAAATTCCAGGAAACGCTCTCCAAGATGGCCGACGAGGATCCTACCTTCAAGGCCGCACGGGATTCAGACACCGGCCAGATGATTCTCAGCGGCATGGGCGAGTTGCATTTGGAAATTATTATCGACCGGATTAAAAGGGAGTTCAATCTCGAGGTCAATGTCGGCAAGCCGCAAGTCGTCATGCGTGAGACGCTCGCCGGCGCTGGTGAAGCGAGCGAGTCGTTCGAGCGCTCGTTTGACGATGGATCATCAAAGGGCAAACTTCTTTTTGCTGGCGTCACCCTCCATGGCCGGCCGCTACCCCGGGGTCAGGGCATAGAGCTCGAAAATCTGGTAACGCTCACGCCCGCGGGCGCGCCGTTACCCGAAGAATGGAGCCGGGCGTTGGAAGAGGGGGTGCGCGAGGCGCTCGGCTCGGGCCCCAAGACCGGGTATCCGATGGAGGACCTGCATATCACGTTCAAGGCTATTCAACGTGCGCGAAGGTCAAACCGAGCCGATCGCGCTTCACGTCGCCGCGGGAGCCGCTTTCCGCAAGCTGTGCGGAAAGGCAGGGACGGTGCCGTTGCTGCCGGTCATGGCGCTCGAGGTGGTCAGCCCGGACGAATTCGTAGGCTCTGTCATCGGCGATATTAATTCACGCGGGGGCAAGATCGAGGACGTTGAGCGTCGCGCCAGTCGAACCATTGTCAAAGCGCGGGCGCCGATGACCCGCATGTTCGGCTACTCAACCGACCTGCGCTCCCTGACCGAGGGACGGGCGACCTTCAGCATGAGTTTTCTCGAGTTCGATGCGCTATGAATCTACCAGCCGACGAGCGATAATCCCACACCGCCGGCGAGCGCATTTTGCGAGTCCCTCAACAAGAGGGGAGAAACATCCACCCAAGGTCCACGATGCTCTCCATATTCGCTTGGTAGACTGCTGGACCAAATGGCCGAAGCGATCGTTATGACTCCAACCCCAATCATGGTTCCGGCAAGTGCGTAACAGGCACCCTTTCCCCGGGGTTTATCGGACATCACGCTGATTGCAGGAAAAGCCCAGAGCCCGATCAAGCCACCTATCGTGTTCAGTGAGCCAGTTATATAGCCGCCAATACGCCAGGCAGCTGGAGCCCGGTAACCTTTACCGACATAAACAAAATTCCCAACAGCAAAGGTCGTGGAAACAGCAGTCGGACCCATCGACATGGCCCAAATGAAAGGCGAGACATCGGATGCCGATCCGTACGTCCGTCCGGGTACGAGAGCAATAAACCAGATTGCGCTGACAATTAGAAATAGCTTCCTCATAATTTCTCCAATGAATCTTATTTATTTTCAGTTAATCATTTCTCTTACCGTATGGATAGAGCAATCCACATGCCAACAATTTACAAATTATTAATCAAATAGTTATATAGACTCAACGTAGCATTAAACGTGTGAATATAAGCTACGCTCAGTAGTGATTTCTTCACATATCTTCATCGGTTATCAGATGAACAATCATCAAGATGCCGTACCGACATTTAATGTTGACAGCATCAGACGGTTTTGTTAGAGAGGCTTGCGCTGTTGCGCCAACCAATGGGTTAGGTATAATACGTTTAGTTCTTTGGTAGTTACCAGAATGAGTGAAAAAGAAGGTGTGGCAGGGCCTCTGAAATACATGACTACGTCGTCATGTAGATACAGAGCAACAGAACGAAGCAGACCGAGAAGCAACGAAGACGAGGAGCGAGGCGTGCTTCAGGTACGCCGCAGTGACGAGTCGAGGAAGCGACAAAGGTATGCGAAGTTATGTTGCTCTGTGAGGTCACGGGCGGGTAGCTCAGTGGGAGAGCATCGGCCTTACAAGCCGGGGGTCGCAGGTTCAAGCCCTGTCCCGCCTATGGTATTAGAGGCTCTTACGAACGCAGTGAGTTAGAGCCTCCAAGAAATTCTTGCTTCACAAGGTGAAGCTTAGAATTTCTTGCCCCGATAGGGGAATGGTTACGCGGGGCCGTAGTTAAAGTTGGTTATAACGCCGGCCTGTCACGTCGGAGGGCACGGGTTCGAATCCCGTCGGCCCCGCCATTTTGGACTGCCGGGCTGAAGTATTCGCCCGGCGGTTTGTTGTTCCAAGGAGCGGCATGCGCTTATTCGTGATCGTTGCGTGTTTAGCAATCGCGGTGATCGTGACGCTGGCTCTTTTGGTCTGGCAAGGACCTTCCCGGAAGTTAGAAAGCGCCGCTCCCGCAACGTCTGCACCTGAGGAAAATCCAGAGGCTCGCCCAATCAGGAGGCCCTCAACCAACGTTAATCCCGAATCAACCGGCGATGCGCAGGATCAGGCTGGCGAAAATCCCAACGAAAAAAACATCGAGAAGTTCGGTCAAGAGTTTGAACAAAAATGGTACAAAGACCGCGAACTGCTGGGGCCTGAGCGTCACCGCGAGATGGAACAACTATGGCTTGAGGGCCGACGACCTCGCGGAGATCCCCAGGCAATCGAACGGCTCGAAAAATTGTTGGTCGATTATCCGGATACCAACCGGGCCGGCTGCGCAGCCTATGAGCTCGGCTACCACTATCTTCGGAACCGTCAATTAGACGAACAGGAAGGCCGCAGCCGGGCCGAGTACTATTGGCGCATGATCGATGATCGCTACCGCGACACGCTCTGTGAATACAACGAACCGGCCGATGCCATGGCTAAGTACTCATTGGTAAGCTGGATCTATCGCTATACCGATCAAGCGCTCGCCCGGCGCTCGTTAAACGAGTTGATAACCCAAAACCAGGGTGAGACCGACCACCTTGGCCAACCCATCGACCTGTTGGCCAAACACATGCTCGAGATCATGGATGAAAAATAGGACTTACAACGCCCTTGTCCGGAGAGGTCGCGCCCGTGTCTTACGATAAACTGAGATTAGGCGTTTTCGTATCGGGAGGCGGCACCAACCTGCAAGCGATCCTCGATGCCTGCGCAGAACCCGGTTACCCGGCAACGGTGGTTGTGGTTATCAGCAATGTCGCCGACGCTTACGCGCTGACACGCGCGCAGCGTGCCGCTGTCCCGAGCGTGGTGGTGCCGCACGGCGCCTACCGCCTGCGCCGCGATCACGAATCAGAGATCATCCGCCAGATTGAACCCTATCGGGTCGAGCTTGTGGTGTTGGCCGGCTATATGCGGGTGCTGACGCCTCTTCTGATAAGCCGCTTCTACAATCACGCGGCCGGCTTGCCGGGGGTGATCAACATTCATCCGGCGGACACGCGCCTCTATCAAGGAGCCCATGGCTACGAATTCGCTCTGGGCTTGCTGCCCGAGTATCCGCAGCGGTCGTCAAAAACAGCTATCACGGTTCACTTTGTCGACGAGGGGGTGGACACGGGGCCTATCATTCGCCAAGCGTCGCTTTACGTGAGGCCCGACGACACCCTGGAGAGTTTGCGGGCCCGGGGGCTCGCCGTGGAACATCAACTGTATCCCGAGGCGATCCGGCTCTATGCCGAAGGGCGGATCGAATGCATCGGAAGGGAGGTCAGGATCCGTGACGGTTAATATTGTCAGCGAAATCGATACGTGGGGTGCGGGTTGAAAACGCCCTCATCAGCGTAACCGACAAGCGGCAGCTCGATATTTTAGCGAAGGGTTGGGTATCGCTCGAACGCTACCATACGGATTTTCTCAACGGGGGCGGAACCTACGCCGACCTCAAGGAAATTCTCGGCGCCGAGGCGGCGCGGCGCCACCTGGTGCAGGTGTCGGACTACACCGGCCAGCCCGAGACCCAGGGAGGGCTCGTCAAAACATTGGACTTTAAGATCTATCTCGGACTTTTGACCGAGACCTACAATCCATCGCACCAGCAGGACCTCAAGCGCACCAACGCTGTGCCGATCGACCTCGTGGCGTCAACCTCTACCCGATTTGAGCAAACGATTGCCAAGCCCGGGGTAACCGTCGAAGAGGCGCGCGCCAATATCGACATCGGCGGACCATGTACTGTTGCGCGCCGCGGCCAAAAATTACTTGCGGGTGGCAGCGGTGGTGGATCCGAACGACTACGCTGTGTCATCAGAAAAATGCGCATCAACGGCGGGCGGCTCGACGTCGCAACACGCTTCGAATTGGCGCGCAAGGCGTTTGCCCATACAGGAAACTACGATCGGGCCATCACCCGTTACTTGTCCGACGTGACGACGGAATCGGTTGAACGCTGCTACCAGCTGAAGGAGAGCTCGGCATGACCACGGACCTCAAGAAGGCGTATCACACCATCATCGATGATCATTCCCGACGATCTCGAAATAGCCTTTGGACGCGGCGACACGCGTCAGACGCTTCGCTATCGAAAAGTTACCTGGGACGTCGATGGTGAGCTCCGTGGATTGCGCTACGGCGAGAATCCGGGCCAAGAAGCTGCGCTGTACCAATTGACCAACGGCAACCTCACGATTGGCGATGTCCGCTGCATCGGACCCAACCAGGGATTGGTGACCGAGGCGGTGCTGCATCAGTTTGGCAAACACCCCGGCAAGATCAACCTGACCGACGCCGACAACGCCCTCAACATTCTACGCTACCTTTGCGAAAAGCCGGCCTGCGCAATCATGAAGCACAATAACCCTTCGGGCGTCGCGCTGGGCGCAAGCTTGGCCGAGGCCTACGTCAAGGCCGACCTCGCGGATCGGGTGGCCGCGTTCGGCGGCTGCATTGCGCTCAACCGCCCGGTGGATCGACTCACGGCCGAGGAGATCGCCCGGCGGTACGCGGAAGTGGTGGTGGCGCCGGGTTTCGAGGAGGGCGCCGTTTCCATACTCGCTCAACGCAAAAATCTGCGCATCATGGAGATTCGCCGCATGAATCGGCTCCAGCAGTACGAGCGGGCTCGTTTCCATCGATTTCAAGAGCTTGCTTGACGGCGGCATTATCGCCCAACTGTCGTTCGTGCCCGAGGCGCGCATACCCGCCGACCTCCGTCCAGCCGAATGCGAGCACAAAGGCAAGCATTATCAAGTAGCTCGGGCGCCGACCGAGGCCGAACGCGCCGATATGATTTTCGGTTGGGTGGTCGAGGCCGGAGTGAGCTCAAATTCAGTCCTTTATGTCAAAGACGGGGTAACGGTCGGCATCGGGACCGGCGAACAGGACCGCGTCGGGGTGGCCGAGATTGCTCGCGACAAGGCCTACCGCAAGCTGGCCGACAGACTGTGTTTCGAGCGCCTGGGCAAGGCCTACAACGACGTCGCGGACGAGAACAAACGCAGAGAAATCGACGACGACGTACGTTCGCAGAAGGGCGGCTTGGTAGGTTCGGTGATGGTATCAGACGGGTTCTTCCCCTTTCGCGACGGTATCGAGGTTGGGCTTCGCGAAGGGGTGCGCGCCGTTATCCAACCCGGTGGCTCGCTCAACGACTACCAGGTGATCGAGGCTTGTAATGAGGCTTCCGCCACCATGGTATTTACCGGTCAGCGATCGTTCAAACACTAATATGGCGATAGGCACTGTCGTTTTTTTCCCTATTTTTTTCTTGACAACCAAGGGCTATTCACGATAAACGGCGCTCATCATCCAAGGCTGATTGATGCCTGAGTTTCACCCCTCGATAATTCGACTAATATGGTTATGATTCTTCACCTAACCTAACGATTTGATAACACTGATACCAACGATGACATTTTCAGAGAAAGAGTTATTACCCAGCTAACCCCCCTAACTCTGCAAACCGCAACGCGGTCATGCACATCGAACCCATCTCCCGAGGAGGAAGAATGAATCTTAACGACCTCAAGAACATGAAGATCAGTGAGCTCAACAAGCTCGCCAAGGAACTCAACGTTCAGGGCGGCGGCGGACTGCGCAAATCAGAGCTGATCTTCGCTGTGCTTCAAGCCCAAGCCGAGAAGGACGGCAACATTTACGGTGAGGGAGTCCTTGAGATCCTGCCGGACGGCTTTGGTTTCCTGCGTTCACCGGACTATAATTACCTTCCGGGACCGGATGACATCTATGTGTCGCCCTCGCAGATCCGCCGTTTTAATCTCGCGCACCGGCGACACCATCGCGGGCCAGGTGCGGCCACCCAAAGACGGCGAGCGTTACTTCGCCTTGCTCAAGGTGGAAATGGTTAATTTCGAGGATCCCGAGCAAGCGCGCGAGAAGATCCTCTTTGATAACTTGACCCCGCTCTATCCCAACGAGAAGTTCAATCTCGAATACGATGCCAAGAACATGAGCACCCGCATCATCGACTTATTGGTGCCGATCGGCAAAGGCCAGCGCTGTCTCATCGTGAGCCCTCCACGGGCAGGTAAAACGGTCTTGCTGCAGGACATCGCCCACGCGCTCGCCAATAACAACAAAGAGGTTGATTTGATAGTGCTCTTGATCGACGAGCGCCCCGAGGAAGTCACCGACATGGAGCGTTCGGTCAAGGGCGAGGTAATCAGCAGCACCTTCGACGAACCGGCCCAGCGCCATGTCCAGGTTGCCGAGATGGTGATCGAAAAGGCCAAGCGCATGGTCGAGCACGGCCGGGATGTGGTGATCTTGCTCGACTCGATTACCCGTCTCGCGCGCGCTTATAATGCGGTGGTCCCGCCCTCGGGAAAGATTCTTTCCGGCGGCGTGGATAGTAATGCTTTGCACAAGCCCAAGCGCTTTTTCGGGGCCGCCCGCAACATAGAAGGCGGCGGGTCTTTGACCATCATCGGCACCGCCCTCGTCGACACCGGCTCGCGCATGGATGAAGTAATCTTCGAGGAGTTCAAGGGCACTGGCAACTCGGAAATGCGTCTGGATCGCAAACTGATGGAAAAGCGTATTTTTCCCTGCTTGGATATCAACGCCAGCGCGACGCGCAAGGAAGAGCTGCTCATGGACAACACTACGTTGAATCGGGTATGGATCCTACGCCAGCTGCTGCATCCTCTCAACGTGGTGGATTCCATGGAGTTCTTGCTCTCGAAGCTCAGCCGCACCGAAAGCAACCAAGAGTTCCTCGATTCGATGAATCAATAGCATGCCCATCAGCAAACCCTTGACATCCCGTTAATTAATCGTATGATTATTGGCCTTTTGTTGAGGGAACGGTATCCCTGGTAGGGCAAGGAAGGATCCCATGAAGGAAGGTATTCACCCCAAATATATTGATGCGACCGTTGAGTGCGCTTGCGGTAATGTAATCAAAACCAAGTCGACGCGCGGTAGTTTCAAAATCGATATCTGTTCGGCCTGCCACCCGTTTTTCACGGGAAAACAGAAACTGGTCGATAGCGCCGGACGAGTTGAACGTTTCCGTAAGAAGTACGGTTTGGCCGAGGAAGGCGAAGCTTCCAGTAGAACTTCCGCGCCAAACGCTGAGAAGGCAACCGAGAAATCGTAGGTAGTTCATTCGAAGGCAACCAAGTTCGGGGTTTGCTTTCGTGCGTGATAAGGAAGCAGCCCGCCAGATATCGCCTGGCGGGCTTTTCTGCAACCGGAAGACGTTCGTTCGCGAAGCGGGTGCGCGTTTGAAACAAAAAATCAAAGTGGGCGGCCAGGCTGTCATGGAGGGCGTTATGATGCGCTCTCCCAGCAGCTTTGCGGTGGCGGTCCGCAAGCACAGCGGCGAGATACTCCTGCGGGAATCGCCGTGGCAACCCATAGGGAAACGGTTCGCCTTTTTACGCTGGCCGTTTTTCCGTGGGTCAGTGGTGCTCGTCGAATCACTGGTAAACGGTATCTCAGCCCTGAATTTTTCTGCCAAGGTTGCATTGGAGGACACGGTTGACACCGCATCAAATCAGTCTCCAAATAATCCCCCGCCGGATGAGCAAGCGGATTGGGCTGTATGGGGCACGGTGGCAATTGCCATGGCTTTTGGGGTCGGATTGTTTGTCGCCCTGCCGCACCTGGTCGTGTGGGCGGGGAGTCAGATGGCCGGACAAGAGCTCACGGTGCGAGACCTTGGCTTTCACATCATTGTTGGACTGGTCAAGTTGGGGGTGTTCTTAGGGTATCTCGGTTTAATTTCTCTCATGAAAGATGTTCGGCGGCTGTTTATGTACCATGGGGCCGAACACCAGTCTATCTACACCTACGAAGCGGGGGAGCCGCTCACTGTTGAGTATGCGCGCACGCATAGTCCCTTACATCCACGCTGCGGCACAACGTTTCTCTTGCTGGTGATCGCCTTGTCTATCGTGATGTTTTCTATGGTGTTCCCTCCCCTTCTGTGGTTGCTCGGCGAACCGACATCGATTGGCTGGCTCAACCAGTTGATTTACATCATGATTAAAATACCCTTGTTGTTGCCATTGGCCGGACTAGCCTATGAGTTTCAGCGAGTTATCAGCAACCACATGGATCGGGCGTGGGTGCGGATGCTGTCGTGGCCAGGAATGCTGGTGCAGCGCCTTACCACCCGTCCCCCCACCGATGATCAACTCGAGGTGGCTCTCACATCGCTTCGTAAAACGCTGTGGCGCGAGAGCGTCGGCGCGAATGCAACCGCTCCCGTGCTCAGCCAAGCCGCACGCGGCCACACAATAACATTCCCCAACTTCGAGGCGGTGGTGAACGAACTCGGTGAGGGGTATTAAAACCTATCAGAATTTTTCAGTGCTTGCCGGAGGTGCTGGTGTTTTCTAAGCTCGACCAGGTCGTCCAACGCTTTAAGGAACTTTCAGCGCAACTTGAAGACCCAAACGTGTACGCTGATCAGGCCCGCGTTCAAAAGATAGCCAAGGAACGCAAGGGCCTGGAGGAAATCGTCGTTACCTACCAGGAGTATACCAGGCTCGAAAAGGAAATCGCCGATAACGTTGACCTGCAAAAGGGCTCCGATCGGGAGTTAGCTTCACTGGCGGCCGAAGAACTGCCGGGCTTGCAAGCCAGGCTTGCCGATCTCGAAGGGCGTCTGAAAGCCCAGCTCATGCCCAAAGATCCGCTCGACGAGAAAAACATCCTGCTTGAGATCCGCGGCGGCACCGGCGGTGAGGAGGCGGCGCTGTTTGCCGCCGATCTCTTTAGAATGTACACCCGCTACGCCGAGCGACACGACTGGAAGGTCGAGGTGATGAGCCAGAGCGAGGCGAGCGCCGGCGGCCTCAAGGAGATTATTGTCTTGCTCTCGGGCGAGCGTGTCTACAGCCACCTCAAGTTCGAGGGCGGCGTGCACCGCGTTCAACGGGTGCCGGCCACCGAGGCGCAAGGACGGATTCACACGTCCACCGTCACGGTAGCGGTGCTGCCGGAGGCGGACGAGGTGGATGTGGCGCTCGAGGAGAAAGATCTCGACATTTCGGTATGCCGAGCGGGCGGACCGGGTGGCCAGGGCGTCAACACCACCGATAGCGCGGTGATCATTGTTCACATACCTACCGGCCTCACCGTTCGCTGCCAAGATGAACGCTCGCAGCAAAAAAACAAAGCCAAAGCCAAAAAGATACTCCTGGCGCGTCTGTTGGAGATCAAACTACGCGAACAGGAAGCCCAGGTGACTGAAAGTCGGCGCCGTATGGTCGGCTCGGGTGAACGCGCCGAGAAGATCCGAACCTATAATTTCCCCCAAAACCGCGTTTCCGACCACCGCATCGGACTCACGCTCCACAAGCTCGATCGCATTATGGACGGGGACCTTGACGAACTCCTCGACGCGCTCAAAACTCACTTCCAGGCCGAGGCGCTCAAGGGGAGCAACTCTTGAGCCGCGGCGCAACGCGTCAACGCCCCAAGACCATCCTGCAGTTCCTCAAGCAGACCGAGGAGTACCTCGGCAGGCATTGGTCAAAGACGCCGCGCCTGGATGCCCAGGTACTGCTGGCGCACGCCCTCAAGATCGAGCGCGTCCAGCTGTATATTGAATATGACCGGCCGCTCTCGGGGCCCGAGGTCAATGTATTCCGCGAGTTGGTCCGGCGCCGAGCACAACATGAACCGGTCGCGTACCTCGTGGCCCAAAAAGAGTTTTGGTCTCTTCCCTTCCGAGTCGATACGCGAGCCTTGATCCCGCGACCCGATACCGAAACCATCTTGGTGGAGATCGAGCGCCTGTATGCCAATGCCGACGTGCACTGGTTTGCCGATATCGGTACCGGCAGCGGTTGCCTCGCCTGTGCCCTGCTGCGGATGTTCCCGCAGAGTCATGGCATTGCTACCGACCAGCATGTTGACGCTCTTGCCCTCGCCGACGAAAACGCCCACGCCCTCGGGGTGCGCGAGCGGATAGAGTTGCGCTGCGGCGATCTGCTCGCGCCAGTGCTTCCCCGGCGTGTGGATCTCATCTGCGCCAATCTTCCCTACATTCCAACGCAACAACTAAAACATTTGCCGGATTCCGTACGACATTTCGAGCCCTGGCAGGCTCTTGACGGCGGGCCGGATGGGCTTACCCTCATCCGCAGGATGGTGAAGATGTCCCCGCAGGGCTTAAACCCAGGCGCGTGGCTGGTGCTCGAGGTCGGAGAGGATCAGGCAGCCGAAGTTTGTGATCTTTTGAATCGGGCCGGCTTTGCTGAAGTGCACACCCGCAGAGATCTAGCCGGGATCGAACGAGTCGTGGCCGGAAGAGCTAGTCCCCTTCGGGGATAAGAGCCCGTAACTCCCTTCGGTCGTAACGGGCTCTAACTTGGACCGCCAGACTCCATGATGACCTTCTTGATATGGTCGGCGAGTATCTGAGAACCGTCTCCCTCCATCCTGACGATTCGCATCTCCATCCCGCCGACGCCCCGCTGAATGCCGCGGTCGAGGGCCTCGGCCGCGGTGAGGTTCCGGCGCACCTCGGCGTGGGCCACGATCGTTCGCTTCTCTATCGAGAAACGAACGGTCACTTGGGTGTATGGGTCAAGGGTCTGTTCAGTCGGCACAAATAGCCCTCCCGGGCTCACGAATATAGTTGTATAACGCTGGGTGTTTCGCGGGGTTTCGATACTAACCTTGGTCTCGATACGGGTCCATGTTTCGCGGCGAACCGCCATACTCGAACCTCCTTACCGTCTTAACTCCAATGCAAGGATAAGACCGTAACTCACTTTGCTCGCAACGGTCTCTAACCGCAAGGATAAGAGACCGTAACTCGCTTCGCTCGCAACGGTCTCTAACCCTAACGATTAAAAACACTTTGCAGTGTAGTGCCCGAATTCTTGTCCCGTCAAGGAAGAATTTTTTTTGCGACTAACGGCTAAAATGTTCGGGTCAAAAAAGATGTCCTCCCCAGGCGGGAGGATTTTCTGTAGAGCCTGTGCGTCGGGGCCATGCTTGGGTGTTGGGTTGGCGCAGGGGCCTCGAGGGCACTCTCATACTGACTTCGAGATCTCGTGCTCAGCTGCCCGTTCGTCGGTGCTTGATGCAAGCGCCTCATAAACGACTTCAGTAGCTCTAATGGCGTCGAGTGGATCGATAGCGTATAACACGGCAGCCAACGCTCGCGCTCGATGGAATGCTCGCAGGCCTTCCGCGGGAAGCTTCTTATTCGCTTCCAGCTCTTCCTGCATCTTCAGGTACCTACTGTCCCATCGCTCTTGCGACTCCCGCAATCGCTCTCGAGCACTTGCTTGAAGCTGCTCCCGACCATACACCGCAGCGAGAACAGCCTTCGCAAGCGCTGACTCTGCGTCCCATTTCTGAATCGCAATGCGAACTGCTGTTCCCACCACTCGTTGCAAACCTTCAGTGGAGGCTCGCAAAATCTTGTCGGCAAGTGCAGGACACCTTGAATGTAGTCTTGTCATCTTTCTCTTACTTTTTAGTGAGGTGATAATGAGAACACCCGCTTCCTCTAACGCTGTCCGATACTGCTGTAATCGCGGCCCCTAGAGTGCCGAATCTTGAGTAACTGTAGAGGAAGGCGACTACCTGAAAACTACCTCAACAATACCGAGAAGTTATGTGGCAAAATTGAGCGATGAGCAGGAAATTAATTTTGCGTTGTCAGGGGCAAATTGGGCATACACCGGTGACAAGAACGGCCTTCGCAATCGGAAAACAGAAGCTATCTGTCTTTTTGCAGTAGGAAACTTGGAAGAATTTTTTTCTTCAAATACCTGGAAACAGCATTGACAATTCTCCAAAAATAATTAAGTACAGTGTTATTGGTCCTCGTTGAGGGCCTGGTCTTGATGACTATGGAATGCTAGCGTCCAATGGCTATGTTGCTGAAGAGATGGCAAAAGGAAGTTACGTATGGGTCGCGTTCTACCACAACGATTCGTGGGCCGATCGAAAAGCATCGTGGCCGGTCTATCGGTGCTTCTGATCGCGACCACGCTGCCGAGTGCGTTGCGCGAGCCTGCGGTGGTAGCGTCCCTTCCCTCCGTTGGCCCGGATATTCTTCTCCTGGGTACTCCCCGTCTGTTGGAACAAACATTCTCTGATTGGCGACTATCGGGAGTGATGGATGAAATGCGTAGGACCGCATTGCATAATCATATCCATGCCGTGCTTTCCCAACATCTCGTCGGCAGCTCACCGGATGAGCGGGAGCGTTTAACCACGGTAATCATTAAAGAATTGTCAGAAGGTTGCCGTCGACCCGTTTTTAGTGTTGGCCCTGATCCAGGTGGAAAGTTCGTTTTTAGTCAAGGCCATTTCGCCCGTTGGTGCTCGCGGTTTGATGCAGATTGCCCCCGAGACCGCGCACCAACAAGCAGAAAAACTCGGCATGACCTGGTCCGGTCCAGAACAGTTGGACGATCCGGAGATCAACATTCGCTTGGGGGTGACTCATCTCAGCGACCTGCTGCGCATATATAGCGGCAACCAAGCGCTTGCCTTCACGGCATATCACTGTGGTCAAGGTTGCGTGGAGATGATGTATCGCCGCTTTGGCCGGCTTGATATTCACCCAGGCGGTTACTTCGAAATCATCAAACGGCTGTACCATAATTATTTACGTCAGCTAGACATAACCACCTTGGCCCTTTTGCAAACCAACAAAACAGATAATTCCAACCGTCGGTGATGGGGGAATCCTTTTCAGTGATGAACCCGGTGGTATCCCAGGAGCACGGCATGGTCAGACACGTTCCCTTATGGCTCGCAGGCCTAGTGTTGTTCTCGAGCCTGGTGTTGCCGGCCTGTTCTTCGGCCACACGCGCTGTCATGAAAGAAGACGATATGGCTAAAGTCTTTCCCTGGCCCCGTGACGCCGAGAAAGTAAAAGTTCGGGTTATGCCCAAAACCACCTCGGCTACTATCTATAGCGGGTTGGGCTCTTGGGAAGAAGTTGAACTTGGCCCGGATACCACGTTTTTTATCACCGACTCTTTAGGAAAAGAGTTCGCATACACCCCGAGCCGCTCTCCCCTGCGACGATTGGCGCCGGTTCAGTCCATCGAAATCCGTTGGCCCATTAAAAAGAAGGTGGAGGGACCGTGAAGAGGTTGTTGCGCTGGCTTGTGGTGTTGGCCGTTGTCGGCGGTCTTTGGTATGTGACGATAGCGGTGCCCATAGGCGGGACCACGCTTCGAGAACGGGCGGGTACCTGGATTGGAAAGCTCTTCGAGACCACTCACCCTGCACCCCGACACTCACGCCAGACGGACCAAAACTCTCAACCTACCGATCAACTTACCGATACGGATCGCAAATCGCTCGACCAATTGATCGAAACCAAGTTAGAATCAGCCTCCGGCAAACCAAACGCAGCGGCCACAAAACGATAACGGGCTTTTGAGGCTATGAATCGGGTGAGCTCGCCGCCGGTGCGGGGACCGGTGCGGGTGTCGGTGCTTGCTCGTGCTTGCTGAAAGCAGCCTTGAAGTGCTCCTCGCAGAGACCGTGCTTAAAAATCTTCTTGAGGCACTCTTTCTTTTCATTACGCTTAAGTTTTCTTGACGCCATAGTTACACGTCTTGTAACGCGGCTTAGGCAATTTTCCTTGGCGCCATTGGTGGTAGTGAACCGTACAGTAACCCTTAGCCTGGTACGGCCGTTTGCATCCGCTTATCGTACATACTTTGGCTTTTTGTACCGCTTTGGTTTTCTTTGCTTCGACATCGACGTTCTCAGTATCCACAGCTTCCTCCTTAAACCCTCATGGATAAGACACGACCTATTATTTCAGTACTACGAGCGGCGTAGTATGTACCGCACTTGCCCTTGATGATTCAATAGAATTCATTCGCCCCACCATAGGGTCGTTGAATGCTTGCAATTTTCAGCTTTTTGGGTAACTCTAGTAGTGCGATTCCAAAGTGATATCAAAAAAATTATCGGGGAGGTTCGATGGCAGAGGAAGCGCTAACGTTGTTCTCGGCCTCGGATTTGAGACCCGGGCAACACCTGTGTTGGTTGTACGAGTCGGACGACGAATGCCGAATCGTGCTGGCTGCCTTTGCTCGCCATGGGTTGGCGCGTAATGAGAAGATCGTCTACATCGTCGATTCTCGTAGCGAAGAGGAAATCGGGCGAGTATTACGCGCCGAGGGCTTGGACATCGAGCGCGCGTTTGATCGCGGACAGATCGATAGTTACTCGAGTGTCGACACTTTTCTTGCAGGAGGCGCCGCCGATCCAGCGCGCACGCTCGCACTCATTAGCGAGGAAAATCGACGGGCGCAGGTGGCGGGCTTTACGGCTTTGCGCATCTGTAGCGAGATGACCTGGCTGTTGCGCGAGCTGCCCGGGGTTACGCGCTGGTTGGAGTACGAAATTCGATTGCATGAGTTGGCCCGAGATGAAAAATTTCTTGCCATATGCCAGTACGATCTTCGCCGTTTTTCCTCAAAACAGTTGATCGAGGTGATCCGCAATCACCCGGTGGCCATGCTTGGCAAAACCCTCTATGAAAACTTCTACCATGTGCCGGCATACGGCGAACACCAACAGAATATCGAGACCCTGACCCTTAATCATTGGATTGGCAACCTGGCCGAGCGTAAACAGTCCGAGCAAGAGTTAGCTCTGCGCAACCGCGAGCTGCTGACCCTCCAACGGATATCCGAGATCGGCCTGCATACTCAATCAGTGTACGATGCCTTCCGAGAGATAGTTAAGGAAATCTCGTCGGCCACCGGATTTCCGATGGTGACCATCGAGTCATTGGATGTCACCCGCGGCCTGATGGTGGTCGAGGGTGCGTATGGCCTCACCGGCGACGCCGGCGAGTACCACCGAGAGGTGCCTCTGACGAAAACCCTCTCCGGGCACGTGGTGGCCACGGGCCGCCCCCTGGTCGAGGCCCCCGGTGACGAGGGCAAGGAATACATCACCGATTACCTGCGCCAACGGGGAATGCAAACCTTTATTTGTGTCCCGATGATTGTCAGCCAGCAAGCCATTGGCGCCCTCAGTCTCGGCCACCACAAGACCGTCTCCTGCGACAACCGTTTCGTTCAATGGGTGGCGAGTCTTGCCAACCACGTAGCGTTTCTCGTGGCCCGCAAACGGGCCGAGGAGGCTTTGCGAATAAGTGAAGACCGCTATCGAACGCTGGTCGAAACCTCGCCTGATGGTATTGTGTTGATTGATTTGAAGGGCAATTTCCTCGCGACCAACCATCAGTCGCTTAAACAGACCGGCTACAACAATCTCGAAGAATTTCAGGCAAGTGGGAAGAAGCCCCCCGAATTGTTTGTCGAGGAAGATCGAGAACAGGTCAACGCTGCTACCAGGCGGGCGTATCGACAAGGATTCAGCGGGGCCAATGAGTTCCGACTGCTACGCAGGGACGGAACCATCCTGCCGGTGGAGGTAAGCACCTCGATAGTTCTCGATGCAAATAATAAACCGAATGGTTATATCTGCGTAACGCGCGATATCACCGAGCGCAAACGCACCGAGGAGGCGCTGCGCCAGAGCGAAGAGCTCTATCGGCTGATCACCACCCACATGAGCGATGGGGTCCACCTTTTGGACTTATCCTTTCGGCCAACCTATGTCAGCCCGTCGGTCCTCCGTTTACGCGGATTCTCGTCCGATGAGATGTTCGCCTTACCGTTAGAAAAGCAGATGCCGCGACCTTCGTTGGATGCTTTTCTCAAGGTTGCCAATGATATGCTCAGCCCCCAAAACGCTGCCAATCACGAGCACGACCTGTCGCCCACCATGGAGCTTGAGTTTTATCGCAGCGACGGTTCCACCATGTGGAGCGAGGTACACCTCGATCTGATCCGCGACGCCCGCGGGAGCCCGATCGCTCTCTTGCTGGTTGACCGGGACATCAGCGAGCGCCGCGTGGCAGAGCACGAGAGAGACAACCTAGAAGAGCAACTCCGTCACTCCCAAAAATTAGATGCGATTGGCCGGCTGGCAAGCGGGGTAGCGCACGACTTCAACAACATCTTGACCGGCATTCTCGGCTATTCTGAGTTGATTATCTCGACCCTGGGATCCGACCACCCCCTGGCGGAAGACACCCTGGAAATTCGGCGGGCCGCCGAGCGGGCCACGTCATTGACCCATCAACTGCTCGCCTTCAGCCGCAAGCAGCCAATATCCCCCGACCTGCTCGACCTCAACCTGCTCGTCCAAAACTCCGAGAAGATGCTGACCCGCATCTTGGGCGAGGACCTTGATATTAAATTCTTCCCCGGCGAAGCGCTCGGGCTCGTTCGGGCCGACCCACACCAGATCGAGCAAATCCTCATCAATGTATCGGTCAACGCACGAGAGGCCATGCCCAATGGCGGCAAAATTACCATCGAGACCAACAATGTCTATTTCGACAAAGAGTATTGCCGCCGTCATCCGGATGCGACATCCGGTGACTACATCATGTTGGCCATTAGCGATTCCGGTTGCGGGATGAGCAGTACCGTCAAGGAACACCTCTTTGAGCCGTTCTTCACCACCAAGCCAAACGGCAAGGGAACCGGCTTGGGGCTTTCCACGGTCTACGGAATTGTGAAGCAGAATAATGGCATTATCCAAGTGTATTCCGAAGTCGACGTCGGCACGACCTTTAAGATTTATTTCCCGCGCGCCATATCCGATGGAAAGGAGGCGCCGGCGCCTCAACCAGAAAAGCAGCTGCGCGGCACTGAAACCGTTTTGGTTGTCGAAGACAATTTTCTGGTGCGCAAACTGGCGGTGCGTATCCTCAGTAACAATGGGTATCGCGTGCTCGAAGCCGTCAACAGCTTGCAGGCCTTGACGTTGAGCGATCAGTATCCTGAGCCTATTAACGTGCTCCTGTCGGACGTCATCATGCCTCACATGAACGGCCGCGAGTTGTATATCACGCTCCAGCAGAAACGCCCAGACATGCGGGTGCTGTTCATGTCGGGCTACACCGATAATGTCGTCGCACACCACGGTCTCCTGGACGACCATGCCCCCTTCATTCCCAAACCGTTCAGTCCCTATTCCCTGACGGCGAAGGTGCGCGAGGTGCTCGACAAGGTCCAGGATACGACCCAGGAGCATTAAGTTTTCTGACGAGATACGATGTTGGTAGGTACATCACCTCACGTACCGACGGTAAGCGCTCCTAGGATGCTTGGTCGTCGAGGTAGCGCACCACCCGTTGAAAGTTCTCCTCACCATGGCGCGCCAAGGTTTGGTAGCTTTCTTCAACATCAATATCGATCGCCGGGCCCAGCCGTGGGTTAACATTCAAGCGCACCGGGGTGTCGGTGAGCAGACTCAATATGAATTCTATATCGTGCTGGCCAATCAACATTCGAAACGGTCTCGACAACGAGCGAGAGATTCGATAGGTCGAGCGCGCCAAGGTCAAGGCCAGTATGGCGGTGACCAGGCCAATCAGTCCGCGAACGAAACGTATAGGCCGGCGAACTTTTCGAGAGTGACGGAGAATGCTCCGGCCAATCGCCCACCAGTTTTGCCAACTGACCCCCCCCTCGCTGGTGAGCAAATTGCGGTGGTTGTATAGATCCTTCAGGCTTTCGTAGAGCATCGGATCGGCGCGCAGCGGCCGGACTAAAAAGAGGTTGTTGATGCGCACCGCGTGCTCACGCAAGAGGAGCGCACCGAGCTTCAACGTCTCCAGGGCTCCAAACGCGCGCATATCCGAATGCAGCCGCTCAAGGCTTCCATGATCGACGAGACCAAAGGTCAGGGTCACGTCGGCTTCAGCCTCTGCGAGAAACGAATCGACGTCCGTTGCCCTGATAAACGGTAAATCCGAGCACATAAAGAGCGACGACACCGCAGCGGCCTCCGGGTGGCGTTTCTGGTAATCGCTCATGATAGCGTAATCAAATTGAGGGCTTTCCACCGCGGGAAGGCCATGTGCCGGTAACAGATGGAGAAAAAAAGCTCTATAGCAGTTGTCGAGTATGTCGCTGCCTTCTTGAACAACCTGCAAACGATCACGAGCTATAGCGCGAAGCGGCTCAAGCGCCCGAGTGAGAAGCTCAAAGTCGCCAACGACGAACACCTGCCCAACCCGCTTCGACTCCAGTACCGCTCGCACCGCCCGCAATACGAGCGGCTCACCCCCGAGCGTCAGGTAGGGTTTACCAATGACTCGCCCGTTGATCTCGAACGGTCGCGCCCCGTGGGTGCCTGCCAAAACAATCGCGTCGATCGGCGATACGAGTTTAGATTGTGCCGTAGGCTCTGGCATGCCGTTCCTTCCAAAGCCGCCGTAGCAAATACTTCCAATTGCACACTTGTACCAAACATCGACTAGGACAGCAAGGACCTCGTGGGTATCTTCCTGACATATCTATGACAATTAGTCGGAAGCGTTCGGGATAATCAACCTCGTTTTGGAGAATTGAAATGAACAATCGCGAACGCTTCGTCGCCGCCTGTAACAATCAACCGGTGGACCGACCCCCGGTCTGGCTCATGCGCCAGGCAGGCCGTTATCTCCCCGAATATAAGGAAATAAGAAACCGGTACAGTTTTTGGGAGATGTTGACTTCTCCCGATTTAGTTGTAGAAATTACCCTCCAACCTATCCGCCGTTTTGGCATGGATGCCGCCATATTATTTAGCGACATCCTGATCGTGCTCGAAGCCCTGGGTCTTGCCGTTGACTACCAATCCGGCGGTCCAACGGTTAACCCAAAAATAAAACCACAGGGTGATCTGAAGCACGTGCGCCACAAAGCACCGGCATCACATTTTGCGTATATCAAGGAGTCATTGTTGCGTCTCACCGAAACGTTGCACCCCGGGACCGCGATCATTGGATTTACTGGGGCACCTTTTACCCTGGCCGCTTATTGCGTCGAAGAAGGTCCCAGCCATCAGATCGGTCAAACAAAAGCTCTGGCCGCCGATAACCACTTGCTGTATGAAGGACTTCTCGATCGGATCACCGATCAGCTCATCGACCTACTGGTCCTACAAATCGAAACAGGGGTTGATGCCGTCCAGATTTTTGACACCTGGTCTGAGAAACTTTCCGCTCAGGAATATCGCGAACTGGCACTCCCTTACACGCAAAGAATTATTGAGCGCCTCCGCACGTTCGGCCTTCCGGTCATTCTCTACATTCGCAATGCCGCGATTCACCTGGAAGCCGCCGCCTCTTCCGGTTGTACGGTGGTATCTATCGATTCTTCGCTATCGCTGTCCGAGGCGCGCAAGCGCCTCGGCGCTGGCGTTCCCCTTCAAGGGAATTTAAATCCATCCGTCCTTGCCTGCCCTGATGGAGAGATCCGCAAACAAGTTCACGCAATGATAGCCGCAACCGGGGGAGTCGGACACATCGTCAACCTGGGACAGGGGTTAGGGCCTGATAATCCCCTGCACGGAGTAGCCACGTTTGTTCAAGCAGTAAAGGAATGGAGAGCGTGAACCTACAGGACCCAAGACACATTCCAAAATCCTTGCTGGAAAAGTATGATGTCCGCGGACCGCGCTATACCAGTTATCCGCCGGCCACGCACTTTCATCCCATCGAGCAAGCGGCTCTGCATAAGCGATGGATCGAGCGCAATCGGCTTACCGCCGATCCGGGGATTTCCCTGTACATCCACATACCGTTTTGCAGAACCCGCTGTTTGTTTTGCGGCTGCCACACGTTTGTCGGGCGCTCCGATCAAACCGATCCGTATGTCGACGCATTGATCCGAGAAATGAAGATCGCTTCCGCTATCATCGATCCCGCGCGTACGATGCGTCAGGTGGCGATCGGTGGTGGAAGCCCGAATTTCCTGGAAGCCAAACAAATTGACCGATTGTTGCAGGTATTGCGTTCGGTATTTTCACTTTCAGAGGATGCCGAGCTGGCGGTGGAGATCGATCCCCGATCGTCAACTCAAGAAAAGCTTTCCGTTTTTTTACGGCATGGCTTCAACCGTTTTTCTCTCGGTGTTCAAGATTTCTCTGAAGCGGTATTGAATCGCATCCGCCGCGGGCAGGGGTTGATGCAGGTTGAAGGAAACCGTACGGTTCTTACGGGAACGGGGCTGCTCCTCAATAAATTTCGATTTGATTTATGGATTGCCGGGTCAAGACCTCACCACCGCTGCCCGGACCGCAGCACAGGTTATCAGCCTCAAACCAACGCGAATCGCACTGTACAGTTACGCTCACCTGCCATGGCTTTTTGAACATCAGAAGGCATTGGATTCGGCGGGACTGCCGGATCCTGAACTCAAGAGCGCGCTGTTTCTTCATCTCATGGATAGATTTATCGACGCTGGGTATGTCGCTATTGGCATGGATCACGTTGCGCTGCCAACCGATCCCCTGGCCGTCGCGTTGTCACGCGGCACCCTGCGGCGCAACTTTATGGGATACACCACCGGCCGTGGGCTGGACATACTCGGTATCGGGGCATCGGCGATTTCCTCGATCGGCAGCTCCTATTCTCAAAATGAAAAGGGCCTGGCCGCCTATCAAGAGACCGTCAACCGTGGCAAGCTTCCCCTGGCGCGTGGATTTCTATTGGAACAAGACGACCAGATTCGACGAGAATTGATCCTCGCGCTCTTTTGTAATTTTAGGGCTGACCTCAAAGAGCTGTCCCAGCAGTTCGGGCTTGACGTTCGAACCTGTTTGGCGACGGATATTGAAAAACTTTCGCCCTTTATCGCCAATAACCTGGTGATGGTGACGAATGCCACCATTCAGGTGACTGACCTCGGGCGTTTCTTCATTCGCAACCTATGCATGGTTTTTGATCGCTACCTGGAAAGCGACGCTGCCACACGATACTCGAGGACGATATGACCGCGGCTGCACCTATCGGCGTCACGCTGTTGAATTTGGGTGGGCCCGCGGGCGAACGGGAAATACCACTTTTTATGCGCCGGGTGCTTTCCGATCCGGCGATCCTATCGTTGCCCTGGCCCGTCCGGCCGTTGCTTGCCAGCATGATCGTTTGGCGCCGTCGCGCTGCGGTGGTGGAACACTATCGCGCTATCGGGGGGAAAAGTCCTCTTGCCGACCAAACTCAGGCGCAGGTACAAGCATTACAGCAGCTCTTGGGAACCGATTATCTGGTGCGCTACGTATTTCGTCACAGCGCTCCGCGAGCCGATGCGGTTCTACGTGAGCTGGCGGCCCTGGGAATACGGCGGATCGTCGTTCTCCCAGCCTATCCGCAATGGTCAAAATCGACCACCCGATCGGCGATGCTGGATCTGATGGACGCCGCTTCCGAACACCGCATGGAAGTTCAATCGGTTCATTCGTACCCAACTGCACGGGGATTGATCGAGGCGCTGGCGGAACAGGCCGCTTCCGGTCAGAACGGCGCAACCCACGTGATCTTTAGCGCTCACGGGCAACTCGTCCGGGATGTTCGCCGCGGGGATCTCTATACCCAGCAGGTGCGAGAAACCGTGGCCGCGCTTGCTTCCCGGCTGCCGCCCGGCGTGCCCTCTTCGCTCGCGTTCCAAAGTCCTGTCGGCCCCTTGGCATGGACCAAGCCATCGCTCAGTGAAGAAATTCGACGCGTGGGTTCGCTCGGATGCCGCACACTCGTGGTGGTGCCGGTTTCGTTCACCTGTGAAAATCTCGAAACTCTTTTTGAACTGGACATCGAGATGGCTCGCCTGGCAGCCGCCCACGGAATCACCTCGTATAAACGGATCCCGACCCCTGGTTGCCATCCGGCGTTTATTCGCACGCTCGCCGAACTGGTGCGCACCGCGGCCGCAGGCGTCTTTGTTTCCGCTCGGGAGGCGCGCCATGACTGCTGAAGTCATCGTGGTGGGAGGCGGCATTGCTGGGCTCTCGTGCGCCTTTCGGCTCCAGCAACGGGGCGTCAACGTTGAGCTGCTCGAAGCCGCCGAACGGGTAGGCGGCAATGTCGGAACGATCGGCGATGCCGGTTTTCTTCTCGAACGCGGACCACATACCTTCATGTCTTCGGCAGATGATGTCTTCGCGTTGGCCCAGGAAACGGGCATCGAGTCAGAAATAGTTGAAAACCGACCGTCCGCGGTAAAGCGCTTCATCGTCCGTCACGGAAAACTTTGCACCGTTCCCCGTGGGCCATGGTCGTTTCTCACCACCCCGCTCTTGAGCGCACGCGCAAAATGTCGCCTGATGTCCGAACCGTTTCGCACCCGCCGCCGCGGCGGCCCGCGCGACTCGGCCGCGGAGTTTTTTGCGAGACGCTTCGGCGGGGAGGCGGCGCGTGTCTTGGCTGGGGCTTTTATCTCCGGTGTGTATGCCGGCGACCCCGAGCGGCTCTCGGCGAAGGCGGCGTTCCCCCTGTTCTGGCGTTTTGAACAAGAGTCGGGCAGCATGATCCGCGGCGCTCTTCGCTACAAAAAGCAGCGCGCAGCCGAGCGACGGGCGCGCGGTATCGACGTTACCCATCGCCCGCGTGGGCTATGTTCGTTTCGACTCGGCATGGGTCAGCTCACGTCGGCGCTTGCCGAAAAACTCCAGGGCCGCTGCACGACGGGCACCCCGGTGCGAGCCATTCATCGTGTAGACAACCAGTTCATGATTGCAACGGACAACGGGCACCGGCGCGCCCCCATCGTGGTCGTTGCGGTGCCGCCGGGCGATGCCAGCCGTCTCTTTGCTCGTCAGCTTCCGACTCTGGCTGAGCTGCTCGGCGCGATTCCCATGGCCCCCCTCGCGGTTGCGTATCTCGGCTATCACCAACGCCTTGAACCTATTCCGGATGGGTTTGGGTTTCTGGTGCCGCGGGGCGAGGGCATCCGCTCTCTCGGCGTTCTTTTTCCGAGTCGATTGTTTGATGGCCGCGCCCCCGAAGGTGGGGATGTACTCACCGGCTATGTTGGCGGTATGCTGGATCAAGAGGCAGTGACGCTGGGTGATGAAACGATCGGTGAGATCGTGATCAACGACCTGGCCCGCCTGACGGGCCTTTCCATCAGTCCGTCGTTCATAAAGATAGTGAGACACCAACAGGCCATTCCGCAATTGACGCACGGTCACCTTGAATGCTTGCAACGTCTTTCGCAGCTATCAAAAGAAGTCCGGGGGCTTTTTTTCGCGGGCAATTACCTTCATGGCGTGGGCATGAAGGACGCCATCCGCTCGGGATTTGAGGCGGCATCAAACGTATTGCAACATCGTAACGTGGACAAAGGTGCACCAGCATGAAACACGCCCCGGTCGATCTTCCCCTGTGTGTCGTGGGCTGCGATTTTCGAAAAGCGTCGTCCAGCGTTCGTTCGAAGCTCGTTCTTAAGGACGCCGAGGCAACCCAGATTTTTCATGAGCTGAACGGCAACCGAGCGGCGGATGGGTTTGTCGATGTGCACACGTGTAACCGCAACGAATGGCTAGTTTCTTCGATCAATCCGCAGTGGGCGGCGCAACTCCTCCGGGCGCAGTTTGTGCAGCGCATCGGTGGTCATGATCAGTCGTGGTTTGCGCCGTATGTCTATTTGGGCGAAGAGGCGGCCCGACACATTTTTAGAGTAACCGTCGGTCAGGAATCGCTCGTGATTGGCGAGCGCCAAATCGGCAGTCAGCTGCAGAAAGCGTTTGAAAAAGCGCGCCAGCGTACCACGTCCTCGCGAGTCCTCAACGGCCTTGGAACCATCGCTGGTCGACTGGCCCGGATGGCGCTGCGGAAGGGTTATTTGGGTCCTTCCGCCATCGGTATACACAGCCTCGCAGTTTCCTACGTACGACATAAACTCCCAAAAGATCAGGCCGCAACCATCGCCGTGGTCGGCCTCGGAAGCATTGGCAGGCGCGTGTTAAGTTTTTTGGCCGAGAATCCGTTCTGGACCGTCATCGCCTGCAATCGCACCGTTCCCTCGGGCCGACACGGCGCTATTCGTCCGCTCTCCAAACTAACCAAGACACTCGGTGAGGTAGATGCGGCAATCGTATGTACCAGCGCCCTTCAGCCGCTGGTGCGCCCGGAGCATTTTTCAGGGCGTACCACAAAACGTCCGCTTCTGATCTTGGACATCGGCATCCCCGAACAAGTGGTGCGCGCGCCGCTTCCCCCGACTTTCGTCGTGGCGGGCCTGGACGAACTAACCAACCATTACTATTCGACCTGTAAGAATTCGGCGCTTGCTGCTTCGCAACAGATCGATCACCTCGTGGAACAGGCGCTGGAGACGTATAAGATGTTTTGCAGCGAGAAACTTTTTGCGGCCATGTTGGAGACCGTTCGGAAACGGCACAAAAAAATAGTCATTGATGAGTTGCCACAACTCTTGGCCGTGTATCTTGATACGCTTCCCTCGTCGTTGCGCTCGCGCCTGGAACTCGACCTGCGAGCGATGCTGCTCGGGTATACCAAAGAAATGTATCGCGCCATTAAACAGACCTCGATACGCTTTCAAAAAGGTGAAGGATGGATGGACGAATAGCGAAAATCGGAACCCGCGGCAGCGCGTTGGCGTTGGCGCAAACCCGTCAGGTGCAACAGCGTCTGCCGGCGCTCTGCGAGGTGGTTATCGTTCATACCTCGGGCGATCGTGCAAAAGAGCAGGCGCTTTACGAAAACGAAGATATTGGCTTCTTCACCAAGGAAATCGAGGTCGCGCTCCTCAAACGGCACATCGATTGTGCGGTCCACTCTCTCAAGGATCTGCCGGTTACGCTGGCGACGGGCTTGTCGCTGGGAGCGGTTTTAGAACGAGCCGAGACCTCGGATGTGTTGCTCCTTCGGCCGGAGGCATTTGATCCAGCGTATGCGCTGCCCCTCAAGGCCGGATCGCAGGTAGGTGTGTCTTCCGTGCGTCGTCAAACCTATGTACACACTCTCCGCGACGACGTACACACCAAACCAATCCGCGGCAATGTGGGAACGCGCCTTGAAAAGGTACAACGGGGTGATTACGACGCCACTATTCTGGCGCGGGCAGGACTCGTGCGGCTTGGCCTCGGGACCGCAGGACTGCTGGCATTTGATCTCAATCCAGACATCTGGATCTCGGCAGCCGGTCAGGGAGCTATCGCCGTGGAGGTTCGAGAAGACGACCGGGAGATGATAGAACAGGTCCGCACCCTCAACGACGCCGTCGCTTCCGGCTGCGTGCAGCTGGAACGCGCGCTGCTTAAAACGTTTGGTGGCGGATGCCACGCTCCCTTTGGGGCGTGGACGCGCTGGGAAGGTAATCAGTTCACCTTGAAGCTCGCGGCCCCCGGTGCAGATGGAGGTATGAGCATTTCAAGCTTCAGCGCGCCCGCAGTGCACGAGCTTTCTCAAATCGCGCTATCCTATCTTCAGATTGGGCGTTTGAACGCTGGCATACCCATGGATCAGCTGATCCGCGAAAGGGATGTATGGATCGCGCAAACGGCCCGGCCGTGGTGCTGACTCGGCAACACGAAGACAATCAAGAATTGGCGGCCGCCTTGACGGCGCGCGGCGTCGTGGTGCGCGAGATCCCGTGCTTGGCCACGCGGTATCTTTCTCCGAAAGAACCGAATACGAAAAATCCCGATGCCGTGGTATTCACGAGTCGGCACGGGGTGCGTGGATTTTTCAACCAAGAGTGCGCTGGGTCCTGTCGCCTCGCATCCTTAGAGACTGTAGCGAGCGAAGCGAAGCGTACAGACTCTTATCCTGTGCGGCCCGGCGGTGCTCGCATTCGCTCCGCGCAGCCAAGTCGCACGCCGGCGGGGGGGCCCCTGCTCGGCGCCTCCCAGCGCGTCCTGATAGCGGCGGTTGGTCGGGCGACTGCTCGTGAAATTCAGTCGCACGATGTTCCGGTTGATCTGGTTGCCGACCCGCCCGAAGGCGCCGTGCTGGCCAATCTATTGATAAACGCTCTGCCGGCGGGGTCGCGCGTGCTCTTGGTCCGAGGAAACCTCCGAACCGGCGAGATCGATAGCCTGCTCGGTGAAGCAGGCTTCAAGCTTGAGGATCTGATTGTGTATGAGAATGTCGACGTGCCCATCGTAGCGCTTCAACCATTTCCCGTGGCGGCGGTATTCATTGCTTCCCCGTCGGCGGCACAACGCCTGCTATCGGCTAATCCGTGGATGAGGAATGCCCGTATGTTCACCATTGGCAAAACCACAGCCCAGGCCCTTAGATCGCTCGGCGACAGCAACGTCGAAGAAATTGGCGCGGACCCGCGTCAATGGTTAGAAGTTCTTTTTCACGCCTATCAAAAGGCAGCCGTTCCGGGGGAGTGACCCATGGATCGATCACGATCTCGTTCCGCGGAACTTTACCAACAAGCATCGAAAATCATGCCCGGAGGCGTTTCCAGCCCGGTACGGGCTTTTCGGAGTGTATCCGGCACGCCGATATTCGTTCGGGATGCCCGGGGCGCCCGCTTCCACGATGAAGACGGCAATACCTATGTTGATTACTGCATGTCGTGGGGTCCTCTGCTGTTGGGGCACAGCCACCCAGCGGTCGTCGCAGCGGTCTGCGAGGCTGCGAACGCGGGCCTGTCCTTTGGCGCATGTTCGCGGCGAGAGATCGAGTTGGCGGAATTGATCCTTTCTGCCTTTAAGAACATGGACCAGCTACGATTCGTCAGTTCGGGCACCGAGGCGGTGATGACCGCCGTTCGTTTGGCGCGCGGGGCGACCGGCCGATCAAAGATTCTCAAGTTCGCGGGGGGCTATCACGGCCACTCCGACTCAATGTTGGTCAAGGCCGGGAGCGGCCTCGTGACCTTCGGCACGTCATCCAGCCTGGGCGTTCCTGAAACGGTTGCGTCCGAAACCATCGTGTGCCCCTTTGACGATGAGGAAATCCTGACTCAAACGTTCGCAGCATTTGGTCCTATGCTCGCCGCCGCCATTGTCGAACCGCTTCCGGCCAACAACGGGTTGCTCGAACAGCGTCCTGACTGGCTACATCGGTTGCGTGAACTGTGCGACCGGCACGGCGCCCTGCTTATATTCGACGAGGTGATTTCCGGTTTTCGGCTGCGGTTTGGCGGGTATGGCGACTCGCTGGGGATATCCGCCGATATCATCACCCTCGGTAAAATCATCGGAGGCGGAATGCCGGTTGGGGCGCTCGTGGGACCGAAACACTTGATGGAACACCTGGCCCCCGTGGGAAACGTGTATCAGGCAGGAACCCTCTCGGGCAACCCCGTGGCCATGGCGGCAGGTGCAGCGACGCTTTCCTTACTCCGCAGTGAAGAAGTATATCAACAGATCGAATTGCTCGGGCGCTTGCTCGATAGCGCTTTAACCCAAGCTCGCTTACAAGTCCCCTTCATAAACTGGCGCAGAGTAGGTTCGGTGGTTTGGCTCCATCTGGCGGAAGGTCCGGTGCCGCGAAGCGCCGATGCCATTCTCCCTGAAGCGATAGAGAGGTTCAAGCGGGTCCACGGCTTCGCGTTAGACCGCGGCATCTATTTGCCTCCATCGGCATTTGAGGTGTTTTTTCTCTCGGCTGCGCACTCTCAAACTGATATACACGATCTGGCGAAGACCATCACCGAGGCTTTACGGTAGTATCGCTATGATGAACAAGCAACCCGTATACCACTTATTGTTTGGTATTTCCATCGCGGCTCTGGTTGCGCTCGGGACCTGGTGGGCTGTTTTTTTAAAACATTCTATTGAGTTAGAAAAAAATGACAAAATCAACGAGCTACGCTATGCGGTTGAAAAAACCGCATTGATACTTGGCCGGGCCGATAACCTTCCTCACCCGGGCCCCGTGCCAGGGGCCATATCCTTGGAAGTTATCGCCGCCTCCCCTTCGGCGGGGGAAGATCAGATTGCGGCCACACTCATACCCAACTACCCGATGTTTGCGGTGCGCGTCGCACCGGGCGAGATCCAACGAATCAATACCAAGCTCGCGCGACGCAGGATCATGGTGATTGGGGAGGGATCGCTCCTGTTTTTCCTCCTCGGAATTTGCACCATCATGCTGTATCGACTGGTGCGGCAAGAGCATCGCCATATGATGGATATGGAGGTTTTTATCGCTACGGTCACGCATGAAATGAAGACTCCCCTGACCGGGATTAAATCGTTGCTCCAAACCTTTTCTGCAGGCAACGTGCCTGAAGCAGAGGAGGCGAAGCTCTATGCGATGGGGCTTAAAGAGACCGAGCGGCTCGAGCACATGGTTGAAAATATAATTATTTCGGGGCGAATTCAGGGCGGCCGATACCAAGTTCAACGCCAGGTCATCGAACTAAAACCATTCCTCCACCACTTTATCGAACATCGGAGAAAGTATTTGGCGGACCAGCCGGATTCGCTCCGGTTGCTGTGGGAAACCCGACAGACCGCTCCAAAAGTGAACGCCGATCCTCATGCGCTGCAGGTTATTCTCGAAAACCTCACCGACAACGCCTTCAAGTACGGGGGGCCGTCTCCCGACGTATGCTTGATGGTGGAGAACGCGGATAACCGGTTGCGTATCTCAATCACCGACACCGGTGTAGGCTTTGAACCCGCCAAAGCCGAAAATCTCTTCATTCCTTTTGTTCGAGTCACCAATCTGCAGCCTAACATCCAGCATGGAACTGGTTTGGGGCTGGCGATCGCCCGCGCGCTTGCGCGCCAGATGGACGGGGATATTTTAGCCGAAAGTGAAGGCCTCGGAAAAGGCAGTCGGTTTTCTCTGATATTACCGCAGGTCTGATTGTTAACGGATCGTAATACTCAGCGAAGGCTTGCTGTGGTGTCGTTCGGTATTACGGAACGTCCGCGCGCACCGCTTCCACCAGGATCGTCAGTCCATCGACCACGTTGAGGAAGTGTTTCTGGACCACGGCAATCGTATCGCTGGCAACCTTTTGAACGTAGTCGGCATGGGTAGGATAGAGTAACTGGAGCGTGGCTTCACTAAAGGGGATCGTAAATCCGGAAAGGTTACAAATGAGATCGCCCGGGCTGTTGACAAACCAAGTGCTTATGGGAACGTCGACATACGGTGTGCGTACTCCACCCACGGCGTTGCCAAACTGATCTAATAGGGTCGGCGGATAGCCGGCAGGAGGGTTGGCCTGCACTTCGATGTAATCACCGTGCGGTGGGAGAACGCCTTTACGCACCCATAGATCCAGATTTGTCAATACAGCGTCGAAAAGCATGCCGAACGGGAACAGACTTCTCGGCAATCCATAATAACACCCGGTTTCCGGATACGGTCGGTTCGCTTTAAGAACGTCTGCCACTGCCGGCCCAAAATCAAGCTCTGCCTGGGTGGCGTGGCTTGCGCCGGCGACTTCGTAATACCGGAACATAGTCGGGAAGGTATCGCTGTCGGGTTGCCGTATGGCGATGGCCAGGTAGTATTCACTTTGCGACATCATGCGCATCACCGGAACGCCGGCATTTAAAATAAACCAGCGCGGGTCAGTCGCTGTAAGCGCCGCAGCGCCGGAGACTGCAAGCGCCGGGAAGCATTGATTAATGGGAATCATTCCAGCAAAGGTGCCGATTACATAACCGTCGTACAACGGCTTGCCGTTCGCCTGCACATCAAGCGGATGAAAGGTGTTGATGTAGGTTTGGAGGTATCCGCCGGACTGCGAATAACCGAATCCATAGAGGTGCTTAATTTTATAACTATGCAATGGATTCTGGGCAACGTTACTGCGTAAGAGAGCTCCCAGCTGGCTGAACATATCCCAGGACAGACCGTTTTCGGTATATTGTGAGCTGTCGGCCGGCAACCCTGTGGTTGCTGTGCAGTTACGCGGATCGCTCAACGGCAGAGGATTCAGCATCGCCAGCGCGGCATAGCGCGTCGGATTAAAGGATTTGAGGGCGTCAATGGCGATAGGCCTGATGGTGATGCCGACCCACACGTCGCCATTACGCATGAACTGATCGTGGGAAAAAGCCCAGCCGATTTCGAGATCGAAGTAATTCGTTGGATTCAGAATTTCGACGATCACATTGCCGCTGAACCGCGCAGGATTTGCCGGACGGCGAACGAGAATGCGCGTTGCATACGGAGCATCTGTTGATTGCACCACAGCTGGTCCGTAAGCACCTTTTGCGAGGTCGTACACCCAATTGTATACGTTGGCCTTGCCGCTTACGATGAATTCCTCCTCAACATAACCGAGTTTCGACAGATCCATGGGAACTTTCAAGTGATCGGCAGCGCCGAACGGGTACGAGTTCGCGGTTACTTTAATGGGGCCAGTAACCGTCGGAATCGGCGTCGCAGCATAGGTTGTGACCGCTGTCAGAAAAACGAAACAACCTACCATTACAAGAACTTTCTTCATACCATACAATCCGATTCGTCTCGCTCTCATCGATTTTCCTCCTTTGGTTATTAATAATTCGCCTCTTTTACCCAACAACAGCCAACCGATATGTCGTTTAGAATTAATGAAAAATGTTCAACAAATAATCAGATTTAAAAAATGACCATCAAAACTGCACACATGATCTAATCATGTTGAACATGAGGTGAGCACATATCTAACTTCAATCGAACATAAATATTATACCCAGTGGGTAAGTTAATGTCAATATCTTTTGAGGGTTAACAATTTCTATTTTATTTTTATATTACAATATGTTATAGTTGACAAAGTAATCAAGAAATAGGGGTGGATTCCCTTTTGTTTCTTACGAGATAGAATTTATGGTTACGGAGAAGCTAGTCATATAATTTATCTAATTATTAAGAATAGTTATCAAAATAATTTCAAGTTTGACTCAAGACATACAGCGAGATAGGATGCATCGATAGCGGCAAGCCTGGAACAGGCGGCAGGCTTTTCGATACGATGCCGGAGGCTTGATGGCAAACGGGCGAGTGTTGCTCATCGAAGACGAAGAACTGGTCGGCACCATGGTCCGCCTCAATCTCCAAGGCGCCGGCTTCGAGACGGTCTGGCTGAAAAACGGCCACGAGGCGCTTCGGATAATATCCAAGAATAACTTTGATCTGATCTTATTGGACATAACACTGCCGGGAATGGGCGGTTTGGAGGTGTTGGAAAAAATTCGCCGTCGCGAAATCACGACGCCAGTCATGATGCTCACCGCCCGTGGCGAGGTGCAAACCAAGGTGGAGGCCTTCACTATCGGCGCCGACGACTATCTGCCAAAACCTTTCGACGTGGCTGAACTAGTCGCCCGGGTTCAAGCATTGGTCAGGCGTTCCCAAGCGGAGCGCGAGATTCCATCCGATCAGATCGTGCGCTTCGAATCATACGAAATCAATTTGGCCACGCGTGAGGCGGTCTCAAACACCGGTCCTATTGTCCTTTCCGAAAAGGAGGCTGCCCTCGTTCGCCAGCTGGTGCGCGCCCAAGGTCAGGTGCTTGCCCGCGCGGACATACTCGATGAGGTATGGGGGATGGACACCTACCCCACCGAGCGGACCGTGGACAACTTCATTGTGCGGTTGCGTAAGCTCTTTGAACCGGACCCAGAAAACCCCAAACACTTTCTTACCGTCCGCGGGACGGGCTATCGGTTCAATCCATGAACCGTTATCATTCAGGTAATATGGCGCTGGGTGACGCTGAGCAGGGGGCCCCCCGCCGGCGCGGAATCATCGCGATGTTTCCGATGATGAGCACCGCCGGGGGATGCGAGGTGGCAGGACCCGGCGCATACTTGTTCATGAAAGGTTTTTATCGAGCGTCAACCCAAGAGGTGCCAGATGTTTCCAACGCATAGACCCCGGAGGCTGCGCAGCTCTCCGCTCCTACGTGCTGTGGTGCGAGAGACGCAGGTGCACCCTGACGACCTGATCCACCCGCTCTTTGTTCAAGAAAACTTAGCCAGGCCCGAGCCGATCGACACCCTCCCCGGCCAGAACCGGCACACCCTGGAATCGATGCTTAGCGAAGCAGACAAAGCCGTCCAGGCCGGCATAAAAGCCATCTTGTTGTTTGGCATACCGGAGAAGAAGGACGCCGTCGGAAGCAGTGCGTACGCCGAAACCGGCATCATTCAGAAAGCGGTGGCAAGCATCAAGAACCGAAAGTTTCCGCTGTTGGTCATCACCGACGTTTGCCTGTGCGAATACACCGCGCATGGGCACTGCGGGTTAATTAAGGATGGGGAGGTCGACAACGACGCAACCCTGGATCTTATCGCCAAGACCGCCCTTTCCCACGCCCAAGCCGGGGCGGACATCGTGGCTCCCAGCGATATGATGGATGGAAGGGTCAGGGCGATTCGCGAGACTCTGGATCGCGCCGGTTTGCAGAATGTGGTCATCCTTTCCTACGCGGCTAAATATGCGAGCAGTTTTTACGGCCCCTTCCGGGAGGCCGCAGGCTCCGCCCCGCAGTTTGGAGACCGCCTTGCCTATCAGATGGATCCCGCAAACAAACGCGAGGCGTTAAAGGAAGTCCTGTTGGACATCGAAGAGGGCGCGGATCTGATTATGGTCAAACCTGCCCTCGCCTATCTCGACATCGTGCATATGGTCAAGCACGCTACCTCGGTGCCGGTGGCCGCATACAACGTCAGCGGCGAATATGCCATGATTGAATTTGCGGCCAAAGCGGGCGCCCTCGACCGCGAGCGGGCCATCCGTGAGGTGCTGGTATCGATTAAACGCGCCGGCGCCGATCTGATCCTCACCTACCATGCGCTGGAAGCGGCGAAGTGGGCTTGGTAAGCCCAAAGAGCTACTTTTTCCAGAATTTGTTGAAAAACTCTAGGAATCCTCGACGCTCATAAGCAAGAGATTCCTCAAGGGTTGCCCTGTTGCGGTGCTCTATGAGGTTTTTCATGGTCAGGAGCATCTCCGGATTTTGCGCTGCGATGTATCCCGCGATTTCCTTCGCCCGCGGGACCAGCCGGTCGGCCGGCACCACCTCGTTTACCAATCCAATCCGCAGCGCCTCTGATGCCGATATAAACTGGCAGGTAAGCGACATCTGTTTGGCCATCCGCTGGCCGACAGCCTCCTGAAGAAGCTGGCTCATGCCCCATCCCGGATGGATACCCATTTTCACATGCGTATCGGCGAAGGACGCTTGTTCCGAGGCGATGAGAAAATCGCAGTTGAGCGCCAGTTCGAAACCGCCGGTCATGGTGGCGCCGTTGATTGCGCCGATAATCGGCTTTTCGCATGCGTCGAAGACATCAAGCATGTCCTGGCCATCGCCCCGGGGATCGGTGAGGTTCTCGGTCGCAATCGCCTTCAGATCCAGTCCCGAGCAGAAGCCCGGGCCCGCACCCGTGAGGACGGCCGCCCTGATATCGATGTCCCCGGCAACCGCATCAATATAATGATACAAGTTCGCGAGCAGGTCCTGATTGAGTGCGTTACGCCGCTCAGGGCGGTTCAAGGTAATAAGCGCTACGCCGTTTTCTTTTTCGAAAAGAACCGTCTTATTCATAGGCGAATGTTCCTGTTGTAACTTAGTTGGTGCCAGGATTGCCCATTCGGGCCTTCCGTTTGGTCCAATTTTTTCATCACTACCATTTCCGGCGTTTTGGCGCCATCTCCTTTTTCAGGGCGGGGATGCATTCGCTATTTCGGATGCGTGGCGATATCCCAGCACCTGCGCCAGTAAGGACTAACACTATCATCGTTGTAGAGATTGGGAACAGTACCGCTGTTTGAGGTAGCACTTGCAGCAATGAATTTTACCAGAGCGTACCAAAGCTTCATCTCATGGCCGCCGTCGCTCACTATCCGATCAAGAAGGACCACCTCTTGGCCATTCTCGTCGAGAGGTTTTAAGCTTAAAGCTTCGCGAGGAACGAGGCGATGTAGTAGCTCGTGGTGATGGAGTATAGAGTGGTCTCGGGTATCTTGAAGCCTCCGTCGGCGCTATCGAAGACCACTATCCCGCCACTGGCGTCGGACTCATCCAACTTCTCGTATACCGTGATCTTCTGGATCCGCGCGAGGGAATTCTCGTTGGCGTCAAACTCTATCTTCATTCCCGAGGGCGAGATCACATAGTCATCATTGGTCAAGCCCTGGAAGGCGGTGGTGTACTCCAGCACTAACTTGATTTGGTCCAATGGCAGGTAGAACGTCACCAAGGGGAAGCCAACCTGACTGTCCAGACCGATGCCGAACGGGGCAGCTCTGAAGACATCGGCCAAGCAAAAGCCCCCTTTGCAGCGCATCAGGGAGTCGCGAATATCCCCTGCGTTGCTGACCATGGCCAGTTGGGTGCCGGTGGCTGCGCGCATGGCGTCGCTGAGCAGGTATGCCAAGTTATTGCATTCATTAGGGTGCAGCAAGAGGTCGAAGTCGGATTGGGCTAGTTGCTGGAAGTAGTCCCCGGTAAGGAAGGCACCGTCAGCCGGTGCGATCGGGTACTTCGAGATCACATTTTCCTGGACGTCCGCGATCAGCGTCTGTTCCCACTCGCCAAGGGCGGGTAAACCGATAATCTGATCGTCGATGGGGATCAGCTGTCCCGCAGCCTCTTGCACCCGGCCGTGACCGTCGAGAATCAGATCCCAGCGGCCGAGGTATAACCCGTCGCTGCCAGCCTCCATGGCCCAGGTGCTCCACTCTCCGTCTTTGCAGGGGATTGCCACCGGCTGCTGCACGACGCTATGGTAGTGGCCGCTCAGGATGACGTCGATGCCGCAGACCTGCTTAGCCAGGTCGGCGGTCTCGCCACTGGGCGTGTCGCCGTCCACGCGTAACCCCAGGTGGCCGAGCAGGATGACGAATGTTACCCCTTCCTCGTTACGCAGCTTGTCCACGGCCGCCTGGGTGTCGGCGGCCAGATCGGTCATGTTTTTGGGAAAGAGCCAACTAGCGCCGGAGACACTGCCGGCATCGATACCTATCAACCCGAAGATGCCCACCTTCAGGCCGCTGGGCATGGTCCGGACGATGTATGGGTAAACTCGTTTCCCGGCCTCGCCTTCCGTGCCGTAAAGGGCGGCGAGCGCGTCGTCCGAGGAATCGCTGTCGGAGAAGTGGAGGTCGGCGCACAACAACGGGACGGGCGGCTGGTCGGCGTTACCGATCATGGCCGCGGTGCCCCCCGCGGTCCAGTCAAACTCGTGGTTGCCCAGGCCCGCGGCGTCGAAATTAAGCTTCTTGAGCAGGTTGAGGTCGGCGGCGCCCTTTTCAGCGGCCACCAGCATCGAACCCATGGTGAAATCGCCGGCCGAGAGGTTAAGAAAGTCAGTCTCCACCGCAGCGTTGGCGGTCTCCTGGCGAATCTGATCCATACGGGCGCCATAGCGCGCGGCTCCGCCTTTCGTGCCGTCCCCGGTCGTGCTGGGATCGTAGGCGCAGTTCGGGAAACCCAGTATTTGTGAGTGGGTATCATTGGTCTGGAGCAGCACCAGGTTATAGCTGGTTGAGCCAGAACCTCCGCAACCATACAGCAGCAAGGTTACGCAGCCAAGCCAGCACACCATACCCAAGGGGCGGGTGCCGAAGGCCCGGCCGATTTCAAAGTGGTTTTCGCTGGCTACCGCATGCGTTGACACAAGTATCTCCCCTCGAAAGAAATAGATTGATAATCCCATAGCATCCCGTTACCTCATACGCAAGGCGATGTTCATCGCCGGCGTGGGCTTCTTGAAAATGTCAGTTGACAACGATGTTGCTTCATATTGTTATCAGCGAGACATTCGAGGAATTGCATACCGAGTATCGCTTACCTCCCAACAAAAGGAAGATGTCCCCCGTCACCAATGTTGAACAAAGGAAACTAACGTATGCCACCGATTGTATCTGTCCGCGAAGCCATCAAAGAGTACGCCCTGGGCAAGACGATTGTCCGCGCCCTCGACCGGGTGGATTTGAACGTGGAACCGGGTGAGTTCATATCGATCGCCGGTCCTTCGGGCAGCGGCAAAACCACCTTGCTCAATCTCATCGGCTGCGTCGATACCGTCACCTCGGGAACGGTTATGGTCGGCGGCCATGACACCAAGCATCTTTCTGACCGCGATTTAACCAACTTACGCTTGAACCAGATTGGTTTCATCTTCCAAAGTTTCAATTTGGTATCGGTGCTGAACGTTTTTCAAAACGTCGAGTTTCCCCTGCTGCTCCAACGGAAGCTCTCGTCCAAGCAACGCAGGAAGCGGGTGGAGCAACTGCTTGATGACGTCGGCCTTGCCGATCATATTCGTCATCGCCCCAATGAACTTTCCGGCGGCCAGCGTCAGCGCGTGGCCATCGCCCGCGCTCTGGTGACCCGACCACAAATCGTGCTGGCTGATGAGCCAACTGCCAATCTCGATTCGGTCACCGGCCAAAATATCATAGATCTTATGAAAGCCATGAACCAGCACGAGAAGACCACCTTCATTTTCTCAACCCATGACGTCAAGGTCATGACTCACGCCAACGCCGTGGTGCGGCTGCAGGATGGCCGGGTCCTCGACCGGGTGGCGCCCAGTCAGCTATCGAACACCAAGCCGGAGGGATCGGCATGAGCGCCCGCAGCGCCACCCTCGGGATGATCGTACGCATCGCGATCCGCAATCTGTTCGCCAGTCGGGTCAAGACCTTTGTTCTGGGCGGAATCATCCTGTTTGGCACCGTGTTGGTTGTCGTCGGCGGATCTTTGGTCAACAGCGTGTCCCAGGGCATGGCGCGCAGCATCATCGGCAGCGTGGCCGGCAACATTCAGGTTTACTCGGCCAAATCCAAGGATGAGCTCGCCATTTGGGGCTCCCTCGGCGGCGATCCCGATCTGGTCCCCATCCCCGACTTTGCGGCAATGCGCGATAGTCTCATGACCATCGACAACATCAAGACAGTCGTGCCCATGGGTATCGGCAGCGCCATGGTCCAGTCAGGAAATACCATCGATCTGACCCTGGCAAAGCTGCGCGAGACCGTGCAGCGCAGGCTTGATGGAGACGACTCAACGCAACTTCTAGACGAGATTAAGAGTCAAAAAGAGCATATTCACCAAATGATTCGGGTGCTGCAGCAAGATTGGCGCAATATTGCCTTGGTCCTCACCGAGGGCGCCATCGAGCCCGAGCACGAACAATACGTCAAGCGAGCGGTTTCCGATGAGTTTTGGGCCCATTTTGATAACGATCCGCTCGGATCTTTGGAATTTTTGGAAAACCGCATTGCACCGCTGCTTGCCGACGCCGATTTCCTGTTCATCCGGTACGTCGGGACCGATCTCGAGACCTTCGCCGCATCCTTCGATCGCCTGGAGATGGTTGATGGCGCCATGGTGCCGCCGGGTCAGCGAGGTTTCCTCATATCCAAGTTTCTTTACGAGGAGATGTTCAAACTGGGAACCGCCCGACGTCTGGATAAGATCAAGGAAGCCCTTACCGTTGAAGGTCGCAGTATCGACGGTGATCCCGAGCTTACCCACTGGGTCAAGGAGAACACCGACCAAGTGCGCGAGATCCTTTTGCAACTCGATGCACGGCAGACCGCTGACGTCATCAGTCGGCTGCAGCGGGCGCTCGGCGAAAAAGACTCTGACTTGGCAATGTTGCTTGCAAAGCTCCTCAAGACTAACAACCAAAACTTCCTCACCCGCTATCAGCTTTTCTACGAGCTTGTCGCACCGCAACTCCAGCTCTACCGGCTGCGCATGGGAGATTATCTGACCATCAAAGGCATCACCCGTTCGGGCTATGCCAAGGCGATCAACGTCAAAATCTACGGCACCTTTCAATTCAAGGGCATCGAGAAGTCGAATCTGGCTGGCAGCCTCAACTTGATGGATCTGATGTCGTTCCGTGAATTGTACGGTTACCAAACCGATGAAAAAGTTGAAGAGATCAAAAAGCTCCAGAAAGAAAGCGGCGTTGTGGCCATCGCCCGTGAAAACGCCGAGGACCAACTTTTTGGAAGTAATCGTCAGATCGAAGTCCAAGCTCAGCCGAGCGTCATCAACGAAAACCAGATACTGGGTGCGCCGGGAATGGCCAAGAACAAAGACATCGAAAAGGAGGATTTCAGCCGTGCAGAGCTTGAACACGGCATTGTGCTCAACGCGGCGGTGATTTTAAAAGACCCTCGACGGCTGGACGAAACCATGGACCAGATCCGTTCGCTAAGCGACCGTGATGGCCTCGGTCTCATTCCGCTGACCTGGCGTCAGGCAGCCGGGGTTATCGGTCAACTGGTGCTCCTGATGCGCATCGTACTCTATACCGCCGTTGGGATCATTTTCACCGTGGCGATCGTGATCATGAGCAACGCTACGATGATGGCTACCCTCGAACGGGTGACTGAGATCGGCACCCTGCGGGCGATCGGCGCTCAGCGGCGTTTCATCTTAACCATGGTGGTTATCGAGACCGTCGTCGTGGGGTTGGTGTTTGGCATTCTCGGATCGCTTGTGGGCAGCGCCGTCGTTTCATGGATACACGCGGTCGGCATCCCGGCATTCTCCGATATCTGGCAGTTCTTCTTCTCCGGCCCGCGCTTGTACCCAACCCTGGGAATCGGCAACCTCATCGCAGCCTTTGTCCTGGTGCTGGCTTGTTCCCTGCTCTCGAGTCTCTATCCAGCTTGGTTGGCCACCCGTGTCAATCCGGTGTTGGCCATTCAGACCGAGGAGTAACGCAATGTTTCAGATATTGAGCATCGCCGTACGCAGTCTCGCCCAGCACCGTCGGCGCGCCCTGCTGCTGGGAGGCGCGATCGTCGTAGCGACGGCGCTGCTCGTGCTGATGCAGGGACTCTCCGCCGGCATTCGCGAGACCATGCTGCGCTCAGCCACCACCCTGAGCACCGGACATATCAATGTGGGCGGTTTCTTCAAGGTCACTCCCGGCATCGGCGGACCCTTGGTCACCGGCTATCGGAAAATATTGGACATTGTCCAACGCGAGGTGCCCGAGCTCGATTATGTCGTGGCGCGCAGACGCGGCTGGGGTAAGCTGATCAGCGACCGTGGTTCTATCCAAGCAGGACTGGCTGGAATCGACATCCGCAATGAACCCGGCTTTCGTAACGTCCTCCACGTCCAGGAGGGAAATCTCGACGATCTTGCGCAGCCCAATACCATCATGTTGTTTGCCGGCCAGGCCAAGAAACTCGAGGTCACGGTGAACGACATCATTACCGTCTCCGCCCAAACGTCGAGCGGGACCAACAACACCGCCGACCTGCGCGTGGTGGCGATCTGCAACGACCTCGGCCTCATGAGCCAGTTTTCGGTTTTCATCGCCGAGGAAACCGTGCGCACCTTGTATCAGCTCACCCCCGATTCCACCGGGGCGCTGATGTTGTACCTTAAGGACCTCAAGCAGATTCCGGCCGTCATGGCTCGGCTGCGGACAACCCTCGAGAACCAAGGATATCGCCTGATGGATCATGATCCACGCCCCTTTTGGCTGAAGTTCCAAACCGTTACCGGCGAGGGGTGGACCGGCCAGAAGCTCGATTTGACCAACTGGGAAGACGAAACTTCGTTTTTAACCCGGATTCTGACGGCGTTGGACGCCATCACGGCGGCGTTAATCACCATTTTGCTGGTGATTATCGTCCTGGGAATCATGAACACCCTCTGGATCGCAATCCGCGAGCGCACGCGCGAAATTGGCACGCTACGGGCGATTGGTATGCAACGCAGCCGCGTCCTATGGATGTTTTTAAGCGAAGCCTTCCTACTGGGCTTCGGCGGGACCGTGGGGGGGGTTGGGCTGGGTGTCGTGACTGCCGAGGCGATCAACTCCGCTAAAATCACCGCACCCCTCGCGGTCCAAATGATTCTTATGTCCGATCGCCTGTCGTTCTCGATTCACCTCGGGCCGCTGCTCTCCGCCATGTTAATTATCACGCTAGTGACGACTCTGGCCGCGCTCTACCCTTCCTATCGGGCGACGCGGTTGCAACCCATCACCGCCATACACCACATCGGGTGATTCATGCATAGCCACCTTCGATTCATACGTTGTGTTTTGCTCGGCCTTGCCGGTATAGCATCAACGGTACCGGTTCAGGCGGCCTCGCTTAATCACGACGAACAGATTGCTCTCCTTAAATTAGTCGACGACCGCCAGAAAAACAGTGGTGATTACAAGTCCTTTGTTTATATCGAGCGCAAGGAGCGCGATAAAAGCGACATCGTTCAAGAATTGCTGGTTTTTCGACGCGACAACGATGAGAAACTGATGCTCCTGTTTACTAAACCCAAGTCCGAGCAAGGCAAGGGGTACCTGCGGATCGACAAAAATCTTTGGTATTACGATCCCAGCGTCGGCAAATGGGAGCGCCGCACCGAGCGCGAACGCATCGGCGGCACCGATTCGCGCCGAGCCGATTTCGATCAATCCAAATTGGCAGTGGAGTACGACCCTCGTTACGTGGGCGAGGAAAAGCTCGGGGCTTTCACGGTGCACCACCTTACGCTCAAGGCCAAGACTGATGTGGACGTGGCTTTTCCGGTCATCCAGATATGGATCGACACCGCCACCTCGAACGTACTCAAGCGCCAGGAGTTCGCGTTGTCGGGTAAGCTCATGCGCACCTCGTACTACCCAAAATGGAAGAAGCTCTTCAGCGATTCGAAAAAAGCCGATGTGTGGTTCCCTCAAGAAATGCGTTTCTTTGACGAAGTGGATAAGGCAAACTCGACGCTGGTGCTGATTAAGGAAGTCGATCTGCGTCCACTCGATGCTAATATGTTCACCAAGGCCTGGTTGGAAAGCAAGAGCCGATGAAAACCATCCTGAGAGTAAGCTTGTTTATGGTTCTTCTGAGCTTGCCGGTCAGCGCAAAAGATAACGCGCCGGCCGCCGGTCAAAAACCAAGCACTTCTGCGCCTTCGACACCCGACGACACGGATCAAGCGGCGCGGCCACCAGAGAACGATCTCTTTCAGCCCGATTCTCAAGAACCTGCCTTATCAAAAACCGCCGGGCCGGAGGATCCGCTCAAGATAGGCGGTGTTTTTTACCTGCGCATGCTCGGCGACGCGCGGCAAGGTCAGAGCATCCGCGACTACAGTTTCTCGGTGCCCATGCTGGCCGACATTTACCTCGACGCGCGCCCCAACGATCGCGTACACGCGGAACTCGTCGGGCGGATCACGTACGACCCGACCGGCAATTCATTTCAAAATATCATGATGAATACGATACCAAGCTCAACAATAGGGTCCAGTTCAACCTCTTCTTCGAGCTCATCTCCCAGTCCGCAGTTTATCCTCAACCAACTGTGGATTCGGTTTGACATTGCCCGGACGGTCTTCGTCTCCGCCGGTAAACAAAACACCAAGTGGGGCAGCGCGCATTTTTGGAACCCGACCGATTTTCTCCAGCCGGTGCGCAACCCGCTCGAGCCGTTTGATATCCGCACCGGCACGAGCATGTTGAAATTTCACCTGCCCTGGGAGAAATACGGATGGAACTTCTACGCCGTCGGCCTGCTCGAGAAACCGACGCCGCTCCAAAGCCTGATCGCTCAGACTCAGAACCCATCGACCCAATTTACGACATTCACCCTGGGAAATCTTGGCGGGGCCGTGCGGGCTGAATTCGTACTCAGCACATTCGAAATTGGCGCCGACTTTGTCGCCCGCGGCGGCCAGCGGCCCAAGTATGGGTTTGATATGTCGGCTGGCCTGGATTCGCTGCTTCACGTACCGATCGACATTTACGCCGAGATGGCCCTCAGAAATGGCAGCGACACTCCACGGTATCGTCCGTCTCCACCGGCTGAACAACTGTATCCTATCGAGATAGGATACCCTAACAATCCGAATGAAATTACTCCACAGGTCTCTTGCGGGCTGAGCTGGGAAGCTCTCTACAACGATAAAAATCAGATAATAATCGGCGCCGAGTACTTTTACAATTCACTGGGATACAGCGACGACAAACTATACCCTTGGCTCATCGCCAATAACGCTTTTCAGCCTTTTTATCTGGGCCGGCATTATGCGGCACTATATGTAAGCCTCCCGAATCCTGGTAGCTGGAACAACACTATTTTTACCCTAAGCAGTATCGGCAATCTATCGGACAAGTCCTTTGTTATTCGTCTCGATTACTCGGTGCCGTATTAACCTACCTGACGATCGAGGCATATGTTGCAGGTTACCTGGGCCACGCGGGTGGCGAATTTCGCTTCCGAATCAACACACCCGAAATAAATTACCCAGACAATATTAATCCAACAATAACCGTCCCCGCGTTCAATCTCCCCGTTCCAATCGTTGATGTGGGCATAAGCCTTAGGATCGATATCTAAAAATAGGCGAGCTGCTCAGCGACTCCAGTAGCGTGCCTGCTTCGGCAACACCCACCGAACGCCCCCGCGTGGGTCGGGGCTGTCGCCCCTATGCCGTGGAATGATGTGAATGTGGGCGTGCGCCAGGAGTTGACCGGCCGCCAATCCGTCATTAACCCCGATATTGAACCCATCGGGATGGTGGCTGTCCTGGAGTTTCTGGCGCACTTCGCACGCCAATCCCCACAGCGCTTTCAATTCCTTCGTTGGAATGTCGAAGACTGATGCGACGTGGCGCTGCGGCACCACCAGAGTATGCCCGAGGCCAACGGGATTGGCATCCAAGACGGCATATGCGTATTCGTTCTGCATCCAAACCTTGCCGGCCATCATGGCGCAGAACGGACACATCTTTTCTTTTTCCGGTTCAATGTTCAACACGGGTACAACCCCCACACCAACCGGATCAAAATTTTCAAACGTCACGTTATAATGGCCACACTGGGACACCCTGCAGGCACAAAAAGTATAGTAGACCGAAACGGTCTTTTCTTGCAAGCAAAATCTACAGTGCAAAAAAGGCCGGAAAATATAAACTATTTTGTAATCGCATCCGACAAACGTGGTGCCTATTATTTCCAATAGTGCTTCACGAACAGGGCGGTTTGACACCATACCGACCAAAATGATATCTTTAGCAACAGTGTAATCTACCTGGAACGGAGCCCTATCATGAAAGAGCGAATCGAAAAAATCATCGAAGAAAAAATCCGTCCCTATCTCGAAGCGGATGGCGGCGGCGTTGAATTTGTTGATTTTGATGAATCCACCGGGATCGTCAAGGTGCGCCTGCGCGGGGCCTGCGCTGGTTGCCCCGGAGCGCAAATGACTCTTTCTATGGGTGTGGAGGCCATGCTCAAGGAAGAAGTTCCCGAGGTTAAAAAGGTTGTAGCGATTTAGAGCCCGTTAGCGAACGCAGTGAGCTTACGGGCTCTTATCCCTGGAGCGCAGCGACAGGGGTTAGAGACTGCAACTCGCTCCGTTCGCAACATTCTCCTATCCGTTGTTAAAAAAGACAAGTGAATGAGCTCGCAGCGACTGACATTCCTTCAGATAGCATCACCCGAGATCGACGCTGATATATACTACGCAACTCGGTTCGCAGCTCCCGACCCCGTAATCCTGATAGAGCACCACGGCCAAAAGATCCTGGCGGTGACTGATTTTGAGCGAGATCGAGCTCGCCAGGTTGCGACCGTCGATACGGTTTGGCCGGCTTTGACGGTGGCGGCCGAAGACGCCAGACGGAGGCGCACAACCCCCGATCTGACTCCCAGCGGGCTCGCTGCAGCGGCTCTGCGCAAACTCAAGGTCTCCCTCGTGGAGGTGCCGGCGAGCATGCCTATTGGCTTCGTTGAACGCTTGCACACCATGGGGTTTAAACTGCATATTCGCTCCGAAGATAAATTTCCCAAGCGATTGACCAAAGGTCCCGACGAGGTGCGGGCCATCGTCGCTGTTCAGCGAGCCACCGAGCGGGCTATGGCGGCGGCGGCGAGCATGTTACGGGCGAGCCGAGTCGTCGGCAGGGAGCTTCGGTACGCTGGTAAGCGTCTGCGCGCAGAAGATCTGCGACAAGCTATACAGAGCACGTTACTGGAGCGCCAGTGCATCGGCGCGCATACCATCGTGGCGGTGGGCAACCAAGCGGTTGACCCTCACGAGGAAGGTCACGGGCCCATTCGGCCGGGTCAACCGGTGGTGATTGACATCTTCCCCCGGTCGATGCGCACCCTGTACTTTGCCGACATGACTCGGACGCTGGTTCGCGGCCAACCCCAGCCTGCGCTGGTCGCCCAATATCGTGCGGTATTGAAAGCTCAGAACAAAGCGCTCTCGCTTATTCGGCCTGGGGTCATGGTTCGCGCGGTACACCAAGCGGTGCAGCAGGTGTTTGCGGATCAGGGATTTGTCACGGGAGAACAAAACGGGCGCCTGCAGGGCTTTACGCACTCTACCGGCCACGGCGTCGGACTTGAAATCCACGAGCCACCCCGGATCGGAGTCGCGCCTGAGAGCGTGCGCTTTCGCGCCGGCATGATAGTCACGGTCGAGCCGGGACTCTATTATTGTGGGGTCGGCGGTGTCCGGATTGAAGATCTCGTTTTAGTAACTCGTCAGGGCATTCGCAACCTGACCCGCTATCCTAAAAAACTAGTGGTATAGTGTCCTCATGATACGTTGACGGGGAGACAGAGCATGCACGAGAAACTGAGCCGACGCGATTTTTTTTATAAAAGCATTTCAGCGACTGCCGCGCTCGCACTGACTAAAATCGGCGGCCGCGTTAACGTCGCTCGAGCGGCTTCGAGCACACCCGTATTGGCAAAAATCTCGGGCGCCGGGGTGCCGGAAAATCTCTCCGAGGCCGTCAAGAAGTTGCTTTCGCCCTGGGGCGGCATGGCCGCTTTCGTAAAAAAAGGCAACAGGGTTCTGACTTAAACCAAATATTGCGTTTCCAAGCCCACCGGCTCAACGAGCTACCACCTCCCCTGCGTTGGTCGCAGCAGTGGCTCGGGAGGTTCTTGCCTGTGGAGCGAGCAAGGTGCTGGTCATGGACAACCCGGTGCGTCGCCCCGAAGCGTGCCTGAGGGCTTGTGGTTTCGTTGAGGCGCTTAAGGACCTCGGGATCGCGGTGATACTGCCGACCGGTGAAAACTTTTATACCCCGGTGGAGATCCCCGGCGGTAAGTCGCTCAAGAGAACAAAAGTGCTCAAGGAAGCGTTGACCGTTGACGTCCACATTGCCCTGCCGATTGCCAAGTCGCACATGGCTACGGGATTCACCGGTGCATTGAAGGGAATGATGGGCTTGATCCACGAACGTGAGAGTTTTCACTCTGCGCTTGAGATCAATCAAGCCATCGCCGACCTGTGCACTATCGTGAGACCTCACTTGACAATTTTGGACGGGCTCATCGTGCTGGCGAGTGGCGGCCCGTTGGGACCGGGTGAGCTCATCACCCGCAACACGCTCGTGGCAGGCCGGGATGCGTTGGCGGTTGACGCCGTCGGGGTAAGCCTCGCGCCGCTGTATGGCAAAGATATCAAGCCAAGGCAAATCAAACATCTGCTTCTCGCCGAGGAGGCCGGCGTCGGTAAAATAGACGTGCCGTCTGAGCAAACGGCCTCATTGACCTTGTAACATAGGATTTATCTGATTATATTAAAGTTTAACCTGCTTCCACTTGCCCTCGTAAAACTTCAACGCCATGACCGATGACAAGAGCACCACGTAAACGGCCGCCGCCATCCAGGTGCCCAAAAGCCCCAGGCCGAGTTTCACGCCGAGCAGATAGGAGAGCGGGATAAGGCACACAGTGTGCAAACACAATTCTGCTACCATGACAAAGTGGGTGTTGCCGGCTCCATAGAGGGCCTGGACCAATATCATTCCGGCGCTCATCAGCGCCGTTGTTGATGCGATCAAACGGGTGGGCGCCATAGCCACCTCGATCACGTTTCGTTTGTCGGTAAAAATTCCCAGGAAAAATTCTGGCTTGAAGACCATTATGATACCCAACAATCCCATAACATACATGCCAATCTTCGCTGATTCCCAACCGTAGCGTTCGGCGAGGTTGAAATTTTTTGCCCCCATGCTCTGGCTGACCAGGGTGGCAGTGGCGGTGCCAAAAGCCATCGAGGTCATGATAACCAGCATCAAAAATGAAATGAGTATCGTTGAAGCGCTGGTAGCCAGATCGGGCGCCAGTAAATCAATATTATAGAGAACCGGCCCAAGCACCGGGATAAAGCCAAGCGGGGCGAGAATCTTGGGCGTCGGTTCGAGATGGCCGCATACCCACAAGAAAAATTGAAATCCGCTCATGACGAAGATGGTCGCCAATCCCGACGGTACCGACAGCCGGACGATCTCCCAGCTCAGCACCGAATTGAGGTTGCCTCTCCGAACGTATCGGTACCGTTTTCGTATGGTCGATTTGAGAGTCCAACCACCCATGATTACCAAGCCAATATAAGTACTTATTACGGTCGCCCAGGCAGAACCTGCCACTTCCAGTCGCGGGAAACCCCACAGACCAAATACCAGCGCAAAGTTGAGTAAAATATTGATAACATTCATAGTAATCGAAGCGGTCATATGAACGTATGTTTTGCCTATCCCATCGAAAAAAGCTTTCATGCTCATGGTGGCAACCATCGAGAGCACGCCCAACATCCGGATGCGGCAGAATTCGGAACCAAGCCGGACGACATTCGGGTTAGGGTTAAGCAATTTAAAGAACTCGGGAATGAATAGATAACCGAGTATCGACACGAGCGCCCCGGTGATCCACGCGATGTTCAACGAGTTGGTCAAGACCTTACCGGCTTCCTCGGGAAGTTGCTCGCCTATTCGCCGAGCGGTGACCGATTGGGTGCCAACAGAAATGGCCGAGAAGAATCCGCCAATTGCCCAAAAAAGCGGCATCGCAATCCCAATCCCGGCCACCCCATCAATGCCGGTAGAGCCGGGGAGGTGGCCTATCAGGATGGCATCCACCATATTAACGGTAGTTTGGGAAAGCATACCCAAGACCACTGGTATCGCTAATACAGAGATTTTCTTTGCCAGGATTCCGTCGATCGCTAACTTCATCAAAGATCCTCGCAGCTTCATCGGGTCAATGGCCTGCGCAACTTACTGCGAACGCAACGGTAACGCAAACAGATTATTTTTAACTGATAAGATTTTTTTATTGACAAGGCGTGGTGAAAGGGCTAAGTGCAGCATACAATTTCTCCGCGTTCTTTAACAAACCAGTAAGGGTGCTTCCGTCTTTTACCCAAGCTCATAGACATTGGGGCGACGGTCATCGAGGCGGTTCTTTCCAAGGAGGATGAACACATGAGAAAACTCTCAAAGTTATGTTGTTGGGGTCTGGTTGGGGTGTTTGCACTGGCGTTTGCCATGGTTGCAACCGGTTGTCGACCGACCTTCCCAAAGTGCCGTAACAGTGATGATTGCAAGTCTGAGAAGGGCAACAGTTCCTTACTCGTATGCGTCAACGGCCAGTGCCAGGAATGCGCGCTGGATGCCGACTGCCCCCAGGATCGCCCGCACTGTAAAGACAATCGGTGCATGGAATGCATCGGGGATAAGGACTGCCCAGAGGGTAAATATTGCAAAAATAACCAGTGCAAATGGGAGTGCGAGATCGATAGCGACTGCCCCGCTGGAAAGGTTTGTAAGGATCACAAGTGCCAAATAGAATGCGAAAAGGATGAGGACTGCAATAACCCGGATCTGGAGTGCAAGGACCAGCGCTGCGTTCCGAAATGCCAGTGCCGTTCAGATTTAGACTGCACCGGCGGTATGATGTGTCGGGATTGCAAGTGCGTTGAAAAATCTGCGTGCAGCGTCGAACCGATATATTTTGACTTCGACCGCTACGATATACGTTCTGGCGATCGCACCATCCTTGATCAGAACGTCACCTGCATTAAGTCACGCAATCTCAAAGTACAGATCCAGGGCAACTGCGACGAGCGTGGCACCGAGGAATATAACATCGCCCTTGGCGAGCGACGCGCTCAGGGAGCCAAAAAATATCTACAAAGCCAGGGCATCAAAGCGAACCGGTTGTCGACGATTTCCTACGGCAAAAACCGGCCGGTTTGCAATGAATCAACCGAGGATTGCTGGGCGCGAAATCGCCGAGATGATTTTGTGGAGAAGTGACCTAGGCGCGGACCGATAAACAGTATCGAGAGCGGAGCCTGACCGTGGGTTCCGCTCTTTTTCATTGGGCATAACTATTCACGGCGTCGTGTTATAGATATAGTGGGGTACGCGGTGTTAAGACTCAAGACATATCTATGGGGTGCACCAATGAAGTTTCTACCACTATTGATGGTATGCCTCGCCCTTACCAGCGGCTGTTGGATGAATAAAGAGGCTGGCGAACGTATGCAAGCCAACCTTGAGGGATTACAGGCCGAATTCGAGGTGGTGAAGAAAGCGCACGCCGCCGAGAAGGCTCAGCTACAGCAACGACTCAAGGAAGCCGACGAGCGCATTATTGAGTTGCGCCGGCTCATCGATGATTTCCAGCAAGCAACCGGTCGCAGCGCGGCAGATATTGGAGTGGACATCGAGAAGATCAAATCACAGATCATGGAGCTTCGGGGCCAAATTGAACTCATGCAGCACACGATCGATATGACCACAAAACAGCCTTCAGGAGCGCCCTCTTCTTCGTCGCAACCTACGGATCAAAGACCCAAAGTGGAGATTGTAAAAACCACCAACAACACCGACCCTCTGGCCGGCATTAAGAGGCCCGAGAAGCAAGATGAATTTTACAAACTTGCCGCGGGGATGCTCGAAGCGAAGCAATCGCAAGCAGCCCGTATGCTCTTCGATGAGTTCATCAAGAAATGGCCAACCAGCCCCTACGCCGGCAATGCGCTCTTTTGGATCGGTGAGAGCTACTACATCGAGAAGGACTACCGTGATGCAGCCATGAGTTTTCAGCAAGTGCGCGAAAAATACCCAAAGGGGATTAAAGCGGCAGATGCGCTCCTGAGACTAGGCTACTGCTTCGCCGCCATGGAGATGTACAGTGAGGCGTTGCCGTTCCTCAAGGACTTCGTGCAGACATATCCAAAAAACCCTAGCGTCGCAAAGGTTAAGAAAAGATCGAGGAGGTTGAGAAAAAGATTAAAAAGTCAAAGTGACTCGTACCGCTACTTCTTCGGAGAGAAACCTCCCCCATCTGAGAATACTGATTTTTTTTCACACAATCTGGCCTTTTGGATTATTTTTCGGGTACAATTGTACTGGGAGTGTAAACAACGGGGAGCAAAGATTTGACAGGAGGCTCACCGGGGATATAGAGCAGAAATAATCTGCATCCGTGCGTAGACAGAGGAAAAGACGTGGCTCGACAGACCTTGTTGCTGGTCGACGGGGATGCGAAATCCCTCAGGGTGATGGAGGTTAGCCTCCGGAAGGCCGGCTATTCGGTTACCACTGCCGTCAATGGCACGGACGCCTTAGAGAAGGTCAACATCTCACCTCCCGACCTGATCATCTCCGACATCAAAATGCCCGTGATGGATGGCTTTGAGTTCTGTAAAAAGATTAAAGCGAACTCCAAGGCCGCCGCCATTCCTTTTATTTTCCTGACCAACCAGAAAGCCATTGAGGATAAAATTCGCGGGCTTGAGTTGGGCGTTGATGATTACCTAACCAAACCGATCTACATCAAGGAGATTATTACCCGGGTAAAGATACTGCTCCAGAAGTACGAACGCGAAGGTCTACAGCGACGGGATCAGAAAGCTCACTTTGTTGGCTCACTTGCGGAGATGGGCGTGGTCGATCTGATCCAAACCATCGAGATCGGCCGCAAGACCGGCGTCATGTTTCTTACCTCAACCGAAGGCCACTCCAAACAGGGCAAGATCTTCTTCCGCAATGGCAAAGTGATCGACGCCGAGAGCGGTAAACTACGAGGCGAACAAGCGGTATACCGCTTGTTGCTGTGGGGCTCTGGCGACTTTGAGATCGACTTCCAAGTAAGCTTGGTTCATCCGGACAACATCGCGCTCTCCAGCCAGGGACTGCTCATGGAAGGCATGCGTCGCGTGGACGAATGGGGGCGGATGTTTGAACAGCTCCCACCGCTTGAGACGATCTTCGAGGTCGACTACCTTGAGCTCGCCGATCGACTCAGCGAGATCCCCGACGAGGTCAACGGTATCCTCAGGCTCTTCGACGGTCGGCGTTCGTTGCTGGAGGTTGTTGATGACAGCGACTTTGACGATCTCGAGGCTCTGGAGATCATATCGAAGCTTTATTTCGAAGGTCTGATTTATGACTCACGGCAACGACCGCAGGACGAGCAGCCGAGGATCTCCATTGGTGAGTGGATATCCAAACCTCCCCTTGAAGATCTGCCCGCTCTTCAGCCCAAAAAAGCATCCGATGGCGCACCCGTGCACGTGCCGGTGGCTCAACCAGCAGCGCGGACGACCGAGCACGAAGAACTCCTGAGTATCTCTTCCTCCGTGCAGGACACCGAACCGCCGCCGGACACGGACAACAAAGCTGCCCAAGGACCTCTTCCCGAAGCTCCCCGTGCTTCGACGACAAAGCCCCTCGATGGTTTTGTCACGCAACCCCCCGGCGATGCATCGGCACAACCGGTTGAGTTGGCGGCGTCGTCAATCTCCGGTAGTACGTCTGAAGAAGAACGTAACCGAGAGGAATTGGCCGACTTTTTGGTTGCTCCCGCGGGGCCAAACGATACCACGCCCTCGACTGATGCGACTCAACCGGCAGACAGGCCCCCTGAGCAATCCTGGGTGGTAATCGAAAAAAAGGAAGGCGAGTACCGAGTCGGCGGAGAGGGATTAGAGGTGTCCGTCGATCTGTTGGCGAAGATATTAAAGGCGAATCTCGTGCCACTGACCGATAGTATGTCAGGGCTCGCCAAACTTGAGCCAAGCAAAACGAACACGCTCCGCCTTTCGAACGAACCATCAGACAAACCGAGCACGGCCGCTCCATCGCAGCCGCCGGAGATCCAACAGGCTCCCACTCAACGCGAACCACCCGAAACGCCGACCCCGATAGGGACCTTGAAATTGAAAAGCAACGCCGAACAACCGAAAGGCTCCTCTGCGGCGAATCTGAATGCGACTGCATCAGAGATTGTCGAAGACATGGTTACCTTGATGCGCCCGCACCAAACGGTGGAAGGAATGGGCGCCGAGACATTCTCGCCGGCCGCAAGCTTGAACAGATCCAACGCTCGTTCACCCTTCGACACCAATCCAAAGGGCGAGCGACTTTCCGGCATATCATGGATTGGCTGGACGTCGATGGTGATGATAGTCGGCGCCTGTTTGGGCTTTTTTGGTTGGTGGCTCCACGGCATACTCATCGATCGATCGGATTCGCTGCCTGCGACTGAAAGCTCAACCCACCCATCGACTCCCGAGTCCGTAACCCAAGCTACCATCGACCAAAGCGGAATATCTGAAGCACCGCAACCAACCGATCAGGAAGACAAGAATAATAAACCAGCCGAATTGGTTACTGAACAGAAGGCAGCCAGCCAGGTCAGCGATCAGGGAATTTCCGAACCGGCGGTGGTCAAGCCGGTTGAACCGCTCGCTAGCGGCTACAACGAAACGTTCAAGCGCGCACAAGCGCTCATGCATGCCAAGAAATTTAAGGCTGCGGCGACGGAGCTTTTGAAAGCGATAGAGATCAATCCGACCGGCACCGACGCCATGGTCGCACTGGCCAATGTTTACTTCGAGCTTGGAAAAAACGACCAGGCTATTCGCATGGCCGAACGGGCGCTCAAGATCAATCCCAACCACGCCGATGCCCATCTCGCGCTCGGCACCGCGTACCAAACTATCGGCAACAATAAGAAAGCCATCGAGGCGTATCAGACCTATCTTAAATTAAAGCCAGACGCGCCGCTGGCATCCGAGGTGCGCGCTATTCTCAAGAGCCTTCAATAGCCAAAATACCTTCTCCTGATTCAAAAAATTTCGCGAGAGCTGCCCCCAGACCGGCAATGACGTATTAACTACCCCCGTCAACAAGAGTATCGTATCGTGCAGGTTCGACGGGGCAACGGCGCCCAAACGTCGGGATGGAAGATCGTGCTCGTATTGGGTATTGAGTCGTCATGCGATGAATGCGCAGTCGCGCTGGTGTCGGACGGTCCTGTGCTCCTCAGCCAAATGGTTGCGTCGCAAATACCAATCCACGCTCCCTACGGCGGCGTTGTTCCCGAATTGGCCTCGCGCGATCACATTCGTAACGCTATTCCTATGTTAGATGGCGTTCTCAAGCAGGCTGGCGTGTCCCTGGAAAGAATTGACGGGATCGGCGTCACCGCCGGACCAGGATTAATTGGCTCGCTTCTGGTTGGGGTCACCATGGCGAAAACTCTCGCCTTTTGTCTCGAGAAACCGCTCTGCGGGATCAACCACCTTGAGGCACATTTGCACGCGGTCTATCTCGAGCAACCGACCTTTCCCTATCCGTATCTGGGATTGGTGGTTTCAGGAGGACACACTAGCGTCTACCGAGTGGAAGCCGTCGGTCGATTGAAGCTGCTTGGCAGGACCCTCGATGATGCCGCCGGCGAGGCGCTTGACAAGGTCGCCAAGCTCCTTGGTCTTGGGTACCCCGGTGGGGTATCGATAGAGCGCACCGGGTCTTTCGGCAACCGAACGGCTATCCGCTTTCCGCGCCCGATGCGCACGCGCGACGCCAATTTCAGCTTTAGCGGGCTCAAGACAGCCGCGGTCGTCCGCGTCAAGGAACAGGGCATGCCGAGCGGGCAACGTCTGAACGATTTCGCGGCAAGTTTTCAAGAAGCGGTGGTTGACACTCTGGTGCGTCAGACCATCGCCGCCGCAACGCGGGAACATCTTACCCGCATCCTGGTGGCCGGCGGCGTCGCGGCCAATAGCCGGTTGCGCGAAGAAATGACGCGGCGAGGTGAACGGGAAGGATTGTCGGTAACGTTCCCATCGGTGAGATTGTGCACCGACAACGCAGCCATGGTGGCGACGTTGTCCCATCGCTACCTATCGGCAGGGCGTGACGACGGACTCTCACTTGACGCCGACGCGGGGTTGGGATGGGCGCATCGGTAAACGTCCGCGCTTTGCTGCGTGCATACGGGCTTCGACCAAAGCGAACCTGGAGTCAAAACTTTTTGGTTGATAGCGCTGTCATCCAGGCCATCGCACAACACGCCACCCGGGGCAACCCGCCCGTAGTGGTGGAACTCGGCGCCGGGCTCGGCGTTTTGACCCGTATGCTGGCGCAGGGCTGTCCGCGAGTGGTGGCGGTGGAGCGTGACCGCGATCTTGCCCGGGTATTGCGATCTGAGTTTGCCGGCAACAGCCGGGTCGAGATACTGGAGGACAACGCTGCCACATTAGATTGGCGAGAACTATGCGGGCGCGTTGGAACGCCGGTTGTTGTCGGGAACCTGCCCTATCACATGGCGACGCCGATCCTTTTCCAGGTGCTTGAGGCCGGAACGCTGGTTGAGCGTTTTATATTAATGTTTCAACGCGAAATGGCAGCGCGGTTGACCGCTGCGCCCGGCGGCCGACCGTATGGGGTGCTGAGCATTATGGCCCAACAACACGCCGAGATTGGCCGAGTCATGGATGTTCCTCCACAGGCGTTCTTTCCCGTACCCAAGGTCCACTCGGCCGTGCTGTGGTTCAAACCCCTTCCGACGCCGCGCGCGGAAGTCAAAGACCGAGAACTTTTTTCAAAAATAGTACGCGGAGCTTTTAGCCAGCGGCGTAAGACGATCCGCAATTCCCTTCAGGCCGCCTTGGGAGGCCAGATCGGCAAGGTAGGAATCGAGCGCCTGTTACAACGTGCCGGGGTATCAGCTACGGCTCGACCCGAACAGCTTTCAATCGAGACGTTCGCGAAGCTTTCGAATATCTATGACGAGTCTTATCCCGGCAAACTAGGTCAGTAACCGCGCTGTTTAACCGTGGCCATTAAGGATTTCATGTGCGTGTTGACATAGCGGCGAAATTCAGTCTCGTTGAGGTGCATATCGTTCAGGATTTCTGAAAATATCTCGTCAAAACCTTTGTAGGTATCTCTTCGCATCTTGATGGCAATCTTCAAAAGGGCTGCTTGGTACATCCTCTCCTGGTTCTGATTATTTTGCATATCCACGGAATGCCCTCCTGATAAAAATCATCATTGGTCACAAATTATTGTAGAGCCAAATCGTTGATAGTGACACTACCCTACAATGCCATACATTGATAGTCAATACTTTTCATTCATTGATGACATATTTTAAAATATCAACTTGCATAACCGCTGGTTAGCGTCATAGAGTCGTTTTAATGTTCGATATGACCCACCTTGAGCTTTGGATTGCATTTGCCATCATCGTGGCAATTCTCCTGGTGTTGGATCTGGCGGTGGTTAATCGGGTGGGGCATCAGCTAACTATGCGTGCTGCCCTTCTTTGGAGTTTGGTTTGGATTGGGGTAGCACTATTGTTCAATATTGGGATCTATTACTTTCTCAGTGGAAAGACAGCGCTTGAATTTATCACTGCATACCTGGTTGAAGAGTCACTATCGATCGACAACTTGTTTGTTTTTCTGATCCTATTTCGCTATTTCGGCATTGCGGCGCGCCTTCAACATCGCGTGTTATTTTGGGGAGTAATCGGAGCGATTGCCCTCCGCATCACGATGATAGTCGCCGGTGTAACCATGGTGAGACATTTCCACTGGCTGTTGTATCTGTTCGGCGCGTTTCTCATCGTTACCGGGGTGAAGCTCGCGCTTGAGAGGCCCGGATCGTCCGACCCCTCGCGCAACCTGGCGGTGCGGCTTGCACGACGTTTTCTCCCCATTACCGATCGGTCGGATGGGGAGAAATTTTGGGTTAGAAAAGACGGTCGGCTGTATACCACACCGTTATTTGTCGCCTTGATCACGATCGAATTTTCGGATGTGATATTTGCCCTTGATAGCATTCCGGCTGTCTTCGGCATCAGCGAGGATGCGTTCGTGATAATAACCTCGAACATCTTCGCTGTTCTCGGTCTTCGCAGCTTTTACTTTGTCCTCGCGAAGTTCATGGACACGTTTAGGTTCCTCGGTTTCGGACTGGCAGTCGTATTGACGTTTATCGGCTGTAAAATGTTGCTTAATCCCTGGCTCCAGATTTCCACCGCGCTGGCGCTGGAAGTGGTGGGTGGGATCCTGGCGGTAGCGGTTGGTTTGTCGATCTGGTCAGAACGTCGCAGCGGCAAAAACTCTACGCGGTCGCCACGCGCCTGATTTCTTGGTCTGGAATAACCCCCGGTCGGGTTACCTGAACCTGGTCGTCGATCACGTCGATTACCGTCGACGCGGGGGCTGGCTGTAGATCACCCGCATCAATAAACACGTCCACTCGGCCCAGGAAATTCTTGCGCACCTGGGCAGGCGACGACGCTCCGCTCCTCGAAGCCACATTGGCGCTCGACACAAAGAGCGGCCGGTCACAGGTACGGAGCACCTGCTGCAGCACCGGTTGATCGGGAACGCGAACACCCAGCTTGCCGTTAGCCTTGGTCAACGCTTTCGTAACCTTCTTCGGAAGAAGAGGATTCGCTTCAAAAAGAATCGTCAGTGGCCCAGGCCAAAAGGCATGTATCAATCGCTGAGCCATGGGACAGACCGTGGCCGCCACCTTTGAAAGCATGCGTTCGTCTTTGACAAACACCAGCGTCGGTGCCCAACCGATGCGTCGCTTCGATTGCAGCAAATGGTTAACCGCTTGTTCACTGCTGAGATCGGCAACGATTCGATAGCTGCCGCCGCATGGTAAGCACACCAACCCACCGTCCCTAAGCACTTGGCATACCTCACGCCACCGTTCAGCATCACCTTCCAAATCCTTCCATGGAATGGTTTTCATGCCGCCCCCATTCTCGCGGTTTTTCCGATTTAGAATTTTTAGCGCCATTTTGCAAAATTTTCAACTTTAAAGTGTGACCTTGACGCCAACATCTATTAAAATAACCCCGCGCCAAGGTGATTTATTCCCGGCGTGGTGTGAACATGCGGCAGGTAACCTCTGGAATGGTATCATTAAAAAGCATACCGGCGTCGTTCGGATTGATCGTTGCCGTTCTGCTTGGATGCGCGGCGGGGTGGTTCTTTAAACCCGGCGCAACATCGGCGTATTTGGAACTTCAGGCAATTTCAGATACCGTCCACCGCTTCACTCTTTTGGCCTTGCCACTGGCTATCGTCTTCGCAATCATCAGTGGCATATTGGCACACCGCTTGCGTAATCGTTTTCGCAATATCTTGGTTGGGATCAGCGCTGTGTCTCTGGGTCTCGGAAGTGGCATCCTGACGTACACCCTGCTCCTTGATACACGCCTCGAGGAGCGCGGTTTAGTTGGACAGTTTGAGAGCCCGGATGCGTCCGAACTCCCGATCGAAACAGTGAGGGTGAAGGTACTCGGACCTTTTTCCGAAGAACCCGAGGGACCGCAGGCAGCCAAGCCGCACGCCGTACACCAGGCGCTCCCTAACGGCGATGTTGTCACTCTTGATCGCCAGGGCCTTGCCCGAACGACTGCCGATGGAAACGTGCGTTGGAATCTGCCGCGGCCTAGCCAAAGACCGAGCAGCCTCCTGATAATCGGAGACTCACTATTCTGGTTATGCGGCGGCGATTACGAGGATGATACGCTACTTCTGGTCATTGCTCTTAACTCGGGTCGCGTGCGCTGGTCGTATCATTGCCTCGGTAACCGCGCTTTTCCCCCAGCGGTCGAGGGATTCGATCTCGCTTTCGCCACCTGGCGACCGGCCACGAGCTCGGTGGTGCTCATGTGGTGGATTGAGCCCAGGCTAACCTGGGCAATTCGCATCGACACTCCCCTGGTGCTGCCGCCGCGCTTTATGTTATCGGGCATCGAGGTGGCAACCCGCGACGAAGTATTGCTGCTCGCGCGCGACACCGGGCAGGTACTGAAGCGCGAACCAGCGTGTGAGCATCCAGAAGCCGTTGGAGTTGCTTGTCAGGCCGGGCAGGTGGTAGCCTGGATGCCTAAAGAGACGCCATGAGTCCAACCCAGCAAAATATGTTCAACACTCCCCTGGCACGGGCGCGGGAACTCAAAGCAGCGGGACGCTACGCCGACGCTCAACAACTGCTCAAATGCGCTCTGGAGGAATTTCCTGCGGACGTATCAATCAAGGCGTCGCTCGCCGACGCCTATTACCGCCTGACGCACTTTCGCGAGGCCCTGGCGTTGTCCGGCGAAATTCTCCGCGACGATCCGAACCATCCGCAGGCGTTGACCACTATCGGCGACGTGCTGCTCGCCAAAAAGAAACCGCGTGATGCGCTGGCGCAGTTTACGCTCGCGCTCGCTGCGGACGAAAACGACTACCTGTGGGCGCGCTGCGCCCGCTGCCATCTCGATCTGAAAGATCTGCCAGCGGCTCTTGCGGCGATACGCCGCGGCCAAGCCCGTGCTCCTGACAACGGTGAGCTTTTGCGCCTGCAGATCGAAGTGGCCAAAAAGCTCAACGACCCTGAGCTTGCGCAGGCGGCCGAAGCGCGCCTGGCGCTGCGTTCTCAGAGAAAGGACTCATGAATTCGGAGCGGTACAGCCGGCAAATCCTCTTCGCTCCTTTCGGGGAGGCAGGCCAACGCAAGCTCGGTGAAAGCAGCGTGGTCCTCATCGGCTGCGGAGCATTGGGCTCCAGCATCGCTAACACCCTGGTGCGCGCTGGAGTCGGCACGCTCACGATTATCGACCCCGATCGACTGGAGCTCAGCAACCTCCAGCGTCAAAGCCTGTTCGATGAAGCCGCCGTGGCGGCCCAGCGTTTCAAGGTCGAGGCAGCTTCCGAGCGCCTGCGCCAGATCAACCATGCGGTGGACGTCCGCGTCGTTACCGAACGACTGGAACGTCACAACATCGTTCGCCTCATCGGCCGACCGACGGTCATACTTGATGGCTGCGACAACTTTCCGACCCGTTATTTAGTTAACGATTACAGCGTACGGGAAACTATCCCCTGGATTTTCGGCGCGTGTGCCGCGGCATACGGCCTCGCTATGCCGATCCTGCCCGGCCGCACGCCCTGTCTCCGCTGCATTTTCTCCACCCCCCCGGAGGAGGCTCTCACCAGCCAACAAGTCGGCATACTGGCGCCGATTGTCCAGGTGGTGGCGGCGCTGCAGACAGCCGAAGCGCTGAAAATTCTCAGCGGAAATGCCGCGCAGATTACGCCGATACTCTTTGATGCCGACCTATGGGAAAGCCGCGTGCATACCCTCAGGTCCGTTGAGCGCGATCCCGGTTGCCCCTGTTGCGCTCAGCGCCGATTCGAGTTTCTCGAGGTCCCCGCATGAGATCCAAGAGCAAGTCCCAAGCATCATCCCTTTTGCAGGAGGTTCTCGACCAGGCGAAGCGCCAGGGCCGCCTCGACATCGAGGAGTTGAGCGGCGCCTTGCCTTCAGACGCCTCGATTAGCGACACTCTGAAATTGCTCGAGGAGATCGAAGAGTTGCGGCTGCCGCCCATCAGCACGCGTGCGCGCTCAGGGATTGCCGGTCGTACCGCGCCGCTGCTGACGCGCCATCAAGAAGAATCCCTGGCCAAACAAATCCGCCACGGTCGTATCCTGAGCCTCCGGGCCGCCTTGGGTTTTGACAAGGTGGTAGAGGAAACCTTCAGCCAGCTGCTCGCGGTTGCGAACGGCGCCTCGCCGGTGTGGCGGGTGCTCATGGATTTTGAGGGCAGCGATCCCGATCTCGACGAGCAGGAGGCCATCGAACGACTGCAGAATGAGACGCGTCGGCTCCATCAGCACTGGCGTGAATATAAGAAGGAAGAAAAACACAGCCGGCGCCGAACGGCGTCGCGCTGGCCGCGGACGATCGCCGATCCGCGCGAAGTGCTGCTTTCGCTCCTGATGCAGCTTGATTTCCGCGATACATTCCTGAATCGATTGCTGCATATGGTAACGCGCCAAGCCGCCCCGCTCGAGGCTGCGCTGCGGGCATTGCGCGTAACTGAACAGGAGCTCAACCTCGCCCAAGGCACTCTCGGCGGATTAGTCGCGACCCCGGATAAACAGGTGATCGAACTCCTGAGGCAGCGGCGACTTTCACACCGGCAGCGCACGCTCTATCACAACAAGATCAAAAATCTGCAACGGGTTGTCGTTAACTGTCACACCCGTCTCGCGACAACGCCCCGGAACGTGCTCGCAGCGGCAGCCGAGATCCGGCGAGGCATGCGTCAGACCATTCTCGCGCGTCAACATCTCGTGGAATCAAATCAGCGCCTGGTTATCAGCATCGCTCGGCGCTACCCGCATCCCGGCATGGATTTTCTGGATCTCATCCAAGAGGGCAATCTTGGTTTGATGCGCGCCGCCGATCGCTTCGACGCCACCCGTGGTTTCCGCTTCGGCACCTACGCCACATGGTGGGTTCGCCAAAGCATCGGTCGATTGCTCGCTGAACAGAGCGGCGCGGTACGTATTCCTCCCCATGTCCAGGAGTCGCTCTACAAACTTAACCGTCTGACCCGCCGGCAGGTGTTGCAAACCGGCAATGAGCCGAGCATTGACGAGCTTGCCAAAAGCCTCGGCAAGACTACCGCACGCGTCAAAGAGATCCTGGCGGCCGGTCGTGCGCCCATTTCGACCGACGCCATGATAGGTGACGCCGATGATAGTTTAACTTTTTTAGACTTCATTCCCGACCCCCACGAGCTTCCCGATGAGGAGGCCGATCGGCGGGTGCGCCAAACCATCTTGTATGAAGCGCTCGACGCCCTCAACGAACGCGAGCGCGAAATTGTGCTCATGCGTTTTCAGGATGGGCTGACCCTTCAGGATGTCGGCGAACATTTCGGAGTCACCCGCGAACGAACCCGCCAGCTTCAGGAGCAGGCAATTCAAAAGGTCAAAAAGCGCATCAAGGCCGATCTGCTGCGACGAATAAGTAGCGACAACGACCAGCTCCCCGGCCCTGATGCGGGGAAGGGTAAAAAAGTATCGTTACCGGCGAGCGGGCGAAAATCGCAAAAAAAGAAAAGAGACCCTAATCGTGCCGGCTAATCAAACGGTCATTGGAGAGATCGAGCGGGCGGTGGCTCTGTATCTCCAGGGGGATATAGAGACGGCGGCGGCGGTTGGATGGCCGCTCGTCGCGCGCTCTCGGCAAACTCCCCACGCTGCAATGGTTCACCGATTGGTGGCTGAATTTTTATGTGAACGCGGCTCCTACACCGAGGCGTATGAATTGGCCAGCGAAGCGACTACCATCGCCCGGGCAAGCAACAATCCGGCGGAACTTCTCGCATCCACCCTGCTGCTGCTCCGGTGCGAACTCTACCAAGGACAGGTGACTGCGGTCTTTGATAAACTTGAAAGAATACACACGCTCACGCCGGACCAACCTCCAGTCATCTTCCTCCGGGGACTCGTGATGGTATTGATGGGCACCCTCGATGCAGCCCAAGAAATGCTCGAACACGTCCGCGGTCGCCTTGACGACCTCTCGGGCCCGGGTCAGCACCCCGAACTCGATTTATTTCGGGCAACGGTGCTGTTGACCATAGGTAAGCTGCACCTGCTCCAACACCGGTTCGACGACGCCAGTGCCGCGCTCGAGCGAGTCACCGGATACGATGTGCCGACTCCCGTGCCAGCGGTTCTGGCGACGGCGCTGTGGGGGCTGAGTCTCTGTCAGAGCGGCTATCAGAAGCGCGGGCAGACTCTTCTGGTCCAAGCGATTACCTCGGGGAAAAAAATCTCGGCGCACATTCATGGACACACCCTGGCAGCGGCCGGATTGGCACGGTATCATCAGGGCGATACCCAACAGGCGGTCGAACATCTGCGACACGCGGTGGGTTTGATCACCCACCCGCTCGAGCGCCAGGAAAGCTTTTATACCCTGGGAGCATTGGCGGTTGCGAGCGATAGCAGCGACGAGGCTGCCGCGGCTTTCCGGCGCGCCTGTGAGCCGTCGGGCGAAACCTTACTTCGGACGCCTGTCCACCCGAAGGTTGCACGAGATTGTCGGGCTGCGCGTGCTTTCTTAATCGAGCAGGGATGTTTCGACTTCAAGGAAACGCTTTAGCCATGCGCAGCGCCTTCTGCCCGTTGGTGTACCGACCATGGTGGGGGTCGATTACTCTGAATCCGCAGCGGGTAAAGAAAGCGACGCCAGCTTTGTTCGACTCGGCGCAGGTCAGTTGTATCTCCCGCACATCACGCCAATCCGCCATTTGTCTCACCAGGGATACGGTCTGGTCCATCATGGACCGGCCAACGCCCTGTCGCTGCATCCCCGGCACTACCGCAATCGCGAGAACATCGGCGATCCATGAATCACGCTCCCGATTACCCGCACTCCACGGTAAAAATCCCATCATCAAAAAACCGACCATCTTCCGTGCATGCCGAGCGACGTAAGTGGTAACCCCTTGGGTATTGAAAAAGCGCGGCAGCAACCGCACATACGCTTCGTATCTGGAGAAGGCTTCCTCGGCAATAGCTTGGATGCTATCTAAATCCTTCCGTTGGCTGGGTTCGACCACTACCATGACATAACCATAGAATGTTTTTTATAACGATTGCCAACGAAAATTTTTTATATCTTGATATACAATAGTGATTTAATTATTGACGCCACCGCAACCATGGGCCAACGCGACGTATCGGTGTTTATCCGATAGAGCGGGAAACCGGACTGCTACCGTATTGCAAATATCAACACGATCCAAGACTCCCCCGGCGTCTGGGAGAGGGAAGCCTGCGCCACACCCACGCCCAGGCGGTTGAGGTTCTCGTCAAGAACCTCTGGCGCGGCCAACACCCGCTGCAGCTGGCCGGTTAAAAAGTAGCGGATGCGCGGGTCATTCAATTCGAGGCGTTTTCGAAGCTCACCGAAGAGGCGCTCACCCTCGGCTGCAACCTGAGCATTTTTCTGCATTGCTAAGCGTCGGGCGCTCTGGCGAGCGGCCTGGGAGAGTTGTTCATCCGCGCCGAGAACCAACAGCCCACGCTGCTTGCGCGCCTGGTTGATGGCATCGTGCACCCGCCGGGCCAGGGTTGCGACATCCCCGGTGTCGGGAGATTCGATAAAGACCTCAGTGACTGCCAGAAAGTCCTCTTCAGTTTGCCGTTCCATGGCTATCCCGACGCCAAGGCGCTGCACACTGGGATCAAGGACATTAAGCCGATGGCCCGGGCTTTCGAGAATGCGCTCGTGGGCCGCCTCGGGACTGCTTCCGAGCGCCACGTTTTCGAGCGCCCGCATGAATACCACCTTGCGTTTCCGGAGCCGGTCTGACAGAGCTCCCGAGGCGGCCGTGCGATGCACGGCGTGCCGATCAACTAAAAGCTGGAGCGAGTGCTCGCGCGCCACCGCGCTGAGCTGTTCGTCGAGTTGCAAGGGGGGAAGATTCTGCTTAGCCCGCGCTTGATTGATGAGCTGCGCGAGCGCCCGCTCGGAATCGCCCGGGTTGTTATACCGGTTGGGCGCGAGAGGGAGCTTGGCGGTGGGCAACGCATCGGGCGCAACGCCGACATAGAGGGGAACCAGCGCCGCAACCTCGGGGCCGCTCGGCCCCTGGACGATAAGCTCTAACTGGTAGATTCCCCGGCCGTAGTCGAAGCTTAACCGTTCCGCGCCAAACTCCCGCCTCGTACAACAGCGTATCGGACTCCACTCCCCCGCTCGGTAATCCCAGCAGCAAGCGCGGATAGTTGTAGTCCTCCCGCAGCTGCGCGCGCAGAGCGACCCGCGACCCTGGTTCCGGGCACACGGGCAGCGGGTCAAGCCGGGCCGGCCGCCGGCCGATCAAGAGCGTCGTGATTACCTTTTGCCGGTCTTTACTGAGGGCCACGCCCAACCCGAAATGCGTGTAACGATTGGGGGCGACCCCATCGTCCAAGAACTGCAGCAGGCCCGCCGGCACCTCTTTGTCCGGGCTGACCGCCGAAAATGGCAACATGGCCGCATCGGTCACCCCGCGATCGCGCAGCTCCAAGCGCAAGCGATCAATCGACAGGGAGCGCTCTAGCGGCAGGTCGGCTTGCAGCAGGTGTTCGCTCCACAAGCGCGCCACGCGAGCGTAACGCGCATCCCATGAAAGCTTAACGCCGTGCTCGCGGCACCAACTCTGCACCGCGGCATTGAAGACTTCCTCGTCCGGAGAGCAAACAAACCGTTCCTCGCGCTCGTAGTTTTGGGTGCAGGTGACGTTCGCTTCATCCTGAGCCGCGGCTGGCTCGCACAGCACCAATAGCGCTAGACTCGCCGTCAGCACTAACACTGACGACGATCGTTGAAAAATTGTTTTAAGGATTCTCACCCGCGCCTCGCACATAAATGCTCCGTGTTCCCCTAAATTGTGAAACAAGATATCAGAATTCAGCCAATCCGGCAAAGATATAAAGCTTGTGCGGCAAGCACCTACATTGACAGATCGGGCGATATTGAGTTATTATGTATTGATAATATCTTGCGCACGCGGAGGTATTGTATGCAGCGATGTTGGATAATCGGGCTTATGTTTTTTGCCGCTATTTGTTTTTCGTGCTCCAGTAAAAGTAACAACGGGGGTAATGGGGGCGGGGGTGGTGACGGTACCAACCCACCGGGACCGGATATTGTAGTTGGAGATCCTATAACCGTTGATGACGTAGAAACGGCTGACTCGACAGTCACTCCCGCTTCAATTAGTCTCGCCCCTACACCTGATGGACAGTGGGCGGTTGCTTATTATAGAGCTGGTCAACTAGTACCTAATGGTTGTACGGCTCCTATCACGGGCGGGGGATTCACACCAGACATGCTGGATGAAGTTAGTTACGCTTGGTTCGATGGCGCCAACTGGAATCGCGAAACGGTGGATCAAATCCATTCCAGCTTTCTAGGAGGTATATCATTAGTATTTAATAAAGCTAATCCGGCCCAAGCGTTGATAGCATACTTAGGTGGTCCTGATTCAAGTCAATGCTGTGGCGGGAGTAAATTGATTCAAGCATCTCGTATTGCAGCAAGCAACTGGAACATTAGCAATCCACCAATTGTTAGTAGCTCTGGCCAGGCTGCATCTGGTACTGACTCGAACGGAATTCCTAATTGCCCTGAGGATCAGAATCTTTGTAATATTGGCGATATGGTTGGCCTTTGGCCGTCACAGGCAGTCGCTCCGGACGGAACGATAGGTATCGTCTATAAAGACTTGCATCTTTGTTATGCTATAACAGACGTGGATAAATCAGATGTTGAATTGGCTTATACAAATGGAAGTAACTGGGCGCACGAATGGATAGATCTCGGAAGAGGAGGAGGAAGTTATAGCAGACTCGTGTATGATAGCAACAATGTGCCGGCGGTTGCTTTTTATAACGGTCCAATTGGGAGCATCTTTTTTTCCAAACGCGGCGCCAGTCAATGGCCCTGGGATTACTGCGGGAAATTTGGAACTCAACAATATCAATGCCTACCGGGCTACACATGTGATAATGGTGGATCTCAACCTAGTATGCGGTGTGGCATTGAAGTGGCCACCAACGTCAGCGGCCTGCCGGAAGGTTCTCTGTCCCTCGCCATCGGACCGGATGGGAGCTATTTGCTCGCACATTTTGATCCCAAAAACTTTAACTTAGTTTTTTCTTATTCAACCGACGGCGTTACTTGGCAATCGGGCGCAATTGACACCGATGGCTCAATCGGAATGTACCCAAATGTGATGATTCATCCAACTACCAAGAAACCGGTTGTTGTTTATTACCGCTGCGGCGATTATACGGACGGTCTTAATTGCAACATGAACAGCGATGGATTACGACTAGCCGTTTTTGTCGGAAACTATCCGGGTGATCTTACGACAAAGGCTAAGTGGAAGCGGTACGATGAACAATACTTTCCGTTTGATAAATCTGCAAGGGATGGATCTTTTGCTTCAGCGGCCATTCAACCTGATGGCACAATCGGTGTAGCTTATTTATATTCATGGGTTAACTCGTCAAGTGTAACTCAAAACATTATCAGATTCCGGACCATTACTTTGAAAAATAACTAAGGAGACTCCCATGCATCGATTGTTCGGCCTCCTATTATTGCCTGCCGTCCTCCTTTTCGGTTGCAGCGGAGGAGGCAAATGCCCATCCGGCAGCGAGTGCAAGTACGACAGTTGTGCATGCACCGAGGTCAGTTGCCAGTACTACAGCGATGGAATCAGAGTGATATACATGAACGGTACGGCCTACACCGCAATAATCGGAATTGATACAACCGGAATCAATCCAATTCAAGGTCATGAATTTACGGGAAGTGATATAGGCAATATCGTAACGTTAACTAGTCCGAGCAACGGGTGGACAGACCTTTCAGATCAGAGTCACTGCACGATCAATACATTTGGAGGATCAGGTGGCCAGCTTGAAGGAAGTTGTACATTCATATTCGATAAAGTAGGCATCGGAACTTTCAACGCTTATATGCCGTTCAGCTGCACTTTAGAGGCCGCTCCCCTTTAGTTGGGTGTCGAGTTTGATTCCGCAAGAGATTTAGGTGTGTTTCTCAAGGTGTTCCTGAAAAGAGCTTTCTACATTTTGAAGACGGGTTTCGTGATAATTGGTGATGGAAGTCAATAACCCTGTGTTCTGTTTTATTTCTTTCACATCTTTTTTGATCTCACCGATGTCGGATTCAACGTGATAAATATGCTTTTCCACATGACCTATCCGGTTCTCCATCAGATAAATCTTATCGAGCGTCTCTTCAATATGGTTATTGCTGGATTTACTTGCTATGATTCTTACCTTATAGAAGAATTCTCAGCGCAAAAATCGAAGCAAACTAGCATCTGAGATTTATTTGGTCAATGGGTATAGATCTCTTACTCCCAACTAGTCGATAATACTACAATAAAAATTATTAAAATTCGTCTCTATCCTTTTAAAAGATGCTATTTTGTCCTTGCAAGGCGAAAGCCTATATTGCCAAACTTGTCGTACGGGTTGTCGGTGCCCACGTCGCCAATCGGAAGGAGATCGGCGTAGTTGAACCAGCTCCCGCCGCGTAACACGCGGCTATATCCTGGGTACCAGTCAAAACACCACTCCCATACATTGCCGCTCATGTCATATATACCCAAGGCATTAGCGATTTTGCCTTTCACCGGTTGGGTTGTTGTTGTGTTACCGGTCCCTTGGGTAAGACTGAACCCAAACCATGCGACAGCATTGTCGGCATTGAAATCAGTATTATCCGCTATCGCTCCGCTGGCGTAACTGCCCGGCGTCCAATAAATGCCGATATTAGATATACCCCATCCTGGATTTGTCATGCCTATATATCGAGCCGCGCACTCCCATTCCATACTCCCTGGCAGTTTGAACCCATTGGCATCGGAGTTGACATAAGGATTGTCTTCAGTACCCAAAGCAGTGGTAATAGTAGTGCTATTATCCACGATCCGGATAGGAGTGATCTGATCCGCAACAGTATAAACCGCTGTAAGCCCGGCTAACTCACTGGCGGCATTACACCACACCATGGCATCCCGCCAGTTGATGGTGGTTACGGGGTCTTGGTTTGTGCCTATCGGACCTGTATTGACATCGCCACCCTGTCTACCTGGATTGGCAAATGTATATCCGTTTGATGTAGCCCAGGTGTATACGGCACTCCACAACTCGTAGGTCACCTCTATTTCACCCATCCAGAATGCGCTCACCGTTTGGCTGCTTCCTGAATCATTTGTACCGGTAGGGAAGGTGCCTCCTGGTACATATTTCATGTTGAAAGTGACGCCTGCTATTGAAGGAGGGCAGCATCCACCGCCACCTACACAGGCTGTTATCGGTGTGTTCACGCACGTTGCCGTGCAGGTGCCGGCGTTTTGAAGCGCCGAGGCGGTGCAGGAGTTAGGAGACGTGCAGCTCGTTGGGCATGCGCCTGGTTGACCAGCGGGAATTCCCGTGTCGCAGGTCTCACCAACCGATACTACTCCGTCGCCGCAGCGGATAGAGCAATCATTATCGTTGCTAATGTTACAGTTGGACGGGCAACAACCATCGTCGTTCACGCATCCAAGAGACAAAGAGCACTCATTGATTTTAACATTTTGAGTAAATATTGCGCCTGAGTTGTCAACTCTGTTCATATCTTTACCCTGCCTGGTGTCATCCTTTACCATCACCTTGACCGTAAGTGTTTCGCTATCTGTGGTTGGTATGCTGGGAACCAACACTACGTTGTTCACCACATTGTTTGTTAACCAGGCGTTGCTTTTGTTGCTATCGCTCTCATCCACTTTCAAGGTCAGCCAATTCAATTTTCCTGAGGTATCATTCGTAAACGACCAGGCGTATGGCGTTGACGTGCCCCCCGAAAACTGGACCATTTTCAATGAGAGTTCCTTCGGCTAGAATGCCGGAAAGGAGCTTGCTCAATGAAAGGGAAACGGTTTTCTGAGGATAAGATCATCGGGATATTGAAAGAAGCCGAAGCGGGGGTGAAGCTGTCTGATCTGTGTCGTACGCATGGCTTCTGCGAACAAACGTACTACCGTTGGAAATCCAAGTACGGCGGGATGGACGTCAGCGAGGCGCGGCGGCTGAAGCAGCTTGAGGAAGAAAACCGAAGGCTGAAGCGTGCCGTGGCCGATCTCACTCTCGACAACCAGATCTTGAGGGATATCAACTCAAGAAAATGGTGAAGCCCGCAGCGCGAAAGCAGGCCGTTGTGCATGCCCGCGAGGAATTTGGGGTGAGCGAACGACGCGCCTGCGGGCTGATGAGGATCGGGCGATCGAGCTTTCGGTACCGTTCGGTAGGCCAACTGTATCCGCAGTTGCGGGAGCGTCTTTTAGAGCTTGCGGCGCAGCGGGTACGCTTCGGATATCGACGGTTGCAGGTGTTATTGCGGCGGGAAGGGTATGTGGTGAATCACAAGCGGGTGTATCGGCTGTATCGGCAAGAGGGATTGAGCGTGAGGAAGAAGCAGCGCAAGAGATACCGGAGCATCGCGCGGCAGCCGCTGCGTCTTCCGGAAGGACTCAACGAGCGATGGTCGATGGATTTTCTATCTGATTGTCTCTCAGATGGGCGACGGTTGAAGGTGTTGAGCGTGCTGGATGAATTCAGTCGAGAGAGTCTTGCCTTACCCGTAGACACGTCCATTTCCGGCAGCCGGGTGGCCAGGATTTTGGACGATATTGCCGCTGAACGGGGTAGGTATCCCGAAGCGATGGTGACGGATAACGGTCCGGAGTTCACGAGTCGTGCGCTGGACCTCTGGGCGTACCGGCATGGGGTGCAGTTGCATTTTATCGAGCCAGGCAAGCCGGTGCAGAATGCCCTGATCGAAAGCTTCAACGGCAAATTTCGAGATGAATGTCTCAATCAACATTGGTTTATAAATCTACAAGATGCTCGTAATAAAATCGAATCATGGCGGATGGATTACAATCATGTGCGGCCACACAGCTCGCTCGGACAGGAGACACCGGCGGAGTTCGCGCGACAGTTTTCAGAGCTTCGGTCGCCTCCGGCTCCCTTCGCTCTGAAAACTGTTGTTGCTATGGATAAAGGAACGATGGTTAACCATGAACAACTCTCATAGAGAGTGGTCCTATGAACGGGGGCACGTCAGCGTTTCGCCTCCTGTTGCCGTTAGCTCAATACTATAATTTGTTTGCCCAACCATCGGGTCTTTCCAACCTCCAGGGGAAGTTATCGTTATCGTCAAGGGAGCTACCAGAACACACTTGCCACAGGCATCCATAGAACAGGAGTGCAGGCCTTCGGAAGTAGTCAGACATTGATCATTGCTCGTACAGCAGTAATCACTGCTTGTGGCACACCCTCCCAACACCAAGAGCACCATGGTAATAGTAGTAATAATCAGAATATATTTTCTCACGATTATTCCTCCAAATAGGAATGCTGTCACCGAATTCTTACAAGCTAATCCGATATATTTGTTATAAATAATAACCTCTTCTGTTTTTAGCGTCAAGGTGTATTGACGATTCGTGTACGATCTCTTCATCATGACCTTGAATCATGCTATGTAGATGGTCGCGTTAAATTATCATGCAACTATGTAGAGCAATCGTCGTGCCATACTTATAAGCAAATATAATTGGGCGCCTATAATTACGATAACATATTATTATATATAGGCTAATTGTATAAATCCAAAGAAGAAATCGGGGCGGAGATTCTTGCCTATTCCATCCCCTGTCCGAGTTTCGGACACATGAGGTCGAAAATCGGACAGGTTTTGAGTGAGCCAATTTCTCTGATTAAATTACAAGCCTGTCTAATCAATATGTTGCACCATCTCATTGGTCCTGGCACCATTTCTGCCTTTGATGTACTATAGATGTAAATATTCTCTGGCGAATTGTGTTACCGGCTGCGGAGACCTTTTATGTTTTGGACTCTTTCCAATTTCGCTATGACCATTGATATCGTCGAACCGTCTTCCTCATATCCCGACGACAAGAACATGGTTTTTACGACTCCTGATGAGGCAGCGCGGTTTCTTGAAAGGTTTACCATTCGCTGGGACAATTACACGACTGCGCAAAAAGCGATCATCGCAGCCGGCGAATCGTCACAGTTGCGATCGCATCAGGAAATCGCCGATCAGCTCGCCCGGTTAATCGTTTCAGATCGGTTGCGGTTGCGAAGGTCGTATCCGTATGAAGACAGAAAATCCCGGACGTCATTCGGAATGCCGCTGGGAGTTTGGGGGCCGCGTAGTACTGTCCAGATTCAGAAACCGACAACTACAGCACTGGCGGCTCCGGCGAATGATTGGATCAAGATAAAGATAGTGGACGATCAGACCGGCAAAGCGGTTGCGGGAGTTGAATTGGACTTGAAAGTCACCGGTGGATTAATTGAACAGCATGAGACACCGTATTCTGGTTTGATCGAGTCGCTTGGTCTGAAACCCGGAGATTGCGAGGTTTCGGGTGATGTTAAGGATCTCACTCTCAAGAATACCTTACTGTTTGTCGGCGTCGGGGATAAGCCGATTGAGAAATCGAAAGAGGGTGCGAAGGCTGACGGCATTCCCGATCCGGAGCCGAATAACCGGTACCGAATAGTTAACGTTGAGAAGCACATTGTTCAAAAAGGAGATTCATTCAGGAAGCTAGCAAACGCGGCGGGCATCGCTCGCGATGCTTTGGACAAGTTCAATTGGCCCCGGGAAGGAATCTACACGCCGAACGAAGACCTTTATACGTCCGACATCATTTATATTCCGAAGAAGTGGTCCCAGAAGGGCTTTGAGACCCACCGGGTACATACCATCAGGGTGAAGCGGGAGTTCTTTATTGAGGATGATGTGACAAAAAAGGCAGGCGGCGCCTACCCATCTCTGAGATACACTCATGATCCCTCACTCGATGGTAGTGGTTTTCGATTCAAGTACGAGGAAGGTGAACTCAAGTGCTCGCATGTGGTCACATTCGATAAAAGGATCTGTGACGCTTCAGAGGACAAGCGAGCAGCAATCAAGGAGCATGCGAGTTTCATCTATATGGACGTTGGGTGTTGGGTGGACAACGCGGACGGCAATCAAACGAAGTGCCGCAACTTTGGCCTAGTGTGTGGCCCGCATGTTTACCTTTGCAAGTATACCGAAGAGAAAAAGGTGCCAAATAGCCGTGTGCCTATCGTGCAGCAGTTCTTTCGTGAGATGCTAGGCCAGGGATGTGGAATTGAGGTTATTACGTATGCCTACGCTGGCGATGAGACCCGAAGGCCAAAAGAGGATTCGCAGTTATATTTGTTTCTTGGCGATCTGCACTTGCCTCCTTTGACGTGGTTGATGCGCGCGCCGATACTCGACAAGCTCGGCGATCCTAATATCTTCAAACACGCGCACGTTGATCTAGGCACTTTCCTGTTGGGTATTCGACGTCTTTCGCCTAGCACTAAAAAGTTGCTTCATTTTATCCAAACCGGAGATATGTTCGAGATGTGGATAGGTCATCCGTACCTCTTCAAACAGGGATACAACATGCCAGAATGGGTTGACGACGATGCGCCGAACAGAGCGATTGAATGGGGCAACGATGTGATTGACAGCAATGTTTCGACCTTTCGGTCGCTACAAGAGGTATGGGAAGGCGATTTTGCCGAAGTTAGGTTTCTTTGGGGCAATCATGATGACTACTTGCGGGAACCTTGTGTAACGGTACAGCTTAGGCAGCCAGATCGGTACGCATATTTTACTGGGCAGAACGGAAATATTTTTTGTGAGCATGGTCATCGATTCGACCGGGAGAACTTTGATAATAGAGATGGTGGTAATCTTATCTTAACCACTGGTACTTATTGGTTTCCGCCTCTTCGTGGTTTTGAACCGTTTTTTCGCTGGGTGCACGGTGTTGGCCATCCTTCAGAACGTGATTCATATCTACTCGGTTCCAGTTTGATTAAATCTTAATATGCGGCTTGATCAACAGAAACAGCCTTTTACGATCTACGTTATGGCGCACACACATGGCTGCAAAATGTACCGTTGTATTATTGAGCCCAAAATAGGCGAGGAGTTATGAGTTATGTTAATCATGATTGAGAAATGGTACGATCGGCTTTTAGTTTTCCTTGGTTTGAATATATTACTTTGTGTTATTTGTTATATGCCCTTCCTTCTTGAACCTTACGATTCTTTAGCATTATTACCTTGGATATGTATACCACTCGTGGCTGTAATAGTTATTGGGCTTACAATCAAACAAACGATTCAAAGGATGGGGATTCTGCGTTTTTTGTTCATTTTTCTTACGGTTCTGATTTCAAATTGTGCTGTCTGGATTGTTCTCCTGGGGATAGCATTTTTTATTGTAGATAAGCTTACATCTTGGAATGCTGTTTTTATAGTTTTTATCTCACCAATAATGACTTCTTGGTCTCTGGCTTGTTTTATGTTGCTGGCACTTTGGCCTTTCACACCGAAATCAAGTAAATCCTCAAAACGTTGGAGTAAGATAGCTTCTTTTATAGTAAATGGCCCATCCAAGCACAAAAAGGAGCTAACGTGAAAACCGTATCAGCAAACTTCCTTATCATTCAACCGAGCATGTTGTTACTGCCCCGATGTGGACTCTGGCTTGTCTAATGCTTTATAGAATTCGGATCCTTAACTGCTTACCACTCGTCATCCATTCCCTCCACTGCCAGTTTTTCTATACTCTCGAGAAGGAACCGTCTGTAGATCGTCCGAATCTTTGCCGGTGTTCCATCGTTCGACAATCAATCCTCGACGATTGCGTCTACAGGCACCCGACCGCCATTTGCATAATGTTCTTGGTCAGTCGCGCCGGCTCCCGGCTGTTGTCGAGCACCCATATGAATGTTTTCATCCATTGGAATGGCCGAAGACCAGATACCACGTAATGGTGATAATTAAACGGAGTTTTCGAGTGTCGTTAATTCACACCGCTACAATCCGGTGTTGCCGTCTCGATAGCTGTGAAATCACTAAGATCACATGAAGGGACTGGATCCAAACACGATCCGTTGCTCATGTCTTCAGAAGAGCAAGGCAACTCGGCGCCCTGGCCGCATAAAAACAAAGGCAACGGGTTATCTAAGGTGTCACTACTATGAATGAGGATATAAGCCCGGGAAACCGTTTCGTCCATGGGGGAAAAGTTTATTTTCAAATAAGTGCACTCATTCTTAGATAACACCACCGTACCGGGAGTTTCCCATTGAAGCCGATAGAATGCACAGGCGTCAGCATTGCCGTGGAACTCGGTTTTATCCGTGTAGACCTCTAAGTTGCCGCCCCCGGAATTGCAAATTGATGAACCAACTGTGTTGGGTGTGCGACAAAATGTACCTGTGCAAAACTCGCCTGTTTGAACTGTGTTACAATCGTTTGACGTCTGGCATGATGTATGACACCAGCCATAATCGCATTCTGTTCCATTGCTGCAACTTGTAGGATTTTGATTTACTTCACATTGCTGACAATAGCCATATAACAAGTGTTGAAGAGGGTTATCGCAACTCGGCGTACTGGTTGGACAACCGTTGGCAGGGCAGACGATTTCTTGGTCTTCTTCTCCGGAGATCAAACCATTCGACCCAACCATGACGCGTATGTTAAGATCTATTGCAATCTTGGCACGTTCACCACTCCCACAACCAACCACACCAGCGCACACCGCTAATCCAACAATAATAAATATTTTTCGCATTCACGTACCTCCATAGTTGCGATGGCGGACATTCATAACGTTAATATTTTGAACTCTTGTTAACGCTCTGTCAACTATTCGTATCTATTCTTATCATAACATATATCATCGTTATAATTGCCGAAATCAATAATGACATAACACCGATAATTTTCATGCTAACGTTATTATCGATAGCCGCTGGCTGCGTCTACGGCGCTCTACCGAAGAGCAGGCGATATATTTTTAACTGAATTTCTTTCTTGCCAAAGAAACCCGATGGTGTACTATCTCGCTGCAATTGAGGTTTTATAATAACAGAAGCAAAAAATAGGCAGGATGGTTCGATATCGGCAGTCGAAAAACGTAGCCGCGTTCTCTATGAAATCGCGAGGAGCATCGGATGTATTGGCTCAGCAAGAGCTTCCATCTCATGAACCGCGCCAAACGGCGGATTCTCATATTCCTGGCCGTCCTCGGCCCCGGCATCATCACCATGGTGGCGGATAACGATGCCGGCGGGATAGCAACGTACTCGGTGACCGGCTCGCAGTACGGTTTTAAGCTTTTGTGGATTTTTTTCATTCTCGTGCCCATGGCTTATTTTATCCAGGAAATGACCGTTCGCCTGGGGGCAGTCACCAAACGAGGTCACGCCGAAGCAATTTTCGAGGGATTTGGCAAGTTCTGGGGATGGTTCTCGCTCATCGATTTGGCCGTTGTCAATTGGCTCACGCTGGTTACCGAATACATCGGGATGACTGCGGCCATGAGCATGTTCGGGGTCCCCCCGTGGATTACGTATATTGGGGTGACCCTGATTCTGTTTTCTGTCGTCATCAGCGGAAAGTATTGGACGTTTGAAAAAATCACACTTTTTTTCTGCGTGTTCAACTTGGTTTACGTGCCGGCCGCCTTCTGGGCCATGAGCTCACCCACAGCACCTAGTTGGGGGGAAGTCGGAAAGGGGCTTCTCATACCAAGTCTAACCAGCAGCGCCACGGGAGCCCTGATATTTATACTTCTTGCCAATATCGGCACCACCATCACCCCCTGGCAGATATTCTTCCAGCAGAGCGCCGTTGTGGACAAGGGTATGGATATCCACGATATAAATTTTGGCAAGGTAGATACATTAGTCGGTTCTTTTCTCACCTGCCTGGTTGCGGCCTTCATCATCATCGCCACCGGCGCGGCCTTTTTCTATCATCAGCCCCCGATCGTAGTTGAGGACGCCAAACAAACCGCCGAGGCGCTGGTACCCCTCTTGCCGGGCGGTCATGGTGAGCTCGCCCGTAAACTCTTTGCCATCGGTCTTTTTGACGCCGGGTTCCTCGGGGCCCTCTGCATTTCATTATCCACCTCTTGGGCGGTCGGAGAGGTTTTCGGCTGGGCCCACTCCCTCAACCAACGAGTCAAGGATGCCCCTTGGTTTTATATAATCTATTTAGGAATACTTTTCACCTCGGGCGCCGTAGTGCTCATTCCAGGGGCGCCGCTGATTACCATCACGATGTTTGTTCAGGTGGTTGCAGTTACGTTATTGCCGTCGGCGTTGGTGTTTTTGATTTTGATTTTAAACGACACATCCTTTATGGGTACCTACGTCAACAACCGAAGACAAAATATCGCCAACTGGTCGATTGTTATATTTGTCACCGTGATGTCAACCCTGTTCGCCGTCAGTACCCTGTTTCCGCAGTGGTTTGGATAGCCGATCGGTAAGGAGTTATGATGTCCACGCAATCTGAACAGACTAAGAAGGTCTATGATCCCGCCCTGGGGGTCGGCGACTTCAGGTTCCTGTACTTTTCACAACTCCTCAAGAGACCGGTATGCGCCGGCAAGATCAAGGACCGGCTGGGAAAAGTTGCCGACCTGGTTTTCACCGTCAAAGAACCCTACCCGGAGGCGGCCGGCATCTACCTCGAGTTCGGTTGGGGCAAGCCCACGCAATTGGTTCCCTGGGACCGTGTATTGCGCATAGAGGATGACGCCATCTTTGTAAAACCCCCCGATGAGGGCGACCGCTATAAACCGTTTGTCGACCAGCCTGGTTGGATCTTGCTCGACAAACATCTCATCGGGAGGACCATCCTCGACATGGATGGCAGGCGTATCGAGGTCGTCAACGACGTGCACCTGCTCGAAGCTAAAGGGCACTTGCTCTTGGTTCATGTCGATTCCTCGTTCAATGGTCTGCTGCGGCGTTGGCGGCTTGGCAGTCAATTGATTAAAGACAACCTGATCTCCTGGAAATATGTCCAACCGTTGTCGTTAGAGGACGCAATCGCCACCGATAAGGTTTCATTGTCGGTTACGAGAAGGCAGCTCAAAGAGTTGCCCCCTGAAGACCTGGCCGATGCGCTGGAGCAGCTCGGGGGTGAGGAACAAGAAGCTCTGTTCTCCGCACTGGATTCCGAAAAGGCGGCCGAAACCCTCGTTGAGGCTGAGCCGCGGGCCCAGCGTCAACTTATTGCCAACTTACGACAGGAACGCGCCCGCCAGATTCTTTCCGAGATGAGCATTCCGCAGCTGGCCAGCCTTTTCAGCGTGATTCCCCATGACGATATGACGGAACTCCAGGCGCTCCTTTCGTCAGACCGCGCCCAGCGCATCAAGGAGATCTTATCAGCGCGCGAGGCCAAGGCCGGCAATATGATGAGCCAAGAATTTGTAACCTTTCAAAAGGAGGTCACGGTCGGCGAAGTTCTCCAGAATCTCCGCTCATCCCGCCACAATCCCAAGAACATTTCATATATTTATGTGGTGACGAGCTCAGAGAATTTCCTCCAGGGCGTAGTGGATCTGCGCGATTTAGTGTTGGCGCAAGACAACCTCACGCTCGGCGACCTGATGGTCTCTCCGGTGGTTTCGGCCGAGGAGGACGACACCCAGGATGATCTCATCGAGCTCTTCGCCAAATATCATTATCGCATGGTGCCGGTGGTCGATCCCCAGGATCGTATTCGCGGCATTATCCGGCATAATGATCTTACTAAGAACTAATAGTATTCGAGAAGAGGTGCCCGCATGCCTCGCATAACCATGACCCCCACCGTGAAGGTGGCGCTTTACTTTCTTCGGTTCTATCTCATCATGCTGCTTGCCCTGATTATCTTTCGGTTTTTGCAGGAACTTCAATGAAACTAAATAGATGCCGTTATTCCTCGTCCCCTCGTGGCTTCTTCTCAGGCGGCGAAAGCCCATGCTTTTCGAGGAGAGAATAGAGATGCTTACGGTCAATGCCGGCTTCGCGGGCCGCTCCCGCCACGCCGCCCGAAGCGCGCGCGAGCAACCGTTTGAGGTATTCGCTTTCAAAGGCTTCGACGAGATGCTCCTTGGCCTCCTTAAACGGTATCGCGTAGTCTGGTATCAGCGCACCGGGAGACGCCCCTATTCCGGCACCCGCGCTCGACTGACGCGTGCCGTCCGGTGCGCCGGGGAAACACTCCCCATCGAGAGCCTGGCTGCGCTCGACCGCGTTACGCAATTCGCGCACGTTGCCTGGCCAGGAGTGGTTCAAGAAGCGCTCGCGGTTTGCGGCCGGCAACTCGTCAAAGCGCGCCGCGGTATCCCCGGCAAAGTGTTCGTAGAGCACAGGAATGTCTTCGGGCCGCTCCCGCAGCGCCGGCAAGTGAATGGTGACCACCGAGAGGCGGTAGTAGAGATCCTCGCGGAAACGACCGGCCGCCACCTCCATCCATAGATCCTTCTTGGAGGCCGCCACGACGCGCGCGTTGAAAGAAACCGATTGGTTGGAACCCAACCGGACAAACACCCGCTCCTCTAATGCGCGCAGCAACTTCGGCTGCAAATCCATCGGCAAGTCGTCGAGCTCATCTAAAAAAAGGGTCCCGCCGTCGCTGGTTTCCAACGCGCCCTTACGCGGAGCGCTCGCCCCGGTAAAGGCGCCCTTGACATGGCCGAACAACTCGCTCTCAATCAGATTGCGCGCCACGGCCCCGCAATCGACCGTGATAAGCGGCCCGTTCGTGCGCGGGCTCTGTTCATGCAGCGCGGCAACGGCCGCGCCTTTTCCGGTACCGGTTTCACCAAGCAGCAGCACGGTGGCGTCGAGGGGCGCGACCTTCTCGAGTAGGGCAAAGATCTCCCGCATGCGCACCGATCGGCCCAGCATGGTGCCAAAGCGTTCGCGCTCGGAGGGCGCAATCCGCACGGGGTCGTAACCGGCCTGAAAACGTAAAACCACTCCGCCGGCTTTAACGAGCGCCCCGGGACGCAGGTAGGCCTCGCGTACCCGGGCGCCGTCGAGCTCGGTTCCATTCGTGCTCTCGAGGTCTTTGATCAAATACCGGCCGCCCTCGGAGATGATCTCAAAATGTTGGCGGCTGACGGTGAGGTCCGGAATACACAAGTCGCAGTCGGGGCTCTTGCCCACCACCAGCCGATCGCCGGTTATGGCGTGCACCGCGCCCGGGTGAGGTCCTTCGACCTCGACCAGATTGCAACGCTGTAAGCTGAGACCGGAATAGCTCTCGGCGCGTATCGCGTGGGTTGAGGTCGTAGCCTTTGAAAATTTTTTTTCATTGGACATGGCTTAAGGCAAGTATAGGCAAGCCGTGCAATAGTGTAAAGAACTGATACCGAGCGATGCTCGGTAGCGTCCTAATTTGAATTATCCTAAAATATAGGAGGTAGTGGGTAGTTTTGGGTTCTCCAGACGTTGATCCTTACTCCGGCTCTGCTCCAGGTCAGCTTTGTTATTTTTTCCCTTTCCACACTCGGGCGCGCATTATAGCTAGCGTTCGCCCATCCGCTCTGCTCTCTCAAAGACTGGACGGTACATGGACATTTGAAGTCGATTTGACGCAACTATGAGTGCCACGGGCGGAGCGCTGGGGAACAGCAGAAAGCCTAAGAAGGGCCACGCCACCTTCGGCTTGATTTATAAATCCGACTGCAGCAACTGCGCGCTGTTCATGACGAAAAATGGCTTCGATATCTCTACCACCATCAGGTCAGCCTCGCAGGTGTCTTGGGCGAACCTCAGAGAATCTCTTGTCAATCGACAGTATCGCGAGACACATTTGTTCACGATGCAATTGATTCGTGTCGAGATAACTCTTCAGTCTCTCATCAGTTTGATATGGCATCAAGTCCCCATCAATTTTTATCAACGCGAAGCCGGTCGGTTTGCGTTAAAACATTTTTCTTGAATAAGTTAGTTTGTTTTACATCGACAAAATGTGGCCCAAATTGCACCTCTTTCATCTCCCTTTCTTGCGCTGATCAAAGCGACCAGAGCTCAAAAACCTTTACGACTTAAAAACCAACCTTGCAATTATCTTTTTTTACCCGATAGCGGGGGAATCAACCATTAGGGGATTTCTTTCCGAGGGGCTTTGTAGGGCAACTGACACATGCCTCCTACGTCGTCCAAAATCATAACTACACATAATTGTTGAGTTGTAATATCTTCAGCCCAGAGATTTGGGGGAGATCTCGGTCGTTGGTTATTAGGGTCGTGCATCCGCAACGCAAAGCCGTCGCGATCTGGATCGCATCAGGCATTTTTACATACGACATCGCCCGGAGATAGGCGGCCTCTTTTAAGACGAACCGATCAATATCCACCAGGTGAAGTCCCTTGCTCCGTGACAAAAATTCCTCGTACTTTTGAGCCAGCCCAGGGTTGTTGTTGCGGAATGGAATCACCCATACTTCGGCCAAAGTTTAATGCCGAGGTAAAGGCTTGGAGCTTGCCTTGAGCAATACCATGGAAAACCGACTCGACCACCGACAAATACTCTTTATGCTCCTCGATAAAATATATAAATGGGGCGGTATCCAGATAGGCGGGGCCTTTGCCCAGATCTTTGGTTAATCCCATGAGTCACGCTCGGTCCGAACGTGAGCAGCGGCGTCTACCTCGCGCCAGATTTCCTTCCCGAGACCCCGGAGGCCCAGAATGGACATCGATTCTTTCTCTTCCAGGGCATTTCGAAGAATGTAGATCACCTGTTGCGACACGGAGCGATTTTCTTTCTTTGAAAGAACCCGGATCTTCTTGTAAAGCCTATCGGGAAAACTCTTTACGTTGAGTACAGCCATTGATCCTCCTTCTTCCTCCATTTTGGAGTAATTTTTCAAATTGTCAAGATTATAATTTAGTAACTAAATTAAACACTACCCAATGCCCTCTCTATTTGTTAGCAACGCTTTCCTGTGCTAGATTCCTTCCTATGATACCTAACGAACCCCTCGAATCAGCCGTGGTCGAACGCGCCCATGGCGCCGGAGGCCGGGCAACCGGTCGATTAATCCGGGACCTCTTCCTCAAACATTTGGGCAATCCCGAATTGGCGCGACTCAACGACGGGGCGATAATCGCTCTCTCGGGAGACCTCGCTTTTTCAACCGACGCCTTCGTGGTCGAGCCGCTGGAGTTTCCCGGAGGCGACATCGGCACGTTGGCGGTGTGTGGAACGGTTAACGACATCGCCATGTGCGGCGCTCTCCCGCGCTTTCTTTCAGCAGCGTTTATATTGGAAGAGGGTTTGCCGCTGTCGCTTCTCGAGCGCCTCGTCACCAGCATGGCTGCGGAGAGCCGCAAAGCTGGCGTGGCGATAGTAACCGGCGACACGAAAGTGCTCCCCCGCGGCCGGGGCGACGGCGTATTTATTGCCACCAGCGGGGTGGGTGTACGGTTACCCGGCGTCGAGGTTAGCGGGGATCGAGCCCGTCCCGGCGACCGCATCCTGGTCAGCGGTCCGGTTGGCGATCACGGCGCCACCATTATGGCCGTGCGAGCCGGGATCAATTTGACCGGCAGCCTTCGTTCAGATTGCGCTTCGGTGGCGAAGCTAACGCTTGATCTCCTCACGCGCTTTCCAGCCGTTCATTGCTTGCGCGATCCAACCCGAGGCGGGCTCGCGGCTGTGCTCAACGAGTTCGCCGCGGCTTCGGGTGTAGGGATCTGGGTTGACGAGCGCGCCGTTCCGATCGCGCCCGACACCCGCGTCGCCTGCGAACTGCTTGGACTGGATCCACTCCACCTCGCCTGCGAAGGTCGATTTGTGGCGGTTGTACCCCAAGAACTGGCGGTTCATGCACTGGCTTTGTTACGAAGCCTGCCGGGAGGAGAAGGCGCCGCCGATATTGGTGATGTTCGTCCCGAACCATCCGGCCAGGTCATTTTAATAACCACCATAGGCGGTAGCCGGTTGCTAGACCAGCCAGAGGGCGAGCCCCTTCCCCGCATTTGTTAACAACTAGTAGCATCTACTATTTCATATTGAACTCTGCGGCCTCTAACCCGTTATTGCCCTGGGTAAGATACATATCCTGGGTCAAAAAAGACCTCAAAAACACCTCCCGGATCACAATTAATAATATTATAACTACTTGATTTTGTTGCTTTGATAAAATGGCATAAGAATTGTAGATAATATTTTCGGCCGGAAAAATCTACGGAGTGATCGTGAGACCGCAGCCGATTTTTAGACATGCCGTCCTTATTCTGGTAGTCTTCCACACCCCTGACCAGATAAAGGATGCGGACGGTTTCAAATCTATTGAGACCGAAGGGCGACAACTAATTCCAATCGCGCTGGGGGATTCCGCTTGTGCGATCGCGCGATCACAGTAGGCCGGCCAATTTTAAAAATACTCTGCTAGTCCGAAGCAGGTTGCCCCAATAAAGATAATACCCACCTTTCACCCCCTTCTTCCTCTTAAGGAGAGGGTGGCGCTTTCGCGCGGGTGACGGGTTTTTTGAGTTTTACTACACCCTCGTCAGGGAAGAAGGGATTAAGTATTTCCCTCTCGCAACCTTGAGGCAGCTCGCTTTTCCCCCCTACGAAAAATGCTCTTGCGTCTTTTAATCAGAGTTGTCTAAAGTCTATCCGTTGATCGGCGAGCAAATTAACCGCATATCAAACAGAGCGTTAGGCAAAAGCCTGGATCGCGAATCGTTGTGAATACTGATGTAGAGGTGTTATTAACTGAAAGCCAGATCCAATCACGGGTTGCTGAACTCGGTGCGGCAATAACCCGCGACTTCAAGGGATTGAATCTTTTATTGGTCGGGGTATTGAAGGGTTCGTTTGTTTTCCTGGCTGATCTCTGCCGGAACATAGCGTTGCCGTTGACCATAGATTTTTTTAGGATTATCGAGTTACCGCGATCGGACCACCTCTGGCCATATCAGCATTACTTCTGACCTTACCATGGCGATCGAAGGAATGGATGTACTTGTGGTAGAGGATATTATCGATACCGGATCGAGCATGCGATACCTGCTTCTTGAACTAACCGCCCGTCGCCCGCGGAGTCTCAAGGTTTGTGCATTGCTTGAAAAACCTTCGCGGCGCACGGTGAACGTACCCATTGATTATCTGGGATTTGCAGTTCCTAATGTTTTTGTGGTTGGCTACGGTCTCGATTACCGGGGACAATACCGCAATCTCAAACAAATAGGAGTAGTTTCCACCACGGAAGGAGGACACCATGCCTGAAGGAATAGTGGAGAGTCAAAACGCGCCACCCCGCAAGAGGGGGGGAATTAGGTTCTTCTTTGTTTTTACCGTGGTGCTTGCGCTCCTGATGGTAATAGTTTACTTGTTCAGCGTGATACATTCAAAAAAGTTTTATCTGGTGCCGGACGGCAATACCCTATTAGTCAAGAAGGGGATTATCTTTCTGTGGGGCAGCGAGATATATAAACCAAACGATCCGAGCCAGGGTATGTTGTATGAAGCAATCGAACTCCCGCGCGAGCGACTACCGACAGGAATTCAGGAGTTCGATGATGTACCCTCACTCAACCAAGCCTACGCCGCGATTTTGATGGATTTGGCCAACAATCTTATCCGTTCTGAAGATGATAAAAACTTCCAAAAAGGCAAGGCTCTTCTCGATCGCGCTAAACGCCTGGAGGGTCTTAACCTCAAGCTGATAAATGAGATTGATGACAACGTTACCGAAATTAATTACCTAGAAGCCAAGCGAACGTATAACGGGATAGAAAGTATCCTCAACGAAGCCCGAAGCCGGTTCAAGAAGGCTGAGACCCTCGGAAGCGGTCGCTTTCCCGATGCGAGTAATTGGGTTCGAAAAGTCGACAACGTGCTCGAGGTGATCCGCACCAACAAAGATACCGTGCTCCCGTCAGCCGGGCAAGCAGAGGCAACACCTGCTCCTCAAAAACCAAAACCGGACGCTAGCGGTGCAAGCATCCCTCCGGCACCGACGACCCCCTAGGCGAAAAAACAGCGAGGGCATCAGAAACCATGTCACTGGTATCGTTTGCAAGCTACATCGAACACCAAGGGCTTTCCGCGGGGATGGCCCCGCCGTTAATTGAGGAGATTGGCCACCGTACCCGCGCCGGAGACACCTGTTTGGCGCTCCTCGATCGATTAACCCAAACCTCCACCTGGATCGTCCCAGCCCAGGTTTTAAAAATCCGCCAAGCGTTTCGAACCTATCGTGCCTTGGAGGAATATGCCCAGGGAATCGACTGGAGCGAGCCGCTTACCACCCGCCTTCAGGCTTCGGCCATCCGTTGGGCGCAGAGAACCGGCACTGATGAAAAGCGGCGTAAGCTTCTCATGGGCGCCTATGTGGCGCTGGTATCATCCACCCTCAAACAGGGAAGTCTCCGGGTACAGGTGCGTGACCTCTCCAATCCGAATCTCGGAGACCTCGGCGCGTTTGCCGGTCAGCGCGAGTCGTGCGACGAGATACCGCCGCACCGTTTCTTCACGGTAAGCCGCGGTGTTGCCGACGGTCTGCTCTGGATCGAGGTCGTGTTCCCCGACGGCGCGATCGAGCGCGTCACGGAATCTCTTTCGAGCGCTTCGGTTGCAGAGGAGCTTGCCCGCGTTGCTTCAAAGGCGGTGCTCGACACGCTCTACGAACGGGCCGAACGCGAGGTGATCATCATGGCGGCCGAGGCGCTCTACGCCCTGTTGGCGCGCCCGCCGCTTCAGGGCGCTGTAGCCGGCGTCGTTTGCGACGAGCGGCGCGTATGGGTTGCGGTCCTGGACGGCGAGGAGGCGCACGCAGCCGAAATGGGCTTGCGCGAAACCGATCGGCTTATTGGTTGGCTTCAGACACGCACCGTGAAGCACGTCGGAGTGGCGCGGCTTTCCGGCCGTGGCTCGTATGTCGAACTAATCCAAGCGCTCAGTGGTGCCGGGGTAGCCGTCGAGCCGGTGCGCGAAGCGGGACTGATGAAACAGGCCAAGGCGTTGGCTAAACCCATCAAGCTGGCCGCGGCCGAGGTGGTGTGCCGTCGGTTGCGTGACCCGCTCCAAGGGTATGCCTTCCTTGCCGCGGATGAGCTCGGACTCGGCGAGTATCTGGAACGGGTCGATGCCGTTCGGTTGCTGAGCGCGCTCGAGGATGCGCGTCAGCTCGTAACCTGGGAGCGAGCGCACGGTAAGTCCACTCCCCAGAGCGCCCGCGGCATATCGGTAAGCCCACTGGTGCGTTCATTGGCAGACCTGCGACCGGGCATGGAGCTCTCCGGAACCGTGGCTAATCTGACGCATTTTGGCGCGTTTGTTGAGGTTGGCCTGCCCCTGCAAGGGCTCATTCATGTTTCGGAGCTCGCCGATCGGCACGTGGCGCACCCTGCTGAGATCGTCACGGTTGGCGAACGGGTACAGGCCCGGGTGCTGGAGGTTGATGTGAATCGCAAACGCCTTTCGCTCACGCTTCGGTCCTCTCATACCCGGCCGGGTCAAGCCTCCCGCCGCAACACCGGAACAGCAAAAAAGGCCCTTGAAGAGCTGTTTAAAAAATGACTGATGACACGGTGGGAAATGTTAGGTACCGAGATCGCGTGCTGGGCATGCCGGACCCGAAGCGTTTTATTCTTTGAAAAATAACGTTCAAATGGTAAGCAGAGATACATTCACCGTGGAATATACCAAGTGTTACGTTTTGTTATAGATGCTATGGTATACCTAACCTATCAGAGGAGGAAACGAGAAATGAAACATTGGTTAAGAATTGAGATGGTGGCGTTGTCGCTGTGTGTCGGAAGTCTGGCCCTTACGGGATGCAAGGCTGGCTCAGGGGGGTCGACGGTGGCGGGAAAAACCGGCGCCAACCCGGCTGGCTCGTCCGAGGTCGTCGCGCGCGTCGGCAACGTCGAAATCACCGTGGCTGATTTTGAATCCCAGCTTTCCCAACAAAATCCGATGTTCCGCGCCCGTTTCAACACGCCGGAACAAAAGAAGAGACTGCTTGATGGCCTCGTTGAACGTGAGGTCTTGGCGCAAGAAGCCAAACGGTTGGGATTGGAAAAAGATCCCGAGGTGCAGGGCGCCGTCAAGCGCATCATGGCGGCCTATTTTGTCAGATCGGAGTTCAATGATAAACGCGCTAAAGATCTGACCGTCCCCGACGCCGATATAGAAAAGTACTACCAGGATAACATCAGTCATTTCAAGGCGCCTGAGAAAGTGCGGGTACAGCAAGTTTTATACTCGGCGCCGAAAAACAATGCGGTCCTGCGAAAAAAAGCAAAGCTCCAGGCCCAAGAAGCGCTTAGACAACTACATGCCAAGCCCCAGGATCAAATACTGTTTGAAAAAATCACTCACGGGAGCGAGGCCGATAAAACCGGCAAGCCGTCCGTCGTCGACACCACCTTCAAAGAACACGATCAACTCCAACAAGAATACGGCAAGGCCTTTGCCGCTGCTGCCTTTGGTCTGAAGCAATCCAATGATCTCAGCGGCCTCATGGAAGACGAGAAAGGGTATTACTTTCTGCGCCAAGCCGGCCGCCAAGCGGCCGTCGATTACCCCCTTGATAAAGTCAAGGACCAGATCCGAACCACCCTTCTCTCCAAGGTCCGGATGGACGCCTACCAAACATTTCTCGAGGAGATGAAGCGCAAGGCTGGAGTACAAATATTCGAAAATGCGTTGGATAAAGTACAGTTCGATGCTTCCAACCAAGCGCCCCAGACCCCACCGCCCCTCGCCCCGCCATCGGCGGGCCAGCCGATCAAAGTCCAACCTGAAAACCAGCCAAAGAACCAGCCGATGGCCGGCAATAAAACCACACCTTAAACTGAACAGAGGTACGCTCGTGGCGCGCAGGTATCCTCCAGCAGGTAGAGCCGTGCTTTGGTTTTCCGGGATTGCCCTGGGTCTATGGGCGTGCCCCGGCAACAACCCAAATCGCGGCTTGGAAAAAATGCCTGTAGCGATGGTCAACGGCGAGCCGATTATGTACGAAGAATACTTCGCGGTTCTCCAGGAAACAAAAGATGCTGGCAAGGGCTTTTTTATCGACGAAGAGAGCGCCGGCCGGGCCAAGCGCAACGTGCTCGAGCAGCTGATCGATACCCGGCTCTTGCTGCAGGAGGCGCGGCGCACCGGTGTATTGGTCGATCCAAGTTTGGTCGATGCGGCGGTGATGCTCGCCACCCGTCAATATCCGCCGGGAGAATGGGAAAATATCCTCATACACAAGGGCAAAACGATAGCGCAGTATCGCAAAGAAACTTCAGAAAATCTCCTTCAGCGTAAGTTGATCGAGCAGGAGGTGCTCATGCGCCTCGCCGTCGGTCGCGATGAAATAGCGCAATATTTTTCTGCCCACCAGAAGGAGTTTGCAAAGCCCGAGGAAGTCCGAGTTCGTCAAATCGTTACCCGCACCCAAGAGGAAGCCGAACGTCTGCGTCAGGACATTCTGAAGGGCGCCTCGTTCGAGGAACTGGCCCGCCAACATTCATTGGGCCCGGAGGCGAGCGAAGGCGGCGATCTGGGGTATTTTCCGCGCGGGCGCATGCCCCCGGCGATCGAAGAAGTCTGTTTCCAGCTCGCGCCATCCCGCTGCAGCCAGGTGGTGGCTTCATCGTACGGCTTTCACCTCTTTAAGTTGGTCGACAAACGTCCGGCCCACGAGTTGACTCTTGAGGAGGCTACGGATGAAATTGAGCGGAAGCTCCTGGAGCAAAAAGGCAAGGAGGCCGAGAAGGAGTACTTAGAACATCTTCACGCGAACGCAAAAATTGAGCGCGATCTCAAACTTCTCGATCGGATTCATTAACTGTTGAAGTCCGCGCGATGCGCTCGTACGAGGTTGTTACCGTGGTTGGATGTTAGTCGCGCTGAAAGGAAGTTTCTTTATGAACGTTTTCGGACAAAAGCTCTTCAACCTGGCGCTGTCTGCGGCCGTGGTTCTGTTGTGTGCGGGGGGAAGCCCCGCCGCGACCGAGGTGCTTGATCGCATTGCGGCCGTGGTGAACGGCGAGGTGCTGCTCGTGTCGGAGGTGGATCGCAGCGGAAAGATCGCGCTGGACGACATTCCCAGCTCGTTGACCGCCGATGAAAAACTTAACCGTACGACCGAAATTCGCAAGCAGGCCCTCGATACGCTGATCGATGATCTACTCACTCGCCAGCAAGTTCGCGAGCGTAAGATTGTCGTAACCGACGAAGAAGTTGAGCAGGAACTGAAGAATCTGATGGAGTATAACAAACTCGACAAAGAGCAGCTGACTGCGGCGCTGGCGAACGAGGGCAAAACCATCGATGAGTTTCGGAAGGAACTCAAGAACCAGGTTGAGCAGCGAAAACTCTTTGGCATGGATATCCAAAGCAAGGTACAGGTCGGAGAGAAAGACATCGAGAGTTACTACCAGATGCAATACCAGAGCGGCGCTTCAAACGAGAAGATCCGCGCGAGCCACATTTTGTTTATGTTGCCAGAAAACTGCTCGCCTGAACAAGAGCAAACGGCGCGCGCCAAGGCCGAGAAGGTACTGAAGCAAATTCGATCCGGCGCGTCGTTCGCCGAGCTTGCGAAACAATACTCGGAGGATGCGAGTGGCGCGCAGGGCGGCGATCTCGGTTGGTTTCGCCGCGGGGACATGTTGCCCAACTTTGAAAAGGCCGCCTTTGCCCTCAAACCTGGCGCGGTAAGCGATGTGGTGCGGACGCGCTTTGGCCTTCACCTCATCATGGTCAACGAACGCGTCACCGAGGGAGCTCGCCCCCTGGACGAGGTGCGGGACGAAATCCGCGCGCGACTCCATCGCGAGAAGACCACCAAGGCGGTTCGGGATTGGCTTGACGAGATACGCCGCAAATCACACATTGAAGTTAAATTATGATCACCATTGGCATTAGTTTGGGCGATCCGGCCGGGGTGGGGCCGGAAGTTTTGGTCAAGGCCTTAGCTTCCCCGGCGTTGCAGGCGCGGATCAAACCAATAGTGTTCGGCGATCACGGCATCCTCGCGCGGGCCGCTTTGGCAAGCAATACGTCTATTGACTTCGAAATCCGGGCGGTAACCCACCTGCGCCCGGCCGATTGCCCTCCCGGCCAATTCAGCGAACACGGCGGTCGCGCCCAAGTCGCCTACCTTGAGGCCGCGGCACATGCCCTTGAAGCGGGGGAGGTTAAGGCGCTGGTAACAGGACCACTCCATAAACGATCCCTCACCCTTATGCAGGCGGTGGGGCCCGGTCAAACCGAATGGCTCGCGGCGCGCTTTAACGCCCACATGCCGGTTATGATGCTAGCCGGCCCGCGTCTGAAGGTGGTGCTGGCCACCACGCACCTGCCGCTCCGGCAGGTGGCCGCTGCGCTCGATCGGTTGCGGCTTGTTGACCTGGTCACGGTTGCGGCTGCGGATCTGAGCCGTTACTTCTGTGCAAACCCGCCTCGGTTGGCGCTTTCGGCGCTCAACCCACATGGCGAGGAGTACGGCACGGAAGGTCAAGAAGAGCGTGAGATTCTTGCCCCGGCGGTGGCGATGCTTCGCGCAGCGGGCGTAAACATCGTCGGCCCGTTACCTGCCGACTCGCTTTTTGTGCAAGCAGTAGCCGGTGCATACGACGCCGTGGTGGCGCTCTATCACGACCAAGGTTTAGGACCGATCAAAGTGCTGCACTTTACCGAGGCGGTCAACGTCACCTTGGGCTTAGGCCGAATCCGCACCGCGCCCGATCACGGGGTGGCCTACGACATCGCCGGGCGCGATCTGGCCGACCCAACCAGCATGCACGCAGCTATTGCGCTTGCCGCCGACATGGCCGAACGCACGTCGCCCTCTTCATCCGAGGCACGCTAACCCATGGCAGACACGGGCATACAGTGTATCCGCATCCGCGGCGCGCGGGTGCATAACCTCAAGAATATCAACGTCAATCTACCCCGTAACCGGTTGATTGTTGTCACCGGACTGTCCGGCTCGGGTAAATCCTCGCTGGCCTTTGATACCCTCTACGCCGAGGGACAGCGCCGGTATGTCGAATCGCTCTCGGCCTATGCACGCCAGTTTCTCGAGCAGATGCCCAAACCGGATGTCGATAGCATCGAAGGCCTTTCACCGGCGATCTCAATCGAGCAAAAGACCGTCAGTCATAACCCGCGCTCGACGGTTGGAACCGTAACCGAGGTGTACGATTACCTGCGCCTCCTCTACGCACGACTGGGCGACCCTCACTGTCCCCGTTGCGGCAAACCAATTGCCTCCCAAACGGTCCAGGAGATCGTCGACCGGGTACTCGCCCTACCGATCGGCACGCGCTTTTCGGTGCTGGCGCCAGTCGTGCGCGGACGCAAGGGCGAACAACGTAAACTCTTTGAAGAGCTCAGGCGCCAAGGTTTTACGCGCGTCAACGTCGATGGTCAAAGCCGCGAGCTCGACACCGACTTCCAGCTCGATCCCAAGAAAGCCCACACCATCGATGTTACGGTTGATCGCCTGGTGGCTAAACCCGAGGCCCGCCAGCGCCTGACCGACTCTGTCGAGACCGCGTTAAAACACACGGAGGGCCTGGTTAAAAATAGCCACGGCCGAGGCCGAGACGCTTTTTTCCGAGCGGCATGCCTGCATCGAGTGTGGCCTCTCGTTACCCGAACTCTCTCCGCGGTTGTTTTCATTCAACAACCCACACGGCGCCTGCCCGGCCTGCGACGGCTTGGGCGAGCTGCGGATCTTTGATCCGGAGCTTCTGGTGCCTGATCCGTCGCGCTCAATCGCCGAAGGCGCAATCGAGCCCTGGGGACCCCGCGCGCAAAGCTACCAATGGCAGATGATCGAGACGCTGGCCCAACACTACGATATCGATCTCAACGCGCCGTTTCAGAGCCTGTCGGCCGCGCACCAGGAGCTCCTGCTGCAGGGCACAGGCAGTCAAGAGCTGGTCTTCAAGGTCGAGCACGACGGCATGAGCCACAAGTTCAGACGGGCCTTTGAAGGGGTTATCCCGCAGCTCGAGCGCCGCTACCGCGAGACGGGCAGCGATATGATCCGCGGAGATATCGACCGGTACGTCTCGTACCGCCCCTGCGACGCGTGTCACGGTAAACGCTTGCGCCCCGAGGCGCTCAGCGTCCTGGTCGGCGGCCGGCTCGATAGCCGACTTTACCAACCAGAGCGTACGCGAAGCGCTCCTCTTTCTTGAGAATCTCACTTTTGACGCGCGGCGGGTGCGGGTCGGCGAGCGTATTATCAAAGAGATCCGGAGCCGGCTTCGGTTTATGGTTGATGTCGGACTCGATTATCTTTCGCTCGACCGCCGCGCCGGAACATTATCGGGCGGCGAAGGTCAACGCATTCGGCTCGCTTCCCAAATCGGTTCGGCCTTGGTGGGCGTTCTGTATGTCCTGGATGAACCGACCATCGGGCTGCACCCCCGTGATTGCGGCAAGCTCCTCCAAACCCTCAAGGACCTGCGCGATCGCGACAATACCGTCGTGGTGGTCGAGCATGACCCGGCCACTATTTTAGCTGCCGACCACGTGCTCGATATGGGCCCCGGCGCCGGCCGCCAGGGTGGCGAGGTGGTGGCCGAAGGTACGCCTTCGCAGATTCAAGCACACTCGGATTCGCTTACCGGCGCTTATTTATCCGGGCGTAAAAAGATTCCGTTGCCCAAGCAGCGCCGCAAGGCCAAAGCCACCCTCAGTCTCTTGGGGGCGTGTGGCAACAACCTCCAAAATATCGATGTTGAGTTCCCCCTGGGAGTGTTCACCTGCGTGACCGGGGTCTCGGGATCGGGCAAAAGCACCTTAGTGATCGATACCCTGTTTCGCGCGCTGGCCCAGAAACTCCACCGCGCCCACGACGCCCCATCGTCACACCGACGCCTTGAAGGGCTTCAAGAACTCGACAAAGTAATCCATATCGATCAGAGCCCGATTGGCCGCACGCCGCGCAGCAACCCGGTCACCTATACCGGCGTCTTCGCCGCCATTCGTGAACTATTTGCAAGCCTTCCCGAAAGCCGGGTTCGCGGTTACGGCCCGGGGCGTTACTCGTTCAACGTCCGCGGCGGGCGTTGCGAATCCTGCGGGGGCGGCGGGCAGATCCGTATCGAGATGCACTTCTTGCCGGATATGTTCATCACCTGCGAAGTCTGCGCCGGCCGGCGCTTCAACCGAGAGACCCTCGAAGTTGCCTTCCGCGGCAAAAACATCGCCGAGGTGCTAGATCTTACCGTGGGGGAAGCGCTCGAATTCTTCGAACACCAACCCTCCATTCGGCGCAGGCTCCAGACCTTGTTTGATGTGGGCCTTACCTATGTGCAGCTTGGCCAATCGGCCACCACGCTTTCGGGCGGCGAGGCTCAGCGCGTCAAGCTGGCGCGCGAGTTGTCCCGCCGCGCCACCGGTCGCACCCTGTTCATTCTCGACGAACCCACGACGGGTCTGCACATGGACGACATTCGCCAGCTGGTCGAGGTTCTGAACCGCCTGGTCGACCACGGCAACACCGTGGTGGTGATTGAGCATAACCTCGACGTGATCAAGCAGGCAGATCACATCATTGATTTAGGCCCCGAGGGCGGCGCGACCGGCGGACGGATAGTAGCAATCGGCAGCCCTGAGAAGTTAGCCACGATTGACAGCTCCTTCACCGGACAATACTTGCGCGAGGTGCTGCCCATCAAGACGGCATCAAAAAGTAAGAAACGAAATAGAAAATAGCTAGTTCTCCATCCTGACTACCTCACGTGACCGCCCCGGGTGTCTGATTTTCGAACACAAGATGTAATTTCTTCACACCCCTTAGGTTCACAACTGCCCGTTTCGACTGGTTTCAATATTTGGCTTGATATTTGCTGTTCTTTTTAATGAAAAGGGGTGACCTATGATAAAAAATCCAAAGACAGATCGACTAGCGGAAACTCTCGATCAGAAGTTGGCAGATATTGCGGCCAAAACCACACAGTTAACAAAATTGTTAAGGCAGACAGAGAAGGTTTTCACTGCGGTAAACACACAATGGTCGGAACTAAAAACAAAGTTGGTAAGTTTAAATAAAAATAAGTACCGGTAACAAAGATTCAGTCGTTCCTGTCTGTTAAGAGCAGCTTCTTTTCTTGAACCGAAAAATGTGATAGTTTTGATAATATGCGTTCGTGGATATTGACGCTTGTTCTACTAACCCATAATTGTTGTGTTTTTGCCGTGACATTAACTGGCACGGTGACGCGGTCGGACACCGGTGCAGCGATAGCTGGGGCATTGATCCTGGTCCGCAGTACGAACGTTCTGGGTATATCCGGAGCAGACGGAACGTATACCTTGGACGTACCCTCGGGAGTCTATGGCCTAACGTGCACGGCTTCAGGTCTTAGCGGTTTCAATAGTTCGGCGGTTGACCTTTCACAAAACGTTACCCGTAACTTCAACCTCGACCCAACGGCAGCTAATACATATACTATTGCCGGCACTGCAACATGCGCTGGAACTCCCTGTGGAGGCATTCTGGTGTTTGTCTATTCAGGACAGACACTTTCAGCGATTGGTATAAGCGCCGATGGCACCGGTAGCTATAGCGCCGAAGGCCTCGCCGAAGGTACGTATTCACTAACTGCGGTTGCCTTTGGTTACCTGCCCCAACGCCAAGATAATTTTGTTGTTGCTGCTACGGCAACCCCGTCGTTCAATCCGGATCTGACCGCCGGGGCGCCCGAGGGGTATATCATCAAGGGGTCGGTGGGATTGGTCGACAACCCCCTCGATCGCAGCGGTTCAACGGTAATTCTTAACGGGACAAGCCTTACTTCGACTACTTCAGCCGACGGCAGCTATACACTTTCGGGGGTACCGGCTGGGTTGCTTTCTTTCTCGGCTGCTCATACGGGTTACAATCAAGCTAATCAAATTGATGTACTGATAGAGGATAGCAATACCACCCTCAACTTTGTTTTGACTCAAGGTAGCAGGCAGACCACTCCAACCTATCGTATCAATGGAAGAATTACTTTGGAAGCAGCGGCTGACGGGACGACTCCCCCTTTGTCAAATAGCCTTTTCAGTCTCTGGACCGCTGATGAAAGCCAGCATTTCTCCACCATCACTGATGTTGATGGCTCCTATGCCATCGAGAATGTACCAGCAGGAAATTATCTAGCCGGCGCCGCACGCGAGGGTTATGTGACACATCCTATTGGCCCCTTTGACCTAATCGCTGACCTGACATTGGAGGACATCCAACTCGCGCTCGATCCTTCTTGGGATTATGGTCCGGGCGATCACGCCAACCTGCCCGGCTGTAGTGTTAGCTCGTCCAACGACTCGTGGTGGGTGTTCATGGTTGGCTTGTATGCGCTCTGCTATCTTCGCCGCCTCGTGCCTAAGCGGATGTTATCGATTAGTCGAGTGGTTCCGATCTGAGCGGCAACGATTAGTATGGCGTCTTTTTCCACCTGGGGAATTCGCTCGAGCGTGTTGGGGTCGCAAACCGCAACGTATTCAACGACTATGCCTTGTTCTTCGCGAAGCAAGTCAAGCACCGAGGCAGTCAGCTCGGCCGAGTCGCATTCGCCGCTTTCGCATAGTTTTTTGGCTTTGCGCAGACCCCTGAAAAGCGCCGTTGCCTGTTGGCGTTGGGCTGGACTCAGGTAGGAATTACGCGAGCTCATCGCCAACCCATCCTCCTCACGAACCGTAGAAAAACCAACAACTTGCACATCAAGATCTAGGTCGCGCGCCATTCGCCGGATGGTGATGAGCTGTTGATAATCTTTCTCTCCGAATATTGCCACATCCGGTTTTATAATATTAAATAGCTTGGCCACTACCGTGGCCACCCCGCGGAAATGTCCTGGACGGGATGCGCCGCAAAAGTCGCGGGTCACCTCGGTAACATCTACGAACGTCTGAAAACCTTCCGGGTACATTTCACCGGCCTCTGGCAAAAATAGTATATCCACTCCTTCCCCTTGGATTTTCTTACGATCCGCAGGCAGATCACGTGGATAGCGGTCGAGATCCTCTGAAGGACCGAACTGGGTCGGATTGACAAAAATACTTGCCACCAAGACCGACGCATATCGATGAGCCTCGCGCATTAACGACAAATGTCCTTCATGGAGATAGCCCATGGTGGGAATCAATGCGATTTTTCGGTGCCGAGAGCGCAGTTCTTGGGAGACCCGTTTCATTTCCTGAACCGTGCGGATCACTTTCAAGGGCTTAGAAGGTTTCTTTGAACGAGAGCGCGACCTACCTTTGACTACTACTCGAGGCGTAGCGATTTTCTTCTTGGCGGGAGATGCCATTTTTCTTCTTTTGGACTCTGCGCTTTTCTTCGACGCCATATTAAACCCCCAAGGGTCTCTTTAGAATCCAAGCCTCACCAGATAATTACCCGAATGTCAAGGACAATCTTAGTATATTGTAAAATAATTACTTTTATGGTTGTCCTTCACACGCTCCACCTCTATAATGTCGGCCGTGCGGAGAATACAGAGCAAACCGTTTTTTGCCGGTATATGGCTTTCAAGTCTCTTTAATATAACCATGGCCGGTTTACTAACCCTGGTCTCCTTCCTTGACGTTCTGGTCGCTCCCATCGGAAAGTGGCAGGTCGATCAGGTGGCCCCAACCACGTACCGCACCCAGACCGCGCGGGACGTGGAGTCGAGTGAGCCGTTTTCCTTTCTTAACGACCACGGTAACTTCGATACGCGCTTTATCATAAAACGTGGTGAAAAAATCAAACACGAAACTCTGGGAAACCTCCGGCTGCTCTTACCTGATCGGCTGCAATTCGATCCCAAACGCGCCGGAGGTGTATGGGCGTTTTACTTTGTGGCGTTGACCTTTTTTTCGATTGCGCTGCGCCGCGCCAAAATCCATCTTTGCATGCGCTTCAGGGCGGTTTCATCGCTCTATTTGGCCTTGTTGGTTTCAATGGTTGCCGCTCGGTTGTTGCTCGACAAGACCGCCCTCAGCCCGTATGCGGCCCCCGTTTCGTTCGCGGCGGTTCTTTTGGGTTCTCAACTCGGCCAGACACTCGGGTTGGTATTGCACCTCCTGGCGGTGGTATTGATCGCACAGCTCGATCGCTTTATGCCGGGAATGATCTTGATTCCACTGGCGTGTGGTTGGTCGGCGGTATTGGTGCTTAAACGTGAAAGCGGACCTCTACGCATGGTTTTGGCGAGCATCATTGGAGCGTTCACCGGTGGGTTGTTCATGTTGGGTCTCGATCTATTCAGTCCTCAGAGTTTTGACCTTCGGTTGCATTTCCAAAGCGACTTCATTGGATTACTCAGTGGTAACGTCGCGGCAGGGGTACTTGCGGCTCTCCTTTCCTATCCGGCTATCGCACTCTTTGGCAATGTCCCGAGGCTTAAACTCACCCGACTGATGGATCTTGATCATCCATTGCTCATCGAACTCTCGGAGAAGGCGCCCGGTACGTTCCAGCATGTGATGGCGGTCGCCAATATGGCTGAAAAGGTTTCGCACGACATCGGCGTTGATGATCAGCTCGTGCGTGTTGGGGTGTATTATCACGACATTGGTAAAATGCAACAACCTGAGTATTTTACGGAAAACCAGCAAGGGGACAACCCCCACGATCGGCTCAATCCCGAGGTCAGCGCTGAAATTATCCGCAATCATGTACGCGACGGAGTAACCATCGCCCGTGGTGCGGTTCTACCTCAGCGAATCATAGACTTTATCGTCGAACACCACGGCAATTCAACCATGGACTACTTTATCGACAAGGCCGCTCGCAGCGGGTCTCCGTTTGACCCTCGAGCCTTTGAGTACCATGGCCGCAACCCCACCAGCAAAGAGACCGGTATCCTGCTGATAGTTGACGCAATCGAGGCAGCCTCACGAAGTTTAAAAAGCCCGGATCACCGTCAGGTCGAAGAGTTGGTGCGGCGAATCGATTCTTAACAAGCTCCTGCAGGGTCACCTCGATGACTCAGGCCTCACCACCAAGGACCTCAAGCAGATTGGTCTAACCTTGGTGAAGTATTTGGAAGCCCACTTTCACGTGCGCGTTGAGTACCCCTGGCAACGACAGGCTGAAATCAACACGCCCATTCCAACTCAGCCGGCGCTACGCGTTGCCCATCCCGTGGTTTCAAACCCGGTCAGTTCTCAGCCGGCAATATCCAATCTACCAATTGCACCGTCAGGAGCCTCGCTCACACCCCCGCCAATCAACCTTACACCCATACCGCCGAACAACAGCCAACCGACCGTTTCGCCGCCGAACGAATTCGGTTTTGAGCGTAACGCGCCGATATCCAGAAACAGCAACAGTTCGTATCGTGGCAAATAGGCGGGAGCTCGATCCGGTTGAACCCGGCTGATCTATTTTTCACGGCGCTGCGCCGCTCGCTGCTCGTCGCGTTGGCGAATACTTTCACGTTTGTCGTATTTCCTTTTCCCGCGCGCCAACCCGAGCTCGACCTTGGCCCTGTTGCGCTCGTTAAAATATATAGACAGCGCCACCAGGGCCAAACCGCGCTGATCAATCTTGAACTGCAGCTTGCTAATTTGTTTGGCATGCAACAGCAATTTACGTTTGCGCAGCGGGTTATGGTTGAAATACGGAGCATTCGGCCATGGCGCTATGTGCAGGTTGACCAGATAGGCCTCACCGGTCTCGATCACCGCGTAGGCGTCCGCAAGATTGGCCCGGCCGTCTCGCAACGATTTCACTTCGCTGCCCTGGAGTACCAAACCGGCCTCGACACGCTCGAGAATAAAGTAATCGTGCAGTGCGCGCCTATTCTGGCACACAATCGTGCGAGTCTGATCGTCCCGTTTCATGGTGCCATTGGCTTTTATAACGCACTTTCCGTTTGAAAGCGCCAGGTACCGCTTGCCTCCCCGTCGCAATACAGGGGTAAAGCTCAGTTTGCTACCATACACTATATGTGGTATAAAAAACATATCCTTGTTAAGCGCGTTGATAGTACCTATCGTCGGCTTAACGTCGCGTTGGGGGAATAAAAGAATCTTTGTCAGTGTTCTTTTTGACAACAGGCGGCAAGTTAGGCATACTATGCCGGAAGCAAAAAAACGCAGCATTCAGGGAGCGCGGTTTGGTTATTCAGCACTCAGCAGATGTGTTAGTAGCCGAAGAGCCTTTATATTCCGGGCTCAATGAGTATGAAAAAGCCAGACAGGCGGTGAGCGCTGAGATTTCCCTTTGCGAGCGGACACTTGGCCAAAACCACAATCAGCTCATAAACCTTTTGCGCAAGCTCTCCAAAATCGAACGGTCACAACAACATTATTCTCAAGCTGAGAACCTCTTATCCCGGGCAATATCCATCGGCGAACGCCATTGTGGTTCCGATCACCCCGAGGTCGCGGTGATCCTCTACGATCTCTCGGATTTATACTGCAGGCAGAGACGATTTGGTGAGGCAGAATGGCTGCTGCGTCGGGTACTGGCCTGCCTTGAACAAGCGCTGGGTAAAAATCACGCTCTCCTCGCACGAGTGTTGAATAATCTGGCAGGTGTCTGCGATAAACGCGGCAAGCATGACGAGGCTGAGCTTTACTGCCGGCGAGCCTTCGCCCTTGTCCACGCTCAGGCCGAGAACGAAGCTCCTGGGTCCGCCAGCGCACCCTTCCAGGCAAAGGGACTCCCGTACGTCAACAACCGCTACAAGGATGCCGAATTGATTTTTCGTCAGGCCTTCGCCGCAAGCGAAGAAATCGTCACCGTCAAAAGCCCAGAGCCTTCAGCCGGCCCGAACAAGGTATCTGAGCCCGGGCGACTCATTGAGCAGCCCACCCACGATGACGCGCTCTCCCCACAGGTCATGGAGGTTTTTGAAAACCTGCTCGACCCCCAAAACCCGGACATGCCGATCCACCTCGATAACTTTGCTCTTATTTGGAATGTTGATTAGTCGCGCCGTCATCGCGGCACACTTCTATTGTTCAGTGTGTTGCGAATGACGACCGGGGATCTTTGGAACGATTTCTAATCCCCTAACGGGGATAAGAGGCTGTAACGCTCACTTCGTTCGCTAACAGCCTCTAATTGAAAATGTCCTCTAGTTCCTTTTCGACGACCTTTTCCCCAACGTTGCGCGCTACACTAATCTCCTTGATGAGCAGGCCACGGGCAGTGTCAAGCATCTTGCGCTCGCCAAAGCTTAAATCCTTGTCGAACTTGAGCAAGTAAAGATCCCGGAGCACTTCGGCAATGTCAAAAATGGAGCCGGTCTTAATCTTTTCCATGTATTCACGGTATCGTCTATTCCACGTTTGGCTTTTTACCGTGATACCCTTTTCCTTCAATATTTTGTAAACATCTTTGACCCTATTTTTAGGTATAACCTCTCGAAGACCGACTGAGCCTACCTTATCGGTTGGGATCATTATTTTCATGCCGTTGTCGAGGATCTTGAGTACGTAGACATTTTGATTATGGCCCAAAATCTCCCGGCGCTCGATGGCTGTTACCTCCCCCACTCCGTGGGCGGGGTAAACTGCCTTATCTCCAATGCTGAAATTAGACTGCATATGATCTCCTCTGGCATGTAGTTGTCATGCACACACCATTAACCATGGGTACGATACCACTCCGACTGCTTCAAAGTCAATGAAAAAAGCCGTAATCAGTGAAAAAAAGACAAAATGTTCATACCCGCTTGACAACATTGATTAAAAAATTAGGTGTTAACCGGCTGGATAAAAATTAAATTGGCTTGTGTCGATTAGTCGATTGACATTATAGTCAAAAAACTTCCAACCATTTTTTTGGGTGAGAGAAGTTCCCCTAAGGAGCAAACGCATGTCACCACGGCCAACGACCTGTATTCTTGTTTTACTATTGGCAAGCCGGATCACCTACGCTGAAGAGCCTGCCGGCGGCCCCCCCCCCCTCAGCATCGCCGAGGCTAAGGCGCTTGCAAAAAAGAACAACACCTCCCTGCAATCGCTTCGCGAAAAACTCGTGCAGGCCAACATTCAAATCGACAAGGCTTGGGTTATGTACAAACCCCAGTGGAATGCGGGGGCGTCTTACGTACACTACAACGAAGGAGTATCTTTCAATACTGGAGAGCTTGTCCAACCCATTGTGCCTTATTTGAATAACTTTAACACTGATATTCTAAAGCTATATCCAGACGTATTGATTCAGAAACAAGATACCTTCGCCGCCCAGACCTCTATCACGCAACCGATTTTTTTGGCGCGCGCCTTCACCACGATTAAATCGGCCTACAAAGGTTACGATCTTGCCAAATTGACCACCGAAAACGCCGAGGACTATCTCCTCAATAACGTCGAGCTTGCTTTCTACGGTGCCTTGACCGCTCAGAAGTTCGTCGCCATTGCAGAAGAATCAGTGCAGATCCGTAAAGAACACCTTCGGGATGCTACCTCCAAGTTTGAGGTCGGCGACTCCACCAAGTTCAATGTTCTAAGGGCCGAGATCGACGCCAACAACGCCGAGGAGGACCTCAAACGCGCCCAGAATTCTCTATCAATCGCCAAGGAGATCGTCCGATTGCTGTGCGGTATGAACAAAGAGGAATTCTCCCTGGTCGAGCCCGAGCCGCTCAAGCCGCCCCAGGAAGATGTAGATGCCTTTATCAATCGCGCGCTCACCACGCGGCGCGACCTGCGGTCGGCTCGATTGTCTTTGGAGCTCGGCGAGCTTGCGAACAAAGACGCCTGGTTTCGGTTTCTTCCGACTCTGGGATTTACCGGAACGTTCAGTTGGGCAAACATAAAAGGTTTTTCGGACAAATATTATACCTGGAACGTTATGTTCGGGCTGTCCGTCCCGTTGTATGACGGCGGTTTGCGGTACGCGTTCATCAACGAAGCGCACTCTCAAATCCGCGACGCCGAGATACAAATCGAAGACACCACGCGCTCGATACGAAGCGAGATTCGGCAACTGTGGCTGACGATGGAAATGGCTTCGGCCAATTTGGAAAAGGCCCGGCAGTCGTCGGTCTTGGCCAAGGAACAGGTTGAACTGGCTCGATCGTCTTTCGAGGCCGGGGCGGTGACCAACCTCGAGGTGCTGGACGCCAACTCCACTCTTTTCATTTCGCGAATGAACGAGGCCCAGGAGGAGCTCAACCTCGAAGTGAGCATATTTAAGTTGTTCCAAGCGCTCACGACGTTCAACCCATCGGGCTCAACCACCGCGAACGCCAGCACGACCGCCGTTTCCGGCGGCGGCGCGCCTACCAGCTTGAGCGGCGGCGCATCGAGCCCGACTATGAGCACAACCGGCGCCTCGCCGACCGGCGCCGGAGCGCCGTCAGGACCGGGAATGTAGACTAAGACATGGTTCGAGTTTCAAAAACCTAATGCACCGAGCGCCGCGGCCCCGAGAATTCCTCCGTCATCGCCTAAGGCGGTTGGTTTTATGGTTACGGCATCGCCGGCCACTTCCAACACGAGGTCCCGAAAGATTTGCTCGGTCCGCGCCTGCAATGACGGACATCCTTTAAGTACGGTCCCGCCCAAGACGAGCAGCGCCGGGTTAATCGTGGTGACCGCGTTTGCCAACGCCATCCCGAACAACTGAGCCAGCTCGTCCCAAAGTCCTCGCGCTCGCGCATCACCTTCTTGAACAAGCTCCTCGACGAAACCAGGATGGATGCACGCCGGATTATTTCCAGCTTTATGCAATAAGGACGACCAGTTGCAAGCTTCTCGCTGGAGGTGCTTGCTCAGATTGCCTCCGCCAAGGTACGCCTCAAGGCACCCGTGTCTACCGCAGCCGCACGGCTCTCCACCGATACGCACTTTGACATGGCCAAGCTCCGCCGCCACGCCCGTGGCGCCGTGATAGAGTCTCCCGTCCAGGATTAATCCCGCCCCCACCCCGGTTCCGACGCAGACAACCAGGACATCTTTCTGCCCGCGGGCGGCGCCAAAACAAAACTCTCCCCAGGCAATCGCCTCCACGTCATTGACCACCCGGATGGGCCGAGCCAAGGCCGCCGAGAGCATGCGGCCGAACGGCACCTCGCGCCAGCCCAGGTTGGGCCCATTCGCCACAACGCCGCTCGTACCTCGGAGTTGGCCTGCTACCCCCACCCCCACTCCCTTAACGTCGATAGGGAAAGCTGCGCATCCGCAATCGCCCTCGCAATCGTGTCGCGCGTGAGCGCCACCACAGCCTCGGGAGAACGATCTTCGGCCAGCAGCGCGCGCGCCGCCGCCCGAATCTGGCCTTGCTCGTCCACGACCGCTGCGCGAACATTGGTTCCGCCCAGATCAACACCGACTCTATAATCCGGAGCCGCCATTATGCTCTTCTCTCACCTTAGAGGCTTTTCTCCCATTTGCGCTTGCGCATTTCATCACCCAGCGCACGCACGCGCTGAGCCTGATCCTTTGGGCAAACCAGTATCGCGTCGGGAGTTTCAACGACGATCATATTTTGTAAACCGATACAGGCCACTAAACGTTTCTCGGCGCGCAGCACGCAACCCTGCGAGTCCTGGGCAATGACCCGGCCGGTAATCACATTGCCGACTTTATCCTGCGGCAACACCTCGGATAGACTGGCCCAACTGCCGACATCGCTCCAAAAGAACTCACTGGGCACCATACGGATATTGGTGCATCGCTCCATGATGCCGTGGTCAATCGAAATGCCCTCAATGCTCGTAAAAACCCTCCGCACCACTCGATCACTTGCGCCACGCGGTGTTGCATAGATCTCCTGTAATCCATCGGAGAGCTTTGGCAAATATGCGGCGATAGCCTCGAGAATGCTCTTGGCCGAGAAGACAAACATACCTGAATTCCAGGAATAACAACCTGCCTGCAGATACTCCTCTGCGGTGGGGCGATCGGGTTTTTCAACAAAGTCCATGACTTCGAAAACATCCGCTCCAGCCGCGGCACAGAGCGTATCGGCAATTTTTGCTCCGGTGTGAATATAGCCATACCCGGTTTCGGGCCTGGTTGGCGCGATTCCAATCGTTACCAACGCCCCCGTACGCGCAACTTTACACGCACTGCGCAGTTGCCTCCGGAAAGCCGCTGCGGGCCGGACGATGTGGTCCGAGGGCAATACGATGAGGATTCCGTTGGGATCGACACGGCGTATCTCAACAGCCGCAAAACCAATTGCCGGAGCAGTGTTTTTCGAAACCGGCTCGAGCAGCAGGTTACTGGTTGGAAGCTCGGGGACAATCTTTTTTATCAACCGGCGGTATTTGGCGGAACTCGACACCCACAGCCGCGACCAGCCGCAGAGCGGCAAGACCCGCTCGATGGTCGTTCGCAGCATCGTCTGGGAACCTTCGATCGTCAGAAATTGCTTCGGCCTCGATTCTCGACTCGAAGGCCAGAAGCGGGTCCCTGATCCGCCTGCTAGAATCACCGCATGGATCATTTCCGCACCTCGTGATTGAGGGTAACCGCGCCCGTCGCCTCGACCAACTGCCGTGCGATACGGGCAGTGGCACCCCAAATGGTGTGTTGTTCAAACTGATAGTAATCCACGTCAAGCATTCGATCCGCAATCTGGATGTGCTCCCGGCGGTGGTGCTGACCTTCAGAGAATAGCGCCCATGGCACAAACAGCAACTCGCGCACCTCGAACGGATTTGACTTAAAGGTGTACGGGAACGGTATGCGGCCGACCACCGGACTGATCCGATACCCGCTCATGGTAAACGTGTCTTCCATTTGGCCAAGGATCTCAACGTCACCGGGCAGGAGGCCAATTTCCTCATGGGATTCACGTAACGCGGTAGCCACCAGATCCGCGTCCCCCGGTTCCATCCCCCCGCCGGGAAAAGAGATCTGGTTTTTGTGGGCGAACACCTGATCGGTCCGGTGGGTCATAAGGAAATAGAGTTCATCCTCCTTAAGAAACAGCGGCACGAGCACCGCCGCCGGGTTGAGGCTTTCTGAAATACCAAGCTCATTAATCAGCATGGGCCCCATGTTCCCCGGAACCGTCAAAGCCTGTCGAATGCGCTCAAACACAGTCATCAGCTTTGCCTATACCATGCACCACTCCCGGCATTCAAGGGGCAGCTACCAATTTCAAAAAGTTAAGCAATCGCTTGTTGCATACGCTCGTATCGTGTATCTTTCTTTGAGCAACACCATGAAAGAAGGTCGCGCGAATGGTTGAGTTTGATCCCGCCGCCGCCGCCGCGCCAGGAGGGACAACCATGGTAAATTTTGAGAGGATCGATCGAGCTTTCCGTCACGCATAACCTATAGTGACCGGCCAGGGCCGCGGGATTGACAGCATCTCATAGATCCGGATGGCGAAACGATCGGTCATGCCCGCCAAGAAATCGCAAATGATGCGCTCGCGCTGGGGGCTGCGCTGCGGCAGCTTCTGGTCGGAGAGCAGGGTAAAGACCTGCTCGTCTCGCTGAAAGTACGCAAACAAATCGGAAAGCAGCTTATCGCACTTTTGAAACTCTCCATGCACTTCAGGGTTTTCATAGACCCGATCCCAGAGAAAAGAGCGCAGGTTTTTCAACGCTTCCTCCATACCAGAGCTCATGCGGATGTGCGGATCGCGGTCGAGTCGCGTGTTCGTCAGAACATCCGTTACCATGCGGCCGATGCGCTGCGAGTGCGTTTGCCCGAGTTTTTTCAGCAGCCGTGCAGGAACGTCGCGCAACCGAAGCACGCCGCTGCGTAGCGCGTCATCGAGGTCATGATTGACGTAGGCGATGATGTCGGATACCCGCACCAATTGGCCTTCCAGGGTGCGGGGCAGACTGGCGGCGCCGTTGATGATTTTCCCCCGTCCCTTCGAGTGGCCGCCGATGCCGTCAATCACCTCGCGTGACAGGTTCAAGCCCCGCCCGTTGTTTTCAAGCTTCACCACGACGCGCACGCTTTGGATCTCGTGCCGAAATCCTCCCGGCATGAGCCTATCCAAAACCGCCTCCCCGGCGTGGCCGAACGGCGTATGGCCAAGATCGTGGCCCAGAGCAATCGCCTCGGTAAGATACTCGTTGAGGCGCAATCCCCGGCTGAGGGTGCGGGCGATCTGGCTTACCTCCAGGGTGTGCGTCAGCCGCGTTCGGTAGTGATCGCCCTGGGGCGAAAGAAACACCTGGGTCTTGTGCAGCAGACGCCGAAACGATTTGCAGTGCAGGATGCGATCGCGGTCGCGCTGAAACGCCGGGCGAACCGGGCACGGCCGCTCGGGGCGGGATCGCCCTCGACTCTGGTCCGAAAAAGCAGCTGATGGATGCAAGGTGGCGTGCTCCTGGCTCTCTAACATCTTGCGAATTAACGAACTCATGCTGATACCTCCATCAATTGAAAATCAATCTGGCGCCGGCCGAGGTCAACGTTCTTCACCCGCACCGTCACGGTCATGCCCACCCGAAATTCCGTTCCGGTATGGGAACCAATTAACGCGAGCCGCTCCTCGGTGAAGCGATAGTAATCATCGGACAACTGGGCGACGTGCACCAGGCCTTCGATCCCGGAGGGCTCGATACGTACGAAAAACCCAAATTCGGTTACGTACACGATGCTCCCGACAAACTCCTCACCGAGGTGGCGCTCGAGGTAGGCAGCGTGGTAGAGCACCGTAGCCTCGCGCTCCGCCTCCATTGCCCGCCGCTCGGCATTCGAACAGCTCGCGGCCATTGCGGAGGCCCGTTCGGCATTCACCGGGAAGCTGCCTACCCGGGGCGGCTCTTCGTCAAGAACTAACCCCTCGTGCCCGCTGCCGTCTACCAACGCTCCGATCTGGCGGTGGACCATCAGGTCAGGATAGCGGCGGATCGGCGAGGTGAAGTGGACGTAGCAGGTCGCACCCAAACCAAAATGACTCTCGCGGACGGTGCTGTAGCGGGCCTGCATCAGGCTTCGCAGGAACAATTGTTGCAGCACGCCCCGGGTCGGTTTTCCTGACAGGCTCTCGAGGTAGGCGGCCAGTTGGTTGGCGGTAGGATTCTCTCCAAAGGAGACGGGAGCTCCCAAGGCGGCGGCGATCGCGGCAAATGCGCGCATACGCTCCGGATCAGGGGCCGGATGAACACGAAAGAGGGTCGGCGCTCCTGAGCGCCACAACACGTGGCCGACCGCTTCGTTGGCGGCGATCATGCTCGCCTCGATAAGGCGGTGAGAAAAGAGGCGAACCGTCGGTGCGATCTGGATCGGCTGTCCGCCGTTATCTAAAACGATCTCAGACTCGGGCAGGTCCAGGTCCAGACTGCCCCGGTCGGCCATGCTTGCAAGCAGGCCCTGCGCGCAATCAGCAAGCCCGAAAAGCATTTCACGGATTCCCCGCGGTACCGCGAGGTCGACTGCGCCATCCAACAGCGCCTGAACCTGTTCATAGGTCAGTCGCAGGGCGCTCCGGATCAGGCTGCGATAAATTCTTCCCCCGCGTAGCCGGCCCTGCCGATCGAGCAACAGCTCGACCGTCAGCGTGGCTTTATCCTTTCCCGACGAAAGGCTGCAGACATCCTCGCTCAACGCGGCCGGCAGCATCGGGAAACACGCACCGGGAAGATATACGCTGGTTCCGCGCTGCAGCGCCTCGCTATCGATAGCGTCGCCGTCTTTCACAAAGCTCGCCACATCGGCAATCGAAACCAATAACCGAAATCCGTCGGCTCGGCGCTCGAGAGCAACGGCATCGTCGAAGTCCTTCGCGTCCCCGGGATCGATAGTCACGTGCAAAACCGAGCGCAGATCGTGTCGCCGACTGGCATTGCGGTCGGATACCGAACGAGCCTCGTTTAACACGGGCGGTGAAAACGAAGCGCTGAGCGAATTGAGAAAGAGCAAGCGCGCGCGCTCGGCGGGCAGTTGCCCGGCGACGCCGAGCACTTCGAGTATCCTTCCCCGGGGACGGGAACGGGGGAGCGGGTCCTCAACCTGAACAACCACCATCTCACCATCGTTAACCTGGGTAGCTTCCTGGAGATTCACCGTGATCGGACCAACAAGCTCCACCTCCTCCGGAAGGACGAACTGGCCGCGCCCCTGCCGGTGAAAGGTCCCCAGTATCGGCAAGCGCCCGCGGGCAAGGATTTCGATTACCCGGCCCTCCGGCTGGTTCAGCCGGTTGCGACGCAACGCCACGGCGCGCACCCGATCGCCTAGTAATGCTCCGCCACGATCCTCGGCGCGCAGCCGTAGCAAAACCTCGCCGTGAGCGCCCTGTACCGAGGCCCCGCCGCGCTTCTCGCGCGCGAGCAGCCCCTCGATCGCTGTCTGGTTACTCGCCAAACCGTAGCGTCCTCGCCCAGAAGCCACCACGCGTCCTTCGCGCACCAATCCCTGGAGCACGCGTCGCAAGCGACGGCGCGAGTCGTTGGTGATCCCCACGATGCGCACCAACTGGGGGATGCTGACGACAACGCCGGGTCGTTCTTCAAGGTGGTGGAGGACAATACCGGCGAGTTCTTGATCGGATCGGGCACTCACGCCACAACACCCATCGCATTCCTTACTTGCCGGGATACCGTTTCAGAATCTCACGGACCGCTGCTGCATCAGGGCCTTCCGGCGCAAGCTTAAGATAATTCCTATACGAGGTCGCCGCCAACGAGCCATCTCCCAAGACAGCGTAACAAGTTCCGAGCGCCCGGTGCGGATGCGGATAATCGGGATCTTCCCGCAATGCCTGTTGGTATTCGGCGATTGCCTCGGTGAATCTGCCCAGGTGCGCGAACCGGTTACCGCGGCTGTAGTGAAAGGCGGCTTTCGGCTTGGCCGGATAATCGGATGGAACCGGCGCGGCTATCATCTCCACCGTCGCGTCAGCCATCGGAAACAATATGGTTTGCGGATTCTCGTAGACAAACAAACGCCACACCAACGCCGCCAACCCGACCACCAGGGCTCCCAACCCAAAAGCCAGCGGCGGCGGCCAGCCCAAGGTTCTTAAGAGCAGTGACCGTTGCACGCGCGGTTGGACCAGTTCAACTGTTTGAACACGCTCGGCCACCGAAACTGATTGACTCTTTCTTGGTATCTCTTGTTCTGGCGGTAACTCCACCACCTCGTGCGTCGCACTGTCGGATGGCAGCTTCGCTGGCGCGGCAAGAAAACCTTGCACAATATCATCCAGCTGAGGCACCTCGGCTGGTGGGGCCTGCGCGGTACTCTCCGCCAACTCGCCCGATGATGCGTCACCACCGGCAGCCAGCTCGATCTTCTCGGTCGGTTCGGGCGCGACTTGGTCTGTCCCGCCGACACCCGGTTGTTCGTCGGCCTCGCGCCGGATGAAGTCAGGCATGTCTTCGGCCTTAAAGCCGCCTTGTACCCAGCGTTCAACGGCCGTTGCCCAATCATCGGAAGAGGAAGGCGGCTTGGATCGATCATCGGCCGCGTCTGGTTCCTTGTCGTCTTTCAAAAGCTACCTCGAGGGCAGGAGACTGTCGCCAAGCAAAGCGAGGCATACAGTCTCTTGTCCTGTGGGCTAGAAGTTCTCATCCTCGGCAGCGCCCCAATCATCGCCGCTTGACGCCTTCTTTTTTTGGTCGTCAGATCCTTTGGCCGGCAGACTACTCTCAGGAGCACTAACCGTTTCTTTCTTGCTTTCTCCCGGCTGGACCTGCTTCTTGGCCGCGGGAACCACACTCGGCGTCTTCTCTTTACTCTTGTCGCTTACTGGTTCCAAATTGATTTGTTGCTGCTCGGTCACCGGTGGTTTGGCCTCGTTGGCGCTTTTAGCAGCCTCTTTGGCTTCCATCTCCTTGCGTTTTCTCTTCAGATCACCGGTGGATTCCCAGGGAATCGACTCATTGGCCTGTTTAGCCTTATCGGGAAAGAGGTTTTTCTCTTTATTGGGGCTCTTTTTCTTGAGCACTTCCAGCGCAAATAGGTTACGTATAAATTCATCGGTTTCTCTTTCGACTTCCGCTCGGTTGTTTTCTTGAATTATCAGAAAATACTCACGGAAGTTGGCTTGATTGCTTTTGATGGTCTCGATATCTTGATCGCTGAGGGCGTCCTCGCGCGCCCCATCCTCACCCTTGAAATCGCCCCCTTCGTGGGAACGGTAGATGTAACCGATCTGCATGTCGCGGTCGAACCCATCGACCTGAAATTCAATTCCCGCTCGTTGCAACCGCATGTTGGATACAAACTTGATTCCATAGGGCGCGAACTTAGTTGCTATCAACCGCTCGGCCTCGGCCTCGGACAACACGTTCGGCCGCGCCCGATTGGAACCGGTCTGCGAATGAATATAGCACCCCGCAACCCCTGCCCCGCCTCCCATTATTCCGACGCATACGATTAGGCTCACCAGACCGCGTTGCATACAGAACCTCCTTGGCATCTAAATCACACCGATTGTTCCTTCCGTTATGCGGCCGCCGGCTGCTCTCGATCAACATTTTCTCATAATCTAATTATAGTAGCTAGTTATCGCCTTGGAAGTTAAAATTTAGTTAATAATGCGCGCTGGGTGACGCAGCCAAGCCGCACGGCTGAGCAGGGGGCCCTTAGAGACTGTTACCTCACGAAAGTGAGGGTTACAGTCTCTTATCCTTTAGGGCCCGCCAAACGGGGCCGCATCTCGCTTCGCTCGATGGATAAGAGTCCGTAAGCCTTTCTTCGCTTGGCAACAAGCTCTATGATGCGGGTGGATCATAGATTCTTCCCTCACCCGGCGCTCTGCGCCACCCTCTCCCGAAATGGGAGAGGGTAAAAAAGAATACTCTTTCGTTGGCGCCTTCCGATCGAGTATGGTAAAGCGTAACAAATTGAAAGCGCAGGAGGATGTCATGATCCCCCGTTACACCCGACCCGAGATGGGCCACATCTGGACCGATGAAAACAGGCTGCAGATTTGGATGGAAGTTGAGCTTCTGGCCTGTGAGGCAATGGCGGCAGAGGGATTGGTTCCGCCCGAGGTTCCCCGTTTGCTGCGGTCGCGGAGTTGGAAAATCACGGCCAACGACGTGGCCGCGGTAGCCCGCATCGAGGAGGAAACCCGTCACGACGTGATCGCCTTCCTTACGCACCTCGAGCGCACGATGGGATCCGAGGCGCGCTATCTACACCTCGGCATGACCAGCTCGGACGTGCTCGACACCGCTTTCGGAGTGCAGCTCGACCAGGCCTGCATGTTGCTCCAACAAGACCTCGAGGGGTTGCGCTCGGTGGTCCGCGAGATGGCTATGGCGCAGCGCCACACCGTTATGGTCGGGCGCACCCACGGCATTCATGCCGAGCCGATTACCTTCGGGCTGGTGCTGGCGCTGTGGCATCAGGAATTGGGCCGGCAGGCCGAACGGCTTGCGGCCGCGCGGCGCACGGTGGCGGTCGGCAAATGTTCCGGCGCGGTGGGGACCTTCGCCCACCTTCCACCCGCCGTCGAGAAGTACGTGTGCGAGAAGTTGGGGCTTACCCCCGAGCCGATATCGAACCAGGTCGTCCAGCGCGATCGCCACGCCGAGCTTTTTTGCACGCTCGCCAACCTGGGGGCGACCATTGAAAAGATAGCGGTCAATCTCCGCCATCTCCAGCGCACCGAGGTAGGCGAGGTGGCCGAGCCGTTCGGCCAGGGTCAGCGCGGCTCGTCGGCAATGCCGCACAAGAAAAATCCGATCGGCCTCGAGAACCTCACCGGGTTGTCGAGGCTGCTGCGTTCGTACGCCCAGGCGGCGCTGGAGAACGTCGCGCTCTGGCACGAGCGCGACATCTCGCACTCTTCGGTGGAGCGGGTGATCGCCCCGGACGCGACCATTCTCGCCAACTACGCTCTGACGCGATTGACCCGTATCTGCCGCGGGCTCACGGTCGATCCGGCGCGCATGCAAAAGAACCTCGATCTCACCGGCGGTCTGGTTTTTAGCCAGACCGTGCTGCTGAAGCTGGTTCAGGCCGGGTCGACCCGGGAGCGCGCCTACGAGTTGGTGCAAAAGCACGCGCTCGCGGCCAGCACCGGAGGCCGGCCGCTCAAGGAGGCCTTGCTCGCGGATCCGGAGATCGTCCAACGTATCGGTAGGGCGGAGATTGAAGCGGCCTTTGATCTGGCGCCGTTGCTCGCGCGCACCGATGAGATCTTCGCCCGAGTGTTTGGTTCATAGATTTTTGGTGCCAACTTTTGGAAGAATAAAATGTCGCCAACGGGCATCAGCAGAACGGCTTTCGGAGCGGCGTATATGCGAGCCGCGCATTTATTACTCGATAAGGCGCCGCACATCTTAGAGGATGACGTTGCATTAAAACTAATTGGATCACATGGAACCGAATTAATCAAACAACAACATGAAGAATTCAACAAGGGGCACTATCTTCATTTGAGATCGCATGTTCTCTTACGCGCACGATATGCGGAAGATCGTTTGATGAAGTCATTGGAAAGGGGTATCAAACAATATATTGTCTTGGGTGCCGGGCTGGATACGTTCTGTTATAGGCAACCTGCATGGGCAAATGTTTTGAGAATTTTTTAAAGTTGACATGTTGGAAACCCAAAAAACAAAAATAAAACTGTTGGAACAAAATAATATTCGGCCTCCGGATAACGTGGTCTATATAACAATCGATTTTGAAAAAGATTCGCTCAAAGAGGTTTTGATTAATTGTGGAGTCAATTTTGACACACCGACGTTCATCTCATGGTTGGGCGTGACCATGTATTTGGATACCGAATCAATAGATGCCGTATTAAAGGTCGTCAAGACCTTCCCAAGGAAGAGCGAGATTGTTTTTTCGTATGCGGAAAAAAGAGACAAAAAATCGATTTTTGAAATGAAATCCAATGAACTTGGGGAAACCTGGAAAAGCCTTTTTTCCCAGCGTGAAATCGAAGAGCTGCTATCGTCGAACAATTTTTCTGAGATATTCCCGCTGGATCGTCGTGAATATAATAGGTTGTATTTCAATCAGAGAATTGATGGCTTACCAGAGCCTAACTATAATCGCATTTTTTCTGCGCTCGTGTGAATGGCTTAACAACAAGCTCGAGGATCGAGGCACCCATGAAAATATCGGTCGTCCTTGCGCATCCCGATCAAAAGAGCTTCAACTATGCTATTGCGGCCGCGGCTATCGAGCGACTCGAAAAAAACGGTCACGAGGTCTCTTTCCATGACTTGTACCGCGAGGAATTTAGTCCCCTGCTCGTGGCGGAAGAACTCCCTCAGGATGCCGCTTTGCCGGTGTCAATAAGATCTCATTGCGAAGAAATCGGGCAAGCGCAGGGCATTGTCGTCGTTCATCCAAACTGGTGGGGTCAACCCCCCGCGATTCTGAAGGGGTGGATCGACAGGGTGCTTAGGCCGGGAATTGCCTACGAGTTTATGGAAGGAGATTCGGGAGAAGGCATACCGAAAGGTCTTCTCAAGGCCACAGCGGCGGTAGTTTTCAATACCTCCAATACCGAGCCTGCACGAGAGGAAAGTGTTTTCGGAGATCCCCTTGAAACAATTTGGCGGAATTGCGTTTTCGGATTATGCGGTGTGAACAATTTTTACCGCCGGACGTTCAGCGTCGTCGTCACCAGTACGGAAGGCCAAAGGAAAAAATGGCTCGATGAGGTACGGGTGACCATTGACAAGTTCTTTCCGAAAAATACCAAAAGGAATTAATGAGAGCAATGCAATAACGAGTTGACAGAAACAAAAGTCTTCCTTACTATATAAGAGTGAATGCAATAGGCACACAAGCATGAAATACTTCGACTGGAATGATGAGAAAAATGAAATGCTCAAGAAAACACGCGGTGTGTCATTTGAGCAAGTTGAATTGGCAATTGCCTCAGGAGATTTGGTCGACCGGATTAAACATCACAATCCGGCAAAATATCCGAGCCAAAAAGTGTTTTTGGTAAGGATCGAAGATTATATTTACTCAGTACCGTACGTTGAGGATAACGAAAGAATTTTTTTAAAAACAATAATACCGAACAGCAAGGCAACAAAAAGGTATTTTAGAGGTGACAAATGAAGAGGGCAGCGTATTTAGACAAAGAAGAAGCGAAATTAGCAGAATCAATTGCAAAGGAAGAATGGGTCTCTGACCTATCCAAAAAAGAAAAGAAGCAATACGAGGAATATGCCCGCTATAGCCTGAATAAACAGAAACGAATCAATATTCGTATGACTGAAAGAGACTTGAAGAAAATTCGAGCGAAAGCAATTGAGGAGGGAATACCGTATCAATCCCTTATCTCGATGTTAATTCATAAATACAATGAGGGGAAAGTATCGATTAATAATTACACAGAAACTATAGAATAACTTGTTATGAGTTATAGGCAAGCGTTGCCGTACGTGTCACATGCGAAAGCTCATTCGAACACTACATGCGCATCAGGTTCCAAAGGAGTTCTCCCGCAAAGATTGGGATGCTGCAACACGTGCTATGTTTGAGCCCTACTTTCGCCGCAAGCAACAACTAAACAAGAACATCGGCTTGTTTCACATTGAACTCAGAAACCTTGCTCGTATCGCGCTATTCCCTGAATATCTAGACCTTTTATCGTGGTGCCTACGACTGCATCGTCGCGTTCTCAAGCTGGATCGGCATAACGCTTACGAGAATATGATCAAACTATTCGACAACATGCTCGTATCGGACGAGCGCTGGCTAAACATGTTTGAGACTTCAACTCCTCTTGAGGCCGGAGCGGCAACTCACGATCGCGTCTACCAACTCTTTTCAACTATCGATGGTGTTGCCGAAGGCTGCTTCAAGCCGCAACTTCAAATCATCTTTGCCTTCGCCAAACGGGATATAGGCGGGGGCTGGCCGAACAATGTCGCTCAACTTGACTTCGGAGCACTCGTCAAAGAGTTTCCGAACGTCCTAAAGTGTCAGGTGCCATTACTCTTGGCTGACCCTGACTTGGCTATTCCCATTAATCAGTGGCGCAACATAGCTGCGCATAAGACATTTGCCATGGTCGGCCCCCAGACCATCGAGATCACCTACGGGAGGGGCAACGTTCACTCCCAGCATCTTGGCCAACATCGGCTGCAACGGATCTGGTACTGGCTTCTTCGAACTCACGCAGCCGTTAGGCTTGCAAACACTATCATCTTTATCGAGCATATGCCTGAGCTGTATGTGATCGGACTTCCTTCGGTGAAACAGCGTCTGTCTTCAACGATCATACATATTAGCCACGACCTATCCACCGTGGGATTTGAGACTGTTGGGTGGAAGACCGTGAAGCGAGATGGTATTCTTTCTGTTAGGGATTGCTTAGGACGTTCCCCACAGGAAGCCCTTATTCATGCATCACAGATGCTTGATCAGCTTAGTATTGGAATACTAAACGACCCAACAACACGGAATAGGCTGTATCGAGCAAGAATCGCCTTAATTCTGCCAGATGGGAGCCTTTTTGGCAGTGCATGCGTGCCGGTTCCAGCGGCAGATGCGTTCACTCGGGGTAAGATTACCCTTTCTGAATATTTAGATAACGTCCAATGGTCGCTGGAACGCCGCTAAAATGACGCTTAGCTTTTCCATCGAGGTGAGTACCCCAAAGAGACGCGAAAGAAATGAGATACGAAGCGAACTTCAACTCAAATATCTTTTCAGGATTTCCTTCGAATTCGTTAGCTGACCACCATAATTTTCCATCCACTTGGGAGCATTGTTGGGAGTAAATGATAACCAAGCTGTATCCTTACCTGTAGCTCCTCTATGTTGTGGCACAATACCGTCTTGAAGATTCCACCGATATAAAACTTCCTTCTTGGGAAGAAGCCAACAATGGGCATCCAGAGGACTCAGACCAAAACAGAGAATAAAGTCATAATTCTGGTCGCGCAGTTGCTGGAATGTTGTAGTGCCCCCCATTTAGCAAGCCTTTTGTAAGAGAGTCTCGTGGCCAATGTGGTCCTGCTCGAATCGTACCGGTGATTGGTATCCAAGCGTTGAATGTAAATAGCTGTTGTTGTATTCATCAAGCCAGGAATTCAAGGCTTCAAAGAAAACGCTTGGACTCTTCCACTCACGAAGCCATACCAGTTCCTCCTTCAGCGTCCGCATGAACCGTTCCGTATCGGCGTTGCCTTTGGGGTTGTTATAACTCGTAAATGATTGTCTGATTCCCATGACAGCACATGCTTCCATAAACCCCACCGAGGTGGGTTGACAGCCATTGTCAGACATCAAATGCAGTTCATGTCCCCGAACTCCATCAGGAAATTGCCGATTCACGCCCTGGTTCAATGCCGCCAGCCAATGCCAGGCCTTCGACTGAACTCCCGCATAATGCCCCGTGACCTTCTTGGAATACCAGTCGAGGACAATAACCACATAGACCCAACCAAATCCATCGATCATGACCTTGGTCATATCGATGCCCCACCATTGGTTGCACCGAACAGGGCGCGGTTTGCTGGTATGTGCTCGTCGCGTTGCTTTCAGTTTCAGATTGGGCATTACCAGAAGTTTGTGCTCTTTCATCAACCGATGAACACGCTTCTGGTTAATCTCGAATCCATCGATGTATTTCAAATGGGCCCAGACCCGACGATACCCCCAAAAAGGATGGTCGGCCTTTATCGTACGAATCCGGCGAACCACGGGAGCGTTACGCCGGTTCACCTTTTGGTAGGGTCCGCGGCTCATTCCCACTCCTCGCTTTTTTTTAGCTCCATGGTCAGCTCACCCACCATGGCTTTCAGGCGGGCATTTTCGTTTTTCAACCGTGCGGTCTTTTCGTCTGTTTTCTCTGTCTCAAACGCGCGGGCGGCGTTGTGTAAAAATTGATCCCGCCATTGATAGTACTGAGACTGAGAAATGCCGTGCTCGCTGCACAATTCGGCGATTTGTCGTCCTCGAAGGCCTTCGAGGACGACAAGGGCTTTCTTTTCCGAGGTCCAATTCTTTCGTTTCATTGGCTGCTCTCCTTGGTCCATGCAGCCACAAATACTCTCTTAGCTCAACCCAATTTCAAATGGGGGGCAGGATAATGTATAGACTCCACTATCCCATAAAGTACTAAATTTAATCTCCACACGCTCGTTGTTCACGAGCAAATTGGCATCACTATCACCAGTCTTTTTGATAGTAAAACCAATTTCCTTGAGCCAGAATGATAGGAACTTTTCTGCTACTGAACCTTTTTTTCGTGGCGAGAGACTGCGGATCCATTCAAACGGACTTCCTACCCATATTTCTGATTTGTTCGGATACTCGCTTCTCATCTTCGAGGAGAGTTGAAATAATTTCAGGAGATCTGGATCTGTAATCTTTATCATTTCCCACCCCCCTTAAAATCAACTCCCCTTGAGTACTTTCTATTGCTCGTTCTACACGTACAGTTTTATTTCGTCCCCGTCTCGATTTTTCCCCAAACAATTCGAGAGAACAGAATCGTTTTCTCATGACTTCGATAGCTTCGGGGTTATTGTCGATTAAGGTGCACTGCCGCCCTAGATCAAAAGCTGCTTCTCCGAAGGTTCCGCTACCGGCAAAAAAGTCGAGGAGTTTATCACCTGGATTAGAGTGGACCCGAACGATGCGTCGTATGATCCCCAGTGGTTTTTGAGTTGGATAACCTGTTTTCTCTTTCCCATTGGTCGGCACGATCGTATGCCACCAGCAATCGGTGGGCGTTTTCCCTCTTTTGGCTTTCTCCTCAGTGACCAGGCCCGGCGCCAGATAGGGAATTCTATCCATATCTTTGTAATTGAACGTATATTTCTTAGGATCCTTCACGTACCAAAGAATATTGTCATGCTTGGTCGGCCACTTTTTCCGGGAACGGGCGCCGTAGTCGTACGACCAAATAATTTCATTCATGAAGCACGCGCGTCCGAAAATCCCATCCAGCATGACCTTGGCGTAATGCACCTCCCGGTAATCGAGGTGTAAAAAGAGGCTGCCGGTCGGTTTTAAAATTCGATAAGCTTCAACCATCCGAGGTTTCAAAAAACCTATGTAGTCTGAAAATTGATCGGCATAGACTTTCTTTCCAATTTTAATCGTTTTGTAGGTATGTCCTTGGTAACCAACCCGGTCGCCTTCTTTCGAGCGTACTGTCTTAATCTGTGTTCTTGTTTGCTTCTTCTGGGTATTAAAGGAAGGTCGACGTAAATGAGATCAAAGTAATCGCTCTGCAAGGTCTTCAAAATAGGAAGATTGTCGCCTAATAAAATTTCAGGCATATAGCCGTTACCACACGTCTCCATTCTCTTGTTCATACGCACTCCGCGGAATTTCAATCAACAGAGAATAAATTTATAAAAGAAAAAAGTAAAGTAGTCAGTGGGAAAGCGACTTGCTCAGGCGCCAGGTCAGAAGCGGCAGCGCAAGCAGGATCGATATAATCCCGCTTATCCACAACGGCATGGCGTATCCCTGAAAATCGCCGAGCCAACCATAGATGATCGCACCCACCACAAATCCGAGCATGGTGGCCATGTTGATAAAGCCGGTGTTGCCTCCCATGCGTTCGATCGAAAACAGTCGGGAAATTCCCAAGTAGAGCACAACCATCATGGTGCCGTCGCCCAACCCATGAAGCGCGCGGAACGAAACCGATAGCATAACCGGAGAAAACACCATGCCGATCGAGCCAACGCCGGAGGCAAGCAATCCACCCAACGCAAAGCCCCGCAGGCGCTCGGGTCGATCCAACGCCCGACCCGAAAGCAGCGCCGCCATGAATATCGCGATATACTCGGCACTCATATACCAGCCTAAATCGATCATATTAAGGTGCAGGTCGCTGCGTAAAAAAGGCCCATAGCAGGTGTATTCAGCCCCCCAGTGCGTGGTAAAGAGAAACATCCAGAAGCCGAACAGCAACACCTGCGGTTTGCCGAGATCGGCGTGGTAGTCCGAAAGCCGTATGCGCGCTACCTTCGTCGGCGTGAGCCGGTACGCCAGCGGTATCAAGAGAAGACACGCCGCGCCGGAGATGCACAGCGCCCGCTCGAAGCCCACCCCTGCGATCACGTAACCGATGGAGACCGTCCCGATGGCCGATCCGGCGTAGCGCCAAGCCTGGTACAACCCCAGCCGGCTGCCGGTTCTCTCGCCATTGTCGGTCTTGAGCACCTGCACATCCAGGCTGAGCCTGAGCACCGCGCCGACCAGACTCCACGCTACAAAAACCATCAGCAACCAGCCAAATTCCCGCACAGAACCAATCAAGACAAATCCGGTCGCCTGCAATACGAGACCGATCGCAATCATGGTGCGACTGGTGATTCGATCGTTGCCAAACCCGGCCGGCAGGGAGGCCAACACTCCGGTAACGGCCTGCAGGGCAAAAAGCACCCCGATTTGGGTGCCCGAATAGTGCAGGTTCTCCTTGAAAAATATCGCCAGGTAGAACGCGCCCACCGCCGAAAACAACATCAATACCCCGGCCACGATCGACGGCAACCAATCGGTGCGGTAAGAGGCGGCTTCTGGTGTGGCCTGCATCGGTCGCATGGAAATTGACAAACTAGTGATACTCGCGGAGGGTCTGGGCCATAGCGATAAGTCGATCCGACACCTTACGGTTAACGGTACCATTGGGAAAAACGCCTGACGCGTTGGGTGTCCCCGCCTGAATTCCGGTGAGAATTTCGATCCCCTCGTCGACGTTAGAGATCGCCCGATATGAAACATGTGTTCGCGGACGGCTTCGATGACCTCGGACTTAAGCATCAGGTTAACCAGATTTGCCCGTGGAATCAGAACGCCTTGGCTGCCGTTGAGGCCGCGTCCCAAACAAAGATCAAAGAAGCCTTCGATCTTTTGGTTGATGCCGCCAATCGGCTGGATATCACCCTGTTGGCTAACCGAGCCGGTCACGGCAATGCCCTGTTCAAGCGGAAATTCGGCTAAAGCGCTCAGGACCGCGTAGACCTCGGTCGAGGAGGCCGAGTCGCCGTCGATCTCGCCATAGCTCTGCTCGAAGCAGATACTGGCCTCCAACGCCAGGGGGTGGTTACGGCCGAAGCGGTTGCGGAGGAAACCGGTGAGGATATACACGCCCTTGTCGTGGATTTCGCCGGAAAGCCCGCTTTCACGCTCGATGTTCACCACCCCGCGCCGTCCTGGTCCAACCGACGCGGTGATCCGAGACGGTTTGCCGAATGAGTAATCACCCAGATCGAACACCGCCAAACCATTGACCTGACCGATGCGACTACCCGAGGTAGCCACCATAATAATGTCGCGCTCGATGCTCTCGCGGTACTTTTCCTCGGATAGATTGAAGCGTTTGTAGCGTTCGTTGAGCGCTACCTGGACATCGGCGGGCAGCACCCTGCGGCGGTCGGCTTTTTTTGCCCAATAGGTGGCTTCGCGGAGCAGATCGGCCACCACGCGAAAGCGGGTGCTGAGCTTTTCTTGATCCTCGACGTCGCGCATGGCTTCCTCTACCAGTAACGCGATTGCCGGGCGGATCGGCGGGAGCAGATTTTCCTCATTGACCACCCGTGCAATAAAGGCCATGAACCGTTCGATGTTGGGGTCCGAAAAGTCCATCTCAACATCAAACTCGGCTTTTACCTTAAAGGTCTTTTTAAAGTCGTCTTCACTCAGATAGAGCGCACGGTAGAGATCATCATCTCCCAGCATGATGATCTTGACATTAAGGGGAATCGGATCGGGCTTGAGAGCCGAAGGCACCATGGCCAGTGCTCCCTCCGGCGCGCGGACCTCAAGCTGTCCGGCCGAGAGGGTACGCTTGAGTCCTTTCCAAACGCCCTGCTCGGTCAACACATCCTCTGCGTTGACGACCAAGAAACCGCCATCCGCGCGAAGCAAAGATCCGGCGCGGATGTTCATGAAGTCTGATTCGGTTTGAAACGCGTCTTCGATCGAACGCTCGATGGTACCGAACAGCCGCACCAATGTCGGCGAGTGCTCGAAAACCACCGGGCAACCCTTACGCCGTGCGTTGCTGAGGATCACATTGACCTGAAAGGGCGCCAGCGGATCACTGGGCGGTTGCCCGCCCGAGGGTTGGCCGTCGGTGCCGTGGCGCGCGTCCTCTTCGTTCTGCCGGACCAGCTGCGGGATGCGTTCCAGCAGGGCCTCGCGCACGCCATCGATATAGTCGATCACCGCCTCTTCCTGAAATTGATCGCGGAGATCTCCAATCAAGGTGTCGATCACGGCACTACCGGTACGTCGGTCGAAGTCTTCGATCACGCCGTTCATCTCCCGCACCAAGGAGCGCGTGCGCCGCTGAATCTGCTCAAGCTCACTGCGCAGCTTTTGATGTTTGCGCTCGAGGGCCTTGTGTCGACGTTTGGTGAGCGTTCCCTTGGCGACCATTTCCTCCAAGGCGGCCATCGTCTGCGGTTCCCCGTTGATGACGGGGAGAACATCGTGCTCAACCACCGGCCCGCCCTGCATTTCGACTACCGTGAAGGAGAGATCTCTAATTTTCTCTTGAAACATTGAGACGAGCTCGTGTTCGCGTTTCTGGTATTCGGCCAGAATGCGATCACGCTCCTTCTGGCAGGCCTCGGTCGTTAACGCCCGCGGCAATTCGCGTTTAAGGTTGCCAATGAGGTTATCCACGGTCTTCTTGAGGCGTCGGCCCTGGCCCGGCGCGAGGACCAACAATTGAGCCCGATCGGTTTCTTGGAAATTGTGCACATACACGTAATCATGCAGTGGACAGCGCGGCTGCTTGAAGCTCTTTAAAATATGCCGGGCCGTAGTCATGCGGCCGATGCCGCTCGGCCCCGAGACGAATACGTTGTAACCCGGGCTCTCCAGGCGTAGGCCAAGCTCAAGCGCCACGATGGCGCGATCTTGACCAATGATATGCGTGCGATGACGCAGGAATGCCTTAGGCAACGGCAGGCTGCGCGGATCGATGCGACGGCGCAGTTGGTGCGGTTGGAGGGACAGTCGTTCGTGGGCGTGACTTGCTTTTGGATTCATTCGTTGCATCCGTTTTCAGACCGTTTTTCCGAGCACCACTCGATCGAACACTTCCTTAATATCCATGATAGCATTAAGATCGAATTCGACGGGGTAGCGCTGGCCGTGTTGGCTCGTGACGACGCCTGCAAACTTTTTTGGCCCCTGTTGCTGCAGGCAGAACGTGTAGAGACCCTGAATCACCTTCAAATCGACCTCCAGGTGCAACCGTCCAGAAGCGGCTGATATCTTCACCCCGGTGCCCAGTTTATCGAATAATTCGCGCAGGGGGATGGGTGGGTAGCGTTCCGTGGTTGGCTCTAAGGCTTCGACCAACTCAACGATTTCGGCAGTACCGACTCTTGAGGAGAAAGGACCTACTACGGGGACCGAATCGTTTCTCGAGAGCGTATCGATCGATAACGTTGGCTCAATGTCGGTTCCTAACGGTGGAAACGCCGCATCCGTATCATCCGTTGGCGTCAAGGTTGCGTAGATACGTTCCTCGATTGCGGCGACGAGCCGTACGAGCGCATCGAGATCGGCGGTCGGTTCGCCCGAAAGCACCAGATTGCGATCGGTTGGTGCGATGCGCCCGGTCAGCGAATGGCCGCTCACCGCGGCTACGGTCACCGTACCCGTGTTTGAGGCCAGAAGCTCTACCTCAAGCCCGTGCAGGTTGCAGCAACCGCGCAGGCGGAGAATATCGTGTTCAAGTTCCAACCTCACCCCCACGGCCGCCACCTGTTCGCGAACCCGCGCGAGCTCCTTGAGCCGTTTGTTGAGCAGCTCGACCACGAGGGAGCAAAACTGCGTTGCATTCGACATACCGGCGACGGGCAGAAGCGGCAGCGATCGTAAAAAAAGCGGCTCGGCAATTTTCACATACCCGGCAGCCGCCCCATAAATACGTAAGGCCGGTACGGGTTCACGGGTAAGCGGGTGAATGAACACCCCCCCGACCACCGGGACGATACCGACGATACCCATGATGGGGTCGTCGAGCTCAAAGCGTTGCACCAAACCGACCAGCGATTGGCGAACGGCGCGCAGTTCAGCGCTTCCCGACCGGGGTGGCCCGTTCAACCGGCACCTCCATGCTGATGCGGCGTATGCGGCTGCAGCCCCAGCCGGCGCGCCGCATGCGCTGCGGACCGGCTGAGGCCGCAGCCACAATAGGATTGTCGGTGCAAGCCGTACTCGCGCGCCAGCACGACCACCCGGTCCGAACCGCTGCGTTTCTTGAAATCTTCAACCAGATAGCGCACGCCCAGCGCTTCTCCGACGGCGACGCCGATGCGCGCGAGTACCCGCGAGTCCTTCTGGCGGCCGGCGCTCAGACTCACCGTGAACGTCTCAATGCCACGGGCTCGGGCCTCACAGGCGGTCGCCTCCATGCGCAACCGATAGCAGTGTTCGCAACGGATGCTGCGCTCGGGCAGGTGTCTAAATGGCGCTATTGCCGTACCCCAGGCAGCCGGCCGATACGGTCCTTCAATTAACGCAATCCTCAACTTCATGCACAAGCTCCGCATGTCCTCCAAGCGTAAGCGGTATTCTGCATACGGATGAATGTTGGGGTTATACCAGAAGACCACGGGCTCATAGCATTCCCGCAGACGCTCGATCGGCACCGTGGCACACGGCGCGCAACAAGCGTGGAGCAGTATTTTGGTGTGGCAACCCGGTGTGCTCATTTCACCGTGGCGGTCGGTGCGCTCGCTTGCGCCGGTGCCGCAGCGGGAGTGCGAAAACGTTCCCACGCCCGCAGGTAATAGAGAGCCGTACGTAGTTGAAAGTCGGGGAGCGCATCGAGTTTTTCGCGTTCGTCGGCGCCCGCCCCCTCGTGTTTGAGGTGCTGCTCGAGGTCGATCTCGCGGGTGATGTGCACCTCGCCTTCCTTGGCCGGAGCCTCCGGTGTAACCACCACGTCCGGCACAATCCCCTCTTCTTGAATCGAACGCATATTCGGGGTGTAGTAACGGGCGATAGTCATCTTCAGACCTGAGCCATCCTTGAGTCCCACAACCGTTTGCACTGAGCCCTTACCAAAGGTGCGGGTCCCGAGGATCAACGCGCGCCCGTGGTCCTGTAAAGCGCCGGCAACAATCTCTGCCGCCGAGGCGCTGCCGCCGTTAACCAGGCAGACTATTGGGTAGCGCGGCTCGGTTCCCTGTTTGTGCGCGAATTCCTTATCGATCTTATCGCCCCGACCCTTGATAACGACAATGACGCCATCGTCGAGGAAACGATCCGCCACCCGCACCGCTTGATCGAGCAGGCCGCCCGGGTTGTTGCGCAAATCAATCACCAAACCCTTGAGTTCACCCCCGGCTTGTTCTAAGCGCTTTGAGCGCTTCAAGCATGTACCGCTCGGTGCGCTCTTGAAAGGAGCGGATGCGGATCACGCCGTAGCCGGAAAGCGGCATGGACTTGTCGATCGGGTTGGTATGGATGCGTTGGCGAATCAAGATAAAGTCCTTGGGAGCTTCGAATCCTTCGCGATCGATGGTGAGCACCACTTTGGTGCCCGGCACTCCCTTGATGCGACGGGTGGCTTCGACCACATCCATGTGCTTGACCTCGGCCCCATCGATCTTAACGATCCGGTCGCCCGCCAGCACCCCGGCCCGGGCTGCCGGGGTCCCGTCCATAGGCGCCACCACCACCAAGGCATTCTCGCGAACCTCGAGCTCTACGCCCACACCACCGAATTGACCGGAGGTATCCTCTTGCATTGATTTGAACTCTTCCGGGGTCATGAACGTGGTGTGGGGGTCGAGGGTCTTCAACATTCCCCGGATCGACCCATAGAGGAGCTTCTTCGTATCAATTTTTTCGACATAGGCGTTTTGAATGTACTGCAATACCTGTGCGAAAACATCGAGCTTGTCGTAAACCTCATCGCTTCCTGTTTGGGCATGCACACCGATAGAAAAAATCCAGACCCCACATGCCGCCATGCACGCGAACCGCCTCGGTGAAATCATGGTATGCTCCTTGCCTTCGAGATCTCTCATGGACCAAGAGATGGTTAACCTCGCTTAGCTCGGCAACAATCTCTACTATCCGTTGCATAGTAACATATCTCAATAACTCAGAGCGAATTCCAGGAAAACGTTGTCGTACGTTTTGGTTAGACGAGTTCATTGACAGATTCGTCAGCAGACTAATATTATACACCCATCTGGAGAGGAACGGCATGCACGCAAGGTTCTATGAAGGCGCCGTCTTCAACCATTTACGGGAAGGAATCACCTATGTCCGAGCTCACGGATCGGCCTTGGTTCAAATACTGGCCCGAAGACGTTCCCAAACACCTCGACTATCCAAATATATCATTGGCCGAATTCTTTGATAGCGTCGCCACAAACAACCCCGACAACCATGCAATCATATTTTTTGATACGATAGTCACGTATGGACAGCTCAAACGTTTTGTCGATTCCTTCGCCACCGCTCTTACCAAACTCGGCGTCAAGAAGGGCGATGTCGTTGGCCTGCGATTGCCAAATTGCATCCACTTTGTGATCGCCTACTATGCGGCACTTAAGCTAGGGGCGATAGTCACCGCCAATAACCCGTTGTATAAAGCGGCTGAGATCGAACACCAGTTATCCGACTCGGGGGCGAAGGTCCTGGTGGTGATGGACCTGGTGTATGACGAAGCCGCCCGCGCCTTGCCTAAAACAAAAGTTGAGAAGGTCATCGGCTGCAACATCGCCGATTTCCTTCCGGGTATGAAACGCTTTCTGGGCAAGCTGTTCGGTAAGATTCCGAGCGCGCCGATACCTTCAAACACCTTGCGCTTCATGGATCTCCTGCGCACCGCGCCCAACCCGCCCACGGTTAGTATCGATCCGGCCAACGATCTGGCCCTGCTCCAATACACGGGCGGAACGACTGGTTTGCCAAAGGGCGCCATGCTCACTCACCGCAACTTGCTGGCAAATGCTTTGCAGTCTGCCGCTACCGATCCAAGGGCGAGGAAAGGAAAGGAAATAGTTGTCGGGGTCCTGCCGCTCTTTCACATCTATGCGATGACCACAGTTCTTAATCTCGCGATGGTTTATAAAAGCGCGATGCTTCTTTTCCCAAAAGTTCCGGAGTGGGCCGATCTGCTCGATAAGATTCAGCACTACCGCGCCACCATTTTTCCCGGTGTAGCAGCGCTTTACAACGCCATCAACAATTTCGATCGCGTCAAGGAGTTTGATCTCTCCAGCATCCGCACCTGTATCTCCGGCGCCGGGCCGTTGCCGATCGAGGTCCAAGAACGCTTCGAGAAACTTTCCGGCGCCAAGCTGACCGAGGGCTACGGGCTGACGGAGGCCTCACCGATCACCCATGGCAACCCGCTGTATGGCCGCCGACAGAACGGTTCAATCGGCTTCCCCCTGGCCGATACGGACGCCAAAATCATGGACTCTGAGACCGGCACCCGCGAGTGCAAGACCAATGAAACGGGCGAATTGGTGGTCAAGGGCCCGCAGGTGATGAAGGGATATTTCCGGCAGCCTGAGGAAACCGAGCAGACTCTGCGCGATGGCTGGCTGTACACCGGCGACCTCGGCATGATGAACGACGACGGTTACTTCATCATCGTCGATCGTAAAAAAGACCTGATCAAGCGCAGCGGTTACTCGGTCTTCCCGCGCGAGATTGAAGACTTTCTGTACAAGAACCCCCATGTGCTCGAGTGCGCCGTGATCGGCGTTCCCGATAAAGATTCCGGCGAAGAGATCAAGGCCTTCGTTGCACTCAAACCCGATTCCAAGGGAACGGTCACCGAAAAGGAGATCATCGCCTGGGCCAAGGAAAAGATGGCCGCCTACAAGTATCCGCGCATCGTCGAGTTCGTCGACGAGATTCCCAAGGGCACTGCCGGCAAGATCCTGCGCCGGGCACTCAAAGAGCAGGAGATGGCCAAGATTAAAAACAGTAGGCAGGCCAAATAAGTCTTCTTGGGCATTTTTCTAAGAACGAAAATACAGAGGAGACGATTAATGGACCTCGAATTCCTTGCCAGTCTTGCGGTGCAAAATAATTCAAAGGTGGTACTGGTGGTGCTGGACGGCTTGGGAGATCTCCCGGGGCCGAACGGGAAGACAGCGCTGGAAGCCGCCACTATTCCCAATCTCGACCGCCTCGCTGCACAGGGCATCTGCGGTTTTCATGATCCCGTGGCGCCCGGCATCACGCCAGGCTCCGGCCCCGCCCACATCGGCCTTTTTGGGTACGACCCGCTGCGCTACACGATCGGCCGCGGGGTACTCGATACGGCGGGGACGCCGTTTATTTTTCAAGGCGGCGATTTGGCCTCCCGGTTAAACTTCGCCACCATAAAAAAGGACGGTTCCATTGGCGACCGGCGTGCGGGGCGCATAAGCGACGCCGAGGGCAAACGGGTCACCGATAAGCTCGCGGCGGCTATCCAAGAGATCGACGGCGTACGGGTGCTTTTTCAACATGTCAAGGAGTACCGCGCGGCGATAGTGTTTCGCGGCGCCGTACTCGATCCGAAACTCACCGATAGCGACCCGCAGAAAGAGGGGCTCAAACCCCTCCCGGTGGTGCCCACCGAGCGTAAGCCGAGCGCTAAGGCCCAGCGCGCAGCTAAGCTTGCCAACGCCTTTATCGCCCGCGCTCAGGAAATGCTCGCCGACGAGCCCAGGGCCAACTTTGTCATGATGCGCGGGTTTGACCTTTACGTGCCGTTGCCAAATATCTGCGATCTGTATAAGTGGCGCACCACGGCTATCGCTGCCTACCCGATGTACAAGGGTGTCTCGAGGCTTGCCGGCATGCGGGTGATCGAGGAGGGCCAGCAGACCGTCGAGGACGAGCTTGCCTTAGTCGAGCGAGAGTTGCCGAATACCGACTTCCTCTTCCTGCACATTAAAAAAACCGACTCTGCCGGTGAGGATGGCAATTTCACCGCCAAGGTTGAGGTTATCGAGCACTTCGATCACCTGGTCCCGCGACTGACGGCGCTTGCGCCCGACGTATTGTGCGTCACCGGCGATCACTCAACTCCCTGCAGTATGAAGAGCCATTCCTTCCACCCCGTGCCCGTGTGCATTTCGGCCAGGACCGCTCGCAGAGATCAATGCGAGGCGTTCAACGAAAGCGCATTGTTAATGGGTGGGCTCGGGCGTATCCGTAGCATGGAATTGATGCCGCTGTTACTTGCCCACGCTGGACGATTGGCCAAATTCGGGGCATAGAGACGGTTGCTGAGCGAAGCGACAGGGAGTAGCCGCAGCAAAAACATTGCAAAGTAACACTAATGGTGGTAGTTAATTACAATATATTCATGGTATTGCTCTCTTGAGTGATACGTGAACGCGTGATGAGGTAACCCATGGCCAGTATCCCGAAAGAATCTCTCGAACGGCTGGTCTTCTTACGGCGTGAGATCGACCGTATTTTCAGGGAATTCTTCGATCCGCAGCGAACTGAAGCAATGGAAAACGGTGGTCATTTGGAGGTAGCGTTGGACATGTTCGAGACTCCGGAAGAGTTCGTGATCGAAGCAGAGCTTCCGGGAGTGCAGAAAAGCGAAATTGAGCTCTCGGTGCTGCGCGACATCATCATCATCGAGGGGACAAAAGCCAAACGCAAGGTGCCTGGCAAATGCAATTATCATTGCATGGAGCGTAACACGGGCAACTTCCGGCGCATTATCGAGATCCCGGGAGCCGGGGATACACGCGCCATTAAGGCGGAGTTCGATAAAGGCCTGCTCCGATTGCGACTGCCGAAGATCAATGATCGTCGGGGAAGCCGGTGTACGGTGCCGATTGAATAGGCCCCGACCGTCGCCGTTCTGGTGGCACACAACGACACCTACCATAACAAAGGGGAGAAACTTTTGCACAGGGGTGGGAACCGAAATCTTGGGCGTTGCCAACCATGGCCGGATGTGCTTCCCCCTGAAAACCTTGAACGTTTGTCATGTGCGATAACCCATGGTCCAGATTAACCTCGAGCAGCGCGAAATCACTCTCAAGATAGTTTATTACGGCCCCGGCCTGTCGGGGAAAACAACCAATTTGCAAGCCATTCATCAACTGATGGAAGCCGAGGCGCGCGGGCGTCTGATGGTTTTAGACACGGCGGACGATCGAACGCTTTTTTTCGATATGATGCCGGTGTTTTTCAAGACCCAATCAGGCTTCACCATTAAGGTAAAGCTGTTTACGGTGCCAGGCCAGGTGATGCATAACTCCACCCGTCGAATAGTGCTCCAAGGGGTCGACGGAATCGTCTTTGTTGCCGATTCGCAAAAAACGCAAACCAAGGCCAACAACGACTCGTGGCGAGACCTGACTCAAAACTTGCGCGCCAACAGCTTAGATATTACCAAGCTGCCGGTCGTTATTCAGTTCAATAAACGCGACTTACCAAACATTCGCTCTGAAGAAGAAATCGAAGCGGTAACGCATCGAGGAAAAGAGCCAGTTTTTTTGGCCTCGGCCATTCAAGGAGTTGGGGTGTTCGAGACATTGGACGGCTTGTTGCGTCTAACCTGGCGTACGCTCAATAGCAAATTGCAGCTTGAGCAACGATTGAACCTTCGCGAAGATGAATTCGTCGCCAATGTATTACGCCGACCAAAGCAGAAGCCGCAAGGAGCGTCATGACGTCTGCGCCGCAAATGGCGGGCTCGGTTCTCCAGCACGAGTTCTCACTCGGCGAGTTGCTCGATGTCGGTTCGTTTCGGGAAGTGTGCCTCAGTTACGCCGAGTTATTTCAAATCGGCTTCAAAATCTTTGACGAAAACCGGGAACAACTCATCGATGTTAAAGGCGGTGCAGCTGAATATTGCGCTTATATATTCAGCTTGGCGCCTGGTAAGGCGCGTTGCACCCAAGAGGTCTCGGCCATACGCGAGCTTGCGTTGACGGGCCCGGATCCGGTTCAATACGATTGCTTCACCGGCATGCGCTACCTGCTCGCGCCGATTTATCACGAGGGCAGCCTGGTCGGCAGGGTGGTGTTCGGTCCGTACCTGCCGGCAGAGGCTCAAGCAATAGTTCCGACCGAGCTGGGCGAGCGTTTCAACGTCGAGGTCGCCTCACGTCTCTACCAGCGCCTGCGGCGGGTACAAACCGATATTGCGCGCAAAGTAGTCATGAACTTAGTACGGGTGATTGAGGTGTTGTTGTTTACCGGTTACAAGCAGGCGCTCACCTCGCGCATGCACGTCGAAACCGTAACCGCATCATACACCGAACTGCAGGAAAAAAACCGCTCCTTGCGGGAGTCGTACGAACGTCTCAAAGAATTGGATCGACTTAAAAGCAGCTTCCTCGCGACCGTCTCGCACGAACTGAGGACGCCCCTGACATCGGTGATCGGTTACAGTGAAATGCTCCTCGAAGGCCTCGCCGGCGAGGTGAATACCGAGCAACGTGAATATGTGCGGACCATCATGGAGAAAGGCGAGAACCTTCTGGCGCTCATCAGCAGCATTTTGGATTTCTCGAAGGTCGAGTCCGGCAATCTGCGACTTAATATTGGACCGACCGACCTTCGGGAGGTTGTACGCGCGGCCTCGAGCACGGTCGTGCCCATGGCGCACAAACAACAGGTCACTATCGATCTGACCCTGGGAGATGACCTACCGACTATCCAGGCGGACTCTGAAAAAATTCGACAGGCGCTCATCAATATCATAGCCAACGCTATCAAGTTCAATCGTAAGGGCGGCAAGGTGGTGGTTCTGGCCGAGCGCATGACGGTTCAACCCCAACCCGCCAAAGAACTAGAGGAACTACCGGCGGCGCTCGCTCCGACCGATGTGGAAATGGTACGGCTGACGATAAAAGACACCGGAATAGGCATCCCCCAGGAGAAACTAACGCGCATTTTTGACTCATTTTATCAAATAGATCACTCTTCGACGCGCGAGTATGGAGGGACCGGTCTAGGATTGGCTATCGCCAAGAGTTTCATCGAGGCTCACGGGGGCTCCATTCAAGTTCAAAGCGAGTTAGGCCGCGGCAGCGCCTTTAATATTCTGCTGCCGGTCGAGCGCGGGCCATAAATTGTCACAAGGCAGCAGGGGTATGCGGATTAAGCTCTTCTATACCTTAATGCTCGGTGTGTTGTTGGGCTGGGCCCTACCACTCGCGGTGTACCTCCGCGGACCCGAATCCTTCGAACCTTCCTGGTTGTATCCGTATCTGTTGATGGGGACGGTGGTGCTGGCGCTTCTGGGTCAGGCATTCTGGGCCGCGCGTCTGGCCGGCCGCTTCCAACGCCTTACCCAATACGCCGAACAACTGGGAACCGGTAATTTGTCCGAGACAACGTTGACTATCTCAAAACTGCCAGCGGAGGGTGAGCGTATCGCCCGGGCGCTCGTGAACGTGCGCAGCCATTTGGTGCAGGCACTGCAGACTCTTCAGCAATCAGGCAACCGCGCTATTTCTTCACAAACTTCATTAACCGCCTTGGCAAAGGCGATCAACGTCTCGGCTGGCGAAATTACCTTATCGATGGAGGAGATTTCCAACGGAGCACGCGTTCAAAGCGAACTGTTCGGTAAGACCTCCGCTCTCATCGGTGAGATGGCCCGCAGCATTGAGCGCACCGCCCGTTCGGCCGAGGATGCCGCCCGCTCTTCAGCCGAAGCCAGTTCGGTGGCCCAATCCGGCAGCAGCATGGCCGGCCAAGCAGTCGAAAAAATGCGCGGCGTTTTTGAGGAAATCGAACAATACGCCTCGCGCGTGTTTGAGCTTGGCGAGCGCACGAAAGAGATTGGCAATATCGTGAAAGTCATTACCGAAGTGGCTCAACAAACTCACCTGCTCGCGATCAACGCTGCGATCGAGGCCGCCCGCGCCGGCGAGGCCGGGAGAGGATTCGCGGTGGTAGCCGAGGAGATTCGGCAATTGGCTGAAAACACCTCACGCTCGGCCGAGCGCATCTCAGGAATTGTCGAGGAAGTGACCATGCGCTCGGTCGAAGCCATGCGCGCGGTCAAAGGCAGCACGCAGCGGCTGGCCGATGGGCGTGACCAGCTGTCCGCGATCGTCGAGGCGCTCCAGAACATCGTTGCCACGGTTACCGCTGGCACCGATCGGGTACAGATCATCAGTCGTCTCGCCCGCGAGCAGATTGCCGGGGCCGAGCAGACGGTGATAGCCTTCGCAAACATTTCGCAGGTGGCCGAGAAAAACGCCGTTTCAACCGACTCGGTGCGCAGCGCCGCCGACGTTCAGAGCACCTCGCTCATGGAGATCACTCGACTGGCGGCCGAGATCGGTACGCTGGCAGCGAGCATGGACGAAGAGGTACGTCGGTTCCGCCTCACGAGAGGCCAGGATCATGATGGGCGTAGCAACGCATAGCACCGACGCATACCCGCCCGGCAGGCGGCATTTGACGTTGATCTTTCGCTTGGGGCCTGAACGTTTTGGCCTGCCACTGTCGGCGGTCATGGAAGTATTTGAGTCGCCCGTTGTCGTCTACCCGATACCGGGCACGTCGACTTGGGTTCGCGGCATCCTCAACCACCACGGCCGCGTGATCCCGCTGCTTAATGCTGCGGCGCTGTTACAGGCGGCAGGCGCTGCTGAATCCGGCCCGGTGATCTTGCTGCAGCTCGCTGGAGAACCGGTTGGCTGGCAGGTGGATCAGATCGAATGTTTGGAGGAAGTCCAGGCCGAGGGACCTATCGTCGATGGGCGGCGCCGCGCCTGGTTCCGAGGCGCCCTCCTAACCCTGATCGAACCGAATCTCTTTGGAGAAAGCGTGGTACAACAATTGTCCGAAGTGTAGACGGTCGCCGAGTAGGTGCTGATACCGGTTGACGCGCGACGGATCGCCTTGACAAGTCATGCGCCCTTCCCTAACATGCAGCCCCAGCGCGTTGTTCACTGCTTTCCTCCCGGACGAAGGAGATATCATTTTATGGACACCGGTGCTCTGAGCCGCCATCCCTCACGAGGTTGGCTATTAGTGTTGTGTTTGCTGGTTGCACCCTCGTACGCTCGACAAGATACCAAACCTAACGGATCCGATGCTCTTTCCAGCATGGAGGCGTTTAGTTGGACGCTGCTCCAAGTCAAGCAAGACTACGTCGATCCTACCCGCATTCGGCCCGAGGCCATGATGCATCGCACGTTCGAGTATATGGAACGACGAGTGCCGGAACTGAAGGTCAATCTCAACGATGGCGTGGCCAAGGTACAGGTCGGCCCACACCACGAAACCTTTACCGTCGGCAAACCGGCCACCATCTGGGAGATGAATTACAACCTCCAGCCGATCTTCAAGTTCATCGGCAGTCACCTCGAACCGGACCAGGATCCTAAGGAGGTCGAGATCGCGGCCATTAATGGCATGCTGTCCACTCTCGACCCACATTCCAATTTACTGCCGCCGGAGCTATACCGCGAAATGCAGCTCAAAACGACCGGCGAGTTCGGTGGCTTGGGAATTCGCATCAGTATCCGCAAGGGAGCGCTGACGGTCATCTCACCCCTCCCCGAAACTCCTGCCGCGCGGGTTGGACTCAAGGCCTTGGATCAAATTGTGCGCATCAATGATCAATCCACGGTCAACATGCCGCTTGACGAGGCGGTTAATTTACTGCGTGGCGTGCCCGGGTCGCAGGTATCGATCTGGATTATGCGGACGGGGTGGAGCGAACCGCACGCGTACGTCATGACGCGCGAAACCATTCGGGTGCGCAGCATAGAATCGAAACTGCTCGACCATCAAATCGGCTACATTCAGATCCAAGATTTTGGCGCTCATACCGCTGCTGATTTATTGCGGCATCTCAACGACCTCAAAAACGAGGGCAAGGGACTGAAAGGATTGATTCTGGACGTCCGCAACAACGCCGGCGGCCTCCTTAAAGCGGCCATCCAAGTGGCCGATATGTTTTTGGACAAGGGAACCATCGTCGCTACGGTTTCCTACAGCGAAGACAGCACCCCCGAAAAACGCATCCAGAAAAGCCGCGAGGAGCAGCGTGCCGACGAGGATGTGTTCGATCCGAAACTTCCGATCGTCGTCTTGACCAACAGCGGGAGCGCCTCGGCCTCTGAAATCCTTGCCGGCGCCCTGAAAAACCTCGATCGCGCGGTACTGATGGGCGAACAAACGTTTGGCAAAGGATCGGTCCAAATCCTCAATGAGCGCGTGCCTCCCTCCATAGAGGGCGCATGCCTGAAACTGACCGTCGCCGAGTACTTAATCCCAGGAGACATTTCCATTCAGGAGGTTGGCGTAACCCCCGATATCCGATTGATTCCCATGGTGCTCGATAAGGATACCATTCAGATTTTTGCTGAACCGGCTCGCTTCCGCGAAGAGGATATTCCGGCTCACTTGAAGGTTCAAAACGCCCGGGTATTCCAACCGAGCCAGGTCGTGCAGTATCTCTACGACGGTCCCAAGCCGACGGTGGGCACCGAGGACGAACCGCCTATCGAGGAACCAGGCTTCAAGGAGGACTTCGAAATTCGTCTGGCCAAGGAATTCTTACAACAGGTCAAGAACATCTCGGCTACCGCCATGCTCGATGAAGGCAATGCCTTTCTCCGGACCGTGCAGCAAGCCGAGCAGCGCAAGCTTGAGGAGCGAATCTCAACGTTCGGCGTTGACTGGTCGAAGGGAACCAGCGCCGCCGGCCAGGGAACGGTCAACTTCACGCTATCTGGTGACGGCGTCGATAAGGACGGATCAGCTCTGGCCGATCATAACGTTCGCCTGGTATTGACGGTCAAGAATACCGGTCAGGGTCCATTCCACCGGCTCCGGGCCGAGTCGAAGTCCAAGCATGTCTTGTTCGATCGTCGTGAATTCATATTTGGGCGGGTCGATCCCGGCACAAGTAAAAGCTTCGAGGTGCCTATCAAAATCCCTCGGGGCGTTTCCAGCCGCACCGATGACCTGCGTTTTACTTTCTTCTGCGAGGATGGTCAGCCGCCGCCTCCCTATGAGACCCGCATCACCACCCGTGAACTGCCCGAACCGGTCTTTGGCTTTAGCTATCGTATTCTTGATCCAGAAGGTAACGGCGATGGCCTGATCGAACCGGGCGAGAAAATCGATCTGGACCTGACCGTCACCAACATCGGCGCGGGCAAGTCGTTCGATACGAAGGCATTGCTCAAAAACAACGCCGGTAAAGATTTATTCCTCGAAGCCGGTCGCGGAAGAATTACCCTCCAGGACATCCCGCCCGGCCAAGCGCGACATGAGTCGTTCAGTTTCCAGGTGCTGGAGAGTTGCACCAAAGACAAGCTCCCGGTCGAAGTAACTATCTGGGATTCTGATTTGGGAGCCAGCGCGGTGGCCGACATAGAGTTGCCGGTGATACACGGCAAAGTTCCCACCCCGGCTAAGATCGTAAGCGGCCTGGAGGTCAAGCGGGCGCGTGCCGAGGTGCGCGGCGGTGCCAGTGCCGGCGCTCCATTGGTGGGATTCGCCCCAAAGGGAGCGCGATTTACGAGCGATCGCGTGCTGGGAACGTGGTATCGGATCCAGGGCGCGGCCGCTCCGCTCGGCTGGATTAACCGAGACTCGGCGACAACCATACCGGCCGCCAAAGTCAAAGCGACAACGAAACTTCTTGAGCCCTTCGTTCAATATACCCCACCGCAGTTCTCAATCGAGAATCTTCCCGCCTATCTCGAAAAAGGCACCAGCGTTACGCTCCGGGGAAAAGTAACCGACGAGGATCAAGACCTGCGGGAGGTTGCGATCTGGGTGGGAACCGAAAAAGTTTTTCTCCAACCAGGCGTCGCCGGCAATGCCCGAAAAATCCTCCTTGAGGTGCCGCTGTCGCTGAATCCCGGCCCCAATCTGATCACGGTCATCGCCCGCGAGGGCAGTAAGCTCTCCGCGCAAAAGAGTTTTGTAGTTACCCGTCCCGGCGGGCTCGACTGGAAGAAGCCCAGCGACTGGATGGAGGATGAGGATCCCTCCCAAGCCATGGATTAACCTATTGATGGCAGCGCGCCTCGGTCTGTCTGGCGGTGTCGAAGGCTCCGGTGGGTGATCCGTGCTGCCTTGCGAGGTACCGTTGCTTATCAGATGAGAGCTCTTGAATCCGCTACTGCTTGTTCGATACCGGGTAGCGCCCCGTCGATTTCCTCTGGGGTAACGCAAAAGCACAGTCGTATGTGGCCGGCACGACCAAAACCCGAGCCCGGGACGGCCAGAACACGATAGCGTTGCAGCGCCCGAACAAAGGCCATGTCGTCGGGTGTCGGGGTCTGTGGAAAGAGATAGAAGGCGCCTTCGGGTTGCACGCACTGCAGCCCCGCCTGGCTGAGGCCACGAAAGAATTGATCGCGTAATCGCTGGTATTGACCGACGTCCACCCGCGCTTCCTGCACATCGGCGACGACGCGCTGGAACAGCGCCGGGGCATTCACAAACCCAAGAGCACGATTATTGAACGTGAGGGCATTATGCAGCTCCCGTCGATCTCGATGGGCGGGGGATATTGCCGCGTACCCAATTCGCTCGCCAGGCAGTCCGAGATCTTTCGAGTGCGAGTTAATGAGGATGGTATTCGGGTGGGCGGCCATAACGCTCGGTGCGCTGCGGTCGTCGAAAACGATTTTTCGATAGGGTTCGTCGCTCAGAATGGTTATCGGCGCTCCGGTAAGACGTTCTTTTTCCGCCAACAGCTCGCCCAGTTCGCGCAGACGGGCTCCCGAATACAGGCGACCGGTGGGGTTGTTGGGCGAATTGAGAATTAACACCCGGGTGCGAACACCCACGGCGCGCTCGATAGCGGCCAGGTCAAGATCGAAATCGGCAGTCGATTCAGCTACGCTGATGACGCCGCCGACGCTGTCGATGTAAAAGAAATACTCGGGGAAGTACGGCGCTATCACCACCACCTCATCCCCTGGATCAATGAGCGATTTTAGAGCCACATTCATCGCGCCGGCCGCCCCGCTGGTCATGATGACATCTTCGCCTTCTATCGGCACCCCGAGATCGCGACGCAGGTACTCCCCCACCCGTGCCCGACATTCGGGATAACCGGCATTGGGCATATACCGGTGCATGCCTGGTGTTGGATTCAGCACGGCCTCGCGCAGAGCCCTTTGCACCGCCGTGGGGGGTTCGAGAATCGGGTTTCCCAGCGTGAAGTCGTATACCGGCGCGGCGTTGGGCTCTTGGCGTAAGTGTAACCCTTCCTCAAACATTCTCCGGATCCACGAAGCTTGGTTCATGAAACGTTCGGTTTTTTTAGATATAGCCATACTATTATCATTAGCAAAAAATCAGGTCTTGATCAAAACTGAGTTCTCGGTGTAACGATTTATTAAGAGTATACTGCCTTTGGTAGGATGGAATCATGAAAACCGAAAGTACCGTGTTGGGATTTGTATCCGTCGTCTGTTTAGCCGCACTTCTGGGCGGCGCTCGGTGCAAGGAGAAGTCAGAGTCGCGTTCGACTAACCAGACGCAGACGGTACCGGCGAATCCCGGTCCAGAGGGGAGAGACGCCATGAATCAAAAACCAACAAACGAACCGGCATTCAGACCGCAGGTCGCGGGTTCATTTTACCCGGCCGATCCAGACGAGTTGCGGAGCATGATACAGGATTACCTCAACGCTGCCCGCAAAGCCGGCAAGCGGGTAAGCGGGGATCTTCTGGGAGTGATTGTGCCGCACGCCGGCTACCCGTATTCGGGCCCGATCGCAGCCTATGCCTTTCAAGCGCTTACGGATCGACCTATCAAACGCGTGGTCGTGCTCGGCCCGGCTCATCGGCGAGCATACGCGGTCCCGGCGTTGCTCGATGCGCCGGCGTACCACACCCCGCTGGGGGATATCCCGATCGATCGCGACGGGGTCCGGCGTCTGGCCGCGACCAAGGCGGCTGTGTTGGATACGACGAAATTCATCGGCGAACACGCCTTGGAGGTCGAGCTTCCCTTTCTCCAAATGGTGTTGAAGGACTTCAGCATAGTGCCGGTGATGATCAGCGAACCGGATCCGAAAGCCGCCACGAGGCTCGCTCAGGCCCTGAAGGAAACCTTTCCTGCAAACGATACGGTCGTTGTTGCCAGCAGCGATATGTCCCATGATTATCCGTATCAGGTGGCAACGGCCATGGATGAAAATGCTCTGCGTTATGTAACGGCTCTTGATTCGGCCGGGTTGTATAAAGCGTACCGTGCCTTTTATGACGCCGGAATGGATATCAAGGTCGGTGCGGATGGCAAACCCGTTCCCGATGCCGCGCAATTTTGCGGGATGGGGCCGGTATTGACCCTACTCGAGCTTGCGAAGCTCTATCAGAGCTCCGGCGCCAGACCCCAAGCGCTGGTGCTCGACCGACGCAATTCGGGGGATATTGTCGGCGACAAGCATAGTCGCATCGTCGGTTACAGCGCAGTGGTCGTTACCCTAGCCACCGCGCGCCCCGAGAACCAGCAAAATCCATCCGGTTCGACCGGCGATTTTCTCTTTGAGGCCGAGAAGCAGGAACTCTTAACTATTGCTCGCCAGACCCTTGAGACCTACCTAACCAACGGCCGCGTAAAGGATTTCAAGCCCACCAGTCAAAAATTGCAAGAACCCGGGGCGGCTTTTGTCACACTGCATAAGCATGGCGATCTCCGCGGTTGTATCGGCTATATGGAACCAATTTCGCCGCTGTGGGAGATGATCCGCGATCGAGCCATTGACGCGGCCGTTCACGATAGCCGTTTTTCCCCGGTCCGGGCCCAGGAGTTGGCCGATATCTCCATTGAGATCTCGGTGCTCTCCCCTCGGGTCGAGGTCAAGGATCCCTTGAAGGAAATCCAGATCGGCCGCGATGGAGTCTGGCTCGAGCTGGGGATGGCCCGCGGCGTGTTCTTGCCCCAGGTTCCGGTGGAGCAACACTGGACCACGGTCGAGGAATATCTCGACAACCTTTGTTACAAGGCCCACGTTCCAGAGCGCGGCTGCTGGAAATCCAGCGACGCTAAGATCATGCGCTTTACGGCCCTCGTTTTTTCCGAAAAAGAAAAATAAGAACGTTACTTGAGCACGGTAAAATCAGCGCGGCGGTTTTTGGCGTAAGCTTCTTCGGTTTGCCTGGTATCAACGGGCCGCTCCTCGCCATAGGAGATGATAGAAAACCGGTCGGGGCTGAGTCCCAACTTGACCAGATATTGCTTGACGGTGAGCGCCCGGCGTTCCCCAAGCGCAAGATTGTATTCGGTGCTGCCGCGGCTATCGCAGTTGCCCTCAATTTGAATATGTCCATTTGGACGCTTGCGCAGAAGCTCAGCGTTGTTGTTCAAGATGGTTTGAGCTTCGTCAGTCAGGGTGGATTCGTTGAACCCGAAATAAACGGTCGCCAAGTTCGCCGGCGCCTCCTCGCTTGAGACTTCGATCTCCTTGACGGCTGGCTCAGGTGCGGGTTTAGCTTTGACGGCGGCCTCTTCCTGGCGACGCTTCTCGCATTCGGCCGCTGCTTTATCGGCTAGCTGCTTGGCGGCGACCAAGTTTGTCTTGGCCTCTTCGTACCGTTTCTCTTTGAGCAGCGCCTGAGCGCGGTCCATCATGGTCTTGGCCGCTTGGTAGGTATCGGGAGCGCAATCTTTGTACTTCTCGATCCCGGACATGGAGCTTTCGGCGGCGTCAATCTCGGGTTGCGGAATGGGTTTCGGGCAGCCGGACAGCAAGAACGCAAGCGCCAGGGTTGCCAGGCAAACCGTTGTAATCATTATGCGCATGACAGAGACTCCTATTCCTTTACGTTCAGCCAGGTGCTCCAATGGGGCGTCGTGTACTCACCCTTATTGTGTGAGATAGGACGCTGGTTGGTGCCATCGGCGTTCATGATATAGATTTTTGATTCTCCACTACGGGTGGAGGAGAAGACCACGTGGTTGCCGTCCGGACTGAAACGGGGATGTTCGTTGTTGCCTTGGTCCTGCGTGAGCCTGACGATTTCTCCGGTGTCGGGCTTTACCTTGAAAAGGTCATAGACCAAGCGCTCGTCGCGGGCGTTGAAGAGGATCCAATCCCCCCGCGGGGACCAGTACGGCGTTTGGTTATAGTTACCCTGAAAGGTGAGACGCTTCACATTGGTGCCGTCAACATTCATCGTGTAGATTTGCGGGGTGCCCGGCCGCTCGCTGACAAAGGCAATTTTTTGCGAGTCGGGAGAGAAGGAGGCCGACGAGTCGATGGCCCAGTCCCGGGTGAGCCGGCGGAGGTTGTTGCCGTTTGGGTCCATGGTGTAAATCTCGGCGTTATCATCGCGGCTCAAGGTTGCGGCGATTAGCTTGCCATTGGGGGCAGCCGCCACCCCGATATTGAGGCCAGGTTCATGGCTTATAACGACGGATTTTCCGGTGGCGAGATCATAGCGATAGAGATGCGGTCCGCCATGCAAATACGACGAGTAGTAGATAGCGCTGCCGTCGGCAGACCACGCCGGTAACAAATTGATCGAGTTGTTTTCAATGGGGCAGACCTCATTGGCGCCGTCAAAGTCCATGTAACAGATGATCTTGTTATTTGAGCCGCCAACCTTTTTGGTAAACACAATTTTCGTAAAGAATATGCTGCGTGTCCCGGTGTAGTGCGTGACAATCGCATCGGCAAACCGATGCACCATTTGTCGCAAGGCGGCCTCGGGGCCCTTGTACCGTTTGTTGAGCAATTCCCGACCAGCGGCAACGTCGTACAGGTGTCCGTCGAGGGTGAGGTCGGTGCCGGATTTAAGCAGTCCCACCTTGACCAAACCTTCGGCGCCCACATTGATCCAATTAGCAAAATTAATAGAATCGCCGACAATTCCCTCGCGGCTGGGATCGCCCAAAAACGAGCGCGGATCGATCAACTTGAACGTTCCAGCGATTTCGAGGTCATTGCGTAAGATTTCGCTCCCGTCGTTTATAAGCTTCTCACCGCTCGCACCGAGATCTTTTATCCCCGGAACCGCCAAAGGATAGGGCCGAAAGTTCGGGTTGTTGATCTCCAGGTATTCTCGAGCACCTACCATGCTCGGCAATGCCCAGCCCAATAAAATTCCTACTGCGATTATGGCTCGTTTCACCACAGGTACTCCTTATTCTCGTCGTACCAGTATGACTGCGGGTGGATACTAGCATGCGACCGGCGTCTGTCAAGCTTACATAAAATTTAGAGGCACCTATGCAACCACCTGCCGCCTTGCAATAAGGCTCTATGTAAACGATGATTTCAGACAACAACGTAATCACACCATTGGTGTCGTCGGCGCCAAAACTCTGGAGGCAAGAAATGACTATACATGTTGTTCGTCTCGGCTCTGAAAGACTTCCTCATGAGGGATTACGCATTGGCACCGTGCGGCGTCCGCCCCGTGGTGTTTTGAAAAGCGATTTCTCCTCGCACAATTGGTACGACGTGTGGTTGCCGATGTTGTCCCCCCGGCCGGAAACAATCAAACGCGCGCAAGACGCTACGACCGAACGAGCATGGGATCGCTTCAAAAAAAGGTACCGCGCCGAGATGGCTGCGCCGGATGCGAGCAGAACGCTCGACCTGCTTGCGGCTCTCTCGCATCAAACTAACTTTTCCGTCGGTTGTTATTGCGCCGACGAGTCGCGCTGTCATCGATCGATATTGCGTTCGCTGTTGAAGGAACGAGGCGCAAAAGTTGACTAACGGTTGCGCTCTTACATTTTCGCCGCTCTGAAGATTAACCCAATGCCGTCGGTGGCATATTTATCAGCCAGTTCGCGGGGAGGCGGAGGAAACGGTGCGGCCTGGCGGATGGCGCCTTCGATGGCTGAATCGAATAATTTGTTACCGGAGCTCTGCTGAAACCACAACTGCTTAAGTTTACCGTTTCTATCCACGGTGATTACCACGGTCGCCGTAAGAAACATACGTTCGCGTTCGTCGATCAGTTCTGGCAGGGTGTACCGCGCCTTGACCGATTTATAGATCTCGGTGTAGTAAACATTCCCGACCTCAGCAACGAGCGAGTCGCCTTCGGCAACGCCATTCGGTGATCCTTGCGCTCTCTCCTTGGCGGTCCGGCCTTCCTGACGTTGCAGCGTACTGAGGGCTTTATTCATTAACTTCGAATAGTCCACCACAGATGGCGGCGCCTTGGGCTCGGGAGGAACTGGTTTACTCGCGGCCGGCGGTTCAACTTGGGGCGCAGGCTGAGGTTGAGGAGGCGGTGTTGTTTCGACCTCTTTACGGGGAAGGTATTCCTTTGGTTTTTCCTCACCCTTCTTAAGCAATCTGGTTATGATGGCTTTGTCTCGGATATCGTCGGTCGTGCCCTTGACCATGCCGCCAAAGACCAACAAGAGGATCAATCCCGCATGTATCGCCGCCGATAGGGCAATCGCCCACCCGACTTTTGGATGGGGATGCAAGTAACTAAAACGATAGGTGGTCATAACCGGTTTCGACGTTTGAATCAGCTCCTGTGATCTACTTGTCAATTTTTACCGGCTCGGTGAGCATTCCCACTTGATCCACGCCGGCACGTTTGAGCACCGCCATTATGTCCACTACAAATCCATACGGTATAACACGATCCGCCTGCAGATATATTTCTTTGTCAGTTTTTAGTTTTTGGTTGGTCGTAAGTTTTTCTTCCAGCTCGTCTCGGGATACCTCGGTCTTGCCGATGTATATTTTCAAGTCCTTGGTAATACTAAGGATAACCCGTTGCTGATCCTCTTGAATATATTGAGCCTGGGTCTTAGGCAGATCCACTTGGACTCCCTGCTGCATCAACGGCGCGGTAACCATAAAGATGATCAGGAGCACCAACATCACATCCACCAAGGGCGTGACATTGATTTCACTCATAGTCGTATCTGACGGACCCGGCCCTGTAGACATTGACATGGCGAAATTCCTTCTTGGAAACTACTTTAGAAAATGGCGCTTGACGATATTCAAGAAATCATTAGAGAAGTTGTCCATTTCATTGTACAGAACCTTGATCTTCCGCACGAAGTAGTTGTAAGCCATAACCGCCGGTATGGCGGCAAATAGACCAACCGCCGTAGCAATAAGGGCGTGGGAAATTCCCGGGCCGACCGCCTCTAATGTGGCCGTTCCTGGGCGAATTTCGATAAAGGCCTTCATAATTCCGATCACCGTGCCAAAGAGGCCGACAAACGGCGCAGTCGATCCGGTAGTGGCCAACAGGGGTACGAGGCCCTCCATGCTGGTTATTTCAGCAACGCTGGCGCGGCGAAGAGCTCGTTGAACATTCTCGATCGCCCCCATTGCATCGTACATCCCTCCGCCCGCCTCGCCTTCGGCTTGGGTTTTTTTCAGTTTGGACAGCTCGACATAACCTGCTCTAAACACTTGACTAATAGGACTTTTCTGGAATTTCTCGCTCGCTTGGTAGATCGCATCGAGACGCTTGCTGTTCCAAAAAGCCTCGAGAAACTCTATCGATTGATCTTGGGCCTGCTTGAGGGCTCGCCACTTGTAATAGATAATACCCCAGCAAGCGGCCGAGAGAGCGAGTAACAGCAGCAGCACCAATAATACCACGGGCTCGAGGATCGGGTTGATCAACTTGACCAGCCCGATCATATAACTTTCGTTCGTGGTTTGGGCAACCAAGGCTAACCGAATCGCATCGATCATAGAACGCTCCTCATTAAAACTACGTACGCTGGCATTCCTACCATATTTTTACGTGCTCAGGCAAGCATTGGGCTCAAAAACTCATAGGTGATAACAAGATTTGCGGCCATTACTTGACAGATTTTCTTTATGACGGCATGGTTTTGCACGGAGCGACGTATAAGAGATTGTTGACCGAGCGAAGTGAGAATTATAAGAGACTGTTACGACCGAAGGGAGTTACCGTCTCTTATCCACCGGGCAAGCTCTTATCTCCCAGACAGTTTCTTGTCCCCCGAACAGGGGGGCGAGACCAAGGATGACGCATGAAGCCATTTCTAGAGGTCCTCGCCGAGCGAGTTCTCATCCAAGACGGAGCCAAAGGCACCATGCTGTTCGCTCGGGGTTGGCCGGTTGAGAAGTTGCCCGATCTGTGCAACCTGGATCGACCCGATGAGGTACGCGCGATCCATCGTGCCTACGCCGCGGTTGGCTGTGATATTCTGTCAACTAATACCTTCAGTTCGATTCGACCTACTCTGGAAGAACACGGCATGGCCGATCGCTTGGCAGACCTCAACCGCCGGGGGGTTGAGCTTGCTCGGGAGGCAGCGCAGGACCGGGCATATGTCGCGGCCACCATCCCGCCAATTAGTCATTTTCTCAAACCGAGAGGTACGCTTTCCTTTGATCAGGCAATCGAGACGTATCGGGAACAAGTGGCCATTTTGGAGGAGGCTTCTGTCGATCTCTACAAGCTTGAAACTGCCTCGGATCTGCGTGAAGTGAAGGCGGCGCTATTGGCGATACGCTCGCTGAGCAAACGTCCGGTTGTGGCGATGATGTCGTTCGGCAAAGATGGGCGCACCCTCTCGGGAACCACTCCGGAGGCAGCGGCCATCGTGCTTTCGGCTCTCGGCGCCGATGTGATTGGCGCCAATTGTTCAGTCGGGGTGGCCGAAATTTACCAAAGTTTGCTGGCCATGAGCCAGGTCAGTCACCTGCCCAAGTGCTCCCAGCCCAACAGCGGGTTGCCGAGCGAGCATGATCAGCGCCTGATCTACCCGCTCGGGCCGGAGATCTTTGCCGACTATGTCGAGCGGTTGGTCGAGATCGGCGCCGGGATCCTCGGCGGCTGCTGTGGGACCACCCCGGATCACGTCCGCGCCATGCGCGAGCAGCTTGCACGGTTGGGTATGGCTGGCCGGCCGCGATATCACGTTCCTCCGGAGACCGGAGAAACCACCTGGCTGTGCAGCAGCACCACCCACCTGGGCATCGGCGACGCGCATCCATTTGCCTGGATCGGCGAGCGCATTAATCCGACCCGACGCAAGCGCTTGCGCGCGGCTCTCATAGCGTCAGACATGGGACCAATCCTTCAGGAGGCCGAGGAGCAAACGCGTATGGGGGCTATGGCATTAGATGTCAATGTCGGCGTCGGCACCGAGGAGTCGGGAGCGCTGATGGATGGCGTCGTGCGCGCGTTGGAAGACATGCCGGCCCCGCCGTTGGTTCTCGATTCAGCCGATCCGGCAGTCCTGGAGGCAGGCTTACGCGCAGCAACGGGCAAGGTATTAGTCAACTCGGTGAGCGCCGAGCCGACGCGCCTTGAACGTCTGCTGCCCTTGGTAAAAAGGTACGGGGCCGCGGTAATCGGTCTATGCGTGGATGAAAACGGCGTGCCTGAAACCGTCGGCGGGAGGGTGGCGGCCGCCGAGCGCATTCTCACCGCAGCCTCTCAGCACGGCATCGCGCGCTGTGACGTGGTGATAGATCCCGGTGTCGTATCGGTAGCTGCGGCACCTGACCAACCGGCTCAACTCCTCACCGCTATTTCCGAAATAAAGAAACGCCTCAAGGCCAACACCTGCCTCGGGCTTTCGAACATTTCGCACGGTATGCCCGATCGTCCAGCGCTGAACGCCGCCTTTCTCGCTATGGCCCTGTCCGCGGGATTGGATGCGGCTATTTTTGATCCGGGCCAGCTTGAGGTGCGCCGAGCGGCGCGTGGCGGCGCGGTTTTGTCAGGAAGAGATCCGGGTGCCGTCGAGTATCTCAAGGTTGATGAGAGCCGCCTTACCGCGCCATCGGCCCTTCCAACGGCCTCTCAAAGAACTCCCACCCCTGACGCAGCCGACGATCTCAGCGCGGCATTACTGCGGGGGGATCGAAACGGGTTGTTGACGAAGCTTAAAGGAGCCCTGGATACATACCCGGCAGGTGACATCGAGAAGGAAGCGCGCCGGCTGCTCAACCAACAGCTCCTGCCAGCCATGGATGAGCTCGGCAGGCGTTTCAAAGCCAAGGAATTATTCCTGCCCCACCTGATGGCTGCGGCTGAAGCGATGCAGGCCGCGGTCGCGCTGATTGAGCCGCGGCTCTCAAAAGAGCAGGCCGCGGCCGGGCCACTCCTGGTATTTGCCACGGTCGAGGGCGATGTTCACGACATCGGCAAGAACATCGTCAAGGCAATGCTGCAGGCAGCCGGCTTTCGGGTGCGCGATCTCGGCAAGAGCATTCCCGCCGCTGTCATTGTTCAAGCGGCGGCCGAGCACAACGCCGCGCTCGTCTGTTTGTCGGCTCTGATGACCACGACCATGCGCAGAATGGAAGAGGTGATCACGCTCCTTAGAACCGAGGGGCACTCCGTGCCAGTTTTGGTCGGCGGGGCGGTAGTCACCGAAGGATTTGCACGCAGCATCGGGGCCGCTTATGCGGAAGACGCGATCCGCGCGGTTGATATGGTGCGCAAGCTGTTATCTTAGTGCTGTTCTACTGCTGACGCCTGAGGACGGTGCCGCCCCACCCCACGGCCCATACATCGTTGGCGCTGCTACCCCAGACACCGTTGATGACGTTCGTCGTGCCGCTGGCCTCGGCTACCCAGGCGCTGCCGTTCCAATGCAGGATGCCGCCGAAGTTGCCCACGGCATATATATCGCCGGTTGCGCTCCCCCAAATGCTTGTGAGAGAATCGGACGTAACGCCAACCGTACTTAACCATCCCCCTCCGTTGTAATGTATGAGGGTGCCGCTGGATGCATCGGACACTCCCACGGTCCATACATCGCTGGTCCCGCTTCCCCAGATGCTGAAGAGCGGATTTGTATTACCGCTGGTAACGCTCGACCAACCCGAACCGTTCCAGTGGAGGGCGGTACCCATGTAGCCCACGGCCCATACATCGCTAGTTCCGCTCCCCCAGACACCCAGGAGGATTTGGGTCGTGCCGCTGGCTACGGCCGACCAGCTAGTGCCGGTCCAATGTATAATGGTGCCCTCGTCTCCAACGGCCCAGACATCGCTCGGCCCGCTCCCCCAGATACCAACGAGAGCATCTGTCGCGCCGCTCGTTATACTAGTCCAAACGTTTCCATCCCAGTGGAGGGTAGTACCTTGGTCACCCACGACCCATACATTGTTGGTCGCAGTTCCCCAGATGCCATAGAGGTCGTTCGCCGTACCGCTGGCCACACTGGTCCAGTCGGTCGCGTCCCGATGCAGGATTGTTCCGCCCCATCCCACGGCCCAGATATCGGTCGGCCCACTACCCCAAACGGCGGAGAGGACGGGATTCGCGCTGGCGCTCATGTCGGTCCAGGAGGTGCCGTCCCAGTGTGCGATGGCGCCTTCTTCCCCCACGGCCCAGACATTATTAGACGCGCTCCCCCAAAAGCTTAAGAGCACGCTTGTCGTGCCGGTGCTCACACTAGACCACGAGGCTCCAGACCCGTGTAAAACAGCGCCGCCTGATCCTCCTAAGTCTTCACCGGCCCAAACATCGCCGGCCCCGATTCCCCAGACACCGTAAAGGTCGTTCGTCGTGCTGGTTATATTGGTCCAGGCGCTACCGTTCCAATATACGACGGTACCAAGGAGGCCCACCGCCAACACATCAGTGGCCCCGCTGCCCCAGACGCTGGTAAGAGTGTTCGTGGTGCCACTCATGACACTGGTCCAAACGCTGCCGTTCCAGTGTACGATGGTGCCCATTTCTCCCACGGCCCAGACATCGTTGGCTGCGCTTCCCCAAACGCCCAAGAGAGAATCCATGGTACCGGTGTTGGCCACGCTAACACAGGCGCTGCCGCCGCAGTTTACAATGGTGCCATCGTAGCCCACCGCCCAAACATTGCCGGGTCCGCTCCCCCAGACGCTGACCAGCCCGCTCGTCGTGCCGCTGGTCACACTCGCCCAGGCGCTCCCGGTCCAGTGTAGTATGATGCCCTCCGCTCCTACGGCCCAGACATCGCTGGCTCCGCTCCCCCAAACACCATGGAGTCTTTCCGTTGTACCGCTGGCCACCGTGGACCAGGCGCTGCCGGTCGAATGCAAGATGGTTCCGTTGTCTCCCACTGCCCAGACATCGGTGGCGCTGCTGCCCCAAACACCGTAGAAATCGTTTCCTTGCGGTAGCGGATTGTCCCAACACCAATTGTCGCTGCTGCAGATTATCGCGTTGGCCGTGAAGTTCTGACCGGTTACACTCGCATTGTTTATAGTGACCGTTCGCGTTCTCGGCGAAAACGTGTAACCGCTTTTGCTCGGTATCACCGTGTAACTGCCATTGTAAAGTCCGCTAAAAGAATAGGCACCGTTTACATCCGTGGTCGCGCTGGCCGTCGCCGCACCGCTGAGCGATATGCTAATGCCCTGGACGAGCGCGCCACTCACCGTTCCAGAGATGCTGTAGGTCGCCACGCTTGAAATGAAGTTCTGCCCCGGCACGTTCGCGTAGTTCACCGTAATAGGGATATTCACCGGCGCAAACGTATAACCGAGTAAGCTCGGTGTCACGGTGTAGCTACCGTTATCAAGACCGCCAAAGGAGTATGCACCCGTTGCGTCCGTGGTCGTGGTCGCGGTCGCAGTTCCGCTCAGTGAAAGCGTAACGCCCGAGGCGATTGCGCCACTCACCGTTCCGGAGATGGTGTACGTCAACTTGGTCGCCACGAAGTTCTCGTTTGACATATTCGCATAGAGCACCGTCACATCGATGCTCACCGGCGCAAACGAGTAACCGAGCAAGCTCGGTGTCACCGTATACGTGCCGTTATCAAGGTCGCTAAAGGTATACGCACCGTTTGTGTCCGTGGTCGTGGTCGCAGTCGCAGCTCCGCTCAGTGAGACCGTTACGCCTGCGGCAACTGCTCCGCTTACTGTTCCGGAGATGCTGTACAGTATCTTGGTCGCCACGAAGTTCTCGTTCGGTATGTTCGCGTAGTTCACCGTAACCGGGATATTCACCGGCGCAAACGAGTAACCGTTTAGGCTCGGTGTTACCGTGTATGTGCCATTAGCAAGGCCGCTAAAGGAGTATGCACCAAGTGCGTCCGTGGTCGTGGTTGCGGTCGCAGTTCCGCTCAGCGAAACCGTTACGCCTGCGGCAACTGCTCCGCTTACTGTTCCGGAGATGGTGTACGTCAACTTGGTCGCCACGAAGTTCTCGTTCGACATATTCGCATAGAGCACCGTCACATTGATGCTCACCGGCGCAAACGAGTAACCGTTGAGGCTCGGTGTTACCGTGTACGCGCCATTAGCAAGACCGCTAAAGGTATACGCCCCGTTCGCGTCCGTGGTCGTGGTCGCAGTCGCAGTCCCGCTCAGCGAAACCGTTACGCCTGCGGCAACTGCTCCGCTTACTGTTCCGGAGATGCTGTACAGTATCTTGGTCGCCACGAAGTTCTGGTTCGGCATGTTCGCGTAGTTCACCGTAACCGGGATATTCACCGGCGCAAACGAGTAACCGATGAGGCTCGGTGTTACCGTGTACGCGCCATTAGCAAGGCCGCTGAACGTATATGCACCGGTTCCATCCGTGGTCGTAGTTGCCGTCGCAGTTCCGCTCAGCGAAACCGTTACGCCTGCGGCAACCGCTCCGCTTACCGTTCCGGAGATGCTGTACGTCAACTTGGTCGCCACGAAGTTCTGGTTCGGCACGTTCGCGTAGTTCACCGTAACCGGGATATTCACCGGCGCAAACGAGTAACCGATGAGGCTCGGTGTTACCGTGTATGTGCCATTAGCAAGACCGCTGAACGTATATGCGCCGGTTCCATCCGTGGTCGTAGTTGCCGTCGCAGTCCCGCTCAGCGAAACCGTTACGCCTGCGGTAATCGCTCCGCTTACTGTTCCGGAGATGCTGTACGTCAACTTGGTCGCTACGAAGCTCTGGTTCGGCATGTTCGCACCGGCGATGGAGACATTAATACTCGATGGCGTAAACACGTAACCCGCCAGGCTCGGCGTCACGGTGTATGTACCGTTTGCGAGGCCGCTGAAGGTGTATGCACCACTTCCATCTGTGACCACAGTGCCGGTCGCCGTACCGCTGAGTGATACGGTAACGCCGCCCACCGCAGCGCCGCTTACGTTCCCGGAGATACTATAGGTGTTTATTACGATGCTCGACGTGAAGTCTTTCCCCGTTACATCCGCACCGTTTACGGGGACAGTAAGACTCGATGGCGTAAACACGTAACCCGCCAGGCTCGGCATCACGGTGTAGCTACCGTTATCAAGACCGCTAAAGGTGTAGGCACCTGTTCCATCCGTTATCGTAGTGGCTGCCGCTGTACCGCTGAGCGATACGGTTACCCCAGCGGCGACGGCACCACTTACGGTTCCAGAAATGCTGTACACTATCTTGGTTGCTGTAAAGTTTTGATTCGGCATGCTCGAACCACTTATGACAACAGGGATGCTCGCCGGTGTAAACGTGTAACCAGCCAGGCTCGGTGTCACCGTGTAGCTGCCGTTATCAAGACCACTAAAGGTGTACGCACCAGTTCCATCCGTCGTCGCACTGGCTGTCGCCGTACCGCTGAGCGATATGGTTACGCCGGCGGCGACGGCACCACCTACGGTTCCAGAAATGCTGTACCGTATCTTGGTCGCTACAAAGTTCTCTCCCGGCATATTCGCACCGTTTATGACAACAGGGATGCTCGCCGGTGTAAGTGTATAACCAGCCAAGCTCGGCAATACGGTATAACTGCCGTTATCAAGACCACTAAAGGTGTACGCACCAGTTCCATCTGTGGTCGTGGTTAGTATCTTCGGCCCGCCGGTGAGTACAATCGTAACGCCTCCGGCTATATCTCCACTCACTGTTCCAGAGATACTGTAGCTCAACTGGGTCGCTATGAAGTTCTGCGCCGTGATATTCGCACCACTCACGACAACAGAAATACTCGCCGGCGCAAACGTGTAACCCGTCATGTTCGGCGTCACCGTATAGCTGCCGTTTACGAGACCAGTAAAGGCGTAGGCGCCCATTCCATCCGTCGTCGTAGTCGCTGTCGCTGCGCCACTAAGCGATAAAGTAACGCCCGCCGTCAAGCCGCCACTCACGGTCCCAGAGATACTGTAGCCATTGCCCATAATCGTCGCGGCGAAATCTTGTCCGGTTACGTTGCTCCCACTAACGTTGACGGTATGGTCAGCCGGAGTTAACCCATAGCCGCTCTTATTCGGAGTTACCGTGTACTTGCCATTTGATAGGCCTCTAAAAGTATAAACGCCGGTTGCGTCTGTAAATGTGGTGGACGATTCCGCTCCCGAGAGCAGAACGGTGACGCCTGCTACGGCGTCGCCGGTCACCTGACCAGAAATACTGTAGCAACCTGTCATGACGGAAATAAGAGAAAAAACCAATAACATCAATGCGTAATTCGTCTTAGATACCATGAAGGTCCTCCTTAGGGGAACCACATCAATTGCCTGTATGGCTATGGAATTTGCAGGAAACGATAAAAAAGACTATCCGTCACCGTGTTACTCTCATAACTGATAGTTCACGAAACATCACTACTTCTTTTGTTGCAGTGAAAATACTAGATAAGAAAAAATTGTCAAGAGAAATAAATAGAGTGAAAAAAATAAGTAACTGACAAGCCAAGTTATACGAGTCTCGGCTGAAACCGAAGAACAGAAATATCATAAAATACCAGCATTTATAAAAGAATCGGAACTGATAGTTTAAGATATTTTTTTAGGTTATAAACTCATTCTTTTGGCAACCTGTACTTGCCAACCATATCCTGGTTTGTTAAACTGACGTTGAAAACCCTCAGGGGTTATTAACTAATTGAAGGAATTCGCGTGGCGTTACCGAAGAAGTCCCAAATCGAATTAGGTTTCAACCACAATATAAAGTACAAAGGGAAGATCTTTCATGTTCAGACCGAAGACAGCGGGGTAAGTAATCCTCATATAACCACACACCTGTTTGAAGGCGGCAATATCTTAGCGACTAAAAAAACATCCTATGCCGACATTATTCAAGCAGAAAATCTTCCCGATATCGTGCGTGAACTGATGCAAGAGCAGCACAAGGCAATGTTAAGAAACCTAATCAACGGGGCCTACGATGGCATGGGAGTCATCGCAGAGTCTGAGGCAAGACAACCATCGATGGTTCCATCAGCACCATCACCTCCCCCGTCACCGCCAACACAAAAACCACCGATACGCGGACCGGTACCAATCCCATCCGTGCCTGGACCGCTGCCCAAGCTGCCTCCTTCATATACGAGGCAACCGGCCTATAACGCGGCGCCCCCCTTAGCTGCTGTTCAACCTAACCCCTCAAAGGGCACGTATTCTCCGATCGCAACCGAATCTTTGAGACCACCGGGAAGCCCGGAACAGACGCCAGCGCGGACGGCGGCTTCCGCACCACCCAAACAACCGAGTCCCTCCGCCTACTCACTGGTGGCTGGAGCGGCTGCAACATTAAAGGAAACCGTTCATCTCACTCCCTTGGCGGTAAGCGTGCCGGGAGCGCCGAGGCCAACAACAACCCCGCCCGTCCAACCAGCGCTCGCGAGCGGAAAATTCCCTCTGCCGAGCAAACCGCTTACCCCTTCAACCCATTCGCCTGATGCGCATGCGGCACCCATTCAAGCAACGGCTCGGCCCATCCAACCCCCACCCTTACCCGGGAACATCTCGCCAGCGCCGCTTCCACAAACGGTGAAGGGTACGATACGGCAGGATGGTGAACAGCAACGCGCCGCTGCAGCCACCAACGACGATTTGAGCATTCCGCCAGAGGTATTGGTCGCACGACGAATGGTTGATAAACCAATACTGAAGGACACCTCGGGGCCAACCATCTTCGGCGAAGACCTCGTTACTGAAAAAAGCCTCGACGACGTGATTTTATCGTATCTGTCTGGTGAGGGGGATAAATCCAAGTAATCAGTCTTGTCCCCTGAGATCTTTTGAGGCCGCCTAATCTATGATCCAAATGTACCACGTCAACTTGCATTACGGCTCCGCTAAACCGGTACTGAATGACATTACCTTACGCATTGCCAAGGCTGACTTTGTTTTTGTTACGGGACCTTCCGGGGCGGGTAAAACCAGCCTACTGCGTCTGCTTTTTTTGGCCGAACATTGTCAATCCGGTCAGATCATGCTCTTTGGCCAAAACGTGGCCCGAATTAAGAACCAAGAGATACCGGCCTTTCGTCGCCGCATCGGGGTCGTTTTTCAAGATTTCAAGTTGCTGCTATCACGCACCGTCGGGGAAAACTTAGCGATACGATTAGAAGTGTTAGGCTGGCCGCGGCGCCGGATTCAGCGCAAGGTGGTAGAGCAGCTCGATCTCATCGGCCTTGCCCATAAAGCGCACGAATTGCCGATCAAGCTTTCCGGCGGCGAACAGCAGCGCGTGGCCATCGCCCGAGCACTGGTTAACGATCCCCCATCTTGCTCGCCGACGAGCCCACCGGCAACCTTGATGCAGAGCTCAGCGCACAGATTTACGATTTGCTGGCGACTATCAACGCTCGAGGAACAACGGTGGTGGTTGCGACACACGATCGCAACTGGGTGGAACAAACCAATAAAAGAACCATTCAATTAGAACGCGGTCGGGTGACCGCCGGCGGTATGCCCGATAGTTATACCTGAACAGCCAGGGTGCGCTGCCCCCGATACTTCCCCTCAGATCGTTCCAATTGTGTCGTGTTATAAACACCACTAGCCGCGAACCCACGATAGCTTGTCCTGCAAACACACGCTTTACAATGCTCGCTGGGTACGGTATGGTACCACCCAAGGAAAAACCTATTTATTAATTTTAAGGAGGAATCGAGAATGAACGCTCAGAAAATCGCCGGATTGCTCTTCGCAGGATGGGCGATGGTAGCGCTGTCTGCCTGCGGCTTTAAGTACTACAAGGCCGACTCACAACCGACGTCTCCCTCGAGTGACATCAAGAACTCACCAGAGTTCAAGGTCAGACCAATTTCATACGCCAAGGTCTCTTACAAGGATCTCGGTTACGAGTCGGAAGCCAAGATGAAAGAGGAGTTTGTCAACTTCGCCCCAGATTTTGTATCCAATTTTAATGGTATGTGGAAGACCGAAGGCGTTCCGGAAAAGAAGGTCACGATGGTCGGCGCCACGGATGAAGTCACGGAGGGCATTCTGGTGGAGACCGAGGTTGACCGGATCCAACTGAACTGGAACGCTTTTAGCGGTACGCCCGATGATTTCTTTGTCACCATCACGTTTACCGACGCAGCTAAAAAGGCCCAGCTCTACACCGGCAAGTTCCAGGTTAAAAATAGCGCATGGACTCTTGGCTGGGCTGGGATGAGTTTTGGCAACCGACTCAACTACGGTGCCTACAACATTGATTGGCTTTTGGTCAAGATCATGTCTAACGGCATTGCAACTCCGACAGAATATTAGGATGCATCGGCAAACCGTTTGTTCATACGATGAGTGATTCGTGGTCCAGCCGTAGGGATCCATGAACCCACTTGCGCGAGGACTCAGTTACGATCGACCTGCCGTATCTTGAGGTAGAGGATAACGGCCAAATAAACCATGATGGCGATAGCCACGGCCAACCCCTTGCGCCTGAATGAGAATTCCGCGTCAGCGGCTTTGACCAGCTCGTCGGCCTTGGTCATCGCCGCGAGGCCTGGCGCCGCGGCCTGCTGGAAGTCACTCAGATCAAAGGCGTGGATCCGCGAGCGAGACTGGCGTAGAGAATCTTCCAGCTCCGCCACCGACTGGGCCAACGGTTCTGCGTCGAGGCCGTCTTCGGCCACGGCAACAGCCTTGGGCGTATAACGGGCCACGCCGGCCGCCAGCTCGTTGATGGTCGTACGAAACGCGGCCGAAGTGGCGCTGCAGGTGGCATTTTGTCGGGCGAACGTGCTGTGACAGCCCTCGCACAAAGTGCCCGGTGTGTCACCGATCCAGCTGTCTTGGGGTTTCTGGACAGCGTGATGGCCGTGACATTGGCTGCACTCAGGCCAATCATGCTGTCGAAAGGCCAGCTTGTGCTTGCTGCCGTCGAACAGTGCACCGTTTGCCACGTGACAGGTCCGGCAAACCTGAGCGATGCTGGCGATTTGCGGCGGCATGGCGGCATGGTTGCCATGGCAGCTGTTGCACCTCGGTGCGCCCAGATCCCCCCGCTCAAGGAGCGCTTTTCCGTGGACGCTGTCTCTGTAATCGGCGAATTGATTGGTCGGGAGGGCCTTGCCGTCCGACATTTTGTAACCGGCCATGTACTGGGCGTCGCTGTGGCACTTCGCGCACGTAAAAGGAATCTTTTGAGGATGAACCCAAGACCCGCGATTTTCGGGTCGCTGGATGTTGTGGACGCCATGGCAACTCGTGCATTGCGCGGCCTTGGAATCCTTTTGCACAAGCAGCAGCTCGCCGTGCCGGCTGGTCGCGTATTTGGCAAGTTGATCGGTCGGCAGGGCCGGATTGTGTTGTCGCATGAACGCGGGGTCGGCGTGGCAGCGCGCACAGAACTCGGGGATCCAGGTGCGGCTCGAAGCGCGCACCTCGGCTTTGGGCCAGCGAGCATAGATCGCAGGCACCATGTCGGTGTCAGTGGGGGCACCACCGTGGCAACCCGAGCAGGACAGGCCTTGGCTGAGGTGCGTGTCCGCCGCGAAGCTGCTGAGGTTCATCTGTTCTGCCGAGCCGTGCTGAGCCGGATCGATCGAGAACAGGGTTCGCGCTTCCTGGTTGTCGGGGTTGGTGTGGCACAAGACGCAGTTGTCTTGAAGCAACAGCTCGAGGCGATCAGCCGCCAGATTCAAGGAGAGAAACGCTGTTATCTGTTCAGTGGAGCCGAGCAGGCCGTTGGCCGCAGCGTCATTGAACAGGCTCTTGGCGTGGCTGGGCAAGGCGTCGAATTGTGCCTGCGCCGGAGCCTCGAGTTTCAAAATAGCACGCAGGCTCGAGTTTGGCACAAAGACGTCGCTATCAGCGTTGGCGCCTCCTGCTACCAGGGTCAGAACCGCTAGGCCGAGTCCAGCGATGTTCATGGTTCTGCTCCTGCGGCAGCCGACGGCGTTCGACCGGCACGCGTGAAAACACCGAGCGTAATGACTGCGGCGATCGTCGCAATCGTTCCGGCCAGCAGGTAGTTCAGGCCCATCAAGCCATGAAGGGCGACGTGCACAGCCACGGCCCCAGACCACAGAAACCATCGCTGGCCCAGAAACACCGCGCGCAGCACCGTGACCGACAGAATCACCCCGAGCATGATGAGCGCACAGGTCCATGCCACGTGGGTCGCTGCTTCCGGCGCCAGGGGGTTCGCTCCGGCGCCAATATCCCAGGCCTTCAGCGTCAAGAAGCCGAGGCTCATCAACGCGGACACCCCGAGGTCAGTGAATCCCGGCGAGCGCAATTCTCGTTGGGCGCGGCGATCGAGCCACGGTATCAGCAGCCACAGCCCGAGCAGCAGGCCAACCAAGCCGAGCGCGGCTTGCGGTCCCTCGATACCGAGCACGTGCGATGGGAACTCCTTGAGTAGTTGGTAGATCCACAGGAAATACCACTCGGGTTTGATGCCGGGATAGGCCGGGGCCAGGACATCGGCTTTGTTGCCAAGCTGCCATTCGGCGCCCGGCACCTTGGGACCGTAGGGCAGAAAGACGGCCAAGGTCAAAACGATGATGAGACAGACCAGCCACAACAGCAGGTCGCGCAGCATGAAATTGGGAAAAAACCGCATGCCGCGCGGTGCCCGGCGGAGGCCGACCGGCGGGGCCATGCCCAAGCGCTGCACAAACAGAAGGTGCAGACTGACAATGGCGACGATTGACAGCGGCAGAATGACCACGTGTAGCGCAAAGAACCGATACAACGTGTTGATGGTGACATCGGGGCCGCCACGCAGCACCTGCAATAGCCAATCGCCGACCAGCGGCACGGACTTAACCGAATCCGTGCCAACGGAGGTGGCAAAAAAGGCCAACTCGTTCCAGGGCAGCAGGTAGCCGGAAAATCCAAAACCCAGGGTCACCGACAGCAGCGCAAACCCGGTGATCCACGTCAGCTCGCGGGGCGGCCGGTAGGCCTTCAGCAGCATGGTCGAGAACATGTGCATGACCAGGGAGATGATCATGAGATGGGCGCTCCAGCAGTGCACGGAACGCACGAGCCAACCAAACGACACTTTGGTCGTCAGATAGCGAATGCTTTCGTACGAGGTTGACAGGCCGGGCTGATAGTACATCAGCAGGAGAGCGCCGGAGAGGACCTGGACGCTGAAAAAAAACAACGTGGTGCCGCCCAAGTAGTACCAGAGAAGGGAATGCCCCCCGATGGGCACCTGTTTGTGGCTCATGAAATCCATGAGCTGCGTCAACCCCAGGCGCTCATCCAACCAGCGGTATACGGCGCCACGACGCTGCGAGCTTTGGCTCATGCGCTGGTCTCCGCGCTGACGATGATGTTGCCGGCCGCTTCCCGTTTGACGGCAAAGACATCCAAGGGCCGCGGTGGCGGGCCGGAAATGACACGACCGTCCAAATCAAAATGGCCGTTGTGACAGGCGCACCAGACAATAGATTCGCGCGGCATGAATTGTACGGTGCAGCCTTCGTGGGTGCATTTTGCCGCTAGCGCGTGAATCTTTTGGCCGGCGTCCTCGAAAACTAAAACGCGTTTGTTGCCTATGGGAACAATGACGAAGTGGTCGCGCTCCAGCCTGGTGCACTCCTCGCGCGTTAAAACCGTGGGCCCGGCCCTACCGGTCTGCTGCAGCGGCTTGAGATAGCGCAGCACCGGGTAAAAAACGCTAGCCAACCAACCGACCAGGCCAAGACCGAGCGCATAGTCGAGAAAATGGCGACGAGTCACGGAGTCCTCTTCATGATTCGGACGCGGCATCAATGGGTCCCTTGTCACCTTTGCGCATGTTAAGCTAACTCTGCATTCAATCTCCCGTCAAGGAATCGGGAATACTTCTCAAGGGATACCCAATGCGCACCAGCTAACCGTTTGCTCACACGATGAGTGATTCCCAAAGCGGCCCGGTATGACCCCGGGCATACAAGCGACTGAGAATCTGCGCTGTCCTCTCTCCCCCGGACCCGATGATCCAATTCGAACGACCTACCGCCTGGGCCGTCGTGCGTTGAATAATTTCCTGGCCGCCAAGCCCTCGGGGGTTGTAGAAGACGGGGTCAAGGAGGGACTGACTGTCTGATATCTGACCATCGGCAAGGGCCATCCGGTATAATTCTGTATGGGGGTAGATCCGGACGCCACAAAAGAAAAAAAAGACAGACCGATTGACCTTTTCTATATTGGTATACGTTTCAGAGAGGGTATCATTGTTTTCTCCCGGACCACCTAAGAGGAAATAGTGCGCGATATGAAGGCCCGCTTCCCGGGCTTGATGGTGGGCGCGGAAGACTTCCTGCACGGCAAAGGGTTTTCGGTAAGCCGTCAGCATTGCTGCACAGAGCGAATCCGTACCGAATTCAACATGGGTCATTCCAGCATCCGCCAGAATCCGATAGTAGTGGGGCGGTGGCTCTGTGGGCGTCAGAAAGGCGCCCCAGGGGATGGATAGACCAACCCGGACGAACGCTTTCGCGACCTCCAAACTGTGATGGTAATCGCTGTTGAAGGAGGCGTCGGTGATGAAGAGATACTTTGCCCCCGCTTGTTCGAGAGCTTTCGCCATCTGCGCGACTTCATCAGGCGGCGTCCGACGTAGTTCGTGTCCCTCGATGTGGGTATAGGTACAGTAGATGCAGCCAAAGGGACAGCCCCGCTTCGTTTGCAGATTGAAAATTCCCCCATGGTGAAGGTAGAAAGGAACCAGGGGATTATCGGCGTCAAATCGCCTTTTGAAACGATCCTGAAAGGGCTCGGGCATGATCGCCGGACATTTCCTGGTGATGATCCCTGGTAGTCCAGCGGCATCTTCCCCCTTCTCCAGGGCATCGACCAGGGGAAGGAACCGTTCGCCTTCTCCCAGCACCCCGAAGTCCGTCTCAAGGACCTCCAATAATTCTTTGGCGAAGATGGTAAAACCGCTGCCGCCCAGAACGATGCGCGCAGAGGAACAACAACGGATCAGCTCCACTAACCGACGATATTCCCCGACGAAATCTCGACACTCGACAATGTCACTATTGTCGACGTTGCGGATGGAAAGACCGATGATATGAGGGTCAAAATCCTTGATAAGGCCGCTTATTGCGTTCATGTCTGGGATCAAGTTCATGTCGACGATTTTAACCTGATGCCTGGAGGAGAGTATTCCAGCGATATAATCAAGCCCCAATGGATAAACAGGATAAGGAACCTTGCACGTGTTGGTAGAAATGAGAAGTATGTTCATCTACGCTGCCTATAACATCGTGTGGGTTTTGATCACGATCGTATCTAACGGCGTTGCGGACCCGGCAGAATACGAGATTACTCTGGAGAATCGAGATGTCAAGCGCCTGTTGTACGCCCGACTATCGGTGCAGAATGACAAGTACCATCATTGCTCCAACAATTTTGCGACCTCTGTGAAGCCACCCTGCATCGCAAGCGTGAAAGCTGTTTCACCCCGATTGTTGACCACACTTTTATCGGCATTATATTTAAGAAGTCGCAATACAATTTCGGTATATCCATAATATGATGCAATTATGAGGGGTGTACTGCCTATCTCAATATTTCCGTACCGTGCATGAGTCGTTGCATTTGGGTTGGCCCCGTTTTCCAAGAGGAAATTCACAATTCCAGGATAATCATAGTAGATAGCCCAGAGAAGAGGCGTCCATCCCCAACGATCATACTCATTGATATTTTCTCCATCATGGAGCAACTGTTTGACCTGGTCCAGATTACCGTTTATTGATGCCTTACTGAGAGACGCACATCCGGTTAAGAGAGAAATGGCAATCAACGCACCCAAAAAGCAACAGGAAAAAAACATCTTAATTTTCATGGGCGAACACCTCCTTGACAGAGATAATGATAATTAAGGACAGAAAAAATTAAGAACCTATCCCGCACTGGTTCAACAGATACCTTTTTATTAACCTTAGCTCAATTTAGATCTGATTTTATTTACCTGTCAATGGAAGTGATGGCATGGTTGAAAATGACAAAAAGATATTTAAAATTTCTTCTTGATAACAAGCGGGATCACCAATAATCTGTTTATTGCCGTAACCAATTAATTCTATTAGGTGAATATGGAAAAAAAAGTCGCGCTGATCACTGGTGGAGGTCGCGGTATCGGAAGGGCGATCTGCCTTGAATTCGCCCGTAACGGATACCATGTCATTGTCAACTTCAAATCGAATATCTCTGCGGCAGAGGAAACCCTCGGAGCAATAAAAGCATTGGGGGCTGACGGAGAACTCTGTCCGTTCGATGTAACTGATACCCGAGTATCGGCAGAGGCAATTAGAGCTATCGTCGATCGCCACCAGCAGATCGGCGTACTGGTCAACAATGCCGGCGTCGCCGCTGACGGTCTTTTCCCCATGATGTCCTACGACCACTGGCGTACCGTGCTTTCCACCACACTCGATGGGTTCTACAACGTGACCAAACCGGTACTAAAAGCAATGATTCGAAAACGCAACGGCTCCATCGTTGCCATCTCTTCGGTAGCGGGGATTATGGGCAACCGAGGTCAAGTGAACTACTCAGCCGCCAAAGCCGGGATCATTGGCGCGTGCAAGGCCCTTTCCCAGGAGGTTGCGCGGTTAGGCATTCGAGTGAACGTGGTGGCGCCGGGGCTCATTGAGACCGAGATGATCCAAAACGCTCCCATTGAACAGATCAAACAGTTGATCCCCATGAACCGCCTCGGCACGCCCGAGGAAGTTTCCCGGGTCGTTCGTTTTCTGTGCTCGGACGACGCTTCGTACATTACGGGACAGGTCATCGGCGTCAACGGAGGCATGATCTGACACCCTGCGCTATGACAGATCAGAATTTAGGAATAAAGAGATCTCTCTTTTTTTTCTAAACAGCACCGCTATCGTTTGGTCCACTCGTTCCGAGTTATCCCTGCTTGCTTTAGTATCCTTGAAAGCAGATCAACGCCGATGCTTTCCCGGTGAGGGTTGGGAACGGTCAGGCGCAGTTCGCCCTTGATCATATATAAGTGCCTACCCCCGGCGTAAGGTCCCTCAAAACCAAAGGCCTTCAATTTGCCGATAAAATCACGATGAGCTAGAGGAACGAGTTTCGACATGTTATGCGACAGCTTCGACAGATTCCTTGATTTCACAATTGCCGATCTTAGGAATGGGAAGACCTTTTTTAATGCTTATGATGATCCATCCTTCTACAACATCTTTAAGATTGTTGCGGCACTCCTCAAGCGTTTTTCCGGTAGCATAAACTCCCGGTAGCTTAGCAATCTCCCCATAATAAGGTTCCTCGTCGTCGATCTTTTCATAATGCGCAAGTTCCAACGCTTGATTAATATATTCAGCTATCATTGCACACCTCTCTTACTGCAATATAATAGCACGCTCTCATAATTTCAACACGGAGCAGATCCGACAGTCAAGTCCTGTCAACTTTCGGTAGTGTTCTAATTTGAATTATCCCCCGATTTTAAAAACTCGGGATGCCGTACCAAGAAGTCATTGAATGCACTGACTAGTTTGGATGTTGTTTGACGCAGCCAGAGCGTATGGATCGATGTCGTTTCGTCGTTTAGAGATGTGGCGTAGTCGAAGTGTTCGGCTAGATCCTTTGGGTTTGACGGCATGGTGGATGGTTTTTCGCTCAAAGAAATCTTGCGTGGCAATACCCCTCGGTGCGCCAAGGCATCTCGCAGCCCTTTGAGTTCCTCAAATTCATCTGAACTCGCTACCTGCAATAGAAGCAACGAAAAACTATCGGTAGATAGCCAATTACCATAAGCTTTAGCGACATTCATTGGGTATTTTTTTAGATGTTTAGCTTCCAATAACGCAAAGCAGGATGGACAGAGAACTGCTGCAACGCAGTAAACGGCCATGTAAAAACAGTCTATAGCTGAAAGTGCAGAGGCAACACAGCCGAACAGTGCACGCTCTTGGGAGTAGCGCTCTTCGAGAGGCGGTGCGGTGTTCAGCACGATCAGTTGTCTGAACTCTTGATCGTACTCGACGGTTGAACGCATACGGATAGCTAAACCCTTCCATGCAGATATGTAGCTGGAGTGTGAATTCTTCTTCAACACCTTTAAGGGGTCGTTTGGGTCGGTGGGTTTTGTGATCAATGAGACTCGATCATAGGCCTGGTCGTATGACGCAACGTCAAACCCAACAGGCATCTCGAATCCGGCGATACGTGACAGCGATGAGTGTTTGACTGATAGCTCTCCAAGTACGGTCGAATGGCTTTGGCTTTTTCCGGCCAATTTGATTTTGTAGCCTATTATTTTTCCATTTTTGTTACGGTTAGCTTCTACTAAACCTGAATTTTCCAATCCGCGTATTAGATCAACAGTTGATTTCTGATAGTATTTTCTTGAAAAATACCAAGTTACAAGACCTCCAACTATTATGCCTGATAACATACTGATTATATTGAACAACTGTACATCATTCATGGTACTTTCCTCACTTCAAAATTTGTTTAGAACCAAGAGCCGGTACTTCTGTAGTTGGCTCCATGCCATGTGAATACCCTAAGCGCGATATCTGTGACGCGCAAATAAAATTAGATTTCAAAATGATACACTACCCAACCTTCACAATCATTGACGGGAGCGTGACCTCAGAGCTAACTTAAAGCCTCGTTTTGAAGAGATGGCTTACATAACCAGGTGAGCAAAGGAAGAAAGACTGTGTTTAAGTTTCCTATCCTTCTTTTTCATTTGTTTTTTGCTTTGCTTCTTACTACGCCGGCATTCGCACAAGATTTCTGGACGCGAAGCTGGGAAAGCATCCGCGCGGCTTCCAACAATATCCATTCCCTTAACGCATCCTTCACCCAACGTAAGTATATGAAGATTCTCAAACGCCCGTTGGTTTCAACGGGCAGTATCTTCTACCGGACCCCAGACCGTCTGCGTTGGGAGTACCGTAATCCGATACGCCAAGTGCTGCTCGTCAACGGCAGTAGGGTCAAAAAATACGTCAGGGAGGGAAACCGGCTCGTCGATGACACCTCGGGCTCGGTCGAAGCCATGCGCATGGTCATGGAGCACGTCGCCGCGTGGCTCAGGGGCGATTTCGAAAAGGATGGCATGTTCTCAAAAGAGCTTCAGGCCCAAACGCCACCCTGCATCGTGCTCAAACCTATCGCCGAGCCGATCTCAAGTTTTATCCGCAGCATCAAGTTAGTCCCCGATAACAATCCCGGCGTGCTTGAGCGCATCGAAATTGAGGAATTCGGCGACGCTTCCACGGTTATTGAGTTCGATACCGTAATCCTCAATGCCCCTATTGCCGACTCAATGTTCGAAAGCGCGCAATGATCACGAGCATTCCCCGGCGCCGTACGACATTGATGCTATTCTGTGTGGCGATTACGGCATGCACCGCATCAACCACCGTACGGCGGCTATCGCCGGGAGAGCAGGCAAGAGCTCTCAAGGCATGCTCTGAACCATTCCCGGTATCGGCGTTCAGAGCCATTCATAAGCTATCCTTCACGTTTTCCGGCAACCGCCATAGCTCCTTCATTGGCGTGACCATTGCGGATCAGGCGCGGGACCGTTTGAGGAGCGTGCTCGTTTCCACCGAGGGCGTCACCCTGTTTGACGCGGTCTACCAGAAAGGCGAAGTCACCATACTTCGATGGATGCTTCCCGGTGATGCGAACGTATTCGGAAACAACCTCTTCGATGATGTTCGATTTATGTTTTTCCGCCCCACCGCTGTTTATTCGGAGGTCGGCGTTCAGCGCGACGGGCGGCTGGTATGCCGATTTTTTTCAACGGATACGATCGCAGAAGTACTACTACCCCAGGGAAATGGCCGGTATGAGTTGAAGCGTAGCGACCTTAACCGGGAACCTCTTAAAACACTGCATATGCAAGGACCGTTCGTGGATGGATTCGCCACCACCTTGACTCTGCACAGTCTCCCGAAGCCCGCCTACTCGTTGGTGCTCGAATTGTTAGAGGAAGAACCGCTTTTGATTTCTGATGATCTGTTCTCTCGCTGAGCGTTGGTAACGCTCGTTGCATCTTCGGAATAATTATTCTCCTTGAGGGCCTGACTTGAAAGTTGTGGGGTTCATCTGGTATAAAAGAACCACTCGTTCATCAAAGGCATGGCACGGGAATTGAGTTATGGAATCACCGAAGTCTTAAGCTCCGGATCCTCGTTCCGTTGACGCTGGCAATCATAGTATTGCTGGGCGCGTTCGCCGTCGTTTTCTATCGTTATCAACATGAGCATATTAATGAAGACGCCATTTCCAAGCTCAAATCGTTACAGGAGTTATACGCCGTCCAGTTGGACAGCGAGGCCGAAATGATGGCGGCCGCCCTGGAGTCGATGCTTCGTGATGAGAAACTGAAGATTGCTTTGAAGGCCAAAGACCGGAGAGCCTTGCTCGAACAGATTCGAATTCCTTATAACCAACTGCATTCCGAGCATCGAATCACTCATTTTTATGTTACCGGTCCGGACCGGGTGAACATCTTACGGGCACACGAACCTGAGCGGTATGGGGATACCATCGACCGCATAACAACGTTAGAGGCCGAGAGAACCGGAAAACTTTTTTACGGGATAGAATTGGGGCCCTTGGGGACATTCACGCTTCGAGTGGTTGTCCCCTGGTATGACGGGGAAACGTTGCTTGGATACTTGGAATTAGGCAAAGAGATCATGCCTCTTGTCGCTAAACTACACGAAATTCTCGGTGTTGAAATTTTTGTTCTCATCGACAAAAAATATCTCAATCAGAAGGACTGGGAGGCCGGCATGAAAATGCTTGGCCGGAATTTTGAATGGAACCAATTTCCTTCCATGGTCACTTCTTATAAGACTATGGACGTGTTGCCACCAAAACTCTCACTGATGTTTTCTGAAGAATATCGGCAACCCCCGGGGAAAAGCGAAGAGATCATTTTCAATGGCAGGCACTATCGCTATCTGCTATTTCCCTTGAAAGACGCGCGGGGGCTTTCGGTTGGAAATATGGTAATCATGCAAGATATCACCACGCTGATAGGCAATCTTCATAGTACGATTATCAGTTTCGGCGCTATTTGTCTGGTGATCGGTGGAATTCTGTTCGGACTGTTTTATCTGCATATCAGACGGGTGGAATCGCAATTAGAAAGCGCAAACAAGGAAATTCAGGCCCTCGCCATATCCGACCCCTTGACCGGCCTTTACAATAGAAGGGGATTCATAGCGCTTGCCGAGCAACAGCTCAAATTGGCCGATAGAACGAGGAGAGGAGCGCTGCTCTTTTTTGCCGACTTAGACGGGATGAAGTGGATCAACGATACCCTGGGTCATGAAGAGGGAGATAGAGCCCTCGTTGATATCGCATCGATCCTCAAAGAAACCTTCCGCCTATCCGACATTATTGCACGTATCGGAGGAGATGAATTCGCCGTTCTGGTTATTGATACAACGGCAGTTACTCCCGAAATACTTACCGCACGATTAAAAGATTCATATTAATAAGAAAAATAGTCGGGAATCTCAGAAATATTTGCTCTCAATCAGTGTGGGCTCTTGTTACTACGATCCTGATCATCCATCTTCTTTGGATGAGCTTAAGGCATGCGCAGATACCTTGATGTATGAGCAGAAAAGAAACAAGAAATCGTATCCTGTTTAACCGTGAGGGGTGCTTGACGCCGCAAAGCGTTACGAAACCGACCTACTTGTCGGTGCTCGAGTTGTTGGAGGAAGAGCCGCTTTTGATCTCTGATGATCTGTTCTCTCGCTGAGATTGGTAACGCTCAATGAAAAGCTTTAACAAGTAGGCGCCGTACTGTTTGCCGACGGTATAGCTCTGTGCACCGATGATAACCATGCCGACGAGAAACACCACCCAGGCAAGGCCATAGGCCGCCGGTCCCCCGATCGCAAGAATAAGCGGCTCGCCAAAGTAGGCCGATAGCACTCCGCAAACCGCCACCAAAGGCCATCCCACCACATAGCTCACGGCGATGAGCGAAAGCCCGACTACCACCCGCGGCGTTGGTTTGCGACGAAAGACGTCTGGCGTTCCCGAAAGCCGTAGTGCCCGGGTGCCCGTCTTCGTGCTTGCCAGACGATCGGCGACGGCTGTGAGCGATTTCGACATTGCAAACCCTACCAACACCGTTGCGACTATACAACATAGCTTTTCGTTTCTGCTCGTCAAGTCGATACTGACCTTGCATGAGACTAGTGCTTTTGCTAATTTAAAGCACGATGCGAATTAATCACGATTTCCCAATGGCAGAAGGTGTTGATCATCCTGAATAAAGGCCGGGCCTATGATCGGTTCTCTGTTCGCACCCTTGGCCACGAATTCCTCATCAACGTTGCGCGGTGCGCACGTGAACCATTCCATAGCTGTTGTCATACCGGTCTACAATCACGGATCTCGCGTGAGAACCGTTATTGAGAAAAGTCTGCTTCTGGGGTTTCCCATCATTGTCGTCGATGATGGCTCCACCGATGAGACGTTTTCGATCCTCCGATCGATTCCGAGCATCACACTTTTGCGACATGCCGTGAACAGGGGCAAAGGTCAAGCGCTGCTCACGGGAATGTCGGCAGCGTCCCAGAATTCGGACTATGTGCTGACGATCGACGCCGATGGTCAGCACGACCCCGCAGATGCGCGTTCTCTCATCGCCGCTCTTGACAACGCAGTCGCCCGTCCCATCGTCGTTGGTCGGCGTGAACAAATGCTGCATGATTCCTCAATACCGTGGACAAGCCGATTCGGCCGCAATTTCTCGAACTTCTGGATCCGAGCCTCGGGAGGACCGAATCTTTCGGACACGCAGAGCGGGTTCAGGCTCTACCCCATTCCCGAAACGCTTCGCTTGAAGACTCATGGCAAACGATTCCAGTTCGAGGTTGGCGTGCTGGTGCGGGCTCACTGGAAGGGTATCCCCATCATCGAAGCGCCGATCACGGTGGACTACCAGCTACGGGGCCAGCGTATTTCCCATTTCCGACCCGTTGTGGATTTTTTCCGCAACAGCCTTGTCTTCAGTTCGCTGATTGCGATGCGGTTGCTCATTCCGAAATTCGTACGGCGCCGCTGGTGGTGACGGAATATGCTCAGGCTTCTTAGCTCGATCCGCTGGGGGGGGTTCCTATTGGTTGTGTGTCTTGCCGCGGGCATGCTCTATTATTGCAAGACCCACTTAGCCCTGATCTCCAACATTATATCCCTGCTGCCAGGACAGGATCCGGCAATCGCTGACGCTCAGTACGTTTTTACAACCTATGCCCCGCATGACGTAGTCGTCATTGACATCGGGCTCGTGTCCGAGCAGGGCACAACCGATGACCTGGTACACACCGCCAATACCCTGAAGAATCAACTTCAGAAAAGCGGTCTATTCACCTCGGCCGGCAATGATGAAGTTGCGGTCGCCATGCCAGAATTGTATCGGCATGTCGTCGACCATCTTCCCGTCCTTTTCACCGCCGAGGAGTTAGAACGAAACGTGGCACCATTGCTGAATGCGGAGGAAATTCGCAGCGCGCTTCGGCGTGACCAAGAGCAACTCGGGACGATGGAAGGGATAGGCCAAGCGGAAGCCATTGGCAAGGATCCGCTTGGCTTGCGGAACCTGGTCCTTTCACGGCTTTCGTCACTCAATATATCACCAGGGGCGCATATCTATAGGAACCATATTATCTCCGCGGATGATCGACATCTCCTCCTCATTGGTCATCCGGCTGGATCAGGAACCGACACGATAACCGCGAAGAAGTTAGCAGAACTGATCGAGCAGCTCGACCGGCAGAATGCCGCCGATACCGCCGCTCAGGGGATTTCGATACAGTTCACGCCAATCGGGGCGTATCGAGCATCCCTTGATAATGAGGCGATCGCCCGGCGCGATACTGAACGTGCGACCCTTTGTTCCACCATCGGCATTGGTGTGCTCCTATTGCTCAGCGCGCCGAGGCCCCTGTTTTCCCTGCTCGCGCTGATGCCCGCATTATTCGGCACGATCGCAGCGCTTTTTACCATGGCGCTGGTGAGGGGCTCCCTCTCGATCCTCACCATCGGATTTGGCGGTGCGGTCATATCCTTTACGGTGGACTACGGTATCATTTTCATACTGTTTCTGGTGCGCCGGGAGGATATGCGAGGGCGGACCGCCGCCCGGGAAATATGGTCAGGGGGAGTGATCGCCACACTCACCACCGTGGGTTCCTATGTTGCACTGCTGCTCACCTCGTTTCCGATCTATCGCGAGATAGGTATTTTTGCGGCTCTTGGGGTAGTGTATTCTTTCTTTTTTGTACAATTTATTTTTCCCAAGATTTTTCCCTTCATGCCAGGTGCACGCTCGACGATTAAGCTGCCCTTTGAGCGGTTGTCACGGGCGATGTACCGCAGCTCCGGCAGGGTAAGTGCAACACTGATGGTCACCGCCTTCATCGGCATGACATGGTATATGCACCCAACCTTTCAAATCGATATCAACGCCATCAACACCGTGACCAAGCAAACCCTTGAAGCCGAGACCACTATAAAGCGCCGCTGGGGAGACCTGTCGCGTAGGGGGTTCGTGCTCATCGAAGACGCAACCGTCGGCGGTCTCTTGGAGCGGTCGGATCGCCTTACGGGATTTCTCGTAACGCAACTGCGCCACGGCGCGCTCGCCGACGTTTTCGGCTCCTCAATGGTCTGGCCGGGAAAGACGATGGCGGAAAGCAACCGCGCCGCATGGTTACGCTTTTGGAGTAGTGAGCGCCTCAAGCGTTTTGAGGGTGATTTTTTACGGGTCGCGGATGAGTTGGGCTTTTCGGCGGATTTTTTTGCGGCGTTTCATCGCTCGATTGAAGCGCCCCCACGAGAAGAGTTGCCCATGCCTTCAAGCCTCTTCCCTCTTCTCGGCATCAAGACTCGACCGGGGGGCGGCTACATGGCAGCCGTGCAGTACCTGCCGAGCACATCGTACAACGCCGAGAACATGTACTATGACATCGCTGAAGGCGGACTCGGCAGGATGCTCGACTTAAAATGGTTTTCACAAAGGCTCTCGACGGTCATCGGCGACACCTTTACGACCATGCTCATCATCGTGGGAATAGTCAATCTGCTGATGCTTATTGTCTATTTCATGGATCTGCACCTCATTCTCTTGGCGGCCATGCCCGTAGTTTTTGCGCTGATCGCAACCCTCGGAACCCTAACGCTCATCGGTCAGGCGGTCGATGTAACGGTCATCATCATGGCAATCGTCAGCCTGGGCATGGGAATCAACTATGGACTCTATTTTATTTGCTCGTACCAACGGTACCGCGATGATCGCGGACCCTTCTTCGAGTCGATCGTGCTCGGCGTCTTTCTGGCTGCCACGTCTACCATAATCGGCTTCGGCGGCATGGCGCTATCGGAACATGCGTTGTTGCGCAGCGCCGGTGTGATCACGATGCTGAGCATTGGTTACTCCATGCTGGCGGCTTTTTTCTTGGTTCCCGTCTTTTTGCGTCGAATGTATGCCTCGTCGTTCTCTATTGAGGCGATTGCTGAACCCGGCTCCCGGCAGCATCACCGTTTCTTCCGCAAACGGTATCGCCATGCGGAAACATCACCGCGTATGTTTGCATGGTTCAAGACGAAGCTCGACCCCATGTTTCCGGGCCTGGCTCGCAACGTACATCCGGGGGATCGTATCCTCGACATCGGCAGCGGTTATGGCGTACCGATGGCCTGGCTTGCGACCTGCCGCCCGAACCTCCGTATCGTCGGCGTCGAGCCCGATTACGAGCGCGCACGGATAGCGAATGGAGCGCTACGCGGTAACGGTTCCGTCGTATTGGGCGCTGCACCCCTGCTTCCCGAGACCGTCGAACCGTTCGATGTTGTATTCATGATCGACAGCGCCCATTACCTTTCGAATGAGGCGTTTGCGGCAACGCTGCACGGCGTCTACGAGCGGCTGCACCAGAACGGCCGGTTCATCCTTCGGGCGACCGTGCCATCCGCCCGAGGCGTTCACTTCTACCGATGCCATGAAGTGTTACGCCAGAAGTTGCGCGACATTCCCTGCTACTATCGTCCAGCAGCTGAAATCAAAAACGCCCTGGAACAAGCGGGATTTATGATAGAGCGCATAGCGCCCGCAGCGCCAGGCCGAGAGGAGACTTGGTTTTATGCGCGACCAGGTCCCGAGCAAAGGCGTACGCCGTGACCGGGTGGTTGTACCAGCTCTTGAAAGTACTGGGCCGGATTTTTGGCCTGTGGATGGCGCGGGTCGTGGCACGGATCATCGCCTGCGGCTATTTTATGTTCGCCCGTACGCGGGTACGAAACAGCCTGACTTTTTACCGGGCGCTCTTTCCCGGTCAGCCTGGATGGCGTTATTACGTGCATGTCTTCAAGCAATTCCAGGCATTCTCCCGTCTGTATATTGACCGCCTTCGTTTCCGGCAGCGAAAGCGGCCTTCACTATGCAACTGAAGGTGATGAGTTTCTACAAGCGCTCTCGCGGGAGAATACCGGGTGCGTGTTTCTGATGTCACACCTGGGCAACTGGGAGGCGGCGGCACGCTGCTCCCTTGCGCAGGGCCACCGTCTCATGATTTACATGGGCCGCCGTGAAACTGAGCACATCGAGCATGAGCAAAAGCAGGATCTCATTCATGCGGGAGTCAAGCTCGTGACCGTCAGCGACTCGGAATCCTCGCCCTTCGACCTCATCGATGGCATGGGGTTCATTCAGGATGGCGGTTTCGTCGCACTGCCCGCTGATCGGTTCTGGACTTCCCAGCAACGGGAGGTGCCGGCTACCTTCCTGGGGCGCCAGGTGGTGTTACCCGCCGCCCCGTATGCCCTGGCGCTGGCGACCGGTGTGGCCGTGTGCGCGTTCTTTTGTATCCGGACGAGCTCCGGAACGTTTAAGATCATGTTTACCGAACCGCTCACCCTCCATGCTACGACTCGCGAAGAACGTGAGACGATGATTCAAGCCGGAGCTGCCTACTACGTGCGTGAGCTTGAGAGGATGCTGAGACGGTATCCACACCAATGGGGTACCTTTGCACCGTTCCTGGGAGAGCCAGTAATCCGATTGGACGGAACTAATCCCGACACCAGTGGTGGTATTTGATGCCGGGACGCTCGGTTGATTGTCGATGGGCAACGCACATGCGTTTTGTTAACAAAGACCTCATATTTCTCTTGATGGCATTACTGATGGCCGGGGTTCTGGCCGCTCTTAATCCATGGCTCATGCTCGTGCCCCTGATCGCATTTGCGACTTTACACGTTACCGCCGCATTTCTTCCCGGTTTGAGCTATTTTTTTCCAGTCGTCAGCCATGGACCACGCTCGAGAACCGCTGTTGCGTTGAGTTTTGACGATGGACCGCATGCCGAGACGACACCACGGCTGCTCGATCTCTTGGATCGCTATAATCTCAAGACAACCTTCTTCGTGACCGGCGTGGCTGCCCAGGCTCATGCGGATCTGATTACAAAAATCCTGCAACGGGGCCATGATATCGGGAACCACTCTATGCACCATGATGTGTTTTTAGCATTGCGCCGTCCGTACCGTATTGATCGCGAGGTCGGCGATTGTCAGCACGAGCTCATGGCTTTCGGTGTTGAACCACTGGCTTTTAGACCGCCGGTTGGAATAACACCCCCGTCGTTCGCCGCGGTTCTTGCGCGGCACGGTCTATATTGTCTCGCTTTTTCCTGCAGGGCAAACGACTGGGGCAACCGATACATTAAGAACCTGAGCACTAAGATTCTTGCCCGAGCACGGTCTGGCGATATCGTCCTGTTGCATGATAGGCCGGTCCGACCCCCGGCAACCATGGACGAGTTTCTCTCCCATATCGAGGTAATCATCACGGGCTTACGGGCAAAGGGACTGGACATCATCCCCCTCGCTGAACTCATTGGCAGACCGGTAATGAGAAAAACGGTGACATCATATACCTAATCAGCATGGTGCAGCTTTGACCCAGTATCTTGTGCAGGCACTTTCTTAAGTGTTGACTTGGTGTTGAGTTCGATTAAATTAGCCTTCACGGCTTTCTCGTGTGATCAGCGATGGTTTCAACGTAACGCGCACAGAAATGGAATCCAGATAGGAGATTTACGAATGCCGCAGCATGACTCCGCGTCAATCATCTTGAAAGTGGCCGAAATCATCATCAACGAGCTTAAACTCGAAGACATTACGCCGAAAACGTTCGAACCCGACCTCGACCTTATTGATGAACTTGGCATTGACAGTATGGACCTGACGGCCATTGTCCTGTTTTTGCAGGATGAGTTTGGCGTAACCATCAATGAAGACGACTATCCAAAGCTCAAAACACTGCGAGCCATCGCCGGCTACATTGAGGAGAGAATCTGACACAATACGAAGGCCCGTCGCGCTACCACCTCGTTGCTTGCAGTTCCGGCATCGTTGGCTGGCGCACAAGCTACTTGACCAACCATTTCAAACCAACGGATAAAAGGTTTCGCTACCATGCCTGACCACGACCAGCTTTTCAACGAACTCGTACGAAAGTTCAGAGAAACTCTCAATCTCGAGCGCCTCCAGAATGCTCGCATCGACTATGCCACGCAGCTTATTGGCTCCGATTTGGGCATCGATTCCATCGATATTCTCGAACTCGTCATGATGCTTGAGAAGGACTATGGCGTGAAAATAGACAACAAGGAGATGGGGCAACGAGTATTTCAGACCTTTGAGACACTAGTGGAATTTGTTGCTCAGAACCGTATCAGATAGAAGTTATAATGCGTTTTCAGCGGGTCTTCGTCACGGGAATGGGTATCGTAAGCCCCGGCGGATGTAACGTAGCGGACATTCTCGATTCACTGCTGGTCGGCAAACGTTGTCTTAAACCGCTGACCCTTTTCCCGCTTGCACGGGGAACTCCCCTGCCGGTAGGAGAAATCGATCAGGTTAATACCGACTCGACGATGCCGCGCACGCACACCCTGGCACTCAGGGCGGCTCGAGAAGCCGTTGCGCAGGCGAGCCGCATACCGGATGCGATCATCGTTGGGGTAACAACGGGCGGCATGTCGTTGACCGAGGTACGGTTTAAATCAAACGTGTCCGATCCGACGGCGTATCGCTGGCATGGTTTCGGAACGGTGGCCACCTATGTTGCCGAACAGATTGGCTGCCTAGGGCCGGCGCTTACGGTATCCACCGCGTGTTCAAGCGGCGCGGCAGCTATAGCCCTTGGCCTGGCATGTATCAGGTCCGGCATCGCGCGTTGCGTCCTCGCTGGCGGCGCGGACGGACTCTGCCGCATGACCTATCACGGATTCAATAGTCTGCAGCTTATCGATCCTTCGGGAGCTCGGCCGATGGACCAGCTCCGCAACGGTATGTCCCTGAGCGAGGGGGCCGGCATGCTGGTGCTCGAGTGCGGCGAAGAAGCCCCCGAGTCGGCATGGGGAGAGCTTTGCGGGGCAGGCCTGTCCTGCGATGCCTACCATCCGGCCGCACCACATCCCGAGGGAGAAGGCGCGGTTCGTGCCATGCGCGAGGCACTGCACGATGCGGGCGTCGATCCTGCTGCGGTCGGCTACCTTAACCTGCATGGCACGGGAACGAGGGATAATGACGCCGCCGAGGCGAAAGCCGTAGCGACCGTATTCGGTCCGGCGGGGGTGCCGGTATCTTCGGTCAAGGGTGCGCTTGGACACTCCCTTGGCGCCGCAGGCGCTATCGAGGCTATCGTATCAATCCTGGCTTTGCACGAGGGATTCCTTCCGCCAACCGTTGGCTGCACCGTGCCGGATAGCTCTTTTTCGCTCGCGTTGGTACAGCAGACACAGAAAAAAGACCTTTCGATTGTCGCCTCAAATTCTTTCGGTTTCGGCGGCAACAATGCAACACTCGTGTTGAGCAAGCCGCGATGCACTACTCCGGCTATCCGAAAGCTACGTCGAAATACCTTATCCATTGTCAACGCCGTATGTGTATCAGGTAAGGGATTGACCGATGAGACCTTGAGAGCATTTGAAAATGGAAAGAGTATCAGTGGTCAGCTGCCGACTGAAACCGTATCGGCCGGCCTCCCACCGGCGCACCTGCGGCGGCTCAAACGCATTTTTCATTTGACTCTCAAACTGGCCGTGGAGGCCCAGGCTGCGGCCGGAATAGGTAGCCCCAATGCGATAGTGCTCGGCAGTGCCTGGGGTGCGCTGACAGAGACCCATGACTTTCTCCATAAACTTTTCTCGAGCGATGAACAGTTCCCAAGCCCCACGGATTTCGTCAACTCGGTGCACAACGCGCCCGCTGCTCAGGTCGCCCTGTTGCTTAAGGCATACGGGCCTGCGATCACCGTAACCGGCGGTCCGACGTCTTTCGAGCAGGCGCTGCTGACTGCGAGCGTGATTGGCCACGAGGGCAAGAAGATTTTGCTCATCGGCGTGGACGAGTGGCACCCGGTGCTCTCGCCGCTGTTCGATCCCTGCGCGACTCCCGCGTCCGACGGCGGCGGCGCGTTTGTTCTCGAAGTCGGCTCACGCCCAGGCAACCTGCAGCTCGATCCGATCTTTTATCAGGGGTACCATGTCGAAGCGATTGAGTTTCTTATTGCGGCGCTCGGCGGCCCGCGCGCAGTGAACGAGCGCGCTGGGGCAATTCTTGCGGGCCTCCCGAAGGGTTGCGCGCACGATGCGCACGATCAGTGCAAACGTTTTGTTGAAAAGACTTGCTTTGCCGGCCCGGTGATCGATTATCGGAACTACACCGGTCATCACGGCAGCGCAAGCGCAGTGGCTGCCGTGATGGCGGCTCGTCTACGAGCCGCGGGAAAACTCACGGCCCCTCTGGGCTCGGGCGTCACTGTCGAGCTCGGCGATCGGGATCTTTTATTACTAGGATTTGGCGATGTCGTCACTGCCGTCGCCATACGCGGCGGACGCACCCGATGACCACGAAGGAATGTGATGCACCACGATAGCAAGAACATGTCCGCTGAGGGCTTGGTTATCGGCGAAGGCCCCATTCCCCTCCGACGTATTGTTTCCGTCGCGGCCGGTAATGGGTTTGTGCGTATCAGCAACAACTCTGACTTCCTGCAAAAGATTAATGCTTCCCGTGAGAAACTCCATGCTGCGCTCACCGCGGGGGTACCGATCTATGGCGTCACCACCGGCTATGGTCAATCGTGCGGTAACCGGATAGACGCGCTCGCCGCAGCAGAATTGGGGAACAATCTTATTCGATATCATGGCTGCGGGACTGGTGATCTCCTGCCAATCGGCAGAAACCCGTGCCGCGATGCTCTGCCGTTTGGTGAGTCTTGCCCAGGGATTTTCAGGTGTGTCGGAACAGCTCCTTCAGCACCTTGCCGCCTTGATAAATGCCAACATCACCCCGCTTGTTCCGTCGATCGGTTCAGTCGGCGCCTCGGGTGATCTTACCCCGATGTCCTATATTGCCGCAGTATTACAAGGTGAGCAGAGGGTGCAGTACCAAGACCGCACTATGATGGCGGCCGAAGCACTGCAACTGGCCGGACTTACGCCCTACCGGTTTGGCTACAAAGAACAACTTTCGACGCTCAATGGCACTTCGATTATGACCGGTATAGCCGCTACCGCGGTTGAGCGCAGCCGGGTGCTGCTGCAGGCCGCCTCGGTGGCGACGGCATGTTCACTGCATGCGCTGGCTGGTCATGTGCAGCAGTTCCACCCGACGCTCGTCAATGCAAAACCTCACCCGGGCCAACAGCGCATCGGATCGCTCCTGCGCAGCTTGCTCCACGGCGATCGGGACGTGCATGAATCGTCGACCGATGAAACACTCCAGGACCCTTACTCGATCCGTTGCGCCCCGCAGATTTTAGGTGTCCTTGCCGATGGTCTTGATTGGATCGGTCGGTGGGTGGAGAACGAGATAAATAGCTGCAACGACAACCCGCTTACCGATCCGAATGGCGGTATGCTCATGGGCGGCAACTTTTATGGCGGCCATATCGCCTTCGCCATGGACAGCCTTAAAAACGCACTCGCCACGGTGGCTGACCTGGCGGACCGTCAAATCGCTTTGCTGGTGGATCAGCGATTCAGCCGCGGCCTGCCCATGGGGCTCACGGTCGCCAACACCGGCGAGAAAGCGGTGCATCATGGGTTTAAGGCCATGCAGATCACGGCCTCGGCGCTCTGCGCAGAAGCGCAAAAGAATACCATGCCGGCGATGTCATTTTCCCGCTCCACCGAATCGCACAATCAAGACATCGTTAGCCAGGGAACGCTCGCCGCGCGCGACGCCAGTCGACAGTGCCTGTTGGTTGGAAAAGTGATCGCGATCGGTTTGTTGGCGGCGGTACAAGCGTGCGAGATCCGCGGCAAGCTCGACGCGCGGCCACAACTTCAGCTCATTGCTAAAAAGATACGGGCGCTCTCGCCGGTCGTGCTCGTCGATCGCCCGCTCGACAAGGATATTGACGCAATTGACGAAGCCCTGGGCACCATCTGCTCGGGGCTTGAGGACACCAACGGATGAACGATCGCCCAAAAGTCTCTGCGACCATACGTCTAAAAGTGCCTTTTTATGACGTTGACCCTCTCAACGTAGTTTGGCATGGTCACTATCTAAAATATTTTGAAGCGGCCCGCGATGCCCTCTTTGAAAAGTGCGGCGTCGACTTGGTTGCGTACCATCAAAAAACCGGTATTTTGTTCCCTATTATTCGTAGTTCCGTCAAACACATCCAGCCGCTGGTCTACAAGCAGGAGTTCCTGTGCACCGCTATCGTGAGGGAGGCCAAAAGAAAGATCGTGCTTGATTTCGAAATATCATTACCGACTGATGGCGTCGTCTGCGCCAGAGGGTTTACCGAACAAGTAGCCGTGCACACCCCGACCAGGAGGCTTGAACTGCGTATTCCCGAAGACATCGGACGAGCGCTGGGGAGTTGAGCGTGGCGCAACGGTACCTCAGAGCGCTCGCGACGGGTCTTGAACGGCTTACCGGTTGGGCAGATCTCCTGGACCGTATCAACGTGTTCCCCGTAGCCGACGGCGATACCGGCCGCAACCTTTTGCTGACACTAACGCCGCTTCGTACGTCGACGCCGTATGGTGAACATATCATACAACAGCTCCTGCTTTCGGCTCGCGGTAACTCGGGAAACATCGCAGCGCAATTTTTTTCTCAGTTTCTGCCCGCTCTCCGCAACTCGAGTCTGCTTGAAGCCGCCCGACGGGGTCGGGACATGGCCTGGAAGGCGGTTTTTGATCCGCAACCCGGAACTATCCTCAGCGTTTTCGATTCGCTGTGCGAGAGCCTAAAACGGCACGATGCAGCGACGAGCCCCGCATGGACCGCGGCGGTGATAGCGGACCTCGGGCGAACGGTGCATGAAACGCGGAATCTGTTGCCGAAGCTTCGTCAGGCCGGCGTCGTGGATGCAGGCGCTCTGGGAATGTTTATCTTCTTTGACGGCTTTTTGACGGTCCAATCCCAGGGTCAACACCCATTTGCGCCTATTCAAGAATTGTTCTCCGATGAACTTCGCCTCACTCACACCTGGCGCGCCGACGCCGAAGCTGGCGTTTGCATCGACGCGGTTATCAAGCTCAAGAATGGTCAACTACGCAATCCCCCGCTGGATATTGGGAATGCGGCAATTACCTTCCGGTACCAGGATTATTACAAGGTACATTTTCACACGTTGGATGCGCAGCAGGCGAAAGAGACTCTCGGCAGTTTGGGCGAGCTGGTCGCGTTATCGATTGACGATCTTCAGACGCAAACAAGGGAGTTTTCAAGCAGAAAATCAAACCAGAAAATTGGCATCATGACCGACGCCGCAGGCTCGCTGCACCGCGAACTGGCGCGCACCCATGACATCATGCTGTTAAACAGCTACATTGTCATTGGTGAGACCATGGCCCCCGAGACCTTTGTGGACGCTCAGAAAATGTATAAGGCCATGAGAGCAGGTGTACGCATTTCTACCTCGCAGGCATCGGTGTTTGAACGCCATCAGTACTACGCTATGGCGCTTTCGCAGTATGAACATATTATCTATCTATGCGTCGGCTCGGTATATACCGGCAATTTTCAGGTCGCTACCGATTGGAAAGCTGATAACGATCACGACAACCGATTCATCGTGGTGGACACCGGCGCGGCCTCAGGCAGGCTCGGACTCATTGCACTTGCATCGGCTCGACAGACGATACGCGCCTCTTCAGTCGAATCGCTGTTTGGTTTCTGCAGCCGTGCACAGGAGGTCTGTAAAGAATACATCTTCCTCGACCGACTCCAGTTTCTTGCTCAGGGAGGACGACTTTCCAAAACAAGCGCCTTTTTCGGGGACTGGTTAAGCATGAAGCCGGTGATTTCCCCCCTACCCCAGGGAGCAGAAAAGATTGCGGTATTGCACAACGCAGAAGAACAGCTTGCCTTTGCCCTTGAGCGCCTTCGTAAGGAACTTCCGACTAACTCGTCAGCCGACATCATGATCGAGTTTTCGGACAACGAAAACAGGGTCCGGGAAACCATCTATCCTGAAGTTTCGGCACGCTACCCGGCTGCTCGTATCTATGTTGAACCTTTTTCGCATACCTCCGGCGCACATATGGGACCGGGCAGCTGGGGAATCGCCTATCTGCCGGAAATTAATTATCCAGCATGAGAGAATATTTTCAGCGATTGTTCAAAGGGTTTTATATGGCCATGCTGTTCGCCATTTTTGGTCTTGGCATTTTCTGTGAGCTCACTCTTTTGACGCCCTTTTTTCTCATTGAAAAGCAACTCATCCACAAGAACCGCTATCGCCTGCAGTTTATCAATCGGAAATTATTTTCAATTTGGTTTTCACTGCTCGATCTCGGCGGATTGCTGAGAGTGAATACCGCAATAGGTAAACCATTTGAAGGCGCCTGTGTAGTCGTCGCAAATCACCCGGGCTTATTTGACGTACTTATCCTGATCCGTGATATTCCGGGACTTACCGTAATGGCAAAGCGCTCTCTGCACGATAAGCTTTTCCTTGGCCCAGTCTTCGAACTTTCCGGCTACCTCTTTTCTCCCGATAGTAGCACGGTCGCAACGGCGACCGACATGATCCGGAAAGCAATCTCGAAATTACACGAAGGATACAAATTCATGCTGTTTCCAGAAGGCACTCGATCGCCAAAGGGTGATTTGCTTTCCTTCAAGCACGGTGCTTTTAAAATTGCGCAGCTTGCGGGCGTGCCGGTGCAGCCAGTTCTCATCCTTAATGACCCGCCATTCCTGCCCCACGAAGACGCCTGGTATTTCCCTCCGGCAGGTGTTTCTATGGTACGCTGTGAATATTGGGATCCGCTCCCGCCTCCCCTGCCGGGAGAGGAAATAGCTATGGCGAAGGCTTTGGAAGAACGGTATTGTCGCGCGTTGAAATCCGCTGTCGCCGGAACTGTGCAAGCACGAACAGGAACGTGAGTGATGCAAAACAGAAGACGTGTTGTGGTTACCGGTATTGGGTTCCGTTCACCGATCGGCCATACCTGGGACGAAATCAAAGCTTCGTTGCTTATGGGGCGCAGCGGGATCAAGGTCATCCGCGAATGGGATAAAATCAACCACTTGCGGACACGGGTAGCAGGAGTTTGCGAGAATATTGACGAAATGCTTTTGCCCCGCACGGCGCGCCGAACCATGGGAAGGGTCGGCATCCTCGCCACCCTTGCGGTAAGAGACGCCATTAACGACGCGGGACTTTCCAATGCCGAAATCACCGCGCCCTATTGCGGACTCTCCTTTGGCTCGACGGGGGGCAGTATTGATTCCTTGGAGATTTTTTTTAAAGAACTTTTTGAGAATAAAAATCAATATAGCCTCAAGGGTCTTCAAGCTACGACCTATCTCAAATCCATGAGCCATACGTGCGCGGCCAACATAGCCACGACCTTTCGGGTGACCGGTCGGGTGATTGCAACCTGCGCGGCTTGCGTTTCCGGCTCGCAAGGGATTGGGTTCGGCCTCGAGGCAATTCAAGCCGGCAAAGCAGACATCATGATTAGCGGCGGGGCTGAAGAAATGCACTTTATCGTGGCCAGTGTTTTCGATATTATGCGCGCAACATCAAGCAAGTATAATGAGACGCCAGAACGTACCCCGCGCCCCTTCGACGTAGATCGTGACGGCCTCGTGACCGCAGAGGGCGGAGCATGCCTCCTGCTGGAGGAGTTCGAACGCGCGAAGGCCCGCAACGCAAAGATCTATGCCGAGGTGGTCGGCTTCGGCACAAACTGCGACGGTACCCACATGATAAATCCAAGCAGCACCGGCATGGCGGGCGCCATGCTTACCGCCCTCAAGGACGCCAACCTTTCTCCCGGCGATATCGAACATGTCAATGCGCATGCTACCGCCACGACCACCGGCGACCTCGCTGAGGCTCAAGCGACCTTTAGTGTTTTCGGCAGCAACGTGCCGGTGAGCGCCTTTAAAGGTTATATGGGGCATACGATGGGCGCGTGCGGTGCGCTTGAGTCGATCATCAGCATTATGATGATGCGCGAGCGCTTTATCGCGCCGACCAGAAATCTGCAAATCCCGGATCCTGAGCTGCCACCCCTTAATCACGTCATCGGCGAACCGAGGGATGCGAGACTTTCCATCGTCATGAATAATAACTTCGCCTTCGGCGGCATCAATACTTCCCTTATTTTCAAAAATCTAACGGAATCTATTCAGGTCTGAATACCTGGACTTCAACTTGTCCGACAACGCGGTCTCCGGCGCGGACGACGCCGAGAACGGTCGCATAGTTCCCGCGCATCAAGAGCAGGGTGCTCATAATCCCAAGGGTAACGCCCCGCGGTATACTCTGCACTTTGAAGGTAGCATTCCGCACGCCCACCAGCCAACCGGCGCCTCCCTGTTGTTGTTCGTGGCGGCAGCGCCATTTGAGCAGAATCCCCGCGCTTTGGGCGACCAGTTCCACAATAATGACCGACCGCACATTGCCCGCAATCTGTAGCGGCCAGCGTTCGGTGATGGTCGTTTGGCACAAGCAATGGTGTTCGTCGATTTCGGAAACGGCATCGACAAGTTTCATGCGATCCCGATGGAGGATAAGGTCTTCAATAACGATGTTAGGGTCGGGCACGATTCCTATTCCTCGATCGAGAGCAGGGCTATACCGCTGCAAACTAACTCTTCGGCGCCATTGTCCCCACAGCAGACAATCTCGAAGCGTCCGTCTCCCGCCCTTGATTCTCTCGGCGGCGCAAGTTTCACCGTAAGCGTCGTAGGCGGTTCCATTTTTTTTCTAAAACGCACCTGTCTCAGTTGTGTCACGACATACTTAATACCGTTACGATCCCCTAAAAGATCTATCGCATCAAATACTAAGCCAATCATGGCTATGCCCGGTATGACGGGATCATTGGGGAAGTGTCCCTCGATCCATGCAGACTGACGTGGCATGCTGAACGATGCTACCAGGCTATCCTTAGAGAACGCAGTCTCCTCAAGCGTGGACCATACGATTGACACGGATTGTTAGGCCTCAGCGTGCACGGCGGTGTGGATGTATTCGACGATGTCGTTGACGGTCCTGATCTTTTTCAGATCATCTTCTTCAACGTTAATACTCAGCTTGGATTCCAGCATGGCTATCATGTCGAGGGCATCGATGCTATCAAGTCCTAAGTCCTTGAAGAGATTTGCTTCCCGGGTTATTTTTTCAGTCGGCACCTCGAACTTACCCGTAAAATAGTCGCTCAGCATTGAAAAAATATCGTCTCTCGTCATAGAGGTAACTCGTTTACCGATGTAATAGGCCGCTTACCAATCCAGTCGCCATAAAGACTTCTCGTTGCCATACCGACTTCTGGGTTTTTTGATATCACGGGCAACTTGTCGTTGTCAATTTGCCATTTTTTTATCATAATGCTATCGTCAATTTCTGTTTTGCATGATAAAAGTGAGAAATTAACGGTTCACATGAACAACTCGATTGCTTCAATAGTGAAAGCGGCACCATTGCAGTTTTCTAACCTTCTCAGAGAACCGAACATCAAGACTCGATGGGAAAAGGTACGCAAGTTTTTCTTCTTGCGGGAATCAACGTACGATATGTCCAACCGCTGTAATCTCAACTGCGACGGCTGCTATTATCATGAAGGAAACCAGCGTCACGCCAAAGAGAACTTAAACCCCCAGGATTGGCGGCAACTTATGCGCGCCGAGAAGAAACGGGGCGTCACCTTCGTCGTGCTCGCGGGCGCCGAACCTGCGCTCGTGCCCGATCTCCTCCAGGTGTGTTACGAAGAGATGCCTCTTGGTTGCATCGCCACCAACGGCATCAAGCTCATCCCCGCTTCCGTTGGCTACCGTATCCACATTTCCGTGTGGGGCAACGACCAAACGAGCGCAAAGACGCGCGGCGTAGAAAACATCCTCCGGCGCCAACTTGACAACTATCAGGGAGACGACCGCGCGGTGTTTGTTTTCAGTTTCACGCGGCACAACATCGACGAAGCACCCGACGTTGTCGAGACCCTGGCGCGTCAGGGCTGCAAGGTGACCTTCAACGTGTTCTCCTCCCCCCTTCATTATGATGGCGCTTTACGGCACACCGAAGAGTCGCTTATCAAAACACGACAATGCATGCTCCGGCTCCTTAAGCAGTATCCCGAAACGGTACTGTTTTCGGCTTACAACAGTGTCGTACATACCTTCCCCAAGGGCTTACATGACACCTTTTCATGTTCATATCCACGGATGAATCCTTCGACTGCGATTGGGCTCGGCCGCTCGTTCCGTCAGTATCGAACGGATCTTACCTGGGACCGTACGGTGTCCTGTTGCGTACCGGGGACTGACTGCCTTGATTGCCGGCATTACGCATCCGGCAGCGCGGTCGTCACCGCCCGGCTGTACCGGCATGCAGAAGACCGGGCGCATTTCACCTCGTGGCTTGACTACGTGGATACCTACCTGGCGGTATGGGTCACGGGCTATCAAAAGGGTAACAACCTCAACCGTGATCTAGTCCCGCCTCCGGGCTTCGATTCATGTCGAGAGACGAACGATAGGCATGGTTGTCCACTATGAAAACAGTTAGCTCGTTGCTTGATCGGGAATGGTACGAGCGATACAAACGCATTTCCAAACTTAACATTCGTAGTTCGATCTATGATGTCACCAACCAGTGCAACCTCCGGTGCAAGGGCTGTTTTTTCTTTTCCTCCAACGAGCATATGGTCACGCGCGACGAAACCGACATCCAGCAGTGGGAGCGGTTCGTCGACCACGAAAAAGAACGGGGGGTGAATCTCGCCATCCTCATTGGCGGAGAACCAACGTTGTTCCTTGACCGCATCAATGCGTTTTACCAGCGCTTGCCCACCTATTGCGCTACCAATGGCTTGATTAAGATTCCCCGCGACCGTTTCCCCGACATGATGGTCGGTATTTCCTTGTGGGGTGATGAAGACGATGAGAAGCGACTCCGCGGCAAAGTCGCCTTTTCGATCAACCGTAAAAACTATGAGGGCGATCAATATTGCTACTACCTGTACACCATTACCCCTCCGCAAGTCGGCAAGATCGAGAGCGTCGTGCGTAAGATTAGAGACGTGGGACTCAAAGTGCATTTCCAGTTGCTTTCCAATGATGCATCCGTCAGTGGTTTTGATTGGTCGCAAAGCTTGCTCACGGATATCCGGTTCGAAATGGACGCCATGCTGGACGCGTATCCGGATACGGTCATCTCAAGTAACTACTACCACCAGATAATCACAACGAATGAAATGCTCGGCAGGCCATGGGGTTGGAATGAATGCCCCTCGGTGACCGAGCCGCTCGACACGCGCGCGCCAAATCCGAAGCGTCTGATTGGATTCATCCGATGGGCTTCGGACCTCAAGACCATGCACCGCTGCTGCACATCTGAAACGCGCGACTGTAGTACCTGTAAAGACGGCGCCGCGCACATGAGTTGGGTCATGGTCAACAAACGCGATCATATGGCGAACAGTCAGCACCTCCAAAATTGGATCGAAATCTACGAGATGTTTGCAAAGCTGTACCGATTCATCCCATGGTAAAAGATTACCTGGCTCACCGTGTACCACAGCGATTAAGGTAGCAAGCATGGATAGAACCCGCATCGTTGTCCTTGGTTATGATGCCATCTCATCGCTCGGCGCCACGTTAGGCGAGCAGTGGGAACGCGCCGAGCACGGTCATGGCGGTATCGGACCGCTGACGCGTTTTCCGTTGCCTGATGAATTCCCCGTCCGTATTGCGGGGCAAGTAGCGGATCTGCCGGACCGGGCGTTCCCCTACATGTCACCGCGCGAGCTCGGGCACTGGACATCGCCTATCTTTCGGTATGGCATGTTAGTGGTGCACCGCACGATTAACAACATTGGCCTGGAAATCGCGCCGGAGATTGCGCCGCGCGTTGCAACAACATTTAGTACTGCTATTGGCGGTCTCGATGCCGTTATCAAGGCCGATCGTACGATGACGGCCTCCGGTAAGTTGCCACATCCGTTCGTCAATCCCAACTCATGCATCAACATGGTGACCGGCAAAGTGGCCATCCTTACGGGCGCCACCGGACCGATTCTTGCCACCGTCACGGCATGTGCCACTGGCTGCTCATCCCTGATCATCGGTGCGCTGTTGCTGCAAGCCGGGCTTGCCGATGTAGCCATCTGCGGAGCAGTCGATTTCCCGTTGATTGAACCGATTGTTGCCGGGTTCGCAACGATGAACGGCGCCTATAAAAGTCTGCCGGAGGAGGCCGATGCGAGAACCGCGAGCAGGCCCTTTTCGGTTGCACGTCGAGGCTTTATTATTTCCGAGGGTGCCGGTTGCGTGGTAATCGCTCATGAACGCTTCGCGAACGCCCATGGTTTGCCATACCGCATCGCGCTTGCCGGCTGGTCCATGACTGCGGACGCCTACCACTTTGTCGCTCCGAAACGGGAGACGATCGGCCGCTGTATGCACGAAGCCATCGCCAGTGCCGGGTTGCACCCGCACGACATCGATGCCGTCAACGCCCACGCTGCAAGCACCAAAGTTGGCGACGCTACTGAGGCGGACGCCCTGCACGATGTTTTCGGCAACACGATGCCACCCCTAACGGCCAACAAATCATTAATCGGTCACGCCATGGGAGCGGCAAGTGCGCTTGAGCTTATCTACGCGATGGAAGGGATGATCCGCGGTAAGCTTCTACCGACTATCAATTACACACCCGATCCAACGTTAGCCCTTAACACGGTTGGAACTACCACGATAGATCTTCACCAGGAATTCGTTCTCAAGAACTCGTTTGGCTTCGGCGGGTGTAACGCCTGCATAGTATTACAACGGCTCGCGTGAGACACACCGTGGAAATACGACGGGCGGCACCGTAGCATTGCTGTGCAAGACCTGCGTTAAGTGCATTGACATTGGTGGTGTTTTTCGTGCTTATGGGAATGTCGTATCGGCGATGGCAGTGCGGATCATTAACATATTTTTTATAGGAGCTGCTCGGTGAAAGCGCCCTGCAACCGCCGCGTCTTCGTTATCGGCTACGCTGCTGCCACGCCGCTGGGCATCGATTTCGCCACCACGTGGGAGCGAGCCGTGCGCGGTGAGGCCGGTTTTCGGATGGTTTCTCCGTTGCTCGGTGGACAGCCCGAGCATGATTGTCGGTGAGATCCCCGGCTGGAATCCCTTGGCGTTGGATTTCGCCGACAAGAAGGAAGTAAAAAATTTCAACGCCATGTTCGTGTTACTCACCATGATGGTCTGCCGCGATGCGCTTCGTCACGCGGGACTCGAGATGACCGACGGCGTCGGGCCGCGCACGGCCTGTTTCATCGGATCCTCGCTCAATGGCCATGACGCCTATCGCGAGGCCACGGTTAATCTTATGGAGCGGGGACCGAATCGGGTCAGTCCGTTCCTGCTGCCCAACCTGTGTGCCAATCTACCATCGGGAAAGGCAGGCATGCTGCTCAAATTCACGGGTCCGGTCTTCTCGCCCCAAGGGGCCTGCGCTTCTGGCAACCATGCCATTGGCCTCGGCGCGCGACTGATCCGCGACGGTGATGTCGACTTTGTGCTCGCCGGCGGCGTCGACACCGCTATCCTGCCCGAGATCATCCACGGTTTTGCCAACATGAACGCCACCTTCAAAGTGCATCCCGAGGACCGCGCTTTTAAGGACCTCGCGCAGGCTTCCCGACCGTTCAGCATCGACCGAAAGGGTTTCGTGCTTTCTGAAGGGGCCGGCGTGCTCGTGCTGGCGGCTGAGGATGCGATCGCAGCGCATGGTTTGAGGGCGCGAGCTGAAATCATGGGCGTTGGCTGGTCGTCGGATGCACATCACATCACCAAGCCATACGCACCCACGATTGTTCGTGCCCTACGCGAGGCTATTGATGATGCGAATCTTGCGCCCGTCGATATCCAGTATGTGAACGCGCACGGCACGTCAACGCCAACCGGAGATAGCAATGAGATCGCCTGCCTCAAAGAGGTCTTTCGCGCGGATCTCGAACGAATACCCGTTTCCTCGAACAAATCGCAGCTCGGGCATACCCTGGGCGCTTCGGCGGCCATTGAGGGAGCGCTCACTATCGAGGGTATGCAGCACGGTATCATCCTGCCGACCATCAACCATCGTCCCGATCCTGAGTTTGACGGCGTGGACGTCGTGCCCAACCAGGCTCGGAAACAGCGTTACGAAATTGCACTATCGAACGCGTTTGGATTCGGAGGCACCAACTGCTGTATCGTTTTTCGAGGAGTTTGATGACCACCAAGCGGTTCAATCCTAACCCCATTGATGAAACTGGGATGTTCGTCCGTGATACCGTAACCAATCTGGTATGGCATCGCGTGCAGACCAGACCGCTGTACGCTGACACCGATCGCTCACAGGTCGTGTATCATGCTAACTATTTACGCTACTTCGAACTCGGCCGAACGAGCCTCATGCGCGATATGGGCTATCCCTACCGGGAGGTCGAAAACGCCGGCTATATCTATCCCATTGTGAATCTGCAGCTCTCCTTCAAGTATCCTCTTTTCTACGATGATCCCATCTGGATTCATACCCGACCATCAGAGATCGATCGCATACGTGTTACGTTTAACTATATCATCACGCATGTTGAGCACGCTTGCGTGGTTTGCACGGGCTTTACCAAGCACTGCGCTTTAAACGAAAAGCGAAAGCCTACGCCCGTCGACGCCACGACGGCACGAATGTGGAAAACCTTTCCCGCATGACTACCCGGCAGTGTGTCTCTATTCCGCTTCCCGCCTATCTACGTGATCATGTGGTTGACGGGCAGTCTGTTTTGCCGGCAGCCGAAGCGCTTCAATGGTTGGCTTCGGAAGTCAAGCGTCAGTTCCCCGTGCTGGATGTATCCCACACCAGCGACGCGCAGTTTCTGCGCTTGTTACCATTAAGCACCAAACCGGGAACGGTGGCAGGCTCCTTGGATGCATTGATAGAGCTCTCGCCGTTAACAGAAGATGGTATCTATGCCTCGCTGCTCACCAAGCAGCAAACTAAGGTTGGGTTGCACCGGACCAGAGAACATGTCTCGGTGTGTTTCGGCAAAGCCCAACCGAACAGTTCTCTGCCGATTGATGATGCATGGTGCCTTGAGGGGGTGTGCACCGTGATTCCAAAAACACTCCTCTATGGCGAGATGGTGCCGTTCGGACCTTCCTTCCACAATGTACTCGATCCCATTCGCTTCAGTCGGAGCGGAGCAACCGCTTGGCTTCAAGCGCCTGAGCTTGGCCCAGTAACGGCAACGGTGCAGACCGGGTCGGCCTTTGTCTTCGACGCCGCGCTTCACCTTGCCTGCGGGTGGAGTCAGTATGACTCTGGAATCGTCACGTTTCCCACGGGGTACGCAAACCGCCAGATTATCAATCCTACCCAACCCGGAGAACACTATTATTGTTCCGTCATGCCCAAAGGTCATACAAAAGACCGCTTTCTGTTCGATATCCTCATACTTGACAGGAATGGCAACATCCGGGAGTCGGTTCGCCAGGTGATGATGCAGGACATTTTCCATGGCCGTCTGAGGGCGCCTACGGATTTGAAACTGGTCGGCCGTGAATTCGAAGAGCAGCTAACCGCGCTGTGTCCAAGCACTGCCATTGTTGAGATTGCTGCGCTGTCTCCCGCTGCCGCCAAAGCGCTTTCACCGTTAGAGCAGGAACGCTCCAAAACCATGGCGGAAAAAAGACGCACCGCTTTTTGTGCGGGCAGAGCGGCGCTCCGCATAGCGGCGCGACGCTTTATGGAAGCACACGGATTACCCCTATCGACGAACATTGAGATCGGATCCTACGATACTGGCGCGCCCTGGGTTCGGTGGCCCTTGATGTCTGAATCATGCTACTACGCCGTATCTCACGATTCGCGTTTTGCCGTGGCTCTGTTCGATGAGCGCCCCGTTGGCATCGATGTGGAACAGTTGAGGGATACGGCGTACCATCATCGAAAACGTTTCCTCTCCGAGCAGGAGCGCTCCGCCGTGGAGAGTTCCGCACTCGATCCGGAGCAATCGGCCCTGCGCGCTTGGTCCATCAAAGAAGCGGCGGTAAAAAGGTTCCTGCAACCTCTCGGTACGATCTGGAACTCGCTCACCGTCCGTGCTATAGGCTCAACGGAGAGCTCGTTCGAGTATAACGGCAAGCTCTGGAAAGCACAGCATACGGACTTTGACGATCACGTCGTGACGGTTATCAACTCATCGGCGACCTGAACGAAACCCATGGCTCTATGGATTATCGCCCTTACGGGGACCTACCTTATCGGCTCGATAAACTTTTCAATCCTGCTTTTTAAAATTACCGGGAAAGACGATCCCCGTGCGGGCCACAGCGGTAATCCCGGTGTCACCAACGTCTACCGCCAAGCGGGAATGGCCGCCGCAAGTTTCGTGCTCGCTCTCGACTTAAGCCGAGCATTGCTCGTGGCGTACCTCGGCGCCCGGCTGTTCTCCCGTGAGCTGATTGACTGGTTGGGATTCGCGTTGATCCTCGGTAACCGTTACCCCTGCTTCCATGGCTTCCAGGGGGGCAAGGGGGTTGCGAATTTTCTGGGATTTACGCTGGGACTCGCGCCAGCATGGGCAGGGATCTCTGCACTCACCTGGCTTGCCGTGCGTGCTTTCGTAACGACTACCTTTATTCCTTCTCTCGCGATGGTAGCGGTGCTCGCGGGAGGATGTATGGCTGCGGGAGGCTACTCGGTGCCCGCGCTACTTGCAACATTCCTTATCTGCTTGCTCACTTTAATCGGTCATAAAAAAAATATCGAAGCATTTTTGGCGGAGAGAAAGAAAACCGAATAAAAGTACTGGCACCGCCGGACACTACTCATAGCACCGTGCAACACCTTGAAAGTTAGGTATATGACGTTGGTGTTAAAGTAGAATATCCTAGTATCTCGAGCGCCGCGTGATGGTCTCGCTTACCGACTGTGGTCGTCGGTATTTTGTCAACGCACACCATACGGCGAGGAATAGCGACTGCATCGAGTCTCGTTTGAAGAAGTCGAGTGAGTTTTTCGGCAGGCACCTCACTGACCACGAGAGCAACTATCAGATTTCCACGGCTTTCAGGCGTGGGGACGGCCAGGACGAAAGCATCGGTTATTCCCGGAAGCGCTTTAAGTGCCGATTCGACTTCTAAAAGATCCACACGCTTTCCGCCAACCTTCACGAGACCGTCAATTCTTCCAATCAGCTCAAAGCAATTAGTTCCCCGCGATCGCACCCTATCGCCGGTGAAGTAAAAGCCATCGGCGTCACGGTCGAGATTCCTCGAAAGAAAGGGCGAGTTGACCGCGAGTCGATTATCGTCTCCCACGCGCCACCGAACCACCGGGAACGGTGTCCATGCCTGTTCACCGGCATGACGGCAGCGGGAGGCGATTCCGCCGGTTTCAGTCGATCCGTAAATCTCGGTGACGCCAACACCAGAACACTGTGAAAAACGCCTGCCATAGGACTCTTCGAGAAATCCTCCCGACGAAAATGCGAGCCTGAGTTTGTTAAGTGAAAAGTCTTTATCAGGCAGTACCTGATAGTGCATCGGTCCTGCAATAAATACGGTGGCTTGTACCGATACGAGCGTTGCAACGATCTCGTGGGGATAGAACGGCGATTCATCGACTATCGACGCTCCGGTCATGAGCGGCAGGAGCACGGAGTAGAGCAATCCATAGATATGGAACGGCGGAACCACTGCCACCATGACGTCCGATGAGTTGATCTGAAACCTTTCTCTGAGATATGCAACTTCGCCAAACAAATTTCTTATTGATTTGTTCCAAACCACCGGTTTGCCGGTTGATCCGCCGGTATAGAGATAGAGCAACACATCGTCAAGCGGCCGGTCTAAGGCAAGCGGTGACGAATCGGATTCTTCTTCAACGTGTTCGGTAGAAATGATCTGAAACCCTTCCGGCGCGGAATTTTTTTCGCTCGCCAGTATGACCTTGGCGGAAAGCGAAGCGCATGCCGCAGCGATAGCAGTCTGGGAGAGAGAGGCTGGCAGAACCAGGCGCGGACCGCCGGCAAGAGACGACAGAACCGCCGCGCCGACCACTGAGCGATGCGTTGTAGCAACACAGATCGTGTCGTTGCGGCCAAGCCCCAGTGAGGCACATCGTTTCAGAAGGACACGGGCAAGGAATCGGCTGCCGGCCCGGCGTCCCTTCGACTCCATAAACGGCCAGGCGCCATCTTCCACGAAAAGAGCTTCATTAAGCTTTTGGGCGTCTCGTGTTCTCGGAACACCTGGACTCTTAAACGCGGGCATGGCGGTAGGTCATAATACAGGCGCCCAGATAGATGCCGATCGCGGCGGTAGCCCAGAAAATCCGGTCGCCATGCGATTTTGGCAAGAGACGGTGGATGCGGTCAAAGACATATCCGGCGGAAACCGCATACCGATTACCGCCGTCAAAAAAAGTGTCGTAAACGTACTGCAAGGTGCGTTTGTCAAGACCGAGCTTCTTCTCCACTCCGGCGATGATAGGAATACCGCCGGGATGTATCGCCCAGTACCGAAAATCAGAGACCGCTAATCGGTGTTTGCGAAGGAATGGTTCAATGCCGTTTCGCCAAATAAGCTCCGGAACATCATCCGTCATGTATCGACTCAGGTGAATCGCCCCATCATGGTCAGAGCATGCTTTAGCGGCGGTGCCGGGGATAAACAGGGACGCAACGTCTTCGATAGTGTAGCCCGGCGCGAATGCGTCGTCATCGTCCACGAGCACCAAGAGCATGAAATTGACGCCGTCGCCAAAAATAACTTTTGAAATCGCATGATGATCGAGCGGCCGTCGTAAAAAAATCGAGGGGAAGTCCATGATGGCGACCAGCGCCACATCGCCGGCCGTTCGCCGTCCCGACAAACGTTTGTTGTCAAGATACTCAAACACCTGGGGGATAGTGCTGCACACACGGTTGGTCATATACGACGGTTCGCACGACGTCAGATTGAGTTCATTCGCTACCAGGCAATCGAGGCCGGGTTTCCGGTTGATCCATTCTTGGGGTAGAAACGTATAACCCACCACCAAATCTTTAATCGCGGTTTCAGGAATATCGTAGGTTGAGATGAACGTGCTGAACTGTCGTTTGGTGAGATCCTGTAAATCCTCGCCGTTGTAAAAATAGCGTGTCTTCGGCCCTTTTAGATCCGCGACCTGATCGCCAAAGAGAGAACGGCATCGTTCGTTGTCAATGGCAAGTCCCGGATTCCACGTTTGAATGTCAATTAGTTTCCACTTCATTGGTATCTCTCGTATATGTCAATTTCTCAAAAAACCAAAAAGTGGATTTTATAGTTATACCTACAAGATTGCAATGTTAATGATCAGCAACATAATGATACAGCACCCCGTGCAATGGTAATACTTCTTGATCATTTTCAAGCACCCGAAAGTCACCGTAACTAGATATAAATACAAGGATTCGCTGCAGCCGTGGCAAACCGTACCTGATTCAGTGAAAATAATAACGAGAATTCAGGCAGACTAAAAGTTGAGCGCAAAAACCAATCCCCAGTCGTCGGCTTTTGAATAATATGGTGCAAGACCCCATCTCATCCCTGTTGTGCTTGTTAATTGATCGGCTCTCAAGCTGGAACTCTCCGAGAGCCGATAGGGTTGCATTTCAGCTATGGGTCAGGCAGGCTGACTCTACTTCAGGTTTTCAATCAGAACCGCGGCTCCCATACCACCGCCAACGCAGAGGGTCGCGATGCCCCACTGGATGTTCCGGCGTTTCATTTCGTAGGTGAGCGTTAGGATTAAACGGGCGCCCGTGCATCCTACCGGATGGCCTAGGGCGATACCCGACCCGTTCACGTTCACGATCGAGCGGTCCAGGCCAAGACCGCGCTCGCACGCCAAATATTGAGCCGCGAAGGCCTCGTTGCATTCGATGAGACCAATATCGGAAAGCTTCTTGCCAGTTTTCTTGAGAAGCTTCTGAACCGCCGGGACCGGCCCGTAGCCCATCAACTGCGGCTCGCATCCAGCCACGGCGTTCGCCGCGATGCGCACCAGAGGTCTTTTACCCAACTTGTTTGCTTTTTCCAAAGAGGCGACGACCAGGGCCGCAGCGCCGTCGTTGAGCCCTGAGCTGTTGCCCGCCGTGACGGTGCCGGTCTTTTTGAACACCGGCTTGAGTGCAGCCAAACTCTCTCGGCTAACGTCGCGCCGCGGATGCTCGTCGGTGGTAAACATTTTTGGCTCGCCCCGGCGCTGGGGCACCGGCACCGGAATGATCTCGTCCTTAAACCGACCGGCATCGATGGCGGCGACCGCCTTTTTCTGGCTCTCAAAGGCAATCTGGTCCTGGTCTTCTCGCGATATGTTGTATTTCTCGGCAAGGTTCTCCGCCGTCTGTCCCATGATGTATCCGTCTCCCAGAAGCTGGCTTCCCGAATGGAGGAGCTCCCACATCGAGTCGGTCATCTCGCCATGTTGGAGCCGATAGCCCCAGCGCGCGTTTTTAAGCACATACGGCGCATTGCTCATGGATTCGCAGCCGCCGGCGAGCACCATCTCGGAATCGCCCGCGAGAATTTGTTGTGAGGCAAAGATGGTGGCCTGCATGCCGGAGGCGCATTGCCGCTGGATGGTGGTCGCCGGAACTTCGACGGGGATTCCCGCCTTCAGCGCGGCGGTTCGCGCCGTGTTCGCCTCCTCGCTGGTTTGTATGCAGTCGCCGAAAATGACATCGTCGAGCATGTCGCCTGCCACCCCCGCCCGCTTAAGAGCTTCTCCCATGACGAGCGCGGCGAGCTGAAACGCTTTAACATCCTTTAATGATTGTCCAAAGCTGCCGATGGGCGTCCGGCATCCTGCGAGAATGACAACTTCTTTGTTTGACATAGCGGTTCTCCTACCTGTTGATGTGATTTTCAGGTTACCGGAAGATCCTGAGACTTGACCACGCGGTTAGCCTTATTGATGTAACACACCGCGTCTTTGTTCAGCGCCGTCAGCGCGCCGTCGGCGGCGACGCGAATTCCGCCTTCGGACGGGATACCAAACCCCACGCTATTTTTTCCGAGCAGCCTTACCGCGACTTTCAGTTCCTCCCAATCGTCGTCCTCGGCGTGGGTATCGCACACGATCGGAGCAATACCCATGCACGCAAACAGCCTCGCGGTTGTATCGTCATCGGGATTTTCCCAGCGCACCCAGTGCGCTCCGAGCATGATGCTTCCCGCCGAAAGCCCAAAAAAAAGGATTCCCTGCTGATACCGTTCTTGCAGGAAGGACATCAGATTGTGCTGCTGCAACCAATGCATCCCCTTATCAACATCACCACCGGCCACGAAGACGGCATCCGACCCGCTAAGGATGGATTGCGCTTCGTCGACATTCGGCCGTTTTTGAGCTAAAAAAATCTGATCGACGGCTGATACCCCAGCACTGATAAAAAAATTTTCGGAAAACTTGAAAAACGACGGGTCATCGCCGTTGGCCGCCCCGATATACGCCACCCGTGGTCGCTTCTTTTCGGTTTCGGCCAAAATACTTTTGAAAATCGGAATAAGGGTATTCGACTTTCTCCAATTGCCGCCAGCCAACAGATAGATTGGCTTTTTCATGCAAACATCCTCTTTACATCAAAATCAAAGCTTGCATGCGTTCTGCGGTATTTTCCGGACACCGTTGGCTCGATATCGTCGCAGGGTTCGATCTGTATGGCTGCATCGCTGCCGTACAGTACCTTTAAGGCGTTAAGACTTGCTTGCGTCACTGGCCTCGGATCGCCTACCAAGAGCAGTGATAGGGTATACGCGCCCGCCGCATGCTGTTCAAGGTGATAATCGCGGATACCGTCAATTGCCGAGAGCGCATCGTCAACCTGCCTGGTCGTCACCAGCCGCCCACTGGTCGTGAAGGTTGCATGGGCCATCCGCCCTTCCATAGCTGAGAGCAGAAATCCCTCGTTCCGGCCGCAGGGGCACGACTGGCTCTCATACCGACGCACCAGATCTCCGACATCAAATCGAATCAGCGACATCCAGGGATGATGAAAGGTGGTGATCAAAATACGACCTATCGCCGGTCCGCCATGAATGCCTTTGAGCGGTTGAAAATCCACCCGACAGAAATCGGTGTTTTGGTGAAACATGCCGTGTTCGCACTGCATAAAGACATAGCCGGCCTCGGTGGCGCCATACGAGCTTACCACCGGAGTTTGGAATACCTGCTGGATACTGCGCAAGTGCATGGCGGACACATACTCATAGGTAAACACTATCACCGTGGGTTGATAGGCGCGCAGCCCATTCTCCAGCGCCCACCAGCAGAGCCGCGCCAGAAGCGACGGATTCGCCTCAAACACGATTGGCTGGTATTTCTCCAGTTCGTCAAGCATGCGCTCGTAATGTCGATCGGTCCACTCACGCGCTCCAACCTTTTCATTCAAAAACAAGAACCGACCGAGTGTGCGCTCGCGCATTGAAAGATCCGTGTCCGACCGAAATCCCACGTTCAAGGCACTGGCTAAAATAGCCTCGCGATGAGTGCCGTCGAGCGCCGCAGTATGGCGATTGAGTTTCCACGACGCCGTCTCCGAGGCGTTCCACCACGGTTGATACCAGATGTTGGTGACACGCTCCGCTGAGGTACCGCTGGTCTGGACAAATTCAATTTCTCCGCGCCGCAATCCCTCCGCCACGTCACGGTGGTAGGGCACGAGACCCTGGGGAAAATGCCGCCGGATATCGTTTTTAGTCAGTTCCGATAAAACGGCGTAGCGATGATCGATAGGAAAACTGTCACCGGGGTCAAACCGCCGCCAGGAATGATACATCGGGACGGTCGAAAGCCCGATGGTCAACGCCTCCTGTGACCTGAGGTAATAATCAGATGAAAAATAAGGTCCTTGCATTGCTCACATCAATTGCGACGCTCTCTGCTGCTCTACCGCGAGCGTACGTTTCTCGAGAGCGCCGCGCTCAGTCATATTTTCCTTCCGGGGATACTCAACGAAGCCGAAATGCCGCCGTCAACCGGAAAAGCCTGGCCGGTGATGTAGCTGGCCTCGTCGCTGGCAAGAAACACGATCGCCCATGCCACCTCTTCGGGTTTTGCCGGACGCCGAAGCTCGCAATACTTGCCCAACTGCGCTTCCTTGCCCGAGCTCCGGGCATAATCAAAAAAGGGTTTGGTCATCGCCGTCTCAATCAAGCCCGGACAAATTGCATTGATCCTGATATTATGGTCGCCTACTTCACAGGCCGATGTTTGTGTAAAGTTTATCAGCGCAGCCTTACTGGCGCTGTAGGCGTTACCGCCGGCGCCCGATCGAACTCCCGCCACCGACGCAATGTTTATGATGGAACCCCGGCGTCGTTCCTTCATGTGCGCGATAATATATTTTGTGGCGTACACCGAGCCCATCACATTGACGTCATAAACGTGGTGCCATTCGTCGGCAGTCTGATTTTCAAGGGTTGATAGCCCACCGGATATCCCGGCATTATTCACCAACACATCCACCTGCTGGTAGGTGCCCAGAGCGAATTCGATGAGAGCCTTAACTTCTTCCTCAACCGCAACATTTGTTTTCTGTATAACCACGTTCGCACCGCTCGCTGTTATTTCTTGCTGGACCTCTTGGAGCGCCTCCTGATTAATATCAGCGAGCACCAGCTTGGAACCTTCACGGGCAAAGAGATGCGCCGCTGCTCTGCCGATGCCATTTGCCGCGCCGGTTATGATTGACACGTTACCCTTAAGACGTCCTGTGCTTGACATAGATAGCCCCTCCGTGATCGATATCGATGCCAGGTGGGAAGTATCTTCTTTTGTTGTACCGTTCTTTGGTTGTCCTATGCTTGTTTTCTACGTTGTGGCGGTATCCTAACGATTCGTTCGCCTTCAATCAACGAGATGGCATTTGCCGGGCAGAAAGAGGCACACACGCCGCAGCCAATGCATAATTCTTCTTTTCGTTGAGCCTTCTTGTCATCTCCCAAGGATGCGGCGCCGGTATGACAAACCTTCGCGCAAGTTCCACATCCGATGCATAACTCCTTATTCACCCTCGATAAAAAATTAGTCGCATTGGTGATCGGGGCTATCATGTTATCAACCGAATTTCCACAGCAGCATCGACAACAGTTGCATATGCTGGTCTCATCCTTACGGGTGTCAAAATTCGGGTGGTAGGCCTTGTGAACCAGCCCTGCTTCTTCGGAGCGTTTCAATACCTGAAGCGCCTCTTCTTTTGAAACCATCCTCGAAAAACCCTGTTCCGAGGTATACCGCGCGGATTTGCCGAAGGTAAAACAGTTTTCCCGTTCCTTGGTCTGCTTGCAGGGATTGCCCGAAAGATCTTTATAGTGACGGCAAAAACAGTGACCCAGGGCAATCTCGTCGAATTTCTTGATAAGCTCTTCAACTTTTTGGGTCGGTACAATCCGGTCGACAGCGGTTGCCAATTCTTTATTAATAATGACCTTAACTCGCTCCTTTTTCGGCTTGTTCTCCAAAACAGGCACGGTTCTATCGATTGGAGGCGCACTCATCAAGAAAGGAACGAGCGTGTCATAGTTTTGCTGAAGCATGTTCCTTAGCTCAGAAAATAATTTGTTAAATAGAGCTGTTATCTCCTGTGTCCGGTCATTACGCTCGATCGTGCCCATAAAATTATATTCAAAGGTGCCCACATTAAACAGCGGCAACAATCGGTAGACCATCATGCCCTTGCTGTTGGGTTGGTTAAAAATGACGCCTCGTTTTGAAAGCCCTTGTATCTTCTTTAAAATCTCTTCTTCGGATAGGTTGCTGCTTTGCTTCAGTTGATCCATAGTTTGTGATTTCTGATCCTTAAACGCCGCGATAAAATCCACTTCGTCTTCCATAATAAAAGATCTTAATAGTTTTATGAGGGTGTCGTTGACCGGCAGCGGGGTTCCGCCAGCTTTGGCGATTGCCTCTGCGGCGGTTTTGTATTTATTTTCAATGTCCATGTTGTTACCTCCAGGTTCGCAAAGCCATAATCTCTTTTCTTTTCCTTTGCCGCTTTTGTCTTGTGACGCGCTGCTGAAGCCTACGTTGAAGCTAACCCCGAACTCATTTTCGAGTCAACGATTATGCTGGATTGTGAAAAAGCGTGAAAAAATTCGTGCCGTTAAGCTATAGTCGGAGGTTGGTAACCGACAACACCGAGGAAGGAATCCCGGATGGCACGAGTGCTCTATTTCGCCCGCCAAGCGCTAATCGATCTTCGACGCAACCTGTTTGTCACCAGCGTGACGATGGTGACGGTAGCGGTGGTGTTTCTCGTACTCGGGGTGTTTGCCGTGATCGGATACAACCTCTACTCGTTAGAGGAGCAGCTGAGCGCAGAGCTGCAAATGTCAATCTATCTGCGTGACGACCTCCGCGCGGAGCAACGCGACGCGCTTGAACATCTGCTGGCTGCATCGAACGGTGTGGCGGCCGTCCGATTCAAGAGCCGCGCAGAGGCCCTTGAGGAGTTCCGCAACCGTCTCGGTCCTGACATGACTATCTTAGACAGCCTTTCGGATAATCCGGTTCCGGCCTCTTTCGAGGTGACTTTCACCACGGGCGGACGAAACACCGCAGCCATGCACGACCTGGCTCAACAACTTTCCGGTATGCCCGGTGTTGAGGAGGTTCAATACAGCCAAGGATGGATGGAACGCTTCTTTGGTTTCTTAGAAGCAAGCCGCACGGTAGGGTTCATCATCGTTGCATTGATAGTGCTCTCAACCTTGATGATTGTCTCTAACACTATCCGCCTTGCGGTCTATGGTCGTCAGGAAGAGATTCAAATTCTCAAACTGGTCGGCGCAACCGATCGATTTGTCAAGGCGCCTTTCTGCATCGAGGGTGTTGTGGTATGCACCATCGGCGCGGCGGCGGGTATCGGATTGAGCTGGCTGCTCTATCGGTTGGTGGTGCCAGAAGTTCTGGTGCCAACAGGTTTTGGCGGCAGCGGAATAACGATTATTTTTCTTCCCGCTGCTGGTGTGGCGGGAATGGTGGTAGGCGGAGCACTCTTGGGACTCTTAGGCACCATGACCAGCCTCGGCAAGCACCTTAAAATATGAACCGGTTGCCCCGGGCAACAACCTCTCGTTGCAGGGGACAGGGCATTTTCAGTGCATGTCATTGGTTACTCAACCTTGAGCGTAAGATTCCGAGCGGCGCTGTTTTGCGTAGCGTGGTTGGCGGTCAATACCATAAGCAATCTCCTTGCCGCCGAGCCCGACCCCCAAAGGATCAAATCCAGTCTTGAGCACGAACGACAATTCATCGAGCGCCTGTCCGAGGAGTCGCAATCCCTCCTCGCAACGCTTGACGAGCTCGACCAGAGACTCGGTCGCGCTAATAGCGACTGGCGGGACGCGCAGCGTCTCCTGGAACAAGCCGAGCAAGCGCTGCTTGGGCAGCAAGCGGAAAGCGCGCGCGTCAATCAGGAACTTATCGAGGTCCGCGCTCGATTGCGCAGCCGCCTGCGCGGGCTGTATAAGCTCGGCGAGCTTGGTTGGTTAGGCTTAATTTTCGACGCAGAGTCTGTTTCGGCGGCGCTTCGCAACGTGAGCCTTATTGAGCGGGCGGCGCGTTCGGATCGGTTTCTTATCGCCTCGGCAGAACGTCTTCAAACTGAGCTGGCCGAATCGGAGCGTCAATTGCTCGCCAACCGTCGAAAGGCTCAAGCGCTTGAGGAAAACGTGCGTCGGCAACGCGATCTTGTTCTAGAATCGTCAGCCGAGAAACGCCGGGCACTTGGTTTAATACATGGACAAAAGATACTGCACCTTCGGGTCGTCAAGGAACTCAGCCAGGCGAGTAAAAATCTCGCGCGCATGGTGGCGACGATACAGCAGCCGGCAACGGTGCATAATGACTTCGAACGTTGGCAGGGGCGATTACCGACCCCTGTCACCGGAGCGCGGATCGAGGTGCGCTTCGGCAAGCAGGTTGATCCTCACTTTAAAACGGTGACCCTCTCGCAAGGAGTTGATCTCCGTGCGGAGAAAGGCACGCCGGTTCGCGCCGTTTATCAGGGAGTGTTGGCGTACGCCGAGCCTCTCTTGGGTTACGGATTATTAGCGATCCTCGACCACGGCGGCGGTTACTACACCCTGTACGGCCACCTTGATCATTTCCAGGTTCAGAAAGGTACGATGATCTCCCAGGGCCAGCCCCTCGGAACGCTCGGCGACAGCGGCTCGCTGAAGGGAGCGTACCTTTATTTTGAGGTCCGCCATGGCGGTCGAGCAGTCGATCCCGAAAAGTGGGTAAAATTCTGATCGCGAGAAGCATCATCAAATATGCGGAGGGAAAGTAACATGTTGCGATTGTCGGGAAAGATGGAAAAGGCTGGTAAATATTGGGCCATAGAAGTCCCTCTTCTGTATATCTACACTCAAGGACGCACAAAAAAAGAGGCTTTCGAAATGCTTAAAGATTGCCATTGAGAGCCTTGCCGAAGAAGAGGATTTCTTCGAAGTTATCCCAGGAAGCGGCGAACGCTTTGAGATTTGTTCGAAAGATGCAGCGAGATTTACCACCTTTATTCTAAAACGGCAGCGACAAAAACAGGGATTATCGTTGTCGGATATGTCTAAGCGACTTGGACGAAAGTCGAGAAACACCTATGCTCGATTTGAGCAAGGAAAGAGTGATCCAACGATTTCAAACTTGTTGAAACTCTTGTCCGCCGTCAATTCTTGTGTGGATATTACCATCTCTGAGACGGATAGGTAAAATACCAGGGAGTTGCCTTCCGAGAGGCCTCAGAGGGCAAATGGTTCATTACGGGGTTAGGTCAATAGCGGAAGAGTCGATATGTCTAAATTGGCGTCTGAAGATTCATCTTCGTCAATCTTGGTCCTGAGCAACAGCTTTAGCGAATAGTCCATCTTTGTTACGTCAGGCAAGGCAGCAAGGTAATCGCGTATTTTTACGCAGCCTTCAAGAACATCACAGTACAAGGCATATGAATTGATGTATATCTGTCCATTATATCTAAACAATATAATACCGGTGCGTTGTGCGAAGATACCGGCGTTCTTTGGATAAAGCTGATGCATCACTCCGCATCGAATTATGCCATAAAACACAGACTCGTTATGGTATTTTGCCTTATTAAAGAAACGAGTGTCGTTAATCAACTCGTTAAAGAGGGCTTTGTTAGTTTTCTTGAGGTCGAATGTTTGATAAATGATCCACGCGAATGCATCAAAGGCCGCCATAGCAGTACATATCATTGCGAAGCCGAGTTTTCCACGTAAGGCAGGGTTATCCAACACATTCTCAAAAGAAGCCTTGTCATTGGTAAGATAATCAATAGTATGGTTTGCAAAATCAACGACATCGTTCGGGCTCAAAGAGATCTCCTTTCAATCTTGGAAGCTGGGTCTAACATGTTATTCTTTGGTTCTGAATATTACCACATCCAGGGAGATATATAGAAAGGTGAAAATTGCCGTTCATTTTATACCATTAATTATCTTTGGGGTTATCAACATCAGGGGATCCCTTCCGAGGGGCTTTGCAGCGCAAATGGTCGCCTCGTTTTCTCTATAGCCTCAACTTGCCTTCTTCAGCGCGATTACGGATTTGTGTTTCCGCAGCGCATGCCACAGGTCCCAGTTTCTCTGTAGGTTTAGCCAAAACTCGGGACCGGTACGGAAAGCCTCGCCAAGAGCGAGAGCGGAGTTTGCGGAAATCCCTCGCCGACCGTTGACAATTTCGTTCAGCCTGGTCCAGCTCCAACCGAGATGTCGCGCAAGCTCTACCTGTGTCATGCCCATAGGTTCCAGAAACTCCTTGAGCAGCATCTCTCCAGGATGCGTTGGCGGTCTTTTCTTTGGCAGCATACTTTTTCTCCCTAAACATCACGCTTTAACCAACATAAAATGCTCCTTGGGTGTCACAATTTTCACAGATTTATAGGTTTTCAACTCCAGTAAATCCTTATCGCCGGTCACAATCCAAGCAGCCTTGGCGCTTACGGCAACGGAAAGGAATTTATCATCGTGTGGATCGCGGCAGACTCCCCTAACCTTTTCCTTGATTTCGATCACTTCAAAAAAGGGAAGTATTTCATCCGCGATAATTGACTGTATTTCATAATCGCGAAGCGCAAACTTCGGATAACTCAGAACGGTCTGGAGTTCTCTAAACGTCTCTTTCGAAATCACCGGGATTATTCTACCCGCCTTCCACTGATCCACTAGTGTCGCCAACTGTCCTTTAAGCAGGAGCGCCGAAACGATCACGTTGGTGTTGAGTACGACCCGTTTCATTTGCTTTTCTTTCTCGCCCAGGTAACCGCGTCATGCACCTCTTTCTCGGTAATCCCCAACAATAGCATCTTTTCCCGAATGCTCTCCAACGAAGCCTTTATCGGGACCACCTTGACCGGAAGCAGAATGATTCGATCGTCTTCCACCGTGGCATCGAACAAGTCGACCCCTGGGAATTTGTCAGCAACCTCCTTTGGAAGGGTAAGCTGATTTTTTGAAGTCTTTTTGGCGAGCATGCTCCTTACCTCCTTACAGTAAGGATACATTTATATCTTATAATTTGCAAGTAAGAATGTCATCGGGCAATCCGCACCGCAACACCCCTCCCCTGAAGGGACAAGATACTGTAAGTATCGCTTCGCTCACTAACAGTCTCAAGCGAGATGGCGACCACCCGATATCCGTGTCCTTCGAGACGTGGCGCTTCGCGCCACTCCTCAGGAACACGGCATATTTTCCGACTTCCTGAGGAGCGGAGCGTCTCGAAGGAAGTCAAGTTGACTCTTTCCCTCTACGCAACCCCCTACAATGAGGCTCATTGACCGGAACCAGCCTTGGGTGTATGGAAGAGCGCGTAACCATAAAGAGGAGATACGTTTTGTGATTCATCTTGAGAATATTTCTCGGGTCTACGGTGCGGGCGCGGGAGTGACCGAGGCCTTGCGCGAGGTCTCGTTGGACGTGGCCGCGGGCGCTTTTGTGACGGTGGTGGGAACCTCGGGCTCGGGCAAAACCACCCTGCTCAACATCATCGGCGGCCTTGACACGGAATACCGCGGCCGGGCGTTGGTGGCGGGCCGGGATCTCAAATCGCTTGCCGACGCTGAACTCAGCTGCTTTCGCAACCAAACTGTCGGGTTTGTCTTTCAGCATTTCCATCTGCTCGACCACCTCGATGCGCTGCAAAACGTCGCCCTCCCGAGCTTCTTTGGGAGCGACAAACACGACGTTCCCGGTCGGGCTGAAGAAGCGTTGGTCAGAGTGGGCCTCAAGGACAAACTTCGATCGTTGCCGAGCCAGCTCTCGGGCGGCCAGAAGCAGCGGGTGGCAATCGCCCGGGCGCTGTTCTCCCGACCGCGGCTTATCCTCTGCGACGAGCCGACCGGCAACCTCGACCGTCGCACCAGCGCGCAGATCATTTCGTTGTTCGAATCGCTCAATCGCGACGACACCATCACGGTCATGGTGGTCACGCATGAAGACTCCTTGTTTTCGGCCATAAGTCAAACCGTACACATTGAGGACGGCCGGTTGGTCAGCGGAGGCGCCGCATGACATTCGCCCGGCTTTTTCAACTCATCCGCCAGAATCTTCAACGCAACCGTAAGAACCTCGTTTTTTCCTCGATCGGCATCGTGGTCGGGATCAGCAGCTTCATATTCTTTGTTACGCTGGGAGCCGGGATCAGGGAGGTGATAGCGACCAAGATCTTCCCGGTTGACGCCAATCGCATCCAAATCGTGCCGCGCACGATGCAGTTCGGCGAAGGTGCCGGTGCCGGCCTCATTGATGACGACGCGCTCAAGTACATCGCAGCGATCCAAGGCGTCAAAGAAATCTACCCGCGCATGAAACTGGACTTCCTTGCCACCCTTACCATCAACGGCAGAAACATATCGCCCGCCACCCTAGCGCTCCTCGGGCGCCTCCCGGGAATTACACCGCAACTGCTTGCGGCCATACAAGATGTACGAGTCTGGTTGGAGATAATGGGCAACGGCATCGATCCGCGACTGGTTAAAGATGACGCCACGGCAGGAACCTTCGCCGATCCGGGACCGGGCCGACCTATTCCCGTGCTGCTATCGCGCCGCATGATCGAGCTCTACAACGGTTCGTTTGCCGAGGCGCGCCACCTGCCTCAGCTTCACGACTCGTTGTTGCCGTTCCTGCCGTTGTTGCCGCTGACGCTGAATAATTCGTTCATTTCCCGAGAAGTACGCGGCGCGCCGCAGGAAGCCAGTATGAAGATCGTCGGTATCAGCCGCCACGCTCTCATGGGCGGGATAACCGTGCCGCTCGACACTGCCCGCCGACTCAACCGTCAATTTGCAGGCGAGGGCGCCGCCCATACCTATGACGCGGCTGTCGTTGAAGTTGCTTCGGCGAAGTGGCTTACGCCGATCCAGGAGCAGATTAGAACGTTGGGCTACGACGTGGATCTCAGTGAACGGCGTATGGCGGAGAGCATCGGCTTGGTGGTGGTGCTGACGACGCTCGGCTTTACGTTAATCAGCCTCGTTATTGTCGGCATCGCGGCAATCAATATCGCCCACACCTTCTTTATGATTGTTTACGAACGCAAGCGCGAGATCGGGCTCATGCGCGCCCTGGGCGCCACCCGGCGCGATATTCGCGCCACTATCCTGGGAGAGGCCGCCTGTGTTGGAGCCGGCGCCGGCGCCATCGGCCTAGGGCTTGGATTTAGTTTCTGCCAACTCGTTGATTACGTAGTCGGCAAGATCCTCCCCAACTTCCCCTTCAAGCCGGAGAGCTTCTTTGCCTACTCGCCGTGGATGTTTGTCGGCGGGTTGCTCTTCGCCGTATTGTTTTGCTACCTCGGGGCTTTCTTCCCGGCCCGCCGTGCTGCAAAGGTGGATCCGGTGAGTGCGCTCAGCGGCCGCTAGTTTTACGACATCATTACTTTAGACAACGAATCCTGGATCCCCGCCTGCGCGGGGATGACATCATTGCTCATTCGTCATTCCCACGAAAGTGGGAATCTAAATTAGAGTCATACAATTTATTAGTTTGAAAAATTGTCAATCCTGTCCGATAATTGACGACTCAGCGCATTAAGAGTTATAATAATTTTAATCGGGGATTTCGTCGAAAGAATCGACAAAAGAACAAAAAGTTATACGAATTTCCAGTTCTAAAAGAGGTGGAATATGGTCAAAATAAAGGGACTACCTTTGTTAACATCCAAGAATTTTATCCTGGAACGATATGGTCAAGAAGCGTATGAGAAAATAATTAACGCACTTAGCGAGGAAGATAGAAAAATATTTAACGGAGTAATTCTCTCTTCTCAATTTTACCCGCTCGATGCGTATGTGCATTGGCTCGAATTGGAAGTTAAACTATTATACAATGGTGACAAGTTTGTGTTAGTACGACAGAATTTAGAAGCAACCGAGAAAGCAGTCAAAGGAATATATAAGATTTTTCTTTATTTAGGTTCGCCGGAAAAAGTTCTCGAGCGGTTGGGTAGAATAAACAATCAACTGTTCGAGAACTTAACTGTCCAAACGACAAAAATTGAAAAGGGCAAAGTTCTGATAACCGTCAGGGGATATGAAAAAAAACATGCAATATTTGAAATACTTATTAGTGGTTTTTGGTTGACCATGTTGAAGTTGATGGGAGCTAAAGATTATAAGTTTGAACCCAGGATTTCTATTGCTGACGGCCAAGATCGTTGTGAATTTCTTCTTAGTTGGACAAAGTAAAACTGTATAACTAATGATCTCGCCTGAAGAACACCGAACGCCTTTGATTAGTTGACCAAGCATCTATCTTTCTCGATCGTGTCAGTAACCATTAACTATGTCGGGTTTATGGTTCGTCTTCTGGTCAACGCGTTCGTTTCCCGGGCGATCTCCCCTTTGAGTGTGGTTTTTAATTGTACTTGAGTTTTGTTCGGGTTTTATATTGAGCTAACGTATTAATGTACGTTGTCTGACATCTATCGGCGATCAAGGAATCATAGAACATCCGTTGGATATACGCGTATGAGCAGATTGAGCAAAAGGGCGCAAGAAATCCCACCATTTATCGTCATGGATGTCATGGAGAGGGCCCACGAGCTCGAACGGCAAGGCCGCCACATCATTCATCTGGAGGTCGGCGAGCCGGACTTTCGGACTCCCCAATGCATTGGCGAGGCTGGGGCCAAGGCCATCGAGAAAGGAGCAACCCATTACACTCACAGCCTGGGGCTTATAGAGCTACGGGAGGCTATCCGTGATCACTATACCAAGAAGTACGGTGTTCGTTTCGGCGCCGACCAGGTGGTGGTGACGTCGGGGACTTCCTCTGCCTTGTTCATGATTGTTTCATCCCTGCTGGATTCGGGGGACGAGATCATTTTGTCTGATCCCCATTACCCCTGTTATCCAAATTTTATACAATTCATCGGGGGTGTTCCCCGCTTGGTGCCGGTATACGAAGAACGGGGGTTCCAGCTTACGCCGAGTGAAATAAAGAAAAACATCGGTCCCCGGACAAAGGCAGTGATTATCAATTCTCCCTCTAACCCAACCGGCACCCTTCTCCCAGAAGAACGAATACAAGAGATTGCCCAATTGGGTATTCCCGTCATATCTGATGAGATTTACCATGGTCTTGTGTACGGCGAGAAAGAGCATTCCATCCTTGAGTTCACCGATGATGCATTTGTCGTCAACGGATTTTCAAAACTCTATGCCATGACCGGTTGGCGACTGGGCTATATTATTGCGCCACGTGATTTCGTTCGACCCCTGCAGAAGATTCAACAGAATATGTTTATCTCCGCGGGAAGTATGGCCCAATGGGCAGGTGTGGCCGCGCTCACTGAGGCCGAGGCGGATGTACGGCAGATGGTGGGAATTCTCAACGAGCGGCGCAAATACATGATTCAAAGGGTGCGGGAACTGGGATTTAGACTTCCGAAGGAACCTCAAGGCGCTTTTTATATGCTGCTCAATGCCAAGCACCTATGTGATAGTTCCTATGAACTGGCATTCGAAATCTTGGAGAAGGCAGGAGTCGGTGTAGCGCCGGGGATCGATTTCGGTCAGAACGCAGAAGGATTTATCCGTTTGTCATATGCCAATTCCCTTGAGAACATTAAAGAGGGGTTGGACCGGATTGAGGCGTTTCTATCAAACCGAAAACGTTAGGCTTCCTTAGGGATTTGACGCTACTTGAGGTTTGGGCTGGTATACCTTCCTCGTGATTATTACCGCAAGTGCGTATAACACGCAGAAATTCACGAGAATCGATAACGATGAGACCCACAGCATGAAAAAGTTACCAAGATTTATTTCAACGGTCATAGGTGTAATTGCCAAGGTCATAACCGACGGTATTACCCAAAGAAAAAACCAGATAAGGAACTTGTAGAATCCGGTCTTCCCTGCAGCATCCCCGCTTGCCAAGGCAATGCCCAAATAGAAAAAAATGGCCCCAAACACAATTTCAACAATGGTCCCTATCATAAGACCGGTGCTGTTGTTGCACAAGAAATAAGTGACAACAATAGAAATAAAAATTGTCGGGACGAGGTAGAAGAGGGAAAGCGAAAAGGCATCTTGAGTGAAATAAACTTCTTTCCCCTGCATGTCCCGATGAGCGACTATCATGCCGGCAATATAATACAGCGCAAACGAAACCAGACCTCCAAAGAATGCACTTAACAACCACGGCACAATATCTGCCACCACGGGGATTATCATGTAGGAATAAACCAACGATCCCACGGTATGTAACATCAGCGGATAATAATAAGACTTTTTGATCTCAACCTTTTTATCGCGCGGTTTCGTCATCACTATGCCGAGCCAGTAAAAAAACCAGCACAGTGCAATTCCCGCATAAAATCCGCCAAAAATAAGCGGCTTAACACCGACGATAATAGGCATAAAGGAATATCCGATCCCACCTACTATCAAGAGGTACATAATCAGCGGTATGAGTGTTCTTACTTTCATAGAATCCTCCCTGTTGAGTTGTAGGAAGAACCTGTCCAACCTGCTGCAACTTAATGTTGATCCAAGATGCTGGATAATACTTTTGATAGTTATCTAAACATTATGGAATAATAATCAATCTTTTTTTGCCGTTATATTAACGGTATGCTTATAAAGAAGAAACAATCTCTTCGATACTTTTGGTGAGGAATCTCTGTATTTTGCACTCAACCTGCCATACAAACTTTCTGTTTTCGTTGATTAACTTCACAATCTGGTCATTAATTCCATAGCGTTGAACCAGATCGTCGACCCGTTGGTCGACCGACACAATCGCATCGTGCAAAACCCGCTTGTCTGCATAGAACACAATCTCCCGCTCTTCGAGATTGGCGTCAGGTTTGAAACCGATGAAGAATACATGCGACTCCACGATGTCGGCAATGGCATCATACCCTATTTCGCGTAGTATCCGGCCGCCGAGAAGATCGTGTCTCAATTCTCTGGCTTCTATGGCTCTGGTTTTGGCGATATCGTGTAAGAGCGCCGCCGCCCGTACCAGACTTGGCTGTAGTATCGCTGGGTCCTTAAGGTTTTCAACCAACGCCATGGACACATTCATTACTCGGACCGAATGCAGCTTGATGTTATCAAGCATATTAAACTTGCTTCATAATATCGTAGCATTGGTCTTCGGTCGGTACTGGTGCAATTTCCTTCATGGACCTATCGATACGTCATCGGCGGCGCTGCTGCGCGGGCGCACGTTGAGGTTTCTTTCCGATCTTCTTTTCGAGCTTTTTCTCGATTTTGAGTTCCGCGGTTGCTTCCTCCGGCCAGTCAGATGGTTCCACCGCAACCTTGACCGGATGGTATCCTTTGAGATCCAACGTAAGTTTCATACTCTTTCTCACTAAATAATTGTTGAATGTGTAGGGCGTCTTGCCCAACGGCCGGGTGCCATCTTGGATGAGGATTGCGCCCGGCGGCGTGGAAGTGATCAACAAGGTACCCGTGCGCTCCTCCAACCCTCGCTCGATGACGAAGGGTTGATCGGCTTCCAAATTAACGTCGCCTTCCCAATTCAAATACCCGGGATGTATCAGTTTGATCCGATGCGGACCCGGGCGTAGGTTCAGGAGCTGGGGCGGATTACCCTGCGGCTTGACCAGATCGCCATCAACAAAAACCAGCGCGCCTTCAGGCGTCACCTTCAATTCCACTGCCCCGGCAAAGCGATTACCGGACGGGCCCGCGCCGGTCTGGACGGTCTCGCCCGTGTCCCTGACCAACGAATAGACGAGCAGTGCAGCGAGTAAAATCACCGCTGCGAGGACGCCTCCCAGGCGCAACAAGGTCGTTTTCTGACGCTTTTTACCGAGGCCCCCGGCTTCGATCGCCATAACGGTCTCACCGCCGGCGAAGCGTTTCTGTGGAGCCTGATACGGGGGCTCTCCCGCTTCGAGCTTGCCAAGAGGAGTAGGGACCGACCCTGGTGCATCGGTCGGAGCCGGCAGCTCCTCAATCGCGGGTCCTGTCGAGGGAGGTTGACGTTCTGGTGCCGCCTCAGGGGTCACCCGCTGCAACTCATCACCCTGGGCCAACCATTGACTCGTCGCCTCGCCAAAAGAAAAACGACCCTTCTGAGGTGATCGGCCTGAAAAAGTATCCAGCAGTAACGCGGCCAGACTCTCGGCGTTAGCCTGATGATCCCAATGCTTGAGAAACGCCGTGAGCGTACCGCGCAGGGCGTCGGCCGAGGGAGGACGATCGGTCGGGTTTTCTCCCAAGCAACTCTGCACCACGCGATCGAGTTCGGTTGGGATGTCGGTGAAGACGCTCGATGGCGGACGGGCATTGACGGTTTCTATCAGAGTTTGTCGCTTTTCCGACCGATCTGAGGCGTGCAGCTTCTGGCCGGTCAGCAGCTCGTACAATACCACCCCACAGGAAAAGATATCGGCGCGCGCATCCAACGACTGTTCGCCGATCGCTTCGGGCGCGAAATACGTAAACTGGTACGCAAACTGAGATGGAATGTTTTTATGACGCCGAAAGATCGCCCGCGCCAATCCAAAGTCTACCAGCTTTACCGCGCCTCGTGCGGAGATCACAATGTTCGGGGGGCAAACGCCGCCATGCACGATGCCCAGCATGTTGCCGAACGGATCCTTGAGGCTGTGCGCGAACGATAAACCCGCGAGCACCTCGCTCATGACATACAACGACAGGGTTGGCGGGAAACGCTGGCCTTGTTCAACCAGTGATTGCATGAGAGAACCCAGGTTCGTTCCCTCGATGTATTCCATGGCGATAAAATAAGAATGCTCGACCCGGCCCCACTCGTACACGCGGGCAATGTTGGGGTGGTCGAGCGCGGCGGCGATGCGCGCTTCATCCACAAACATGGCTGCGAACTCGGGGTTGGCAACCACCTCCGGGCGGAGGCGCTTGATGACCACCGCAAGATCTCGTCCGCCGGGGACGCGTGTCTGCGCCTGGTAGAGATCAGCCAGCCCGCCGGTGGCAAGTTTGACGAGCAATTGGTACTTACCGTATGGTATCGGCTCGCTCATGGTGACCCCCAGCGTCGTAATAGGTTACCCACGCTTCTTCTCCCGGCGCAGGTTGATCAGGCGCAGTTCGCGCAAGGCTTCGGTGCAATCAGGATTGCACTGGATCGCTTTCTCGAACTCGTGTTCAGCCGACTCAAGATCTTCCATCGATTTGTAAACGTAACCGAGGAATAAATGAGCCTTATCGAGCTTGGGGTTAAGTGCGACTGCCAAGACCAGTTGCTCGCAGGCCTGGCGTTGGCGCTGAGTATTTTTTGGCGCGCTTTGGAAGAGTGCCCAGCCGAGAAAGGCATGGAACTCGCTTTCTTCGGGGCGCAGCTGCAGCGCCTGTTCAAAGAGGTCACGGGCCTTTCCGTAGTCGCGCTTGTTCAAAGCCTGTTCGCCCTGCTGAAACAGCCCTTCCGACGATAAAATCTTGGATACGTGATTCCTCACGCCGGGCCGGCCGCCGCCGGAAAGGTCTTCGAGGTATTCCGCCCGACGATCGTCGTTGCTGAGCACATCATGGGCCTTGGAGATGATGCGAAAAAATTCCTCCGCCAGCTTGCGAATCTCGTGAGAAGCGCTGGCGTACAGTCGATCGGGGTGATGCTGCTTGGCCAACGCAAAATAGGCTTTCTCAATCTCGGCCTTGGTTGCGTTCTTGGGAATCTTCAGCATATCAAAATAGTCTTGACCGTTGAGTTTATCTATTTGCTGGATGATTTGATCGCGCAGGCGGCGTTCCTCGGGGGAGAGCCCAGCGTACGCGGGCATCGGACTGAGGGGCTGGTGCGAAGGCTCCTTGATCTCAGCCGCGGGCAATGGCGTGATCCTGACCATTCGAGCGCATATAAGCGCGTACACTAATGCATAGATCTTATTCTTGGCCATCCCAGACTCAAAGACCTGGCGCACGGTCCAGGTTCCGTTAATGCGCGCCACAAAAGATTCCTCGTTCAGATCGAGCTCCATGTCCTGAAAGCGAAACAGCGGATCAGGGTGCGGCGCAAGGTAGTGATCGAGATCGGCGTCGAACAACTTCTTAAGCCGTTCGAAGGTGTACTTCTGTCGAATACCTTCGTAGATGAGCACGGCGACCGTGCTCCCCAGCGTGACCGTCGAACGAGGGAGCCGGCTTCGCGAACTGAATTGGTACTCACCTCGTTCCCAGCCAAATACATCAAAGAGCTTGGTGCGCAGTTGCAGATCGAGCGCATAGTTGAGGTTGTGGGATGAGATGCTGCCCATTTCGATCAGCACCGCGCCTTGTTGACGCCCGGAACGATGCATGCGCTGAATTGATTCCGCACAGTCCGCCTCGGAAATCATCTTTTCGCGCACCAGGATCTTTCCCAGACATTCTTTAAGCAAATTGGATTTGGCGGCCACCGGAAAACCGTTTTTGAAGTACACAATTTTTTTGATTTTCCCCTGGGACAGCAACAAGCCGCCGCTGGCTTTTTCGCGGAAGAAACGAGCCAAGAGCTCGGGAAATGAATCCTCCCGCAGATTGCCCCGCTGCGCACCAACAAACGCCTGTGCGCTTCGTTCAACTTCCTGTTGTTCGGGATTGAAGTCGGTCTTGCTCACCTACGTACCCCGCTCACTTGCGAATAACCACCTCACACACCGACCGAGGCGCTCGCTCGATCGAAAAATTCTCACCGTATAAGGCTAGTATAAAAGAATCCCGCTTCACCTGGCAAGTGCGAAACCAAAAAAACTGCAATTCTTTTTCGGGTGTTGTTCTGAAATGAAATGCTTTTAGGACCCGGCCATGGCGGGATCAAACTGCGAAGAAGCCACGCTATCGCGGAACGCCTTCTCCAAGAGTTCGCGGTTTTCCTTGTACCATCGACGTCCCTGGAGGGCGCCATAGCGATTGATCACGACGGCTCGAAATTTGCCGCGCATGAGGAATCCGAGCCCGCGGCGCAGGGAGTATACCTTCTTGGTGGCTTTAGTGGTTTCATTCATCAAGGTGTAGGGAGACATATTTTTGGCGCGAAAGACCGCATGGTGGGCATCGTACAGCGACCAATCGTGGGTGAGGATGCGATCCTCGGCTTCCATTTCATTAAATACCTGCGTGCCGGGCAAGGGAACCAGCATCAACAATTGGACCGAATCGATGCGTTCTTTACAGACAAAACGGGCCGTCTCGCGGATGGTATCAACGGTGTCGGTATCCGCCCCGAGAATAAACATGCCGTGGACGAACATCCCATACTTATGGAACCGCCGAATCGCCAGGCGAATGTCGTCAAGCGCCTGGTGTTTGTGCAGCAACGCCAATGACTCGTTGTTTATTGATTCGAAGCCCACAAAAACCGACCCGCACCCCGAGCGCTGCATCAACGCAAGCATTTCCTCGTCCTGCGCCGCCCGCACCGAAACTTGTGTGCACCACGTAGGTAAAAATACCTGGCGGGTAAGAAGGTAATCGAGCAAGTTTTTGGTGCGCGTGGGCGAGGCGCAGAAATTATCATCATAGAAAAAGACCCCATCCCCTTTTCCGCGATGGCGCTCAAGCTCCTCGGCGACGTGCTCACGCGACGCAAACCGCATCTTGTGACCGAATATCGTGGTCACCGAGCAAAACTTGCAGCGGTGCGGACACCCGCGCGAGGTCTGCATCGGAATTATCCCGCGGTGGAAGCGCCGGTTTTTCATCCCGGCTATGAGAGACATGTCCGGGATCGGTACTTCGTCGAGTACTATCGGCTTTCTCTCAAGCGGGTTATGCCGAACCTGACCGTCGAGATAAAAGCTGAGACCGGGAATATCTTCGGGGGAACCGACGCCATCGAGCATGTCCAAAAAGAGAGGGAAGCTTCGTTCCGCCTCGCCGCGGATGACATAGTCGGCATGCTGCAGCGCCTCATCGGGTAAAAACGTTACATGCGGGCCCCCCATGACGACGGTGACGCCACACGCACGTGCCTCGTCGGCTAAACGGTACGCTGACAACGCCGTCGAGGTAATGGTGGATACGCACACCAAATCAGCCTCACGCACCTTTGCCATGTCGATCGGAGAAAGTTCCTCGATAACCACCGAAACATCGCATCCGCGCCGCGCCGCAATAGTGCCCAAGATCGGTAACCCAAGTCGCGGGAGGGGATACCGAGAAAAGATGTGCTTGCCCGGTGATCGCGGTTCGATCATGATGATTTTCTTTACTCTCATATCTCCTCCAAAAAACCAACCGGTTGGTTAACAATCATTGTTCACTCGAAGGAATGCAGTCCGAGGGAACAGGTTGCCGGGACCGTCGTTTTAGGACCCAGCCATGGCAGGATCAAACTGCGATGAAGCCAAACTGTTGCGTAACGCCTCCTCCAAGAGCTCGCGGTTTTCCTTGAGCCAACGGCGTACCTGGTGTGCGCCATAGCGATTGATGACCACGGCGCGCATATTCCCGCGCAGGAGGAATCCGAGCCCGCGGCGAAGGGAGTACACCTTGCTGGTGGCTTTGGTGGCTTCATGCATTAAGGTGTAGGGAGACATGTTTTTGGAGCGAAAGACGGCGTGGTGGGCATCGTAGAGCGACCAATCGCGGGTGAGGATGCGATCCTCGGCTTCCATTTCTTTAAAAACCGACGTGCCCGGCAAGGGAACCAGGATCAACAACTGGACTGAGTCGATGTGTTCTTTACAGATAAAGCGGGCCGTCTCGTGGATGGTCTGTACCGTGTCGGTATCGGCCCCGAGGATAAACATGCCGTGGACGTGCATACCATACTTATGGAAGCGCCGGACCGCCAGGCGAATGTCGTCAACCACCTGCCGTTTATGGAGCAACGCCAAGGACTCGTTGTTGATTGATTCGAAACCCACAAAGACCGACCCGCACCCCGAGCGCTGCATTAAGGCAAGCATCTCCTCGTCCTGCGCCGCGCGCACCGAAACCTGCGCGCACCACGTGGGTAAGAACACCTTACGGGTAAGCAGATAGTTGAGTAAGTTCTTGGTACGCGTAGGCGAGGCACAGAAATTGTCGTCATAGAAAAATACCCAATTACCTTTTCCACGATGGCTCTCGAGCTCCTCGGCCACGCGCTCATGAGAGGCGAAACGCATCTTGTGACCGAATATCGGCGTCACTGAGCAAAACTTGCAGTGGTGCGGACACCCGCGCGAGGTCTGCATCGGAATCACCCCACGGTAGAAGCGTCGGTTTTTCATCCCGGCTAGTAATGACATGTCCGGGATCGGCACTTCGTCGAGCAAGAGTGGTTTTGGATCAAGCGGATTATGCCGAACCTGGCCGTCGAGGTAAAAACTGAGCCCGGGAACATCCTCGGGCGAACCGACACCGTCGAGCATGTCCAAAAAGAGAGGGAAGCTTCGTTCCGCCTCGCCGCGGATGACATAGTCGGCATGCTGCAGCGCCTCATCCGGCAGAAACGTTACGTGGGGCCCCCCCGTCACGACCGTGACGCCGCACGCGCGCGCTTCGTCGGCCAACCGATACGTTGACAGCGCCGTCGAGGTGATGGTGGAGAGGCAGAGCAAATCGGCCTCACGGACCTTCGCCATGTCAATGGGTGCAAGCTCTTCGATAATTACCGAAACATCGCATCCGCGCCGCGCCGCAATAGTGCCGAGGATGGGCAACCCAAGCCGCGGAAGGGGATACCGAGAATAGATGTGCTTGCCCGGCGACCGCGGTTCGATCATGATGATTTTTTTTACACGCATGTTTCCTCCAAAAACCAACCCATTGGTTAACAATTACCCCCCTTGCGGGGATAAGAGGCTGTAACGCTCACTTCGTTCGCTAACAGCCTCTAAGGTCTCTTGCACCCCAAACTATGAAACACGACATCTAACATCATATCACGACGTTCTTTCAGCATTTTTTCGCTTAAAGGATCCTCGCCAAACATCATGCGGACAAACTCGGCATTCGAAAAATATCCCATTGTCATGTCATAGATAGTGATCAGCAAATGGCGCGCGTTGATCTTTTGGAAGGCGCCTGCGCTGATACCAGCCCTGATGAACGTCACCCCACGGTCGAACAGCGGCTTAAAAATGTCTCCGCAAGCCGCGTGAGATACCTATCGTTGCTGCCTAATTCCATACTAGTCAAGCGTGAGAAGTTTTTGTGGGTGGCCACATAATCGAAAAAACCAATCAAAAATCGTTCCAGTTGTTTTTGAAAAGACAGGTCATCGCGCACTGATTCTTGTTGTAATTTGATTAGATCAAAAAGGATCTTATCGAGTACCGCGTGATAGAGTTTCTCCTTGCTGTCGAAGTAGTAATGGATCATAGCCTTATTAACATTGGCCAGCGAAGCGATCTCTTGAGTATGCGCGCCCGCAAAACCCTTCTTGGCAAATACTGATTCAGCGGCGAAAATAATTCGCTCGCGCGGATCGCGGACACTCTTAAGCTTACGGATAAAGTCAGTTCCAAACTCCTTGGCGGCTGATTCCTCGAAAGCTTTCCTCTCCTTTTTGTCTCGCCGCGCGGTGCGGGCGGCTTCAGCCTGAACGTCTGCCAATAACGCCTCGGGAGACCAGTCGTTGTCTTCGATCTGCTCCTGCGGATTCCAGTCATTCGGATCGGCAGACCTATCCTGCGTCACAATAAGCTTAAGCCTGGGATCTTCTTCGGACATGCAAACGAGTTAACCGCATGGTTAATTTTCTGTCAAGAAAAAAGGGGGTATTGATAATCAAATTAGTTGAATATAGCCTCTGCAAAAAAATTATGCTTTTTTTATGCCGAGTTGCTTGATTTTTTTGTGAAGATTAGTGCGTTCGATGCCCAACGCTTCTGCAGTTCGAGTAATATTCCAACTATACTCCCTCAGTTTAGCTTGAACATAATCGCGTTCGATCTCATCCCGAAGCTCTTTTAAACTCATTCCATTAAACTGTTTGACTTCAATGGCTGCCTCCCCGCTATCGATATAGTCGGGAACATTCTCGGGAGTAATGCGCTCGCCGCTCATGATCACCATACGTTCGGTGACATTCTTGAGCTCGCGCACATTCCCGGGCCAATGATAGCGGCGCAGTTTTAAAATGACACCAGGTTCGAGCTCCTTGTGACGAAAACCGTTTTCAGCGCAAAATTCTTCAACAAACTTGGCCACCAATAAGGGAACGTCATCGAGGTGCTCCCGCAATGCGGGACAGCGCAGCGGCACCACATTGAGTCGAAAGTACAGATCGTCGCGGAACGTCCCCGCGGCCACGGCGCTGGAAAGATCTTTGTTAGTGGCGGCGATCACCCGCACATCCACCTGTATCGTGCGCTCACCGCCAACGTGCGTCAGCTCACCGGTCTGTAGTACGCGGAGTACTTTAGCTTGGGCGTTTTGGCTCATGTCGCCAATCTCGTCAAGAAACAGCGTCCCGCCGTTCGCCAATTCGAACTGACCCTTCTTCCGGCCGGTTGCGCCAGTGAAGGCGCCGCGTTCGTAGCCGAACAACTCACTTTCGATCAGCTCGGCAGGAATAGCCGCGCAGTTGACCTTAACGAAGGGTCGATCAGTCCGCTTGGAAAGTTTATGGATGGCGCGCGCCACCAATTCCTTGCCGGTACCGCTCTCGCCGGTGATCAGCACCCGCCCGTTGGTCGGGGCGACCTTCCGTATCTCATCAAATAAATGAATTATAGACGGGCTCTGCCCAATGAGCTGGTAGCGTTCCTCGATCTGGTCTTGCAGCGTGCTGAGTTGTTTGGCGAGCCTGACCTTTTCCAAGCAATTATGAACCGAAAGCAACACCCGATCGCGATCGAGCGGCTTTTCAAGCACATCATAGGCGCCCAAACGGGTGGCCTCGACCGCGTCATGAATGGTGGCGTGCCCCGAGATCATGATCACCTCGACCGCTGGCCAGTCCTTGCGAACACGACCGAGGAGTTCCATCCCATCCATACCCGGCAGCTTGATATCGAGCAACAGCACGTCGGAGGCATCCTCCTGCATTATGCGCAACGCTTCCTCGGCTGAGCCACAATCGCTGACGTTGAGGTTTTCACCTTCAAGAATCATTCGCAGGGTACGACGGATATTCTTTTCATCATCGACAATCAGCAGCTTGGCGTCCAACGGATTTACTGACTCCACGTCGTTTCCTCCTCGTAAGATTCCCGCTGCGTTCTCTATCACGCGGCTTGGCTCCGCAGGCGGATGATAAAAACCGTCCCGCGTTGTTCGCCGTCGGCAACCGAAATTTCGCCGCCGTGCTGCAAGATAATCTTTTTCACAATCGCCAGTCCCAGTCCAGTGCCGGTCGCCTTGGTGGTGAAATATGGCTGAAAGATGCGCTCGCGCGCCTCGGGCGACAATCCGCGTCCGTGGTCAATGACGCTCAGGGTTCCGAAGCCGTGCTCATCACCAATCTCGATGCGCACGCGGTCGTGCTCGTCGCTCGCTTCCAGCGCGTTGCTGACCAAGTTGATGAGCACTCGACTCAGTTAACGCCCGGTCAAGTTCCACCCGCACCGGTTGGTAATAGGGCTCAAACTCAACGCGCTCAGAAAGCTGCGGGTTATGCTTAAGAAACTCGGCCACAAAACTGTTGAGTTCCCCGGGCGTGGGAGCGGCGGCAGGCATCCTGGCGAATTCGGAGAACGTTTCCACCATCCGTCGAAGCGCTCCGACCTCATCCTCGACGATTTCCAACGCATCTTTGAGCTTGCCGACAAAGACCGGATCGTCGCCACGGTAGGAGCGGTGCAGCTCTTGGATAACCAGCTGGATCGGTGTCAGGGGATTTTTTATCTCATGCGCCAAGCGCCGTGCGATCTCTTGCCAGGATGATACCTTCTCAAGGTAGACGATGCGATCGCGGCTGCGCTGGATCTCATCCAACATGCTGTTGAAAGATTGGGCCAGCAATTCGATTTCATCGCTGCCTCTGGTCGGCACCCGCACCGCCAGGTTGCCCGCGCCAGCCTGCCTCGTGGCTTTCGCGAGGGCGTTGACTCGTTTGGTAACGCTGCGGGAGAGCCAAACACCGAGTACCACCGCCGCCACCAAGATCCAAATATAGATGAATAAAAATTTTCGATAGTAACCGATCTTGAGCGGTTGTAAGTTGGCCTCAAGCGTATCAACGGTCTGCACCAGGTCGCGCAGTTTGTCAGATTTCTCCAGAAATTCGCTTGAAATGCCGAAGGTCAGCTCCAGAAGATAGCCTGGCACGATAGGCCAGCGATCGGTTTTGAACTTCCATGCCTTCTCCGTAGGTTCCGTCGGGTTATGGGCCTGTGCAAAGGGCGTGTCTGCCCCGATAAGCACCCGCGCCTGGGATATCCAAGGATTGTCTGTTAGCAACTCCTGCAGCCGCTCCCTCACGAGCGTCTCCTGTCCCCCGCCTACCTCACGCTGAAAAGCGGGATCGCGAACAAGGGCCTGACCCTGGAGGCGAGCGATGCGCATGCGCGATTCAATCGCTTCTTTATACAAGTCCACCTCATCACGCAGGGCGGTGAGGACCCGCTGGTTGATCCCGATCGCCATGCTTTCCTCCACCAAACGGCCAATCATGAGCAGCGTGAAAATCAGCGGTGCGGCGGCCGTCACAAGCAGCGCCAGAATGATCTTCCACTCAAAGGTGCCTATCCGCCGCAAGGGGAACATCTCGGAATCATTCCTTCCTAGGTCTACTAACGCACGATGAAATCAGGCGATCGATAAGTGACGACCGCATCCGCTTGAAAGTTCTTCCAGTTGACAAAGGTTGGAGCAAAAAAAGTCGTCTTTTCCCGCGTCGGTCCGTCGGGGTTAGCCAAATACTCGTTTACTTTACCCATCCGCTCGCCCGAAATAGGATTGATCTCGACCCGCACGTACGCAATGAGCTTCACGTCCGGCTGTGGCTCAGATTGCCACTTCAGCGGCAGGTGGCGCAAGGAACCACAGATATTGATAAGCTTTGTCAAGCTCGAAAGTTGATAGGTATTTCGAGAATTCATTGTGCGATCCATCACCCGATACTGCGCCATAAATTTCTCAAACGAGGAAGGCTCAGATGCCGTTTCAGGCCAGAGCTCCCATACTCCATAGAACTCGTCCCAAATATTATAAATAATGATGTATTCGGCGATCCCTTGTGCAACCGTTGATCCATCTTTTGCCGAGACCAGGTGCACGCCGATAAGGATTCGATTGGTAAACCCGCTTGAAAGTTTCTCACGCAGCTTTTTAGTAAATATTTCGGGAAAGGTAACACTGAGCTCCAGTTTGCCGTTGACTTTGGTTATCTCCATGGGACGTTCGACTATTTTCTTGTCGTCCGTTAGGCCCACAGCACCATGGAGCAGGGCTAACAACACATACATCAAACCGATACAGCCAATCCAACGTCCCCCTCTCCATCGGATCATTGCGCCTGGGTTCAACCCAAAGAGCTTGTTGGGGCATTTCGGACTCACATACAAACCCGCCTCCATCGCAACCGGTGCCTGTTTCGTATGATGCAAAGGAACCCAGCTAAAAAATCATATCGAGCAAGTATCCGATCGATAGCGTGAACAACCCTATCGCCGTATCAAACTTAAGACCGAAATCCATCGTTGCCGGCAGCTTGGTCCGGCCGCTCCAGTTTTTCTCACTGGGGATGTCCACCACCGTGAAATTCGCTGCCCCATAGACATAGCCGCGGTAGAAAAACTTGCCGTTAGACCACAGCGGAATGTCGTACTCAACATTGATCGACAACAAAGAATCGCCATAGTAATTGGTATCAGAGTAATTGAGCTCCAGGTTTCGCGGCAGCGATGGTTTATCAAACCAAAATAACGCATAGTCTCCGACAAAGAAGCGGCTGAAAAACGGGCTGCCGATGCTATCATTGACGTTCTGGATTATTCCGCCCGCTGCCGATATTCTTACGGCGTGGTCGAGAAAGGCAGGAAACGATTGCTCATATTTGACCATATACTTTGAATACTGGTAGTCGCTCCCAATGATTTTCGAAGCAAACTCGATGCTCAACAAAAGACGCATGCCACGCTTAGGCAAAAAGAAATCGTCGCGGGTATCATGTTCAAAACGGAGGCACAACGATGACAACGTGCTTTGCCCGAAGTAAATTTCGTCTTCAATTGGATTATTCTTACCACTGGTATCACCGAGTATCTCGGCTTCAATGTGCTCGGCTCGAGCTTCGATAACAATGCGATCATAGCGACCCAGCTTTAGTCCCACATCCATCATACCGCCTATCCGCTTATAGGGTATTTCCCAATCAACTGCACCGTGATCAAGTGCGCGCTCGCGGCCGTTATTGAATAATAGTTGAGCTCCTATTTGCAACCCCGTGTTAAAAACCGACGGCCAGAACACGCCGAGCCGATACCCTTGCTGGTATTGAGATGCAACGAATGCGCCGGAAAGCACCAGTCCGCGCCCGACGAAATTAATGTCCGAGAATCCCGCCCCGGCCCAGAATGGGTTGGTATCACTCCAACCATAAAAGAGATTGTCAACAATGATGGTGTTGCGCTCTTCGACCTCTACCACCAGCTTTACCCGCCCGCGCTTGGTTCCACGCTCAAGGCGCATACGTACGTCTTTAAAGTAACCACGCGCGAGTAGGTGTATGCGGCTGAGCTCGACTTTTTCCTCATCAAGCACCTCACCGGGCTTGATCTGCAAATACGAAAGGATCAAGTCCCCGTGCGTTTTGGTGTTGCCGGTAACCGCGATTGACTCAACGATGTAGATCGGCTTAAGCGGATCTTGCAGCTCAATCGTGTTATTGTCTTTCGAAGGAACCTCGGGTGTTGCTTCCTCGGCCCGGATAGAAGGCATCCAGAGTAACCCAACGAGCCAGGTCATCAACACTACTGAATGACCACTAGGGCACCAACATGAGTCTCTCACTGGCTCCTCCGTCGTGGATTTCGGTTCTTAACAATTTTCTGATCGAGAAACTGACCTTAAGCCGGTAGTCAGATTCAACCGTCTTTGCTACCATCCGCCCGTACTAAGCTCTTAATATGATTATTAATAAGGTATTAGGAAGCCGCCCAGGAGCAACCCGGCGACGACCGCGCCCAGAAGTATCCGGTACACAACGAAACCGAGCGTTGAGCGCTTTTGTAAGAGGCGCATCAAAAAACCGATGGCAAGATAGCCGCTGACCCCTGCGGTCAAAATCCCCAGCAACAGCTCCGCACCGTTGGTTTCACCGAAGCCGTGCTTGATCAACCCAAGCAACTCAAACAGTCCGCTGGCGGCAATCGCCGGCACCGAAAGGAGAAAACTTACCCGTGCCGCATCCGGCCGATTGAGCCCGATGAACAGGCCGGCGCTGAGGGTAACCCCACTGCGAGAGGCTCCCGGTAGAAGCGCCAGCGCCTGCAATATACCAATGAACAAGCCGTCACGAAGCCCCAGGTCGTCAAGGGTCCTCTGGCGTCGCCCCACCCATTCGGCCACAGCCAGCACGAGGGCAAAGATAACCACTGCGCCGGTCACCACCCACAATGAACGGAGGCTCGTTTCGATTTGGTTTTGGAAAATCACCCCGAATACTCCCACGGGGATTGTTCCTACCACCAGGATCCAGGCTAGGCGCACCTCAGAATCCGCGTAAGGTTTTTTACCAGCCAAAAAGAGAAAAAAAGCACCTACCAGATCGACGAGTTGTCGCCAGAAGTAAACGACCACTGCCGCCAATGTTCCTAAGTGTACGACCGCCGACAGGGCCGCGCCGGGATCGCCCCACCCCAGCAAAGCCGGAACGATCCGCAGGTGAGCGGTTGATGAAACCGGCAGGAATTCCGTCAATCCCTGCACCAGACCGAGTATGAAACTTTGTAAAAAACCCATGATATGATCCCAGTTAAAGGTATGCGAAGGGTGACGGCGGAGGCGAGTCCTCTTTCGCCTGCCCGGAGCAGTCCACTGAAACCACCACCGAGTTGTTTTCGACGCGAACCCAAAGCATCACCACGCGAGGACAGCCGAAAGAGTGCCGTAGCCGGCAGGACCCTGAGCACGCCAATCAAGCTCGATCTCTTTTTGCCTTATTAGTATATCAGGTCCCGAGCGTCCAACTGGCGAGATACTTTTTCTGCTCCGGGGTAAGCGTATCAATGTTTACACCCATGGCTTTCAATTTGAGCCGGGCAATCTGCTGATCTATCTCCTTGGGCACCGGGTAAACCTGGTTATCAAGACGTGCGGCTCGCTTTACTAAGTACTCGGCCGCGAGCGCTTGGTTTGCAAAGCTCATGTCCATCACGCAGGAAGGATGCCCCTCGGCTGCAGCCAGATTGACCAGCCGACCTTCAGCTAAGACATACACGCGCCGGCCATTGGCGAGGGTGTGCTCGACCACAAAATCGCGGATGAAACGCTTGCGTTTAGTGATTCTCTTCAGACCCTCAAGATCGATCTCAACATCGAAATGCCCCGAATTGGCGACTATGGCCCCGTCTTTCATAGCGCGGAAGTGTTCGGCGCGGACGACATGAATATCGCCGGTGAGCGTGCAGAAAAAGTCGCCCAACGCCGCGGCTTTGGCCATGGGCATTACCTCAAAACCGTCCATATGCGCTTCAAGGCCGCGTACGGCATCAACCTCGGTGACGATGACTTGTGCCCCCATTCCCCGAGCGCGCAGCGCCAGCCCGCGGCCACACCACCCATATCCGGCAATGACAAAAACGCTGCCAGAAAGCAACCGATTAGTGGCCCGGATTATCCCGTCCAACGTTGATTGTCCGGTGCCATAGCGATTATCGAACATATGCTTGGTGTCGGCGTCGTTAACCGCAATCACCGGGAACCGGAGCACGCCGTCTTTGGCCATAGCACGCAGGCGAATCACACCCGTGGTGGTCTCCTCGGTGCTGCCCAGCATGCCCGGAGCCAGATCGGTGCGCTTGCCCAGGATGGTTGAGACTAAGTCGGCCCCGTCGTCCATGGTGATCTGCGGCTCTGTGTCGAGAACTTGGTTGATGTGCCGATAATAGGTGGCTCGGTTTTCGCCCTTAATGGCATACACCGGGATGCCTTCCTTGACCAAAGCAGCTGCGACGTAATCTTGGGTGGAAAGCGGATTGCTCGCGCATAACGAAACCTGCGCGCCGCCCCGCTTGAGCGTCAGCATCAGGTTGGCGGTTTCAGTGGTGACGTGCAGGCAGGCGCCGATGCGTACTCCCTTGAGGGGCTTTTCTTTGTGAAACCGCTTGGCAATCAACCGCAGCACCGGCATTTCGTGCTCTGCCCACTCCATGCGCAGGGCGCCCTCGGCAGCCAATTTAATATTTTTAATATGGTGATTCATACGAACTCCTCCGTCACATACCGTTTCCGCACGGGTGTATCAGCCTATATTTTCGCATCGGCTTTAAGGACTTCGACCTTGTCCGTCTTCTCCCAGGTAAAGGTGGGTTCTGACCGACCGAAATGCCCTCCCGAAGCAGTCAGCTGAAAGATCGGTTTGAGCAAATCAAGATGACGAATGATAGCGGCTGGTTTGAGTGGGAAATGGCGGCGCACCAGCTCCTCGATCGTGCTATCGGGAATCTTACCGGTCCCAAAGGTATTGACCATCAATGAGACCGGTTCGGCGACGCCGATGGCATACGCGATTTGCACTTCGACCTGTTCGGCCAGACCGGCGGCCACGATGTTTTTGGCGGCATACCGCATGGCGTACGCCGCGGAGCGGTCCACCTTGCTGGGGTCTTTTCCTGAAAATGCCCCGCCACCGTGGCGCGACCAACCGCCGTATGTGTCGACGATGATCTTCCGCCCCGTGAGCCCGCAGTCGCCATAGGGACCGCCAATCACAAAACGTCCGGTCGGGTTGACATGAAAGACCGTGTTGTTACGCAACATATCGTTGGGAATGACCGGCTTGATGATGGTTTCGATCACCGCCTCGCGCAACTTTTTGTAGTCGACATCCGGGTCGTGCTGGGTCGAAACCACTACATTGGAGATGTGCGCAGGCCGTCCGTCCTGGTATACAACGCTCACCTGGCTTTTACCGTCGGGACGTAAAAAATCCAGCCCGCCGGTATGGCGAACTTCGGCTAGGCGGCGGGTCAGTTTGTGGGCCAACGAGATGGGAGTTGGCATAAACTCGGCGGTTTCATTAGTGGCGAAGCCAAACATCATGCCCTGGTCGCCGGCCCCTTGCTCCTTGCTTTGGCTGGTCTCTGCGGTAACACCCTGGGAAATATCCAGAGACTGGCGATCAATTGAGGCAAGCACCGCGCAGGTCTCCCAGTCAAAACCAATGCTGGAATCATCGTAACCGATGCGGCGGATAACCTCGCGGGCGATATCCGGCATGTGGACGTAGGTGGTGGTTGTTATTTCACCCGCTATTATTACCATGGCATTTTTCACCAACGTTTCACACGCCACGCGGGCCTTGGGATCATCGCGAATCAACGCATCCAGGACGGCGTCTGAAATCTGATCAGCAATCTTGTCGGGGTGGCCCTCGGTTACCGATTCCGACGTAAACACAAAATTTTTACCCTTCATTCGGTGCTCCTCCGTGAAGTCCTTGTGGACAAAGATTGTCGGCACTATGGTACAAGCAAAAAGATCTTGTCAACAAAAACCATAGGAGGAAGGGGGTGGTTACAAACCTCCCAGAATATCGGCGTGGCCGGTGGGGGTAAAGAACTCGGGGAAGTTCTTGGCCATCCATTCCTGCACCACCTGGCGGATGGCGGTGGCGTCGTTCATGGAGAGCACCTTGTTGGTCAGGTCCTTCGCGTCGGCATGACGCGAGCAGCGAATCAGGTGGTGGGCATACGGCAATGCCGCCGGGTTCATTGAGATCTCGTCGAGCTCCAATCCCAACAACACGTGCAGGTACAGCGGGTCCCCGGCCATTTCGCCGCATAGACAAACCGGAATCCCCGCGGCGTGAGCGTTGTCCACCGTCATCTTAAGCAACCGCAGGACTGAGATATCCAGCGGGTTATAGAGATAGGCGACCTGCTGGTTGTGCCGGTCCACTGCCAGGGTAAACTGGATCAGGTCGTTGGTCCCGATGCTAAAGAAGTCCACCTCACGCGCTAGTTCGTCAGAGGCGAGCGCGGCCGAGGGAACCTCGATCATGATGCCTAATTTCACCTGCGTGCCATACTCCTGCCCGCGAGCCTTGAGCTGCTGACGGGCTTCGTCAATCAACTCTTTGACCGCACGCAGCTCTTGCAAGCACGAGATCATGGGAAAGAGAATTTTCAGTTGGCCGATAACCGCGGCTCGTAACAATGCGCGCAGCTGGGATAGAAAGATCTGCCGATATCGAAACGAGAGGCGGATCGCGCGCAGCCCCAAGGATGGATTAGCCTCGGATGCAATTTTCAGTGTGGCAGAACGCTTCTCGCCCCCCAAATCCATGGTGCGAATGGTAACCGGCCGGTCTTTCATCTGACGCAACACGTTTTGATAGCAGCGCTCTTGATACTCCTCACTCGGCGCTCGTTTTCCCATGAACAAAAACTCGGTCCGAAACAACCCGACACCTTCGGCACCGTACCGCAAGGCTGTTTTGGCATCCCCGACCGCCTCGATATTTGCCGTCAACCGCATGGGATGATGGTCGCTGGTCGCTGCGGGGAGGAGTTCTTCGGAGGCTAGTTCGGCTGCGCGCTCGCGTAATTTTTGAGCGCGCACCAGGGCTTCGTGCACCGCCTGTTCGTTGGGATTGACGACCACCTCGCCGCGATATCCGTCAACGATAATGTGATCGCCTGGCGTCACCGCGGCCAAAATTCCTTCAACTCCCGCCACCGCGGGGACTTCCATGGCCCGTGCGACAATGGCGGTGTGCGAAGTCTTACCGCCCACCTCGAGCACAAATCCAGCCACCTGTATCTTGCTCAGGGTGGCGGTATCCACGGGCGAGAGGCTGTGAGCCACCACCACCGCGCGCTTGTGGGTCGGCTGGCGCATCTCGGTTTCATAGCCGAGGAGGTTACGCAGGATGCGTGCAACGACGAAGTCAACGTCCGCGCGGCGTTCGCGGAAGTACTCGTCTTGAAGATTGTCGAACATGCTCCGCACGGCGGCGGTGTTTCTTTGCAGCGCCCATTCGGCGTTGATGCGCTCCTCGTCAATCACTTTCTCTGTTCCGCCGATGAGCAGATCATCCTGCAGCATCATCAAATGAGCATCGAGAATCGCCCGGGAATCTTTGCTGGCGCGGGCCGGCAGCTTACTGCGAACGTCGGTAAGCTGATCTCGACTACGCAGCACCGCCTGGCGAAAACGGGTCTGTTCCGCGGGGACATCCTCGCGGCGTAGGCGGCGTTTGGGGATCTGAAAACTGCGCCGATCGGCAAGGTGGACGAGTCCCACGCCAATCCCCGGCGAGGCGTCGATACCATGAAAAATTTTGGTCCGTTTGCGCGTCATCGTCAGTAACTCTTGTCTTCGCCAAACCCATCTTCGATGAGCCGACCCAAATCAGTCAAGGCCTGTTCGCCGTCCGGGCCCATGACGAGCAACTCAATCTTTTGCCCTTGGGAGGCAGCCAGTTGCAGGACGCCCATGATACTCTTCCCGTTGACCGTTATCTTGCCTTTGCGGATGCGAATTTCGGCGCTGTAGCGATTAGCCAATTGAACAAAAGCCGTAGCCGCACGGGCATGCATCCCCAACCGATTGCGAATCTCGAAAGTGGCGTACAGCTCTTTCACGTTGTTTCTCCAGCCACGACGGTCAATACCCGGGCACGAAGACTCAGCAGCATCCAGACGAGCAGCACCATTGCATGTTCGGACCTAACCATTGTCGAGATCTCGGTGATTAACCAACAACGTCCCGGTGCCGGCCAACCGGATGCCCAGTTCCTCGGCGATAGCCACCGAGCGATGCCGCCCACCCGTACATCCAATTCCTACCGTGAGGTAGCTCTTACCCTCCCTATCGTACAACGGTCGGAAGGTTTGCAAATATTCCATGATATACCGCAACAACCGTTCGGCTTCGGGGTTTTGAACCACATAGCTGCGCACCGCGGCATCCAACCCGGTGAGTTGGCGCAAGTGGGGAATGAAATACGGGTTGGGCAGAAAGCGCACATCGAACACGAGATCGGCATGGGACGGGATACCATACTTGAAGCCAAACGAGAGCAGGTTTACGTTCATCTCGCCCCCGGGCTTCACCTGAGTAAAATGCTGTTGGATCAGTTCGCGCAACTGGTGCAGATTCATCTCAGAGGTGTCGATCACCCGATCGGCCGCTTTGCGCAAGGTGGCGAGAAGCTGACGCTCTCGTGCGATGCCCTGCTCGACGGTTTCGTCGGCGGCCATGGGATGGCGCCGGCGGGTCTCGCTGTACCGGCGCAACAACACCGCATCAGAACAATCAAGAAACAACAGTTCCACCCGGCTCCCTGCCGCGCGGATACGTTCGACATTTTCCTCGAAACCGTCAAGGAAACGCGCTTCGCGTGCATCGACCACCAGGGCGATCTGCTCGATCTCGCCCGGTGCACGGGGAAACAGCTCAACCAGTTTGGGCAACAAGACTACCGGAAGATTATCGATGCAGAAGAAACCAATGTCCTCGAGGGCGTGGATGGCGGTTGATTTCCCCGAACCAGAAAGTCCACTGATGATCGCTACCCGACTGGGTTGCAGCACGCCCTCTTCACCCCATATGCTCATTCCACTTCCTCTCGCAGCAGCTTCTGGCGGTTAACATCCGAGATTTCGTGGTTGACTTTCTCCTCAAACTCACGCGCCGAATGGTGACCCTGACGCTTCAACAGTAAGTTGCGCGCCGCGACTTCAACCACGGTGGTCGTGTTGCGGCCCGGCCGCACCGGAATCACCAAATACGGAATCTCCACCCCGAGGATATCGTACGTGCGGTCCTCAACCCCTAATCGATCGTAGTCCTCCAATTCTTCCAAATCGACCAACTCGATCACCAACTCAACCTTTTTACGCTCGCGCACCGCCGAAACCCCGTAAAGGTCCTTGATATTGATGATTCCCAAACCCCGGATCTCCATATGGTGACGCAACAAGGCAGTGCAGCTTCCATAGATCGTACCGGGCGGCCGGAGTTTGAGCTCAACGACATCGTCAGCCACCAAGCGGTTGCCCCGTAAGACGAGATCGAGGGCGCACTCGCTCTTGCCGATGCCGCTTTTGCCGAGCATCAACACGCCCACCCCCATGACATCCACCAGCACCCCATGCAGGCTGCAGGACTCACCGAGGTGCTCCAATAAGAATTCACTCAGCCGCTCGCCGAGGGTCGTGGTAAGGTGCGAGCTGACTAACAAGGCGACCGACCGCTGCTCGGCTTCGTCGAGCAGTTTTGGCGGCACCGGAAAGCTCGCGGCAATAATCACACAGGCCGGTTGCGCTTGTAAAAGCAACTGAAACAGCTCGCGCGTGTGGTTCGCGCTTTGAGTGGAAAGATAGGTCATTTCATTGTCACCCAAGAGCTGAATACGACCGGGTTCCAGGAACGCCACCGCACCCGTCAGCGACAAACCCGGGCGTTGAATTTGCGTGTCGTAGATCTCACGCTGCAACCCAGCCCGTCCGGCCAGAAGCTGCAACCGCAGATCAAATTCTTCGTCCTGAAGCAGCTTACTGACGGGAATACTCATACGCCCCTCAAAATTTACTGTCCTGTTCGAGTATCGTTGAGAATACCTGATCGCTATCTTTAGCATAAAGCAATCGCCGGCGAAAATCATCGTCCTGGAACACCCGGTTGAGACGAGCCAAGGCTTTGAGGTGGGCGCTTTCAGCCGACTCCGGAATGAGCAGCACAAAGAAGAAATGGGTCGGTTTGCCGTCAAACGCATCGAAATCCACCCCCGGCCGGCAGCGCCCAAAACAAGCAATCAAGCGCGTGAGGCCAGGAATCCGCCCATGGGGGAATGCAACACCGTGTTCGATACCGGTCGAACGCAGTTCTTCGCGCTTAAGCAGTACCTGCAGCAAGACCTCGTGATCGAACTCAGGATGGTTGGTGACGAGTAGGTCGACCAGCGTCGCCAGCACTTCCTGCTTGCTCCCGACCGGCACAGCGCAGGTCACATCGCGTTTTTCGAGGAATGAAGCGATTCTCACGTGCTTGTCCACTCCCTCACCTGTAAAGCTTTTTAGTCTTGAGGCTTCTTGGCCTCGATAAGCCCTATGTTGCCATCGCGTCGACGGTAGATCACGTTGACATCTTTGGTCACAGAATTGGTGAACACCAAGAAGTCGCTGTTCATCAAATCCATCTGCATAACCGCCTCTTCAACCGACATTGGTTTGGCTTGATACTCCTCGCTATCGATGATACGCGGCCCTTGATCCTCTTCGAGCGATTCCTTCTCCAGCACCTCGTGGCGTACCCGAATTTCCTCACCCAACGAGACCGGCTCGTAGTCGCGGATCTTATCTTTGTATTTACGTGCCTGCCGCTCTATCTTATCGACCGCCAGGTCAATACTGCTGTACATATCCTCGCTATTCTCAACGCCACGCATGACAATACCACGCGAAATTACCTTGATGTCGGCGTTGTTACGGTATTTATGCTTGGCCAGGACTACGTGAGCGTCGGCCGGCAAGTTAACATACTTGCTGAGGCGCTCGATCTTCTCGGTGGCGTAATCCCGCAATGCATCGCTAGGTTCAATGTTGCGAAACGTAACAGAAATCTGCATGGCTCCTCCTGGGCGAGAGGGGCAAGCCCTCACCCACCATAGGTTGATTCAACGGCATCGCTTAGGGTTTCTTCTTAGCAGCACGCCTGTCCCCGTCTGGCTGCGTTGAAGACTCCGCTGGAACACTCTTAACCATTACCAGTTGCTTTGCTTTTTCTGGGTCCATGATCAACACTTTCATCTGAACTATTTTGATTCAAACATATTTCTTTCGTTTGTTCGAGGGAAGGATCCCTAGCATTTCTCTGTACTTAGCAACCGTTCTGCGCGCGATATCGATGTTTTGCTCCCGCAACATATCGACAATCTGACGATCTGAAAGGGGCTTTACCGAGGACTCGCTGGTCACGATTTGGCGAATCTTCTCTTTGACGGCTTCCGATGCCACATCCTCCCCTACCATGCGACTGATGCTCGAGTTAAAGAAAAATTTCAACTCGTATATCCCCTGCGGGGTATGAACATATTTGTTGGTGGTCACGCGCGATACCGTTGATTCGTGCAGCCCCAAGTCGTTGGCAACATCCCGCAATACCAACGGCTTGAGGTACGCAATACCCTTATCGAAGAATTCACGCTGGAACTTGACGATGCTCTCGGTCACTCGGTAGATAGTGCGTTGGCGTTGATGAATGCTGCGGATGAGCCACACGGCCGAACGGAGCTTATCCTGAATGTACGATCGTGTCTCGCCCCCGCGCGAAGCTTCTTGGAAGGCGCGCCGATAGTAATTGCTGATCTTGAGCTTGGGCAATCCGTCCTCGTTGAGCACGATGACGTATTCATCACCCATCCGATAGACATAGATGTCCGGGGTAATATACTGAGGCTCTTCAGCCGTATACAACCGGCCTGGTTTCGGCTCGAACCCAGAAATAATCTTGACTGCTTCCAGAACCTCTTCCAGCGAAACCCGCAAGGCGCGAGCGATGGCCTGGTAGTTCTTGCGCTCGACTTGTGGTAGGTGCGCCTCAATAATCGCGTACACCAACCCGTTTTCGATCTCAAGATACTGCGCCTGGGTGAGTAGTGACTCGCGGAGATCCCGGGCGGCCACCCCTACCGGATCAAAGGTTTGTATGACCTTGAGCACGCGCTCAACATCTTCCGCGCTCACCTGCATGTCAGCGGCAATGCTTTCCACCGCACTGAGCCCGGCTACGCGATCCTCATCATCGGGAACAAGGTAACCCTCGTCGTTGAGGTTCAAGATGATCTCGACCCCGATGTTTTGATCGCGCTGATCCAGGCTCGAGAGCCTCAGTTGCCACACCAGATGATCGGCGAGCGAGGTTTTCTTGGTCAGAACATTTTCGAACGAGGGCAGATCATCCGAAGATGGTCGGGCACGGCCGGCGCCCGTCGACTGAAAGAAGTTATAGTTTTCAAGATATCGGTCCCAATCGATCTCGTTGAATCCCTCGCTGCCCTTGACCTCCTCTACGCGGTCGCTGCGATCGATCCGCTCGGCGATACGTTCGTCGGTCAATTCTTCCTGTTCCTGGATGGAAGCTGGCTTTTGTTCGCCATCGTCCTCTTCCAGGTGTTCCTCAAGGACGGGATTTTCCAACATCTCATCATGGACGAGCTCGCTCAATTCAAGGCGCGACAGCTGAAGCAGCTTGATAGCCTGTTGCAGCTGCGGTGTCATCACCAGCTGCAAGGTTTGCTTCAATGAGAGGGATTGCTTAAGTTCCGTCATGGCGTGATAGCCCCATTCAAGCTGAACCGTTCGCCGAGGTACAGGCTACGTGCTTTCTCACTCATGGCAATTGAAGCGGGAGAACCTTCCTCGATAATCGTTCCATCTTTTACAATATACGCTCTGTGGCAAATTGACAAGGTCTCCCTAACATTGTGATCGGTGATTAGCACCCCAATCCCAGCCTCCGATAACTTCCTGATCTGCCTCTGAATCTCATCAACCGTCAAGGGATCGATACCCGAGAACGGCTCGTCCAGCAAGAGAAAACGTGGGCTTTGGATCATGGCGCGGGCGATTTCCAAACGGCGGCGCTCGCCCCCCGACAGCGTCGCGGCCTGCGCGGTCACCACCTTTCCAAGATCGTACTCGGCAATCGCTCGATCGGCCCGCTCCCTGGCGGGCACGCCTTTTACTCCAGCCGCCTCCAAATAAAGCAGTAAATTGTCAAGTACCGACAACTTGCGAAACACCGAAGGTTCTTGAGAAAGGTAGCCGAGCCCAGCCCGTGCGCGCCGGTACATCGGCCAGTTGGAGAGTTCCTTTCCACACAACCATATCTGACCAGCCTCTGGCCGAAGCAGACCGACCACCATGTGAAAGCTGGTAGTCTTACCGGCGCCATTGGGACCCAACAAACCAACTACTTCACCGCCGTTGACCGAAAATGACACCCCGTTAACCACACAGCGCCTCTTGAAGGACTTCTTCAATCCCACCGCGCTGAGCTGATTACTGTCTGCACTCAACGGGTTTTCCCTTTCTTTTTCAATTCTTCCGCTTGCATTTGAATTACCGCGCGGGGTTTAACCACCTTCACCTCGTCGGAATCCACCAGATACTCGATGCGCTCGCCCCTGATGCGATTGTCGCCCTCGGTCACCCAGGGATCCCCGATGCATATCAGACGCCCCACCGGACGTTCGTAGGTCGCTTCTTGACAAAAACCCTTTCGGTTTTTCTGTTCAATATTAACCCCACCTGAAAATTCCATTCGGGCAATCTCGCCTTCTTTAAGATCGGGGTCCTTGGCGCTCGCGTAGGTGATCACCAATTTTTCGCAGCGAATGAGTAAATTTTTTTGATTAGTCACGACACGTCCTAAAAATTCTGCTTGCCGTTCTTTTTGATGGACGATCAACCTGTCCGAATGGATGTTAACCGGTTCAGGTACCTCCTCCGGTTGCTTCTGCTCTGGCACGGAAGCCCGATCGGGCGACAGATCTTTAGCGTACACCAGCGCTGAACAACAGATTGCCACTCCTATGAAGACTTCTTTTGTGCTTGGCATCAGCGTTTTTTTCCGACCCAAAGTTTTGGTTCAATCGTGGCGGTAACGTTGCCACGCGCCAGTATCTCCTGAGTCTCTTCACGTAACTCCACGACGGCGGCTTTAATTTCAAACCGAAGCTTATCACCCTTGTATTGCCACACGGTAGCGTTCTCAAATTGCAACTGCATCGGCTGGCTCGCCGTCTGCTTGCTCCTATCGCCCAGACCGCAACCAGCAACCCCGACGAGCGCTATCCACGGCAACAACCACTTCGTCATCTCGCCACCTCAGCTATCTATCTTACCACTAATGAAAACAAAGCCAAAAAACCATTGATTCCCGAGTTCCCATCAAACCTAGGCTCGACCTTCACGAGGCGGGCGGGTTTTCCAGCGGCGGTGCATCCACACCCACTCGGCCGGGTGAGCGCGAATATGGGCTTCTATCCGAGCTGTCATGGCCGCGGTATCGCATACTACCGCCCGGCCGAACTCGTCGTCGTCAACCGGGATAAGCTCCTGTCCAACTATCCGCAAACCGCCTTCCGGTTCTCGATAATTGAATCCGGTAAAGACGGCCGCACCGGTCTTATGCGCAAGTACGGCTGCCGCAGTGGGGGTATGGGCCGGGCAATCGAAAAACGGCACGAAGACGCCCTGAACCGCGGTATCCTGGTCAAGCAACAGGCCCAAAACACTGTTTTCCTTCATGACCGCCACCATCTTCGCAAAGGCATCCGGATCGCCGCGCCAGATCGTTTTCACGTTGCCTTGATCGCGGAATCTCTGAATGAGAACGGTGAACCGGTCATCGTAGCTCCGCTTTCCGATAGCGTATATCGGAAAACCTTCAGCCGCCAGCGCCCGAGCCATGAGCTCCCAATTGCCAATATGCCCGGTTACGAAGATTACCCCTCGGCCGCGAGCCAGTAGATTCAAGATCGCGGTACGAGAGGTCGGATCAAGTCTGACGTAATCACGAATAGCGCCGATCTTATTGATGTTTACCACTTCTGCCGCCGCGCGTCCAAGATGCTCGAAAACCGCGAGGGCAAGCTGTTCACGTTCGCGTACGTTCTTATCCGGGAAGGCTAATGCAACGTGGGCCAGGGTATCACGCCGGGCGCTCGTGGCGAAGCGGTACGCCAAACGGCCCATGAAAGCGCCGAACCTGAGCGAGCCCTCCCAGGTAAGAAAACGAACCAAACCCATCAACGTCCGCACCGACCAATAAATAAAGAAGTTTTTGAGCCTTTTGAGCATGGCCTTCGAAGTGTTGATGGGCCGGCCGTTAACACGGAACAGACCGTCGAATATCGAGAATCTGATCGAGGAGCGCGGTAATGCCATCCGGTGAGATAGAATTTGGCCCATCCGAAGGAGCGCGATCGGGATCGGGGTGGACCTCAAGATACAGCCCATCCACACCGACGGCTGTTGCCGCCCGACATAACGGCGCGACCATTTCACGCAACCCGCCGCTCGCACCTCCGGCTGCCCCCGGGCGCTGCGCGCTGTGGGTTCCATCAAAGAGTACCGGATACCCGAGTTCACGCATCCACACCAATGAACGCATATCCACCACCAAATCGCCATAGCCAAAGGTTGTGCCGCGTTCGGTTAATATCGGCTGCCCCCCGCCCGCAAGCACTTTCTCGGCGGCGTAGCGCATGTCGGACGGGTTAAGAAACTGTCCTTTTTTAATATTGACCGGCTTACCGGTTCGGCCGGCGGCCAGCAGAAGGTCGGTCTGCCGACACAAGAATGCCGGGATTTGTAAAATGTCAGCGACCGCGGCGGCTGCGGCCGCTTGATCGGGTTCGTGAATGTCAACCAGCACCGGGATCCGTAGATCGGTCCTGATCCGGCGCATAATCGCCAAACCCTGGACGATCCCCGGACCTCGATAGGAGTTGAGCGCCGTCCGGTTTGCTTTGTCAAAGGAAGCCTTAACACAAACGGCGTCCCCCGCGCGGCGGTAATATCTTTGAGAACTCCCGCCAACCTCAGGGCGCTGCCCTCATCTTCAAGAGCGCAGAGCCCGGCAACAACAGCCAGCGGCTGGCCTGCCCCCAACACAAAACTACCGAGATCGATAGTCCGGCTCATCGCCCGCGTTCCTCCCGACGCTTTTTGGCTGCAGCCACGAAAGCTGAAAACAACGGATGCGGCGTAAGCGGTTTGCTCTTGAATTCCGGGTGAAATTGGCAACCGAGCATCCACGGATGATTTGAGATCTCGGAGATCTCGACCAATTTCCCATCGGGGGAAAGTCCTGAGAATACCAACCCGTGTTTCGCCAGTACTGAGCAAAAAGCATTGTTTATTTCATAGCGGTGTCGATGCCGTTCGGATATCTCGCCTCGGCCGTAGGCTTGCAGCGCTTTTGTCCCCGCAAGCAACTTGCAGGGATAGGCTCCCAAGCGCATCGTGGCGCCCTTGTCCTGAACCATGCGTTGTTCTTCCATGAGGTCAATTACCGGCTGGCGACAGCTGCTCTCAAATTCGGTCGAGTTCGCTTCGCTGAGCCCGGCTACGTGCCGGGCGAATTCGACGACCATCAATTGCATACCCAAGCAAATGCCAAAAAACGGCACGCGTTGCTCGCGCGCATATCGAATAGCTCTCATCTTCCCTTCGATCCCGCGCTCGCCAAAACCTCCCGGCACCAGCACCCCATCAAGTTCGGCAAGCTGCGAAGACTCTTCATCCGTCACTTCTTCGGCATTGAGGTAGCGCAGCTCGACCTTGACGCCGTTCGCCAATCCACCGTGAAGAAGCGCCTCGTGCAATGAGCGGTAAGAATCCACCAAATGGACATACTTCCCGACCACTCCGATATACACCGTTTGGCGCGGTTTGCGTAAGGAATCAACCACCTTGCGCCAACCATCCAACGCCGGGGCGCGCGACCAAATGTTGAGCAGCTCGGCCAGCTTCTCGTCGAGACCCTGCTCGTTGAGCAACAGCGGGACCGCGTAAATGGTATCAACGTCCGGACACTCAAATACGGTGGCTGCGCTGGTCGAACAAAACAGGGCAATCTTGTCCTTGAGCTCCTTCCCCAGGGGCTTTTCGCACCGACAGAGGATAATATCAGGCTGAATCCCGATCGCCCGAAGCTCCTTGACGCTGTGCTGGGTTGGCTTGGTCTTCATCTCGCCCACCGTATTGACATACGGCACCAGCGTCAGGTGTAGGTACAGGGTATGTTCGTGCCCCAGATCGCTGCGGAGCTGCCGAATGCTTTCGAGAAACGGCAGGCTCTCGATATCGCCGACGGTCCCACCTACCTCGGTGATCAGCAGATCGACTCCCTCGGCCGCTTTACGAATGCGCGCTTTGATTTCGTCGGTGATGTGCGGGATCACCTGAACGGTCTTGCCCAGGTAGTCACCGCGGCGTTCTTTCTGAATTACCGTATCGTATACGCTACCGGTCGTGAAGTTGTTCGCCTGGCCGACCGGCGCTGAGGTAAACCGCTCGTAGTGACCGAGATCCAGGTCGGTTTCAGCCCCGTCATCGGTAACAAACACCTCGCCGTGCTGATAGGGACTCATGGTTCCGGGGTCGACATTGATATACGGATCCATTTTTAACATCGCGATTTTGAGACCACGGTTTTCCATCAGCGCGCCAATTGACGCCGCGGACACGCCTTTGCCGAGTCCCGATACAACGCCGCCGGTCACAAAAATAAACTTGCTGTGTTTGTTCGCCACGAATGGTCTCCTTCCCACGGTACGTGGTTAGGGCTTCTCATGAGATTCGAGGATGCTCCGTATCTGTTCCAAGTCTTCCAACGTGTTGACTCCAAAGTGCGCCCGTTCGCACACCAGAGCTCGAATGTTAATGCCTGCCTGCAGCGCTCGCAACTGTTCAAGCCCTTCGGTGCGCTCGAGCGTGCTTGGCGGGCGGGTGAAAATATCAATGAGCACCTCGCGCCGAAAGGCATAGACCCCGATATGGCCATACCAGGTATGGTGCGCACGATTAACCAGCGCCTGCCCCGGGTAAGGAATCGGCGAACGCGAAAAGTACAATATGTTGCCGCGGTCATCAAGCACTGCTTTAACCAACGACGGATCATCAAGGCGGGCGGTATCGGAAAGCGGCGCGACCATAGTCGCCATCTGCACGTTGGAATCCGAAAAGAGAGCGGGTAGCTTGGCCAACGCCGCGGGGTCAATCAGGACTTCGTCTCCCTGCAGGTTGACAACCACGGGCGCGGTCAAGCCCGCCGCGACCTCGGCCACTCGTTCTGATCCGCAGCGGTGGCTGCTCGCGGTAAGCACGACCGGCGCATTGAAACCGCGGGCGGCACGAGCGATGCGTTCGTCGTCGGTCGCGAGGAGCGGTATAGGGCCCAATTTCGCCTGACACGCGCGTTCCCACACATGCTGCAGGATCGGCTTACCGGCAACCGTCAGCAATGGCTTTCCGGGTAATCGGGTTAAGTCGAAACGGGCGGGAATGACAATTTGAGAGAGCACCCTTGAGTTCATATCGTGGGTACCCTGGATGTCAACCTTTTTTTGTTTGGGGTGCTATCGAGCTCTCAGCAGGCTGGGATAACGTTACCGCCCGCATCAAAAAGTTGTTTAAGGGATTAACCCTATTACCCCCCGATATACATCTTGAGGCCAAATACCCCTCCCAGGACGATGGCGAGCGCGTACATCGCCACCTTGACCTCCCGGCCCCGACCAGAAAGCAGTTTGAGAAGAGGATACGAGACGAAACCCATCGCCAATCCATCGGCGATTGAGTACGTAAAAGGAATCCCCAGTATTACCAAAAATGCCGGCAGCGCCTCGGACGGCTCGTCCCAGGGAATGTCGCGCACCCCGCGCACCATCAGAGAACCCACCACAATCATTACCGGCGCCGTGACCGGCCGAAGAAAGACGCCCGGGCCGACTTCCAACCCACCGCCAACCATCTGCACCAAGGGAAAGAAAAAGAGCGCCATTAGAAACAGGACGCCGGTGAAGACAGAAGCAAGCCCGGTTCGCGCCCCGGCCGCCACCCCAGCCGCGCTTTCGATGTACGAGCTCACCGTCGAGGTCCCCAACAAGGCACCGGCCGTGGTGCCGACGGCATCGGAGAAGAGCGCCCTCCCCGCGCGCTCGAGCTTTCCATCGTTCATCAAACCGGCCTGCTGCCCAACCCCGACCAAGGTGCCAAGGGTATCGAACAACACCATGAATAAAAAGATTACCACGACCGGCAGCATGGCCACCTGAAACAGGCCCGCAAGATCCATTTTCAAGAGCACCGGCGTAAGCGACGGCGGCAGACTGAATAGTCCGTGGTAGGAAACCAAACCAAACGGCAGGCCCGCTATGGCCGTCACCAGTAATCCGAAAAGAATGGCCCCCCGCATCCGCATCGTTATCAGCACCGCGGTAACCAGCAAACCAAACAGCGTGAGCAGCGCCGGCCCGGAAGACAACGTGCCGAGCGCCACCATGGATCCCGTAGCCGCCACCACTAACCCGCCCTGCTGGAGACCGATAAAAGCAATAAAGAGGCCGATCCCCACCGGTATGGCCAATTTCAATGATAGCGGCAAGGATTCGATGATTAACTCGCGCAATCTCACGGCAGAGAGAAGTAAAAACAAAACACCGGAAACAAACACCGCCGCCAACGCGATCTGCCAGGGGACCTTCGTGCCGGTCACGACCCCCATGCAAACGGTAACAAAAAAGAAATTCTCCCCCATGCACGGGGCGAGCGCCACCGGATAGTTGGCGCCAAAGGCCATGATAAAGGTTGCCAGGGCGGAAGACAGACAGGTTGCCACCATCACCGCCCCAAAATCCATGCCGACCGCCGAAAGCACTCCCGGCTGGACAAAGATAATGTACGACATGGTCAGAAAGGTCACTAACCCACCCCGCGCCTCGGCGAGTACGGTGGTTTTATGGACCGATAACTGAAACATACGCTCAAGCCAAGCCATGACCCTGCCTCCTTCGTCTTCCAATCGCCATTACCGTACCCGCACGCGAGATGCTAACAGAACCATTCAGTGGCTAGCAAGAGAGCTGTTCGTATAGTGCATCAGTTAGCCCAAGGGCTTAGGGGTGTTCGTCAGGCAGCAGGTAATTGATGCACCACTGCTCTTCATCAACCGCGAGACGACTCTCTTTTATTTAGGATTTATGCTTGTTGGCAGTATATACTATTGAAAGAATATGTTAATTGGTGCGGCTTTTCCACGTGTTTCAAAATGATAGTGATTGCCAAGGGATTCAAATGGCTCGTCAGAGAGCGTCGAAGGGCCCCAAAAAGGCTTCACGAAAAATGAAGTTTATAAAAGCGGTTTGCAGCTTTCCCGACGGGGACTCGCGCCGTTTGTTGGTAACCGGCCTCTCCCTCGGAGGAGCGTTTGTCCTTTCCCTGAGGCCGCCCCCCTTCGGAACCAGTCTTTCTATGACCATATATCCCGGCCAAATGCCGTTGCCGCCAATTGACTCTCGGGTGATCGGTCTGCGCATCGATCCGGTCAACATCGACCGGTGCGGGTTTGAGGTCGTTTTTACCCGCCTCAGCGATACGGTTCTCTCCCAACTTTCCACGCTCATCAAACAACTCGAGCAGAAAACCGCGCGACCAAATCGAGAGCGGCTCTGTCCGCAGCCAAACCCAAGGCAACATCCACGAGTCGCGATGCAGCTCGAAGCGGCGATACATCTTCCGCAAGAAGAATGTCCGGCCACGGTCGTGGACCTGAGCATCGCCGGGGCGTTGCTGCGACTCGAACAAAAGACAACACGTTTTAATCAAGGAGACGAGCTGCAGGTCAGTATCATAGCACCCAACACCCCGGAGCACCTGTTGCTAAGAGCTCGCGTGGTTCGCATGGTTGCGGGAAGCGAACCACCAGAGGTAGGCGTGGTTTTTACCGACATCAACGAAATGGTTCAGCGGAGGCTCGAGGGTCTGATCCTCGAGGCATTGACCGACGAGTATGAATTGCCGCCCTGAATATTCAATGTCGGTCGACGACATTTGACCTCCCTGACAGTCATTGGGTAACGTCTAGCCCCTAATAAAGGACCAAACCTTGTAAGCCTCGCTTTGCTCGGCTACAATCTCTAGCCGTGCGAACCAAAAAACCCTTTAACAGGAACGGTTAGAAAAAGCATGCAGCTGGTTGAATGCGTCCCGAATTTTTCCGAAGGTCGCGATCGAGCCGTCATCGACGAAATCGCCGCCGGTATCAATTCGGCCGCGGGGGTCGACCTCCTTGACGTATCCGCGGGGGCTGATGCAAACCGCACTGTGATCACGTTTGTCGGCTCCCCCGATGCGGTGCTCGATGGCGCCTTTCGCGGAATTGCCAAAGCCGCCGCGCGTATCGACATGACCAAACACCATGGCGCGCATGCCCGCCTTGGCGCCAGCGATGTTTGCCCGTTTGTTCCGCTTCAGGATATCAGCATGGACGAGTGTGTGGATCTGGCGAGGCGCCTGGGCCGGCGGGTCGCCGATGAGCTGAGCATTCCGGTCTACTTGTATGAAAACGCGGCCAGTAATCCCGAACGACGCAACCTGGCCACGCTGCGCGCGGGCGAATACGAAGGCCTACGCAAAAAACTCACGGATCCCCGTTGGCAACCAGATTTTGGTGAAGCACAATTCAATGCCAAAAGCGGCGCAACGGCCATTGGCGCACGCGACCTGCTCATCGCAATCAACTTTGATCTCGATACCCACGATTGCGCCCTTGCGCACGATATCGCCTGTCAGATCCGCGAGTCTGGATGCCTGATGAAAGACAACTGCGGCGCAATCGTTAGAGATGATCGGTGCCAGCCGGTTAGGCAATTCGGTACGTTCAAATTTGTCAAGGCGATCGGCTGGTATATGGAATGTTTTGAGCACACCCAGGTATCGGTGAATCTAACCAACTACCGCGCCACCCCCCTATCAGCGGTGTTCGACGAGGTTTGTCGTTTAGCCGAGGAGCGCGGGGCGCGTTGCATCGGCAGCGAGCTGATTGGGTTAATCCCGCGCGAGTCGCTCCTGGAAGCCGGACGCCACTTCCGGCATAAGGCCGGAAAAACCGCCCCGGTTGCAGAACCGGAACTGATCCGCAGCGCCGTTTCGGGCCTGTTGCTTGACGCGCTTCATCCCTTTAGCCCCGACAAAAAGATCATCGAATATTGCATCCAGTGCGTGCGGGAAGTATGAGAAAATCTTGTTTATAACTCAGGCCCGACAGCACAGGGGCCGTTGAGAGGTATCGTAGGGTAGAAGCTTTTTCTGAAAGGAGGACACTATGAGAATAGGAATCCTTGGCTCGGGTGATGTGGCGAAGGCTCTCGCCATTGGTTTTCTCAAACACGGTCACGAGGTAACACTCGGCACGCGCACGATAGCCAAGCTTGCGGACTGGGCGAAAACGAATCCCCGGGGCCGCGTCGCCAGTTTTACTGACACCGCGCGATTTGGCGAGGTGGTCGTTTTAGCAGTCAAAGGCACCGCGGCGATGGACGCGCTACAGGCCGCAGGCCATACGAACCTCTCAGGCAAACTCGTTATCGATACGACCAATCCCATCGCAGATGCCCCGCCCACAAACGGCGTTTTGAAGTTTTTCACCACGCTCGACGAGTCGCTCATGGAACGTCTGCAGAAAGGGTTTCGCAACGTTCGTTTCGTAAAAGCTTTCAATTCCGTAGGCAATGCATGCATGGTCAATCCCAAATTTACGGGCGGCAAACCAACGATGTTCATCTGCGGCAATGACGAGGCGGCGAAGAAGATCGTCACCGAAATCCTCGATCAGTTCGGCTGGGAAACTGCGGACATGGGTACCGCGGAAGCGGCGCGCGCTATCGAGCCACTGTGTATGCTCTGGTGTATCCCTGGTTTTTTGCGCAATGATTGGGTTCACGCGTTTAAGCTGCTAACGTAGATAGATAGAACGGACTCGATGACCGCGGGGTTCCACCAACAAGGGGTTCGAGATCAATTTTTTACAAACCGGGCCGCGATCTCAAAGGGCGCCTTATCGCTGGTCACCCGCACCACCTGAACGCGCGCTTTCAGCGGGGGGAACACGTGGGTAAATGATCTATGGGTGCTGGTCTCGACCTCGATCTCGAGGAACTGACCGGGCTCGTAACGAACCGAAGCGGTAAACAGTATACCGCCACCGCTGATATTTTTACTGGTGGCCTGGCGGACGTTGCCGCCAGCGATTGGGCGAATGGTAACTTCGGCCTCAGCGGGCAGGCGCTTGAAGCTTCTCCGTTCCATACTGCTTCCATCCCCTTTCAGCCGATACCACGAAAAGACGCTATCGCTTGAACTCATGTCTGTCAACTTACCGGCTCGACCGGCGCAGCCATCGAGCCGCTGTCATCAAAGAATTGATTCGAGCAGAGAAAATATTATATGGTAGCTTCGAAATAAGCGACATATTACATTGGTTAAGATAAATATGGTTGAGCACGAAAAAGAACTTGAAGTCCGAAAGAAAGCCGGGAAGCTGGTCCACCTGGACCCGCTGCAGCGTTATCTCAGCGACATCGGCAAGTTCAATCTTCTCACCCCGGACGAAGAGCACCGCTTGGGGGTCGAATTCCAAAAGACCGGCGATCCGCGTCTCGCCTACCAATTGGTTACCGGAAACTTACGCTTGGTGGTGAAGATCGCCCTTGAGCACCGCAGCTATTATCAGAATCTGCTCGATCTGATTCAGGAGGGCAATATCGGGTTGATGCAAGCGGTCAAGCGGTTTGATCCCTACCGGGGTGTCCGGCTGCCAACCTATGCACAATGGTGGATCCGCGCCTATATTCTCAAATTCATTCTCGAGAACTTCAGCTTAATCAAAATCGGCACCACCCAGGTGCAGCGCAAGCTGTTCTTTCGGCTCAAGAAGGAACAAGCGCAACTCCAACTTGAGGGGTATGCCCCGGAGAGCCGACTTATCGCCGAGCGCATCGACGTCCCCGAAAAGGACGTCATCGAGATGGAAAAGCGCCTCGGCGGGCCCGAAACCTCGCTCGACGCCGCGAATCCATCGACCGGCCGGACCTTGTTTGAGACATTGCCTGGGCTCGAGAGTAACCCCGAGGAAGTCTTCGCCAGCGAAGAATTACGCGATCGCGTACATCGGGCGATGGAATCGTTTCGGGCCACCCTCACGAAGCGCGAGCAGGCCATCTGGGATGGTCGCATCGCTATCGACCAACCACTGACCTTCCAGGATATCGGCGATCGTCATGGCATCACCCGGCAGCGGGTTCAGCAACTCGAACAGCGCCTGAAGGATCGCTTCCGCGAATTTCTTAAAGACACCCTTCCCGAGGGTAAGGAACAAATCCTATAAACTCAGCACCACCAACGCGTTGACGGCTACCGGGCGACTGCCGTCGATCAGGATTGGGTTGATGTCAACCTCCATCACGTTCGGTTCCTGGAGGCCCAGCTGCCCGAGTTTGATCAGCAGATCGCAGAGCGCACTGCGATCCACGGCGGGTTTTCCTCGAAATGCGCGAAGCAACGCGGCGCTTGTTATCTCGTCAAGCATTTCGTTGGCGTCGATGGCGGACAGCGGCGCAACCCGAAACGTAACGTCTTTGAGAACCTCGGTGAAAATACCCCCGAGCCCAAACATAACGCAGGGACCGAACTGCCCATCGCGGTTCAAACCGGCGACGAACTCGCGCTCGGACTTAATCATGCGCTGGACCAACACCGCTTCAAGCCTATCGCCTGCGTTACGACGAATGTCCTCGTAGGCGCGCGTTACCTCTTGGTCGTCACGGAGATTCAGGCGCACCACATCGCTTTCGGTCTTATGGGCAAGGGCACGACCGGTGCCCTTGAGCACCACCGGGAACCGAAGCTCGGCCGCAGCCGCCAGTGCCGTGGGTATATCCGTTACCCGCCGGCTTTCCACGAGCGGCAATCCGTATTGAGCCAGCACCTTGCGAGAATCGTCCTCAGAAAGGGTTTTGATTCCTTGTGCTCGTGCATCTTCGATTACGCTCATCGTTGCGCCTCCTTGGGTATTCTGATACCTACCTCGCGTATCGTTACCTGGTCAATCACTATCCGAGCTTCCCGACCGCGGCACCGGCTGGGGAATCTCGAGAACAAAGCGCGCGAAACGACCCGGCTCCGACTCAGCCCGTATACGACCACCATGGAGCTGCGCTATCTGCCAGCACATATACAGGCCAATCCCGGTGCCCTGACGCTTCCACAGCTCGGGGTTTTTCAGACGCGAGAAACGTTTGAAGAGAAGCAGTTTATCCGTGTCGCTAAATCCGGGGCCTTCGTTGTAAACCGCGATCCGAAGTCCTTCCGTGGCATGCTCGGCGCTAACCTCGATACGCCCGGCCTCATTGCCATACTTGACGGCGTTGCTCAGGAGGTTGGCGAGAACTATTTGCAGCAGGGACGGATCGCATTCGCAGCTTTCAAGGTTTTCACCCTCGACCCGCGTCAACGTCATGCGCCGTTCCTGCAATTGGGGTTGAATGGCTTCGACCACCGGATCGATAACCGCACGGCGGAAGTCGACTGGGCTTTTGAGATCGATCGTCAGTTCGCCGCCCTCCAATCGCGCGAGGTTGAGATAATCATTGATCAAGAGCAGTAGTCCCTCGGCCCGCGCGTTCATGCGATCGAGCGACTCGCGCTGCTCCGGGCGCACCTCTCCCCGGTAGCCGTCGATCATTAAGCGAATGGATGAGATTATCGAGGCCAGCGGGCTGCGCAACTCATGCGTGACAAAGGTGAGCATCTCCCGGTAATTGCGGTTAGCGTTTTCGAGCTGTTCGATGCGGTAGGCTTTCTCGACCGCTTGGCTGAGTCGTTCTACCAGCGCCACGTGCAGCGCCATCTGATGATTGTCGTACGCACGGACCTGCTGAGAGGACCGAAACAACAACCCCACGATACGCCCTTCCACGGTCAACGGGCAGGTCATTGAGGAGCGCACGCCTTCTTTGACCAGCAGCTTCGATGAATGAGAATGAGGATGCTCGTGCGCATATTTCTCCAGATTGTTGATAATGCGCGGCCGGCCCGAACGCACGACCTGCGTGAGCGACGAACCTTTCAGATCACCGGCGTAACCCGCATCCAGCAAGACCGGCTTGTACCGCGCCCTGACCCAGTGGCTCACCACCCGCCGATTATTCTCCTCAAGAAACGCGAGCGAGATACGATCGCAGGGACAAATCGAGCTGGTGGAATCGAATAAAAAATCGAGGATATCGTTGAGCGAACCGCCGGCTGCGACCTTTTGGTTAAAATGGTCGAGGATGCGCCGTTCCTCAGCGGTGAATTGAAATGCCCGACCATCTGTGTGAGAAGAATCCAGGTAGCGTATCGAATCACTCTTATTCTGTTTCTCTACCATCGAGGCAAAGTATTCACGCTCCGGCACTGCAACGCAAGTATGATATGCGCGTGCCGATTTTCGTCCCCTTCAGCTTCAAACCCTGCCTCCATTGACATAACAGCAGATTCTGGCATAAATTAAAATCAAATCATTAAGGAGTCGCACGATGAATCCATGTCGGATAAATGTACTTGTATATCGTATAGTTATGTTTATAAAACTTCCTTTCTCCATGAGCGTCGTGCTTGCCCTTGACCTCCTGGTGGGCTGCGGATTGTACCCCCCGGGAGCCCTACCAATAGACGATCCCTGGCGTTTCTCCACACCCTCGGCGGAGGGCATGGACGAGGCGGTCTTAGACGGCGCCCGTCAATACGCCTTCCAGGACGGCAAAAACACGCAAGGTGTCGTGGTGGTGTACCACGACACGATCGTGGCCGAGTGGTACGCGCCGGACCACGATGCGAGCTCCTATGCCGCAAGCTGGTCAGTGGCCAAGAGCTTCACCAGCGCCCTGATCGGGATTGCCATCGGGCAGGGGCTCATCCCCGGCGGTCTGGACGCAAAGATGTCCGATTACATTCCTTCATGGCAGGGAACGGAGAAAGAATCCATCCGTCTGCGTGACGTGCTCAGCATGGCTTCAGGTCTGAATTGGTTCGAGACGTTTGATCTCACCAACTCAAACGTGGCGCAGATGGCTCTGAGCAATCCTGACGAACTCGCTTACGCCGCCAGCATCGACGTAGCCCATCCTCCCGATACGGTATTTAACTATTCGAGCGGCGACGCTATGCTGGTTTCTGCGGTGTTACAAAAAGCGACCGGCATGCGCGCCGACCAATATGCGGCCCAGGTCTTGTTCAAACCGCTGGGGCTTAACCAGGTGGATTGGTGGCGCGATGCGGCGGATCACACCCTCACCTATTGCTGCATAGACACTACCTCGCGCAGCTTCGCCCGGTTCGGGCTGCTGTACCTTCACCACGGCGCATCGGGCAACGACCATATCGTCCCGCGGGATTGGATCGTCGCCTCGACCTCTCCCAACGATGTTTATGAAGGCTACGGGTACCTATGGTGGCTTTCCGGGCGCGTCAAACCCGGACTGCCGGCCGATACGTTTTCAGCCCGGGGACAGGACGACCAATATATTTACGTGATCCCAAGCCGCGATCTGGTGGTGGTCCGGAACGGCTTATACGTGAAATATGACGGCCCGCCGGTCGCCGATCCGGCCTTGTTTCCGTTATGCCCCTGCAACGGATACCTGGCGGGTAAGGGAACGGTTCCAGCCGATAGCTGGAGCGACCAGGAATTTCTGACCCCCATCCTTAATTCTATTCTACCCTGAGGAAGGCCTCCGAGCGCAGTGCAACATTCTGCTCGATGGCCCTTGCTTATCCTCGAACATATAATTACATTCCGCATCAACAATGCCTCGACTGTAGCGCATTTGAGACTAAACTCAACTGACGGCCGTGATTTCTGCGCTTTCAATCGCGATTATCTATACGATTTTACAAACAAAAAAGGAGAAATTGCCATGGAGACAAGGAAGATAAAAAAGATTCTCAAGAGCAGACCGGTCATCGAGGGGGCTGGGGTGCATCTGAAGCGGGCCATCGGCAACAATGATACCGGGGTTTTCGACCCCTTTCTCCTGTTGGACGACTTTCGTTCCGGAAATCCCGCGGATTACCTGAAAGGGTTTCCGTGGCACCCGCACCGGGGCATCGAAACCATCACCTATGTTCTTCGCGGCACGGTCGAACACGGGGATAGTATGAAAAACAAGGGGGTTATTTCCGCCGGCGACATCCAGTGGATGACCGCGGGAAGCGGCATCATCCACCAGGAAATGCCGAAAGGCGACGCCCAGGGCGCCATGGGCGGTTTTCAATTGTGGGCGAACCTCCCGGCGTCCCACAAAATGATGGATCCGCGCTACCGCGACATTAAAAGCGCCGATGTGCCCGAGATCACCGTGAAAGGCGGTGCAAAGGTCAAAATCATATGCGGCACCTTGAATAAGGTATCCGGTCCGGTCAAGGACATCGTTACCGATCCGGAATATCTCGACATCACCCTGCCGGCTTCTTCGGAATACATCCATCGCACCAAGAAGGGACATACCGTTTTCGCCTATGTCATCGAAGGGCGCTGTTACTTTTGCAATGAAAAAAAGCCCTTCACCCATGAAGCGGAAGGAATCAACTACTTTGATTTTAAGCAGGAGCCTTTTGTTTCAAATGGGATGCTTACGCTGTTTGATGACGGCGACCGGTTAATCGCTACCACAGACGATGAACCGGTCCGGTTTCTCCTCATTTCCGGACAACCGATCCGGGAGCCTATTGCGTGGTACGGTCCGATAGTCATGAATACTCAAAAAGAACTTCAGATCGCGTTCGATGAATTCGAGCGAGGCACCTTCATCAAGCATCCTTAGCTGTAAATCATGATACTGCAACGGCCGCGCCCCCTAATCACAGTGCTAAATCAAGGAAGTGATTTAATTAAAATTATCTATACAATTAATATTATTATGCAAATCCAAGGAAGCCGCTGTCCGGGAAAGAATTGGGAATAAAGAAATCGCTTGACAATATATAGACCGTTATATATATTACCTGTATGTCAGCGCAAGGTGAACAAACTCGAAGGAAAATAATTGATACGGTAATTGAACTGCTAAAGGTTAAAGGATTTAATGGGGTTGGACTACAGGAAATTATCAGCCAAAGTGGCACGCCCAAGGGATCCCTCTATTTTCATTTTCCTGGCGGTAAAAATGAAATCGTTGAAACGTCGATAAAACAGTACGGCGAGAATATTGATACGCTTTTACGAATGCTTTTTCTTAACACCACGGATATCGCAACTGCCATTAAAGCAGTTTTTAGCTATGCAATAAATGATTTGGAGTCTTCAAACTATACAAAGGGCTGCCCGATTGGAACAACAGCTCTTGACCCCGAGAGTATCTCAAAGACAATCCAGGAAAGTTGCGCTCAATGTTTTTCCTTGATGAGAGATGTCATGGCCGAAAGATTAAAAAAAGATGGAATGGATGCCGTTGAGGCTGAGAAACAAGCTACATTTATACTGTCATCTTTTGAGGGCGCGATTATTTTGAGCAAGGCTTATCGAAATACGGAACCTCTAAAAATTATTGCGGAGCGATTATCAGCACTTTTTACTCCAAAATAAACAATTTTTCAATAATTGAATAACTCTCTGAATATATAATGTTATTTATTATATCCGTTATGCGAAAAATGTGGAAGACCGTAATCAAAATATATATACCGGTCTACTTAGTACCAAGGAGGTTTTCGTGAAAATATCATCATTAAAACTAGTCTATTTCTCACCGACTGGGACAACAAACAATATCGTCACAAGTATTACACAAGGACTAAATAGTGTTATTTCAGATGTTATAGATATAACTAAAAAAGATATTCGAGAAAGAACTTATTCCTTTAATAACGAATTAGTTATTTTCGGCGCTCCCGTATACAGTGGCAGGGTTCAGGTTGATGCAATCAACTTTTTAAAAAAATGCAAGGCTTATAAGACACCGGCTATTTTTATAGTTCTCTATGGCAACCGTGCTTATGAAGATTCGCTAAAAGAGCTCAAAGAGGTTGGCGTCGATAGAGGATTTGTGCCAATAGCTTGCGGCGCATTTATCGGCGAACATTCATTTTCGAGCAGTGGAACATTAATAGCTTCGGGAAGACCAGATAGCGCAGATTTATGGAGAGCAGAATTATTTGGAAAAAATATTCAAAATAAAATAAGAAATATTAATCACATCAATGAGATTAGTGAGATTGTTGTTCCGGGCAATACTCCCTATAAAGAAAGAATTGTATTACCACCTATGGAGTTTGTAGCGATATCGGATGTCTGCACTCAATGTGGTACTTGTGTTCAAACCTGTCCAATGGGAGCGCTCCATCTTGACAGCACTGTGACTGTTGACCCAGAAAAATGCATTTACTGCTGCGCTTGTATTAAAACGTGTCCCCATAACGCTAGAGAAATAAAAGACGGCACAATAAAAAATATTGCTCTAGTGTTGGCGCAAACCTGTCAGGCCAGAAAAGAACCAGATTTGTTTTTATAGATAGTGAATTGGTCCGTTTTTAATATAAGTATTTTCAATAACAGGAGTAAGTGTCATGGAAAAGTATGCGTTACTTATTGGCGGTTTAATGTTTATCGGCGAAGGGATCCTAAAATTTTTTCATTTTGAATTTCTCGGCATGAATATGCCGTGTGGAGCTTCATTAATTATAGTTGGCTTTGGAATAGGTTTATTTGCATATAAACAAATAAAAAAGTGAATCACTATGAATGCCAGATTAATAAAAATAGTTTTTTCGATTTGGCCACCTTTTGTTGGAGCCGGTATACGGGTCAAATATATTGCCGCTGATTTTACTGAGGCAATTGTTGTTCTGAACTTGCATTGGTATAACATCAATTATGTAAAAACACATTTTGGTGGGAGTCTCTATGCAATGACCGATCCATTCTATATGCTGATGTTGATACATATTTTAGGAAAGAATTACACGGTATGGGACAAAACCGGGAGCATTGATTATATTTCTCCGGCCAGAGGAACCGTAACAGCACACTTTAAGATAGATGATAAACAGGTATCTGAAATAAAGGAAAAAACAGCCGCCGGAGAAGCGTTCTTACCGGAGTATTCGGTAGATATTAATAGTGAACAGGGTGAAGTAATAGCAAGGGTTTCAAAAAGGCTTTATATCCGAAGAAAATAGAGTCAAATAAAAGTGTGGAAATGAAAATGGATAAGAATAATCATATGTTATTTACATCTCGAATGATAGGAGAGGTAACAATTAAAAACAGGTTTGTCCGTTCTGCAACATTTGAATCAGCTGCAAATGAAGATGGAAGTATTGGAGAAGATTATTTAAAAATTTACGATACACTGGCAAAGGGAGAGATTGGTCTTATTATTACCGGTATGATATTTACCAGCATTGATGGTAAAAGTTACCTTCACCAGGCCGGCCTACATTCAGATGAAACAATCTCCGGTTTTTCTAACATGACCGACAGAGTTCATCGCAATGGGTCAAAAATATTTGCAGAGTTATGCCACGGGGGCAGGCAGTCCCAGATGCAGGGCATAAGACCTGCGGCGCCATCCGCTGGCAGACCGGATATGATATACCGTGTATATCCGCGGTCCATGGACAATAAAGAGATAGTCAATGTGATCAAAACCTTTGGGGATGCGGCAAAAAGAGCTAAGGAGGCCGGATTTGACGGAATACAGATACATGCGGCCCATGGCTACCTCCTGAGCGAATTTCTCTCGCCATATCTTAATCATCGCAGGGATGAATGGGGAGGGAGTTCCGAAAAACGATTCAATCTTTTAAAACGTGTATATCAATACATTAGAGAAGCTGTAGGATCAACGTATCCGGTGACGGTAAAAATCAATATTGAGGACTATACACCAAAGCCTGGTTTATCGCTGGAAGAGTCTGTAGAACAGGTAAAAAGGCTTATTGAACTCTGTATTGATGCAATAGAAATATCGTGTGGCACCCTTGCCTTTTCCATGTTCAATCAATCCCGCGGTAGCGTTCCAGTACAGGCTTTTGCCAAAGCTATGCCAAAGCCGCTGCAGCCCCTAGCCCGGCTTCTACTAAAAATTGCATATCCCGAAAAAAAATATACTTTTTACGAGGATTACAACCTCCGGGCATGCGATGATATTAAACCTTTGATGGGGAATACCCCACTGATTGTGGTGGGAGGTTTACGAAGCTATAAATCTATGGAAAAAATTGTACAGGACAGAAAAGCAGATTTTATTTCCATATCCCGTCCTTTTATCCGGCAGCCGATGATTGTAAAAAAATGGAGTGAAGGAGATTTTAAACCGATGACCTGTACAAACTGCAATAATTGTTTGGGAGGGATAGCCATTCACGAGAGACTAAAATGCAATCGGGATCGAATTTTTTAATAGTGGTTGTCTTCAGGAATCTGCCCGGTGGGATGACGGCATAATTTAATTGATTTCTTGCGGTTCTTGTTCGATATTCCGGAAAAGTAAAAGTTTAGAGGTTTTAAAAATTAAGGATTGCGTAAGTATTTGCGATATTACTGACTTTTAAATGATACGCCGCGTTAGCGTGTATGACATTGAACTATATGACAAATAAACTACAGGTGGTTGGCAACTAGCTGCTATGACTTTGCACGACAATAATAAATCCCGTGAAGTTAAAGAAGTGTCTCTGCTTTATGAAATAAGCAGGGCCCTGAGCGAAACGCTCGATCTCAAAACCGTGCTGCATCCGATTCTCAAGATGACGGCTGAACACATGGAGATGCTGCGCGGCACCCTCACCATTCTTAACAGAAAAACGGAAGAGATAGTAATAGAGGAGGCTTACGGACTGCAGCCCGAGGAGCAGGCAAAAGGCAAGTACCGGCTGGGCGAAGGGGTCACCGGTAAGGTGGTTGAAACGGGCCAGCCCGCCATTGTCCCGCGGATTTCAGACGAGCCTCTCTTTCTTGATAGGACCGGATCCCGAAAGGGCCTCGACAAGGTCGACATTGCGTTTATCTGCGTGCCGATCAAAATCGGGAACGAGGTTATCGGTGCGCTCTCCGTTGACCGTCTCTTTAATGAAAAAATCTCCTTTGAGGAAGACGTGCGTCTGCTGACGATCATCGCATCCAGTATCTCCCAGGCAGTACGACTGCGACAGCTCGCGCAGGAAGAACTTGAAAAACTTCAGGAGGAAAACCAGCGACTTCAAAACGAATTAAAAACGCAGCACCGCCCGAATTCCATCGTCGGGAATTCACATGCCATGCTCGAGATATACGCGCTCATCGACAAGGTCTGCAATGCCCCGACGACCGTTATTCTTCTCGGTGAAAGCGGCGTCGGCAAAGAAAAGGTCGCCCAGGCCATTCACTATAATTCAAATCGGGCGGACAAGCCGTTTGTAAAGGTAAATTGCGCTGCCCTCCCGGAGTCGCTCATAGAAAGCGAGCTGTTCGGATACGAACGGGGAGCTTTTACCGGTGCGGCCGCCAGCCGCAAGGGCCGCTTCGAATTGGCTGACGGTGGATCGCTATTCCTGGACGAAATCGGTGACCTGCCTCTTCACGTACAGACAAAAATCCTCCGGGTGATACAAGAAAAGGAATTCGAGCGAATTGGGGGTACCGAGACGATACCCGTGGACGTGAGGATCATCACGGCGACCAACCGAAACCTCGAGTTGTTGATGAAGGAAGGTAAATTCAGGGAGGACCTGTATTATCGCTTGAACGTTTTCCCGATCATGGTCCCGCCGCTTAGGGAACGGAAAAGCGACATCATGCTTCTGGCCGACCATTTCACCGAAAAATACGGTAAGGAGCTGGGAAAAAATATCAGCCGCATTTCCACCCCTGCCATCGATATGCTGATGTTGTATCATTGGCCGGGCAATGTGCGCGAGCTTGAAAACTGCATCGAGCGGTCGGTGATTTTGAGCACCGACGGCGTTATTCACAGCTATCATCTTCCGCCGAGCCTGCAGATGGCCAGCGATTCCGGAGAGGAAGCCCGGGGAACGCTGAAGGGAATGATTTCCAACATCGAAAAAGAGGTAATCGTCGAGGAGTTGAAGCGTTCGCGGGGAAATATGTCAAAAGCCGCCCGCGCCCTGGGAATAACCGAGCGTATCATGGGCCTGCGCGTCGAAAAATTCGGCATCGACCTGAAACGCTTCAAGTGATATGCGCGCCGGCGGGCGTGAGACCGGCGTTCCCTGCCGTATTAAAGTTACATTAATGTGGCTTCTCGGCTCATAATCCTACATTCCGGTAATACCTTAACCAGAGGTAACGCCCGTGGGTCGTTGTTTCTTCGTGCTTCGTGCACCTAGTCTGGTCCCCGATCTTTACATTTTATTAATGTTAATTACCGTCACTTTCATTTCAGGGGGTTACCGGCAATCGTCTGGCATTCTTTTTGCTTACCATCATAATCACTCAATTAATTGCGTTATCAAACAATTAACTGAGCGACGAAGGAGATGACTTAGATGACTGTGCAACTATTTACGGCAAAATTTGAAACGCAATGAAATTAAAAATTAGTTAAGAAAGGAAGGTTATGTGTCATGACTGAACCAATAGCAATGAAAAAGACTCTGAGTTTGACGGGCGTCACCGTAAACGCAATGGCGCTCATAGCGCCGGGCGCGTTTTTATGGCTGACGTTCCAGATGCAAGCGGCCCAGGTCGACTTGGCAGGAAATACCACTGCGCTGGATATGTTCCCCGGTTTGGTAATCGCCCTGGTATTGGCGTTTTTAACGGCGATTTCATATTCCAAGCTGGCTGAGTTGTATCCCGAGGCCGGAACAGGCAGTTCCTATTATTTTACGGAACAGGCCTTATTGAACGAAAAACGGCTATCGTCTTTTTCCAAAATTTCAAAATTTATCGTCGGCTGGTTTTCCCACCTGTACTACTGGGTTTATCCCGGGGTCATGGTGGCCATGATGGCGATCCTGATTACCTACATCTTTTCGCAATTCGGGGTCACCCTCTCGCCGGTCTGGCAGATCATTGTAGCGATGGTATTCGCGGGTCTCACCGGCGCCGTCGCCTACCGAGGAATCAATGGCTCCACGATGTCGAGTATCGTGATCAACGTAGTCCAAATAGTCTCGCTCGTGTTTGTAACGATTCTGGCGATTGTCTACCGGGTCACGAATCCTCAGAATGTAACCTTTGTGCATGAAAACCTGGCTTCAGCAATCCTGCCGCACAACTTCGCCAATGTGCTGTTTCAGGCTACCATTGCGATGTTGCTGCTGGTCGGTTTCGAATCCGCCACGGCCTTGTCGGCCGAGGCGAAACATCCCAAGCACGTCAGCCGCGGGGTTATCATCTCCTTGGTTCTGCAGGGGCTCATATTCTATCTTTTCGAATACTTCGGAGCCGCCGCGTGGCTGAACACGGCCTATACGGTTAAAGACGCCAACGGCGCCGATGTCACCGGCATTGCGGCCGCCGCCGCTTCCGGCGCTCCCATCGGTGACATGGTAAAAATACTTGGCGATTCGCTACTCAATAACATCGGCTTCTTATTGATGATCCTCGTGGCGATATCGGTTGCGATGGCCGTCATCGGCACGACCCTGGCCTGTATCAATACCGGCGTGCGCGTAACGTACGCAATGGCCAAGGATAAGGACGTCCCGAGTTTTCTGGGGGCGCTGCACGGCCGTTTTGCTACACCCCACACCGCCGTATGGACGATCACGATAGTGTCGGCGATAATCGGCGCGTTCGGCGTGCTGTCGGTCACCAACCTGACCGCCGTAACGTTCCTATCGAATATCGGCACCTTCGCGCTCTACGGCTTAACAAACCTCGTGGCGTTGGTGGCGTTTATGCGGCATCCGCAAAGAAACCCGATAACGCACATAGCGGTTCCGATTCTGGGATTCCTGGCCAATATCGGCATGCTCCTGGCCGTTATATACCTGGGAATACTCGGCGGCGGAGACACCAAGACCGCCGCGTTGATATCGATCATAGCAACCGGCGTGTGGATGGCACTCGGAATCGTATATATAATTGTTCGAAATCGTAAAGAACAAAAAGGACAACCGGTACCGATCCGTGCTTAATACGATCGGATACGTATTTGATTATTGATGGTGATGATTATGAAAACTGGAGAATCAGAGCAAAAGGGCGCTTCGCAAGCGCTCTTTTGCCCGTTGTGAGGAACAACCGAGGATTAGTTTGAACGTCGGAGGAACAACCAATGATGAGTTTGCCCGCAACAGATGATTTCAGGTCGAGTCCATTTTGGATTTCAGGGTCGTCCGACAAGGGATGCGTCCGTACCAATTTGGAGGAACAACCGATGACCAGTTTGCGCGTAACGGAAGATTTCACGTCGAGTCCATTGCAGGTTTCAGGGTTGTCCGACAAAGGATGCGTTCGTACTAACAACGAGGACTATTTCGGTTATTACATTCCTCCCGAAGAAAAATTGCTGAAAAAATGGGGAAGCCTGTTCGCCATCTCCGACGGGGTCGGGGGAAATGCCGCGGGAGAAGTCGCCAGCGCCGAAGCGGTCAACGTCTTGCTGCAAGAATATTACTTCGGAGATCATTCTGATAACGCTCCGGACCGGCTGAAAAACGTGTTCCGCCATACCGCGTTACATATTTACGATTTATCAATAAGCCATCAAACCGCGCGTAATATGAAATGCACCCTGTCCACCCTTCTGGTGAAACATAACCGTTTTTTTATAACACACGTGGGCGATTCGAAAATAATGCTGTTGCGGAATAATAAGATAACCCAATTGACCAAGGACCACAATTTTGTCGCACAAATGATGCGCATGGGACTGATAACGCCGGAGGAAGCACGCACCCATCCCAATAAAAACGTATTGTTGAAAGCCGTCGGGGACGGGCCCCTGCTGGTCCCCGATTTTTATTCCGGATTTGTCACTCCCGGCGATCTGTTCTGTCTGATCACCGATGGCATGTTGGAGCACGTGACGGCCGAGGAATTCAACTCGTTTATTCTGGAAAACGGTCCAACGGAAAAGGGACTATCCAAGTTAATAACCGAGCTCAACCGGCGCGGCGGTCACGACAATATGACGGTAATGACGGTCAAGGTGAATAAAGTGCTGGGATGAGCGTATCGTAACATCAGGTTGACAGGCTCTATCGAGGTGGTGTAGTTGGTAGTTCATGATGAAAAAGAAGGGCAGCGATACCATGACTAAGATTGAATGCATCGTCCGGCCAAATAAAATTTTGGACGTGAAAAATTCCTTAAGTAAGTTCGGGATCAAGGGAATGACCGTCACCGAGGTAATCGGATGCGGTCTGCAAAAAGGCCGCGTGGAAGATAACTGGAACACGGAATTGAATATCAATCTGCTCCCCAAAACAAAAGTTGAGATGGTTGTTCCGGATGAAATGGTTGACGAAGTCATCCAGTCAATTATTAAAATTTGTCGCACCGGCGAGATCGGCGACGGTAAAATATTCACCTACCCCATCGGCAACGCCATAAGAATTCGCACCGGCGAAACGGGGGACAAAGCCATTTAGCGGTTCCTGAGGAAAACCAGCAAAAGAGTCAGGATTATGGCGGCCGCCACCGAGATGCCGAATATAAGCCAATGGTTGCGCTTTGTGGGAAGAAAGGCTACCAGGGGCGGATCGGGTATGTCAGCCCATTTGACATCGACATTTTCAGGGTGCCGCAAATCCTCGGCCATTTCGTGTGCTGACGTATAGCGTTCTTCTTTGCGCCGCCGCAGAGCCCGCCGAATGGCGGCCCAGATCCCCGGATGCAATTCAGGCACTATCGCGGTTAGGGGCTTGGGATCATCCGTTACGTGCTGATACATGACGGTCAGGGGATTATCACCCGTAAAAGGCGGTGTGCCAGACAACAGGTGATAGATGAGGCAACCCACTGCATAGATATCGCTGCTGGCCCCCCCGCGTTCTCCTTTGATCTGTTCGGGCGCCATGTATTCGGGAGTTCCTATGAGGCCGGAAAAGCCCCGCCAGGTCACCCGCGGCGCGCCTTCCATAATGGCGATGCCGAAATCAATGATTTTCAAATGGCCGTCAGGGGCGAGCAACAGGTTTTCCGGCTTCAGATCGCGATGATACACTCCTTTCTGGTGGCAGTAATACAAGGCATCCAGGAGATTCGTTACCATGACGATCGTTTGATCGATGGGGAATCGACCTTTTTCTTTCAGGATTTTCGCCAGCAATTCGCCTTCAAAATATTTTATCACCAAATAGGGCGGGCTTCCCTCAGAAAGCTCCAGGGTGGATGGCAGATCGGGGTGGTCCAACAACTTGCCGATAGCCATTTCACGTCTGAATCGTTCATAAATGGCCGGGTCGCCTAATTTGGAAAGATCGGGAATCTTGATGACGACTTTGCTGTTGGACCGTATGTCCTCCGCCAGAAACGCGCCCGCAAACCCCCCGGAGCCCAGGGACCTAATCAGCCGGTATTTGTCTTCGAAAATCGACCCGATTTCCAGCATGGTAATCGCATTCCTCTAAATAGGTATTATTAATGTTATCCGGAAAAAACGTCAATGATAGTATTTTGCATATCGCGTTCGGTGAATTCGAGCGAGGCGCCTTCAGCAGGCAGCCCACGCGTCAACCTTCACCTTACAACAACCCGCTCCGTGCTACTGCCGCGTGAGGGTAAATGTCCAATCGCATTCCTGAGGGCCGCACGCTTGATCATCGAGATAGGTCTCCTCACAAGCGCTGACACTGAATATACTCAGTTGCCCGGACGCCGATGAACAGTCTTCGTTCGGAATGATTCCTGCCCACTCTGATTTTGAAGGACAACTAGGGTCACTAGGAGAGATGTTTATTGCCAATATTTGGTCTTGCTTGTCCCAGATGCTGGGAATAGTGCTCATGGACCAGGCCGTGCAGATCCCCGATGAGTTTAAGAGCGGTGCTACGCCATACGTCGTAAAACTGAGAATGTAGTTTTCGTCCGGGGTTTCCGCCACCACGGCATACGATGTTAAATCAGAATTACAGTAGGAATTGTAACCTATATCAGCGTACCAAATGCCCACCGGGCAGGACATTCCCGCGGGCGTTGCGGTCACGATGCTTGCATCGGTAGGCGCCTTCGCCAGCGCTACTCCGGTTGTAAGATCAACCATTATAGCGCCGAGGTCCTGGGCACCCCTGACAGAAACTATCTGACCCTTCTGGGTTCCTTCCGCATCCGTGAAAATAACCGTGGCCACGCTCGCGCCGAGGCTATCCAGGATGAAGCACTCCAGGGCACCGCTGCCGACCTCAAGTTTCAGGCTCACCACGCCATCGGCCCCGGATGCGCCCTGTGCGTCCACCGCAGGATGGGTGAAGGTTATGCAATACAGTTGGTAGTCAACCAGTGGACTGAAAGGCCCTGAAGAATTCCCCGTGGCCGCCCCCGAATACAACGTAGCGGAGAGAGTTATCGGCACCTGGCTGACGTCTCCTGATCCGCAATCCACTGCCATAAGAGCGCTCGTCATTACCATCACTGAAACCGAAAAAAGTGAGCTGCGGTAATCAACCATTTTCAAACCCTTTCTTGGCGGTCTTTGGAACACGGCGTTGCTGCGCAGAAGGTTTTCGGCGAAGAACTGAGGCCGTTTGACCGTTGCTCGATCGTCAATAAAAATAGAACTAGTTATTCATCAGGTCAATCCAAAGTTCACGGTAGCCTGAACTGTGCTTGACAGCGAGGCAGGCGGACGGTAAAGGGCACATCAGGAGGAGCGGATGAATATTCCATTAGACTTTGATAAACAAGGCGGCCTCGTCCCCGCGGTCGTCCAGGACTATCGCACGGGCGAAGTCTTGATGCTTGGCTACATGAATCGGGAGGCTTTCGAGGAAACCGTGGCGACCGGCCGCGCCTGCTACTACAGCCGTTCGCGCAAGAAGCTCTGGCGCAAGGGCGAGGAATCGCATAATGCCCAGAACGTGCGCGAAATCCGCGTCGATTGCGATCGCGATACGGTGCTGCTCAAGGTCGAACAGGTCGGCGGCGCCGCCTGCCATGAAGGCTATCGCTCGTGTTTTTTTACCAAAGTAGAGGGCGGCACATTAACCATCGATTGCGAGCGGGTGTTTGACCCTCGGGAGGTGTACAAAAAATGAGTCTCATTCGCTTGGCCATACCCAAGGGCAGCCTGCAGCAGGCCACGATTGATCTCTTCAAGGACGCCGGTTGGCGCATCGTGCCATCCTCCCGGAGCTACTTTCCATCTATCGACGACCCGGAGATCGAATGCGCCTTGGTTCGGGCCCAAGAGATATCGCGCTACGTTGAAAGCGGCTTGTTCGACATGGCGCTCACCGGCCTGGATTGGATTCTCGAAAACGAAAGCGATGTCGTCGAAGTGGCCGACCTGGTCTACTCTAAGTCCACGGCCGGGCCTGCGCGTTGGGTTATCGCGGTACCGGAAACCTCGACCATCAAGACCATTCACGATCTCGATGGCAAGAAGATTGCTACCGAGCTGGTGAACTTCACGCGCAAATTCTTCAAAAAAAACAAGATTCAAGTGGAAGTGGAGTTCTCATGGGGCGCCACCGAGGCCAAGGCGGTGGATGGCCTGGTAGACGCCATCGTTGAAGTGACCGAAACCGGCTCCACCATCAAGGCGCACAATCTCAAAATCATCCACGAGCTTTTGGTAACCAACACAAAACTCATCGCCAACAAAAAATCCTGGGCCAATTCTTTGAAGCGCGCAAAGATTGAGCAAGTGTCCTTGATGTTGAAGTCAGCGCTGCACGCCGCCGAAATGACCGGTCTCAAAATGAACGTCCCCAAGGACAAGCTCGAAAAGGTCATCGCGATGCTGCCGTCCATTACCTCGCCGACGACTTCTCCGTTGCATGATCCAAATTGGTTCTCGTTGGAAACGATCATACCGGAGACACAGGCTCGCGATCTGATCCCCAAACTGCTGCGCGTCGGCGCCACCGGCATCATCGAGTACGCACTTAAAAAGGTTATTAATCGATAAGTGGTAGTCCTTCAGAAAAAGTTCACTTGGGGTCCTGTCGGCTGCGGCACTCTTTCGGCTGTCCTCGTTCACCGGCTGCGGGTGACGATGGTCGAAGGCCTTGCCGCGCGCAGCAAAAGCGAGCACGGCGAGGTGACCGTCGGCAGGACCCGCAGCCAAACCCCTAACGGGATAAGAGACCGTAAGCTCACTGCGTTCGCTAACGGGCTCTAACCGCACGCAGCCTGTGCCCTGCGGGCAGGCGAAAGAGGACTCGCCTCCGCCGCCACCCCTCGTTCACCTTCACTCAAGTTACGGCATGCGTTATTTGTTAGGGACGTTGACCTACCGCCCAGTCCCCGCTAGGATGTTGGTATGTCTCCCACGAGTGTTCACAACTGCGAGATCGTCGGCCAGATCGCCACCGGCGGAATGGCGATCATATACAAGGCGGTCCAGAATTCCCTCAACCGGCCCGTCGCGATCAAAGAGCTCAAGCCCGAGTTCGCCGGTGACGCCCAACTCGTCGCTCGTTTCATCCGCGAAAGCAACCTGCTCGCCAAGTTGCAGCACGAGAACATCGTCCAGATCTACGACTTCATCCACGAGGGCGACACCTTTTGGATGGTAATGGAGTACGTCGAGGGCATCGACCTCTCCAATTTGCTCGATCAGGTTCACCACATCCCGCCCGACGTCGGTGCCTTGATCGGCCTTTCGGTCTGCCAGGCGCTCGAATACGCCCACTACCGCGGGATCATCCATCGCGACATCAAACCCGCCAATATTCTGATCTCGCACAAGGGCGAGGTTAAGCTGATGGACTTCGGGATCGCCCGCGACGAGGCGCTCGGCGACTTCACCCGCCCCGGCATCTCCATGGGTACCCCGACCTACATGTCCCCTGAACAGGTGCTCGGGCTTAAGCTCGACTTCCGTTCCGACATGTTTTCTTTCGGGATCGTGCTCTACCAGATGCTCACCGGCTTCAAGCCGTTTTCCGAAAGCGGCAACAAGAGCATTATGCATAAGATCCTGCTGACTGAATTCATCCGTCCGCGCAAACTCAACCCCAACATTCCGCGTCAGCTCGAAGCCATCATCCTGCGCTGCCTGGCCCGCGAACCAGCCAAGCGTTTCAGCAGCACCGGCGTCCTGCGCCAGGAGATCGAGCGCTATGTCGGCTCAAAGATAAACCTCAATTACTCCGGCCGGCTGGTTACGTACCTATACCACCAGGGCGTGGTCGGCCGAGAGGTGGCAGAAAATTTCGTCGCGCCGGCAGTGCTCGGAGACGAGAAGCTCATTCGCGCCGACCAGAATCTTCCGGCAGCGCTGTCGCTGCGGAAGGTGGCCGTGGTCCAGGGCGCCTTGGGAGCGATTCTCCTGATATGGATCTTGACGGCGCACCTTACCACCAGTCAGTCAACCTCGGGATTCGAGACCATCGTGGCGCCGCCGCCGCCCGGCCTACTCACCGTGGTGGCGAACCCGTGGGCGGAGATTTTTATTGATGGCGCCTACGCGGAGACCACGCCGCTCGCGCGCAGTTTCGAACTGACGCCCGGCGTGCATCGGGTGATGTTGAAGAACCCGTACTTCCAGTCCACATTTAGAAAGGTGTTAATTGAATCCACCCGGCTTAAAAAGCTGAGGGTGCAACTGGTGCCGAAGAAATGAGATAAAGCGCCGTTACGTTATACTCTCAAGAATCTCGACCACGCTTTCAACGCACGGTCATTTCTTTTCAAGTTCCGTTAAGATCTCTTAACATTTTCTTCGGGTTCATCGATTACCACCACGGCTTGGGAAGATTCTTCCGCCGCCTCCTGTTGAAGAAGCCCGGGTTGTTTGATGGCCGGCGTAGCTGGTTTGACCTGTAGGGGAATACTCTCTTTTCTGTGCGTTGGGACGTCTATGATTTCCTCGGATTCCTCGGAAAGGAGCGCATCGACGCTTCGGTTCCAGTCGTTTCGAGAGTTGATCCAGGCGCGGTAGCGCTCCACGGTCCACATGCCCTCGTTTCCGGAGGTTTCCAAGACGGTCTGGAGTTTAAAGAATTGCCCGGTGCGGATGACGGCCTTGGCCGAGGAGGTGCCCAAGAGGATCTCGCATTCCGGAATCTGGAGATTGTAATCAGGCCAGAAGCGAAGTTTTTGACAAACCACCGCCACCAGGCAGTCGGCCAATTGAGCGCTGATGCTGGCTTGAATATCCGACGGAAACGCGAGGACTACTCGCTGCAAGGCCTCGGCCACCGAAGATGAGTGCACGGTCGCCAAGACCAAATGGCCGGTTTCCGCGGCGTTCAAGGTCAGGCGCATGCAGGCGGGATCGCGCATCTCGCCCACCATAATGACATCGGGGTTCTCGCGCAGGGCGTCTTGCAGTGCTTGCTCGAACGAGGGCGTGTCGCGACCCACCTCGCGCTGTCGGATAAAAGCCTTTTTGTGCCCCAACAAATACTCGATCGGGCTTTCGATGGTTATGATATGCAGGGGTTCCGTGCGATTGAGCTCCTCCAGCAAAGCCGCCATGGTCGAGGATTTGCCGCACCCGGTCGGCCCGCTTATGAGAATCAATCCGTGCGGACGTAAAACGATCTTTTTTATTTCGGGGTGGAGATTCAGCGATTCCACCGTCGGCTGAATCGCCGGCAGCAACCGCAACGCCAAACCCACGCCGCGGATGGTGGTCAAGACATTGATGCGGCAGCGTACGCCGCCAATCGTCTTGGCCAAGTCGTAGGATCGCTGTCTGAGGAAATCCTGATACGCCGCTTCGCCGAGAAGCTTTCGGACCGTGGCTTGAAGCTCGGCGGCCGAAAACGGATCGCCGCCGAGTTTGAGTTTTCCGCGGATTCGGTGCGCCGGCGGGAGGCCGGGTTCCAGATGGAGATCGGAAACTCCCATTTTCCTGGCTTGCTGGATCATATTTTCTAGGTTCATGTGGCTACTCTCTTTTCTGAATTAACTTTGCATTGAAGCAATCTATATGCCGGAGCGGTCAAAAGCCATCGCAGAAGTTAATTTTCTTGATCATCAAGAAAATATTACGTTTTTAGAGAAATTGATCGCATTCCGCAGATGGAAAGCACCTAGAGAATGAGCAGATTTGCGGACAGGTTGGCGATGCTAACTAAGTAGGACTTGGCGAAAAAGACATTTTGGCAAAGAAGAGGGAAGGGTGCAAGGCAACAACTCTAAATGGATTAATGTCGTTGTTTGATCCAATCGTTAAGTGGAGCGGAAAATTTGTTTGAGAATTAAGCGAAGTCAGGATAGTCAATGATGAGGATGTGTCGTAATAAAAAGCCGATTTGGACCATCAGCCTGTTGGTTGTTTTGTTCGTTGGGCATACAGCCCTGGCCGTGAAGTACAAAACGCGCCCGAATGAGAGCCTGTCTGCGGTCGCCAAGCTGCACTACGGCGATTCAAAGAAGGTCATCTACCTCATGGCCGCCAATGGCATAGCCAATCCGGACAACCTCGAGCGTGAGCGCGTGGTGTGGGTCCCCACCGTGTGGCAATATGCTCTCAAGCGCGGCGAAGATTTGGCGCAGGTCTCTGCGCGGTACCTCAAGGATCCCAAGCGCGCCGATTTCTTGATATGGATCAACCACATCGCGAACCTATCCGACATCAAGCCGGGCACCGTCCTCACCATGCCGTTTGTGCTCGCGCACCATGTTCTTCCCAATCAGTCCTGGGCTGATATCTCCCGCCAGTACTATTTCGGCGTTAAGGGGATCGCAACCATCCGTAAGTTCAACAATAAGCAGGGTGAGGTGCTTACCCCTGGAGAAACGCTCGAAATCCCCATTTTTGATCCTGAGGCGTCGACCGACAAGGTACGCGAGCGTCTCAAGCGTTTCCAAGCCGAGGCGCCTGTCTCACCTGCGGCGCCGGCAGCGGCACCAGCAGTTGCGCCCGCAGCGGCCGTCACCGCACCGCCAAAACCCGCAACCCGCACGCTTTCCGATCAGATAAACGATCTGCGCGACTTATTTGAGGACGGCGAGTACGAGCTGGCTAAGACCGCCCTCACCCGCCTCCTAGGCCAAAAACCTACCGCCCAAGAAGAGGTTCAGGCGCGCGAGTTGCTGGCCTTTTGCCTCGCGGCTCAGGATCGATATCAGGATGCAGAGCAGGAATTCGCGCACCTTTTGTTGCTCGCCCCGGAGCATACCCTCGACCCCATCACCACCTCACCCAAAATCCGGGAAATCTTTCAACGCGCCCGCCAGATACAAGAGTTGCCATAGCTTGAAACGTGTCGTAGCGTATAAAAATGATTCCGAACCCTGCGATACATGGTAGTATGCCGTGAGCGACCGGGGAGTTGTATGAAAATCTCGCTGGCTACCAAAATCTTCATTGCTTTCACCCTGCTGTTGCTGGTCTTTGGAGCGGTATCTATATACGGCGTGGTGCAACTCGCCGCCGTACGCGACCATCTCAACGTCCTCAACCGTGGATTGCTGCCTCTCTACCAAGAAGTGGTGGAGATCGAAACCCTTCAAAAAACGACCCAGCGATCGATCGACAATGCTCAGCGATCGAAAGATACGAATCTCGTTCGCGGCCTGTTGGATAATACCCGCCAATTGTTCGCTCGCAATATGCCGTCGTTGCTATCGCGTTGCCAGGCCGTGCTGAAACGCCTCGATCTCGAAGAACTCTCGGATATCGATCAAACCTTTATGACCGATGTAGGCAACCGCATCGAACGTATTAGTGGAGCAAGCACCGAATTCAACCAGACGCTTGATATGATCGTGCGCAGCCTGGAGCCCTTACCCAACGAAAAGCCCGAGGACCTTGAATTGCCCGACAGCTCAACGCTCCAACAGATAGGCCGGGGGTTGGCTCCCGAGGTGCGCTTGCTCAAGCTGTCGCTCAAAAACAGAATCACCAGCAAGATGCTCACGGTCGAAAAACAAGAAAACGCCACCATCGGGGTGATGTTGTGGCTGTCGATCCTATCGATACTCATCGGGGTGGTGGTGACGGTCGTATCGCTGGCCGCGTTGCGGCCGATCAAGAGGGTGGTTGAAGGCGTTCGGCGCATTTCGCGCGGGGACTTTGCCCCCATCGCACCGGTCACCGCCGATGACGAGTTTGGACTGCTGGCACGTGAGTTCAACCGCATGGCGAGTTCGCTCGCCCACCGCGAAGAGGAGTTGACGCGCCAGCACCAGCAGCTCGAGCACGCCAACCGCGAGCTGCGCCAGTCCGGTTTGAATCTGCAGCTGGTCAAGCTGTACAACGAAAACATCATCCGCTCCGTACCCACGGGCATTCTCGTCGCCGACGCTCAAGGCGTCGTCACCACCTTGAACCCCGCGGCCGAGCGGCTGTGGGGGCTCAATCCATCCGAGACGGTGGGAAAGAAGCTGCCCGAACTGCCGCTCGGTAAGAATCTTCGAGATTTGCTGGCGGATTGGGAAGTGGTACTGTTGCGCAAAGAACGCAAGGTGTACGAAGCGATCGAATTCGCCGTTTCTCAGTCGCCCGTGCGCCTGGTGGATCTGCACGTTTCTCCCCTGGTCGGCAATGATGGCCTGGTTCAGGGCGTCCTGGTGATCGGTGAGGACGTAACGGAGAAGGTTCGCACCAAACAGGCGCTGCTCCAGAACGAACGGTTGGCCACGATCGGGCGCATGTCTGCCATGGTGGCCCATGAGATTCGCAATCCCCTGAGTTCGATCGGGCTCAACGCCGAGCTGCTCGAAGAGGAGTTGGCAAAAAACTCTGACTTGGAAATGCGGGCGCTGCTGCACGCCATCTCGCGCGAGGTTGAACGTCTGACCGCCATCACCGACGAGTACTTGAAATTCGCACGACTGCCCAAACCAACGCTGCAACCTGAACAGATCAACGATCTGCTGAGTGATTTGCTGCGCTTTGTGGACGGCGAGCTGCGCGCGGCCAAGGTTGAACTGACGGTCGATCTCGAAGGACAACTGACGCCCATCCGCGCGGACGAGAACCAGCTGCGGCAGGCGTTTCTGAATCTGCTCAAAAACTCGCTCCACTCCATGCCGGAAGGCGGTCGGCTTACCATCACCACCCAGCAGCACGATGGGCAGGTGCAGGTTCGTTTCGCCGACACCGGCCAGGGCATCGACACGGTGTGCATCGATCGGATCTTCGATCCTTTCGTCTCGGGGCGCGAGGGCGGCATTGGATTGGGGTTATCACTGACCCAACAGATCGTCTCCGAGCACGGTGGTATGATTACCTGTGAAAGCACCCCCGGTCAGGGAACGGTCTTCGTGATCGATTTTCCCGCCTCCCCCGTACAGGAGGCGGAGGATGCTCCGGGCGTGTAACCTGGGAATATTTAGAATAGACTTGTGGTTTTTTAATAAGTGGTTACAATAAAATAAGAGAGAAGGAGTGAATCTCGATGGCTGTCAATGACGAACTGACTCCTAGTCCAGCATGCTCGTTCTGCGGCAAACAACAACGCGAGGCCCGAAAACTAATCGCCGGGCCAACGGTTTTCATTTGCGATCAATGCGTTAAAATTGTGCAATGAAATCATTGCCGAGGAGTCGGATAAAGAACCGCAAAAAGAATCACTGTCGGATATTCCCACGCCCGAAGAGATAAAGCGTTTCCTTGATGTCTATGTCATTGGGCAGGACCAGGCCAAAAAGGTCATCGCGGTGGCGGTATACAACCATTACAAACGACTCAATAATAAGGAACAGAAGCACGAGGTTGAGTTGACCAAATCCAACGTCCTGCTGCTTGGTCCAACCGGCTGCGGCAAGACGCTGCTGGCGCAAACCTTAGCGCGTTTCCTCAAAGTTCCCTTTACAATGTGGGACGCGACCACTCTGACCGAAGCCGGGTACGTCGGCGAAGATGTCGAGAACATTATCCAGGCGCTGCTCGCCGCCGCAGACAACGACGTCGAGCGCGCCCAGCGCGGGATTGTCTACATCGATGAGATTGACAAGATCGCGCGGCGCTCGGGGAACAGCCCCTCGGCAAGCCGTGATGTTTCGGGCGAGGGCGTTCAACAAGCGCTGCTCAAGATCATAGAGGGCACCACGGCGAACGTGGTTCCCCGCGGCACCCGCCGTCACTACCAACAAGAATTTGTTCAGGTTGACACTATGGATATCTTGTTCATCTGCGGCGGGACGTTCCATGGCATCGAGAACATCACCCGCCGGCGGATAGGCGAAAAGGGCCTCGGGTTCGGCGCCAAGGTCGCCCGCAAGCGGGAACACTCCGTCGGTGAACTGCTCGCCCAGGTTGAGCCGGGTGATTTACTCGGTTTTGGGCTGATCCCCGAGTTTGTCGGGCGGTTGCCGGTCATTGCTCCGATGAACGAATTGAGCACCGAAGAATTGGTGCGGGCGCTCTCTGAGCCACGTAACGCCTTGATCAAACAATACGCCAAACTCTTTGAGCTTGAAGGCGTTACCCTAACCTTCACTACCGACGCATTGCGCGCCGTCGCCGAAGAAGCCCGGCGTCGTGAAGGCGGCGCCCGCTCGCTGCGCACCATCATCGAGGAACGCATGCTCGACATCATGTACGAGGTGCCCTACCTACCGAACATCTCAGAGTGCGTCATCACCCGCGAGGTGATCGAAGCCAAAGGCAAGCCTATTTTGAAATTCGCGGAAAAGAAGCTCGCGTAACCGATACCTCAGCAACCGCCCGAACGGTGATTCTTCTTAGGCGAAGGTTAACAGCCGCTCTTGGTACTAGAGGTACGTCAGAGGTTATGCGTTTTTAAGAGCGCGGACAATTTACGGTTGGCCTCGCGCAACCTACTGGTGAGAACCCGAATGATGCCGAATGCAATCTCGACTTTTTCGAACATCAGCTCGTAGAAGTCCTGACGTTCGATTTTCAAGCAGGCAACATCGGTCAGGGCCGTAACCGATGCGCTCCGGGGCTCATTATCGAGGATAGCCATTTCGCCAAAAGCTTCTTTCTCGCTTAACCGGGCGATCTCCTTGGTCTGTCGGTGAATCACGACTGAACCATCAACGATGAGATACAAGGTGTCACCCATCTCACCTTCCTGGAAGATCACCTCATCCTGCTCGAAATTGACCTCATGTGCGATGCCCGCCACCTGATTGAGATCTTCCCCCGAAATCTGGAAGAACAAATCAACCGATTTGAGGAATAAAACTTTCTCAACGGTCGAGAGCATGGAACCTTATCTACAGCCTCTCCCCTTTACAGGAGAACGACTAAGGAGTAGAAAATTAATTTGAGTTCATTCCCCTTTAATAAAAAAATCTGCCGGGCCTTGGACCCTAACGGCCGCAATCGCCACCCCCAACAGACTGGTAAGTTCAGGTTCGCTCGCACAGACGATCGCTGATTCGGCGTTACGACTCAGCGCTTGCTCGCGCGCTATCTTCAACACTGACTTTTTAAAGAGAGCCCATGACTTGAGCATTCCCCCGCCCAAAACAGTGGTGCGCGGATTGAGCACGTTGAGTAATACGGCGATTCCCAACCCGATTACCATGCCCTGCTCTTCCCACAGCTTTAAGGCCAACCCATCGCCGGCGCGAGCCTGCTCGGCAAGTTGTTCGGGGTCCGGAGGCACCAGGTGTCCAAGTTCCCGGTACTCGGCAAGGAGCGCTGTCAATGCCGCGCCGCCGGCATGCGCCTCCCAACAGCCCCGTCGGCCGCAGCTACAGGGTCGGCCTTGATAAAACAAGGGCATGTGGCCGGCTTCGAGCGCGGCGTGCCCCGCGCCTTCCAGGAGATGTCCGTTGTCCATGAACCCACAGGCGATTCCATCGCCGATTTGAATAGCTAAAAGTGGGCTTTGTCCGCGAACCGGTCCAAAGGTGTACGCTGCCAGCGCCGCCGCATCACCTTCGCCGACGACGGCGACCTGGCGTCCAAAAGACTGTTCGAGAGGGGTGCGCACGTCCACGCCTTCCCACTCGCGATCGGCCGAGGCGACGATCACGCCGCTTACGGGATCGATACTGCCGGGGGTAGAACAACCTACCGCCAGTATTTCTTGAACGCTGAGTCCGGTCCGCGTTAATAAATCACGACAAGCCTGCAGTACGACATCCGAGAGATACACCGAATTTGCTATTGAATCTAATCGTTGCGCTGCGTAATGGATGATGCGGCCCCGCTGGTCCACCAAACCGACCTTGACCGAGGCACCACCGATATCGATAGCCATTACCCACGGACCGCTCAAGGTAAACCACCTACCAATCAGATCCCTTATCCATCACCAACGAGATAGTATTCTCATACCCCAGATTTTAATAAAATGTAACAACTTTCACATCACTAACGAGCCGGTACCAATAGTATACAATACCTTTTTGAGGGCGCCAGAATTTGAAAGCCTAGTTTATGGGTCGGTTGTGCCCTCGCCGCGAAACCGGTCCATCAACCAACCGGCATAGGCGCTCACGGCCGCGGACGGGTCTGTGACCTGGGAGAGTACGGCGGTTATTACTTCCGACTTGGGAAGCAGGTGGAAAATCGCCCACAAAGCGGTTTCGCGGACGATGGGAGCCGCTGCCCCGACGCAACCCTTTACGGTAGGGATAAGCGACCGCTCATTCAAAACAACTACCGCGTGGAGAGCGCAGACGACCATCCACGGATCGGGATCCATGAGCAGTTGCGCCAACCATTGGCGCCGATCTGCCAGCTCAATATCGACGACTTCCCTGCCAATTTCTTCGCGCGCCGCCCGAGCATTTTGATCCAGCAGCGGCAACAACAGGCGCTTGAGCTCTTTGTTAAGTAAGTTGTCGAGCAGTTCGATGGCATTGGCCCGCAAACTGCTCGACGGGGCGGTGATGATGTTGTACACAACTTCGATGGTTTGCACCGGCACGATACAACCCAGCAAACAAAAGATGCGCCGAAGCCCGCGCTCAAAGCGCTGGTTCAGCGCGTCGGCCAGCAAACGAGCTTGAGAGGGCAGACTGAGCCTTTCGCAAACAAAGATATGTCGATAGAGATCGGTCAGTTCTCGCACCAACACCGGCTGCAAACGCTGGTAGGGCACCTCCAAATAGGGGTGATGCGCCCGTAAGCGGTGAATGCTTTCCAATACGCGGCTGCGTAATCGTTCGTTGTGGTTATCCACCTGAGCAAGCAAAATCTCGAGCGCCGCCGGATCGCCTACTTTGGCGAGGATGGCTGGAACCGCCAGGCGGATGGCTAACGCCTCTTGCTGGTTTCCGAGAACGCTTCGCAACACCGTAAGCGCCGACGCGCCAAAGGCCGAAAGTGCCTCGCTGGCTTCTGTTCGGGTGGCGGCATGCTCCAAGCGGTATACCAACGCCGGCAACAATTCCGTGGTCTGTATGGTGGCAGCGGCGCGGATGGCCGCAATCTGAACCTTCTCAACTGGATCAACGATAAGCGCAAGCAACGGATGATAAAAATTCTTCACCCGAATCTCACCCAATATATAGGCGGAAGCCTCGCGTTCATCGACATCCGCGCTTTGCAGCATTGCCTTGAGCCGTTCGGCCGAGCTCAGCACGCCGTCGAGGCCGCCATAGCGAATGAGCCCGATTACCGCCGCTCTTCGCACCGGAAGCTCCGGTTTTTCAAGAAAGCGGTTGATCATCGGGATGGCCCGTTCCTTGCCAATCGCGCAGTAGGCCGTAACGGCCGCGGCCTGTACCAGGATGTTTGAGTCGTTGAGATGGCTCAAGACGACCGGGGCGTCCTTAAGCATGCCACGCTCGCCTACCAGCGTAAGCGCACAGGCGCGAACGGCCGGGGAAGCATGGTTGGCCAGATGATAGAAATCCTCGCTCCAATCAACGTGCGTATGGTGACGGGTCATCTCGAGCGCTTGCAACACCTGCTGCTCGTCTGAATCCTGAAACGCCCTGCGCATAATCTGGGCTATATTTTGGTCGGGAATCGGACTGTCGAGATCAAAATTATAGCGTCGATGCTGCAAGGTGTTGGCCAGCGCCTTGAGGTATTCCGAGCGGACGGCGACACTGACCCCTACCCACACCAGCACCAGGACAAGCAGCATCCATCCCAATGCATTGCCGGGCAGGGCCGGCACCACCCACGCCAGTAGGGCTCCGGAGAGGCCAATCGCCAGGGGGCGCACCATGCCATCAATAACGGCCTTGGCCCGTCCCCGGAAGTGGGCCGGCACCGGCACGTAGAGCAGTTGCGTAGTCGAATCGTTGACCGTGTAGCGGAGCACCGCGTCGGTGCCCTTGAGGAGGGTGGCCGACAGAAGCTTTGGTTGGATCAGCCAGGCCACCGCGCCCCCCAACAAAAAGGACGGCAGCAGCAGCAGCGCGAGCATAATGCCAAAACGTTCGAGCACCCGGCCGGTGAGAAAAAACTGGATCACGCAGCTTACCGCCCCGGTCAGCGCCCAAAACATTCCAAAGAAACGGGCCAACTGCGCTTCCACCGGATAGGCTTCAGCCGCCGTGATCTTGAACTGGTAATCGACAAAGGTCAGCACCAACGAAACTAAAACCACCAGACTCGCGACCAGCACCAAATGCCGGTTGCTGAAGATTCGGCTCCAGTCTGAAAACACGGCGTTGGGATGCCGGGCGCCTCGAAGGCGCTCGGCGAAGCTGGCGAGCAGTTCGCTGCGGTAACGCCCCGCCAGACGCAGGGTAAGCCAGAAGCCGGCGAACAGTCCCCCGGCGCCGAGGAATAAGAGATCAGCCGTGCCGATGAACTTCAGCGCGCCATTGACCGCCAGGCCGACCACCACCGCGGAAACCACCCCGCCCGCTCCAACCAACCCAAACAGGCGCTTGGCTTCGCGCGAATTGAAGACATCGTTGGCCAAGGTCCAAGCCTGGATGATAAGTACGCTGCCAATCAGCTCGACCAAGACCCACAGCACCGGATAAAACCAATCGCCGACCCAATACAACGCCACGCGGGCCGCAATCATCAAAAACCCGGCTAACGCCGAGGTCAGAGCCAACAGTCGATCACGCCGGAAGCGGTCGGCTACCCAGGAGTAACCGTACGACTGCAGGCTGACCCCCAGCGCCACCCAAATATACAGGTACGGCAGGTAATCCCGCGGGTAACGGCTCAGAAACAAACTGTCGCGAGCCACCCTCCCAATGATGAACGAACCCACGACACAAAACAGAATTCCAAACATCAGCGCGGTCTTCCGGCCCTCGCCGGGCTGGATGCGCAGCAACCCGGTTATCAAACTGCGAAGTTGCTCGCCGGCCGCCCCCAAGAGTATTTCCTCCCCTGATGCGGATCCTCCCACTGATGTTAAGAGTTTCGCCTAGAACGTGGAAGAAGTCTAGATTACGACTGACTGCCAAGAGAAATAGGTGGGATTAAAGCGCTCGCTGCGCTTTGGAACTAAATCTAATCCCCTGACGGGGATAAGAGACAGTAAGCTCACTGCGTTCGCAATAATCTCTAACCCCCTACGGGGATAAGAGTCTGTAAGCTCACTGCGTTCGCAATAATCTCTAACCCCCTACGGGGATAAGAGACAGTAAGCTCACTGCGTTCGCTAACTGTCTCTAAAAGTGAGCCTGAGCGCCGAGCAGGAAAGTGTAAACAAACGCATTATTACCGTTCCCATCGAAAACCGCGCCGAGACCCAGCGGCTCGAACTGCACCTCGAGCCAAGGAAGTACCAGATAACTCACCCCGCCGCCGAACCGAACCCAGCCACCCGCAGTTGAGTTCCCGCTATAAATTCCGATCGCCGGCCCGATGTCAAACAGCGGGTAAACATAGAGCGGATATTTCTGAAGGATCTGCATCTTATACCGCGCTCCGAATGGGAACGTGATGGCCGTATATCCACTCTTGGCGTGAAGCAGAAAGGCGACGTGCAATGCAAGGTTGCCGGGGCCAACGACGAAGGTGTATTCGAATGGGATCTCCATGGCGAACGCTACGGTCGAATAGCCGCCGTTAGCGGTATAATCTAACGCCGAGAATCCGATAAATATACCGGTCGAAAACGGCTTCTTGGCCAGGTCTCCTGCGCACGGGATTTGAGCGCACCCGGTAGGCGACTGGTCCTCGGCGACCGCGCTAAAGGATGTGAGCAGTGCGGCAACAACAATGAGTGAGAGTAACAGTTTACGCATGATTTCCTCCGTTTCGTTTCCTTGAACAACGTGGTGTTAGAGATCAAAAACCTAAAACTACACGTTATATTTCTGAGGTCCCTTTGGATTCTTTTAAGGAGCCTCCCCAATGTTAGGGTAATGCTATAATCACGAAATCCCCCGCACGTCAATGGTAGAATGCAAAATTATTTTGCTGCCGAAGCAGCTTGAAGAAACTGAATAATATGACTCTGGAAGGTCTAGAAGAACCTGACGCCGAGTGTTAAATCAGTGTAGAATCCATATATCGTAAGAGCCGCAGTTTGACCACCTGTTGAATTAATATAGAACTCCGTATGAAAACCAATGCCCCACTCAAGCACGATACCTATCGGCACGCTCCGAGAAGGGTAAAAGGTGCAGCTCGCGTTTAGCTTCTCGAATATTCAACATCGCGAATGTACTCTTAAACGGATCGTTCAAGATAGGACCGAAGCCAATGCCGAAACCGACGCCAGGGTAAATCGCGGTGGGGCCAGCGGGAATGTACCAGCTGTACAGGAAGCCTAGATCAAGCCCAAGAGCATGCATTGGGTCCACATTCGCGGACGTGTCAAACTTCATATACATGTAAAAGGGATCCAGCTCGAACGACCCACCTCTGCCACTAAACTTGAGATCTAAATCTATTTTCATGGCATTGATGTTTTGATCGAGCCCGCTCGTGCTCTGGCTCTTGCCACTGGAGATGAACGTAGCTGCTTGGCCGCCCAAATAGGCATACCCAATCCTTGGAGCAAGGCTGAAGCCTTTCATGGGGCCGTTTTCGTCAACCGGCGCCGGGGCAGGTTGAGCATACACCGGGGCAGGTTGCGCGGGTGCCGGGGCCGGCTGCGCAGGCGCCGGGGCCGGTTGGGCGACTACCGGGGCTGGTTGCGCGGGTGCGGCGGCATCCTCCCCAAGCGCAATCCCCGGCAGACAAAGGACGACCAAACTCATCACGCCTAACAGCACCAACTGTCTCCCGATTTTCATCTACGCCCTCCTCGCTAGTGAAATGGTAAAGACTGTGATTAAAATCCCCAACAATAACCTTAACCCAGAAGTTCACCGCGCGTCAATGAAGTTGCATCGGTAATGAGATTCGGTATAGATCGACGTATGAATGCATCCGAAGCCTATGCCTGGTTGTGCAGAAATTCCCAAGAAAAAAGCATCCTTTCTTCCATCGGCGAGCTGCTCGCCTGGGATCAACGCACCGTCATCCCGACCGGCGGCCATGCCCACCGCGCCCGACAGCTTGCACTGGTCGCCAAGCTCGTCCATCAACGCTTAACCGACCCGCGCATCGGCGAACTACTCGCTATCGTCGATGGCAGCGCCGTTTGCGCCGATCCTTCGAGCCCGGAGGCGATCAACATCCGCGAATGGCGCAGGCGGTACGAGCGCGCCCGCAAGGTTCCCGAACGCCTGATAGTCGAATTGGCCGAGGCCGCTGCGCTCAGCGAGAGCGCCTGGGAACACGCGCGCCCGAACAACGATTGGGCGAGCTTCGCCGGGCACCTCACCCGGCTGGTGCAGCTCAAGCGCGAGGTAGCCTCGGCCCTCGGATACCAGCACGAACCCTACGACGCCCTGCTCGAGGAGTATGAACCCGACCTGAATACCCAGCAGAATCGAGGCGCTCTTCGGCGTTTTGCGCCCAGCGTTGGTCGCCTTGCTCACCCGGATACGGGGCGCCCGCCGCAGGCCCAATCCTGCAGTTTTGCGGGGGCGTTTCCCGCGTTCCAAACAGGAGGCCCTCGGCCGGGAAGCCGCAACGCTCATCGGCTACGATTTCACCCGCGGACGGCTCGACTCGTCCGCCCATCCATTCACCATGTCCGCCGGTCCCAGTGATGTGCGGATTACGACCCGCTACGACAAGCGTTACTTCCCGACTGCGTTCTTCGCCACCTTACACGAGGCCGGCCATGCCCTCTATGAGCAAGGCCTGCCGGCCGAGCATGCGGGTACGCCCATCGGCGAGCCCGCCTCGTTGGGCATCCACGAGTCGCAATCGCGGTTGTGGGAAAACCTGGTTGGCCGCAGCGTCAGTTTTTGGCGTTACTTCCTCAAACGGGCACAGGGCCATTGCACGGCGCTTGCCGGCGTCAGTCTCGATGAGTTCGTCTTCGCCGTAAACGGCGTTGAACCCAGTTTGATACGCGTTGAGGCTGACGAAGTGACCTACAACTTACATATTGTATTGCGCTTCGAGCTCGAGCTGCTGCTCCTGCGCGGCGATCTGACGGTAGCGGACCTGCCGGCGGCTTGGGATGAAAATATGCGCTCCCTGCTCGGGATACTGCCGCCCGATGCAGCCAGCGGGGTGCTGCAGGACGTGCACTGGGCGTCCGGAGCAATCGGTTACTTCCCCACCTATACCGTGGGCAATCTGGCCGCCGCCCAATTCTTCAAGAAGGCGCAACGCGACCTCGGCGATCTGGATCGGCTCTTTGCCATAGGCGACTTCGCTCCCTTTCTCGACTGGTTAAGGCGGCATGTTCACGTCCACGGCGGCCGTTTCTGGCCGCGCGATTTGGTTCGACACGTGACGGGCGAGGATCTTTCCCCGGCTTTTTTGATCGAACACCTCGGCGAGAAATATACGCGGCTCTATAAGCTATGAACCCTTCCCCGCCGAAATTCCCAGGCGGCGGACGCTTCCGCAGCCTGGCGCCAACCTTACGCCAGCGTTTTGGCGCGAACGTGTATAAGGTCACGCTCCGGGCAGGTTTTGGCTGCCCCAACCGCGATGGCCGGGTCGGATTCGGCGGGTGCCGGTTTTGTTCGCCGATCGCCCTGATACCCGCCGGTCGGGTCGTCTCCGGACCTATCGAAGCGCAGCTCCACTCAGGTCTCAAAACCCTGAGTCTCCGTCACGGCCCGGCCAAGGCGATTGCGTACTTCCAGGATGGCACGGCGACCGACGCGCCGATCGTGGTGTTGAGAGACCTGTACACCCGCGCCATGGCCGATCCGCGGGTGGTCATGCTGGCGGTGGGCACCCGCCCCGACTGGCTGCCTAACGAGGTGCTCGACGTGCTCGCTGAGTTGTCGGCCTGCAAACCCATCCTGCTTGAACTGGGCCTGCAATCGGCGAGCGAACGGTTGCTCGCCGCGCTCAACCGCAACCATACCGCGGCGGTCTTTGCCGACGCAGTGCGACGGGCGCACGCGCATCGAATCGAGGTGCTGGCGCATATCATTCTTGATTTGCCCGGTGAGACTGAAGCCGATCGCCGCCAAACGGCAGCGCAGCTTAACGACGTGCAGATCGAGGGGGTAAAAATTCACAACCTGCACGTCCTTGACGACACGCCCCTGGCAGACGACTATCGATCGGGACGGTTGGCGCTTCGCAGCCTGCCCGAGTATGCGGCTATTGCGGCGGACTTCATCGAACGGCTCTCGAGCGCAACGGTCATTCACCGTCTGACCGGCGAGGGACCAAGCAGGCTGATGCTCGCCCCGCGCTGGGCGTCGGACAAACGCCGGGTGCTGGCCGAGATACATAGCGTCCTGAAACAGCGCGACAGTTGGCAGGGCAAGCTGGCCGCTGATTTCAAATCCGATTCCGGCACCGTATAACCAAGGAGAAGCACATGGTTAAGATCGAGTGCATGCACGGCGACATCACCGCGCAAGAGGTAGACGCGATTGTCAACGCGGCGAACCGCAGCCTGCTCGGCGGCGGCGGGGTTGACGGAGCGATTCACCGCCGGGGCGGGCCCCGCATCCTCGAGGAGTGCAAGCAGCTTAGGGCAACCACGTACCCCAACGGGCTGCCGACCGGAAAGGCCGTGGCCACCGCTGCGGGAAATCTCAAGGCCCGCTGGGTAATTCACACCGTTGGTCCGATCTTCCATAGCTCCCGAGCTCCCGCCGACGAGCTGCGCTCCTGTCACGTTCAGGCGCTTAAGATCGCGGACGAGCTGGGCGCACGATCGGTGGCGTTCCCCGCAATTTCGACCGGCGCGTATGGGTACCCGGTGGATCAGGCCGCCGCAGTCGCCATCCAGGCGGTACACGATGCCAAAACCAAGGTTGAGCTCGTCCGTTTCGTTCTCTTTGATACGGAGACGCTGCGGGTCTTTGAGAAAGCGCTACGAAGACAAGACCAGTAAGTAACCATTTTCTTTCGGGTGATAGTATCAGTACGCGCTGGGTGATGCAGCCAAGCCGCACGGCCGAGCAGGGGGTTTGCGATCCCCTTCGGGGATAAGAGCTTCTAACTCGCTTCGCTCGTAAGAAGCTCTAAGGCGACAGGACCCGGCGCGTAATCTGACAAGTACGCTGCTCTTGAGCGCCGCACACAAAGATGTTATTATGCACCGGCCATGAGGAGTTTTTTAGGAAATGCCCTTGTCGTGTCGTATAGGGAAGCGAGGTTTGTTTTGTGCTGATCGATTTTCACGTTCATTCGTCATACGATCCCGCGGTCGTGCTTTCTCCGTCCGACATACTGAGAAAAGCTCGGGAAGCCGGCCTCGACGGCATCTGCCTCACCAACATTCATTCGGTGAGTGTTGAGTCCGAATTTCTGCAGCTGGCCAAGCTCAGCGGCTTTCTGGTGCTGGTCGGGTTCGAGGCCGTCACCGACCATGGCCACTACCTGGTGTTTGACCCCGAGCCGCAGAGCCTGCCAACCATAGGCAACTGGTTGCGGTTCGATTCCAAGGGACGGGCGCAGTTCGATTCGCTGCACTCGGCGGTCTGTGCCCGTAACGGGATTATCATCGCCGCCCATCCCTATGACCGCGCCGTTCAGGATTTCCCCGGGGACGGCGTGATGCAGCTACCGGGCATCGCCGCGATTGAGACCCTCAACGGCCGACATGACTCCTTGGCGAACGACCTGGCCGAGGAGGCCGCCGCCTCGCTGGGATTGCCCGCGGTGGGCGGCAGCGATGCACGCTCCCACGTTGATGAAATCGGCCGGGTGGCGACCCTGGTGCGCGGTACGGTGCACAGCGAGGCAGAACTCATCGAGTGCGTCCGGTCAGGCGACGTATGGCCGGTGACGTTGGGCGAGCTTACGACGCCAACGGAGACCGGTCGGAAGCACCGCGCCGAGGAGCGCGATCAACGAAATCATCACCATCGGCGCCGGCCCGACCGACGGCATGCGGGCCGCCCCAAAGGCCCAAAACCCGAATAGCGGCGGCAGGCGGATCATCGGAAGGGTGGCGTAGCTCATGGCTCAGAGTTCCCTACTGGCGCTTCGGCCAACCAATGTGATTCATCAACTTGAACCCTCGTGCCCACTGCCGCTTCTCAGCGGGCGGCTGTGTTTGTCCGCCCTGGCACAGCGCACCATGATTTTCTGGGTACCGACGATAAACCACCCCGGCGCGCTGCGGGCGGTACTCCGGGCAGCGACCCACCTTAAGGCGGTGATAGGGTTGTGCTTTTCCCCGCCCAAGGCCGACACGCTCTGAGTTTAAACCCAGCGCGCATCCGGCAGCGTTTTTCCGAGCCGTAGCGGAAGCGGCGTCGGAGCTCAACTACCAGGTGCCGCCGTTTTTTCTCCATGTCCAGGAGCCGCCTGTTGCGCATACACAAACGCCCGCGTTTCATGCGGTCCGCAAGCATCTGAGTGCGAGTTTTGACTGTGGCTTTACCTCGTTTGGGGTCGACCTCTCCTCCTGCGCTGAGACTGAGCTCGTACCGGTCATACGCGGCCTCCTTGGCCAGATAGGGGAGTTTGAGCTTGCGATCGTGGTGCGGTTGCCGGCTGCGCCGGCAGCGGACAACAAAGTCCCCGCCAGATATGAACAACCGCTCAATACGCTGATCCGTGCGGGTATCAAGCCGGATCTGGTGTTGGTACCGGGACGGTTTGACGGCGACGGCCGGGGCCAACCCAGCCGACTCGCGAAAGCGATTGCCCCTGCGGGCATTGCGTGCAACCAAATCCAACCGGGCGCCGCAACGAGTTCGCTCATCTCGGCTGGTTTGCGCGCGGTGCTGGGAGATGCGCGGCTCAAACGGCTTACCAGCCGGTACGAGCATGACCCCGACCGACTCGAAGCGTTGGCGTACCTTGAGGCTAGCGATTGGATCGAGAGACTGGGCGGGCGCGGCTCTGCCGATCAACTGAGGGCATACGCGTCAGGTATGGTACCCCGGTGAGGATTGTCGGCGGTCGTCTTCGTGGCAGGCGTCTCAAGTCCCCGCGCGGGCGCGCCATCCGGCCGACTTCCGATCGAACCCGCGAGTCAATCTTCGACCTCCTCGGACCAGGACCGTATTATGGTCGGGTGCTCGACCTCTTCTCGGGGACCGGAGCGCTGGCGATCGAAGCGCTCAGTCGCGGCTTTAGCCGGGCGGTTTTGGTGGAGCGGGATCGGGTGGCGCTGCAGCTGATTCACGCCAACCTGTCGCTGTGCGGCCTGAATACCGCGGCGCGGGTCGCGGCACAGGATGTCGCGCGTTTTCTTGAGGGATCAGATTCTGACGCCCCCTTTTCGCTGGTTCTTCTGGATCCGCCCTATGGTCAGGGGCTTGCCGCACCCGCCATCGAGGCATTGAGCCACCGCGGGTGGGTTGCTGAAAACGGCGTGGTGGTATGCGAAATCGAAGCAGCGCTCCTGCTCCCCGAGCAGGTGGGCAGGTTTTCCCTCGCTAAACACAAACGCTACGGCGACACCAGCATCTGGCTGTATGTGGATTGAAAAAAATCCCGCGCATCGCCGGCCGCCGTGAACCGGCGGCTGATAGTGCTCTTCGGTCAACTGCAGCGTGAGGCTTCATTGACATTAGCGTAGCTATCAGATACGTTGACGTGCAATTTGAGGCTGCACGAACCCAAAACCGAGATCGAGCACTGAACGCAAGGAGGCATTGAATTGGACGGCCTGGCTATCTATCCCGGCTCATTCGATCCTTTTACCAACGGACATCTCGACCTCGTTCATCGCGCCCTGCGCATCTTTCCACACCTGATCGTTGGTGTGGCGAAAAATGTCGCCAAGGTCCCGATGTTCACCCCTAAAGAGCGCGTGGCGATGATCCGAGAGGTTCTCGATGGCGTCAAGGGAGTTGAAGTCGACACCTTTAGCGGCCTCTTGGTGGACTACGTCCGCAAGCGCAAAACCCAGATTGTTATCCGGGGGCTTCGGGCGTTGTCAGATTTCGAAAATGAATTCCAAATGGCCCACATGAATCGACGGCTCGATCCTAACTTGGAAACCTTTTTTATGATGACCGGCCACGATCAATTCTATATCAGCTCTCAGACGGTCAAAGAAGTTGCTTTCTTTGGCGGAGACATAAGCGGCCTCGTGCCTGAAGTCGTGGTCCGACACCTGCGGGCGCGGGTTAAGCAACTGACAACCAAAAGCACCTGAGGTTTCGCATGAGGTTATCTCGTCGTATTCAGGAAATCCAACCCTCGCCGACCCTCGGCGTCACGGCGCGTGCAAATGCCCTCAAAGCGGCGGGCGAGAAAGTATTCTCCTTTGCAGCCGGCGAACCGGATTTTCCTACCCCCGAACACATCTGCAAAGCCGCTTTCCGGGCCATTGAGTCGGGGCAAACCCGCTATACCCCTTCGGCGGGCATCCCCGCCCTACGCGAGGCAATACGCCGAACGTACCAGCAGGCGTTCGGCCTGCAATACGGCTTGGACCAGGTAGCGGTTTGCTGCGGCGCCAAACAATGCCTGTTCAACGTTTTTCAGGCGCTGCTCGATCCGGGCAGCGAGGCCATCGTCCCGGCGCCCTACTGGGTCTCCTATACCGAGCAAATCCGTCTCTGCGGCGCCAAACCAGTCGTGATACCGCCGCGGCCAGGCACCTTTGCGCTGGACGTGGATGCCGTCGCTCGGGCGATCAGCAAGCGTACTCGGCTCATGGTCATTAACAGTCCCTGTAACCCGACGGGATATGTCTTGACCGCGGACGAAATCGACGGAGTGGCCGAATTGACCCGCAAGCATGATCTGATCGTGATCTCAGACGACATCTACTGCCAGTTTATCTATGCGGGTAAGCGTGTTATCAACATCGCTGAACGTCACCCCCAGTTGATAGACCAGCTTGTGTTAATCAACGGCGTCAGCAAGACCTATGCTATGACCGGTTGGCGATTAGGATATGCAGTCGGCCCAAAAGAAATCATCGGCGCGATGTATAAACTCCAGGACCAGTCCACCTCCAATGCTACCACATTTGTCCAGCACGCCGCAGTTGAAGCGCTGGCGTCACCAGCGGAGGAAATTGCGAACATGGTCCAAGCCTTCGAGCGACGCCGGAAGCGGATGCTGGAATTGTTTGCGCTCATTCCTGGTGTCGATTGCGCAGCGCCTGACGGGGCTTTCTATATGTTCCCATCATTTGCGAAAGTATTAGGCCGCGCGTTCAACGGCGAACCGATAGATTCCACCGTGCGCCTGGCCGAGGTCCTGCTTGAAAAGGAGCGCGTGGCGGTCATTCCCGGCGAAGGCTTTGGCGCCCCTGGTCATCTGCGGTTTTCGTTTGCTGCCTCCATCGAGACCATCGAAGAGGGCCTCAGAAGGGTGCAAAAGTTGGTGCAGTCGCTATCGTAGTGTCAGTGGCCGTACAAATAATGATGGGGTGAGGGTCATGGGGGCATAGATGACGAGCACGGTCGGGGGTGCCGAACGTCAAACAGCGGTAACCAAACAAGTACCAGCAAAATTAGAATCGATAGATCTTACGGGTGGGCTTATGCTGTGGGTGTTGCGGCCATTGTTACGCTGGGTAGCGCCGCTGCTTTTGCTAGGGGGACTAGCGCCTTCATCGGCCGTGGCCGCGGTGGCCGAACTCGAATTTGCGCAAGGGGTGGTGGCTTTTAGCCAAGGTCGCCTACCGGAAGCCGAAGCTCACTTCCAACAGGTGCTCAACGAACAACCTCGGAATGCGCAGGCCATCTATTACCTCGGACAGGTGCGACTGGGTTTGGGCAAGCTCACCGAAGCCATCGACAGCTTCCAGAAAGTTATTAGCTTGCGGCCTGCCGATGCTGCGGTGCACTTGGATTTGGCGCTCGCCCTGATCAAGGCCGAGCGAATTCCGCAAGCCCTAGATGAACTTTCGAAGGTAAGCACCCAGCTTTCCGATCGCGCATCCTTGCACTATTATATCGGTTACTGCGAGTACCGGCTGGGGAGAATGCTGGACGCACTTCCGCCTTTGCAAAAAGCCCAACAACTCGATCAGGGTTTTGCCGCCGCAGCCGGGTACTATCTGGGTTTAGTGCAGTATCATCTCGGCCAAACCGAACAGGCCACCCAACAGTTTAGCGAGCTATCGCATAAAGAATCCGGAGGATATTCCGCCCTGGCGAGACAAAACCTCGCGATACTGGAACAGGGAGCTTTTGTCCGACCTGAGAAACGCTATTTTCTTTACGCCCAGGTGGGCGGCGGTTATGACTCCAACGTAACGCTCGACACCACCGATATCAGCCACGCGGGCTCACCGAAGTTCTTTGTAGCGCTTGGCGGATCATACCTACCCCTCACGACGGCCAAAGACGCTATCGAGCTTTCCGCCAACCTCTACCGCAGCTTCCACCTAACGACCGCGACCGAGGGGTTCAACCTTACCAATGTTGCGGCCGCCGCTCGTTATCGACGCCAGGTTACCTCGGGGCTTCAATTAGAAGTTGGCTACCTGTTCGATCTCGACTGCCTCGACGGCAGCCCGTTGCTGGATATGAATAGCTTTGGGATTTTCATGCAGGGGAATACGTTGCTGTCGCGCGTGCGAATCCTCGAAGGCGGTGCATTTGAGACTTCAGTCGAGTATCGATTCAACGCCCAATTCTTCCGCCCCACGCTCGACCGACGGGATAATTTCGGTCATGAGCTCATTGCCCGGCAGGATTTTTTTCTGTCCGATAGACGGGTGAGACTTTCGGCGACAGCCGGAGCGGTGGTTGAAGACGCCCGCGGGCGCGAATACGATCTCTGGGGACCGCTGCTTGCAACCGATATAACATGGTATATATCGAAGACTCTTAACCTGCTCGTTGCGTTCGGATGGCAACGTCAGGACCACTTTAGATATAGTGACGTCTATGGGAAGGAACGTATCGACGACCAACTAGCCAGCGCCGTGGGATTCGAGTGGGACTTCGATGACAACCTGGGGTTGAGGGCTGAGTACCAATATGTAAACAATAGATCCAGCTACGTAGAGAACTTCAACGATAGGCCATACCAATACGAGCGCCATATAGGTTTAGTATCGTTCATCGGAAGATTGTGAAATTTTGAAACGGGAAGCAGCATATCAGAAAGTTGAGGATAGACTAGCGGTATCGAATTCCAGCAACAGTATAACAGTATAACAGTATAATAAAATATGATGATTTTGTTTTTGAAGGAAAGGTATTAAGGGCACAAAGCTTGCTTTTTATTAGTAACCGGTAGGTCATACCAAATGAAGCTTATCACTTTCGTATTAATTATGATCGTTGGATGGATACCGGGGGCGTTGGCGGGGATAGGAGTGGTCGCCGGGGTCCAGGGGGATGCTCGCGTGATTCGTCAAGCGGAGTCTCTCCCGGCAACCGTTGGGTTGGCGGTCGAACTTAACGATCGACTCGTTACCGGTAAAAAGAGCCGCATCAAGGTGCTGTTTTCGGATGACTCATTGGTGACGGTCGGCGGCGATACGGAATTGACGATCACCGAACATATGTTTAATGCACCAGCAAAGCAGCGTAAGACCATCGTGGAGCTGGTAAAGGGAAAAATGCGCGCGTTGGTTCAAAAGGAAGTGGTGGGAGTAAGCGGGGTCTTCGAGGTGCACACTGAAAATGCGGTAGCCGGGGTGCGGGGAACCGAATTTGTCGTCGAGGCGGCAGATAGCGAACTGAAGCTTTGGACGATTTCAGGGGACATGGATTTAGTTGGCAGCGACGGCGCCAAAAAAATAGTCGTGGCAGGCGAAGGGTGCGAGGTATTGCACGGTGTTGCCACAGCGCCGCACGCTGTGGCTCAAGCCGAACTCAATGAAGTTCGTTCGGAGACCGATTGGGAGCAGTCACCGACAGCGCTCGCTCTGAATCTTGATATTGGGGCGTCGGAGCAAATCAACCCGCCGCCAGCCGGGGAAAGAATCAAAAGCAACGAACGATGGTCCCAAGAACCGGTATTTTCTTCGAAGTTCGGGCCGGGACCTCAGACGAATCAGGTCTATCCCGATGGGTCTTCCCCACCGAGTAATTACTTCTTCGTGCAAGACACGGTATGGCAGGGCAACCCAATGGTCGGCAATTATTCTTCGAGAATCTCCATCACGATCAATGTGCGGAAATAGGGTAACAAACAATGTATAACGAGGAAATCGCTGTGAGCAATCTGACCTCTAGAAGATTTAGTCGGTTATGTGCCGTGGCAGCACTGGTAGGCCTGGCGATCAGCGGATGCTTTCCTGACGACCGGGGTGCTGAACCTGCAAGCATGAATTTGCCTCTCACGAATCTCGGCGCGTCTCCCTCGGCTGTCAACCACTGGTTGACATGGTTGGCCAACCAGGAAAAAAAACTCGCCGAAGAAAAACTCCCCAATTTTGACCTCGGGCCGGTCGGGGCGGATTTCTACCTCGGTATTCATGTTGATAACGCCTCAGAGTTATTTGGACAAAGTGTCACGTACGATGAAGCCAACAACATGATTAGTGTTGTCGTGTACGTCAATGAGTGTAATGAGTGCGATTTTAGGGTAACGATTTTTATCGTTGAGACAACAGTCGGAGCAGCGGCGCCGGTTCGGATGGTTAGTACATTCTCCGGTACGAGTCCAATTATTACGGTTGCTCCCGCGGCAAGTGCCGATGTCACGATGGATGTCCAGCAACTTCCGACTGGCCAGATTAAGTGCCAGCCGGTGGGCGCCGTAGCCGACGGATACGAGATTGTCGCGATCGATGAAAATGAGAACGTAAGTTTTCCGTCGGTTACCAGAATCAGCGGCAGTGCGGATCCAAGCGTTTTGTTGCCAAACATTCCTATAGCTCGTCCAATGATTCTTCAAGGGCGCAGAACTGCAGTTGATGAGTTCGTAAATTTATTTGAACAAGATGGAACGCAGATTGAACCATCTATAGATAATCCAAACGAAACTAAAAGTTATGAATTTGTTATGCCCTGACGACGGATTATATCAACCCACTTTGAGATGCGAATAACTTCTATTCTTTTATTTCGGCAGTATTCCACCTGCACGCAGGTTTTCTATCAGCCGGTGATGCGCGTCTCCGGTAGGCAGTATCGGCGGCTGGCCGGTGAGGCGTTCCTGCAGCTTGAGATAGACGCGGGCCAGTTTTACGCGAATCTCGTCGGTAAGTTTTGGGGCCTTACCCGTGCCGGAAAACCCACGGGCAAGCAGCCACTGGCGAATATTCTCCTTGTCGAGCATCTGCTGCGGTTGGCCGGCCAAGAAGGCTTTTTCGTAGCCCGCAAGCTCCCAGTAGCGGCTTGAATCAGGGGTATGAACTTCGTCTATCAAGGTGAGCCTGTCTCCTTCAAATCCGAACTCGTACTTCGTATCTACCAAAATCAACTCCTGCTGTCGGGCGCGGTCTTCCCCACGCTGAAAGAGCGCAAATGCCGCGTGCTCCACCTCAGTCCATTGTTGCTGGCTTACCACTCCCGAAGCGATGAGGTCTGTTGAGCTAACCGGCTGATCGTGCTGTCCAATTTCAGCCTTAGTGGTAGGGGTAAGAATCGGCATGGGAAAGCGCTGGTCCTGCTTGAGCCCATCCGGCAGACGCAACCCATAGATCTCGCGGGCGCCCTCCTGGTAGGTTCGCCACAAGCTGCCAGTGATATACCGGCGCACCACTATCTCAATGGGTAGCGGTTTGAGCTTTTTTACCACCATGGCGCACGGATCCGGTACCGCCAAGACATGGTTGGGCACCACGTCGCGCGTCTGCTCGAACCAGTGGGCGGCGATGGTGTTGAGCACCTGACCTTTGCAGGGAATGGTGCCGAGCACGACATCAAAAGCGCTAATACGATCGGTGGTGATAAGCAGCAGCCGGTCACTAAGGTCGTAGACATCGCGCACTTTTCCTCGGAATGGCGCCGGAAGACCGGGAATTTCGGTTTTCTCTAAGGTGTGATCGAGGAGAACGTTGAGGGGGTCGTGATTTTTCATACCGAAAGTCGTTAGCATGGGATATAAGTCAAGGTCAACCCAAATTCTGGGGATCTTACTTTTTCGCCTACGATTTCGTATAATTAGCTTGTAGGGCTCGCCATGCGCGGGTGATTATACCATCGCCCGCAGATCGCATCCTCATATCAAAATTAGTGCTTGCGGAAACCAAGGATGCAGGCGAATTTCTTCAGATGGCCCTCTTGGAGAAGTTGCGTACGAAGCTCATGAACAACGGAAGGGTAGCCGTAGCCCTACCGATGCGCCGGCCGCTGATAGCGTTGGCGATCGGCTTCGCTGCCGGCATCCTGCTGCAGCATCTCGCACACCCGAACACCAATGCGGCTTGGATCATCTGCGGGAGCTCGGCGCTCGCGGCTTCGGTATTGGCCGTCCTGCGATTGGGTGGCGAGTTGCGGTTCTTCCTATGGCTGATCTCTTTCTGCGCCTTAGGCTGCGCGCGAGGAGACACGCAGCCGAGCCGCACGCAGCCCCGACCGTCGCCGTCCCCGCCCCCGTCCGGCCGCGTGGTCGTGGATGCTACGGCACGCTCGGCGTGGCGCGTCACGCCGGACTCGGCCCAATTGGATGTCGAGCTGCTGTCGCTACGTACGCTCGGCGAAGACGAGGAGCCGGCCCACGGCCGAGCGCGCCTGACGGTCTGGCGAGAACCCCTCGATCGGCCAAGCGTAGCGCAGACACAACCCTGGCCGTGTGCGCCGAGCTTGCCCGGGGACAGGCTGCGGTTGCTTGCTACGCTGCACCTGCCGCGGAGTTTGCACAATCCCGGCGTGCCCGACAGCACGCAATACTCGTCATTGGATGAAATCGATCTCGTCGGCACCATCGAGTCCTGCGCAGACGTGCTGCCAATCGCTGACAAGCCGCCCGCATCGTTACAGCGCGCAATCGAATCCTGGCGTCTATCAATTGCCGATTTCTTGCACCGCCGCGATGGCGATCCCGGCGCGATTGCAATCCTGCTCTCCCAAACGAACGGCGATCAGGGCGCGATCCCCAAACCGTTGTACGAGCGTTTTCAGACGTCGGGTCTTGCCCACATTTTGTCGATATCGGGGTTGCATATCGGCATTGTGGCCGGAGGCCTCTACTGGCTGCTCGTCCGCCTCCTGTTGCTTTCGAGCTGGCTTACGCTCCGCTGCGACGTGCGCCGGGCGGCGGCATCCCTGGCGATCCCGATAACGATCCTTTACACATTGCTGGTCGGCGCCCAGGTGCCGGCGGTGCGCTCGTGTATGATGGTGCTGTGTTTTCTGCTCGCGGTGATCATCCGCCGCAACTCTGATCCGCTGCAGACCTTGGCCGCTGCGGCCGTTATGATTCTGGGGGTTTTCCCGCAATCGCTGTTTTCGATTTCTTTTCAACTGAGCTTTGTAGCGGTGTTCTCGATGCTCCTGGGCGTTCCGGCCCTCCAGCGCCTGGTGCGGGTGCCGACGGAACGCGCCTTGAGGGAACGCTCGTGGCGGCGCCGCCTGCCAGTGCGGGCGCTGCAATACCTGCTGGTGTCATTGGCCGCAACCCTCGGCACGGCGCCGCTCGTGGCCTGGCATTTCAATCAGATAAGCCTCATAGGACCAATGGCGAACTTGCTGGCAGTGCCGCTCTCAACCATGCTGATAGTTCCGGCCGGGCTACTGTGTGTGGTTCTGCTGCCCTTGAGCCAAACCGTGGCCGGCTGGGTTGCAGACGGTGGCGTGGTTTTGAGTGGCTGGTTGGCGAGATTGGCAGAGTGGTTCGGGGGTTTGCCGGTTGCTTCAATACACGTACCGACGCCGCACCTCCTGACCTTGGGACTCTGCTATGCCGTGATGATTCTCGCGCTCATGATTGGTCGCTTACGCCACGCAGGCAAAGCGGTGCTGGCGGGCGCTGTTGCGTTAACCGTGACGGTCGGCTGGGGCTACCTCGAACCACGACTCTCACAGGAGTTGCGGGCGACGTTCATCGATGTCGGCCAGGGAGACTCAACATTGATCCGCTGCCCTGGCGGAGAAAGCTGGCTTATAGACGGCGGCCCCAAAAACGATCGCTTTGACGCCGGCCGCCAAGTGGTGGCGCGGGTGTTATGGAGCCAGGGGATCGCCCGTTTACAGGGTGTCATCGCAAGTCACGTTCACCCCGATCACATTGGCGGTCTTGCCTCGGTCATCGTGCTTTTTCAACCCAAAGAAATCTGGCTGCCCGAGGATTGGCGCGATAACCCGGCGGCCGCCGAGCTTACTGCGGCTGCCCGCCAGGTCGGCGCGAACATTAAGATTGTTAAAGCCGGCGATAGTCCACCGTCAGGGCGAGCGTGTGGTTTTGACGTGCTCTGGCCACCTGAAGATACGGCCAGATTCGAAGAAAATGATCGCTCGTTGGTCTTACGCGCGAGATACGGCCGACGAGCATTCCTCCTGGTTGGCGATCTGCAAGCAGAAGGCGAGCAGGGATTGCTGAAACGTCAGATGTCGCTGCGTGCGGCTTGGCTGAGAGCTGACGTTCTCAAGGCCGGCCATCATGGCAGCAGCGGCGCCGGCAGCACGAAGTTTTTGGATGCGGTGAAGCCTCGTTGGGTTGTGATCTCGGTAGGCGCAGGCAATGTGTATCGCCTGCCCCACCCGCAAGCGCTTAAGCGTTTTGCCGCGACCAACGCCGTAATCGTACGCACCGATACACACGGCGCCGTCACCTGTCGCACGGACGGCGAAAACCTCAGCTGCGAATCGGTTCTGCCGTAGGATTGGCCCTGATCAGCGTTCAATTCAGCTACCTTGATGCGTTTATCATACCTGCGTGCGAGCCTCGCGGTTTTCTCGATGAAATAGCTAGTTATAGTTTTCTCCTTGACAATTATGAACATATGTCCATAATTGTCTTAGGAGGTGCCCTGAAGTGCCTAGACCATTTTGCTGCCGACGCGTTACCGGACGACCAGCAGCTCAGATCTTCAAGCCGATTGGGATCCCGGTGCGCGATCTCGAAGAAGTAGTGATGGCCCTGGACGAGTTCGAGGCTATGCGACTCGCGGACCTCGATGGGCTCTACCAGGAACAAGCGGCTCTGCGTATGAACATCTCCCGACCGACATTCAGCCGGATCATCGAATCAGCACACCGGAAGATGTCAGATGCGCTGGTGCATGGAAAAGCGCTTCGAATCGAGGGCGGCCCCGTGCGGATGGAGGGGCGTCGCTGCTGTCGATTGCATGATGCCGAGAGCACCTAGTGGAACTCATAGCCTATAGCGGGCTAATACGACCAACACTTTTTTCAAAAGGAGAAGATTTAGTCATGAACATCTGTATTCCAGTCGATGAGGATAAAGGGCTTCAAAGCCCGGTTTGCGCCCACTTTGGATCGGCGCCGGCCTTTATGATCGTGGACACCGATAGCGGAAGCTGCCGGGCGATTCCGAATCAAAACCAGCACCACGGCCACGGCCAGTGCATGCCGCTCGCCTCGATTCGCGGCGAGCCCATCGACGGCATGGTCGTCGGTGGTATCGGCATGGGCGCCCTCAATAAACTCAGAGCCGCCGGTATCCAGGTCTATGTTTCAAGCCACGCGACGGTCGCGCAGACCGTTGATGCGTTCAAGGCAGGGGCCTTGAAGTTGATGCTGCCGAACATGGCTTGTGCGGGCCACGGCCATCCGTAATACGGCCCCAAAGATCAGGAATTACTATGAGCCGGGACCGATCTTTCGAGTTGCTCTCAAACGGTAGCTTGGCGCTGATCCTTCCGAGAGGCGTGTATTCAAACAACCGCGCGCCAGGCTCACCGGGAGATCGTCGAGAAACTGCTTGCCGAGTCGTCACCGGACAAGGCGCTTACGGTGTTTGTCGATCTTCTGGAGCGCTTTCTCGTTTCGACGGATTTTGCGCGCCTGCGCACCGAGCACCCGGAGCTTGCCGGAGGAACTCCCTGCCGCGTGCGGCTTTTGAATGGCGAAGACGGGTCTGTCTGCTGGGAAGTGGTTCGATCGGCATGAAGAAACTCAATACAGAAATTTCCGTGCATCGACCGGCGATTGACACGACTATGTGCACCAACTGCAAGTCCTGCATAGTGTGTTGTCCCACCAAGGCGATTCAGGAACCCCTGAACTATTCCTGCGCAAAGTGTATCAAGTACTGCATGACTCTGGACGTGCCGTGCAGACCGGCGGGTGTCATCATCCGCTACGAGCTCTGCGATGGGTGTGGCCTTTGCATTTTGTCCTGCCCGAATGATGCAATCCACTGGTGCGAAACAAACCTAGATGCCGAATGCAGCGCGCTTATGCAAGGAACCGGATGACCGAGCCTCGCTTGTGACGTGTTTATTGACCTCTGTGGGCATTGAAAGGAGAACCGTGCAAGAAAATCACCGTTCTAACCGAAAACTCGCCTGGCCCGAAGAAATCGAAAACCGAGCTTGGGTCGAGGCTGAATGCTCTTCACACCGGTATGCGGTTCGAGGTGTGAGGGATAGCTTTTATGGTTCGTCTGCCGCCCGTTTTCACGGTGCCTTGCGAAACACGAGAAAGGTTTGGTAGGGGAGGAGCATCGGATGTTCGGATTCGAGGCTAAGCCCCGCCTTTGCAGCTAGTTCCACCATCTGCGCGCGGCTGATCTTCACGGACTCGGGTGGCCCCTCGGGCAGGTTGCCTTCCTTGAACTCAATCAGCACGAGCCGTGCGCCGGGCTTCATCTGCACGGCAATCTTGGCTAGCCAAGCCGCCCGATCCGGGACGTGGTGCAGTACATCACAGACGAACACCAGATCAGCCTCGGTGGGAATTTTTGGATCATCCGGCCGGACGAGTTCCGCCTGAACGTTTCGGAATCGCTCGGTCATGGCCTTGTGATGGATGTGGCGGATCATCTCGGCCTCGGTGTCAACCGCGATGACTTTTCCTTGAGGCAAAGCGCGTGCCAGCCGGAATGTGAAATAACCCGAGCCGGCGCCCAGATCGACGACGGTCTCGGCGCCACCGAGTTGCAGGACCGCGACAACTTCGTCGGGCTTCTGCCAGGCAGTGCGGTCGGTCCGCTCGAGAAAGGCGATGTACTGCTCGACATCCTCGAAAGGCCGCAGGTGCGCCGGATCGATGCCCTGCTTGCGCAGCGGGCAATCTATCGGTGGATGCGCGGGGTCGTGCGCCTGGCCGGAAGCTGCCTGGAGTCCGTTTGAGCCGGCATTCTCAGCAATGCGCTGAGTGGTGACCGATGCCGTTGGAAACGCGGCGCGGGTACTAATGCTGGAAGTGGTGCTGCCGTTATCCCTACTCGGGCATCCGCCCACAAGGATGCCGACTGCTAGCGTGATAACCGGCAAAAACCGCAGGCGCTGAGCGTCAACAGGACGTTTCGATGACTCGTTAAGATTCATAATAATCACTTATTATAAGGTAGTTGAAGACACAACTGTCTGCAGAGCCGAACAGTGGTATCATCTCGCCACCAGCTTCATGGCATACGTGATTTACGCCGCTTACCCGCACGAGCCTGCCTTGCGCTTCTGCGGGCCCTCGATCTTAATCTTGCGGGTGAAGGTGCGACCCTCGATAGCCTTCAGGCCCGGTTCGCTCTCCGGGTGACGGCCACCCAGGGCGGCATCGAAAGCGTAGCGGCGGCAGTCGTCGGCGGGGCAGTCGGCGCGCATGGGCCTAAGCAACCCGGGCCGGCCGAAGGCCGCAAGCCACCCATGGATCCCGCCGGCCAGGAGGTAGACCCGTGGCGCGCGCGCCGCGGTCAAAAGCAGCCAGCCCTCGGCCGCTCGGCCCTCGCCGTTGGAGATGAGCACGACGATGGTCTCGGGTGGTAGGTTCATCGCGAAGCGCCGGTCGCGTAGCTGCTCCAAAGTTATCCGCTCGGCATCCACCAGGTGAAACAAATTGTACTCGTTTTCGTCGCGCAGATCGAGCAGGCGCAGGTGCGCGCTTGGGTTGTAGTTCAGCTCAAGCAACTCGGCCGGATCGATACGCACCACGCCGGTTGCAAGCTGCTGCTCGAGTTCCGTGCGTTTCTTACTAAGCCGCTCTTTGGGGCTGGGACTGCCGAGCAGCCACAGCGCACCTGCGGCCAGCACGGCCAGTGCGGCTGCGATGCGCTTTCCGGTCAGCATGGTGTGCCTCGATCGCGAGTGGCAAAATAGGCTTCCACGCGCTCGGCAAGCCAAAACATGCTCAAAGCCATCACCACGACCATGAAGACTACCAACCCCGGGTTGAGCCCAAGGAACTGCGGCAGGGTAACCTCGCCGTAGTCGCCGGAGCTATCGAAGAAGGCTTGAAAGCTGCCAACCGTTTCGCCGAACACGGTCGCCCCGACCAGTAAGCCCACGACGAAGAATAGTCCGTCGAGTTTGAGGGTGGCCATGGACACGAGGGCGGTGCCGGGGCAATAGCCGCCGATGACAAAGCCCGCCCCAAAGATGAGACCACCGACAATTCCCGGCCACAGGTGCGTGGGGTTGATGTACAGCGCCCCGGGACGCAGCCAGCCCAGGGAGTCGGCGGCGAAGATCAACAGCATGGCGGTGATGATAGCGGTGAACATGACCTTGAGCACCCGCATGTCACGCAGGTAAAATTGCGCAGCCAGGTTGCGGGAGTTACCGAAACCCGCCTGCTCGAGCATGAAGCCGAAGAAAAAACCTGTCAGTACATACAGCGCATTGATCCCGTAGTGGCCCAGGATATCTAAATTCAGCGGAAACATAGCGATTCCTCCTTAGGTCCACTGCCGGCGAACGAAGTAGGCAAACGCATAGGCGCCGGCGAACACAGCAAACATAAACGCCCAGGAGCCGGCAGAAAGCACCGCGCCTCCCGACAGCGCCTGGCTGGAGGTACAGCCGCGGGCCAGACGCACACCGAAGCCCGCGATGGCGCCACCCAGCAACGCGTAGGCCCAGCGTGCCCGGGGTCCGATGTGCGGCCCATGGTAGGTTTCTATCCGCACCCGCCCGGCCAGCAGGCCGGAGGCTAGGCCACCCAGCAGCACGCCCAGGATCTCGAACACCAGCCAGGTGTCGAGAGGGTTTTCCTGGGTTTTGATCAGATTTACGAGATAGGCGCTATTCTCGGCATGTTCAGGAAGCAAGGCCGCCTCGGTCGCGCCGGCAACCACTCCCACCCCGCCGGATGCGCCGAGGCCGTGGCCGAAGACCATAAACGAACCGAACAGCACCACCCCGAGCAGCACGCCAGCCAGATAGGGATTCAGGTAAGCCCAACTCTTGCGTTTCATGACTGCTGGTCCTCCTTCCGGCATTCGTAGCGACTGACACCAGTGAGCATTGTCTTTATATTCGCCCATATGGTGGCGCCCGTGGTGGTCATGTAAATGTGCAGAATCAAAAAAGCGGCAAACAGCCACGCTCCGAAACGATGCAGCGGGGCGATCGCTGCAAGCCCACCAAACCAGCCGAGCACCTCCGGAAAACGGTCTACCTCCAACATAAGCAACCCGGTCACCACCATAAATGGCAGCAGTAGGTTGAGAATCATAAAGTAGGTAATCTTTTGCAGCGGTAACAGCCGCTTTTCAGGCGTGCGGTCGAAGGGATGCGGATCGCCCCGGAAGATGCCAAACAAATAGTACTTGGCGTGGCGCACCCCGAGAGGGAAAAAATCTCCGGCGCTGGGAATATAGCGCCGCAGTAGTCCGCTGGCGAGATTGTAAAACAAGGCCAGGCCGGCGTTGAGCAGCAACACCCAGGCTGCGATGTTATGCACCGCGACTGATTCGCGAAAGGTTTCGGGCACAAAACCTGGAGGGAAGGCTATCAGAAACCCGGTCAAAATGAGCACGACGGTCGTCAGCGCTTGAACCCAATGCCAGAGCCGTTCGTAACGGGTGTACATCACCGCTTCTGCAGCAGGGGTGCTCATGCGTTGCCTCCCGAGCGCCCGCGCCGTCGACGGGTCGCGAAGCGCAAACCGCCATGGATCGTCGAGCCCACGACGACACCGGCGACAAGCAGTAAGCCCGCGATGTCCAGGGTATTCACCCCTTCCGCGCCGTGTACGTACATCCCTATCGGCTGACGTACCGGTTGAAGCAGAACGCGCCCGTCCTCGGCCTTGAGAATTGCGCCCCCGAGCGCAGTAGAAGCGTCGCCGACCAATACCGGCAGCACACCACCCGGAGCGAAACTAGCGAGTGTAATTGGTCGAGACACACGGCTTTCCGCACTATGGCAGGCGGCGCAGTCGCGGACGGCAAGCGTTGTGTCAACTACCGCGTGTGCCATGGTGAAGGGCTGGATTTCCGCCTGAATGCGCGGTCGATCCACACCAACCGCCGTGAGCCTGGCGGCCACAGCCGCAACCTTGGTTGGATTATCGAGGCGCAGCTCAGCAGCGCTGAGCGTTCCGTCGCCATTATCGTCGAGAGCGGCGATCACCGCCGGGTGGTAACCGCCTTCCGCGAACAGGGCCCGTTCGAGGTCCAGCCGGCGCACCGGGTGGGGCGGATCGCCTTCCACCCAGAACCAGGCGGTGTGCAGGGAGTGCGGTTGCAGGCGGCGCACGCCGTCGCGGCTTTCGTGTATCAGCAAGGCCGGGACCTGGCCGGTCAAGAGGCTAGCCGAATCGTCCACCGGCCCCGCGACGCCCCTGTAATTCTTAAGCGGCTCACGGTCCGGTCCGAGCAGCGTCCAATCGGTGCTCTCCCGCGTGGGCGCCCAGACCTCCGGAATGTGACAAGAGGCGCAATCGAGGCGGGCGAAGTGAGTGCGTGGAAAAGGCAGGAAGGCATGCACCGCCTCGGCGTCGTGGCAGTCGCGGCATTCGCGCATAGTGCCGTTGAAACGCCGCGCCACCGTGCCCTGGGCGGTATCGCCTTTGACCAGATCGTGATCCGGCCGGTACAGATAGGCTTTCTCGTCCGCGCGCCGGGCGTCGAACAACAGGTGGCTCGGCGGTTCGGATCCGGCCTCCTGCTTGCGATCGTAAGCGGGGTTGTTAGGAGCGTGGTGACAGTTGGCGCAAGTCACGAGGCGCTCGGCGTGGACGTCCCAGGCAGAGTTAAGACGATTCTTATCGTGCAAATTCATGCCGCTTGCGCGCACGCGGGCCGGGGAGAACACCGCGCCGGTGGTCTCGGCCGCCCAATTGTCCCGGGAGCTCTGAAACACCACTGGATCGACACAGCGGCAAGCGCGGCCATGGCACTGCATACAGTTTTCGGTGCGTGCCCAGCCCAGGCCGAGACGCTCGGCACTCACCGTACCATCCGGGTTGAAGTTTTCAGCCTTCCAGGCGAAACCATCACCGTTGCGAGCGACCAAGCCGCTCTGGAGCAAGGTGGCGGTAGAAGCCCAGGAGAAACGGCCCTGGCGCAGCGTTTGGATCCGCGCTTCATTATCCGGATTTCTGGCATGGCACAGCAGACAATTGAGCTCCACCGTGCCCGAAGCCTTCCAATCCCAGAGACGCGGTTGCCCCGTGGCGGGGTCGAGCACATGGCTATCCGGGTCATTTGGGTCTGCGGGCTCACGGCGGTCGAGGGGCTTGCCGTCGATTCGGCTGTGCTCGGCCGGCCCTCCGCCGACATGTCGCGCGCCAAAACGCTGGATCCACTCCGCCGTCCCTAAATCCAGTCGAGTGGCCCCAGGGGGGCTAAGCCAGCGGTAGACGAATGGATCCCAGCGGCCGAACATTCCCGGGCTCGAGTCCCAGGGATGCGAAAGCGGCGCTTCCCCCGGACGGGTGAATTCATCCAGGCCAACCAGGGAATGGTAATTGTGGCCGGCAATGAAAGCCGTATCGTGGCACCGCCCGCACGAGCGCATCAAAGACAGCGGCCTGCCGGAATGCAGCACCTGATTTCCGGCGTCATCCAGTAACGGCACCGCCGGGTGAATGTCGGGGAGATTCTCGCGGGGCGGCGGGCCCACTCGTCGAATACTCACCGGGGGCGGCTCGGCCGGATGGGCGGGCGCGGAAGAGTTCTCCGGCGCGACGGACAAGACTGACGGCGGCTCGGCAGCCGAGGCCCGCAGGGCCATAAAAGCGATCCCGAAAAGCGCCTTGACGACGGTTCGGGTCATTGGCGGACCTCCGCTGCCGCCGGGTCGGCGACCACCAAACGGCGCGCCTCCCGCCCGCCGAGCTGGGCAGGGTCGCCCGGATAGCCGAGGGCCTGCCAGTCCATACGGCCGCCATCGGCGTGGCAATCGGAGCACCGGAGGCTGCGCTCCTTGGGCGCCACCATGTGAGTCAGGTTGTAAACCATCTCGGTCTCGGCGAAACCAAAGACACCGCTATAGGGCAGACCGGAGGCCTCGGCGCCCAGCTTGAGCGAGCGGGCCCAGTCGAACGTCGTCCAGTAGCCATCGGGGCCGGCAGTCTTCGGGATCAGCAGGATCCTGTTCTCCACGTCGTAGGGCTGCTTGCCGCGGTGCACCTTGAATGGCCAGATACGCGCGCGGGGGTCGTGGATATCGCCTAACGGCCGGTCGAGCTGCGTGACGCCCGCGGGATCGATGGGATCTCCCTTGATGTAGCGGGCGGCGTTGCCGTTGAACCAGCGGTACTCGGGTACCAGGCCCTGGACGTACACGAAGGAGCCCTTTATTTTAAGGTAGTGGTGAGGATCGGCGTCGGATACGTCCCGGCCGGCGGTGGACCAGTCCCAGGCGACCTTGGTCGGCATGCTCCGCGCCACCTCCGGCAGGTGGCAGGTCTGGCAGGCGACCGCCGACAGATGGTTGTTGATGCGGGCGTCGCGGTGGGGTTGCGCTGCATGGCAGTTGGTGCAACCGATCGGCAGGCTGTCGGTGGCGCTTACCGAGATCATCTTTCCCAGAATGCGGTGGTGAGACGCGCGGTGGCACTCCGTGCACGAGAAGTCTTCCCGGCCCATGTGCACGTCGATGCGCTCGTAGGGCTTGGCCAGCGAGCCGTCAAGGTCGCCGTGCTTGACTGCATCGCTGCCGCCGCCGTTGAAGTGGCAGGAGCCGCAATTGTCCCGGCCGGGCCGGCCGACGCTTTGAGCCGCCGCCATCAGATCCACCCCATTCGCCGGCAGCCCGGCGTCGCCTTTGCTGTAACCCCCCGAGCGGTCGTGGCACGACAGGCAATCGACCAAGTCCTGCCGCGCGAAATCGAACGACGCGTCGCGCCAACCGTAGCCGGCATGGCAGATAGTGCATTTCGGCCAATTGCTTTCGATGCCGATGCAGAAATTATTGATGAGGTTGCGCTTGCCGATGCGCAGCGGCTTGGCGTGACCGGGGACTTTCTCGGGGTCGCCAAGCCACAGCCAGTGGGACGTTTGCATCACCTCTGCTGCGGCCTGCGGGTGGCACTCCAGGCAGGCCCGGGTGACCGAGGGACCATCGGATAGGATCTTACCTTCAAATAATCGGTGGTGATCAGTGGGGGCTGTCTTGAGTCGCACCTGATCGCGAGGGCGATCCTCTTCCGCCTCTGCGGAAGAAAACGCCCAAAATCCCAGGCCCCCGACCAGCACAACAGCTAGGCCCGCTCCTATCCAACGCATTATTGTGCGGATCATACACCCCTCTTTTGGCCCCGATGTTCCTGCACGCAACCCTCCAGGCAACGCACCAACGTACGGAGGCGTGGTTCAGCCAGCCGGTAGCGGGCGAAGCCGCTCGTGCGGCGCACCCGAACGAGGTCTCTCATGCGCAGCAGACGCAGCTGCTGCGAGACGATGGCCTGCGGCACGCCCAACCGCTCGGCCAGGCCACCGACGTTCTGATCGCCCGCGCATAAAATAGCCACGATGCGCAGTCGCAGCGGATGAGCGATGGCCTTGAGAAGCTCGGCGCCGAAGTCGCAGCCATCGGTATCATCACACAGGATGGCGCCCCGACAATCGGTTTTGACTATGCTCACAAGCCATCTCCTATTAATATATCAATATCTCTATATATCTATTATTATACTCAATGTCAAGAGCAGCGATCGAGGGTCGTCGAGGGGCCCAGATAAGTTTACCGGTGAGTTGCACAATACGGCAGATCTCTTGTAGAAGTAGGTTTGGTCTTGAAGCGTCTATTCAACCGGCAAAACGGCTCGTGGTGCCTGCCGAAGCAAGACGCTTGGTGTTAGTTCTGAATTCATTTTCACGAGGTAGAAATGGAGCTTAAAGAAACATCAGCTTACAAAACAGTTTCTCCCGAGGAAACACTCAATCTTCTCGAGACGACGGCCGAAGGTCTTTCTGAATCAGAGGCGGAACGCAGACAGAATGACTTCGGGCGGAATGAAGTGACCGAAAAACGGCGCAGCGCGGTGTTGGATTTTTTTTCGCGATTTTGGGGGCCGATGCCGTGGTTGCTGGAGCTCACGATGATTCTTTCCTATGCCTTGGGTCACATCCTTGAGGCGGTCATCATTCTTACCTTGCTGAGTATCAACGCGGGCATCGGGTTTTGGAACGAGCGGAATTCCCGCAATGCTCTGGAACTCTTGAAAAGCAAACTTTCGGTCTTCACGAATGTCCGGCGCGACGGGCGATGGGTGAAGAAAAGCGCCAGAAACTTGGTTCCCGGCGATATTGCGGAAATTGGCTTGGGGGAAATCGTTGCGGCGGATCTGAAACTGATCGGCGGCGAAGTATCAGTCGACCAATCCGCGTTGACCGGGGAGTCATTGCCGACGACGATATCCCGATCCGACCTGGCCTATTCCGGCTCGATCATCAAGCGCGGCGAAGCGCAAGGTGTGGTGCTGAACATAGGGATGAAAACCTACTTCGGTAAAACGGCTGAATTGGTTAAAACCGCCCGGTCCGCATCCCACCAGAAGCAACTCATGCTCAAGGTGATCCAGTACATGCTGTACGTGGGCATAGGCGCGACCCTGCTCATTGTTGGTGATGCACTGCTGGTGGAAACCAGTCTTGTGACCATTCTGAACATCGGCCTGATTTTCCTCCTGGGCGCCGTTCCGGTGGCGTTGCCGGCGGTCTTCACTGTGGTGCTGGCCGCCGGCGCGCTGGAGCTTTCCCGCAACGCCGCATTGGTGACGAAACTCAGCGCTATCGAAGACGCCGCCTCCATGACCATCCTGTGCCTCGACAAAACAGGAACCATTACGCAAAACAGACTGGCTATCGCGGAACCGGTGCCCTTTGAAGGCTCTCGGACCGAGGATGTGGTCGTGGCGGCGGACAGAGCCACAGGTGATCAGAGCCAGGATATTATCGACGTAGCGGTAAAGGAGTATGCCCGCAGCCTGGCTTTGGATCGGGGCTACACGCAACTATCCTTTACGCCTTTTGATCCCGCCAGTAAGCGGTCGGAAGCCGTTGTGGAAACGAATGGAAGGCGCTACCGAGCGGTCAAAGGGGCGGCGCACGTAGTGGTGTCCCTGTGTCCGGGCATAGATGCCGCTAAGCGCGCTGTTATCGAGAACCAGGTGCAGGATTTGTCCCGGAACGGCTATCGCGTGCTGGGGGTGGCGTGCTCCGAGGAAGCGGATCCGAACGGCCTTAAGTTCGTTGGTCTGCTGCCGCTTTCAGACCCGCCGCGACTGGATTCGAAGGCCATGATCGAGGAAATGCAGCGTCTGGGCATTAAGGTCAAGATGCTGACCGGGGACAACCTGTCCATTGCGCGGGAGATCGCGCGCCATGTTTCGGTGGGTGATGCGATCATCCGCATGACGGAGTTGAACAACTTAAGCGAAGCCGAGCAGGTCGAGGCCTTGGAACGCAGCGACGGGGTGGCCGAAATCTACCCGGAAGATAAGCATCGTATCGTCAAGCTGCTCCAGACTCGGGGTTACATAGTCGGCATGACCGGAGACGGCGTCAACGATGCTCCCGCTCTCAAACAGGCGGAGGTCGGCATCGCGGTCAGCAGCGCCACCGATGTAGCCAAGGCTGCTGCCAGCATCGTCCTGACCGAGCCCGGCCTGCAGGCCATCGCAGCGGCGATAAAGAACAGCCGGCGGATCTACCAACGCATGTTGTCGTGGTTAATCAACAAGGTCACCAAGGTGGTGCAGTTCGTGGGACTGGTGATGGCGGGTTTTTTTAATTTGGCATGAGGTTCTGATCAGCACCCTGGGTATGGTGCTGTTGGTCTTCGCAAATGATTTCATCACCATGTCGTTGGCAACTGATCGCGTTACCAGCACCGCTAGTCCGAACATTTGGAACGTCAAGAAGATCACGCTTGCTTCGCTGGCGTTGGGGCTGCCGCTAGCAGTGCAGGGACTGCTGGCCGCCATAGCTGGCCGAGACCTGTTTCGCTTGCCCCTGTCCGGACTTCAGAGCTTTGTGCTGCTGACGTTGGTATTTACCAGTATACTCAAGATATTCATCATCAGGGAACGACGACATTTTTGGTCATCCAAACCCGGGAGCGCGCTGCTGCTGGCAGGTACTGCAACCGTGGTCGCGTTTGTGCTTTTGGGAGTATTTGGTTTTATTATTCCGTCCCTCACGCCGATCCAAGTCATAAGCGTGTTCCTGTTTTCGGCGGTATTTGTGTTTCTGCTGGATTTTCCTAAATACTATCTCTTCCAAAAATATGGCTTATAGTCTTCACCCTTCAATATTCCGCTTCCCGCACGCTTTGTCCTGTAGGCCTAAGCCCCTGTCGGTTGGTCACCACCGGGCCCAGCGATAAGGCTCAGCTCACATGGGCGGTCATATTCTTCATTTCATCTTCCGGTCGCTTGGCAAAGACCAAAAACATAATCGGCACCAGAAATAGCGAGAGAATCGTTGACGAGGCTAGGCCACCTACGACTGCGAGCGCGAGCGGTCGGTTGGATGCCGTCGACGCTTCCAGGCCCAAGGCAGTGGGCAGCAAGCCGCTGATGGTGGCAAGACTTGTCATTACGATGGGAATGAAACGGACGCGCGCGGCCGAAACAACAGCCTCGACTTTGTGCATACCTTCCACGAAGCGCCGGTTCGCCTCATCGACGAGGAGAATCCCGTTTGACATGGCAATGCCGATGACCATCAGCATGCCCATCAACGCGGTGATCGAAAAGCCTTGGCCCGCGGTCATTAGTGCAAGAACGATCCCAATCAGCGAGGCGGGAATGGTAAACAGCATCACTAACGGCAGTCGGAGCGACTTGAATTGCGACGCCATCACCATGAAAACCACCATCACCGCCAGACCAATCGCCACCCCGAGTCCCGAAAAAGTGGTGCGCATGAGGTCGACCTGGCCCACGAAGCGGAACGGCATATTGCGAGTGGCAGGATCTTTGAGGAGTCTTTGCTCCAGCTCATCGGCGGCGCTGCCGATATCACGGCCCTCCGTCTGCATGAGCACGTGCGCAGCGCGTTCGAGCTGGTTGCGCTCGATGGCAATGGGTCCCGTTGACCGGTGCACGTCGGCATAGGCACCGAGTGTGACGGTCCTATCGCTCTCGCTGATTTTCACCGGCAGGCGGGATAGCGCCGCCGGATCGCTCACATCCGTGCCGCTGTAAGAGGTAACGACATAGTACGACTGGCCGTTGGCGCTGTCGATCCAGACACTCGGTGTGTTGATGTTGCCGAGGGTTGCTTCCAGAGTCGTTTGGGCCGCGCCCCTCGAGCTGACGCCGACCAGGCTCGCCATCGTCCGGTCGGTGTCCACGTGCACTTCGGGATAGTCCACTTGCAGCGAAGGATAGATATCGCGAATGCCGGGGACGGTGCGGGCGACTTCGGCGACCGCGGTCGACCTGTCCGCAAGCTCATTGAGATCTTCGCCGCGGATCTCCACCACCAGGGGAACGAGGTAGCCGTTGGAAAAGACACTGGCGACCAGGCCTCCCGGCGCCTGCAAGAATTCCACGCCCGGATAATCGCGCACCAGAATCTGGCGCATTTTATCCGCAATCTCGCGCTGAGAGAGGCTTCTTTTGTCGGGGTCGACAAGCGCCAGGCTGATAAACCCCATATGGGGACCGGCGTTGGGGCTGGTCATGGCGCTGCGTACGTTCTGCGGCGATCCGACATTGGTGAGGACAAGCTCCACGTTGCCGGCTGGAAGCTCCTTGGCAAGCGTAGCACCCATTTCGGTCATCATTTTTGCCGCCGTCGCCAACGACGTGCCAGGCGCGACGCGGACGTAGACCGTTTCCTCCAATTCGTCAATTTCCGGAAAGAACGTGCTCGGCAAGTGACTCGCCGTCCAGATCGCGGCGATAACTAGGATGGCAACTGCACCAATAAACCATGCCCGCCACTCGAGAACCCCGCGCAGAATCGACGCATAGCCGTCAGCGACGCGCCCGATTATTGCGGAGGTCCGCTTTGCCAACTTTCCGGGCTTGGGGCGGCTGAGAAAGTAGCGGCACGCCAGCGGCGTCACTAGCATGCTGACCAAGTAACCGGCGAGCATTGCGCAGGCGACGGTCAATGCAAGCGGCGCAAACAGTCTTTTTGCCAGACCCACGAGCAGCAGCACCGGCAACAATACCGCGACGGTGGTGAGGGTTGCTGCAAGCGCCGGAATGGCGACCGCGTTGGTCCCTTCCAGCGCTGCGGCCGCAACCGTGCGGTCGCCGTGCTGGTGCCGGTGGATCGATTCGAGAACGACGACCGAAATATCCACCAGCGGTCCCATGGCAAGCGTCAGACCGCCGAGCGTAAAGGCGTTGAGCGTCTGATCGGTCGCGTAGAGGACAAGCAGGACAATCGCGAACGAAATGGGAATTGCGACGGCGGCAATGAGCATTGCACGCGCATTCTGAAGAAAGATCAGAATGACAATGGATATGAGGATCAGTGCTTGAAAGATCTCGCGTTTGAGCCCGGAGTAGGTGTTCCGGACAAAGGTCGACTGGTCGAAAATCGCCTTGACTTCGACCCCGGCCGGCAGATTTTTCAGGTTCTTGACCACCTCTTTGACCGCATCGACGATCTCGATCGTATTGCCCCCCGGAATGCGCAAGACGTTCAGATACACGGCGTCCTGACCGTTCACCTTTACGTTCTGAGTTTCCGGGGAGCCGCCGTCTTCAACGCGCGCGACGTCGCTAATGAGCACGGGCTTGCCGTTTACAACCTTTACCGCGGCATCGCCGATGTCGCTCACACGCTTGGCAACGGCGTTGGTGTAGACATTGGCGTCGAACTTGTCGGAGATAAACTCGCCGGACGGCAGCAGGGCGTTAGATTTGGCAACGGCGGCCGCCACGTCGCTGGAAGTAAGGCCGCGCGTTTGCGCTTTTACCTGGTTGACGATGACATTGATTTGTCGTTGTTGCCCGCCGTTGACGGAGGCGCTCGCCACGCCCGGGATCCCCTCGAACAGCGGCTCCACGTAGTTTTGGGCATAGTCGTATAATTGTGCGCCCGTCAGGTTGCCGCCGGAGACCGTAACCTGAATCACCGGCGCGTTCGAAGGGTCGTACTGGAGGACGAACGGCGGCAGGACACCCAGCGACTTGGGAACCGCCGACATGGCGAATGCAACTTGCTGCTGGACGAGCGTTTGCGAGGAGTTCAGATCGACTCCCCATTTGAACCAGACGTAGGCGATGCTCAGATTGTTGCGCGAAACGCTTTCGACGTGCTCGACACCCGGCGTCGCGCTCACGTACTTCTCGATGCGCCAGGAGATGGTTTTTTCGACGTCTTTGGGGCCGAGCCCCGGTGCAAGCGTGCCCACAATCAGTACGGGCGGCGTCAGCTCTGGAAACGTGTCCACGCTCATCCGCGGGGTGACGACCACGGAAAAAACAATGACCCCAATGCACACCATGAGGATGGCAATGGGGTTAGCGAGCGACAGCCGCGTCATGGTGCAGCGGCCTCCTTACTGGCAACGACCTGATCGCCGTCCTTGAGCAGGGCGCGGCCCTCGGTGACGACTTGAACTCCGGGCTTCAAGGTAGGATCGACAAAAAGATTTCCGGCGGCCTCGCCCAGGACATCAACCTGCATCTTATGCGCGACGTTGCCTTCCACGACAAACAGCGAAGCTCTGGCATTGCGAACCGACGCCGCTGCCAGCGGAACCTCAGTCGCAGGGACCGGCTCGCCGACCTCGATGATTAGCTCAGCCGTCGAGCGAACCGGAATCTTCCGTTCGGGATCGGCAAGGTCAATTTCGAGGTGAATCGTGCGCGTAGACGGGTCTGCCGCGGGCGAGCGCCGCGAGACTTTTCCCGTAAGATGGGCGCCGGTCGCAAGCAGGCGGATGCTTGCAGACGTGCCGGGGGCCACGGCGGCGAAATCTCCCTCTGGCACATCGGCGATGACACGCACGGTGCTGCGATCGACCACGGTCACAACGATCCCGCCGGGTCGAGCGAACGAGCCCGGGTCCATCAGGCGATCGGCAATTTCGCCGTCAAAAGGAGACCGCAAGATACAGTCGTTGACCTCCAGAGAAGCCGTCAAGAGCCTGGCTTGCGCGCCGAGGAGCTCGGCCTGCTTACTGGTGCTCTCCGCCGTCTTCTGTTCCGCCTCGTCAGGAGACACGAAGCCCCCGCCGACGAGGCCGCCTACTCGAGCGGCCTCGTGACCGATAGCCTCTTTTTGCGCTTCGAGCGCGCGCGCCTGCATCGCCACTGAGTTGGCCTGGGCCGAGGCGCTGCGGCAGTCAAGCGTGGCCACGACCTGGCCCCTTTTTACGAATTCACCCGGACGAACGAGCACGGTGTCGACATAAGCGGAGGTAAATTGCGGCCCCAGTCTGGCTTCAACCCACGGCTCGATGGCGCCGATGTATCTGACGGTCGGCCGGTAGGTCGCGGCGACCGCGTCAATGACGGTGACGCCTTTGGGCTGGTCGGCAAGGGCGACTTTGTTGGTGCGCAGGCCGGCCAGGACGAACATGAGCCCGCCGGCAACGAGGATTGCGACAACCGTGCCAGCAATTGCCATCGGAATGATCCGACTCTTACGAGAAGCCGCTGGCGGGTGCGAGTGCCCGCTCGCGTCACTCAAGTGTGGGTTTTCGCTCATGGTACTTAAGGCTCCTCCGCAACCAGGCGGGCGAGCGCCGCGCGCGCGCGTGCCAAGGTAAAGCGCCCCAGCGCTAGTTGGATCTCGGCGTCGATACGCACCGCCTCGGCGTCTGTCAGCTCGACGATGGTCCCGAGGCCCCCTTTAAATCGCGCGTCGGCCTGTTCGTAGTTGCTCTGCGCCGCCGCGACGGCCTTGGCGAGCGCCGGCAGGGCCGATTGGGCCACGGTGACCGCTACGTATGCCTGCTGCACTGCCGATATCTGCCGCTGACGAATGGCGTCAACGTCGGCCCTCGCAACCGCTTCCTGCGCATGAGACGAATCCCTGCGAGCGAGAACGACGGCGTCATAGAGCGGCCAGCGGAGCACGAGCCCCACATCCCAATTTGGCACGTCGGGCACCCATCCCGCATGCGCCCCGGGACTGCCGCTTGACGGGTCGGCGCCGCCCTCGCGCTCCGAGAAGGAGGCGGTTAAGGCCAGGTTGGGAAGCCAAAGGGCCGCAATGGAGCGCGTCAATGCTTGTTGAGCATCAAGCCGGGCTACCGCCTGGAGCAGCTCCGGATTCACTTCAATGGTGCGCGCGATAACCGACGTGATGCTGGGAAGCTCGCTCTCGGGCGGCGCCTCACCCGAGGCGTCAAGTTGCAGGTCCGGCACGCCGACTGCCGCGGCGAATGCGCTTTGCGCGGCATCCAGACCGCCCTGAGCGCGAATCCGTGCGACGTCGAATTGAGCTACCTCGGCATCGGATCGGGTCAAGTCAATCGTCGGCTGCAATCCGGCCGCGACTTTCGCCTTTGCCATATCACGATGCGTTTGCGCCCGCGCGAAGGCCTGTTGCGACGCCAGCACGATATTTCGCGCCGCTTGAACAGCGAAGAAAGCTTCCTCGACGCTAAAAGCGATGGCCAGCCGCTCGGCTTTGGCGCCAAGGCTCTGGACGTTCACCAGCGCATCCAATGCGGCCGATTGTGCGGCTATACGACCAAAATCAAAAACTTCTTGTTGCAATCCGATACCGGCCAACGTAGATGCATGAGGCGTGAAACTGCCGGTTGCAGTCACTGCGGTACCACCTATTCGTGGAATATCCAGGCCCGGGATCGAGACGTATGACGTAGTAGTATTATTTGTCGTGCCTTCAATGAGCTGCACTCCGAGTGTGGCAAGGGGCAGCCATTGCGCTCGCGCGACCTGCACGTCAGCCTGCACCGCCAGCACTCGCATGCGTGCCGCAAGGATCGCGGGTTGGTGGGCCTTTGCGTAGGCCAGTGCCTCAGCGAGCGTCATCGTGCGTATTGGCGCCGCCGACTGCGTATCGGTGTCTTGGCCGTAAACCGGTCGGCAGAAAAGCGCAAACAAAGCAAAGGCCAAAATCTGGTTTCGGAAGTTTATTAACATAATGGCGTATGAACCATATATGGTTCAGTGATGGCAACAAATTAATGACGGGTTTTATTCCGTCAAGAGGCCTTAGGGTTTCTTACGATATTAACGGGGTTTTTGAGGAATGTTTTAACTTTTTATTACTGCCAATAATAGCGCAGGCTTACCAACACAATGTTGTTGGATGCATAGGGGGCTCCGGCGGTGCCGGTAAAGTACGAGTTATCTGTCCAAGAGTACTGCAAGCCGGTCTGCATGACGCCGATGCTGCCCTGGTAGAATTTCCACCATCCGCCGGCCGTAACCTGGGAGATACTGTTGACCTGGCCCTGATTGGTGGAGACCGCCGCGCCGATTTTGGTATCATAGAGGCTGCTGCCGTAGCCATACCCTTTGCCGCCCTGATTCCAGGAAGTCCTCTCCACCTGCTCCCGGCCATAATATACGTAGAAGTTCCAATCGCTCGTCGGGTTGAACTTCAGGCCGGCAAGAAGCTGCAATTCTTTAATCGGCACGAGTTTGCCTTCCGGGTCCACGGTGACATCGGGCAATTGGCCGGATCCGTATCGGCCGATCCCTTTACCGTAGGTGGCGCTGCCCTGAAGACTAAGCATTTTCGTTATCAGCGGCAGAATGAAACCGACGCCCACGTCATCGACGGTGGTATTTATTTTCGTCACTTTTCCGCTGCCTGCGATGTTCGACGGGAAGACTCGAACCATATCAAATACCTCATAGTGTCCCCAGCCGGGCTCAAAGGCTGCCTTTACGACAATATCCGGAAAAGGGCTCGACGACAGGTTTGCGGCGTAATTCGAGCCAAACGTCTGGTTGATTGCCACTTCGGTCGTGGGCAAATTCGGCCCCCCGTTATAAGTAGTCTGGGGGTTTTCGACCGAAAGAGCCAGCCAAACTTTTTTGTTCCAGTCCCAAGCAACGCGCACTTGGGGCTGACGGGCCCAGGTGAAGCCGGGAACGTACTGGGCGTCTATCGTTGCCGGGCTGACTTCGTTGCGCGGGGTAATGCCCTTGTCGTTTAACGTTACCAGCGACCAGGTCTGGCCGGCAAGTATATGCAGGCCGAGCGCATCCCAATCGACGGCCGCGTAGAGATGCCGGATCCGAGGGTTAAAGGAGTTGCTTTCATTAGAGTTGGCGGTGGGGGCCGCACCGAGAAAGTCCATCTCGTAATAGCCGGCAAGATGGGTTTGGGGACTGTAATCGCCCTGCACGAGCAGGGATAGCCTGGTCTGACGCGCGCTGAATCTTGTCTCATGCTGGTAGAAGCCGGCCGAATTGGACAGCGGCAGCTTTTGAAACGGCGTCGCTACATCCGAATTCATATTCTTGTCGCGGTAAATGCCCGCCGCTTCGATGAAGCCCCCTAGATTGAGCGTGATCCCCTTATACTTAAAGGTGAGGCCGCCTGCGTTATTCGCCGACTGCTCGGCTGCCGACTGATTGGCTACCGGCTCCGGCTGATAGGTCGCCGGCTGCGGGGTATCCTTGGCGGTATCCGCAGGTGATGAGTGTTCCTGTTCGACAGCGGGGGTGGTTGGTGTGATTTCCGTATCGGCTGCAGAGAGTACCTTGGGAATCATCACAAAACTAAGCAGGATTAACAGCTTGTAACTAAGAGCAATTCTTTTTGAAATTCGCATTCGGTAACCTCCAGTATGGGTAGTAAAAAAAATTTTATTGGGCATAAACATGGATTACCTCTGTGACGAATTAGTGACGATAAGGTGAAAAAGTCGTGAAATCGACATATGGCAGCAGATAGCGAGTTCCAGTAATTAATGCTTTTTGTAGGACGAAAGGATGACAATGAAGCAGTACTAGTGTAAAATTATCGTGATTTGAAAACTTTCGAAGCCAACCTGCGCGAATCCCTAGGAATCCCCAAAGATGCAATCCGGGTCATCGTTTTCGGCGAGACCAGCCACTGGGATGTGAACTGGCTGCATACGTCGGCTGAATACTACCGGATGCGCATCGAGAGCGTCATCGAGCGAGCCATCGCTGAGCTAGAGGCCGAACCAAGAAGGGTTTTTGGGATCGAGAGCCTGTTCTTCCTCGATGTGTACTGGCAAAATCGGCCGGAGCGACGCGAGGTCGTCCGTAACCTTATCAACGCCGGCCGACTGCGGCTTTTAGGTTGCGGCTTGACGTCCCCTGACGCCACCCTGCCCGCAACCGAGGCGATCCTGCGCGACTACCTGCTCGGCCAGCAGTGGTTGCGAACGCACGGAATGACGATCGAACCGCGACTTGCGTACCTACCCGACGACTTCGGCCTATCACCTGAATTGCCGGCGCTTTTGCGCGCGCTCGGATTCGATCAGGCCGGCATCACTCGCATCGACGGCATGCATTTCCTGGCCACCGATTATCGCCCGCGTTCGGCCTTCCCCCTTCCCGGATCGAGCGCCGAGCTGCTCCAACGCACCCATCGCAGCCTGGATTTTGTCTGGCAGGCGGGCGACGGGTCCGAGGTGCTGACCCACTGGAACGCCTTCACCTACTTTCAGGGCGATATGGTGGCCCACAAAGGCATCATCCGCTGGATGGGATGGACCATGGGCGTTCCCTGGCGCAGCGAAGGCCACGTGGCCCGGCGGATCGACGGATACATCAAAAAGCTCGAACCGCTTTCACCGACCGGGTACCTGTTCTGTCCGATAGGCTGCGATTTCAACGATCCCATCCCCGACTTGGTCGCGTTGCTCGATCGGTACAACCGCGAGCGTTTCGGCCGTACGGGCACCTGGGCGATAAGCGCCGGGCTGGACGACTACCTTCGGCTGGTCGGTTGCCACCGCGATCGCCTGCCGGTGCTGCGTTTGGATCCCAATCCCTACTGGATGGGATTCTACGCTTCGCGGCCCGAGGCCAAACAACGCTGCAAGCGCATCGTCGGCAAACTGCTTGCCGCCGAGAGCCGCCATTGCCCGGACAACAACGGCAACGGCGCAAACCTCGCCCGATCCTGGGAGATGGTGGCCGTGAGCAACCACCATGATTTCATCACCGGCACCTCCAACGATCGGGTCTGGAACACCGAGCAAAAACCCTGGCTGGAAACGGCCGAGTCTCTGGCAGACCAGGCCCTGGTCGACGCTGCGTGCGCCTCCGAACATCGAGAGCCGCCGCTTCTGGACTGCCCCCCGCAGTGGAGCCTCAAGAACGGACGCTTAGAAATAATCAGCCCCTCTTATCGATTGGTTCTCGAGGAGCAGGCGGGCGGCTGCATTGTTTCCTGGCTCGACGCGGATGGACGCGAGCTTCTCGACGGCCCCGCCAACGACCTGGTGAGTTTCCACGACTCGGGCGGACTGTGGCGCCTCGGGCACGAATTTTTGGGCGGTCATTTTCGGGAGTGGCGCCGGGCCAGTCAAGAGAAGGCGCGGCTTCTGGCCTTCGAGGATCAGGGCTATCTGCAAGTGCGCATCATATCCGATCGGCGATTCATGCCGGTAGTGCGCACGTTGTGGCTCGAACGGGATACTCCGGTAATTCGTATGCGTTTGCAGGGCGCGGCGGCCGCCCGCTGTACGGTGTGCGTGCGTTTTCCTACCCGGTTACACGCCCGGCGCCTATGCATGGACGTCCTCGGCGGAGTGGTCGAACGACCTCACCGGAAACTCTACAATCCCACCTTTTGGCCGCTGCGTTCGTTTGCCCACCTGCGCGACGAGCAATCGGACGTGGGCCTGGCGATAGTCTTGGGCGGCCCGGCCAGCCTGTCTTCCGACGGCTGCGGCCGACTCGACTGGGTGGCGCTGCGCAACGCCTACCGCGAGCGAGCTTTCGGCCTTTTGCCGATCCTGGCCCACCCGACCGGCGGCCGCGATCCCGACGAGCACACCTTTGACTATGCAGTTTGGTCCACTCCCAAGGGCGATTGGCTGTCTAATAGCCTGCCGCGTTTTGCCCGCGAGGTGCGGTCCGACTTCTCCGGCTGGGCCGGCGGTCTGTGTCAGCCGCTCGTTACGCTCAACCGCGACGACGTGCTCCTCACCGCGGTCAAACCGGCTCATAACGGCGGGGGTACGGTGATCCGGCTGACCCGTCTGGGCCCTCCCGGCCCGGTCGGCCTCGAGTCGGGCAACGGGTGCATCCGGGACGCCTGGATCGTAGACGCTCGGGAACGGGATCTGGAGCGACTGCCGGTACAATCCGGCCGGGTACTTGTTGACCTAGCCTACGCTCTAACTTCGGTGCGACTGATCTATTAGGCATTTTCTCTGCTCAACGAAATAAAGAAATCAAATCCCTTACTAGATAAAAAGTCCATAAGGTATATCAGTATTTTGGCGCGCCGGGTGACGCCGAGCAGGGGGCCCCCCGCCGGAGCGTAATCATCGTGTTTTTTCGATGATGAGCACCGCCGGGGGATGCGAGGCGACAGGACCCGGCGATAATTTTGACCATTACGACAATAATAAAATTCGCTTGCCAGCAGCCGCTCAATCACCCTATTCATTTAATGGTTAGATGCCGACGGTCTTTTATCCGAAGGAGGGGTCTGATGAGCACGATCAAAGGCAATGCCGTGGTGTTCACGCAGGGTGGTCCGACAGCCGTGATCAACGCTTCGGTGGCCGGGGTGGCGGAGGTGCTGTTTGATGCACCAGAGGTGTTGGGGATCTGGGGCAGCCTCAACGGTATCGACGGCGTGCTCAAAGAGGACTTCATTGACCTCGGCGCGCAGAGCCACAGCGTCTTCCAAAACATCGCTTTCACGCCGGCCTCGCAGCTACGAACCACGCGTCACAAACCCACGGCCGACGAGAACTCCTCGATGCTCAAGGTGTTTGAAAAGTACAACATCCGCTACCTCTTTGGCATCGGCGGCAACGACACCTCCGAGACCCTCGACCTCATTAACGATACCGCCAAAGGCAAGGGCTACGAGCTGCGTCTGTTCCATATCGCCAAGACGGTCGACTGCGATCTGATGGAAAACGATCACACCCCCGGCTACGGATCGGCCGCGCGCTACGTTGCCAACGCCTTCCGCGGCGTTGATTTGGACAATCAGTGTTTCGGCGGCGTGTACGTCGGGGTGTGCATGGGTCGTAACGCCGGTTTTCTCACCGCGGCCGCGGCGCTTGCCCGCACGACCCCCGAATCCGGGCCGCATCTGATCTATTTGCCCGAACGCGCCTTCGACGTCGAGACCTTCGTCAACGACGTTGCGGCGGTCTACAAGAAATACAAGCGCTGCGTGATCGCGGTGTCGGAGGGGATCGAGGACAAAAACCATGTCCCGATCCTGCAGGTGCTCTCGCAGGGCAAACTCGAAGCCGACAGTCACGGGAACGTTCAGCTCTCGGGCACGGGCGCCTTGGGCGATGCGTTGGTCGACCGCATCAAGGAGCACTTTGAGAAGGCCGGCATCTCGAAGAAGCTGCGCGCGCGCGGCGACACGCTCGGCTACATCCAGCGCTCGTTTCCCGGATCAGAGCCCGGTCGACCGCGAGGAGGCGCGCGAGTGCGGCCGGTTTGCCGCTCGGGTGGCGCTGTCGGGCAAAGTCGACGGCTCCATAGCCATCCAGCGCCTTTCGAACCAGCCCTACCGGGTCGAATTCAAGCTGGTTCCCCTCAAGGCCGTGGCCGGTAAAACCCGGCGCCTCCCGGACGAGTTCATCAACTCGGCCGGCAACAACGTCACCGAGGCCTTCCTGCGCTGGGGTCAGCCGCTGCTCGGAGAACTCAACGAATTCGGCGCGCTCGACCTCAGTAAACGGGTGCCGAAGAAATAAGAAATAGGTGTAAACGAATGAGCGACATGATCTCTATGCGTTTTGAATCCAGGCTTTCTGCTCCGATAGAGAAAGTCTGGGAGTGGATCACATCAGTCAAAGGGATATCTGCGGAGATTTGGCCATTTTTTCGCATGACGAGTCCCAAAGGTATTCAGTCATTGGCGGACATCAAGATCAAGCCGGGTACTCCGATGTTCCGAAGCTACATATTTCTGTTCGGCTTTCTTCCCATTGACTATTCCGATATGACCCTTCTGGAACTCAATCAAGGGCGTGGATTTGTCGAACAATCCCCGATGGGTTCAATGAAACTGTGGCGCCACGAGCGGCAGATCGTTCCGTACCCATCCGATCCCGGAGCGATTCTCTTGGTGGATCAGCTCACCTTCAGCCCCCGCATGGCAAAACATCTCGTGCGCTGGTTTATTCGTCACGTCTTTATTCATAGGCACAAGGTGCTCAGAGCGAAGCTTGGCGGTGCCCAACAAAAGACTCCGCTCGTAGAACCTGAAAAATGACGAGATATCCAGAAACACAAAAAACAGTTGAAAAAAAAGTCAGGTGATTATGTAGTGTCACTACATAAGACACTCGGAACACAAGTAGGCAATAGACCATAGATCGTATGGAAACATATGAATGATCGTTGCATGGTATTCTGAGGGACTCAGGAGGATTGTGGAGTTATACAGAAACTATAGAATAACTTGTTAAGCTGACTAAAGTCGGATGAGGAAAAGATAATGGAATGGCAGAAAGTAAAGAGAATAAATATTGCGACCGATGAACCCTGCATTTCGATTAAACACGATCGATTTTACTTCAACGTTGTGTTCGTCCGAGTTGCTCAAATTGAATCATATTCCTTTATGAATATCTTCTGCAATGATGATGAAAGGTGTATTGGATTTCAGTTCAAGAAAGAGAAAGATTCGCCTGATGATTACAAGATAAATGGATCAATCAAAAAGGGTCTCTATGGACAGTGTCGGGAGATTGTCGAAAAAGGTTGGGTCAGGTCCGTTATTCAAAACAACAAAAATAACCAGTTCTATGTCTCGCGCGACGGCAAGATTTGGTTTATTAAGTTGATGCCGGCATTTGAGACAAGCGTTCTAAGGTCAGAGTATCAGAAGATCAACGCTGAACTATGCGGGATCTATCGGTATGTAAACAAAGAACATGAGATAGTGTACATCGGAAAAGGAAATATAAGAAAACGTCTATCAGAAAATCAAAGGGAAGGCTGGGATTTTGTAAAAATCGAGTATTCTCAAATTGAAGATGATGAGAAAGCCTATGAGTGGGAATTATTTTGGATCGACAAGTATGAGTCTGAGAAAGGGAGAATCCCGATCTACAATCAGATAAGGGGACATAGGAATGAAAAATGAGCCTAACAACCAGTTCAAGCGCGACAACCCGGACAAGCCGGGTTGCGGCTTAACTGGGCGTTATGCTTCTTGAATATACAAATTAAACTTTGAATTTCTTGCCCCTTGGGGTGAGGGTATTTGATTGAGATAGGGATGGAAATGAGCGAATCTGGAGATTATTATGGCTAGAGCAGATTTACTTACAGATCTCGTTAAGTTCGGAATGGTTGGCGACAAGGCCCGATTCCGCAAGGTTGTCGAAGCTATCATCGCAGAAGAAAGAGCGAAGAAGCATACTGTCCTCGCAAATACGCTGGAGGAACTACTTCGCTCCACGCCGGCAGACAGACCCATATCGAATGGCAATGCTGTGCTCGATCAGCGGGTTACGAATCTTCTTCGTGAGGTCATGCCTGAGCGGACTTTCGACGATCTCGTTCTTCCCAAGGAAGTGAAGGACATTTCGCGGGAGGTGGTTGAAGAACACCACCGGGTTGACCTTCTTCGGTCATACAACTTAGAACCCCGAAACCGAATACTGGTCATAGGCCCACCTGGCAATGGAAAGACCTCGTTAGCGGAAGCCTTGGCACACGCACTGATGGTGCCTCTGCTCATCGTCAGATACGAGGGGGTAGTGGGTACATATCTCGGCGAGACCGCTGTGCGCTTGCGGCGGCTGCTAGAGCATGCAAGCACCCGAAAGTGCGTGCTCTTCTTCGACGAGTTCGAAACTTTGGGAAAAGAACGCGGCGACAGGCACGAGACCGGTGAGATCAAGCGGGTTGTTAGTTCTCTGTTGATGCAAATTGATTTACTGCCCACCCACGTAGTGGTCATTGGTGCAACCAACCACGCAGAGCTTCTCGACCGAGCCGTATGGCGCAGATTCCAGGTACGCATGACATTGCCTGAGCCCACGCGCGCCCGATTAGCCGAGTGGTTCGGCAATTTCGAGCGACGGATCAAGATGTCTCTTGGATACACCCCCGAGACGCTCGCGAAGAAGCTCTATGGCGTGAACTTCGCCGAGGCAGAGGAATTCGGGGCAAGTGTTTTTCGCCAATACGTGCTTGAACAACCTGTTTCGTATCATGAAGGCAATTGTGGACCGCACCCTCAAGAATTGGGCCGCACGATCTGTCAAGACAAAGCAACAAAATGGAGACGATGAATAATGCCGGACCGCCCTTTGTTGCTTTTTCCAACGCCAGAGACCGCCGACCGCTCAAAGGGACACGGATTCCCCACCCGTGTACATCGGCCTTCTCAAAACAGACAGGGACAACGCCTGTCCCCAATCTTTTCTCAGCTTCGAATGGAATTCAACGCCCGGCGAGTGGAATTGCAGCAGACTGCAGCTGGAGCAGACCCGGAACAGGTACTGGTAATTGAGACTGTTGGCAGTATTGAGAATTTCTCCAATGCTGTCAAAAGAATCAATGGTCTTGAGTGGATGGGCGAGATTGAAACCGATGAGATTATACCCGACCAGGACTTCTATGATGAGGGCGACGTAGCCAAAAAGCTTAGCGGTCGGTTTTATCTCATCATTACCAACCAGCGGGCTCTTGATGAGATGCTCTCGCTATGGCAGCGATATCAGGATGACAATGAAATAAAGTTCCAACGGGGCCTCACCAAGTTCCGTGATGTGTTTCTATACCTCAAGGATATTCGCCGCTGGGGTGTTCAGGACCGAATTGAGGAGACCGGCGTACTTGATGCCTGGCGGGAAGACCTGGCGCACGATGGCGGGCACGCCATCCGTTTTGAAATTGAATTGTGGTTCCGTGGCACTTATGCCAAAAGACAAGAAGCACGAGAACAAGTCGATGAACTTGTCAGGCAGCTTGGTGGAAGAGTCTTGGATGAATGCATTATCAGCGATATTGCCTACCACGCTCTGCTTGCAGAGATACCCGCAACCGCTGCGCAACAGATTGCCGGGCATCCAGACGTAGACCTCATCAAGTGCGACAGCGTGATATTCTTTCGTCCGGTCGGTCAAATGGCCACGGGGAAGCGGTCGGTTGAAGGCAACTTGTCGGATCATGAAGCAAAAGATGCACTGCTCCCAACTGGCGACCCAATTATCGCGATTCTTGATGGACTTCCGCTGGCAAATCACAGTCTGCTTGCAAATCGGCTGATAATAGATGATCCGGACGACTATGCTTCGGCGTACACGGTCCCGGACAGAATACACGGCACTGCAATGGCATCTTTGGTTGTTCATGGCGACCTGAACGATGGAGCACCACCGCTGCCTCACCCCGTATATGTGCGCCCAATTATGAAGCCTATCCACTGGATTGGCTCGCCCCGCCCCGAGCAGATTCCCAGCGATGTTTTGGTAGTCGATCATATTCACCGGGCTGTACATCGAATATTTGAGGGCGAAGGCACGGGTAATGCCGCTGCTCCAACAATCCGAATCATCAATTTCTCTATTGGAGATCCGTGTCGGCAGTTCAGCCAAGTGCTGAGTCCACTAGCTCGGCTCCTAGATTGGCTAAGTGTGAAGTACCGCGTTCTTTTCGTCATCAGTGCTGGCAACCACTCTCAAGACATCACGACCAACATCCCAGAGGCCGAATACGACATCCTACCGGACAGAGAGAAGGAAGCCGCCATCGTTAGAGCGCTATACGAAAATGCCCGTCACAGGAGAATTCTCTCTCCTGGAGAAAGCATCAACGGCATTACAGTCGGTGCGCTACACAATGATAGTGCCACGGTGAGTCATATCGATCACGCCGTGAATCTGTTTGGGAGCTTATTGCCAAGTCCAGTTTCCGCATTCGGTAGCGGTCACCGTAGGGGAATCAAGCCTGACGTCCTGTTCAACGGCGGCCGTGTTCTTTATACCAGGCTGCTTGGCAGACCAGTGCACGCAACATTTAAATTCCGGGACATGCGAATTGCCCCGGGCAACAAGGTGGCCTCACCCAGTGCGCTTGCAGGTGATGTAAACAAAGCCATCTACTGCTGCGGAACGAGCAATGCTGCCGCTTTGATCTCCAGAATAGCGGCATCATGCCACGACACCCTTGTTAATGTATTTGAGGAACAAGCTCCTGAGATCGAGCTGAGCTCTTACATCGCCCCATTGCTAAAGGCGATGATTGTTCACGGTTGTTCTTGGGGCGAAATCGGAACTCGACTACAAGACATACTCCAAACACAGGACAATGGACGATACATCCGCAATTGGATCAACCGGTGGTTGGGATACGGTGTACCGGCCAGCGAGCGTGTTCTGGCCTGCACGGAACAACGGGCCACATTGCTGGGGTTCGGTCAACTAGGCGATGAAGAGGCACACCTGTTTACTTTACCCTTGCCTCCTTCCCTAGGTGCGCGTCGGGAATGGAGACGCCTCACAGTCACCCTTGCTTGGATGTCTCCCGTGGCTGCAAACACGCAACGATATCGCGCCGCGAACTTGTGGTTTGAGGCTGAAAGCGACTCGCTCGCACCCAACCGACAGGATGCGGACTGGAAGGCTGTTCGTCGCGGAACGATTCAGCACGAGGTATTCGATGGAGACAGAGCAATCGCCATAGCGGATGACGCAAGCCTGACGGTTAAGGTCAACTGCCGCAGTGATGCAGCAAAGATTCAGGAGCCCGTGGCCTACGGACTTGCGGTATCGCTCGAAGTTGCTGAAGGAATCGACATCGCTATTTATGACGAGATCCGGACGCGCATCATGTCTGCCATCGAAATCAGGGCAAGAGAGGTACACTAGATGTAAATGAAAATTGCGCATGACAACCGGTTGCAGCGGACGGACCGCTGCGCGTCCCACCGCTGAACTTTTCGTTAGTTCTCAACCAAGCATAAGGAACATTTATCAATGAAGAGAATTGGTATCATTGGCGGCATTGGCCCGGAATCGACCGTAGACTACTACAAATTGATTATCGGAGCTTTTCATGCAAAGCACGCAGATCTAGGCTACCCGGAAATCATTATCTACAGTGCCGACGTATCAAGTCTCATGAAAATAGTTGAGGCAAAAGATTGGGTAGGCCTCACGGATTGGCTGCTTGAAAAAGTGATTTCGTTACACAAGGCGGGCGCCGAATTCGCCGTCATCGGCGCCAATACTCCCCATATTGTTTTCGATAGAGTGAGCTCACGATCACCCATACCAATGCTGAGCATTATTGACGAGACACGAAAGAATGCAAAGACAAGAGGTCTCAAGAGACTTGGTTTGTTGGGCACAAAGTTCACTATGGAATCGGACTTGTTTAAGAAGCCTTTTGGAGACGACGGCATGGCGGTCGTGGTTCCTGATAAAGAAGACCGGGAGCTTATTCATCATAGGCTATTTTCTGAAATCGAATTAGGCATCATAAAAGATTCAACCCGGGAAGAATTACTGTCCGTAGTAAAGAAAATGATCGCGCGATATTCAATCAATGCTTTGATCCTTGGCTGTACCGAGTTGCCGTTAATCCTAAACAAAGACGAATTTGGAATTCCTTTTTTAAATACGACGGCTATTCATGCGCAAAGCATCGTTAACTATTGTATCGGAAAAGAAGCCTAGCATTGCTTTCAGCCAGACGCTGCTAGCGCTGGGGTCTGGAGGAGAAACATGTCCATAGCGGCCGATATCGTTGTTGCACTCGTCGCGCTACTACATATCTACTTCCTGGTGCTCGAAATGTTCCTTTGGGACAAACCAATGGGTTTACGAACTTTCGGCCAAACAAAAGAAAATGCCGCGGTCTCCAAGGTCCTGGCCACAAACCGCGCCATTTTATGACACTAGGAGAGTAGGACCTTAACATGCTTAGTTACCTTAAGACCACCATTAAGAAGATTCCAATACTTAATAAAATTGTTTCGGAGCTTCATAAGTTGTATTCGGATCTTGTTGCCCTAAGGAAAAATCCGCGCTTCGTACCACCCGGTCATTTCTATTCTCCAATCCCTTCATTGGACGAAGTACGGAGGGATGAGGTAAAAATTTTCGGAAGTGTTCCATTTAATATATCGGGTCTCGAACTTCATGAGGAAGAACAGCTCAAGCTCCTTAATAAATTTGTTGCATATTATAAGGAGATGCCCTTCCAACCACAAACGCATGAAGGGTTGCGTTATTACTACGAAAACCCGTATTATTCGTATTCTGATGCTATTCTGTTGCATTGCATGATCAGATACTTGAAGCCAAAGAGAATCATCGAAGTAGGTTCTGGTTTTTCATCTTGCATGACACTGGACACAAATGATTTGTACTTCGATGGTTCAATAGCGACCACTTTTATTGAACCTTATCCTGATATTTTCATGTCCCTCATCAAAGACACAGATAAAGGTACGATTAAGACGATTCCGGCCCGTTTGCAGGATGTTGACCTCGCTCAATTTGAGACACTTCAAGCGAATGACATCCTATTCATCGACTCGACACACGTCAGCAAAGTAAACAGCGACGTGAATCGTATCTTCTTTGAAATATTGCCGAGACTATCTTCAGGTGTTCATGTTCACTTCCATGACATCTTCTTTCCGTTCGAGTACCCAAAGGCTTGGGTATATGAAGGACGTGCATGGAACGAAGCATATCTTTTTAGAGCGTTCCTACAATACAACAAGGAATTTCGCATGGTACTCATGAATACGTATATGGAACATTATCATGAGACGTTTTTCAAACAGAAGATGCCGCTTTGCCTGAAAAATACTGGTGGAAGCATATGGATTCGCAGGGAGTGAGCATCGAAATGAAAAGGAGGTCAGGATACTTGGCTGTTGGATTGGCGCCGTGCTCCGGCCCGACAACCAGTTGTGTCATAATTCAAACCAATACGAGAAGGAGGTACACCATGCGTAATTTGTCCATGATGTTGCTAACAACCTTAATTTTGGCCGTTGCTTTCAGAGTTTCTGCAGACACGAAAAATATCGTAAGAACAACTGTTGTCGACGATATGCGAATCGAATTAACTATCTTGCCGGCAGAACCGTTTTTCACCAGTGATGAAGTCGCTCAAAAAAATGTCAAGGAAGGGATGTTGATAATCGGCGGCGCGGAACCGCTATCGCCCGAGGCGGATATGCATCCCAACCACCATCTCGTGGTGCATGTATTCGACGCGAAAACAGGCAAGGCGATGACTACCGCCAACGTGACCATGAGCTTTCAACATTTGAATGCCAAAAGAAAACCCATTGGAGAATCGGTTAATGTTCCCGTGGTTATCATGCAAGCCATTGGAAAAGGGACTGAATCAACACACTACGGCAACAATGTGGTAATGCCTCCGGGGTTCTATTCCATCAACCTCGTGGTCGATGGCAAGAAGGCGAGTTTCCGAGTAATAGTTCCTAAAGAAGCAAGCAAGCCTTCTGGTACCATGCACATGCATTGAGGCGTCTGTTTTCACTATTTCATTCCCCAAAACAGGTGCCTGTCTCTTAGAAAACTGAATCGTGTTGTGACGAAACAACTAATAGTATGGAGTTATACAGAAACTATAGAATAACTTGTTGCTGCTCGGAGAACTCAACGAATTCGGCGCGCTCGACCTCAGTAAACGGGTGCCGAAGAAATAACCACGCAATTCGATAGCATAATAGTTCGGTATCGTATGAAAACGTACGAATGGTCAGAGGTCGGCCTGCGACCCTTACTTATATAAGTAAAGGAGATTGTCTGAAATATTTTGGGATCGATCGGCACCGTTGACCATGATGGTAATGTTCCCTTTATTGTTCAAGTTGGAGACAAGCTGGATGTCTTTTGAGTTGTATGCCCCATTTATATTATAGCCAAAAGTATACGTGTTAAGAGACATGTCAACAGTGGTTATACCGTAATTCAACAAAACAGACGACTGCCATACACTGGGCAAACCTCCAGGCAACACCGCATTGCCAAGAATTATATCATTGAATCCCGGAGTTATTATCTTCCCAGAGAAGGAGTTGGCTGATTTATTAAGATACCCGATCCTACTCAGAAATTCGTAATAGGTTCGTACTTCAATAGATACATCACCATCCCAGTTAAATCTAATAATCGGCTGGGGCGCAACTAAATCCAATGCATTGTTATTGAACCTTATGTTATCGCCCAGAAACCACACTCCCGTTGCATCGTTCGCGTAAACGATGATCTTTATGTACTTCGTGGAATCAACCGAACTCACCGAGTATTTCCCCTGGGAGTTGATAAATGAAAATCCGGCAAAACCTGACTCCCGGCCGGTCTGAGGGTCATAATATTTGACCACGACCAACCCGCAACTCTGAGGCACCTGCTTGTATGGTGCCAGACCTCTATTCACAATCATGCCCCCGATATTAACATACCTGGGCCAGCTCAAGGACTTGAATGTGGAACCGCTAAGCCACTGATAGACCGTGGCGATAGCATTCTGGTCGTTGTGTACATTAGCATGGTCAAGACCGACAAAAAGTTTATTGGTTACATTGGCACTAGGAAGGACCGCGGTGCTAAATGCCCACACAGGGCCGTACTGGGTATCGTATTCTTTAGGATTGGGACTATTGATGTTTGAGTCGGAATCGGAGCTAAGCGCATAGTATTTTATATTTTTCGGCAACTTTTCATCGCCGGCCACACTTTTTAGAAAGTAGTTTATTGTGTTTAGATTATAGGATCCGGATACGTTGGCATATCCGGAAATGAATACAACCTTTCTCACCTTTGAGGCCACGGCGGCATACGTTGGATTGGTTAGCAGAAGCCTGATCAAAGCTGTCCCGTTGCTGTGCCCCACGAGATCGACCTGGCTGGCACCCGTATTTTTCAACATGTCTTGAATGGCATTTATCAGTGCAGGGAGATTATAGATGACATTTCCGGTATGATTCCAGAGATTGGGATCATAAGGAGATGAGGTGTCCGTATAAGGCCAGGCATAGTCTGTCGGATCTCCGAAGAAGGCAACCCCGATCCTCGGAACCAACATGGCATTCATCCTGACTTCAGGAAACCCCTGAGCGGCAAAGTTGGCATACATGTTGTAATACGTGAGCCCTGGGCCCCCGTCCAACCCATGGATGAAGATGACCGGCGTCGGCTGAGCATCGGCATAAGCCCTAAACTGAACTGCTAGGAACAGAAACAAAAATACCACAATCTTTTTCATAAAGAATCTCCTCTCGTAAAAGTTATATTTTCACCAGCGCATTCGATACGGACGCCAGATGAAAATCTTTTGGTGTAGGCAAACAGATGCACCTTTGATTCCCTTGGTGCCAGACTTCTACAGCATCTCGGCAAATTTAGTGTCATAATGATAGTGAATTTCTTTCAGGTCAATAACTTTTTTCCATCGTTCCCTTGATCAGGGATAAAGTCACCCATTGACACGGGAGGGGCAATAATACGAACCTGATTACCCAACGAAGCAATCCAGCCGACGTCTTGCGGCCGCGGCGTGGTGATAGGAAAAACAGACGGTATGTCGTTGACAAGAGGCAAGCAAGCCTAATCATTTGTTTAACAAACGGCTGCAGCGAATGGAGCACTGCCGCTGAGCCTTTAAGGAGGTTTCCCATGAGTAATTTCGAAGAAGTCTTCAATCGATCGGGTTTCTCGCGATTTATCAACAGTCAGGCGGGCCGTATCTTTCGTTTGGTGGCCGGCGTAGCATTCCTTGTGGTTGGCTTTATGTATCGGCACCATACGCTCGGCGTGCTGTCTATGATATGGAGTGTTTTCCCCTTGAGCGCTGGAGTGTTTGACCTTTGCTACTTCAGCGCTTTATTGGGCGGTCCGCTATCTGGCGCAAAGATTCGCGATAAGTACAAATAACTTGGCCACGCCGTACGAAATGATAACGCTTACGACAGATCCATGGCGATATCGACCGCCGGGGCGCTGTGGGTAATGGTGCCGACCGAGACAAAGTCCACGCCGGTTTTCGCAACGGCCCGTACGGTCTCGAGCGTGACCCGACCCGAGGCTTCGAGTTTTGCTTGCCTGTTGACCAATCGGACCGCCTTGACCATGAGCGCGGGCTTCATGTTGTCGAGCATGATTATATCGGCGCCGGCCGAAAGCGCCGCGCGCACCTGCGCGAGCGACTCGGCCTCGACCTCAATCTTCACCTTCGGTCCGACTCGCTTACGGGCGGTCGCGACCGCGCGTTGAATCGACCCCTGCGCGACAATATGATTGTCCTTGATGAGCATCCCGTCGAATAACCCCATGCGATGATTGCTCCCGCCGCCGGCGCGCACCGCCGCCTTCTCGAGCGCGCGCATCCCGGGCGTGGTCTTGCGAGTATCGAGCAGTCGGCAGCGTGTTCCGCGTAGTTCCTTCACATACCGGCGGGTCAACGTGGCCACACCTGAGAGATGCCGGGTAAAATTCAGCGCGGTCCGTTCGCCGGAAAGTAACGCCTGCAGTGGACCGGTGACGACCGCGAGCGTCGCGCCGCTGCGGACAGCCGCACCCTCTTTCACCCGGGATTTGAAACGACAGCGCGCATCCAGCCGTGCGAAAACCGCAGCGGCAACGTCCAAACCGCTTACGACCAGGGGTTCGCGGGAGATAAAACGGGCCCTGCCGCGATCGCTTTCAGAACACAGCGCCTGTGACGTCAGGTCACCCGCGCCCACATCCTCCTGCAGCGCAAGGTCTATAAGCATGGAGAGCTGCGCACGCGGATCCATGAGGCTATTCTTTGCTCCAACGCTCAATCTGTGCAAACGCGCGATTCAGTTTTTCAAGCTTGTCGCGTGCCTCATCCAACTTGCTCCGTTCTTTTTCGATGATTTCGGCCGGCGCGCGTTCGGTAAAGGCCGGATTATTAAGCTTTTTGTCGGCGCGGGAGACATCGTCGCGGGCCTTCTGGATTTCCTTGCCGAGCCTGGCCCGCTCGGAATCAAAGTCGACAAGGCCGGCCAACGGCACGCAGATCTCCAGTTCTCCGAGTACCGCAACCGCCGCCTGCTTAGGATGCGCGCCCGGCTCGCCCAAGTGCAATGCCGAAAGCCGCGCCAGGTGCATGATCGTGTCGCGATGGCGATCGAGGGTGGCCAGGAGCTGTCGGTCGCTACTCAGCAGGTGCGCCGTCAACGGTTTCCCGGGCGGGAGATTGCTCTCCCCGCGCAGATTCCTCACGCCGGTCACGGCAGAAATCACCCCATTGATTTCGTGCAGAGCTTCCGGATCATCGGGCAACGCGTCAGCGGTCGGCCAGTCGGCGTTAATCAAAAATTCACTTTTTCGCTCGGTAAGCGGGAGCTTTTGCCAGAGTTCCTCGGTTACAAACGGAGTGAAGGGATGCAGCAGGCGCAGCGCCACATCCAGCACGGTCAGAAGCGTGCGCTGGCACTCGGCGCGCGCGGCCGCCCCGGCGCGGCCGGCCAACACCGGCTTTACCAACTCAAGGTACCAATCGCAGAACTCATGCCAGAAAAACCCATACAGCGTCGAAGCGGCATCGTTGAAACGGAAGTCTTGCAGCGCGGTCGTCACCTCGATGACGACCTGGCGGGTGCGGCTGAGAATCCAACGGTCGTAGAGGCTGCGCTGCGTCGCTTGCGCAGCCGAGCACGGATCGAAATCGCCGAGGTTGAGCTCTGCAAAACGGGCGGCGTTCCAAATCTTGTTGATAAAATGGCGATAGCCCTCGACCCGGTCGGTACTGAGTTTTATATCGCGCCCCTGGGCGGCCAAGATCGCCAGCGTAAAGCGCAGCGCGTCCGCACCCGTTTGCGCCGTGAGCGCGAGCGGATCGATCACGTTGCCCCTGGTCTTGGACATCTTGCGCCCCTCGGCGTCGCGCACCATGGCGTGCAGGAACACCGTTCGAAACGGCACATCGCCCATGAACTTCAACCCCATCATCAGCATGCGCGCTACCCAGAAAAAGATGATATCAAAGCCGGTCTCCATGACCGAGGTGGGGTAGTATTTTTTCAAAGTGGCGGTCTGCTCAGGCCAACCCATGGTGGAAAATGGCCACAGTGCCGAGGAAAACCATGTGTCCAGGACGTCGGGGTCCTGCGTAAGATCGGCCGAGCCACAGGCGGGGCAGCGCGCGGGGGGTTCACGGGCCACGATTACTTCGCCGCACGCACAGGTCCAGGCCGGAATGCGATGGCCCCACCACAGCTGGCGCGAAATGCACCAATCGCGGATATTGTACATCCACTCATAGAAGGTCTTCTCCCAGCTCTGCGGTATAAACACGGTGCGGCCCGACTTGACCGCCGCGATGGCGGGCTCGGCCAGCGGCTGCACACGCACGAACCATTGCTTGCTGAGCAACGGTTCAATGATCGTTTCGCACCGTTGGCAGTGGCTGAGCTCAACCTGGTAGTCTTTGATATCGGAGAGCAGTTCCTGCGCCTGTAACGCGGCGAGCACCCGCTCGCGGGCCTCGAAACGATCCAATCCGGCGAAGTCTTTCCCGGCCGCTTCGGTCATGCGCCCGTCAAAACCAATCACCGATAGCGAGGGCAACTGGTGCCGCCGGCCCGTCTCAAAATCGTTGAAGTCGTGCGCCGGGGTAACCTTGACGCAGCCGGTGCCAAACTCAGGGTCGACCAATTCGGCGTCCGCCACGACCGGGATACGGCGGCCGGTCAAGGGCAACTCGACCTCTCGGCCTATCAGATCGCGATAGCGGGGATCCTCGGGGTGAACCGCGAGGGCGGTATCGCCGAGCATGGTTTCGGGCCGGGTGGTGGCGACCGAGAGCCTGCGCGTGCTTCCCGGCACCGGATAATCAATGGTCCAGAGCTTTCCCGGCGTAGACTTGAGCGTCACCTCAAGATCGGACAGCGCCGTCTGACAGCGCGGACACCAGTTTATCAGTCGGAGGTCACGATAAATCAGGCCTTCCTCATGGAGGCGCACAAAGACCTCGCGCACGGCTCGCGAGAGGCCGTCGTCCATGGTAAAGCGGGTGCGGCGCCAGTCGACCGAGGCTCCCATGGCCTGGGTCTGTTCGTTGATTCGGTTGCCGTGTTTTTCTTTCCACTCCCAAACCTTCTTCAGAAATGCCTCACGCCCGATCTGCAAACGGCTTACGCCCTCCTGGCCCAGCGCGCGTTCGACCACCAACTGGGTGGCTATCCCCGCGTGGTCGGTGCCCGGCAACCAGAGGGTGTTATAGCCGCTCATGCGCTTCCAGCGGGTCAGGATATCCTGGATGCTCAGAACCAGGGCGTGCCCAATGTGCAAGGTGCCCGTGATGTTCGGCGGCGGCAAAACGATCGAGAACGCCGGCCGCTGGTCGGCTTCGTTGGCATCGAAACAGCCTCGTTCTATCCAGATTTTTGACCAGTGCGGCTCAATTTCTTTCGGATCGTATTGCTTTGGTAGTTGCCTATCCATGGATGAAACTCCTTCGGCCGGATAATCCATTTCGTCAGTGCCCACGAATGGATTCTTGATCGTTTCTCTACGCTACTGGGGGTAAAAAAGAAAGGTCTTTTCTATTCGGCCAACTTCTCTTGCACCAACTTTTCGATTTCCTCGCGGAGAATGGTCTCGGCGAGTTGGGGAACAACCTCCCAGACCACTTTCTCGATTATCTCTCGGGCAATGGCCTCTAGTTCTGACTTTGATAGCTGTGGCGCAGTCGGTTTGTCAACCGCGGCTTCCATAGCCGCCGCCGTTGTCTTGGTCGCCGCCATCGCGGCTGCCGTCGCGAGTTCAAAGGGGGCTTTCGGCGCCTCGCGACCGATGGCGGGAGGTCGCTTTTCTTCACGCACCGCTTCGCGTTCGATCTTCTCGGCCGGCGCCGGAAGAGCCAACTCGGGAACCGATCCGGACGCTTGGTCGATCAGCATTTCCTCTTCGATCTCAACCGAGGGCAACTCGATGTTTTCCGCCGGGAGGACTTCCGGTATGGGTTCTAGGCGCAGCGGCTTAGCTTCAAAGGGCCTCTCGTGCGGCGCGGGCTCCGCACCAATAGCACGTTTGGCGGACTCGGGTCCGATTGGTGGGGGCCTACCTACCGTTGACGTGGCAACTTCAAGAAGTGACAAGTCATCAGAAGGCATTCCCGGTCTGGCTGGAGGCTCGGTTGCGATCCGCTTTTCCGTCGCTTTGCGATCGGAACCGGTTCCGGTCATGAGGTTGGGTATGGGTCTGGTGATATCGTCTTTGGCTCCCCAGATGTCAACTCCTTCTACATCCAGAGATTCAAGGGGCTCGAGCGGCTGGGTTTCGGAGCCCGTGGCCAACGGCCTGAACGTCGGTCGGCCGGTTTCACCCGCCGATTCCAAACCAACAAGCTCGGGCTCGAGTGGTTCCGGTTCAAGCGGTTCAGGTTCCAGAATGGTGCTTGATTCTGATTCGAATGCAGAAGGTTCTAGTGGATAAGACTCAAACGCTTTTTTGCTTATACTGGGCTCTTCAAAGAGCGTCGATTCCAGAGGCTTTGATGCTCCCGTTGGGATTGCCGATTCTTTCTCCGTATGCGCGGCAGGGAATGGCGCCGTCGGAATGGCCGCAAACGGTGGGGGGATCACCGTTGGCGTTGGCTGCGCTATCACCCGTGGCGCCGCTGGCACAACAGAAGGCGGCATACCCGTGCTCGGCGGCGCCGCTGACGGCATTGCCAGCGGCCGTGGCGCGGATGCCATCGGTTGTGTCACGGGGCGCGGCGTCTGGGGAACCGATTGGGGCGTCAGGGGCCGTGGTATCATCGGCTCCCCCGGCGCATAGCCAGCGCTCGGCTGAGGTCCTGGTGCAACTGGTCGCGGCGATTGCGGTCCCGGACCGGGGACCGTGGGACGCGGTGGCTGTCCAAAAGCGCTCGGCATCGGCGCAGACGTCGGCCTGCCTGAGGTCATGGGAATCCCATTCCACGGCGTCATCGGTTGAGGCTGCACAACAACGCGCGGCGAGCCGCCCGCAGGCGCCGTCTGCGCCACCCCCACAGGAATCGGGACGGCACCGGCGCTCAACAGACCATTGACCTTATCTATCAGTGCCTGGCTCTCAAATGGCTTAGTGATATGACCGTTGGCGCCTACCGCCCGCGCGCGGTTCTCATCAAAAGCCTCAAACGTGCCGGCGAGCAACAGTACCGGGGTTGCACGGAGCGCAGGATCTGATTTGATCGCTTGGCAAACCTCATAACCGTTCTTTTTAGGCATGATGACGTCGGCCAGAATGATATTCGGCTTTAGTTCTTTGGCCTTTTGGACAGCGTCCTCACCATTGTCAACAGTGGTAATTTCAAAATCCTCATTGGCGAACGTTATACCAACCACCCTCTGGATGGTGATGCTGTCGTCTGCCAGCAGCAGGGTCCTCGGCATCGATGCCTCCTTGCCCCCCCAAACGCGAACCATACCCGGTGTTACAAGGGGGTGGTATACAGGATGGATGTATGCTCGAACAACCACAAAATCACCCTGTTATGTAACATAGCGATCATGAAACTGTCAAGGAAGTGTCCTTGAAGATAGCGCAGGTTTTAGTGTGAAAGGTATATACCTGCTCGATTGTTACGAAATTTAATACGCCGGTCGCGCTGCGCCGACAACCTCTCTTTTTGATTATCAGACGGTCGTGTTTTCGGAAGGTATGGCGCCGGTTTCATACGCGCGGATCAGGTATCCCAGGATGATCATGGAGGCGGCGTTCTCGACCACTTTGTGAGCGTCGGCCTCGATTGCCTGGCGAGCGTAATTGAACATGGCTGAAGCAAGCTCCTCGCCGACAACCGAACGAATGACATTCTGGAGCCGCTCAGGCTCCATACGGGAAAGTTCGGCGAGGAACAGCAGGGCAACGTCTTTCTTTTTATTTGGTTCCATGGCGCCACCGTATCAACTCGACCGGGGCAGGTCAATAGCCGAGCACCCCGCCCCGGATGACTGGTAGAAGAAAAAGATACAGATTCGTCAGAAACGACCTGGTCAGACTATCTAAACGACATATCCGTCGGTTGTTTCGTAACGACTGTAAAGCGGAGTATACCGCTGTTCGTTGTGAGTGTATCGCAGGAAGTCGATCCGACGCAATCGTCGGGGGCGAGGTGTACGGCTTTAGTACCTATCATTTCTCACCATGGCAACGGTTATGAGGAAGGTGCCGGCGTCGGCACGTTGTCGAAGCACAGCAATCCTTCAATTTCGCCGACGATTTGGTCGTCGGTGAAGTTTTTGCCTTCGATGGCCGCGGACGGACAGCTGGCCACGCAGGTGCCGCAGCCGCGACACATGGTTTCGTCCACGCGGGCCTTTTTACGTTCCTCATCAAACGAGACCGCATGATACGGGCAAATATCGAGACAAGTGCGGCACCCTGAACATTGCTCGTCCTGAACATAGGCCGAAATCGATTCAAGCAGCACCTTTCCCTGCTGCAGGATGGTCAACGCGCCGGCTGCTGCGGCCGACGCTTGAGCCACCGTGTGGGGAATGTCTTTGGGCCCGGCGCAGGTCCCGGCGATGAACACGCACTCGTTGGGCGTGCCGACTGGGTTGAGCTTGGGGTGCTGCTCGATGAAGAAGCCATCTTTGTTGCGCGATACCCCAAACAATCGGCCTACCTCGTCGGCGTCGGTGCGGGATTTGAGGCCATTGGCCAGGATGACCATATCGAGCGGAATGCGGCGTATAACGCCGGCCAAGGTGTCCTCGACCTGCACTATCAACTTGCCCTTCTCGGTCGGGTCGCGCGCCTCGTTGCTGATCGAGGCCGCCTTGCCGCGCACAAAGCGCACGCCTTCATTCAACAACCGATCGTAGAATTCCTCGTAGCCCTTCCCGACGCAGCGCATGTCGATATAAAAATTGTAGACCTCGGCATCGGAATGCTCGCGGATCAAGTGTGCGAACTTAAGCGAGTACATACAGCAGACACCCGAGCAATACGACTGATGGTGTCGATCCCGGCTGCCGACGCAGTGGATAATGCCGACCGCCTTGGGGTGCTGCCCGGTGCTGGTTACGATTTCGCCCTTGCTGAAGCCGCCGGCGTTGACCATGCGCTCGAACTCGAGGGCGGTATAGACGTCTTTATAGGTGCCATAGCCGTATCGTTGCATTTGGTGTGCGTCGAACATTTCGTGGCCGGTCGTCAAAATGATTGCGCCGACTTCAATTTCCTCGACCGTATCCCTTTGCTCGAAGTCGATGGCGTTCATCTTGCAAAATTTCTCGCACACTTTACACTTACCCTTGAGGAAGAAGTTGCAGGCGTTGCGATCGATCACCGGCTTGTTCGGCACGGCCTGCGGGAACAGCGTATAGATCGCTTTGCGTTTGCCCTTGTTTTGCTCGAATTCGTTGTCGGCCTTAAACGGGCATTTTTCCTGACAGAGCCCGCAGCCGTTACATTTATTGTAGTCGACGTAGGTAGCCTTATGGCGCACCTTCACCTTCAAGTTGCCGACGTACCCGCCGACCTCTTCGATCTCGCTATAGCTCATCAATTTGATATTGGGGTGCTGGCCGACCGAGACCATTTTCGGGGTGAGGATGCACGCCGAACAGTCCAAGGTGGGGAAGGTCTTGTCGAGCATGGCCATATGTCCGCCGATGGATTGACTGCGCTCGACCAAATAGGTTTTAAAGCCGGCGTTGGCGCACTGCAGCGCCGCCTGGATGCCGGCGATGCCGCCGCCCACCACGAGCACCGCCTGGGAGACCGAGACCTCGCATTCTGACAGCGGGCGCAGGAAACGCGCCTTGCCGCACGCGCCCGCCACCAACGACTTGGCTTTCTCGGTTGCAGCGGCGGTATCATCGGTGACCCATGAACACTGCTCGCGCAGGTTGGCCATATGCATGAGGTAGTGGTTGAGACCCGCCCGCGCGCAGGCCGACCGGAAGGTCTTTTCGTGCATCAGCGGCGAGCAGGAAGCCACCACGATTCGATTGAGTTCATGCTCTTTGATGTCCTGGCGGATCATCTCCTGCCCGGGCTCGGAGCACATAAAAACGTAGTCCTTTGAAACCACGACATTCGGCAAGGTGCGGGCATATTCTGCAACCGCCTTGACGTCCACCTTTCCGGCGATGTTCGAGCCGCAATGACAAACATAGACGCCGATCCGAACTGACATGATCCTTCTCCTTTTCCCTATGCAGCAGGCAGTTGCGTACGGGCCTGCCGCAAACAACTGACCGGAATCAATGAGCGTTGGAGAGCAAGCTGCTTGTCAGAAAGCCCCATGGCCAATCCAATCAACTGGGAGAGGCTCAACACCGGGATGCTGACCGCATCGCCCAGAAGTTTCTGGCTCTTGCCCTGGATGGCTTCCATCGTTACCTGACAGAGCGAGCAGGGGGTGACGATCGCATCGGCTCCGGCGGTTACGATGCTGCGCAGCACGTCGCTGCTCATCTTCTGGCCGACTTCCTCACGGGTGGCCACCAGCGTGCCGCCGCAACAAGCAGACCGCATCTCGAAGCTCGCCACCTCGGCGCCGAGCGCCTTGATGATCGTCTCGAGGTTCTGGGGTGCTTCCTGGCTGTCGCCCACGGCATAGGGCCGCAGCACTTGGCAGCCGTAATACGGGGCGATCTTCAAACCGGCAAGCGGCGCACCAGCTTCTTTCTTCAGCCGCTCGACGCCGACTTCATTCACCAGCACCTCCAACAAATGACGCACCCTGACGGTGCCGCTATAGGTCAAGCCGCCGGCGGCAAGCGCGTCACGCACCTTACGGGAAAGCTCCGAATCTTGCTCCAATACCTTGTTGGCCTTGGTAAGCGACAACCAACAGCTCGGGCAGGGCGTCAGGACGGTGGCGCCGGCGCCGCCTTGCTTTTCGGCCAACGCTAGGTTGCGGGCCGAAAGCGAAAGCGACAGCACCTTATTTACCGATATGACCGTCGTGGTGCCGCAGCAGTTCCAGTCCTCGACCTCGGTCAGCTCGATTCCCAGCTTGGGGCATATCGCCAACAGGGACTCCTCATAAGATCGCGCGGTAGCTTTCTGCGAGCAACCCGGGTAGTAGAGATAGTTCATTGCGCCGTTGCCTCCTCGAGCTCAGAAGCCCGCTGTACCATTTTAGAAAAACCCTCCATGTCTTTCAGGGTGTGCGCCATAATCGGCATGCGTCCCTTGAGAAACATGCGCAATCCCAATCCCGATTGCTTGATCATCTGTAGCGGGTGCTTGAACATCATGTACTTCATCAGCAGCTGCAGCTCCTGAGCACGGCCGTACTTCTTAACCAGATCGGTAAAGAGCTGGGCAAAGCGAATGGCGTCGGAATCCGGCGGAGAGATGCCCTCCTTGGCAGCCATGCGCTTGAGCGCGTAATTGATTTCGGTAATCTTGATCTCGGCCGGACACTTCACCGTGCACTCATAGCAGGATGAACAAACCCACGGGGTAAGGCTTTCGAGCACTTCCTTCTTCATCCCGGCTCTGATCATCGCAAACAGGTGACGGGGGGTATGGGGCAGGAGCGCGGCGATCGGACACGTTCCGCTGCACGTCCCGCACTGAAGACAGGAGCGCAGGCGCTCACCCTCAGGCAACGCCGCGACCTGATCCATAAATTTGGTGTCTTGCCTACCTTCAAATATGACGTCGGCTGTCATGAATGTGTTCCTCCTGGTGCAGTAGCTTATCAATTGATGATATCACGTAGTTCCCGTTTACACACGTTATGCCGCGGTCATTTCGTCAAGGATGTGTTCTGCGAGAGCCTGTGTCGTCAGATCCTCGAAGGCTAGCGGGACTTCACCGCTATTTGGCTGAACCGCCACGGTCACAACTTTCTTTCCTGCTTCGCCCGCGGCTTTGACCATGTCCGAAGCTGCATTGCGTACCATGCTGCCCGGGATGCGGCCGATGTTGTCGGTCAGGATGAGCACCACGCGGTTGTTGGCAGCGGCCTCGCGCCGAATTTCCATCGGCGATATGGTGTCAAAACCAAGGGTGACGCGAATGGGGTACGACGCTTCGAGAATCGCTCGCACCAAACGCTGCCCGAGGCCCTGGTACTCCAACATCTTGCCGCCTGATACTAGCAACGCGACCGTATGGCCGAGGCGGTTGGTGATGCGGATCTTGCGCACCCAGCGCGGCAGTCCAGAAAGCGGTGCGGTGCGGAGCGTCTCGGCGGTCTGGGGCTGGAAGGCATCGTGCAGTATGTCAAGGATCTCGTTGTCGGCAAACGGCTCAACAGCGTAGAAAAAGATCTTCCGTGAACGATACGCGCCTTCGAGGTTGCCTCCGGTGGCGCCAACGACGATGATCTTTACCGCAGGGGCGGCGTTGTTGACCTGGTCAACCATCTCGGGCCCGCGCTCGCCAAAAGCGGCTGCATCAAGAATCAGGGTGCGGGCCTGGCTATCGCGCAACGCGCCGAGCACGCCATCAATAGTCGTTGCCGGATGCACCTGAACCCCGAGGTAGGCCAGTTGATTACGTTGCTCTTTAGCTTTGACCGCGTTGGCGTTGGCCAATACCACGTGGCGGGTCTTAGCGTACTTCATATCTTCGGAAAGATTCTCAGGCCGGACTCTAACCAACCAGCCTTCATGGCACGGATTGGCAAAAGCTTTACCCGGCGTCGTGGCAAGGGCGGTGTTGACCTCGACCACCTCGCCGCTGACCACCGCGGGGATGGAACGTCCCGGCTTACCGGTGCTCTTAATGGCCGCTAGTGGTAATCCCCGGTAGACCGTCTCGCCGATCTTGGGTAGTTTCACTGACTCCAGCTCGTTGCTCTCTTCGCTTGAGATGAAAGCGCCAAGACGCACCGAGCCGTCTTGGCCAAGCTGCACCCAACCGTGGTTAAGGAACCGATACTCATCGCTGAGCGGGCTCCAGGTCCCGGTGCCGGGAACAACACCAGGGGTTGTCACACTAACTGCTTTGGCAGCCGGCGCAGTAGTGCTAACGGCAGTGGCTTCCGCCGTCAACCGCTTGACCGCATCAGAGATTTCGGCCGGGGTGAAGGGCTTGGGAATGTAGTCGACGGCTCCCAGCCGCATGGCCGCGGCGGCGTCCTGGATGCTCGAGTAACCGGTGATCATGATGATCGGGGCCTTGCGGTTGGTATTCCGGAATTGATGTAAAAACTCAAGGCCATCCATATCCGGCATCTTGACGTCAAGCAAGATGGCGGAGTAGTCATTGCCAGTAGCCAACTTTAGGCCCTCGCGGGAATCGGTCGTTGTCTCGACCTTATACCCTTGACCTTCGAAAATTCTCTGGCAGCTCTGGCACACAACCGGTTCATCATCAATTACCAAGAGTTTTGGTTGGGCATTGGCTTCCATGGTATGTTCCTTTCGTGGTTACGTTCCTCGATACTTATCTATAGCATCGCTCATGCCAACGCTTGATATCTTGACCAAGACGCTGAATATCAAGTGTATTATCGTTATCATGTTGATTCTGATGTCAATCTTAATTAAGATCGATTTTTGAGTCAAAAATTAATAATAATACTTATATATCAATATATTATACTAATAATTATATTTTCAGGTGGTGTATAGTAAAACTATACATTGTATGAATCGTGTTTAAAATTGGAAATGATGATTTCTTGATTGATAAGTCGATTTAATTTATTGTTATTGAGCGGATACGGTTTTTCCGGGGGCGAGCGGAAGGAAAGCTCGGCATAAGCTCATCGGGTCTCCTTCTGATTGACATCACCTCGATCGAGGTTTAAATTAGACAAATAAGATCCAGCGCATGGTTATAACCACAGCGCGACGCTGGATATAAGGAAGGAGTAACCGTGCCAATTTACGAATATACTTGCAAAAAATGTAAACACGATTTTGAGGTATTGCTTCTATCCAGCGATCAAAAAGTCATGTGTCCAAAGTGCAACGCCAAAAACCTAAAGAAACATTTTTCGGTCTTTGCTCATAAAAGCGATTTTGGCTTCACCCCGAGTACGGGCGGAGGATCCGCCTGCGGTAGTTGCAGTTCGTCAAACTGCTCGGGTTGTAAGGTATAATCGCTTACGCCATAAGAGTATCAACAGCATTCCCAGCCACAGTACCGGATCAAAGGAATAGGTTTGTTCGCACGCACAACCGCCATTTGTTCCGCTCAATTCCGTCAATTCTGAGTATCGATTACTGCTACCAGTACCCCCAAGTCGGAATACCCAAAAGCGTCCCGGGCCTGAGGCAGGCGGTAAGCACCAAACTCAACACAACCATCAAGCGAACAATGCGCATGGTGTCCCTCATAATGGTACAGAGCGTGCTGATTAAGCAAAACGAGGTATGAAGACTCATTTGCCTTGATTTGGTCCGGCGGTACGGTATTATCACCGCGCCATGCAAACCTTCTCAAACATAGAAAAATGGGTGCTACGGGTGCTTGCCGAGTTAGGCGATTTCATGATTACCTCCGGCTTCGTTCTCATGGCATGCTTTACCCCTCCGTGGCGAATTTGGTTGATCGTTCAGCAGATGGAGTTCATCGGCGTGGGGTCGCTTCTTATCATCATACTGATGAGTATGTTCGCCGGCGGCGTTTTTACCCTTCAAACCGTCTACGCCCTATCGATGTTCAGTATGGAAAGCATGGTTGGCGCCACGGTCGCCTTGGCTTTGACCCGCGAGCTCTCGCCGGTCTTGAGTTCATTGATGATAACCGGCCGGGCGGGTTCTGCCATGGCAACTGAGCTTGGCACCATGCGGGTCACCGAGCAAATCGATGCGCTTGAATCCATGGCGGTCAATCCGCTTCAGTACTTAGTGGTCCCCCGGTTCATCGCATCGTTGATCATGTTCCCCGTCCTGACCATGGTGTCCAATTTAGTGGGCATGGTCGGATCATATGTTGTCGGCGTCATAATGTGGGGGATTGATCCGGGCAATTTTATAGAAAGGGTCAGGTGGTATGTTACCGCTCATGACATTTTTTCTGGGCTGATAAAATCGGTTGTTTTTGGAGGGGTTGTGACACTGGTGAGTTGTTTTAAGGGTTATCGAGCAGCCGGTGGAGCACGCGGTGTTGGGACTGCCACCACTCAGGCAGTTGTAATCAGTTCGGTCAGTATCATGATTATAGATTACTTTCTAACCGTGCTGATGTTTTAACATCCAACCGATTTTGCTAGCTTCGTGGCAGGAGAAACATGATTAGTCCAAGAAGCGGTAGTAAAGCACCCATCAGTATGATCGGCAACGAGATAGGGACAACCTTTCGAGGAAACTTTAACTAAAGCGGTCTTACCGGCCGCCCACCCAACGAAGCACAGATACATTAAGGAGTAGAAAAAAAAGATTGATACTATGATCATCTGGGATGACTGTGGCATCGTTGTTATTCTCGCTCACGGTTGCTCTTGATTTTCATGAGGAGCCTTTTACGGTATTTTGTGATGTTGATCGATACTCACTTAAGCGATACATTCTCCTACGAATTAAAGACCTTGTCAATTGTTACATTGTCTGAGGTATTTAAAGTTGTTTTTACTAATACCTTCATATGGTTGCACATACAGGAGCTCATTTAATGCCTTACCAACAACCATCGAACCATGCCCCGGTAGCGTTGGTGTTGGTTACGCCCGAGATTCCGGCCAACACCGGCAATATAGTACGTCTGTGCGCGGCGGCAGCCGTGCCGCTGCATCTGGTCGAACCATTGGGGTTTTCCCTGAGCGACCGCCTGGTTAAAAAGGGCCGGCCTGGATTACTGGCGTCACTGTCAGTTGACGACACACCTCACCTTCGAGTCGCTGGAGGATCAACACCCGCAAACACGCTTTTTCTTTCTTTCGGCTCGGGCCGAGCGCTCAATTTATGAGTTAGCTCTGCGTTGGGGTGATTTTTTGGTGCTTGGCCCCGAAGCGCAGGGACTGTCAAGCCGCTTCTTGTCGCAACGCAACCGGAGGAAAAACCTGGTCGGTATCCCCATGCCCGGCAATGTTCGCAGCCTAAATCTATCCACTGCCGCCGGGATTGTGGTGTACGAAGCGCTCCGCCAGCTTGGAGCGTTGGAGAAAACACATGCCCATCCTCACGGTTGACCATAATGCAGACGGGTTGAGGCTCGACAAGTTCCTGCGCACGGTTTTGCGAGGAATGCCGCTCAGCCACATCTACAAGCTTCTCCGCACCCGGAAGGTGCGGGTCAACGGTAGACGCGCAAAGGCCGACCGGGTGCTGGCCGACGGCGATCGGGTGCTTCTGCACATGAGCACGGATCAGTTTACTCAAGATACGCGCCGACCCAAGCGCGTTTCTCGGAATGGACTTCGGCGTTATGTATGAAGACGAGCACCTGTTGGTCGTAGCCAAGCCGCCCTTCCTCCCGGTCCACCCCGGAGCCGGGCATGAAGGAAATTCGTTGATTGACCAGGTGCACGCCTATCTTGAGGTGAAGAACACTCCCGGGGGGTTTCGGCCGGCGCTTGCCCACCGTCTCGATCGCGATACTTCGGGTCTGCTGTTGATAGGCAAGAGCGCCGTGGCGCTGCGCCGACTCAATCGAATGCTACACACCGGAGAGATTGCGAAATACTATCTCGCTCTGGTGATGGGCGCGCCACAGCCGATGTCTGGGCAGTGGGAACTTGAGGTCATGCGCCGCGACCGACCGGGGTTTGCCCGTGACGAGCCCCGTGGACGCAAGGATAAACCCGGCCGTACCGCGTACCGAGTGGCCACCGAACGCCACATCAAAGACCGTGCACAGGGTACCCTCGCGGTCAGCCTCTTGGTGCTGCACCTACTTACCGGAAGGACCCATCAAATACGCAGCCATCTTTTCCAAGTCGGCCACCCCGTAGCCGGAGATCCGCGCTACGGCGATAGCGATTTCAACCTTTTGATGTCAGAAAAATACAACCTCCACCGTCAGTTCCTACATGCTTTCAAACTTGAGCTTACGCACCCGGTAACTGGTGGGAAGCTGCAGCTGGTGGCGCCCTACCCTGCCGATCTTGAGCCCATTACTTCTAAACTAAAGCTCGGAATTCCGGCAGCGTCTTAGCAACATAACCGATTTGCTCTTACAATTATGTAATAGACCATTTCAGCTAATACAACGATTTTGTTTCACACCATCTGAAAGTGATAATCTACTTCCACTAGACACCCTTTAGTTCCAGGCCGAAACGAGTCAGTTTGCCGACCAGTTATATTGCTTTCCTCTTGATGAATCAGCTTGACCTTTCGTTGCGAAAAAATACTTGTTGCATGCAGCCCTTTACCCATCCTTGCTGGTGAAAGCCCTTTCCCACCTAATCGTATTACTATGCTCGCCTTCTTAGTAAGCACCTGACCTAGAACTCGCCACATATCCGATATCAAATCCCAATATTTTTCTACGCACTCATGCCTGTCGTCTTTGGAAACAAGCCCATAAGTTGGATAAGGCATCCCTCCGAGAAACCAAAGACGAAGCCATTGATCCTCCTCGTAGTTCGTTACATTCAGATATGGTGGCGATGTCACCGCACATCGAATTGGCCTATCGAATGCTTCCGTTTTTCGGGGTAGCTCCCGCATATCGGTCAGAAGTACCACGCCTCGTTTTTTTGGTGGTTCGCTCTCGAATCGGAAGGCGGCACGCTTTCTAATTATGTCGAAGGAATCTCGTTCCGGCGCTGTTAGACCTTTCTCCTCCCAATATTTGATAGAGTATGCCGGCTTTGTGCTTATAGTGCGTGGCATTTGATTGCTTAGGTAGGCATTGGATTTCTGACTTTCCCCGTGGAGAGAACCAAGCACTAGAGCGGCGATGAAGCAATCTACTTCAGACCGACGCCAGTTTAATGATTCGCGAAGGAAAAGCAGCTGCCGGAAGGTCCTTGGATGGAAAGCATAATAGAAGAACCTCGGCAGGGCCTTTCTTTGCGGCTCCCATTCGTCGCTCTGGAAACGCTTTTCGAGGATCGTGATTCTTCTTCGAATATCTGTCAGAGAAGGAGGGGTTACCTTGGCCTTCGTAATGCAATATGCTACGGGGTTTATATCACAAGCAATGGCCTCACGGTTCATAAGTAACGCTTGGAAAGGCGTGGTGCCGCGACCACAAAAAAGATCGAGGACCATCTCTCCAGGTTTTGTTAAAATACCAATCCATTTTTCAGCAAATGACTCCGGAAACATCGCAAAATACGGACAAATAGAGTGGAACCTATGGCGCATTCTAGGTCTCTCTAATCTTCTTAAGAATATAGTTAGACCACGTCACCCACTTTTTCGAAAGGGACCTATCTTCTTCGAAGACTAGTGCTGCAATACGGCACCGATCGAAAAGAATACCGCCATGCACGCATGTTTGAAACCAGTTCTTTTTATCTACCCTGTGCGGAACAAAAAAAGCTCGAACAGGCCACACGCTTGGTCTATCTGCCATCCATAATGTGCACCAATCCGTAGTCTGCGGTAATTCAGTCACTTTGCGATCCCAGTTATGTCCAGTGGCACACTGGCCAAAAGCGATCAGTTTGCCCTGCCGTCGGTCCTCAAATTCACGCCAGGCAACTACATCAAGTTTTCCATCCTTTTGATCGGGAAGCTTGGGGCGACCTGTGTGGTGTCCTTTACCTTCACCCATATGACTGCAAAGCTGGTTAAGCGCCGCCGCAAATCCTTTAGGTTCAAGTCTGCGCGGGAATCCGAAAACTATTGATCGCACTCTCGGGCTAGGCCCCCCAAGGTATGCTTCAGCTGCTTTGGCGCATATCTCTTCGAAAATTTTCTCACCATCCAAGTCGTTCGGACCTACATCCTTACCGAACCATGAAAGCAGCGCCAGGAAGGTGTAAAGGCTCTTTTCCGGGTCCTTATGGTAAGCGACTGTACTCTCGCTTATGATAAAAGGATATCGGCTAGCATCACAACCACAGGACCTGTTTCGGTCATCCAATTCAGCAAAAGCGCCTTCTGCTAGTGCTTCCTGTCCAGGATCACCCTCTTCTGGCTCTTTTTTGTCTTTGTCTTTGTCTTCGCCTTCTACTTCCTCACTAGCACAAGCAAGGTTGAGTTCACGCATATACTCGTAAATTGAAAAGCTACCCGCCGGACTTCGAAGTGCTGATAGTTCAAGGAAATCTGCGTGGTCTTCCACTGGGTCTGCTGCTGAAGGCAAGGTATCTACTTCTATCATTACAGACTTTACCCCTTGGACTTGTGTTTCTCTGAGGCCTTGTTTTCAGCCATCTCTCTCATTTCTTCATAGATCTTACCCGCAATTTGGTTGATATCTTTGGCTTTCTGAAGCAAATCCGAGTCGCCCCGGTAACCAGTAATAATCACTCCTCTGGCCTCTTTGAGTTTCTGCTCGGCCAGGACCATTGCTTCCCGCAGAAGCCGTTCATCTCCTCGACTTGCCTTCAATGAGGTTTCTAATGGTAATCCTGCACGGAGCGCTGCGATTCCGTTATGGCTCCGAATGACCTCGTCGAGATGTCGAAGATCCGGATTCTGCGTGCGAACGACAGGCTCCTTCTCCTGCTTCTTGCTACCGTAAAGCCACAAACATAGCTCGCCAAGGTTGCTCAACTTGCTCTTGGGCACAGGGTCAGGTTTGTATCCCTCTTCCGATTTTAGTCCCAGAAACTCCTGAATCCCTCCGTAACCAAGACCAGTCCAGAAATGAGAATAGGCAAAACGGGTGTTCCACCTGTCGTCACGATCGAAGACACCAGTCTTCTCTGCTTGTTCTAGTACCATGAGTCCTCGGTAAAGCCTTGTCACCGTGTCATGACGATCGCCAATTGTGTATGCGATTTTTTTAAGGGGCACTTTGTAATCGTTGTGGACTCTCGCAATGTATTTTGCTTTGGCAATGGAGTCCCAATCTTGCGGACCATTGACATGCTTGAATCCGATGTACTGCCAAACGTCCTGGCGACTACACTTGATGACCGGAAGCTCCTTAAGTTTATCTAATTCTGCTTTGTTCAGGTCTGGTATGCCCACCGCACCTATCCTTGAACGGAGGCCTTTTTCGTTGATTAGGAGCATCACTGCGGCTAAGCGCCTGTTACCCTCAACCACAACAAGTCTCCCACCTTCATTGACGGCAAATAATTCCTCGTGCGGCCAATAGCCATTTGTGGCAATCGAGTCCACAAGTTCATTGACCGCACGTTCCTTCCACAGGACCCGTAAAATATCAGCTTGTTGGTCAATAGAAAGCGACAATCCAGCCATTCTGGGATTAGTTGGGTCGAGATAGAGATCAGCAGTTTTCACTGGCTCTGCTTGGGGAAAGGCTTGAGGCTTCCCGTTGCCTTTTTTTACCATATAATAATTCCTTATCCTAAAGAACTAGTCCTTGGCCACATGAACTCAATTACGTTAGCTGCTTCATCTTGTTTAATATTCAATAGACCACTCACCAATAACTATGTCAACTGAATGCTTCCAGCACAAGATAGCACATCTGATACGATCCATTGAACGGGTACACACCTGCGTTCAGATTTCCTTGCCGAGCTCTTCCTCTTCTTCGTGATCGGCAATCTCGATGACGCGATCCCCCTGGCTATCGGCCGCCGGCAGTTCCTGCACCTTGCGCAGTTTGCGCTCAATCGCCCGGCTGCGCGTAGCTGCTTCCCCAACGACGTTGCTTGCCTCCTGCAACTTCTTCTGAACTTTATCAATCACTCCGCCAAACTTACCGAATTCGCCCTTGACCTCCTCAAGCACTTTCCAAACCTCACTGGAACGCCTTTGGATCGCGAGCGTCCGGAACCCGGTCTGCAGGCTGTTGAGCACCGCGGCGAGCGTCGTGGGCCCCGTCAGCAGCACGTGGTAGTCACGCTGGAGCAGTTCGAGCAATCCGGGCCGGCGCAGCACTTCGGCATACAGCCCTTCGGTCGGTAGAAACATCAGGGCAAAGTCGGTGGTGTTGGGTGGATCGAGATATTTATCGCGAATGTCTCGGGCATAACCCTTAATACACGCCTCCAGTCGCCGGGTCGACTCGTCAACCAGGCCAGCATTACCTTTTTCGGCGGCGTCGATCAACCGCTGGTAATCCTCCTGGGGAAACTTCGCGTCGATCGGCAGCCAAACCACCTGGCCTTCGCATTCGCTGCGGCCGGGCAGCTTGATGGCGTACTCGACCCGCTCGGAGCAACCACCCTTGGTAGCCACGTTCTGCCCGTACTGATCCGGGGCGAAGATTTGCTCGAGCAGGTTGCCCAGTTGGATCTCTCCGAAGGTGCCGCGAGTCTTGACGTTGGTCAGCACTTTTTTGAGATCCCCCACCCCGGCGGCCAGTGACTGCATCTCGCCCAATCCCTTGTGGACTTGCTCGAGTCGCTCGCTGACCAGCCGGAACGAATCGCTCAAGCGCTTCTCCAAAGTGCCTTGGAGTTTCTCATCCACGGTCTTACGCATCTCTTCGAGCTTCTTGGTGTTGTCCTCCTGTAAGGCCAGAAGACGCGCCTCGACGGTCGCTTTGAGCGTCTCCCCCCGTCCCTCCATGCTCCGGCTCATTTCTCCGAGAATACGTAGAACCGAGTCGTTGAAACCTTTGAGGGTGACGAGCACCTCCTCCCGCAGCTGCTTGAAGCTTCCGCCAAGTTCTTCGCGAAGGGCGCGCGATTGGCGATCGGCCTCTTCTCGAGCCTGGGAGGCCCGTTCACCGATCGCGCCTTCGATGCGCTCGAGGTCGCGTGCGTTGCTGTCGAGCCGAGAACCAATCTGAGAAAGCTCCTTTGACGGCAACCGCAGCAGGATCGCAACCAACAATCCAACCAGGACAACCAAAAGGATGACTGAAACGATGCTCATAACGTCCAACACGAGAAACCTTCCTATGCGTATCAGCATTCAACCGGTATCATCGAGTGGCATTATAGCTGCATTTGATTTTTTGCATATCGATTTGATGATTAGGCCTACGAATGTTGCAAGCCGCTGGTTATTTCCAGAAGATCATTCTCATCGACACTATCAGCAGTACTACGCCAAATATCTTTTTCAAGTGCTCGGTCTCGATATTCGTCGCGAGTTTCGCACCGAAATATCCCCCAACCAAAAAACCAGCCGCTATTAACAGGGCAATCGGTATATTTACGTAACCGCTTTTGTAATACTCTAAGGCCGCAAAAAAGCCGATCGGCGGTATCATGGCGGCAAGCGTTGTGCCCTGCGCCTGATGCTGGTCAAAATGGAGAAATAGAACCATGGCCGGTATCATGATGATGCCGCCGCCAATGCCGATTAGTCCGCCGAGAACTCCACTACAAAGACCAATAATGGTTGCTATCCAATACATATGCACCTCGATCTGAAATGCTGATGTGCCGTCATGGGCTCATTTTTTTAAGGTATAGGCCAGCGCGTAACCTTCTCGGCGGTAGTCGCTCACTGCCCGATATTCGTCTCCCACAGCGAATACGCCATGGACATCGCCAATGAGCTCGTCTTTGTTCTGTATCGCATACCCCCTGGCGGAAAGACCGGACAGAAGCTCCGGGTCCAGGGGCGCCGCTTCGTGGGAGAGCGCATCTGGCCATCCTTGGTGGTGAAGCCTACTTTTTTGTACCGCTTCCTCTGGGGACATCCCGTGAACGATCGTCGCAATGAGGACAAACGCCAATGTCGTCGGAATCGTAGGCCCTCCCGGCGTGCCCAGGACCATCTCCACCCGATCGCCGTCTTCGACGAGGACCGGAGCCATATTGCTTGCCGGTCGTTTCCCGGGACCAAAAAGGTTTGGTTTGCTGCCGATAACGCCGAAATAGTTCTCCTTACCCTCCACGAAGGAGAACGAATCCATGCTTCCGTTGAGGAGGAATCCAGCACCCTCGACGCTCCATTTCGAGCCATATCGTAAATTCATGGTGTATGAGTTGGAGACCGCGTTGCCCTCTGCATCAACCACGGAGAAATGGGTCGTGTCGTCGCTCGCGCCATGATTCTTATCTGCCACGACGGTTGGATCCTCGGAACGCAAACGGTGCAGAAGCACCTCGGTACCCGTGTCCTTGGTTCCATCAATGAAACGATACCGTTTTTCGGCATTGGCTCTGTCGAAAATGCCCCTATAGACCATATTGGTATCAAGAGGGATGTCACCCAGGTAATCAAGGCGGTCGATAAACGCGATCTTCGCCGCCTGGGCCAAGTAGTGGTGGTAGTCAGGACCGCCAGGACGGAGGCGATAGAATTCGTCTCGGTCGAGTATAGCGAGAATTTCGATAAGCAGCGCGCCACCCGCTTCCGGTGGGACCGTCCATACTCGTTTCCCCCGAATGTCAATACCGACCGGGGCGACTTCGCGTATCGTATAGTTGGCAAGATCCGCGGCTTCCAAAAATCCGCCATTGGCCGAGAGATCGCCGATAATCTGCTCGGCAATTCTGCCGCGGTAGAATGCCGTTTCTCCCTCCTTGGCAAGCACTTTCAACGTCCGAGCCAGATGCATGTTTTTAAGAATGTCACCGGGACTGAAGGGATCGTACTTCGTATACACTCGCGCTGATTCAGGCGATGCCTTGAGTTTGGGGGCAAGCCGGTTGAGACAGTCAGCCTCATACTGCGTGACCAGGGCCCCGTCCTCGGCACGTCGTGCTATCGCAATCAGCAGGTTCTTGGCGTTAAGCTTTCCATACCGTCGCTGCAGGGCGAAAAACGCCTTGACGGTCCCGGGAACACACACGGATGTGGGTCCGTAGGCCGTCTTATTTGGGTCAGGAGATCCATCCGGCAGCAGAAACGCTTCGCGGGTCGCTCGGGCGGGCGACTGTTCGCGATAGTTGAATACTTTCGGCTGGCGCTCGTTGGTTACTTTAAAGAGCAGGTAGCCGCCACCGCCGATATTGCCGGCTTGAGGATGGAATACACAGAGCGAGAATGCCAGAGAAAATGCGGCATCGAAAGCATTTCCACCACTGCGGAGGACAGCAATGGCAAGCTCGGTTGCCTGTTTCGAAACCGAGGCGACAGCACCCTTGCCCTGGGCCGTGCTGACCCTTCCCGGCGTGCTCGTTGACAAATGAACGCGGAAATCGTTGTAGGTGGCGCTCATGAAACCAACAAACTGCACAAACAGGGGCTTGTCAAGCGGAGACCCTGGATATGCCTCGTTGGCTGTTTCCTGTTGACGGGCTCCTTTGAACAAACCTATTATCGGGCTTCAGCACAAATACTCTTATGCAGGTGGAGGTGAAAAATGAGAAACACAACGTTTGTCTTCGCGCTCGTTATTACTATCGTCGCCTCAGGCGTTACGCTCGCTCAATCACGGGGGCACCGCTGCGAACAGAAAAAGAACGACCTCAATACCTACACCTTACGACTATCCAGCCTCAATATTGAACTCGCCCCAATCGATCAGGAAATCGACAGGCTCAACCGGCGCATTCAGGAATTACGTGAAGCCCAACAGCAAAAAATAAACGAACGCAATGCGTTGCAAGAATCTGTCCGCGCTTTGGAAGAGGATATGGATCGCGTATGCCGACCGTATGAAGCCCGCGAATGCCTCGCGCTCGAGAACCGAGCCGACAACCTCAGGGGGCGGGCGCACCCGCTCAACGAGCGGATGAACGCTATTCGCAACGATATCCAGAATCTCAACCAAGAAGTCGGCCGATCGAGCCGTGAGGCAGAGCGGATTGAGAACCAATATAATCAGCTTGGCTGCGGCAACCTCGTCCCCGGCCAAACCGCTCAGGCGACCATCGACCGGTGCTCGGACCTTTTCAGCGAATGGAACCGTTTGCAGGCCGATATCAACGCCGATCACGCGTCGATCAATACCCTTCGCGGACGGTATGACCAGTTCGCCCGCGAACAGCAAACGCTCAGGTCCGAGGTCTCCCGCCTGGTTGCGGATATGCGCGCGAGGTGCCACGACAGCGAACGTCTTGGTGAATTAGAGGCCATCGATCGCGATCACAGCAACTTCATTATGCTCAAGACCGAGCTTGACGATATGGCCTCCCGAATCAACCGCTTCCGCATGTTGAAGATACTCAAGCCGAATGTGAAACCGCGCGACGATCAACGCGAGGCGCCGCATATCACCCCATAAAGCCACTAAGGAATGTTTTCCGCCGCGTTGACTGCCGCTGATTCTGAAAATCAAATTGAGCGCGGTTAAAGCCGCGGTCAGGCCATCTGCCACTCTGGCTGGATTGGGTTTGAATCAAGCGACGGGTTAATCACGTGCATGTCAGGGGTGACCCGAATGCGCACACAGTTGGATGCATCGGCTGCAAGTCGGCGAACCAACGTTCGATGGAGCGCGTGTCCCGATTTGTGGGCCACCACCCTTCCTAACAGCACCCCGCCTAACAATGCCAAGTCGCCGAGGATGTCGAGCACTTTATGGCGGACGAATTCGTCCGGAAAGCGCAGGCCGCCCGGGTTGAGGATCGAAAATGAGTCAATAACAATAGCGTTGTCGAGCGAGCCGCCACGCGCCAACCCTGCTCGTTGCAACGTTTCCACATCTTTGAGAAAGCCGAACGTGCGCGCCGGAGCGATCTCATTCTGGAACCCAACCGCATCATGAATGTACAGATGGCGTTGATCGCTGACCAGCGGATGATCGTAATCCAACCGACAGTCGATCTGCAGCCGGTGCGCGGGTCGCACGGCTATGAGCCGGTCGCCGTCGCGAACAGACACCGAGCGTCTCAAACACCATAAGGAACGCAATCGGTCTTGGCGACGGATACCCGCATCGTTAATGAGTTGAACAAAGGGCGTAGCGCTGCCGTCGAGGATGGGAACCTCTGATCCACTGAGCACCACCCGGCAGTTATCCACCCCCATGCCCAACAGCACCGCCAGCAGATGTTCGACCGTGGACACCCGCACGCCGTTTGTTTCCAAGGTCGTACACAGCTCCGATTCTCTAATAGAACGCGGGCAGCATTTCACAATCGGTCGACCCGGCAGGTCCGCCCGTTCGAAGACGATCCCGGTATCCTCCGGCGCAGGCCCCAGTTGAAACTCGATACTCTTACCACTATGCAATCCGACGCCCTGCGTCCCGGTCCAATTTTTCAGCGTGTGTTGATTGCAATAGCTTTCAGGTGAGTCAGAGCGTTTATCCATTCGGCACCACAACAATCCCCGAGCAACATCAAGGTTTTTGAAATAAAAGAAATCTGCTATAGTTCGTTCCCATATTCAACAAAATACAATAAATATTTTTTAGCTTTTCACTATACCATAATAGTCCGGTCGTATCAACTCCTCATTTACAAAACAGGCCAGCGTTTTTTTAAGCAAAGCTTATGCCAGCGCGTACATATCGACCATAAAAATCTTCAATTGTCAAGTCAAGTAGTTACATAACCGACGAAAGGTTTCCAGGCCTCAGGAATTGGCTAGAGTAATCAAAAAGCCACACTATTGTCAAAAAACTGTGACAAAATACCACTGTCCTGATTCATTGTCTTCTTCCGAGGGGTACCATGACGACCGTGTTGAGCGGATCAATTAACACCCATAGCACGTTCAGATTCTTTGTAGTCTTCTAACCCCTTCTCGCTGCGCTTCGAGGGACAAGAGGTTGTAAGCCTCGCTTCACTCGGCAACAACCTCTAGCCCCTTCTCGCTGCGCTTCGAGGGACAAGAGGTTGTAAGCCTCGCTTCACTCGGCAACAACCTCTAGCCAAACATGGGCTTCTTTCTGAAGCTGTGCTTCATCAAGGGGCATGTTTCTCAGCTCGCCTCGTCGACAAATTTGATCGTAGGTATTGGTGAGACAATCGCGGAACTTCAAGGTATCCTCGACAAAGGTTTTGCCCCAGCGAGTGCGATCGAGATTCGGGGACAATCCATGTACGAGCACCGCGTGGTAGTTTTCGAATGGTTCTCCGTCACCGTACCGAAGCAGGTTATAGCTGGTCTGAAGGAAATACTCCGAGAATAGTTGCAAAATTTTCGGCACGTGCTGTTGCCTATTCGATAACAGCTGGTTACGTTCAATCACCTCCGCAATCAAACGACGATAAATGCAGAGGTCTAGCCGCAGGCGGCTCGCCTGATTTTTATTGGCGAGAACGTGGTCGAAAAGTCGCGTTGCATCCACGTTCGATAGATAGACCTGAAGCAAGCGCCCCACGCAACCCTTGAGAAACTCATCAAGAATGGTGCGGCTTGATTCGATCGAACGCTCACGATCGCCAAACAATTTTGAACGCTGCAAGTCGATGGTCACCAGATGCTCGCCGAAGATCCGATTCAACTCAAGACGCAGATTCTCACTCATGGAACCGACAACCTCGCTCAACGACGGGTTTCCGGCGGCAGATTTCTCGGATAGTAAACGCAAAAAACCGGTGAGGGTGGTGGCCTCGGACTTGAACAACGTAAAAAGAATGAGCGAACGTCGCGACAGATGGCTTTTGCCCTTACGGGGAACATAGCGGAGGTAGTGCAGCAAGCGCAGCAACGCCAAGAATATCTTTTCGACGTAATGACGTTCCTGGTGGTTCAAAATTTGGCGGAGCGCATCGAGTATCTCGACAATGCGGATGCGATCGTATTCCGGGCGAAACTCAAGTAACAGCAGTGGGTTGAAGAACCGATTGAAGGCAATCTCGCGCGTTACTATCTGACCGAAGTGATAAAACAAGGGATAGGGACTATACTCTCGCTTGAGCAAGGCATCGAGCACCTTCATCAGGTCGCGCAGACAGCGGTTAAGAAGAAACAAGCTCTCCTCGGGACGTTTTTGATCCAGGGAGTGACGCAGCAGCTGCAGGCGCACATAGTCGGGAGCGACATGGTTTTCGATATAGCTTTGGAAGGCCAGTGAGCTTGCCAGGCCGCGATCGACCAATAATTGGGTTAACTGCGAGCAGCGGACGAGCGCGCCGCGCAGCACTGCCAGCTCTTCAGAAAAGTCGCGCGTAATGGCGAGCTCGCGCTCGCCCAAAAACTGATTATGGAGGTTGAAGAAACAGCCAATTGCTCGTAGGTACATCTCTAGCTCGAAGAGGGTTTCTTCCTTACGTTTCATGGTGAGCTGACGAAACCAGGTCTGACGGTCGACCTGGTAGCCTTCCCGTTGCCACTTTGAGTCCTTAGCCAGCTCGAATAGTAAATCGCGCACAAAGGATTGATTGTCGGTGGGATGGTGCATGGCAGATACCCCCTCGACACGAGGTTAGGGTAAACCCCACAACCGTATCTAAAATCTTATCGCAATCGCCGGGATAAGACCAGAAACAATCTCTAGTCCCCTGACGGGGATAAGAGACTGCCCACAGGATAAGAGACTGTAACTCCCTTCGGTCGTAACAGTCTCTAATAACGCTCACTCCGTTCGCTAACAGTCTCTAAAAGAGTGTCGGCTGTTGGCCGCAGAACTTAAGCCCCAAGTGCTCATACGCTTGGCGTGTCGCCACTCGACCGCGCGGGGTGCGCTGCAACAAGCCCTCCTGAAGCAAAAAGGGCTCGTAGACATCCTCAAGCGTCTCGCTCTCTTCCGAAAGCGAAGCAGCAATGGCATCCACCCCGACCGGACCGCCGTCGAACTTCTCGATGATAGCGCGCAAGATGCGATGATCCATTCGGTCGAGACCCAATCCATCCACTTCCAAGCGCGCCAGCGCATCCTGCGCTACCGTTAACGTCACCCGACCATCGGCAAGCACCTCGGCGAAGTCGCGCAGGCGGCGCAGCAGGCGGTTGGCGATGCGCGGGGTCCCGCGCGAACGTCGGGCGACTTCCAAAGCGGCATCTTCAGCCACCGCCACGTTCAGGATGCGCGCGGAACGTCTCAAGATTTGGGCAAGTTCTTCCGCGGGGTAGAATTCAAGTCGGCAGATCACCCCGAAACGGTCGCGCATCGGCGATGAGAGTAACGCCGTTCGGGTGGTCGCGCCTACCAGGGTAAAATGAGGGAGCTGCAGGCGCAGATTGCGTGCCGAGGGCCCTTCGCCGACCATATAATCAAAATGGAAGTCCTCCATGGCCGGGTACAGGCTCTCTTCCACCACGCTGGGGAGGCGGTGAATCTCGTCGATGAACAAGACATCGCGGTTCTTGAGATTGGTCAGGATTCCGGCCAGATCGCCCTTGCGTTCAATCGCCGGACCCGATGTGGTTACAATGTCAACCTGAAGCTCGCGGGCGATCACGGTCGCCAGGGTGGTTTTACCCAGGCCGGGCGGCCCGCAGAAGAGCACATGGTCGAGCGCTTCTTCACGCTTGCGTGCAGCCTCGACGAACACCTTCAAATTGTCGGTGATCTTGCACTGGCCGACATATTCGGCGAAACATTGCGGGCGTAGCGATTGCTCCAACGAGAGTTCGTCTGGCGTCGCTTCACTTGACAATGTGCGTACCTTATCTTTACGTGAAGCCAATGTCTAATCCCTCATAAGAAATTTTGGAGCCTTTAAGCTCACTATCTCTAACTGCCATTTCTCTAACCCCTGTCGCTTCGCTCCAGGGACAAGAGATTCTTGCCGAGCAACGCGAGGCTTAGAATCTCTTACCCCTTTAGGGGTAAAAGCCCATTGTACCAAATCTCTAATCCCCTTCGGGGATAAGAGCCTGTAACGCTCGCTTCGCTCGCTAACAGGCTCTAACTCCTCAGCAGGCGCAAGGCCTGCGGCAGCAACTGTTCGAGATTCGCGCCGTCAAGCGCCTGGTGTTGCAGAGACGAAAGCGTGCGTTCGACTTCGAGGCCCTTGAATCCAAGATTCGTAAGCGCGCTGCGTAGGTCATCAAGCGTCGTGGTAACGGCGCCGTCCGGTCCTTCGGAAGCCCGGGCAAGCGGCACGAGACGATCTTTGAGTTCGAGAATCATCCGCTCGGCTTTTTTCTTACCCACCCCGGGAACCAGGCAGAGCCGGCCGACATCACCGGCACACACCGCTCCGGCCAGTTCGCGTGGTGCGATCCCGGAGAGCACCTGCAGCGCGGCCCGCGGGCCAAAACCGCTCATGCCGATCAAGGCCTCAAAGGCTGTTCGTTCATCGTGATCGAGAAAACCGAATAACTGGAGGGCATCCTCGCGGACATGGGTATGGATCCCAAGCGCTATGCGCTCGCCGATGTTCGGCATCCCCTCGAGCGCCAGGGCTGACATAAACACGCGGTAGCCGACCCCGGCGACATCGAGCACCACATAGTCGGCCGCCCTGCTACATACAATTCCTTCGAGCCGCGCTATCATTACGCCCCTTTTGCAAGACGATGCGAGCCTGAGCAGTACTGTCGTATAGATGGCATACGGCCACCGCCAACGCGTCCGACGCGTCGAGCTCGGCCGGAAGCTCACCAAAAATGCCTCGAAGCACCGATTGAACCTGCACTTTCTCAGCGGCGCCGTAACCGGTTATTGCCTGTTTGATCCGCCGGCTCGGATACTCGTGCACCGGAATATTCGCCCGGCCTGCAGCCAACAGAATCACCCCGCGCGCATGGCCGAGCACCAACGCACTGTGGGCGTTAACGCCGGTGAAAACCTCTTCGACCGCGATTTCTTCAGGTTGGTTCGCATCAATGACTTTTTCCAAGGAATTAAAAAGCCGCGCTAACCGCATCGATAACGGCCCCCGACCCGGCCGGATGACACCGCTCACTATCATGCTGGGCTTTTGTCCGCGGCCTTCCACCACACCGTAACCGGTGCAGGTTGAGCCAGGATCAATGCCCAAAATACGCACGGAGCCCTCCTCAATCCGTTACCGAACCCAACCTATTGCAACGGGGCCGCCTCGCGAACTACTGGCTAACCGGCCGGCATGTCTGCCGGATCGATATCAAAGTTGGCGTAGACGTTTTGAACATCGTCGTGATCCTCAAGCTCGCTGGCGAGCCGCAACACCTGCTCGGCTTCCTTGCCGGTCACCTTGACCGTATTCTGTGGGATTTTATCGAGTTTAGCTGACTCGATCTTCAGGCCCGCCTTTTCCAACTTTTCTTTAACCGCTTGCAGTTTGTTCGGCTCGCAGGTTACCTGGAAGTTTTCTTCTTCCTCCTGGATATCGTCGGCGCCAGCATCTAAAGCGATGTCCATTAGCTTATCTTCGGTCAGGCCCGCCTTGGAGAGTAGTATCAACCCCTTGGCGACGAACATCCAACCTACGCAACCAACCTCGCCAAGATTGCCGCCACATCGAGAGAACATCTTGCGGAATTCGCCCGTCGTGCGGTTTTTATTGTCGGTGATTACCTCCACCAGGATGGCCACGCCACCTGGTCCATAACCCTCGTACGTGCCTTCTTCGTATGAAACCCCTTCGAGCTCTCCGGTCCCCTTTTTGATGGCGCGATCGATGTTGGTCGCCGGCATATTGTTGGCCTTGGCTTCAGTAACAGCGGCCCGTAAGCGTGGATTGCCATCCACACTGCCGCCACCGGAACGCGCCGCGATACTAATTTCCTTGATGAGGCGGGTGAAGATCCGACCGCGCTTCGCGTCGGCGGCACCCTTCTTGTGCTTGATCGTTGCCCACTTTGAATGCCCGGACATGCGACCTCCTTAATCATCAACCTTTCAGATACCGATATCGCAGCGTACCCTGTATCGATCGTTACTCAACGGATTGTTCGGTTATCATACTTCTTTTTGGATTTCAAGTGGATCTTCCAGGTCTTGCACTTTCAGAGGCTTCCTGTCATATATAAAGCCAAACTGGTGACCGGTATTCGTTCGCACGTTACGTTATTTCAGTACCATGCTATGAGGACCGTTGAGGTGATTCATTGAGTCAGATCGATCTCAGTCGTCTGCGGGCACAAACGGATCAAACTCGTCAAGCGGCGCAAGAAATCGGGCAACGGCTAACCAACGAGTGTATTCATTTGTGCAGCATGGTTAACTGTGGCGCCGAGGATCCCCTGTTAAGCACGCTGCTTAGCGGTCCGCTCGCCGAACTGGTGCGCAAAACCGGCTGGAACTCCCTGATCATCAATCCAGGCTCTACCTCAACCAAGGTGGCGGTATATAACGGCCTGAATCTTCATGCCAAAGCCGAGGTGCCGCTTGCGGCCGGCGGTCCCGATGGCATCGAGGAGCGGGTCGCCACCATCACGAACTGGTTTAGGGAAAACGGCTTGGTATTCGCCGAGCTCAGCGGGATTGCGGCGCGCGGCGGTTTTGTTGCGCCGGTGCCGAGCGGGACCTACCGCGTCACAAAACGCATGGTTGAAGATCTCGGCAGGGCTTATTACCAACATGCCTCCAACATGGCCGTGCCCATTGCGCTGCGCCTTGGTGAATTAGTTAGTAAAGAGGTGACCATTACCGTCACTGACCCGGTCACCGTCGATGAGCTGGCCACGGTGTACCGCATCACGGGTTCGCCGGCTATCCGCAATGATGGTGTGGCGGTCCACTACCTCAACCATCGCGCAGTAGCCGCGCTGGCCGCGCATATCCTGGGAGTCGAGCCGGATAGGCTGCACCTGGTCACCGCTCATCTGGGTGGCGGGATGTCGGCTGTCCGCCATTCCGACGGACGGATGCTGCAGGTCTCCGCCGCCTTCGGCGGTATGCCTTCGGCCAATCGTTCAGGAGCATTGCCGCTGCACCAGGTCATCCGACTCATGGAGCAGAAAGAATACACCCTCGATGCTCTGAAACGCGACGTGATGTCATCGGGAGGTCTGCTCGGCCTGGCGGGCACCACCGATTTCAAGGCTCTTTTTGCATTTCGCAGCCAGCGTGCAACCAACCAACAACGTCAAAAGATCGACCTATTGATCGAGTTTTACGCTAACCGAGTGGCAGGCGCGATCGCCGAGGTGTCGGCCGCCCCGCGGCCGTTGGATCTGGTGCTGCTTACCGGTGGTTTAGCGCATGATGAACATTTTTGCCAGATGGTCGCCGACCGGATTATGCAGCCGGTTCCGGTCGTGCGATTGCCCGGTTCGGTGGAGCAGCAAGCTCTCGCTGCCGGGCTGCTGCGCGCCTGCGCCGATCCCGGAAGCTTAGAAGATTATTCCCGAGCACGCGATACTCTTGCCGCGTTCCGCCACGAGGAAGACCTGGTGTTGGCGGTTTCGATCTTCACCTCGCCGCCTATCAAACCAGTCGATCCCATGCCGACCCGCCTCGACGAGATCGTCAAACGGGCTGCTGCCAGCGGACCGCCGCCCGTCATCGCACTGGTCGGGGCGGACAACGAGGAGGCCTTGCTCGCGGCGCGGCTCGCCAACATCGAGGACCAACCGCCGCTGGTTCGTTTTCTGCTCCTGGGCCCATATGGTCGCGTTTCCCAGCTCGCCTGGGAACTGGATGTTTCAATCGATGGCGAGAATTACATTTTGGTGGATACCGCCGATCCAGCCGCCACGGCAGTCGAGCTCCTCAAGAACGGCCTCGCCGATACCCTGATGAAGGGCAACCTCCACACCGCCCAGTTGCTGAAGGCGTATCTGACATTTCTCAAAGGCCTTGGCAGCGCCAAGACACGGCTCAGCCACCTCGGCCTCTTTGAGATTCCCGGCCGACCTAAGTTGGTGTGTCTCACCGACGCCGCGATGAACACCTACCCAGATGTGGAGGCCCGTATCGAGATCCTTGAAAACGCCTTGTTAGCGCTGCGGCACCTTGGCTATCAGTGTCCCAAGGTCGCGGTCATTTCGGCGGTCGAGAAAGCTTCTCTGGCAGTCAGTTCATCCATGGATGCCAAGGAAATCGCCGACCACCTCAAGGATCGCTTTGATCTGATCATCGAGGGGCCGCTGTCGGTGGATATCGCCCTCTCACCAGAATCAGCCAAGGAAAAATCGTACCCGGGTAGGATCCAGGGTGACGCCGACGTGTTGCTGGTGCCGAACATTGACACCGGCAATGCTATCTACAAAGCCTTCACGGTGACCTCGGGCGCTGCGACCGCCGGGACCATTATCGGCGGTCCCTGTCCGCTGATTCTCACGTCGCGCGGGGACAGCTCGCGCAGCAAACTGGCCTCTATAGCTTTGGCGGTATTGCTCATCAAGAAGATGAAAGGCGGCGTGGCATGACTAATCGTGATCAGCTGTTGGGGCTATCAAGCCTGGCCCCGCCCCCCGGCTTGCGCAAGGCGGGCCACTTTCAGAGTGTTGAAGAGTACGATGCGTTTTTACGGCAGACCTATCTCAATCCGGATGACTATTGGCATACGGTAGCTAAGGAGATCACCTGGATTAAGCAACCGCACGGGCTGGGCGGCCCCGGTAATTGGTTTCCCGACGGACAGCTCAACCTCTGCGATAATTGCCTCGATGTGCCGCTCACGCGCGGGCTTGCAAGTACCCTGCTGGAGGTAACCTGGGAAGACGCATCAACAGATTATCCAACCTGGCCACTATCGAAAATCCAGAATGGCGTCGCACGACTTTGCGCCGAGCTTGGCTCGTTCAATCTGCCGGCGGGAGATCGGGTTTTGCTGGCCCTTTCCCCCGGGTTGGAACTGGTCCTCGCAACGCTGGCTAGCCTGCGGTTGGGGCTTGTCTGTGTGCCCTTCGATCCGGCAGTCGGTCCGACGAGGCTGGCTCGCCGGGCGACGGCGGCACACTGCCGGGCGATCGTCATGAGCGGAAGCTCGATCGGCGTTAACGAAATCATACAGGAGTCGAAAACCTGGGATGCGCTCCACCGATTGGTGCTCGAGCCAGGGTGGGATAATGGGCCACCGTGCGCGTTACCACAACCGGTGCCGGTCCCCGCCATGCACCCCAGTTTTCTGCTTGCCGACTCGGCCGGTACCCTGTATGCATTACCGTCAGCGGGTTTTTTGATCCAGGCGCTGTCGGCCTGCCGTGCCGTTCTGGATAATCGAGGCAGCGACGACCGGTATTGGCTTCAAACGCCGGCCCATTACACCTGTTTGCAGGCTTCTGTGCTCGGCTTATTGTCGTGCGGTAGTACGGTGGCGCTGGCTTCAGCATTGGCCACGCCAACACCTGATGAACTACTCAAGGCTCTGTCAATCGTACGTCCGCGGGTAGCACTCATTCAAGCGCGGGATCTACAACGGATGCTCAAACCCTATCAGACCAGTGAACGAACCTATCGTCAGCCAGGACCCGAACTCTTCATATTGGAAGGCGAGACCGTCGAGCCGAGCTTTTATCGGTATCTCCGTACGGTGGTTTTTGACGGCAACACCCATATAGTGCAGGTCCTTTCGCGGGTAGAAGGCGGCGGCTATCTGGCTGGACCGTGCCCAACGGTTACGCCGGTCCGGCCCGCCTCAGTATCGTTGCCCCTGCCGGGGATAGACCTTACGGTGGTTGACGATCACGACGAGGAGTGCCACGTTAACCATGGTGGTTTCTTGGCGTTGCGACAGATGACACCGGGAATACCCCTCGAATTACAGCGAACAAAGCTCCCCGTGCGTCTGGGCGTGCGCTGTCGTCGCGATGCGGCGGGTTACCTGTGGACCATGGGCGAGGCACCTATCGAACGACCCGAGGGCCAAACGGTGACCGCCTCCGAACTTGAAGCCGTGATTGCGAACCTTTCGGGGGTTGAACAGGTGGTGGTGGTCCGCTATGAAGATACGCAGGGTGTCTGGCGCACGCATGCGTTTATTAAACTTGTCGAGGGAGAAGCGGCACTTGCCAGAATCAAGCAGGAGCTTGCACAGAAAGTGGGTGCAGAATCTGTCCCGGAGAGTTTTCAGGTGGTCAGCCAGCTGCCCTATAGTCGCAGCGGAAAATTACTCCGTAGTGTGTTGCGGCGGATTGCGCTGGGGGAGATCGATGGACTGAGCGATTTGGAGGCGGTGACGGATCCCGAACTAGTGCAGAATCTGATCTCAAGCGTGAAGCGAAACGCTTCCCAATAGGTATGAGCGACATGAAACTCCAGACATTACTAGCCCCACAATCCATCGCGCTCTTCGGCGCCACCTCGAAACCCGAGCTGCGAGGCCAGTTGGTCGCCTCCAATCTTATCTCCGGTGGTTTTACTGGAGAGTTGGTTTTGGTCGACAACGCCGGTGGCACCTTGCAAGGCCGACCGATATACACCGACGTACAGTCTTACACGGGTCAAGTCGATCTGGCCGTGATCGCCAGCACCAGCCAAGTCGTCCTTGATGCGCTGAATCAGGCTCTGTCGGTGAGAGCCAAGAGCATCGTCGTGATGAGTGCGGGTTTTAAAGGAGTCGATTCACCAATTATGGCGCAGGCCACCGAGATGGCGAATCTCTGTCGAAACCGCGGCTCGCGACTGCTCGGCCCGGCCAGCCTGGGCCTGATCAATACTCATCATAAGCTCCATGCCATGTTCACCCGCCACAAACCGCGGCCGGGAGTTATTTCAGTTTTATCGCAGTCCGGCGCCGTATGCGAGGTGATCATTGATTGGGCCAATGCAAGCGGCGTTGGGTTGGCGAATGTGGTGAGCTTGGGCCACCAACTCGATCTCAATGAAAACGATCTCCTGGCTGCCTTGGGAGAAGATGAGCAAACCAAGGTGGTGGTGGCCTACCTGGAGAGCATTGAGTCGGGCGATGCGTTCATCAAGGCAGCCGAAGCGGTTACGGCGGTAAAACCGGTCATCTGCTTCAAGGCCGGCAACAGTCCGGCTGGCGCCAAGAGCGCGCGACAGCATCTCGGTGTAAAACCGGGTATGGCGATGGCTTACGGCGCCGCCTTCAAACGCGCCGGGGTGATCCGGGCCGAGTCTCTCCAGTCGATGCTCGACTACGCAATCGCCCTGGCCCAGCAACCACTGCCGCGGGGAGAGCGCATTGCACTCATCAGCAACGCCGATGGCCCGTCGATCATCGCCAGTGATAGCCTTGAACAGGCTTCGCTCCAGCTGGCAACGTTCGATCCCGACAGCATCAACGCCCTCAGCACCCAGCTGCCAGGCGTCAGCATCGAGAACCCGGTCGATTTGCAGGGCGCGGACGAGCCGTCCCACTACGCCCGCGTACTCGAGCTCGCGCTTCAGGACAAAAACGTGGATGCGGCACTGGTGTTGGTGACGCCCCAGGTGCCAACCCGTCCGATGGAAATAGCCCAAGCGCTGGTCAAGGCCGAAAACTCGGGGAAACCGGTTTTGACTTCATTTGTTGGCGGTACGGAGGTTTCAGGAGCGCGCGAAATCCTCTTCGGTTCCGACCTGCCCGATTATCCAACCCCGGCGCGGGCAGTAGCGACCTTGAAAGCTCTGTGCGAGCATGCCGCATGGAAACGCCGCCCACCCCGGGTCCTGGCCCGTTTCCTGGTCAACCGCCGTCGGGTCGAACGCATTATCCGGCGATTTAGTCGGCAACAACAGCCCCAGGTGGAAGAACATGCCACCAAGGATATGTTAAGAGCGTACGGGTTCGCGGTTCCGACGGGTTACCTGGCCCTCGACCCGCGCGAGGCGGTTGAGACGGCCGAGCGGATCGGCTTTCCAGTGGCAATGAAAGTGGCATCGCCGGACATCCGCCACAAGGCGGCTGTCGGTGGAGTGCGCTTGAACATCACCACCCCCGAGGAGGTGCGCGACGCCTTCGATCTAATCATGATTCGCATTCGCCGGATGGCTCCCACGGCGCATCCTGACGGCGTCTATATCGAAAAAATGTGCCGAACGGGGCGCGAGGTGATTTTGGGAATGCACCGCGATGCGCAGTTTGGGCCGATGCTGATGTTCGGCCTCGGCGGCGTCTTCGTCGAGGTCATGAAGGATGTGGCCTTCTATCTCGCGCCGATCACGGCTGATGAAGCCATGCAGATGCTGATGAACACCCGCTCCTTTGCTCTCCTGACCGGATCGAGCGGCCAGGCGGGGGTGGATTTGGCGGGTATCGCCGATGCGCTCCAGCGCATCAGTCAGTTGGTTACCGATTTTCCTCAGATAGCCGAACTCGAGATCAGCCCGCTCATCGTTGGTGAGTTGGGGACCGAGCCAATGGTGGCCGGCGCGCATGTTACCCTAACCGGAGAGGGTAAACTATCATGAGCGAGACTCGTAAACCCAGTTATGATCCGCAGTGGCAGGAGAAGTATCGTGATATGCTTGCCACACCCGAGCAAGCAGTGCAAAAAATCCGTCCCGGCCAGCGCGTTTTCATCGGCACCGGTTGCGCCCAACCGCAAGAACTTGTGCGGGCGCTCACCGCTCGTTCGATCGAGCTGACCGATACACAAATAGTGCACCTGCTGACGCTCGGCGATGCGCCCTACGCCCACAAGGAGCTTACCCACAATTTCTCCGTGAACAGTTTCTTCATTGCCGATAATGTCCGTGACGTTATCCAAGAAGGCCTGGGAGACTACACGCCGATTTTTCTCTCGGACATTCCGCGTCTGTTCGCTTCGGGCCAGTTGCCGCTTGATGCCGCCTTGATACAGGTCTCCCCGCCCGACGAGCGCGGATGGTGCAGCCTGGGAATCTCGGTCGACATCGTCAAGAGCGCGGCGGAAAACGCCGCGTTGGTTATCGCGCAGGTCAACCCCCAGATGCCCCGCACCCTGGGCGATAGTCTGCTCAATATCCAGGATTTTGATCTGTGTGTGCCGGTTGATCTGCCGCTGCTCGAAGCCAGGCCGGCCGTACCCGACGAGGTCTCGCGTCAGATTGCCATTCATGTCGCCAGTCTGATCGAAAATGGGGCCACGTTGGAGCTCGGTATCGGCCGCATCCCCCACAGTGTCTTGGAGTATCTGAAAGACCGAAAAGATCTGGGCATCCACACCGAGATGCTCTCCGATCCCATCATTGACCTGATCGAATCCGGGGCGGTTACCGGGGCCCATAAATCGGTTGACCGCGGCAAGATCGTGGCCAGCTTTTGCCTGGGCACCCGCAAACTCTACGATTACATCGACAATAACCCGCTCTTTTCCTTTCATCCGACCGAATATGTCAACGATTCTTTCTTGATCGGCCAGCAACATAAGATGGTGGCGGTCAACATGGCCCTTGAAATCGATCTCACCGGCCAGGTGTGCGCCGACTCGCTGGGCAGCAAGTTCTTTTCCGGAATCGGCGGGCAGGTGGACTTCAATAGAGGTGCGGCCCGCTCGGAAGGCGGCAAACCCATCGTCGCCCTTCCGTCCACCGCGAAAGGCGGCACTATCTCTCGAATCGTATGCCAGCTCAGCCCCGGCGCCGGGGTGGTGACCACCCGCGGCAGCGTGCACTATGTGGTGACGGAATACGGCGTGGCGTATCTCCATGGCAAGAACGTTCAGGAGCGCGCGCTTGCCTTGATCAGTATCGCTCACCCGGATTTTCGCGCCGAGCTGCTCAAGCGGGCGATCGAGGCCAAGTACCTGCGCCCCGAACTTTCCGACATCGAGGATCGCATTTGGGTTGGGCCGCCGGAACTCCGCACAACGTATTTGCTCGACAACGGTACGCAGATCAATTTCAGGCCGATTCATCCCACCGACGAACCGGCGATGAAGGACTTGTTCTACGCTCTTTCACGCGAGTCGATCTACCGCCGTTTCATGGCTCACCTCAAACGGGTCTCGCACAAGCAGGTTAAGAATTTCGTCTATGTCGACCACCGCACCGAGGTGTCAATCGTGGGCACCGTGCCCGAGGCGTACGGCGAGGAGATCATCGTGGTCGGCGGCTACTACCTCGATCCCAAGACCAATCGCGCCGAGGTGGCTTTCACCGTGCGCGACGACTGGCAAAACAAAGGGATTGGTTCGTTCCTGCTGCGTTACTTAATCACCATCGCGCGGAGCAACGGCATCGCCGGTTTTACTGCCGAGGTGCTGCGCGAGAACAGGCCCATGCAAGCGGTATTCAACAAAAGTCCCTGCAAGGTCAAAAGCTTCCTCACCAGCGACGTCTATAGCTTTGAGCTGGAGTTCGCATAGTCTTGGCGTTTAGGTTCACTCTCAGGCCGGTTCTCTTGAGGCTATAAGAAACGTATCTGAAAAATATTACTCTGAACAAGTCACTTCGACGTTCCGAAATTTCTATGTCGCCATCGTACCTTGATCACATCAAGAAACATTTTCGGAGGATCTCTAAAAACTCTGACTTTAGAGCGTTCGTCATTGAGCCATACAACGGGCACTTCTGCAACGTTTAGTCCGAGTTTACGAGCCAATAGCAACACTTCAACATCAAATGCAAAACCGTCCACCGTAGACCTTTCAAAGATGGATCGAGCGGCATCTCGGCGATATAACTTGAACCCACATTGTGTATCCAGGTAGCCAGGTACACCACTGAGACGAGCCAGCACGTTGAAGAACCGCCCCATCAGCACACGGTACCAAGGCTGTCGGCGGGCTATGTTGGCTCCCTCAATAGAGCGAGATCCGATGACAACAGGAGCCTGTTCCGTGGCGGCAAGCAGTTTTTCAACGTCTTGGATAGGTGTTGACAAGTCAACATCCGAACAAAGAATCCATTCCAGCTTCGCGGCCAGAACACCCTGGCGGGTGGCGGCTCCTTTGCCTCGGTTCTGCGGCAGCTTAATCAACCTAAGAAGAGGCCACCGTTGCGTCATTGCGAATACGATTTTTGCTGTGTTGTCTTTACTCCCGTCGTCAACTACGATAACTTCATAATCCGGAACGTTAGCTATACAATACTCACGCGTGCGATTAAGTGATTTTTCAATCCGTTCTTCTTCATTAAACGCTGGAAAGACGATCGATAGCGGTACTTTCTTCATATAATTCGGATAGCAGAGAAACTTTTTTCCAGCAACTCTTTCGAGCAAAGAAAATATCGTGCGGTATTTTCTAAAAGAAGCGTTTCAAGAGATTCCAGGCAATCGCCACCAGTGAACCGCCAAGGATATTTTTATCATGGCCCATCTCTGACTCCGTCATCAAGATTGTTTCCCCATGGCTCAGGTAACGTTTAGACTCAAGCAAACGGACTTCTTCTTCAAGAGCCCGTTTTTCCTTGAGGGCTGCTTTCTGAAGCCCGCCGTCTGAGATGAATGTCAGGATCCTATTCAACTCGTCAGCATCAAACCAAGTTCCGTGTTCCCGGCAAATATCGACCACCACGCCCGAGTAACGGCCGAAGTTTTGGCGATTCATGATCGTATTGCACATGGGGCATCGAATATACCCCTGCGTGGGTACCTTATCCTTGAATTGGTTTGCTGCGGTTGCCGTCTTGTCCTGATTCACTGCCTTCGGCCGAGGAGCGGTCATCTGCGTGATGGCGACCGCCTGATCTCTATCCCGGTATATCTTTTCTAATGTTTCACGATCCACCCACATACCTTCACATTGTGCGCAGCGCTCAAGCGGATTACTTCCAACCACCTCGACCTGCAACAGCTGGTCTTTGCAGCGCGGGCAGGCATGCTGAGTTTGGCTTCCGTGGACAATCAGCCTACCGGCAAGCGCTTCTCCGCAATGGGGGCAATACGCTACCCCTGCAAAGGTCGCCCCGAAGCAATTGGGGCACAGGCCGGTAGCCAGCCGTGTGTCGCAAAAAGAACATCGGCCTGCGATCGGATCAACCGGTGCCCCACACGCCGGACAGTTTATTTTGCCCGCTTCAGTTGGGCCCGCAGGCACGAGAATCGTGAGTCCACACGGGCAACGAATGGTTTCGCCGGGGGAAGCCGCCCCAGAATCGATATGTCGCTTGCAGCGAGTACAAACGATAATCATGTCGATAGATCCTGTCCTCAATCTCCCCTACCATTGATACTACAAAAGCGAGTTGATTTTCCAGATAATCGCCGCCTAACGATCCGCAGGTGATATTAAAAAAGCTCGACTTGGGATTTAAATTAGGGTAGGCAGCGTTTCACGGTTTGTGAGGGAACTGAACCTATAGGATTATTAAGTTCTGGGCCAACCATTTTGAGAAAGGAGACACCGTATGGATCAACATACCGGTGAGCTCAAACGAAAAGTTAGAGACTCTTACGAACGAAGTGAGTTAGAGTCTCTTATCCCCTTGGGGGTCAGAGACTCCGACGACGAGGATGACGATGAGTTTGATGATGAAGACCTCGATGAAGAGGACGAAGAATATGAGGATGAAGATGAAGATTTCGATGAAGAGGACGAGGATTACGATGATGAAGATGAAGATTTCGATGAAGACGCATGAGTCCTAGGGTTGAAACCCGAGGCTATACCCCCTCGCTGCTGCGCAGCTAACCCATAGCTGACACCGATACAAACAGGATAGGTTTCCTGTTCTAAACGCTGCGAACCAGCGAAGGTTAGAGACTCTTACGAACGACGTGAGTTAGAGTCTCTTATCCCTGAGGGGGAATAGAGCTTGTGGGTTCAACCCCAGGAACTTGGCAGCGTGGACAAATACGGGTACCGCGCTGGGCCACTCGAAAATAAACAATCGCCGTTTTGCAACGCCGGCATGGTTGACCCTCATGGCCGTAGACGCGTAGGGACTGCTGCATACGGCCGCCGGGATAGACCTCATCAAAGGAGGTACCGTTGTTTTGGATGGCCTCTCGCAACACGTGTACGATAGCTCGGCGCAAGGAGCGGATGGCCGTATCGCTCAGTCGATCCGTGCGCTCAAGGGGGTGCAGTCGTGCACGAAACAACGCCTCGTCAGTATAGATATTTCCGAGGCCAGCGATGAGTGTTTGATCGAGCAGAAGGGGCTTTAGTTTTCGCGCGCTTTTCGAAAACAACGCCCGGAGCGCCGATACGGTAAAGGTAGGTCCCAGCGGTTCAAGACCGAGTCTCCGATCCAGTTCGTTCATAGTTGGAATCAGCTCGATGCGTCCAAACTTGCGCGCGTCGCAAAACAGCAGACGCCCGCCCCGGTCAAACTCCCAGAAAGCGCGGAGGTGCTCCGGCTCTTCGGTAGCGGCGCTCTCCCAGAGGATGCGACCACTCATGCGCAGATGAACCGCCAAGACGCCGATAGACCGGTTTCGTCCGCCCAGGTGGAACACAATCCACTTCCCCCGCCGAGTGACCTGAGTAATCGTAGCCCCTTGGAGGGCGCGCTGAACCACGGTGATGTTCGGCTTTATTTGGCGTTTCCAGCTAGCGCGAAAGCGACGAATGGTACGTCCGACTACTCGCGTGCGCAGGTCGCGGGTGATGATTTCAACTTCGGGGAGTTCAGGCATACAACCTTCGAAGCTGGGTCGGGGCGCTTAGGTCTTCCCGTCTTTGCGGGCCCGGGATAGGTTGCGGTCAACAATTTGCTCGATAAGTTGCATCGAGTTTTGATCGAAATTAACGAACTCAACACCCATCCCGCATGAACCTTTGTTTTTCCCATCCGGATCGGGGCGATTAACACGCACCACCTTACCCAGGCCCTCGATGAGCTTGGAGCCGTCCTTAAGATAAAATTGTAAATATATGAGGGTACCCTCTTCGCGAATCTCCTCAGTGCGGATGAACATACCGCCGATGCTGATGTCGGTCGAGTACTCTGCTAAAAAGTCATCGAGGGTGTCGAAGCGGTACTGGATCAACAACGATAGCGGCACACGCTGGTAGCGGCGGCGCTCTGAACTGTCGCCTTTTTTTCCCATGGGGCCTCCCAACTTCATTTTTCCACATGACGTTTCCTATCATAGAACACCCTCGTCGTATTGGTCAAGTTGCGGAAGGCTTGTGTGCCGACGATTGACAAGCGGAACGTCGAAGGATAGGTTGCGTTCTTGTTTGACCCTTGACGTCATAGTGAAGAGTGGTTGGCCGATTGCACTGAAGTAGGAGGACTATCGATGCCAGGCATTGGAATTGTTTGCAATCCAAATGCAGGAAAGCACAACTCCTACAGAAAGCAACTCGGCGAGCGCCTGGCCTCGTGCGTCGGTGCCAACGGGACCGTGCGCGAGACCAGCTCGGTGGATGAGATCGACCAGGTTGCCAAGGACTTTTTGTCCAACAACATCGACATCCTCGGCATTAGCGGCGGAGATGGGTCTAATCATTTCACCCTCTCCACGTTTATCAAGGTCTATAACGACGCGCCGCTGCCAAAAGTGGCTTTTTTATGCGGCGGGACGCATAACGCCCACGCCGCTTCGATCGGCATTCGCGGCACTCCCGAAAAATTGCTTGAGAATATTGCGGGTAAATACCATGACGGTGAATCGTTTGAACTCATCCACCGAAATATTTTGCGAGTCAACGACGGCAGCGCGGTTCGGTATGGTTTCACGCTGGCGACCGGCTTCATGCACCGCTTTATGGAAGACCTCGTCGTACACCAGGGCGATTCGGTCGTTAAAACCGCCCGGAAGTTATCTTCCTGGATCGGCTCATGGATAATCCATGGCGAAAAGATTCGAAAAGCCTTTGAGCCTCAGCCTGCCCGGGTGATCGTTGACCATCAATGCTTGGCGTGGGAGCGCATCAACGGCATCTCCGCTTCGGCCATGGAACGGCTAGGGCTCGGCTTCACCCCCTACCTTCGCGCCGGCGACAAACCCGGCTACTTTCCCTTCAGCGTCATGCGCGTCTCACCGAGCACGTTTGTTACAAAACTGATGTGGGACTACAAAAAAAGCAGGATTCCTACCCACCCCGATCAAATCAATGATATATGCACTTCAATACTCCTGGAGGCGCAATCACCGGTGGGGTACGTCCTTGATGGAGAGATCTACAGCGGTTCACCCCGCATAGAGGTCACCACCGGGCCAGGCTTTGATTTGATAGTCCGGTAACGAAAGAAGCAATTGCAGCATTGCCTATGTGTTGTCATCCCCGCGAACCCCTAAAGGGATAAGAGACGGTATCTCCCTTCGGTCGTAACAGTCTCTAACCGCACGCCGCTTGCGCGAGAATGACGAGTATGCGGATCCCGTTCAGCGCGAAGAATTTTATCTACGCATCTTTCTATTTGGCAAGCTTGGCAACTCTAAGGCGAGTCTCTGCGCGGGCGAGGTGCTCCTGCACATGAACCATACTGGATTCGTCCGTCGTTTTGATGGCGTTCGCGAGGTTTTTCCTGGCCTCTTCGTAGTCCCTGGTAGCGCGTTCCACATCAATATCTTCGGGGCGCTCAAGCGAATCGGCAAGCACCGTCACGCCGTCCCGATAGACTTCGACAAATCCGCCACCAATAGCGCATGAAAAAGACCGGTCGTTTTGAACATAGCGCACCACGCCTGGGATCAACGTTGACACCAGCCGGGCGTGACCCGCCAGCACCCCCAGCTCACCCTCCTCGCCGGGAACAATCACACCGTCGACCGCATCCTCAAAAACGCTACGATCAGGGGTCAGCAACCTGAGCTTGAAAGTCTTGGCCACAATTGACTCCTCTACGCCACCAGTTTGCGCGCCCGCTCTTTGACCTCTTCAATCGTACCCGCCATGTAGAAAGCCTGCTCGGGCAAGTCGTCGAGTTTGCCGTCGAGAATTTCGCGGAAGCCACCGATAGTGTCTTTAAGCTCCACATAGGCGCCGGGTCGACCAGTGAACGCCTCGGCCACATGGAACGGCTGGGAAAGAAAACGCTGTATCTTGCGCGCCCGGGAGACGGTCAACTTATCGTCGTCGGAGAGTTCTTCCATACCGAGAATGGCGATGATGTCCTGGAGATCCTTGTAGCGCTGGAGCACCACCTGTACTTCGCGGGCGGTGCGGTAGTGCAGCTCACCGACAATCTGGGGATCGAGGATGCGTGAAGTCGAGTCGAGTGGGTCGACCGCCGGGTAGATTCCCAGCTCGGCGATCTGGCGCGAAAGCACGGTAGTTGCATCCAGGTGCGCAAAGGTGGTCGCCGGGGCCGGGTCGGTCAAATCATCGGCGGGAACGTAAATTGCCTGCACCGACGTGATCGAACCTTTGTTGGTCGACGTAATACGTTCTTCGAGCTCGCCCAGGTCGGTGGAGAGCGTCGGCTGGTAACCGACGGCCGATGGAATCCGGCCGAGCAAAGCCGACACTTCCGATCCGGCCTGGGTGAAACGGAAGATGTTATCAATAAACAGCAGCACGTCCTGGTTTTCCTCGTCGCGGAAGTATTCAGCGGCGGTGAGCGCTGAGAGGCCCACCCGCGCGCGCGCGCCCGGCGGCTCGTTCATCTGGCCGTAAACCAGAGCAGTCTTCGCAAGCACGCCGGATTCCTTCATTTCGCGCCAGAGATCGTTGCCTTCGCGGGTGCGTTCGCCGACGCCGCCGAACACCGAGAAACCACCGTGCTTGGTGGCCACATTGTGGATGAGCTCCATGATCACGACGGTTTTACCGACGCCGGCGCCGCCAAAGAGCCCAATCTTGCCGCCTTTGAGGTACGGTTCGAGCAAGTCGATCACCTTGATGCCGGTTTCAAAGGCCTGGATCTTGACGCTCTGATCCAAAAAAGTCGGCGGGGCGCGGTGGATCGGGTAAAACTTCTTGGTAACGACCGGCCCGCCCTGATCCACCGGCTGGCCAATCACATTGAGGATCCTTCCCAACATCTCGGGCCCGACGGGAATTTGAATCGGCGAGCCGGTGTTGACTACCGTCGTACCGCGCACCAGGCCATCGGTGGTGTCCATGGATATGCAGCGGACTATATTCTCTCCCAGGTGCAGAGCCACCTCGATGGTCAGATTGTTTTCCTCTTTGCTGATAGCTTGGTTGGTGAGCTTTAGGGCGGTGTAAATCTCCGGCACTTGACCGGGTGGAAAAGCTACGTCCACGACCGGGCCGATTACCTGGATGACCTTGCCTTCCGCTTGTTTAGCACTCTGAGCCATGGGCACTCCTTCAAGTTGATTTTCTTTATGCGGCGCTGCCCTTAAGGGCCTCGGCACCGCCGACAATTTCCATAAGCTCCTTGGTGATTGAACTCTGGCGCGCTTTGTTGTAAACCATCGTCAGCCGTCCGATCATATCATTGGCGTTCTCAGTGGCGTTCTCCATCGCGCTCATGCGGGCGCCGTGCTCTGAGGCCACCGACTCAACCGCCATCACGTACAGTTGGTTCGCCAAATAGCGGTGGATGATGCGATCGAGCACGATCTCTTTGTTGGGTTCATAGATATAGTCGATATCATCGTGCTTGTCGTCGATCCCCTCGGGGGGTTCAAGCGGCAATAGCGTGCGAAAAACCACCTGCTGCTGCACCGCCGAATGAAACTCGTTGAACACCAGGGTGACCTTATCAACCTCGCCCGCCTGGAAACGCTGGGCCAGTGATTCGGCAATCTGCACCGCTTGAGAATAGGTTGGCCGCGTCAAAAGGTCGGTGATGTTCTCTCGAATCGTGGCGTGATGTTTCGAGAAGTATGAAAACCCCTTACGCCCGATGGTCGAGAGGTGAATCTGATCGCGGCGCTCGTGGTTGTCCAGCAGGTGGTGCTCAACCCGTCTCAGGACGTTGGCATTGAATGCCCCGCACAGCCCCCGATCCGAGGTGAGCACGAACAGGTCTTCGTTCTTGACAGGCTCACGACGAGCGAAGAGTGCGTGGTCGTTTACGTCCTTGCGATAGGCAAGCCGACGCAAGGTGGCGACCAACTCGCGGGAAAACGGCCGGGCGGCCAGCACCGCCTCCTGGGCCTTTCGGAACTTAGCGGCAGCTACCATTTTCATGGCCTTGGTGATCTGCGCGGTGTTGCGAACCGCGCCGATGCGTTTTCTGACGCTGCGCAACGACGCCATGGGAACCTACTTCCCTTCCTCAGCCACAAACTGTTTGGCAAACTCGGCCAACAGGTTATCAATCTTCTTCTGCAGATTGTCGTCGAGCTTCTTTTTATCGTTGATCTCTTTGATAACCTCGGCATGCCGCGAGCGGGCGAACGCCAGCATCTCCTGCATGTACCGATGCACGGCGGTTACCGGGTAGTTACGAATCCAGTTGACGCCCTCGGCGTTTGCCGAGGTAGCGGCGTAGATCTGCAGAATCTGTTCGGCCACCGGAATCGGCTGGTATTGCCCTTGCTTGAGAACCTCAAAGAGGCGCTCGCCGCGGGCGAGTTGCTCCTGGGTGGCTTTGTCGAGATCGGAACCGAACTGGGCGAACGCGCGCAGCTCGCGGTACTGGGCCAACTCCAACCGCAGCTTGCCGGCGACTTGCCGCATGGCTCTATTCTGAGCATTGCCGCCGACGCGCGATACGGACAAACCGGTATTGACCGCTGGACGCTGGCCGGAAAAGAAGAGGTCGGTCTCCAGGTAAATCTGCCCGTCGGTGATCGAGATGACGTTGGTGGGGATGTACGCCGACATGTCGCCGGCCTGGGTCTCGATGATCGGTAAGGCGGTCAGCGAACCTCCGCCCAACTCATCATTCATTTTAGCCGCGCGCTCGAGCAAGCGGCTGTGCAGGTAGAAGATGTCACCGGGATACGCTTCGCGACCCGGCGGCCGGCGCAGGAGCAACGACAACTGGCGGTACGACACCGCTTGCTTGGACAGGTCATCGTAAAAGATCACGGCGTGCATGCCGTTGTCGCGGAAATATTCGCCCATGGTGCATCCGGAATACGGCGCCAGGAACTGCAAGGGGGCCGGGTCAGACGCATTGGCGGCAATGACGGTGGTGAAATCCATCGCGCCTTCCTTGCGCAGGCGATCGACCACCTGGGCGACGGTCGACTGCTTCTGGCCGATGGCAACATAAATACAATAAACATCTCCACCCTTCTGGTTGATGATGGTGTCGATGGCGATGGCGGTTTTGCCGGTCTGGCGGTCGCCGATGATCAGCTCGCGTTGACCGCGCCCAATGGGGATCATCGAATCAATTGCCATGATGCCGGTTTGCAGCGGCTCCTTGACTCCCTGGCGCTGGACAATGCCGGGGGCCTTGAGATCGATCGGGCGGGATTCCTTGGTCGCCACCGGACCCTTGCCGTCGATGGGCTTCCCGAGAGCGTCGAGCACACGGCCGGCCACGGCCTTGCCGACGGGAACCGACGCGATTTTTCCGGTGCGCTTGACCTGATCGCCCTCGCGGATTTTATCGCACTCCCCCATGATGGCGATGCCGACGTTGTCCTCTTCGAGGTTCAGCACGAGCCCCGCGATCCCGTGCGGCAGCTCCACCAGCTCGCCAGCCATGACTTTGTCTAATCCATAGACGCGGGCGATGCCATCGCCGACGCTCAAAATGGTACCTACCTCAGCCACCTCGACACGGCGATCGAAATCTGAGATTTCCTGTTTGATGATTCGGCTGATTTCTTCGGCCTTAATTTGCATGGCTCCCTCTTCCGAAAAAAGTTATGTCCGGTGTGTCAGCAAGCTCTCCCGCAGGCGGCGCAGCCCGGCTTGCACGCTGCCATCCACCACCAGGCTGCCCAATCGCACGGACATCCCGCCGATGAGCTGCGGGTTGACGCGCAATTCCATAAGGACCTCGCGGCCCAGCGACGTGCTGAGAGTATCGCGAAGCCCTTTCTTCGCCTGTGCATCGAGCGCTGTGGCGCTTTCAACGACAACGCGAACCCGATTTTTTTGTTGGTCGACATACTCGGCAAAGATCTCAATGATGCCCTCAAGTTGATTCATCCGGCGCCGCTCTGCCAAGAGTTCGAGAAAACGATCGAGCGGGTGCTTTATCGCGAGCTTCTCAATAATCATTTTGAGGACCCGCATACGCTCGTTCTCCTGGAAAGCTGGGCTCTGCAGCACCTGACGTAAGCTTGGGTTCTGCTCGATCAGGTTGCCAAACTCGATCAAGCGATCGGCTATGGGCTGCGGATCAGCCTGCGTTAGGTCCATCAAAGCACGGGCGTAACGACGAGCGACGCTGCGGTTGATCACGGGTGCGATTCCTTTACTTCCCCCCAAACCGGGCGCAGTACACCATGGATTGACTCGTTCGTCAAGAAATATCTAAAGAGACGCCGGAGATCAGATAATTAGTTGTTATTTATTGTTAATTATATGACGCGGCCTGAAAAGATTTTCTCGAAAAATACCGCTACAACGGCCGGGCGGCCCTTAGAAATGCTCAGGTAGGTTGTCCCGAATAAACCGTACCAGCGCCTGTCGCTGCCCCTCATCGATGCCTGAAAAAACCAAGGCTATATCGTAACGGGCGCCGATAATCACCGCATTGCAGCGGACCACTTCGGCGAGGACAATCAGGGGACGAGTGGAAGGTGCTCCAAAGTGCTTTAAGAACGTTTTTGAGTACCGCTGCCAGCCGGAGATGTTCATCTCAATTTTTAACAGGGTCTTCTCCGGGAAGAACTTTTTAGACTCGATCTGGAGCCCGCCGCCAGAAATGTCCTTGATCCGGGCGGACTCATACTGCCCCCGGTCCGGAAACGCAAACTCCTTAACCTGAATGACATCTGTGCGGTTGAGGCGCTCGAATTGACGGCGTTCTGGTTTGTTCTTTTTGGTCATCAAAGTTACTTTTATTTTTACATCAGAGATACGACGGAATCAAGCTTGTCTTTCATTCTGATGCGCGTGCCCTGGGCACGGTGAGGAACCTACCCAGAAAGCATTCGCCGCCATACATTCTAGGCGCACAAGAAAAGCGCCGGTCCAGGGATGGACCGGCGCTTGGATAGCCTTAACTTCTTAGTTAGGACATCATGGAGTGCAGGCTGCGCCTGTGCAGTGCGTCAGAACCGTCGCGCAGGGCACATTACCGGTCAACTTGATGGCGGTGACTGGAACAGCGCTAGAGTCTGGCACGACGTTGAGGGCCCCTGTCGCCCCGGCCGTGCTACCAAAGATGTAGCCTACGGTCGGGAAGGACGTGGTGCCGATGTTGGTGGTCGCGTTTGTCAGTACCATGTTGGCAAGCGATATACTCATGGTAAGGCCAGCAAACGCATCAAGGTTCAACGCCCCAAAGATCGTGGTCGGGAGCGTGATGCCATAGACGCCGTCCCCGTCCGAATCAATCGCCCCAGAGCAGGTCGTGGGTAGGGTGCCGGCTGGGTACGGATAGGTCAAGGTCGATGGAGGGGCCGGACAGGTATTGGTAGTCGGCGGCGGTGGTCCACCCCAACCGCTGTTGATCGTGAAGCTCGGGAACGCTACCGTTTGGCCCACTTGGTAACACACACCCGCCTCCGATGCCGACCCGCTCAGCGACGCAAGCACCGCTGGCGTGTAGGTAACGCTAAACGGAATGGGGCTGGTAGCGGTAGTGCTCAATGAGCAGATCTCAAACTGTGCGGTCGTCGTGCAGGCGGTGAGGTCGTTGCTGATAACCATGCGCTGTACGACGTCAATGGTGGCGCCCGTTAGCGTGCCGACGGGGCTTGGCGCGGTGATGGTGCCCGTGGTCGTAACGCGGGTGATCCAGGTGCCGCTCAAATCGGGTCCGGTGCAGGTTGCAAGTGGACATGTATTACAGGTGCCAGAACAGTCGCTGTCACTGCACGCGTTACAGCCAGTCGGGCAGCAGCCGTCTTTGGTAGTGCCACTGCAGGTCGTGATCGGCGTGTAGACGCACGTGGCAAGGCAAGTGCCCGCGCCTTGCAGCACCGCGGTGTGGCAGGCGTCAGGAGGCGTGCAGCTCGTTGGGCAGGCGCCCGGTTGACCCGCAGGGATAGCGGTGTCGCAGGTCTCACCGGTCTCGACGACGCCGTTGCCGCAGCAGGGTACGATCGGTGTGTTCGTACATTTAGACGTGCAGGTCGCCGCGCTTCCCGAGAGGGTGGACGTGGTGCACTTATTGGGGGCGGTGCAGCTCGTCGGGCAGGTACTCGGCGGGTCGCAGGTTTCGCCGGCCTCGACGATGCCGTTGCCGCAGCAGGGCACGATTGGCGTATTCACACATTTAGCCGTGCAGGCGGAGCCTGTAAGCGCCGAGGTGTTGCAGACGGGGGGTGTACAGCTTGTCGGGCATGCGCCTGTTTGACCCGCGGGAATTGCGGTGTCGCAGTTCTCGCCGGCCTCGACTATGCCGTTGCCGCAGCAGGGGGTGATTGTCGCAACCACGCACTTGGCCGTGCAGGCGGAGCCTGTAAGCGTCGAGGTGTGGCAGGCGTCAGGGGCCTTGCAGCTCGTTGGGCACGCGCCCGTTTGACCCGCGGCTATTGCCGTGTCGCAGGTCTCGCCAGAGTCGACCGTGCCGTTGCCGCAGCAGGGTACGATCGCCGTGTTTACACATTGAGCAGTGCAGGCGGAGCCTGTAAGCGCCGAGGTGTGGCAGGCGTCAGGAGGCGTGCAGCTCGTCGGGCACGCGCCCGTTTGACCCGCCGCGATCCCGGTATCGCAGGTCTCGCCGGTCTCGACTTTGCCGTCGCCGCAGGTGGCCGTCGTGGTTCCCGCGCACTCGTCAAGCTTCGGGTCGGTGACTGGTGTCTTGGTGCTCGTGAGGGTCGCATTCAATACCACCGCGGCCCCACCGAGGAGCGGAATATTGGTAGGGATGGTCAGGTTGAGGACTTGATGGATGCTCAGGCCGGTCCCCTTGATCACGAGGTTTAACAGACCCGTGAGATTGAGTTTGACCGTGGCATCGAGGTTGAGTGTTAGGGGAATCGGCGGGATGAGTTTTTGAACGACTGCGTTTGCGGACTTTGTCTCCGTGGGGATAGTAAGCTTAAAGGTGGCATCCTGGAAAATCAAGGGCCGCAGGTAGCAAACGCCGCCCGCCGTGTCACCAGTCGGTATGTCGGTGCATAGGGTGCCGCTTGAGATCGTCCCAAGCATTATGGCGGTACCCGCAGCGGCGAAACTGTTAACCACAACCGTGCCGGGCACGCCTTGGGGCGAAATCAGCTTGGTGGTATCGATGGTGACCGTGGTATTCACGTTACCGACGAGATTGCTTACCACCGTGCCGCTACCAAGGGATGCCGGGAGAGTGATACTCAAAGTATTTGACGCCGCCGGATCCATTACCAACAATGTAGGAAGGTTAATCTTCCCGCAGGCCGATAGAACCATTGCACTCATCAGAACAATAGCGAACATTGAGACAATCTTTTTCTCCCTTATCATGGTATTTCCTCCTGGTTCATGGTTTGAACAAATGGGCAGGAAGGCGGTATTGTCCAGCACCTTTCACCACCGCATTTGTCCGATTAAAAAACAAATAAATTTTTTCACCTCCTCGACCCCTGGGGCCAAAAAAATTTGGTTTAAAAGTGACACGGTGTGCAAGAATCGTGTTGTCACCTTCGCTCCTTGTGCCGATCATAAAATACCGAATGCCTGTAAAAGTTAATTAGTACACCCTGTAAAATAGGAGTCAACAGAAAAATACAAAAAAACTATTTTTTTCATTGTTGTTATTAATTATGCAGGGTAATTGACAGTCAAACAAATACATCGCTAAATTATTAAAACATATAAATATCAACGTATTATATCAATTGTGGGTAAGACAAATCACCTAGGTTTACTCAGGATAACTTATATCTATCATTATAAATATACTGTAATATTATTATGTTAGTGATTTTTTGGCCGCTGGAAAATATTTTTTCTGAGCCTATAGTTAATACACAGGGTGCGATTAGTCAACACATCAAGTAAAGCAGGTCGCACCTTTGCTAAGTGTCATGACCATGTCGCAGGGTGTGTCGCTATTCAGCTTGGTTGACCTCACGAGACGTACTTTAGAAAGCGGCTGGCCCACGGATGGACCGATGCTTCGCGGGCTTTCGGGTTATTTACAACATCAAGGAACGCAGGCCGCACCGGTACAGTGCGTCAGAACTGTGGCGCAGGGCACGTCGCCGGCAAGCTTGATGGCGGTGACCGGAACGGCATTGGAAGAAGGCACGACGTTGAGATTTCCCGTTGCCCCGGAGTCGCTACCGAAGATGTAACCGGTCGTCGGGAAGCTTGAGGTGCCGGTGATGGTATTTGCGTCTGTCATGACCATGTTAATAAGCGAAATATTCATGGTAAGACCGGCAAACGCCCAGATGTTCAACGCCCCGCCAAAGAGGTGAGTATGGAGCGTGACGCCGTAGACACCATCGCCATCCGAATCAACTGCTCCAGAGCAACTCGTCGGCAAGGTGCCAGGCGAGTATGGATAGGGATCGATCAATGCGCTGGGGGGGGCTGGACAGGTATTGTTTGTCGGAGGCGGTGGCCCACCCCAACCGCTGTTGATCGTGAAAGAGGGTAGCGTGAAGGCGCCCCCTGCTTGCACGCACTGATCCGATTGCGACGCTATCGCACTGAAGGTCGCAAGCACCGCCGGCGAATAGTCGGTGCTAAACGGAATACCGGCGGTGTTGGTGGTGCTCAGAGAGCAAATCTGGAACTGGAAATTAAGGTTAGGGCCGGACGTGGTTGTGAGTATGCGCTGCACTACATCGATGGTTGCTTTCGTGAGAGTACCAATCGGGGCTGGCGCGGTGATGGTGCCCCCGGTCGTAACGCGAGAAATCCAGGTGCCGGTTTGATCGACGCAGTCGGGACAATCGCTATCTTTTGCATGGGTGCAGGTGGCCGGGCAACAGCCGTCGCCGCCCACGCAATCGGTGATCGCCATATCCACGCAGACGGCCTGACAGCCAGTGCCCTGGAGTTTGACCGGATTGCAAGGATCGGCGCCCGGATTGCAGCTCGTCGGGCAGGCGCCCGGGTGACCAGCAGCGATTGCAATGTCGCAGGTCTCGCCATTGTCCAGCACACCGTTGCCGCACAGAGCCGGGTTGGGGCAATCGCTGTCATTCGTATAGGTGCACGCGCTTGGGCAGCAACCGTCGCTGGTCGTGCCGCTACACTGTGTAATCACCTGAACAACGCACTCAGCTGCGCAGGCGGTGCCTTGGAGCGTTGAAGGGTGGCAGCCATCAACAGCTGTGCAACTGGTCGGGCAGGCGCCTGGTTGACCCGCGGCGATTCCAATATCGCAGGTCTCACCGGTTTCTTTGACACGGTTACCGCAGCAGGGTGCAATCGGGGTGTTTTGGCAGGAAGCGACACACGTACCGCCGTTCTGCAGTGTCGATGTGGTGCAGGAGTCGGGAGGCGTGCAACTAGTCGGGCAGGCGCCTGGTTGGCCCGCGGCGATTCCGGTATCGCAGGTTTCACCCATTTCGACCACGCCGTTGCCGCAAGTAGCATCGCCCCCAAGGGGCGCGTAATCATCACACGCAAAAAGGAACGCCACACTTAAAAAGCATACCATTCCTACCAATCGAGCTTTTCCGCCGTCCGTCATTGCATTCCTCCTGAGCACGATCTACTTAACCATTTGACTATTATGTATAATTTAGATATCGATGGGAAGAGGGTTATTTTATTTTTTTTGGAAACTGACAGAACCCACCTCATTGTAATTACTATAAATTGTAAAAGGTTATAACCGCAGTGTCAATGGAAAAGTCTAGTGCCAACACAACAATTGATTTACCAATGAATTCAATGGGTTGACATGGGTTCCGATTTAACTTTAAAAATGCCAACAAAACAGGTGGGTTATACCCTAGAATGCCCATCGAAAGGAAGGCGCCTGTTCGAGATTAAATTGATGTTGTTGGAAGCTACGTTAGCTTCGGACATCAAGGAACGCAGGTTGCACCCATGCAGCGCGTCAGGACTGTGGCGCTGGGAACATTGCCAATCAGTTTGATCAAATTGACCGGAATGGAGCCTGCGTTGGGCGTGACCGCTATCGGTCCGTGTACGTTTAAATTTAAACTGCCGTAATATGTAGAGAAGACATAACCGGTTGCTGAAAATCTTCGGTTCCAGCCATATTATTCGTGGTCTGCAAGATCACATTTGCAAATATTGTAGTAAAGGTAAGGCCGGAGTAGGCGTTGGCGGTAAGTCCGCTGGCAGTGATCGGCAGTGTTATGCCGGGGTGTCCATCACCGTCTGGATCACCAACGACCTGAGGCGATTGTGTCGAGTTATTCCAACCGCTTATGATTACAAAATCGGGAAGCGTAACAGCGCCGCCGATATATGCGGAGAAGGCCTATTCCGTTGGGATCGTGGTGAAGAGCGACAGCAGCGAATTGTAGTTGATCGAAAACGAATAACCGGAGATCGTGCCGGTTGTACTTAGTTTGCAAATGTCGAACAGGGCGGTAATAATGTCGCTGGACTTCTTAACGACTATTCGATGAATTAAGTCGATGTTGGCGTTAGTGTCGTTTCCGATCGGCGTATTTATGGTGCCCGTGGTTGAGATGCGTGAAATCCAGGTGCCGGTCAGCCGGTCAGATCGACACAGTCGTTATCGTTGCTCGATGTACAACCGGCGGGACAGCAGCCGTCGCCGTTAGTGCAAGTGGTTATGGCCGCGTGCGTACAGGCGGCAAGGCAGGTACCGCCGTTTTGTAACGTGTCGGTGGTGCACGCGTTGCCGTCGTTGCAATTGGTCGGGTATGCGCCCGAATGACCCGCGGCGATTCCGGTGTCGCAAGTCTCGGCGCCGGTGACAAAACCATCGCCGCAGACCGTGTTGCAATCGTTGTCGTTTCCGGCGCTGCAACCGCTCGGACAACAACTATCGTTGTTTATACAAACCGTAACGGGAGTATGGGTGCATATGGCAGCGCAGGTGCCCGCATTTTGTAAGGCGTCTATTGTGCAACCATTACCATCGTTGCAGGTTGTTGGGCACGCGCCCGGCTGCCACGCAGCGATTCCCGTATCGCAGGCCTCGCCGACCTCGAGTATGCCGTTGCCGCAGACAGGGGGACAATCGTTATCTTGGTTGTTGTTGCAGAGGGGGGATTATCACTGTCGTCTTTCGGGCAGCAGCCATCGTTGCCGTCCCTAAGTCTCTGGGCAGAACGCTTGTCTTGGTAAATCGGACTGTTACCCCTTTGTCCAATTTGGGTAAAATAAGTACCGGTTCATATAAACCGGATCTTGAGAACAACCGAAAGGCTAAAATCAAAAATATTACTTTGATCTGACGAAGCGGAAGCCTGTAAAGTTTTCGTTCGTTGTACGGGGCGTCGCTGACTGGGCCGCCTACCTCTAGGTTAGGAGCGCCACGAAACCAGTCACCGCCGCGATCCACACGGCCTGGACCGCTCCCATTCCATTCAAAGCACCATTCAGCCACATTGCCGCTCATGTCATATATTCCCAGGGTGTTAGCGGTTTTGCCTGCCACCGGTTGGGTTGTTATTGTGTTACCCGTCACTTGGTCAGTACTGTCCCCAAACCATGCGACAGCATTATCAGCGTTAAAGTTGGTATAATCCGCTGTCGCTCCGCTGGCATAAGCCCCCGGTGTCCAATAAATGCCAGTATTTAGTATGCCCCACCCTGGATTGGTCGTGCCTATATATCTAGCCGCGCACTCCCATTCCATACTTCCCGGCAGTTGAAACCCATTGGCATCGGAGTTGACATAGGGATTGTCCTCATGACCTGCGGTAGTATCAATAGCGCCATTATCCACGCTCCTGATCGGAGTGGTATAACCTGCATCAGTATAATACACCGGTGTAAGCCCCGCCAACTCGCTGGCGGCATTACACCAGGCTATGGCGTCCCGCCAGTTAATGGTAGTTACGGGTTGCTGCGTACTTCCCGAACCAGTACTACCGAGGTATCCACTATTGGCAAATGTATAGTTGTGTGACATAGCCCAGGTGTACACGGCACTCCACAACTCGTAGGTCACCTCGGTCTCACCCATCCAGAACGCGCTTACCGTTTGGTTACCTGCTGTGTCAGAAGTGCCGGTAGGAAATGTACCTCCCGGTGCATACTTCATGTTGAAAGTGACGCCTGCTATGGAAGTAGGGCAGCAGCCACCGCCGGTCGCACAGGCCGTAATTGATGTATTCACACATTGGGCCGTGCAGGTGCCGGCGTTTTGAAGTGTCGAGGTGGTGCAGGAGTTAGGAGCCGTGCAGCTTGACGGACAGGCGCCGGTCTGGCCAGCAGGGATTGCTTTATCGCAGGTCTCACCGGTCTCGACTATGCCGTTGCCGCAGCAGGGCGTGATAGGCGTATTGACGCACTGGGCCGTGCAGGTGCCGGCGTTTTGAAGCGTCGAGGTGGTGCAGGAGTAAGGAGCCGTGCAGCTCGTCGGGCACGCGCCCGGCTGGCCCGCGGCGATTCCGGTGTCGCAGGTCTCCCCAGCCGATACCACTCCATCGCCGCACGTCACTGGACAATCGCTGTCTGTGAGGATAGTGCAACCGGTTGGGCAGCAACCGTCGTCGTTTATACAGGTTAGCGGACATTCATTTATCGCGATAGGGTGCGAAAATGTATAACCCACGTCGTCGAGTCTGGTCGAATCCTTGCCGTGCCTGGTGTAATCCATCACCGTGACTTTAATCGAGAGCGTCTCGTTATCTTCAGTTGGTTGGCTTGGAACCGACACAACATTATTCTCCACGCGGTTCGTGAGATAGGCTTTGCTGCTGTCAGTTGCGTCCGGTTTAAAGGTCAGCCAACTCAACTTTCCTCCCATATCATTGACGATTGTAAAATCTTCCCACGTGTACGGAGGGATACCCCCACTTGCATCCAGCTCAACACTATAATTATTTTGCCCCACATTCGGATCTTTCCAATCCGTGACCGTTATCGTCAAGGGAGCTACCAGCACACACTTGCCACAGGTATCCATAGAACAGGAGTGCAGGCCCGCGGAAGTGGTCAGACATTGGTCATTGCTCGTACAGCAATAATTATCGTTAGTAGAGCAACCTGCTCCACCTATCAGCATCATTGCCATCATAGAACCCGCTAATAGAAAGTTTCTCATAGACTTTGCTCCACAGAGGTGTGTACCGGCGTTTTCGATCGTTCGAAAATCAACAAATTTTGTAATCTTTTTAATACCTTCGACCCTATGAAAAATCAAGACGTATCTCTGTTGCTTGTATCGTATAGAGTCGTGTAACTTAGCGTCGCCATTTAGCTGAAAAGTCGGGTAAATTTATCTATGGCCGTCCCGAAGCAATAGCTATGCCAGTGGCGATGGGAGAGAAGAGGATCCGCACATTTATTTATAACATATTATTATAGAATTATTTTGGGGGTTTCGCTCACCGCGATTGAATTGCATGTCGTATTGTCTGTCAATCATGTTTACTGTCCGAATATCAGTCAGGGCTGCCCGGGTTTGGGACGTTAGCCGTTTGCGGACAGCTGTAAAGCCTGTCCCTGCCTTCTAGCACGAATCACCAAGGAGCCGTTTGTAGAATGCTTTCCTAAGCGCGGGACGAAATCGATCGTGGAACTCGGAAAGACATCGGGTGTAATAGGGATCGTATTGTCTTCCTTTTCTTGACACTCTGACAAGTTACGACAATAAATGACGAACGTTGTTTACCAGCCCGTTCGGACGTGAGGAGACATTGATGCGTCGCACAACATCCAAGGCCAAGCCAACAAGAGCCACAGCGCCTCGTTCAACCCGCCAGCCAGTGCGATATCCACGTATGAAAATAGTCATCACTGCGTCCGAAGCGGTACCCTATGCCAAAGTGGGCGGATTGGGAGACGTCGTCGGAACGCTGCCTAAGTTGCTTGCCGCGATGGGACACGAGGTCATTCTGGTTATTCCCAAGTACCAGGAAATCGAATACCAGCGACACGGCTTCAATCCTTTCATAGGAAGCATGGGGGTCCAGACCGGCAACGGTGTCGAATGGTGCAAGGTGCACATGCGCAACGACCCGTGCGGCTTTAAGGTCTTTCTCATCGAGCACCATCTGTACTTTTCGCGGCCAGGAATCTACGACCACGATGGTCGCGCCTTCGATGACAATGGCTTGCGCTTTGCCTTTTTTTGCATGGCGGTCTTGCAATTGTGCCGCGATCTTAATTTCTTCGCGGACGTTATCCACTGCCACGACTGGCCGACCGCGTTGATTCCAGCCCTTTTGAAGATCCAGTGCGGAAACGATCCGGTACTCGGGTATACCGGATCGGTCCTCACCATTCACAACCTGGCGTACCAGGGCAAGTTGCCGTCTTCGGCCTTTGCTTACGCCAGATTTCCCCCGTCGACCTGGAACCCCCAGATCTTTGAGGACCACGGTCAAATCAATTTTCTCAAGGGCGGTATCACGTTCGCTGATGTGCTCAACACCGTGAGCCCTACGTACGCGCGCGAGATTTTGAGCGATGTGGGCGGGGTCGGACTCGACCGACACCTGGCCGACCGTCAGGCAGATCTCCATGGCATTCTCAACGGCGCCGATTATAACGAATGGAACCCGGAGATAGACGCCTTCATCCCCGCTCACTACTCCCGCAACAATATGGCCGGCAAAAAGCGTTGCAAGGCTTCGTTGCAAAAGGATTTTAGACTGACTCTCGATCCGAACGCTCCGGTGTGCGGCGTAGTGGCGCGGCTCACCGATCAGAAAGGAATCCACCTCATCGCCAACGCGGTCGGCGCGATCACCGGCATGGGCGGGCAACTAGTGGTGCTCGGGACCGGTAAAAAACAGCTTGAGGATTTCTTTCGCTGGGTGCCGAGCCACTACCCCGGCCAGGTGGGTTCCCTGATAGGCTTCGACAACTACCGCGCCCACTTGATCGAGGCGGGCAGCGACCTGTATCTCATGCCGTCGCTGTTCGAACCATGCGGGCTGAACCAACTCTACGCTCTCCGCTATGGAACGATACCGGTGGTGCGGGCCACCGGCGGGCTTGAAGATACGGTGACTGAATACGATCCCGTCACCGGCACGGGAACGGGTTTTAAATTTCACGATATTTCTCTCGGATCGTTTGTCGGCGCTATTTCACGGGCGATGCATATTTACCGACACCGGCCCCAGCAGTTCGCGGCAATGCAAAGGCGCGCTATGGACATGCGCTTCACCTGGGAGCAGTCGGTCAAACGGTACCTCGAGCTCTACCAATGGGCCGTTGCCAAGCGAAAGGTTTGGCGGTGAGCGTTCTTATGCATCTTATCCGTGCCGGAATCCAGGCAACGCTTGCCCTCGATCTCGCGGTGGGCGCCGCAGCGGCCGCATCCACGACCCCGTGCGGGCCAGAAATTCCCGCAATGGCCTGTATTCCAGCCGGTGAGTTTATCCGCGGATCAACGAGCGGCCCGGCCGACGAACGTCCGGCTGAGAAGATTTACCTCAAAGCTTTTTACATGGACATCTATGAAGTCACCTTCTCTGAATATCAGGCATGCGTAACGGTAAAGAAATGTCGCAGGGCCCGCCCTAACTATGAAGGATTTTCCGAGGCCAAGCAGCCAATGACCGGCGTATCCTGGTTCGGCGCGGATGAGTTTTGCCGCGCTCACGGCAAGCGCCTGCCCACCGAGGCCGAGTGGGAAAAGGCCGCGCGCACGGAAGACGGACGCATATTCCCCTGGGGCAACGAGCCTGCCACGTGTGAGCGGGCCATCATCAAGGATGCCGCGGTCACCGGCTGCGGCACCGGCAAGGTGTGGCCGGTCGGTTCGCGGCCGCCGAACCCGTACGGACTCTACGATATGGCCGGCAACTCTTTGGAATGGGTGGCGGATTGGTATAGTCCCAGTTACCAGGCCTGCGGAAACGCCTGCCGCGGCAAGAACCCGGCCGGTCCCTGCGGCGGTAAGTTCCCCTGTCCCGGCAGTGACATGAAGGTGGTGCGCGGCGGCTCGTGGTTTTGGCCGGCCGAGTATGCCACGACGACCAAACGCCGGGCCCACTATCCAGAGAACAAGCCGTTCCACCACTTTGGGTTCAGGTGCGCAAAGGACGCGGTCGACGTGAAAAAAGCAACTGATTCAAACCCGTAAGGCCGATAAAGAACGCCACACCCACGATGAAGTTGGTAAGGTCGGTGACCAGACCCAATATGAGCACCACTATCCCGACCGTGAGGAAAAATAACGGGGTATAGGGATAGGCAAACGATCGGTAGGGACTTCGCAGCTTGAGTTTGTGACGGAAAATGAATACCAATGAAATCGTGATGCAGCACAGCAGGAGCATAACCGAGCCGGTGAGGGTCATGAGATATTGAAATTTTTCGGTCAGCACGAGAACCGTCGTCAACAATCCCTGAACCACCAACGCCACCACGGGCGTTCGATTTATCGGGTGAGTATCGGCCATCTTGCTCCAGAGATAACCGTCCCTGGCCATCGCGAGGCAGATCCGCGAGCCCGCCATGGTGGTGACGTTGATGCCGCCGGTGAGCGCCATGGCCATCAATACCGCAAAGACGCTTGCCCCGGCAGGACCGAAGAGATACTGGGCGACCACCACCCCGACATTGGACACCTCCGGCAGCTTTTGCAGCGGAACTACAGCGACAAATGCCATGTTCAGAATCAGGTAGATCGCGGTGGCAATAGCCAGCGCCGCCATAATGGCGGCCGGGATAGTCCGGCCCGGCGTGCGCACTTCTCCGCCTATGTAAACGAGAACATTCCAGCCGGTGTACGTGAAAAATACCGCGCAGAAGGCGGCCGCGATATTTTCCAGCTCGATCTGCGGCGCTATCGGCGCGACCGTCTGCGCCGACGACGTAAGGTCAACGTGGCCGGACAGCAACGCCCAAAAACCTACCGCCAAGAAAACCGCTATTGGCGTCCACGTCAACACCATTTGAAACAAACCGGAGAGGGAGACGCTGCGACAATTGATTAAGGTTGTGATCCAAATCACGCCAACGGCGAGCACATGACCCCAGGTGAGGACGAACGAACCAACCGCTACTATCGGCCACGCCAGCCAACCCCCGATAGCGGTCGAGGACAAGGTCTCTATCATGCCAGCCGCAAAGGCCGCTATCGAGCCCGAGAATCCCGCAAAGAACGACATCCAACCCCAGGCGAAGGCCACCGGCCGACCAAATGCCTTATCCAGAAAGACGTACTCGCCACCCGCTTGTGGAAACAGCGATCCAAGTTCGGCGTACACCTGCGCCCCGGCGGCGGCAACCACTCCGCCGAGAACCCAAAATCCGAGGTATACCAATACCGTGGGGGACGCTTTGGCGACTATCTGCGGATTGAGGAAAATGCCGACGCCGATGATGCTTCCCAGCACCAAAGCCATCGAGGATCCAAGCCCGAGTGTGCGTTTGTCTTCCACGCCAAGGCTTCGTACACAAGGCGTCGGTTGTTCCGACACGGTCACGGCGGCCGGAACCGAACTCGATGAGACGTTGGAGTTCACGGCGTTCCTCCAACACCGGGCGCTTGAGCGTTTGGGCGTCCGTTGACCCGCTGAACTGAAACTTCATGCGGAAATTTTCGTTCGGGCGGCGTTGCCTGCGATGCGGCGTTTTTGTGAGGTGGTCCTGCATCCCGTTTGGACGGTAGCGGCAGCGGTCCCGGCGGCAGTCCCGCAACCGTATAGAGGTAGTGTTTCTGCTCTGACGTGCGCTGCGATACGAGTTGGCTTACATCCACAACCTGAGGGCTTTTCAACCATTCCTGGAAATCTTTTCCACTTTGCACGACATACCAAAACGGATCGCCTTTCGCCCAGGTTCCTTGGCCGGTGGTGCGTAACACAACGGTATGCTCGTCGAACGGCAACGCCAACATGTTCTGCTTGAACGCCTCCCCATAGGAAAAGTATCGCTCCGCGTTGGATAGGTAGAGCACCCGCACCGGTATGTTGGCGGTCTTCGCGGCCGCAGCGACGCTCTGAACCGCTTGCGTGGCGGTGAGGTCGCCGGGTAACGTAAAAACACGGTTTTGCTCAAACAGAGTTACCAGGTACCGATACTGTTCCGGGTCGGTTAAGAAAAACGCCACCTTTTGATCCTTGAAATCATTAATCATGACCGCCAAGCGGATTTCGATCTGACGGCGCACGGCCAAAAATAGTTTCCACAGGTGATCATAGGCGTCCTTTTCGGGATACGCTTGGGTGAAGATGTGCTCGACCTCTTTAATCGATTTCTTAGACCACAGCTTGATAAAGCTCTTGGGATCAGGCGCATTGAGGAACAGCAACCGATAGATAGCGTTGATATCGACCACCATCTGATCAAAATCCATCAACACCATGACCTCTGGCCTCGACCAGCCGGCCAGGACGAAGTTCTGATCAGTGCCGACGCCGATATACACGCCGCCGAGCGGCTGCATAGCGTCGCGCCACACGTAGAGGAAGCGCTCGTTTGAGGTGGGGAAGTGAACATCGGCTGCGAGCCGTGGCGGCGGCGGATCCGGCTTCAGCGCCAGGAAAACCTTCAGCGCATTTTCAGACGGCCCGGCGGTGCCGGCATCCGGGGAGACGTCCGGAGCCGGCGTTGACGTCGGGGTGCGTGCGCTCGTTCCCGGTTCATTGTCGCAACCGAATGATCCCAGTAGCAATACCAGAAGCTCCCCCACCACGATCGCATTGCGTAGTGCCACACCACCTCCTCGTCCGGCGAAGGAGCGTTCATGCAACCTAACGCCGGGATATTAAATCAGAAAATCCCGCTGGTCAAGAAGTTGGACAACCATACAAAAAGTAAACGCTTACTATTTCAAGGATGCGAGCGAAATAGCACCCGTTACCACGACGCATCAACTAACAGATACGCATTGTGAACCAATTGATTTACCGCTGTCGTCGGACCGATGTACGTACCGGTGTATTGGCGTTGCAGATACACATATCCCAGACGCAGGAACAGGTGATTGGGGACAAGCTGTTGAATCAGATAAACCTCGAACACATTCCCCTTAACCGCCAATTTATTGATAAGGAGATCGGAGGGGGCGGAAAAAATAACGTGATACTTAGTTCCGCGATTGAACTCAAACCCTACCCTAAACGGGTAATCTCTGAAAAACGACCATAGCGTCTCTGGCAGCGAATAACGAAATCCGACAAATACGAATTCACCGTGATGGGGGCCTTTCTTTGCGTCATCAAATGAAGCAAGGCCAGCTGGATAGGGAAGATCTATATTCGAGGGCCAAGCAAAAGCTGGAGTTGGAGGATTGCCCGGTGAATATACAGTTAAACCATTTTGCGCAACCGGAATGTTATAGGTTTCATATTTATAGGTCGGATTAAGAATCGTGAGGGCATAAGCGCCAAAAAAATCAAGGCCGCTTCCAAAGAAATCTTTTACTTCCAACAACGTGTTGAGTTGAGAATAGGATCCTAAGTCCTGAGGAAGGTTTGTCGTATCGGGATAAATGGCTTGATCGGGCGTAGAGGTCCATGGATCGAGAACAAAAATGGCGTTATTTCTGGGGCGGAATTGCGGAACAACAGTGGCTCCCAGTTGGAATACGTTGTTCCCCAGACCGGGAATCTTCATTTCATACATGGCTGCATACGCCTGCATGTCCTTGAATCCTCCGTTTGAAAAGAGACTATCGTCATAGTTGGTGCGCGCATCGACGAAGGATGCAAAGGGCATATACGAAAGGCGGAGGGAGGTGCCTTCGAGTAAACTTGACATGTTGAACGTCAATGAAATACCGTCCGTGGCGGCCTCGACCATTTGCACTCCCCAGGCGGTGTTACGTTCGGTGTTTTCTTTCAACTCAGCCGGCGGTCCTTCGGGCGATGAGCTTCTGCCGACATTGAGTATTAACCAGCTCGTGATCCACCAGTCGAAGTAGGCGCGCTCTACCCGCAACGTTAAATCGGACGGATAGCGAGTCTCCGTCATATCCAGAACATCTTGACTTTGACTCGCCATATTAAGATTGAAGTATTTAAAAGCGACAAGCTGTCCGTAAAATTTGAGATTATCCGTAATTTCATAGGACATGGTGAGTCGTAATCGACTGACCCAAGCGCTGCCGTAGTCTCTATTAAGATGCGGCTGAACTGGAGGACCATACACCGCCCTCCCGTCTGTGGTAACCCCAATGAGTACGTTACTATTATCTACCGTGTGAAAGTTGTTACAGGTGGCCCGAAGCGAACCTGACCATTGAAGGCGATTTCGTTTCAACTGCTCTTTGATCTTGTCTTGTTCGCCAAGGATGGTCTCGAGGTCGCCATCGATCTGATCGAGTCTTTTTTCTACGTCTGATTCCGAAGGTTTGCTGGTTTGAGGTTGGGTGTTGAGGGATTCGTCGACGCTTTTTCTCTCAGCCCCCTGTCCGGCAACGGGAAACCCCAACCACAGAAGCGCAAGCGCCCCCAGGATACACGTATCCCATAACCAATTTTTCATCATGGTTCCTCCCTAGTATTTGTTATTGTTAAAAGAGAAGATCAGCGAGTCCCGGTTATGCCTTTCGGCTGTTTGATGTCCTCCTCTTTCGATGAGATAAAGCCCATAAGGCGGCTTAACTCACCTTTCGAAAAGTACAGACTGAGATCGCGAGTCTTGTTGTGGAGCCCTCGAGATAGAAAATGTTGCCACTGGCTTTTGGTCTTTTTATCCCAGTCCATAGAATGGCAGTGTGTACAACCACGCGTCGCTACTTGCTCTCCAGACCAATTACCGTTACCGCTAACGAGGTTAACAGTCGCGACAGCGACTTGTTTTTTTTGTTCGTTCCCTGGCTGATTCGAAAGGTTTTTATTGACGCTGGGCACGGCCTGTTTTTCAACGGCCGGCGCCGGCCTATCTATTTTGGGCGGCTCGGCCATCGCAACCGTTGAATCCGGCTCCGTCCTTTCAGGAGGAGGAGGGGTCGCGGGAACGCTCGGGACGCTGGCGAGCGCTGATGTTGTTTCTCCATCGCTCTTTTCCGCCGAAGACGATGTGCTGTCGATGTATTCAACAGCGGCATCGTTTGTTCGAACAGCGGGTCTTCTCCGAGGAGGTGGTTGATAGATCGGCTTTTTCACAGCCGCGGGAGCTCGAGGCGGCTCTACTGCGACCTTAGGCGGCACGGTCGTTTTGGTTACGAGTACGACTTTAGAATCATGATCGTCCGCTTTGGGCGGGTTGGTTTTTTCTTGACTGGTAGCCGCCGCCGGAGGACTCGCCGGTATTGCAGGAGGCGAAGGAGCAGCGGCAGGGACAGGAACAGAAGCGGTGCTAGAAGGAGCCGCGGCGACGGCAACAGAACTTACCGATGATTTTGATCTGGTATCCTCCGGAGGTGCACCTTTCGGTTGACCGGGAGGTTGAGGCGCCGACGATTGAACGCTGCTCGGCGCAAGCGTGATTTCCTTTTCACCCTGATTGCTTTTAGAGAAGAGGTGGTAGACGAGCATAATCCCGCCGAGAAGCACGACAACAGCCGCGCCTATTAAAAGGTATGGGTTTTTATGTTTGGAGGCTGTAACCGGTTCTGCGGGTTGAACGGGAAGTTTCGGAACTTGAATCTGATGTTCCGATGAAAATGCAGGTTTCGGCGTATGAGCCATAGCCGGAGGAACAGGGATAATTCCCGAATTGGTTGTCTTTTTCTTGAGTCGGTTAGCCTTTTCTTGAACCTGTTGCTCGAACCTATGGCGTTGTTCGATGCGCTGTTTGAACTCGGTCTGATACCAGTTCTTGACCTCCAGCGTTGTGGCTATTCCTTCGTGTTTATTAGCAAAATCGTAGAGGGCGCGGGCGAAATCCTCTCCTGATTGGTAACGCTTATCCCGATCTTTATCCGTAGCCTTATAGATAATTTTTTCAAGGTCCGGAAGAACAGAAGGACTAATGCCCGTTGGCGGGCGAATGGGGTCCTGAAGAATGCTGTTGAGTATCTCCGCCATGGTTGTTTCGGACGAAAAAGAATATGGCCGCTTCAACGTCACGAGTTCGTAGAGCACGAGCCCCAGCGCATATAAATCAACGCGGCCATCGATGTCTTTAAATTTGAACACATCCGGTGCCAGATACGAGAGCTTTCCTTTGATCAAGCCTGGAAGCGTGAACTCGGTCTGAACCGTAGATTTAGCAATCCCAAAATCTATGACTTTGAGATAACCCTGGCTGTCGATCATGAGGTTTTGAGCCCCAATGTCTCGGTGCACCAGATTAAGGGACGTTCCGTCGGGAGCCTTAACGGTATGGGCGTAATGCAGCGCCTCGCACGCTTCGATCATCAATTTACAGACAATCGGCAACGGGAACGTCTTTTTGGCGTTTTTTAAAGCCCGCAACATGAAGTCGAGGTTCTCACCGTCGATGTACTCCATGGTTATGCAAATCTGGTCACGAACTCGACTGAGATCGAACACTTTTACGATATGCGGGTGGTTGAGAGAGGCAATAATTCGCGCTTCATCGATGAACATCTGAATCGCACTGTCGTTTTTAAGACCTCTGGCATGAATCTTTTTTATCACCAACAAACGCTCAAAGCCTTGCTCGCCGACTTGAACTCCGAGAAAAACATCTGCCATTCCGCCAGAGCCAAGTTTTGCAATCGGTCGGTATCGTTCTTGGTTAGGTAACACTTCGGATCCTTTTTGATCAGGGGAGCGCATTACCCACCCCCACGGTTACCGTTCAACGTCATGTTCACCACAAACCTCCGCTCGTTTGACCAGTTACCCTAACCCTCCGGGCGCCCGTCCCAATCCCAACCCCTGTCTTTCTCCCACCACCTACCCACGGGATTGGCGCCAAATCCGGCCATCGGCGAAATCAATCGCAGCATCATATCACCAGTATATTTTGCACCAGATCACCCAAATAAGTCAAAATTTGGACCTCTCGGGTTCTCGATATTCTTACCTTGTTTATACGGTTGAATAGTGGCTAAAGATCTCAGCTATATCGGAGACGGCATCTGCGATCAGGCCGGTCCCTGCCCTCATGATTCCGCCAACACGCGCACGAACCTACTGGTCTCCGGCGGTGGTTGTGATTGTGGGACCATGCCAACGGACTTCGGCGGTGCGCTGCCGTTGCTGCTCGGGTTGCTGTTCTTGGGACGATATCGTCATCGGGGTGAGTAGTCTACCGCGAACCACCTGCCTCAATAATTGCGTCTTGCGATGCATCCATCTCAAGGATTAATATAAATGTAACGATAGTTCGCATCTCCCTGGATCGTTTTCTCTCCCTGGTTGTCCTTAAGGCGAAATGAATAGCTGGCTTTGAGAGAATACTCCCGTGGTTTGCTGAACTGTCTCACAATAGCTTTTCGGAAAAAATCCAGATCGGCAAGCGGATCCACGATGTTATTGATACCGGTCATTTCTAATTTGCCGGTCAAGGTGACGTCGTCATCGACGGCAACGAACTGCACCCGCCGGGGAATAACATAACCTTCCTCAGATTTCTGATCCTTAATAAACCCATCAAATTCAAAACGAACCCGAGCGGTAGCCAAGATACGCCCTTTAGAACCATACACCAACGCCCAGCCATGATGTGAATTTCCAAAGTTGGACGGCGTCTCGAGCTCTACCAGGGTGATCGTGAAATCATCGCGGGTGAGGTTGAACCTAAACCATCGTCGCGCTTGCGTCTGAGGACCAATGTTTGTCCATGTATGATATGCGTTTCCGATACCTTCAACCACTATTGTCCGGCCATTAGTTGTAATCGAACCACTAACGAAAGCCCTCGGACTCGTATACACAATCGAATAAAAACCCGGTGGTTCTCCTCGTTCTTCATAGGTTAGAATTCCATTTCCGGGTTGAAATGGTTCTCCTTGGTTAATATAGCGGAGATCCATCGATAATCCCTTGCAACGAATTATTATATTCAGGCTATGGAAATCGCCCATGACTTCATTTTCACCAAATGTCAGGTGAAAACCTTGGGAGTCAGATCGCCATTTATCCGCACTGTACTCTGCATTGCACTTGGTCTTTATGCCCTGCGAATCCGTATATTCAACCCTTAACCCGCCTTTATTGTCCCCAATACCAAGATTCGATACCGCAAAATCGATTCCAAGATCACCACCCCCTTTAAACCATGCCCCATGACTCCAAACCTCGGTGTACATTAACTCTCTTCGTTTATGAGGCATCAATTCAGCAACAGTAACAGGCTGGTTTTGGCCAAATTGGGTTACCGTCCCGGCGAGGCCAGGAGTACCCCCGGCAAGAACCACTATGGCTATAATAATATTGTCGATTTTCATGGTCCTTATCCTTACTTTTGAAATAAATAGACAATAGGACAACTATCACTTTATCGAAGTCAAGCAAATTTCTTGCCCGATATAAAAAAGTTCCGTCTGTTTACAACAGAGAGATTTATTCTTATAACCTGACTAAAGATTGATCATTTTATATGTGTAATTATTTCACACTGTTTACTTGACGCCACAGCAAAAAATGATCAAAATATAAATAACATATTGAAATAAATACATAAATTGTTTTTTTATATTAAGGTATAGAATTTGCTTAAGCAGGCATAGGAGTTGTATATGCATTGGATAAGACACGAGCAAAAGTTCTTAACCAGCGATAGCTGAGGTATTCACAATGGAACAAACTACCGTCAATACCAACTTACTATTATCTATTATGCCCGTCGCGGTTTTTTGTACGATCGTTGTCGCCAGCTTTTTGGTGTTCTGTACGAAAGTGCTTTTGTATGGGATGCCAAAGTCACCAAGAGTTCAGCAGGAGGGCAACAGTGTCTTCTTGAGCAAGCTGCTTATGGAATTTTGGACGTGGTTTATTAGACCCATTGTTCAACTCCTGATCAAGCTCAGAATATCTCCCGATGCAATCACTATCATGGGAGCGATTATCGCCGCAGGAGCCGGCCTGGCGTTTTACTTTGGCTCATTCTTGGTCGGCGGATGGATGATTTTGGCTGCCGGCACATTCGACATGCTCGATGGTAGCGTCGCCAGGGCCATCAACGGAACCTCAAAATCAGGGGCGTTTTTGGATTCGACTCTTGATCGGTATGCCGAGTTGTTTATGTTTGCTGGATTAATTTCTTATTATAAAGATACCAGCTTTCTCGTGGTGGTCTTAATGGCCGTCATCGGCTCTATGATGGTTTCGTATGCCAGAGCTCGAGCTGAAGGCGTTGGCGTCGAAGCGCGCATGGGAAATATGCAACGAACTGAACGGATCGTCTATCTTGGGCTTGGCACCGCATTCGCACCGGTCGTGGCAAGTTTGCTTGAGCCAAATGCAGTCAAACCATATTACCACTTGGGAATGTTAGTTATCACCATGGTAGCTATATTCGCCAACGCCACGGCTATTCGACGCATGCTGTACACCTACAAGACCCTCAAAGTACGCAATGGCCAAGCCGAGGCCAAGGTTATTACTTTACCCAAAAGTCAGCCCCATGAATTAGCACGGGTCAGTGTTAAGGCAATCGTAAGTAATGATTCGTACCAATGCAGCGCCGATCGGGCTGTGTGACGTTGCTGGTGAGCTTGAAACTGAAAATCTATGGTATTGATGCACCGCTGATGATGAATCATAAGAGGCGTGCATTGAGGGTGAGATCGATATGACGTTATCTTTTGCTAGAGATGTTCTCGGGCGGCAGGTGGGAACTCTGCGCGCCTATTTGTGGCGGGTCGGTGGCATTCCGTATAATACCTTTGTGGTGTTGTTGACGATTGCTCTCTTGGCCAAATCGAAGGTTTGGAACATCAGGGGCGTTGAACACTGAAAGCTCGTCTCCATCGATAACCCATTCGAGAATCTTGCCGGTAACGTCTCTCTCTTCAATAATTCAAATTTACGATGGCACTATCTTCTGATACAGAAAATACAGCACCAGCATCGGTTCAAACGCGGCACACCACCGATCGGGGTTCTTCTTTAGATGATCACAGTCGATAAGATAGCCGAACGGGGTAAAGAGGCAACCGGTGCCTTAGCCCGACATGTCACCCGTCGATCATTAGCCTATACCATTGGATTTATAATTCTCACGGGCATATTGATTCTGTTCGTGAAAAAATTGGATCTGAAGAGTGATTTTGTCGAGTTACTGCCGCAGGACTTTCAGAGCGTCAAAGACCTGAGGAAAGCCACCGCCACGGTCGGGGGCTTGGGGTATCTGTCTATCGGCATCGAATCGTCCGACGTCAAGGCCTCCGAACGATTTGCCGACGATATTGCAGCCGTGCTCAACAGTGAATTCAAAGACCGAATTTTGTACTGCGATTATAACATCAAAGAGTCGAAGAAATATTACACCGACAATGGTGCGTTGTTTATGGACTACGACGACTTGGTGGAGATAGAGGACCGATTGGATCGGCGGATTCGAGCAGAAAAGAAAAAGGCCAATCCGCTGTTTATCGATATTACAGGAGAAATAGCACAAGATAGCAAACTAAATTTCAAAGACATCGAGGACAAGTACAAGAAGGAAACCGGGCCCGCGTCAAACTATATCGACGATTACTATACCGGCGAAGACGGCCACTTATTGGCTATGCTGATAAAGCCGCAAGGAACTTTCACCGATATACCGTCGAGCAAGGAATTCATCGCCGATATTACCAACGCCATCAACAAGCTTGATCCGAAACACTATGCGCCCGATATGAAATACGGGTACGCTGGGGGATTCAAATCGTCGGTGGAAGAATTCGAGACCCTCAGAAATGACATTTTGAGTACCGCTCTGTTGTGTATCAGCTTGATTGTTCTCGCGGTGTTCTTGTACTTTCGTCGCGTTCGAGCGGTTGTTTTCTTGGGCATTTCCTGCTTGGCGTCGGTGATGTGGACGTTCGCCGTCACCTACTTCACTATCGGCTATCTCAATACCGTCACCGCTTTTTTGGGAGCCATTATCGTCGGCACGGGCATCAACTACGGCATCATCATGCTTGCCCGTTACTTTGAAGAGCGCCGCCTAGGCCAAAGCGCCGAGGCGGCGCTTGAGATAGCCATGAAAAACACGGTGGCGGCTACGTTTGGCGCATCCGGCACCACCGCTGTCTCCTTTGGTATTTTCCTCTTTGCCGAGGTGCGATCATTTTCACAGTTTGGTTTCATCGGCGGTATTGGTGTGATGCTCATTTGGATAGGATCGTACACCTTCCTGCCGGCACTGATAATGCTTTCCGAGAAAATTTGGCCCTCGATGGAGGTCTCGGCTGACCATACGTCTCTTTGGACCGATAGAGCTAGCCTCAATTTTTTGACCTGGCCGCTGCGCTTTCCGAAGTTGGTATTGTCTTTTTTCACCATAGGCGCGATCGCGGCATTAATTCTCTTTGCCCTCTACCTGCCCAATTCCCTTGAATACGACATCTCCAATCTGCGTACCAAAAGTAGTATAGAATCAGGAACTGCTGTTTTAGACCAACGAATAAGCGAATTATTCGGCACCTCCATGACCCCGGCCATTATTTTAGCGGATTCCGTCCAAGAGGGGGACGACATTTGTCAGGTCCTGCTCCGAATAAAGAAAGAAAAAGGCGACGAGTCCGGCGTTGAAAAATGCCGATCCGTTCTATCGCTGTTGCCCACAGAACAGGAAGAGAAGCTTCCGGTCATAAACGATATTCGGAGATTACTTAAAGACAAAGCGTTGGATCAACTCGAAGGAGATGAAAAGGAAAGAATCGAAGATCTTAAGAAAAAACTCCCGGATACGGTGGTGACCATCGCCGATTTGCCCAAGCAGCTGAGCCGAGTTTTCACAGATAAGGAAGGCCACGTCGGCCGCCTTGTCTTTGTCAACCCCCGCGCCGGAAGAGATTTATGGAACGCCACAAACCTGATTCGCTTTACCAACGACATTCGGCGTATCGAGCTCGATAACGGGAAAATCATCACCTCGTCCGGGGAAGCAGTCATATTCGCCGATCTCCTTACCTTACTGAAAAAAGACAGCCCCGTTTCCACCGCGGCATCGTTCCTCGGAGTGTTTATGCTTGTGCTACTAGTTTTCGGCAGCGTGCATTCGTCGATTTTCGTTGAAGCGCCGATGGTGGTCGGTTCCCTCTGGATGGTCGGTCTCATGGCTTTGTTCGACATCAAGATCAATTTCTTCAATTTTGTCGCCCTGCCGATTACGTTCGGCATAGGCGTGGACTACTCCATCAATATCTATCAGCGTTACCTCCAGGAGGGACCTGGTTCAATCGACCGGGTGCTCCGCCGCACCGGCACCGCGGTTTTTCTCTGCTCGCTGACAACCATTATCGGCTATTTCACCCTCATCATCGCGGATAGTATGGCGCTTGTCTCCTTGGGCAAGTTAGCTATTCTTGGTGAATTCACGTGCTTATCGGCGGCCATGATTGGCCTTCCAAGCCTGATAACCATCATGGAAAAGAGAAAGCAACCCAAGTGAAGCTCCCTAGCAAAATTATCCAAACGTGGGCACTCGTCATAGCAACTGCTCTGGGAGTAGGGTTCTCGCCTGTTGCTCCCGGCACCTGCGGCACGGTGGTCGGCTTATTCTTATTTTGGGGTATGTCCGATTTGCCGCTATGGCTGTATGCGGCAATAGTGTGTTTGGTGGTCGCTGTAGGAACCTGGGCCGCCTCTGTCACCGGTAAGATATATGGCGAAGTTGACAGCCAACGCATTGTGATCGACGAAGTCGCCGGCTACCTGATAACCATGATCGCTTCCCGCCCTACCGTCACCGGGATGCTCATGGGGTTTGTCTTGTTTAGGTTTTTCGATATTGTAAAACCGTTTCCAGTCGATTGGGCTGACCAAAAAGTTAAGAACGCCTTTGGGGTGATGCTTGACGACATCCTCGCCGGTGTCTATGGTTGGGGGGTGTTGACATTATTTCGCATGCTGGTTCCTTCTTGATTGTTGTTTGGAGTGGAGCCGCACGGTGAAAATAGGCATCGTTACCGAGTATTATTATCCGACTCTTGGCGGCATTCAGGAGCACGTACATCACTTTGCGCTCGAAGCGATGGCCCGCGGGCACCACGTTCGTATCATTACCTCTCATGTCTACGGGATCCGCGAAGACCGAAAAAAACCGGAGGATATTCCGATCACGCGGATCGGATTGAGCATCCCGTTGTATCAAAACGGCGCTATTGGACGCGTTACCTTCGGCATATCGCTACGAAAGAAACTCCAGCGGCTTTTCGATCAAGAGAAGTTCGATGTCATACATATTCATGTTCCCATAACCCCGATGTTGCCGCTGCTTGCGTTAACCCGTTCCAACACGGTCACGATCGGTACGTTTCACACTAATTTCAAATGGAGCCCTTGGTTTAAAGTTTTCAATAAGCACTGTCAACGATTCCTGGATCGGCTGGACGGAATTATCGCCGTTTCCAAAACAGCGATTGCCGCCTTGCATCAACATTTCAAGGCCGACTACCGCGTCATTCCCAATGGGATCGACATGCTTCAGTTCAATCCATCGGTGCCGCGCCTGCCCGAGTTTAGTGATGGTCGCTTCAACCTGTTGTGGATCGGAAGAATGGAGCCGCGCAATGGGTTGGATCGCATGATTGCCGCTCTGGCCGCCGCCTGGCAGGTACGCACGGATCTCCGTTTGATTGTGATTGGCGACGGCCCGCTGCGTTCGGCCTATCACGATATGATCCCGGCGCATCTTAAGCCGTTTGTTCATTTTACCGGATTTGTTAACGAAGGCAGACCAGCCCTTTTCGCCAGCGCCGATGTTCTGTGCGTGCCCGCCACTATCTCCTCGTTTGGCATCACCTTGCTTGAGGGTATGGCTTCCGGAAAACCGATTATCGCGTCGGATATCGACGGGTTTCGCGACGTCATGGAAAACGGCCGTGAGGGAGTTATGATCGACACGAGTGACCCGATCCAGTTCCGTGATGCCATATTGAAATTAGCGGCCGATCGAGCGCTGGCAATGGAATACGGGCAGCGCGGGCTGAAAACAGCCGAGAACTACTCTTGGCCGCGGGTCACCGGGCAAATCTTGGATTATTACCAGGAAGCTACGATTCGATATAAGAATCGCTCAAATACGTATCGGTGATAAAGCCTAAAGCATTTTCAAGAGATCGGTCAATTTCATTATAAAATACGAAAGCAATCCCGATGCCACGAGAACGAGTATCCAGCGCGTGGCTTTGGCGCGGCTGTTCGGCCTGTTTTGGCTGACACTCAGATCGGCATGAACGCCGAGCCGCGCTTGGCCCACGTGATACAAGTGGGCGAGCATTTTCTCGGCCTTTTCCCGCACCGCTTGATTGCGCGTCATGAGGCGATACTGGCGGGCGCCAAAGTCCAGACGGTCGGCCGCCAAGCAGGCCTGCAGGAATGACTCGTGCGCGTCATCAGAGAGCGGGTTTTGTTGTACCTCCGCCCAGGCCGCAACCACGGCTGCTGGATCGGGCGGCAGCGCACGGGGATCATATTTGGCAAACGTAAGGCCGCATCGGTGGCACGCAACCGGATCGCTTTGGCTGTGGCCACACTTGGGACAGGTTATTTCAGGGGATTTCTTCTCGGCGCCCGGCTGTCCTTTGTCTGAACCAGCAGCGGCGCCTTTGTCGACTGTCCGCTGTTTGGGTGCCGCCGTTTCCTGCGGCTTGGCAACGTCCCGAGGGTTGGATTTTCGTATAAACGATTCCTCTCCACAAAGCCCACAGCGAAAAGAGATGCCAACCTCCGAGGTGGAGAAGTCTACCAGCTCAAAAAGCTCATGGCACGCCGGGCATTGTACTTTCAGGCTCATGACGGTAACGGGCTCAAAACAACCGGGGTGAATGTGAGAATCAATACTGCTATCGCAATCCATCCGAGAGCGCGCCTGGTCGGAGACAAGGGGCGCTCTCCCACAACCACCGGGGGGTGCTTACCGCCGACAACCTTGAGCACTATGGCCCATACGAGCCACACGAGCAATCCGCTGCCGCGGGTTATCCAGGCGAGCCACCCGGCCGCGCGCAATGCATCCACCGCCACATCAGACAACAGGGTTAGATTGCAGAGTAAACCGATCAATCCGAGGAATAAAATCGCCCGGTGGACCACGCGCGCGACCAACCGGTGTCGGCGTTCTCCGAACAACGCAAATATAACATGACCGCCATCGAGCTGACCAACCGGTAAGAGATTAAGGCTCGTCACGAAAAGCCCCAACCATCCCGCCCATGCAACCGGGTGAAGCAGAATATCGTCAGCGGAGGAAGCCTCGGGATGAGCCAGCTTCTTGAGCAGCATATACAGCAGCGAGTTGCCCTCAATCATTTCACCCGGTTCAAGCGATGCAAGCGGCCTCACCTCAGACCAACACAGGCCGACAAAGCAAACCAGCAACGCAATACACAAGCCTGCCAGCGGCCCACTGACCCCGATGTCCAACAACGCCTCTCGACTTTCGGGCGGTTTCCGCATCAAGATGACCGCCCCGAACGTGCCGACGGGCGGCACGGGCATCGGTATAAAATATGGCAACGAGGACGGTACGCCGTGGCGCCGGGCGGTCAGGTAGTGTCCCATTTCGTGTATCAACAAAATCCCCATGATGGCTGAGGCGTACAGCAACCCCGCTTTCCAGGAGAACTCGCCTTGCAGATCTCCGCCAACAAAAAAAGTGCTGAAACACGTCGCGACAAACAAAACTCCCGGCACGAAGGCCCCGCGGCGCTTCGGCACGGTGCCCGGGGGCGCCAATACTTCAGCTTTTGGGGCCATGCGCGTTGGTTCCTCGATCGATTTCCTCAATTTCCTCCCCATTAACGGTCAACAAGAACAAATCTTTTTCCACCTCTCGCTGCGGTGTGAAGCGCAGCAATCCGGTGGCGCCATCGAAACCCTGGATCTTTAGTAGCGCCTCCCTAAACGCCCGCCGATCCGGCGGCTTGGATTGCTCGACCACCTTTCGCACAATCCGTGCTGTGTCGTAGGCATGGGCTTCGATCATCCCCGGATCCCGTTCGAAGCTACTCTTGAAGCGTTCGACAAACTGGTGCGCCGCCGGCCGGCTGGTTTGGGCAAAAAAGCCATCGCAAAAGATTGCTCCCTGAACGTAGCGGCCGGCCCACTCGATTAATTTTGGCGAGTTCCAACCACTGCCGCCGAGGATATAAATCATGTCGAGCGACGTGCTCTTCATGCTTTTCTTGATCCGTTCGATCTTACGCTGATCGTCGGTCATGAGCACAATATCTTCAAAAGCCAATGCTGGCGCAATCAGCACCACATTTTCGACATAATCGGGGACAAACAGCGCCTCAAATTCCAGCGGTATCTTTGGAGGCTGGTCCGCTGTTTTAGACGGTTTCTTTTGTTGGAGCGGACGTCCAAGAAGTTTTCGAATCGGCTCGACAAAATTCTTTATGTCCGGTTCGTAGCGCTCGGTGGCACGGATCTCCCCATGGTGCTTAACCACCTCATCCCAGAAAGCATTGCTTAAAGTCTACCCCGTATTTGTCGCTCGGGAAGAGGACCGCAAACCGTTTTACCCCAAGCTGGTCGACAGCATAGGAAACCAATGTTTTGGCTTGGGCTTCGAGAGTCAGGAAGTTGCGAAAAACATAGCTGCCGACGCTGGTGATGTCCGGCCGGCCACTCAAGGTAATGATCGAAACCTCTAATTCATCAGCTTTAACTGCAGCCGCGTAGGCCTCTTGCGAAAACAGGGGACCGATGACGCAGCTTACGTGCTCGTTGAATACGAGATCTTCTAGCTGCGCAACCGCCTGTTCGGGCTTTCCGGCGGTATCCCGAATTATCAGCATCGGGGCGGTCTCTTTGCCTTCAGTCTCAAAGATTCCTATGCCGAGCTTGATGCCTTCGAGCGCCTGATTGCCGTATTCGCGGTACTCGCCGGTGAGGGGCAGCAACACCCCGATCGCCCGCGGTATGACCAGATTGCGATCCTTGATCCGCTTGAGCAACGCGTTTGCCTGCTCGGAAAGCTCGTTCTGCGGAAACATCGCAACGAACGACTCAAAGGTTTCGCGGGAACGATCATAATCATGAATGTGGTAAAAAATCTTCGCGAGTTTATACAGCAGCAGATCCAGCGGAAAGCCCCGTACCGATTCGTCCTTGAGTATTTCGACCGCTTCGCGCACTTGGGTAAACGAGAGGCGCTGATCGATAAGCGCCGCGAGATCCTTGGATATCTCTTCTCGCTTTTGTGGATCGGTGCTTTGCGCGTACAGCGCGGTGAACCAGCGGACGAGTCGAACCGGAGCATTGGCCTCACCGGCCGCGTGGACCAACGCAGAAACCACCTCGGGCTTTTTAGCCTCGTCGTTAATGGTGCTATAAAATTTTTCTAATATCGATAAGGCCTCCTGAGCTCGACCAAGCTTGCTCAAGATTTCTTCGAGTTGGATGGCGCAGGGAACAGAGCGCGAACTGCGAGGAAATTTTCCCAGGAGCCTCGTAAATTGGACCGCTGCCTCGGATTCGAGCCCCCGTTCATGTTGCATGGTCCCCAGCACAAACAGCGCCTCGGGTAGGTAGGTATCATCCGAATAATGCGCCACCAAGTCGGTTAACTTGGCCATGGCCTCTTCGTTCTTGCCGGCTTTCAAGGCTACTTGAGCTTCTTCAAAAAGGAGCCGCGGCGCATCCTGAACCAAAACCACTTTGCCGGAGATGATCACCTGCCGTGGCGCACAACCTGACCAGAGCGCACCGAGCATAACGAGTGCGGAAAATAAGAGACCGAATAAGCCCGGGACGCGCGCTGTTGAATGAACGTTCATCATAGAACCTCCTACAAGAGATTGTACGCCTCGCTCACTCGGCAACAATCTCTTGGCGTGGCAGGAGTATAACGACAGCTTTTCTCCAGGGTCAAGGAAGGCGAGACTTCGGTAGTGTCTCAGTTTATTTTAGCTTTGCGTTTCCGATGGCAGATGAGTACAGTGCCCCCGTTGTAGCCGAACGGGAGCGATTTTCGTGCACGAAACAGCAATCGCAACTGAGTTACTGAACGTGCTACTATCCGAAGCCAGCAGAAATAACCTGCGGCGCATTACCGGGATGCGCCTGCGGGTTGGCGCTTTCCGCATGGTGGTCCCCGAGCTGCTCCAGGGCGCGTTCGAGGTGGTAAGCCAAGGAACGCTGGCCCAGGGAGCCACCCTTGAGATCGAAAGCGTGCCGCTTAGGGCGCGCTGCGGTAACTGCCAAAAGGAAGCGCAGCTTGAGGATTATATTTTTTATTGTCCGGCTTGCGGCGCCATATTGACTGAAATACTATCGGGAAAAGAATTAGATCTTTTTCAAATTAGCGGAGAGAGCGAGGAAACATGAAAGTTACGGTGGTAAAGGACATCCTTGATGCGAATAAACGCGTTGCCCTCAAGAACAAAGAACTGTTCGATCGCCACAACATGCTGGTTATCAATCTCATGAGTTCACCGGGCTCTGGCAAAACCAGTCTCCTGGAGCGCACCATCCGCGATCTCAACGGCGAGCTGCGGATAGGCGTGATCGAGGGTGATATTCAGACGACCCTCGACGCCGAGCGCATCGAACGCGCCGGTGCGGCATTTACCCATCAAATTAATACCGCCGGCGCCTGTCACCTTGACGGCAACATGATAGCCCCGATTGTGGAGGGCTTGGATTTTTCCGCATTGGACCTGTTGGTGATAGAGAATGTCGGCAACCTCGTCTGTCCTGCCGAATTCGAAGTCGGCGAGGATCACAAGATAATGCTGCTCTCGGTCACCGAAGGCGAAGACAAACCAAAGAAGTACCCGCTGATGTTCCACGAGTCGACGGTTCTCCTTATCAACAAGATCGATCTCCTTCCTCATTTGGATATTCGTCTGGCTGATATTCACAAGAATGCGCGCGAGGTCCATCCACAGCTTGAAATCATGGATGTCTCCTGCAAAACCGGCGAGGGTCTGCCGCGCTTCTACTCCTGGCTCAAGCAGAAAATCGCCGACAAGAAGGCGGCAAAAAAAACCTAAGAGCTATGAGGACTGTTCTACCGGAGCACACGCCGGGTGACGCCGAGCAGGGGGCCCCCCGCCGGCGCGGAGCGAAAGCGAGCACCGCCGGGCCCATGGGATAAGAGATTGTAAGCCTCGCTTCGCTCGGCAACAATCTCTAAGGATGTGAGGCGGCAGGACCCGGCGCGCATCGTTGATTGAGAGGTAGTATTGGTACGCGCCGTTCGAATTACGGTCACCGGCCGGGTCCAGGGAGTAGGATTTCGCCCGACCATCTATCGCCTGGCGGTGGCGGCGGGTCTTGCCGGTAGCGTACGAAATACCTCGCGCGGCGTGGTGATTGAGATAGAGGGGCAATCGACGCTCGTCGACCGTTTTCTACGGGATTGGCAGTCTGGCTTACCAGCGTTAGCCCGCGTCGCCAGCGTGACCACCACCGCGATTATCGCCACGGACCGAAAAGGGTTCGCCATCCTTCCCTCACAGATCGAGGAGGGATCGGGTGCTCTGATCCCCTACGATGTCGCCACCTGCGATGAGTGCCTCAAAGAGGTCTGCAATCCCAGCGATCGCCGGCATCGCTACGCTTTTACTAATTGCACCAATTGCGGGCCGCGCTACACCATCATTGAGTCGGTGCCTTATGACCGCCCTCAAACCTCAATGAAGGTATTTCCGCTGTGTCCGGCCTGCCAAGCTGAGTATGAAGATCCGGCCGACCGGCGCTACCACGCCCAACCTAACGCCTGCTCAATCTGCGGACCACAGTTGACGTTAGTCGATCCGCTGGGCGTCACAACGCCCGGCGACCCGATAATGGAAACGCGCCGCTTGTTGGCGGCGGGAAAAATCGTTGCCATTCGCGGCGTGGGAGGATTTCACCTCGCCGCAAATGCAGACAACACCCAAGCGGTGGAAGAGTTACGCACCCGCAAGCGCCGGGGCGCCAAACCGTTTGCGGTAATGTCACCCGATATAGCCAATATCTCAACCTATGGCCTGGTATCAGATGTGGAAAAAGCTTTGCTGTCCTCGGAGCGCCGCCCGATTGTCTTAGTGACCCGGCGCACTGACTCTTCGCTCGCTCCCGGCATCGCACCGGGCCTCAACTGCATTGGCGCCATGCTTCCCTACTCACCGTTACACTACCTGCTGCTTGAGGGTTTTCGGGCTTTGGTGTTCACCAGCGGCAACCTGTCCGAGGAGCCGATTGTCAAAGACAACGCCGAAGCCCTCTCCCGCTTGCACGGAATAGCAGACGCCTTTTTGCTTCACAACCGTGAGATTTTGATGTCCTGCGATGATTCGGTCGTTTATCAACGCGAGTCGGAAGCCGCTCTCGTGCGTCGCTCGCGCGGCTTTGCGCCTGATCCGATCGCTTTTCCGCAAAGCTCGGACTGCATCCTGGCGGTGGGTGGTCAGATGAAAAACACCTTTTGTTTAACCCGCGGCGATGAAGCCTTTCTCAGCCAACATATCGGCGATCTGGATAATTACGAGACCCAGCAGCATTTTAAACGCTGCTTGAAGCACCTCACTACGTTGCTCGGGATTGCCCCGGCAATCGTAGCCTGCGATTTGCACCCCGATTATCTTTCAACTCGATACGCACTTTCCATGCCAGAGGTACGGGTGGTGCAGGTCCAGCACCATCATGCCCACCTGGCCGCCGCCATGGCCGACCGTGGGCTCTCAGGCCAGGCGATTGGTCTCTGTTTAGACGGAACCGGTTTCGGACCGGATGGAACAATGTGGGGGGGTGAAGTGTTGCTGGGCGGTTTTAAAGAGTATCGGCGCTTCGCCCGCTTGAATCCGTTTCGATTACCGGGAGGTGAGGCCGCGGTTCGCGAGCCTTGGCGAAGCGCCGTAGGCCTGCTTACGGCTTGTTGTGGTGTTGACCAAACCCGCCGTCATCTGTCCCTGTTTCCCGGGGATCGAGCGGCCGCGTCTTGAGGCCGCGCTGCAGCTTGCGACGCGGGGTGTCAACGCTCCGTGGACCTCAAGCCTGGGACGCTTGTTCGACGCCGTCGCGGCTTTGCTTTCCGTTCGCCTCCAGGTGGATTATGATGGCCAAGCGGCTGCCGAGCTCGAAGTAGCCGCAACGGTCGAGGCCGAAGGTTTTGCCATGCCGATGATCATCAATCAAGGCCTGTTTGAACTCGATTTGGCCCCCTTGGTGCAAGGCTTACTTGCGGGCATTGCTGGCGGTCGCTCCAGTGCAGAGCTGGCGGCGGCTTTTCACCAGACGGTAGCAGATGGTTTGGCGGCAGCCGTCCAGGCGGCGCACGCAAGCAGCGGTTTAACTCGCGTGGTTTTATCGGGCGGTTGTATGATGAATCGACGCTTGGACCGGCTGCTCGAGCAGGCGCTTACCCGGCGGGGCCTCGAGGTCTTTGCGCACCAGCAGGTTCCGGCCAACGATGGTGGATTATGTCTGGGCCAGGCCGCCGTGGCGGCGGCCCGCTGTCGCGCCTAAGAAGGAGCGTTAGCATGTGTTTAGCAATACCGATGAAAGTGATCGAACGTGAACAGGAGCGCGGCAAGGTCGAGCAAGGCGGGGTGATCCGCGAAGTCAGCTTCGCGATGCTGCCCGAGGTAGCGTTGGGAGACTATGTGTTAGTCCACGCCGGTTTCGCCATCGAGCGCCTCGACGAACAAGAGGCCCAAAGCACCCTCGAGTTGTTGCGCGACGTGCTCTCCGTCGAGGAGTCCGGCTCAACGGAGGATCCATGAAGATGTCGCTGCCGCCCGCGTTACAGGTGGCCTTGCGGGATGCAACCGTGGCCCAGGGGCTCATCCAAGCCATTCACCATGAAGCCGCCGCTTTGGGCGTTGTGCGATTAATGGAAATTTGCGGAACCCATACGATGGCCATCCGCCGGGCCGGCATCCCCGCCCTGTTGCCAAAAAATATCATCCTGCTGAGCGGGCCGGGATGCCCGGTCTGCGTCACCCCCAACAGCATGATCGATCGCGCAGTGGCGCTGGCGCGGCTGCCGGGCGTGATAATCGCGACATTCGGAGACATGCTGCGGGTGCCCGGCTCAAGCACGTCATTGGCTCGCGAGCGCGGCAAAGGAGCCGATGTGCGAGTGGTCTACTCGCCGCTCGATGCGCTCAGCATCGCAACGAGTGAGCCGACGCGCGAGGTGATTTTCCTCGGGGTAGGATTCGAGACGACCGCGCCGACCGTTGCGTCCGCAGCAGACGAGGCCTTGGGAAGGCTTCCCAACTTTTCAATCCTATGCGCCCACAAGCTCGTACCTCCGGCGCTCGAGGCTCTGCTTGCGCTTCCGGACGTTACGGTCAACGGCTTTCTCTGCCCGGGTCATGTCAGCGCCATTATTGGTGCTAACGCGTATGTTCCGATAGCCGCGCGGCACCGAGTCCCCTGCGTCGTGGCCGGGTTTGAGCCCGGTGACATCTTGCTTTCAATCGTGATGCTGTTACGCCAGATTCGAGAGGGCCGCAACGCCGTTGAGGTTGAGTACAAGGCGGTGGTACGGTCCGAGGGAAACGTGAATGCACAGAAACTGCTCGCGAAGGTCTTTGTCCCAGCTGCAAGCGCCTGGCGCGGCCTGGGCACGATACCAGACAGTGGATTGGTGTTGAGGCCCGCGTACCGTGCATTGGATGCCGAGGAACGCTTTACCGTTGCGGTCGAACCGGAGCATGAGCACCCGGGATGTCTCTGCGGCAAGGTCTTGGTGGGGGCGGTGCGTCCGCCCGAGTGCCACCTGTTTGGAAGGGTTTGCACGCCCGCGAACCCGGTCGGCCCGTGCATGGTGTCCACCGAGGGAACCTGTGCGGCGTACTATCGCTACGAACTGAAAAAATGATACTGGCAGTGGCGGTGGGTAATCCCTAACGGGGTCTTTCGGGATGAAAGGACGGTGTCGTGAGCGTGCCACCCAATCCGATGTCGCCGCTGGATCCGGCCGTCCTCACACGGTTGGCCGGCCTCAAGATCCAGGTAGAACGCGTTGTGGAAGGCGTTTTGTCCGGCTGGCATCCATCGTCGCGCTTGGGAGTCAGCATCGAATTCGCCGAGCACAAGGAATATTCGCCGGGGGATGATCCCCGCCATCTCGATTGGAAGATTGTGGCGCGGCACGATCGGTACACCATCCGCAAATACCAGGATGAGACCGACCTGCGTGCGATGCTGGTGGTTGACGCATCAGGTTCGATGGGCTACGCCTCCGGAGCGTTTTCTAAGTTCGATTACGCGAGTATACTGGCCGCTTCGTTAGCGACGCTGCTGCTGCGCCAGGGTGACGCAGCCGGCCTGATCGTGTCGGGCGGCAACCGACCAATCCACTGTGCTCCGGCGTGCGGACGCGAGCACATAACCGAAATCATTGCGGCCTTGGAACAAACCCAGCCATCCGGCCCGACCACGGTACACGAGTCTATAGAATGGTACGCGGCATCCTCTAAACGACGGGGAATGCTGGTACTGTTGTCCGATCTCTTCGATCTCAACGCTGATCTTGTGTCCAGCCTGCGCTTGGTCGCGGCCCGAAAGCACGAGGTGGCGGTATTCCAGATACTCGACGCGGACGAGCTGTCTTTCCCGTTTGAGGATCCGGCGCTCTTTGCGTCAATGGAGGATGAGCGCACCATCGTGGCGTTTCCCGGGAGGTTCGGCGCGCGTACCTTGAGGAACTCAATGCGTTTCTCTCTCATACCAGACAAGCGTTGGCAGAGGGCGCGGTGGCGTATCAACTCGTGCCCACGCGTGAGCCGCCCCACGTTCCCCTCATCCGCTACCTCACCGCGCGGAAGACCCATCACCCACCGTGCTGAATATGAACGGATCAACCTTTCTTCACCCTGAACTGCTCTGGGGGCTTGCGCTCGCCGCCCTGCCGATCCTCATTCATCTGATCAACCGCATCCGAGCCAAGCGAAAGGCCTTTGCGGCTATCGACTTTCTCCTGCGGGTCCAGCGCCGTTCGGCGCGGCGTATATTGCTCCGCCGCCTCTTGCTGCTCCTGGTCCGCACCACGTTGGTGATGGCGCTTACACTCGCCGCCGCCGGATTGGTGCATCTGCCGCAGGGCGCGGTGGCAGTCAGCGGCCCGACAAGCCGAGCGCTGATTATCGACACCTCATTAAGCATGCTCCGCCACAACGGCAAGCGCCGGCTTTTTGACCTGGCCATCGAGCATGCCGCTGCGGTGGTGCGTCGGATGACGCCGGGCGATTGCGCCGGATTAGTCCGGGCCGGCTTTTCTGGCATTCCGTCAGAACAAGGAAATGCCCCAACGGATATCGAGGTTTTGGTGCAGCCCTGCCAGGATACTCCGGGGCCTTTGCTCAACGCCCTCGACCATATGCGACCGGGATTTGGCGGCAGCAATCTGACGCAGGCTATCGAACGGGCGGCGCTCCTCCTAAAAACCGCTCCGGGGCCTAACCGCAAGATTATTCTCTTCACCGACAACGCATCCCATGCGTTTGCGGGTCCCCCGCGCTTGTTACCCGACCAACCACCACCGGAGATAGAACTGGTCGATGTAGCGGAATCGCTTTCACGTAACAACCACGCCATCAGCGGGATCGAACTGCACCCGCAGGGCAACTCCTTCGAAATCCAAGTTACGATCAATAACTATTCAAACGCCCCTTCCCAGAACCTGCCGCTCGAGATTCGGCTTGGAGAACAAACAAGCACCCGCGGCTTTGTTGACCTGCCGGCTACGGGCACCGCAACAAAGATGTTTACGCTTTCCATGCCGCGCCTACGCACCCTGGGGAGTGTGCGGCTTACCCCTGACGACTTGGCGCAGGACGACGAGCGGTTGTTCTTTCTCAACGGGAGCAGCATCGCGCGAGCAATATTAATTGACGGCGATATGCGCAGCACGCTGCAACAAGATGAACTCTACTATGTTGAGCAGGCGCTGGCTCCGGTGGGCGAGCAAACATCGGGAATTTCTTTCATCGCGCTTACTCCCGAGCGCTTTCAGGAAACGCAGCTAGCGAAGACCAATGTGGTAATTTTGGCCAATGTGCGCGAGTTGGCGCCAGAAAAGATTTCGGCGCTCCGCCAGTTTGTTTCGAACGGCGGCGGTCTTATGATTGCCTTGGGTGACCAGGTGGACGTTGATCTCACCAACAGCCTCCTCACCGATTTGTTGCCCTGGACCTTACGCGACATTGTCGTCCTGGGACCCGCGGATCCGGATGGCGTCCATCGGCAAGGCCTGGCTTTTGCCGCGGTTCCTGAAGATCACCCGCTCTTTTCGGCTTTTCCGGGCGAGCAGGGACAAGCGTTTGCGGGCATTCGCACCTACCAAGCGGCCATCCTCGAGCCCGGGCGCGCAGCACATACCACGCGCGTCCTGTTACGCTATCAGAACGGCTCGCCCGCTTTAGTGGAAGGTGCCGTAGGCGCCGGGCGGGTACTACTGTTTACTTCGACACTCGATCGCGACTGGACCAATTGGCCGACCAGAGCAAGCTTTCTCCCGTTCATGCAGCGGGTGATCTTCTACTTGTCGCGGCAACTGGATGAACGGCCGCCGCCCGAGATTGAAGTCGGCAAGCCCTTGAACTTTACTTTGGCGACGGAAGCGGACAGCGTTATCATACATAAACCAAGCGGCGAGTCGCGGAAGCTATCCTCCCATGAGATTTCCGGCCGGCAGATAACCTTCCGCGACACCGACGAGCCGGGTTGGTATAGCATCGAGCAGCGCAACCAGGGAACTATCCTGCGCGGCGCCACGGTACCGGGTTTCTCTGGTTCACCTGCCGCTGGCCGAGTCCGACCTGACCCCAATCACTCCCGAACGGCTGCAGGCGCTCTTTGGTAATAAGCTGCAGCTTACCGTCGCCAACGCGGGCGCCGAGATTTTACAACCACTGTCATATCTGTTCTTGCTGCTGGGATTGCTCTTGATACTGGCGGAGGGGTTTTTGGTTAGACGTTAGAGGCTCTTACGAACGAAGTGAGTTAGAGCCTCTTATCCCCGTGAGAGGGTTAGAGGCTGTTTTTGAAGGATTTTAATCACTGACAGGTTATAAGGGTATGATCCTCTACTGTGATGTTGCCCGGCCCGTTATCGTTGCAAGTGCCAGTACCAACATACACCCAAACCGTTGTAACGCTATTGGGATCATTAGGACCTGCATACCAAGTATCGCCGTCGCACCTTCGGGGGCCAAAATAATACTCACCTGAGGCGAACCAGCCATTCCCTATATCAGTGTTGAATGTATGTCTGAAAGTCTGCGCACTTACGTACTGTTTCCCAATAGCGGTACAAAATTGGGAGTAATCAGAATTGAGTAATAGATCCGCTTCCCATTTGTTCGGAGTCGCGAATGATCCCACATAAAAATAGGTTTGTTGTTGTTCGGCACTGCAAACGTAACTGGCTCCACTGGCAGACGTGATTTTCATACCACCATATTTACAATTAGTTCCTGCTGGTTCCGGTGCTGACGTCACCGATTCACCTTGAAGCACATACACCTGGGCAGAGGCTTGCCCACCAAAACGATTAATGACTAACGTAAATGCCCCAACAGTCAACAACGCCGGCAACAATATCTTCCCTGTCATGTTTGTATCTCCTCTTTGAAATATTAACCCATCTGCGGAGCTGAATACTTTACTTCCACCTTGATCGAGTTCGACATCAGTGATGTTATTAAGGTAATTTCCAGTGATTACCCAGGAAGTTTGAAAGCGATGAGTCGCGAGCTGCGGGTTTTGTACTGCTGAAGTGTCACCAACCACGGCCGCCGCAGTGCCATCTCCATCGATATTGGTAATCACCGGTATATCTACCGTATAGCACCAACCGTTGATTTCTGTGGCGCCCGCCAGGCACGAGCCGCACACCGCATCGCCATTGTTGTTGCTGCAGCTTCTCACCTGGTTGACACACGTTTGATCTTTGGCGCACGGATCGATTGGTTTACAGAGTTTATCCCCATAATCCTTATAGTCAGTTGCACAGGGCCTGTTGCCCAAACCAATAGCATTCTCGATCAAAAATGATATCATCTGGAGCATCCAGGAGGTGCTTCGATGATGGGACATCAGCCACCCCCGCAGTCCAAACTCTTCTATACCGGATTCCAGTTGGACAAGCGAGTGCGACGTGACCATCCTCTGAGGAAGATTAGCACGGTTGTCGATTTCGATTTCACCTACAAAGAAGTGGTGGAAACATACGGCGATAACGGCAACGTCTCGGTGCCTCCTCCTGTTCTGCTCAAGCTCATGCTTCTATTGGTGTTCTACAATGTTCGTTCCGAGCGCGAGCTGATGGAGACGCTACCGGAGCGACTCGATTGGTTGTGGTTCCTTGGCTACGATCTGGATGATGAAGTACCGAACCACAGCGTGCTTTCGAAAGCCCGGAAGCGCTGGGGACGTGAGTTGTTCCAGCGTTTCTTTGAGCGCGTGGTGAGGCAGTGTGTTGCGGCTGGACTGGTTGACGGGCGCAAGATATTCGTCGATGCGAGCCTTATCGATGCGGATGCTTCGCAGGACTCGGTTGTGGATACGAGAGACCTGAACGAGCAGCTGTCAAAGAAGTATCGGCAACTCGAAGCACGGCTCGACGAAGCGCCGAGCGCGAGAGAACCGGGACCGTACACCGAAGAGAACCTGCGCTATGTATCGGCAACCGATCCGGATGCGGCGTTGATGAAGCGCGGGGAGTCGAAGTTGCGGTACCAGAGTCATCGAGCGGTCGAAGGCAGCAGCGAGATTATCACAGCGACGGCGTTGACCCCGGGTGATGTAAGCGAAGACCAGTTATTGATGGTGCTTAAGGAAGACCACGAGGCGACCACGGGGGAGTTGGTTCAGACGGTAGTTGCAGACAGCAAGTATGGAACGAAAGAGAACTACCTGGCGTGCCGGGATGCGGGAATTCAGGCGCACATTCCGGCATTTCAGGGAGGTACAGACAAGCGTTTGGAGAAGCGCGGCTTGTTTATGGAAGACCGCTTTGTGTTTGACGCCAAACGGGACGTGTTTGTGTGCCCCGCGAGCCAGGAGTTGAGGCGTAGGACCGTGCACGCCCGTCGGCAGAGCATAGAATATGCCGCTTCGAAGCGAATCTGCGCGATGTGCGAATTGAGAGACCAGTGTACGACGAGTAAGTCTGGTCGAACAGTTCACCGGCATCTTCGTCAGGATGAGTTGGACGAGATGGTGAGAGCTTCGAAATCGACGTTGTCGCGTCGGGATCTCGCGCGTCGGCAGCATGTGTGCGAAGGGTCGTTTGGCGCAGCGAAGCGGTACGGTTACAAACGCGCGCGCTGGCGCCGACTGTGGCGAGTAGAAATCCAGAACTATCTTATCTGCACCATACAGAACATCACCAAGTTGATCAAACACCGCAACAAGCGCTGTTACGCGGCGGCCAGTCTTCATTCAGATTGGAGCTATGATCTGTTGATGTCAGGTCTTCAGAAGTTTCGGTGCAATGTACATCGCTTATTCTGGTACATCAAAGAAGTGCGGGTTATTTGTGTCATACAAACAGATCCAGCATAGGGATGAATGGATGAGCACGATAAAAAGTTATTCGGGCAACAGGCCCCACATGTTTGGCACCTGTCACCCGTGTACCCCTCGTTGCACATACACGAGCCCGTATCGATCACACAGGCCCCCTGACCATTACAGTAATCAGCATTATCGCAATTTTTTGATTTACTTGAACAACCTATAACACACCAAAAGAAACCCAGAATTATGAAGCTGAAGTAAAATCTTGAATTGCTCATCATAATCCTGCCTCCTCGGCACGTGATAGAATTGATACTCAAATGATTTATATCAATTATCATTCCAGCAGTAGCTATTGTCAAGAAAACCTCAATCAGACCACGCTGTTAACATTCCTGGCGCAAGGCGCCCTAAACGTGATTATTGAAAAAGCAGGCACTAAGAAAAGGCAACCGGCTACTGGTCGAGCCTATCCCCATTCCGGATGGTTCTCCCCACGACGACGGCTTTCGCTTCCATGCGCTTTTTACCTTCCAACTGAACCTCGACCAATCGTAGCCAGCCGTCGCCGGTGCGAACCAAGAGGAGTTGCCCGTCCACTGCTGCTGTTCCCGGTGCAACATCGCCTGCGGTCACGGTGGGGGCGAGCACTGCGGGAGTAGCGCGATGAATTTTAAAGAGCTTACCATTCAGGTAGGTAAACGCGCCCGGCCAGGGTTGCACTCCTCGAATGAGGTTATGTATCGTCATGGTCGAGGCTCCCCAATCAATACACCCGTCTTCTTTTTGAAGCGCGCGCGCCCAGATTACCTGACTCGTGTCTTGCGGCCGTGGGGTGAGGTGACCTCGCTCATAACGTTCGAGGGCCTGTACCGAGAGCCGCCCGCCGAGTTGCGCCAATGTATCGTGCAGCTCCTGCGCGGTAGTTTCACGCGAGAGAGGTTGGGACTCTTGCAACAGAATATCCCCGTCGTCTAAGCGTGGCGTCACCTGAAAGATGGTGACGCCCGTTACCTCATCGCCGTTGATCAAGGTCCACTGAATGGGTGCCGCGCCGCGATACCGCGGGAGTAACGATGGGTGAACATTTATAAACCCGAAGCGGGGCAGTTCCAGTACCGGTTTCGGGAGAAGCTGGCCAAAGGCGGCGACCACAGCGATATCCGGGTTGAACCGGCGCAGGTGGTCGAGAAATGCTGTGCCCTTTAATGTTTCCGGTTGCAATACTGGCACCGCGCGATCCTTCGCCCACTGTTTGACCGGCGGCGGCTGCCGCTCCAAACCGCGGCCCTTGGGGCGATCCGGTTGGCAGACCACCGCCATCGGCATGCGGCCGGCGCGCTCAAGGGCGTCAAGAATCGGAAGGGCAAACGCGGGGGTACCAAAAAAGACATGGGAAATCGGCATAGCGGTCATCCATTGCTGCCATTCTTGACTCGCTTCTTCAACCTCCGCGTAACCAGGGAGCGCTTGAGCCGGGATATATGATCCACGAATAAGATTCCGTTGATGTGATCGATCTCATGTTGCAATGCAACGGCCAGCAATCCCTGACCGGTAATCTCGAAGCTGCTACCAGTGCGATCAAACGCCTTCACCGTTACCTCTGAAGGACGTCGCACCTCGGCCATTTCTTCTGGAAAAGACAGACAGCCTTCCTCTCGCTCGCTCTGCTCTTCCGAGACCGCCACCACTTCTGGATTGACTAACTCAATCAGGTGCGGAGTGCCTTCTTTTTGCGCTACGTCGATTACGATGACGCATACGGTTTCGCCAATTTGAGACGCCGCCAAACCGACACCCTCGTGGGCATACATCGTTTCAGCCAGATCGTCGATCAATCCTGAAAGCGTACCATCAAAATGCTCAACGGGAACGCACTGTCGCCGAAGCACCGGATCCGGATAAATATACAACTTCCGAACTGCCATCTACTTGAATCTCCTTCCTCATCCCACCAGCTTATCCAACATCGCCTCCTGCACCAAACCAATTTGGCGGGCGACCTCCCTGCCCCCGCGAAAAACGATCAGTGTTGGGATGCTCTGGATGGCAAATTGTCCTGGCACCTGTGGGTTGTCCTGGGTGTCGAGCTTGGCCACGAGAACCTGCCCTGACCGGCGTTTTGCAAAGTTCTCCAGAGTCGGGCCCATTACCCGACAGGGGCCGCACCACGGGGCCCAAAAATCCACCAGCACCGGAAGGTGCGTGTGTCGAACAAATTCTTCGAAATTTTGATCCGACAATCTAATTGGCTGGTCGATAGGAGGTAACGGGGTGTGACAAGCCCCACAGGTCGGCTGCTCCCTCGTCCGCTCGACGGGAATGCCATTGATCCGATCGCACTGTCGGCACCGCACGTGGATCTTGCCATTGCGAAAGGTCAGTTCGGCAGTCAAGCAATAACCTCCTTGGATCAATCACCCTTTTCAAATAGGCTCTTGTCGGCGCCACAAACAGGGCAGACCCAATTGTCCGGTAAGTCCTCAAAAGCGGTTCCCGGTGCTACGCCGTTTTCGGGATCACCCTTTTTAGGGTCGTACACATAACCGCACACACCGCAAACATATTTACTCATTTCTCCTCCTTTCCGGACGATCGTTACGATACCGTATTGGTCTGTAGTCTTTAACTAAAACGTCGCCAACGCGATTCACACCATCCAAGCCTGACGAGCTTCCAAACGCGAATCCCTGATTACATCGGCCAGTGATGTTGTCTCAAGCACGCTGAACATATGCTCTTCAGCATCGTGAAACGTCTGCCGGACCGGACAATCTGATCTGCCTTCACAGCATCGATTTTTGTCTTGGCAATCATAACCCAACAGGTCGGATTCAACCGCCCGAATCACTTCGGCCAGGCTGATTTCTTCGGGTTCGCGAGCCAGTTTGAAGCCGCCATGTTTACCTCGGGTCGAGCGGACCAATCCTCGCCGTGCAAGTTTCTGAAAAACCTTCGCAAGATAGCTCTCAGAAACGTGTTGTTTGCCTGCCATTTCGGAGACAAGCAGCAAATCAGGGTGCCTTACAGCCAGCTGCCAGAGACTATGAAGCGCTAAATCGGTCGATTTGGAAAATCTCATCAGTACTAAGCTCTCTTTCTTTTTAAGATTACAAGACTCTACTTGTCGGAATATAAGCTGCCTCATATATACTGTCAACTGATAGCCCCATCTCTAGTCGTTCGGGGCGATCTCTAATCCCCTTCGGGGATAAGAGACTGTCCACAGGATAAGAGATTGTTGCCGAGCGAAGCGAGGCTTACAATGTCTTGTCCCTCTAGGGGTGAATGATCTTCGCATAGTCAGCTCCTTGTATCGCTAAAAACGCTTGAGGCAGAACGGTTGCGTTGGTTAGACGTAGTATCTTGCAACATTTTCATTGTTGCCGGGAGTGGGTATTCTGTCAAGTCATCTATAGCCGCTCTAAGACAGGCTGCGCCTCCGGGTTTTAAATCCGAAATCATTGACATAGATCTTGCGAATGACTATTAATATACCGATAATTTGATGGTGGTGGAGTCCGCCAAAAACCGCCGCACATTTTATGTGGCCGATGACTCCTACGGGGCTGTACTTCTGTAGGAGTTTTCGCGTTTAAAACTAACGTCAGCCCTGGGCAGGATATCGGTGCGCACGCAATGTGCGGGGAGGCTGGCAGATGAATCAGACAATCGCAAAAGCCGAATTGTGGGAAGGGAAGATTAAGGAAAGCGGCATACCGGTCGGTGAGCTCAGACTCCAGGAAATTGCAAGGATTGCCCGTGAGGCGGGCGCCGATCACCTTGCCGCAGAAGCGCAGGCCCTGGCTCAGCGCGTGCTCGAAGGGCTTTTTTTCGTGGCCTGCGTTGGGCAGTTCAAACGGGGGAAGTCTTCCTTAATCAACGCCCTCATCGGCAACGCGGCCCTGCCGGTCGGGGTAGCGCCGATTACGACGGTTGTCACCGTCATCCGGCACGGTGAAAAAAGAAGCGCGCGGATCCGATTCACCAAAGGCGATTGGCAGATAATTGATCCGGAGCAGTTGACGGAGTTTGTTTCCGAGGAGCATAATCCTGAAAACAGCAAAGGCGTGACCGCCGTCGAGGTGTTCACGCCGAGCACCCTCCTGTCTTCCGGCATGTGCCTGGTCGACACCCCGGGGATCGGGTCGGTGTTCACCGGCAACACCGAAGCCACCCGCACCTTTGTTCCGCACATCGACGCCGCCATCGCGGTGCTCGGGGGCGATCCGCCCATATCGGGCGATGAAATGGCTCTTGTCCAAGAAGTCTCGAAATATTGCCAGGACATTCTCTTTGTTCTCAACAAAGCCGATCGACTCTCGGATGCCGAACGCAAAGCCGCAACGGATTTTTCGTTGAAGGTGCTTTCCAAACGCCTGGGTAAATTACACGGACGCATCTTTGCGGTGAGCGCCGCCGAGCGGCTGGCCGGCAGCGGCCCTGAGAGGGACTGGGCCAGCTTCAAGAACGCTCTCGAAACCTTGGCGAAACAATCGGGCAGCGACTTGGTGCGAGCGGCCGAGGAGCGCGGGCGTGCTCTCATCTCGGAGAGGCTTACCCGTTTTTTGAACGAGGGACACGACGCATTGCTGCGGCCTATCGAGGAGTCGGAAAAACGGGTTGCTTCGCTGCGATCCTGTGTCGCGGATGCCGAGCAATCGCTCAATGACCTCGGCTTTCTCTTTATGGCCGAGCAAGAGCGCCTGGGCCGGATCTTCCGCGAGAAAAGAGATGCGTTTTTAAAGCGCGCTCTCACGGCTGCGCGGTGGGAGTTCGCCGAGGAGCTGAGTCAACTGAAACTCCGGGGAACGGTTTTAAGAGACAAAGCCATTGATGTCGCTTGCGACATCGGCGAACGTTGGCTCAATAAGTGGCTGATAGAGGCCGAACCTGCGGCAGAGACTCTTTACGTCGAGTCCACCCGTCGATTTGTCGATTTGGCCAACGAATTCCTGGTGAATCTGGCACATTCGGGCAACGGCGCGATCGCAAACCTTCCGACGCTGGTCGAACCGGAAAAAGGCTTCAGGGTCAAAAGCCGCCTGTTTTACGCCACACTTATGTCTCTCACCGGTCGGACCCCTTTCGGATGGTTGATAGACCTTATCGGACCACGCTCCTGGAGGATACGCAGGACCGACCGCGACATCGGCGAATACCTGGAGTATGTGCTAACCATCAATGCAAACCGCGTCGCCAACGACTTCAACGATCGCGTTCTCGAGAGCCGACGAAGGTTGGAGTCTGAGATTCATTCGCATTTGAGCGGCGTGTCGGGAGCGGCTGAGATCGCTCTCAATCGCGCCAAAAAAAGCCAGGCGCAGGGAAAAGCGGCGGTAGAGAGCGAGCTCGCCCGCATAGAAGAGCATAGAAGGAGACTGGTTGATCTCGTTTAGGCTGCACGGGCGCAATTTTCTCGAAGGCAGGTGGGTTTCTGATTGCTTGAGCGGAAACATACGCCACACGGCATTGAGGCGTTGATTTTCAAGATCGACGCCTGATAGACTGCATCGATTCGCACCCACAACCAATGAATTCTTTTTTGCGAGAATGATCGAGAGGTACTAGATCGATGTACAAACCAAGTGAAAAATGCGTCTTTTGCAAAATCCTCGCAGCCAAGGCCCCCGCTTACATCGTTGGCGAGAACGAACAGGCGGTGGCGCTCCTCGACATCCAGCCATATGCTCGCGGGCACTGCCTGGTGATCTCCCGACGGCACGTGCCGTGGTGGCACGACCTCACCGCCGAAGAGAGTGCCGGTCTATTCACCTTGGCGCAGAAAACCGCGCGGAAGATCATGAAGGTTTTTAAACCTGAGTTCGTCTCCCTGTATGCTCGGGGCCGACGCATTCCCCACACCCACATCTTCTTAGTGCCCACGAACAAGGGCGAGCCGTTCGATCGCCACTTCAATGCGCTCGAAGGGTTCCAGGAGACGGCACAATTTCTCGCCGGCTTGCGAGAGCCCGCTGAATTGAAAGCAACGCTCGACCTTCTTACCGTAGGCAAGAACCGTAACCTCTCCAGAACTAAGAGGTGATTGGTTGGGGTTCACCAGGCCAAACAGTCCCCCTTCTGTTCTGACAAAAAATCTAATATGTCACCCCTGCCTCTGAAGAACGGCGTCAACAGGTAGATGTGACACCACCTGAGGAAAGTAAGTCGTCGTCCTGAACCAGGCCTCAAGGTCAACGGGTAGGAGCAAGAGGATGCTTGGGTCAAGGCCTTCATCCTCCAAGAGTTGTGCGGGTGTTTTAGCGCTCTTGGAGTAGTTGGGTCTGGCGAAGTTCCACCAGTGTTGGTAGATAGAGACCTTCTGGAAGAAGTCCTGTCTGGATGTAAATGGTTCGAGATCAAAGAACTCCTGTTCAATGGATGCATGGGAACTCTCAACATCGGCGTGGGCGTTTGGGGTGGCAGGGGGCAGGAAGCGGTGGATGATCCCGGCCTGCTGGATTTTGGCATGGAAGCCTCGTTCCCGCTCGTTCTTGTCATGGCCACCATATTCGACGCCGTTGTCGGTGGACAAGATAGCACGGCGGAGGTTGACGAGATGCTTTTTCAGGTGGGTCAGCAAGCGCCGGGAGGTCATGGTGGCGTAGGTGGTGGAGAGCTCGTCGGCGTAAGAGATAAAGAGAGCACCGCTTTTGACATCACGGTGGGTGTACTGGTGTTTGGGGAGGCCGAGTTTCTTCATCTGCGGCCAGTAGGCGGGGATATCGAAGAGGGGTTTCATATCGGCCTGGAGGCGTTGGAAGCATCTGTATTTAGCTTTGATAGCCCGCAGGTCGTTTTTGCGCTGACGCTTTTTGCGACGGCGGCCCGATAAGCCTTGCTGGCGCAGGATGCGAGCGATGGCGCCAGAGGAAGCCAGTGATTCCAAACAGGTCGCGCAGGCGGCGCGGTCCGAAGCAGGGAACCTTCTTGCGTGCGTTGAGGATCTTCGCTTCTTGGTACCGGGAAGTCTTGTGGGGGCAGGTCTTGGGTCTCCGGGAGCGGTCCTGGAGTGAGGTACGACCGCCGGCGTCAAAGCGGGCACGCCATCGCCGTACGGTGTTGGGGGTGGTAGCAAAGGCACGCGCAGCGGGGCGTATGCCGTGGGTCGTGGCGTACTGCACCAACTGAAGGCGAAGCGAATATTTATGGTCTTTCGTGGTGGTCATGGCGTAATAACTAAATGGGGTCAGGGCCGTACCTCCTTGTGATGAAAGTCTTCGCAAACCTTCATTCAAGAGGATTTTGGTCCTGACCTCATCTCCTTTTTTGTTGCCGCGGCTTCCTTGGGGGGCTAGCCCCCCAAGGAAGCTTTCCCTTCAACATTGCCAATCCCTTGCTCCCCATGCTCCTGAGAGCAGAAAGAGGTGGTGTCAGATCTACCTGGGCTTGCCCAACCCCTGCCTCTGAACGACTTGACATGGATGCCGGGCATGTTTACAGTATAATCACCTGCTGATGGTGGTGGAGTCCACCGAGAATTGTCACAATCCTACCGTGGCCAATGACTCCTACGGGGCTGTTCCTCCGCAGGAGCGAGCAAGCCAGAATTAGAGATCAGCCCCGCGAGCAAATGTTCTGCGCCCCTCGGCGCAAGGAGGCTGACGGATGGATCAGACATTCGCGGTGGCAGCCCTGTGGGTCGGGCTGGCCCTTATCGCCACTTTCCTCGCTTCTCGTCTCAAGATCTCAAACGCTCTCATGGAGATCTGCATCGGTCTGGCAGCCGGAGCCGTCGCCATGCACTACTTCGGGCCGGAGGCGATGGGTGCAAAGCTCCCGTGGATTACCTTCATAGCAAGCACCGGCGCCGTGCTGCTCACCTTCTTGGCAGGCGCGGAGCTTGAGCCGGCAGTGATGCGACAGAAGTGGAAGGAGGTTTCGATCGTCGGCGCGGTCGGCTTCATCGCCCCATTCCTCGGCTGCACAGCCGTCGCTCGGTTCGTCCTCGGCTGGTCTCCCGCGTCGAGCTGGCTCGGAGGCATCGCGCTTTCGACAACGTCGATGGCGGTGGTCTACGCCGTAATGCTTCAAACCGGGTTCAATAAGACCGAGTTCGGCAAGGGCATTCTCGGCGCCTGCTTCGTGAACGATCTCGGGACGGTGGTGGCGCTCGGGTTGATATTTTCGCCGTTTACCTGGAAGACGGTGGTGTTCGTGGGCGGCTGCCTCGTCGCCTTTATACTCTTGCCCCTGGTCACCCCGCGCCTGATCAATCATTACGCAAACCGTACCTCCGCCTTCCGCACCAAATGGGTGCTTTTTCTTTTATTCGGCATGGGAGCGCTCGCATTGTGGGCAGGGAGCGAGGCGGTGCTTCCCGCGTACATCGCGGGAATGTTGTTATCTAGCGATCTTGCAGCCGACCACCAATTCATCCGGCGGTTACGCACGCTTACGATCGGCTTTTTAAGCCCGTTCTATTTTCTGCGGGCTGGATCGCTCGTGTCGCTTTCTGCGCTCGTCGCGGCCCCCCTGGTGTTTTTAGCGCTGTTCGGCGGTAAGATTGCAACCAAAGTCTTTGGGTTGGTGCCGGTCGTTTCTGCTTTCAGAAAAGACCGCAAAGAGCGATGGTACTACACCTTGATGATGTCGACCGGGCTGACGTTTGGCACGATCTCGGCGCTTTTTGGGCTTACGCACGGCATTGTCACCCAGGATCAATACTCGCACTTAGTTGCGGTCGTCATCGGCTCGGCCGTAGTGCCCACCCTGATCGCGGGTGCCATCTTCCTGCCTCGCCACCTCCTCACTCCTCGTGTAGAAGCGGAGATACTGGCGGATGCCGAGGCCGTTACATCGCGCAGGCGGACTGCGCCGCCGGGCCAGCTTGAGGAGGGGTAAAGGATAAGGGATTGTCCACAGGACAAGAAATTGTCCGGAGGATAAGAGATTCTAGCCTCGCTGCGCTCGCAAGAATCTCTAATAACTCGCTACGCTCGACAACACTCTCTAGTACGCAATACTTCACTCACTAAAGTCTCTGCCTACGTTCTTTTAAAACATCCAAAACCGCCCGCACCACCGTTTCGACCAGTTTCGACTGATCGTGGTTTGTTCGGCGGCGGTTACCGCGCAGGCGTTTGCCGGCCGCCTCGCAGGGCAGCACCCTGCCCGGCAAGCCAAGCTGGGTACGAATCTCACAAAGTTTCCTAACCTCGGCAGCCGTGAGATCGTTGACCCCGCCGAGTAGCATGGCGTTATGCAGGATGGTGGCGGTCATCTCGAGGCTCTCCATTTTGAACCAGGCCGACTCCAGTGTCTCGGCCCAGGTCACCGCTCCATGGTTGGACAACAGCACCGCATCACAACGAGCAATAAAGGGACGAAGGGACGCCGGCATTTCGTCGGTAGAGGGCGTGCTGTAGGGCACCGTGGGAATCGCCCCCATGGTGATAACGGTCTCCGGCAGAACACATCGATCCAACCCAATGCCCGCCACCGAAAAAGCGGTGGCTACCGGCGGATGCGCGTGCACGACGGCATTGATCTCCGGCCGATTCCGATAGATTTCCAGGTGCATCTTCAGTTCAGAGGACGGTTGTCGATCGCCGTCTATAACCGTACCATCGAGATCGGTCAGCGCCAGCATATCGGCGGTCATGAAACCCTTGCTGACGCCGGTGGGAGTGGTCAGTAGTCGGTCACCCTCCAGACGCACCGAGAGGTTGCCCTCATTGCCGGCCAGCAAACCCCGCTGCCAGAGGCGACGTCCAATCTCAACCAGAGCATCCCTTGCCTCGTCAGTTCGCATCCATCTCCTTACCTGCCGGTTCACCCGGCAACTATCGCAACCGATGCTGACGTTCCCAGTCGGGTCGCGCCCGCAGTCACCAAGGCGATGGCGAATGCACGGTCGCGGATACCGCCCGAGGCTTTGACACCCATCTGTGGGCCGACGGTCTCACGCATCAAGGATACATCCTCGACCGTCGCCCCGCCGGGGCCAAATCCGGTCGAGGTCTTGACAAAGTCGGCGCCCGCCTGCTTGGCCATGAGACAGGCCTTGATCTTTTCCTCGCGGGTGAGCAAAGCTGTTTCGAGGATTACCTTCACGAGCGCCCTACCCTGCGCCGCCATTACCACCTCGCGTAGGTCGCGTCGTACCGGGCCATCGTTGCCGGATTTTAGAGCGCCGATATTGATCACCACATCGATCTCGGTCGCGCCGTTGGCGATGGCGTCGCGCGTCTCAACCACCTTAACGACGGTCGTTGTCGCGCCCAGCGGAAAACCAATCACGGTGCAAACCCCGACGCCGCTACCGGCCATTAACTCCGCACAGAGGCCTACCCAGCTTGGGTTTACGCACACCGCAGCAAATTGATACTGGCGCGCCTCGGCGCAGAGCGTGCGGATCTGCGCCTCAGTCGCTTCGGGTTTGAGCGCGGTATGATCGATCAAACGGGCAAGCTCACGGGGATTAGAAATCAACTCGCCGCTGTTTACGTCTCGATGAATTCTGGATGCGGATTGTGCCATGGGATAGACCGCTCGGGTATAAAAACATCAATGATCTATTGATGTCAAGCATGCCCAGAAGCGCAGGAGACGCTTTCCTTGCATCGCAGCATAAGAGGTGTTAAGACTCTCAACGCAAACTTCTTCCCAAGGTGCGAAGAAGTCTATGAAAACGTGCAGGGAATTAACTATGTCTTTGATTTCTAAAATAAATTCACCATGCGATGTGCGACAGCTGCCGTTAGAGCAGCTTCCTGAATTATGCAAAGAACTGCGCGAACGCATTATCGAGGTAGTCAACCAGAACGGCGGGCACCTGGCCTCCTCGTTGGGCGTGGTCGAGCTGACCGTGGCGCTCCATTACGTTTTCGAATCGCCCACCGACGCTATTATTTGGGATGTCGGCAACCAAACCTACGCCCACAAGCTGCTTACCGGCCGACGCGATCGGTTCAACACCATAAGAAAAAAGGGCGGCCTGTCCGGCTTTACCCGCCGGGAGGAGAGCGAGCATGACCCCTTCGGCACCGGACACGCTTCCACCAGTATCAGCGCAGCTCTCGGCATAGCCGAGGGGCGTCGGCTCAAGGGTCAAGCGGGCAAGGTGGTGGCGGTTATTGGTGACGGCGGCATGACCGGCGGTATGGCTTTTGAGGCACTCAACCACGCGGGCTCGCTCAAACGCAACGTCGTGGTGGTGCTCAATGATAACGGCATGTTCATCGCCCCACGGGTTGGAGCGATGAGCACCTGGCTCAGCCAAAAGTTGACCGGCCAGAGATTCAATCAAATGCGCCGGCGCATCAAAGACGTTCTGACCGGATTACCAAACTATGGCGAGGCGACCGTTCAGTTAATCCATAAGGTTATGGAGAGCACCAAGGTGTTCTTCACCTCGGGAATTCTTTTCGAGGGACTCAATTTCCAGTACGTTGGTCCGGTCGACGGTCATGACCTCAATGCCCTCCTGCCAATCCTGCAAAACGTCCGTACGTTGGATGGCCCGGTTTTGGTGCATGTGCGCACGATCAAGGGAAAGGGGTTGGCATGCGCCGAGACTGACCCCAGCCGTTTTCATGGGGTCGCACCCTTCTGTCTCGAGAGCGGCAACTCCACCGAAAAGGATCCGCATACGCCCGAGACGTACACCGAGGTATTTTCTCGGGCATTGGTCGGGGAAGGCCGGCGGAACCATCGGGTGGTGGCGATTACCGCTGCCATGCCCGAGGGAACCGGCCTGCAAGCTTTTGCCGAATGCTTCCCGGAACGGTTTTATGACGTCGGTATCGCCGAGGAACATGCCGTAACCTTCGCGGCCGGCCTGGCGTGTGAGGGGTTCCGCCCCGTGGTGGCGATATACTCGACATTTTTACAACGCTCCTATGACCAGATCCTGCACGATGTCTGCCTTCAAAACGTGCCGGTCACGTTCGTGCTGGATCGGGCAGGGCTCGTGGGTGAGGACGGCCCTACCCACCATGGCGCCTTTGATCTTTCATACCTGGGGACCATCCCGAATCTTACCGTTTGTGCCCCTTCCGACGAAAACGAACTGGTTCGGGCGCTAAGAACCGCTCTTGAAGCGCCTGGTCCGGTTGCGCTCCGCTATCCACGCGGGGCTGGGACTGGCGGCCGCGTGGACGCCAATCCGACGCCCCTACCGCTCGGTCGGGGCCGCCTGATACAGGACACCGAGCACCCCCGGGTAGCTCTGTTATGCGCCGGGACCACCGTATCGGCGGCGCTGCAAGCCGCCAAACGGCTCGAGCAACGCAAGATCCCGGCGCTTCTGGCCGATGCGCGCTTTATCAAACCCCTCGACGCCGAGCTTATCGTACAACTCGCCCGCAGAGCCGGGCGGATTCTCACCATCGAGGAGAACGCATTGTGCGGCGGCTTTGGCGCAGCGGTCTGTTCCCTTCTGCAGCAGCATTCTGTGCTGGTGCCGGTCAAGATGCTCGGGATACCTGATAGGTTTATTCCGCACGGCACCGCCAAACAACTTCGGCATGAGCTGCGACTCGATGCGGATGGAATCTTCGCCGCCGCGATGGAACTGGTTGAGTCTTTGGACGGTCATTCCACCGATGACCCCTCCCCGTAAAAAATGTCGGTTGGATCAGCTACTGGTCGATCGCGGACTCTGCGAGAGTCGCTCTAAGGCGTCAGCCTTGATTCTCGCCGGGAACGTGGTGGTCGGTGAAAACCGGCGTGACAAGCCGGGAGCACCAGTCCCAACCGACGCGATCATTCAATTGAAACAACCCGAGCACCCCTATGTCTCGCGCGGCGGGGTTAAACTGGCGGGGGCACTCGATGATTTCGGCATACGCGTGCGCGGTTTGATAGCGCTCGATGTCGGTTCTTCAACCGGCGGTTTTACCGACTGCCTGCTGCAGCGGGGCGCTTTAAAGCCTACGCCCTGGACGTCGGCCGCGGGCAGCTTCACGCAACGCTACGCAACAATGCGCGCGTGTTTCCCCTTGAAGAAAAGAACGTCCGCTCACTGGAGTCCCATGATTTGCCTGAGTTGGTTGATCTGGCGGTCATGGATCTCTCTTTTATCTCTCTCAAGCTCGCTCTCAAACCAGTCATCAATTGCCTTGTTCCCGGTGGGCAGATCGTGGCCCTGGTCAAGCCGCAGTTTGAGGTCGGCAAGGGCCAGGTGGGTAAGGGCGGCGTTGTACGCGATGCAGCGCTGCAACAGGCCGCCGTGGAAGGAATCGCTGCGTTTGCCCAAACGCTCAATCTATCGGTCAACGGTCAGGCAATCTCCAAGCTACCCGGGGCAGACGGTAACATCGAGTTTTTCCTATGGTTGACAACAGGATAAAAAATCTTATGTTAATACCCGACAGTTTAAAAGCTCTCCCTAAAGGAGATTTTTTATGGCCAAAACTATTCATGTATACGCGTTGAGCACGTGCGGCTGGTGCCGAAAATGCAAGGCTTTTCTCGAGGACAATCACATCGATTACACCTGCTATGAAGTCGACCTTCTCGAGGGCGAAGAAAAGCAACGGGCCAGGGAAAAATTAGAACGCTATAATCCGCGGCGCTCGTACCCAACGATCGTGATCGATGATGCAGAAGTAATAGTCGGTTTTGACGAGGAGAAATTAAAGACATTACTTTCTTTGTGACCCGTTTTTTCTCGTTCATCTTGGTATCACTGAACATTTTTTATAAGGGGTAGCGTATGGCCAGCGAACAGGCCAGGAAACTGTATGACAAGTTATATCGTGAAGCCGAGGCGGCGGGTTACCATCTCTACTCGGATGTCGATTTCGTGCTCGATCTCATGGAGGGGCTGATTACCAATGAAAAACGGTACGGCTACTGGGCATGCCCGTGCCGGCTCGCGGATGGGGTGCGCGAAAAGGATTTGGACATCATCTGCCCGTGTGACTATCGCGACCCAGACCTGGCTGAATACGGCGCCTGTTTCTGCGCCTTGTACGTTTCGGATGATGTGCTTTCGGGCAAACAAAAACTCAAACCCGTACCCGAGCGGCGAGGTCAACCAACAACGCTTGCCGAACAAACTGCCGGCGAGGGTAGTGCGGTAACCAAGAGTTCCCTGCCGGTGTGGCGCTGCAAAGTGTGCGGCTACTTGTGTGCGGTGCACAATCCACCCTTGAAGTGCCCGATTTGCAAAGCCGACCGGGATCGATTCGAACGTTTTATGTAGGTAGCAACGATCAGGAGGTGTCTCATGTCACAGAACGCGACTAAAAACCCAGTCATCGATCTTCTCCAAAAACGCATTGCCGGTCGGTCGATCACGAGCGAGCCGCTGCCAAGTTCCCTCGTCAACGACTTAATCGAGGCGGCCCGTATGACCCCATCCTGTTTCAACAACCAACCCTGGAGATTTCTTTTCCTGCAAAGTGAAGAAGCACGTAAAAAAGGTTATGAGGTACTCGGCTCCGGCAACAAGGTTTGGGCGGGAAAAGCGCCGCTTCTGGTTATCGGTTATACCCAACGCAGCAACGATTGCGTGATCAACGACGGGCGCGCCTACCATCAATACGATCTGGGAATGTCGGTGATGAGCATGATATTAGCGGCGACATCCCACGGCTTGACCGCCCGCCCGATGGCCGGGTTTTCTCCGGCCAAAGCAAAGGAGCTTTTCGGGTTGGCTCCGGAAGATGAGCCTCTGGTGATGGTGGCAATCGGCCGTCCCTCCGATGACGAGAGCTTCTTGCCCGATCATTACAAAGGCCTCAACCAAAAACCCCGCGAACGTAAGAGCGCCACCGAGATCGTGAAGATTATGTAGGTTAACAAGAATGACATTTGAATACCTTAGGTAACCATGAGCGTTATATCTAAATTATTTTGTAGCAATGAATGATTGCATATAACTTCGACATAGTTGTAACATGTCCCCATGGCTGCCCCTAAGGCACTCAGTCTCCATCTGCCGAACCGGCAGGATTTCTTAAAACTGCTGACGCGCACCAGCCCGCGCGGGGTGTTATTTGTAGAAACCACGCGCCGGACAGAGCTTGCCGAACAAATCGTTGTGCTGGTGGATTTCCCGACCGAGAGGCGTTCGTTTAGACTACGGGGCAAGATTATCTCTCGACGAAGCTGCTCCCTGCCGCCGGGTCTGGCGACCTTGCCTGCCGGGGTAGAGGTTGAACTGGGCACCGGCGAGGAACGCACGGTGCAGCTCATCATGGACCACGTCGCCGGCAAGTCGATTGCATTCATTGACCGTAAAAGCCGGCGTGTTATTTGCGAGATCGAGATCTCCTATCGCACCGACGAGGATTTCATCAACGAGTTTATCGAGGACATTTCAGAAGGCGGAACCTTTATCCGCACCAACCGATTGTTGCCGGTCGGTTCGCCGGTTGAATGTAAGCTCAAGCCACCGGGATACTTGTTGGGCATCAAACTGCGCTCTCGGGTAGCCTGGGTGAAAAGCACCGGGCGGCCGCACGGCATGGGATTACAATTTTCGTTCGAAAATGAGCGAAAACGCAATAAATTAAGACGGATAATCAATAAACTTTCGGTTGAGCAATCGCGCCAGCTGATTCAAAAAATCGACGAGAAGAAAAAAGTTAACTTTTTACCTGCCTTCCGCGGTAATCGCCATTGAGCAAGAGGAGCATTCTTGACGTGGCGTCACCGGAAGGCCGGCAGCTGCCGGATTACAACGTGTCAACTCGAAAGTTCTGGATGATTTTTTAGGCTACGGATCTCCGATGCGGCTTCCCGGCACTGCGGATTGCATTCCAGCGCGCCTTCGAACTCCTTGAGCGCCTGTTCCAGATTGCCATTACGTTTGGAAATGTACCCGAGATAGAGCCGCGGCATATCGTAATGCGGGTTTAAGGCAACCGCTTCCAGCAAGGGTTTTCGTAAAATCTCCGGTACGGGTTGGTCGGGCGGGATTTCGCCGATTGCCTTGAAGAAGCCGGCACGGCCGAGTTGGAAGTGGTAGGATGGATCCACGTGATACAGCTGGATGGCCCGTTCAAACAATTGAATAGCCTCGTCATACTGTTGATTGGAAATGGCCCGCTGACCTTTCTGCGCCTCAATATCGGCCAAGATACGGTTTGAGACTGGCTCTGCACCGGCTTTTTTTTGTTCGGTAATCGTGGCGAGGTACAGCACGCGGCTATTTTCGTTGAGGAGCACCCGATACGCGAGATTGGCCCGATTGAGCAGCCGGTGGGCCATATCGCGCTCCCGATCACTGTTATAGGCGTTGTTGATATCTTTAAGCTTATACGTCTGCACCAACCCGGCATAGGCAGCTTGTAGCTCACGGGTATCGAAGGCAGTGCCAACGTTCAGGAACGTGAAATGATCTTCGCTGGTTGCAGCGAGCGCTTTGGACGCCAAATTCATGTCTATCCTCATGGTGCGCCGCATGTCGCTGAAGCTGCCCGGCTCCGCGTCTTCGCCTTTCTCCACCGGTTGTCCATAGTCCGCGCTGGTTTGCTCCCCTGATGCTGTCGCAATCGGGACGGCAACTTGGATGGGTATCTCGACGGTAGTCGGCTCTCGGGGAACAACCAGCAACTCTCGATCGGCGATAGCCGGGCGGGTAGCACCCGAAGCTTCAATCAGGTCGAGCGCATGCAGGGCGTAGAGTCCCGCCAAGAGCACCTGGAGTTCTTTGTAACTGCTCATCAGCCGAGCCAGGGTCATTCCGGTGCCGATGCTGTTGAGGATCTTGGATTCCCCGCGGCCAATCGGTATGTCCCGATCGGCGGGCAGCTGATGGGCGAGAAACGTTGTTTCCTCATCAACCGGAAACTCGGAGAGCAACCGATCAACCGAGTAGGCCGTGCGAATTCCAATAAAGATAATCTCGGATAGGTTCCGCCGCGACAGGTGGAGTTTCGCGGGGACTGGCTTGGACTCGATGAAATAATGGAAATCACGCATGCCAAAACAATTGATAAGCTTCTTGAAGGTCTGATACTCCAAGGCGGATACCACTTCTTCGGCATTGAGCGCTCCCATGGCGATAAGCACAGCACCGGCCTGCCTCTTAGTCTGTACCATGTCGTCGAGCATTCGCTCATACTGTTCGCGCGTAATGCGTTTCTCATCGAGGAGTATCCGTCCGAGAGTTTCTTCCTGAAGGCGTGACTGCACGTGAACCGACCAGCCTTCGTGAAAGTACAAGACTCGCTCGACCGTGCCCTCCACTAAGGACATGGTCCCCGTGAAATGCGACTTGGCGATGGCATTAAAAACATACGGAAGATACTTCTTCGTCCCTTCAGTCATCGAGTTATCCTACAATCCTTTTCGTCGCTGCAGGCGAAAAAACCTAAAAGGCATGCAACTCCCCCTCAGGTGTTTTTCGAGAAGACGGTTTCATTGATATCATTAGCAGACCGGTTTGCACTTGACAAGAACTTGGCACGCGCTATATCGCTGCTTTGGTTTCTATGAGATAGATAGTTCGTTCCTAGTATTGCCATGAGAGGTGTTATGTCCGATAATCCTCTGCGCCGCCTTATGAACCCCTCCTCCATCGCCACGGTCGGGGCCGGCAATAATTATATGAAAATGGGCACCATGCATGCCTTGAGCATCATCAAGGATGGTTATAACGGAGCGATATACCCGGTACATCCGTATGAAAAAACAATCCTGGGGCTTAAAGCGTATCCCTCGGTGGATGCTCTTCCCGTTGCGCCGGACCTGGCGTTTTTAGTTGTTCCGTCCAACCAGGTACCACAACTCATCGAAGAATTCGGCAAAAAGGGAACGCGGACGGCAATTATCGTCAGCGCCGGTTTCGGCGAAATGGGCGAAGAAGGTCGCAGGGCACAAGAAATACTCAACGAACGGGCAAACAAATATGGAATTCGTTTTCTCGGCCCCAACTGCATAGGGATTATCAACAGCGAGCTATCATTAAACACCACGGTCATGCCCTATACCAATGGCATAGGCTCGCTGGGATTCGCCTCCCAGAGCGGTACCTATGTGACCCAGACTATCCCCTACCTCGGGAAACGAGGGATACGTTTCAGTAAAGCCATTAGCGTGGGAAACAGCGCCAACATAACCATCACCGATGCCCTCGAATACCTTGGTGAGGACGAGCAAACCAAAGCCATCTCCCTGTATATCGAGGGTCTGACAGACATTGCGCACTTCATCGAAGTGGCGCGGAAGATAACGCCCCATAAACCGGTGCTGGCCCAGTATGTGGGCGGTTCCGGGGCAGGCGCCCGGGCAAGTATGAGCCATACCGGTTCCCTCGCGGCAGCGGATCACTTGTACGACGGCCTGTTTCGTCAAGCCGGCATCATCCGGGTTCACTCAATCGAGAAACTTTTTTCGTGCGGCAGCATGCTGGCGCTCCAGCCTATGCTGAAAGGCAAACGGATCGGCGTTATCACCAATTCCGGCGGACCGGGGACCGCCATCGCCAACGCCCTGGAAAAGGGAGGCCTCGAAGTGCCGGAGTTCTCGCAGGAGCTTCAAGAGAGCATACGGCCAATGCTCCCCCCACACGCACCGCGCAGGAATCCCGTCGACATGACCTTCAGCATGAACATCAAGGCCCTCACCAACAACATCCCGAAGCTGATGCTCAAAAGCGGTGAGGTTGACGGCATCATCATACACGGCGCGATGATGACCGGCATGTTCAGGGCTAGCTACCCTCACTATAAAAGTTTACTGAATGATGAGCCGATGGAATCCATTCTGGCGACCATGGAAAAACAAACGCTGCCGGTTTCGGAATATGTTCCCGTTTACCAAAAACCGGTGGCGGTATCCAGTTTCTACGATCGTGACGACAATTATACGGCAGCCTACGAGGATCAGGGCATACCGGTCTTTGACGCGCCGGAAAAAGCGGCCGATGCCATGGCAATCATGCTGCGCTATAAAGAGGTCCGGGATCGAAAACCATGGACGCCGGTGACGATTCCTGCACCCTCCGCTGAAGCCAAGCGAATCATTCATGATTGTCTGTCCCGCGGAGAATATAACCTTGACGAGCATGGATCCAAGACCTTCCTGAAATTATACGGCGTTCCGGTTACCGAAGAAGTTATGGTCAATTCGGCAGATGAAGCGGCGGTAGCGGCAAATGCCCTAGGCTATCCCCTCGTTCTGAAGGCCAGCGCCAGCACTATCTTACATAAAACCGGCAGGGGACTCGTTCACCTGAACCTGAAATCGAAAGACGAGGTGATCGAGGCGTATCGGAACATCCAACATGCCGCCGGACAAAAAGTACCGATGATACTATATCGCATGGTTCAGGGCCTGCGAGAGTTCGTCGCCGGCATCGTAGGCGCCAGTGGTTTCGCGCCTGCGGTAATGTTCGGTCTTGGAGGGATCTTCACCGAGGCGCTGGGAGACGCGGTGTTCAGGCCGGCGCCGCTCAGTGAGGACGACGCGGCAGAAATGATCCGCGACATACAATCACAAAAATTGCTGGGAGCATTCCGCGGTATGCCAGCAGTCGATATCGAATCGCTGTCGGGATTACTCCACCGGCTGAGCCTCATTCCGCTTATGCATCCGGAAGTCAGCGAAATAGATATCAATCCGATCATTGTCGATGGATCAAAACCGGTGGCGGTGGACGCCCTAGTGGTGTTTCACAACGAAAGAAAAGCACCATGACATCCGGGTGCAACTTCTATCCATCGTATTGGCATTGGAATAAATTCAGCTTCTGTATGGTTTAGAGCATTACAAAAAAACCCTCTGCTCAACGAGAGGACGAACCATGATCGAGGTAGTCAATGTCGTCAAGCGCTACCACCAATTGGTGGCAGTTTCTGACATCAGCTTTACAGTTGAAAAAGGCGAAGTGCTCGGATTCCTGGGGCCGAACGGCGCTGGTAAAAGCACCACGATGCGCATGTTAACCGGTTTCATCCCGGCTACGTCTGGCAAGGTGATGGTTGCGGGTTTTGATGTGTTCGAGCAACCGCTCGAGGTCAAACGTCGGGTCGGCTATCTACCGGAGGTGCCGCCGCTTTACGAGGACTTGGATGCGGTGAATTACCTCTTCTTTGTCGGGCGGCTGAAAGGTCTGACCGGCAAAAAACTTCGGCAGGAAGTCGATCGGGTGATCGAGACCTGTGGCGTCACGGAAGTCCGCACCCGGCGCATCGGAAACCTCTCCAAAGGGTTTCGTCAGCGCATCGGGCTGGCTCAGGCGCTCCTCAACGATCCCGATGTGCTCATTCTGGACGAACCCACTATCGGTTTGGACCCAAACCAGATCGTCGAAATTCGGTCGTTGATCAAGCGCCTGAGCCAGAATCACACGGTCATTCTCTCAACCCACATTCTACCGGAGGTGGTGCAGATCTGTAAGCGTGTGGTGATTATCCATCGGGGCCGAATCGTGGCCAATGACGCTCTCGATAAGCTAACGTCCGAGCAAAAATCGCTCGAGCAGACCTTCCACGAATTGACCCAACTGTAGGAGGCGCCGGATGCGAAATATCATTGCTATCCTCCGCAAGGAAGTCCGGGTAAGCTTCACGACGCCGATTGCCTACGTGGCGTACACCGTTTTTACCATTATCACCAGTTTCTTCTTCCTCAGGCTCCTGAGCGATTTCCAGCAGCGCATTCAGCTGTATTCGCAGTACAATCCGCAGATGCTGCAATACCTGAACTTCACCGATCAGGGCATACGGCCGTTGTTTTACAACGTCGCGGTAATCTTGATTTTTGTGGTGCCCTTTTTGACCATGCGCCTCATCGCCGAGGAGCGCCGCACCAAGACCATCGAACTGCTCATGACCAACCCGGTGACGCCCTTTCAGATCTCGTTGGGCAAATACTTGGGCGCGTTGACGCTGCTTGTGCCCATGCTGGCCATCATACTGCTCTACCCCGCATTGGTGTCCGCGTACGCCGAAGTCGGTTCGGTAGCCTGGGGCACGGTGTTTACGGGTCTTTTGGGTCTCTTCCTGCTCGGAGCGGCTTTTGTTGCGGTTGGTCTCTTCATCTCATCCTTGACGTCGTCTCAGGTGGTGGCGGCAGCCATTACTTTTTGCGCGCTCCTGATGCTGTGGGTGATTGGCTGGGCAGGCTCAGACAATCCCGGGGCAACCCGCGAGGTTTTGCTCTCACTCAGCGCCATCGAGCACATTCGTGGATTCTCCGACGGGGTGATCGATCTCAAGGATGTCGTCTACTATATTTCCCTCGCAGGCCTGGGATTTTTCTTGTCCCAACGGGCTCTCGAAACCCAGCGCTGGCGTTAGCGGAGGTGCGTTCATGAGTAAGTTTGGAAGAATAATCGGCATCCTCGGCATCGTTTCGCTGCTCTCGGTGCCGCTGACATTGTTTCTCTGGGATTGGGAATTCACCTGGCTGGCGGCAACCAAGCTGTTATTTGGCGTTTTCGCGGTTATCTTTTGGCTGTTTTCTAATGCTCCCAGTCTCCGCGCGATGTTCCAGGGCCGCGCGACCTTCTACATGGCCTTCACTATCTTGTTTGTCGTCCTCGGTCTCGGCACCGCCGTTATCGCCAACTACATTTTCTATAAGTACCCTATGCGCTTCGACCTCACCAGGGAGAAGATTCACTCGCTTTCCGAACAATCAACGCGGCTGCTCGCCAAGCTCGACGGGAAGGTTGAGGTTGTCGCTCTGTACAACGCAAAAGAGCCCCTGTACGAGATAGTGCATCAGTACCTCGAGCGGTACCGCTATGCGAGCAACCGCTTCAGCTATGAGTTTGTTGATCCGGTGGTCAGGCCGGATCTGGTGGAAAAGTACGGCATTCAAACGGGCGGACCCCGCCTGATCCTCACCTTAACGAACTCATCCGATTCGGTAAAAGAGGAACGGGTCACGCTAGACGACGAGCGTAACCCGGAAGAAGCTATCACGACCGCCTTACTTAAACTCACCTCGACCGATACGAAGCCGAAAATTTGTTTCTCGACCGGACACGGCGAAAAGACTCTCAAGCCTGCGAACCCTGACAGCACACAACCCGACCGCGTAAGTGAGGATCAACTTAACTCGTTGAGTCTGTTTGCGAAGGATCTGGCTATCGAGGGTTATCAAACAGACACCTTTTTGCTGCCCGAGAAAAAGGAAATACCGGCTGACTGCGGGATAGTGGTCTTGGCCGGGCCGCGCGCTAACCTCATCCCCGATGAGATTACCGCGCTCAAGAAGTACCTCGATGCCAACGGCAACCTCCTCATCTTTGTTGGAGCCCAAGATACCAACTCCCTCTCGCCGCTGTTGAAAGGGTACGGTGTCGACGTCGGCAACAACACCGTGGTCTCCCCCGAGCGGCGCTCCCCGTTGGAGGTGGTAACCAATCCAGCGCTGTATCCGAAAAACCACCCAATATTTTCACGCCTCCCCGAAGGCTATTCGGCTATCTTTCCCATGGCTCGGTCGGTGCGAACCGCGAATCCCCCGGCGAACCTGGAAGTCACGTCACTCGCATCGAGCAGCAAATATGCCTGGGCTGAAGTTGATAGCCTCACGGGAGCTTCGAAGGTAACCTATGATGAGGGCAAAGACCTTCCGGGCCCGGTTTCAATGGCCGTTGCGGTGGTCCGCAAAGGCACTTCAAACGCTTCCGTCGATACCGCTACGACAGAAACTGCCAAAACGATGCGCTTGGTGGTTTTTCGGATCGTGCGCACCTGGCGGTCGATGCCTATTACCTGGTATATCAGTTCAACCGCAATCTCGTTATGAATACCATAGCCTGGTTTGCCAACGAGGGCGCCGGCATCACCATCAGGCCAAATTTCAGGGCAGCAACCTTGTTGAGACTCAATGAATCTCAGATGAAATTTGTGACCTTTTTTTCCATCGACATTCTGCCGCTCTTGATTCTAGCCTTTGGTATCGCCATCTGGCAGTCACGAAGGTGGTCGTAATGACCTATCGCTCGTGGACATTGCTGAAAGCTGCGATTGGGCTGGTCGGGCTAACCAGCCTCGCCTTGTTTGCATTTTTCGGCGTGTATCGCGCCAAGCAATCCGAGGAGCGTGAAGACAAATTACGCAAACAAGTATTTCAATTCGATCAGAAAAAGGTCGTTCGCATGATCGTGAGACAGGGCGCAACCCGCGTGGTGGCCGAGCGCTTGGCCGGCGAAAGCCAGGGATTAACCGCCTGGCGACTTACTGAACCGATTCAAACCGAGGGCGATACTATTTCGCTCAACGCTCTCCTCGGCACCCTCGATCGCCTCGAATCGATTCAAACCATTGGCGGCCAGGATGGCCTTGAGAGAAAACGTTACGGCCTCGACCAGCCGCAAGGCGCGCTGCAGATAGATCTCCAGGATGGCACCAACCTGGGCCTGGTGGTGGGGAAACGCAGCAGCTATACCCATGATTTGTACGTCCAGAAAGAGGGTAGCGATGAGATACTCGTGGTAGCCGGCAGCGAGGAGACTGCCTTGTTGAAAAAACCCTTTGACCTCCGTCGCAAAGAGCTTATGAACTTTGATACCACGCAGGTGCGCTCGTTTACCCTGGCTCGGGAAACGGGAACGGTCGAGGTCGAGAAAACCAGCGACCAGTGGCGTTTGGTCAAACCGGTAGCCGACCGAGCCGACGCAAGCGAGGTTCTGCGGTTGCTTGACACTGCCCGCACCCTGCGCGCGACTGAGTTTTTCGACACGATCCACGAGGGTGAAAAAGCCTACGGCCTGGATCCACCAGCGCTCACTCTGGAAGTGGCTCTCGATTCAAAACAGACTCACCAGGTGCTCGTCCTGGGCAAAGGCACGCTTGAAAACAACAAAACCAAGTTCTACGCACGGAGCCGCGTACCCGGTTCTTCTCTGGCCGAGATCCCTGAGTACCAGGCCAAGAATCTGCAGAAGACCGCGTTTGATCTTCAGGATCGCATGCTGCTGCGCTTCGAACCAGATGCCGTATACCAGATCAAGCTGGCATCGGATGCCGAGCTTCTGGTGCTCGAGAAAAAGGTCGGGGAGGAAACCCAACGAACGCGGCGAGCCACCGACCAAAGAAGAGCGCTGGTCATTGATCTCTCCTAAAACTGGCCCAGCCAAGAAATCCGCAGTAAGCGAACTACTGTTAAAGCTCTCTCAGCTCAAGGCCGATCAGTTCGCCGCCGATCGCAGTACGGCTGACCTGTCCCGCTTTGGCTTGCATCGGCCAAAGCTGACCGTCACCCTGCTCGGCAAGGAAGGGCAAGAACTGGGGAGCCTGAGCATCGGCGCGGCCGCCGAGCGACCGGCGGGGAATACCTTCGCGATCGGCACCAATCGACCCGCCATCTGCCAAGTAGAAACAAAACAGCTTGATCCGATTCGCATTGGCGTCAAGGAGTTAGAGGAGGGTTCGACTCCAGCACCACCCAACGATTCAAAACCAGCACCGTGATTTGAGTTGATCACACACCATTCTTGTGCTTGTATCGACAAGAGACTGTTACGAGCGAAGCGAGTTACAGTCTCTTGTCCCTTAAAGGAATGCCGCTTTAGTTTATCGCCGTGGGGCGGAGGCAATGCGCAATGACCCTGATCGGAGTTCCCACGAAGCCCCGTATTCTGGTAATAGACGACGAGGAGGTCGTTCGGCTCCTTTTTCAGAGCATGCTCACCGACGAGGGGTATGAGACCCTGCTCGCTGAAGACGGCCGTGAAGGCATAACGCTCCTCGATCGCTATGCGCCACCCTTGGTGTTAGTCGATAAAAACCTGCCCGACATTTCGGGACTTGAGTTGATTGCCAATCAGAAACTGCGCCATCCCAACACCGAGTTCATTATGATCACCGGGTACGCCTCGCTCGATTCAGCGGTAAAAGCCATGGAGGTCGGGGCGTTTTCCTATCTCACGAAGCCATTTGAAGACATGGAAGTCGTCATGGACCGCGTGCGGGCGGCGCTGGAGGTGAGCAACCTCCGGATTGAGACGGCTTTGCTGCGGGAACGGATCGAACGCATCTCAGATAGTCACCACGATGCTAATCAGTCGGAGACTATCAATGCAACGGTTTTTGATCAAATGCGCCACACCCTCAACTTCCTCGAGTCGTTCCGCGATAAGCGCGATCAACCTCCGCCCCCGCCGATTTGGGCGCGGATGGTTGACATGATCGAGGATGAGTGCCGGCGTTTGAAAAAAATCTTTGAAGAAACAGGCAATGCTAAAGGATAGAAAGATGGGGAACTTGATTCTTTCCATTGATCAGGGCACTACCGGTACCACGGTCGCGCTCTTTGATTCACGCTGCACATTACTCGATAAGTACAAAGCCGAATTCAAGCAGATTTTTCCTCAGCCGGGTTGGGTCGAGCACGACCTCGAGGATATCTGGGCGTCGGTGCTGGAAGCCATTGCCGCGTGTTTGGAACGCAGCCATAAGCGTGCAGACGACATTCGAGCAATCGGCATTACCAATCAGCGCGAAACCACCGCGCTCTGGGACCGAAAAACCGGACAACCACTCCACCACGCCATCGTCTGGCAATGCCGTCGTACGACACCTCTCTGCGAAGAGCTGAAAAGGGCTGGCCACGAGAAGCTTTTCCGCGAGCGCACCGGCCTGGTGCTCGATCCGTATTTCTCCGGCACTAAAATACGTTGGCTGCTCGATAACGTGAGCGGTCTCCGCTCGCGAGCGCAAGCGGGCGGGGTCTGCTTTGGCACGGTCGATAGTTTCCTCGTCAGCCGTCTCACGGGTCAGCGGGCGCACGTCACCGACGTTTCGAACGCCTCGCGCACCCTGCTCTTCAATCTTAACACCCTTGCCTGGGATGCGGACCTGTTAGCGATTCTCGACATCCCGGCTGCCGTGCTGCCAGAAGTTCGATCGTCATCCGAAGAGTACGGTACAACCCACGGGGTGCCGGGTCTGCCGGACGGCATCCCGATCTGCGGAATGGCCGGCGATCAGCAAGCCGCCCTCTTTGGCCAAACCTGTTTTGAGCCTGGTCAGACCAAATGCACGTACGGCACCGGCGCTTTCCTATTATTAAACACTGGCGCACAACCAGTCTTCAGCGAGCGCGGCTTGCTCACCAGTGTGGGCTGGAAACTTGGCAAGACGGTCACCTATGTTTTGGAGGGTAGTATTTTCATCGCCGGCGCAGCCGTCCAGTGGTTGCGCGACGGATTACGCATCATTCGCACCTCGTCCGAGATCGCAGCGCTCGCCGCCTCGGTGCCCGGGAGCGACGGTGTTGTGTTTGTCCCAGCCCTGGTAGGATTGGGAGCCCCCTACTGGAACCCAAACGCGCGGGGCGTCATAACCGGGATCACCCGCGGAACAACCGCCGCTCATATCGCGCGGGCCACGTTGGAAGGTATCGCGTTCCAAGTTCGTGATGTCGTTGTCACCCTGCAAGAGGAAGCCGGCAGCCAGGTACCATTCTTGCGCGTGGATGGCGGAGCGACCGATAACGTGCTGCTTCAGTTCCAAGCCGACATCCTTGGCATCGACATTCACCGGCCGAAAGTCGTCGACACCACTGCCTTGGGGGCCGCGTTGTTAGCCGGCTTGGGAGCTGGCATCTGGCGCAATCTCGATGATATCCGCAAGCTATGGTCACTGGAACGCACCTTTACCCCCCAGCTTCCCGCTGATCAGGTGAAAGCGCATTTAGATCGTTGGCGAGCGGCGGTGGCGAAGGCGTAAATTAGAAGCGAATTACAGACACAATATCGTTACTATACGACTGCTCAGTCATAGCCGATCGAGGACCCGAGGATGTCCGAGCCCCCTCGCCAGGATTCAGGGACTCCTCCTCAGCGAAACCTTAAAGTTCGCTGGAGCGGTGGTTGACTGACGGCGAGTTCCGAGGGTCCGAGAGCGGTTAAAACTGAGCCATTACCTTCATCGATGCGGGGTTGATGCGTTCGACTGTTAAGGTTTATCGGCTTTGGTTTTTTTATGCAGATGTTTTTTACGTTTGGCATAGTTCTCAATGTTTCGCTGGGGCACGCGCGTAATGGCCAGTGCCCGGGAAGGAACATCAGCAGTCACCGTGGTACCGGCTCCGATGTACGCACCTTTTTTCACGCGCACCGGCGCTACCAACTGCGAGTCGGAACCGATAAATACTTCATCCTCAATGATCGTCGGATACTTGTTGACACCGTCATAGTTGCAGGTGATGGTACCGGCGCCGACGTTGACGCCGGAGCCGATGGTGGAGTCGCCAAGGTAGGAAAGGTGATTGGCCTTGGAGCCCTTGCCGATTCGGCTCTTTTTCACTTCAACAAAATTGCCTATGTGAACATCGGCCAAAAGTTCCGTCCCGGGCCGCAGTCGAGCGAACGGTCCAACGATGGCCCCGGCGCCGACCTGGCAGTCCTCCAACACCGAGTAAGCGCGTATTTCAACCCGATCGCCAATCCTGGCGCTGCTGATCACCGCCCCGGGGCCAATTCGGCACCCTTTACCGATACGGACAACACCCTGTATCTGGCAACCCGGGAGAATCACGGAGTCCGCCCCCACGCGCACCCGCGGCCCGATATAGGTCCTCTCCGGATCAACGACCGTAACGCCGTTTCGCATAATACGCTCGACCAGTCGCTGGTTCATGATCGCTTCCAGGCGTGCGAGCTCTCGCCGATCGTTTGCGCCCAGCAAACTCTCCACCTGTTGCACCTCAACGCCGCGCACCTCGAGCCCTCGCCGGCGTGCCGTGGCGACCAGGTCGGTGAGGTAATACTCTCCCTGAGCATTGCCCTTGCCCTGGCCCGCCAGGGTTGAAAAGGCAAACGTTGAATCAACCATATAGATGCCGGCGTTGATTTCTTTGACCGCGCGTTCGTCGGCGGACGCGTCAGCGTTCTCGACGATGCGCACCACTCCGCCCTGCTCGTCGCGGATCACCCGTCCATACCGCGCCGGATCTTCCAAGCGGCAGGTCAAAAAGGCTACCGTTGACCGACGGCCGGCGCTCTCGAGGAAACCAAGTTCACGCGTGGTCAAGAGGGGAACATCGCCATACAGAATGACGAGCTTCTCCCGGTGCTTTTTGATCTTTGAACGGGCGCAGAGCACCGCGTGACCGGTGCCGCTGGGCGGATCCTGAACGACCGCCTGCACACGAGCGCCAAAACGGCTATCAAGAAAAACGCGCACGGCATCACCGCGTTTACCGATAACGACCACCACCGGGTCATAGCCACGTGAAAGAGCCAGCGCAACCGGGTATGAAAGCATCGGCTCGCCGCATAGGGGATGCAAGACCTTCGGTAGCGCCGAGCGCATCCGTTTACCTTGTCCAGCGGCCAGTATCACACAGGCGGTCTTCATCGACACCTCCAGTCACCGTTACGATTATATAGTACCAAGCGAGTGGCACCACCGATCGACTCGCACGTTGTGAACCTACCGGCCTTGGAACTTGGCGGGGCGTTTTTCCAAGAATGCTTTGATGCCCTCGCGTTTGTCGTCAGTGGCGCAGCACAGACCAAACAGGTGGGCTTCCAACCGCAGTCCCTCGGCGAGACTGCCCTGTAACCCAAAATGAATGGCTTCCATGGCGTGTCGAACCGCCAGGGTGCTTTTATTGGCGAGTTTTTCGGCCAGCGCTGTGGCTGTCAGCATCAGCTCTCCAGGAGCGACAACCTTGTTGACCAAACCAATCCGGTAGGCCTCGTCGGCGGTGATAGCATCGCCGGTGAGCACCAACTCCATGGCCCGGCCCTCACCGACTAAGCGCGCCAATCGCTGGGTGCCGCCATAACCAGGGATGATCCCGAGATTGATCTCCGGTTGGCCAATTTTGGCTTTACTGGAGGCGATGCGAAGGTGACACGCCATGGCGATCTCGCAGCCGCCACCGAGGGCAAAACCATTAATCGCTGCAATCACCGGTTTGCCGACGTTTTCGATACGATCGCACACCCCCTGTCCGCGATAGCAGGACTCCGCCCCGGGAATGGCGTCCCAGCCGCTTAATTCTTCTATATCCGCCCCCGCGATAAAGGCTCTGTCACCCGCACCGGTGAGAATAATGGCTTTGGTAGCGGGATCCCGCGCAAGGTCGCTAAAGGCTTGCACTAATTCCTGGCGGGTTTTCTCGTTGAGCGCGTTCAGTACCGCGGGCCGATTGACCGTCACCTGCGCCCAGGACTGATTCTTGGACACGATGAGATTCTCGAATTCCATACGTAGGCTCCTGTGGGTGGGCTCCGAACACTGCCCATCCTCGGTGAATGGCTATCACTTGCTCTCGGAAAGAGAGCCGCTCAGACGTTTATAGCCGGTCGGAACAGAAAACAAGCTTTGGTCAGTCGGCCCCACGTTAATCTTGGTCACCCGTGTACGTGAGGTGACATGCTGACGATTGACTACCTGTTCAGTTTTAACCTGAACGGGATAGCCATCGATTGCACTTGCATATTCCGTCAGGCGTCCCAGCATCTTTTCGATCCCAATTCTTTTCATCAAATCCAGGTACGCCTTGAAATCCATGTTGACATCTTTCGTCACCCACAGCTCACTCTTGACCGAGAGCTCCCCGCCTTGCTCAAATATTATTTTTCGGCAGCGCCAATCGCCGATCTTTTTCACTTCATCAGTTTTGATCAGTTTGGGCTGAGACGTTTCATCAGTCAGACCAGCCGAAGCTATCTGCATTGCCACGATCCGACGATAATCATCTATGTTAACCTCAAGATATTGTTTCTCCTCGGTCGGCATGAGGTAGATCCGATCGGCTTTGACATCGAAAATGGCTATTGATGATTGCTTCCCGCTCGTGGTTTCAAAGCGCAGCATGTTATCGGTATACCAAATGCGCTGGATAGTTTTGTTCTCCGGCTGACCACCCAAGGTCTGAACGACTTCTTGCTCGATATAGGTGACGTTTTCAATCGCAGAAGCGATCGGGTGTAACCACAAAAACCCTGCGATTACCACAAAAGTGCGTGCGATCATGAAGCCTCCTTCACGAGAGCTCTCGCTCTGCAATGGTATACCGTACCGATAGGCAGGATTCAAGCAAGGGAAGTTGATCTGAACGAATTAGCCATATAGGATATTTTTTCAGAGGAGGTAGCCGATGCTCTCACCGGTATACTGGAAAGAAGATGGCATCTGTTTGATCGATCAGAACAAACTGCCGCACGAAGAGAAGTGGCTCATCATCCGGACGGTCGACGAGCTCGCCAAAGCGATTCGCAGCTTGACCGTTCGAGGTGCGCCGGCCATCGGCATCGCCGCCGCTTTTGGCTGCGCCTTGGCTGCAAAAACATGTTCAGGAGATGATCCTGAGAAAATCGTCAGCGAAATTCGGACCGCTGCCGATTTTCTGAGCCAAACCCGCCCGACCGCAGTCAACCTTTTTTGGGCGCTGAACCGAATCCGTAACCGCTCGGAACAACTTCTTACGGAAGGTGCACCGGCGGAGATCCTTCGCGCCGGGATTCTGGCAGAAGCCGAAGCGATTCGCGCCGAGGATATCGCTGCCTGCCGGCAGATTGGCAACAACGGCGCCCGGCTGCTACCCGATCGCGTCACGGTATTGACGCACTGCAACACCGGGTCGTTAGCCACCGGCGGCTATGGAACCGCGCTGGGAGTTGTCCGCGCGGCGCATGACCTGGGGAAGGACGTCCATGTCTACGCCGATGAAACCCGTCCCCTGCTCCAGGGTGCCCGTCTGACCGTATGGGAACTGATGCGCGATGGCATCGACGTGACCCTCATTTGCGACAACATGTCTGGCGCGCTCATGCGTCAGGGCCGCATTGACGCCTGTCTCGTGGGAGCCGACCGAATCGCCAGAAACGGCGACACCGCGAACAAGATCGGCACCTATACGATAGCGGTACTGGCCCGCCGGCATGGGATTCCCTTTTACGTGGCGGCGCCGTTTTCTACCGTAGATCTTGCATGCGCTTCCGGCGACGAGATTGAAATTGAACAACGCGACCCGACCGAAGTGACCTCCCCGGCTGGGGTGGCTGTTGCTCCAGCCGGAACCGCGGTTTGGAACCCAGCCTTCGATATTACTCCCGGTACACTCATTACCGCGATAATCACCGAGCGTGGCGTGGCACAACAGCCTGATCTTGCTCAGGGTCTACAACGTCTGGCAGAAACAACGTAGCTGTTACCATTGAAACCAAGGATGACGAGCCTGAAAAATCTTGACATCAATAGAGAAACCCCGTAGTTAATGGCGCCCGTCCCGGATGAATACCCAGAACGGGTTGAAATCGTAAGGAGTCTTATCCATGTATGCGGTATTAACGACTGGTGGAAAGCAGTACCGGGTCGAGCAGGGTGACCGGTTGAAAATCGAAAAAATATCCGGCGTCGTGGGTGATGAAGTGAGTTTCAATGACATTTTGATGATAGGCGGCACCGACAACATTAAGATCGGCTGCCCTCACGTGAAGGGCGTCGTGGTCAGAGGTCGCATCCTCGAACAGGATCGTTCGAAAAAGGTAATCGTATACAAGGTCAGACGACGTAAGAAATTTCGCAAGACCCAAGGCCACCGCCAGGCTTTTAGCCGGGTTGAGATCACCGCTATTGAAGGCGCGTAAGGAGATCGTCTATGGCGCATAAAAAAGCTGCGGGCTCTGCTCGCAACGGACGCGATAGCCAAGGCCAGCGACGGGGGGTTAAGATTTATAGCGGACAGCCGGTGAAAGCCGGTAATATTCTTGTTCGCCAAGTCGGCAGCAAGATCTACCCGGGAACCAATGTCCGCATGGGCCGTGATTTCACCCTGTTTGCGCTGAAGGACGGTGTCGTTCAGTATGGGCGTAAAGGGCGCTTCCGCCAGCAGGCCTGGGTGGTCCCCGCGAATAAGTGATTCGGATGCCCTAACTATACACTGCATTAGCAATTTTGATCGGGCCACGGTATATGTTCACCGTGGCTTTTTAATATATACCTGAGACACGTTATTACTGGGTAAATCCAAATGAAGTTTGTGGATGAGGTTGTGGTCGAGGTGCAAGCCGGCAAGGGCGGCGACGGGTGCGTCTCGTTTCGTCGTGAGAAGTACATTCCCCGGGGCGGACCGGACGGTGGCGATGGCGGGCGCGGCGGCAATGTGATCGTACGCGCCGATGGCTCAGTCTGCACCTTGATGGATCACCGCTATATTAGGCATTATCGCGCGTCCCCGGGCGAGCCGGGCCGCGGGAGCGACCAGTTTGGTAAAGCCGGAAACAACTTAGTCGTGCGAGTTCCCGTTGGCACTCTGGTATTCAATGCCGAAACTAATGTCCTGCTCGTCGATCTTTCCTGCGATGGCGCCGAGCAGGTAGCCGCCCATGGGGGAAAAGGCGGCCATGGCAATTTGCACTTCAAGAGCGCCACCAATCAAGCGCCGCGAAAAGCCGAACTCGGCCAACCCGGTGACAAGATGAGTTTGCGGCTCGAGCTTAAACTGTTGGCAGACGTTGGTGTAATTGGTTTGCCGAATGCCGGAAAGTCAACGTTGGTATCACGCATCTCTCGCGCGCATCCGAAGATTGCCGATTACCCGTTCACCACCCTGGTTCCGACCCTGGGAGTGGTCGCACGGGGCGAGGGGGAAAGTTTTGTCATCGCCGACGTGCCGGGGCTGATCGAAGGCGCTCACCAGGGAGTAGGGTTGGGTGACCGTTTCCTGCGTCACATCGAGCGCTGCAAGCTGCTGCTGCACCTCATCACATGGTTCGCCGGCGAACCAGCCGAACCCGTGCAGCTGGTCAACCATCTTGACGTACTCGAACGGGAACTGGCTCTGTATAATCCGCAGCTATCACAGAAGCCGCGCCTGATTGCTATTTCCAAAATCGATTTGACCGAGGTGCGCGCCCTGATTGAACCAGTCAGGGCGCTGCTTTCAAGCCGCTCTATTCCTGTTTTGGCATTTTCGGCCGTCACCGGTGAAGGATTGCCCGAACTCACGCGCGCGCTATTCAACCAGGTCCGTGATGCACGGTAGAGTGCACCAATGTACCATACAAGAACAAGCGACAGAACGAAGCAGACCGAGGAGTGACGAAGCTGAGGAGTGAAGCGTACTAAACGTACGCTGCAACGACGAAGCGAGGAAGCGACAAGGGTATGCGAAGTTATGTCGCTTTGTTACCAGATGCTCTCGGGGACATAGACGATATCACCCGGTTCGAGGAAGAAGTTTTTCGCTTTGCCTTCGGCAATGGCTTCGACCGGAATAAAAAACTTCTTTTCCTCGTTATCAACCATGCGGGTGACATTGATCTCGTTCTTCGAGGCGATATTGGTAAACCCGCCGGCCATACTGACTGCTTGGATTACCGTCATACGGTCTTCGTAATTAAACGTACCCGGTTTGGTGACCTGGCCAAACACCGAAACCTTCTTGGAGTTGTACTCCTTGACAAAAATACTCACCTGCGGATTTTTGAGGAAGCGCTCGGCGAGTTTCTGCTGAATAATATCGGCTACGTCAGAGCTGGTCAACCCCTCAAGCTGAATTCTTCCCACCAACGGAAAGTTGATACTGCCCGATGAAGACACGCGGTAGATACCGCTCAGTTCCTGCTCGTCGTAGATTTTGACCTCAAACACATCTCCGGGCCCCAGGGTGGAAGCCGGCACAAACTTATTAGGCACCACTTCCGGGGTGCGTGGTGTGTTCTTCAACCAGCAGGCCGGTACGGTAACCATCAAAATTATGATCGCGAACCATCTCACGATCCTTGCACCTCTTTCGTGCTCCATATACCTAACCAGGGGTTAATAGTCCAACTTGACGAAGATACTGATGATGTGTTTGTTGTATTCCACGCCGGTGTTTGGCGAAATTGGTTGTTTGTAATCCGAGAAGAGCTGCTGGAAGTCATAGCGAAGTCCCACGTTGAGCCAATCCAGTATGCTATAGTCGAGTATAAGATTTCCGGAAAGAAAGTTATCATAGCGGTTCTTGTTTTGCACAAGATCTTTGCCATAATTAAGAGATCAAATCCGACGTTAGCCTCGATCGAAAACTTGCCCGCAATCTGCTGGAGGAATTTCACATAGAAGCGATCCTGCCCAAAATAAGCAAAAAACATCACCGGCTGGAAGTTGCGAAGATAGCCTCCCTGGATAAAAGTCGTCCCACTGCGAAATTCGAGTTCAGCCTGGCCGATTGCAGAGCTAAAGTTCGAACCGGCGTAATTTGTCGGTTTGCTGAACAACGTATTGCCGTAACCAGCCTTTACCGTCAAGGCGAGCAGCGAGGTGATTTGGCCTCGCAGACCCACGGTCGCCCGGATGCCATTGATATCGATGTTCCGAATATTCTGACCATTAAATTGTGTTGGGTACACATCGAAGTAACGGCGCAGATCCGCGTCGGCGTCCACAATCAAGGCTGTTTTCGGCAAAAATTTCCATTTACCCGAAAAGTAAATTCGATGGGCATAGCTCGACAATTCTCGGTAATCGTCAAAATAGTCGATGAAGAAACCATAGGCCAGATCGAACGTCAACGCCTGGCTGCCTGGTTTTATCTGCAGGTGAGCCTTAATTTCATCGTCGGTCCGGTTAAATTTTCCGGTTAGCGAGGTGTATCGAGGATCGCCACTTCTGCTCAACACATCTTCAATGAAAAAACTGATCTGACCTTTTGGGTTAAACCCAAAATTGAGATTGGCGTCCGCGACAACTGAGCTTAAACTTTCTGGTATCTGGATTGCTGATGCCAAAGTACCAATCGTACCCAACTCTTCCGGCTATATCGACCGCGAAAATCTCCGACGGGTATTCTATCGTGATACCGGGACGAATGCGCAGAAACATATCTCCGACAGCGCCATTAGTAAAGTAACCAGGATTGGTGTCGTATGCCAGATCCAGATCGAGCGAGGGATGCAAACGTCCATCACCGGCAACAATTCCTTCGCCACGCGCCGAAGCATATTTTTCCCCGACAATCATCAGGGGAATAATCAACAGGCACGAAGTGACTACAGATCGACAGGCTGAAGCATTCATCGGTAATTGGATCCTACTGCGCCCTGGACCCGCGATCTCGGACCCCAGCGTTCGGAGAAAAAGTTAGAACAACTACTAAAACCCCGCTCCTTTTTGAAACATTATCCACATATCCTCTTTATTGATACGGGCTCGCGGCAGGTGGACGAATTATCGGCGTGTCGGGGAGTTTTTCAGCGGTTGGATCATATTCCGGCACTATATCTTTGTCTATTTCCACTTCCACCGTCGTTTTGCCTACCGCAAAAGCCAGTTCGCCAACACACTGTTCTGACTCTATTTTTAGAATTTTGACTTTTTGATGCGCTATGGCAATCTTTTGGAACTCGTGCGTGCTGCTATCCTTCTCGCCTTTGGTTACGGCTTCCTGTAACGCAATATCAGCTTGCTCGGAAATGCGAATGAGTCCTTTGATGTTGATCAACTTTTCATTAACGCAATTTATTTTGATGACGTCTTTTTGATCGCGAGAATCTTTTAATATCTTCAAGACATCCGTCAGAATCTTCCTCATCTCATTGAGATTTTTTTCCGCCGTGTCCACCTTGTCCTTATCCGAAAGCTGCTCGGCTTTCTCGAAATCAGCTTGCTGGGTCGGTTGGGCAGGAATCTCTTTGGTGTACCCAACGCCGGCACCAAAGATGAAAATAGCCGCTAGCAAAAATCTATACATCCAACCTCCTGCTCAAAACCACGGGCACAGCCAACTTCCCGAAAACATAGGAAAACTCACAATATAATTCCTCGCCATTATAATGCAACCTGTCCGAATGTCAACTCTTTTCGTACTTTATTCACTTCGTTGACCCTGTTGCCAGGAGCTCCCTAACTTCCCGGAAGTACCAAGACTTCTGGGCTTGAACTTGCTGGAGAATCCAGTTGTCCATCACTCGCAATCACGCTGCACTGCCAAATGTCACCTTTCTTGACCATACGGCCGGGCACCATGTCGGTCTCAGGGGCAAAGTTCTGCCCTCTACCATCTTTCGACCAGCTAAAGCGGTAGTGAATTTTATCTCCATCGGAATCAATAGACTCGGCGACGATAACGCACTTGAGTTCTTGCTGGTCCTGCGGGTTAGCCGGCCGAATTTCCACTTTGGGCACGGTTGGCGCAGCGTTGCCGATGGTCACTGCCACACTGGATTCTGGCCCGGTCAACTGTCCATCGGAGGCTGCCGCTTTACAAACCCATTGCTCTCCCTTATGAGTCTTTCCTGCGGGAAGCACGGCACCACCAGCGACCGGCTTGTCTCCCGCGTGTCCTTTGTCATCGACCAGCAACCAGCTGTAGGTGTGGGTGAGGCTGTCGCGATCAGGATCAACCGTTGGCTGGCTCAGGTGGCAAGACAATGGTTCACCCGTCAGTGGCTTGGTCGGCCTGATCTCAAGCTTTGGCGCTGCAGGTCGCGCATTCGCCACCAGCACTTCTTGGCTGACGGGCTCGCTTTGCAATTCACCATCCGAGGCGACCACGGTCGCGACCCAGTGTTGGCCTTTCTTCAAGCTTCCAACGGGAACCGGCTCGATACCGGGGCCCGCGGGAAAGGGCTTACCGTCCACCGTCCACCGCACTGCGAGCGAGAGTTTGTCACCGTCAATATCGCTCGCGGGCACAAGTACGTTGACGCGTAGCGCGTCTAGGGCAGTGGGTTGCACCGGGTCAATCGCGATCTGGGGTGCACGAGGCGGGCTGTTTTTCACGATCGCAGACGCTTCACAGGCCGGGCCCTCCGCCTCGCCGTCAAACGGCACCGCCAACACCGTCCAGCGCTGGCCGCGCTTGACCTCACGCCCGTCGATTTGATCGGCGCGAGCACTACTGGACCCGAGCGGCCTTCCGTCCACCGTCCAGTAATAACGCATCTGCACGGTGTCGCCGTCTGCGTCAACCGATGGCTTAGTAATCAAGGCCGATAACGTCTCACCCGTATGCGGCTGTGTTGGCTTGATCGCCACCTGGCATTCTCCGGGCGGAGAATTCTGGACCTCGAACCACTGCTCTGCCACCCGGCCGGTATCAGTTCCATCCGAAGGAATTATCTTGGCCAGATAGCGCTTATGTTTACGCGTTTTACCGGCTGGGAGGCGCCACTGGTCGCGACCACGGGAGATCTCTCGCTGGCCATCTTCCAGCCAGATCACCTCTACCGCAACCTTGTCAGCGTCAGGATCACTGGCCGGTTGGAGAACCTCAAGAGCAAGGTCCTCGGTCGTAAGCGGCCTTTGGTTAACCGCCTTGACCACCGGCGGCTCAGGGGGACTATTGCCAATGCGTATCTCTGCGTGCGCTGGCTTTCCCGTCGCCTCAGCGTCTCTCGGCGTCACCGTAACTGACCAGTGCTCACCTTTGAGGATATCGCCGGCCGGAATGAGCGGTTGGTGGGCAGCCGGTTGGTCATAGGGCTTTTCTTTGCACTGCCACTGGTACGAGTACTCAACCCGATCCAGGTCGGCATCCACCGCAGCCTGTTGCACCGTTACCGATATATCATCATGGGCGCGCTGCACCCCTGGACGAATCTGCACCACCGGCGCCTCGGGCGGTGAATTTATCACTGCGGCAGTCGCCGTTGCCCGTCCTCCTATTTCAACGCCATCAAACGAATCGACGGCTACCAGGATCGTGCCCTGTTTGCCAACAAACCCGGCCGGCAGCACAGCTCGGTCATCCGGCACGTTCAGGGGGCTTTCGTTCACCGACCAATGATACCGATACGTCACCGGATCGCCGTCCGGATCCCTGCCAGGGCGGTCCACAACCACTCGCACCGCTTGCGTTACGGTCGGTCGCGCTGGATCGAGATGCACCTGCGGCTCGGATGGCGGCGTGTTGCTGATGACTATCGAGGCGTGACTAGGCACACCGTCAACCTCGCCATCGTTGGGGGTGACCACCACGGTCCACCGCTCTCCCTTTGCGGTCAGATGAGAAGGCACCAATCCTTGGGTCAATCCTTTGACCCGGATTCGATCCTTCAACCAGACAACGGCGTAGTGAATCTGATCGCCATCAACGTCATCTGCCTCACGCACTATTTTCATGGTCAGGGGATCGTCCGTCCGAGCGGGATCGGGCTGAACGACTACCTCAGGGGCACCGGGCGGCGTGTTGGCGATTTCCACCTCGGGGCTCTTAAAAACCCGTCCGTCGGGTTCGGCCTGAAGGGTAAAATACCAGCGCTCGTGCTTCTTGGTTGTTCTCTTGGCAACCACCCGCGCGCCATCAAGTTCGGTCACCCGTTTACCGTTCCGATACCAATTCACGATGGTATGCGGCTCGGCATCGCCGTCAAGATCATGAAACTCATACGATAGTTTCAGCTCGTCAGTGACGCGCGGCTTATCGGGAGCGATGGTGAGCTTACGGTAGCGCGGAGGATTGGGATAGGTGGCCGCGCGGTGCGCGCTGCTTTGTCCTTCGGCTGGCCACGCCAACGGCTGGCTGGCTTTGCCAATCTTGAGCATGCTGAAGGCCACCAACTGGCCGTTCTTACTCACGCCGATGAGTTCGTTGTGTCCATCGCCGTTGAGATCGGCCATGAGCGGGGCCACCTCGACAGCATCTTCCATGGCGTACGGAAATCCCGGATAGGGCCTTCCGTCGTTGCGCAGCAGTACAAGTGCATTCTGATCCGATCCGATCGCTATTTCAGGCTTGCCGTCTTGGTCGATATCACCGACAATGGGGGCGGCTCTCAAACGATGACCTATTTGCACCGGAAATCCCGGCAGAGACTTTCCGTTTTGACCTATCGCATAGACGTTACCATCGCCCGAGGTGGCAACGATCTCAACCACGCCATCTCCGTTCAGATCGGCCAGAGCACACGTTGAGTAAACGCGGTAGCCGGTGAGCACCGGAAAACCAGGGGCATTGCTTCCATCCTCTTTAATTACGTAGATCCTGAAGTCCTTTGAACCGAACACCACCTCGAAGCTGCCGTCATCATCGATATCTCCCAGCACCGGCTGGGAAGCCACCCCGTATTGCGCGCGGGTGGGAAAGCCCGGCATTTCTTGGTTTGGCGCTCGCCACGCGTGCAGCTGACCGCGCTCATCACCAAATATGAGGAGCATCGGCCCGCCGGGACGAAAACGCCCGATGGTAACCGCCGTGGAGACCGGGGTTTCCAGCTTGACGGGATAGCCGTGCACCGCACGCCCGCTGGTGTCGACAGCCCAGAGGTTGCCATCCTTGGCGGCAAACACTATCTCCGGCTGGCCATCGCCATTGATGTCTCCGAAGGTGGGAGCAGCGACGATCGTGGATCGGATTTGCAACGGAAAACCAGGAAAAGGTTTTCCCCTGCTATCTAAAACGTGCAATTGCCCGTCCCCGGTCCCGAATATGATTCCTGTCCCGTTTTTTCCAAGAACCCCCACAGAAAATGGCGCGACAATAGAAGCGCCCTTTTGGAAGTCTATCGGGAAACCCGGCAGAACAGTCCCATCGACTCGCAGAACATAGAAATGCCTGTCTGTCGCGACCAGAAGCTCGGCTTGTCCGTCGCCATCGATATCCTGGGCTTGGGGGGCGGCAATCTCGACCCTACCGTCCAGGTGGATTGGAAACCGATTGAGAACGGTCGCCGATTGCGTGGATGTTGCTCCGATAAGCACGAGAAGGAGCGTGTATGCCCAAAGCCGTATCCATTTCATGGATTCAATCACCCCATCTCTAACAAACGTTCCCAGCTCTGGAAAATAGTGTTATGCATCAAGAGCTACATCTTGGCGGCGAGTTTCTCATTGGTCTCGCGCAGGCGTAAGCTCAGGACCCGAGCGATATTAATTACCAGTAAGGTAAATCCATTCCTATACACCCGAGAGAAGCTTCGCAGGTTTTCGCTCGAGAGACAAAGCATGACCGTATCAGTCGAGGCGCGAATAGTGGCAGAACGGTATTCCTTATCGATGAGGGACATTTCACCAAAGAACTCCGGCGCTTGTAATGTAGCAATAACACGCTCCTCACTGTCCTCACGTTTGCGCACCACGTCGACGGCGCCCTCCGCCAACAAGAAAAGCGAGTCGCCAACGGAGCCTTGCTCGAATACCAACTCTCCGGCTTTATAGTTCTTCTGTTGAGTGACCTCTGCCAGCATCTCAATCTCTTCCGGAAGCAATCCATGGAACAAACGTGATCGTTGCAACTCCTCTGCCTTATTCATAGAGCCCACCTCGCAAAGTGTTTTCGCCTCTCGACCGCTGAGCGCCAATGTCTCTGAAACTCAAGAGACCGTACTGCCTGGGCCGGCACTAAAGAAAGCATCGATGCGATTGTCTTGCTCTTCGTGAACTTCGCCAAAGGGCGGTACCGGCTCGATAAACTCCACCCCGCGCTGCCGATTCACTAAATAGACGTTGCGCGCCAGCAAGTCGATGTTAAAACCATCGGGATGATCGGCCATCGGAACACAATAGACGTCTTTGTTGTTTTCACGCCGTGGCCAGTAGAGAAATTCGTTCCCCACCAGGCATCCAAACAAACGCCGGGCCGAAGAGCGCAGCTCGTCAATCTGATTTTGAAGATCGACTTGTTTCTGACTTGCCTGGTCAGACTCGCGCCGGAGAGCCTCGGCGCTTTGCTTGAAGTGCTCGGTCTGGTTAAAGAGTTGCTCAGACTCTTGACGGGCGCGCTTACTACTGAGTTTGTGTTCCGAAACGCTCAGATTGATATCCAGGGATCGCACCCATAACTGCTCGACCTCTTCCCAAAGACGAATCTTACGGTTGTTCTCGCGCTCATAGGTCGCCGATGTCTCGCGCAGCTCGCGCTCGCACCGGGCGACCTCGGTTTGCTTGAGTTTGAGCTCCTGCTGCAGTTTCCTGGTCTGTTCAGATCTCTTGTTCGCCTCTATCAGGGCCTGCTTCTCGCGAATGCTATCCTGAGCCTTCAATACGTCATTCTCCGCTCTGCCCATGCGGTTGAACCAATCCGAGCAAACGATTCGTTGCATTTCGAAGTTAGCCACTGCTTCGTAAGATTTGTTCTCGATCTCTGACGCTTCTGCAATGAGCTGGGCGGCTACGTCTTCATACTCCCCAGCCCGATAGAGAATATCGATCGCTTTTTTCTGGGTGAGATCAGCGCGGAAATCCATGAGGGTTACCTGAGCTAGGAGTTCCTCGTGGCGAACTCTCGCGGCTGAGAGTTTTTGCTCAAGATTCTCACGCGACTTACACCAATTGACAAAATCATCCCGTTGTAAAATGGCCTGCACCTCGCGCAGCCATAAGGCTTTCATCATGATTACCTCTGCTAGAGCGTGGGTGTTTTGATTGCTTCGCCCGTTACAATCTCTCGTCGTTCGCTACAACCTACCCACTCCCTGGCGCAAGGATAAACGGGTACGTCACGCTGGTTTCGCCGCCACCCTGGGCCGGCGGGAAGCGAATGGCTCTAACTTGGGAGGCAATGCACGCGCCGAGCTCGCTATCGCCGGTAGAATTCTCAATGACGCTCGACTCGATCACGGTACCACCGCCGTGAACCACAAAATGGATCACCACCTTGCCCTTGAGCTCTGGATTGCGCTTCAGCCGGCTCTCATAACAGTGCTTTATCCCACCCAATCGTCGCCGTACGACATTGACAATATCTTGTTGGCTCCGTGAATCCGAATCAAATTCCTGGAGAGCGGTTGAGGTGACGTTGGCCACAACTTTCGCCTCGGTCTTTTGCCGGTTGCCCTGGCCCGCAGCGCCGACAACGCCTCTGGTGCCCATATCTTCTATCGAAGCCGCGGTGGTGGCACCACCATTTCCCCGTACCCCGCGCTGCCCGGTCGCCGTGGCCACGTCGACACCGCCAATACCTTCAAAGGCATTCTCACCGTTACTGCCGATACTGCCTTCACCAAACACATCGGCTACAGCCGTGCCGACGGTTGCCCCTCCCGGCCCCTTAGCGCCCAGCAGCTTGAGCAGTCCTCGGCCGGCGACCTTTTTCTCGACATCGGCTCGGTGGGCGGCGGCTTTGGCGGCTTTCGCTTCATCGGTGTCACCCTGATCGTCCGCCGTATTTTGATTTTTCTTTTGTTCTTCCTTGGGCGGAGGTTTCACCGGCTCTGGTTCTTTCTTCTCGTTGGCGCCGTTATCTTTCGTGTCTTCTTCGATGTTTCTATCCGGCATCAACATCTTGGCAAAACGGTCGGGAATGTCCTCGATGCCAAGCTCCCGGGGAATGGGAATAGTATGCGCCCAGATAGTGATGGCGATGAAGCAAGCCAAGGTCAGACCAAACGTCGTCGTGTAGGCCCAGTCGATATTATGTGAATAGTAGCCACGGACCACAGCGGGCAGCTGCGGCTGCGCTGGTTCAGGCGGCGGGCTGACGAACTGAAACAATAAAATGCAATCTCCCACCGACACCCGCCCCCGCGAGGCCTCGCTGAGCTTGAGCGTGTAAACCGATCCTGATTTACGAACAAGGTGCTGAGCCTTGAGTGATTGAAGATCGCTCGCGTCGTTGCCGACGGAGATACGGCCGGTCATATCGTCGGTAAAGGTGAGAAGATACTCGCTGCCTTTTATTTCAAATAGCGGGAAGCTCTTCGGGGCGTTCGCTGCAGGCAGGATGATGGTATTGCGACTGCTGGTTCCAACGCTTACGGTAGCCCGTTTACGGATCAGTTTCTCCTCTATGATCTTTCCCCCTTGAATCACTCCGATTCGGAGAATTTTTTCTTTTATGGTTTCCATCATCGCGGTGTTTCCTTGGCGAGGGAGCTAACCCTCTTTTTAATCACCGCAAATTTATACTGGCCATATTCGGCCTGCCCGGCGGTATACAGAACCTCGGTCAGGAGGCGAAACGGGATACGCTTATCGGCAATTATGGTAACCAACCCTTTGAACTGGAGCTCCTTTTTGCCCTTATTGTATTTTGCAAAGAGCTGCTGGCGATCCGCCTCGACCTTGAGCGCCTCGTAGAGCGGGTTAATGAACATCGAGGCTGGGTTGTGGTCCTTCTTGTGTTCGGTCGCAACCCGACCATCCCTGACCATCGCAACCTTGCGGTCATTGACCAGGATCACCTTCGGCGATATGGCGATCTGAATCGCCTCTTGTGGACTATGCTGAGCCGTGGAAAGCGGTAACTGGGTGTCCTGGGAAGGTGTGATCTGAATGGGGTCGGAAGCATAGCTTTTCAGGAGATAGACCAGAATGATGGTCATCATATCCATCATCGCCACGATGTTGATCTCGGGCTGCTGGTACCCTTTGTTACGTTTGTGCTTGAGCTCAGCGACCTTTTGAGCCCTGCGATGCTTGCGTCGCTCGATCTCTTCCGGGGTGTACGTAATCATCGGCTCGGATGATTGCATCTCGGGTGCGTCGGCGCCCACGTTCTCTGGTTTGTCTTCCTGATCTAACGGCTTATCCATCAGACGATCTCCGGGCTGAGGATCACGTCAAAAAACAACGCCCGATCGCCATCATTACGAGTTGCGTCCATCACTCGTATCAGCACCTCGTACGGCACATCGGGTTGGGCATATATGATGATCTTAGTCTCTTGCGGGAAGGCGTTCTTTATTTTGACCATCTCCTGAGTCAATTTCTTATAGTCATAGCAGCTAGCGGGCGGCGGTGCTTTGCGGTCGAGCGCTTCCCGGCATGGTGCTTCGGAAAGCAGCAAGGGGATACTGGGTTTCTTGGCCTTATCGGCCATGGGTTCCTGATCGCCTTCCTTCTCTGACCAGACACCGCCAACCGCTGCGATAAAAATACCCTCGTAGGTGACGCCGACCGTCAGATTCAACTGCTTTTCATCAGGGTTCGGTTGCTCTTGATTTTCGCCAGCACTCAGCGGGTCATGATAGCGCGGCGCATTGACGTTGATTACCCCGATCTGGATGAGTCCGGTCGAGGTGAACAACATGAACATAATAATATTGATGACTATGTCCAAATAGGGGACTAAATTGAGATCAACTGGTCTGGAATGCGACTTAGAACGAAGTGATGGTTTTCGCGCCATGTGCTTCCACCAATTAACAGCAATACTTGGACAAATAAATCATCCGCTCTGTTCCCTCTGAACGATTCATTCCTTACGTCTCGATGCTACTCCGTTCGCTCGGCAGCTGCTGCACCTTTTCCGCGTGAGATCAAAAGGTTCTCAAGTTTCACCGAGTACTGATCGATCTCGTCCACGATTTTCTTGGTCATATTGGTCAAAAACAGATGCCCCAGCATGCAGATAACCGCAATGCTTAACCCAAACGCCGTATTGTACATAGCCTCAGAGATGCCGCGGGAGAGAACCTGAGCCTTGAGCTCGGGACTGACCGCACCGAGAGAGGAGAATGCGCGGATCAACCCGGTGATGGTTCCGAGCAAACCTATCAAGGTAGCCAGGTTCGCTATTTGGGCAAGGTTTGGCGTGCGTTTCTGAAGGATCGGCACGATCTCGAGCGTTGCTTCCTCAACGGCGTTTTGAATTTCGACCTCGCCACGATTGGCCCGGGTCAGGCCGGCCTTGACCACTTTGGGGAGCGCGGCCGAAGGAGCGGCATTGCAAAGCTTGATGGCCCGCTCAATGTTATTGGCCATCACCAGTTTTTGCACCTGGGCCATAAATGCATCGGCATTAACGTTATACCTAAAGAAGATGAAGATGATGCGCTCGACGATAGTGGCGATCCCCCATGCCAACATCAACATGTTGACATACAAGAAAGGGCCACCACCGCGAAAAAACTCGGAGATTGCCGCCAAAATGCCCGAGCTGCCTTGACCCTCCTCGGCTGCGTAGGCAGCCGTTGGGCCTATCAGAAGCAGCGCTAGAGTGATCCCTTTCGCGACAGAATAGCGTTTCGTCATCGCAGGTCCTCCGATGAAGTACCACACCAAATCAAAAGTTAGAATGGAGCCTTTTTTATGGCCTCTTCTATCTTAGGGACCAACTTCTGTTCGAGTTTCGTCCCCTCGTAGTTAAGATTAGCAGGCGGCAACAGATACCAAACTTCGGGCTTTTGTATACGGCCTTCGATCCGAGTTACCTGTTGAATGACCACCTGTTTGACACCCTTAGAAGCCGGCGCGGTCTGAGCAGCAAACACCAACAAGAATAGCGCCGACCACATCCACCTCCACCACCGATTGTTCTTTCTCATATCGTTTACCTTATACTAAGAACCATAGGTACCGGTCAAGTAGCTTTCTTTGGTAACTTCCGATATACCCCCTACTGGCCGTGATTCTTGGCTGCATCATCCATCGTACGCCAACCTATACTACCACCGGTCACCGACCTATTGCACGTTCCTTACGATAACAGCCAGCGATTTTACGGTTACTTCACTTTCGAACCCTCGACCGGGCCTTCTGTTGTCCCGCCCGTCGTCGCCGCCTTCACGTCAGCCTTCGGCTTCGTTTCAGCCTCCGCCCGCGCTTTCACGTCTGCGTCGGCTTTTGCTTTTTCGTCAGCTTCCGCCTTTGACGTTGCTTCCGCCTCGGTCCGAGCCTTTTCCTCGGCTTCTGCCTTGGCCTTGGCTTCGGCTTCGGCCTTTTTGCGAACTGCCTCATCCTCGCGTTGCTTGCGACGCAGGTCATCCTTTACCGAGCGCTCGTGCTTTTTCCGCGCCTCGTCAAGGTAACGACCCAGCCGTTCGCTTTTCCCCATGATTTTTTCAGAGTTTTCTAAATTTTCAACCGCCAGCGCCAGGCGTTGGGTTTTTTCATAACCAGGAATCTCGTCGTCAAGATACAACAACCCCAGATTGAAGAACGCACGACCTTCGGTGGAACGTAGCATAAGAACGTGCCGATATGCCTCCTCGGCCTCCTTGAAGGATTTGTCCCCGCGCAACGCGTTGCCCAAATTGAGGTATGCTTCGACAAATTGGGGAGCCAACGCCACGGCTTTCCGGAATGCCTCTGCCGCCCCGGCGAAGTCATGCGCCCGCAACAACATCACCCCAAGATTGTTCTGGGACTCCGCTTGATTTGGATCTAATTCTACCGCCTTCTTGAAGGCCGCGGTCGCCAAAACCATGTCATCCAGGCTCAGATACACAAAACCCAGCCGGTTAGCGATCACCGGGTTACTCTTGTCAAACTCTTGCGCCTTGACCAGAATGCGTTCCGCGAGTTCGTTCTTGCCCTGCTCATAATAGACCTGAGCTAAATTAATACGCGCAGAAACGTTGCGTTCATCGATCGACAAGACACCTTTGGCTTGCTCGGCGGCTTCGTTGAGTCGCTGTGAGGCTATCAACACCACGGTCAGCTGATTGCGTAAACCGAAATCCTTGGGAGCCACGTGTATGGCCGAGAGGGCCACGGTTTTGGCGTCGTCAAACTGCAGGGAGCGCAGGTACATATTGGAGAGGTTTATCACGCTCGGAGCATGGGCAGGATACATCCCGAGAGCCTTTTGATAGGCCTTCATGGCATCAACAAACTTACCCTCCGATTCGCGCAACACCCCGAGGTCGTAGAAGCACTGATAACATCGCGAGTCCCTATCAATAGCCTCGTTGATAAGCTGGTGCGCTTTATCTGGATTGGTTGCAGCAACCTCGGCGGCCGACGCCAAAAGATCTGCGTTCTTCTCCCCCAATGGTCGCTCGGTCGTGGACGGCGGCTGTTCATTACCGGTGGCATTGTTTCCGATAGTTCTATCTTGCTCCGCCAAGGGAGTAACGGCCGCCGGAGCCTGCCCCTGGCCTTTAAGAGCTGGCAACGGTTCAACGCGTTGGCCGCTGGTTGCAGCGCATCCTTCCCACAGACCTATCAGGCCGCACAGCAGCATGCTCCGCCAAACGATCATCTTGATTGAGCACTTCACGCAACCACTCCCCACGAATCCTCTCGGTTCACTCGCAACGTGATTCTGCGCGGCCCCGTCAATTGTTGAATGATTATTCCACCGAACGTCATAGGCCCCTTCTCGCAACGTTAATTCTCATGGATTATAACTCATGGTGAACATCAGGGGTATTTTTTTATTTCCCCGCGGGCTTGATGCCGCTTTCAACCACCTTGAGCATTGGCTGCGCCCCGAATCGATCAACAACGAGCGCCGCTTCCGGCTCCTTCTGCAAAGGATAGGTTAAGGGATCCAGCCGGTTAAGGCTTTCCATAGTTTTTTGGGTCCATTCGTTGGCGAGCGTAAAGGTCTTGGACTTGGATAGGGTTTCTTCAAATGCCACGATGGCTAGTTTGATCCACTTCTCAGCCTCTTCTTGAACCTTGCCTTTGTAAACATCGCATGCCTCGTCATCCAGGCCCTTCGGGCAGGGGGCGCTGATCCAACAGTTGGCGTAGTTTTCGATCAGGTACCCGAGCCGATAGTACGCCGCTAAACTCCATTGGCCTCGCTTGTAGAGCAAGACCGTCTTGTATTTTTCGGAGAGCTTCTTCAATAAGGCCTCCTTAGCTTTGACGGTATTGAGAAGCTTCTTCTCGGGCACATCGAACGTGATGCTCTCGTACCCTTTCAACTCTGCTTCGGCAAGGTGGAATGCGGATTTAGCGGCACCTTCGGCGGCCAACCCGCCCGCGGTACCGACCGCTAATTTGGATGCATTGAACTGTTTGATGGTCTCCTCGTAGCCCTGCCGTGCCCGATTTTGATCTCCGAGTTCCTGATAGGCCTCAGCGATTTTCATCTGGGCCTGGACTATCCGCCCTTTTTCGGAGTCGCTATGACGATACGCTTGAATAAACCGGGTAAAGACGACGATGACATTTTTCCAGTCTTTGTGGCGTTCGAGCACCAGACCTGCACGGAAGAAATTTTCAGCCGCGTCCGGCCAATCTTTAAAGGTTGTCGCGTACCGTTCATACTCTTTGGAGGCGCGTTCGTATTGCTGATCGCCCTCCAAATCCACGGCCGCGTTGTAGAGCGCATCCGCTCTAAACTGCGACCCGGCGTATCCGTCCACGAGTTTGAGATAACTGTCAACGGCCTTCTGGAACTGGAAGCTCGCGTCGGCGCTCTGCGCAACCATGTACAAGGCTTTGTCGGCGAATTTACTCTTCGGGTATTCCGCCACGATACGTTCAAAGATTTCACCCGCGGCCACGGGACGATTGGACCACGTATAACACACGGCGGCGTTGTTGAGAGCTGCGTCGGCATCTTTATTGGTAGCCTCATCGCGGACCAAGCGCACGAATTCTTCCGCCGCCGCATCCAGCGCGGCTTCGGCCTCACCCTGCTGGCCCTTGTCGCGCAGGTCGCTACCGGTCTTCATCAAGCCTTCTGCCTTCTTAAACGCGCCCCGAGCTCGATGCCCTTGAGCTCCTGGCGCTGCTGCGCGTTGCGCGTGAGCGTGGCCAGCCGCTTGCTCCATTGCTCGACTTGGATCCAATCGTCGGACGCAAGGTAACTCTCAACGATAAGGTTGATGCTTGACGTCAGCACATCCTCGTTTTTTGTTTCAGCAACCAATTTTGTCAGGCGCTCGCGCGCTTGATCGAGTTGATCATAGGCATAGAAGATTTGCGCGGCGCGCAATGCCAGGTGGGGCGTTTGTTCGTCTAAAGGCAACTTCTCGGCGTAGGCGTCCGCGGCTGCCACAAACTTCAGAAGCAACTCGGGTATCGGCCGGGCCTTGAGCTCAAGATCTTTGGGCCGAGTGGTTTTGGTGTAGATTTTCAACGGGGGCAGGGCGCCTCCGCTCTCGGCTGCTTTGATTAAATTATTGTAAGAATCCACCACCCCATAGGCCGATTCGACCACATGCGAGGTGCCCGCCGCGCTGTCGCGCACCTCGGTATAAACGTCGGCAGCTTTCGCATATTGCTTCGAGTAGTAATAGCACTCAGCCAGATAAAATGTCCGATCGTAGGCGTTGCGCGTCCCCGGGAAGCGTTTGAGGTAATCGCTGTAGGCATCGGCCGCCAGGGTATACTCACGCAGGGCGTCGTCGGGGCGATTTTGGCGGTACCGCTGCGCGAGCATGTGATGGCGCACCGCCGCTTCTTCCAAGGCATTCTCGGTGAATTTGTCAGCCTGATGCACGGCATCGGGGTTCTCTTGATTAGCCTTACGCCAGACCGATTCGGGACCAAAAAGCTTTACCAGTTCCTCGCGCGCCTTGTTGGCGTCGTCGTCCTGGTGCAAGCGTAAATAGCTGTCAATGACGCTCGTCATCAATGTGGGATTGATCGGATCGGTCGGCGCCATTTTCAGCGCCGCGCGGTTGGCCTCGATCGACTTTTGATATTTGGCGTCGATGAAGAATAGCTCACCCAACTTGCGGTAGAACTCACCCTCGTATTTGCGCCCACCAAGCCTCTTGAAAAATAGCTTGGCGTTTTCAACTCCCGAGTGGTCCCACGAGTCTTCGGTGAAACTGATCGCGAGATATTGCATAGCCTCGGCGCGAAGCTCCGACTTCGAGACATCGCCTTCCTTCTTTTCGGCATCTGCGTTGTCTGCCCAAGTGATCAACTGATCAAAACGGTCAACGGCTTCGTCAAAGCGATCGACCTTATAATAGGTCCAGGCCAACTTATAGAGTGCCTTGTCATACAATGGACTCTTCGGATAGGCCAGTACCTGTTGGTAGGCATTGATAGCTTGGTCGAGCTTGTTTGGGTTTTCGAAATATGACTCACCGAGGCGAGTCCACACGTCCGGTAGCAGCTTGCTCTTGGGGAAACGATCGACGAATGACACCCATAGGTCCTGGGCTTCGTCAGGTTCACCCTGCTCTTGGAGACAATACGCGAGAAGATAATACGCTCCGTCAAGCAAACGATAGGTCGGAAACTCCTGGGTCAAGCGTTGCAACAACGACACCGTCTTCTCATAGTGATAGTCCGGAGGGGTGGGCTCGACCTTACGCACGCCGCTGCTAAACTCTTTAAGTGCCTTTTGAAAGGCAGCATTATCCGCCGTATATTCCAGCTCTGACTTTTCGAAATACAAATCAGCCAGGCGCCATAACGCGGACGGCGTATAGTTGGTCTCATAGGGGTACTTTTCAAGAAACTTTTCATAAATCTCAATTGCTTCTCTTCGGCGTTCGTCGACATCCTTCTCCAATCCGGTAATACTGCTCTCAAATGAGCGCATGACCGAATTACGCTGTTCGTTATACTTGCGCTCGATGAATTGCTGAACCTCTTTTTTGTATTCCTTGCTTTGTTCCTCGAAGTCCTGCACTACCGATTGCATTTCCTTAAGCTCGCGCTCTTCGGGCGTTTGAACATGAGGTTTGGCCTCCGGCTGCGGCGCGGACGGCGGCTGTGCCACCGCAGATTCGGGAGAGGCCTGGTTCGACGGTGAGGAAGGAAGCGCATCCCCGGCGCCAAAGGAAGTCGCCGACAGGGCGACCGTTGCCGCAATCCAGAGAGCCGCCGCAGGTAGCTTATTGGACTTCCTGTAAGACACTATTATACTCCTCACGCAGTCGTCTATTTTCGGCCGACTGTTGCTTGCTCAGCTCCTCAATCTTTTGGTTTTTCTCTCGCTTCCGGCTCCAGGCCACATCCAGCAGACCTACATCTGCCTCAAGCACTAACTGGTAGAATTTTTGGCGCACATCCTGGAGCACGCGGAACGTCACCTCACCCGCCAAGTTTTTGCTTTCGCCCTCAAGTTTAGCCAGCGCTTTCTCGAACTGCGTGAGGTTGTTTTCCTCTTGTTGAACTCGCTTCTCATGTTCACCCGATCGCTCGGCCACCCGTTCTTCAAGTTTGCGCTGTATAACCTGGAGTTTCTGCTGTAGTCGGTCGCTGCGTAACCGCAGATCGTCGATGCGCGCAACTTGGGCTGCACCTTGCGGCCCTAAACGACTACGAATTTGCTCGGCGAGATTGCGCTCCTTTTCTAAGGCTTCGGTATAGTTCCAACGGATTTGACCCTCACGGGAGATAGCCTCGCTGTCGAGTCCGGCACGTGTCTTCTCGGTGGAGAGCTGATTGCCGAGTGTGTCAAGTTCGGATTGCAACTGGTTGGCTATGGCCCAGCCACTCCGGAGCTCCTCGCGGAAGTCGCGCACGGCGTCCTCGCGCCCAACCAATTCATGTTCGTGCGCCTGGATCCATTCCTCCATGGCGCTGAGTTGCGCTTTCATGCCCTTCAGCCCGACACCGGAATCATACACCGACTGCTGAAGCAATTCGATGCGCTGCCTAATCCGCTCGTCGCGGTTTTGAGAATCTTTGGGGGTCGTTGGCAGGTTCTTAATGGCCTGCTCGAGGTCCTCGCGCTCCTTGCGGGCCTGGGTGAATTTTTGGCGCTCAGCCTCTGAAAGTTTCTCGTTGATAATCCGCTCTTCCAAAAAGGTAAAGCTGCGTTCGAGGAGCACGCGCGCGTTCTCAACCTCGATCGTGTGCACGGCGCCCTCGCGCAAGGCTGGGAATAAACTGATGCGATCGGTAGCGTTCTGGAGTAGTTCTTTAATCTTCGCCAACAACGATCGGGACTCGGCCACATAGGTGCGACCGGCATCAATATCTTTCATGACCCCCAACGCCACCTTGATGTCGTCTTGGTTGGTCATCCATTTTACCGCGAGCGGGGGAAGATACGTTGCAAGGTCGAAAGAGTCGAGGTTTTTGCCGGCAACCTCGTTAAAGTAACGCACCGGATCGGCATGTTGCACAACCAACTGATCCAGGTCTTGCTTCACCGTTGAGTAGGTCTGGCCTACTTCAGTGTATGCTTTGCTGGCCTCTTCAAATTTGCCGGTTTTCTCGAGTATATGGGCGCGGAGTAAGGCAGCCTTTGGCACCAGGGTGCTGTTTGGGGTGGAGACCTCAAGAATTTCAAGGGTGCGAAAGGCCTTCTCAAACCACATGTTCTGGTCTTCGGGCTTCTCGGAACGCTCTGCCCATTGAATATATGTCCAACAAATTTCGAATAATGCGTCGTCGAAATAGGGCGAGTTGTGATCAATAGATTGAAAGGCGTCAATCGCCTCGGCCTCGCGATCAAGATCGTGTAACAACCGGCCTCGGGCCAGGTGGGCGAGCTCCCAAATATCTTTTTCTTGAGTAGTACGAGGAGGTTCGGCTATCAGCGCAGTAAAAAGATTGAAGGCTTCTTCTAATTTTCCCTGACGGACCTTCAGCACTCCTAAATAATAGCGAGCTTGGAAGAAAAAATGTTGTCCTGGCCGAAGAGTCGCAAACACCAAGGCTGCTTCGCTCGTACGGTTCCTTAAGAATAGGGTTTTCCCCCAGAGGTATTCGGATTCGGGGGTCATCGTCGAAGACTCTCGGACAAGTCGGTTGTGGATTTCATCGACCTGTTGAAAATCATTGGTATTGAGCGCGATTTGCATCAGTCGCGCCAGGGATACATCGCGGTAGGGCCGGGCGTTAGGGTCCTCGGTTACCAGCCGATAGTACTGGCGGGCTTCTATATAATTCCGACTATAAAAGAGTGCCTCGGCCAGATTAAATAAGGCTTCAGGATAATTCGGTCGGTTGCGATTACGCTGATTGTCGACGAGGTCATAAAACACTACGGCGGCTCGCAAGTAATCCTTGAGAATCATCAAAGATTGACCATCGGTCAGGCGCGATTCAAAATCTCCTTCAATTGAGGACTTTTCATCAAAGTTAATATACTCCTGCTCGATTAAGGAGGCCTTGTCCTCGAGTAATCGCATTTCCTTTTCGGCTGAAATAAGCTCTTCATCGAGAGCGGCACGGGCCTGCCCGGTAACGCCTAAAAGCACAAGCAAGCCCACGACCGAAGCTTTCCACCACGCACCATAGGCTCGGCCAGCCCCTGTCAGGGACAAGAGGCTGTCCCGAGGATAAGAGATTGTAAGCCTCGCTTCGCTCGGCAACACTCTCTTATACGCCTCGCTTCGCTCGCTACAGTCTCTAAGACTTTGATTCGAATCTTTACACCTCACCCGGGCTCCTGCGTTTTGGCAGACTCCGGAGTTTTGCCGGGCTCTGCAGAGTTTTCGGAATCTTGCGATTTCTCTTGCAGCGATTTTGCACGTTCTGGGGTGAGTTTTTGGATTTGAATATCGTATCTGACAGCCGGGCGGTCTTCGAGAGAAACGGTGATCCCCCCACGTTCAAATCCAACAATTTTCACTATGATAATCTTGCCTTCCTCGGCGGTGAAATTATAGCTGGAGGTCACCTTGATCTTATATCCCTTCATATATGAAAAGAAAACCATAACCCCGGCCCTGGAAAATCATTTGGACGGCAATGTTATGATTCCCCGGCACAATGTTTCCCGAGTAGATTTGTTTTTCATCAATTTTATCGAGATCGCCATCCACATCAACCTTATTAAAGATCGGAGCGGTATCGAGCGCATACTGTACCGATAGCAGCTTGAAGGCCCCACCCATTTCGTTGCGATGAATCAGCACTGCCCGGGCACCCATGCCGATCGAGCCGCTCACCACCGTCTCCTGCAATTGCAGGATGCGAGCTTTAGTCCTAAAAATCTTCTCCTTAAGCTGGTTAACTCTTTCCTCTAAACCACGGAGCTTGAGTTCGTATGCCTGGTCGGCGGTGCTCGGAGGGGCAGGTGACTTAGTTTCGGCTGGCGTCGTGGCCGGACTTCCGGAGGGTGCCGCTTTCGGCACAGAAGTCGATTCTCCCCCGGATGGTGTCTCTTCTCCTTGGGGAGCAGGCGCCGGCGCAACCGATGGTTGTTGCGCTGCGGCCGAAAACGCAACAATACCTACCAACGTAAAAAACAAGCATTCTCGTCTGTGACATTTTCTCATCTGGCGGCCTCCCCGCCGTAACTGAAACATTCGGCTTAAAAACCCCGGTATAATTTTATTCGGAGCGACACTCAAGTAATTTACCCGTTATTCTTGTTATAACAAGTTTCTTTTTCAGTCAACGCTTTTTTTCCTGGCTGTAACCTTACAATATCACCACCCGCCAGAAATGTTATTCGAAAAGTACTGCGAATAATTGCGGATAAAAAAACCTCCGCTCCTCGACTAGCGACCCTTGCGTAACTCCTGGAGAACCAATTTGGCGATAGCCTTGAGAGTATCAAAGACCCCCCAACCGGTCGATGCGATGGCTTGAAATTCTGAGATTCCCTCGGCATTGAGCAGCCGATGGAGTTCTTCGACAGTGGCGACATTGGGGAGATCTCGTTTATTGAACTGCATCACATAGGGAACCGTCTTGAGATCATATCCTTGCTCGGCCAAATTTACCCGAAGGTTTTCCATACTCTCGAGGTTGGCTTCCATACGCTCGATCTGTGAATCAGCGACGAACACCACCCCATCGACCCCTTTGAGAATAAGCTTGCGGCTGGCGTCGTAGAATACCTGACCAGGGACCGTATAGAGGTGGAATCGAGTCTTGAACCCTCGAATCTCACCCAGGCTCAGGGGGAGGAAGTCAAAGAACAACGTGCGTTCGGTCTCGGTGGCCAATGAGATCATCTTACCCTTGGCCTCGGGATTGGTCTTACTATAGATGTATTGGAGGTTCGTGGTTTTCCCGCATAAGCCGGGCCCGTAATAGACTATTTTACAATTGATCTCGCGTGAGGAGTAGTTAATAAAGGACATATCAGCCCTCTGTTACTCGCGGGTATTCTGTATGGTTATGACCTGCTTTGGTACCGTGACAATTTTCGATATTCATGCCGGTCAAACACCAGTGTTATGCCCCACCAGCAGTGGGGAGCTAGTCACTAAAAAGATTATCGATGTCCTCGTCTGTGATCTCCGCAAACGGAGAGCCTGCCCGAGGATCTTCTATTTTACGTAGCAATCCTTCAAAGATTCCCGCCAATTCATTCGTTGCTTTCTTAACCCGCAACCGCACCAGGCCTAACGAGGACCGGTTATCGAAGATGACCACGAGAATAACCCGACTCGCCACAATTGAGATGTGGAGGTTATCGCGCTCGCCCTCGTGAAAGAGGATCGAGAACTCTTTTTCACCAATCAGTTTGGCCAACCCGCCCGTGGCTGCAATGTTGCCGGCGGTCAATGAGGCGAGCGAGGTCGTGTCAAGATGCTCCGTTTGGCCGGCGCTGGCGATCAGCTGACCGTTTTTATCGACTAAAAATACGACCTTTGCATTAGACTCACGACAGAGTCGGTCGCAGATGGCGGTGATCTGGTTGAACTCCGCTTCGTACATTACCATCTGAGGACTGACCATAAATCCCCTCCTCCGATCCGGCCCACTCTCACCACCAGGAGCTGCGATTTGCAAGAGATTGTAGTAAACAAAGCGTTGCGTACAAACTCTTGTTCCTGAGGGCTTGTCAATCTCAATTGCAGCTTATTCGCCACACTGGTGGAACTTTTCTAATACCACCAAGAGTTTTTTAGCGAACCGCTGTCGGAATATAGCCCTGGGTCTCGCGAGGTGTCAAGGATTTATCATGCCGAAATATCCTTGCCGTTCGTTCGGTTTTCACCATTTCTCTCAGATGTTAGGTCTCTTTTATCCCCATATTCTGTTTTGCTTGACATGGTTTGTTGGGGACTGTATGGAAGATCGATCTTTGGCATTGGGTTTCTCAACTGGTATGGAGGCAACGATGTTTGAGGTCAGGTTTCATGGACGCGGAGGCCAGGGTGCCGTCACCTCTGCAGAGCTTCTGGCCATATCCGCCATCGCCGAGGGTAAGAGCGCCCAAGCTTTTCCAAGTTTCGGACCGGAGCGCCGCGGCGCACCGGTAATAGCTTTTGCGCGAGTTTCAGATCACCAGATCCGCAACCGCACCGCCATTCAGGAACCCAACGTGGTGGTGGTGCTCGATCCGTCGCTTCTGCGTCTCGTCAAGGTCGACCAAGGACTGCAAAACGGCGGCGTCATCGTGCTCAATACCGCCAAGCCCGCCGGTGAGATCCGCAAAACCTTTAGCCTGTCCGCTAAACTTGCCGTGGTTGACGCCAATCGTATCGCCCGCGAAGAGATTGGGCGCGTGATCACCAACACCACCATGCTCGGCGCCATGCTGGCGGCCGTCCCGATGGTGACGGTTGCGGAAATCGAACAGGCGCTGAGTAATCGTTTCGGCCGTATCGCCGATAAAAACATCGCCGCTTTCAGGCGCGCACTGCGCGAGTGCGTCATCTCTGACGTGACCTAAGAGTGACATTAAAGGGTATCAACCATGATCTATTCATCAGCAGCGCGGAGGTGAATATATGGCCCCCCAAAGTGCCCGACCCCGATGGAATGAGTTAGCGGTTGGCTCTGCCATCGTCGAACCCGGCAGCGCCCGGGCCAACCGCACCGGGGATTGGCGTTCGTCCCGTCCGGTTTGGAAGCATGAACAGTGCATACGCTGCGGCGTCTGCGTCATTTCGTGCCCCGAGGGTTGCATCCACTTCGACCTCGAAATCAAAGACTACCCTAACGCGGATCTCAACTATTGCAAGGGCTGCGGTATCTGTGTACACGAGTGCCCGACCGCCTGTATCCGCATGATCGACGAGGAGGAGTAATGGAAAAACGAGTTGGCATGGAGGCGTCCATCGCCATCGCCGAGGCCGTCGGCCTCTGCGATGTGGACATCGTGGCCGCCTACCCGATCACCCCGCAGACCCACATCGTTGAGCATCTCTCCGAGATGGTGGCCGAGGGGGAGCTCGACGCGGGCTTCATTCCGGTGGAGAGCGAACATTCGGCCATGTCGGTATGCTGCGGCACCAGCGCCACGGGCGCGCGCACCTACACCGCCACCAGCTCGCAGGGGCTGGCGCTGATGCACGAGATCTTGTTCATCGCCTCAGGCTTGCGTTTGCCGATCGTCATGTCGGTGGCCAACCGGGCGCTGTCCGCTCCGCTCAACATCTGGAACGATCACTCGGACATCATGACCGAACGCGACAGCGGCTGGGTGCAGATCTTCGCCGAAAACGCCCAGGAAGCGCTTGACCTGCATATTTGGGCGTTTCGCCTGGCGGAGGACAAACGGGTCTCGCTGCCGGTCATGGTCAACTTTGATGGCTTTATCGTTTCGCATATGATCGAGCCGGTCCTCATGCCGGATCGCGAGACGGTGAAAGCCTTTGTGCCGCCCTTTGAGCCATTGCAGCGTCTGGATGTGGATAAGCCCATTAGCATCGGTCCGGTCGGCATCCCCGATATCTATACCGAAGCCAAATACCTGCAACACAAAGTGCTGAACGAAGCCTACACGCCGATCGTCGAGACGCTGGGCGAGTTCGGCAAACACTTCAAGCGCACCTACAAGCCCATCGAGACATACAAGACCGAAGACGCCGAAGTGCTGCTTCTGACCATGGGGTCCATCAGTGAAACCGCCATGTCAGCCATCGATAGGCGCCGCGAGAAAGGCCAGAAGGTCGGCTTGGTGCACATTCGTCTGTGGCGGCCGTTTCCGTTCGCGGACCTGCGTCGAGCCATCGAGGCCTGCCCGGTGCTCGGCGTGGTCGACCGTCACGTCTCTTTCGGCGGGCCGACGGGTCCGGTAGCGTCCGAAGTCAAGGCCGCCTGCTACCAGAGCGATCACCGCCCAAAAGTCGTCGAGTTTGTCGCGGGCCTTGGTGGGCGCGACCTGCCCTTCAGCGCTTTCGATCACATGTTTGATACTCTCTTTAATACTAAGAAGACCGGCGTCATTCCTCAGCCTGCCTTCATCGGCCTTCGGGAGTAACATCATGGAAGGATTATCCGTCTTCGCCGCTCGGTTGTTCCCCAAGGATAACCGCTTCGTCTCCGGCCACCGCGCCTGTCAGGGCTGCGGTGAGGCCTTGGCGGTGCGTCTCGTGCATCAACTGCTCGGCCGCAACACCATGGTCGCTTCGGCCACGGGGTGTATGGAGATTATCTCCTCGTCGTATCCGGACACCGCCTGGGCGATTCCCTGGTTCCATAATGCTTTTGAAAACGCCGCCGCGGTGGCCTCGGGGATAGAGTCAGCGCTTAAGATTCTCGTCAAGAAGGGCAAGCTGCCCAAGCGCAAGATTACGGTGGTCGGCATGGCCGGCGACGGCGGCACCGCCGATATCGGCCTGCAGGCGCTCTCGGGCGCCCTCGAGCGCGGACACGAAATGATCTACATCTGCTATGACAACGAAGCCTATATGAACACAGGCATCCAGCGCTCGAGCGCTACCCCGTTCGGCGCCTCAACCACCACCTCGCCGGCGGGCAAGTTCAGCATCGGGCAGGTCACCAACAAGAAAAACCTCCCGATGATAGTCGCCGCGCATGGTATTCCCTACGTCGCAACCACGAGCCCCAGCTACCCGTTCGACCTGGCCGAAAAGATAGAAAAAGCTCGGAAGGCTAAAGGGCCGGCATACATCCACATGTACGCGTGCTGTCCGACCGGCTGGCGCATGGCTCCGGAGTTGGCGGTTTCGATCGGCCGATTGGCGGTACAGACCGGCGTCTTCCCGCTGTATGAGATTGACCGCGGTGCGCTGCGACTCACCCTGCCGACGCCACAGTTGCGACCCGTGCAGGACTACCTCAAACCCCAAGGACGCTTCCGCCACCTCGGCAGCGAGGTCGTAGCCGAAATCCAGGCACGCGTTGAGGAAGACTACCGTAAGCTGGAGCGCCGCTCGGGGATCGTTCTTTAGGAGGAATGGAGATCCATCATGGACGACAAAAATCTAGACGCCATTCTCGACAACCACCACCGGGACCCCGCGCACTTGCTGGCCATCCTCCAGGACATCCAAAGGGAGGAAAACTACCTTCCCAAAGAGGACATCAAGAAGGTCGCCGTTGCTGTCGGGGTGTCGGTATCACGGGTGTACTCGTTGGCCACCTTTTTCAAATCGTTTAGTTTAAAACCGCGCGGTAAACACATCTGCACGGTATGCCTCGGTACCGCCTGTCACGTACGCGGAGCGCCCAAGTTGGTTGAGAAGTTGGAGCGCGATTTCGGCATCAAGGCCGGCGAAACGACCAAAGACATGAAACTGACCGTTGAGACGGTCAACTGCGTTGGCGCCTGCGCCCTCGGCCCGCTGGTGATCCTGGATGGTGAGTACCATGGCAACATCGGCTCGGCTGATCTCGACAACATCATGAAGGGGCTGCGGTCATGAGCACACGACTCACCTCGAAAAAAATGATCGAGGACCTCCGCCAGGAGATCCAAAAGACTAAGGACCCTAAGCAACCAGTGATTGCCTTATGCGGCGGAACGGGCTGCCAGGCGTGCGGATGCCGTAAGGTGTTCACCGCCATTCAACAAGAAATTGCGACGCAAAAACTTGAAAGCAGGCTGCGGATGCACCTCACCGGTTGTCAGCTCCTGTGCGAGCGCGGCCCGCTGGTGATCGTTCACCCCCAAGGCCACTTTTACCAGCGCGTCAAACCCGAAGACGCCGCCGAGCTGTGCCAGTCGGCGCTCACGGGAAAGGCAATCAGTCGACTGCAGTACATTGATCTCGCCGAGAAACATTACACCCGGCAGGACGAGGTACCTTTTTACCAGTCGCAGATGCGGTTGCTTACGCAATACAATGGGTTGCTTGACCCAACCCGAATCGAAGACTACATCGGGATCGGCGGGTATTCAGCGCTCGCTACGGTGCTCACCTCAATGAAGCCCGAGCAGGTGGTTGCTGAAATAACCAAGAGCGGTCTGCGCGGTCGCGGCGGCGGCGGGTTCCCGGCCGGAGTCAAGTGGGAGAGTTGTCGCCAAGCACCGTCAGAAGACGGCGTGCGGTACCTGATCGGCAATGGCGACGAGGGTGACCCAGGCGCCTTCATGGATCGGTCACTTATGGAAGACAACGCTCATATGATCATCGAGGGTATGGTGATCGGGGCGTATGCCATCGGCACACCGGGAAAACCCGTTGGCTACCTCTACGTTCGCAACGAGTACCCGCTGGCGCTCGAACGCCTCGCCAATGCCCTGCAGCAGGCCCGCGGATACGGGCTATTGGGCGAAAACATACTCGGCTCGGGACTCAACTTCGACATAACCATTAACCGCGGCGGCGGAGCGTTCGTCTGCGGCGAATCGACAGCTCTGATGGCCTCGATCGAGGGCGCAGTGGGCGAACCGCGGGCCAAACACATCCACACCGTTGTGTCTGGTCTGTGGGACAAGCCGACGAACTTGAACAACGTCGAAACCTGGGCCAACGTGCCGCTCATTATCAACCGTGGCGTCGATTGGTTCACCAACATCGGTACCGGCGACGTCCGCACCGATCCCTGGGGCGGCAGCAAGGGCACCAAGATCTTCGCCCTGGTCGGTAAAGTCAATAACACCGGTCTGGTCGAGGTCCCGATGGGGGTCAGCCTGCGCACGATCATCTTTGATATCGGCGGCGGGATTCGCGACGGACAGAAGTTCAAAGCCGTTCAAACCGGCGGCCCCTCGGGCGGCTGCCTGCCCGAATCTCTGCTTGACATGCAGGTCGATTTTGACCGGCTTACCGAAGTGGGCTCCATGATGGGCTCGGGCGGCATGATTGTCATGGATGAGCGCACCTGCATGGTGGACGTGGCGCGCTACTTCCTGCACTTTTTAGCCGATGAGTCGTGCGGCAAGTGTGTCACCTGCCGCGAAGGACTTGCACAGCTGTGCGCGATCGTCGACCGCGTGTGCGCGGGCACCGCCCGTGAGGGCGACATTGCCCTAATGGAAGAGCTGTCCGAGACGGTGGCCGACGCATCGTTGTGCGCACTGGGTCAAACGGCGCCGAATCCCTTGCGCTCGACGTTGCGCTACTTCCGCGAGGAGTACGAAGAACACATCAATCAGAAAAAGTGCCGAGCGCGGGTGTGCAAAGGGCTTATCCGTTTTTCGGTCGTTCCCGAAAAATGCATCGGTTGCCTGCTCTGCAAGCGCAAATGCCCAAGCCTGGCTATCTCCGGCGAGGCAAAGGAAGTGCATGTGATCGATCAATCCAAGTGCATCAAGTGCGGCGTATGCGAGGAAGTCTGCCGTTACGACGCCATTGCGGTGGAATAAAGGAGATTACATCAATGCACGAGCACGAGGCTATTCAAAAAGATCAAAAAGTAACCTTCAAAATCCAAGGCCGCACCTACGAAGGTTACTATGAGGAGAGTTTGCTCGGAGCGTTACGCCGCTATGGCTACGAGGTGCCATCGCTGTGCTATCATGAAGCCGTTAGTGCATACGGGGCATGCCGGCTTTGTCTGGTCGAGGTTGGCAAGGGCCGCAAACGCAGGCTTACCACGTCGTGCAACTACCCCGTCCTGCCCGGAATAGAAGTATTTCTCGATACCGATAAGGTTATTCGGAACCGCAAGACAGTGCTCAGGCTCTTACTCGCCATGGCGCCGGCGGCTGAAGAAATCCATGAGCTTGCAGCCGAGTACGGCGTAACCGACACCCCCTTTGTACAAGATACGGGCAAAGAATGCATTTTGTGCGGTCTGTGCAACCGCGTCTGCGACGAGGTGGTGGGTGCAAAAGCTATCGGATTTTCCGGCCGCGGACTTATTAAAGACATGAACTCGCCCTTTGATGAAGTAGCTGAAGCCTGCATCGGTTGTGGTGCTTGCGTGCAGGTCTGCCCAACCAATTGCATTGGAATAAAAGAAGAAAACAATATCCGCAGTATTATCAAATGGCACCGCGATCTCCCGATGAAGTCGTGCAAAAAGTGCGGCCGCGCTTTTGCCCCAACGTTCCAACTCAACTACTTCGCCACCCTCACCAAGCTCGATCGTGACTTTTTCGATGTGTGCCAAGACTGTCGGTGACCACGGTATTTTATTATTTGCTTGTTGAAAGATTAATGTTGTATAATGGGCAGTTGACGTTTATGTTACTGAGAAATAGATTTCGCATATTTCTCATTAATGCGAACTGGTGTGCGCAATTGATTGATCTTTAAAGGTAACTTACCTTTGTCACAACGCGCAGAGATCGAATGGTTTTCTGAAATTGATTGACTTCGTGCTGCTGTGGCATAATGGTTGCTGTAATGGCCTCAATGGAGGAGGCACTGAGTGAAGAAACCGCCGCCGATATTATTTGTTCTCCCGAACATTTTTACCGTATCAAGCATATTCTGCGGGTTCTACGCAATCGTTATAGCCCTCAGCGGCACGGCAGCGGATCGCTTTTATGGCGCAGCGGTAGCGATCCTCTTTGGCGTCCTCTTCGATGCCGCCGATGGTAGAGTGGCCCGCATGACTAAAACCCAAAGCGATTTCGGCATGCAACTTGACTCGCTTGCCGATGTCATTACCTTTGGTTTGGCGCCGGCCGTGGTGGCGTATCTGTGGTCGTTAGCGCAATATGGCATCATCGGGCTGGTGGCGGCTTTCCTCTATGTTGCGTGCGGTGCAATCCGCCTCGCGCGTTTTAACCTTATGGCGGCTGATCCGTCAGCGTCATCTAAATTCTTTCTCGGATTGCCTATTCCGCTCGCGGCCTCGACCCTGATGTCTTTGGTCATGATGCACTATCGTAACACCGGCGGCGAGCTTGTCTCACCGCCATTGATATTGGCGGTGGTCCTTATGCTCGCGGCGCTGATGGTCAGCCGGGTTCACTATCGAACCTTCAAGCGCGTTAAGAATCCACGATTGATCCTCCCGCTGGTTGTCGTCATGGCCTGTCTGTTGGTGGTAGCCGCGATCAAGACCAGCTTCAGCCTGATCTTCGCCTTGGCAAGCGCAGCATTTTTAATCTATGGCCTCATCGAAGAGATCGTCCGGTTAATTCGCAAGCGTGTGCTGCTATCCCGCAAGCACGAGGAAGAGGAAGACGAAGTATATTAGAGACTGTTAGCGAACGAAGTGAGCGTTACAGTCTCTTATCCCTGGAGCGAAGCGACAGGGGTTAGAGATAGTGCGAACGAAGTGAGCGTTACAGTCTCTTATCCCTGGAGCGAAGCGACAGGGGTTAGAGATAGTGCGAACGAAGTGAGTTAGAGTCTCTTATCCCCGAAGGGGGTTAGAGCTTTTGCGAACGAAGTGAGCGTTATAAGAGACCGTTACGAGCAAAGCGAGTTACGGACTCTTATCCTCCGGACAGTTTCTTATCCCCTCACGACCTATATCACCGACATCCGAAGTGGCACGATCGAGCGACAGGGCAACGGTGCTGCCCTGGTTCGCCTGGCTTTCAACCGCCAGTCCGCCGCCCATGAGGTGAGCCGCCTCGCGCGCAAGCGCCAACCCCAAACCGATAGCTTGATAGGAGCGATCGAGTGGGCTCGCCATGGGCGCCAGTGAAACAGACAGGCGGGCGATCTCTTCCGGCCGTATGCCAATACCGGTATCCGCAACAGCAAAACGCACCCGAACGCGATCTCCCGCGAGCGGCTGGCTCTCAACCGAAAGCCGAATCGAACCCTGGCGGGTGAACTTCAACGCATTTGAGAGCAGCTGTTTCAAGACGCGGGAGAGCAACGGGGCGTCGACCCGCAGACGGCCGGGCGCGCTATCGAGATTCACCTCGAGCCGCACACCGTGGTCGGAAGCCTGCTGAGCAAACGGCGCGACCACTTGCTGCACCAGCTCGGCCACAACGCACCAATCTGGATTGGCTTTAATTTTGCCGCTCTCCATACGGTATAAATCGAGTAAATTGTCGATGCGCTCGAGAAGGGCGCGGGCGCTACTGTAGATAAGGTTCAACTGGCGCAGGCACTCGGCATCAAGACCGGGCGTGTCCTGGAGCAACAGGCTCGAAAATCCAATGATACCATTGAGTGGGGTTTTGAGATCGTGGCTGACCGTGGCAAAGAACTCAGCTCGTTTTTGATCGCGTTCGCGCACCTGCTGCGCTACGTCCTGATCCTCTTTTCGACCGTTCATGACTGCTCCCTTCCGACTGCGTCCGAAGCATTTCCGAGCATTCGGTTACGAAGCTGACTGTTGTTTGCGCTTTCGTCGTTGCCAAAAAAATAGCACACCACCCAGCACGACACCTATGACAATCCAGGCCGCCAGCGTATAGGTGCTCATGAGGCTTCGCAGCCGTTCCCAGTTTGACCCTACCGCATAGCCGGCTCCCAGGATCAGGCTGTTCCATATCACCGCAGACACGGTCGCCCAAAGCAACACCAGCCACAAGCGCATTCGCGAGGCGCCGGCTACGACAAAGAAAAATGCTCGAATTCCGGGGAGAAAACGGTTTATAGCGATATAGATCGAGCCATGCCGCTTGAAACGGTCGGTCACCAATTCGTACTTTTCGCGCGTCAAGATGGTCCAGCGCTTTACCTGTTTTTCGGACGGCAAGCGGTCGAGTCGCCGTCCGAGCCACATGCCGATTCCGTAGTCCGCCGCCGCGCCAACGAGGGAGCCCGTTGTCGCCAGAACGAGGGCAAACGGAAAACTCCACAATCCCTTCACAACCAGATAGGTGCCAAAGAGTGTAATCACGTCCCCCGGAAAGGGCGGAAAGACATACTCGATAAACGACGAGAGAAACAACACCACCGCGCCAATGCCGTGGTGATGTTCGGCCACCAGATCGAGCAGTTGTTGTATCAAGGCTGATGATTCGCTGACCATGGGATACCGTAGGGGGTTGGGAGGTATTGATTACCGTACAGCGCTACTTTTCTTTGACTACACAGAGCTTCTGCAGGACTCCCTGTTCAGAGCCGCTGAATATCGGTTGCTCCTGGCACCGTGGCATTGCAGAGGGGCAATCGGCATCGGTCGTGCAAAGTTTATGACAACGCTTATCCCCATAAGCGCTGCACTGATCCTTGTTGTCGGCTTTGCAGAAATAGGAGTCCCAGCACAGGAAGCCGTCCTCGCAGTCGTCTTGTTCTCGGCTGCACTCCCCTTTAACCTCCTGAGATTTGCTGTACTCCTTGGCCATCTCGGCCTGGTAGCGTTTTTCCTCCTCGGCGGCCGCCCGAGCGCTTTCGAGAAGCTTGGCGTCATAGGCGCTCACCGGTTCCTTTTTTGGACAGCCCGCCAGCGCAAGCCCTACTAACCCCATCACGACCACCTGCGTCAATACTCGCCTCATCTTTGAAAACCTCCTTTGTGCTCACCCGCCAGTGACCTCAGCATGCCAGATCAAGACACAACTATCAAACCAGAAAACGAAAAGCTATCTGGTCGAGTCGACGTATCTCCATTTCGCTTAGTATACAACTATAGATAAAAATGATCCTGTAGACTATACTTAATCATCGGGAGGCTTCAGAGCACGGTCATGTACGGGAACGTCGGCGAAGAGATCCAGAAGCAGATCAACGAGATACGGAGCGCTGGTCTCTATAAGGAAGAGCGCGCGATCCTTACTCCCCAGGGGGCCGAGATCAAGGTCTCGTCCGGGAAGGCGGTGCTCAATTTTTGCGCCAATAATTATCTCGGGTTGTCCGATCATCCTGCGGTGATCGCCGCGGCAAAGGCTGGTCTCGAAACGTACGGCTATGGCATGAGCTCGGTCCGCTTTATTTGCGGCACCCAAGACCTGCACAAAAATCTTGAACGAATCATTTCCTCGTTCCTTACCACCGAAGACACCATCCTCTATTCCTCATGTTTTGACGCTAATGGCGGTCTCTTCGAAACACTCTTGGGGTCTGAGGATGTGATTATCTCGGATGAACTCAATCACGCCAGCATCATCGACGGGATACGACTGTCCAAGGCCGATCGCCGCCGTTATAAAAATACCGATATGTCTGAGTTGGAAGAGCACCTCAAGGCCACCCAGGACCGGCGGCGGCGGCTGATTGCGACGGATGGCGTTTTCAGCATGGACGGCACCTTCACCCCGCTCGACCGGATCTGCGATCTGGCCGATCAGTACCACGCCTTGGTGATGGTGGACGATTCACACGCTACGGGGTTTATCGGGAAGCACGGACGCGGCACCCCCGAATATTACGGTGTCGAAGGCCGTGTTGACATTCTTACCTCCACTATGGGCAAAGCTTTGGGCGGCGCGTCCGGCGGTTTCACCACCGGTCGGAAGGAGATAATCGAGCTCCTGCGGCAACGTTCCCGACCGTATTTGTTTTCGAATTCTCTGCCGCCGGTCGTGGCCGCCGCGGCCATGGCCGCGATCAATTTGATATCAACGAGCACCGAACTTCGCGACCGACTTGAAGCCAATACCAAGCTCTTCCGCGATCAAATGACGGCGGCCGGTTTTAACATCAAGCCAGGCATCCATCCGATTACGCCGATCATGCTGGGCGATGCTGTGCTCGCCGCCAACATGGCTCGCGATCTTCTGGACGAGGGGATCTATGTGGTTGGTTTCAGCTACCCGGTCGTTCCTCAGAGTATGGCCCGCATCCGGGTGCAACTCTCCGCCGCCCACACCAAAGAACAGATTGAACAAGCCGTGGCCGCGTTTATCAAGATCGGGAAAAAGTATACCGTAATCGATTAACTGAACATTCGGGTCTTATTGATGCATCTTAATTGACAGCCCTGGCTCGCGTGTGGCACATTCGCTGCCGCTTTGTTGAAATTAACTTTCATACGGCTGTGGTGGTTCGCCGGGTACCTTACGTTGGCAGGATTTTTCCTCGGGTGCGCTGCCTCCAATACGATTACCACGGCTGAGGCGAACAACGTCGCGTCAAGCCAGAATGGCGGTAAGGTTGGTGAGACGACCGCGGTTTCCGAGGAGGGCTCCGTGCAGGTCGAACAAATCGGCCCTATAACCAGGGCAAAATTCAAAAACGGCCTGACTGCGGTATTTCTTGAGAAACACAGTGCCCCGGTGGTGGCAATCCAGGTTTGGGTGGATGCCGGCTCAGCCTACGACAAGCCCGGTCAGGAGGGTATCGCCCACCTGCACGAACACATGCTCTTCAAAGGCACCAAGAAGCGGGCGCTGGGGGAAATCGCCCAGGCGATAGAAGGAGCGGGCGGCGATATCAACGCCTGGACCTCCTACGACCACACGGTCTATGAAGTGGTCGTGGCGGCGCGCTACTTCGATCTCGGTCTTGAAGTGCTCGCCGATGCCCTGCAGAACACGACGTTTGCCCCCGACGAACTTGAGCGCGAGAAGAAAGTGGTGATCGAGGAGATCAAACGCAACCGCGATCAGCCTGGACGCTGGGCGAGCGACCTGCTCTTCTCATTAGCGTTCCGAAAACATCCCTACCGTCAACCGATTCTGGGTACGATGGAGTCGGTGCAAGCAGTCGACCAGACCGCGATCCTGCAGTTCTTCAAGACCTATTACCGCCCCGAGCATATGACGTTGTTAATGGTCGGCGACTTCGATCGTCAGAGCAGCCTCAAACGCATTCAGCGCCTGTTCCACCGTCAGCCGCAGGCGGCCGAGCCCCCCGTGGCGCGTCCCAGCGAGGGTAATCAACGCAAACTTCGGCTCCAAATAGTTCGCGACGATATCCAAGAGGCCCATTTCAACCTCGGTTGGCATATCCCCAATCTTCAACACGCCGACTCACCGGCGCTGGACGTCCTGGCCACCCTGCTCGGCCAGGGTGAAAGCGCCCGGCTCAATTTGGAAGTTCGACGCCGCCTTGGGTTGGTCAACGATGTATACGCCTATGCCTATTCGGCCCGCGATCCTGGCCTCTTTGTGGTGGGCGGCTCCTGTCCGCCCGACAAAACCCAGGCCGCCATGCAGCAGCTTATGGTGGAGGCTTCCCGACTCGCTGCCACGCCCGTCAGCGCGTCTGAACTCGCCAAGGTCAAGACCATGATCGAAAGCGACGCGCTGTACCAGCGCGAGACGGTCGAGGGGCTTGCCCGGCGGTTGGGTTTCGATCAGACGCTTCTGAACGACCCAAACTATGCAGATACCTATCTCAACCGGGTGCTTGCCATAACGCCAGCCGACATCCGGCGCGTCGCCGCAACCTATTTGATTCCGGAGAATCTTTCGCTCGTCCTCGTGATGCCAAAAAGCCAGGTCCCCGACCTGACCGAAGACACGCTCGGCGCCGCCATTACCGCCGCGGCGGTGGCAACGCCAACGCCCGAAACCGAACCGCCAAAAAGTTCCCTGGGTTTTACCAGGATGAAAATCAAGAATGGGCCGGTGTTGCTGATCCAGGAAGATCACACCAATCCCTTGGTTGCGGTGCGGGCGGCTTTCTTAGGTGGTTCGCGTTACGAGTCATCCGAGAATAACGGGATCAATAATTTCTTGGCCGGCATGCTTACCCGCGGCACCCAGAACCGTTCCGCCGCCGATGTTGCGCGTGAGATTGATGCCATCGCGGGCGGCTTCGAGGGCTTTTCCGGGAGGAACTCCTTTGGGCTGCGCGCCGAATTCCCTTCGCGCTACCTCGAGCGCGGACTGAGCTTGTTCGCTGATTGCCTGCTTCACCCAACCTTCCTCGAAAGCGAGATCAAGCGTGAGCGCGAGCTGGTTCTGGAGGAAATTCGCGCCCGCGATGATAACCTGTCCGGGCTGGCTTTCGATCTGTTCGCCGCAACGCTATACCCCAATCATCCCTATCGGCTGCCCCCGATGGGAACCCGGCAAAGTGTCGCCGCCTTGAAGCGCACCCAGCTCACGGAGTACCGTACGCAGTACTATACCCCCGATCGCATGGTTCTGGCGATTACCGGCGACGTCGAGCCGCAGCGAGTGTCTGAGGAGGTACGGGCGCTTTTCAGTGAACCGGCCGCGCCCGAGGACAAACCCGCACCGCCGCCTTCGGTCGCGCCCGACACACCCCCAGATAAACCGCGCACGGTCGAGAAGTACCGCAACCGAGCTCAGGCTCACTTTGTGCTTGGCTTTCTCGGAACCACCCTCGTGAACGAAGACCGCTTCCCGCTTGAGGTGCTCATGGCGATTCTCGCCGGCCAAGGAGGGCGGTTATTTGTCGAGTTGCGCGATCGTCTGGCTCTCGCGTACGCGGTTACCGGTTTTTCCCTCGAGGGAATTGAGCCCGGATACGTCGCCGTCTACCTGGGAGTAGATCCCAAGCGGTTGGATGAAGCCATCGCTGCAACCACGGATCAGCTCCGTAAAATAATTGCGGAGCCGATCGCCAGCGCGGAGATTGAGCGCGCCCAACGGTACCTGGTCGGCAATCAGGCCATCTCGCTCCAGCGCCTGTCGGCCCGGGCCGGCGTTATGGCTTTCGATGAGCTCTACGGCCTTGGGTACCTGGCGCACCGCGAGTACGCAGGCAAGATCCTCGCCGTCACCGCTGCAGACGTCTCAAGGGTGGCCCGGAAATACCTGACAATCGAGCGCCCGACCCTTGCCATTATCCGTCCCAAGGCGCCCTAACCCCGAGGTCAGGCATCGTTGCATGAATGCGTACAATGCCTGCGCATACGCGCCATTGCGACGACCGGATCTCCTGGGTTAAACTCTTGCCACTATAAACGGTGGTGGTGTACCGTTATCTATAGAAAAGGGTGAGAGGTCATGAGCAAGCAAAAAAAACACAGCGACCACGTTGGGATTTCACCTGAAGGTGAAGTTAGTCGGCCGACGGTCAGCGAACAGGACTATGCCGATCTCAAGCTCAAATATGAGCAGGTGCTACGAATGGCGGCTGATCTTGACAATCAGCGCAAACGGTCGTTGAAAGAGCGTGATGAGGCGCTCAAATACGGCCAAGAGCGCTTGCTGAGCGAGTTGCTGCCTATCGTGGATAACCTCAAACGCACTGTGAAATTCGTTCCCGAGCAAAATCAGGACCCAATATTGAATTCATTGGGTGACGGTTTGAAGCTGATTCTGCAGCAATTTACGGAGTTACTAGGGAAGAATTCAGTACAAAGTTTCTCATCAGTCGGTCAACCATTCGACCCCAACTGGCATGAGGCGCTCCTCCGCACTGAAACGACCGACTACCCCCCGGGTACGATTATTGACGAGCTCAGCCAAGGCTACAAAATTCACGAGCGCCTGCTCCGGCCAGCAATGGTAAACGTTGCCTCCCTCCCGAGCACGCTGGCAGACCCAGGGGAAATCGACGAAACCGAATCGAGCGGGTGACCCTATGGCAGGTATAGCCATCAGACAACCTGTTGGGCCACTTTGTGGCGCTCGCGACCGTTTATATCTTATACTGAAAGAGAGCGTTTTTGATATTGGGAGATGGGGAGGTATCATAGATGGGTAAGACTATTGGCATAGACTTGGGCACGACGAACTCGTGCGTGGCTTTATTGGAGAAGAGCGAGCCCGTGGTGTTGCCAAACTCGGAGGGTTCGCGCACCACACCGTCAATTGTGGGTTTTTCCGAAAGCGGCGAGCGTTTGGTAGGCCAGGTCGCCAAACGGCAGGCGATTACCAACCCCGAGAACACCGTCTTCGCGGTCAAACGCCTGATCGGCCGGAAGTTCGACAGCGAGCAGGTCAAGAAGGCCGCCCCGATCCTTCCCTACCGAATTGTCAAAAATAAAAACGGCGACGCCTGGGTGCAGATTCGCGGCAAAGACTACAGCCCGGCCGAAGTCTCTGCTATGGTTCTGATGAAGATGAAGCAAACCGCCGAGGATTACCTCGGCGAACAAGTGCAGGATGCGATCATCACGTGTCCGGCCTATTTCGACGACAGCCAGCGGCAAGCCACCAAGGACGCCGGCAAGATCGCCGGACTCAACGTCCTCCGTATCATCAACGAGCCAACCGCCGCGGCGCTGTCCTTTGGCTTGGACAAACGCGAGAAGAACATCAAGGTCGCCGTCTTTGACCTCGGCGGCGGCACCTTCGATATCTCCATTTTGGAGCTCGCCGAAGGCGTCTTTCGGGTGCTTTCCACCAACGGCGATACCTTTCTAGGAGGCGAGGATTTCGATCTGCGCATCGTTGACTATCTGTGCAATGAGTTTATGAAAACGACTCGCATCGAACTGCGCCGCGATCGCATGGCCATGCAGCGTCTCAAAGACGCGGCCGAGAAGGCCAAGCAGGAGCTTTCGTCCACGACCCAAACCGAGATCACCCTGCCCTTTATCACCGCCGATAGCTCCGGACCGAAGCATTTGAACATGTCGATGACGCGCGGCCAGCTTGAGGTGCTCGTCCAAGATTTGCTCGATCGCTTGGAGGGTCCTTGCCGCACCGCTCTCAAAGACGCAAGCCTCACCCCCGCCGACCTCGACGAGGTGATCTTGGTCGGCGGCATGAGCCGCATGCCCAAGGTCCAAGAAAGGGCTAAACGAATCTTTGGCAAAGAACCGAATAAAACGGTCAACCCCGATGAGGTGGTGGCGATCGGCGCGTCGATTCAGGGCGCGGTGCTCAAGGGCGACGTCGAGGACGTCGTGCTGCTCGACATCACGCCCCTGAGCCTTGGGGTGGAGACCGCCGGCGGGGTGTTTACCAAGCTCATCGAAAAGAACACCACCATTCCGGTGCGCAAGAGCCAGGTTTTCTCGACCGCCCGCGACAACCAGGACATGGTCAGCGTGCACGTTTGTCAGGGCGAACGCGAAATGGCCGAGGACAACAAAACCCTCGGGCGCTTTGAGCTGGTCGGGATCCCGCCGGCGCCGCGGGGGATGCCGCAAATAGAAGTGGCGTTCGATATCGACGCCAACGGGATCGTGGGTGTCTCGGCCAAGGACCTGGGCAGCGGCAAGGAGCAGTCGATACGCGTGGTGGCCTCCAGCGGTTTGACCGAACAGGAGATCAGCCGCATGCAGGCTGAAGCCGAAAAATTCAGGCAGGACGACCGAGCCAAGAAGGAGTTCGCCGAACTATTGGTCAACGCCGAGGGGCTCGTCTACTCAACCGAGAAGGCCCTCGAGGAGTTCGGCGAGATGATCAGTGAAGAAGACCGCGCGGAGATTCGCGAGCATCTCGCATCATGTAAAGACCTGACCGAGCGCGCAAAGCGGGAGGATTTCACTCAACTCAAAGCAATGGTCTCCCGTTTGGAGACCGTTGCCCACCGCATCGCCGACGCCATGTACAAGAGCTCGTCGGGCGAGAGCGAGTGAACAACCGCTTCTAATACCGAACTATCCAGCCGTGCAGGAATATCTTATGCAACTAGAGGGGTGTAAAAGTGAAGTCAGGGTTGGGATTTTTCGTAAGAACAGACTCGTTCTCGTACATAAGCTAAAGAGGGTTTACTGCTTTTTTCCCCTATTATCGATGACTTGAATACCTGCTGTTTTAAGTACCTCATCAAATACATTTAACAATTGGTTAGGCAAGCTAGATTTTATCTCTCGGATTCTATCCAAAGCCTTATTATAACCCTCCTCATGGACAACCCTCCAAAATTTCCGAATAATGGTTCATACGCACTTCTAGATTATCCCCACTTGACTTTGGACTCAGTCCAACATATAATTTTCACATGAAAGGCCGCCCGCATTGGCCACTTCAGAGAGTAAAGAACTTGGCCAAGGAAGGCAAATTGTTCATTCAGCGGACGAGAGCATTGGACTTTTTTACAAGCTTCAAGGAGGCAATGGAGATTGCACAATCTGTCGTACAAGGACTTGAGATATCCAATTTCTCCCATACGATACAGCTCACCTACGATATCGCAGACGTTTATGGAGTTTTGATTGAAGGATGTGGGTGGTATCTCAAGCTAACCATAGACGAAAAGATTCCGGAACTGGTCGTGATCTCTTTTATCCTCTCGAACGACCGCTGAAGACCAAAGGAGGAATGATAAGGCCATGAGTAAAACAAAAAAACGTCTTTGTAAAAATTGTGGAATCGGTGAGATCCGACCTTTAGCAAAAACAGGTCGTTTCGCTCGATACAAAAGTATGCCTCGATTGGCGATCCCGTCTGACCTCAAGATTCCCACTTGCAATCATTGCGGTGCCGAATGGCTTGATGCGAACACGGCAAAGGCACTGGATAAAGCTTTGGATACAGCATTCCGTGAAGAGCTGAGGCAACGAACCATCAGAGCAATTGAAGAGATCGGCAAGTATGTGTCCCAAAGGAAGCTGGAGGCTCTTTTGGGATTGTCACAAGGTTACCTATCAAAGCTTCGTTCTGGTGACCGAGACACCAGCGCCGAGTTGGTAAGTCAATTGGCACTGATCTCCAAAGACCCCAGACACCGTATTCACGAACTTGAAATTTTTTGGGAGCATTAATTCATATCATGGCGAATCAACAGTTGTTATTCGTCTAGCGCAGCCATACAATATGAACCTCATTCTCCACCTGCTTGAATTCGTGGTAGCCCGTCACCAGTGCAGGCCTAACCCTCGTCACTGCTGATGAACGTCTCTTCAAGATACCAGGCGTCGAAGTGTTGAAGTGCAAAAAGAACTGACGGAGTCTGCATCTCAGACCTGTATTCCCTTGACATTTCGAGGTTCGTGAACACATTTTTCGTGATGAAAGCGCCATGATGTTGTGTGCGGTGAAATGTAAAAGGGGTTGCGCATGAAGTCTGACAAATTAACGGTTAAGTCGCAGGAAGCTCTTCAAGAAGCTCAGAAATTAGCCCAGCAACTCAACCACCAGGAGCTTACCCCCGAACATTTGTTGGCGGCGTTAATCGATCAGGAGGGCGGCATTGTTCGGCCGCTGCTACAAAAGCTCGGCGCCGATCCGCAAGCCGTCGCCGGTTCGCTTTCAAAGGCGCTCGAACGCCTGCCCGGCGTCCGGGGTGGCGAGACGTTCATTGGCCGAAGGCTTGCAGATATCCTCGACGCCGCCCAGGCCGAAGCCGATAGACTAAAGGACGACTACGTCTCAACCGAGCACCTGCTCCTGGCACTCTGCGCCGACAAGTCGGCGGCGGCCGGGTCGGCATTAGCCGAATTCGGGGTAACGCGCGATTCCGTATACCGAGCCCTGCAGGAGATCCGCGGCAACCAACGGGTTAGCGATCAAAATCCCGAGGGTCGCTATCAGGCTCTCGAACGTTACGGCCGCGACCTCACCGAACAAGCCCGCAAAGGCAAACTGGATCCCGTCATCGGTCGCGACGAGGAGATTCGCCGGGTGATGCAAGTGCTTTCTCGCCGCACGAAAAACAATCCCGTACTCATCGGCGAACCGGGCGTCGGTAAAACCGCGGTCGTCGAGGGACTGGCGCGGCGGATAATCGATCGCGACGTTCCAAAAACATTGCTCGATAAACGCGTGGTGGCCCTTGACCTGGGATCCATGGTGGCCGGCACCAAGTACCGGGGTGAGTTTGAGGATCGGCTCAAGGCCCTCCTTAAAGAGATTATCGCCTCCGAGGGCGAGGTGATTTTGTTCATAGACGAACTGCATACGCTGGTGGGAACCGGCGCGGCAGAGGGCGCCATGGATGCGTCTAATATGCTTAAACCGGCATTGGCGCGTGGCGAGCTGCACTGCATTGGTGCGACAACCCTGGATGAGTATCGCAAGCATATCGAGAAGGATGCCGCCCTTGAGCGCCGCTTTCAACCGGTGTTAATCCAGGAGCCCTCACTGGAAGATACCATCAGCATCCTGCGCGGACTTAAAGAAAAGTACGAGGTGCACCACGGTGTACGCATCCAGGATGCAGCCCTGGTGGCGGCAGCCACCCTCTCGACCCGCTATATCAGCGATCGGTTTCTGCCCGATAAAGCCATCGATCTGGTCGACGAGGCGGCCAGTCGGCTGCGGATCGAGATTGACTCGCTGCCCAGCGAGCTCGACGACTTGCGCCGACGCACCACCCAACTTGAGATCGAGCGCGAGGCTCTTCGCAAAGAAAAAGACGACGCCAGCCGCGAACGACTCGAAAAGCTTGAAGCCGAGCTGGCAGAGCTTAACGAGCAGGAACAGGCCAAGAAAGCGCACTGGCAAAATGAGGTGACCGGCATCCAGCGTATTCGCGAGATCTCTGCGCAGATTGAAGAAGCCCGCACGGCGGTCGAAACCACCATGCGCCAAGGCGATTTGGCCAAGGCCTCGGAGCTTAAATTCGGCCGTATCGCCCACCTTGAGCGCGAATTAGCAAGCGAGCAAGAAAAGCTCAATCGCATTAATACGACCGAGCGCATGCTCAAAGAGGAGGTCGGACCGGACGACGTGGCCGCGGTGGTGGCTAAGTGGACCGGCATTCCGGTCAGCAAATTGCTCGAAGGCGAGCGCGAGAAATTGGTGCACATGGAAGATAGGCTCCGGGAGCGCGTGGTTGGTCAAGATCCGGCTATTGTCGCTGTCTCCAACGCGGTGCGCCGGGCACGCTCAGGACTGTCCGATCCCAACCGGCCGATCGGCAGCTTCATTTTTCTCGGTCCTACCGGGGTCGGCAAAACCGAGCTCGCGCGCGCGCTGGCTGAATTCTTGTTCGACGACGAGGGCGCCATGGTGCGCATTGACATGAGCGAATACATGGAGAAGCATGCGGTATCGCGCTTGATTGGAGCTCCCCCCGGGTATGTCGGCTACGACGAGGGCGGCGCTTTGACCGAGGCGGTCCGCCGCCGTCCCTATACGGTGGTGTTGTTCGACGAGATCGAGAAGGCTCACCAAGAAATATTCAATGTTCTCCTACAGGTGCTCGAGGATGGGCGGCTGACCGACGGCCACGGCCGGACGGTGGACTTTAAAAACACCGTGGTGATTATGACTTCCAATATCGGTTCCGAGCATTTGGCCGCACGCGCCGGGGCGCTCGAGCCGCGCGACCGCGAGGTTGTTTTGGAGGCCTTGCACCAACACTTTCGCCCCGAATTCCTAAACCGCGTCGACAATGTGTTGGTGTTCGGTAGCCTTACGCGCGAGCACCTCAAACAAGTTGTCGAGATACAATTGGCGCGTCTTCGTAAATTGCTTACTGAACGCAAGCTCACCCTGGAGGTTTCCGACGCGGCCAAGGAACGCATCGCCGAGGTCGGCTACGACCCGCAATTCGGCGCTCGGCCGCTGAAGCGAGCCATTCAACGCTTGCTACAAGATCCTCTGGCGACTAAACTGTTGGAGGGGGATTTCGGCGAGGGCGACAGCATCAAGGCCGATTGCAAAAAAAATGGGGAAATTGTATTTACCAGGGATTAATCGTGTCACCTACCGCCCCGCGCCCTATCCGCCTGATTTGCTTTGATCTCGACGGCACGCTGCTCGATCGTACGGTCTTTGTTTGGAGCACCTTACACGAACACTTCCCGTCCGATCCGCTCCGACGAAAGCAGGCGTGGGATGACTACTTTGCGCATCGCATCTCCTATGCCGAGTGGTTTCACAGTGATCTCGAATTGCTGCGCGCGGGCGGGGCTACCCGTGAACGGATCAAAAAAGTCCTCAGCAAGCTTCATCCTGCCCGCGGCGCCCACGAGACCCTGCGCGAACTCCGCGAGCGCGGTTATCGATTGGCGCTGATCTCCGGCTCGCTCGACCTTGCGCTCACGCAGTTCTTTCACCCAAGCCTGTTCGATCATGTGCTCATCAACCGGGTACATTTCGACGAATCCGGATGCATCAGCGGTGGGGAGCCAACGCCATTCGACCTCGACGGCAAGGTGGCCGGCCTGCATGAGCTCGCCCAGCGTGAGAGCCTGAACGTCGCCCAATGCGCCTTCGTGGGGGACAACTTCAATGACCTGCCGGTGATGCGCGCCGCTGGTTTTTCCATCGGCATTCACATCAAGCACCCCGACATACACCAAGCGGTCGACGTTGCCATCGATGATGACGATTTGCGGGCGATATTGCAATATTTCCCGAAACTATAATCCAGTATTGTTCTCGTTGATAACGGCAGCCGATTAATGCCATTCTCGGATACATGATTAGCGCTGGTAGAGAGCGAGGTATGAGATGGCATGGCTTAAGATTGTCGACGCCTTGAAGGCGCCACCGGGAACCGAACTCACGGTCAAGGGTTGGGTCCGCACCCGGCGCGACTCCAAGGCCGAGGGTGGACTGTCGTTCATTGCCGTCCATGATGGCAGTTGCTTTGACGTCATTCAAGTGGTGGCCCGCGCGCAGTTACCGAACTATGCCGGCGAGCTGACCAAGCTGGTTGCCGGTTGTTCGGTCGAGGTTGACGGCCTTCTCGTCGCCTCTCAGGGCGCCGGTCAGGCGGTTGAGATCGCGGCCAGCAGCATACGGGTGATCGGCTGGGTGGAAAACCCGGACAGCTACCCGGTAAGCCCAAAAAAACATTCATTCGAGTACCTGCGCGAGGTTGGCCACCTGCGGGTGCGCACCAACACCTTCGGGGCGGTCGCGCGCGTGCGCCATTGTCTGGCCCTTGCGATCCACCGCTTTTTTGACGAGCGCGGCTTTTTCTATGTCCACACGCCGATCATAACCGCTAATGATTGCGAGGGTGCCGGCCAGATGTTCCGTGTGTCCACGCTGGATGCACTCAATCCGCCGCGTACCGAACAGGGTACGGTGGACTTTGACCAGGATTTTTTCGGACGCGAAGCACGGCTCACCGTCTCAGGTCAACTGAGCGTCGAGACGTACTGCTGCGCCCTTTCGCGGGTCTATACCTTCGGCCCGACGTTTCGCGCCGAAAACAGCAACACCAGCCGGCACCTGTCCGAATTCTGGATGATCGAACCCGAAATTGCCTTTGCCGATCTCACGGACGACGGCCGACTCGCCGAGGAGTTTCTCAAATATTTATTCGATGATTTGCTGACGCGCCGCGCCGACGACATGGCCTTCTTCGATCAACGTATCCAAAAAGGGGTGATTGCGCGCATCAAACAGGTCATCGAGCGTCCCTTTCGGTGGGTTGAGTACAGCGAAGCAATCGAACTTCTCAACCAGGCCAAAAAAAGTTTCGAATTCCCGGTTTCCTGGGGCATGGACATGCAAAGCGAGCACGAGCGCTACCTGACCGAGGATCACTTCAAACAGCCTATCATCGTGGTCAACTACCCCAAGGACATCAAAGCGTTCTATATGCGGCAAAACGACGACGGCAAAACCGTGGCGGCCATGGATGTGCTGGTGCCGGACATCGGCGAGATCATCGGCGGCTCTCAGCGCGAGGAGCGAATTGACGTGCTCGACCGGCGTATCGAGGAGATGAAGCTCAAAAAGGAGGATTACTGGTGGTACCGCGATCTGCGCCGCTACGGAACGGTTCCGCATGCCGGTTTTGGGCTTGGCTTCGAGCGATTGATGCTCTTTTGCACCGGAATGGGCAACATACGGGATGTGATTCCATTCCCTCGTGCCCCGCGACAAGCTGAGTTTTAGCGTTAACTGAAAACACGATAGTATTTTCCGAATCGAGCATGGAAGCAGATACCGCGACAAACGAAGTCAAAGGATCAGTTCAGATCCCGAAGGCACCGGGAATCCTGCGGCGGCTGTTTTCCTTTGCCGGGCCTGCCTACCTTATCTCCGTCGGTTACATGGACCCCGGCAATTGGGCCACCGATCTCGCAGCCGGCGCGCGGTACGGCTATGCCCTCCTCTGGGTGCTGGTCATGTCCAACCTCCTGGCTATATGGCTCCAATACCTTTCGGCCCGTCTGGGGCTGGTATCGGGAAGGGACTTGGCCCAGGCCTGCCGTGATCGCTACCCGGCAGCGATAAACGTTCCGGTATGGATCTTGTGTGAGTTTGCAATTGTGGCTTGCGATTTGGCCGAGGTCATCGGGGCGGCCATCGGCATCAAGCTCCTGTTTGGCATTCCTCTAGTCTACGGCGTGGTGATTACCGCGCTCGACACGTTCATAATCCTTTTTTTACACCGGGCAGGAATCCGCACCATGGAAGCTTTTATCGTGGTGTTGGTAGCGACTATTGCCGCTTGCTTCGCGGTGGAAATCTTCATCTCGCAGCCGAATGCGACGGAAGTCGTGGCCGGCTTTCTGCCGAGGCTACCCGACGATCAGGCGCTCTACTTTGCAATTGGCATCCTCGGCGCCACGGTCATGCCCCACAATCTCTATCTACACTCTTCGCTGGTGCAGTCGCGGCGCGTTGAAAAAACCGCCCAGGGCATCCATCTATCATTGCGCTACAACCTGATCAACTCGGTCGTGGCCTTGAACATCGCTTTTTTCATCAATGCCGCTATTTTAATTCTGGCCGGAGCAACCTTCTTTAAAGTCGGCGAACACGCGGTGGCCGGGATTGAAGAGGCCTACCACCTGCTCGAACCAATTGTCGGCTCCGCGCTTGCCCCAAGCCTCTTTGCCGTGGCCTTGATCGCCGCAGGTCAAAGCTCCACCATAACCGGCACGCTGGCCGGCCAAATCGTTATGGAAGGCTTTGTTAACCTGCGCCTGCAACCGTGGCTACGCCGCCTGGTCACCCGGGCCATGGCGATTGTTCCGGCGGTGATAACTATCGTCGTATTCGGCGAGGGTGCCCTGGGCGAACTATTAATCCTCAGTCAGGTTGTCCTCAGCTTGCAGTTGTCTTTCGCCGTCATCCCCTTGATACAAATGGTTTCGGATCGGAGCCGCATGGGCGCCTTTGCCATCCGTCCCTGGATGAAGCTACTCTCGTGGGTCGCGGCCGGGATCATTCTCGGTCTCAACGGCAAGCTCGTGATCGATACCATTGTGCAGTGGATTGTGTTACCCGGTCTTTCGAGAACCCTCAGCATGACACTGCTGGCGCCGCTCTCGATTGGCGCTCTCCTGTTGTTGCTCTATCTCATCCTCGAGCCGTTCTGGGAACGGCGTCGATTCCTTCGACCAAAGAGCGTTCATGAACATTCCGAACCCGACACGATCGAACCGACGCGGCCGTTTAAAAAAATAGCCGCCGCCCTGGATTTCGGCGAGACCGATCGGGAGGTCCTTTCACAAGCCGCGTCCTTAGCTTTCGCAGCGCATTGCCCCCTGGTGCTATTTCATGTGGTCGAGAGCGCCGGAGCGCGAACGCTTGGTGAGGAAGCTGCGGATGCCGAAAGCGTCGCGGATCGAGATCGATTGCAACGGTATGCCGTAGCGCTCGGAAAATACGACGTGCCCGTCGAGTACGATCTCGGCTTCGGCGATCCGGTGCGTGCCTTGACGGAGTTGATTGCGCGCCATCAGGCCGAGCTACTCGTGGTCGGCGCCCACGGCCACCGGGGTATCTCCGATTGGCTGCACGGCTCGACCATCGACGAGCTGCGCCACCGCCTCAACATTTCGGTATTGGTTGTGGGGAAAACGTAATTTCTACATCGCCATACCCTATTCAGTCCTCAGTAATTATTTTCCAGTATAGCTGAAAACTCTTCACTTATAACTATATGTTATTTCACAGTATTACTAATTTTGTTGTAAAAGTGAAACCAAAATGCTTCATTAATCAGAAAAATCCAACCGGATAATTAAAAATTATGCTTTAATTTCTGAGTGTTACGTAACGTGAAATAATTGCCATCTTGGCCTTGATTTTGCACAATATTTTTAATTGGAGCTGTTTATGTAAGATTTGCCATCTTTCTTGCGTATGCGATCCAGAATGTCCGGATGTCATACCACGCAGGGAGCCTCACATGGACAAAGCCCGCAGGCAACACTTTGTGACCCTCCCCCAGGGAATGCTGGTAGGACTGATTCTGTTTAACTTCGCTTGTATGAGCGGCCAAGTAAGCTCCGGCCCTAGCTCCGGCTCCACGTGCTCGGTGTCTACTCCGTCGGCCTGTGCGGCCTGTGCCCAGGGGGCGGTGGCAGCGGGCTGTCTCTGCGGCGGCGCGTACGAGAGTACCGGCTACTGCTGCGCGGGCGCCTGGCAAGCCGACGCGTGCGGGACGATCTGCACGGCCGAGTTGGACACCGCCTTCTGTACGCGGCTTGGAAAGAACTGCGGTACGGTCACGGCAGCGGACAACTGTGGCACGAGCCGGACGGTGACGAGTTGCGGCATGACTTGCCTCAACGACCAGACCTGTGGCGGTGGCGGGACCCCCAACGTTTGCGGTTCGCCCGGTTCGGGCTTTTTTATTTTTGCGCCGTTGCAACTGGACCACACTTCGGTCCAGGCAGGCCAGACGCTCACAGGCTCGGTCACCTATAAGAACACTTCCGGCGCTGCCATTGCGATTGACAACATCGTCATCGGCTGCCGGCCGCCGGGGGCGGCACACCTAGGGGGTCCTTATGATGACCTGTCGCCCGCCAACGGAAGTGCGACGGTGCAACCAGGGGCGACGATTACGCTTACGGCATCGCGCGTGTTCACGAGCGCAGATCCGAGCGGACAATGGTATTGTTTCCCGACCTACCAGGACTCAAGCGGGGCCTGGCACGACGGCTCGAACGTGGATTTCACCGTGGGTGGCTGCGCGCCGGCTGCGTGTCCTCAAGGCGCAAACTGCGGCACGATTTCGGATGGCTGCGGCGGAACATTATATTGCGGTAGCGCCTGTCCAACCGGTCAAACCTGCGGAGGCGCCGGCACAGCAAACGTCTGTGGTTGCGCGGCGGCCACACCAACGTTCTCACCGGCCGCCGGCGCGGTCGTTGACGGAACCACTGTGTCTTGGTCTACAACCACGCCTAGCGCTACCCTGTACTATTGCACGGGAGCCGGCTGTACGCCGGCAACGCAAGGTTCTTCGCTCGTTGCTCACCCTGCGGTCACCATTTGCGCTCAGGCGAAGGCAGGCGGCTGCACCGATTCGAGCATTACGTGTGCGGCATACACGTTGCAGGTCACTTGTTCGCCCGGCACGCCCTCAGCGTGTTCGGTCTGCAGCGAGGGAGCGGTAACCACCGCGTGTAGCTGCGGCGGCGCGTATGAGAATACCGGCTACTGCTGCGCGGGCGCCTGGCAAGCCGACGCGTGCGGCAACACCTGCACGGCCGAATCGGACACTGCTTTCTGTACGCGGCTCGGCAAGAACTGCGGCACGGTCACGGCGGCGGACAACTGCGGCACGAGCCGGACGGTAGCAAGCTGCGGGACGTGCAGCTTACCGCAAACCTGCGGCTTTAGCCTGCCTAACGTGTGCGGTGACAACTCAGGCACGGCGACGCGCCCGAGCTACAACACCGGGATTGGTTTCTTCACGCTCAACGCCAGACTCTACGATGCGAACGGAGTCGAGTTCATCCCGATGGGCATGGACGCGGCCCACTACGATCAAGCGTGGACTGCCTGCACACCCAATAGCGCCTGCACCGCGGCCGGCAAGCCTTCGTCATGCTGCACGGGGCCGGGAACAGGGACCTGCAACTGCGGTATCTTCAACTCTGGCGCGAATGCGATGCGGGTGTTCCAGTACGAAATGCCAGGTAGTACAAGCTGGATGACGACGCTGACGAGCTCGAAGATCGTCAGCATTCCTACGTGCGGCTTCTGCGGTACCAGCGTCCGCACTACCAATACCGATGACAGCGGCGTGAGCAGCGACTCGGGAACGGTAGGGCAATCGTGTACGCTGACGACGGTAGTCAATCAATGGATCAGTATGGCCTCGACCCTTAACACCGCGACATTCGCGCCTTACTCGATGATCAACATCGCCAACGAGTGGGGACGCGGTAACACCACGACGTGGCGCGATTCGTACGTTACTGCGGTCAAGAGTCTGCGCTCCAACGGGTTCACCCAGACGCTCGTCATCGACGCCGGGGGCAGCGGCACGAGCTTGAGCAGCATCACCAACTATGCACAGTACATTTACGACCAGGACCCGCAGCACAACATCCTGTTTTCCTACCACATGTATGGCGCCACACCAACCTCCATGGTTACGACGATGCAGGCCTTGGCGGCAGCGCAGACCGCGACGGCAGGCGCCTACGGCGGTTTTCCTGTAGCGATCCTGGAGTTCGGCCCTGGAAACGGAGCTGACGGAGCCACCTGTACTCCGCTCAGTGTGATTCAGGAAGCGGACAGTCTTGGGTTGGGATGGGCCGCATGGGCCTGGGACGACGGAGGCCCCTTCAACATCACGGCGACCGTGGGGTCCGGAAACTTCTCGTTAACGAACGGTGTCCCGACCAACTGCACGGCTGGCTCGCCATGCACCAGCGCTTCAGACCTGTCTACTTATGGGAACGAAGTGATCCTGAGTCCCACTTATGGCCTCTTCTACGCGCAGCCGCCGAAGGCGACCGTCTTCCCCTAGGTAAGATGAATTTTTTCCCCCCCGGTTTCACCAACATTCCTGAAAATGAATCTTGACAATAACTACGAATAAAGACTTTAGTAAAAACATTGATAGTGGTTTTTGTCGCTATGTTTGTTTTTAATTCAATCGGCTGGAACGTGAATTCAGCGTACGTCTGAGTTCTAACCCCAGTCATACAAACAATCGATGGGAATTAGAGAAGAAAGGAAACCAAGAGATGACAAAAGTAAATAGTAAATTAATAGCGGTGCTAAACAGTATGACCGTTCTTTTGGCAATTTTTTTATTGTTAGGAACTTATGGATGTTCAGGTAGCTCAACAAATAATACGCCTATTGTTTTTGTTCATGGTTATGCGGGTTCGGCAGATCAGTTCGAGTCACAGGCACTGCGTTTTGCAAGTAATGGTTTCCCCGCAAATTATATGAGCGGTTATGAATACGACACTACTTCGGTTACTGGTAATCTAACCACAGGATTCGTAATCCCCCCTGCAATCATATCGGGGCTCGATGCTTATATCGACTCTGTTCTTAAGCAAACTGGCGCCCACCAGGTTGATCTTTTAGGTCATTCACTGGGCACCGCGGTTTGTCAGGCATATCTCGCTGATTCGACATATGCCGCGAAAGTCGCCCACTATGTGAATATTGACGGACAGCAAAGCACAACCCCTCCCGGCGGCGTACCCACTCTGGCTCTATGGGCAGCGCTTTCCGTTCCCGGCACGGTTCGTTCGATCGGCGGAGCGACAAATATTACCTTGGCCGATACCACGCATGTTCAGGCGGCAACAAGTGTTGAGTCTTTTGTCGCCATATATAAATTTTTCCAAAATGATACGGCGCCTTCTACCACAGATATTTTATCCGGAAAGTCCAATACTATTGAACTAGGAGGCAGAGTAATAACATTCGAGACCAACGCTGTTCCGGCTGGCTTGAAATTGGATATTTATGAGGTAAATAAAGATACCGGTGTAAGAATTAACAGCACTACTCCGGATTATTCAACATTGATAAATCAAGCCGATGGAAATTTTATATTCCCAAATGCAACTGCCGGAACAAACTACGAATTTCATTTAACTTCACCCACGGATACCACGGTTTCCGGTCACTATTACTATGAGCCTTTTATTAGAAGCGACTACTTGATTCGTTTAAAATACATCGCGCCCAACCTCCTGGGTTTCATTATTGATCAAAGTGCTAGCCACTCCGACGTTATTGTTATCAGAAACAAGGAATTCCTTGGCATAAACAGTATGTCTCCCAACGAGGATAGCCTTAAACTCAACGGCACCGAGTTGTGTGCCGGTGTGTTGACAGCAACCGGAGTTCTCGGTACACCAATAGCACTCTTTATTTTTGACAAAGGATCGGATGGGGTAAGCGATCTTTCTGGGCCTATAAATTCTGGAATTGTGTCAACCCTACCCTTTGTAGCCGGGCTGGACTTCTATATGCCCGCCGCCAATCCGCCGGATAGTCCGATCCCTATTGTTCTTAACGGTCGTAATTCAGTAATAACACAAACGGTCAACGTCCCCAACTGGCCATCAACGGTAGATATTATCACGGTTCAGTTGATGGACTATTAACCTGCCATCCGTAATCCCATCTCCCCGATACTGCGCACTCGATTTATTGACCGGGTTGAACTTCGCGCTTTTTGAAAAGAAAGAGCCTTAAGTTACACTAGTTAGGATGATGCAGTTACCGATTGATACTGTTCTTCCTGATCTCAAACGGGCTCTTCACAAAGGTCCCCATGCGGTGTTGCAGGCTCCTCCGGGGGCCGGTAAAACCACGGGTGTTCCCCTCGCGCTTCTTAATGAAGAATGGCTAGCCGGTCAACGTATCATCATGCTGGAACCGAGGCGATTGGCGGCACGCCGCGCCGCCCAGCGCATGGCGGATGTGCTTAACGAAGCCGTCGGTCAAACGGTGGGTTATCGAATTCGCTTTGATAGCCAGGTCGGTTCGCAAACCCGTATCGAGGTGGTCACCGAGGGCATTCTCACCCGCAGAATACAAAACGACCCGGCTTTGACCGGCGTGGGTCTGGTCGTCTTTGACGAGTTTCACGAACGCAGCATTCACGCCGATCTCGGCCTGGCGTTGTGTTTGGACACCCAGGAAGTGCTGCGCCCCGACCTGAGAATTTTGGTGATGTCCGCAACCCTACAGAGCGAGCTGGTCGCTGCCCTGTTGAACGAAGCGCCAATAATTACCGGACAAGGACAAACGTTTCCGGTCGAAACCAGGTACCTGCCACCGCCATCACCAAAACCAGGCAATGTGTTTTTTTCGATTATCGAACGAAACAGCATAGGCGCGATCCGTAGGGCTTTGGTCGAAGAACAAGGCAGCATCCTTGTGTTTCTCCCCGGAGAACGTGAGATTCGGCAGGTCGAGCGTTTGCTCAATCAGGCCGGTCTCGGGCGGGACGTCATAGTAGCACCGCTTTTCGGACGGCTTTCCCGAGAAGCCCAGGACATGGCGATTTTGCCCGCACCGGCAGGTTCGCGCAAGGTGGTGCTGGCCACTTCTATTGCTGAAACCTCCCTCACCATCGAGGGCGTGAATGTGGTTATTGACTGCGGCTTTTCGCGCGTTGCGCGCTTTGACCCCAAAAGCGGCATGACCCGTTTGGAGACGGTGCGGGTCTCCCGCGCCTCGGCCGATCAGCGCCGGGGTCGCGCGGGAAGAACCGCGCCGGGATTATGCTACCGCCTCTGGAGCTCAGAAAGCGAGACCAGCCTTTTGCCGTATAACGAACCGGAGATCCGCAACGCCGACCTGGCGTCTTTGGCACTAGAATTGGCGCTGTGGGGAGTCAGCGATCCGGGGACTTTGAAATGGCTGGATACTCCGCCGCGTGCCGCCTTCGCCCAGGCACGTTCATTATTGGCCGATCTCCATGCCCTGGATACCCACAACAAGATTACGCCATTGGGCCGGCGGATGGCGTCGTTCGGTCTTCATCCGAGGCTTACGCATATGTTGATAAGGGCCTGCGCGATAGGGCATGGTCGGCTGGCTTGTCGGGTAGCCGCCCTGCTGAGTGAACGCGATATCATGCGGCAGCCGGAAGGAGTAAAAAGCGCCGATCTGCGCGTGCGAATCGAAGCACTGCAGGCAACCGGTACTAAAAACAGAGCATTCGCGGATAGCAACGTGGATCGGAGTGCGGCCCGACGCATCATCGAGCTAGCCGAGCGCTTCGAAAAACAACTCGAGCTTTATAAACCACCTTCAAAATCCCCTGCTCATGATAAAACAGTCCGGTTGACAGAGAAGGCTCGTGACGATTATTCGAATGAGCCGGTTGGAATCTTACTGGCTTTTGCCTACCCGGACCGCATCGCACAGCGCAGGCCCAAAGAATACGATAGATACGTGCTTTCCGGCGGCCGCGGGGCCCGGCTTTCCGCGGCCGACCCGCTTACCCGAGAGGAATATCTGGTGGTGGCCGAGCTCGACGGTGATCCCCAGGAGGCGCAGATATTTTTGGCCGCGCCTGTCGACCACGAAGATCTCGTAACCCATTGTGCCGAACAGATCAGCATCGAAGATTTTTGCGGTTGGGATGATGAAGCCCAGGCCGTGGTTTCCTGGTCTAGGCATCTCTTGGGTCGCTTGATCGTGCGCGAGCACCAACAAACGAACCCAAGCAACGACATACGGTTACCTGCACTCCTGGAAGGAATCAGAAAAACGGGTCTGGGCCATTTACCCTGGAACAAAAAATCACTCGCGCTACGATCACGAATCGCCTTTATCGGCCGGGTAACGCCCAAACCGCATAGCTGGCCGGAGGTGTCCGATTCTGCGCTGCTCGGCAATCTCGAATGCTGGCTCGCGCCATTTCTTGGCGGCATCACGCGACTTAAAGAGCTTCAGAAAATCGATCTGGTCGGCGCTCTTTTCTCGCTGCTTTCTCCAGACCAACAACGTAAGCTCAACAGGCTTGCTCCCACCCATCTCCTGGTGCCGAGCGGATCGCGCGTTCCCTTAGACTATGGGAGTGGCGATACCCCCGTATTATCGGTACGACTTCAGGAGATGTTTGGCTGCAGCACAACTCCAACGATCGCAGGTCAAACACCAGTCATCGTGCATCTTCTCTCACCCGCCGGCCATCCCATTCAGGTTACGAGCGACCTAGCGAATTTCTGGGCCACTACCTACCATGGGGTAAAAAAAGAGCTTTGCGGCCGCTACCCCAGGCATTTTTGGCCTGATAACCCATTGGCAGCTACTCCCACGAAACGGGCCAAACCGAGAAAGAAATAGCCGGTGGTGGGAAAACCTAATAATACTTATTGAACCTCGACCGGCACCTCGGGAATCGAATCAAGCTCAAGGAATTCTTTTGTCAATGTCTTCATGGCCTCGGGAGACGTCGCCACCAAAATAAAGAAGTAGCCGCGCTTGGCGCGGGGGACGGTCAGCAACACCGCTTTTTTTCCGGCGATGATATTTTTTGCCTGCCATAAACCCGCCTGAAGATCGGGGTGTCCTTTGAATTGCACCGGGAGGCTGTCGAGTTGGCCGGAATTGAGAACCAGCAACACGCTGCGACCCGGATACGTATCAAGCTTCTTGGAGAAGTTGAATTTTTTCGATGGAGGAAACTTCCAGATCGTCCAGCGCATCATCTGGGACTTAACGGGATCGAGGGTAGCTTCCTCGGCAATCACCATCGAACCGAACATGAAATCGCGGGGTCGCGGCGGAAAGATCTCGAAGGCAATATCCGCGACCTGCGTGGCGTAATCCATGTCAAACTTGCCAGAGCCGTCGAGCGCAGCCTGTATCACCCGCGTTAGTCTCAGAGCGAGCTTCTTCTGTTGGTCACCATGCGGCCAATTGAGAACCTCGCGCTGTCCGGAAACATTCAGCCTCTCGACCAGCTCCATGCCCAACGCATCGAGCAGACCCTCCACCAACCAAAAGGCCTCCGGATTCACGCCGTTTTTCTCCACAAACCGCGCGGTAAAGAGCTGCTTTTGCACAGCCGGAAGGCGCGAAAGCATTCGCCGAGCAATCTCTCGCACCACCATGGCGACCACGGCTGGACCCGGTACCGTACCTTCCGGTAGCGCCAACACTATCCGGTCACCCACCGAGAATGTCTCAATCGGCGCGCCGGCGGGGGTCCATACCAGGGAGAGGGAGAACTCTGCTTTGGTAAGATCCACCCCCAGCCACGTTCTCAAATTCGAAAGCAATCGCGGGACCTCGCCTTTGTTGAGAGCCTTGGTGAGCAGGTCGATCTCGCTCTGGTAACCTTTGCGGCCGGCGGCGAGCTCACCCAGCGGCAGCATCAGTTTAGAGATCAGGGCAGAAACCGTCTCGGCGTCGCCCGGTTCAAGCATCCCGGTGAGCGAAACGATAAGCTCATCTGGGTTATTGGTGTTCATCACCGTACCCCAGAACTGCTCCACGACATTTTGCGACCCCGCCGGAAACAGACCCTCCTTGCCGAGCGGCGCATCAAAGGTCGCGTCCGGTTTGGTTTTTGTAACCTTCTCTTCGATTTTCTGCCTTGTCTGGGCAAAGCGTTTCAGCAACTCGTTGGTGGTTTCATCCAGGCCGAACTTTTCCTCGAAGCCCGTATATACTTGTCGGGACATCCCCGATCGCCAGAGGCTCAGTTGCTCGGCGAGGTGCAATCCGTCGGCCATTCGGGAATAAGCCACCTGCAGAGGAATAGCCGGGCCGGCCATTGTCGAGGCGCCACGGGTCACGGTCCCTTTTCTCTCACCAAGGGCGACGGAAGAGTGACCGGCGCCAAAAAGCCCGATCGCAAGAAGCCCGCGTGCGATCCACCGCAATGCCTGCCGTGCATCCATCATGTGCCCTCCTTGCTTGTGTGGGTAAGATTGGCCGGTAGTTGCGGCGCAATCACGTAATGATCGCCTTCGCTGAGTAGCTTGACCATGGATACGCACGGCTCATTCTGGCCACATGAGCCTGCTCGCACTTCAATGGTCACCCCATCTCTTTCACGCGAAATTACGTCGATACTTTTCAGCGGCACCAGCACATCGGCATGCGCTGCAGGAAAGAATGCCCTGCGTACCTCGTCGCCATCGATAACGTGATTCAAGAATGTCTGTTGTTGAGCAATAGCATCTTGAGACTCGCGCGACAAAAACCCGAGCGCCCGGTCCCAATTTTTCTCGGCCAGTGCTTGATAAAATCCGCGATAGACTTCCTCAGGGGAAGAAACGTCGAGCGGCGTACAGCTCAAGCCCAGCAGGACAGCCAACGCGACCAGGTACCGCATCATCTCACCTCCAACCCCCTTGGCATGACAACCATTCACGTGGTAAGCAACGACGATGATCCACCGTGTCTCACCAAACCAGGTTTTGATCCGTGCGCCGGCTAAAGTCAACTTATTCTTGCACGTCCGCGGCCGCCTTCCGGACGGATACCATGAGATCGATTCGCTGATGGTGCCCATAGAACTATACGACACTCTTTCCATCGAGACCCGTCCCTTTGGCATAAGCGTGCGTTGCCCCGGTCATGCCGACCTCGATGGCCGCATGAATCTATGCTACCAGGCCGCAGAGATATATTTGAAAGAGATCGGCTGGCCAATCGGAGTCAACATCGAGATAACAAAAAAAATTCCCCTGGCGGCCGGCCTCGGCGGGGGAAGCTCAGACGCCGCCGCCACCCTGCTGGCCCTCCAGTACCTGCTGGATTCTCCCTTACCCGCCGCACAGGCGCTGCGCCTCGCAAGCCGGCTAGGAGCAGACGTTCCTTTCTTTCTCATGAGATGCCCCTGCCGTGCCCACGGAATCGGTGAGAAACTCACCCCGGTACTGGAATTACCAACCATTTGGCTCATCTTGGCCTGTGCGCCCTTTGGGCTGTCCACCCGAATGATATTCCAAGACTTTGATAATTCAAATGAAATTTCCTCCGGACCGATAAACAACCAGAATCTGCTCGCACCGCAGGAAGGGGCCGGGTCTCCCGGATTGTCGTCGCCCGAAAAGACATTCAAAAATCTAAAAATAACGTTGACATCTGGTCCTCCCGATGATAGGCATGTGCCCGCTGGTTGGGCATTTAGGCAGCTCGTCTCGCACATTAACAATGATCTGCAACCGATCAGCGAGAGAAGACATCCAGAGATTGAGAATATGCGAGACGAGTTGATGAGAGCCGGCGCCGCAGGTGCGTCGATGAGTGGGAGTGGTCCGACGGTTTTTGGTGTTTTTCGGACACGTGTGGCCGCTTGGAGGGCGCGCCGTTGTCTGAGGGTGAAGGGCTGGAAATACCTAGTGGCAAAAGGTATCACATCTGCTGGGCGCACCATTGAATGACGCAACAGGAGTCTCGCCGGTGAAGCCGGGAGACAGGGGAGTTCCGCCATGGAGATTACCGAGGTGAGGGTGTTCCCGGTTGACGAAGATAAGCTCAAAGCCTATGCCACCATCACGTTCGACAATTGCTTCGTCGTCCGAGATTTGAAAGTAATCCAGGGAAACAATGGGTTGTTCGTCGCGATGCCCAGCAAAAAGCGTAAGGATGGAACCTTTAAAGATACCGCCCATCCGCTCAACACCGAAACGCGTGAAATGATAGAAGCCAAGGTACTGGCAGAATATCGAAAAGAATTAGAGCGTTTGGGTTCGCCACCGCCCCAGGTCGGCAACCGACAACTTGACAAATCCCTCGATGCGGATGGAGACAAGGCCTCGTCAGAGGGAAAAGCCAACGCAGAAGAGGACGACGGAACCTAACGCCGTATATATACCATGAAGGTTACGAGAAAAGACAACCCCTCGCGGAGATCCTTATAGTATGCCCCAGAGAGGACTAACCCCGTCAGATGCGCCGTTGCTCTTTTCCGGCAATTCAAACCGGATGCTGGCCGAGGCGATTGCCAGCTACTTGCACATTCCTTTGGCCAAAGCGAAGGTGGCCTATTTCTCGGACGGCGAAACCATCGTTGAGATCGGTGAGAATGTTCGCGGACGAGAGACGTTTGTCATCCAATCGACAAGTTCCCCGACCAACCACCATTTGGTTGAGCTCCTGGTGATCATTGATGCTCTCAAGCGAGCATCCGCTTCACAAATTGTTGCAGTACTTCCCTACTACGGTTACGCCCGACAAGATCGTAAGGTGGCTCCACGCACCCCGATTACCGCCAAGCTCGTGGCTGATCTGTTGACCGCCGCTGGCGCAACCCGGGTGCTATCACTCGACCTCCATGCAGGTCAAATCCAAGGTTTTTTCAACATTCCGTTCGACCATCTATATGCCTCGCCGGTTCTCTTGGATGACATCAAGAGTCGTTACCGGACCACGCCGGTCATTGTCACTCCCGATGCCGGAGGAACCGAGCGCGCCCGGGCTTATTCCAAACGCCTGGGCTCGACACTGGCCATGATCGATAAGCGGCGCCCGAGCCCAAATGTCTCCGAGGTGGTGAATCTTGTCGGTGACGTTGAAGGCAAGGAAGCGTTGCTCATCGATGACATGATTGATACTGCGGGGACGCTCGCCCAAGCCGCCCGGGCGCTTATGGAGAACGGCGCGCGGCGGGTGGCTGCGTATGCCACGCATGCGGTGCTTTCGGGCCCGGCAATAGAGAGGATCGATGCGTCCCCGTTGGAAGAAGTGGTGGTGACCGATACCATTGTGCTCAATGAACGAGCACGTCAATGCAAGAAGATAAAGGTATTGTCGGTAGCGCCGTTGCTGGGTGAAGCAATTCGGCGCATTCAGGGACGTGATTCGGTGACTTCGTTGTTTGTGTAGTCGCGAAGTCGATACTCTGGAGGAATTATGGACATCCCGGTGTTGAACGTCGAATCAAGAAGCGAACGCGGCAAGGGTGCTGCCCGGCGTCTGCGTTTGAGAGGATTGATACCAGCCGTTTGCTATGGTGATCACAAGTCTAGTTGGTCCATGGCTATTAATCCTTTGGAGTTGGTGTCTATTCTCCGCGGCCCGCGAGGAATGAATGCGCTGATAAGGCTCCACGGCGCTGAGGAGCGCACGGTATTTGTTCAGGAGTTCCAGCGCCACCCGGTGGAACGCACCATTCTCCATGTTGATTTCCTAACGGTTGATGAAAACAAGAGCATCCGGCGTCCGGTCCCCATTGAGTACGCCGGCAAGGCTCAGGGAGTCAAGGATGGCGGTGTTCTCCAGGTGGTTGAACGCGAGTTGCTGGTCGAGGCGATGCCAGCTAAGTTGCCCGAAAAAGTGACGGTCGATATCACACCGCTGTTGATTGCTCAGTCGCTGCATGTTCAAGATATCCAACTACCCGAGGGCACCAAGGCCATCTTCGATCGCAACTTCACTATCTGCACCATTGTCGCCCCCAGTGAAGAAAAGGTTGAGGTTCCAGTCGAAGTTGCGGCGGAAGTTGCCGAAGGCGAGGCCGCGGCACCGGCCGAGGGTGCCGAGGGCGCAGAAACTCCGGCCAAGGCGGCCGAAGGCGCCGAGAAGGCGCCGGCTGGCGCCAAGCCTGCTGCCACCAAGACTGGTGGTGCAGGCAAGAAAGACGAAAAGCCAACTAAGTCATAGGGGGATCATAAGGAGTTATAATGCCATGGCCTATCCAACAAAGCGGAGTCATACGAGGACAAGGTATCTTGTAACTACTGCTGAACCGCCCTTCGAGAGAATGGCCCGATTCCCCGAAGAGCGAGTGAAACCACCTCGAAGGATTTGGCTGTCTCCCCAGGGAACCGGTTTCTATGCCGGCGAACCGGACTCGGCACGTTTGGAAGAAACCGCAGAAGTTGTAACGGCGGTGGCATCAAGGGCCGCTGCCGTGAAAAAGCCGTAACTGGTTACTATGCTCTTTCTCATTGTTGGTTTAGGCAACCCCGGTGCCCAGTACCGCCGTAGCCGACACAACATCGGCGTTATGGCGATCGAACGGCTGGCCGAGCGCAATGGTATCGCGTTAAACCGTCAGCAGTTCTTTGGCAGAGCCGGCGGCGGCGTTATTGTCGGTCGTCGCATACTGTTGCTGATGCCGCAAACGTACATGAATCTCAGCGGTCAGTCAGTGCAGGCGGCGTATCAGTTCCATAAGCTTTCGCCCGAGACCATGGTAGTATTGCACGACGATGTCGATTTGGAGCTGGGTCGGATGCAGGTCCGCCAGGGCGGCGGCCACGGCGGACACAAGGGCGTTGGGTCTATTGTGCAGCTACTCGGAGAGGCTGATTTCTTACGAGTGCGCCTGGGAATCGGACGGCCTCCGCACCAGGATGATACCAGCGACCATGTCCTGGGCACGTTTCGGCCGGAAGAGGAAGCAACCGTAGGCCGCCTCATCGAGCGAGCCACCAGTGCCGTTGAGGTAGTTTTAGAAGCCGGACTTAACCAGGCCATGAACCAGTTCAATACGTGGCCGTAGGAGAATGAAAAGTAATTAGTAAGCTGCACCGTTGCTAAGGGAAGGCCCCGCAGCTAACCCCGGGCAACCAAACCTACTCCTTGCTCCCGTCACCTAACGGGGGCTGCTAACCCAGAAGGAGGCTTACATGCTCATGCGGGAGTACGAAACCCTCTATATTGTGCGACCCGACCTGGCCGACGAAAACCTCGCCCAGCTCAACGAGCGGTTGACCGGTGTCCTTGCTCGTGAAGGCGCCAAGATCTTACGATTGGATGTCTGGGGCAAGAAAAAGCTTGCGTTTGAGGTCAAGAAAAACCCTAAAGGGATCTATTTCCACCTCAAGTATCTCAGCCCCCCCCACGTCGTCGCGGAGTTTGAGCGCAACCTGCGCATGATCGAACCGGTGATTCGCTACCAGACCATTAAAGTCGCCGAAAACGTTGACGTCGATGGGCGAATCCTTGAGCAGCAGGCCGAGGACAAGGCCCGCGCAGCGAACGAGGAAAAGCGTCATAAGGAGGCCGATAATCAATCGGCCCATCGAGCCAATGCTGACAATGGCCAGCCCGAAAACTGGGATGCCCGGCCGGTTGATGCAACGAACGATGAAGAGGGCACCGCGGACGTGGCGGCGGAAGATGCCGAGGATTGGGAGGATGAACAATGAACAATACCAAGAAACGCCGGCGCCCGCTGGTCCGCAAAAAGATCTGTCGGTTTTGCGTCGATAAAAACAGCACCGTGGACTACCGCGATCCGAACACCTTGCGGTTGTTCGTGACCGAGCGCGGGAAAATTATTCCCCGCCGTATATCGGGCAATTGTGCCACCCACCAGCGCAAGATTTCCAAAGCCATCAAGCAGGCGCGGCAAATTGCGCTGATGCCGTACACCAATACCACGGTGTAGTGGGCGTGCGGAGAGAACCATGCAAGTGATCCTTCGCGAATCGATACCGGAGCTCGGCAACGTTGGCGATGTGGTAACCGTCGCCGACGGCTATGCCCGCAACTATCTTCTTCCCAAACGCCTCGCGCTCAGGGCCAATCCCAAGAATGCCCAGGAGCTCGATCACCAGAAGCGCCTTATCGAACGTCACAAGCTCAAGGTGCGGGGGGACGCGGCGACGTTGGCCCAAAAACTGGAAAGCGTTTCTCTGACCATTCCCATGTTGGTAGGAGAGCAAGACAAGCTTTTCGGCTCGGTGACCGCACGCGATCTTGAGACCGCATTAGCCCAGGAGGGCATCACGATATCGCGCAAGCATTTTGTGTTGGGCGAGCCAATCAAGAGCTTGGGTGTCTACACCATAGACGTGCGTCTCCATCCAGAAGTGGTGGGCAAGCTCAAGGTTTGGGTTGTAGCCAAGTAAATGGAGCGCACCATGAACGCCGAATCGCCGGCGCGTTTGCCGCCCCAAAACCTTGAGGCCGAACGGTCGGTGTTGGGCTCAATCCTTCTGGACAATGACGCGTTCGAGCAGATTACCGATCAGATCCAGGAAGAAGACTTTTACCGCGAGGCACATCGCAAGATTTTCGCCGCCATGCGTGCAATGGCCGAAAAAGGCGAGGCCATCGACTATCTGACGCTCGGCGAGCACCTCAAAACACACGGTCAGTTAGAGGAGGTCGGGGGGCCCGCTGCCATTACGTCTCTGACCGACGAAGTGCCGAGCGCCGCCAACGTTCAACACTATGCTCGCATCGTCGCCGATAAGGCCCTGGCGCGGCGCTTGATTCACGCCTCGAGCGAGATTTTACGGGCCGGCTTTGAGGAAAGTGAAAAACTCGACGAGTATATCGACCGGGCCGAGCAGCTTATCTTTTCCGTCTCACAAAAACGATCCGCACTCGGAGTAGTGCCGCTCAAGGAACTGATTAAGGATAGCTTCGTTACCATCGAGAAACTCTTCGAACGCAAGGAGATCTATACCGGCGTGCCCTCGGGATTTCGAGATCTCGATGATAAAACAGCTGGCTTCCAGCCTTCCGATCTTATTATTTTGGCGTCGCGCCCCGCGATGGGCAAGACCAGCCTGGCGCTTAATTTCGCACAACATGCTGCCCAAAAGGCGCGCGTGCCAACACTGGTGTTCTCCTTGGAGATGAGCAAGGAGTCGCTCGCCATGCGGCTTCTATGCTCGGAGGCGCGGGTGGACTACCACGCCCTGCGCCAAGGCCGCCTGTCGGAGTCGGATTGGGCCCGCCTCGCCCGGGCGGCCGGATTGCTCAGTGACGCCCCGTTGTATATCGACGACTCGCCGGGCATCCGGGTGATGGAAATGCGCGCCAAGGCACGGAGGCTGCAGGTAGATTTATCCAGGCAAGTTGACGATAAGGGCCAACCGCTTAAGCTCGGGATGATTGTGGTGGATTACCTGCAGCTTATCCAGGCGCCGCGCTCTTCCGACAGCCGCGAACGAGAGATTTCGGAGGTCTCCCGAAGCCTCAAGGGTCTGGCTAAGGAGATAGGCGTGCCGGTTGTTGCACTATCGCAGTTATCCCGTAAGCCCGAGTCGCGCGAGTCTAAGAAACCGCAGCTTTCCGACCTACGCGAGTCGGGCGCCATCGAGCAGGACGCCGACGTGATTCTGTTTATTTATCGAGATGAGGTCTACAACGAAGATACCAACAAAAAGGGCATCGCTGAAATCATCATCGGCAAACACCGCAACGGTCCCACTGGTTCTCTGGAGCTGAAGTTCTTCTCGCAGTTTACCCGCTTCGAGAGTCTCTCCCGGGAGCGCAGCGAACCGTAGGAAGCAGATTCGGAATTGTACTGTTGCCAACTCGGATATGATTGTTGGTAATGCCGATAGAGAAAGGCCACGCGATGCGTAGCTTTTCTACGAATGAGTAGTTACTTCTGGATTGACACAAACAACTGGGCTTGGCCGCGCTGGACCAGCAACAGCACTTTATTACTCTTACTGATGGCCAAGGACTTCTGAAAGTCCCTGAGGCTGCCAACCGGTTTTCGATTGATCTCCAGAATCACATCGCCCGGCTGAAGTATGCCAGCGGTTGGACTGGCCTCGTCCACCTGATTGACCAACAAGCCACGCGTGGCCTCATCGAGACCAAGCCGGCGCGCTCGCTCCGGCGTCAGCGGCGTCAGCCGCAGCCCCAGATCACTCTGGACCTCGTTGGACGAGGGCGCCTCGCCCAGCGCCATGGCTTCGCCGGCCTCGCGCTCACGCAACGTCACGGTGAAGGTAAGCGGTTTATTATCGCGCAGCACCTGCAGCGTAATCTTAGAGTTCGGCAGATAGGTACCTATCCGACGGGTCAAGGTGCGGGCGTCTTCCACTCCCTTGCCGTCAACCGACACCACAATGTCACCGGTCTTGAGGCCGGCCTGCTCAGCCGGACTGCCGGCAAATACCTGCGCGATAAGCACCCCTTTTTGCTCGGGGACATTGAAGTTCTCGGCCAGCTCTTGTGACAGATCCTGGATGCCTATCCCCAACCAGCCGCGACTGACCTTCCCCTTCTGTTGAAGCTGGGGCAGCATTTCCTTGGCCATGTTGACCGGAACAGCGAAGCCCACGCTATTGCCGCCTTGGATGATAGCGGTGTTGATCGCGACCACATTGCCGGCCGTGTCAAACAGCGGACCGCCCGAGTTCCCCGGATTGATCGAAGCGTCGGTCTGAATGAAATCATCATAGACGCCATGTCCGATCTCACGATCCTTGCCGCTGACAATACCCGCGCTCACACTATGACCCAGTCCAAAGGGATTGCCAATCGCGATCACCCAATCACCCACTTCAAGCTTGTCCGAGTCTCCTAAATAAACGAACGGGAGACTTCCCTTGGCATTTATTTTCAGAAGCGCGATATCCGTGCGCTCATCGGCGCCGATGACTTTGGCATCGAAGCTACGGCCATCAACCAGTTTAATTTTTATTTCGGATGCATTGGCCACCACATGGTTATTGGTGATCAAGTAGCCGTCCGGGCTGATGACGAAGCCCGATCCCAACGCCCGGGTTTTCATCTCGCCCGAAGGCCCCCCAAAGAAAAAGCGCCCGAACGGATCGTCCATGCCGCCAAACCACTGAAACGGATCAACCTGGTTTTGGCCGCGGACTCGAGAGCGCGCCTTGATCACCTGGGTGGTATAGATATTAACTACCGCCGGTTTGAGTTGTTTGACCAAGCCGGCAAGTGATGGTAATGGCGTGTATCCCCCCAAGAGAATAGGATCGTTGGGTTTACTGCGTTCCTGCCATATGGATCTGGCCTCCCCAGCACCGCTTGCCGACCAGGGGAGTGCGACAAAGACTACTAAAATACCTACTAAGGAGATCGTACCGAGCCATACCCAGCGATGGTGAAAAACATCCTTCATACCTTGCATGTAATCCTCCGCAATCAGTAGTCAAATTATGCTTCAAGCCTACCCGAACACGTCATTCCTCGGGCCTAGCGTTCTTATCGGCACTTGTTATTAACACCGCTCCAACAGTTTTCATTCCCTGGCAAGAAGCTCGATAGCGGGTCGCCTGCTATCCGCAAGTCTCTGTGTTGCCCCTATTTTATTCCCAACTTACGCATACGCAACCGAAGGGTATTTCGATGAATTCCGAGAATCCGGGCAGCCTCCTGACGAAATCCTCGGCCGCGCTTGAGGGCCTCCTCGATCAATACCCGCTCGACTTCTTCAAGCACCCGCGTGTAGAGGTCAGGCAAGTGGTGCGAACCAATCTGATCCAGCAATGAGCGCAGCCGTCGACGGACTACATCGGCTAACGGCAGATCTTCAATGCGTTGGTCGTTCCCACTCACGCGTATTCTTCCCTACCCCTTTTGTGCAACGACCCCAAACATTCAACGAAATACCAATGCACAGCGAAGATAGTTCTCTTTTCAAAAAAAGCAATAGATTTTGGAACATGGATCCTCCTTTGACAGATCTCGCTGCCTTTGTTAGAATGCATGCCGTCAGCCTGAGTGTCGAGCTCCATTCACAGGCAAAGAGATGATGACGGCCCTCAAGGATGGGCAATCCCTATCAGATACCGAGATCGCAGGGTATCTTATGTTCCTGCGTTCTAATCCCCATTCACGGGTATTTGCGCCTCTTGCCGAGTTTCTCATGCAGAGCGACAGGCTCGCCGAGGCCGAGCACATCTGCCGCAACGGGTTAGCGTCCAATCCTGACTTTGCTTCGGGGCACTTGGCTTACGCACGGGTACTGTTTCGTCTGCTTCGCTATCCTGAGGCGCTTGAAGAGGTTAAGCAAACGCTCAGGCTCAATCGAAGTAACGTTGATGCGTATCTGATCGCGGCCGAGATTTACCTGATCCATAACCGGCACCACGCAGCTCAACAGGCCTGCGTGAGAGCTCTCGAGATCGATCCCCGCAAGGCCGAAGCCGAGCAGCTCCTGAGTCGAATACATCAAGCAACCCCACCTCCGGATCCGCTACCCGCCAGAGACCCAGCCGCCAATCATTCTATGACCATAACTGATTCTCGACCGAGTCAGGGGTTGCGATTGAAACAACCGGTGCCTGCCGAAAAACCGCTGAGAGAGATCATCGCCGAAGTAGGACAGCTGGCGGAGCTGGTCCTCGACCAGCGTCAACAACCATTCTCAGCCGAGTCAAGCGGCAGTCAACCACGATCAGAGGTGTCAGACCCCCCGCCGATGGCTCAATCGACCCTGCCGACCGTCGATTTAGCCCAGGCCGTCATCGATTCCTATGCCGATCGGGTGTTGCCTGGGGTTACCGACCTCTCTCCACCTCGCCTGCCGCGCACCGACCGATGGATCAATCTGCTGTGGCTGATCGTGATCTTCGGCATTCTCGGTTTTCTGGCCGTATTATTTTTTCATTTTGGAAGCAATCGAAATAATCCGACCCTACCTGATATGGTCGGTAGGACCCCCAACGTCCAAACGAGCAATAATTCGCTGCAAGGAAAATAGAACCCCGCCAGGGAACGCGCCTCTATCGGCTCAGAGCCCAGTGCTTCGCAGCAGAACACTTATATCTTCTATTTGATAATGCTGTTTAAGAAACTCGGCAACTTCAGGGGATGAGGCGTCGCGGGTCGAAAACAAATAGAGCATGTATTTCTCAGTTGCCTCGGGCAACGCATTCTTACTCGCCTGCCGGGCCCCCGCGATAAGCTCTTCCTGGAAGCGCCCACAATGATCTTCTATCCGCTTGAAAATAGCGGTCGCGGCAGCGGCCATAGCTTCCTGGGTAAGTTCCGCATCCGTCTTTGGAAACTGAAGCGGATCGGCCACAATGGCATATTTGGCATTGGCCGGATTGGTCTTGTCGCTAACCGAGGCCGAGCCTGCGGCGGCTTCCTTAAAGATTTCTCCTTTTCCCATCCTCGTCGCCACCACGTTTAACTTTCACGGTGGCGGTGCGGGTGACCGTGGTTATCTGATAGGTATGCGTATCGAATACCGGCTCGTCCAGCTTACGGGGGGTGCGCGTCAGCTCATCCCGCAACTGCAATTCCTGATCCTTCGCGCGAATGAGCTCGGCCCGACGATCGGCAAGATGTTCTTGGGCTTCGCTGAAACGGTCGCGGAGCGCGGCATCGTCTTCATCGGGGCCAGCGTCGGCAAAAGCTTGGCGTATCTGCTCAACATCCTGCTCGTCCTTTTTGAGCAGCGCGTTCAACTCGGTGGCGCGCTCGCGTCCCTGCTTGATCGCAGTTTTGATCTCCTGGTGCTTAGGGTTGTCGACCTTGCGAACACCGGATTGGTACTTTTGCTGCGCCGGGCTATTAACGCTTTTGAGGGAAATACTGACCGCCTGGAGCGCAACGTTCAACGTCAGCCTACTGTTTTCTCCATCGATCCAAGTGAAAATTGGGCATTTCTCGGCCTTCTGACCCCGCAGGAGTACCATCACCTGATCCGTACCCACCCTGAGCGGACCGGCAACCCGGTTCGGCGCCAGGCGCACCGCGTAATCCGCAGACTGAATCAGCTTCTCGCGGCAGGCGTTCTCGTGCGCCAACGAGTCTTGATACGCGCCGCGCATCAAGCGCAGTTTGACGAGCGCAATGAGGGCATTGCCGTACAGCCCACGTTGCTCGTCGTGCTTGGCGGTTTCGAGGAGTTTTTCCGCCCATGCCGACTCAGCTTCGGTCAGCGCTTGCTGAGCGGTGGGGTCCCCAGGTACCTCACTGAGAACCGCCTTGATTTTTGAAATCCCGTTTTCGAATTCACCTTTTTGAACTACCTGCCGGGCTTCTGACACAACCCCCAGAACCGCCTGTTTAAGATTCTGGCGAAAAACGTCCTGGGTGGCGTCGAGTTCTATCGCTCTTTTAAAGGCATTGATTGCCAAAGGATAATCCTTTGACTCCAACGCGAGCCGACCGCCTTCATTGGCGTTTTGCGCCATGAGCTTTTTGGTTTGGTTGATGCGTTGCGTGGCTTCGGGATCGTTGGGTTTTTCCTTGGCCGCGAGCTGGTATTCGTTCAGCGCTTCCTCATGCAAACCTATTTTGGCTAATTGATCCCCGCGAACGATATGGGCAGATGCTCCCCCGCAACCCGCAACAACCCAAACCAAACTGAGCATGACCAGCCAGATATACCATCCAGAAAAGGGCTGCAGTGTTCTAACGCATACTAACGATGGGTATGGTTTCATAGGTAGAATGTAGCGGCGTCAGCGGCATGATGTCAACCGGTAGTATTCATTCAGTGAGGAATCTTGTTAATTCAATGGTCGTCAGTTGTCTGGGAATTGGTCGTCGAGAGTTGGGCGCAGAATCTTAAAACCTGCTGAAGACTGGCGTCATGCACTGGAAGTATGATCTTTCGTTGGTATATCTCCCCCGTCATCTTCGGAAGAGCTATTTTCGTCATCACCTTTTTCTTTGTCCTTATTATGAATAATTGGAATAATTCGTTGCGGTAGAGAAATTAAGCCAGCGCGTTCGGCTTCTTCCTTGCGTAGGCGTTCACACTCTTCACTCACCTTCCGCCGTTCACGTTGCTCGTGCTCAAGCTGGGAGCGCAAATCTTGAATCTCGTGTTCGTGCTCGATTTTCTGTACCCGCAACTCCGCACCCTCTGCGCTGCTCTCCGCGGCCCGCCGTTCAGCCAGGCTGAGGCGCTCCAGCAGTTTTGTAAGCTCTTCCCGAATATTTTCATCCTCGAGTAGTTTCCGCTCCAATTCCTCAAGCTCCTCACCTTGCTCCAATAGCTGTGCTTGATAGGCGGATTTTTGCTGCGTGTATTCGGCGCTCAAGCGATCGAATTCCTCGCGGCGCTCTTCGCTTTCTTCTGCGAGCTTCTGTAACTCAGCGTTTTTTGCCTCGAGATCCGATACCCGCTGATTGAGCGCGGTCCGTTCGGTGTCTGACGCCTGCAGTTCTTGTCGAACTTGTTCGAGCAGCTGATCGCGGTTTGAAAGCTCCTGCTGCATGGCTGTTCGCCGTTGCTCGACGAGCGCCTGCTGTCGGTTAAGCTCATCGCGTTGTCCACTCACCTGCAATAACTGGTGCTGTAGTTGAGCGCATCCCTCTTGCGTTCGATTGAGCAGTTCTCCCTTGAGCCTGGTCTGCTCTTGCAAAGAAGCGATATCCTCTTTGATTTTCTCTAATTTCTGTTGGGTTACCTGGAGTTCCTCGCTTTTCAGTTGCACATCGGCCTTGTATCGTTCTTGATCGCCGCGAAGCTTAAGAATCTCCTGGTTGGCTTTTTCGGCGTTTGCAAGCTCCGTGGAAGTGGAAGCGAGTCGATCCTGTACTTCGGCGAGGCGCGACTGCACGCGTTCCAATTCTTTGCGTAACTGCGTTCCCTCCATCCCCCAACTTTCGGCGGCGTGCTCACTCCGCTGGAGTTGTTCGGTGCGCTCGGTCAGCTCTTGTTCCTTAAGCGCCAGACTTTGCTCAAGGGCCGCTACGCGCTGCTGGAGCTGATGCGTCGCCTCGCTTTCTTTCAACTGCAGGTTTCGTATCTCGGTATCCCGCCGCTCCTTGTCGTGCTCAAGCACCTGCGCGGCAGACCGCAATATATCCAGCGCGGCTGCCAAGTCATCCCCGCCTTTGCGCGCTTCGTAGAGCTGGCGGGTGAGCTCATCTATCTTCTCGCGTGATTCCGCCAGGATCTCATGCTGGCGGCGCGAACGCGTTTGTAGTTCATCAATGAGCTCAGGGCGGTTGGGCCCGTGCGTCTCACCGTCTTCGAGGCGTTTGAACAACGTCACCAGGTCCGACTCGAGCTCCTGGTTGCGCTGGCCTTGCTCGCTCAGGGCATCCGCCAACGTCTCGGCACGTTTGGCTTCCTCGGTTGACTGGCGGTGCAAATTGAGCGCCTCCTCCTGCCGTTTATTGAGTTCAGTGCGGAATACCTCGCGTTCGGCATGCCACGATGATTCCCGCTCCTTAGCTTCTGAAAGCGTCTCTTGCGCCTGCTGCAGCTTGGTCGCGAGTTCGGTGCGGTCCGCTTGAAACTTTTGTTGCTGTGCGTGTGCATCGCCGACTTCGCGCTCTAATCCTTCCGCACGCTCGTTAGCCTCCTGAATGCGGAGCAGGAGCTCGTCACGCTCGGCGGTATTGAGCTCGAGGCGACGCTGAGCCTCGGACACGGCCTCCTGGCGTTGTTCTGCGCTCATCAACAGAGCGCGGCGCTCCATCAACCAGCTTTGGCGCTGCGCCTCCACCGCAGTCAGTTCGGACTCTAAGTGTTTTTGCTTCTGCACCATCTCAGCTCGGGCTTGCTTCAAGTTCGCAAGCTGCTTTTCCTGGCCTTCAATCTGGCGCGTGCGGTCAGCCAGCGCAAGCTCGAGCTCATCGATTTGCTTTTGTTTCGCCATGACCAATCTCTGCTGAGTGGTTATTTCACCCTCCAGTCGCTCGGCTTCGGCCCGGGCGGCTTCCAACCAAGACAACTTTTCCGCAACTTCATTTTCGCGCGAGCGCGCAACTTGAGCCAGCTCTTCGGATTGACGACGGGTAGCCTTGACTTCGGCCGTCAATTCTCCCAGCTCGTGCCGCAACTCCTTAGTTTCTCCCTGGAATCTTTCGTTGTCGGTGCGCAGCTGCGCGAGCTCCTTGCGCAGTGCGTCGCGCTCGTTAACCGTTTGTCGTATCAACCGATGGAGATCCTCAGGCTCGATCGGGTGGTCGACCGGCAAGGCGAGCAAGAGGTTGAGCATCTCGCGTCGAACCGGCATCTCGACGAGCCGACGCTGCTGCATTTCTGAACGCTGGCGATCGAGTTGACGCTCCTTTTGGACCACCTTATTCCGCAGCGCCTCGATCTCCCAACCGTTCTGTGCCAAGCGGCTCTCAGCCTGGCTCAAACGCGTGGAAAGCTCAGCCGAACGTTCCTCAGCCTCCCGCAAGCTGACTTCCGATTCATGCGCGCTGCGTTGAGCGTCTTGCAGTCGCGACTCGAGCTCGCGGACGGCTTGATCGCGTGCGCTGCCGGCCGTGACGGTTTCACCCGCCGCTGTCTCACCGGCGCGGTACATCTTCCGCACCATCTCCTGATAGGGCAGTTGAACGAGGTACTGGTGCTCGAAGGACGCGGGCTTGTTTCCACATACCAACACAAAGGCGGCGACCTCTTCAGGGCCTGGCACTAATCCGACGTCCATCATCAGAGGGGCATCGCCAGCTGCCGGCGCTGCCGCGTTGAGCGCAATACCTAAAAACGGTCGTTGATGCAGCACCCCCACCCAGGAAAACGCTCCCTGCAAGAACCCAATAAGTTCTAATAAATCAGGCAACGATGATGGCGTTCGATCTGGTCGCATCCTGCCACCGCGGCTGGTGTTGGGCAACGCCGTGATGAGCCATCCCTCTGACTTAAGCACGCGCTTAATCTCCTGCAGCCAAACGGTATCAACCTGACGGGGTAGCTCGAAATGAAACACGAGATCGAAATCCGCATCCGGCAGATCCAGGTGTTTGCCGGCAACGGCTTGAAAGGTTACCCCCCGCCGCACCGGCAAGGCTCGCGCGGCGGATAGAGCTGCACCTTCCCTCTCGAGCCCGATTACCTGCTTCGCGCCGTGCTCTTTAAGGAATATCGCACCAGTTCCATCTTGGCAGCCGAGCTCGAGCACCCGCTTGTCCACCAGAAGCGACTCGAAAAACAAATAGCGCGCTAGAATCTCTGGCCAAGATCGGTCCAGGGCATACACATCCATCCGCTGTTCCTCCAGACGCGAAATTAGCTCTTCAACCTGGTCGACTTGCTTTCTTTCACGTTTTTTTCCAGGGGAGCCCACGGAGACGTGGCATTTCTACCTACCTTATGCTCATGTTAGAAACATCTGTTACCGTAGGTCAACAGCAAACCTCTAGCCTTATCACTTTTTCAGACAATTCGTGGAGAGGTGCCACACATCCTAACACTTCGGTGACTGTACATTGACTCCCTTTCACACCAATATAGACTCTCAACCACACAAAATCAACCCACTTTTAACAAATATTTCACCAGGGTGGTAATATATGCTAGGCATAAAAGAAGTGCTGCCGTTGGAAAATAGTCTTTTAGTTACAGCCTATTAGATAAGTTCGAACAAAGCTGCTCCACACGCACCCATTAGTTGCGGCCAGCTCAGCCACCCGCCAAATCAGCCGCGCGGTGTAATGCGCGCACCATGCTTGGCAGCGGTGATGGTTGTTACCTCGCTGTCCTGCCCACCAATATCGATCACTCCTCAGAAACAACCACGTTGACAACATTCGTGCCGATACGGAATATCTGTCAGCGGTAATCCGTTTCCTTCCTGTCGGGGACTATGTCGTGGCATACCAGCCGACGCGGGGAGGAGAGTATGATTAAAACCTACGCCATGTTCGACGTCATTGGCGTTACCAAAGCGCTGAAGGAAGGCATCGGCAGGGATATTCTCAACGTGTTCTGGAGGACTGCTGACGCCTGGACGTACAGTGTCAGCAATATATTTCAACAAGAATACCCGCTCGACCATCGGCGGGCAGATATGACGCCAAACGTTTCAGTGGTGACATTTTCCGACTCGGCTTTGCTGACGACTCAACCGGAGTTCGAAATTGATGTGTTCTATGGGTACGCGATATCACTGAAACATGAGTTGGAGCAATCGTTGCGGCAGGTTCTATGCGATACGTTGGAGCATGATGAAAAAATTGTTTACTGTATTGTTAATCGAGACAAGGAAATCTATCACCCTGAAACCTCTTCATACAGCGAGGCCGTGAAGGATGGCACCCTGAAACCCGCCTACCTCAACATTGCCGGCTCCGGTGCCGCATTTGCCAATCTTCTACTTGCAGATAAGGCGGTCAAAAGAATGAAACATACCTGGCATAACCGTTTCAGTCTCTATTGTGTTGGAGAGAATGCGGTTCCACAGAGCCATAGCGTTCAGGACCAGATCATGTTTAAAGGCTTTGATGAGAATGATCTGATTGTATACGCCTTGGAGTGACGCCACCGCGCAGCTACCATGCTGCATGAACCGTCTAGCGAGCGGTCGAGCAGAAATTCCGCAAACATAGTTCACTATCCGGTGTCAGGGTACCCCCTTTTTTTGTTCATCATCCCGTGATTTTGGTGATTCCGGCATAGACAAAATAGCAAGCAAAGCAGGCCAAGAATACCGCGCACACCCCGATGAGTCCGCGATAGACACGGTTGGTTAGGAGACGGCGTCCCTTGGCCACCAGCACCGAGATGGTGGTATACCAGACAAAATCACCCGCGATATGCCCCAGGAAGAATGCCGCGATGCCGAGGGCGCCGAGGGCGCGGCAGCTCACCAGGTATCCCAGGCCGATCGTGGCCCACCAGATGGTCCAGTACGGGTTGGACAGGCTCATGAGAATCCCGGTGGAAATGAGCGGTCCGGAACGATCCTGGTGCGCATCCCAGTCGATCTTCAACGTCGGCAGCGAGCGCACCATGCCCGTAGCCATCCAGGCCAAAATGCCGGCGCCGACCAACGCAATAGCCGCGAAGATCATGTCCTGTTTGAGCAACGGCGCTAATCCGAGGAGGAGCAGAAGCAGCATCGCAAGCTCCAGCAACGAATGCCCCAGGATAAGGAGTGGGCCAGTCAGACCGCCGCGCCGGGCGCTCTCGCTGATGGTGGCGGTCAGCAGCGGCCCCGGCATCATGGCGCCAGAGAACGCCAACATGAACGACGTGAAAAACACCGTACCCAGCGCGAACATGTTCCCACCTTAGCACAGGTTTTTGAGCGTTTGCATCATGAGATAACATATAGTGAGCCCAGAGGGGATGACGCATCTTACGAATGAAAGCAGGTACCTTGACCCTGTTCTACGGTAACGTTTATCGAGGCCAGGAAATTTGATTGCGCGTGTAAAACTTAAACCCGTCGAGCACTGCACTGAGTGTAAAGTGATGACTCTGTAAATAGTCTTTGATCTCGGTGAAGCTCGTGAGGGGGTACTTGTGAAACTGGCGGAAACCCGCCGCAGAGGTATCGATGATCACGGCAGGAGGCCTCTGTTCAAGATCGCTCAAAAGTTGTGGTTTGAACCGATTCCATGCCGTTGTAATCTGATCGGCATTCGCTGGCAACTCGTAGTTGTATGAATTCATGCCAACGACGAAGTTGACACAGAAGAAGCGCGAAGCCGGCATCCGATCGGCGAAGTAGTAGATCTCAGGAAATCGCCCCCAGATGAAAATCGGCTCTTGCGAGCGGCTTCGGGCCACAACTTCTGCCGCAAGTCGCCGCGCAGTATCGTTCTCCCGCGTGTCATAGCGCGTTTCAAGAACGCCATACACCATACTCAATACCAGAGGGAGAACAGCCAGGCCGGCGATACGCAGGTGTTTTAATGCCCGTGAAGGAGGTGGACCCGAACACGCATAACCAACAATCATGGCAAGGAAGGGCAGAAGTTGCAGGAAGTAATGTGCAAAGAACTTACCTCCGGTTGCCACTCCAAAGCAGGCGAGCACGAGCGCGGTGAGTGCGAAAGCCTCGGGCGCTCGCCACGACCGCTTTCGCCACACCGAGATCATGCAGACATATGTAAGGACCCAGAGTGGCAGCCATGCCGCAATCACCTGCGGCGCCGCCGACGCAAGGTTGCCAAAGAAGTAGGACCAGGAAAATTCCTCCATAAACGTAAAATTGTACGTCCAGGCCCAAAACAGCACGTCTTCAACCCGACACATGAGCCAGGTAACAATCAATACGACCGCACCAGCGCAAGCCACACCCGCGGCAAACGTAAAGCAGAGAATACTGAAGCGCCGCCAGAAGCGCCTGCCGTCAGAGTTTGAAGTGAGTATGAATCCCAGCAGGATCGGTGCAACGAGTCCCGCCTGGTATTTGAACAGCGCGGCCGTACCAATCATGATCCCGCTAGCAAAAAGATTCCAAAGACCGGCGCCGGCTCGAAATCGCATGACAAAGAGCGCGGCCAGTGCAACCGGCAGATTCATCAAAATCTCGCCATTGGTGGCTACTGCATTGGGCCACAGCGTGGCCGAGAACGCGACATATACGAATGCTGCCATCCATGAGGCGCGCTCGATATCGTTTGTTGAGACACCGATACCCTTGTCACCGCCGTTCGGCACCGCACCTGACCCATTGAGGTCGCTCGACGGAGCAAGCGACCACCGGACCGTCGCGCGCAAAACCCACGCTGTTGCGAATACCCAGACCGCCGTAACGAGGTGGACAAAATACATCGATTTCGAAATGCTCATGACTGCTGCGTACCATCCGTATATAAGCGGTGGTTTGAGGTCCACTGCATCGGTATACGCTTGTCCTCCGCGAAGGAGCACGCTCGCGAACGTGTGGTACCAGGCCTCGTCTTCATCAGAGATCGGATTGAGGAAGGCGCCCCAGCGAAAAACAAACGACGCCAAAAAAAGGCCGCCCCAGAGTCCAATCTGCGATGGCGCGCGAGAATCATCTCCCCATAGCCATCGCCAATTAGCCAAAGACTGCCGGATCGCAGCAATTCTGTACAACCATTTGAAATTTAAACGCAATAGTTACTCCACGACGCAGATAGTTTCCCGCGACAAACTTTCAAATAGGTTTAGACTAACTCTTGTTTCAATTTCCAGTCAAACGTTGCGCGGATACTATTTTTAAACAGATACCTTCGCAAATGACCTATTACTATCAAAGACATTTTTTTCTTGTACTGACAAATGCGCTGTGGTACGGGTCCGGGTTGTGATTAATAACAAGTAGTAAAGGCCAACGGCTTTCCATAAAGTTTTTCTTATGCTGTCATTATCCACCATAACAAATTCCATGATATTCAGGAGGTGTCGCCATGTCTGATGCAGTGCTCTTTGAACAAAGGGAAAAAACAGGCATCATCACCATCAACAAACCAAAAGCGAATCAGCTCAGCCACGAAGTATTTGAAGGCATCCGAAAAATACTTGATTCCAACGAAGCCGACGATAACGTCCGAGCGATCATTATCACGGGATCAGGTGACAAGATATTCTGCGCCGGCGCCGACCTTTCAAGCGGCATGGGAGATTTTTCGCCGGTTGACTACCTGAAGAGAGGCCAGGATGTATGGAATAAATTTGAAGATTATCCCAAACCGACCATTGCCGCGGTAAACGGTCATGCGTTAGGCGGCGGCCTTGAGCTGGCCATGGCCTGCCATTTCCGTTACATGAAAAAGGGCGCCCGAGTAGGCCTGACCGAGACCAGTCTCGGGATTATGCCCGGCTATGGCGGGTCGCTACGGCTTCCTCGTCTGGTCGGTAGACCGAAGGCCTTGGATATGATGCTTTTTGGAAAGCAAATCGAGGCCGATGAGGCGTTAGCGATCGGATTGGTGGATAAGATATGTGAAGAAGGAAAAACGTTGGACGATGCCCTTGAGCTTGCACAGCGTCTCGCCGCACGCCCGCCGCTGTCGTTGAAAGCAATCCTCAAGTTGCTATCGGCGAGCCCCAGTATTTCGCCGGAACTGCACCTCAAAATAGAACGCGAGGAACTGGCGAAGCTATTTCAGACAGAAGACATGCGGGAAGGCACGACCGCTTTCTTTCAAAAGAGAACTCCCGAATTCAAAGGCAAGTAATACCGTAGTAGGACTACTCTCAGCCGCCCCTTCTTAACGACAACGAATAAAAAACCCGCGCCACTGACGTTCAGGTGAGCGGTGCGGGTCGTTTGTGCTACGATGATGGCCAGGGGCGGAATTGAACCGTCGACACACGGATTTTCAGTCCGTTGCTCTGCCAACTGAGCTACCTGGCCGTAGCCGTTGCGGGACTTTACAGAGAGCACGCTACAAGTGTCAAGGAGAAATAGGTTCTAGCCCGAAAAACACGGGCAATCGGAAAATGCTTATATTCAATAAGTACGAGTTTTGGGAACCACAGGCCAGACCCTATTTGCCCTGACCTATTTGCCCTATTTGCCCCACCTACTCATAGCGTTCGAGGATCTGGACGATCTCCTGATAACCTTTGCTTTTCGCTAAATCCAGTGGCGTTTTTCCATCTTTATCTTTCAATTTTGGGTTGGCACCCTTTGCCAGCAATACTTTTACTACCTCAGCATGGCCCAGGTATGCGGCTCCATGGAGGGGTGTATCGCCATCGGGATCTGTCGCGTTGATAGCAGCGCCCTTACTGAGCAACAACTCCACTACCGGGGTACGGCCCTGGTCAGCAGCGAGAATGAGAGGCGTCGCGTCTTTATAAGCTTTTGCGTTCACATCGGCTCCCTTGGCCAGCAATATCCTCACTATATCAGTATGGCCTTGGGCAGAAGCAATACCAAGAGGGGTGGTTTCATTATCGGTTATCGTCGGGTTTATATTGGCTCCCTTACTAAGTAATGCCGTTACTACAGCGGCATGACCGTTCTGACAAGCCCAATAGAGAGGTGTGACGCCATTAGGTGCTTTCGTGTTCACATCAGCGCCCTTTCGAAGCAACATTTCGACCACGTCAATATGGCCGTTCAGGGAAGCTACATGGAGGGATGTAAAGCCTTCGGATGTTTTCGCATTCACATCGGCGCCCTTGCTAAGCAATACCTCGACCACAGTGGTATGACCGTTCTGGGAGGCTGAATGGAGGGATGTAAAGCCATTGAATCCTTTCGCATTCACATCGGCGCCATTGCTAAGCAATACCTCGACCACAGTGGTATGACCGTTCTGGGAGGCCATATGGAGGGGTGTAGCGTCTTCGGATGTTTTCGCATTCACGTCGGCGCCCTTACCAAGCAATACCTCAACCACGGCGGTATGGCCTTCAATACAGGCTAAAAAGAGTGGTGTAGAACCTGCGTATGTTTTCGCGTTTACATCAGCGCCCCGTGTTAGCAATGTGTTTACCACATCAGCATGACCCTCATAGGAGGCCTCATGCAGTGGCGTCCCGCCATCGGTCCTTTTCGCATTCACATCAGCACCCTTGGTAAGTAGCAGCTCCACCATGGCGTTATTGCCTTTTCTTGAGGCCATATGGAGGGGTGTCCAGCCAATGGCTGCCTTCGCATTGACGTCGGCACCATTTCTAAGCAATACCTCAACCACAGTGGTATGACCGTTCTGGGAGGCCAAATGGAGAGGTGTCCAACCATCGGTCGTTTTTATATTCACATCGGCGCCCTTACCAAGCAATGCCTCAACCACAGAGGTATGACCGCTCTGGGAGGCCAAATGGAGAGGTGTCCAACCATCGGTCATTTTCATATTTACATCGGCGCCCTTACCAAGCAACAGATCCACCATGGCAATATTGCCTTCTTTAGAGGCCATATGAAGGGATGTCCAACCATCGGCTGCCTTCGCATTGGCGTCGGCGCCCCCATCAAGTGGTTTCCGGATATTTGAGGGGTCTTCTTTGTAAACCTCTTCTCTCAACTCTTTCTCGCCAGGCGCCCGACACGACGAAGCGATTATCACCGCAAGAACAAGGACGGGAGCAAGAATCGACCTCATGGCAACCTCCTTACCGTGTGATTCTATAGCATTTCCCTCGAACTGCTTCACCATTAAAATAGATGATACGTAATTAGATCTATATATTCTTCCTAAACCTTTAAACAATTCCAGAAGAAGCGGGATTATCGTTAACAAATTGTTATAACCTATCCCATTTCGTTTTATTATTTTGAATAACGAGTCCTAGATAGCTGCTCATAAATATAGATCACTAGCAATAATAAATAGTTATATATATCAAGCGACACTTCTGGTTTTCTGTATTTGCCTCAACATCCAACTAAGGAGGTCGCCCGATGAATGACAGTATACACAAACTGTGTCGCGCTTCCAAAAGAAGATTACGGCGTGCCATTCGGAAGTCAAAGAATGCCGAACTGGTTCGAAGAGCTACCACGTTAAGGCCCCTGCATTTCAGGGGGATTAAAAGCGGAGGATTAAATGGGCTATAAAAATTCCATCCCGGTGGTATATCATTTTGATTCGAAGAACCACCGAGGATTTGATTGGGTACTGGAAGGCCTAAATAATTAAAAATTTGTTTGATAAAATTCGTTATGGGATCGCATTTTTTGTTATTAGAGTTTGGGGGTGGGAGCTTATTTGGTATAAGGGGTGGGAGGTGGTCCAAGGGGTTTGTTGAAGGTATATCAGTATCATACCCAGGTTGAAGATTGAAACTGCCAAGGGGATTGTGATAGGAGTAGGTATATAAGACCCTGTGCCGTTTACATCAATGAGGTTAATTGGATCGTCTATCACATACCCATACAGATTTGAATCACCTCCTGAAAACATAATCGGATCTTTCGCTGTCCACCTTCCAATCACCGGGTCGTAATCCCTTGCCCCGAACCGAACGAGGCCAGTGTCTCTATCATACAGACCACCCGCGAACCCAAAGGGTTGGAAGCCGGGGTTGGTGTCGGAAGTGACATTCCCGAACTCGTCGTAATTCATCTGCTGAGCAATTGCTCCGGTGCTTGTGTTTACAACGAAGCGCGGACTGCCCAAGTGGTCGGTGATGATCTGGTATGTCTGTCCTCCTTGGATCATATACTCAGGTACATTCACCTTGGTTCCATAAACAAACTGACTTACGAGAATACCGCTTCCATCCAGTTCAGCAACTATTCGTAGCTGCCCGTCGTACAAGAATCCTTGTGTCAACACGCTGTTTACCTTTTTGCCTACCCTCCGGTTGCGGCCGTCGATCACGTAGTCGATGGTATTTCCGTTAGGCAAAGTCACTGTTCGAAGATTGCCGAAGACATCGTATTGATAGTTGGTGGTCTGACTGTTGGCGGTCTCGCTCAGAAGGTCGCCATTGAGCGTGTATTGGTATGTCGTTATCCCGTATGCGGTCATTCGATCTTGATTGTCGTACGTACCGGTGACATCAGCGCCGATTGAGCATTGTGTTGCCGGCTGGCACTGAATGTTGGCGGCGCATTGGCGACTCAATGTTCGGTTGGAGTTGCCGTCGTATTCATAATGTGTCTGACGCAGGCCGTTTACACAAACCTCAGTCAATCGGCCAGCTAGATCATACTCGTAATTGTACGTGGTGGCAGTACCATTGATAGTTTCAGTCTTTTGGGTAATTCGACCCAGTTGGTCGCGGACGAACCCGAAATCAATCGTGTTGCTCGGGAAAGCCGTGTGTAGCAACACCGGCTCACCAAAGTTATTATAGTTGTTCGAGGTGGTAACCGAATCCAATGTTGTTCCCGTGACCATACCGTTGGATGGATCGCGGCCGATGGTAAGCGCACCCGCGCCGGTCAAAAATCCATCAATGTCATAGGCTAAGTATAGCTCAAAACACCGCCGTAATCCTGCAAAGATAACTTCATTTTTTTCCACGTTTTTCTTAATATTCTCTCTGCGAGACCATAATAGAGTCCCTTTCTATCTTCTTCAGTCATTTTTCTTTCGCTAATTCTTTTTGCTCCTTTAACCACCTCATACAATACGACAACAGAGACAATAAAAATTATTAATATCTTCAATGCGGATGCCAATTCTTGATTGGAAGTGTACTCAGAAAAAATGAATACAACCGATAATAATAAAAACAATGTGATGTAGACTGATATAATTTTTAACATGATTTTCTCTACCTAAAAGCACAGACGACAGAACAGCGTCCGAGCGTTCCTATCGCATAACCACTTCCTAGCGCAGCAACAACACCAACTGTTGTAAGTGCCGCACTTCCAACAGAGATACCACCAGAAATCCATGGAAGTAATTCAGCGCTTGTTGTTGCACTTGTACAATAAGCTCCTAAATAACCTCCGGTTAAAGCTCCACCATATTCAGCAAAAGTTAATGCGCCATCAGCTGCAGGTAAGTTTCCGATAGAAAAAGCCGCTCCTGCAGCAGTTAGTCCACCTGACCTGCCCCCGTTCATAGGACCACTCTCTATGAGAGTTGTTCATGGTTAACCATCGTTCCTTTATCCATAGCAACACCAGTTTTCAGAGCGAAGGGAGCCGGAGGCGACCGAAGCTCTGAAAACTGTCGCGCGAACTCCGCCGGTGTCTCCTGTCCCAGCGAACTGTGCGGCCGCACATGATTGTAATCCATCCGCCATGATTCGATTTTATTACGAGCATCTTGTAGATTTATAAACCAATGTTGATTGAGACATTCATCTCGAAATTTGCCGTTGAAGCTTTCGATCAAGGCATTCTGCACCGGCTTGCCCGGCTCGATAAAATGCAACTGCACCCCATGCCGGTACGCCCAGAGGTCCAGCGCGCGACTCGTGAACTCCGGACCGTTATCCGTCACCATCGCTTCGGGATACCTACCCCGTTCAGCGGCAATATCGTCCAAAATCCTGGCCACCCGGCTGCCGGAAATGGACGTGTCCACGGGTAAGGCAAGACTCTCTCGACTGAATTCATCCAGCACGCTCAACACCTTCAACCGTCGCCCATCTGAGAGACAATCAGATAGAAAATCCATCGACCATCGCTCGTTGAGTCCTTCCGGAAGACGCAGCGGCTGCCGCGCGATGCTCCGGTATCTCTTGCGCTGCTTCTTCCTCACGCTCAATCCCTCTTGCCGATACAGCCGATACACCCGCTTGTGATTCACCACATACCCTTCCCGCCGCAATAACACCTGCAACCGTCGATATCCGAAGCGTACCCGCTGCGCCGCAAGCTCTAAAAGACGCTCCCGCAACTGCGGATACAGTTGGCCTACCGAACGGTACCGAAAGCTCGATCGCCCGATCCTCATCAGCCCGCAGGCGCGTCGTTCGCTCACCCCAAATTCCTCGCGGGCATGCACAACGGCCTGCTTTCGCGCTGCGGGCTTCACCATTTTCTTGAGTTGATATCCCTCAAGATCTGGTTGTCGAGAGTGAGATCGGCCACGGCCCGCTTCAGCCTTCGGTTTTCTTCCTCAAGCTGCTTCAGCCGCCGCGCCTCGCTGACGTCCATCCCGCCGTACTTGGATTTCCAACGGTAGTACGTTTGTTCGCAGAAGCCATGTGTGCGACAGAGATCAGACAGCTTCACCCCCGCTTCGGCTTCTTTCAATATCCCGATGATCTTATCCTCAGAAAACCGTTTCCCTTTCATTGAGCAAGCTCCTTTCCGGCATTCTAGCCGAAGGAACTCTCATTGAAAATGGTCCAGTTTTCGGGGGGCACGTCACATGTTCACACCTATTTAGACTCTATTTTGTTGGCCACTCTATCAGTGGTTTATCTTTAGCATTGACAAAACTTATACCACCGATGCGAATAATGTCCTCAAGTGAAAGGTCGCCAGCAAGAGCTTGAATAATATGAGGAATTATATCTCCATATATTCTCTCGAAATTCATTTTTGTAACGTGATCCAATTTTAGTTTTCGCTTCACATTACGGCCCTTAAGTTCTTTCTGTATCCTCTTTAAACTGGGCTCGTCAAATTGGTACTCGAATCCATTTTCGTTGATTAGGACCTGAACTTTCAAGGGCTCTTCTCTTCTAAGCGAATTGTCAAATGGTTCTCTAGTAGTTAACGGTTTCTCTCTTAATATTGCTATGACGTGCTTGCATAGTATGTCGTAATCCTTTAATTCATCACCAATTTCACTGAGGATCATGCCAAATCGAATTCCGACTCCGTCAATAATCTCTATTCTAGGCCAGGAATGATCGGTGATTCTCTTTCTAAATTCTTTTAATGCTGCTTCTATACTTGTGATCTCTTTTTCATCTTTTGCGACTACGTCTAGATAAGCAATCACCACATTAGCTGGGGGGATTTCATATTTTGCTCCAACAAGAATGCCAGGATGTTGCTCGGCGATAAGGGCAACATTTGGTTCATCCCAGGAAATATCTTTCAAATTAATTTCACGATGCCGGTAAATAAAAGCGTTAATACCAAATACATCCTTCTTTGTCTTCAAGTTCAACGATTTCACTTTATGGGCAGCAGTATACATAAGGAGCCTCCTTCAATTGCCTCACGGGACTTTGAGGCGCGCCGCGTGGATCTCTCTCACATATTTCGGTTATGGTTGTTGAGAATTCTTTAGGTTTCTGTATTGGCTGATCAATTTTGCTTCGCAAATTGACCCCTAGAACGTCCATTATACGGCTCGCTCGCTCAACGGTAATACCATGATACTCGTTCCGCTCGTCACGAGACACCTGTGTCTCGTGGACGCCGAGCTTGTCAGCTAATTCACGTTGAGTAAGTCCACGCGCTATGCGAAGCGCAATAAGTGTGAATCCCAAGCCGTGAAGGTTCTCGATTTCCTTTATGTCGCCTCTTTTGAGCCGTTCGTAACTATCGACCTCCTCGACGAGCTGCTCATGGAATGAAATCAGAGGATCAAGCGCTCTCTTGATCTCTTTTTTTCCGAGCTTCATTTCCGACAACCGTTCGCGGTGCTTGGAAAGTCGTTCGCTCTCATCTTGGAGACGCCGAACCGCTTCTTGGTACTCACTCTCATTGCGGATCATGGCCGGCCTCCTTTCTTGACTTTAACAATGCCCTTTTGTCTTCCGTCCCTGCGAGAGATCCTAAACGCCGAAGGGAACTCAAGTTCGTTGCCATACTTGTCGAGGATTCCCGAAAATTGACCATAGTGTGGGTATAGCTCGATTCTATAGACGTGCCACATGGGAAGCTGTTTTTTCGGGTAACCGCGAAAAGGACGGCGTGTCTCGGGATCCCATGTCCAAACCTTGTGAGGGTCTTTCAAGTTCAGCTTCCTTTCAAGATTGCCCGTTGCGAACTCCCTCACGTCAAAGACGAAGTAACCATCGATATCGTTGGGGTGTTCCTTGTCCTCAACGAATGAACCGTTGATGAATATCTCGGCGATACCGACGTCCCAAAGTTGATTGACCATGACCTTCAGATTGTCGACAAGCTTGGATCGCCATTCTCTGTCCCAATTAGGATGAGACGGCCCTGGTCCCATGACCAACGTTGAAGACATAATCTCCTCGAAGGTCATCTCGTAGTCGCCGGGAGGAAGCAATCCGTCTTCTGTAAATTGTGGTAGCATACCTGAGCTTCGATGTATCTTCATTTCAAGCACCAGACCACATAGACAATGTAGTATTTCTAGACATATTTGTCAAGTATTATTTTAGTGACTAAATTATTAGTTGACAGCTGCCACAAGCGCACTTGTCGCTCCTCAAAATAGATCCGGCTTGATAACCGGCTGCTTGTAAAGCTGTTTTCTTGCGTTACTTGATTCATTAAAAGAATCATTTCCAGATGCTCTCTTCCATCATTCTCTTGCTGAAAACAGGTTTGCAGACCCTGCGTTCACTCTTTCAATCCCGGAAAGATCTGGCCTTAGAGAATCTGGCCCTCCGTCAGCAACTGGCCATCCTGGTCCAGAAGCAATCACACCCCAGATTAAGAGGTCCGGACAGGTTCTTTTGGGTGCTTCTGAGCAGGGTATGGTCTCGGTGGAAGGAACACCTCGTCATCGTGAAACCGGACACGGTCGTACGATGGCATCGAAAAGGATTCCGTCTGTACTGGCGATGGATATCCAATCGAGGCAGGAAAACAGGCCGTCTCCGCATCAGCAATGAGATCCGAATGCTTATCTTCAAAATGATCAACGAGAACCACTGGGGTGCGCCAAGAATCCATGGGGAGTTACTCAAGCTCGGGTACGTTGTAGGACAAGCAACTATTTCCAGGCTCATGCCACGAACGTCACCTGATACTGACAAAAGCCAACGCTGGAAGACCTTTCTGAAAAACCACAGCGATATACTCGCGGCTATGGATTTCTTTGTTGTGCCGACAGCTATTTTCGGTTTGCTCTATGGACTCTTCATCATCCACCATGGCCGGAGAAAAATCCTCCACTTCAATGCCACCGCTAACCCCACCGCAGATTGGGTCGTCCAGCAATTCAGGGAGGCCTTCCCGTACGAGACATCGGTTAAGTATCTCATTCTGGATCGGGATTGCATATTCAACTCCAAGGTGCTGGCCGGCATGCGTGCGATGGGTATTGAGCCGGTCAAGACCTCTGTACGGCACCCACAAGAAAACGGCATTGCTGAACGATGGATTGGAAGTTGCCGACGAGAGCTGCTGGATCGCGTGATCGTTCTGAATGAAAGCCATTTGCGGAGACTGGTACGTGCCTACATACAGTATTACAACCAGGACCGAACGCACTTGTCCTTGGATAAAGATGCGCCTGAATCTCGGGCTGCAACTTCAAAACCGTCAACACAAGCCAAGGTCGTCGCTGTGCCAAGAATTGGCGGACTTCATCATCGCTACGAATGGAAAGCCGCCGCATAGGGCAGGTCGGGCAACCCGCTGTTCGGATGTAGCTGTTTACGATGGCACAGGATGGCTACGCTCTAGATTCTGGAAGTGCACCTTTGGTAGGAATGACTGCAAAGCTTTAAATTCTGTTCCAGCTCCAGCTTCCACCTCAATCAATGAGAATTTCGGATTCTAAGGAAAGCATTTAAGGTACCTCGCGATTATTAACGCGCCGTAAGAGTTTTGATAAGATACAGGTCTACCCTCTATTCGACGAGGTCATTTTTTGATATAATTGAAATAATTTATTTCTATAGTTAAGGAGCTCATGGCAAAAGGAGCACCTCAAGAATTGAATCGCTACGCCAGGGGGGGATAGAGGAGGATCCCATGCGTTGGTCAATCATATTTGCTCTGTTGTTAAGCTTTTGTGCGTGTACCGGCGGCGTAAAGGGCCTTTCTGGGCCATGCAAAAATGTAGATTGCGGTTCACATGGCCAATGCACTGCGGATAACGGCACAGCCGCGTGCATCTGCGATACGGGATATCAAACGAACGGGTTAACCTGTGTGGTCGACAATGCGAACCCTTGCGGAAATGTTGATTGTGGGTCGCACGGCACCTGCTCTGCGGACAGCGGCACGGCCGCATGCACCTGTGATACTGGATATCACGCAGACGGACTGTCCTGCGTAGCCAACCTGAGTGGAACTTCTCTATCCCAATATGGCATTACCTGGACGTTCGATAAGGAATACCAGTATGGACAGTTTGTAACTGGGGATTATTGGGTAATTGGACCGGTGACGATTATAAGTATTAACCCGCCATCTATGCCGACTACGGGAGTTATGACGGTAAACAGCTGGACGCCGGGAACTGGAACCGGATACATTACCCGTACTCTCAATGGTTCTGAATTAAATCCAACCCCCCGATTAGTAATAGCATCCAATGGAGCGGCAAGTAATGTGTATGATGGCCCACGGCAAGGATATGATAGCGAAATGTATGCTTGGCATGATCCTGAAGGTAGAATTTATTCACCTGATTATGATGCGACTTTAAATGTTGCCCTAAATGTATCGAGTCAAAATCCTTTGGTTTTGTCTGCCGGATCGTCGTTGGTATCAACCGTTAGTAGGGCGGGTGGCGGGTATAGCCAGCTTACCGATGAAGCAGGTTTAACGGTTCTTGCAGCTGCACCCCCCGCTGGTAGTTTTAGACCACCTTATGCTGGAACCGATAAGTCTATCAATTTTAATAGTTCGGACATGAATTTGAATCTATTGCCTTCACTTTCTGCAAGCGGTTTAACGACAACACTTTCCTGGTATCCAACTGCAACCGCACTTTTAGCGGCTTTAAACAGGCCAGGATTGGATCATTTTAATAATCTTGGCGGTACTGTTCAGTATAATTCGGCCGGAAATAATCAACCGGATTATGGACGTGACTACTCTTCGTGGATGGGAGAGGCAGCATTGATGTTAATGCTTGATCCAACTGAATTGAATTTCACATTCGGGATAACACGGCAGGCCCTTGCTATTGCGATGTGTCAACGGGGAATTGATTTAATGGGAGTACTTAATGTCAATGGATTCTTCCCTGCCGGTGGTGATTTGAATTATGGAAGGAAACTGCCTATAATGTTGGCCGGTATTTTGTTCAGTAATAATACAATGAAAAATGTGAATGGTGCTCTTAACGCGAGCCCCGCATGGACGGGAGTTCATATATGGAATGCTATCACACATAAGTTTGCTGAATCAGAAGCATTTTTTTATGTTTCTCAATCAGATGTTGATAGCGGTATTGGCGGTTATGCCTTGTCTGATATAGGCCTTCCCGAATGGGGAGAAATACATGAATTAACTCCCGCCCATGATACCAACGCTTATACTGGAACATATAGAACATTGGTGACTGAAAGTATGGCGGGCCATGCCCTGGTTTGCATGATGATGGAATCTTCAGCATCTATGATGACATTGTGGAATGATCCAGCATTTTTCGATCATCAGGACAGGGCGATGGCATATTGGGCACAGGGAACAGTTGAAAGACAGATATCAAGATTTACTGAATCCATGTGGGATGCCTACCGGGCCAGTTATGGCGATTGTTACACTGGGCTTACGAATAATGTTCGTCAATACGGAGATTGTAAAGCTGCTGGTGTTGTTAAATGAAAAGATCAACACCAGGGTCATGCCTTCGGAATCGATTGTAGGTTAAACTTCAACAAAGGTACAGAAAGTTCCACAGAATTAGGCTCCTTACATTCGTGTCACCAGCCGCCATCTGGATCACAAAATGGCCAACCGCGCGTTCATGTCGAGATCAACCCACTATGCCGCCATGGCCAAGTTACTCCTCAATCTCCTGTTCTGGTTTGTCCGAGCGGCATTTCGTTCTCAACAAGATCTGATTCTTGAGAACGTTGCCCTCAGACAACAACTGGCTGTTTTCAAATCCAAGCCTAGACGGCCTGTTCTTCATAATGGTGACCGAGTATTCTGGGTAGCTCTCCGAGAATCATGGATGAAGTGGAAGAATGTCCTTATAGTGGTAAAACCCGAAACCGTTGTCCGGTGGCACCAAGAAGGATTCCGTCGCTATTGGCGTTGGAAATCTAAATCTGACCGTATGGGTCGAGCGCTCATCCACAGGGAGATTCGAGCGCTTATACGCCAAATGGCCGCCGACAATACTTGGGGTGCTCCCAGAATTCATGCGGAGTTGTTGAAATTGGGATTTAGAGTATCCGAACGTACTGTCTCTCGCTATATGCCCAAAAAGCCCGCTCCGCCAGATGCCTTGAAAAACTGGATGACCTTCCTGAAAAACCACCGCGATCTGATCGCCGGAATCGATTTCTTTACCGTTCCCACCATCACGTTCAGTGTACTCTATGTATTTTTTGTCATCATGCATGCGAGACGACAGATCACCCGGTTCGCTGTTACAACCCATCCCTGTTCAGAATGGGTTGTTCAACAGCTCAGGGAGGCATTTCCCTTCGATACTGCTCCGAAATACCTCATTCTTGATCGAGACAAGAAATTTGAATTCTCCGTATTAAACGCGTTCAAGACGATGAATATAAAGCCGGTAAGAATCGCATGGAAATCACCTTGGCAGAATGGAGTCGCCGAACGGTGGGTCTTATCAGTACGGCGAGAGCTCCTAGATCATGTGGTGGTGTTGAACCAGGCTCAGTTACGCAGACTCCTTCGGGAGTATGTCAGTTACTACAACACAGACCGTTGCCATCTTGCTCTCGAAAAAGATTCTCCCAAGAAGCGGCCGGTAACATCACGGCCGTCACCGAATGCCCAGGTGATTGCATTGCCGAGGGTCGGTGGATTGCACCACCGATACGAATGGCGTGAGGCTGCTTAGGTCTGGATTGGTTGGTTGAGGCCCGACCAATAATTTTTGTTTCAATGGACACTTCTATCTTTTATCTTTCAGTTCGATTTATTCTTCCTCATGAACAGCATGATCGGCAGTTTTTGGATAAAGAAACTCGGATCACGAGATACTTTTAAATTCTCATCTCGCCGTTGATTGCTTGGTTTTCCGTCTGAATTATTTTTGACGAGGTACAGGCGTTTTTCCATCTTTATCTTTCAATTTTGGGTTGGCACCCTTTGCCAGCAGTACCTTTACTACCTTAGTGTGGCCCAGGAATGCGGCTCCATGGAGGGGTGTATCACCATCGGAATCTGTCGCGTTTATATCAGCGCCGTTACTGAGCAACAACTCCACTATCAGAGTACTGTCTTGTTGAGCAGCGATAATGAGAGGCGTCCCGTCTTTAAAAGCTTTTGCGTTCACATCGGCTCCCTTGGCCAGCAGTAACTTGGCAACATCGGTATGGCCTTGGAAAGAAGCACTACCAAGAGGTGTGGTTTCATTATCGGTTGCCTTCGCGTTTATGTCGGCTCCCTTACTAAGCAATGCCGTTACTACAGCGGCATGACCATTCTGAGAAGCCAGATGAAGGGGAGTGATACCATTGGGTGCTTTCGTGTTCACATCGGCGCCCTTTCGAAGCAACATTTCCACCACGTCAATATGGCCGTTCTGGGAAGCTACATGGAGGGATGTAAAGCCTTCGGATGTTTTCGCATTCACATAGGCGCCCTTACTAAGCAATACCTCGACCACAGTGGCATGACCGTTCTGGGAAGCTGAATGGAGGGATGTAAAACCATTGGTCGTTTTCGCTTTCACATCGGCGCCATTGCTAAGCAATACCTCAACCACAGTGGTATGACCGTTCTGGGAGGCCATATGGAGGGGTGTAGCGTCTTCGGATGTCTTCGCATTCACGTCGGCACCCTTACTAAGCAACATTTCCACCACGGCGGTATGGCCTTCAACACAGGCTAAAAAGAGTGGTGTAGAACCTGCGTATGTTTTCGCGTTTACATCAGCGCCCCTTGCTAGCAATGTGTTTACCACATCAGCATGACCGCCATAGGAGGCCTCATGCAGTGGCGTCCCGCCATCGGTCTTTTTCGCATTCACATCAGCACCCTTGGTAAGTAGCAGCTCCACCATGGCGTTATTGCCTTTTCTTGAGGCCATATGGAGGGATGTCAAACCATTGGCTATTTTCGCATTCACGTCGGCGCCCTTGCTAAGCAACAGCTCCACTACGGCGTTATAGCCTTCCTGGGAAGCAAAATGGAGGGGTGTCCAGCCACCGGTTGTCTTCGCATTCACATCGGCACCCTTACTAAGCAACAGCTCCACCACGGCAATATTGCCTTCTTTAGAGGCCATATGAAGGGATGTCCAACCATCGGTTGTCTTCGCGTTCACATCGGCGCCCCCATCAAGTGGTTTCTGGATATTTGAGGGGTCTTCTTTGCAAACCGCTTCTCTCAACTCTTTCTCACCAGGCGACCGACACGACGAAGCGATTATCATCGCAAGAACAAGGACTGGAGCAAGAATCGACCTCATGACAACCTCCTAATAATCGAATTCTATAGCATTTCCCTCGAACTGCTTCACCACTAAAATATCTGAATGGAAATGAGCGGGTCCCTCCCCATCTTTCGCGCTGCTATTGACGCGCTTTTGACGCAGCGGAAATGTTTTGAGGAGTTCGCTAACAACCTCTAACCCATAGGATGAGAGATTGTAAGCCTCGCTCTGCTCGGCAACAATCTCTAGCGCGTTATACCGCGTTCGGATTCTCTCAGAAAGACGATGAAATCCTTCAACTGGGGACAGAGCGGAATTAACTCGGCTTCTATCCTTGAAGCCGCCTCAACCGCCAGGAGATTGGAAAGGAAAGCCAAACGGTACGCGCGGCGCAGTATCTTAAGCTGCTCGCTCGAAAAACCACGCCGGCGCAAGCCCACACTGTTAAGGCCGAAAAGCCGCGCGCGGCTGCCGGCCACCTTACAAAAAGGCGCCACATCCATCCGTACAACGCTGCCACCGCCAACAAAAGCGTGCGCACCAACGTGCACAAATTGGTGTATGGCGGTGCAGCCGCCGATCACCGCATAATCCTCGAGGTGAACATGCCCGGCCAGTTGAACGCTATTGGCTATGACCACGTTACTGCCGATCAAGTTGTCGTGGCCTACATGGGAATACGCCATGAGGAACACGTCCGAACCAATGCGGGTGTATCCTCGCCCCTGCGGCGTTCCGCGATGTACGGTGACAAATTCGCGCACCAAGTTGTGATCTCCCATTTCCAACCGGGTGGGCTCATTATGGTACTTGATGTCCTGCGGCGCCGTTCCCAGCACGGCATGCGGATAGATGTGATTGTCTGCGCCCATCGTCAAAGGGCCTTCTAAAACCACGTGCGCGCCAATTATCGAGCGCGCTCCGATCGCAACGTCGGCGCCTACCACGGTCCACGGCCCTATCTCTACCTGTGACCCCAATTTCGCTGATGGATGCACTACCGCCGTCGGATGAACGCAGGTCACGCTTCGCTCCCGTTGTTATGCGATGGTTTATGGAGACGTTTCAAGCGCCGCCAGAGGAAAACGCTCTGGAGCCAGTCTTTGACCGGCATTGCGGGGTAACCCGCCACGCGGGCTCCGGGCTCGACGTGAACACCGACCCCGGACTTGGCCGCCACCTGGGCTCCCCGACCTATCACGATATGATCGCTCACCCCCACCTGTCCCCCCAGCAGCGCGCCTTCCTCTACCCGAACGCTGCCGGATAGTCCTACTTGCGCAGCGATCACCACTGACGGTCCAATCGTCACATTATGGGCCACATGCACCAGACAATCGATCTTGGTTCCACGACCGATGCGCGTTACTCCCAGGGTTGCGCGCGCCACGGTAGCGTTGGCGCCGATCTCTACATCATCCTCAATCAGCACCGTACCCACCTGCGGAAGCTTGCGACGGCGCCCGTGTTCCTCAACGAACCCAAAACCGTCGGCCCCGATTACCGCGCCTGGCCCGATCACAACCCGATCGCCCAGAACACAATGAGCCGCAACAACAGCGTTTACGCCGATGCGGCAGTCCCCGCCCACGTGTGCGCCTTCATCAATAGACGCGCCGCCGGCTATCATACTGCGCTCACCAATGCGCACCCCCCGGCCCACCCGAGCCGCCCGTTCGATGCACGCCGACGGCGCTACCTGCGCGCTGGGATCGACCCAGGCGTCGGGGGATATTCCCGGCACCACCGGCATAGGGGGATGAAAGCACTCGAGCACGCGCATGAGCGACGTTCGTGGTTCTTCGACGAGGAGCACGGCGCAGGGGGCTTGCACGGCAAGCGAGCGTTGGCTGCGAGGCAGCATCACCGCCGAGGCCCTGGTAGTGCGTAGGTTTTCAGCCTGTCGAAGATCGAGGCAGAGCGATACCTCTCCCTCCTCCGCCAGTTCCAAAGGCGCTACTCCCCGGATGGGGACATCGGCACCAATGAGCTCGGCGCACAGCAACTGAGCAATCTCACGCAAGGAGCGCTGCACAGGTACTCCCGATAATCAACCGCGAATTCCCGCCCTGAAGGCACTTCCCGACTACTTGCCCTTCTTCGGAGAGGAGCCCACGGGGTGCCGACGATCGTATTCGCGGATCACTTCGTTGGTGAGATCCATTTTTGGCGGGCCGTGCAGGAGCACCTCGGTGCGCAGGATATAATCCATGCCGTTTCGTTCAGCTACCGTTGCAATGACATCCCGCAACTGCTCCTCGAAGGACCCCAACACATCGGACTTCTTTTTGTTGATCTCGTTCTGCGCTTGCATCAAGGCGTTACGCAGGTCTTGTTCCTCTTTGGCCAATGCCTGAGTACGCTCTTTGCGAACGTCCTCCTTGAGCATGGCCTGCTGTTGCTGGAATTCCTTGGCCTTTTCCTCGAACGTCTTCATGCGATCATCGAACTCCTTTTGTTTGGCGCCAAACTCCTTCTGCAGCCGATCCATGATCGCCTTACCCTCGGCCGTCCCTTCCAGTACCGCGTTGAGGCTGACGTAGCCTATCTTGCCTGTTTGCGCTTCTGCCGATGAAACAAATGCCACAGCACCGAGACAACACATCCCAACCGTTAAAATTGCGTTTCTCATGAAAGCGCCCTCCCGTTAGAAAAAATTACCAATCGTAAATTCAAATAACATGGGTCGGTCCCCCGGTCTTCGGGTAATTGGAAATCCCCACTCGAAGCGCAACGGGCCAATGGGTGAAAACCAGCGGAACCCAAAACCCGAGGACCAGTACAAACCCAACCAGGTTTCTTGGGAATGATTCACCTCGCTGAGGCGGTTGGAGAAGAAGTTTTCTTTTTCGCCATAGGCATTGCCGCTGTCAAGAAACACAACCCCTTTGATGTTGATCTGCGGGACGATCGGGAACTCAAACTCGACGTTACCCCAGAGCTCTTTGTCGCCACCGAAATTGTTGCACGCCAAGGGCGAATGCGGATCCCAGCCATTGGCCGGGCTACACAGCGGCGGTCCAATCGAACGTGGTTCAAAACCCCGAATGTTGTAAATCCCGCCGAGGAAGTACTTCTCGGATATGGGAACACCGCCAGAAGCAGTAGACAAGATATACCCTATCTCAAGGTTGGTCTTCAGGACGATACCCCAGATGATCGGGAAATACCAACGCGCAACGCCCGAAAAACGGGTGAAAACATTTTGACTGACGGTATACGGGCTCGCGTACTCGACAGCACCCTGCAGAAAGTGTCCGTTGCTCGGGAACAGCTTGTCGTTACGGGTGTCCCACGTCAGAACCACCTGCACGCTCGAGGTGAAGGCGCTCGAAGACAAGTCGGGCAAGCGTATGCCTGAACCCGCCCTCGTTTCAGGCGAGATAATGACCTTCTCTAATTTATAGGTTGCGGACAAGCGCCAGTAATCAAAGATCTCGTAACCGAGACCGATATCCCCTCCCCTGGCCGTACGCAGGAACGTTAGATAGTCGAGTTGTACGCTATAAATCGAAACCGACAGCGCCCAGTTGGTGTCAAAGAAATAGGGTTCAGCGAACTGTAAACTGAAATACTGCCGCATACTCGATAGCTGCGCCATGAGAGAAAGCGTTTGTCCTCGTCCAAACAGGTTATGTTGGGCTATCTGAGCGGTGCCGATGAGGTTCTCCACCGATGAGAAACCGACACCGATCTGGAAGGTGCCGGTCGAGCGCTCTTTCACCTCAACCTTGAGAACAATCCGATCCGGGCCGCTGCCTTTTTTCTCTGAGATATCGACCTTCTCGAAAAACCCTAATGAATTTATCCGTCGTTTCGAGGTCTCCAAACCGCTTCCCGAGTAGAGTTCACCCTCATAGACGCGCATCTGGCGGCGGATGACCTTGTCGCGCGTCTTAACGTTGCCGGCGATCTCCACCCGTTCGATGTACACCTTCGCGCCACTCTGAACGCTGAACGCTATGTCAACTATCCGCGCGCTGCTGTCAACACTGACATTAGGAACCACCTCGGCATATGCGTACCCGCGATCTTTGTAGATTTCTTGGACCCGGAGCATACCCGTATTGAGCTGCATCCGGCTAAATATCTCTCCGGTTGGAATCGCCATCAGCTCCCTAAGCACCTGGCTCTTGAGCTGTTGCAGGATCTCGTTATGCATCTGCTCCCGCAGCGGCTCTCCCGCCGGTCGTGGGGGTTGATCTTCCTCCCAGATGGATCGATCGATACGTTGCGCGACTTCCTTGCGAATATCCGCGAGCACCGCGAGGGTAAGCGCGCTGATTTCAGCCGGGTTGTACTTATCGGCCAGGGCGTGCTCGAGATCCTTTGAAAACACCAAACCAGTTCCGCCCGCCGCTTGGAACTTTTTGATGGTGGCGAGCAACGACTTGTCGTCGACCAGCAAACTGTCCGTAAAGGAAGTATTGCCGAAGCGGAACTGTTCGCCCTCCTCTATCGGGAAGGCGATAAACAATGAGCTGCGATCGCGGCTGATCTCGATGATTGGTTCCCCCACCTTCACGTTGATGTAGCCATGGTTGTAGTAGTAGTCGCTGATCATGAATTGGTCACGCTTGATAAGCTCTTCCTTATAGGTGCCGGATGATGTCAAAAAGGAAAAAAACCCTCCCTCCTTAGTGGCCATTATCTCTTTGAGATCGTCGTCAGCAACCTTGATATTGCCTAAAAAAGAAATACGTTTGACCTGCACCTTAGCATGCTCATCGATGACAAAGGTGAGATCAACTTGATTGCCGGACACCGACGTGAGTTCGTAGGTGACATCAGCCAGGTAGAAACCCTTTTCCACATAGAGGTCGTGAATCTTCTCGGCGTTTTTCTTAATTTTACCAATGTCCAAAACCGACAGCGGCTGGATATCAACGACCTCCTTGATCTTATCAAGGTCAATTTCGTGGTTGCCGGTGTACTTAATCGAGGCAATCGCCGGCTTCTCGCTGACGACAAAGATCAGCTTTTTACCCGAGGGAGAGTCCTCGACCTCAGCCCGAACATCATCAAAATAACCCAACCCGAAGATAGCCTTGATATCCGCAGCCACCTGCTCGGCACTCAAGGGTTTACCGAGTTGAGACTTCAACACGAGCTGAATGGCATCCGCCTCGACGCGCTTATTGCCGCGGATTTCGATCCCTTCAAGAACCTGAGCCGCGGCTGTCGGGAGCCAGCTGCAGAGCAGCACCGCCATCCATATGGAGGAGCGCATCGAACGCATCATACCGCTGCCTTCCCGTCTCCCGCAGCCACTTTCGCCGTCTCCACAATTCTTCCCTCGCGCAGAATCAAGGTGCGTGGGAGCCGTTCCGCTAACCGTTGATTATGGGTCACCATGATGGTGGTCATACCGAAACGCCGGTTGAGATCAAACAATAAGTGATTAATCCCATCACCCGTTTCCTCATCGAGGTTGCCGGTGGGTTCATCAGCCAGAAGGAGGCGCGGCTTCAGTAACAACGCCCGAGCCACCGCCACCCGTTGCTGTTCTCCACCGGATAGCTCCACCGGTCGGTGATCAAGCCTATCGATCAGCCCAACCTCTCGTAACATTTCGGTTGCGAACACGGCTGCTTTCTGACGCGGCACCCGTTGAATCAAAGCAGGCATCATGGTGTTTTCCAATGCGGTGAATTCTGGCAAAAGATGGTGGAACTGGAACACGAACCCAATCGTTCGATTACGAAACGACGCGAGCTGGTTCGGGGTAAAATCATGCACATTTTCACCTCGAATCCGAATCGTGCCGGAACTGGGTTGATCCAGGGTGCCCAAAAGGTGCAACAACGTGCTCTTGCCGGCCCCCGAAGGACCCACGACCGCAACCATCTCGCCCGGCATAACTTCAAAGCTTATCCCCCGCAGCACCGGAACAAGCTTCCTGGCCAATCGGTAGGTCTTGACAAGATCCTGTGCAGCTACCAGTGGTTCCACACCATAAACCTTTCTCTCCCTAAAAAAATCTCTGATGCGCTCTGCTCATCTGCCCACTTAAATCCGATAAACACCAGTGCGTTTCGCTCCAATATCACAATTTCCTTTGTTTCACGTACATATTTCTCAAAGTCAATCGTACCGCAGGCCTTCAACCGGCCTCAAACGCGAAGCTCGGTTAGCTGGGTAAATGGTTGCAATAAAGCTGATGTGCAACGCTATCCCCGCAATCAGGATAAACTCAATGGAATCCAGGTTGACCGGCAACTTTTCGATATAGTACACCTCTGAATTGAGCTGAATGCCATAATTCATGAGCCACTCACAAACGCCAAATCCCATGATGAGCCCTAATGCCGTTCCAACAACCCCGATGGCAATACCCTCAAACATAAAGATTTTCATTACTCCATCACCGGTCGAGCCCATTGATTTTAGGATGGCGATCTCCTTGATTTTCTCCCACACCAGCATTATCAGCGTCGAGATGATCCCAAAGGATGATACCAACGTAACGATCACCACTAAAATGAACATGCCGATCTTCTCCATTTTGAGGGCGGAGAAAAGGTTTCCGTTCATTTGGTACCAGGTCCGGGTGTAGTAGGGACTGCCGTCGAGAGCAGAAACAATCTCGTTGCAAATCTTACCGGCGCGATCCAGGTTGTCGAACCTAAGCTGGATACCGGTGATTGAGTCATCCATGCCAAAGAAGTTTTGAGCATCCTTCAGGGTGATGGCCACCGATTTGGCGTCATACTCATACATGCCGGTGTAAAATACCCCCGCCACTCGAAAAGCGCGGGCCTTGGGCACTGGTCCGGCTGGACCAAGCTCTTCACTCAATGGCGAGACGACATTAATCCGATCGCCAACATTCACACGCAGGATTTTCCGAAGCTCTTTTCCGATAAGGATGCCAGCCACCGGCTTTGCGCGCTCCGTTGATACGATCAGCGGTTCTGGCACGGGAATCTCGTCTTCGGCAGCGGCCTTGGGTGCATGCGGCGAACGAGAGGTGGCATCTGCTGGCGCCGAGGGGAGGGTCTCATGCCGCTCGTCGTGAGACGCAAGGTCTTTCTGAGGTATCGGCATATCGTTCTGCAGCGGTTTTTCACTATCCTCCTCGCCCTTCGATAACCGGTCCTTCCGGTTGAGGTCATCGAGATAGGCATCGATCTTCTCGGGATGGCGAAGGAGATCGAGGCTGCCCTCCTCGATGCTCTGGTTCATATCGGTCACTTCCGAACTCGTATCAATATCGATACCGCGGATAAAGATCCCCGCGATGTTGTACGCGGAGGAAACCATCACCTCGTTGTAGACAAACGGGCTGGCCGCCACGACCCCCGGCACGCGCTTGATCTTTTCAAGCACGGTGCGATATTCGGTGAAATCGGTGCCGATCTTCTGGACAATCGCGTGCGCGTTAACCCCGACGATTTTTTCTTTGAGATCAGTCTCGAACCCGCTCATGACACTCAAAACGACGATCATAGCCGCCACGCCCAAGGCCACCCCGACCACTGATATGGCGGTTATCATCTTGAACCGCAGATAACGCAATCCGACAAAAAACGGGTAGAAAAGCCCTCCACCACGGGCTAAGAAGATCACGAAGGCAGTAAGATACAACGCTGCAAAAAAACTTTCGAACTTCAGCAACAGCTCGACAACGTTGTCCAACCCAATTTGAAAATCGTCCCGGATCCAGTAGCGCGCCAGCACCGCGAGGCTGCACAAAAACCCCTCAAGTGACGGAAAGTATCTCACCAGCAGTCCGAGCAGAAGCCCGGTTCCCACACCCCCGCCAGCAACCAGCATGTAGGATACAGCGGCTGAACTGGGGTCGAGGTCGGGAGCAACCCTCTTAAGGATAAATTCGCCACATACGAGAAGCCCGATGCTTAAGGCCAGTCCCCCTCCGATTGCCTTGACAAAGGATGCGACATCACGCTGCTTGTCCAAGTTTCCTCCCGACCGGCAGTGCACCGTTCATCAGCGTTCAGGTCTCAGCAGCGGGAACAGAATGACATCCCGGATTGAAGGAACATCTGCGAGGACCATAACCAGCCGATCAATCCCGATACCCTCGCCGCCGGCCGGCGGCATCCCATACTCAAGCGCTCGGATGTAGTCCTCGTCGTAGGGCATGGCCTCCTCATCGCCGGAGGCCTTGGCGTTCATTTGCTGCGCGAAGCGCTCGCGCTGATCATCAGGATCATTGAGTTCAGAGAAGGCGTTGGCGATCTCCCGGCCGGCGATGTACAGCTCGAAGCGGTCAACCAATTCAGGCGACCCTTCCTTCTTGCGCGACAACGGCGAGACATCCAGCGGAAAGTCACACACAAAGGTTGGCTGAACAAGCTGAGCTTCGACTTTCTCTTCAAAAAGCGCCATAAGCATTTTTCCGGAAGTCCAGTCAGGGGCATAGGCAACATTCAATGTGTCGGCGAGCGTTCTCACGAAGTCCTGATCGGCGAGCTTTTCCTGCGATAGGTGGAGTTGCTCGGCAAGCGCCTCTCGCAGCGTAATGCGCCGGTACGGCGGTTTAAGATTGATCTCCACCCCTTGGAACGGCACGGTGCTCGTACCCTTCAGTTCTTGCACCAAAGAAGCGAGAAGCTCCTCGGTCAACGTAATCAAATCTTGATAGGTGGCGTACGCCTGGTAGAACTCGAGCATGGTGAATTCAGGGTTGTGACGAGTGGAGACGCCTTCGTTGCGGAAGCTTCGATTCACTTCATACACGCGCTCGAGTCCCCCAACCAGCAATCTCTTGAGAAATAGCTCGGGCGCTACTCGCAGATACAAGTCCATGTCTAGGGCGTTATGGTGAGTTATAAACGGCCGGGCAGTTGCGCCGCCCGCCAGGCTATGCATCATGGGGGTTTCAACTTCAAGAAAATCGCGATTATCGAAAAAGGCGCGGATCAGCCGAAGGGTATGGGCGCGCAGGCGAAAAATTTCGCGCACCTCTGGGTTAACCATGAGATCAACATATCGTTGCCGGTAGCGAATCTCCACATCGGTCAGACCATGCCACTTCTCCGGCAAGGGCCGCACGCTCTTGGTAAGAATACGGAGCTGTTCGGCCTGGATGGAGAGCTCATTGGTGCGGGTGCGCACGGGCTTGCCCACAATGCCAATCAGATCGCCTACCTCGATGCACTTTTTAAAAACCTCGAACGCCTCGTTGCCAAGAATATCCTCCTGTGCCATTACCTGGATGGTCCCGGAACGATCGCTCAATTTCAGAAAGGCGGCCTTGCCAAACATACGCATTGCCATAACCCGGCCGGCCAAACGATAGGTGATATTGAGCTTGGAAAGCGCTTCGTTATCCTGTTCAGCGTGGGCACGATGAACTTGAATCGTAACGTGGTCTGGTTTGAAATCATTGGGGTACGGATTGACGCCTCGTTCCCGGAGGGCCTCCAACTTGCGGCGGCGTTGCGCGTTCTGATCGTCCATCTAGCTTATGTAACCTCTCGATTAAAAAAGCATTTCCGTCTATTAAACCGCCGTACAATAGCCCATTTACTCAAGGTGGTCAAGGAAAAACCTGTGCAATTACCGTTTCCCGGACCTCATTATTGGTTATAAAACAAGCAATAATATCGATACATTCCAGCGACTAGCGGATCCCTTTGACTAGGATACCTTCTCGGCCCCAGCCTGGATCAAGTACGCCTCGATAAAGTCGTCTAACGAGCCATCGAGGACCCGCTCAACGTTGCCAACTTCATGACCGGTGCGGTGATCCTTGACCAACCGGTAGGGCTGCAACACATACGAGCGAATCTGTGACCCCCAGGCGATTTCCTTTTTTTGGGCATACTGTGCATCCTGTTCGGCGCGGCGCTTGTCCATTTCGATATCGTAGAGGCGCGATCTGAGCATTTTCATGGCTGTCGCTTTGTTGCGATGCTGGCTGCGTTCGTTCTGGCATTGAACGACCACCCCCGAGGGGTAGTGGGTGATGCGTACGGCCGAGTCGGTCTTATTGACATGTTGTCCGCCCTTGCCGCCGGCGCGGTACGTGTCGATACGCAGGTCTTCCTCACGGACCTCAATGTCAATCGAGTCCTCCACTTCCGGATACACAAAAACACTGGCGAACGACGTATGCCGACGCTTGTTCGCATCAAAGGGCGAAATGCGCACCAGGCGATGAATGCCGACTTCTGCCCGCAGGTAGCCGTACGCTGCCGGGCCTTCTACGGCGATAGTGCAGGAGCGCACACCCGCCTCGTCGCCGGGCTGGTAGTCAACGATGCTTACGGCATACCCGTGCGACTCCCCGTAGCGTAGGTACATGCGCATGAGCATTTCCGCCCAATCACAGGACTCCGTGCCGCCGGCACCGGCGTTGATATTGACAAACGCACTGGCTTGGTCGTTGGGGCCCGCAAGCATGCGGGTGAGCTCTAGGGTGCGGACGAGTTGGGCAAGCCCCTCTTCCTCCCTGACCAGCTCGGCCTCGACGCTTTCGTCTTGTTCGCCCACGGCCAGGTCTATCAGATCGAGAGCCTCCCGGATGCCTTTTTCCACCCGGCGAAACGCGCCGACCGCGTGTAGAAGTCCTGCGCGCTCTTTCTGAATCTGGGACGCACGCTTCTGGTTATCCCAAAAACCGGGTTTTTCAATTTCCGAATCGATTGACGCTAAGCGCTGCTCCTTGGCCGAGATGTCAAAGAGGCCCCCTGAGCGTCTCAAGCCTGCGGGCCAAACCCTCTATGCGCTCTCTCAATTCTTTGAACATCGATGCAATGTCTCCTTTTCGTGAGCTTTCATAAAACGGATTCTTGGTTATGATACTGCCATGGCATTCTTCACCCAATGGTTCAACTGATTAAGCGAGCAACCAATTCACGTTGCTTCTTGCGCATGTGCGTAGCAGCGGCTCGACCTGCCCCCTCGTGATCGTAGCCAAGCAGATGCAATAGGCCGTGAACGAGCAACTCGGTTACCTCATCGAGCACGCTCGCGCGGCGTTGTTTAGCCTGGCGCTTGGCAGTCGTCACCGAAATGACGATATCGCCCAGAACCTGTGGATGCAAGCTCCCCCCTGGGCCTTCCAACTGCGAGAAGGCAAGCACGTCGGTGGTCCGACGTCGGCCACGATAGGTGGTGTTGAGACTCGTCATCTCCCGGTCATCGGTCAACAACACTACCACTTCGGCCTGGGGAAAAATACCGAGCATGGTGCCAAGCCGTTCCCCGCGTAACGCGAGTGTGCGCCGTTGTTGAAATGTTACCCCACGACGTTTTAATATAGTCAGTCCCATCATGCCGCCTACGGTCTCACCGTGCACCTGAGAGAATTTCCTGGATCGGACGCGAGGTCAAGGATTCACATGCCTAACCGTTTCAGATCCTCCGGCTCCTTATCCTTGTCATCGTCTCCTGGGGTCTCTTTACGCCGCTCACTCAGGTCTCGTTTTGGCGAGGTGGTCTTGCCGTCATTGAATTTGGCTTTGGCCGAATCGCGTTCCTTGGTAGCTGTCTCGGGGTAGTCCGGACGGTAATGGTAGATCCCGTTGAGGACCCGGTTGAAGGCCCGGGCGATCTCATGCAGATCCTTAAGAGTAAGATCGCACTCGTCAAGTTGGCCATCGACAAAGATGCGGTTGATTATGTTCTGCACCAGCCCCTGCAGGCGTGCCGGCGATGGATCGGTGATGCTTTTTGCCGCCGCCTCGACGCTGTCGGCGAGCATTACCACCGCCACCTCGCGCGTTTGCGGTTTTGGTCCCGGATACCGGAACTCTTCCTCGACCACCATGGCTTCTGGTTCTTCTTGATCCTTGGCCTTCTGATAGAAGTACTTGATCAACGAAGTGCCATGGTGCTGCAGAATGGCGTCTACAATCGGCTGGCCCAGCTTGGCGGCCCGACCCAACTCTGCACCGTCCTTGACGTGGCTCTTGATCACGGTCGCCGACAATGAGGGTTTGAGCTTGTCATGCCGGTTGCTGCCGTCGCGCTGGTTTTCCGAAAAATAGGCCGGATTCTTCACCTTGCCGATGTCGTGGTAGTAGGCCATCACCCGCGCCAACAGCGGATTGCAACGGATCGACTCCGCCGCCGCTTCCACCAACGACCCCACGATGATGCTATGGTGGTATGAACCGGGCGCCTGGACAATGAGGTCTTTGAGCAAGGGGTGGTTCAGGTTGGCGAGCTCCAACAGTTTTATATCGGTGGTGTAGCCGAACAGAACCTCAACCAATGGCGCTACCCCCGTCACAACCATGGCCGCAAGGATCCCGCCTGAGAAGGCGAAAATTGCATTGAAGAGAGTATCAAACGAGAAGAATATTCGCCCAAAGAGCGACAAGCCAACGGCGAGCGCCATGTTCACGAGTCCCGTGAACAACCCGGCCTTGAGTAACGACGAGCGCACGTTAGCTTTGCCGACAGCACCGGCAGCCACCAACGAGCTGCCTAAACAATACACGGTAAAACCGATGCTGTTTTCCATCAGCAACCCAGACAGAACACTGGCTATGGCGGTGAAGGCCAGGGCCATTTCACTATTGAGCACAAAACGGATCAGCATCGCACTGGCCGCAAAGGGAATAGCGTAAAAGTAGGATTCTAGCGGAAAGACTTTAAACTGCTCCCACACGGCGCCGAATATCCAAAACCAGATCTTTACTGAAACCACAAACACAAACAACGTCAACATCACCAATACCAAATCCCGCGGCTGCGTGCGGAACTTGCGGATGTTCCTTGCCGAGAACACACCGATAACGATCAGGATCAACGCGACGAGAAGAACGGTTCCCAGCGCCCGCTCCAGCGAGTTGGAAACCTCGGAGAGCTTGGCCATTTGTTGAAACACGCGCACATGCCACGGCTCAATCCTATCTCCATCACGTATGATTTTGGTCCCCTTCTCTATCGGCGTCTCTAACGGGCGTATCGAGTTCCCCGCTTCCTTTTTTCTTCGTTCGATTTCAATCCAGTTGCAGGTTACGTTGGGAGTAATGAGGCTCTTGGCTACGTGGGTCAACGCCATCTTCAGCGCTGGTGATATGTTACCAAGTTCCCGAGTCGCTATTTGTTCTACCTGCCATCGGGATTGATCGAGGTCCATGATATGGGCTGAACTGCTGAGCTGTTGTTCGCTCTCGACGACGCCACCACGCAGGTAGCGAACGCTGATGCCTTTGCTGAGATCGGCCCCGAGCTGCTCACGCCGTGAAACGATCATTCCGCGCATGCTTTGACTAACCATGCTGACCACGGCATTGAGGCTTTCGATTGAGAAACGATCCTCACGCAGAAGGGCAAAATCTTCATCATTGACCGGCACCCGCAGGATGGTGAGGAATCGATGCTTATGTTCGTCCAATTTGGCATCTAATAACCTTTGCTGTACATCCATGGTTTTTGAAGAGTCTTCGGTTTTGCCAGTTTTGTGCGACCCGGTTTCCTTATTCACGCTCGATTGCGGGTACTTGGATAAGCCGGGTGCGGCGATCGCGCCGCGCTTCTCGGGCTCGATTCCCTGAACCGTTTGTTCATGTGCTTCAAAGACTCCTCTCATTTCGGCAAACGCCTCTCTCAGGCGCTGCAATTGCCGGTCGCCGAGATCCATATCAACATCGTATACCGATTTTACTTTCTCCTCAGCCTCGCGACGTTTGCGCTCGATTTCTTCCACATCTGGCACGGTAAACCTAATTGGCGCACGTATATCGGTAGTCGCAAACTTGCCAATATCTTCCTCGCTCAGCGATATTGACGGGCTCGGGGACGGATTGATCAACACCGCCACCACTAACCCGAGACCTATCACCATAAGACCCAACAAGAGCGGATACCACAAGCGCCGCCAGTCTCGGATCGCGCCCGCGCTATCTTGGAAAAAACTTTCAAGATTGAAAAATGAACGTATCTTTTTCAAAAAAATGCCTCTTTTTATGCCATCGGCCCATCAATTGAAGTCATCTCTCATGACGCTCGTAGGCGCGGATCACCTCCTGAACCAAAGGATGCCGAACCACGTCCTGCTCAGTGAACATGCAAAAGGCAATGCCTGGTATATCAGCCAGGATCGTCCGCGCCTCGATAAGACCTGACGTCCGATCGGCCGGAAGGTCGATCTGGGTAATATCACCGGTGATGACCGCTCGGGAATCGTAGCCTAAACGGGTCAGAAACATCTTCATTTGTTCCGAGGTCGTGTTTTGAGCCTCATCCAGAATAATAAAACTATCGTTCAACGTCCGGCCGCGCATGAACGCCAAGGGCGCAACCTCGAGGGTGCCCCGTTCGAGAAAACGCTCAACCTGCTCAAGCTCCATCATGTCGTGCAAGGCATCGTAGAGCGGCCGGAGGTAGGGGTTGACCTTTTCGGCGAGATCGCCCGGTAAGAACCCTAACCGCTCGCCCGCCTCGACCGCCGGCCGGGTGATGACAATGCGTTGTACCTCCTGGCGTTTGAGCGTCGCCACGGCCATCGCCATGGCGAGATAGGTTTTTCCGGTGCCGGCCGGTCCTATCCCAAACACCACATCATGATGGCGGATGGCCTCAACATAGGCCTTTTGACCAATACCCTGCGGGGTAATGTGGCGCTTGCGGTTGGATACCCAAATCGTATCCATAAAGATATCCTTGAGCAACACGGTGCGGTCGCGCATCTTAACTCGGAGGGCGTGTTCAACGTCCGACGTGTAGATTGTGCGACCCTCCCGGACCAGGGCATACAGCTCATCGAGCAGGTCATTGACCAATTCGACTTGATGCGGATCGCCGTCAATCGTCAGTTCTGTGCCACGGGACGAGATAGCGACGCCGGTTGATGCCTCGATCAGGCGCACATGGGCGTTGCCGGGACCGAAGAGAAGCCGCGCAGAAGCTCCGTCATCGAACCGGATATGAGCTTGGGACCGAGCTGAGGAACGTAGTGGGGAATCCATCGTACTCCTTTGACAACGATATTCACTCAAATGGCCTCAGCAACAGGTAGCGGTCGTCCCGACGCTCGTAGAAGTGGTAATTTTGCCAAGGAAATTGCAGATCTTTCTTCCGGAGCAGGTTTCCGGAAATGAGTTCATCAAGGGTGTCGGGGTAGCGACCGACTTCCAACCGATAGACCTCGAGGCCTGTTTGAATGCGCTGTAACTGAATTTGATCCAACAACTCTTTGGCTATCGGATCCCGCACCACCGATGCACCGGTATCAAAGAACAGCGACGACCTATTAATATCGCTAAGCCGCACGATAATCAATAGCATGCCCCCGATAACGAGGTATATCCCAAGCTGTACGACGAGGCGTCTCAATGAGAAGCCCCGCGCCCAACCGCCTGGTTGCTCATCGACGAGTCGACCGGCCTCCCGCTTGATCGGGGCAACCTTGATATATCCTTCGTTGAGGAGGTTGAGCAAGGCCTTGCACGTTTCAAATTCTCCCAGACGCGAGAGATCGATTAACTTTTGAACGTTATGCCCATATTGGGCCAACCCAAAAACGAGCACTTCGTTTCGACCGATATTCTTTGCCGCCACAGCACTATCTTTTTCAACAACTTCTCCAAAGGCGTTGTCGATCTCATCGCCCTCTTTGGTGTGGGTGTCGGCAACGTGGGGTAGTTCTTTAACCCGTTTGAACGTCATTTCATAGGAAGATATTTTCTTCCGGACCATGGGCCACTCATCAACCATCCGGAAGCCTTCCATCAAAAGGTTCTCGCTGCGGATCGCCTCGACCGAATCCTTGTCGTAGGTCACTTCCCCGCTCTCGAAGTTGTAGGTCCCCGTATCCCAATGAAACAACTTGTACATCGTCTCGGTGGTCTGCAAGCGGGTGAATTCTTTGAGATCAGCCTTGCTCAGGTAGCTGCGCTCAACGAGAATATCGCCCAGGCGTCGCAACGTGCGCCGCTGGATTTCGAGGCCTTCTTCCAGTTGGGCTTCAGTAATCACCTCTGCTCGCACCAACATCGAACCAAGGAGATCGCTTTTCTTACGGGTTGTTGATTCCGCCCGTACGACATTGCCGCTGGCGAAGAAAATATTTACTTCTTGTTCCTTTGAATTGAGGTGCAACACACCGGTCTTTGACTGATGGCTGATGAGTTGAAATATATCGGCTATCCCGAAATCTTTGAGAGTTCCTTTAAGCGCCATGCATACCCTCACAAAAGACCGTCAAGAACCCACCCTGTGCTTCTTGACCGCGTTAGCCGTCGCGCCTAAACGCATCGATCACCGCCCACAGGTAAAACGATATCAACACGATACCCAACGGCGCCACCATAAGCCAATCCACTCGGCCGCCAATACTTGCGGGATTACGTAGGAGGGCATCGCCGAGAAGCAGCTGCGCCAGTACTACAGATATTATCAGTAAAAACAAAATACCGCGCACCGTCCTGCCTTTCATAAGCTGCCCAACGCCCGGCAAAATAAAGTTGATCCCCCGGACAATGCTTTCTTGGCGCCGTAAGAAGTGGCGAATCTGCAGCTCCTTGGCTATCTTTGACTTGGAGTCGATCTGCTCTTTGCGAACAAACGCATGGAAGCATTGGCCACACACTGTGTTATCTTTGAGCTCAGTGTTGCAGCGTCGACAGGCCGGTCTCCCGCACCGCGCACATATTTTTGATACCTTAAGCCTCCGCCGGAATGTTGTCAGCACCATGAGAAGCCCGCCATATGCTGCGGCGACTAACGGGAATCGGTCTTTCGACCCAAATCCGCCCCCGGCATGCCAAAGGGTATCAGTAGTTTTGTGCAAAACATCTTGGCTTACTGAGCTGCTGGCCAGCCATTCATCCGGTATAGGCATATCGACCACCACATAGTTGGCCAGCGAACGAACCTTTTGCTCCCAGGTATGAACGCCGATTGCATCCAAACGCTGAGCCTGCGCATGTGCCTCGTTTCCCTTTTTGAGATCCAGCTGGTTGAAATACAACGTGCTGAGGTTGAAGTAGGGCACCGCCAGATCGGGGCGAATCTGGGTGGCCTGCTGATAGAGTGAAAATGCGGAGTCTATGTTTCCCTCAAGGTACAACACGTTGCCCATATTGTTGAGAAGGACTTCAGAGTTTGGCTTGAGGCGCAATGCTCGATCATAGAGTTCATGCGCCCGCCCCAACTCAAAAACTCGTTTGTGATAGTGCGCCATGGTTGCGAGCAACGCTACATCCTCCGGTTGTCTTTCAAGCTCCTTGCTTATTCGCTCAAGATTTTGGCGCGGTGCGGCGCCGTGCTCGATGGCGATCAGATCCTCACTTCTCGATCCCAAAACTGCGAGTTGGTTCACTATCCAGTCGAGTGCTATCGGGGTGACGGCAAAAAAACCCACCATGACCAGCGAGATACTGCGGGTAGACCAACCCTGGTAAAGCCACACCGCCATCAACCACCACAGGAGCGTTATGAGCAATCCGGCCCCAAGAAGAATTGGCAGTAACAATAAGAGCATTCCCACGATGAGGGTCTGAAAGCGTGCCACCTCATAGGGAAAAATATGGTGGAAGTCGTGAAACAGTAATCGACCATACCGCAGAAGCTGCACCACAATGAAGATTGTCGCTAACAGGCCAATCCCCAACAACAAGACCACGACCAGATTGACGAGCAACCGATTTTGATTCAGCGGATTGAGTAAGTAAACCTGAAAAGAAGTCAGCAGTTCAAAACCCCAGCGTTTGATGTTACCGGGATCTTCAGAAAAATATAACCCTCCGCGGGCGCGGTATACTGCCGAGAGATCCGGTGCGACGCGAGCGGCGGCATCAAGCAATGAAACGGCATCTTCCCGATCACCCCGCTGCTTAGCCCGAGCAGCCTCACGGATGAGCACCTGCGCCTGCACTTCCAAATTACGCAGGTCCAATTCATCCTGTAAGCGAACTGCTTTTTCAAGATCGGTACGTGCAAGTTCGAAGTCGCGTTGCGTCACATGAATTCGTCGCTGATCCCAAATGGCGGATAAATCATCGATGGTACCTGATGGACGATGAATTGCCTCCTGTTCTCCTTTCAACCGTACGGGAAGGGTCGCAGCCGCCGGCTCGGCACCAACGTTACTGAGACCAGTATCTGGTGAAGAACCTTTGTTGGGAGTTGCTGGAGGAGGTGGGGGTGCGACCAGTGGTATTTTCGGCTGAACCGCAGCCGCGCCATTCGGTTTTACTGGACTGGGTTTCCGGGGAGTTTTTTCACCAGCGGGTTGATCGTGTATCTCCTCATCACCCCAACGGTCACGTTCGACCTTAGCTCCCCAACCTCCACCGGATGAATCATCCGGAGCTTGCGCAACCTGAATCGGTTCCGAAACGACGCTCGTCCCTCCATGTGGCGCCCAGAGAAAAACCACGAGCGCAAATAGCGTAGTCATAAATATAAAGATTATCTCAAGCCCGCTCAGAGCGCAAGTAAGTTGATATGTTTACAAAAAAAGCTCGTTCTCGTAGGACGAGAACGAGCTCAACAACACCATGCCCAGGGCGGGACTCGAACCCGCAAGGCAAAGCCATACGCCCCTCAAACGTACGTGTATACCAGTTCCACCACCTGGGCGCACCCAAACATCTACTTGTCATCGAACATTAGAACAACAGTGGTGGCTCATGTAGCACATCATCTCCATCAAGGCAATAAAAAACCTTTTAATTTCCCTTACAGAATTCAGTTTTGGCTTCTTTTACAGCTCAGTTTAGGGTAGAATTCATTCTGACTTGAGTAGGAGTAATATGTTGCCTCAAGCGTTAACCCTAAAGGACAAGAGATTGTGCAAAGCATACGAGCTTATAATCCTCACTTCGTTCGTCAACAATCTCTGATAAGCCTCGCTCCGCTCGGCAACAATCTTTAGCAATGACAAAAAAAAGGCCTTTTATTATATTTACGTTATGCGCTTGCGTACTAGCGTATTCAATATGCTCATGTGGGCTAACCGATACTATCAAAGCTAGACAGCTTGCTCGAGAGGGAAATGCCCTCTACAACGCATCAGACTATCATGGAGCAATCGAGAAATATATTGAAGCCAGAAAGCTTGATCCCGATACCCCAAACCTTTTTCTCAACTTAGGGTACTCCTATTTTAGCATTTACGCGCCGGAAGCCGCCGATGTACAGGACAGACAAGCGGCTCATGAAGCAATCGCCGCCTTTGAAGAGCACCTGAGACGGTTCCCCAACGATGAAAACGCCCGATCATTCAAGATAAAGACCTTACTAAAAGCAGCACCGTACGATGTCAAATTCGCCAATCAGGCGAAGGATCTATTTATCGAGATGCTCCGCGAGAATCCTTCGGACCACGAAGCTCGCCAATCGTTAATCAATCTTTTTATCGACTGCAAACGTTACGATGATGCGTTAGATTTTTATAAACCTGTGCTGCAGACAACATCTGATACCATCGAGGCAATGAAGATCTTGGCAATCATCGCTGATAAAAGCAACTACCTGCAAGAAGCTGTCGATTGGTATTGGCGGCGGGCGATGGTAACTCAAGAGCCAGAAAAAAAAGCCCTTTTTTTCTATGAAGTCAGCACCTATATTTGGAACCTGCTGCAGTACCAACCTGATCGTGTTGGTGGTATGGTCGCCATACGATTAGTTGACCAAGGAATAGAAGCCGCCAAACGAGCGACAAAACTTAAAGATAACTATGCGGAGGCAATGGTTTACGGTAACTTGCTGTATCTCAAACGGGCTCAGTTCGAACCTGATGAGCTCAGCACGTCATGGGATTTGGAAGCGGCTTACGACTTACGCAGCGAAGCCGGCAAAATTATCAGCGAACGGAGGAAGGAAGACCCCCAACCTGATCAAGCAAACGGACACGGCGACAGTTCTAACAACGGCGAAACCGAGACGGATCAATCGATACCGCATAACCACGAAGGGCAAACACAGGACGCGCGCTAGCCAAAGGCTGGGTGATGGTTACCCAAAAAAATCATGCTCGAGAATTTCACTAAAAAGCAAACTGGCCGTGGGTTGTTGCTATGGAAAATCCTAGGGTTCTCGCTTATCGTGCATGGAATATTCATTACCGCGATTATCTTATTCGATAGTCTGCGGGTGGATGCGGTGCCGCAACCGCCTTTGGCGATCACCTTTGTAGATTATGCATCACTGCCCCCTCCCCCACCCCCGCCCCCTCCACCTAAAAAAAGATCGGCACCGAAACCAGAGCAAAAGGTGCAACAAATCAAGCCGCAGACCAAAACCGCAGAGCTCGTGGCGCCAAAGAGTATCCCTCAAGAAAAGCCCCGAGAGCAGCAAGAACCAGAACCCTCTCCCGACAACGGCGTTGAGGATGGCGAGGAAGGGGGCGTTCCGGGCGGCGTGGTTGGGGGGATCATCGGAGGATCGATACAAGCGCCGCCGCCGCCTCCGCAGCCGACCTACCAAACACCGGATATTATCAAGAAACGTCGGATCGCAGGCAGAGAACCAGAGTACCCCCGCATCGCGCGCGTAGCGGGACTCGAAGGCCTCATCGTGGTCAAGATCTATATCACTGCTGAAGGAGCGGTCGGTGAGATCCAATTTATAAAATCCGATCCCAACTTCGATCAGGCGGTGCAGGATGCCATAAAAACATGGAAGTTTACCCCGCATGTCATCAACGGTACACCGGTGGGAACCTATACGGTGTACCGATTTAGGTTCAACCTAGAATAGGGCTTTTGACCCAATCCGAAAAACGTCGCAGCGGAGAGCGGCTGAGGTTGGAAATCCAGGAGGAATATATGGACTTCACCATAATGCAGATGTGGTCAAGCATGGGCGTGATCGCCAAAACGGTTGTTGCTATCCTGTTTCTGATGTCAGTGTTTGTTGTGTGGGTGTCAACCGAACGCTGGTATGTATTCATGAAGGCAAAGAAACATTCGTGTGATTACGCGGTTCGGATTCAGGACCTATTAAAACAACAAAGATATAAGGACGCAGTGGCTGAGGCCGCGAATTTTAAGTATAGCCACATCGCCAAGGTCATCAGCTCCGGACTAACTGAGTATATTAAAGCATCGCTGCTCAATGCCCACAACGCTGATGGCTACGATGTTCTCGGCGCCGCCAATCGGGCAATCGAGAAATCGGGCGCACGAGAATTGGCGAATCTTCGGCGTGGATTGGCCGGACTTGCGACCGTCGGGTCCACTGCTCCCTTCGTCGGGTTGTTCGGCACGGTCTTTGGGATAATAAATTCTTTCCAGGGGATGGCCAAGAATGAATCCGGCGGCATCGGCGCCGTTTCAGCGGGTATTGCTGAGGCGTTAGTAACCACTGCTGTGGGTATCGGCGTGGCCATTGTTGCGGTGCTTCTGTACAATTATTTCACGAGTAAAATAGAAGCGCTCCAAGTCGACATTAATGAAATTTCGTTGGAAATAATCGACCTGCTGGTCAAGCAAAACGCAGAGAAGACTGACTCTCCTCAGCATTGAGCAAACGAGGGTTACGATATGTCAATATCGGGTAATGGCGGCGGATTGCGATCGGAAATCAATGTCACCCCGTTGGTAGATGTGATGCTGGTCCTGTTGATCATCTTCATGGTGGTCACCCCCATGCTTCAACGGGGCAAAGATGTCCAACTTCCGCAGGTCATAAACCCGGAGAAACAACCTGACAACGGCCAAGACCTGATCGTCTCGGTGGAGTATCTTCGACGTACTGCCGCAGGATTTGATTTTAGTATTTACCTTGGCGGTGATCCAACTCCCATCAGCCCAGCAACCCTGAGCATTCGTTTACAGGATGAGCTTCGGAAAGACGCCTCCAAAGAGGTATACCTCAAAGGCGACCGGCGACTGAACTACGGCGTGGTCCGTAAGGTGATGGAAATCTGCCACGAGGCAGGATTTACGCGTGTGAAACTCGCGACCGAAGAGAACAGGTCGAAAGAGGGCTAGCTCATGGCAATGCAGTCCGGTAAACACGGCGTACAAGCCGACATGAACGTCACGCCGCTCATCGACATCCTTTTGGTGCTGTTGATCATATTTATGGTGATCACCCCGCTGATGCTTCTGCAGCACAGCGTTGATATCCCCAAAAAGGCCGAGGTGGATTTACCGCCGGACATAACTACCGACCAAGTGGTGCTTACCTATACTAAGGATAACACCATTTTTCTCAACCAAAACCGCGTTGAGCGCCCCGTGTTGACCGCCCGGCTTAAAGAAATTTATCAGAACCGACGCGATAAAACCATTTTCCTCAACATCGACCCGGATGCCAACTACGGCGAGGCAGTCAAGCTTATTGACAGCGTACGTGCGAGCGGTGTCGATAAGTTGGCGGTTATCACGCTCAAGGAAGGCGAGAAGTTTCAGATACCCGGCATTGATACCTTCGTGCCTGCTTCACCCTAGAGTTTTTAACTCACGGCAACTTGGGGTGAGCGGTATCTGACGCTGCCGGCGCTTTACCCACTGCTGGTAGGGCTGTTGGCTCTTTTGGTTGCGCACTTGGCTTAGAGTCTGGTGCGTTTGCGGCATGAGAAGCTTCGGGGATGGTTGCCGGCTGTTCGGCCGGCGTAGCGCTGGCTTCCGCCGCCGCAGAACCCGCATCAGATGCTTTACCGGCCGTCGATTCTTTTTGCGGCTCGGGAGCGATCCCCGATTCCTTGTCTGCAGGAGTCTCTTCCGTGAGAGCCGAACGCCCGCTTACCGAGAAAGAAGCCAACGCGATTGAGAGCGACATAAACAACACCGCCATAACTGCCGTTATCTTCTGGAGCGGCGTGGACTTTCCTCGAGAGCCAAAAAGGGTTTGAGCTGAACCGCCAAAGGCCGCGCCCATGCCCGAGCCTTTACCGGTCTGCAGCAACACCACCAGTATTAAAAAAATCGACACAAAAACATGCATAATAACTAACAACGTGTACATCGTTTTCACTCCCTCTGGTTTAGCCGCGGTACTTGACGATCCCGATAAAACTTGTGGCCTCAAGACTTGCGCCGCCTACCAAAGCGCCATCAATGTCAGGTTTGTCCATCAACTCTTTTATGTTGGAAGGCTTGACGCTGCCGCCATACTGAATCCGAACCGTGTCTGCTACCGCTGATCCGTACAGATCCCTCAGAACGGTACGGAGGTGGCCATGCACCTCCTGGGCCTGGTCGGGAGTGGCGTTTTTCCCGGTGCCAATGGCCCAGACCGGTTCATAGGCGACCGTAACGTATTCCCTGTGGCCAGCCGACAAGCCTTTCAGGGCACCTCTGAGTTGGGTCTCCACGATGACCATGGTTTTTCCAGCCTCGCGCTCGGAAAGGGTCTCGCCAATACAAGCGATCACCTGTAACCCGGCCCGCAACGCAGCATGGATCTTTTTATTGACGGTTTCATCCGTCTCGCCGAAATACCGTCGACGCTCGGAATGGCCGATGATCACGTGACTGCAACCGAGGTCGCGAATCAACTCCGGCGAGACCTCACCCGTAAAAGCTCCGGCCGCTTCCCAATGGCAATTTTGTGCCGCTACCTTAATTCGGCTCGCGTGCAGCTCTGATAACACCGCCGCAAGCGCGGTCAGGGGCGGTGCAACCAATACCTCGACGTCTTTGACAGCACCGATTTCTTTGTCCAAGACGCACACCAATTCACGCGCCTTGCCGACGGTCAAGTTCATCTTCCAGTTGCCAGCAATGAAAGGTGTTCTCATGCTTGCGATTCCAGGACCGCTATTCCGGGCAGGACCTTGCCCTCGACAAATTCGAGGCTCGCGCCGCCACCGGTTGAAATATGGCTTACCTTGTTTGCCAAGCCGCTTTCTTGCAAGGCTGACACCGAATCGCCGCCGCCAACCACCGTCACCGCGCCGGAAGCGGCCAGCGCCTGAGCGATACCCATGGTGCCCGCGGCGAAGGCCGGCTTTTCAAACATGCCCATCGGACCATTCCAAAAGATGGTTTTGGCGCGTTTGATTTCGCTGACGAAGCTCTGCAGGGTAGCCGGACCGATATCGAGCCCCATTTTACCGGCGGGAATAGCTCCGGTGACCACGGTGCTTTCAGGTGAATCGGGGTTATCGGCCACCACATGATCCTGGGGGAGTAAGAGCTTCACCCTGCGCTCCTTGGCCGTCTGCAAGATTTCTTTGGCCAACTTGATCTTGTCGGCCTCCACCAGCGACGTTCCCACCTCGACATTCTGGGCCTTAAGGAACGTGAAAGCCATAGCGCCGCCGATAATGACGGCATCGGACTTGGTAAGAAGATTCGAAATAACCCCGATCTTATCTGACACCTTCGCCCCGCCGAGCACCGCTACAAACGGACGGGCCGGCTTACCCAGCAACTCGCCAAGAAACTTCAGCTCCTTACGAATCAAATAACCGATGCCCTTGTCCTTGAAATGTTTGACCATGCCGACGGTTGAGGCATGGGCTCGATGAGCGGTGCCAAAGGCGTCGGTCACATACACGTCGGCCAACTGCGCAAGCTTTTCAGAAAAGCCGGGATCGTTTGCCTCTTCCTCCTTGTGAAAACGGAGGTTCTCGAGCATCAGAACCTGCCCGTCGCGCATATCTGAAACGAGCTTTCGTACTCCATCACCGATGCAGTCGTCCGCGGCGATCACTTCGAGCTCAAGTAACTCGGCCAAGCGCGCCCCGACCGGCTCAAGCCGAAGATCCTCAACCACCTTTCCCTTCGGTCGACCGAGGTGGGAAGCTAAAATTACCCGAGCGTTGCGTGAGACGGCGTGCTTGATGGTCGGCAGCGCCTCCCGAATGCGGGTATCATCGGTGATCGTGTCGCCATCGAGCGGCACGTTGAAGTCCACCCGTATGAAGGTGCGTTTGCCGGTGATCGGGAGATCTTCAATGAATCTGATCGCCATGGCTGTCTATCCTACAACGTGTTTGACCATATCGAGCATGCGGCTTGAAAAACCCCATTCGTTGTCGTACCAGGACAAGACTTTAACCATGTTGTCCTGCATAACCATGGTCTGATCGGCATCGACGATCGACGAGCGCGGATCGCCGTTGAAGTCAATGCTCACCACCGGCTCCTCGGTATACCCCAGAATGCCCTTGAGCGCTCCTTCAGAGGCCTCTTTGAGAGACTTATTAACTTCCTCGCGAGTGGTTTTCTTCGAAACCATGGCCACCAGATCGACCAACGAAACATTCGGGGTCGGGACTCGAACGGCTAACCCGTTGAGTTTGCCTTTAAGCTCGGGCAGGACCTCGCCCACTGCTTTAGCCGCTCCGGTGGTGGTCGGAATCATCGAGAGCGTGGCGGCACGGGCCCGGCGCAAGTCCTTGTGCTCGAGATCCAATAACCGCTGATCATTCGTATACGAGTGGATGGTGGTCATGAGGCCATACTGGATTCCAAATTTTTCATGCAATACTTTTGCTACGGGGGCCAGGCAATTAGTGGTGCACGAGGCGTTTGAGAAGATGGTGTCTTTCTTGGCATCGAAGTTCTGATGGTTAACGCCAAAGACAAAGGGCCTGATGTCCTTGGATTTTGGCGGCGCCGAGAGAAGAACAAAACGCGCGCCGGCGGCTAAATGCTTTTCGTTTGATTCGCGATCGAGAAATTTGCCGGTGCACTCAAAAACCAGATCGACCCCTTTTTGTTTCCATGGCAACTGGGCGGGATCTTTGATCGCTGAGACGTCGATTCCCTTTCCATCAACGATAATGCTTTTATCGGTATGCTTGACCTCATGCTCGAATGTGCCATGCACGGAGTCGTATTTCAACAGGTGCGCAAGCGTCTTAGCCTCGGTAATATCGTTGATATGCACAATCTCGAAGGTCCCCTTTGGCTGATACTCGGCCACTAGTCTGGTGGCGCACCGACCAATACGCCCGAATCCGTTGATAGCAATCTTGATGGCCATGGCCCTGCCTCCTCGCTAAAACGGTTTAATTACAATCTCTTGTCCCTATGAAGGGCCAAAGCCTTCTACCCCAAGGCTTTAGGTATGTCAAGGACATAGAGATTATCCCGCTATGGGCGTTTTGGAATTGATAGGCGCGATAATCGGATTTGCCGAGCGGATACCTACAGATTTAGATCCTCCGAATAACTTCGAGAGGGGACCCGGCCAAAGATAAATAGGTGGGCTTTCGTCTCCGGGGCGAGAGTTTATCGGAGGTGTATTCTACCAATCCTTTAGAGAGCGCTAATATCTGGCTGTCGGAGTATCCGTTTTCTTTTAGCTGCGTAAACACACTGAGAATCATCGACGGCGAAACCGTATCCAATCGGCAAGGAGTTTCTTTTAACATGTCTAATCTCCTCGGCTCGTTTCGGTTGAATCAAGTGGTAGCAATTCCTAAGCCATCTGGTAAAAAATATTATTAATAAAATAAATCAATTAGTTGACGTGAAGAATAGGACAAAATGAGTGCATAGCTTTTTACACAGTTCACACAGAAAGCGCGTATAATTTTTTTCACCACGTTGGTTCCGAACCTGACGATGTCCGTAACGGTACCAATGATCCTAACCGCTGAAGGTTTGACAGTTTTTTTCAACCGGGATAACCTTATCGAGAGGTTTTTTGCACGAATGGATGAAAGTGTATCAAACCATATTATTACCTACTTCGATAAAGATGGGGTTAAGGGAGAGATTCGCTACGACGAGCTCCTTATTGAGATGGGTGAAGGCCGTTTGGTCCCCCTTTCCGTTTGCCTCCTTGAAGAACAAGAAAAGGTCAGCGAGTTTAAACGCAACGCCGATGCGCTGTCCAAATTGATACGCACGCTCAACCCAATTTATGATGAGATCGAGGCGAATCCGGCTGCGTATTACGCCCGAAAAAACGAACGAGCGCTTGAATTCAAAAACAAACTGCCCTTTGAAAAGCGTATCCAGCTGCATAATACCTATTATACCGTCAACAACACCCACGCCCGCATCTTGCGCGAGCTAACCACCTATATGCTCGCCGGAACCGAGGGCGACCACAGCGCCCACTCAAATTCCCTGTTCCGATATGCCGTGAATTTCACCTGCCAAATGATGCGGCATGTACGGCGTAAATCGAAACGAGCCGCCGCCATGCATTCGATTGAGGCTGCGCGTGGGGCGGCTAAAAACGGCTTGAGCGACGAGACCATTATTGGCACCTTGCTCCATGACGTCATCGAAGAAAAACATGACACCTGGACCGAGGAGCTCATCAACCGCGAGCTCCAGGACCCGGGATATGGTGAGTGCTGCGGCAAGCACATGAAGGACGTGCCGGTTGCGTTGCGTCACCAAATCATCCATCGGTACCTAGACGCCTACAACGATCGCGCAGCGGGAATTTTCTTTCATACCGCGCTCACCCTCTACGATCATATCCGCCACTTTCCGATCCCGTCGCGGTACTTTGAAACGCTCTATTCGATCATGGAGATTATTGCGGAAACTGTCGCGGACCCGTGATACTTCGTATTATTCGTATCTGCAAAACCTCCTGTACCCAAAACCCGACGACGAACTCGACACCATCACCCGCTTCCGGCTGCAGGAGGAGATCGAAACCGATTTTCCAAATGCGGGACCGCTCCTCGACAGCTATCTGAACAGCGTTCACAACTTTTACCAGAGTTCGCTGGGTGAGCTCTCGTCCAAGGACGAAGCCCGCCGCAATTCCTTCCGTGAAATCTTGGCCAAGATCCTCGACCGCATGAACAACACCCGCGATGCTGAACGCGAGAAAGGTTTTTCTGTCCCCAAGCGGTTGTATGGCACCGGCTTTAAAAACATCTATATGCTCCAGGCGCTGGAGGACAAGTTTCGCCGGCCAAGTTTCAACACCGAGGAGCGCCGACTCATCGAGGTAAAGTTCATCAACAAACCCAAAGTGGCGGCACTCTACCAGATCCTCGAGGATATCGATTTTTTAGGGCACGAGTTCTTGGGCAGCGAACTCATCAAGTTTCTGGACGCTGAGCTCGATCGCTACAAAGCAACGCGGGCTTTCCGCCGGCTGACGCCACCCGGCTCTGGCGGGTATTTTGACGGACTCATCCACATTTTCAACGAGGTCACCCTTGGACGCAAAACCAATTTAGATATTCTTGAACAACACCGCGACAAGCAGGCCGAGGTCCTGGTGGCTTTCAAGGCGATGCTTGAATCTTTTCTGGTCTATCCGGCCCTGATGCGTGAAGAGGTTATCAGACGGGCAATTCGTAACCCGGTTGATTCTTCGTTTCGACCCTACCGAATCGAAGGAATGGGGCCCGGACTCGAATACCGCTCGAACATCCGCAAGGAAAATGCCGTTGACTTGCTCAATATTAACGACGATCCGACGCCGCGTGATTTAGAGACTGTAAGCTCACTTCGTGAGCTAACAGTCTCTTATCCCCGTTAGGGGATTAGAATTCGTTCCAAAGTAAGGTGAGCTTACAGTCTCTTATCCCCGTTAGGGGATTAGAATTCGTTCCAAAGTGTAGAAGTCGTTTATCTTCCCGATATCTCTTCTCGGGCCATAAGCTGCAATTGGAACGGCACATCGTATGCTTCGCCCTTGAAACTGGGAAACAACCAGTTTTTAATTTCTTTAATGAGGCATTCCTCAACGAAACTGCCCCGAAAATTCGGCGTATCAATCCTCACCGCTTCCACCGAGCCGCTCGGCTGCACCCGCGCTACGACGATCATTTTACCGGCGATCGATGAGTCGCGTTGAAGCTGGCGCTGCTGGCAGCTTTTTACTTGAGCGTAGTACTTCTGAATGACCTGGTGGATCTGGAGATCGGTAAGCTTCTCGGGACCGGTTAGCCTACCCGGTGGCAGCGGGGCGGCCTCGACTTTTTTGCCTCGTAACTCGTCTATCTTCATGTCGGTAGCCAGGGAAACATCGGGAGCGGTGGCGGTTCCCAGGTCCCCCTTCTGAACCCGAGGCTTGGAGCGCTGGTGATCCTCTCCGACGCCGATATCAAACACATTTTGGCCATTCTCTGGGGGCACCAAACCGCGCATGATTGTTGCCGACAACGGCTTGGGCAACTCGGGCGATGGCTTTGCACCCAGGGAGGGTTGGGACTCCTCTCCTTCCAAGAGGATTCTAATCTTCTTGGTATCTTCTAAGCCGGTGCCATTGTTCTTGGTAGCCTGATCCCCTTTGGCTACGGAAAGTTCTTCATCAGACTTAATCGAAACGAGTTGGTGGTTATTGAAAAAATCTTTTCTCAGCACCAGCGCGAGCACCACGCCAGCCACCATAACTACAAACAACACCCCGATCAAAGCCATGCTTATGCGTCGACCGGTGGAATGGACGCCCGCGTACCGAATGATGGCGGAATCAGACGATGATGGATGCTCAGCCTCGGCGAAAGGCGGGATTGAGTCGGCGTGTTCTTCATGCAACGACTCGGCATAAAGCTCCGTCGCGACCTGCCCTGCATCCACCGTCGGTGAAGGCGGAAGCAATTCGCTCGGCGGCGCGCGGGTCTCTCCTGATTCGAAGAAGCGTTCGCTGGCCTGTCGGAGGCTATGCTCGCCGGTGCTTATCTCTCGTGTGGTTGAGACGGCAGCGACGGGCGCTTCGGCCAGTTCGTCTCTGAGTGACGCAATTCTATCCGCCAAGAAATCTTCCGCCGGCGCCTGGGCTTGAGGACGTTTCTGCTCTGCTCGCTTTTGTTTCTGATCGTCCGCAACCGCTTTCTCGATGCGATCGCGTTTCGGTTCTCCGGCTGATGGTAACCGATGGTCATCTTTGGTTTGCGGCAACGGTTCTTCAAACCATTCAGCCCTGCTCGATGGAGCCAGCTTTCTCGGCTCATCAATGATCGCATCGGTCGCGCTTGGTTCTTGGGTATCGCGTGTTTCGGAGGGTATTATCTTTTCAGCCGCAGCTTTTTGAGGAGGGAGCCCATGTTGTAAAAACGCTATTAGACCGAAGGTCTTTTCAACGGAGGTCCAGTCATCCATCCCCTCTCGCCAGACGAAATGATCCCTGGTGATCGAGCCAACACGAATTCGCTCTTCCATCTCCAGCGATGTAAAAGGTCCTTCCTCGGTGCCATCTAACCCGTAGTACCAAACTGGTGTTCGCGGAGCTAGCTCACTGGGTGCGTGTTCATCGTCTTGTTCAATCGGTCCGGTCCGCTGTTGCCCGGACTCGTAAAGACCCCTAAAGGCTTGGTTAAATTCCTGGCTAGGGCCAGCCTCGGGCTGTATACCCTGTCCATCGGTTTGGCTGGACGCTGGTTCATCGGAAGTGAACTCATCGGATGGGAGTGCCACGGATTGTGGCAACGCGGGTTCGGGCGCGAGGGATACCGGCAACTCAGATTTAGCTACTGCGGATGAAGCCACCGCGGACGTGGTTAGTCCGGCTTTGGGTGTTTCAATCGGGGGTACCGATAGCCGTCCAGCGTCACGCACGACCATAACCTGGCCGCAGTGTTTGCAGCGAATCTTGACGACCTTACCGCGGATCTTTTCATCCGCAATGGCGTACTTAGCATTACATTTTTTGCAAGAAAATCGCATCTATCCTCAATCAGCGGTTTGCGACCTCGTGCGTTGAGTGGTTACAGAAGCTTGAGAAGCTGCTCCTTGATCTGCTGGCGCAGCGGTCCTTCTGGGCTGCAGCGCAACGACCGCTCCCACATCTCAACCGCTTTATTCTTGAAGCCCTTCTTCTGGTACAGGATCGCAAGGTTGCGCAGCGGCGCGAATAGGTCTGGCTTGAGTTCGATCGTGTTCTCATATTCACGGATAGCATCGAACACCTGGTTCTTTGCGAGCAGCACGTTCGCCAATGCATAATGAATGTTGGGGTTAAACGGATCAAGCCGACAGGCTTCGTTCAGAGCGTTCTGGGCCTCGTTGAAGTTCTTTTCTCGGTACAGCTGCATTGCCTTCTTATAGTGCTGATCGGCTGTGTTGAGGTTAACCTGGGTGTCTGGCTTTGCCGGCCCCGCGTCGAGTAGCGTGTGTACCCGCCGCAACAAGGGCACCAATCGAAAAGGTTTTTCAAAATAATCGTCAGCGCCGTATGTCTCCTTGACATCCTGGGCATAGCGCCAGCCACGATAGACTGCGCTGATCATGATTACCGGAATCATTCCGAAGCGCTTGCTGGTCTTGATCTTTTTGCATATCTCAAATCCGTGAATCTCGGGCAACATAGCGTCAAGCAGTACTAAATTTGGTTGCTTCTCTTTCACCAGCTGGAGCGCCTCCAAGCCACGGCTCGCACTGGTCACCCGATATCCTTCAACGGTGAGTGCCTTTTCCAGAAGCCGAACAATGTCCGGTTCGTCATCCACCACCAATATCATCGGTGCGCCGCGCGGGGGCTCTGGTGTCGGCGTCTCAGAAGGAACCTCGGCATGAGTGCTCACCTCTATCGTTACCAGCTCCTCATCCGGAGCAACCTCGATGTCTGGCTTTGGCAACGCTTCTGAAATAACCGCAATGTTGCCCTGGGAATCCTCTCCGCCGGCTGGCCGGTCCGCGCGCGCTCCGCGGTAACACACGGCGTTCGGATCCCGTTTTAACAAATCGTAGGCCTCATGGATCACGGTCACCAGTCGTGTTTCGAGGGCAATATACGCCTCGACTTTTCTGCCGGTTACGAAGGTTACTTCATCGAGGGTTTGTTTGTCGTTGGGGTCGCCAACGGCTAAAAAAATGCGCTCCTCATCGACTTTCAATGGTAGAATTTTTGCATCGATCGCCACACGCTCAGGAATAATTTTAAGTGCCGTGATGGGAATGACGGTGCGCGACAGATCGACCGCCGGGATACCCATCTGCTCGCCAAGAGCCCCCAGAAGATCTTCTTCCGATGCAGCACCGATATCTAAGAGGTTCGAGGCCAATCGCCCACCGCTTACGAGCTGGCGCTTGAGCGCTTGGCCAAGCTGTGACTGACTAATCTTCTTTTTCTCGAGCAAAATCTTGCCGATTTGCGTCTTCTGTGCCACCGTCTCAACCTCCTCGGTGAATCTTCCCGACCGTTTCTATAAACTCGTGCGACTCTACCATTGGCCATCAAAGGGTTGCAAGAGAACCCGACGTGCCGCTACGGTTCTTGACTACCACAGCCATCCAGAATACGAGCCTCATCAACTATGGTGAATGCACCGGCTTCACCCCCACTGTTTTTTGATCGTAGACCGCGCCATCCAACAGGTGAGAGAGCCTCACATGCTTCATGGCGGCCAAGATGCTTCGTCGCACCCGCGGGTGAGAGGCGGCCACCTGTTCGATCAGCCGCGCGACCAGCTTACGCTGCGGATCGATGGCTCCCGTGTTGTACGGGCATGCTATCTCAACCGGTTGGAAGCCGCGTTCCTTGGCAAAATCCTCCAAGAGCGAAGCCTCAACATAGCCAAGCGGCCGAATGACGAGATTACGGCCATCGTCGGATGTCAAGCGCACCGCCATTGATTTGGTCTGCCCGGTAAAGAACAAATTCATCAGCAAGGTCTCGACCAAATCATCGAGATGATGGCCAAGCGCAATTTTATTGCAGTTGAGATCAGGCGCCAAATCATACAGCACACCACGGCGCAACCGGGAACACAACGCGCAGGGGTTGGACCCCGGCCGTAGAGACTTTTCGACATTGGAGCGGATATTGCGGGAGTAGACGTCAATCGTATAGCCCTGATCAGCCAGACGGCGCCGGACTAGGTCGGGCGCCTGAGTATCCCATCCCGCATCGAGAAATATAGGAACCAGTTCAAAAGCAAAGGGCGATCGCCGCCGGTGGAGATCCAATATATGCAATAGTGCAAAGGAGTCTTTGCCGCCCGACACCGCCACGAGAATCCGATCCCGTGGCTCGATGAGTCGCAGGTCAGCGATCGCTTGTCCCACTCGGCGAAATATCACATGCTCGCAGCGCGAATGTGGCCGCGCCCGATTGGTCTTCGCGCGAACCGTCACTCGAATGTCTCCTGAAAACGCCCCTCCCCGGTAATACTGCTCTCTTTGTTTTTTTGTTGGCGCATGGAGTTATCCAGCCCTCGGCACTTCGGGACATGATACCAGTTTTCCATCAAACCTGCTAGGCTTACTGTACAGCTTCTCATCCCGGTTAACAGCCAAAAAAATGCAATGTTTACTAGACCGTTAACTTTGACTTTATGTTTAGTTGGATGACCTTTATAATGCCACCCTTGTGGAAATTCATGGAAGTGCCAAAACACTCAAGAGTCTCTTTGAACGCCGCCTCGTGACCACTATCGGCAAGGGCGGGGTGGGAAAAACGTTTCTATCTGCCTCGTTGGCGCTGGCAGCTTCGCTGACTGGCAAACGGGTTCTCCTGGCCGAGGTGCGTTGCAGGAATGCTCCTGGATTATTTAAAGTCACCACCAATGGAGTAGGTCCGCTCGTTCTCACCGAACGGCTCACCTGGATGAATCTGACGCCGAAGATCGCGCTCGAGATTTACGGTCTGAAGCTGCTGCGATTCAAAGCCGTTTACCGGGCGGTGTTTGAGCAACGAAACATACAACGTTTCCTTCGCGCCGTGCCGGCGCTGGCCGAAATCCTGGTTCTCGGCCACCTCACCTATTTGATCGAGCAAGGCGAATACGATCTGGTCGTGCTCGACGCTCCTTCCACCGGACCGGGAAGGCTGCTGTTAGATGCACCGCGCGCCGTGCTCGGCAGCGCCCCGCGCGGCCCGCTGTACGACGGCGCCGCTTGGATTGATGGATTACTTCAGGACCAGATTCGCAGCGCAATTAACCTGGCGGTGGTTCCCGAAGAGCTTCCCGTGCACGAGGCGATCGAGCTGCACCATCACTTACGGGACAACCTCCGTCTTCCCCTCGGCGCCCTGCTTGTCAATCGGCTGTTGCCCGATCCCTTTCCGCCTCGCTCAAAAAAGTTGCTCAGTGTGCTGGGCACCCTGCCGGCTGGCGAAGCGCTTGCCCACGCTGGGGCTTGGTACCGCGCTCGGTTGCGCATTCAGGAGGGACACCTCGACCGTCTCCGGGCCGGCGTGAATTTGCCGATGCTGCAGGTAGCCGAGTCGCTTGACGTCCCCTATGGGCCTCCCGTGGTCGAGCAGGCGGCGCAGGCGTTTGCCCGTCTCCTCCAGGAGGCTCCATGAGCCTCGCCGCCTTGATTCGCAACCGGAGTATTCTGATCTCCGTTGGGACCGGCGGCGTGGGCAAGACGTCAACTGCCGCTATGCTCGGACTGCAGGCCGCGGCGCTCGGTAGAAAAGCGTTGGTACTCACCGTTGATCCGGCGCATCGGCTGGCCGACGCACTCGGATTACAGGAGCTCGAAGCCGGCCAGCCCCAGGAGCTATCAATAGAACGGCTCCGTAAGGCTTCGGTACCGGCCCAGACTTCCCTGAGCATCGCCATGCTCGACACCCGTCGCACGTGGAACGAACTCATCGACCGTGAGGTCAAAGACCCTACACTCGCCAAGCGGATCCGTACCCACCCGTATTTTATCCGCCTGATAGATTTGGCTGGTTCCTACGAGTATGCCGCCATGGAAGAGCTCTACCACCTCTACACGCAGGGAGGTTACGAGCTTCTGATCCTCGACACGCCGCCCGCCGTACACGGCTTTGATTTTTTAGAGGCGCCGGATCGCCTGTTGGACGTTCTCGAGCATGAGGACGTTCGCTTCTTTCTGCGCTCCGTTATGCTTGCTTCGAACATCGGGTTGCGTCTGTTCGATTTTTCAGGCGGCTATATCATTCGAACGTTAGCGCGATTCACCGGGCTCTCCTTTTTGCGGGAATTGGCAACCTTCATCGACCTTTTCAGCGGACTGTTCACGGGCTTTCGCCAGCGTTCGGCGGCAGTGCGCGCGATGTTGCGCTCCGAGCTTACGGCCTTCGTGCTCGTGACCGCCGTTGACGCTTGCCAAATCGAGGAAACCGCCGCCTTGCAGCGGCGGTTGATCCGCCACGGGATGAATCCTCAGATCCTTGTCGCCAATCGGGTGCTCAGAGCGCCCGCTGCGCTGCCGGCAGCGGAGGACCTGCTGCCCAAACTCAAGACAGCGCTCATGCGGAAAGCCGCGGCCAGCGAAAAGGCAGCCGACGATCTCCTGCGCGGCTGTCAACAGGCCCACGCGCGCTTGAGCGCCATCGCTGCGCGCGGCCAGCTTCAGCTCGAAAACCTTAAAGCGGCTATCAAGAATTGTCCATTGACTATTGTCCCGTTGCTCCCGCAGGATATCCATGACCTGGCGGGCCTCGAGCTGCTGCGCCGAGAAGTTTTTAACAGTGAAAAATAGTAACCTATGTCATTTAGTTCTGTCTTGCATATCGATTATTTTGCCATCATTATTAGAATAAGAATTTAATGCTGTAGAAATTCGCATCAATATGCCGATAAAATATTGGAGTCAGTTCTATGAGTAAAACTTTCAATGTCTACTGCGACGAGAGTGCTCACCTCCCAGGTCAACAGCAACCAATAATGGTTTTGGGGGCTATCTGGTGTGAGTACGATAAAACCAGAGAGATTGCAGACCACGTTAGAGAGATTAAAGCGAAACATGGCATCAACCCACAGCAAGAAATCAAATGGACAAAAGTATCCCGGAAAAAAATAGATATGTATCTCGATTTAGCTAATTACTTTTTCGATAACGACAACCTACGATTTCGAGCTTTGCTGAATTCTTAACAAAGAAAAATTAGACCACCAACAGTTCGGGCAGGATCATGACACGTGGTATTTCAAGATGTATTTCCGCATGCTCGAGGTAATAATCAATCCTAAAGATCGTTTCAGAATTTATCTGGACATCAAGGACACACGAAGTGCGGAGAAGATACGAAAACTTCATGAAGTACTCTGCAATACAATCCGCGATTTCGACCGAAACGTTGTCGAACGGGTCCAGACCGTTCGTTCGCATGAGGTTCAACAACTACAATTAACGGATCTACTCATAGGTGCCGTTCGCTATGCAAATTCGCAGATTGGTTCATCTAAGACCAAGCTGTTTCTTGTCGACCACATAAGGAAAAGGTCCGGGTACACCCTCAATTGCTCGACTCTATTGCGTGAAGATAAGTTCAATCTATTTTTCTGGAGGCCTCAGGAGACTTGTGTCAATGAATGACTGGCTTCCGGAACTCATCCTTCTCGATGATTATGATGGCGATTGGTCTGCTTACATTGATGATGTCTATAAAGCGTTTCACAACGATTTCATTGTGAGCAAACCTAATTATAAAGGCCGACCAGTCGCTGTTCGTAGGGAACCTCGAGACCAAGGTAAGGAAGCGGGGTTTTGGCATGCAACTTCTCAAGGCCAAACGGAATGGGAGCGTACTCCAGATATCCGCCGCTGCGAACGAATCAAATGGATTCGACGATTAATAGAATGTACAGAAAAAGAAAAAGTTCGAACTTGGGAAACCATTCGTGGTGCCGACAGAAGGATAATAATATCGTTACCTGACTTCAGCTACATTGTTGTTCTTGCAATTCGGAAGACGTACACAATTTTTGTTACTGCGTTCTTCGTAGAGTATGAAAATCGACGCAGGAAATTCAAAAGGGAATGGGTAGCTTGGAATGAATCCCAAAAAGGCTGATGCCGCCCAAAAAGGACGGCACCGGTACTCCTTCTACCATAGGTAGATGAGTTAGTAAGGATTCTAAGCATTCTAAGTATGATAAGCAAGATAATAATGATAAGCAGGCTTATTGGGATGGCGCATATGTCCCGACATTTCTAACTAGACAAAATACTTATGGAATATTTCTTCCTGATACTAACTTACCTTGTCTAGAATGTTTGGGTTTCTCGACTATTAATTGCGCCGTGTACTGCCGATAAAGCTCAAAAAGAAACGCCACCCTTTCGGCGTCGTTCTTGAAAATCTTTTTGCCGTAGGCCGCGTCCACGACGGCGTCGAGGCGTTGGTGGGCTTTGAGCAGCTCCGGCGGCATGGTGAGCGGATCGTAAAGGTCAGCCAGCGATGAATTTGAATACTTAGCGCGGCAGTCAAGGACACCCTGTGCCGCAGACTCGATTTTCTTTCGCTGTGCATCGGTTACGTTCGGCGGCCAGGGGAAATTGTTGTAGACAATGTCCTTGGAATAACGATAATCGCTTTTCAGCCTCCCGGCAGCGTAACGGACCCAGGCGTTATGCATCGTCGAGCTCATGACACCAAAATGATAATGGGTTGCGTTTGGTATCAACAGAACCTGATCGTTACCAATTGTTGTCGAGGGCATGAAACCGATAGGTATGAATATACGTCGCTCAGAAGAGACGCGAGGCACTAGCAGATAATCAGTATCAGGCTGGGCGATCTGGCAGAATAGACCTGGTGTTGCGGCAAATTTTCGTGTTGATGACGCTTTGCTCTCCAGCCGGAATTTCCTAACAGTATCTAATCGTGAAAGTACTTTTGGTGACTTCGCTATTAGATCAGGTGGGGCGCCGACCAACCAAAGGCAATAGCGCTCGCCCGCATTTAGAAACTCCTCGGCGCCAGAGTATCGCAGTACATAGGGTTCCATCCACGGTTCGGCGGTCAATAAATCATTACGCTCAGATCGTGACAAAATAAGATTGCCGCCATCACGTGGCATACTGCCGAAACGCATGCGAGGAAGATCACATATCGGTTTATCTCGGTTGTCTAAGAAAATCTCCGGTGCATCGACAAGGTATGCATTGATTTTGTCAACTAATACCTCGTGCGGCTCGCCACCAACATTATCATACACGAATAAACGACATTTTTGCGGAACATCGTGAGCAAACCCAACAATGACACAATGTACTGCTGCAATACCACGAGCTTCGTTAGACCAGCGGAAAGTTCTATGCGCAAAATTAATATGCAGATTGAATCTATCCATCAGTGGCTTCCATAGTAATCCAACCTGCTCACCCTGTGTAATTGAGTTTGTTGACACGAATGCAGCTCGAATCGGGCGGCCCTGCATGTAGTGCGCGGCCTTCCAATACCAGCAACAAACGTAGTCAAGAACACCGTAACCTTTCAGGTTAGAAAAAACCTTTGCCATATCGTTTCGTTGTGTTTCACTCATTACCATCGCTCCCACGAAGGGCGGGTTTCCGAAAACAAAGCTCGCCCTCTCGGCGGGAAGCACCTGGTTCCAGTCCAACTCAAGCGAATTCGTATAGTTGATGTTGGGCGCGGTCTTCAAGGGGATGCGAGCGAAGTACATGCCGAATTCTTCAGACACGAGAACGTTCATCTGGTGATCCATGAGCCACAAGGCCACCTGGGCGATCTGTGCAGGGAATTCCTCGATCTCGATGCCGTAGAACTGGTCCACGTCCACAGCTATAAGCTGCTGAACATCGAGCTCCCGCTGGCTACTGCTTCGGCTTACTCGCAGTACTTCCAGCTCCAGCTTCCGCAGCTCCCTATAGGCGATGACAAGGAAGTTGCCACAGCCACAGGCAGGATCGAAAAATGTGAGTCGGCGAAGTTTCTTGTGAAATTCGAAAAGCTTGTTTTTGTTTCCCCTCACCTTCTTGAACTCGTCCCACAAGTCATCAACGAAAAGAGGCTTGATAACTTTAAGTATGTTTTCCTCGCTGGTGTAGTGGGCGCCTAGATTCCGCCGAGCCTTTTCATCCATTATGCTTTGAAAGAGAGCACCGAAGATTGCGGGCGAGATCTTGCTCCAGTCAAGCGCGGTGCAATCGAGCAACGCCTCACGCATAGCAGAGTCGAAGGAAGCGATAGGTAGCGTCTCTTCGAAGAGTTTTCCGTTGACAAAAGGAAAGGCGGCCAGTTGCTCATCGAGGTTCTTCATACGTTTGTTTTCGTGTGTGTTGAGCACCTGGAAAAGCTGTGCAATCTGAGATCCAAGGTCGCTCCCGTCGGAAGAGGTTCGCTCTTCAATCCATGCCTTGAATGCGCCAGCTGGCTGAAAAATGCCCGTATCCTCGGCGAACAGGCAAAACAAAAGACGTACCAGCAAGGCCTCAAGAGGGTGACCCTCGTAGCCACTGCTTTTTAACTGATCATGCAGTCTTCCCAAGAGCTCCGCTGCCTGGATGTTTACCGGGTTCTGTGGTGTAAAAGGTTGTGTGCTATAACCGGCCATAAAGGCGAAATGCTTTATATACTTATGCAGATCGGCAAGGTGAAATTCGACATCGGTTTTAGCCTCAAGATCGTAAAGGCGGAAACGATCGAAGTCCGATACCAGAATGTAGTTCGGTAGATCACGTTCGGAAATTCCGTCGAAGTAATCCGCGGCCTGGGCGAACGCGCGGTCGAGATCAGCACCGCGGCTCTTGTGTTCTATAAGTAGCTTACTCTTCCAGAAGGCGTCAATGCGGCCGTGCTTGAGTTTGGCGCCAGCACGCGTAATTTCAACGTGTTTTTCGAATATGGCAACGCGCTTTCTGTCAATACCGAAAATGTTAAAGAACTCATTCCAGAAGCTTTGTGCCGAGGCGCGCTCAGAATCTTCATCAACCCATCGGCGGGAAAATGCAATGGCACGGTTTCTGATTTCGTTCCATGATAGTGGCATATGTCTTCCCTGGGACAATATTGACAGTCAAAGATTATGCAATGATGACATCCCGCCTTCGTTATTGACCCATTTAGAACTTGTTAGCCACCAAAAAATACATCCGCACAAAACGCAGAGTCAAGAATCCCAATCCCTGAAAAAAAACTTGTCTTGAGCGAAAACCAGGTCAGGATGTAGCTCTATCCCCATTAGATGTAGTTCCATCTCCGATAGTATTTTCAATCTTATTTTGATCCTTATATACGTTACATTAGAATGGGTAATCGGTTAGACAGAAATATAGTGTATTCACTTTCAATGAGTAATTGAATGTCACAAAAGGCGAAAAAAAATTCACGCGAGATGAAACGCATCCTCACCATCGCCGGTTCGGATTCGGGAGGCGGGGCCGGCATCCAGGCTGATTTAAAAGTGATCACCTTGCTCGGTGAGTACGGACTCAGCGTCCTCACGGCCCTCACCGCTCAGAACACCCTCGGCGTGCAAGCAACCTACCCCATCCCGCCGCGCATGGTCGAAGCACAGCTTAAGAGCGTGCTCACCGATATCGGCGCGGATGCGGCCAAAACCGGCATGCTCGCCACCGCCGCCGTGGTTTCGGTAGTGGCCCGCGCGGTTCGCATCTACCAGATCACTCCCGTGGTGGTCGACCCGGTGATGGTTGCCAAGGACGGCAGCCGGCTGCTTTCGGTGCCTGCCATCAAGCGCTTGCGTGAGGAGCTCCTTCCGCTCGCCACGGTGGTCACCCCCAATCTGCCCGAGGCCGAGATCCTGTGCGGATTCCCCGTGCGAAACGTCGCGGATATGCGTCGAGCTGCCAAGGCAATCATCGCGTTCGGACCAAAAAACGTGCTCATCAAAGGCGGTCATCTCAGCGGTCCGGCCGTTGACCTGCTCTATGATGGTCGCAGTTTTAAAGAATTCGCCGTAGTCCGTCAGAGTAATGCAAACACCCATGGCACCGGCTGTTCCTTTTCTGCAGCCCTTACCACGTTCCTGGCCCAAGGCTATCGAATGCCGGAGGCGGTGGCGCAAACCAAAAGCATCATCACGGCAGCCATCAAAGACGGCCTGGCGTTGGGCGCTGGAATCGGCCCGGTCAACCCACACCCGTATTTCCACAAACGAAGGAAACTCGTGTTCGCCCCAACGCCTCGAGGAGGCAGCCGATGAAATCTTTCAAGGTCAAGACAAAAAGCCGCGAGGAGCTGATTGATATTACATCGTTGGTAACAACTGCCCTCCAGGAAAGCAAAGCAACGGAGGGTATGTGCGTGGTGTATTGCCCGCACACAACCGCCGGGATCACCATCAATGAAAACGCCGACCCTGACGTCGTGCGCGATCTGCTTTTTGCCCTTGACCGTGCCGTACCGCTGGAAGGCGGATACCATCACGCCGAAGGCAACAGCGCGGCCCATGTTAAATCGAGCTTGGTTGGCGCAAGCTGTTCAGTACTCTTCTCCGATGGACGATTAGTGCTTGGCCAATGGCAATCGATCTTTTTCTGCGAGTTTGACGGCCCGCGCAATCGCACGGTGTTGGTTCAGATACTTCCAACCAGGGACGGAGTCGCGTTGTGAACGTACGGCATCCTCACGGTGCGCTCAAGGGTCTGCTGCTGCTGCTGGCCCTCGTGTCCTCTGGCTGTGTTCACCGCCCATCTCTGAAGCCAGAGGCGGCGCGCAATGGAACGATATTCATGGAACCTCTTCAGATCCTCTCGCAGCCTGACCAAGAACTCGGCCTCAGCGTCTTTGACGCCGCCGTGCTGTTTCAGGAAGGATTGCGTTTTCAGGAGGCAAGCGAGTACGACCAAGCATTGCGCTACTACGAGCGCCTGCTCCGCGACTTTGGCGATTCACGCTATTATTCCGCCGCGGCATTCAACGCTGGTCGATGCTATGAGGAGAAAAGCGACTGTGAAAACGCTGTCGGCCGCTTTGAGTTGATTCTTGATGCCTTGCCGCATTCAAAGGATTGGGTGAATGCGGCGTTTAGCGCGGCCGGCTGCCTCATTAAGCTTGAACGCCACGACCGGGCGGCGGCGCTGTATGCTCGGTTGCTCGAAAGGCCAGATCTTGCGACCGCTGATCGGATTGATGCTCAGGTTGCGCGCGGTGAGGAGCTGGTTGCAACGGGTGATCTCATCGAAGCCGAAAAAGCTTTTCGTGCCGCTTTGCATCTCTACCGCGAACACGAACGTGATGAGTACCTTGATCCCGCGCCCGCCTCCCGGGCAGAATTTAACCTCGCAGAGCTGCTTACGCGCACCTTTCAGGCCGCCCCGCTGCGCCTGCCTGAAGATCAACTTGAGCGCGATCTTGAGGCTAAGGCGCTGGCATTGCTCGATGCCCAAAACAGCTACCTGCGGGCGATGCGCTTGGGCGACCCGGCCTGGGCTACGGCTTCCGGCTACCGCATCGGTCGGCTCTATATTGATTTTTATAACGCTTTGGACAACGCCCCCGTGCCAGCGGACCTGGCCGTTGAGGAAGTGAACACGTATCACCAGCTCCTCCGCCAGCGCCTTGGGGTATTGCTTAGAAAAGCATTAAAGGTATATGAGCTTACAATTCAACTGGCCGAGCGCACCCATGTCGACAATCAATGGACCGCCGCGGCTCGGCAAGAAATGACGTCGATCGAAGAGCAGGTCCTGTCGTTGCTTGAAGAAGCGGAGAAATCATCAAATAACGAAACCGAATCATCTGCTCCCGGTGCACTGAATCAAAACCAAGATCGGACAGACAACAAATAACAATTTAACCCCTAACCATTGCCGGTTGGGTTAATTGCTGAATGGATGCGGCGACACAGTCATTCCCGCAAAAGCGGGAATCCAGCAATGTTAAAACCTGGATCCCCGCCTTAGAGATTGTAGCGAGCGAAGCGAAACTAAGCGAGGCGTACAACCTCTTATCCCTTTAGGGGTGCGCGGGGATGACTTTCCAGTCTATATCACTGCTTACTCTATTCGCATTGTTCAAGGACAACTAACTACTGTTTAGTCAGATTTCGGGGAAGATTTTGGATAAAGTCCCGCACGAGGTTTTGTTGGCTTGGCTGATCAAGCGTCTTGCTCAGCAAATGACCGGCCGCCGAGAGCGCCAGATCGACTGCTTGCGTGCGTACCGCCTCGACTGCTCGGTTACGTTCTTCATCGATTTGCATCTTGGCGCGCGCAACTTGATCGTCTGCTTCGCGACGCGCCTTCTCGACCATCTCGGCTGCAATCTTATCGGCGTCGACGCGGGCGCGCTTGAGGAATTCAGCGGATTCCAAGCGTTGCTTGGCGACCAAATCTTTTTGCTCTGCCAGCAGCCGCTCGGATTCAGTTTTAGCCGCATCGGCCTTTTGTAACGAGTCACGGATGCGCGCTTCACGATCATGAAGCATGCTCAGGACCGGCTTCCAGGCAAGTTTCTTGAGCACCACCAATAAAACTACAAAGATGATCAGCGTCCAGATCATAATCCCTGGGTTGATCTGCTCCGTCATAAAATCAAAATTCATGGCAGACCTCTCTCCCCTGACTCTGGTGACATCGGCCTATTTGAAAGCCAACAAAATGCAAACCACCTCAGCAAAGAGGGTAACACCTTCAATCAACGCGGCGGCGATGATCATGGTCGTCCGAATTTCATTAAGTACCGAGGGTTGCCGCGCGCTGCCATGCATAGCGCCTTCAGCCAGACGGCCAATGCCATAGCCGCCACCGATCACTGCCAACCCTGCTCCAAGTCCCGCTCCTAAATGCGCAAGTATCAAGCCGGTCATGCTCCTGCCTCCTTAAAAGAAAAGAACAACGGTGATTTTCAATGCTCCCCCGCCACTAACAAGCCCATAAAGAGCGAGGTAAGCATGGTGAAGATGTATGCCTGCAAAAAAGCCACAAAGAGCTCCAGTAAATACATGAACACGCAAAACGCCACTGACAGGGGAAATACCCAGGAAACTCATTACAAAAATGAGTCCTATCAGACTAATAATAACCACGTGCCCCGCCACCATATTGGCGAAAAGACGAATGCACAGGGCAAACGGTTTAGCGAAGACGCCCATGAGTTCTACCAAGAACATGATCGGCGATAACCACCACGGCACCCCCGGCGGAACCAAATGCTTTAGATAGCCACCGACACCGAGTTTACGGATACCGGCGTACTGAATTATCAGGAAGGACATAAATGCCAAGCTCGCGGTGATGCTGACATAACCGGTTGCCGAAGACCCGTAGGGAACCAGGCCGAGCAAGTTGCAGGTCAAAATAAAAAAGAACGTCGTGCAGAGATAGGGAGTATATTTCTCAGCGGCATGGTGGCCCATGGTGGCCTCAGCCACATCCTGCTTGATGAACAACACAAACGACTCTACCAAGTTGGTGAATCCTCGTGGCACCAGCTGCAAGCGGCTGCGCACTAAGATACCCATAATGATAAGCAATACTGAAGCGATAAGCATCATCAAAACGTTTTTGGAAATAGAGAGTCCCGAAATATCTATGCCAAAAAGGGTATCGTATTGATGGTTCATAAACACGTGCTCGAGAATAAAATTCCCGACTCTCTGACCCATTGATCCCGTTTCTTCCACTGCATGCTCAACTGACATGGCTGGCCGCTCCTTCGGCAGCAACGGTGGCCACGCGTCGCGCGGCCACGAACAACCCGCCGATCTCGATGGTTAGAAAAATAAATACTCCGCCAAGCAAACCGACCACAAATCCCATCGGATCCAAAAAATTGGTGGTAATAACCACGATGGCGATCGCCAATGCGACTAATTGGCGAACCGCCATACCACCCAGCACGTATTTTATGAACACTTTTCCATCAGTATCGCGCAACGCTTTGCGGGCAGCCCACCACCCGCTGACGCCTAACACGCTTGCAATCAACCAACCAGGTACTGCTGCCGGCGCCCATGCCACCTGAAGCATACCAGCCAGGGCGACAAAGGCCATTATGCCCAGGGCCGTCACACTAAGCAGCATGAGGAGGGTTCCACGACCGGGACCCGGCGATCCGATCGTGCGCACATCATTCATCTTTCGACTGCTCCTTCCTCAGGACTACCTTAAAGAACTCATAGAAGCCTGAGACAATACCCAACAGACAACCTGCCAGTAACAACCATGGCTCAGTTCCAAGCTTTTTATCCAGCCAATGTCCAAAGAGCATTCCCAACACCAAACAGCTAGCAAATATAGCGCCCAAGTTTAATGTACGGCGCTATTTTTCTTATTGAGTCGGATCCTTTGGCCATCGCTCCTTCCTATCAGCGACTCGCCTCATACCATATCGTTGACCCGTGAATCAACATTTTTTTGTTAATCAACTAACAATTTGTTAAAATTCAGTTTTTAGGCAGTTTGTACTATTAACCACCATTTGAACTAGTTGTTGATGTGACGGGTGATGATTCGGGCGCCGACGGTCTTGAATTCTTTTCAACCTGTGGTTGCTTCTCTGCATCCGTCGCTTCAGGCTTCTCCGGTTTGGCCGGCTGTGCTCCGGGCGCCAGCGTTTTTGTCGCTGGGTCTGATCCAGTCGCCGGTGTGGAAACGGGGGAAGCTTTGGGGGCGGCTAGTGCAGGTTTTTCGAGAGGGGCGGCCTTTGGTTTGGTTTTGGGTACCGGGCCATCGGCCTTCGGTGCCGGCTGCGATCCCGAGCGCTTCGGTGCGTCGAGCTCTGCAAATCGTTCTCTGAGATTCGATAACTGCGCTTGTACCAGATCGGGACGAGGATGCTTTTTGAGCGCCTCGAGCAGGGCCTTTTCAGCCTTCGGAATATCGCCGAGCTCCTGGTAGCAGAGGCCGAGCTCAAACTGGGCGCGGGCACGCAACTCGGGGTCTGGGTTGGAGTCAAGTAACTCCTGATACGCCTCAATCGCTTCGGGGTAGCGTCCCTCCACCGAAAACGAGTTGGCGATGAGCAGGCGGGCCAGAGCCGCAATCGCTCCGTGATCCTTTTTCTGCAAAAGAACCTTGGCCTCAACGCGGGCCTGGTTAAAGTCCCGAAGGAGGAAATAGCATTGTGCGCCGCGATATTGATACTCACCGATATCCTCGCGGAGCGGAAACACGCTGACCAATCGCTCGATCTCTTCAACCGCCGCACGATAGTCCATGAGCCGCTCCTGATAGATGGTGACTATCTCGCGCTGGGCATCGAAGGCAAAGGGCGCTTCGGGATCTATCTTGAGCGCCTCGTGAAAGCGCGCGACGGCTCGTCGCGGCTGATTCAAATAGAGATGCTCGATCTGCGCGGCCTGGTAGAGCGCCCGCGCCTGCATCCGAACCGCGTCAGGTTGTGGTGACGACTTTAATTCAGAGGCGATCGCCAAATAGAGACTCTCGGCCTCCTCGTAGCGATTCTCAAACAAGAGACCGATGCCTTGTTTGAAACGATCCTCGACGCTTCCTGAACAGCAGACGACCAAGAACCCCACCACCGCAAGCCACCCTGTCAGGCCTCGGTACTTCACGCAGCCGCTCCTCCCCCGTCGTCGTCACCATCGCTGGGTTCTGAATCTTTTTCCGGCGCATCGGCGTCGCCGGTATCTTCTTCCTCGTCGGGAACGAGCGGTATGCCCTCACCCTGTTCAGGCGCGGGGGCCGCTGTCGCAGCCTCCCCGTTCTCATCGGTCCCGGTGCCCGAAGCCTCGTCATCGCTCTCGCGTTCGACCAATCGAGCGAAGGAGACCATTCGCTCGCCCTCTTTGACATCAATCAAACGCACCCCGATGGTATCGCGGCCCAAGATAGGAATGCCCTTGACCTGCGTACGGATCACCATCCCGCCGTCGGTGATCAGCATGACGTCGTCGTCGGCCTTGACCTGCATGGTGCCAATCACCGGCCCATTCTTGTCAGTCACCCGGCAGGTCTTGACCCCGACGCCGCCGCGCGCGGTGAGCCGGTACTGATCGAGCTCGGATCGTTTGCCGTAGCCATGTTCGGTTACCGTCAGGATCACCGCGCCGGGATCGACCACTTCCATAGAGACCACCCGATCGTCTTTGCGCAAGCGGATCCCGCGCACCCCGTGCGCAATCCGACCCATGGTGCGAACATCCTTCTCGCCAAAACGGCAAGCCATTCCCAAGCGGGTGCCTATCAACACCTCCTGCTGACCGTTGGTGAGGCGCGCGGCGATAATTTGATCGCCCTCCTCCACCCCCATCGCGATAAGCCCGGAGACATTGATGTTGGCATACGCGGAGAGTTCGGTCTTCTTGATGGTGCCGCGCTCGGTGACCATGACCAAATGGTGGTTGGCCAACTCGGTAAACGACACCACCGGCACGATGGAAGCCACCTGCTCACCGGGCTGCAGCCGAACCAAGTTGACGATCGGCGTGCCGCGCCCGGCTGGGCCGGATTCGGGCACTTCGTGAACCTTCAGGGCATAGGCCCGCCCCGTTTTGGTGATCACCAGAATCGTGGCATGGGTCGATGCCACGAACAGATTTTCGACAAAGTCCTCAGCGCGGGTATTCATCCCGCTGCGACCCTTACCCCCCCGGCGCTGACGCCGGTAGAGGTTGATCTGGCTGCGCTTTACGTAGGAGGCGTGGCTGATGGTCACGACATGGTCCTCATCCACCAGCAGATCCTCCAGCGTAATCTCCTTCGTCTCGCCGACAATGGCGGTGCGCCGCTCGTCGCGGTAGCGCTCGCCCACCTCGCGAAGCTCGGAGGCCACCACCTCCATGAGTTTGGCCACGTCGTCGAGGATAGCGGTGAGGCGCGCTATCTCGGCGCGTACCTCCGTCAGCTCAGCGGCAATCTTGTCGCGCTCAAGGCCGGTCAAACGCTGCAGGCGCATCTCCAAAATGGCCTGGGCCTGTCGTTCGCTCAAAGAAAAGCGTTCAATCAAACCCCGCTTGGCTTCATCGGGGTCGCGGGCCGCGCGGATCAGGGCGATCACCTGGTCGAGCTGCGAAAGCGCTATCTGCAGCCCTTCGAGGATGTGGGCCCGATCGCGGTTTTGCGCCAGATCGAACACGCAGCGGCGGCGGATGACCTCACGCCGGTGGGCGATATAGTGTTCGAGCATCTCTTTGAGGTTGAGCACGCGCGGCTGGCCGCCGACGATCGCCAATAGGATCACCCCAAACGAGCTCTGCAAGGGGGTATGTTTATAGAGCCCGTTGAGCACCACCTCGGCCACCGCGTCGCGGCGTAGTTCGATCACGACGCGCAGGCCGTCCCGATCGCTTTCATCGCGCAGGTCAGAGATGCCCTGAAGTTTTTTGTCGCGCACCAACTCAGCGATGCGCTCAACCAAGCGGGCTTTATTGACTTGATAGGGAATCTCGGTGACGACAATGCTCTGCCGGCCGGATTTCGGCTCTACCTCGATAGCGGCGCGCGCGCGCACGTTGAGGATGCCGCGGCCGGTTTGGTAGGCTTGCACAATGCCGTCCGTGCCGTGGATCACCCCGGCGGTGGGAAAATCCGGCCCGGGGATGAACTTCATCAAATCAGCGATGCTGGTCTTTGGCTCACGAATAAGATGCAGCGTTGCGTCAATCACCTCGCCCAAATTATGCGGCGGGATATTGGTGGCCATGCCCACGGCAATGCCGGTTGAGCCGTTGACCAGCAGGTTAGGAAAACGACCGGGCAGGACCGTGGGCTCCTCGGTCGAGCTATCAAAGTTGGGTACAAAATCGACTGTCTGCCTATCAATATCGGAGAGCAGCTCCTCGGCAAGTTGATACAAACGCGATTCGGTATATCGGTAGGCTGCGGGCGGATCGCCGTCGATTGAGCCAAAATTACCCTGGCCGTTGACCAAGGGGTAGCGCATGTTCCAGTCTTGCGCCATGCGCACCAACGAGTCGTAGACAGCCGCGTCGCCATGCGGATGGTACTTCTTAAGCACCTCGCCGACCACGCCGGCGCACTTGGAGAACTTCTTGTTGTGGAGGAGTCCCTCAGAGTACATCGCGAACAGAATGCGCCGGTGCACCGGCTTGAGTCCGTCGCGCACATCCGGCAGCGCCCGCCCAATGATGACGCTCATGGCGTAATCCAGGTAGGACGAACGCATCTCGTCTTCGATGTTGACTAACACGTGTTTGGCTGTTTCGCTCATGACCCTCTACGATCGTTTCATTCTTGCGTTGCCAACTATCTCTTTATCCCCGAAGGGATAGGCGTTCCTAAGCCTCGCTGCGCTCGGCTAAGGATCGCCTAAGCCTCGCTGCGCTCGGCAAGGAGCTCTTACCATCTTACCAGTGCGCTCGCCCAGGTGAAGCCGGCGCCAAAGGACGCCAAGAGGACCAGATCGCCGCGGCTGAGCTTGCCTTCGCGCTCGGCGTCGTACAGGGCAAGCGGGATGCTCGCCGCGGTGGTATTGCCAAGCCGCTTGATGTTGTGGAAAATCCGGTCGGGCGGCAGGCCGAGCTGTTTAGCCACCGCCTCGTTGATCCGCTGATTGGCCTGGTGCGGCACCAGCAGCCGGATGTCCCCAAGCTGTAGGTTGTTTTGTTTCAACGCCTCGTGAATCACTTCCGGCATGTGCCGAACCGCCGCGGTGAAAACGTGCCGGCCGTTCATCTGCGGGAACTGTCTACCCTCTTCGAGCATTTCTTTGGTAATGCGCAGGGGATAGTAACACGACCCCGGCGAATCGAGCCACAGAGCCTTGGCAAAGCGCCCGTCGGCGTGCAGATGCGTGGAGAGCACGCCGCGCCCAGTATCTTCAGTCGCACCGAGCACCACCGCACCAGCGCCATCACCAAACAGACAGGCTACATCACGGCCGCGGGTGCTGATATCGAGCCCGGTCGAGTGCACCTCCGTCCCGACCAGAAGAACATGCCGGTATTGACCGGTTTTGATCCACGCGTCGGCGATGCTGAGACCGTACAGAAACCCGCTGCACTGGTTGCGTACATCCAAAGCCGGAACACCGGGCAACCCCAAGCGCGCCTGCAAAAAGCACCCGGTCCCCGGAAACTCGTGCTCGGGCGATAAACTGGCTAAGATGATCGCGTCTATCTCGCTGAGCGCCACCGAGGATTGCTCGCACGCCTCGCGCGCGGCCTTCTCGGCAAGCTCGCTGGGCGCCGTCTCTTCCGAGATCCAGTGTCGTTCGCGGATTCCCGTGCGCTCAAAAATCCATTCGTCGCTGGTGTCCATCCACTGAGTGAGATCCTGATTGGTGACCACGCGATCAGGTACGTAGCGGCCCACACCGAGAAAGACTGTCCTTTTCATGGGTTGCTCCTATCCTTCCGCGGCGTCGGATCAGATATCCAGGTTGGTGACCTCAAGCGCGTGGTGTTCGATAAAGTCACGCCGCGGCTCTACCGTATCACCCATCAGCATGGTGAAAATTTCGTCCGCCGCCACCGCATCATCGACGCGCACCTGCAACAGGGTGCGCGTTTCAGGATTCATGGTGGTCTCCCAAAGTTGATCCGGATTCATTTCGCCGAGACCTTTATAGCGGGTGACGGCCTGGCCCTTCTGGCCTGCCTGCAACACCCGTTCCAGAACTTGAGCCAGGCTTACGAGTTGCTCAGAGGTGTCTCCCGTGCTCAATTCAAAAGGTGCCTTTCCATAGGTGCGCACGCGTTCCTGCAGGGTACGCAAATCGGCCATTTCAGCGCGACCTAAAAAGTCGCGATCGATCACGGTCTCCTTGCGGGCGCCATTGTGATGAGTTTCGATGCGCAGCCTAAACCCGGGGTACTGCGGATCGCTCTCGAGAAGAGGATACAGCGGCAGGACCTCGGGATGGAAGCGCTCGAGGTAGTCTTGAATGCTTTCGATCTGGCTTTTCAGCAATTCCTTGTCGCCAAACGATTCGGTGTTCATATCGGTGGCCGTGACAATCGCGTCAACCAAGCGTTCGTCTTTGCGTTTGCCGATACGATTGAGAATCTCGCGGTAGCGCAGCAAATCCTTACACAGCGCTTTAAGATCGGCGCCGGCGAGCGGTTGCTTCCCTTCCGTCGCGAGCAGTTTTAGTTTATTCGAACCATACTCAAGCAGAACTTCGTTAAGCGCGCGCTGATCCTTGAGGTAAATGGCCTCCTTGCCTTTAGCCACGCGGTAGAGCGGCGGTTGTGCGATGTACAGGAAGCCGCGCTCGATCACCTCGCGCATCTGACGATAAAAAAACGTCAGCAAAAGGGTGCGGATGTGACTGCCGTCGACATCGGCGTCGGTCATGATAATGATTCGGTGGTAGCGCAGCCGGCTAATGTCGTAGTCTTCTCCGCCGATGCCGGTTCCGAGCGCCGCTATCATGGTGGTGATTTCTGCCGAGGAAAGCACCTTGTCAAAGCGCGCCTTCTCGACGTTGAGGATCTTGCCGCGCAACGGCAGAATTGCTTGGAAACGTCGATCGCGGCCTTGCTTGGCGCTGCCGCCGGCGCTATCGCCCTCAACGAGGTACAACTCACAGAGGGACGGATCACGCTCCTGACAGTCGGCCAGTTTGCCGGGCAAGGTCAGGTTTTCGAGAGCACCTTTACGCCGAACCATTTCGCGGGCTTTTCGCGCCGCCAACCGCCCCCGGGCAGCTTGGATCACTTTGTTGCAGATCACCTTGGCAATCACAGGATTTTCTTCAAGATAGGCGCCGAGCTGGTCATTGATGATGGTTTTTACAATGCCTTCCACCTCGGAGTTGCCCAGCTTGGTTTTAGTCTGACCCTCAAACTGAGGGTGATAGAGCTTGACCGAGATCACCGCCGTCAAGCCCTCGCGCATATCATCACCGAGGGGATTCTCTTCCCCCGTTTTAATCAACTTCGCCTTGGTGGCATAGGCATTGATGGTGCGGGTAACCGCCGCCCGGAAGCCCACCAGATGGGTGCCACCCTCGACGGTATTGATGTTGTTGGCGAACGAAAAGACGCTTTCCTGGTAGCCGTCGTTGTACTGAATTGCCACCTCGACCGCCACCTCAGCTTGTTCTCCAGCCACATAGATAACATTAGGATGCAGGACCGTTTTGTTGCGATTAAGGTGCTCAACAAAACTTTTGATCCCGCCGTCGTACTTAAACTGATGGCCTTTTCCGGTTCGCTCGTCTTGAATTGCGATGGCTACCCCGCGGTTGAGGAAGCTCAGTTCGCGCAGGCGGTTGCTCAATACCTCAAAGCTATAGGTCAAATCCTCGAATATTTCGTCATCGGCGAGAAAGGTAACTTTGGTGCCATTACGGGATGTTTCGCCGGTGATGGCCAGCGGGGCGATAGGAAGACCCCGGGAGTACTCCTGGCGATAGATACGGCCATCCCGAAAGATTTCCAATATCAATTCTTTGGAGAGTGCATTGACGGCGGAGACTCCTACCCCGTGCAGGCCGCCTGAGACTTTGTAGGCTCCGCTATCGAACTTACCGCCGGCGTGGAGGGTGGTCATGACCACCTCAGCCGCAGATTTCTTCTCGGTCTTATGCATATCAACCGGGATACCACGTCCGTCGTCCTCGACCGTGACACGGTTGTCGGCATGGATAATTACTGAGATAGTTGTGCAAAAGCCGGCGAGCGCCTCATCGATTGAGTTGTCGACGACTTCGTAGACCAAGTGGTGAAGTCCGTCTATTCCGGTCGAGCCGATGTACATCGCCGGACGAGTGCGGACGGCCTCCATCCCTCCAAGGACTTTGATCTGGTCCGCACCATAATTATTGCTCGCTTCGGAAGCTTTTGTTTTTGTTTCTTGCGTCTGGTGCTCCATTCTTTTTAACTGCCCGTCATCAAGAGGAAAAACCTCTCAAAACAAGGCAGGTAACGCTACCATGAGCCCCGTATCATGTAAAGAAAAATCACCAATCTAACTATTGTATAAGTTATTGTTAATTATTGTTATTTTCAACGTTATCGCTTTGAGAAGTCTGCCTTGCGAGCCTACGCTTTTCGACTATACGGGCGGCTAACACGCCGAGCTCGAAAAGGACATACATGGGAATGGCCATGATGGATTGATTGACTACGTCAGGGGTTGGGGTTGCGATGGCGGCGACGATGAAAACGCCCAAAAAAACATACTTACGATACTTGGCAAAGGTAGCCGCCTTGATTATGCCGAGCCATGAAAGCGCCACGACGACCATTGGCGTCTCAAACACCAATCCAAACATAATCAAAAACATAGCTGCGCCGGAAAGGTATGAGCTCAACGCGAGCATTAAGCGGGTATTATCGACCATTTGACTGACGGAGAACTCAACGGCCGCAGGCAGCACCAGAAAGTAGCTAAAGAGAACGCCGCCTAAAAAGAACAGGATCATACAGCCGACAACCGGTATGGCAAAGCGACGCTCATTCGGATAAAGGGCTGGTGAGATAAACCACCATATCTGGTGGAACACCACGGGACAGGCCAGAATAATCCCACCGATTAATCCAAGCTTTAAGCCGATAGAAGATGGGTTCAAAGATTCCCAGATAGACCGGTTGGCTGTTGCTGGGGAACTTATTTTGGATTGGCAACCGCAACAGCCAATCAAGAGTATCGCTGAAGTACAGTGCAACAACGCAACCGACGAGGAGCGCTACTCCTGATACGATCAGGACCCGTCGCAGTTCATTAAGGTGGCCGAGGAGGCTAAGGTTCTTTTCATTCACAGTGCCCTACAATTTAAAGCGGGTCATCTCAACTTGCAACGTTTCTGCTTGCTCGATGACACGTTCCACGCTTTTCTTCATACTCTCCATCGCAGAGCTGTGGTGCTCGGCAACTTCCTTGATGCGATCGACCGCTTGCACCACTTGCTCCGCACCACGGGCTTGCTCTTTTTGGGCCCGGTTGAGATGGTGAACCATCTCGGAGATGTTTTCGATCGCCCGGGTCACCTGTTTGCTTCCTCGCGACTGTTCCTGGGAGGAGGCATGCACATGCTGCGTGATCACCCGCATCCGTTCGGCCGAGCTCATGATTTGCTCGCTGCCCTTTGCTTGTTCCGCGGTGGCTGTGGCGATCTGACCAACGGTCTCAGCTATGCGCTGTATAGCTTCGGCCACCTCTTTTGAACCGCGCGATTGCTCGACCGTCGCGCGTGCAATGGCCCGCACCATATCAGTCGAACGGGTGGAGCTCTCAACGATCTTACGCAGCGCCTGCTCCGCCTCGGCTGACAAATTGACGCCCTCGTCGACGCTTTTGAGACCTTTCTCCATGGCGTTGATCACATTTTTGGTTTCGGACTGGACACCGGTTACCAGATTAGCGATCTCGTTGGTCGAGGTGGCGGCGCGCTCGGCCAGGTCTTTGATCTCATCCGCCACCACGGCGAAGCCTTTGCCGTGCTCCCCTGCCTGGGCAGCGATAATCGCCGCGTTGAGTGCGAGGAGGTTGGTCTGTTCGGCCACATCATCGATCACATTGAGCACCTGGCCGATGGCCTGGACCTTTTTACCCAGCGTCTCTATGACGCCAAAGGCGATCTGGGTGGATTCGTTGATGCGCGAAATACCCGCGATGGTGCTCTTCACCGCTTCGGCTCCCCGTTCAGCGTCTCGGCGCACTTCCTCGCTGAGGACAGCGGTGTCGTTAGCATTGGATTCAACCTGGCTAATCGAAGCGTCAATCTCGCGCATGGCCGTCGATGTTTGCTCGGTGGTGGTCGAGAGGTTCTCGACGTTCTTGGCCACTTCTTTTATGGCCTGGGTCATTTCCTCGATGCTGGAGGTGGTCTGCTCGACCGAGCTGGCCAGGGAGTTGATATTGTCCGCCACTTCATCGTTGGTGGCGGCCATTTCCATGATCGAGCTGGAGGATTCTTCTGCAGAACTTGCGAGGATCTCGACGTTCTCTGCAATGCCCTTCAATGAGGCCAACATTTCAGCCATCGAGGAGGACGTCTCGTCTACAGCGGCAACCTGATATTCCGCGCCTTGGACGACATCACCGGTGCTTTTGGTGATATCATCAACTACCTCATTCAAACTGCCGGTTACCTTGTATATCTTGCGAATCATAGTGTTGAGATTGCTTGAAAGGTGGTTCAACGTGGCGGCCAATATGCCGAGCTCGTCATTGGAAGTCAGGGGGATTGACTCGGTTAAATTACCGTCAGCGATGCGGTGGGCCGCGCTAAGCATCAAGGCCAAGTTGCGGTATAACCGCTTATACGCAAGAAACACGAAAATCGTGAAACCGACCAGGGCGATTCCGAAGACGATGAGCACGGTCCGGGCAAGCCATGTTTTCTGCTCTTCAAGGTGTTTGGTGCTCAGCCCAAGAAAGAGGTAACCAACCGGGGTTTCGGCACGGTTTTCGGATTCAAATTTCGCAGCGCCGCGGGAGCCGGCCTTGGCGCCACCTTGTTCGTCAAGCAGTTGGGCTTCGTTTGAAATGGCATCTTCACCTGGCTTGGCCTGCCCCGCGACAGCAGCTTTTGAGGATTCATCAGGATTAGCTTTGGCTGAATCCGCAGAGGTCGAAAACTCACTCGCAATCCCCATGCTGCGATACACAGGCTCGGAAAACCCGAACGTGTTATTAATTTCCATAAATTCGTAATTATCCCTATGCTCCTTGAGGTTGTTCCGGTGTTTGATGGTTATCTCTTCCGGATCCTGAATAGCGCTCAGCGGTCTAATCAAGTGCGTCAAGATAGTATAGGGCCATTCGATGTCATCTGATTTATCGTTTTTCTTCACGACGATGACATACGCCAAGTTTTCGCTTTGTTTAAGCAATATGGATAGGCGAGCATTCTCGGCATCAGCGTTCTGATATAACACATCAAAGGCGCTTCCATAGGCCAAGATGTGCGCCAACTCGCTTCCATGCGCTATCATTGAGTTACGAAGCTTTTCACTTACCTGGCTATAGACAATAATACCAACCGCCACCAATATTATTGCGAGAATCAAGGCAAAGCTGATGACGATCTTCGTCCGTAGACTTAGACCCGTCGGAGATAGTTGCTGGTCATTCATAGCCCACCGTTCCCATGTTTCATTTACCCACGGTGACCACTCCCGGCCGTTCCAACAGAGAGCGAGGTACTTTAAGCTCGATCATCGAAGCGGTGGCCAGGTTTATAGTCAGCGTGCCTTCCGGAGCCTGCAACCCGAGATCGGACATCTTTCCTCCCCCAAGAATTGTTTGAGCCACCTGCGCGGCCTTACGACCCTGGTTGCGATAACTTGCCGAGAAGGAGCAATAGGCGCCCTTGCGAACAAACTCATCAGAAAATGCGGCGACCGGAATTTTTTTCTCGGCCTGCATAAGCAGCGCCTGCTCAAAAAACTCTCGGGTCATGACGGTTGCGTCGCGGATCAACCACAACCCATTGCATCGAATCGAGCTGTTCTTAAGGCTTTCCAGGACTTGGCTACGATCTTCGATTGCATATTCCTCAATTTTTATTCCTATCCCCGAGGCCGCCGCCCGAATGCCTTCTATAAATCGGGATGACTGTTTCGGATCGTATATCACACCGAGGGTTTTTACATTCGGAATAGCTTCCTTGAAAGCCTGAAGCTGTTTATCGACGGGCGCCTCCATATCGACGCCAACAACATTAGATGCCTTCAGTTTAGCCTGTTGTGAGCTCATCACCATGCAATACACGATAGGCAGATCGGTGAATTCGCCCTTGAGCGCAAAAGCGGCGCCCGATCCGACGGCAACCAGAACGCGGGGTGTCTTCGCGCGAACGGTTGCGGCAATTTCACCTACGTCCTCATTTGAATTCAACGATACTACTTCTATCGAACCCCTAAACGCCTCTTTAAATCCTTCTACCGCCTGATCATAGAGAGGCATATCTTTCGACTTTACCACCAACACTTCAGTTGCCAACACCGGCGCGCTTATCAAAAAAACCAACCCCAGGGTGATTATTTTGGAACGCGTCAATCGTTGGCCAGCTGACCACATGCACCTACTCCCACCGGACCTGTAGAATAAGCCAGCGAAAAATGTCGATAGTATAATAATTTAGCCACCCAACTATGTCAAGAATCGGACAAATTAAACAATTTGAAATATCTGATTGATAGGTATATATCTTTTATATATATGTTATTATAATTTCCACTAGCCCCTAATTGAAAGATACCTCATATTAATAGACGCTTGACGCTTGTTCTATTATTAAGCTACAAAATATCAAGATCAGGCGGCCCGAGAAATTGAAGCCCCATCTCGCTTCGCTCGGCAAGAATCTCTTGGGTGCAGCCGGGCCATCGGATGCAGGCAGCGGGAAATTCACCCCGTGGGACGCATAGTCTCGCGGGTTTTTTTGACGATTGAGGATCGAGATGGCATTTGAGAAACGCAAAATGACGGTGGCGTTGTTGTCGATCTTCTCAAATACTTTTCTCGTGGCTGGCAAACTGATCGTTGGGTTTTTGATTGGTTCGGTTTCCGTCATCTCCGAGGCAATACATTCCGGCGTTGATTTGTTGGCCGCGATAATCGCTTTCTTGGCCGTGCGCTCATCCAGTAAACCGGCTGATGATCAGCACCCCTATGGCCATGGAAAATGGGAGAATATCTCCGGAGCAGTCGAAGCATTGCTTATCTTTGTAGCCGCCGGCTGGATTATCTATGAGTCTATTCACAAGCTTCTTCATCCAGCAGACCTTCCACAAGCGGGCCTCGGGGTAGTTCTCATGCTGATATCGGCTACCATGAACCTGATTGTCTCACATTTTCTTTTCAAAGTGGGCGAGCAGACCGAGTCCATGGCGTTGCTGGCTGACGGCTGGCACCTGCGCACCGATGTCTACACCTCGCTTGGCGTGATGGTTGGCCTGGGGTTCATCTGGCTTGGTGGATTTCTATTCAAGGATATCAATCTGTTATGGCTCGATCCGCTGGTGGCAATGGCGGTGGCAGTGCTCATTCTCCGCGCCGCTTGGAAATTGGTGCGTGACTCGCTGCGAGATCTTCTCGACGAGAGCCTGCCTGCGCCTGAGCAGGAGTGGATTTCAAACCGGGTGCGCGAATTGCAACCTACCGTGCGCTCATATCATAAACTCCGCACCCGCCGATCGGGCACGACACGCTTCATCGACCTGCATTTGGTGGTGGATCCCCGGATGACGGTCGAAAACTCTCATCAGATTAGCCACCAGCTTGCAGCCGAAATTCGAGCCCATTTCCCCGATAGCAGCGTCATCGCCCATATTGAGCCCTGCGACGGCAAGTGCCCCAAGATGTGCGTTGATAGCTGCCTCTTGTCACCCTCAGAGCGAGCGACCATACAGACGAAATAGATGGTGCCCTGCTGGTTGCTTATTTGCGCTCGATCCGCGCGCCGAGAGCCTGCAATCGTTCCTCGATTCGTTCGTAGCCCCGATCAATCTGACCGATATTAAAAACCACGCTTTTTCCCTGGGCGCACAGGGCGGCGCACAACAAAGCCATTCCGGCCCGAATGTCGGGACTGGGCAACCCGTCGGGCTCACCATACAGTTGGCTGGGGCCGACTACCACTGCCCGATGGGGATCGCATAAGATGATGCGCGCACCCATGCCCACCAGCCGATCGACGAAGAACAGCCGGCTCTCGAACATCTTCTCGTGGATGAGCACCGTTCCGCGCGCTTGGGTGGCCACCACCAAAGCGATGCTGATCAAGTCAGGATTGAAGCCCGGCCAGGGCGCCGAGTCGATCTTCGGAATGGCGTTGTGTAGGTCCTGACGCACGCAGAGCTCCTGATCCGCGGGAACCACGATGTCATCGCCCTCGTCAATGAAGCTTACCCCCAATCGGCCGAACGCGATACGCGTCATGCGGTGCTCTTCGGGCCGCGCGCGAACGATACGGAGCTGGCTCTTGGTGATCGCCGCCAAACCAATAAACGACCCCACCTCCATGAAATCCGGCCCGATGGTGTATTCACACCCCGTGAGTTGGCCGACGCCTTCGATGTGCACTTGGTTGGTGCCAATACCGGTGATGGCGCCACCCATACGATTAAGGCAGTGGCAGAGATCTTGGACATGCGGCTCTGATGCGGCGTTGCTAATGACCGTCGCTCCCTCGGCCAGCACCGCCGCCAGGATGGCTTGTTCGGTACCGGTGACCGAGGTTTCATCCAGAAAGATCTCGGTTCCGCGCAGACGGTCGGCCTTGAGAATGTAAGCGGTCTGGGTCACCTCGAGCGTCGCCCCCAAGGCTTGGAGGGCGCCAAAGTGGGTATCGAGCCGACGTCGGCCAATGAGATCTCCGCCGGGGCGGGGGAGGGTCACCGTGCCGTGCCGCGCGAGCAAGGGGCCCGCCACCAACACCGATGAGCGGATCTTCCGAGACAGCAACCGATCCGGTTCGGTGTTCGTCAAGCGATGGGCCGAAAGGCTGATGCTATGACCCTTGCGCCAACCTATCTCTACGCCGAGCTGTTCTATCAAACGCAACTTGTTGGTTACGTCGCCTATCAAGGGGAGATTGTGCAACACCAACTCGCCGTTGGTCAGCAGCGAAGCCGCGAGCAGCGGCAGCGCCGCGTTCTTGTTGCCGGACGGGGTAATGCTACCGTGCAACCGATGGCCGCCCTCGATAACAAACCTCTCCATTACAGGCACTCTTTCCTGGGGTTGAAACCCCAGGCTCCATTTCTCCGCTGCTTCGCAGCAACAAATAGTCTTGTTCTTCTCATTGTCGCAGTTAGACGCTGCAAAGCAGCGAGGGTTGATAGCCTGGGATTTTAATCCCAGGACTACGTATTATGCCCAAGCTTTTTCGGACCTTCCTTGAAGAGCACCTCGATCCGCCGTTCTTCGGCGTTGATCACGATGCCCTTGCCGAATACCGGATGAAGGATTAAATTCGTCTCTTCAAAGCTGCCTTTGAGCGAGTATGGCTTGAATGCCTCCTCGGGCGCTTTGGCGACGTGCTCTTCCCAGGTATACTTGGGCTTGGTCGGTTTGGGAATGGAGAAACGCGGCGCATCTTCGGAGTCGCGGATCCGCGGTGTGCGCGATACCTGTTTTGTTCTTTTTATTGACATGGGCGCAATAATAAACAGATGAACGACGAAGGTCAAGTAGACACCGCAATTTTCCTGACAGCCGGACAGCGGCCGCGTTCCCCGGTTGAAGCAGAGGTTTTGCCCCTGTCGCGCGCCGAGCTCGATGCGCTTGGATGGGACACGTGCGACGTCATACTCGTTACCGGCGATGCTCTCGTCGATCATCCGAGCTTTGGCGTGGCGGTGATTGCGCGGGTGCTCTTGGCCAGAGGCTTTCGGGTCGGGATCATCGCGCAGCCCGATTGGCGCTCGAACGCGGCCTTCACCGTCCTCGGCCGTCCCAATCTGTTCTTTGGGGTGACTGCGGGCAATGTGGACTCGCTGGTCAATCGGTTCACCGCCGATAAAAGGCCGCGCTCCGACGACGCCTACACCCCTGATGATCAACCCAACGGCCGGCCGGATCGAGCCACGATCGTTTATGCTCATCGCTGCCGCGAGGCTTTTCCCGATGTGCCGATACTCCTGGGTGGGTTGGAAGCCTCGCTGCGTCGGGCGGCGCATTATGACTATTGGTCCGACAGCGTGCGTCGCTCAATCCTGATTGACGCTCAGGCCGACCTGTTGCTGTATGGCAATGCCGAGCGCGCGGTGGTTACGGTAGCAGAACGCCTCGCCGCCTCTGAGCCTATCGAAAGCATCACCGATGTCCGCGGCACGGTTTTCGTGCGACAAGCCGGCGCGTCGACGAGCACCGACGATGCATTGGTAAAGCTCCCTTCGTTCGATGAAGTCTCGCGCGACCCCTATGCCTATACCCAGGCCGCCCGTTTGATTCAACTCGAGGCATGGCGCACCAACGGCCGAACGCTGGTCCAGCGTCATGGAACGCGCGAGGTGTGGTTGCGGCCGCCGCCCGAGCCGCTATCTACCCCCGAGCTTGATTGGATCTACGAGCTTCCGTATCAGCGCGCTCCCCATCCCCGGTACGCCGGCCGACGTCTGGCGGCTTATGAAACCGTCCGGTTTTCGATTGCCATCCTGCGCGGCTGTTTCGGTGGCTGCGCTTTCTGCTCGCTCGCCGCTCATGAAGGCCCGATTATCCAAAACCGTTCCGCGGAATCAATCCTGCGTGAAATGGCCCTGGTGCGCGATTGCGTCCCGGGATTCACCGGCATCATTTCGGATCTCGGCGGGCCAACCGCCAATATGTATCGCATGGGTTGCGGTCGAAAAGCCGGCATGGGTCAGTGCCATCGGTTATCGTGCCTGTATCCAGACATTTGCCGCAACTTGATAAAAAGCCACGCCCCCCTGATCGACCTGTATCGACACGCCCGGGCGCTGCCGGGAATCAAGAAGGTTCTCATCGGCTCGGGGGTGCGCTACGATCTGGCGCTGACCTCGCCCGAATACATTCGCGAACTTGTCACCCACCATGTTGGCGGTTACCTTAAAACCGCGCCGGAACACATCTGCCCCGGACCGCTCGCGGCCATGCAAAAACCAGGGCTGTCGTGCTACGAGCGTTTTCGCGACTTGTTTGATAGATACTCTCGCAGGGCCGGTAAAGAACAATACCTGATCCCCTACTTTATTGCCGCCCATCCGGGAACCACCGACGAAGATATGCTCACCCTCGCCTGTTGGTTGAAGCAAAACTGCTACCGCCTCGATCAAGTCCAAACTTTTTTGCCCTCGCCCATGACCCCGGCCACCGCCATGTATCACACGGGAAAAAATCCTTTACGCCCAATTCACCAAGGCTCCGAGGACATCATTGTTCCGAAGCAGCCTAAAATTCGGCGATTACACAAAGCGTTTTTACGCTACCATGATCCAGGAAATTGGCCCGTGCTTCGGGAGGCGCTGAGACGCATGGGCCGAGCCGACCTGATCGGCCCCCATCCGCACCAACTGGTTCCGGCTTACCAGCCCGCCGGAAAATCCGGCCGGCCAGAGGGCATTCGCCGGCCGCGGAAGAGAGGCAAAAAAAAGTAATTTAGGGGTTTTCGTTAAGGAACTGAGTCTTTTGGTTTATGCAATCCGTAACCGCCGGTATATTGCAACTGGTACTACTCGCACAGGATGCCAAGGAATTAAGAAATCCGCCGTCAAGGCATTTCAACGCATTGAACGCGCCCGAATTCTCAATATCTGTCAGCGAGTTGACGCAGGTTTCTGCATCGACGAACCCGCCGCAACTCTGAAGTTGTCCGCAGATCTTATTGAAAAGCCCGCCGAGATCGGTTTTGCAGTTTTGAAACGCCTGGGTATCGCAAATTGCAATATCAGAACAATCTTGATTAACGCAACTGTTCAATTTCGATAGAACGTCATCGTTGAGAGTGTCATTCAACTTGCTACAGGTGGTGTTACAGCTTGCGACGTCTGTCGTAGAATCGCATTGTTTTTGCTTGTTACAGGAGTTAGTACAATTGATGCTCGACCCACCGCAGGAACTGACGGTGCTACCAACGAACACTACCAACGAAATCACAACAAATATTTTTTTCATTTTGTCTCTCCTCACACAGGAATTTCTGGTTTCATCAGTTATCATTTTCTTCAACGTTCTGTGTCGCGACCGCGCGGGAACTGGGCTGATTTAACAGATTTGATCACAACAAGCAAGTCCTGTTGGTGAAAAATCTTTCACACACTGAAACTAATAGGTTTCAATCGGTTATAACCGGAAGGAGGGAAGCTATTATTTTGTTTTAGCGAGAAAATTATTGATTTTACGAGCAACTTGGCGGCCTTCGGTGATCGCCCATACGACCAGCGACTGACCACGGCGCATGTCGCCTGCAGCAAAAACGCCGGGGACGTTGGTTGCCATGTTTTCGTCTGTGGCGACGTTACCGCGATCGTCGAGTGACACACCTAATTGCTTGAGCATGCCGCCCTGTTCGGGGCCACTAAATCCCATAGCTAAAAGAACCAAATCAGCGGCCAGGCTGAACGTGCTCTCGGCAATTTCTTTCATCACCATGCAACCATAACTGTTGGTGGACCATTCAACGCGCACGAAGTTAGCTTTCTCTACTCGGTTTATTCCTTCGAACGACTTAATAAGTACCGCCCACTCGCGCCGGCAGCCTTCCTCTTGTGAAGAGGATGTTCTCAAAATCGCTGGCCAGGTCGGCCAGGGCATTGCCGGCGTTCGTTCGGGCGGCGGTTGGGGCAAGATCTCGATCTGAGTTACCGACCGCGCCCCCTGCCGAATCGCCGTGCCCACGCAGTCCGAGCCCGTATCCCCACCGCCAATCACAATCACATAGTTATGAGCGGCAGTGATCGCTTGTTCCTCGGGGATAGTTTCCCCGGCTACCCGGCGGTTTTGCTGAGACAGATAGTCGATGGCCAGATAAATCCCCGGAAGATCGCGGCCTTGTAAGGGAAGATCGCGGGCTAGTGTCGCCCCACCCGCCAAACAGATAGCTTGAAAGTCCCTTTTAATCCACTCGACATCGATGTTGCCGCCGACCGAGGAGTTTATCCTGAAATTCACCCCTTCCTGGGCCATGATATCGATCCGCCTCTTGACCAGGCTCTTCTCCAATTTGAAATCCGGAATGCCGTAAGTTAGAAGGCCGCCTATTTTATCACTCCGTTCAAAAACGGTGACCGTATGACCAAAGTAGTTGAGCTCCGCCGCCGCCGCTAGACCGGCCGGGCCAGAACCGACAATCGCCACCCGTTTTCCCGAACGCGTGGCCGGCAGCAACGCATCCACCCAGCCTTCTTCGAAGGCGCGGTCGATGATAGCGGCCTCAATTTGCTTAATCGTCACCGGTGGTTCATTGATACCAAGCACACAGGCGGGCTCGCACGGCGCCGGGCAAACCCGACCGGTGAACTCGGGAAAGTTGTTGGTCGCATGCAGCGATTCGATCGCGTCTTTCCATCGACCTCGGTAGACGAAATCATTCCATTCCGGGATAAGGTTGCCGAGGGGACAGCCCCAGTGGCAAAAGGGCACCCCGCAATCCATACACCGCGCTCCCTGGATGGCGAGCTCCCGCTCGCCGAGGGGGATATCGAACTCTCTATTGTCCTTGATACGCTCTGTAACGGGTCGTTTTGACCCGTCTTGGCGGGGATATTTTAAGAACCCTTGGGGATCGCCCATATACCAGTACTCCTTTGAAATACCAACCCTTACCCAACCTTTCGTTCGCTCAAGGCCCGGCGGTAATCGAGCGGCATGACTTTAACAAATTGGGCAAGCGACATCTCCCATTGCCCCATCACGCGCTTTGCCACCGCGCTTCCCGTATACAGGAGGTGCCGCTCAACCAATGTTTTGATGGTCTGCAGGTCTTCTTCAGCCAGCGGCTCAAAATCCACCATCTGCGTGTTGCACAACGACGTAAACCGGCCGTCGTCATCGAGCACGTATGCAATCCCGCCGCTCATGCCGGCCGCGAAATTCCGTCCGGTCTTTCCCAGGATCACCACCCGGCCGCCGGTCATGTATTCGCAGCCGTGGTCACCTATCCCCTCGACCACCGCATGCGCGCCGGAGTTCCTGACCGCAAAGCGTTCACCCACTATGCCACGCAGGTAACATTCGCCCGAGGTCGCACCGTACAGGATCACATTGCCGGCGATGATGTTCTCTTCCGGGAGGTACGCGGCGTCGCGAGGCGGGTAGACGACGATGCGGCCGCCCGAAAGCCCCTTGCCAAGATAGTCGTTGGCGTCGCCTTCAAGCTCCAACGAAAGCCCGCGCGCCGCAAAAGCGCCGAACGATTGGCCGGCAGAACCGTTGAACTTGAAATGAAGGGTGTCGTCCGGAAGCCCGGCCTGGCCATAGCGCTTTGCGATTTCGCCCGAGAGCATAGCGCCGACCGCGCGGTTGACGTTGCGGATCGGAAGCTCTGCACGCACCGGCTCTTTATGTTCCAGCGCCGGGCGCGCAAGCTCAATCATCTTGATTTCGAGCGGATCCCAAACATCCAGCTCTTGGGACTGGACGCGCCGCTTGGCAATCGAGCTCGGAACGCGTTGCTTAATAAGCAAAGCGGAAAGATCCAGTTCCTTAGCTTTCCAGTGATCGATAGCCGGTCTGACCTCGAGCATATCGACGCGGCCAACCATCTCGTCCACCGTGCGAAATCCGAGGCTGGCCATGATCTGGCGCAGATCCTCGGCTACGAACGTGAAAAAATTAACCAGGTGCTCGGGCTTGCCGGCAAACTTCCTACGCAAACTCGGGTCCTGGGTGGTGATCCCCACCGGGCAGGTATTGAGGTGGCACTTTCGCATCATGATGCACCCTAAGCTAATCAACGGCAGGGTCGAGAAACCGAACTCCTCGGCACCAAGCAACGCGGCAATGGCGACATCACGACCGGTTGACAGCTTGCCGTCCACTTGCACAATGATCCGGCCACGCAAGTCGTTGCGCATCAAGACCTGATGCGTCTCGGCGAGCCCCAACTCCCACGGCACGCCGGCGTGCTTGATCGATGAGAGCGGCGACGCGCCCGTCCCGCCGTCGTAGCCGCTGATCAACACCACATCCGCCTTGGCTTTCGACACACCCGCGGCGATGGTCCCCACCCCGGCCTCGGCGACCAGCTTGACGCTGACGCGCGCTTTGGGGTTGACCTTCTTGAGGTCGTAGATCAACTGCGCCAGATCCTCGATAGAGTAAATGTCATGGTGCGGCGGCGGCGAGATGAGCGTAACCCCGGGCGTTGCGTGCCGCACGAACGCGATATCCGCGCTCACCTTGTTTCCGGGCAGTTGACCGCCCTCGCCGGGTTTGGCGCCCTGCGCGATTTTGATCTGCAATTCATCGGCGTTGATAAGATACTCGGTGGTGACGCCAAATCGCGCCGAGGCCACCTGTTTAACCGAGGAACGCAGCGAGTCGCCGTTCTCCAGGGGAACAAATCGGGCCGGGTCCTCGCCCCCCTCGCCGGTATTTGATCGGCCCCCCAGGCGGTTCATGGCGATGGCCACGGTTTCATGCGCTTCCTTCGATAGCGAACCAAAAGACATGGCGCCGGTTGCAAACCGTTTGACGATGCTTGCCGCCGGCTCGACCTGGTCGATCGAAATCGGCGTGGCGGGTTTGAACCTAAACAGCGAGCGCAAGACCAGATTCTTCTGGGCCTGGTCGTTCATCTTTTTGGCATACTCGCGATAGGTATCGAACGAACCGCTGCGCACCGCCCGCTGCAAGGTTGCGATCACTTCGGGCGTCAGCAGGTGGCGCTCGGCGTCGCGGCGCCACTGGTACTGGCCGCCCGGATCGAGCATGGGGGTGGCGGAGAGGTCCTTGGGGAACGCCCGCTCGTGTCGCAGGCGCGCCTCATCGGCGATGACATCCAGGCCGATGCCGCCGATGGGCGACCAGGTTCCGGTAAAGTGCTTGTCAATGATCTCTTTGCCCAGTCCCAGCGCCTCGAAGATCTGCGCGCCGTGATACGACAGCATGGTCGAGATGCCCATCTTGGACATCACCTTGAGCAGCCCTTTATCGACCGCCTTGATATAGTTGGCGTGGGCGCGCTCGACCGTAATGGCCGGCGGCAAGATTTTTTGGTGAACCATGTCGTTGAGGGTGTCGAAGGCCAAGTAGGGGTTTACGGCGCTCGCGCCGTATCCCAGCAGGAGCGCCAAGTGGTGTACCTCGCGCGGCTCGCCGGACTCGAGCAAAATGCCGACTTTGGTGCGGGTTCCTTCGCGCACGAGGTGCTGGTGCACCGCGCCGACAGCCAGAAGCGCCGGTATCGGCGCGCGGAACGCATCCACCTGGCGGTCGGAGAGAATCAGGATAAAATAGCCGGCCTTGACCGCGTCCGAGGCGCGCTGGCAGAGCTCGTTGAGGGCGAATTCGAGTCGGGCGCCGCCCAACTCGACATGGTACAGAAGCGGCAGCGTTATGGCTCGAAAGTGACGTACCGAAAAATGCCGGATCTGTTCGAGCTCGTGGTTGGTCAATATCGGGTGCGGCAACCCGATCTGGTGGCATAGCGCCGGGTTCTCGTCGAGCATATTGCCTTCGCCGCCGACATAGATAGCCAGCGACATCACCAATTCCTCGCGGATTGAATCAATCGCCGGATTGGTCACTTGGGCGAACATCTGCTTGAAATAATTGTACAGGAGCGTCGGCCGTTCCGAGAGCACTGCCAGGGGAGTGTCGGTGCCCATGGAACCGACCGGCTCCTCGGCCGTCTCGGCCATGGGGCCCAGAATGTATTTGAGATCTTCATCGGTATAGCCGAAGATTTGCTGCTTTTCTACCAGCGTCGAGCGGCTGACGGCGAGTGTGGGCGGCGGCTCGTGCAATCCGGAGAGCTCAATCTTGTTTGCCAACACCCACTGCCGATACGGCCGCTGGGTGGAAATCTTCGCCTTGAGCTCGCGGTCGTCAATAATGCGGCCTTCGTGGGTATCGATAAGCAACATCTTGCCCGGCTGCAGACGACCCTTGCGCTTGATGGTTGACTCAGGAATGTCGAGCACCCCGGTTTCGGATGCCATGACCACCAATCCGTCCGTGGTGACGAGATACCGGGCCGGCCGGAGCCCGTTGCGATCGAGCAGCGCGCCCACGCTCCTGCCGTCGGTGAAAGCCACGCAGGCCGGTCCATCCCAGGGCTCCATGATGGCCGCATGGAACTCGTAAAACCCGCGCTTGTCGGGGTCAATATCCACGTCGGCGCTCCAGGCCTCGGGAATAAGCATCATCATCGCGTGCGGCAGCGACCGGCCGCTCTGCACCAGAAACTCCAAAACATTGTCCAGGGCCGCGGAGTCGCTGCCCATCGGCTGTACAATGGGTTTGATCTTCTGGATGTCGTCTCCCCACAGGGGATTGGTCAGGAGGGTCTCGCGGGCGGCCATCCAATTAAGGTTTCCCCGTAAGGTATTGATTTCACCGTTGTGGGCCAGGTAATGGAAGGGATGCGCCAGGTCCCAGGTCGGAAAGGTATTGGTGCTATAGCGATGGTGAACCAGGGCAATGGCACTCTTCATCGCGGGATTCGTTATATCCTTATAGAAGCCTTTAATCTGTCTCGCGATCAGCATTCCCTTGTACACCACGGTGCGGGTCGAAAACGACGGAATATGAAAATAGTGAAACGCGCGGGGGATCTTCTTGCCTACCTCCGACTGCATCCGTTTGCGCACGATGTAGAGCCGCCGCTCCAGGGCATCCTGATCGAGCTTGTGCTTACCGCTGGTGACAAACACCTGCTTGATGCGCGGCTGTAAATCCTGGGCAAACTCTCCGATCACCATGGTGTCCACCGGAACGTTTCTCCAGCCCAGCAGTTGCAGGCCTTCTTCCTCGATAATCTCCTCAAGCAGACCCTCGCAGAAGTGCCGATCCACGGGGACCTGGGGCAAAAAGATCATCCCGACCCCGTACTCGCCCAGCGGCGGAAGAGAAAAACCTCTGACGCCCGCGAGTTCGCACCCTCCCGCGACGCCGACCGCGTTCTCACATACGCTCCTGAAAAACTCGTCAGGCAGCTGAATCAAGATCCCGGCGCCGTCCCCGGTGCGCGGATCGCTGCCGACAGCCCCGCGGTGGCTGAGGTGCTCTACCACCTCCAAGCCTTTTTGAATGATGGCGTGCGATTTAGTTCCGGCGATATCCACGACAAACCCAACCCCGCAGGAGTCGTGCTCGTGGGCTGGGTCGTACAATCCTTCAGTGCAAGTCGATGCGCTCATGAACGTTTCCTTTGCTCCATACCTAAAAACCGGCGAAGTAGTATAAGGATAATAAGTTCGGTTGTCTATGGAGATGTTGTCGAGGATTGATTATTTATCTAAGACATCAAGGAACGCAAGTCGCACTGGTGAAAGTCTCATGTCCATTACAGCCCATACTTTGCTGTTCTTGCCAAACAAAACATCCTTCACTAGTCGTCCAACATTTATTTATATTTTTGCTATTCAAATCACAAATAGTAGCACCAAAAACTCCGATAGCACAAAATGGCTGTTGTAAGCGTTACTTTTACATTGTCATCGGTTTTTCATCTTCTTTCCTTCTAATCAGCTTAATCCCTTTTAACAATTTTTTCTCATTATGGCAATATTTCACTATTCAGGGGCTCGGTATTTGAGACTCACGTTTTGGGAAAAATCGTCCGTACTATGCCAACCAAGGGGTCGTGGCGTGCAAATATGACACCATGGCTAAAATAATATTGACAAATTTATTTCCGCCACCCTAAACTCAGCCAGTTTTGAAAACATATGCAGCTTGCATTTAAGAGACGTGGAGAGGGTAGCGCTCAAAATGTGGACGAGAGCTTATGGCATCGTTCCAGACGCGAAGCAGGGTGGATTAGTTTCTATTGCAGAGAAAAGGCTTACAAGACATACGGCCGATCTATTAACCAAAGGAGCGGGAATATGAGAAACAAAAACGGGAAGATCATACTCAAACGTAGTTGGGAAATTGGCACTAGGGTGACGTGCGCCGTGCTGCTTGTCTTGGTATTGTTACCGTTGAGCGGGTGTACGCCGGACATTAAGAACGACTGGACGGCTACGGTGTACGGAGAAATGCTGTTTGATACGAGCGTGACACCGGCCGTCACACCGCAACCCACCTCTTTTGCATTGGATCCAAATACCGGATTGATCGTTGTCTCACTACTAGGGATCGTGGTGCCAACCGACTGCGAAAATCTGACCGCCGACGAAATAGCGGCAGGAATGAATGTTGCGAGATGTGAATTTTACCAATATCTAACCAGCCTCGATGGATTTCCTACTCTTCCCGGTGCTGCTGTAGCAAGGGCGCCGGTTAGCAAGGCAGTTGATCTGAGTAAGCTCATTCCGGCCAGTCCGACCTCTCCGGCCAATACAGCCATTATGAGCTTCCCGTTAGATAATCCATTAGCTGTCACAACTTACGATGTCGGCAACCCAACCGTGTCCGGAGTTGTGGCTGTATCCGAACCGCCAATGGTGACTCCACCGAGACCATATACCAATCTTAGTCTTTATTTTCTAAACGGCTGGCAACCATATACACAATACTTAATAGCTTTTCGCGGCGGTCCGACCCTCGATGACGGACTAATGACCATGGATAAAAACAATGTAATGGAATCTGCCGCTTATAACTTGCTAAAAAGGACTGATTCCCTGACCTGCGGAACGCCCATAGGTCCTGGCGATCAAGTGCCGGTGACCTGTCCTTATTTTACAATCGTGAATGGCCAAGAAAAGGGTCAGACTCCGGCGGAGGTAAGCTACAATTTATTTCAGCTTGAGACCATTCGCACCCAATTCATACAGCCCGCGTCTATTTTGTTATCACTTTTTGGCAAGATGTCATTAAGCGATGCCGCGACGTTTTGGCCCATACAAACACATTCAAATCCAGTGGCGGAATTTTTACCACAGGAAAGCGCCGACCTTCTCGGAAAAACATTAGGGGACCTTTTACATACAACAGCGGTACCTGTAAACCCAATAGTACCAACCGTAACCGAGGCTAAGGAGATTCAGATAGCTGTCAAATCTGCAGACGGTATTGGTATTGATAACAGATCGTTAGTTCCTGTACCATTTATTACAAATTATGTAAATAAATCTATAGGAGTTCCTATCACACCCGGCTCAATTGTTCTTATTGACGCAGGTTGCCCAACAGCTAGTGGGGATATTGATGCAACATGTGGGGGTGTAATAAATCCTAATGACCCAAGAAAAATTCCGCTAATCACAGCCCGCTATTCTGGGGGTAAAATATTGCTAGACCTTATAGATACAAACGTAACACAGTTCAATCTAAACCATGTATATGTCGTTCTCATGAGTGATTTCATTAGTGATAACAGCGGAAGAAAAATGGTACCATGCCCCACTGCAGTATTCGCCAAGTCTTCAGGGCCGCTTGTAATAAATGGTCAAAGTGCGATTCCAGAACAACTAAGTTTAACTCAGGCTCAACAGGCTGAGGCTGGTCGTCTGCAAGCTTAATGCAGTATTTGATCAAGTTGTACCGCTGACAACTGGCACCGCCTTGTTACCAGATGTGCTTGGTATCAACAGAACGAATCTTGTCTATGTTGGAAATTTTGTATGTACTAACACTAATTATTGCAAATGACCCTACAACTAGCTGAGCTATCCTAAAAAACGCGAGGTGAAATCAATGAAAACCAAATATCAGATCCCCCTTATATCAACCTTCTCATTACTGGTGTTATTACTTAGCGCGTCCACCGTAAACGCAAGTGGCTTTTTGGTCTACGATCAAGGCGCCGACGCCATGGGCAAAGCCAACGCCGTCACCGCCAGCGTCACCGATCCGAATGCAGTATTTTATAACCCGGCGGGGTTATCCTTCAGCAAAGGATATGCTCTATTTCTCGGCTCGAACCTTACCTTCTTAAGAAATATGAATTTTAAAGATGCGGATACTAATGTGACAACCCACGGAGGAGATCGATTTTTCTACGCGGGCCAAGCTTGTATTTCCGCCCAACTTACCGATTGGCTGCATTTCGGCGTCGGTTTGTTCGCCCCCTTCGGGGGAGGGATCACGTGGCCCAACAATTGGGTGGGAAGGACGAGTATCCTTTATACGAACATAGTAGGTTTGTATATCAATCCAGTCTTTTCTTTTAAGATTACTCCCAAGCTTTCGATTGCCGCCGGCTTTCAGTTGGTCAGGGGGACGTTGGAGCTCAAACAAGGAACACCGGATGGGGTCGGCATCGCCCATTTAGGCTTTGAGGGCTGGGGCTACGGCGGAAACCTCGGCATCATGTATCAGGCATCTAAAAAGGTGAGCCTCGGCATCGCCTATCGCAGCCGCGTCAAGGTGCCGATGAGCGGCGGCAGGGTGGATTTTCAAAATGTACCCTCAGAATTTTAATAACAATTTCGAAGACCAGGGCGCCAGCACGAGGATAACGATGCCCGATATTATAAGCCTTGGGGTCACGTTCAAACCCATTGATGTGTTATCAATAGGCGTCGATGTCGATTACATCGCGTGGGACACGTGGGACAAGTTGCCCATTACCTTTGCAAAGGGCACGTTGCCATCGATTGTTAACCCTAGTAACTATCATGGCGCGGCAATCTTTCGCGTGGGTGCGGAGTACGATACCGAGATAGGCTTTTTATTCCGCGCTGGGGTAGCGTACGAGCAGTCTCCCGCGCCACGGGATATGACGGCGGCGTTGCCCGATACTAACAATGTTGATTTTACCTTTTCGGTGCGGTTGCCATCGCTCGCGGAATGGTTTGCGGGAGACCTCGGCTATATGCTGCAATGGGGTCTGCCCACGGGCGCGGACGCCAGCGTGATGTCACCGGCCGGCAAATATTCACGTTTTGTTCATGTTTTCGCATTTTCGGGGGTCGTCCGATTTGGCGTGCCCGACGAGCTTGGGTCTGAGCCTACCGAATAGGGGTTATGGCAACCAACGAGGCTTCACCCATCCTACCAACTACCAACTTGTTAGGATTTATCTTTTTCAGAAATTGTTCTGGTTTTTGAGAGGGTAAACCGGGAGGTCTTCTGCTTCCTATCCGATGCCTTTAGGTCTCTCTCTCCCACGAGGGTGATCTTCTTGGCTGTCGGCCGATCAATTTCCGGCAGTAGGTCGTAGGTAAGCTTAACGTTTCCAACTTCGATTTGATCTCCCGGCGACAGGCGCTGCTCGGTTACGCGCTCGCCGTTGACAAAGGTGCCGTTGGTGCTGTTGGTATCAATAATCACCCAGGTATGGCCGTCCCACTCCATTCGAGCGTGCTGACGGGAGACGCTGCCGTCAAACGCCAGGCACAAATCGCACTCGCTCGCGCGGCCGATCTCCTTCAGCAACCCGGTCAGTGGATAACTGGTCTGTCTCTGTTCATCGAACAAATGGAACATAAATCCCATCCCGATTGAGGCACTCATGATGATACCCCAAAGAACATTTCTGAGCCAGTAATTGTCTCGCGCGGCCGAGGCGGCGCTCGATCCATCAGCACCGTCGTAACCGAAGCTCTGAACGTCACGTCACGATGTTCGGTGGGTTATACACGTCCAGCAGTTCTTGAATCTTAATCGCCGCGGCGGCGCCGTCGCCGACCGCGCCGGCCACCTGATGTACCGTCTCGGAGCGCACATCACCGGCCGCAAAGATACGGGGATGCGAGGTGCGCAGGCGCCGGTCGGTTTTGACAAAGCCAGCGTTGTCAAGCTCAACCAATCCACGCACGATCTCGCTATTTGGGTTCACCCCGATAAAAACAAACACGCCGGACAGGGGCACGGTTTGCGCATCGCCGGATGTGACGCTCTTAAGAGCGTAACCCGGTGACTTCCCGCTCACCCAAAATTTCCTCGACTACCGAATTCAAAGCGTAATCGACGTTCGGGGCGGCGGCCAGACTTTCTTGCATTATCTTCTCGGCGCGCAGGTGCTCGCGCCGATGCACCAACGTGACCCGTCCCACCAGCCGAGAGAGAAACAGCGCTTCCTTGACCGCCGTATCCCCACCGCCGACAACCGCCACGTGCTTGCCCTTGAAAAAGGCCCCGTCGCAGGTGGCGCAGTAGCTTACCCCATGGCCCCGCAGCTTCTGTTCGCCGGGGACCCCCAGCTCACGATGACTGCAACCAGTAGCCAAAAGTAGAATCTTGGCGGTATAGACGTCGAGGCCGCCTCTCACAACCACGCGATGTTCGTCAGCGGTGATCGACTCGGCCTGATCGTAGACCACCGACACCCCAAAGCTCTCCATTTGCTTGCGCATCAGTTCGGCCAAATCCGGGCCGGTTGTCGGCTCGCGCAGACCGGGATAGTTTTCGATGATATCCATGATGTTGAGCTCGCCGCCGCCGCCCAGCGGATCAAGCACCAGACATGAAAGTCGGGCACGGCCAGCGTAGATACCCGCCGTCATTCCGGCCGGTCCGCCGCCCAGGATCAGCAGGTCAAGCAGTCCTCCGGGCGCGTGGTCTCCTGTGGATGTTAACATTAATTACCACCAACACGGTTGCCGGAAGCGCCTTAGTTCCGACGTTGGAAAATGCCTTTGCGCTTTTTATTCACATCGTTTTTGGCGTGCGCTGCATACTCTCGCAACAGCTCCTCTTGTTGCTCGGTAAGCTTTTTAGGAAGCACCACCTTGAGATGCACAATCACATTCCCCCGGCCGTGACCGCGCAGGTGCGGAACTCCGGCGCCGCGGATAACCAATTCATCACCGGGCTGCGTCCCGGCCGGCACCTCGATGACTTTACTCCCATCCAACACTTCGATCTCGATCGAGGCGCCAAGGATAGCTTGGGTGAAGTCGATCTCATATTCGACGTGCAGATGTTGACCATCGCGGACGAAATGCTCGTCTGGCATTACGTGTAAGACAACATACAGATCGCCCGGTGAGCCGCCGAGGGAACCTGCATCGCCCTCGCCGGAAAGCCGCATGCGCGTGCCGTCGTCGACGCCCGGAGGTATCGATAACGTGACCGTGCGACGTTTCTCAACCTTGCCGGCCCCGCGACACGTTGGGCAGAGCTTTTCGATCACCGAACCGGCGCCGCGACAGCTCGGGCACGTGGTGGTGAGGGTGAAGAAACCCTGATTTTGCATGATCGCGCCGCTCCCATGGCAGCGCGGACAGGTCGTGCGGGAGGTTCCGGCGGCGGCCCCGGATCCATGGCACTCATCGCATTGGGTCGGTATGTCAAGGGCTATCTCGCGCTCCGCTCCCAACACCGCCTCCTTGAGCGGAATCTCTATATCGTAGCGAAGATCCGATCCTCGCTGCGGCCCGCTCCGACGCCTCTGCCGTCCGCCGAAGCTGCCAAACCCGAACAAATCCCCAAAGATACTCCCAAAGCTTTGGAATATATCTTCGACCGACTGGAACCCCGGAGAAAACCCGGCCCCCTTCAATCCATCGGCACCGTAGCGATCGTAAATCGCGCGCTTATCCGGGTCCGAGAGAACCGAGTATGCCTCGGCAACCTCTTTGAATTTCTCCTCGGCTTCCTTGCTGCCCTGGTTGCGGTCAGGATGGAACTCAACCGCCAACCGCCGATAGGCCTTCTTGATATCGCCGTCCGAGGCGTTTTTTGCCACCCCAAGGATTTGGTAGTAGTCGCGATTGAATTCAGCCAATGGCTTATCCCTGCGATCGCACGCCAACCCGAACGCCGGCCGGCCGGATCATGCGCTCAGCAATGGTGTAACCCCGGCGGTACTCCTCAAGCACTATGCCTTCCTGAGCCTCATCCACCGGGGTGGTGGCCATCGCCTCCATGGTCTTGGGTTGAAAGCGCTCACCCTTGGTCGGAATCGGTTGAATACCAAGCTTATTGAGCTGCTCATCCAACTGTTTCCAAATAAGTTCCAACCCTTCAAACAATGGCGACGGCGACTCCTTGCAACAATGGTCTCTTTAACCTGGTGAGGTTGTCCAGAACCTCGATAAAAGGCCCAGCCAAACGCGCCCGCTCAATCTCCAACCGCACAGAAAGCTCTCGTTCGATACGCGCCCGAGCATTGTCTAAGTCGGCCACCGAAGACTTATGGGCTTGGATGTATTCTTTTAACAGTTTCTCGTTTTCTTCCAGACGCTTCTCGAGGTCCTCGACAAACGTCGGCTTGCTGCTCGATGGCTGATCGGGCACCGTGGTGGGATCGAAATTTTCCTGAAGCCAAAATCGCCTATCGTTTATCGTGAATCCTTGTGATTGCCCATCGTGAGTTTCGACCGCCATACCATGTGCTCCCTACCTATTGAAGAAAACTTGAGTGATTTTAATCACTGCTTCGCAAACGTCAAGGTATCCTGCATAGCCGAAATCATCACATAACGGTCGTGGGTTGAAGTTTGTTAATGTTCGGCAATTATTGACTAATAAAGGCGTCAAGCTTATTTCTCGGTAAGGACGGTAACACCTTCGACGGGGATTGCTTTTCCAGCCCAAAGAATTTCTGTGTTTTTGGCCGATTCTATAAGCAACCAGCGATCGTTCGGGCCCGCATAGAGAACCAGTCTTTGATTTTCGGCAAGCTGGAGCGGCGAGCCCTGGCGCGCATAGGTGCCCTCTTTGCGCGCGATGGTCTCGGGAAAACCCTCCTCGCGAAGCTCGCCTTTGTTGGGAAGATAATACGCGTGGCCTAAATCCTTAGCGATGATAAGCCGCGCGTGTCCGTCTTCCCGCTCGAGGACAAATAACAACACCGCGCCCGTTGGCAGCATAATCTCTTGAGTAGCGCCGACCTGGTAGGTTCGACCCAAGACGATGGCCACATCCCCGGGTTTCATCGTTGTCGGAGAGCTTGTCTTGTCGACCGTGGCGGAACCGATGTTTCTGCGAACGCGCGCGCGCAGGATCAACGCGGCGGTAATCAATAAACCAAAAATACCCAACACCAATAACAATAACGGTAACAGATTAGCAAAAGCTTGCATACGTGGTTTGTATCGTGCCGCGTCCCGTCTTTCAACCCAAATCTTGCTTTGAACCGATCGAGAGCGCAAAATAAGACGTTGGGCGTCATAACATTTCCCACAAGGGGCACGAGGGAGCGCATGGAAACGAGTGTCACCTACAAGATTCTCGAAAAGCACCTGGTGCATGGCAAAGTTCGTCCTGGTGAGGAAATTGGGCTGCGCGCCGACCAAATACTCATCCAAGACGGTCTGGGAACCATGGTCTTTGCCCAGTTGGCCAAGTTCGGGCGCCCCCGCAGCCAAAGTAAATTCGCTATTTGTTATGTCGACCACTCGGTGATGCAATTAACCACCGATACCGCCGCCGAACAGCGCTTCTTGCATGATTCATGCGCCAACTTTCGGGTGCATTATTCCAAGGCCGGTAACGGTATCGGTCACCAGGTCCATCTCGAGCGCTTCGGGGTGCCCGGGCAACTGCTGCTCGGCGCCGATAGTCATGTCTCGACCCTGGGAGGTCTGGGAATGCTGGCGATCGCCGTAAGCGGCCTCGAGTCGGCGGTGGCGCTTACCGGCACCCCGCAGTATCTGGTATGCCCGGCAGTCACCCGGGTGGTGCTCACCGGGTCTTTACGGCCATGGTGTTCCGCAAAAGATGTGATCCTCCACAGCATGGGTTTGCTTGCCGATGGCAACGGCGGCGGTACCGCGCTTGAGTTCACGGGACCGGGCACCAAGACACTCTCGGTTCCGGCGCGCGCGACCATCGCCAATATGAGCGCCGAGCTCGGCATTGTATCTGTCCTGTTTCCCTCTGATGAGATAACACGGGCGTATCTCGTTTCCCAGGGCCGTCTGCGCGACTTCCACGCGTTAACCATCAGCCTCACCGCCGTGGTAGCCAAGCAAATCACGGTCGACCTTTCCAGCGTTGTTCCGATGGTGGCGTTACCGCATAGCCCCCAGGGTGCGGTGCCGGTGGCCGATGTGGCCGGGCGTTCCGTCCAGCAGGTAACCATAGGCACGTGCACCAATGGCTCTTACGAGGATCTGGCCCGCGTTGCCATGATCCTCAAACGCAATAAGGTTCATCCAGCAGTCAACGTGGTAGTTACTCCCGGCTCACGGCAAGCTCTGCAAACCTTAAGCGCTCAAGGAGCGTTAGGGGACCTTTTAGCCGCGGGCGTTCGCTTGCAAGAACCGTCCTGCGGTTTTTGTTTCGGCCAGGGGCAGGTGCCCGGGAGCGGCTGGGTAAGCGTCAGCACCGGTAGCCGCAACTACCAGGGCCGCTGCGGAACCATGGACGCCCAGGTCTACCTCGTTAGCCCTGAGACGGCAGCCGCTACCGCCCTAACCGGGGTACTCACCGATCCGCGGACGTTGCACAAACAGCAAAAACAGCCGAAGCCGATACGCACCATGGTGATCGACGATAGCTTGATCCATTCACCCTCTCGCAAGGGGTTGTCCGAGAGAAAACGATCCCCAGCCATCGTCGAGCTTCCAACCATAAAACCGTTGTCGTTGTCGGTTAATGGTGAAGCGGTACTTAAAGTTGGTGATAACATTTCTACCGAACAGATCCTGCCGATCACCCGCTGGCTTAATAACCCTTCCAGTGTCCAGAATTTCTCGCGTTTTGTCTTTGAATCAATTGATCCGCAGTTTGTGGTGCGCGCCGAAGAAAACATTCAGCGCGAGCTGTATAATTTGATCGTCGCAGGCCATACCTACGGACATGGTTCGAGCCACGAGTATGCTGCCTGTGGACTGATGTATTTGGGCGTTCGGGCGGTTTTGGCAAAGAGCATCGACCGGGCGCACACTACCCAACTTATCAATTATGGGATTATGCCTCTCCTATTTGTTGACGAACGGGAGTACGATCAGATCCGTCGGGACGACCCGCTCGAGCTTCCCTGGATCGGCGATGAGCTGAAAAAGTCCGAGGTGATCACTGTCCGAAATCCCGACACGGGACATGAGTTCAAGGTCAGACACGGCTTCAGTCGCCGGCAGGTCGATATCCTGCTATCGGGTGGTCTCTTTAATTATGTGGCGCGATGACCCGCCCAAAAAATCCATTAGAAATGAAACCCAAGAGTGGCGGTGAGACTCGCCCAATTTGGATTGGCGCTGTCGAAATAAAATCCATTGCTGTGATTACGCCCGCCATCTACTACAATTGCATAGTTTGCCAGTATCCCCACCGATAGCCAGCGCAAGAGCTGATAGCTTAATCCAGCCCCGAGCTCGACTATTCCAAGGCTGTTTTCATAAGAAACGGTAAAAGACCCGTCTTTATTATTTTGTTCGTAGGTAAATATTTTGCCGCCGCCAACTTCGAGAATTACACGCAGGGAGTAGAACACGGGTATCATGACCCTCAACCCACCGGCTAGCCTGCTATAATCTCGTCGTACGTTACTGGTAGTGTAATCACTATTTGGTATCGTTTCGTTCCCGAAGAACGAATAAGAACCGCGAAAATAAAACAAAAACATAGGGGGAAAGTCGTACAATGTGCCGCCTACTCCAAATAAAATGCCGGACTCTAACCCCACCCCCTGGTGTATAACACCGTGCTGGAGAGTTGTGCCCGTGAACGACTCGACCATAAAATTACTCGAATCAGCCATAACCGGCGGCGAGAACAATACAACACCACATACCACCAAAAGCTTTGATATTCTTTGATGATTCCACATCCATGTGCCCTTCTGAAAAATCCACCCGCTCAATCTGACTGACAGCAATGAATATGCCACTCGCGCTGTATCTCAACATCGCTCTGTATATAAAGCTGTTTTGAAAAACTTACCAAAAGACCGTCCCTGGTAACTCGCTCAAACGAATTCACAACCGCAACCCGGCAGCGCTAGCAAAGCAAATAAGTCTTTCCAAAACAGCTTGGTGGGTGATGTGATGAAATGCATCGATACTTCCTTCAGATTGTTGCAACTTTTCACAGTCGTTATATCTTGTAACAGGCGCGAAAGAGTGTTAACGTTCGATACGGGTTGACATCCATGCCGGCAACATCGGAAAGTTCCCCTCTCGACTCCAAGTTTTGGCCCTGGCCAATCCTGTTAGTGGTTTCGGTCGGAACGTTACTTACCGCCCTAGCAGGCTCGATCGCTCCTTTGATTTTACCGGCGCTTTCTAACGATCTTGGTATATCGCTCGTGGCCTCGCGCTGGGTTGTATTGGCATTTTTACTCACTATGACCGTCCTATTGCTGCTTGCCGGTCGGGCTGGCGACCTGCTGGGGCTTCGAACGGTGTATTTATCAGGATTTATGCTCTTTGGCGCGATGTCGTTGATAGGTGGATTGGCGCAGTCATTTTGGCTGCTCATCGTATCCAGGATATTACAGGCTGTAGGCGGCGCCATGATCCTGACAGCCGGGCCAGCGTTGCTCACTACTAATTTTCCACCTGAAAAACGCGGGCAAGCGCTCGGCTTGGCAGCCACCGCAACGTACCTTGGCTTAACGGTTGGGCCGACCCTGGGTGGATTCATAATCTCAAACCTCAATTGGCGCTGGACGTTTTTTATCAACGTTCCGATAGCGGTGATCACCACTATTTTGGGGCTGATTTTTTTGCCCAAAAACCAGCCCCGACAAGCCCGGCGCCCTGACTGGTTGGGAATGGCCACCTGGACCGTTGGAGTGTCGTTATGCCTCCTGGTAATTACCAAGGGGATCGAGTGGGGGGCACACCATGTATTGACGTGGGGTAGTCTCCTCATCGGCGTCGTCACTCTGGTTGCATTTGTGATCAATGAATTACAACAGAGGGACCCGGTGCTGACCCTCTCGTTGTTTCGTCAGCGTCTCTTTGCCGGGGCAACCATCAGCGCGCTGTGCAACTACATCGCTTTGTTTGTTCCCATGATACTGATGCCATTTTTCCTCATGGAAGGTATCGCTATTTCACCGAAGCAGGCAGGGCTCGTGCTCTCAAGCCAACCTCTGATGATGGCATTGGTGGCTTCGCCGTTCGGGTGGCTGTCGGATCGCATCGGCAGCCGCGGGATAGCAACACTTGGCATGCTTACCATGGCTGGCGGTCTCCTCGGTTTATCAACGCTTTGCGCCTCGAGTACCGTATGGGACGCAGCCCTGTGGTACGGTATTATCGGACTGGGTACCGGCGTATTCATTTCGCCGAACTCAAGTGCGCTCATGGGCTCGGTACCCCGCACGCAGCAAGGACTCGCGGCCGGTATTATGGCGATAACGCGCAATCTCGGGATGCTCATCGGCGCAGCAACTGCCACCGCCATCTACCAGTTTGCCGGCGGGCATACCGGTCGAGCATGGATTGAGACAGACTACCAAGCGCTGCATATCGCATTACAAGTCTCAGTTCCGGTGGCTTTGATTGGAGCGGTTTCGGCGGCGCTGCGAGGCGCCAAGAACACCGTATAATTCAATGTTCAAACACCACGAGCGTGCCGCTTATCCTTTCCCTCGTACCAATCTTGAGATAATTTCAGATATACCTTGTTTTTGCTTTCGCGATTCAAACCGGCCAACCGCGACAGCTGCCTTGGCGATGAAGGGAAGCAAACGCAAACCCAGGCCAGGCATGCTGGCGATGGATTTCGCAAGCAAGGCAAAATCAATATCAGACGGTTGCGGCAACGTCTGCATCAATAGTGATCGAATAACCGTGGACTGGATCAAACCAGAACTAATCAGCAAGTCCACCTCGTCCTCTAATAACGATTGCAAAGCTTGTCGCGCGATATCAGCGAGGATAAGCTGCAATCCAAATTGTTTTTCGACTGAAGACTGGTAGGCCGCGAGCGTCTCGAGCGCGCCCGGATCAGGAGCCGTCGCGACGGCATTTTTGAGTAATTGCGCCGCGCATAACCCTAGTCCCGTACCGCTTCCGGTGACCGAATAAACCTGGCAGGCGGCGTCACCGATAAGCGCGACTCCCGGCGCTATTACGTTGTCGCAGGGTTTCCGTACGGGAATGCGTCCCTGGCCGCCGAACACGCTTTTACCGATCCAAGGTTCCTGTTCTTTTACACGCGCCAGCCAATCAGGACCAGTCGTGTGCTTGCCATCATCGATAGTTTTACATCCGAGCTCCACCTCTCGCAGATCGGAATGAAGTAAAATACCTACGCGAGAATATCCCCCGTCGATCCCGGCAAACGTAAGCACTTCGCCCGGCTGTAAGCCGTATCGATCCAGGAAGCGTTGCGCCAAAGCCCGGTCCTTAACCAAGCAGAGCTCCTTGGCGGCGATACACGTATCAATAGAGCCAACCTCAGGGCACGTCGATACCAGAGCCGGAATCAGGTTACGCACGGCACCCCGCATGCCGCTTGCATCAACAAACAGCCTGGCGCGCAGATCGATCCGCTTTCTCCTCTTTTGTCTTGAGACGGCCTCGGCTTGAAGCGTCAGCGGTCTTTCACCATCGAACTCAAAGCCTATCGCCCTCGTCCGATCAAGGATCTCAACGCCGCACGCCTGCGCCGATGCTTGTAGAAAGGCAACGAGCGCGCGCATGTCGACAACACACAGCGGATTTTCATCGACGGTTATTCGACCCGTAGAATTTCTGCCTAACACGGTGAAGGGCCCGCGGAGCATTCTGATTTCTGGCATGCTCCGATAATCAATACCGGCTCGTTCGAGCATCCATGGCGGTATTTCATTGTTCCAACGCGCGCCAGCCGCTGCCTGATCGCGCTCCTCTATAAGGACGACGTTCAATCCGGCCTGCGCGAGCATCCAGGCTGCAGCAGATCCGGATGAACCCGCGCCAACCACCACGGCGTCACAGTCGCGCGTAACCATTTTCGATGTCGGCGTCATGGAAAATTAATTAGTCCTTCTAGCGCTCAGGGACAAGGGTGATGTCGTCGATACGAAGCTAGCCGCATTTCCGTTTTAATTCAAGAAGATAAACAAATCAAACACCGTAACTTTTTGACAAATCAATGTCGATTGTGATAGGGGGAGACAAACTTGATTGTCGCCGGATAATGGTGTGGTAGACGGCGCTCAGCGGTAATCTCGAGGGATCTTCAGTGCGGACTGTCTACTTCGACATCGATGATAAAACCGATGAATTGCGTGGAGAGATACTTAAGAATCGAACCAAGGCCCAGACTTTTTTCGAACGGTTTGAGGTTTCGTGGATTTATCATGAAAATGCCATGGAAGGGCTGGTCCTCGACCTGTTCGATCTTAAGGCAGCGCTTGACCACGCAACGCTTGAAGACGGAGTACTCATCCCCACCTATCAACGCATTCGAAACATAAAAAACGCCATTGATAAAGTCAAAAAGGTGGTCGCCAGCAACCGGACGCCAAACTTGCAGTTCATCAAGGGTCTGCATGTGATCTTGTCGAACGGCATCGCCGGTCAGTCGGGCGGGATGTATCGCCGGGAAATCCCCATTCACCGAAACTATTTTCATGACATCATTCAGCCAACTCGAATCAGCCCCGCGATGAGCAACTTCCTGCGCCAGCTGCAAAGCAAGGAGTTCAGGCAATTACATCCGTTCCGGCAGGCAGCCGAAGCCCACTACCGATTGATGGCTATCTTTCCGTTTGATGAAGACAACGGTAAAGTGGCTCGTTTGCTCATGAACTTCTATACCATGCGCAACAACTATTTTCCGGTCATCCTTCCCGATGTTGAGCGCCAGCGCTATTACGAGTCGCTCCGCAGTGGTTTCGAGGTTCTCCACAGTTTGATTGTCGAATGCATGGAACGCGAGCTCGAGTTGGCGCTGAAGTTCTTTACCGAAGGCGGCAAAGGGGTATTCTAAACAGTCATCCCCGTGAATTCATGAGCGCGCGCAAGGACTGGCCGCAATTGCTGCCGATACTATCTTCGCGCTCGTCCCCAATGCTTTCGATAACGTTGAACCCGTGCTCTCGAAGGCTCTGACACAGGGCATCAAGTTTTGTTTTGCGCGCTGATCGTAGAATCGTTTCGATACCCTGTGCCGCACCACGCTCGGTCGGGTTGACCGGCGTGATCTTAATCGCAAAGAACGCAGGTGAAAACAACGCTTGCAGCACCGCTGGATCGAAGGCCACCCCGTTCGCCAACGCAAAATTCAAGACCACCGTACGATCGCCAGGCTCGAAGAAACGTCGGCCGTAGGCGGCAATCTCCTCGAGCGTCCAGTGGGGAATGGGGATGAGTCGTTTACGATCGTTCTCCCCAGTCGATTGAACGGAAAATTGCAGCTGAAAGCGGCCGTGATACAGCCGGCGTTTAATCTGCAACAGCTCTTCGAACCACGGTTCCCGCCCCCGCGGGGCCACCGTGGCCAGGCATACCCAAAACTGACCGTTGTTGATGATCGCGGGAAGATCGATAAGAGCCTTGAGGACCGCATCGTTGAGCGCCGGTTCACCCATGCGGGCAAAGTGCACCTTGAGCTTGCGGCAGCGGCCCACCGTATTCGGATGACGGGAAAGCGCCCAGCGCACCTGGTCAAGCAGCTCGTCGGCGGTCGGGTTGCCGACAAACGCAAAGCCGGCGTCGCAACATGGGCAGCCGACCGGGCAGCCGAATTGGGTCGAGATGTTGATGAGCCATTTTTCGTCGCGATCGAGGGGCGGGATGAGACCGTCGACTATCTCGAGCATAAAGCGCGGGTCGTTGCGAAATTGCGCTATCGCCACCTCGGCCACGCGCGGCTCACCCGACAGCGTGACGATCTTCATTGCCGCACCCCACGAAAGCTCATTTTCCTCCCCGTACATATCTGCCAGCATACAGCGCTGCCTGCTGACCGTCGGCCATCGCCAGGGCAACGTACCGATCATGACTTCTCAGAACATCGCCGGCAAGCCAAAGACCCGGAATGCCCGTTTTGGCCACCGAGTAGCTCGATAGCTGAATACCGAGGCCGTCTATTAATTCTTCACACGGTACGCGACCGATGCAAACGACGAGTACCTCTGCGGGGATTTCGTTGCCAGCCGCATCGGCGAGCATCCATGCACCCGGCCCACCGCTGAACTTGGTAATAGTCGTACTGCTCCGTTTCTCCACACCCAGGTTCCGGGCTCGCAGCATCAACGGGGCCGTTGCTCGCAGTCGCTCAGAGCGGGCCAGGATCAAAGCCCGCCCTCCTCTCCCGACAACCGAGAGAGCGGTATCCACGGCCGCCTCCCCACCGCCAATAATTGCAACCACCGCCCCGGTTAGATCTCCAGGAAGGCTGCGCGCATCCCGATGAACACCCCGGAGCGTTTCTCCAAGACTCCAATACGCTGGCCGGGTGCCGGTCGCAAGGCACACCGTCTTGGCTCGAATTATCTGGCGATCGGTAAGCACCGCCTCAAACCCTTGGTCGCAACGAACAAGACTCACGACGCGGCCTGAACGTACGGGCACCCCGAGCTCGGTGATCTGGGTTTCCATAGTGCGAGCAAACGCATCTCCCGATAGGTTCGTTGCCCCTAGCAGGTTGGTCAGGCGTGAAGCCGCTCGAACCAACCCGCCGACCGGCTCGTCGCCGACAGTGACCATATCCAATCCATCCCGACACGCCTGGAGGGCACACGAGGCCCCGGCTGGACCCAACCCAATGACCAGGAGATCGTATCTTTTATCCGGAACAAAAACAGTAGTCATGTCGTTTTTTTGTCTAACTAAACAGATGGCGGCCGAACTTCAATTTTGGCCTTATTGCGGGTAATAATCTGCCGAACTTCATCCATCAATCGATCGCGATCGTCCGTGGTATAACCCGAGAGGTTTATGGGCTCACCATACCGAATGCGGACCAGGCCGGGCCGGGGCAGCAGCGAGGTCTTCCGTAACACCCACAGCGTGCCGCTGATGCTGATGGGAATAACCGGCGCCCCGGCTTTCAGCGCCAACATGAACGGACCTTTCTTAAACGGCAATAGTTCATTGGTGAAGCTCCGTGTGCCCTCGGCAAAGGCCACAATCGGAATACCATTGCGGATCTTTTCAGCCGCTCGATCCAGCGAGCGAATGGCCTTTTCCCGATTTGAGCGATCGATAGGAATATACCCAGCTAACCATAAATAGTAACCCAGGATGGGGATATTGAAAAGGGAGCGCTTGGTCAGAAAACGCAGATTGACCGGATTAGTATGAAAGATGGTGAGAATATCGAAGTGGCTTTGGTGATTGGAGATGAAAATGCAAGGCACACCTACCTTGATGTTCTCTTGGCCCTCTGCAAGTACTTTCACCCCACAAAACCATAGCAGGCCCGAAGCCCAGACATTTCGAACTATCCATTGCGAGATTCGGCCGCTGGGCCAAACAATCAGCGGTATGGTCACCAGCCAAAAGCATATAAAGGTGTACACCAGAATAAATACTAACGAAACAAATCCGCGCACCTTCATGAGCATAATGGTCGATCCTAGTCTGATTTAATAATTGATATCTATAAGAAAGAAATAAGAGATTCTTGCCGAGCTATGCGAGGCTTAGAATCTCTAGGAAATTCTTACTTCACTTTGTGAAGCTTAGAATTTCCTACCCCGAAGGGGGTGCGAAACAGTAATGCTTGACTTTGATGGTCAGGACATGGCGTAGTTCTTTTCAATTTTTGGAAGAAGCGAATATTCCCCTCTTGAATATTGAGGGAATACGGATTACGTTCCGGTGCGTAACGGGAGGTGCAGACATGGCTGGCGTAAACAAGGTGATTTTGGTTGGCAACCTGGGAGCCGATCCAGAAACCCGATATACCCAAGGCGGTTCGGCAGTGACCAACTTCCGCATTGCCACGAGCGAACGTTGGACGAGCAAGGATGGTCAGGCTCAGGAACGCACCGAATGGCACCGAATCGTGACCTTTGGAAGGCTGGCCGAGCATTGCCGCGACTACCTGGCCAAGGGCCGGCAAGTGTTTATCGAGGGTCGACTACAGACTCGTCAATGGGAAGACAAGGACAAGAACAAGCGTTCAACCACCGAGATTGTCGCCCAGGTGGTGCAGTTCCTCGGCAGTGGACGCGGCGCCAACAATCGAGAGGAAGGCGCTCCTGCTCATCCGCCCAGCGGAGATTTCGAGGCGCAGAATGCCGGATTCGGCGGGCCTCCGGGCGGCGGCAACTTTGACGGCTCGCCTCCCATAAGCGACGACGATGTGCCGTTTTAGAGACTGTTAGCGAGCGAGCGAATGCGAGTGAAGCTTACAGTCTCTTATCCCTGGAGCGAAGCGACAGGGGTTAGAGATATAGCGAACCTAGTGAGGCTTTCGGCCTCTTATCCCTGAAAGAGGCTACATGCCCCCATCTCTCATACGGGATACTCCGCGCGTCGGTCCTTTGATATGGATTCTGCTTTCGGCATTCCTGTTACCGCCAGCGTTGGTAACCTTTGTTGGAGCGACCAGCAATCCGCTCCCTCACCAAACGTTGTGGGTGATACTGCTGGGATGCCCGATTCCGTTGATCCTTGTTAGTCTTCCAAGAGAATATCGGCTTGACGATACCACGCTCCATATTCGCGGATGGCTCTACCACCTGAGAATTGCACGAGCGGAGATCCTCTCGGTGCAACATATTACCGCATGGAAAGCGCTGATCCACCCTCGTTCAATGTGTTGCTCTGACCCAGCCAAAGCCCTGCTCATCACCTACACCGTCAACCAGGGGGAACGGCAGAAGTCGCTGGTCATCAGCCCTCAAAATCCAGCACCATTTCTATCGATTAAAGTTTAAACAGATCATCAGAAATTTTAGTGGTGGTGTTTATATCGATACTCTCGCAGTGCTCAAAAATTTTCCCGTCCCGACTAATCTCGATCTCAGATGGAAAGTGGTCCCCGCCCAACCGTCCACCCCAGCCAAACCAACCAATATCGACGAGCGATCTCCCATCGGGAACAAACAGTCGTAACGGCAGAAATGAATCTTTGTCGATCCAGAGCTGCGGCCGATCCCGCTCCCATTCCTTGGCGCCGATGACATAGGCCACTCTCCCATGGAAGCGGGCGAGGGTGGTTTCTTTCATGTTCACCTTGAGGCCGGCAAGGACGCTTTGGTAGAGCTCCTTTGACGGTTTCTCGGCAACAAACACGTACTGAAGATAGGTCCACTCGGAAAGCGCGATTGCCGCTGCCGTCCCTCGTCGCTGCCAACATTTTTCAGCCCGGCAAATCTCAACCACATCGGGTCCGCGCTCGCGTCGCACCATCCCGGGCACCTTGATGAACCATCGCTCTTCGTGGGAGTCGGCAGCACCTGCCGATTGGCAGCGCAGAGTCAACTGTGCGCGGTTGACGGTCTGCTGGGCGCGAATACGGGTAAATTTATCGAGAATAAGCGCTACTGTCGAAACAGGCGCAATCGTAGGCCCGACAAAAAACCCCAGGAAAAATACGAGAACGACATGAGTAATTTTTACCATTGGTTAACGTCAATATACCATCAAACGTTGCCAAAAAGTACCAATGAGATTTTCGAGATCGCTGTATCTGGTTATACCAACGTAGTTTTTGCCTAACCCGCCAGGTCCGCAACCAGCGCCTTTAAGGCATGGTAAAATCGTTCGACCGAATCGATCTTCACCCGTTCGGACGGCGAGTGCGGATGCTCGATCTGCGGCCCCATAGAGATCATGTCCATGTCTTTGAGCCGTTCACCGATAATGCCGCACTCCAAACCGGCGTGAATCGCCTTGACGGCCGGCTCCTCGCCGGTCGTATCAACGAAAACCTTTCGCGCTCGCGCAAGCAAGGCGGAATCGAGATTCGGCTGCCAGCCCGGGTAACCGTCCTTGTCGATGGTTTCGGCGCCGTGGCCGCGAGCCAACGCCACGATGGATGCCTGAATTCGCGAAAGCGAAGGCATTACCGAGCTGCGGCTGCTTTCGTATAACAAGCCGGAAGCTTTCTCCAACCGGACTACCGCCAAATTGGTGGAACTTTCTACCAATCCGGGGATGGTCTGACTCATCGCCAACAATCCATGCGGCATCGACAGGATGAGGTTAATGAACCGATCGCGATCCTTTTTCGTAAGCGGCGCTCTCCTCGTTGCCTGTTTTGAAAGATCGAGTTTCAGCCCCGGGTCCGTCTTGCCGAACATGGCATTGAGATCGGGGATAAAAGCATCGCGTACGGCGGCGGCTTTTTCTCGGCCTCCCTGGGGAACAAGCAGGGTGGCGGTCGCTTCGCGCGGGATGGCATTGTGCTTGTCGCCACCTCTGAAATCAACTAATCCAAATGCTACCTCAGACCTCAGCCGATCGAGGTACCACGCCAGTATCTGCACGGCGTTGCCTCGCCCCAAACTGATATCTATGCCGGAGTGCCCGCCCTTAAGACCCCCGATTTTTACCTGGAGACCCTCGCCCGCCGCCTTCGCCCACCTAACGGGTAGGGTGATTTGGGTATCCACCCCGCCGGCACAGCCGACGTAGATGACGCCGTCCTCTTCCGAATCGAGGTTGACGAGAATTTTCCCGCTCACGAAATCGGTCGCGAGAGCTTTAGCGCCATCGAGCCCGATTTCTTCCGATACGGTAAAAAGCAGCTCAAGCGGGCCGTGCGGATCACTGGTATCGTCAAGAAAGGCAAGGGCGGCTGCCACCCCGATGCCGTTATCGGCGCCGAGGGTGGTGCCCTGGGCGCCAATCCAATCTCCCGCGCGCACCACGTTAATCTGATCCTTCTTGAAGTCGTGGTGGGAATCCGAATCCTTCTCGCCGACCATGTCGAGATGACTTTGCAACACAACCACCGGTGCGCGCTCCTTGCCGGGAGAGCTCGGTACCCGAACTACCACATTACCAGCGCCATCCTGCAGAGCGCTCCGGCCCTTGGATCTGGCGCGATCGAGCACAAAACGCGCGGCAGCGGCCTCGTTGCCCGAGCAGCGTGGAATCTTCGTCAGTGACTCAAAGTAGCTCCAGAGGATCTCTGGCTTCAACCCATAGAACGGAGAAGTCATGGAAATGTCCCCTTGTAAGATGTTGTGTTGCTCATCCAACCCTTTTCACGTGGGGATGTCAAGGGTACACAAGATCCGCTCCCGAACCATTCCACGGCCTTTGGTAATATCTCAGTTTGCCAGAGGGTTACGGGTGTTCGGCAGGCGACCGTCTACACCCAGGTCTCATTTACGCTTTGAATGCTGAACTGTTAGGCGGTTAATATGTTTCGGTCGCGTGTCGTTCGACGAATACCCGTAAGCCTCAAATTGAATCACTACCTGTCCTTTTCCAACCTTGACAATTCCAGAATATTCATGATACCAAACGAACACATAACTGCCTAAGACATTGGAAAGTATATTCCGTGCTCAAGATCCTCAATTTCGGCGAAACACACGTGGGCATGAAGCGGGCCCACAATGAGGATTCCTTTCTAAATTTTCCCGATGAAAATCTATTTGTCGTCGCGGATGGTATGGGCGGTCATAGCTCGGGAGAAATCGCCAGCCAAATGGCGGTGGAAGCAATCTCCAATTTCTTTAAGGCTACCCGGCAAGACGAGGAAATCACCTGGCCCTATAAGATTGATAAAAACCGGCCTCTTGACGAAAACCGTTTCATCATGTCCATCAAGCTCGCCAACCTGCGCATCCACGAAGCCGCCCAACGCGAGGCGCGCTACCGCGGCATGGGCACCACTATCGCCGGGACCAACTTCGTTGATGACCATGTGCTGGTAGCCCATGTGGGTGACTCACGCGTGTACCTCATCCGCAAGGGGCACATCACGCAAATCACCGAAGACCACTCCTTGCTCAACGACTTCATCAAGGCTCATAAGCTCACCCCCGAAGAAATCGCCAACTTTCCTCACAAGAACGTGATTGTTCGGGCGCTGGGAATGAAGGACACGATACTGGTCGATCTGAGTCGCCACAAGATCCTGCCCGAGGATGTTTATCTCATGTGTTCCGATGGGCTTTCCGGGATGGTCAGCGACAAACAGATTTGCGAAGTCATTCAGCAAACCCCGGATCTTCCACAAGCCGCAAAGACCTTGATAGAAATGGCAAATCGAGCCGGCGGCGTTGATAATATTACCTGTTTACTAACGAAAATTGAGTCGGTTTAAGACACGACCACGGTATGCCCTAACGCTACTATTGCAGACTCGATATGCGCCTGAGGTTTGATCTCCACCCCCGGCCACAGCACGCTGCGGGCTACCGTCGCTCCCTTTCCGATTCGACAGCGATCGCCAATTGCCACTTCGGGCCCAAGCCTTACTTCGTCATCAATGAAAACGTCCTGTCCAACCAACACCCCGCTTTTGCCCTGAAGGGAAGGTGAGGGGAGCTGGGAGAACTGCGCTCGCCCCGAGAGGATTGACCGATTGGCCTCGAGGTATGTTGCCGGGGTGCCGGTATCGAACCACGCCCCCTGGTCGACAAACGCCGCTACCGGAAGACCCTTTCTGAGCATGCTGACATAGCCGATATCGTTGATGCAGGCGAACCCATCTGAAGGTAAGAATTCGAAGATGACCGGCGAGAGCACGTGCACCCCCACGAACATACAGGTTCTGACGGCACCCTGCGCCGGCCGATGAACCCCCTTGAAATCGACCACAAACCCGGCCTCATCGTAGGCAAGCGGCGTGTAACCAGCGCCCGCTGAGAGCGAACGTACGACCATTGTGGCGACCGCGCCCTGACGTTTATGGAACTGCAACAACGCAGCGAGATCGACGCCGGTAAGCATATCGCCGTTGAAAAGAAAAAACGTCTCTTCATTGAAAAACGGCCGCGCCCGGACAACACCGCCGCCGGTCCCCAGGATGACCTCTTCACGCGAAAACTGCAGGCGGACCCCGCACTGCGCGGCGCCGAGCGTTTGTTCGATCATGGCGGCATGATGGTGCACGTTCACTATCGCCTCACGCACACCATATCGCGAAAGCAAGGCGAGGCTGTAATGAATCAAGGGACGGTTCGCAACCGGCATGAGAGGTTTGGGCATACGATCGGCAAGCGGTCCTAACCGGGCTCCAAATCCGGCTGCCAGCACCATGGCGCGCGGAGAGATTTCGCTCACCGGGCAAGCTCCGGCACCGCTGTACCGAGTATCTCCTGCAGGCGGGAAAGCTCGGGCAAGCGCATCAAGGCCTCACGCACGTAGGCCAGCGAGGTCGGAATATTGGGCAAGAACGACGGGTTTTTCTTGACCCGATCAATGAAAACAAACCGCCCCGCATCCTTCAGCTTGCGCTGGACCGTCTGGAGATCGACGTGGCGCCGAAAGTCATCTTTCTCGGCACGCGGCAAATCAACGCGGCGGCACAACGCCCGGTAGTGATCGATGAGATCCTCCACCCGCTGGGGCGAAAGGACAACATAGGAATCGCGCAGGAGCGCTACCAGGTCGTACATAACCGGGCCACACAGCGCGTCCTGGAAGTCAATCAACGCCAGCCCCTCCGGAACAATCATCAAGTTCCGGCTTTGAAAATCGCGGTGAACAAATACCCGCGGCAGGTTGGAAAGCTCCCGAGCAATGGCATCAAAGGCCGCGTCCACTGCCGAACGCTCGGCTGTCGAAAACTGCACCCCGCGATCAATCTCCACCAGATACTCGCGAAAATGGTCAAGCTCCCAGCGCATGAGATCAAAATCAAATGCGCGGGTATACGCCAGGCACTTCGGATTCGGGTTTCGGGCTGTAGCCGCCTGCAATCCAACCAGCACCTCAATTGCCCGCGCATACCAGACATCCACGGCTCGCTCGCCGTGCTCGGCTATTTCCCGTGCTAACGTTATAGTTCCGAGGTCTTCAAGGAGGATCACACCCAGGCTCTCATCGATATGCAAAATGTCAGGCACCCGGACGCCGATACCTGCCAAGTAACGTTGGAGATTAATAAAGGGTAGTTCTTGCGGGGCCGGTCCTTTCATAACTTCTTCCGAAAAACGCGCCTGCTCCGGGGCAAGCAGCATCGCCACCAGGCTCTTTTTCAAAGCGCCGCCGCGCACGCGTACGTAGCGGCGGGCTGAAGCGTCCCCATGCAACAACGTTAATTCAAGCCCATCAACTGAAATTCCCTGGAGGTAGTTCTTCAGGGCGGTATCAACTCTGGTTTTTATGTCATCCACGTCGGCTACCATACCGCCGGGAGGACGAAGGGTCAACATCCCGCCAACAAGAGTATGGTAAAAGTCTCTGGATGTCATTCCCGCGGAAGCAGGAATCCAGTAATAGCTAATTTAGATTCCCGCGCAGGCGGCGTGCGGCTTGGCTGGAATCCAATCATGAGCCTATCACACTCCGCGGGCAAAAAACCTTGACAGTTTTTGCAACCGGATGCTAGGTTCCTGCAAACAAAGAGGTTTGTGTCCTTTCTTTGGATGATTCAAAGGGATCGGTATGAAAATCCAGCCTCTGGTCACTGCATCATTCGGGGTATTGGTGTGTTTTGTTGACGTACCAGCTTCGGCTGGCCGCTATGACATAATCCTCGGACGACTCTGCACAACAGACAGCAATAATCAGGTTACCTGCTCTCAGGAAAAGTTTGAAAACCTGATGACCGAGCTTGGGCTCATTATCGCTCCGGTTTTTCTGGCGCCTGCCGAGACATTGGGGCTTACGGGGTTTGAGTTCTCTCTGGAAGGCACGGTTGCTCCGATCCATAACACCAGAAATTATTGGAAGGGGAAAATATACCCAACCGACAGCGACGAGAATATGGTCAGCGTCTCCGAGGGCAAGCCACAATCGTTGATATTCGTTCCCCGTCTCCATATTCGCAAAGGCCTGCCGTTGAGCTTCGAGATCGGCGCCCAACTTTCTTATTTTCCAGAGAGCGAAATGTTTACGATTGGGGCAGAGGTCAAATGGGCCTTCAATGAAGGATTACACTACGTCCCTGATTTTGCAGTGCGTATCTCAATGAACCACATGATTGGGCCAGAGGATTTCGAGCTGAGCACCGGCGGGTGGGATATATCCATCTCCAAAGCATTTGGGCTTGGCGGCACAATGTCGTTGACACCCTATGCCGGCTATAACATGCTTTTCATTGACGCCACCGCGCACACGGTGTTGGTATTAGCCGATCCGAACCTATCCAGCGAGGTGAACAAGCCCTGGGTTTTCAATAGGATGAAATGGACGGACAACATGCACCACCGTTTTTTCATCGGCTGTCGCTTGATAACCTATATTTTTCAATTTGTGGTTGAGGGCGATTTCTCCAAGGAGACCAGCCTGTTCAATCTTAAAATCGGCTTTGATTATTGAAGGATTGCTGGAATGCCCGGCATTGCTGACCTATTGCTGATACTTTTTGTTGTATTTTTGATCTTCGGCGCTTCTAAGCTGCCGGCGATCGCGACCGCTATGGGTAAAACGATCCTTAATCTGCGCCACAAGAATAATAAGAATCAAACACTCAACAACGAACGGCCGTCACGTTCAAAGCCATCGACTTAATCCTTCACTATCGATGGCACAACCCTCGCGGTTATTTCTCCCGCTGTATCGGGGTGGTCATACGTAACAATCATAAAGGGAAGCGAACCGCCCGGAGGCAACTCTTTCCCTGCCAATCCCTGGAGTTTTTTCTGATACTCGGCGGCCACCAGCGTCGCGTCTCCCATCTGATATATCTCGCCCGGGGTAAATACCACGCCGGCCGGAACTGCATACTCTCCCAGCATCTGGCCCTTAGCCGAGAGCAGCCGGCCGGTTAGCAGTACGCGCGCGACCGATTCTTTCGATGCATTGTGAACCTCGCCCCACACGAGCAATAGCTCATGGCCATTGAGGTTTCGATAGGTCGAGGTGGCAATTTTTTTTACCTGTAAATCACCGTTGGCCTGGCTGAGCTTTGCCGAACTCGAAAAAGCTCCAACGTACGTGGACCAGCTGGTCAGATCCGGTTTGCCGCCGCTCCGATAGATAATAAATACCAACAACAGTCCCACCAACGCCAAAACACTAAACCCAATCCTATACCACCAGAGCAGCTCTGGGGACTGTTTTGGAGCAGTCAGCGCTTGATCTATCGATGGGAGCGGAGCCGATGGTGCCACCGCCGGCCATTGCTCCTTGGGGAGACTCACTCGCTCAACCAGGTGAGAAGGTACTGGGGTCGTTTCAGGCTTGCTTCCGGTCATCGGGTCGTGGTCGTCTATGTCCAGCGCCAGCTCCGATCCAGCTTCGACCGGCGCCGACGAGTACCCTTCCAGATCGGCAAACGGATCGTTGCCAACAAAAACCCCTCCGTCCCCTTTTTGGAATGCCGGTTGGGGCGCGGCGGAAGACCCATTCGGTTTCGCTGGCAGAGGCGGCGGCTCCGCCGGTTTCGGTGGCACGGGGGGAGCTTCGGATCCTACCCGCACATCAAAATCCATAGGCGCGAAAGGATCTGCACCAGGCAATGAACGCGGAGCAGCGACCGATGTATCAAACACCGGCCGCAACGCGTTCGCATCGAACGCGGTTTTAGTCCCTTTTGGCGCCGAAACCTGTTGATTGGGGGACTCACCAAAAGAAATCTTAGGGAACGAGGTGGTTATCGGCACAGCCGGCGACGACGGAAGGGCGTGAAAGAGATCATCTTGGGACCGGGGCGCTGGCACGGGTGAAATATTTGGCAGATCTTTGTTGAACAACGACAACGGCGCATCAGAATCCAGATCGATCTGGTCAACCATTCGCTGATCGATCTTGTCGGGCACATCCGATAGCTGAAAGTCCTCGGGACGAAACGACGGAGGCCAAGAACTGTCTTTCTTGATTGGCTTCGATTCCACCGGGGAACCAAAACCGCGGTCCCCCCCGGCGGTTGCGGCAGTGGTCGCTCGGTATTCGGCATCCGCGTAGGCGACGCCTGCGCCGGTGGTTCGGTTGCGGCCCGTACCACCGTAAAAATGTGCTTGCACTTGGAGCACCGCACCCTTACCCCGGCCGGGGTGATCTTGTCGTCCGAAACCTTAAACTTTGTCTTACACTGCCCGCACTCGACAATCATGCCCGTCCCTCTCAATCATATTGTATGTGCTTTCTAAAGGCCTGTCACGTACCAGTCCAACGAAAAAACCTCAACCCGAAGTTCACGGTGTTCTAAATCAGGGTCTCGCCTCTGCTGAGAAACATATAACTATAAGTAAAAAATAGAGTTAATAACTTTTCGGGCAAGCCCTTTGACATCTCCTTCAACTGGGAATATAAGGCGGTCAGTTCATCACGGAGGTACACGCATGTGGAGAAAGCTGACTCCCCGGGAATACGGCTTCTTCGATCTTTTCAACCGTCATGCAAACACCACTCTTGAAGGCACGCGCCTCTTGGTGAACTTGGTTGAGAAATGGCCAAATGGGTCAAAAGAGATGTCCCGTATTGAAGAGCTTGAGCATGAATGCGACTCGATTACCCACATGACCATCGATTTGCTCCATCGTACCTTCATTACGCCCCTTGATCGTGACGAGATCCACAATCTTATTTCTAAGCTCGACGACATCATGGACACCGTCGAGGTGGCCTCGCGAAGGATGCAGCTCTTCGGGATTCAATCATGTCCCGAGAAGTTAATAGAAATGGTGCGAGTCCTCAATCAGTCCACGGAACTGGTCGTCCAGGCGGTCAAACTTCTACAAAATCTTAAGCACACCGAGGAGCTCCGTGAGCTCTTCAAGGAGATTAATCGTTTGGAAAATGTCGGCGACTCGCTCTTTCATGCGGCTCTGTTAGAGCTTTTTAAGAATAACGCCAATGATCCATTGACGTTGATCAAACTGAAGGAGATATTCGAGTCAATCGAGTGGGCTATCGATCGCTGCGAGGATGTAGCCAATACCGTAGAGGGGATCGTTCTGGAGCATTTTTAATGAGCCCGCTCCTGGTTATCACCTTCGTCGCGGCACTGGCGTTTGACTTTGTCAACGGCTTTCACGATGCTGCGAATGCAATTGCTACCGTGGTTTCAACGCGGGTGCTCGGCCCGCGCACGGCGGTCGCGTGGGCCGCTTTCTTCAATTTTGTTGCCGCGTTCACGTTTGGCGTGACCGTCGCCATGATGGTCGGCAAGGGGGTGGTGCACACCGAAGCGATCACGGTGGAAGTAATCCTCTCCGCCCTGATCGGCGCGATTGCCTGGAACCTCATCACCTGGTGGTTAGGGCTGCCGTCTTCCTCCTCGCACGCTTTGATTGGCGGCCTAGCCGGCGCCGCGCTTGCTTTTGGCGGGACCAGCCTGTTGATATTCGATGGACTTCTTAAGGTTGCCCTCTTTATCATCATTTCACCGTTGGTCGGATTTATTCTCGGCGCCCTGAACCAGTTTGTTGTATTTAAGGTTGTCCGGCACGGCTCCCCGCGCCGGCTCAACCACGTGTTCAAGCGTCTGCAGCTGGTGTCGTCAGCAATCTACTCATTCTCACACGGAACCAATGACGCTCAAAAAACCATGGGCATTCTTTTCGCCCTCTTGGTAACCAGCGATTATCTCTCCATACATGACCATATGCCAATCTGGATCATCTTTTTGTGTCATGCGGCTATTGCGCTGGGCACCCTGGCCGGGGGATTTCGCATTGTACGCACCATGGGGATGGGTTTGACCAAGCTTAACCCCATGCAGGGCTTTTGCGCCGAGACTGGCGGCGGAGTAACCATCTTGGCGGTCTCTGCCCTCGGTATCCCGGTCTCAACCACCCACACCATCGCTGGTGGGATCGTTGGCGTCGGCACCATGAATGGAATTCGCTCAGTACGTTGGATGTTAGCCGGCCGGATTGTGTGGGGATGGATCTTCACGGTTCCTTGTTCTGCCATCATGGCAGCCTTGTTCTACTTCATGGTCGGTCAATATTTATAAGAGCTTGTTGCCGAGCACAGCGAGGCTTACAAGCTCTTATCCCTTTAGGGATGTAACTCATTTATTTCAGGTTCCATCTGGATCGCGCCTTTGGGGCAAAACTGGGCGCACAGGCCGCAACCCTTGCAATAATTAAGATCTATTTGAATGCCCCCGGTTTCGGGATCGCGGGTAATGCACTGGTCCGGGCAGAGAAACTGGCACACCTCGCAATATGTGCAGATGTGCGCGGCCAGGCATCGTTGGGCCGCGACGGTTGTCTCCTCTACGCTGTAGCAACGCACCGCCTCTTTCCAATCCGAGAGGCGCTCGGGCTGTGGGCGCTCGCTTGGCGGAATTCCCCTCTCTCCCCAGGCAATGCAAACATCGCGCTTCACCATCTGTCCTCCTTACCCGCCTTGCAGCTTGAGAAATACCGGGTGATCGCCAGCCGCCCGATCTATCATCCGCTGATCGAACTCGCAGCGGCCGCAAGCATAATCGTTTTCACATACCGTGCCCGGTGCAAGCCCCATCAAGGCATAACGGCAGGGCCGCTCGGCACACCAAGCCTGCCGCAGCCTAGAAACCGCAATCTCCTCCATAGAAATCGCACCGGTGGGGCACAGATAGGCACAGGCTCCGCAGCCGATACAACTCTCGGGAAACTCTCCAAACGGCGCGCGCTCCAATGCCCGTTGCTCCCCTCGGTGTGCCATGGCGATAGCCTCGGCTTTGACAACCTCGCGACACACCCGCGTGCAGAGGCCGCATGCGATACATTTTTCGCCCCGGCGACGCGGTGTAAAGCGGGTCGTTTGCACCTTGAAACGCGCAGCCAATGCACGTAGGTATTCAACCTCGTCGGTCATGGCAAGCAACAACTCAAGTACGACTCGCCGGTTGCGCTGTACCCGCGGGCTATCGAGGTAAATCACCACGTTTTTCTCAACCGGGTAGTTGCACGAGGTGGCGAGAATAGGCTTGTCCCCCTGCATCACTTCGACCAAGCACAAGCGGCAAGCGCCTAAAGCCGAAAGCTTCGGGTGGTAGCATAGCGAGGGGACTTCGTATTCAGCCCGCCGCAACGCAGCCAGCAGTCCTTCCCCGCGTCGGCCCTGACAGACCCGGCCATTAACCAGAAAGGTCACCCGTTCAGGAGCGTTTTTCACGTTCAAGAAATCTCCCAACCGCCAGCGCCACCTGTCTACCCATGGCTATGGCTGATATCACATTCCGCGGACCGGTCGCCACGTCTCCCGCAGCAAACACCCCCGGTCGACCGGTCATGAAGGTGGTTCCGTCAACAACCAGGTTTCCCAGGGGGCCGACATCGATTCCATCGATCTCCACCAACCAACCCACGCTCGTCCCGCGATCCTCCGCGGCCACAAACACCGCAGCCTCCAATTCAACGATCTCCTGGGCGGCATCGGGCACGCTGCGCGGCCAGCGCCGAGCGCACTTGTCGGGAGGGCCGTAGCTTACCCGGGCGCAGCGAACACGCTGAATCCGTTTCGTTCCGATGAGATCGGTCGGACGAAACTCCTGGATCAACCGAACGCCCTCCTGCTCGGCGAGCGCGAGTTTGTCTCCATCGGCAGGAGTATCGGCGCGGCCGCGTCGAGACACCAGCGTAACCGAGGAAGCGCCGGCTCGAACGGCCATGCGGGCGCAGGCGACCGCCATGTTCGCGCCACCGGCCACAACCACCGGTCCTTCCAGCCGCGGTCCCTTCCCCTCGCTATAGGTCCGGGCGAATGAAACAGCGTCCCAGGCACCAGGCAGAAGCTCACCCGGAATGCCAAGTCTGCGTCCTTGACTCGCACCGGTGGCCAGCACCACCGCTTTCGCGCCGCTCTCGAACAGTCCTTCAAGATCGGCTTCCGAGCGAATGGCCGCACCCAGCTTCAATTCCACCCCACACGCCAGAAGAGCGGCGATTTCCTGATCAAGCGCCTCGCGCTCGAGCTCAAAACTCGGCACCCCAACCCGCAGCAGCCCTCCCGGCCGGGCTTCGGCTTCCATCAGGACGACCTCCCATCCATCCCGCGCCAGGAAATAGGCGGCGCTCAGACCCGCAGGTCCGGCGCCGACAACAACGACCCGCCCCGATTTCTGCTGCGGTCGACGGTGATTCACTGCGGTTTTTGGAGACCATTCCGCCGCCGCGCGCTTCAGCGCTCGAATCTCTACCGACCGATCGAGAGCAACGCGGACGCAGGTGCGCATGCAGGCCCTCACACACAGCCGACCACAGATTGAAGGTAACGGGTTTGTTTGAAGAATTATCTCAAGCGCTTCCGCGCTATCGCCACGCGCCAGCGCTCGAATATACGCCGGAATATCCTGACCGAGGGGACAGGCCGCTTGACAGGGCGGAACCTTTGAAAGTTCGGACAGCATGGGGAAGACACCCGCACGCAGCGAAGCCGCACGCGCCACTCGGCCGCGCAGCGAATCCCACTCCAGGGCTTGCTCGGAAAATAATCTGGTCGGGCAGCGCCCCGTGCAAACGCCGCAGGACAAACATGCTGCGCTCTTCCAGACGGGTCGGTGAGTTCTGAGAGTCATAGTGCCGTCAACCAACGATCCCTATTCAATTGCTGGGTGCGCTTCTCGAATCCGCTTGCCCATCTCAAAACCGATGCCGAGCGCTTTGAGATTGAGCGCGCGATACCGTTCGACGATTGAGTTATTCATAGCCGCTTCCACCTCGTCGAGGCCCGCCAATTTCGAAACACCGATCAGGGCCCCCAGCATTATGAAATTGGCCGCTACCTGATTGCCGACCTTTTCGATGGCGGCCGCCGTGCTCGGCACGGCGTATTGACGCATGGCCGGCTGATCGCGACCATGCACGAAAAAACTATCAAACAGAATCGTCCCGCCGTTGTTCACCGTCGGCGCGTACCGGTCATACCCTTCCTGTGCGAGTGCCAGAAGCCACCCCGGCTTGATGACATGGGGGAAATCGATCGGCTCGGTCGAGAGAATCACATCGGCGCAGGTGGCTCCGCCGCGGGCGGCCGAGCCATAGGCTTGCGACGCGGCCACCCGCAACCCGCGACGCGCCCCGGCCTCTGCCAGGACCGACCCGAGGGTCACGAGTCCTTGTCCGCCAAGTCCGCCAAAACGAACCTCAACGGGCGAGCTGATCATCAAAAAACTCCCCAATCACAAAGTGGGTTTCCCGTTCGTTGCCCATAAACCCAACAGCATCTTCTTTGGCGACGCAGTGAGTAGTTAAATGCTGGTAGAGGTCGCGCAGATCATCGAGGTGATTACGCCGCCCAAACTGTGTCGGACAGGGGGTCAGCACCTCAATAAAGGCAAAACCAGGGGTGGCGATTCCGCGTTTGATCGAGTCAATCAGAGGCCGCGGGCGCACAACCGGCCAGCGCGCGGCGTAGGCCGCTCCAGCAGCCTGCACCACGGCGCACAGATCAAACGGGCGATAGGGGTTGCCGTCCGGAGTTGTCGCGGTCAATGCCCCTACCGGGGTGGTCGAGGCGCTCTGACCGCCGGTCATGCCGTAGATCTGGTTGTTGGCGCAGATTACCGTTAGATCGATATTGCGCCGGGCAGCATGGATCAAGTGATTGCCGCCAATCGAGCTGAGATCCCCATCCCCCGAGACGACGATGGTGGTCAGTTTTGGATTGGCGAGCTTGGCGCCGGTGGCGCAGGCCACCGCTCGGCCGTGCAAGGTGTGCAGCGTATCGGCCTTGATGTGCGGACTGGGAATCCAACCCGCGCAGCCAATGCCGGAAACAAACAACAAGCTTTTCCGATCGAGCCCAAGCTCATCGCACGCGCGAACGATTGCTCCGAGCAGAATGCCGTGACCGCAACCCGGACAAAAGGTCGAGTGCTCGACGCGCAGCCAGTCATGCATCGCCCGGGTCATGGTCGATTGTCTCCGTTAGCATTTGTTTTTACACTACAGTACTGATTCGCGCTGGGTCCTGCCGCCTTGCATCCCCCGGCGGTGCTCGTCATCGCAAACGACACGATGACTCCGCGCCGGCGGGGGGCCCCCTGCTCGGCGTCACCCAGCGAACTTGTAATCTCGAGTATTATAGTACCTCCCGCACTTTCTCGACGATCAGGCCCGGTTCGATGACCTCGCCGTTAGTCTGAGAAAGCTCGACGACCTCGCAGCGTGCGTTTTGTCGCACCAACCCTCCCACCTGGCCGCGGTTCATTTCAGGCACCACGATGGAACGAACCGATTGACTCAGCTCATGAACTAAAGCCTCCGGAAACGGCCACAGGGTGACTAAACGCAGCAACCCGACCTTTATGCCCTGGCGCCGCAGCTCCTTGACGGCAGCGATTGCACTGCGACCGGTAAAACCGTAGGCCACGATCGCCACCTCGGCATCGTCAAGGAAATGGCGCTCGACGGCAATAATGTCTGGCGCGTTATCGAGGATCTTGCGATTGATACGCTCCACCAACCGCGCATGATGCTCTGGTTCGTCGACCCGGCGAAAGCCCCACTCGTCGTGGGTTGAACCGGTCACCAGTACATTGGCCCCCTCGCCGAAGCACACCATGGGCGGGATTCCGTTTGGCTCCGCGGTGCCAAAAGGCGGCTTCTCCACCGTACGCACTCGCGGTGTAATCTCAAAATCTCTGTGTAATCGGACGTTTTCGTGCAGGTGGCCGATCCCTTCGTCCGCCAAAATAAAAACCGGCACCCGAAAACGCTCGGCCAGGTTGAAGGCGCGAATGGTCAAATCGTACATCTCCTGCACCGACCAGGGCGTCAGGGCGATTGGGCAGTAGTCGCCGTGTGAGCCGTAGCGCGCCTGAAGAATGTCGCCGGCTCCAACCTTGGTTGCTTGGCCAGTTGATGGGCCTGCGCGCTGAATGTCGATTATCACGCACGGCGTCTCGGTAAAGGCTGCGTAGCCGATTCCTTCCATCATTAGACTGAAGCCCGGCCCCGAGGTGGCGGTCATGGCCTTGGCGCCGGCCCACGAGGCCCCAATCACGGCCGAGAGCGAGGCAATTTCGTCCTCCATTTGGATGAAGGTCCCGCCCGAACGAGGAAGACGCTCGGCCAAAAGCTCCATTATCTCAGTCGAAGGGGTAATCGGATAACCGGCAAAAAAGCTACAACCCGCCACCAGCGCGCCCTCGGCCGCGGCGTGGTTGCCCATCAAGACTTGTGGCCCTTGCCCGCCCGACATACCAATCCTTTACCATAAAGAGGTAGTCTAGACCATTGTCATGTTTTACACGACGAATATGTCTGAGCGGGCGTACATTCTTCGCTAGATTGCGGGGCTGGTCAACATTTGAAATGGGCCTGAACGGTTACCAACTACGCTATCAGTGCTTAAGTGCTGTAGCGATGGCGTCAGCCAATGGCGTTGTGGGCCGACCGATTAAACGACGTAAATCTCCGCTCGTATCGTCCAGCTCGCCGCGAGCGATTCCCTGGTCGGAATCGACTAAGAGGTCCGCAAACGGCGCGGGTACGCCCGCACCGAGGAGCGCTTTCTTATACTGTTCGGGCGGCAGATTGGCGTACGTAACCGCCTTGCCGGATTGACGAGCCACCTCGGCTGCCACGTCGGCCATGGTAAAGGACGCGTCACCACTGAGCTCGTAGATCTTATTCTCGTGCCCCGCGGCCGAAAGGACCGTTACCGCGGCAGCAGCGAAATCGGCCCTCGTCGCGGCCGCAATACGTCCCTCGCCCGCTGCGCCAAATATCTTGCCCTGCGCCAATGCGGAGCCGAGGTTTTCGGTGTAGTTTTCGATATACCAACCGTTGCGCAAAAACACAAAGTTCAGTTTGGCGTCGCGAATCGCATGTTCAGTGGCCTTGTGCTCAGCGGCTAACCCCAAACCCGACGTCTCCGCGCGCAATACGCTGGTATATGCTAAAAGAGCCACGCCCGCTTTCTTTGCCGCCCTTACTACGTTCTGATGTTGCGCCGCCCGTTGCCCCACCTCGTTAGAAGAAATAAGCAGTATGCGTTTGGCGCCGGCGAAAGCCGCATCGAGGCTCTCGGGTCTACCATAATCGGCCTGATGGACCTGCACTCCCCGTGCTTTCAGGTAGGCGGCCTTGTCAGGACTGCGCACCGCGACCGCAATTTGCCCCGCAGGCAGTTTCTGTAACAGTCCCCCGACGACGAGACGACCCAGTTTTCCCGTGGCCCCGGTTACGACAATCATGATTGAATCCTTCCTGCGACCGTTAGTTAACGGTCACGTTACTAATGACATAAGGTATAGGTTTTCCGTGCCTATTCAACCGTAACGCTCTTAGCGAGATTGCGGGGCTGATCGACATCGGTGCCGTTGAAATCGGCGATATGATAGGCCAAAAGTTGCAACGGAAGAACATTGATCATCGGCTCGATGGTTGGAAACATGTTCGGCATGGGTATCTGCACCCGGCACAACTTGTCGAGATTTTGGTCGCCTCGGGTGCACAGGGCGATCACTTGCCCTCCGCGGGCTTGGACCTCGGCTAAGTTAGAAAGGATCTTCTCGTAGCTATCGTTTTTAGTTGCGATCGCCACCACCGGCATGTGCTCGTCAATGAGCGCAATCGGCCCATGCTTCATTTCGCCGGCCGCATAGCCCTCGGCGTGAATATAGCTTATTTCCTTGAGCTTGAGCGCTCCCTCCAATGCGATTGGGTAATTGATCCCGCGCGCAATATAGAGAAAGTCGCGCGCGCGGGCGTAGTTTTTCGCCACTTCAACGATGTTTTTTTCCGTATTCAAAACTTGTTGGAGCAGATCCGGAACCATCGACAAGGCGTTGAGGTGGCACTGCGCCTCTGACGCCGAAAGTTCGCCGCGCGCCCGTCCGAGACGCACCGCCAGCAAAAAGAGCGCGGCGATCTGAGTTACAAAAGCCTTGGTGGACGCCACCCCAATTTCCGGGCCGGCGTGGGTGTAGAGCACCTGATCCGACGCGCGTGGTATGCTTGATTCCAACACATTGCAGATCGACAGCACGGTGGCTTTAAGCCGACGGGCTTCGCCGATCGCCGCCAAGGTGTCGGCCGTCTCGCCGGATTGCGAGATGGCGATCACCAAATCATCCTTGGAGACAATCGGATTGCGATAGCGGAATTCCGAAGCCAAATCAACTTCAACCGGGATTCGTGCCAAGCCCTCCATTAAAAACTTGCCCACTAATCCGGAATGGTAGCTCGTGCCGCAGGCCACAAGCATAATACGGCGGAATCGCTTCCAATCGGCAGCGGAAAACGTAATCGAGTCGAGTATCGCGTCTTGGTGATTGGAGGGGATACGACCGGTCAAGGTGTCGGCAAGCGCACGCGGTTGTTCGTGGATTTCCTTCAGCATGAAATGCTTATAGCCGCCCTTTTCAGCCATGAGCGGCGTCCAGTCAACCTGCCGCGGACTACGCTGCACCGCCGTGCCATCCATCGTTTGGATGTTAACGGCATCAGCGGTCACCTCGGCAATTTCGCCGACATCGAGGAATACGAATTTTCTCGTGTAGTTGAGGATGGCCGGAATGTCCGAGGCGACCAGGTTCTCGCCTTGGCCAAGTCCCAGCACCAGGGGCGATGCGCTGCGCGCAACGACGATTTTATCAGGCTCGCTGGTTGAGATAACCACCAAGGCATACGTACCCCGGACGAGCTTCAAGGCCCGGCGCACCGCTTCGAGCAGTGGGTAGCTGGTCAGTTCCTCGTCGATCAAATGGGCGAACACCTCGGTATCGGTTTGCGACGAGAAGGTCCGGCCTTTTTTCTCAAGCTGTCGGCGCAACTCCTGATGGTTTTCAAGAATGCCGTTGTGCACCACCACCGCTCTTCCCGAAGCATGGGGGTGGGCGTTTTGCTCGGAAGGCGGCCCGTGGGTGGCCCAGCGCGTGTGACCGATTCCCAAATGGCCTGAAAGCGGCTTTTTATCTATTAACTTCGCAAGTGCTGCGAGTTTCCCCGCGGCGCGATAGATGTGCATCTTGGTACCGTCGTGCACCGCTATTCCGGCCGAGTCATACCCTCGATACTCCAGCTTGCTCAGCCCTTCCATCAGTATGGGAGCTGCTTGTTTCGGCCCAATATACCCAACAATTCCGCACATTACTGCCTCCTGTTCATCCGTAATAACAAATCCGTAACACCGTTATCGCTCGGGATTTCTCGCATCGACAATCGGCGGTAAATCAATGGATTTGAAAATAACGCAGTTCTTCATTGATAATAATACACATTAATACCACGTTGTAAAGTGTTCCCACCCAGGCGGCGGCGTGGAAAAACGATCGTCGGAGAGCGGTTCGTAGGGGGGCGGCCCGGGTTGATAGGGTGGGGGACAGAAAGCGTCGACGCCAACGCTGCAGAGCCCTTTGCTGTCATCGTAGCGCACCGTAAGCCGCGCCGCGGGGTTATTCCAGTTCTCGCGGACGAACGAAGTCTCAGTAACCGGCGATACGCGACGCTCGCCGAACTCAGTGCCGAGGTTATAGGTGGTCGAACCGAAATCTGAGCTCTTGTCCACGTTATCGACATATGGCTGCCCTGGACGTAACGGCGGATGCGTACCATATTCTGGAAAGAGGGCCACGCTTACCGCACCGACGGTCCAGGGTGTGCCCGTTTGAGCGGCATACGAGCGATTGGCGCTGGTGAACCGAAAGGCGGCAACCTCATGCATACTCAGGCGAAATCCGTCAACGTCAATGAACGAATACGCCGGGATTACATACCCGCGTTTCATAAGCGAGGCCGTACGCCCATCGATAGCGTCCCGTCCATCGACTGAAATCAGCGCTTCCACGCGGCGCCCGGTGCGATTGTGTACGCGAATAGCATAGCGCTCGCCTACCCGACCCTCGACAAAACTCCGCCGATTTCGGTGGTAGACGGTACGTCTCCTTCCTTCAGAAATGATTTCCATTTCATAGCTGGCAGATGGTCTGTAAGCCTGACAACCTTCCAATTCATGCGACTGCGCTCCAAAGAAGAAACCGGTCAAGAGTATGCTTACCATCGCAATCAACGTGTTCTTCATGAGGATACCCTCCATCGACTATGGACGCACCCAGCATGGGAAGGATCTATAGTTGCCAACTCAATTTGGAGGTCCCTGCCCCTGACGAACACCCGTAAGCTTGTTGCAAACTGACCCACCGCACGGTAGTTTGACATTTCGCTATGAGGACACATCCTAATAGCTTGTAGAAAGCTTTGTCCCACGGAGCAGACCCATGACCAAGGACCGCACCGCCATACCAGACGAATATATTTGGAAACTCGATGATTTGTATCAGTCGCAAGCCGACTGGGAATCTGATTTGACTCGACTGACGACCGTCACCAAGATTTTTGCCGGATTCCGCGGCAACCTTGGGCAGGGTGAAACCTTGGTTGAATGCTTGATGCTCTACTTCGAATTGAGCAAGCGCTATGCCCGGCTCGAGTCATATGCCGAACGCCTCAGCGATCAGGACGGCCGGGAAGAAAAGGGCCAGGAGCTCAAGGCCCGAATCCAGCAGGCCGGCACCGAGCTCGATACCGCCACCGCCTGGGTTGGGCCGGAAATTCTGGGGCTTCCGCAGGAGCGACTGGCCGAACTTTTGGCCGCTTCATCGATGAAAGACTTGCGACACTTTGTCGACAACCTCACCCGCCGGCGCGCTCACATTCGACAGCCTTCCGAAGAAGAGTTGATCGCCCGAGCCGGCGACCTTGCGGTCGTGCCCGAGGATACCTACCAAATCCTCTCGACTATCAATATGCCCTTTCCCGAGGTCACGCTCAAGAGCGGCGAGAAGGTGACGCTCACGCAGGCTATGTACACCCGCTACCGCAGCGCGCCGGATCGCGACGAGCGTTTCAATGTCTTCCAAACCTTCTGGAAAGCCTTACGGCGTTTCCGCGAGAGTTTTGCCAGGCTGTTGGTCGGAGCGGTGGCGCGCGATCATTTTTATGCCGTCGTGCGTGGATACTCAGGCGATCTCGAAAGCGCCCTCGACCATACCAATGTCCCAACGGCGCTGTATACCAGTATGATCGAGCAGGTGCGCGCGGGGAGGGAATACCTCTGGCGTTATCTCAGGCTGCGAAAGCGGCTGCTCGGGCTAGCGCAGCTCGCCTATCACGATTTGTACACGCCGATCGTCCCGGCGGCGAAACCGGTCTATCCGTACGAATCGGCCAAGGAAATCTTACTCCAGGCCTTCGCCCCGCTCGGTCCAGACTACGTTGCGATATTAGCCGAAGCCTTTCGCGGTCGCTGGGTGGACGTCTACCCAACCATTGGGAAGCGATCGGGCGCCTATATGTCTGGCTCGGCCTACGATGTGCACCCCTATCTGCTGCTCAACTACAACGACGATTACGAGAGTCTTTCCACCCTGGCCCACGAATTCGGTCATGCACTGCATAGCCACCTCAGCAACAGGACCCAGCCCTTTGCCACCGCTCGCTATCCGATCTTCATCGCCGAGATCGCCTCGACGCTTAATGAAAACCTCCTGCGCCAGTACCTGCTCGGTAATGTGCTCGATCGCAATCTTCGCTTGTTTATACTTGGCCAGTATCTTGAAAACTTCCGCCAAACGGTCTTCCGTCAGGCCCTCTTTGCCGAGTTCGAGCTTATGATTCACGACATGGCCAAACAAGGCACGGCGCTCACCGCTACGGTTCTCGACCAAAAGTATCTCACTTTGTTACGCGGGTATTACGGCGAAGCGGAAGGGGTAACAACCATTGATCCGCTATATGCAACCGAGTGGGCGTACATCCCGCACTTCTACTACAACTTTTATATGTTCCAATACACCACCAGCTTTATCGCCGCCACGGCTCTTTCCAACAGCATCTATTCCGGTAACGAGCAGGCGCGATTACGCTACCTCGAAATGCTCAAGGCCGGGGGCTCGAAATATCCGGTCGAGCTGCTGCAGATCGCCGGTGTCGACCTCAGCAACCCGGCAGTGTACGAAAAAGCGTTCAAGTCGTTCAATCAGGCCCTGGACGAAATCGAGTCGTTATGCAAATAACGCGGGCGCTGAAGCTCTTCTCGCTGTTTACCACGCATAGAGCATTGCAACAGCGAGCGTGTCCTGGCTCTTCATGGCGTTAAAAGTCGCCTTTGACGACCAGTCATGCCGATATTCGGGCCGAAGCGTAAAATTCGCGGGCAGCCGGAATTCCGGGGTTATGGTGAATTCTTCCATATTCTGGGCGACGGTGGTTCGGTAGCCGTCCCGGTCGTTGAAGTATTCGATTCGTCCGGCCAACCCAAACCAGGAGAGGAAGTCGTACTTCGCAATCAGATCAGCCCCGCTCCAGGTGCCCGTCGTGGGCAGATGCTGGGAATTCCCTGTTGGCATGGTTTCATGCCCGTAATCGACGTTGATGACGAAAGTCAAGGCGGTGGTGGGTTTGACCGTAAGGACTGCATCAAAGAGATATCGCCAGTCCTGGTCGTTGTTGGTCTGCTCCGGTCCGGCAAGGAGATTCAACAGGAGCGTCACCTCCTGCGTCGGAGCGATGCCTACGCTGGCGCCGTACGTTTTGGCACGGTTGTTATCCAGGGCATTGTCCCACCCGTTGAGCACATAGGCGCTAAGCGTAACCGTGTTCGCCACCGTATACGACAGCATCAGGCCGGTATGGGTGATGGGAATCGCGTACGTGAACAGGTAGGAAAAGGAATAATTGAGATTATCCTTGGCTTCCAATACCTCAGCGCCCGTGAAGGTCACAAACTTTCCCGCTTGAATAGTCAGTCCGGACCCCAGCGGGGCCACATAATCGATGTACGCCTCGGTCAAATCGAAGGGCACATCGGTGGTGCTTGCGCCGAGACCATTGGAGTGGATGAGCTCCGCTATAGTGCCGGCCGAGAGTTTAAGCTTGAAGCCGACTTCGCCTACGTTGGGCTTATGCGACAATACCAGTTCCGCCAGGTCTGGTGAGAAGCTGTTTGTTCTGTGATCGAAAACCCTATTTCCGTTTTCCTGACCTTTGGGATTGGCAACATTATAGAGATAACTTCCTTCTAAGACCACGCCGAGACCCAGATAATCCTTTATCCCGGCGAGCGTAAGCGGTGGGGATTGATCAATCGCCGCTTTAACGTCGGACCCGGTGGGTAGGGGTTCGGTTGTTGATGGGGCTTGTGGCTCATCGGCCATGGCAGGATCAACCCACGCCAGCGCCATCATAATTGGAATGAGGACAATGCGACGGTTCATTTCTCGAGCTCCTTTCTCGATGCTATATGGCGTTTGATAGATAGCAGCACTCCTTTGGTAACAGATACGGCCGCCGGAGGTTAGATCGTTTGGTCTTCAGCGCCGCCGGCGTGGATCTCATAGGCGCGGGGAATATCGTAGACGAATATCTTGCCGTCGCCGCTTTTTCCCGTCTTTGCCGCGGAGGCGACAGTGGTTTTGATCTGCTCGACATTTTTGTCCTTTGTCGTGATTTCAATTTTGGTCATTAATGTGACCTGGTACGGGCCGCCCCGCTGTTGCCGCCCGGTACTTTTTTGTCCTTCATGTCCTTTCACTTCGTATACTACAATGTCGGAACATTCGGTCTTTTCAATTGCGGTGAGGACCTCGTCGAGCTTTCCCGGCCGAATTATTGCTTCGATAGTTTTCATACCTGTGTCTCCTCCTTTTCACTTGTGCCTATTTTGGGCAAGGCATTGCCGCCGCCACTTAAAAATCCATTTCTTTTTAGTAGCCTTTCCGTACAGCTCGAAAGATGTCGCAATATTTAGCAATAACCATGCCGAAATCGGAGGCAACTACAACAAACAACGTTCAGACGAGAAAATTTTAATACGGAGGTGAAGAAATAATAGGAGGAAATGTTGTAATAAAATACGGTTCAACAAGGTGGGTATAAAGACATCTCCCCCACCTTTCTACGCATTACCGTGAGCGAACCGCGAAGCATTCCCCTGTGCTCCGCTATCATCTTGAGAATCGGATGCAGCACGGTTATGTTATGCCAAAACCCAACACTCGATCCTACATAAATGTAGTTTTTAGGAATTACCCTTCGCAAACGTAGGAACTCATTAACTGCCATTTCAGTAAAAAATCGCAACTAGGGCTGATCGTGCGCGTGGTAGACAGCGGCTATATGGATTACCTTAAAAGAGATTAAAGTGGGGTTCTATGACGCTAACGAAGTCATCATTGATTCCAAGCTCGCCTCATTAACAGGGCTTGCGCTGCCGCCGCCTCCGAATCTCGCATGGGATAGGCCGGTGAGTCCCTAGGGTCAGGCCATCGTTATGGATCTGATTCCACCTCTTCGATCGAGATCTTCAAGCCGGAAATAAAAGCCGCCTCGAAGTGGGCCTGGCCCTCCTCGAATTGCAGCGGTTGCAGGCCGAGCCGAATACGGGTGGGCCCAACCTGGTCGAGTCCCAGCGCGGCATCGAGCGGCCGCCACTCGCCTACCCACACTTCCGTCCACATATGACCGACAAAGGCGCGATCGGTGTAAACCACCCCAATCGGGCAGCGCGCCGGAATACCCGCGGCTCGCTCCAAGGCGGCCAACAGCACCGAATATTCAGTACAATCACCGGTGCCTGAGCGCAGCGCTTCCTTGGCCGAAGCAAACACCGTGCCCATGCTGCCTTTAATTTTATCGCTAACGGCGGCCCGCAACGCCGTCGCCGCGCTCCAGGCGTCTTTGGCCCCGCGGGTGACTTCTGACGCCAAAGCGCGGATCTCCGGATCGTCGCTTTGAACATAACTGGTCGGCAGGAGCATTTGCTGAAGCGCAGCTCGCTCGTCCCGGGCCTGCGGCAGGGGCGGGGGAAAGGGCAGGGAGGCCGGCGGATCAAGCCGCCGTACTTCAATCTCAAAGGCGCCGGCGCCAGGTTGTTTCATCACCGATTGACCCGGTCCTATAAGGCGCGCTGCGTCAACGTCCTGCAGACCCTCGAGTCGATAGCGCACCCGTCGAACGTTCTCTGACTTTGGCAATGCACGATCAACCGGAATAGACATAAGGGGGGTTATATCCGGCGCCTCTTCGAATCCCGAGTCTTCAGGCGGACCCGCCAGGCGCTCGATCACGATCTTCATGTTTCCGATCGTCGATTCTCCACGTACGATTTGGTATTTCTCGTCAATGAGAACTCGCTTGACCATACCGGTTTCGGCGTCGCTACGGCCTTCAAGAACGAACTGCGCGGGCGGACCAACACGGACTTCAAGCACCTTGAGATGGATATTGGTATAATCTCCAATGATGGAATTGTAACCGCGGTAGGACAACTCCTCGCCCAACACGGGTGGACGACGAGCAAAAAGTATTTCCACATCACGATTTTCATCCAGAGCTTCAGGTTCAAACAGCACCCGCTTGACATCGGTTCCCCCGATACCTCGAACGGTTACCCACTCAGACCCTATCCTTCCCGCGTGGGTCATCTGCCCTTCAGAACCTAACTGCTGATCGCGTTGTTCGTACCGGATCAGACGACCGTCATCGTCAGAGAGCGTTCGCGTCTTTTGCAACAGCTCAAAGCGCGCTCCTCCTCGGCGCGCCACAAGACGCATCTCAAACTCCACGAGCCAGCGTTTTGCCCCACCTGCCTCATACCGGCTCGTGCGTACATGCACGGTCCCGGCCGGTTGCGAAAGCAGCTTAAGCGAGTACCACGCATCGCTTTCTTGCTGGCCTTCACCGTTCGGAAACGCCTCAAATCCTGCACACGCCTCCCCGCACGGAACATCGGCCGCACTTGGCGTCGGCCCGACATATTTCGAACGCCAGATGAGAAACGCTACGACGAAGAATGCAGCAACGGTAACAATAGTAATTACGCGATTGCGCCAGGACATGAAAGTACCCATCAATAGGAGTGATGCGATGGGTGGGGTAGGATCATTTTTCTAATTTTTTCTTTAGCAGTTCATTAACCAGCTTGGGATCGCCCTTGCCGTTGGTTTCCTTCATAACTTGGCCGACAAAGAAACCTATCAGGTTCTTCTTGCCCGAACGGTATTTTTCCACCTCGGCCGGGTTTCCGGCCATTACTCGATCAATGATGGCTTCGAGCGTGCCGGTGTCACTCACCTGGCGCAAGCCTTTCTCGGTTATGGCTTGCTCGAGTGCTTTAATCACAGTCAGATTACCAGAAGCTTTTGAACGAGCAGTTGCAGTTCCAGCCAAGTCGATAAAATTCTCTTTGGCTGTCGTACCGGATATGAACCCCTGTTCAACGAGACTGATAAAGCTTGCAAGAACCTCGTGCAGTTCCGGAAAGCTGGCAAGTACTCCCTCGGGCAGGTTGTTGATAATCCAATTGGCGGCTTTCTTCGCCGGCACTTTAACACCAACGCATTGTTCGAAAAGATCGGCGACCGCGAGGTCGGAAACCAAAACTCCGGCGTCATAGGTCGAAAGGCCGTACTCGCTGCAAAACCGCATCTGGCGTTCGCGCGGTAGCTCCGGCAGCCGGGCGCGCTCACGATCGATCCAATCGGCGTCCACGAACACGGGAGGCAAGTCCGGCTCGGGAAAGTAACGATAGTCATGCGCCTCTTCCTTGGAACGCATCCCGACCGTCACACCTTTGGCGCTGTCAAACAATCGTGTCTCCTGTACAACTCTCTCCCCGGCCTCTAACAATTTCGCTTGCCGTTCTATCTCGTACTGGAGCGCTTGGCGGATGAAGCGGAACGAATTCATGTTCTTGAGCTCAACTTTGGCGCCAAACTTCTCCGCCCCACGCCGGCGCAGGCTCAGGTTGGCGTCGCAGCGGAAGGAACCTTCCTCCATATTTCCGTCGCACACGCCGATGGCCATCAGCACGGCCCGCAGCGCCTTGAGATATGCCCCGGCTTCTTCGGGGCTGCGCATATCGGGTTCACTGACGATTTCGATCAGCGGCACCCCGCAGCGATTGAAATCAACCAGCGAGAGGTCGGCTCCTTCCACGTGCTGGTTCTTACCGGCGTCCTCCTCCACGTGAATGCGGGTGATGCCGATTGTTTTCTCCCCCGTCGGTAAATCGATGACCAGCTTCCCGTGTTCGGCCAGCGGTTGGTCGTATTGTGTTATCTGGTAGCCTTTGGACAGATCGGGGTAGAAGTAATTCTTGCGAGCCCAAATGCTGCGGGGATTGATAGTGCAGGTGGTCGCAAGCGCCGCGCGTACGGCGAAGGAGATCACCTCGCGATTGGCTACTGGCAAAACCCCCGGCATGCCGAGACATATTGCGCACGTCTGCGAGTTGGGCGGCGCTCCAAAGGTCGTGGAGCAACCGCAGAAGATCTTCGATTTAGTCAAGAGCTGGGCGTGCACCTCAAGGCCAATTATCGGCTCATAATCAGTATTGCTTTTTACTGGCATAGTTTAATCCAATGTTTCGCCGGGTCCTGTCGCCTCCCATCCCCCCGCTGGTGCTCATTTCATTCCGCGCCATCGGGGGGCCCCCTGCTCGGCGCCACCCGGCTTTCAAGGTTACTATTTCATTAACCAACAGCTCTTCTCTTACACCAATCGTGTTCTCGCTCGTACGCCCGCGCCACCCGTAGCAGCGTCGCCTCGTCAAAGGGTTTACCCAGAAGTTGCAACCCGACCGGCAAGCCGGCCGCGGTGAAGCCGCAGGGCAGCGATAAACCCGGCAGCCCGGCAAGGTTGCAGGGCACGGTGTAAACATCGGCCAAATACATGGCCAGGGGGTCAGCAGATTTCTCGCCCAAGCGAAACGGGGGAATCGGCGAGGTCGGGCACAGGAGCGCGTCAACCTGTTTGAAGACCTGCTCGAATTCCCGACGAATAACGGTCCGCACCTGCATAGCCTTGCGGTAGTAAGCCTCGTAGTAGCCGGCCGAGAGCACATAGGTGCCGAGCAAAATCCGGCGCCTGACCTCCCGCCCAAAGCCCTTTTTGCGCGTGTTCTGGTACATCGACAGCAATCCGCCGTCTTCGCCCTCGCGCAATCCGTAGCGCACCCCATCGTAGCGCGCGAGATTCGAGGAAGCTTCGGCCGGAGCGACGATGTAGTACGCCGCTACGGCATATTCGGTGGAAGGCAGCGATACCGGCACCACGACCGCCCCAAGTTTTTCGTACTCGGCAATGGCCGCCCGCACCAACCGCTCGATCTCCGGGTCGAGGCCCAACCCAAAGTATTGCTCGGGAACGCCCAGACGCATGCCGCGCACGCCGTTTTCGAGCGTTGCGAGATAATCAGGCACCGGGAGTGAAGCCGAGGTAGCGTCACTCGGGTCGTGTCCCGCCAGGATGCCGAGCAGTAGGGCGCAGTCACGCACGTCATGGGCGATCGGTCCGACTTGGTCCAGCGAGCTCGCAAACGCGATTACCCCGAAGCGGCTGACCCGACCGTAGGTCGGTTTGATCCCGGTCGTTCCACAAAACGCAGACGGCTGGCGTATGCTGCCACCGGTGTCGGTGCCGAGCGCGGCGAGGCACATCCCGGCCGCCACCGCGGCGGCCGACCCCCCGCTCGATCCGCCCGGCACATAGTCACGGTTCCAGGGGTTCCGCACCGGCCCGTACGCCGAATTTTCGGTTGAAGAACCCATGGCGAATTCGTCCATATTGAGTTTGCCGACAAAGGCCGCGCCGGCTTCCCGCAAGCGCACCACCGTCGTTGCATCGTAGGTCGGGATGAAACCGTCCAGGATGCGCGAGGCGCAGGTAGTTAGCACCCCGCGGGTGAGGAAAATATCCTTCAGACCGATCGGCAACCCGCTCAGGAGACCTGCGTCCCCGCCCTTGCTTCGCAGGGTATCCGCACGCTTGGCGATCATGCGGGACTCGTCTGCAGTGCGGGTAATGAACGCATTAAGATTCTGATCATGTTGGTCGACGCGCTTCAGACAACTATCGACCACGTCGCGAGCGGACAACCGCTTGGCGCGAATTTCGTCAAGAGCTTCGTGCAGCGTTAGATCGCAAGCTTCCACGTATCACCCCATAGAACTATTCGTACTCTCTCAAACATATGCGCCGGGGCCTGCCGCCTTGCATCCCCCGGCGGTGCTCGCATTCGCTGTGCTCCGGCGGGGGGCCCCCTGCTCGGCGTCACCCGGCGCTCGCTAATACTACTATCCAAAAGTGCATGGTCACGTATCCAAGTCAAAGTTAACACTATTCCTCGATTATGCGCGGAACTGCCACCAGATCGTCCTTCTGTCGAGGGGCGTTTTGCAACGCTTCACGCGGCGCCAGAGAGGGTTGGACTTCGTCCGCCCGAAAAGCGTTGACCAAATCGATCAACTGCGAGGTCGGTTCGATGCCTTTGGTATCGAGCGCTGAAAGCTTTTCCATATACCCCAAGATGGCACCGAGTTCATTGAGGAACTCGGCGCGCTGGCGCTCGTCAACCTCTAGACGCGCAAGCAAGGCAATATGCGCAATCTGCGCCTCGTTGAGCTTTTCTGAGCTCACAATTTTACCTCGAACGCTTTACGCATGACATCGAAGAAGCCTCGTTCATGACCAGTGATTTTCTCAAGTTCGCCATCGTCAAGATAGAGGCCATTACAGGCAAAACACTTGTCGACCTGCACACTGTTGATGGTAATCTCTTCTAATTTCATTCCGCACTTGGGACAACGCATCCAATGCAACTCTTTAAGCTTCTTGCGCTCTTCCTCGACCATCTCGTCTCTCGCTTTGATCGCGAGCTTGCGCAGTTTGAGCGCCTCTTGTTTGAGAAAGTACTCTTCTTCCTGGTTGGTTGGTTTCTGCGATGACATAGATCCTCCATGTGCGTGCGGGGTTACTGCGTATCCTTAAGTTCGTTGATGTTTTCTATAGCCAACGCGGCATCAGGCCCATCGGGCATGAGATCAAGATATTTCTGGTAGTAGTTAACCGCTTCACTATTATTTCCTTGACGTTTATGAGCTTCGGCTAATCCGATCAAGGCATCGCCGTACCGAGGGTGTGACCTCAGCGCTCGTTGAAACAGGGCCATGGCGGCTGGATAAGCGCCTATGTCCATGAGGCACTGGCCCTTGCCGGTGAGAGCCTCGACGTCCTCGGCTTTAAGAGCCAACGCGGCATCGTAGGCCGCGAGGGCCTCTTTGATTCGTTTGGACCGCTGGAGGCGATCAGCTAGACCCATCCAACCATCGTAGGTCGTCGGTTTGGCTGGCGCAATAGGTTTGACGGGCACACCGGGTTTTATTGGTCCGACCTGTTTAACCGACTCAATCGATTCGGCCGGCCGAGCAGTTGTTGCCGGCTCAATCGGTTTGGCGCTTTCTTCGGTCTTCTCGCCAATCGACGGCTCTGTGGCGGCGTCATTTTCAACGTCATTTTTCTTTTCATCAACAACTATCTCTTTTTGAGCTTGTGTCGCTGGGGAGGCTTCCTCCATTTCTATGCCGGCTGCACTACGTGCCAATTTTTGAAACTCAACCGGTGCCACTACATACGCGACCCCGATGCCTATCACTATCAGTGCCAACGGGACGATAAAAAACCATTTTCTCCGGCCGCGCCGCTTCCACTTCTCAACCACGTCTTCCTCAATCTCGGCAGCCTCGAGATCACCCCAACTGTCGGGTTCGCCACGATCGTTCTGGATGGTGGATAGTTTCGGCACTGGCGCCAGAGGCTGCACCAGCGGGTGCGAGATCGCCGCCGGGCCGGCTGGCACCACGAGCGGCGTCGATGGCGTTGCCGCAACCGGCGGCGGCGTGGACGCTCGGCCGCCCCCCACCGCCAAAAGCGGGTTGGACGGAAAGGAACGTGCGAAGATGGGAGCTCCCTGTGGGTGAGCGAGTATCGGCTGCGATGACGATGGTGCCCCGGGCGGCGACGACGGCTGCGAGTAATACGTTGGTTGAAACTTCGTTTGATCAAACAGTTGGAAGAACGATGCCAGTTCGGCTATGTCACCCAGTCGCTTCCAATTTTCACCGGTGCGCGAAATCTCGTCATCACGAAGAATGTTATTTTCGCTAATCCATTTCTGAAGAACGGCAAGGTCCTTGAAAACCAGGATGGTTCCGTCGGGCTTGCGCACCATCCACAGACGGTCTCTGCCGGCAACATCAGTCCTTAACCTCGTGTCCTGTGGTGCCGGCGGTTGAACAACACCTGCTGACTTCTTGCGGATGCGAAACAAGTACCCACAAGAATTACACTTGACGCTGACGCCATCCTCGGTGACCCGGCTATCGTCGATTTCGTACTCGGTGCCGCACCGATCACATTTGACATCCATCGGCCTACCTCTCGGCTAATTCGACTTGGCCATGTTCAGGGTGTTACGCGCGCGCTCCCAATCACCAAGCCCCTCGAATGCCTTGGCTAACCCCTCAAGGGCCTCACGTGAATCCGAGTGAACCGACAAAGCCCGATTATATTCAAGCACCGCCTTGGAAAAGTTTTTCGCCTCTAAGGCCTGAGCGCCTTCACTAATTGCCTTGCTATAAACCATCTCGGGATCCGGTTTCTCAAGTTCGAGCCCACCCCCGGGCTCCATTTCCGCTGCTCGCTGAGGCGGTTCTATCCCAATCTCCTTGAGCGGCAAATACGGAGTCAGATCCCAAATTCCATAGCGAGTCAAGGTGATCACCACCAAAACCACCAACAACAGATAGGTCGCCACCAGTGCGCCCAACATTAAAAACCTGCTCTTTAAGCCGTTTCGATGTTTGATCGGCAGGATGGTCCAACGGCTGAACGGATTCTGATAAGGAAGCTTGGTCATTGTCGGCATGGAGGACGTTCGAGGCAGGACTAACGGGCGGTGGTGCAATGCCGCTTTGGGCTCTAATAGCGGATATCCCCCGCGCTCGACTGCCAACATGTTCACTATGGGTCGGGGGGGGCAGTACGGCTGGTGGAACGATTGCTTCGCGGTGGTGAGGAGCCACTTCCGGTGGCGACTGCAGTTGGCTTGCAGGGGTCTCTGCCGGCGCCGGAGGGGTTGGTTTCGGCGTTTCCTTGGCTGACAACCGCATAACCACAAAAAAGGTCCCACATTTGAGGCACTTGATCTGCGCTCCACTCTTTGGAATCTTCTCATCCTCCACTCGGTAGGATGCACTACAATTAGGACAGGTCGTCTTCATGAACGTGGCTTTGAGAATACCTTTCTATACATACGCTTGTAAGAATATAACGCAAAAAGGTAGCATGTCCAAAGATGTGAATCAAGATGTGTACGACTCAATGAAAATACCTCAAAACTAATAGAATAATCACCACTAGTTATGTTAGCTTGACATAGCTGGCTAAAACAGTCTTTGTGCCTTCCGAGTTGAAGTCAACCACAAGCTTGAAATCATTTTCTTTATAACGCACTGCGTCACGAACTTTTCCCCTGCCAAAGGTGGCATGGACCACCTGTTGACCGATCCAACGGCGTTGGTCGTCCTTTCGGGTGTTTGGTGCCTGGTTGAATTCATCGCTGGAATCAAGATATCTCTCCGCTGGTTCAACCTGCCGCGGCCGAATGGTCTCTGTTCGCGTACTTACGCTCCGGTGGGCAAGAAGTTGGCTCGGTATATCATCGAGAAAACGCGAAGGCTGGTTATGTTCGCTGCGCCCAAAAATCATCCGGCTGCTCGCCAAAGAAAGATGTAACCGTTCACGGGCCCGGGTCATTCCTACGTAGCAGAGCCGACGTTCCTCTTCCAACCAATCAGGGTCAAGCTCGCCATTCTCTGAATATATCGATCGCCTGTGGGGCAGCAAACCGTCCTCGAGACCAACTATAAAGACCTCTTCAAACTCCAACCCCTTGGCCGAATGTAAGGTCATTAAGGTGATTGCTTCAGCTCCACTCTCGGCCGCATCGATGTCGGTAATCAGCGCAATGTGCTCGAGGAACCCCGACAAGGATGAATCCCCGCGGGTGCGGGCAAATTCTATGGCCGCCGAAGCCAGCTCGCGCAGGTTCTCGAGCCTACCCCCGGCTTCATCGGTACCTTCCCGCTCGAGAGCCGCGGCGTACCCGCTCTGCGTAATCACCATATCAATCGCCAAGACAGCGCTCATGCTGCCTTCGAGCGCCTGAAAAGAAGCTCGCATTCCATCGAGCAGTTCCCTAAACTTAGAAAGTTTTTCGCGTTCAGGTTTACGTAGATCGCCTAATAGCGTTGGATCGATGGCATCATAGAGCGTGCATCCTTTCGCGGCTGCGCTTTCCTGCAAACGGCCACGGGTGGTGTCGCCGATTCCACGCGGCGGAACGTTGAGCACCCGCAGAAGATCAACATCGCTGTTTTTGTTTTGCAGCAGTCGCAGGTACGCTATCAAATCACGGATCTCCATACGATCGAAGAAGCGTACCCCGCCAACAACAACATACGGAATCCCATAGATCTGCAACGATTCCTCAATAGCGCGACTCTGTGCGTTAACTCTATAGAAAACAGCCAGTTGATTCATTCCTTGACCAGCTTTGGTTGAGGCAAGAATCTGTTTTGCCACCCAATCACCTTCCGCGCGCTCATCATCGAGCTCGGCGCAATCGATACGAGCGCCCCTTTCACGCTCGGTCCAGAGCCTTTTTTCGTGCCGATGCGGGTTGCGGGCGATGACGGCGTGAGCGGCTTCGAGGATGTTTGCGCTCGAGCGGTAATTGCGTTCGAGCTTGACCACGCTGGCCGTGGGAAAATCTCTCTCAAACCGGAGGATGTGGTTTACATCCGCTCCACGCCATTGATAAATGGACTGGTCGTCGTCCCCCACCACGCAGAGATTGGCGTCATCGGGGCACAGCAACCGTAGCAATTGGTATTGCACCGGGTCGGTGTCCTGGTACTCATCAACCAGCACCTGCTGAAAGCGCTCGCGGTATTGGTTCAACACCTCCGGGTTGGTGGACAACAGCCGCTGGGTCTGGAAGATAAGATCTGCAAAATCACAGGCGTCGGCCTGCTTGAGACGCTTTTGATAGAGCGCGTAAAAGGCCGCCGCCGGACCGGGATCAATTCCGCCCTCGCCTGGAGCCTTGAGCCTGCGCTTGGCCAGTTCAACCCGTGCGAGCATGCGCTCGACCGGAAAGAGCTCGGGATCGAGGCGCAGCTCCCGCAGGCACTCGCGGCCAAGACGCCGCGAATCGTTTTCGTCGTAGATCACAAAATCGCGATCGTACCCAAGCAGCTCGGCGTGCCGACGCAGGAGTCGGGCGCCAAAGGCGTGAAACGTCAAGACCCACAGGCCGGCCGTGCCGCCGACGAGTCGATCAAGCCGGTCTCGCATTTCGCCGGCAGCTTTGTTGGTAAAAGTAACCGCTAAAATTTGTTGGGGGCGCAAACCGCGCGACTGGATCAGATGGGCGATGCGGTAGGTAATCACCCGGGTCTTGCCACTGCCCGCGCCGGCCAAAATCAACAGTGGGCCATCGCCATGCACAACGGCGGCTCGTTGCTCGGGATTAAGGTTCTCCTTCGAGATCCATGGGCGGCGACCCTATCTTACTACGTCGATAGAATCAACCCTCCTCGGAGACAAGGAATGCTCCCTGAGTTCGTCTTTTGATTACTTGCGCATCAGATATTGAACATACGCGGTAAGATCCGGCGTATCGCGGTCCGGGATAGCCGAGCTGTTTGCGCCGCACGCTGCTAAGTAGCAGAGGTTGGTATAATCGACCACCATGCGGTCGGCGTTGTACTTCCAGGCCAGGCTGACCAAGGCGTGCTTCATGCGAGCGATCCATTCGCGCGGCAATCCCATAGCGTCACGCTTGTAAAAGAGCGGGATCACCTGATCATCAAGCACCGCGCGGAGCTGGATCGCTTCGATCCGATCTTGTTCGTCGGTGTTTACATGGATGCGACCGGAACCGATGGCGAAACCGTTCTGAGAGTTGTAGGCTTCTGCCCACCATCCATCCAGGGTCGAGCAGTTGAGACCACCGTTGAGCACCACCTTCTGACCGCTGGTGCCGCACGCCTCAAGCGGACGGCGCGGATTATTCAGCCACAGGTCAACGCCTTGCACCAAATGCCGCCCGACATTGATATCGTAGTCTTCGACCAACACGATATGGCCCTCGAAGCGGGGGTCGCGGCTGAGCCGGAATATACGCTGGATGAGCTCCTTGCCTTTTTCATCGCGCGGATGCGCCTTGCCGGCGAAGATTACCTGCACCGGGCCACCCTTATTGCACAAGAGCCGCTCAAGCCAGGTTTCATCCTGCAGCAGCAACCAGGCACGCTTGTACAGCGCAAAGCGCCGGGCAAATCCGATGGTCAGGGCATCGGGGTTGAGCATCGCAGAGTACTTTTCAATTTGCTTTGCAGACTCGCCACGCTGCTGGCCTTGAGTCACCAAACGTCGGCGGACGAATTCCACCAGACGATCCTTGAGGAAACGATGGATCTCCCACAGCTCCTCGTCGTTGCTGTGGAGAATCTCGTGCCACACCTCGCGGCGGCGGATCCGCTCGATCCAATTGCGCCCCAGATTTCGCTCGAACAGTCGCGCCATCTGCGGAGCCAGCCACGAACTTACGTGCACCCCATTGGTTATATGCCCGATCGGCACCTCGTGCTCTTTTCGTCCGGGCCAGAGATTCCTCCACATACGCCGAGTCACCCCGCCGTGGATCTGCGACACCCCATTGGCGCGTTGGGCGGTCTTGAGCGCTAATATCGTCATGCAAAAATGTTCGTGGTTATCCCCCGGCTGCATGCGACCAAGACCCAACAAGGTGGCGGCGCTGATCTTGAGTTCGTCCTGGAGGGGGCCAAGGTAGTCCTGGACGAGTTGGGGAGGAAAACGGTCATGACCGGCGTCAACCGGCGTGTGCGTCGTGAATACCGTTCGGGCAGAAACCTCAGCCAGCGCTTCTTCAAAGCTGAATCCCTGCTCCTTCATGCTTTGGCGGGCGGCCTCGAGGGTGGCGAACGCGCAGTGGCCTTCATTCAAATGAAGCACCCCCGGATCGATCTTGAGGGCATGCAGCGCCCGCATGCCGCCCACGCCCAGCAGCACCTCTTGTTGAATGCGTACGCGTTGATCGCCGCCGTAGAGCCGGTCCAGCTCTCCATAAAGTCGCGGATCGGGATTGGTAACGATGGGGTCTAACAGCACCAACAACGAACGACCGACTTGCAGGGTCAGAACATTGGCGGAAAGCTGACCGACCCGGGTGTCGATCCGAATGACGATCGCCTGGCCGTGTTCATCGTTGGCGACTTTAAGAGGTAGCTGCTCGGGATCGATGCGGCTATACGTCTCCTGTTGCCAGCCGTTGCTATCAATGGTTTGGCGAAAGTAACCCTGATCATAAAATAATCCAACCCCCACCAACGGCACCCCGAGGTCGGAAGCGCTCTTGAGGTGATCGCCGGCCAACACACCCAAGCCACCGGAATAGATCGGGATGCTCTCGTGCAAACCGAACTCGGCTGAGAAATAACCCACCGGCCGACTCATCAGCGCGCCCGCGTGCGCAAACCCCCAGCCGCGCTCGGCCGACATGTATTCCTGCAATCGATGAACGGCGTAGATGACGCGTGCTTCGATCGCTAACTGTTGGCCGCGCTCGTTCACGCGCGTACGGCCGAGCTTTTTGAGCAACGCCACCGCGCTATGATTGCACTCGCGCCACAGCTCAGCATCCAAGTCGCGAAAGATTTCAATGACCTCCGGCTGCCACGACCACCAGAGGTTGTAAGATAATTCTAGCAACTGATCATAGAGCTGTTCGGTATCGGTCATGAACGTTTTCTCCCTGTAGCACATTCTCTATTGAGTTAACCAACCAGTCAAGCAACTGTGTGTCTTGACCTGTAATCCCCATGCACCAGCGCTGCGAGAAATCTAAGCTACTAGCGCACTCCGTTGCGGTATTATTAGTTGACAGGAGAACTCCCCGGCGGCATTGGTAGTGCAGATCATTTTTATTTTTTTACTGTCGAAGCCGCGTTATGGTACCCATGGAAACGTTGCACCAACCAAGCGAGGCTTTTCATGGTTGCACCAGTTGACGAACAGGCCAGCGATGAGGAAGGTGCATTGTTTTCACAGGTGGCGGATCTGCTCCGCACGAATCGCACCAGTGCTCGCGCGGAGCTGCGCGAGCGACTCATACACGCGCGTTCCGATCTCGAACACTTTTTCGCCCAGCATCCCTACTCGGTAACGTGCCTGCGTCTGCTGGCCGAGTGCGCCCAACAACTTGACGATCTGCCCCAGGCCCAACAGTATATCGAGCGCGCCGAGTTGCTTGACCCCTGGAATATCGAGATCCTGATCATTACCGAGTCGCTGCACGAGGCCGAGGCTGATACCCTCCGGCGCGCGAATCCACGCACGACTCCTCTCCTGGCAAAGATTTACAGCGGCGTCGCCAACGCCGACCAGTTGATCGAACTGGCGCTGGGTGCGTTCCAGCTGGGTCAATTGGAGCGGGCGTACTCGCTCGCCAAACTGGCATATCTTATTAACCCGCAGAATTCGCACCACTTGCTCGATGTCTGGTCGGTAGGAGCAATCTTTGATCCGGCGCGCACCTACGCCGAGCTGCGTCTCCTCGATCGGCAAAGCGAACCGAATGCCTATCTGTTCCTGGTGCTCGGTTCGGTTTGCCATGTGCTCCGTCAGTATGACGAAGCGCTTGAGTGGATTGAAAAAGGCATGCTGCTGTCGCCAGACAACCCCTACGTAGCTGCCATGTTGAACAACGAAATGGCCTATGTCTTTGTCCGGAAGGGGCAGCATCTCGATCGGGCCATCAGTTTGGCGCGCACAGCGTTAGAACAATTTCCCGACGAAAAGGCCAATGGTTTTATCCGTGACACCCTCGGCGTGGCCTATCTCAAAAAAGGTCAACTCGACAAAGCCCTACAAAACCTCCGCGAGGCTGTCAGGAAAGATCCCTGCGTGGTCCCTCGTTTTCACCTTACCGTTGCCCTCTTGGAGAGTCACGATGCCGCAGCCGCGCTCCAGGAATTGAAAGTTCTCTTTGCCGCGCGTTCCTCGCTGGATACACCCCACGCAGAAGAATGCGCGATATTAGAACGCGTGCAGTCCAATGCAAATCAAATTGAAGCGCGCCTCACCTCAGGAGGAACAGAAAACATTCGGCCGGTTCTTCAATTGTTGCGAGAACTAGTATAGGTTTCTTACGGCGCAGGAATGAAAAGGAGACCCCATGGCGAAAAAGATAACCAAACCGAAAAAAAAGGCCCGTGAGGATCCAAACGCTGCACCGACAACAACCAGCCAGCCAACGGTTCAACTGGCTACCCTGGATGAGATTGCAAAGAAGCTCAAGCTAACGGCCTTGCAGGTGCGCCAACTGGCTCAGAGTGGACATATCCCGGCGGTAAAGGTTGAGGGTGAGTGGCGCTTTAATGCGGATCTCGTACTCGAGGCCATTCACCGCCGGTCGCGCAGAATGTGAGCACGACCCCGTATGGCTTGAAGCCAGCGGCCCGTCTGGTTAGCAGTAAACGTTCAGGTGCAGGTTTGGGGATAGGTATGTGTCGCCCTCTCCCGAAGGAGGAGCGGGAAGGTTGGGTGAAGGTTGCTATGGATCATCTGTTTCGGTAAACAATTCGACCGCGGTTCGAGCCGTACGGCGAGAACGCAACGCGCACCTTATCACCGAGAACTATGCGGATGTAGTGTTTACGCATCTTGCCACAGACATAGGCCAATACCGTACTGCCTCCTTTGCCTCCTTCGAGCTCCACACGATACATGCCGCCCGGCAGGACTTCCTTGACGGTTCCTTCGACCTCGAATCCTTCGGTGTTCTCTTCCATGTTCCTCCGGCGCCACTAAAACAGTGTCCGTGGCCCCCAAACACGCGCCGGGAGCCATACTACACAGAGATCCTTTGATGTCAAGCTTGTTAGAGGCTGTTAGCGAACGAAGTGAGCGTTACAGCCTCTTATCCCCGCAGGGGATTAGAGATCGTTAGCGAACGAAGTGAGCGTTATTAGAGATTGTTACGAGCGAAGCGAGTTACAATCTCTTATCCTGTGGACAGCCTCTTATCCCCGCAGGGGATTAGAGACTCGGGCTCTTATCCCCAAAGGGGTTTGATGCGGAAATGCGTACAAGCTTGAACCTATCACGAGATCGCGCTATGTTAGTTTGGAGTTTATGATTCGGTATCAGGAGACTCAATCCGTGCGTCGATGGATAATCGGCTGTGTTTCCCTGTGCGTAGCATTCGGCGAGGGTTGTTGGAAAATGCCGCCGCCGGGACCAACCGACGACTTGCCACTTGCAGCTGCGTTGCTGATTGATTCAACGCGGGTGCCCGACCCTCAGAGCGTCGATTCCTCCGACAAACGTCTGCATGAGCTTGACCTCAGTCAGATCCTGATTTCGTACCAGGGAAGCGACAACCCACACCGATGGCCATGGACTCGCGCGCAGGCCCGCGTCCGGGCCGAGGCGCTGACGAGGATTGCTCGCGCCAAAGGCATGGACTTTGCCATGCTGGCCAAGACGTATTCAGACGATTCTGGATCGCGCGATCAGGGCGGCGAGTTGGCGGTGTTTATACGGGGCGAGCTCCATCCCGATGTGGAGCGCGCGGGCTTTGCGCTGGGGCTTGGCCAAATCTCGGACCCCGTCGAAACAAACAGAGGATTTCATATCCTGCTGCGCCACGCAGCAACCCAGGCCCAAGCGTTTGACTTGTTGATCTCTTACGACGGCGCCCAATATTCCAGTCCGCGCCAGAATCGCACCCGAGAGGGCGCAAAGAAACTCGCCCAGGAGATTCTCGGCAGACTCGAGGCGGGAGCGAATTTCGTTCACGAGTGCCTCCGCTATGCGGACTATCCCGATGATGGTCGTGCCGGGCTCAAACCGATTTTTAGGAAGGGCACCCAAAATCCACAGTTCGAACGCCACGTCTGGGAGCTGCCGCTTAACGGCGTTTCAACTATCATTGAGACGCCAACGGGATTCCATATCATCAAGCGCTTCCCGGTTGAGCGCATCCAGGTTCGCCAAATCGCCATCCTCTTTCAAAACAATACGTCTGACCAACTGCACACAGCGCATAGCCGCGAGCAGGCCGCTGACGTTATTCGGGAGCTCTACAAAAAAGCTATGGCGCCAAACGCCGACTTCGCAGCGATCGCGGCCGAGTATTCGGAATTGGCAGAGAAGTCTCACGGTGGATTGCTCGAACCGGCTGGACGCGGCCAACATGATCCGGCATTCGATGACGTGGCTTTCAACCTCGCCGTTGGGGAGATATCCAGGCCGGTGGAGATTGGAAGCACCTTCTCAATAATAAAGCGAATACACTAGCCGAGGTAACCAGCGTGTCGTCAAGCGTATCCAAAGAGTTACAGGAAGCCGCACAGCGCTGCTCCGATTTTATTCAAGACGCGCGCCGGGTGGTCCTTTTGAGCGGCGCCGGCATGTCTACCGCGGCCGGTATCGCCGACTTCCGTGGGCCCCAGGGTTTCTATCGCACGGTTCAAATCGAAAATCCTGAGCGGATCTTCGACATTGAAACCTTTCGCGATGACCCAAGCCTGTTTTATCGTTTCCACCGAGAGCTCATCCAAGTGCTCGAACGGGTTAAGCCAACCTTTGCGCACCGATTTTTTGCGGCATTGGAACAGACCGGCACCATGCCGGGAATCATCACTCAAAACATTGATTCCCTCCACCAAAAAGCGGGCTCGAAGAACGTGCTCGAGATTCACGGTGGAGTCTGGCAGAGCCACTGCTTCAAATGCGGGAAAGAGTACCCGTACGATGTTGCTCGCGATAAGACTTTGGCCGAGACGGTGCCAACCTGTGATTTGTGCAGCGGGCCGATTAAACCGAATGTGGTCTTCTTTGGCGAGGCGGTGAAATACCTTTTGGAGAGTCAGCTACTCGCCAGAAGCGCTGACCTGTTCTTTATCCTCGGCTCGTCGCTAACCGTTACACCGGCCGCCTTACTCCCGGCACTCGCTCCGGGGAGAATTGTGGTGGTCAACCAGGGCCCGCTCTCGTACGCCTACCTCCCCGAAGATCGTATCGATCTCCTCGTTCCGGCCGACATCAACACGTTCTTTGAGGAAGTAAATAAAATTCTACATCTGCCCGTTAGAGGCTGTTAGCGAACGAAGTGAGCTTACAGCCTCTTATCCCCGCAGGGGATTAGAAGATATTGTAAGCGAGTTGAATATAAATACTCTTACCCCTAAAGGGGTAAGAAATTCTAAGCCTCGCGTTGCTCGGCAAGAATTTCTTATCCCGCAAGGGGGATTAAAGATCATTCTAATTAGTAAATGAAGATAACAATGCCAGAGGAGCCTAGGCTTGCTCAAGATATCCTTTGAGCTTCAAAGCATAGATGATCTGTTGGGCGATTTGTTCGAGATCAAAGACCGAACAGTCATAGACCACATGGAAAGCCGATCGGCGGGGTTTCATCTCTTGGTAGATTTTCTGTACGTAGTCCCGTTCTTGATCCTTGCTTCTGACAAGCTCCCGAGCGGCGGCCAGGTTGAGATCCCCGCGCGCCGCCACCTGCTCGATGCGCCAGTCCTCAGGAGCTTCCAGGCGAACCGCCAAACCACGCGGCAGATCCACCGTGGCCACGACGCCAGCTTGACCAACTATCACCGCATTGCCATGCAGGGCGATTTTCCGAATGAGCAGGGTCGTCAAATGGCGAATCTGCGCTCGAGAAGGAATGCGACTATCAGAAAGAGAGCGCAAGAAGCCAAGAAAAAAATTCGACTTGGTTTCGAGTTCTTTATCGAGCATATCAACGGTGATGTTCGTTTCTTCGGCGATCTGGTTGAGGATATATTTGTTGTAAATCTTCCAGAGTCGTTCTGGTCTTGCCTGCTTGTTGAGAATCTCAACCAGCAGTTGTCCCAGGTAGAAGGCGCCGCATCCGTACTGTCGTGATATGGTGACAAACGGTCCGCCAGGTGTCTTGTGGCCGACTGGCTCTACGGGGCGATCTCCAATGTACTTTGCTAATGTAATTTTGCTCATGGAGCCCTCCTTTCAGGCCTTGCGCTACTACTTTTAATAATAATTGATCTGAATCCTAAATGGTATCCTTTTCTAGGATGAAAAGAATGCTCCCCGAAGACCGCACCACCTCAGAAGCGAGTCCCTGGATCGCCCGCAGTAGGACTTAAGATGCGCCGCATCGCCGACCTTGAAAAAAATTTAAAAATCTTGAAAAAAATATTGCTATACCCTGTACGAAATGGAGTACACTATCTATGGGCGTCGCTTACGATGCACGCTGGTAGAAAAGGCGTTTGTATCTTTGAGCGAATGTTTCTAACCTCGGCTGCCGTATCTCCATTTACGGAGTCGAGAAAAAAAAAGGAGGTATATTGAAATGGATCAGTCACCTTCCGAACCTTATCCGCCGTCCCGCTATCAGGGCCGGGAACATTTCTTTCCTCACATCTCAAACGAACAATGGAATGATTGGCGGTGGCAGTTCCAACACCGCATCACGTCATTAGAAAGGCTTTCAAAATACATACCCATTCCTGAGAACGAATTTCATCTGCGCCAGGAAGTCGTGCGACTCTTTCGCATGGGCATTACGCCTTACTACCTGTCGTTGATCGATGCTGACGATCCCCATGATCCAATATTGAGGCAAGTGGTCCCGCTCAAGGAGGAATACCTATACCGCGCAGCTGGCGAGGAGGATCCTCTGGCCGAAGAGAAGCTTTCTCCGGTGCCGGGGTTGACCCACCGCTATCCAGACCGTTGCCTCATGGTTGTCTCCAACGTGTGTGCAACGTATTGCCGCCACTGTACCCGTAAGCGCATCATGGCTGAAGGAAGCGCACCGCACATCAACATAGATGCCATGATCGATTACATCCGCCGCACCCCCAGCATCCGTGATGTGGTCGTCTCCGGTGGCGATCCGTTGTGTTTCTCAACCGCCAAGCTGGAAAGCATTTTGGTCAAAGTTCGCTCTATCCCACATGTTGAAGTGATCCGCATCGGCACCCGTGTTCCGGTGACCTTGCCCCAACGGGTAACCGACGACCTGTGCACGATGCTCCAGCGGTATCACCCGCTCTGGATCAACACGCACTTCAATAATCCGCGGGAGTGCACGCCGGAATCGGCAAATGCTATTGATAAGTTGTTGCGCGCCGGCATCCCCATCAATAACCAGTGCGTGCTGTTGCATGGCGTCAACGACGATGTTGCCACCATGAAAATGTTGATGCATGCCTTGATGCGTATGCGTGTTCGACCCTACTACGTCTTCCAATGCGATCCGGTGAACGGCACCGAGCACCTGCGCACCCCTATCTCCAAAGGCATCGAGATCATGGAGCGCCTGCGCGGTCACACCAGCGGGTTGTGTATCCCCACCTTTGTTATCGATTCCCCCGGCGGCGGCGGCAAGATTCCGGTTGGTCCCGAGTATTTGCTCGCCTACGATCAGAAGGAAGGTCACGCCACCCTGCGCAACTTCCAGGGCAAGATCTACGAGTATCACGATCCGCGGCCCGAGCGCACGTTGGTCCACCTCACCGTGGCCGCGCGCGAGGACAAGCAGGCCAAGAACACGAATAGAAGTACTTGGGTTCGCCGGCGGCGCGCGCGCACCCAACCGGTGCGGGCCAAAAGCGGCTAGAGTCTGTAGCGAGCGGAGCGAGGCGTACAGAGTCTTGTCCCTTTAGGGGTTAGAGACTGTTACGACCGAAGGGAGTTACAGTCTCTTGTCCCTTTAGGGGCTAGAGACTGTAGCGAGCGTAGCGAGGCGTATAAAAGATTTTTGACGAACGAAGTGAGGATTACAAGCTCTTATCCTATGGACAGTCTCTTGTCCCCGAAGGGGGCTTGGGTTTTCTCTCACCAATAGTGGAAAAGCTCTTGTCTTTTGGGGCTAGAGATTGTAACTAACGAGAGGGGTATACTCTTATCCCCGAAGGGGACTAGGAACAAGACCTCATGGAAATCGGCATTGCCTATGATCTCAAGAGCGACTTTTCGGCTCAGTCGGACGACCCCGAGGATCGTTTCGAAGAATACGACAACCAGGCGACCATCAATGGTATCGCCGCGGCGCTCGAGGCTGCCGGCCATCGCACGCGTTTTTTGGGCGGCGGACGCCGCTTCATCGAGCAGGTCTTGGCGCAACCACCTGAGCTGGTCTTTAACATCGCCGAGGGTTGTGGCACCCGCTCGCGTGAGGCGCACGTTCCAAGCGTGCTCGAGATGTTACATATACCGTACACACATAGCGACCCGCTTACCCTGGCAGTGACCCTCGACAAAGCCATCGCCAAACGCCTCGTGGCAGCGCAGGGGCTACCCACCCCCGGCTTTGCCGTGATCGAGCACCTTAAGCAACTCAGTGATGTGCGGCTTCAGTTTCCGGTTATCACCAAGCCGCTCTTTGAAGGCTCGAGTATGGGCATTCGTAAGACGTCCCGCGTGACGGACCAAGCATCCTTGCATAATCAAATCGAACGGCTACTCGCCGACTATCGCCAACCGGTGCTCCTGGAGGAGTTTTGCAGTGGGCCGGAATTCACCGTCGGCGTGTTGGGAAACGGATCGAAGGCCGGTGTTATCGGCATCATGGAGATTCAGCCGCGTCGCGGAAAGCTCGAAGACTTCGTCTACTCACTGGAAGTCAAGCGCAACTATCTTGAAGAGGTTGAATACCGCGTTCCCCCCGATCAACCCCCTGCGCTGCTCAACCTGATCGAAAATATTGCGCTCGGCGTCTACCGCGCGCTGGACTGCCGGGATGTTGCGCGGGTGGATCTGCGGGTTTCAGCCTCTGGCAAGCCAAAATTTATTGAAATTAACCCGCTGCCCGGTCTCAACCCGACCACCGGTGACATAGTTATTCTTTCATCGCGGGCAGGGATATCGTATGATACCTTAATTGGTAGGATTGTCGCAGCGGCGCGCGAGCGAAACCGGATCTAAGCCACGGCTTAACAAGGGAGGATCTGGCCCGAGGCATGCTATCATCGCCAGAGCACGGGAACGGGTACCGTGCACGGGAACCCCCCTTTGGGGATATCCGAAGGGGATCGTCAGATAGACCGGCAGGAACATGAACGTACCGTAACCGATGCATGTACTTATTCTCTATAACCTAGAACAAGACGTGCGTAGCGGCGAGGTTGCCGACTCGTTGGCCGTCAATGCCGTGGAGGGCGCAGCCACGGCCGTCGAGCGGGCGTGCATCGAATGTGGTTGGGAGGCGACGCGCTGCTGTGCGCCCGAAGATCCCGTAGCGTTTCTTGCGCTGCTCAGCAGCGTGCAGGCCGACGTGGTCTTCAATTTGGTCGAGTCGCTCAAGGGCGACGCCCGCCTCGAAACAGGCGCTATTTGGCTCTATGAGCTGGCCGGGTTACCCTACACCGGCTCGCCGCCGCGAGCGACTATGTTGGCGTTGGAAAAACCGGTCACCCGCGCGCTGCTTTCCGTCCATGGAGTGCCGATCCCGGCCGGACAATTATTTGAGTTTGGTAATGAGCCGCTCGATGGATTACGCCCACCGTGGATTGTCAAGCCCGCGCGCGAGGATGCCAGCCACGGCATCACCCTGGAGAGCGTGGTGTACGATGAGCGTTCTCTCCGCGAGCGAATTCATTACATTTACGAACGCTACCAGCAGGCGGCGCTCGTCGAGGAGTTTATTGCTGGACGTGAATTCAATGTCTCGATTCTTGGCGAAGGAGCAGACATCGTCGCCCTGTCGCTGGCCGAGATCGATTACACCAATTTTCCACCCGGTCCGCGCCTCATCACCTACAATGCCAAGTGGATGGATGACAGTCCCGAGTGCACCGGATCTGTCCCCATCGCGGCTACCAATCTCTCGGACGAGCTGCGCACACGCATCACCGAAGTCGCTCTCGCGGCCTATCGCATCATTGGTCTGCGCGACTATGGCCGGGTCGATCTGCGCTTGCACCCCGAGGCTGGTCCCTTGGTCTTGGATGTAAACGCGAACCCCGACCTATCGCCCGACGCCGGACTGGCCCGGGCCGCCGCAAGGAGTGGCATTGACTATGTCTCCCTCATCCAGCGCATCGTCACCCGCGCGCTCGAACGCGCCCGTTAAGATCCGTGAGCTGCGCGCATCCGATCGCCTCCCCCTCACCGAACTGCTGCGCGAAACTGGCGCTTTTGACGAGCATGAAATAGCCGTCGCGTTGGAACTTATCGAGCGCGGCTGTGCGCCTGACAACATCGATTACCTTTTCAAAATAGCCGAGGATGAAAAATATCGCGTGGTCGGTTACGCGTGCTATGGCTTGGTTCCACTCACCGACGTGGTTTACGATCTTTATTGGATTGCGGTGCATCCAAAAAGCCAGGGCAAGAAGGTCGGCCGACACCTGATACGGGCCGTCGAGCAGGCCGTCAGAGAGATCGGCGGGCGCATGCTGTTGATTGAAACAGCATCCAAGGTCGAGTACCAACCCACCCGCGCCTTTTACGAGCGCGTAGGTTACCAAGAAATAGCCCGCATTCCGGACTTCTACCGCATCGGCGACGACAAGATTATTTATCGAAAGAAATTTGATCCGAAAACGTAACTAACCAGCTTCAGGCAGCAGAAGCGGCGTCTGTTGAGGTACGCAACCTATATGACCACGGACGCTCTGTGACACTTTGCCGGGTACCTACTATTTTGACTTGAGGACCGTATCGAATCCAGGCAATTCATCAATCTTCGGCATAAAGACGATCTCGACCCGGCGGTTCTGCGCCTTGTTTTCCGGTGAATCATTCGGCGCGATCGGGTCGAACTCGGCGTTGCCGGCCCCGCTTATCATCTCCGGCGGGACCCCAGCATCCACCATCAACTTGACCACCTCGATCGCCCGTTGCGAAGAAAGCTCCCAATTAGAAGGAAAGCGTGCGGTCATAATCGGGGTCGAGTCTGAATGACCCACCACCTGAAACCGACGCTCGGGAAAGCCTTTTATGGTATTGGCGATTTCGGTTATGGCGACCTTGGCGTCGGGTTTGAGTTGCGCGCTACCAGAGGCGAAGAGCACATCGCTTTGCATCTGCACCACCATCCGACCGTTACGCACCTTCACCTGCAAGGTTCCGGCGTCGATCATCTTGCGAAACTTCTCAAGCAACGAGCGGAAGTCGGCGTTACGGGCCTCGGCGGCCGCGCGCATTTTCCGTAGCTCATCTACCTCCTGAGTCAAGCTGCCTTTCTCCTTGAGAAGTTGATCGACGTCTTGACCCATGGAAGTGAGCTTTGACTCAAGGATCTGTTTTTGGCTCAACGCCGTGTCCAGCTTGTCCTCACAATCTTTCTTTTGGCTCGTGAGGTCGCTGCGGGTGTCCTCGAGCGCTTTCTGGTCAGCGGCTTTCTGATCTTCCATAGCTTTGTTCATCTCCGCCACTTTTGCATCGAAGGTGCCGGTCGTAACGCAGCCGGTAAAAAGAAAAGAAACAAACAAGCTCACACTAATGCCCAAACCTATGATCCGGATCATGATAACCTCCGCCGTTAGAAGTACTCTTGCGTTTCGAAGAATGGTTAATACTCCAGCTTGGTCCGCTTGGCAACCAGAAAGCTCAACAAAATGGGTAAGATTATTTTTTGATACCATAGCCAGGTGTAACCACACAATATTCTGTTGCTGTTTAATTTCTTTCACGGCATGCTCAGGGCACCTTTCTATGGATGCATTGAGATCATGGACAATCGGGAGGTCTCTGCCATGTTTGTTGTGTGTGTTACGGTCTGGGTGAAAGCAGGATTTGAACAGGAGTTTATCGAGGCTACGCGGGACAATCACGAGAATACGCGCAAGGAGCCAGGCAACGTACGTTTTGATGTCCTGCAAAAGGAGGACGAACCAACTCGGTTCTTCCTCTATGAGGTCTACCGCACAAAAGCGGACGTTGACCAGCACAAGCAAACCGGCCACTACCAACGCTGGAGTAAAACCGTGGCGAATTGGATGGCCAAGCCCAGGGAAGGCGTACGCCATGCGTCGCTTTTTCCAACCGCGAGCGGATGGTAAAGAATCCCTGCGTCGTTATCGATGGGGAGGACTATGATGCAGTTCGAATTCATGACCGCCGGGAGGATTATTTACGGCCGGGGTGTGTTTCAGCAAATCGGTCAACTCATAGCCGAACGCGGCAGAAACATTCTCATCGTTCGCGGCGGTAACCATCTTGAGCAGTCCGGGATACTGAAGCGGCTTCAATCAGATCTTGACTTACGGGAACTCAAACAAACGTTTTACACCGTGCAGGGAGAGACAACGCCAGAGGCAGTAGCCGCCGTGCTGGAGGCTGCCCGGAAGAACGATTGCGACGCGGTGATAGGCCTGGGAGGCGGAAGTGTCATCGATGCCGCCAAAGCTGCCGCTTCTCTTTCGACCAACGGCGGCGATCTATTCGATTACCTTGAAGGCATCGGCAGCGGCCAACAGCTGACGAAACCCGCCCTTCCGCTGATCGCGGTTCCCACGACCGCTGGAACCGGTTCCGAGGTGACAAAAAATGCCGTTATCACCGTGGCCGGGAAAAAAGCCAAGGTCAGCCTGCGCAGCCCCCATCTTATTCCCGCCATAGCATTGGTCGACCCACAGCTCACCGATCACCTTCCTCCCGCCATCACCGCAAGCACAGGCTTAGACGCGCTTTCCCAGCTGATCGAAACCTATGTCACGAAACGGGCAAACCCGATGACTGATAGTCTTAGCCTGACGGGTATTCGGTTGTGTGCTCGCTCATTGCACCGGGTTTTTCAAAACGGGCAGGACCAGGACGGCCGCGACGATCTGGCGTTAGCGGCCTTATTGAGCGGTATCTGCTTAGCAAACGCCGGACTCGGAGCCATCCATGGCTTGGCCGCACCACTGGGGGCTTGCTTTCCCATCCCGCATGGGGTGGCCTGCGGACGACTTCTCCCGTCGGTTATAAAGGCCAATATCGATGCGTTAAGTTCACTCGATAGGCAAAACTTCTATCTGAGCCGGTTTGTTGACGTGGCCGAGGCCTGGCTCGGTACCCGGAGGCTTGAACAAAACGCTCTGGTCGATTCATTGGTCCATCATCTTAATAAGCTTATTTCTAATCTTAATCTTCCGAGCCTTAAATCGTTTGGAGTTTCACATCAAGATCTGCCTATGCTAGCTGAAAAATCCATACATTCCAGCTCGATGCGAGGAAATCCGGTGGTACTTTCCGAAAAAACTCTGATCGACATATTGGGACAGGCGTTATGACTCTTCAACCAAACCTTGACTTGTTCTCAAACATATGTTTTAAGGCGCGCCGAATGCGATGGATCGCTTGGGTGATACCATGTTTTGCCTCCGTGCTTCGCCGGTAGCACAAAATACTTTTTTTGGCACTTGTCCCTACTACCTCAGGACGAGCGCAAAGAGACACTTTCACCGGTGAGAGTGCTCAAGGAGAGAGTCGGATGAAAAAGCTTACGTTAGTAGTCACGGTAGGGGTTGCGGTTGTGTTTATGGCAGCGTGTTCGATGAAGGCTTCCAAGGAAGATTGTATGGCTGCCTGCAAAAAGATTTCCGACCTACAGAAGGCTGCGACCGTAGCAGCGCCGAGCGAGGATACATCGGCTAAGGCGACCGAAGCGTTGGACGCAAAAGTAAAGGAGTTGCAGGATCAACAAGTTAAGTCAGGCGAAGATCTAGACAAAGAAATGGCGTCCAAGGTGGCCAGCGTCAAGAAAGAAGCCGACAAGGCCAAGATAGCAGAAGAATACAAGGCCAAAAAAGAAGAAGCATCGAGAGCATCGGCAAAGATGATGCAAGAAATCATGGATCAGAAGGCCCAGATCTTGAAAAACATTGAAGACGCCAAGATTAAGGCCGAAGCTGAAGCCGTCAAAATGGCCGAAGAAGCGGTTACTAGTTGCGTTGATGTGTGCCTCAAGAGCGGCTTCAAAAAGAAGTATACCGACTGCCAGAAGAATGCTGCGAAGTTCGAAGACATCGCCAAATGCGTTGGTAGTAAGTAATACGCGGGCTTGGCCGTACGTCTATACGGCCATAAATGAAGATCGTGATATCGTAGATCATGGGGGCCATGCCCCGGTGAAATTCCTCGTTGCAACCTGATTCAAGAGTTTCGAGCACCCGTATCATAATTGCAGAGATGCTGCAGGCACTCTCTCGTCACCGTCGAGTGCTCGTGCGCGGCTGTTCCAGAAACGCCCGACCGTGGTTTTTCGCACACCTGGCTACTACCAGCGGCCCCCCCTGGCTGTGGGTGTTGCCCGACGAGCGCAGCGCAGAGACCGCGCTGGAGGCCGTTTTATTCTACCTGAGCCAAGCTGAACCGGTACCGGCCGATCCCTTTGTCGCTCGACCGCTGCTTTTTCCGCTTCACCAGGATCGCCTGTACGAGGACCTATCTCCCGATCGCCAAGCGTTGTTCGAGCGCATGGCGGTGCTCTTTCGCCTCTGCCAGCATGCTCCACCGCCCCTATTGATTACGAGCGTACCCGCCCTGCTTCGCCTCACGCTGCCACGTCAGAGTTTGGACAGTGCCAGTCTTCTGGTCATGGCCGGACAACTCCTCAACCGAACTGAGTTTACGCGTGCATTGGTACGGGCGGGCTACCTCAACGTGCCGTTGGTCGAAGACCCCGGTACCTTTGCCGTTCGGGGTGGCGTGTTGGATGTTTTTGGTCCGCAGTTGCCAAACCCGATTCGCATCGAACTACTGGGCGATGAGGTCGAATCCATTCGTACATTTGATCCAAGCACCCAGTTGACGAAGACCCGGATCGAGAGCGCATTCATCGGACCGGTGCGTGAGATTCTCCAAGACGAGGAACACACGCAACGTGCCGTCCAGAGCATCAACGCATTGGCTGCTCAGCTCGATGTACCTTCACACCGCTTGCTCGAACACCGCCGGGCCCTCAAGGAAGGAGTGCGCTATTTCGGGATCGAGGCATTGCTGCCGGCTTTTTACCCCGCACTGGCATCCCTGTTTGATTACCTTCCTCACGACACCCGGTTAATCGTTGACAACCCCGGCGAGATCTTTGCCGCCGTCGAGCAGATCTGGGAACGAGCACGGGGTGCCTATCGCGAGGCGTTGGAAGTAGGCCTCCTGGCTTTCGCTCCCGACCGCTTGATGCTGAACGTTGAAACGATGCGTGAGCGCTTGGAGAGTTATCAACAGGTGGTCGTTGGTCCGGTCGAGCACGAAGGTGACTCCCGGTCCCCAGGAGAAATTCTGCTCAGTTCTGATGACGTGGTCGGTCTCAGATCCAGAATTCAATCGGCCGGCGCTGCAGACGATCCCGTGGAACCGCTGGTCGACCTCCTCCGCACCTGGCGTCGAGCCGATCTGCGCCCTTTTTTAGTAGCCGCCCGTTCGGGACGCGCCCGCCAGTTACTGCAAATGCTGCAAGCGCGAAAGGTTGCCGTACGCATCGAAGACAAACCGTTCGAGCTGGCCTGGCTCGAACAACATACCCCGGCGTTGGCTGCCCGGATTGTTTCGGGTGAGCTGCCGGGCGGTTTCATCTGCACATCGGCCGGGATCGCACTCCTTCCCGATAGTGAGATATTTGGTCCGATACACGAGCGGGACGCGCTGCGAAGAACGCCGCGCCAGATGCCCAACGTCAAGCCGGGCGAACTGGTTGTTCACGTCGATTTTGGCATTGGGCGCTTCGATGGTTTGGTCAGGATGCCCGTGGTCGGCAGCGAGGCTGATTTTCTGTTGCTCTCGTATCGCGGCGGCGACCGACTCTACCTGCCGGTTACCCGCATGAACCTGATAGAACGCTACCAGGGACCTGAGGGCGTTATCCCGCCGCTCAGCAAACTCGGCGGCTCGGCATGGCAAACCACCAAGCAGCGCATCCACCAGGCTCTCCTGGAGATAGCCGACGAGCTGGTCCGGATGGACGCCATACGCCGCGCCCGCCCCGGTCTTGCGGCACTGGCACCGGAGGAGAGTTACCGTGAGCTCGAGACCTCCTTCCCGTTCGATGAGACCGACGATCAGCAGCGCGCCATCCAGGAGGTGCTGGCCGACGTGCAGCAGCCACGGGTCATGGACCGTCTCCTGTGCGGCGATGTGGGTTTCGGCAAGACGGAGGTAGCGGTGCGCGCCGCGTTTCTCAACACGCTCTCGGGTCGCCAAACCGTCGTCCTGGTGCCAACCACGGTGCTCGCATTGCAGCACCTGAACACCTTCCGCAGCCGGCTCGAGCCGCATGGCGTGCGCGTCGAAATGATCTCCCGGTTGGTTTCCGCGCGGACGCAAAAGGCCATCGTAGCGCAGCTCGCCACGGGTCAGGTAGATGTGCTGATCGGCACGCATCGGCTGCTACGCGGGGACCTCGGATTTCGGCAGCTCGGGCTTCTGGTAATCGATGAGGAGCATCGATTCGGGGTGGTACACAAAGAAAAGCTCAAGCGCTTGAAAGAAGACGTCGACGTATTGACCATGACGGCGACGCCGATCCCGCGCACGCTGCAGATGGCGCTCTCTGGCCTGCGCGACATCAGTGTCATCCAAACGCCTCCGCCGGGCCGACGCAGCATCCGCACCTTTATCACGCGCTTCTCGACGCGGGTAATAGGCGACGCCATCCGGCAAGAGCTCGCGCGCGGCGGCCAAGTCTTCTTCCTACACAATTGGGTGCGTAGTTTGCCGGCCATGCAACGCTACCTCAATCGAATCGTTCCCGAGGCCCGTACGGGCATAGCCCACGGTCAGATGAGTAAACACCAGCTTGAACGGGTCATGACCGACTTTGTTCGGCATACGATTGATGTGCTCGTGTGCACCTCGATTATCGAGTCCGGTTTGGATATTCCGACGGCTAATACGATTCTGGTCAATCGCGCCGATCACTTTGGCCTGGCCCAGCTCTACCAGATTCGCGGCCGGGTGGGCCGCAGCGCCGATCGCGCGTACGCGTACTTCTTGATCCCTGGGCTCGACGCCATCACACGCGACGCACGCCGGCGCCTGGAAATTCTCATGGACGCCTCCGAGCTCGGCGCCGGATACCGTATCGCGAGCCATGACCTCGAGTTGCGAGGGGCGGGCAACTTGTTGGGCAAGGCCCAATCCGGGCAGATCGCTGCGGTTGGCTTCGAACTGTACAACCGCCTGTTGGAGCGCGCGGTAATGGAGGTGCGCGGCCAGAAGGACAACCGTCAGAGCGATCCCGAGATCCAATTACCGGTTGCTGGTTACCTCCCGGAGGACTATGTACCCGACCAAGATCAACGGTTGGATCTGTACTCCCGCCTCAGTCGCGCTGCATCAGAGGCCGAGGTTTTCGAGATCGAGCGCGAGATGATCGATCGTTTCGGCGCTACTCCCGACGAGGTGGTAACCCTCTGCGAGCTCATGGCTCTCAAAACACAGCTGCGCCAGGCCGGCGTGGCTTCGCTCGACGCCCGCGAAGGCCGTCTGAATTTCACGTTTGCCCCAAACGCAACAATCGATCCGAACAGCCTGGTGCGCTTGGCCACGCAGCAGAATGATCGTATGGCCGTTGATCCTACCGGCGCGGTGCATGTGAAGCTTCAACCCGAGGAACGCCGTAACCCGCTACCGGTTGCCCGAAGTTTCTTGGAGCACTTCTTAATCGTTCCAGTGGAAATCAGTGAAAAGAACTTAACAACCGCAACAGCCGCCGCCACAACCTTCCGAATCTGCTTCATCGCACGACGATGCACAGGAGGCCTCGGCAAGCTCATCCTCGGTTGGTTCGCGAACGTCGCTTACCGTGACATCGAAGTGCAATCGCTCGCCGGCCAAGGGATGATTCATGTCAACGAGTACAACTTTTTCTTGGACCGACTTTACGCTTACGTGAACCACGCCGGTGGGAGTGGTGGCTTTGAACACCATCCCGGGTTCGATTTCAATGTCAGAGGGGAAATCAGATCGGGGCACTTCACGCATGAGATCGGATGAGGGATACCCGTAGCCATCCTCCGGCTCGACATCGATGCGATTGCTTTGACCTGGTTCCATTCCGTCAAGCCCTTTTTCCAAACCGGGTATCATTTGCCCGGAATTGAATATAAATCCCAGCGGCTTGCCAGGATCAGAGCGATCGACAACCTCGCCCGAGTCGAGTGAAAGGGTGTACTCAATAGAGACAAATTTATTTGGTTGGACTTTCATGCACCCTTCCTCCAGGAAATCCCTGAGGAAGATACGCACCATGCGAGGCTTCAATCCGGGATTCGCCAGTAGTTACTTAATTTTTTACCACGCAGGAGGATTGGTGTCAATTCCGACACTCTTGAACTACATGAAAGAATAAAAGGATCTCTTGTATCCGGTTAACTCTTGACATACCAATTATATTGCTTAGGTTGATGTAGTATGGTGGCGGGATAGGTTTGTCCATGATCTGTTGTTCCAGAAGTCGAGCGGTCGGCTTGAGGAGAACGCGATGTGGGATTATACCGAAAAAGTGATGGATCACTTCCGAAACCCTCGCAATGTCGGTTTCATAGAGAACCCCGACGGCGTGGGCGAGGTTGGATCGTTGGCGTGCGGCGACGCGCTGCGTTTAATGTTTAAACTCGATAAGGATGGGCACATCGAAGACGTAAAATTTCAGACGTTTGGATGCACCTCGGCCATTGCTTCGTCCTCGGTTCTGACAGAGCTCATCAAGGGCAAGACACTCGAGGAGGCGGCCAAAGTTACCAACCAAGAAATCGCAGAGGCCTTAGGCGGTCTTCCCGAACAGAAAATGCACTGTTCGGTAATGGGCCGAGACGCCCTGCTGGCAGCCATCGACAACTACCGCAGCGGAACCGGCGAAGCCAAAAAGATCGACAGCCAGGTTGTCTGCGTCTGCTTTGGGGTCACGGCCAAGGAGATCGAACGAGCGATACGAGAAAATCACCTCACGACGGTCGAGGAGGTCACTAACTACACCAAGGCCGGCGGCGGTTGCGGCGGGTGTCATCCTCAAATCGAAACCATCCTCGCCCAGGTCAACGGCGTCAAGCCCGCCGTTCGCACAGCCGAGGTAGTAAAACCAAAAAAGAAACTCACCACCATCCAGAAACTCCAGCTCATCCAAGAGACCCTCGATCGCGAGATTCGACCGTCGCTGCGCAAGGATGGCGGCGATATTGATCTCGTCGATATCGACGGCCATCTGGTGGTTGTCAATCTGCTCGGCACGTGCTCGGGTTGCAAAATAGCCAATATTACCCTCAAAGACGTTGTCCAGGCCAAGCTGCGTGAGTTTGTATCCGATGATCTGGTAGTGGTGGAAAGCAGCTGCTCGGAGGACGCACCATGAAAGCCTATTTAGATAACAACGCCACCACCATGACGGCGCCCGAGGTGGTCGAGGCCATGCGGCCGTTTTGGTCCGAATTGTACGGCAATCCGTCAAGTATTCATATGTTCGGCGGACAGGTCAAGAAAGACATTGAACGCGCCCGGGAACGTGTGGCGCGTCTTCTGGGCGCCTCGCCCGACGAGATTGTTTTTACTGCAGGCGGTTCGGAGGGTGATAATATGGCCATCCGCGGCACGCTCGAGGCACTTGGTCCAGATAAAAAGCACATCATAACGTCGCGCGTCGAGCACCCCGCGGTTCGCAGCCTTTTCTACCACCTCGAGAAGCGCGGTTACCATATCAGCGAGGTGCCGGTGGATTCAACGGGAGCGCTCGACTTGAACTTTTTAGAGAAGGCGCTCACCCCCGACACTGCCCTGGTCAGCATCATGTGGGCAAACAATGAGACCGGGGTGATTTTTCCGATCGAGAAGATAGCCGAGCTCACCGCGGCGCGCGGGATTGTATTCCACACCGATGCCGTGCAAAGCGCCGGCAAAATCCCGATCGATATGCAGCGCGTGCCGGTCGACCTCCTGACCATCTCCGGCCATAAGTTACACGCCCCGAAGGGCATTGGTGCGCAGTTCGTGCGCAAAGGCACAAAGCTGGTACCGCTTATCATCGGCGGCCACCAGGAGGCCGGCAAACGCGCCGGCACCGAGAACGTCCCGGGCATTGTCGGTTTGGGTATGGCCGCCGAGCTTGCCTATACGCACATGGACGAAGAGAACGATCGGGTATTGAAGCTGCGCGACAAGCTCGAGCAGGGATTGTTGACGTGCTGCAAAGGCGCGCGCATCAACGGTCAGAACCGGCTGCCCAATACCCTCAATATCAGCTTTGAATTCATTGAGGGCGAGTCGATCCTGATTATGCTCGACGACCTGGGTATCTCGGCTTCGTCCGGTTCAGCCTGCACGTCGGGCTCGCTCGAACCGTCCCACGTATTGCGCGCCATGGGTATCCCGTTTACCTCGGCGCACGGCTCGGTTCGTTTTTCTCTTTCCCGCTATACCACCGAAGCGGAAATCGATTATGTGCTTGAACACATGCCTGCTATCAGCGAACGGTTGCGGCAGATATCGCCGTTCGTCCCGGAGAACAGCTGCGGCCGCTCATGGAGCGGCAAATCTTTGCACGATCACGGGCACGAGCGTGACCCCGGCCACGCAGTGCAGGATCGTGGACGATAACCAACACTACCGATACGGTTATTTACCGATACGGTTATTTAAGGAGGACCCATGAAAAGTCTCAAAGGCGCCAAGACCGCAAAGAATCTGCTGACTTCGTTTGCCGGCGAATCCCAGGCCCGCAACCGGTATACCTACTTTGCCGGCCAAGCCCGGAAGGAAGGCCTGATGCAGATCGCCGACATCTTCGAGGAAACCGCCAATCAGGAAAAGGAGCACGCCAAGCGTTTCTTTACTTTCCTGGAAGGCGGCGAGCTGGAGATAGCCGCGGCCTTCCCGGCAGGCGTCATCGGCGGTACCGCCGAGAACCTCAAAGCCGCAGCCGCCGGGGAGCACTACGAGCACACCTCCATGTACCCGGGCTTTGCCAAGGTAGCGCGTGAGGAGGGATTCGAGGCTATCGCCATGGTGTGGGAGGCGGTCAGTGTCGCCGAGAGACAACACGAGAAACGATACAACGACCTGCGTGCAAATATCGAAGCAGGCCGGGTGTTCAAGCGCGAAAAATCGGAGAAGTGGCGTTGCCGCAACTGCGGCTATGTGTACGAAGGCAAGGATGCCCCCAAAGCATGTCCGGCCTGCGCCCATCCCCAGGCATATTTCGAGTTGCTCGGGGAGAACTGGTAATTTTTGTGCGCTGGGTCCTGCAGCCAAGCCGCACATCACCTCGCATCCCCCGGCGGTGCTCACTGCGTTCCGCGCCGGCGTGGGGCCCCCTGCTCGGTGTCACCCAGCACAGAAAAGGAAGACATTTATGATCGGCAAAAAAACAAAACAATTGATGAATGAACAAATCAAACACGAGGTCGAATCGGCGTATTTGTATTGGTCGATGGAGGCCTATTTTAGGGCCCAAAATCTCGACGGCATGGCTACCTGGATGCGGGTGCAAACCCAGGAGGAGCTTGTCCATGCGATGAAGTTTTTCGAGCATTTGAGCGATCGGGGCGTTCAGGTCGAGCTGCTGCCGCTCGCAATCCACAAAATTAACTGGAAATCGCCGCTCGAAGCCTTCAAAGACGCTTATAAGCACGAGCAATTCATTACCTCCAAGATCAACAACCTCATGAAGACCGCCCGCGATGAAAACGATCATGCTTCAGCGGTGTTGACCCAGTGGTTTGTCAACGAGCAGGTCGAGGAAGAGGCTAACGCATCCAAGATTGCCCAGACGCTCGAACGCGCCGGCGATTCAGGCAGCGCCTTGATTCTTATCGACCGCGAGCTCGGCACCCGCGTCTTCACCATGCCGGGCGCCGCGGATCCCGGCGCCGCAGGCGCGTAAGCCTGCATCAGGAGATTATCGAGCAGAACATGTCTACGCGAACCGTCACCATACCCACCATCAGCTGCAAGCACTGCATAAACACCATCCAGCAGGAACTGGGCGAGGTCGAAGGCATAGTGCAGGTAACCTGCGATTTACCGGCAAAGTCATGTACCATCCAGTGGCAACCGCCGGCGAGCTGGGAGTCAATTGCGGCCCTCCTCGCCGAGATCGGCTACGAACCCCGGTAATGGAACATGCGGGAGATCCAAGCCAGCGTCATCGGAATGAGCTGCGCCAACTGCGCTGCCGCCGTCGAGCGCGCGCTCCTTAAAACGGTGCCCGGCGTTTCGGTGGCCGAAGTAAATCTGGCTTCCGAAACCGCCCGGGTGGTTTACGATCCTAAGCTGACTGATTTTGCCGCACTGGCCAAAGCCGTCTCGAAGGCGGGCTATCAACTGGTAGAGACCGCGAGCGATGAAGAGACCCAGGCACGCACCCGTGAACAAAAACACCAGCGACGGACCTTCCTCGTCGGCCTGGTTTTTACCACACCGCTGTTTTTGCTGAGCATGTCGCGCGATTTCGGATTGCTGAGCAACTTTTCTGACCAGGCTTGGTTTAACTGGCTGCTGTTGATGCTGGCTACGCCGGTTCAAGTCTATACCGGCCTCGACTTCTATATCGGCGGAATCAAGAGCATGCGCAACCACTCAGCCAATATGGATGTCCTGGTAGCCCTCGGCTCATCCGCCGCCTACCTCTACTCGCTGTGGGTCCTGTTGCTTACGGGGACCCACGGCCATGTCTATTTTGAGACTGCCGCACTCATCCTCACCTTGGTCAAACTCGGCAAGCTTTTGGAGGAGCGGGCCAAGGGCGCCACGTCGGCAGCGGTGCGTCGACTTATGGCTCTCAATCCGCCGTACGCCCGTGTCCTGATGGCAAACCACGAGCAGGAGGTACCGTTGAGCGCGGTCCGCGTGGGAAACGTGGTGGTGGTACGGCCTGGTGAGCGCATTCCGGTCGACGGCCGGGTTGTTGCTGGTTCGTCCGCCGTGGACGAAAGCACGTTCACCGGCGAGAGCGTGCCGGTCGATCGCCATGTCGGCGATCGGGTCATCGGCGCCACCCTCAACCTTAACGGAATAGTCCGGGTGGAAGCTCTCGGGGTAGGCTCCCAGAGTTTGCTGGCTCAGATCATACGATTGGTCACCCAGGCGCAGGGGAGTAAGGCACCCATTCAAAGGACTGCCGATCGCATCGCGGCCGTGTTTGTCCCGATCATCGTCGGTATCGGCGCGCTCGTGTTTGCATTCTGGTGGGCGCTGGGCGGCGAGTTCGCCCCGGCTATGACCCATATGGTGGCGGTGCTGGTGATTGCGTGCCCGTGCGCGCTGGGTCTCGCCACCCCCACGGCCATCACGGTCGGCATGGGTCGGGGCGCCCAGGCCGGCGTTCTTTTTAAAAATAGCGCGGCGCTTGAGACCGTCGCACGCGTCTCGACAGTGCTGTTCGATAAAACAGGAACCATCACGGCGGGAAAACCAACCCTGATCGAAGCACGTCCCATCGCGGAGTGGAGCGAACACGAAGTGCTTGCGTTTGCCGGAAGCGCCGACTCGGGTTCGGCTCATCCGATAGCGACAGCCATCGTCACCGGAGCGCGCAGCCGAGGATGTTTTTTGGACGAGCCGCAGAATTTTGTCGCCGCTGCCGGGTTCGGGGTTGAGGCAACGGTGAACGGCAAGCGTGTGCGGGTGGGAAAACCGGAGTGGATCCTCGAGGCAGCAGCATCTTCCGCTCAGGCCATCACGGCGATACATGATCTTACCACGGCGGGCAATACCGTCGCGGTCGTCGAAATTGACCGCCAGCTGGCCGGTGTCCTGGCAATAACTGATCCGGAAAAGCCCGGTGCGGCCGCGGCCATCGCGACCCTCCGGCATTTCGGCGTAACGCCGGTCATGCTGACCGGCGACAACGAGCCCACCGCCCGCGCAATGGCCGCCCGGGTTGGTATTACCGAGGTGGTGGCTGGCGTCCTACCCGAGCACAAAGAAGACTGCGTTCGCGAGCGCCAAAAAGACGCTCGAATCGTGGCAATGGTCGGCGATGGAATCAACGACGCGCCGGCTATCGCCCGCGCGGATGTCGGCATAGCGTTGGGCACGGGGAGCGATGTCGCCATGGAAGCCGCCGATGTGACGTTGGCAGGCGGCGATCTCAACGGTGTCGTCCGGGCGATTCTCCTTTCCCGCGCCACGCTGCGCATCATCCGTCAAAATCTCTTCTGGGCGTTTATCTACAACGTGTCACTAATTCCCGTGGCGGCCGGTATTCTGCACCACGTCTATGCATTGCCTATGCCCATCCGCGACCTTCATCCCGCACTTGCCGCAGCAGCGATGGCTTTTTCCAGCGTCACCGTGGTTGCCAATAGTCTGCGGTTAAAACGTGCTCGTCTAGACTATCGCCCGACATGATGGCGTCCGACGCGCGCCCTGCCAAAAAACTCACAACGCATTCGCCCAGGCTTTTTTCTTCTCGACCAATTGATTGAGTTCCCGTGCGACAACGGAGGCTTTTTCTTGGCCAATTTCGCGGAGCTGGACAACGCACCGGGTGAGGCATTCACACTCATCACGGTGCTGCTGTTTAAGTGAGTTGACCATAGCGGTGTAGGTATCGAAGAATTCTTGGAACTCATCTCGCTTACGCAACTGCCGGTCGGGAGGGACGAGATTATCGGCAATCTGTCGGAGGAAGCGCGAGACGATGAATATTGGACCAGCCACCCGATGGGTAATGACAATACCCCAGATAAAAAGCACCAATGCCATCAATACCACAAACCCTACGAAGTAAAAAATCACCGCGGTGTCAAACATAGACACCTTATCTTGCATCTCCGGGTCGAGCATGAGGATCTTGGTGTTCTCCAAGGTCAGCCGATAAATGAAGTACCCGAGCAGCGTCGAGACCGCCACACCCACGAACACAATTATGAAGGTGTATTTGAGTTGAAACCGGCGATCGACGAGGAACGTGCGGCGGCGAGATAACATACCCATGATTCACCCCTTGGGTATACATGGTGAGAGGATGCCCTGAAATCAGGGGAATTGTAAGATGCACCAACGGAAAAGATCAAGGTCTTTAAGGAGAGTCGAAGCGGTGCTTGAATTTGATTGGTCGATAATCCGAGGAACTGACTACCTGCTTGCCATGACCGCGTTAGCGCGCTTGAGGAGTAGGAGAAGCTTTCGGCGCCGGTCCCGGGGTTGGTGCCGGTCCCGCTGGCGGCTGCATTTCGTCTCCATGCCACCCAGGAAAATGTCGACCCTTGGCATGCTCCTCGGCCCAGATCGTTTCAATCTTCTCCCATTGCTCCGGCGTCATGAGTTTGCGCACCTCGATCATCAGACCGATCCGATTTTTCTTGAGACGGATCTCAAGGCCGCCGATCTTTTCAATCTGGGCGAAGACCGCCGCTTGGTTCGGCTTATCAACTGACAATAACTGCTGTATATCGATATGAGCCTTGTCGAGATCGGCGCGGATGTCGACTTGCTCGCGATCGGCTTTAAACCGGAGCTCCTGAACTTTTTCAATTTGCTGTTCACTCAAGCCGATGTCACGCATAATTTTTTTTGCCGCCATCGGTGGTGGGTTAGCGAAGGCCAAAACCGGTAGTAAGAAGATCCCCAGAACGGTCACACTAACCACGCGTTTCATATGCATTCCTCCTCTCGGTCGAAATCCCGAACAACAGATTGCTGGGCACCGACTTGCTGCACGGCCTACACCCCTGCGCGCTTACAACGACCGGTCAGAAAACCATTCATTGAGCGAGTTGTAGGCTCCGGGCAGCATTACTCCAAGATCGCTATCATCGGGGACCGCTGTCGCCGCGCTTGAGTTGCTTAGTACTTGCAATGCTTGGACTGGGTAATTTGCGACGACCTCAGATGATGACGTATACATGCTATTCACCTCATCGAGGAGCGCCAGCAAATGTGTGGCAGAAAGCTCAGCATCCTCTTCGCTCGGAGCCTTCGGAGCCCACACCCACAAACCAACCAATCCAACAAACACGGCAATCACCGCTGCATAACTCACACGCAGCATTCGCCGGGCATGACGCTGCCTGGTATGGATATGCTCATTAAACGAACGCCGTAGATTTTCTACCTCGTCCGCCAGCGGTGCTTCGTGAGCCCGCATCTGCTCGACGGTGCTCGTTAATCGAATCAACGATTCTTTGAAGCCACGACATTCCGGACAGGTTTCTTGGTGCGCCTGTTCTTGATCGCTCAACGCCTCTTCGGCCACGAGCTTGGCCGCGATTTGATCACACAGCAGCATCGAATTCCTCCTGCGCAGGCCAATCTTTACGGAGCTGCCGTATCGCGCGTATCAGATGGGTCTTGACCGTGCCCGGCGCAATTCCCAGCTCGATGCTTATCTCCTCCACGGAATGATCCTCAACATACCGCAATGCCACCGCCATCTGTTGTCGGGCTGGCAAACGCGCCAACGCCCGCTGCAACGCCTGCACCCTCTTGTTGCGCTCCGCCTGCTGGTCAGGGCGAGACGCAAGATTCTCCTCCCGGCTTATCGGATATCGCTGATTGATACCCAACCACATGGCGACACTCTTCCATCGTCGTCGACGTCTGAGGCGCTTCATGCCTTCGTTGACGGTGATACGCCAAATCCAGCTTTTCAGGCTGCTATCACCTCGAAAACCCTCGAGACTCCGGTACGCTTTCCAGAGTGCATCCTGCACCAGGTCGCGCGCCTCATCGGGATCTCTCAGCAACCGTCGAGCAAGCCTCAGAAGCGCACCAGATTCAGCCACAACAAATTTTTCAAAATCGCGCTCGCGTTGGTCGCGGTCGAGCGCCGCGCTGCTGCCTGGTACCGTGATGACCTCGCCGTCCACCGCTTCCTCCCGAGTCTCACCTTTATTAGACCCCCGGGGGGTTCGTTGGGTATACAGGCGGTTTTCGTGTGAAGGCATCATCATGTTCCTGAGGGAGGCTGCGTTTGTGTCTCCGCTTCATCAGGTGTTTTATCGAGCAGGGGTTGCGATGGCGGCAGAGCTTCTTTTTTCGGCAGCGGATACCCAAACAATACACTCAACTCTCCGACTACTTTAGCATATGCTTCGGCCGGATTGTATCGATAAATGGCCTTGATGTTTGGGCTGCCGGTTGAAAGCGGTCCGTTGAGCTTGAAGCCGGCATTCTTTAGATAATTTGCCGCAGAGGCCAGGGCGTCCGGCCAGTTGTCGAGATCGATACGGCCGTCCTGATCCCAGTCCTGGCCATAGCGCAGGATGTTGCTAGGCAAAAACTGTACCAAACCAACCGCCCCTGCGTATGAGCCCAATATGCTCAGTGGGTCATCGGGGTAAACGGTAAGGAGCGCATCCAGTTCAGAGCGAGCCCAGTGCCTACGCCTATCCCCACCCAACGCCACCGTGACTAAAGCGTTGAAGGCGTGGTGGGCCCCTCGCTTGAGACCAAAGCGGGTTTCGACCGCGAGAATGGAAGTCAGCACTTCACGGTTAACGCGGTATTTTTTTTGAATTGCATCGAGCAGTGACGCATTCTCTTTCATGAACGTCGCGCCCGCTTTGAGCACTTCGTCCCGGATGAACATCGACCGGTACTTTTCGTACGGCAACGCCTCAACCGGTTTTTCAAATTTCTCGTGCACCTCCGGGTCGAGCTCAGCCCGCCGGTCTGAAAAAGCCCGCCGCAACACGACCTCGGGAATGCCGCTACCGGCCAGCTCGAGCATGAGTTCTCTGACCCGCCCGCGGGTCTCGGCGTCCGGTATAGTTAGTAACCCAGCGCCATCACCGACACCGGGGAAGAGGCTGCCGTCGTCGTTTATCTGCGCGGAAGAAAATCGGAAATCGGTCGCGGTTAGCGCCTGGATCTCACGGATGGCGTGTTGGAGCGGATCGGGCTTAGGTCCCCCCTGGCCTTCTTGAAGGGTTGCGGTAAGGTGCCCCCTGAGAAAGGTACCGGAGTGAGGATCGAGCTCGGCTGAGAGAACAACGCCGTGACCAAGAGGACCAACCAGGCTGAAGCGTCCATAGGTGCAAAAGTTACCTAGACTGTACACAACCAGTCTCCCCCGATATACCTCAATGCCACGCACGACATGGGGGCCATGGCCTAACACCAGGTCAGCCCCGGCGTCCACGACCGCGTGGGCAAATTGAATCAGGTGACCGCGCGGTTCTCTACCCAACGATTCTGGGGCATCGGTGACATGGGTGGCCGCGAGGCCTTCTGCCCCCCCATGAAAGCTGACGATCACGAGGTTTCCTTCATCCTTGAGAGCCCGAACCTGTTTGGCGGCGTCTCCGATCTCAAGCAGGTTATAAGCGCTTGAACCCGTGCTAAACGCGATCAGTGCAAGCTGTCTTCCACGCACGTTCAGCCGGGCAATATCCCCAACCGGACCAGCGTGTGCGATCCCGACCCGATCGAGTGCCGCCAGCGTGCTTTGGCGACCCTCGGATCCAAAATCCAGGGCATGGTTGTTGGCTAATCCCATAACGGTAAATCCGGCCGCCTGCAAGTGCCGGGCATACGCCGTCGGCGTACGAAAGGCGTAACACAGGAGATCGGAGGAACATTTGGTGGTCGTACCACCATCGGCCAGCGGACCTTCTAGGTTACCAAATACCACATCGCCCGTAAGCACCTCTCGTACTGCAGCGAAAAGGGTTTCACCACCATCCGGTGGAAGGGTTTTCTCGGTGGGAACGGCCGAACCCATATTCACATCTCCTACCGCAGTGATCAAAAGCGACTTTAGCTCCGAAGATACCGTCGGTGCAGCCAGCACCTGAGGCAGAACCTCGTCCCTGGTTGGTTCAGCGTTGGGATGTTTCAATGGCGCGGCAGGCTGAACCGTTGGTTCAGCGGTATCGGCCGCCCTGAAAGGAGCGGAGCACGACGCCATGAAGACTAAGATACCGACGTCCACCAAAAATGCCGCACGACGCCGTGGGGGTCTCCCCGTCACGATGGGTTCTCCACCTCCACCGGAGCCCGGGGCTCGAGTGTCAAACCAAATCGCTCAGACAACCCGAACCGTCGTACCAGCCGGCGGAAGCGTTCCTCGTCGAGCGTTAATGCGTCACGTATGGTTTGCCCGGCGGCCGCGGGGGTTACATCGTTAGAAAGCTTGCCAACCTGCTCGTTGAGTTCCCGACGCAGTGATTCGTCCACCTCATTTTCGATGCCCAAATCCTCGAGGTACTTCTCGCGCGTCAGCGCCAAGTCCAGCCGTTGGTTGAAATTCTGATGGTCGAGTATCTGCTCCCGAAACTCGTTGCGTATGCGGGAGACTTCTCCCTGCAGACCGAGCTCGTCGACCCGTGACTTCAAGGTGGCGACATCAATTCTCAGGCGCTGGGCGGTCTTGCCCAGCGAGCCTTGGAGTTTTTCCAGATGTCGGCAGATCACCTCGCTTTCCCGTTTCTTTAGCACCTCACCCAACTGGTGATAATGGATCGCTCTGAGCACATCCTCCTCTTCGAGCGGCACGCCCGGCATTCCCTGATAAATTTTATTGAGTCGCGTGACCAGATCGGTGCGATCATATTTCATCTGGTTTACTAATCCGGCCAGTAACTTGCGGCCCTTATCTTCATAGAGAATTGCAAAAATCCCTCGCGTGCCACCCTCCCGACGCGGTGTCGCTTGCGCGGGCGTCGCCGGCGGGGTCACCACAGGGGCCGGTATCGGAATGTCCGAATCGGTTGCCATCGGCGCGGCGGATTCGGGTAACGGAAGAATAGACTCGGAAGCGGGCGCGTCTTCGGACTTGCGCTCCTGGTACCGCTGACGCTGATAATGGGCCGAGCAGAGGCCCTTGGCGCGGGAAGGTCTGCCGCACCCGGGCACCGAGCAGATCCCGGTGTCCTTAATGTTTACGTGGTTATCGGCGGAATCCGGAATCGGCGGTTTTGGACCCGAAAACACCGAAAAGGGAACCTGGCCCGTGCCGGTCGATGGCGTCGATGGACGACCACCGCCACGATAGGTGACGGTCGGGCGCGAAACCACCCGCGGTCGGCGAGTCACCACCGATGCACGTGGTGAGGTTAACAGCGGCTCCATCCGCGGCAGATCTATCTTCGGCGCCGACTGACTCGACGCTAAAACGGCCGATGGAGTCGCGGCGGGTGCGGGAGACTTGAGAGCCTTTACCTCAACCTCGAGATTATCGAGGCGCTCTTGAATCGCCTCAAGCACCGTCATCAAGCGACCAAGCATTTCGGACTGATCCAAACCACGGATCACCCCCTGCGCCACCATGTCACCAAGACCGGAGAGCATCTTTTCAACCTGACTCTCCAGCTGTTCTCGTTCGTTAGTAGAATCAACCATACTCAAGTCTCCTTCTTAAGTTGCAACGCACTCATTCATAATGCATTTGCTTTACGAGCCACCACCCCCCGGGGCTACCGCCCAAGATGACGTGTGCGCACCTTAACTTTCTGCCGGTGGCTTACGAGGGCCAAATAAAAGTCGTCCGTTCACCTAGCCGTCAGCGACGCCCCGACCTTGGAGTGGCCATTATACCATCAGGACCTTACTCCTATAAACTTAGTAACAGATCGCGGATAGGCGGTCAAGGATCATCATTGCGATCCAGCACATTCTTCCGCTATCAGCCTTCGCCACCACCGCGACAGCGCGCACAGCATCAAAACCGATGGCAGTATCTCAGTATGAGGCTTACGGGTATTCGTCGAACGACACGCGACCGAAACATATTAATCGCTTAACAGTTCAGTATTCAAAGCTTAAATGGGACCTGGGTGTAGACGGTCGCCTGCCGAACACCCGTAAGCCTCTGGCAACCTGAGACACTACCAAACCGAGGATTCTAAGTCGATTTTATTCTTTTTTGTTATGATTCGAGCTGTTGCTCACCTGAGTTTCACGCCCTCAATATTAAGCAACAGCGCTTTCGTCTTGAGACCTCCAAAAGCTGAAAACCCTCCCAGCTGTCCGTTTGCCGCCAGGACACGGTGGCACGGAACAATGAGCGGAAACGGATTATGTGCCAGCGCGTTACCCACCGCACGCGCAGCCCCGGGTGATCCTGACGAGGCCGCCAATTGGCCATAGGTCGCGATCTTCCCAGAACTGATCCGCCTGGCGGCTTGGTAAACGCGACGAGTAAACGGCGGTAGCGTGTCAAGCGCCACCGCCACCTGGCTGAAATCAAAAAGTTTCCCCCGAAGGTGCTGCTGAATCTGACGAATTACCTTCTTAACCCACTGCGGTGGTGAGGCTTTTGGCACATCACCGACCCGAGAGAGGAGCTTGACGATAGTCTTCCGGGGACTCGATTCTGGAAGTTGAATGCCCGTGATAGTCCGTTCGCACCAAGCAATGGCGCAAGCGCCTATTCTCGTATCAAAAACTGAACAGCCATGGATTGTTTTTTCTTTAGAGTTCATGATGGTCACCTTCTTTCGTCCGCACCGCATAATAACATTAAGATTTATAATAATTTTTGCAATTACAGAAAATATTTTTTTTGCCAATCGCAATAAATACGATTAGAGAATAACAGATGAAACGGTATCATGTCGTGAGGAGCGTCATGGGAAAGAGTCTAACCCAGAAAATCTTAGAGCACCATCTGGTCACGGGCCGCTTTGCACCGGGAGAAGAGATCGGCATCGGTATCGATCAAACGTTAACCCAAGACGCTACCGGCACCATGACTTACTTGCAGTTCGAGGCCTTGGGCATCCCGCGGACGAAAACCGAGCTTTCGGTGAGCTACATCGACCACAATACCATTCAAATAGGTTTCGAAAACGCAGACGACCATCGTTACTTGGCAAGCGTAGCTCGCAAGTACGGCTTGCACTTCTCGCGCGCCGGAAATGGCATCTGTCATCAAGTTCACCTTGAGCGTTTCGGCAAACCCGGCAAAACGTTGCTTGGCGCCGACAGTCATACCCCGACCGGCGGCGGACTTGGCATGATCGCCATTGGCGCGGGCGGGCTGGATGTGGCTTTAGCCATGGCCGGCCGACCCTTCTTTCTTGTTTGCCCAAAGGTGGTCAAGATCAATCTCGTCGGCTCGCTTGCGCCGTGGGTATCAGCCAAGGATGTGGTCTTGAAAATGCTCGAGATCTTCGGCACCAAAGGCAACGTCGGTTGTGTCTTTGAGTATGCCGGCGAGGGGGTCAGGACTCTTTCGGTTCCGGAGCGCGCCACCATCACCAACATGGGCGCCGAGTGCGGCGTGACCACCTCAATATTTCCCAGCGATGAGCTCACCCGGCGGTTTCTCATCGCCCAGGAACGCGCGGCCGACTGGATCGATCTGCAACCGGATGCGGACGCTGACTACGATAGCACGCTCGACCTCGATCTTTCGGCTATAGAACCGCTGGCCGCCGCACCTCATTCGCCGGGCAACGTCAAGACCGTGCGCGAGCTCGCGGGTTTGAAAGTTGATCAGGTCTGCATCGGCTCCTGCACCAACTCGTCGTATAAGGACCTCGTCACCGTGGCTAACATACTTGCAGGCAGAGTGGTCCATCCGGATGTAAGTTTGGTGATCACGCCCGGGTCAAAACAGGTTGTTCAAAACGTCGCCAAAGATAGGTATCTCGAGATACTGATAGCCGCCGGAGCACGTTTGGTCGAGCCCTCCTGCGGCTTTTGCATCGGCAACAGTCAAAGCCCGAGCAGCGCAGCGGTGTCTCTTCGCACCGCCAATCGCAACTTCGAGGCTCGTTCGGGAACCAAAGACGCCCAGGTCTACTTGGTCAGTCCGGAAACTGCCGCCGTGGCGGCAATCAAAGGCGCGTTGATCGATCCACGGGTGTCCGGTCTGCCTTTTCCGAACGTCGCGGTGCCGGATCGTTTCCTTATCGATGATGGCATGATCATCCGTCCCCAGGATACGAGCGATCCGGCGGCGATCGTAATCGAACGCGGCCCCAATATCGGCGGGCCGCCGACCATACAGCCCACTCCTGAGAATCTCGATGGGGTGGTGACGATCAAGGTCGGCGACAAGATCACCACCGACCATATCATTCCGGCTGGCGCGCGCATGAAGTACCGCAGCAATATCCGCAAATATTCGGAGTATGTCTTCGAAAACCTCGACCCAGACTTTGCGCAACGGGCTGCAACCCACCGTGATGCCGGCAGACACAACGTTATTGTCGGCGGTTGGTCGTACGGCCAAGGCTCGTCGCGCGAACACGCCTCGATCTGTCCGGGATTTTTGGGGGTCAGGGTGGTTTTGGCGAAATCGTTTGAGCGCATTCATGCCGCCAACCTGATCAATTTCGGGATCATCCCGCTGACCTTTGCCGACCAGGCCGATTACGATCGCCTCGCGCAAGGCGACGCTGTTGTTATTCCTTACCTTCGCAACCAAATCCAATCGGGTGGTATTTTGATGTTGAGCAATCGAAACACGGGGATACAATTTGAAGTCAAAGCCTATCTGACCGAGCGCCAGCGAGCTATCGTGGTTTCAGGCGGCGCACTCTCAATCCACCAGTGAAGGAGCATTCATGAAGAAGATTAAGGTTTTGAACACGATTGCCGAACTGGACGGCGATGAGATGACGCGCATTATGTGGCGCATGGTGAAAGATTCATTACTGTTGCCCTTTGTGGACATGAAGCTTGATTACTATGACCTGGGATTGAAAAACCGGGATGATACCGACGATCAGGTAACCATCGAGGCGGCTCAAGCGATCATGCGGCACCAGGTAGGGGTTAAATGCGCGACTATTACCCCCGAGGCCGCGCGCGTTAAAGAGTACGATCTTAAGAAGCAATGGAAGAGCCCGAACGGCACCATTCGCGCCATGCTCGAACGGGACGGTGTTCCGCTGCCCTATCCTGGCTAAGAACATCAAACCGGCGGTGCGATATTGGAAAAAACCGATCGTAATCGGCCGACATGCGTACGGCGATCTGTATCGCGACGTTGAAATGTGCATACCCGCGCCGGGCACGGTTAACATGATCTACACGCCGGCCGATGGTGGGCCGCCTCAGTGCTTGGCCGTCCATGACTTTCAAGGTCCGGGGGTGGTATTGGGCATGCATAATCTTTCGGATTCGATAAAGAGTTTTGCACAAGCGTGCTTCAGGTACGCCCTGGATAAAAAGCTCAACATGATGTTCTCCACCAAGGACACGATCTCAAAGACCTATGACGGCGAGTTCAAGAGGATCTTTCACGAAGTGTTCGAGCACGAATTCAAGGAGCGGTTCACCGATGCCGGAATCAGTTACAGCATCACCCTGATCAACGATGCGGTGGCGCGTATCATGAAGTCTGAAGGCGGGCTTCTGTGGGCATGTCGCAACTACGATGGCGACGTCATGTCCGATATGATTGCCTCGGCCTTCGGCAGCTTGGCCATGATGACCTCCGAACTGGTATCGCCCCATGGTTACTATGAGTATGAGGCCGCGCACGGCACGGTACAGCGGCATTATTACCAACACCTTAAGGGAGAAAAAACCTCCACCAACAGCACGGCCCTGATATACGCCTGGACCGGCGCACTGAGTAAGCGCGGAGAGCTCGACGATACCCCTGAGGTGGTCGAGTTCGCCAACAAGCTGGAATTGGCGGTCATTGCGACCATCGAGAGCGGCTTAATGACCAAGGATTTGCTCTCCAGCGCCGATCCGAAGCCCGAACGGGCGGTCGCCACCGCTGAGTTCATCGATGCGGTTGCCAAAAATCTTGAAAAACGATTGTAGCTACGACCAGTAGTATCCTATCTAGGTCGGTCGGTTGTTTATGCCGTATGCACACGTCGCCATCGCTGTACCGCTTCCCAGCTTGTTCACCTACGAGCTTCCCCTGGATCTCACGGGTGCTATCCGCCCCGGACAGCTGGTCGAAGTGCCCTTTGGCAAACGCCGCCAACCAGGGTTAGTGGTGAGCCTCTGCGACAAACCACCTGCCGACGTCGTAATCAAACCGATCGCCAAGCTCCTCGAATCGGAACCGCTCTTGTCCGAGGCGCTCTTGAAGGTGCTGCTCTGGGCGGCCGAATATTATTTGGTGCCGCCGGGCGAGATGATGTTCGCCGCCCTGCCCCCGATGTTCCGTCGGCATACGCACCGGCGCGGTGCAAAGCAGGTGCGGCTGGCGCGGGTGGTCACCGACGGGTACGATCCAACTACTGACGGAGATAGATTGCGGCGTTCCCCTGCCCAGGCACGACTGCTCGATCGACTCAGGCGATCAACCGAATGGAACGTCGCCGACCTCTGCCGGGGAGATCCGACGGCGCGCATAGCGCTCAGGTCGCTCGTCAAGAAAGGGTTAGTGGTGATCGAGCAGCGCGCGGTAGCGCGCAGCCCCCTCACGCCACGGTTGCCGCCATCACCGCCGATCCACCAGCTGACCGGAATGCAAAAATACGCCCTCGGGGCAATCGAGCAGGCCATCGGGCAACGGCAGTTTGCGGCCTTCTTGCTTCATGGTGTGACGGGCAGTGGAAAAACCGAAATCTACTTACGCGCCATTGCGGCCGCCTTGGATAGCGGCCGCGGAGCAATCTTGCTGGTACCGGAAATAGCTCTGACGCCCCAGCTGGTTGCCCGGGTACGTGCGCGTTTTAACGAGCGTGTGGCCGTCTTGCATTCCGGCCTCAGCCAGGGTGAGCGACTCGACGAGTGGCGTCGCCTACAGCGCGGCGAGGCGCTGGTCGCGGTCGGCGCGCGCTCGGCGGTTTTTGCCCCCGTTCACGACCTGGCTGTGCTGGTCGTTGACGAGGAGCACGATCCTTCGTACAAACAATCTGAGCACCTTCCCTACCATGCCCGCGATCTGGCCATCTTGCGGGGCCGCGAGGAACATGCGGTGGTGGTGCTGGGGTCGGCCACACCATCGCTCGAGTCAATGCAGCATGCTCACACGGGCCGGTATGCACTGCTCACGCTCGGTGAGCGCGTCGAGCAGCGCCCGTTACCCGAGATCGAAGTCGTCGACCTCAAGCAGACATCGCTGCATCCCGAGGAACGCGATCATACCTTAAGCCCGCGCCTGGCCGAGCTGCTCGCCGAGACGTTGGACCGCCATGAACAGGCTATTTTGTTTCTGAATCGGCGTGGTTACTCAAGCTTTGCCCTGTGCAAGGATTGTGGTGAGGCTATTCGATGCGACCAATGTAGCGTCGCGCTGGTACACCATCTCAAGGAACAAAGCCTGCGCTGTCACTATTGCGGGCAAATCCTGCCGATACCAACCCGATGCCCGCGCTGCACCGTTGGCCGCGTGGGCCTCTTCGGACTTGGCACTGAAAAAGTTGAGGCCGAAGTGGCGCGACGTTTTCCCGGCATCCGTATCGCGCGACTCGACTCGGATGCCGTGGCCGGGCGCGGGGTGATCGAAGGCCTCATGAGCCGGTTCGCCCACGGAGAGGTGGATGTCCTGGTCGGCACGCAGATGGTAACTAAGGGCCACGACGTCCCCAACGTTACCTTGGTCGGGGTTTTGCTCGCCGATCTGTCGCTGCATCTGCCCGACTTCAGGGCCACGGAGCGGACTTTTCAATTGCTCACGCAGGTCGCCGGCCGCTCGGGGCGCGGCCTCCAGGGAGGGCGGGTGGTCATTCAGACGTTCATGCCACAGCATGAGACCATCCTGCTGACGCGCGAGCATCGTTTCGACGAATTCGTCCGCCGCGAGCTTTCGCGCCGCAGAGCGCTCGGCTATCCCCCGTTTCGGCGCCTTATGCTTATCCGATTCAGCCATCCGAAGGCCGAGCACGGCGTGCGGTTCGCGCGCGCCGTTGCCGACGTCTTCCGTCACCATGGTTCAACGTCGCTCCAGATCCTCGGTCCGGCTCCGTCGCCTCTGCAGCGCCTGCGCGGCCGCTACCGTTTTCAAATGTTGATCAAGGCGCGCGGGGTTGAAGAGCTGCACCGACTGGCTCGACTTGCATCCACAACGGTTCGGCTACCGGCCGGCGCGAGGATTATTTTTGATATAGATCCCCAAGACATGCTATAAAAAAGTGTAGCTTCTGCGTTTTTCGAGAATATACCAATGGCCGGAATCTGGATTTTAGAACCAGACGAGAAACTTGGCGAGAGCCTGTCAACGGCTATTCGGAATGCCGGCTTAGCGGTCGTCCTTTTTCGCGATGGGTCGGCGGCATCCTCGGCTATCAAAACAGATCCCCCGGGGTTGATTATTCTCGACCTTGCTATCGACGACGGCCAGGGACTCGCCTTGTGTCATTCCATCCGAGGAATTCCGGGTGTCGACCTCGTACCGATTTTATTTCTTGGTGGCGGCGAAGGAGGAGTGAAAAGCTTTGGCGATGCGCTTGCCGAAGGTGGCGACTATTTCTTTCCTAAGCCGCCCGATGCAGGCAAAGTTGTTTCGAAGATACTCACCTACGTTGGAATCGATCGAGAAAATCCGATGGTCATGACCACATCGTCTGACGGTATGAGTGCTCCACCTCCTGCAGCCGGCTCGATGACGAACACCCCGCAGATGGCGCCCGTGAAAGGAGCGCCCCAGAAAGACGAGCAAGCCGCCAACCTGGCCGGACGCGTTGAACAGATGCTCAACCTGGGGACAGCCTTCAAGGAGGGTCTCCTCGGCCCTCCGGATGCAACGGAAGATGCCGACACCCGGTTGGCGCGCCTGGAACAAGAAATTGTCAGCGAAGGTATACGGACTGAAGCCGGTCGCGCCAGCAAACCGGTCCCATCGACCGGCAAAACAGTTCGGAGAGAACCACCGGCATCTGAAAAAGAAATAGTTTCCGAAGGCGTGCCGCGCGCGCCCGCTCCACCGGAAAAAGTCTCTGGGGGTGTTGTCCTGCAGGCGCCCGTCAGCAGTACTCCGGTGGCGGATGAGGAGTCTGCCGAAGCTGTCTTCGCAAAACTGGCCGCTGAGCTTTTTGAGGAGAAATCGCCAGATACCACTGCTCAAGGACAAGCGAAACCGTTTATTCTCTCACCCGAGACGGGAACAAAACCAACCGTACCGTCGCCGACGCAACCAGAGCGGCGGCAGCAGGCCCAAAAAGCAAAAACGACCGCCAAGCACAGTACTGAAGACCCGTCTCGCAAGGATTCACCCCTCCCGGCATCGGCACGCTCAACCCAGGCTGAAACATCAGCCCGTCGAGCGGCCGAGACAGCCTCAGCGACGCCTGCGGCACCTACAAAACCAACGCCCGTGCCGCCGCAACCTGAGCAACAGGTCGAACGAAAGGGAGCCACCCCGGTATCACCGCTGCCGCCCCACCCTTCAACGGGCCCTGAAGCGGTAGCTCCCGTACGTCCCGCACAAGAGGCCCCGCGTATCGATGAAGAGAATGGTGCCGACGATGAAACCATCAGTCCGCAGCGTTCAGCCTCCCAACAACCTCAGGAAGGCAGCAAACCAGGTACTATCAGCGAAGATCAAATCGCTCGCGCGCAGCCGCCGCGGCCAACACTGGTTCGTCGCACACCCCAGCAACGGCGCAAGGGCCTCAGTCAGGTGCGCGAAGATCGCGACGTTTCAAGGTTACAACCGGAGACCGTTAATCTCGATCCGAGTGAGCCGACGCTTGAAGAGGAGCCAGGCAGGCACATCGATGAGCTTTTCCAACCCAAGCCAGCGCCGCAATATAAGCCGCCCGAGCCGGCAAGTAGCGACCTGTCGAGCGAAGCGGTTCCCTTTTTATTGTGGCGACTGCACACCCAAAAGGTGACGGGCAAGGTGCTGGTTCGCTCCGGCTCGAATACCAAGGCGCTCTTCTTTGAAGACGGCATTCCGGTCGGGATACATTCATCCCTGGCACACGAACGTCTTGAAGAACTCCTCCTTCGCGAAGGATTGCTCGATCGGGCCGCGTACACGGAAGCGCGGGTGAAGGACCTCACGTCTCCCCGTCAGCTTGCAGCCCACTTGGTTGAGCGCGGTTGGTTGCGGGCGAACGAATTGTTTCCCATTGTTCGCCGGCATCTCGAAGAGGGAGTCATAACGCTCTTCGAGTGGGACACGGGCTCCGTAATCTTCGAGGCCGATCTCATCCCTGATATGGAAAAAGTGCGCCTGCCACGACCGTTAGCCGCATCGATCATGGCTGGCATCCGACGTAAGTTTTTGCTCGAGCGCCTCATTCATGAATTAGGCGGTCCGGCGAGCCTGATTGCTCCCACCTCTAAGGAGAAACGTTCTGCGGTTACACCCGATAGCGAGGCGCTCGGCCTCACCCGACAGGAACGCGAGATTTTTCATTTGGTCAATGGTCTCAGGCCGATCGAGGAGATTGTTTTCATCAGCGGTTGTGACGCCGTGTTGGTGTATCGAGTATTGTTCGCCGGCATCGTAACCGGATTGCTGACCGTCCTGGTCAAAGGTATTCGTCCATCCGAAGGAGAAAGCGAAGCACGGGAGCGAGAATTCGCTATCGGCAAGCGACGGATAGAGGCCAAACTTGAGCACGTCAGCCGTGGCAGCTATTTCGATATCCTGGGGGTACCCGAAAGCGCCAGTCCGTACGAGATAGAACAAGCGTACCAGCGAACGACCCGTGAGTTTCACCCGGGTCAGTTCGCCCATCCGTCGTATCAGAATGTTGCTTCGCAGCTCGCGTTGATTCGTCGAACACTCGATGAAGCCTATGACGTCCTGAGCGACGACGTGTTGCGTGAAGACTACCGCCGCTCGCTCAGTTCGGTCAGCGAGCGGCAGTAACGCATGAGGAGGAGAACATGCCAAAGGTTATCGTAACAAAAAAACACAACCTCTCGGTGGCCGAGGCCAAGAAAAAGGTAGATATATTCGCTGACAGCATTCAGAAAAAATATAACATTACCGGCGAATGGAGCGGTGATCGATATAATTTCAAGCGCACCGGCGCCAGCGGTTTTGTCCGGGTAACCGAGAGTAAAATAGCGATCGAAGTCGATCTGTCATTGATGCTTGCGCCCTTGAAATCCAAGGTCGAGGACAGAGTACGTCAAACACTGGATAAGGAATTGGTTTAGCCCCTAAAGGGACAAGACATTGCCCACAGGATTAGAGATTCTTGCAAGCGAAGCGCGCTAGAATCTCTTATCCCCGAAGGGGACAAGAGATTTAGTTACTGAGGTGCTTACACAGAATCTCTTTTCCAGAGTAACTGTAAAAATGGGTAAATTGAACGCCAAACCCACCGTCGCGTTCGTAAAGCCGCGAGCTCAAAGTCACTCGTCGTACCCGACCGGATATTAATACCGAACCGCCGAAGCTAGGAAGATCAAGGGCCAGGGTCACGGTATCAGAAAGACTGGGGACGGCCTCGGCAACCACATAGGCGCCGCTCTGACTAACATCCCTTACCTCAACGTCGATAAAGGTGCCTTGATACTTCATGGTGGCGTCAAGTATGCGCCGATCCCGGCGGCCTTTCCGCCGTTCATGTCTCAATCGTTTCGGTAGTCGAATCATCTCGTTAGTAGCGCCATCCATGACTGCTTCCCCCTCTGAGTAATCTATTCTCATACAATATCCTACATCAGCTACATTGTCAACAATTTTAAACGACCAGAGCGTACAGTTGTCCCCAGCCCAACAACCTCAATTTTGATACCTCAATAAAATATCGATATAGACGCCGTTGGGGGATTTCCTGTGGCCAGGGGGTCAGCTCGGAGGAGGTTGTTGTCAGTTCGCAGGGTGCGAACGTATCAGCAGCTCTAGCAAACGTTCTTACTGAGTGAGCGCCGGATCGTACGTGTAGGTTTTTGGCGTGGGTGAAACCGCCACCTTGAGAATCTTTTGGCCGCCGTACAGTGTTCCGCCGGCGAGGCCGGTTACTTGTATCGTGGCGGCAGACGACGCCTGGAGGGTCACCGTCGTCCAGGTCGTTACACCGTTGGCCGTACTCGTGGTGACGAAGCCGCTCGGCGCTGCTGCTTGAGCAGCGATTATTTGCCACGCCAAGGTGTTCAGGTCGTGGAAGCGCGGGCTGACGATCGGCAGCTTGATCAGTTTCTCGTAGGCAGTCATCACCGCACTGAGCCAATCGATTATCATGATATGACCGGCGCTGTCGTACGTATGCAAATTCGACTGATGGAACATGTGCGGAAAGGGAGAGCCGCTCAACATTTGCAGCAGTGTAGTGTTGACCTCCGCATTAAGTATATCAGAATAGGCAAATATTTTGCAGTTCTTGCTTGGATCGGTGCAGGTCGGATCGTAAAGCATAAAATTATATTCTGACACATTCTCGTCGGGCGTATTGGCGTTGTAGTAGATAGACGTTGGGTAGCGCGGCATGAGCACGATGTTGTAGGTGATTCCCTTACTCACGACCTGCTGTATTATGTTTTGATTTGGCAGAGAAGAATCCGACGCGAGCATTCGCACACCCAACGCAGCAGCTGCTTGGCCAAGCGCCGGGTTGAAACCCGCCGGATAGGAGAGGCTATCACCAAGGTCGCTAAGACCCGAGTATTCACCGGTGAGAAGCTCAGAGGTCGCGTATTGGTAACCAGGTAGTCGTAGGTTTTTCCAAACAGTGGCGTTTTTATTGATCTCGCTGTAAACGGTGCTGTATGGCGTGAGCGGGCAAGGCGTTTGGAGAACATCGAAACACCCACCCATGTCTGCGTGACTGTAGGTGTGGTTGATGAAGCCAAAGTAGGAGCCATACAATCGGACGGCCGTGGTCAGCGGGTCTTTGGAGCTTGTGCCGATGCCGTTGAAAGCGTGATCGATTGTTAAACTGCTCGCCAAGGGATGCTGCGCCCAAAAAGTTTTTATGGCGGCGGCCAACTTGATAAATTCCGATGCACCCAAGCGATACGGGGAGTGAACACCGTCCTCGGTCCAGTTGCTGTTGGTCGCCGGGTTCCAGACATCGTCGGCAATGAATAGGTCGTCGCTATGCGCCTCCAGGTACACCTGGTGCGCCCCAATAAAAAGACCCGAAGTGGCGAAGTTCAGGAATTCGTAGGCCAGCACGCTCGAATGCAAAAGCCAGTTGCCATTGTCTATGGTGCATAGCAACACTTTACGTCCATCTTTATAGGTGATCCTGAAAATCATCCCATAGCCAGATAGGCCACCGGCGGGCACCAAAAGCGTTTCAATCAGCGAAATCGTAGCATCAGCGCTGGTAATGGTTCGTGGTAGGGCAATGTTCGCTGGTGTACCTGTGGCTGTGCCATTGTCATTCCACGTAGTGGGCAGCGGGTTGGCCGTGTTGACGTATTCGAATATATCCGTGCCGCCAGCCGGCGACTGCCACAGACCACTGGAGACTGTCATACCTTGAACAGCGGACATGCCATAATCAAGATCATAGTCGGCTATATCGCTGACCGGCCAGCCTGACATGACGGCCTCGTGCACGCCATACGTGCGTTCGTATTGATGCAGAAGCTGAAACTGGGCAAGGCCGAGACCGGTGCCCCCGCTGACGGGAAGATACGTTTCGGCATCGGTCAGTATGATTCCGTTGTAGCGGCCCCGAGTGCCATCCTGGAGCTGCGCCGTGAGTTGCGCCGTGGTGGGTTTTGTACTGGTGTCGATAACATCATAGGGCACCCTTAACGACGTGAGCAGATTCTCTATCACCAACCGGGAATTATCCACGCTGGTGTTGCCAACCGCGACCACGAGCACCCGCAAGTCAACCTGGGCTGTCTGTGCCGAAGCCACTGCACTGAGTAGTGCAATATTGATCAGTAATACCTGACAAAATACTTTCAGCCATTTCATGTTTGTTACTCCTTTTTCGTAAAATATACATGTCTCGTTATACCGAGTGTTTTTTTTCATATTCGTTGCCGTTCGTTCGTTTTGCTGTTCCTCCTTTTGGTATCGAGCTAAATTTCAAAGTCTCCAAATCCAAAAGGCTAGCGCCACAAACTCTCCGCGTATTTCACATTGAGTCCCCAAACCATGTCCCCGGGCGAACTGGTTGAGAAGTTGCCGGCGTTCGCCGCGATGGTGATTTCATCCCGGCCGAATACTTCGAAGCCGACACCTGCGCTGACCAGGTAGCCGAATTCGTTCATCGGCCAGAGCCAGCCGCCGGAAACATCGACTAGGTACTTGATGCCACGGCCAGCCGGCCGGGGAGCGCCGATTTGGCCGCGCGCCACGGTAGCGGCAACGCCGGCCCAGGCAGCACTTTCAGGCACCAACCAGCCCTGCGGAGGCGACGATTTGTTTACTAACAACGGCTCAAAAATTTCGTTTTCTTTCGTACCGTCCGATTGCCGATATGCAAGGTGGGTGGCCACACGCACATTGGCGTTATCAACATCCGACAAGCGGAAGCGAACGCCGGTCCCGACATCCGCCGTGAGCCCGTTTCCGAGCCACTGCCGATCCCGGGTCAGGAATTCTTCCCCAGAGGCGACGGCGTTCACTATAAATATTTCACCAATGGGCACATTTGCGCCGAGGGCCACCTGATCCCGAACGCCAAAGACCCTCATGCCGGCAGTCTCGGTCCCCACTTCGTTGATGGCGGCCCGAGCGCTGAGTTGGCCATCCTTGAGAATGCGCAGGCGTTGCTCAAGCACGCCGGAGGGCCGCGGCGTCTCGCCGTTGAGCATGTCGATGCCGACGGTAGCGATGGTCTCATGGGGTGCATAGGCCAACCTTCCGCTGAGCTTGACCGCCACCTCATGATTTTGGTCAAACGAAAAGGCCGCGTTACTGAGTCCCTCGAGATTCGTATATGCCGCCGAACCGCTGAGACCTCCGCCATTCCATGAGTAGACGGTGCCGACCTCGGTGTGCCAGCTCCGCAGACCCTGGAGCGTGGACACATCCGTCTGCACCCACACGTGCCGGGGGATATCTTGCGCCAGAGAGTTAGCGTCCACGGTCAAGGCCTCCCGGTCGGTATTTGAAAGGCTTTGACTTTGGATCTCCTGCAGGGCGACACGAATGGCTTGCGGGTCGCGATCGAGGCGGTGCAGGATGTAGACGCTTTCCCGCGGCGTCGGAGAAACATTACCTGAGTCGTACAGACGCTGTAGATTGACCTTGTCATTGGTTTGCAGGGCCAAGTCAAACTCTTGGGCATGTTGACTTTGCCACAGAGCAGCATAGGTCCGATCCGCTGTCGGCGCCGCATCGGACGCCGATGATAAATCTAGCCGGGCATTATCGAGAAGACCGCGGACTCTCTGGTAATCACCGCGTGCGGCGGCGCGCTGTGCCAGTTGTTGGTAAAAGCTCACCCGGAGGCGCCAATAATCCGGACTGGCGGTGAACTCAGATCCGGCTTTTTGGGCCATGTCCAGCAACGGAGTCAACCGATCGTAGTCACCGGCTTCAAAGGCCGTTACCATGGCGAAACGCAGCATTGAGGGATCGTCAAAACGCTTCCAGGTTTCTGTTGCCGTGGTAATCGCATCCCGGTCATTGCCAAGTTTTCTCTGGAGATGAGCCAGCCGGATAAATTCTGCCGAGGTCGCCTCGGGCCGAAGTGCGATAGTGGCGTAAGCCGTTGCAGCATCCTGGATCTGGTCGAGGGACCATGCCAATTCAGCCACGCGCCGATGATGCTCGATACGATCGCTGTTGGCATTTTTCAGCGCGGTCAACGCTTCCGGTGATCGACCGAGACGGACCAGGAGATCGGCGTACAGCGTCGCATCAACGTCGGATTGGCCGAAACGCCGAGCAATTGAAGTCAGGGTCTCGGCGGCTTCTGGCAACTGGTTCAACCGCAACTGTATGGCCACCTGCCGACTCCACAAATCGTGGTCTTGCTCCCGTGGGCCGCGCAATTCCTGTTGCAGCAACCGCAGAGCCTCGCCGCCTTCGCCGATCGACTCGTAGAGCTTTACCAACTCGACCAATTCCTCAGCCTGCAGGGGTCCCCGGCGCGGCGCCTGCTGCATGAGTTTAATCCTCGTCGATTGATCCCAATATGCCTTTGCAAGATTCAGAGCTTGGGTGCGGGCCTCCTCGTCTCCACGGTAGTAAGCGAGCCATGTATATTCGTCTAGGGCTCGAAGCGGTTGCCCGCTCCACTGCGCTAATTCGGCCACCTGTCGATGGTTCTGTGCGTCTTCAGGGTGTCGCTCGAGCTTCACCTGCGCGAGCGAAAAGGCGCGCTGCACCTGACCGATAGCCAGCTCATTGCCAATCTGGTCGCTCAGGATCGAATCTTCTTCCGGGGCTAGCGCCAGAATTAAACGACCATACTGCGCCGCGCTATCAAGGTCGCCAACTTCCTTGGTTAAGACGACCGCCATGGAGAGAAGCTGTCGATCGTCGGGAAAGCGCTTGACGAGCTTCTTCAACATGGCGAGTAGTTCTTCCGGACGATCGGCGCTGCGTGCGCGCTCGAGTGCGCTCAACGCGTGTCGTTGACGGCGGGCGCCTTCGCTCTTATCGATCGCGGCAAGATGCAATTTCGCCGCTTGCATTGGCTGACCAGCTTCAAGGTATATTTTATCAGCGGTAGCGAGGTACTGTTCGGTTTCCGGAGTTTCCAAGCCCCCGCGCCAGGCGAGATTGGCAAGGATCTCAGCCGCATATGCCAACTGGCCCATTTGTCGTGCGAGATCCGCGAGGCGTTTGGCATCCGCCGCGTTAAGCTCCGCATCTTTCAATGAGTCGACAGCACTGATAAGCTTTTGCTGAGCTGCCGAGCGCTCCAACGTGCCCGGCTGAACGGACGCCCAGGTTTTGAAGTCCAGCTCAACGCTCAACACCCTGGCTTCCAGGGTGTATTTCGATTCGGCAGCCAGCAATGGCTTGAGCAATTCGTGGGTCTCGTCCAGGCGTCCGGCCGCGAGGTGCGCTCGTGCAACCTGGAGTCTCAGACGGGCGTCATCCGGCCGGTACTGCAAGCCCAGACGCAGATACATGAGCGACAGAGAGCTTGGCTCGACCTGTTCGGCGCGCTCTTCACGATCCAAGACAAATGACTCCAAAACAGCCAGGATGGCAAGCGCTACTGAAAACAGCACGAGCAGCGACAGAGCGCTCATCAGCGGACGGTGCTGATCCCGATATGATGGATTATAGATGGCCATGGTTACGACCCCTCTTTCTGATCCGCACAAAGAAGAATTCCCTCACCGGTGTCATTCGTGGTGAGTGTTAGTTTCAAAAGACCATTACGGTCTGCATCTCCGACAATACTGCCTGCGCTGGTCGTGAGTCGACAGTGCGTGCGCGCCGTCAAACCGCCCAGCTCAAAAACAAGCGGAACATGACCGGCTATGCGAAGTTGGATCTGCGATCCACCGCTGGCCGGCGCGGCCGGTTTGAACGTCAGCACCGTTGCGTTGACTTGCACCACATGCGGTCGCTCGAGGCGTTTCTGGCCTAAGACCAGTTGCCGCGGCCCGTGGTCGGCAGCGAAACTGACGTAGCATCCTTGCGGCAGCGTGCGCACCGCGACGACCCCGCGGGAGGCCGCCAGATCGGGCAACCCGAGTTCTGTTGGTACGCGCACGGTACGAAGCGCGTCACCGCCATGGAAGCCGAACGATCCGTCGAGATGCCGCACCACCACCTGTTGTCGGAAGGCGCGCACCTTGGCTTGGTATTCATCGACGTACACCGGGAAGATATCCTGGGCCAACACCCAACCATATATCGTCTCGAGGGTGTTGATGCCGCCGTAGCTACCAGCCGCAAAAGCGTGGTAATGGATTGCAATAGGCTTGAGTCGGCGCGGGTTATCGGTTAACTCCAGCGTCTGAACCACTTGGTGATAGGGGTACAGTTCAGTGGCCTGATCGAGATAGGTCAGATCATTCGCCGTTGGCGCATATACGTCACCCGTGCCGTTGGGAGCTGCCATGGATTGCACATGGGTAATAGAAGTCCGATAGGAACGTATGTCGGTGCCTCCCGATTGCAAGTGCCCCGGGCGAACCATCGGTACCTGCAAAAGCCTTGTGGCCGCCGCGCGATCCTCAATCGAAAGGTCGTGTTCAGGCTGAGACGGTACGTCGAGCGACAGGGGCAACCGGTAACGCGACAAAAGTTGTTCTTTCAGCAGTTCCCCGGTGATGGGCCGTCCGCGGTATCGGGCAGGTTGACCGAGGCCCTCGGCGTCCATAAGGAACATTGCCAACCGCCGTCCATTCTCGGTCGTTACATCCGGTTGCGGGATGGACGGCAGGTCAAGCGCCTGTTGCAAAAAAGCAAAGGGGTCAAGCACCCAGGCGCGTTCCCCGTCCAGGCTGCTCATGGCCAGGAAATGTGAATGAGCCAAGCCCCCCCAACGGGTTGTGGCGATGACTGCCCCGCGATGCCCGGCGGCGTCCGCCAGTTGCAGGTGAACCGCCACGCCATCGCCCCCGATATGCAGTGGAGCGGCTTCAAGACGCTGTATCTGGGGCTGGGCTTCAAAACCGATCAGTTGGTCCCGCGTATCGACATGCAGGTCGCCTTGCATCTCCTGTGCGGATACTTCAATACCGAGCTTTCGCGCCTGATTGCCGTCCAGCGCAAACCCCGGATAGCCAAAGAAGACAACCTTAACCCCGGCGCCGATTTGCTCCTGCAGCCACGACTCGTAGTCCGCCGGCACCGCAGGCGACGAGAACCAGGTAATGACTCCCTGGTACACGCCTGCAACTGGGCCGCGGGGGAGCCCCTCTTGGATACGCTGGATTTCTGGAATATACCCCAGATACTCAAGCACCGGCGCGAGAAACCGGAAGGCGTCCGTCGTTTCCTGCTTAACCGAGTCCGGTTCATTGGTGAGAATCAATATCCGTCGGGGGACCACTTCGATTGAACCGATGCCTATCGTGCTTAGGGTTGCATCGCTTACCCAGGGGATGAAACCGAGTCCGGCGATTCGCGACGCCGTAAGTCGGGCAGCTTGGCGTTCGTTCGGTGGACGATAATCGATCACCGTTATCGGCAGGTTATACCGCTTATGGGCTTCCTGCAACCGGGCGAGCAGCCAATTGCGGTCCGCCTCGGGAACGCGCATATATTGGCCAGAAGCCGCGTCCCACCTATCGAACAGCGATTCGGCCACGACTCCGTGGACCATGCTGCCGATCTGCGGAAGAAGCTCAAAACCCCGATTGATCAACAGACGCACTTGGGGATAGCGCGCGACCATCTGCCGCACCAGCTGCGCCAACGCCTGTTGCATTTTCGCCCGATCTTCAGGCGAGGTGACGCCCAGTTGGTAGCTATCGAGGGTATCCAAAAAGAAGGCCCGGTAGCCCTGTGACCACAGAGCCTGCATCTGCCGATCCAAGAGATACGCTTGCCAGCCCGAATTGCGCACGTCCATCACCAGGCTCGACCAGTTGTTGTTTTTGGCCAGAATCCATGAATCGGACACGTCCTTGCGGAAGCGACTGTTTTCAGCAACTTCACCGACACTCAGATACGCCACCGGCGTCGTGCCTTCGGCCGCCAACACCGCCGGGTTCGGCACAGAATCCGGCTGCACGACGAGCTGATCGTAGGCCGCAGCCAATTCGCGCGGCACGTGCCGGCCATAATAAAAAGCCGTAGTCTGCGCCGCGACCAGCGTGGGCACCACGATCAGGCCCAATAACGGCCCCAAAAGCAAAACCCGGTCAAACATGTTGAACGACATGCGCATGCGAGCCTTTCAAGTCTTTCAATGGTTGCAGCATAAAGGTATCTCGCACCAAACCGGCAAACGAGCGGTTCAGCAGGATCATCCCAACCAGGCTGGTGACGATGACCGAAAGGGTGAATCCCCAGCCGTAGTATTCCACACCGAGATCTTGGCTCAACCATGTTCCAACGGCGTTGGTAACCAACAGCAGAGAGGTCAGCACCAGGACAATATGGCGCTGGTCGAGGTAGAAAAAGTAGTTGATTACCGTCATCAGCAAGACCTGTATGCTCACGCCCAGGGCATCGACATAAAACAACGGGACGTGAAGCTCAGATATGCCGAAGAACTCGAGAAGTCTGGGTGCGAAGACAATGCATAACGCCAGGGTCAAACCCTGGGTTTTGCAAATGTCGTAGATGCCGTGGCGCGCCGCATTGGTCATCCCATCTCTGAGGAACTCGAGCCGTTGCAGGGGAGCGCCGGTTCTGACGGCGTTGTAAAACTCGGCGTGGCGCTCGGCAAAATCGGTTTCGACGCGGACCAAAAAAACCGTCATGCCCGGCACAATGGCCAGATAGGCGATGAAGATAGGCAGATCGTACACTTCGGAAGAGCGCAAGGGGCCAACCACCGGCTGGCTCGTGAGCGGGTTCAGCCAGAAGAAAAGCTTGTCGGCCCAAATCGCAGCGTTGTATATCAGACCGATAAGGAGCAGATCCCAGTAAACCCGGCGACCGCGAAGGAAGTCCCACGATACCGGGACGTTCCCCGGCTGCATGGCGGTCACCACCGATAGGCTGAAAAAAAGCAGCGTGGCCTGTCCGATGACAAAGCCAACCAGCAAGCCCACATCTCCCCAGGGTGCGAGGAGCAAGGTCGCCACAAACGTCAAGACGTAGCCGATGGCAAAGCTTAAAAACACCTGTCCGTGTTCCTTGAGTCCCGACAGGGTGACGATCACGATCCAAATGTTGCACAGCGTGACAAAACCAGCGCCGAGCACCACGCGGTAGGCCAACGATTCGGCGGCAAACAGCGGGGACAGAACCAAAGCCAAAAGCGCAGCGACGACACTAGTCACGCTCATCGCACCAAAGAGGTTTGAGGTGATGGAAGCCGGTTGCTCATCGTAAATTCGATCGGCGATAAAGCGCGTGAAGAACAGCTGCAGCGGGCCGCTCACCATGAGTGAAGCAGCAAACAGCCACGTGACCGAGGTTTGGAAGCGCCCGATCAGGGCAGGATTCGGCAGCAACCGCCAACCCAGCACACCAATCAGAAGCAGCGTGAGGATGGAGATCAACCACGGTCCACTGCTAATCATAGCGGCGGTACCATAGAGCCGCATCATTTCACTGTACGACTCACCTCGGTACAGTCTTCTCAGACTGAAACCTACGCCGGCCATGGCGCCTCCAACACCTCTCGGTAGATGGCTCGATACTTGTCGATCATGGCGGTCTGGGTATAGTAGCGCCGCACCCGTTCAAGGCCGGCCTTTTGACAGGCCGCCCAGACGTCCGGTTTTGTCAGAAGCTCTATGGCAGCGTGACTCAAGCCGTCGACGTCAGAGATCGGCACCACCCTACCCGCCGCGCCCAAGGCGCGATCCTCATCGGTCCGTCCGTCGATTTGTTCGCGGCAGGCGCCGACATTGGTCGTCACCGCCGGTAATCCGGAGGCAAAAGCCTCAAGAATCACCAAGGGTTGGGCTTCGCTTATCGAGGTCAACATCAAGAGACCCAGCTGGGGTAGGATTTCGGTAACATCGCGATGACCCAGAAAATGCAGGCAATTAGCGATGCCAAGGTTGCGGGCGAGGTCCTTGCACTCTTCTGCGTACGTCGGTTCTTCATCCTCGCTGCCAATCACCCAGCCTTCGACGTTTGGCAGCGTTCGATGCATCACCGCGATGGTCCTGACAAAGGTCTTGATGTCCTTGATAGACACCACTCTTCCAATTAACCCCACCACCTGCGGAATGTGTTGAGGGCGCCGCATCAAAATCTTTTCGAAACGCTCAACATCGATGCCGTTGACTATGATGCGGGTACGGTCGGGGGATGCGCCGTCTTGGTGCTGACGCTTCTGACTTCCCGTGTACAAGGAAATGATCGGATTGGCCGAGCGATAGGTCAGCCAGCCGAGTTTTTCAAAGAAGCGCATCCACAGTCCCCGCAGTACGGTCGCGGTATCATCCTGATCCGGTACCACGCCCGAAGGCTCGTCATCCGACCAGTCAGCCTGGTTAAGATCGATTTTGCGCTCCTTGGTGTAGATGCCGTGTTCGGAAAGCACCAGTGGACGCTTGCGCTTTCGAACCAGGAAGACCCCGAGCAGGCCCGCATGGCCGGTCGAAATCGAATGATACACCCGGGCCGGGGGTACATCGGCTGCGATGCGCGCCAACTTGAAGATCGGCCCGTGCATCGAGCGCAGGGTCCAAAAGTACTTGATAAATGAAGTCTTGTAAGAGCTCTTGAGGTACACTTCACGTAGGTAGTCCCAGGTGCTGGACCCAAAGAGGAAATGCTTTATTTGCAGACCGTCTTTCTGTTCAACTACATCAACCATTGAGTTGATCGAACGCTCAATTTCCTGTTGGCCAATGGATTGGTCCGAGGCCTTGCTCGCAAACGACAGCTGGTGATGGAACACACGGACCGGAACGAGTTTCTTCTCCGGAACTCGCAGCCGTTTCGGTCGCAATCCGTTGGTGCTTTCCTCGAGGTAGTGGTGTTCCAGATGAACGACGTTATCGGGCAGTTTATAGCAAATATCCGCGTAGTCCGCCTCGCGGCCGCCGATAAAAACCAGCGAGAATTTTAATTCCGGAATCCCGCTGATGATCTGGTGCACCCATGACGAAACGCCACCCCGGACGTAGGGATAGGTCCCTTCAAGAATCATGCAGATGTCTGCGGCTGGCATCATTCTGCATTCTTCCTTTTCCAATAGGCGACCACGGGCACCAATTGCGGCCGATAGAGTTGCGGGGCGGCGGCGCGGCTCAATTGTGCGGGAACATATTCGAACCAGCGCTTGATAAACGCCAACTCGGCAAACAGGGGCCCGCTGACCGAGCTGGCGACGCCCATCGACTCGGCAAAGCGCAACCACTCCCAGGCTGCCTCAAAAGCCCCCATGTGTATTTGTATGCGCGCCAGCAGTACCGCGGTCGCGCCATCAGAGGTGATTCGTATAGCCGCCAGGGCGTTTTCGGCAGCCGCCCGCAAGGTATTGGTTACCAGTTCCCTATCGGCGAAGCCGGAGTAAACCAGTTCCCAGTTGTCCTGGGCCAGGGCGCGCCGAATCTCTGCATACTCGCCCTTACTGAGTTGGATGGCTCCGGTATCGCACGCCTCGACCTGTTGCAAGGCCTTTTCAATGCGCTTTCGGATAGTCTGCTCGCGGCGTCCGAGCATCGCGTGAGCCAAGAGATGCACTTCCTCGCTCGGGTCCAAGAGCGCGCGGCGAAGGAGGGGGACCGCTCGTCTCGAATCCATCCGGCGGAGTGACATCACTGCGGTGACTCTCTGGTCTACATCCTCGGAGTTCTCGAGCACCCACTCCACCGGCATGGGGGAGGCCTGAACATCGGGTTCGAGAAATTCTTCTGGAACGCCGGGTATGTCTATCTCGATGACGCCGTCGGGCTGCTCTTGACGGATGTGAAGCCATGCCGGCAGCACACTGAGCAGCATCCCCAGGATGCCTGCACCCGGAAGACAGAGCACCAGTATGGCGGCCACCAGCGCTGCGCTCAGGCCGCATTCACGATCCTCACGAAGTCGCACATACCTCGTGCCCACGCCGCTCAACAACCCGGCGGCCAGATGGAGTGCGATAGAGAGATACTCGGCGCCATGGAAAAGAGCAAAGCCGGCGCCAAGCTCCGCCGCCAGCGCGCCCGCTATAACGCAGAGAGGAACAAACCGGTGGTTGAAAGAAAACAGTTTCATGATCTATCAGACAACCGCTAAACGACGGATGTGCTCCGCATTGGTTGTTTGGATGTTTGACGACTGATATGGTTCCACGGGCTGCGCTGTGGCTGACGCCAACCTCGGGAGGGACGGTTCGACGGTATCCGCAAGCCTTCCCGCAAGGAGCGCGAGGTTTGCCAAATGCTCAGCGTGGAATGCCATAAAGGGCATATCGTGCACTGCGATCACCCCGATGCATCGTTTTGCCGAGGTCATCAACGGCACGGCGGCGAGAACATCGCGATTACCCAATATGCCCGGCGATTTCCCGGTAATCGAAGCCAAGCGACCCGCGCTGAGCGCGCGCTGCACCAGAGGGTGCATGGCCACTGAAGGGTACTTCCGTCCGAGCACCGCGGTCGGCGTGGACGGGAGAGCCAACGGCGTCGGCGACAGATACAGGGAAGCACACTGGACCATCCCGTGATTGGCGAAGATATCCAGCAGAATTTCTCCAACCTCCGACAGGCTCGTCGTGCTCGGGAGGGAAATGCGCCGTTCGGCATCCTCGACAGCCGTCTGGAGAGACCACCGTTCAGCGGCGAGCCGCTCCTCGAGCTGCGTGTGGGATAGATTAAGCACACAATAGGCGCGCTCAATGCGATCGAGTCGGGTGCCGCGTTCGTCATTGGATTTCGTAAGCTCGGTTATGCGGCTGTTCAATTTATCCCTCAACCCGCCAGACGCAAGCCCCACGAGCAAGCAGCCAATCGCCCAGAAAGCAATCGTGCCCATGGGGGTAATACCAAACAACTGGGCGTTACCAACTGCGCCGGTAATCAACAAAGCAGCACTTATCACTGCCGGACTGAATCCGTGCTGAAGCCCGATAAACATTGGCACCAGTGCCAGCCATGGAAACTTGGCCATCACCAAAAAAGGATCGTTTGGCGCAAGCAACCATCCTAGAATCGGAGCACCCACTGAGAACACGATTGTTTCGATCCAGCGCACGAGCTTTCGACGTGCACTTCCGGTAGCTTTCAATGGCGATTGAAGGTGGACCGTGGTACCACTGGATTTAATATACATCTGCATCTAATACCTCAAAGGCAAAAAATCCGCTGAAACTGGGCCCATGGCCGCTGATGATCAGACAACCATTCGACTGCACCGAAGTTGTAGCTTGGTTTCAATTGGCTGGTCTCATGTAACATGAGATGCATATCTTTCTGCTCGCGGCACATGCTCATAAACTCATAAATTATAACTGCACTACCCTTTAGCGAAAAATGCCTTAGCATTTTTCAGGGTCATGATAGCGCGGCCCACAATCATCACTATAAAAGTAACCAGCGCCGTATAGCACCCGATCCGGTGCATTTAGTATTTTCAGAATTGTTTAACCCTAAGAGAACACATTGCCCGCCAAGACGAAAACTCTCAACTTTAGTTAAGCTGCGAGCAAAATTTTTTGTTTCACCGTACATTTATCCATTCACCGGAATTTAATACTTCGTCCCTATTTGAAAAATGCTCTCGCATTTTTCAGGTCCAACTGGGCGCTGCATACAAAAATCTTTAAAATAGCCAGCGCCATACTACATCAAATTTGGCGCATCCAATAATTTTGATGCTTACTTATAATAAGAGATAAGGAGTTTGTCAAGTGGAAACTGCTTTTTAAATATATAGCTATGCTACATTGGGGTCTTAATTATCACTTTGTCATACATCTCGATATATTCTGCATCGTTTTGGTATACACTACAATACAGATATTGTATTGTGCATCGATGTACATATGCCAACCAAAAGCCTGTTCACCCATATTTTCGCAAGCTCAATTTTAAAGTTCGGTACGCTATCGTCCATCATCTCTTTTTGACTGATACTGTACAAATGCAGTCAGGGAATTTGATCGCACGTTAGTTCATCTAGGTATGCAATGACCGGTTTTCCAGACGTGAAGTCGAGAATCGGGTTCTGACCCAGCCATTCCCACTGGCCTGCTTGCGTGAGAGAATTTTATAACGTAGCTTCTTCCGGTGTCTGGGCCCGCAGATACGTCTCGCTTGCTAAAAACAGTAGCACGCCTGCAAAACTCATCAAGCCTCGACCACGCGCGAACAGGTTAATTTCCTTTCTCAAGGACATGTGTAGCCACTGCCGCCGCAGTTATTCTTGGTATTGTTAGAAATTATGGTTTTGGTAACAGAGGTAGTTCCATCCGCAAAGAGTCCGCCGCCAGAAGTACCGGCAGTATTATTGATGATGGTGCTGCCATTCAGTGATAAGGTTCCACTGGCTTTATTGTAGATACCACCGCCCTGTTCTACGGTTACGTTCCCGATTACCAGTGTGCCCTTCAGGCTCAAGATACCCACATTCCACAACCCGCCGCCTTCGCCGTATGCATTATTATTAGCGACGACACTTTCAACAAACTGCGCTGTGCCGCTAACCGTATTGGCGAACCCGCCACCACCAGGGCCATAATTGTTACTGATCGTACTGTATCGCACGACAAGGGTGCCGCCGTTTTGGATACCGCCACCATAACCGGGGGAGCTCGTGGTATTGTCACTGACGAAACTGCTGACTAACGTGAGACTGCCTTCATTATCGATTCCGCCTCCACCCAACTCCGCACCATTGTTGATGACAGTGCTGTTCTTCACCGTCATGTTGCCATTATTGTAAATGCCGCCACCTAACCTAGTGCCATTATTCGTCACGACGGCATTATTCAAGATAACTGTGCAACCATTATTCTCGACGCCGCCGCCGCCACTGAATTGTTGATACGGAAATCCACCCGTAATGGTTACATCGGTGATGGTGATTTGAAAACTACTCGTGCAATTGAGCTGGATCGTCGGCAGGTACGAGACTGCAGTAGGTGCGCCACGGTCAAGGACGGTAAAGTTTGCCTCGACGCCTTTCAGGGTTAGGTTCTTATCGGTAATGACTACCGAACCAATATAAACTCCCTCCATGACCCGTATGGTTGCTCCGTTTGGAGCAGCGGTGACGGCGGCTTGGATGTTGGTATAGGAACATCCGCTACTACAGACGGTGATGGCTGCGCTTGCGTTTTGTGCGAAGGCGAGCCCGACGACTAACGCAACTGAGAACAAGTACTGGTAATGCCGGTGAGTTGAGCGGTTCATGATTCCTCCTCTAAAAATGTTAATGATTTAACTACTTCCCCCGTTGACCTTTCAACTGGAACTCATGGATTACAACTGCACTCACCAACCTAAAAACTCTCGTTGGTATCAGCAGCCACTAAGATTTTTTTACATGGTCCATTCTTTATCTAAACGTGAAACTTATGTCAAGAAAGACGACGCCGATCTTGCCATCTAATGCCGATTTTCGTAATAAAATCATGAATGTGTGTTTTTATCGCACACCAAAATTTCGCGGCCTGAGAATGCCTTAACCTGTATACATGAGGTTTATTATCTTCTGGATCTTTCAGTTAGGCGGTGCTAAAGAGGGTACCCATGGATTTCAAAGGGCGCTCGATCGTCTCTATTCGGGATTTTTCGAAAGAGGACATGCAGTCAATCGTGTCCAAAGCTCTTGAGATTAAGTCTGGAAAGTGGGCAGGAGCGCTCACCGGCAAGGTGCTGGCAACGTTGTTCTTCGAACCGAGCACCCGCACCCGCCTCAGCTTCGAGTCCGCCATGTCGCGCATGGGCGGTAACGTGATTGGTTTCGCCGACCCTAACGTGACCTCGGTCAAAAAGGGCGAGTCATTGGCCGACACTATTCGCATGGTCTCTGGTTATTGCGACGTGATCGCCATGCGTCATAGTATCGAGGGTTCCGCGCGGTTGGCTTCACAGGTTTCTGCGGTGCCGGTGGTAAACGCCGGTGACGGCACCAACCAGCATCCAACGCAAACGTTTTTGGATCTGATGACCATCCAGGAGGAGTTTGGAAAAATTACCGGATTGAACATCGGGTTGCTCGGCGATCTCAAATACGGCCGGACCGTTCACTCGCTGGCCCTGGCGCTTTCGCAATTTGGGGTGCGCATGGTTTTTGTTTCACCGCCTTCGCTGCGCATGCCCGAGGATGTCCTCGAACAGCTCACCCAATCGCACGCCGAATATTCCGAGACCCGCGGCATCGAGGAAATACAGCCCAAACTGGATGTGCTGTATGTCACCCGCATCCAAAAAGAGCGTTTCGTCGATTTTCAGGAATACGAGCGTGTTTCTCGAACATATCGCATCGATCGCGAGACGCTCCAGATTCTGGGCAACGATGTGCGCATCATGCATCCGCTGCCCCGCGTGGATGAAATCGCCGAAGAGCTCGACACTACCCCTAACGCTATTTATTTTCGCCAGGCGCACAACGGCGTCCCGACACGACAAGCCGTGCTCGGCCTGGTGACGGGGGCAATTCAATAGCTTACGACCATGAGCGACAACCGCAAAAGTAAAGTGTATGCTATCGACCGAGGCACGGTCATCGATCATATTCCTACGCCGATGGCCATCAAGGTGGTGGAGATCCTCGGCGTTCAGCAACAAGGCATCCTGACGATAGGAATCAATTTTCCCAGCAACAAGCTCGGCCGCAAGGACATCGTCAAAGTCGAGCATCTCATACTTACCGCAGAAACGACCGATCGGCTGGCCTTAGTAGCACCGACGGCAACGATCAACATTATCGACAACGGAAAGGTTGTGGAGAAGCGACCCATTCACATTCCCCGCGAGTTTTCTGGAATCTTGCGCTGCCCTAACCCCAACTGCATCACCAACGTCGAGCACGTAACCAGCCATTTCGTCCGCGAGGGCGAAGGCTCAGCATTGGCGGTGCGTTGCTGCTATTGCGAGCGACGTTACAACAAGCCGAGCGGCCTGGTGCTGTAAGTATTACTTGAGAATGATATCTTTTTTTGCGAGCACAACCGGTTTGTTGTCGCTCGCGTAATAGACTTGCAAGACATGTGTCTTGCCGCGCGATTCGACGGAGTCAACGACGATTTTTGACGATAGTGTCGTCTGTCCCTTCGTCCCAGACACGTCGGCTAGCGCCACTGCTTCTTTTTTATCGTCCAGGACTACGACTCCCATGGATTCACCCGGCAAGGGATGAGAGAAAAACGCTACAAAGTAGATAACATACTTCCCCTCTTCATCGCGAGTAAACTGGTTTTGATCCTGCGCAGCCATCTTCTTAGGCAACGCTTTTGGCTTGTCGGGAACGTCGATTTCCTTAGAGCTGGTAATGATCTTACCCTTCAGGGCGGCGGGAACGACACCGGGAACCTCTTGAGCAAGAACCAAGGACGATAAAGACAGTATGCCAATCAGAATACCTACCCACCGAGACCCCTGGGTTTTCGAAGGCATCATCATCCAACCTCCTGCACGGGTCCGCGTAAGCCGGACTTCACACCTGAATCACAACGCGGCTACCTCTTTTATTAATGTTATCGTTTATCGTTGTTTTTGTCAAATGCGCCCTGCACAGGTTGCCGCAGGTACTCGGATGACTCCGCGAAAAATCCGTTGACAGCGTAAAATCTTGAATGGTACGGGGTAAAAAAGCAGTTCCGTGATTGAATGGTTTATTTTGGAGAGAGTAAAATTCATCGCTGGTTTTGTTTTGGTAATCGCCGCCATTATCAACCTTTTTGGCGGAGCGCTCTACACCTTCACCGGCGAGAGCAATAAAGCCATAACCACGCCGGACAATGCTCCCGTGGATAGTTCAAAAGATGAGGCCGCCACACAACCTTCACTAACACCTGAAACTGCCCCTCACCGCACCGCCGGCGATGGCGCCATCAGTGAGTCAAACAATTCTCCGGAGATCGCTTTCAAAGACAAGCTCTGGCTTGCGGTTGGCTTTTGGTTTGGGCTCTTTCTATTGGTTATGTTTGTGTCACAAATTATCGCGGCGGTTATGTTGTTGTTATCCCGATCGAGAAAATTTGTGATGTGGGTAGGCATTCTCAGCCTCCCAACCGAGATTATTGGCATCTACTTCTTTTCATTTAACCTATTACGTAATGGCTTTGGTATCCTGGCCAGCATTCTTGCCATAGTGGGCGCAACCTTGATCAACGAGCCTCAGGACGCTTCGCCAGCGGCCAAAGCCCCGTGATTTTCTTTTGACTACGAGCCATCCTTCGGCGTCTCCTATCGCGCGCACCGTAAGCCGTCAAGCGGACACGGTTGTCGATATGGTGCGCTGGCTCGAACGCGAGGTACGGCGTGGCTCCCCCTTGGACGTGCAACTGGCGCAGTACTTTCGCGCTCATTCTGAATACGGCGGCCGCGACCGACGCTTTTATTCCGAGACCATGTTCTCATACTTCCGCTGGCGTGGCTGGCTCATCGAACAAGCTCACTGCGGCCCGGACGCGGCCTGTGCGTTAGCATACTTAATGGATGCACCGGAAACGCTGCCGGTGGTTGAAGAGCTGGCTCGACGTGGTGGTCTGGCTGGCAAACCATTGCGCCCGCTGGGGACAGTGACGCCGCAACAAAAGTCGGAGGCGGTCGCTGCATGGCTCAGCGCTGAAGGGAACTTTTCGCTTGAGGCGCTCGTCCCCCACTGGGTTATCAATGAGCTTGGTTTTCCCGGCGGCGGGAACCGATCCCTCGAGCTTGGACGTTGCCTGGAGAGTTTTCAATCGCGTCCGCCCACGTGGTTGCGGGTGCGGAAACAGAGCATAAGGAATTTTTGCCAGGCTCTTGCCACTCTTAAATTAAACGTTAACACCGCATCAAAATCTCGGCCTCGCATTTGCCCTCACTGGTCCGCGCGACCTGGCGCCGCTACGCGCACGGGGAAGCGCACTATTCGAGGTACAGGATCTTGCTTCTCAGGCCGTCGGCGTCGTCTGCGCCCCACAATCAGACCAACGCTGGTGGGATGCCTGTGCCGGAGCAGGTGGGAAGACCCTGCAGCTTGCCGATCTGGCCGAGGATCGCGCCGTGATCCTTGCAAGTGACCTACGTCATAGCGCGCTTTTGCAGCTACGGCGTCGGGCTCATCGCTGCCGCCTGCGTTCGATCACCACGCACGTCCTCGATGCAACGGCGGCCGACCTGACCGCGGAGACTTTTGACGGGGTGCTCGTCGATGCGCCCTGCAGCGGCATCGGCACCTGGTCAAGAAACCCCGACGCCCGTTGGCGGATTGATCAGACCGAGGTAGCTACCAAGGCCCGGTTGCAACAGAAGATTCTGTTGCAGGCGGCCCATTCCGTTCGACCGGGCGGTGTGTTGGTCTATGCGGTCTGTACGTTGACCCGCGCCGAGACCAGCAACGTGATTGCCCGCTTTTTGGAAACGCAACGTTCCTTTTATCTCGAACCTACCCGACACCCCATCACGGGCGTTGCTACCAATGGAGAGATCTGGTGCTGGCCCTGGGAGGGTCCGGCGGATGGGATGTATATCGCCAGGATGCGTCGACGCACGCTGTCTCAGTAATCATCATTTTTCAATATTAACTTCAACGGTAATCTTACGGTCGGCGTCGGCGAGCGCCAAGGCAGTAGCAAAGCGGTCGATGAGATCACGCATATCGGTATAGCTGCAACCAAAACGCGCTATCAACAGCGAAAAAACAAATACTTCTTTGCCGCGCGAGAATACATACCCTGCCAGCGTGCGTACATTCCAGAGGGCGCCGGTTTTAAGTCGCATCGAGCGGATGAGCAACGGGTGGGTGAAGTGACCTGCCACGGTCCCGTCGGCCCCCGCCACGGCCAACGAGGCAAGAAAATCCGGTTGTACGTCGTGACGGTTCCACATATAGCGCAGCAGAGCCACAACCTGCGAGCTGGTCACCCGGTTGGTGTCGTTAAGCCCGGAACCGTTGTGCAACACGTACGAACCGATCGGGATGCCGACTTCCTCGAGAAAAGAATTCATCACCTGCTGGCCTTTCCACCAGGAGCCAGGCGGGTCAAAAAATTCGGCACCGAGGGTCTTCCACAATTGCTCGGCCATGAAATTCTGGCTGCGTTTATTGACCGTGCGCGCGAGTTCCCCCAAACTTTCCGAAAACAGCGTGTAGTATGGCTCGATGCCGACCGGCACCGTACCGCGTTGCACCGGGCCTACAATGAGGACACCTTGATTTTTCAGCAGCTCGCGAAACGTGTAACCAGTATACAAGGCGGGGTGAATTATCCTGCAGAAATCGCGGGTCGTCTCCTCGGCGGGGTTGATTCGGCCCGTAACCGTAATCCGAGAGCGACTGCCGAACGGTTCGACTACCGCCCGCAAGCTTGTCGATAGGGGTCGCGTGGTCACGTTATTGACGAGAGCGAGGTAATCGGAGTTGGGAAATAATTCCACCCGGGCCGGCTCCCCCGGCTTATGCCCGGGGTACGCGAAAATCGACACCGCGTTAAAATTCAAACTCACGGCGCTGGTCGGGGCCATATAGGCATGGGAGCTATCGTCCTGGCGCCAACCTGGTCCTGCCGCGATATCATCAAAGAAGCTGTCGTCCACGACCAACGGTCCGTCAACCTGCTTTAAACCCAAGGCGCGTAGCTCCATGGCCAGCTCGAGCAGCTTTTCGGTCACCAAGAACGGATCACCGTACCCTTTGAGATAGATCGGACCTTTTACCGCGCCGTCGATAGGTTTGTCGGCGAGATAGATTTCGGTCTTGAAACGGTAGTCCGGATGCAGCAGGCTCAACGCCGCCGCCGTGGTGAAGATCTTCGATACCGACGCCGGATTTACCAACGCATCGGGTTGATGGGCAAAGACGGTCTGGCCGGTGGTGAGGCTGTCTACCCGTGCTGAGATCACAGCGCCCTGCAACCGTGGGTCCGTTATCACTGCTTGCAGCTCATTCGTTAACCACCGGCCCTCGCCCGGCGGCGCCGATTCTTGATCCTTGACGGCCAGCGCCGGCGTTTGAGCGCCGGTGAACCGGGAGCAGCATAGAAATATGATTACATATAAGAACCGTTTCATCGTATTCTCGAAACCACTTGGCAGTATCACACCAGCCCGGTAAACTACGGCTGATGAGGGTAAGGCTAACACAGTAACCAAAAGGGTCAACAACGCGTCTACATGCCTGTGCACCGGCAGCGGTGATACCTGATGCAGAAGCTGGATCAACAGATAGCTCGCCTGTTCGTGGTTGGGTTTGATGGAACGCAACCCGACCCGACCTTGGGCGCGCTTTTACAGAACGGCCTCGGCGGCGTGATCCTCTTTTCCCGCAACCTGCCCGATGTGGATACCGCCCTCGATCTCAACCGGCAGCTCATGGAGCACGCACAGGGTCCGTTTCTGCTTTGTCTCGATCAAGAGGGCGGTCGCGTCCAGCGCCTTCCTCCCCCGATTCTGCAATTGCCGCCCATGCGGTTTCTGGGGGAGAGGGGCGACGTAGCTCTATGCCGGACGACGGGAAAGCAGCTCGGTGCAGAACTTGCCGCGGCCGGCTTTCATATGAATCTCGCTCCGGTCTTGGACGTCGATTCAAACCCCCAAAACCCCGTGATCGGCGACCGGGCTTTCGGAAAGTCTCCCGATATCGTCGCCGCGCTCGGAGTAGCTTTTGGTTTAGGCTTGCAGGAGAGCGGCGTCGCTAGTTGCGCCAAACATTTTCCTGGACACGGTGACACCTCCCAGGACAGTCATCTTACCTTGCCAGATTTGGACGTTGATATCTCACGACTTCACGAACAGGAGTTGTTGCCTTTCAAAGTGGCGGTGGAGGCCGGCATCGCCGCTTTCATGATGGCCCATCTTCGCGTCGCCGCGCTGGATCCTTCTCAAGCGTGCTCGCTATCCGAAAGCGCATACCGGCTTGCTCGCGTGGAGGTCGGTTTCGCAGGTCCCATACTGACTGATGATCTCGAAATGAAGGCGGTCGCCGATGATCCCGGTGTGATGAAAGCGGCGCTCAGGGCAATCGCGGCCGGTGCGGATGCGGTGCTGATATGCAATCATCCAGATGTGGCTGCCTCAGCAATCCAAGAGATCACTGCAGCCGTCGAGCGCGGCGAGCTACCCCGGGGGAGAATCGAGCAGGCCAATCATCGACTCGACCGATTGCACCGCGCCTATGCATTCGATAAGCGCCGTCCCGATCCCGCAAAGCTGAGCGAATTAATCAACAGTTCTTACCGACGCACGCTCGAACAGCGCCTCGCAACGCTCGCTCCCGTGACGTAACGTGATAGTGGTAATGACTCGGTGAAGGACACTATACCCGTCGTAGAGGTATTCCCATTACAGTCAATTAGTTAACTATCCGTTTTTAGCGTCGATACTGTTTCGATCTCTGTCTTTTCCGGTGGAGGGGTTGAGATAGCAGCGTCGACCGGTTCGCGTGATGGCGGATTCGAGGAAGGAGCGCCGAGCATACGTTCGAGGCTCGCAATCTTTTCAAGGGCGAGATCGAGCTTGCTCTTCGTTATCCGGTAGACCTGTGCGTCGGTTCGGGTCTTCTTGCGAGCCTGTTCGAGCTTTTCCTGCAGAGCGGCCGCCTCCGTCTCGAGTTTCTTGTGGCGTTCTGATTCACCGCGCTCGGCCTTGAGCGCATCCTCGTGGCGCGCTTTCAGGGCTTGTTTGGCCATCGCGAGCTCTCCCTTGAGCTTCTCCAGTTGCTCAAGTGAGTAATTTTTCTCTTCGTTCGCTCGCGCCGCCGCCGCCAAAGCCTGGTGGGCCTGTGCACGGGTCTCTAACAGAATGTCGTCGTCCTGCGGCGTGACGGCCGGGGGAACGGTCGCTTTTTCTTTGTCTTGCTGCTCGAGTTCAAAAGCCCTCTTCTTGGCCTTTTTGGCTTCCTCGCGAAACCGGTCGAGTTTGCTCCGTATCTCGTCAGCCTCTTTAGACTTTGTTTCGAGCTGCATTCGAAACTCGCGCAGCCGCTGTTCGCTCTCGGCAAGCCGTGCGGATAATTCCGAGAGCGCCTTACTGCTCCGAGCGTTGGTCATCGCCAGAATCACCACAGCCGCCAGGCACAGTACCGCTACCACAATCAGAATGGCTTCCATCTTCGGCGACCTCCTGATGGAGGGCTGTTAAGATAACGACCAGTCGAGGCACACGCTAGCATACTTCCCCTCAAAGATAAAAGAGGTCTGTGTCCAACCTCCCGTGGGAGTTGACAGGGCGACCAGGCTTTGAAATGGTGGGTCCAGACACGCGTGGTGTCCGAGCGGTTTTTGGCCAGGAGGTGGATTTTGGCCCATCGGGTGGAGATTGGGCTGTTAGATAGCATGCGGGATGCAGCCGGCGAAAAACTCGTGCGCCGCATACACTCTGAACTGGGTATCGAGGTTGGTCGGGCGCGCTGCATCGACGTTTATACGATTGCGGCCGATTTGAGTGCGGCCGAGCTTGAGCTGGTTGCGAACTCGGTCCTTCGCGATCCCATCATTCAGCAGGTGACCATCGATCAACCGCTGGCCGGTCCTTTCGATTGGGCGATCGAGGTGGGTCTGCGCCCGGGAGTCACCGACAACGTCGGCCGCACCGCGCGCGAGGTGATCGCGCTCGCGCTCGATCGACCCTTTTCGGAAGATGAGGGCGTCTACACCTCCCATCAATACCGCTTCAGCGGGCGTCTTACCCAGGGCCAGGTTGAGCACATCGCCGAAAAGTTGCTGGCCAACGCTTTGATCCAGCACTGGCGCGCTCTTGACGCCACACACTTCGCTCGTGAAAGCGGCTTTACCCCGATAGTACCGCGCGTGTTAGGGATCGGTCGCCGGCCGGTCGAGGCGCTTTCGCTCGAAGGCAGCGACAGCGAACTCGATTTTCTCAGCCGCTCGCGAGTCCTGGCGCTCAATCTCAACGAGCTGCACGCCATCTGTGATTACTATCGCCGTCCCGACGTGCGCGCCGCCCGAAAGCAGGAGAATCTGCCGCTCGATCCCACCGATGTCGAGATCGAGGCCCTGGCGCAGACGTGGTCCGAGCACTGCAAACACAAGATCTTCAATGCCCGCATTCGGTATCACGAGGATGACCGGCCGGTTGAAGAGATCGATTCATTGTTCGACACCTATATCCGCGGATTGACCGAGCGCGTACGCGCAGCCAAAGGCGCTGCCGATCTGTGTCTAAGCGTTTTTTCTGACAACGCCGGGGTCATCCGTTTCAATCGCGATTGGAGCCTGGTGTTCAAGGTTGAGACTCACAACAGTCCCTCTGCGCTCGATCCCTATGGCGGTGCGCTGACCGGCATCGTTGGAGTCAACCGCGATCCGCTCGGCACCGGCATGGGAGCGCGTTTGATCTTCAACACCGATGTGTTCTGCTTGGCCGATCCGAACCGCACCGTAACGATCCCGCGCGGTCTGTTGCATCCGCGCCGCATTCTTGAGGGGGTCCGCGAAGGAGTTGAGCACGGCGGCAACAAGAGCGGCATTCCCACCATCAACGGATCGCTTTCATTCGACGAGCGTTTCCTGGGCAAGCCGTTGGTGTTTTGCGGAACGGCCGGCCTGCTCCCGGCCCTGGTAAACGGTAAGCCCGGTTACCAGAAGGAAGTTAAACCGGGCGATCGTATTATCATGGTCGGCGGGCGGATCGGCAAAGATGGCATTCACGGTGCGACCTTTTCTAGCGAGGAGCTCCATGAGGGTTCGCCGGTCAGCGCCGTTCAGATTGGCGATCCGATCACTCAAAAACGTATGACCGATTTTTTATTGTGCGCGCGCGATCAGGGTTTGTACCGCGCATTGACCGACAACGGCGCCGGTGGATTGAGCTCGTCGGTCGGCGAAATGGCCCAAGGACCGGGCGGTTGCGAATTGGATCTGACAAACGCGCCTCTTAAAGTACGCCGGACTTTCCGCGTGGGAGATCCTCCTGAGTGAAGCGCAGGAACGCATGACCGTCGCCGTACCGCCGGATCGGCTTTCCGTATTCATGGCGCTTGCGAAACGGTACCAGGTCGAAGCGACCGACCTCGGTGGTTTCACAAATAGTGGATTTTTCCGGGTCTATGACCAAGGTCAAATGGTAGCTTCGTTGCAGATGGAGTTTCTCCATCACGGCCTGCCGCAGCTTCTGCTCAACGCGCGTTTTTCCTCGCCAGCCCAAACAGAAGCGGCGCTGGACGCGCCCGCTGCCATGGCGTCAGTGCTGCGGGGGATGCTCTCGAGGCTCAATATTTGTTCAAAGGCCTATTGGGTGCGTCAATACGATCACGAGGTCCAGGCCGGCACGGTGATTAAACCGCTCGCCGGGGCGCGCGATGATGGACCTTCGGATGCGTCCGTGTTTCGACCGCTGCTCGACTCTTTCGAGGCCGTCGCCGTCAGCCACGGGATCTGTCCACGGTACAGCGACCGAGATACCTATAACATGGCAGCCTGCGCCGTGGATGAAGCGGTTCGCAACGCCCTGTGTGTCGGCGCCGACCCCGATCGTCTGGCCGGCCTCGACAACTTTTGCTGGTGCGATCCCATCCAGAGTCCGACTAATCCTGACGGCGAATTCAAGCTTGGACAACTCGTGCGGGCCGCGCGCGGACTATACGACACGTGTATCGCGTACGGCATCCCGTGCATATCGGGAAAAGACAGCATGAAGAACGACGCGGTGATCGAGGGACGTCGCATCTCGATACCGCCCACGTTGTTGTTTTCGCTCCTTGGTAAGCTCGACGACGCCCGTCAGGCGGTGTCGATGGATGTGAAGGCACCGGACGATCTGGTTTATGTGCTCGGATTGACCCGTCCCGAGCTTGGCGCGTCGGAATACTATCAGTACCGTGGCGTAAGCGGCGGCATCGCGCCCAAGGTGAGGGTCACGGAAACGCGGCCTTTGTACCAAGCGCTCCATCGAGCGATTCGAGACGGTCAGGTCGCCTCGTGCCATGACTGTTCGGACGGCGGGTTGGCAGTGGCGCTGGCCGAAAGCGCTTTTGCTGGCGATTTCGGCCTACGCGTTGACCTACGGCTGGTGCCTAGGGTTGATATCGATCGCAACGACCGCTGTCTGTTTTCCGAAAGCCCGGGACGATTCGTGGTTACGGTGAAGCCCGAACACACCAAAGCGTTTGAACGGCACTTGTTTGGATGCGCCTCGGCCCGGGTGGGTGTCGTTACCGATGAGCAGCGATTAAGCGTGATCGGTGTTGGCGGTGATACGATTCTCGCGGAGCCGCTTGAGGAGTTGCGGCAAGCATGGGTCAAGCCATTAGATTATTAGAACGGTAAGGAGAAAACCTATGGCCTTAGTTAAGGCCCTGGTACTGAGCGGCAACGGTATTAACTGCGAACGTGAAACCGCTTTCGCCTGCCAGGCTGCGGGCGCCGATCACGTAGAGATAGTACCGATCTGGAACCTCTTGGCTGGCGAGAAACACATACACGATTATAACCTGTTGTGTCTTCCCGGTGGATTCATGGATGGCGACGATCTGGGATCGGCGCGCGCTGCCGCCAATTATTTTCGATATGCGCGTATTGCCGGAACCAACCGACGGCTCTGGGACGATCTGAAGGACTTCATCGCGGCGGGCAAGCTGGTATTTGGGATCTGCAACGGTTTTCAGCTGCTCGTTAAGTTAGGTATTCTCCCCGGGATCGACCCGCGGTCAGTAGACCAAAGCGTCACGTTGACTAACAATGACTCGGGGCGGTTCGAGGATCGTTGGGTAGAGCTGGCGGCCGATCCGCAGAGCGTGTGCATTTTCACCGGCGGCCTTTCGCGCCTTCCGGCTCCGGTTCGCCACGGAGAGGGAAAACTCGTTGCGCCCTCAGAAGTTCTCACAACGCTTTCAGGGCGACACTTGATCCCGTTACGCTATGCCGATCCGGCGACGGGCAATCCCACGATGAGCTACCCAGCTAACCCCAATGGATCTCCCGACGGAATCGCGGCACTCTGCAGCCCGTCGGGACGGGTGTTCGGGATGATGCCGCATCCCGAGTGCTTCTTGCACCGCACCCACCATCCGCGCTGGACGCGACTGCAAAAACTTCCCGATGAGGGCCTGGGCTTGCGGCTCTTTCGAAACGCGGTAGAGTTCTTGCGTAATAATACAAACTAGACTCTATAGAGTCATCCCCGCGAAACGAAAAGATCTACTCAGTTATCTTTAAGCCACCAACATTAACCGGCCGTTTTTGAGGCTACCGCGATGATATTGGCTGTCCAGTCTGGCCGCTCAACAGCAGGATCGTCAACCTCCGGCTCGGCGATATACAGCTCTGATCCGGGAAGGAGCCGGTGAAGAGTCTCTCCGTGCTTGCGGCTGGCTTCGTGGTTATCGTGTGCATTGGTGTATACCAGCCTCAACATCAACGCTGGCCTCTTCTCTCGCAGGCGTCGGATGACGGCCGTAACCTCGCGATTGAAGACCGGTCCGATGGTCTGAGCCAGGATGCTCACGGTGCGCCTGGTTAGCTCCAGGCTGGCAAACCGACGCTCCATATAGCGGATTTCTTGCTGAGAAACCAAATCTGACCGTTTCTTCGGGAGTAACGCCATGGTTGCCCGGTGCGGGTCTTTAAAACATCGATGAGCAAATAGTCTCAAAGCAAAACGGCGCGACAACCATGCCCCCCGCAGCCGTCGCGTCAGTGGATGTTGCAACGATGATCCGAGGACCACAACCGCGGTAAGCGCCTCCGGCTGCGAAACCGCTAGATCTAATGCGGCGATTCCACATTCAGCCTGGCCGACCATCACCGGTCGGTTGATGCCGAGCGCTATGATGAGCGCGAGAATAGACTGAGCGAGTTTCTCGGGAAGGACATCCGTTGGCTCGTCGATCAGATCCAGAACCTCCGGAACGAACACGCGGTGTTCCCGTTGCAGGGGGTATATCAAGTTTCGAAACGAAAAGATCGAGGCCCACGGTCCATGCAGTAACACCAACGGTCTTCCCTGGCCGGCCTCCCTAAAACGCACCACACGACCCTGACCCGCGGGAGCGGCACCGGGTAGCAACAGTTTCTGCTCTTGCAGAACCAGGAGGGGATGTTCCTCGGCGGGAAGCTCAGGGATGTCGGCCAGAAAGGCGCGCATGCTTTACCACCCCGGGCGAGCCGCGACGCTTGACCTGGAGCCGCTGCGGTTCATCGATATGGTTAACTGCTGCACGGATGCGATCACGGTGTGTGCAGAGCCTCAGTCGACGATGGCGCGAATAAACGATGTCGCCTCTAAAACGAAATCACAGCTATCAATTGCCGAGATGGCTTTACGAAAATCTGCCTCCCGCGCTGAATGGGTTAGTATCACCACGGGCACGACGCCGTCCGGGCGTTTTTCTTTCTGGATCACCATCTGGATCGATATGCGGTTGCGGCCGAGCTCGGTGGCTATTCTGCCAAGCACCCCAAATTGGTCGGCAACATTAAAGCGTATGAAATAGTGCGTGTGCGTCTCGTCCATTGAAAGCACGCTGCCCGGTGCAGGAACGGCTACCCTCCCGCCAGCGGCGACGGCCGGCATCCGCCGCCATCGCGCAGCATCAATGATATCAGCGACCACGGCGCTGGCTGTCGGCATCTGCCCCGCGCCCCGTCCGTAGAACATCAGCCGACCGGCCGCATCGGCTTCGATCAACACGGCGTTGAAAGAACCGCTCACCGATGCCAAGGGATGATGTCGCTCGAGCAGCACCGGGTGGACCCTCAACTCAAAGCCATTTTTCGAGTTTCGCCCGATGGCCAGTAGTTTAACCAGGTAGCCCATCTCGGTCGCGTACCGGATATCGTCCGGCTTGATCTTGCTTATCCCCTCAGTATAGACGCCGCTCAGCGGAAATACGCGCCCAAAGGCCAGAGCCGCAAGCACCACGAGTTTATGGGCGCTATCGTGTCCCTCTATATCAAGGGTTGGATCCGCCTCGGCAAAACCTTGCCGCTGAGCATCCCGGAGGGCCGAGCTAAAATCGATACCCCGTTCGTTCATCGCGCTGAGGATAAAATTACAGGTGCCGTTGACGATGCCCAAAAAAGACTCGATACGATTGGCGGCCAACCCCTCGCGAACCGATTTGAGCAGAGGAATGCCGCCGGCCACCGCCGCTTCGAAGAAAAGCGCTGATCCGCCCGATGCGGTAACGTTTGTCAATTCACGAAAGCTCTCGGCTAAGAGATGTTTGTTTGCGGTAACAACGCTCTGACCATGAGCAAGCGCCCGCGTGATGAAACTGCGCGCCGGCTCAAGGCCGCCGATGAGCTCGACCACGATATCAATATCCTGCCTGGCAAGAAGCGCGTTGGCGTCAGGGGTGAAGATGTCTCTGGAAAGATTGAGTGCCGTGGCCCGTTCGGGTTTAACATCGGCGGCGGCAACCAACGCAAGATCGACACCGGTGCGCTGCGCGATTTCTGCCCGACGCTCCAACAATATCTTTGCTACACCGCTGCCGACGGTTCCGAGACCAATGATACCTACCGACACAGCACTCATGGATGGCCTCCCTGTACCATCTCTCTGACACAACCCGAGGCGACTGTAAAGCGTCTCGTTGAGCCATCCATAAGGCCCTGCAACAAGCTCTCGCTGGTGGTCGTGACCAGCACCTGTGAGCCCAGGCTTAATACCTTTGTAAAAAGCAACGTTCTCCGCTGCTCATCGAGCTCGCTCCCGAAGTCATCGAGGAGGATCACCGGCGGATCCCCTCCCTCCGCCGACAGTTCTTCCACCACCGCGAGCAACAATGCGAGTGCCACCGCCCGCTGCTGCCCTTGAGATCCAAACTGACGTATTGACGCTTCAGAAAAGGTAACATCAAAGTCGTCGCTTTGGGGTCCGACGACCGCTATTCGGCGCTTCTGATCGTTTTGCTGCACCCGACGTAATTGGTACAATAAGTTCTGTACCTCATCACCGCCTTCCATCGACCAACCAGGACAAAAACTAATATTAACCACCGACTGGACCCCAAATAATTCTAAAAGCAGCACAGTCGCTCTCGATGAAATTCTGTTCATTGCCCTCATGCGACCGGCCGAGACGGCAGCACCGCTTTTCGATAGTGTTTCGGTATAGCTGTCCAACAGCACCGGATCGGGTTTGATGGTTTCGCGCAGCAGACGGTTGCGGGATCGAAGAGCGGCGGAGAAGTCACGCACGGCAAGTAAATGTAAAGGCTCAAATAAAAATGCCGCCCGATCGAGGAATCGCCGCCGGAGGATCGGCGGTCCTTTGACCATGATCAAATCATCCGGAGTAAACGCGACGGCTTTGAGGGTGCCCAGGTACTCCGTTAAGGAATGCACCGGTCGCTCGCCGAACCACATGCGTCGCCCGCCCGGCTCTATCAAAACCCTCAACCGCAGTGGCGAGCCGTGCATCATGACGACCCCGCGCACCTCGGCCGACGAAGACCCGTGTCGGACCAGCTTCCGTATCGATGTTTGTCGAAATGATCTTAAACTCGAAAGAACATAACAAGCTTCAAGAAAATTTGTTTTGCCTTGTCCGTTGTCGCCGACCAATACATTCATCCCTGGCGTAAGATCAATTTCTTGATCGACGAGGTTTCTAAACGCATGAAGATGGATGCTGGTTACAAACAAAAGCCCTCGAGGTGCTCATATCCGCATGGGCATTATAACGCAGGTATAGGTAGCGCAATCGGTAGGGTGAAGAACGCAGGGAGATAAATCATCATCAAGCGATACATCCACGTCCTCTGTGTCAATGGTGGACAGTGCATCAAGGAGGTATCGAGCATTGAATCCAACAACCAGATCTTTACCGCCGTACTCTATGCCGAGGTCCTCCCGTGCCTCGCCGACATCAGGGTTACTGGTGGTGACTTGCAAAAGGTCTTTTGAAAGTTTTAACTTTTAACCCTAAGGTTCGATCATTCGACAAAATACTGATGCGACGAAGGCTGTCACTAAACACTTTTTTATTTATACGAAGCTTTATCTTTTGTTTTTCTGGAACAACATGACGGTACTCTGGAAAACGACCGTCCAATAATCTCATGACGACCATAACCGTACTCATACGGAATATGAGGTTGTTACCCTCAACACCAAGGAAACAATCACCGCTCTCTGAATCAAGAAGCCTCTTTATCTCCAGCAAGCCTTTTTTCGGTATGATGATCCCCTCGCCAAAACGAGCGTTTTTTGGGTCTTCCGCAAGTTGAGCGTCCAACATCGACAGCCGGTGACCATCGGTTGACACCATGCGGAAGGTATCGTTGCCAATTTTCTCTAAAAATGAGCCGTTGAGATTGTACCGTGTTTCATCGCTCGAAACGGCATAGACGGTCTTCTCAATCATGTCCTTAATGTTGGCTTGATTCACTTTGAAAACTGCAACAGAACCAACGTCCGGCAACGCCTGAAAATCTTCCGAAGCCATACCGAGCATACGATACTCTATCTTCTCGCACCGCAACTCTGCCCACAGACTCTCCAATTTTTTTATCTTCACCGAACCAGCCGGTAGTGAGCGAACGATGTCGTATGCATGACGGGCGCTGATAGCTATGCTCCCCGCATTGATTACTTCAGCTGTATGCTCGCTCGTCATGCCGACTTCAAGGTTGGTTGCGCTGATTGAAACCTTTCCCTCTTTAGTAGCCTGTATAAGAACATTGGAGAGGATCGGCATCGCAGTTTTTTTTTCAACAATGCCCTGGGCGCAGTAGAGTCCCTTTGCTAGTTCGTCTGTCTTGATCGAAAATTCCATAACGCTCTCCATATAAGATCTTTGTTTATTTAAAGAATAAAACAGTAGTCATAGTAGGACCTGTGAAAAGGTGAATAGAGAGTTAAAGCAGCCTAACAAAATGGAAAGATAAAAACAAGCACCTGTGGAGAATGGGTGCAAAGAATGTGACTCGGTGGCACTAGGGACAAGCCCACTGACCGCCAACACGGTATTCCACAGGATTGCAACAGCATGGTTCATATACCGAGCTGCCTTTTGATGACATCGACAGCTTCCTGAACAGAGTTGTCGGTTTTAACGAGCTTAGAGACGTTTCTGACAGCATTGATGACCGTTGAGTGATCCTTGTTGAAATGCATACCAATGTCAGGAAACGTCGCGCTGTTCAGGTATGAGCGGCAGATGTACATGGCAATCTGTCGCGGCCGGCATATGGATCGGTGCCGTCGATTTCCTCGAAGATCGTTAACTTTGACGTTGAAATAATTTCCGACCGCTTTCTGAACGTCTTCGATGGATATGGTACTGGAGTTACCGAGTGTGTCCCGCAGAACTTCCTTCGCGAAATCCAGGGTAATCGGCTTCCCGTACATTGACGAGAGAGCACCCAGCCGCTTGAGGGAGCCTTCAATTTCTCGAATATTGGATTTTACCGATGAGGCGATGAACAATGCTACATCGTCCGGGATGTCTAATCTATCGATCTCGGATTTCTTTTGTAAAATGGCGATGCGGGTTTCGATCTCAGGCGGCTGTATGTCGGCGATCAGGCCCCACTGAAAACGAGTTCGCAGGCGATCTTCAAGTTCGGGTATCTCCTGCGGATAGCTGTCAGAGGTGATGACTATTTGGCGTCTCGATTCGTGAAGGGCATTGAAGGTATGGAAGAACTCTTCCTGAGTTCTCTCTTTTCCAGAGATGAATTCAATGTCGTCTATCAAGAGCACATCGCAGTTGGAGCGATACTTGGCGTGAAAAACGTCCATCTTGTTTAGTCGTAGGCAGTTCACCATCTCATTGACAAAGGTTTCTGACGAAAGGTAGAGAACCTTAAGGTGACGCCTTTCTTGAATGATCATGTGGCCGATGGCGTTGAGCAGGTGGGTTTTTCCAAGACCGGGCCCAGCGTAGAGAAATAATGGATTATAGGTGCTGCCGGGGTTACCGGCCACGTTGATCGAAGCGGCGTAGGCAAGTTGGTTTGATGAGCCAACGACGAATTGAGAAAACGTGTAGCGAGGATTCAGGCCGGTATCAAAGACAGCATCAGTGGATTGGCTTTTGTCGGAGACGGGTTCAGGAGTTGTAGTGAGTGTTGTGTCCGATAATGATTCAGACGATTCCAAGACTCTCAGCTGTACTCTGATTTCTTGGGACGCAAGGGATGCGAACTCTTGTTGGATGATATCCTTAAAAGTTGTGGTCAGTGATCCAATCACGAGTAAATTGATTGGAGACCCCGATGTACACGACATTACCCTCTTGAGAGAGAAACTTCAACGGTAGAAACCAGGTTGAAAAGTTTTGTTGGCTGACGCGTTTCTCTATTTCGCCGAGTACTGCAGGCCAGAGTTGTTCCATCGACATTTTGGTAACATCCCAACAATTAATGGTATCCCAATTATTAGCTTCTCAAAAAATAACCCGGAACCGATAACAGAGATGGAGAAAGGTTTCAAGTGAAAAAAATGTCAGGCCAAAATTTGAGCAAAAATCAGCTCACTGGCCTGCCATTGGCCGAGACATCATGTCGTTTGACGAACGCCAAAATGCCGATCCATGAGGTGTGAACAATTCGATTCGAGGAATTCGAAAAAAGAGTTCTTGACAGGGAAGAGTTGGTTATGTTTGAAATGACCGGCCGCACGGTACGTGCAGTCATATATGCCTATTGCCCGCGGTGATAGAAAGGGGCTTATACGTTGAAACGTACTTACCAACCAAGTCGAATCAAGAGAATCAGGGAACACGGCTTTCGCACACGCATGGAGACGCCTGGTGGTCGGAATGTCCTCAAAAGGAGAAGGCAAAAAGGTCGCGTACGGCTCACCGTCGAACTACCAAAAAATAAGTAGCCGCCCGGTCCTCCCTGATGATCGTCTAAGCGAGTCTTTTTCTAAAAAGGATAGACTTCTCAGAAGAGCAGACTTTGTCAGAGTTCAGAGTCGAGGTCGAAAGGTATATACAAAAAGTTTACTCATGCTGGTTTTAGAAAACCGGATTGGCAGGACGCGGCTCGGCATCGCGGTAAGTAAAAAAATTGGCAACAGTGTCAAAAGAAACAAATGGAAGAGGATGATCAGAGAAATATTTAGAAAGAACGGATCGTTGTTTCCAATTACGGTCGATGTTGTGATTATCCCCAAGCGAATTCCCTATATGATTACGTACACTATGCTGCTTGAAGAAATAAAACATATTTCACTAAGACATTGATAATGAGAAGGATATTTATTATTTTATTACGTTTGTATCAATTAATGCTATCCCCCTTTTTGGGGGAAAGGTGCAGATTCTACCCAAGTTGCTCTGAATATGCCCTTGGCTGTATTGAGCGCTACGGTTCAATTCGTGGCAGTTGGCTCGCGATGAAAAGAATCGTGCGTTGCCATCCTTATAATTCAGGAGGAGTAGACCCAGTCCCGTAGTTATGGAATAGTAATGATATACGTCAGATAAATACAGAGCGGCATAACAAAGCAGACCGAGGCGCGACCAAGCCGAGGAATGAGGCGTACGTATCGTACGCCGCAATGACGAGGCGAGGAAGCAACAAAGGTATGCAAAGTTATGGCGCTTTGTATAAGGAATATCATGGACAAACGAACCATATTAGCCATTATCCTGTGCTTAGGTGTATGGATTGTCTGGCAAAAGTTTTTTATAGAGCCAGTAAAAAATGTTGGCAAACCGGCCGGGGGAGTCGATTCTGTTACCAATACTGAACCCGACAGGAAGGGAACAAAACAAGCAATTGGTGACTCATCAAAAACAGAAGAGCCGGGTGAAGCACCGGCCGAACTACCCGACGAGCAACTTGCTACGCTTAAAACAGAAATGTTTGAAGCAACCTTTTCCTCGCGAGGTGGAAGCCTAAAAAGCATTAATATATTGAAATATAAAGAGAAAAATTATGTAAAAAAAGTAAGTGAATTAGGTCCGGCTGAAATAGTCACAACTGAAGAAGACCAACATTTGCCATTTACGATCCGTTTCAACAGTGAGAAAACAACCTTCAAAAATATACCATATGCTGACTGGAGCATAGTTGAGAAAAGCGAAACAAAAATAAAATTTCGTTATCTTAATCAGTCGATAGATAATTATCCAGAAATAACAAAGACTTATACGGTTCTTCCCGGTGAATATCAGATGGACTTGTTGGTCGAGATTATCAATAACGGCCAACGGAGCATAAAAGAACAAATTATTCTCGAAATTTTTGGAAGGGTTGAGCCCGAAACAAACACCGGTTGTATGGGAGCACAGCACATTCCTCGGAAAGCATCCTGTTTTGCAAATGGAGAATTATTGTCTGCCGATCCCAAGGAAGGAACAACAAAAAGTGCCGAACCGTACGTGTCTTGGATAGGTATCAATGAACAATATTTTTTGTTGGCGGCGGTTGTCATTGGGACAGATAAGTCTTTTTGTGAAATGGAGACGAGAAAGGGCGGATTATTAGTCTCGAGCCTGATGTATCCAGAAGAGGGAGAAATTCAACCAGGGAAAACGATTTCTCATCGTTATAGGTTGTATGCGGGACCAAAACAGATATCGATTTTAGAAAGAGTTAAGGGGGGCCCCAAAGATGGAAACGGCCCGTCTTATCTTGAAAAGGCGGTTGATTTCGGTTGGCTGGCCGTCCTTTGCTTGCCACTTCTTTGGCTACTCAAAGCTCTCTACTCATGGATCGGCAACTATGGAGTAGCAATCATATTATTGACAATTATTTTGAGAGTTTTGCTGCTTCCGCTAACATACAACAGTATGAAATCAATGCAGAAAATGGGTAAGCTCAAGCCGCTGATTGAGGATCTAAAAAAGAAGTACGGCGACGACAAAGCGCGCATGAATCAAGAGATGATGAATCTTTACAAGACGCACAAGATAAATCCGATGGGCGGTTGCTTACCAATGCTGTTACAGATGCCAATCTGGTTTGCATTGTATCGAATGATTAGTTCATCGGTTGAACTATACCAAGAACCGTTCATACCGGGCTGGATAAACGATCTGTCGTATCGAGATCCAACGTTTATTCTGCCGATTATATTAGGTGGATTTATGTTTTTACAGCAGAAAATGACGCCTTCCAGCATGGATAACCAACAAGCTAAAATGATGCTCTATATTATGCCTATCTTTTTCACGTTTATTATGCTGTACCTACCATCGGGACTGGTGTTGTATATTTTATTCAGCACGGCTTTGGGCATACTACAGCAACTATTCTACAATCGTGGACAAAATCAAATGGCTGCTCAAAGAAGAGATAACTGAAAAGAGTTCGTTGGTGACTGGAGATTAACTTGACCACTAAGAAAGAGTTTTTCGAATTGGATCTTGATGCAGCGTTGTCGAAGGCTGAAAATAGTATTGGAATACGCCGCGATAGTTTTTCCTATCAGGTGGTTAAAGAGAATTTCGGAAGGCCACTGAGACAGCCTAAGATCGGAATAATCGTTGAATACGACGAAAAGCCTAAAAAAATTGAAGAAAACTTGCGGGATGATATGCCAAAATCTGTGGATCCCGTTGAAAAAGCAGTCTATATCCTGGATGGGATTTTTAAGCGAATGGGCTACAACGTAACCATTATACCGGTTAAAAAAGAAGGTCAGGTTGTTCTGACGGTAAATTTTACCGAACAAAAACTCGATCTCAACAGAGGTGAGTCAAGAGAGTTTCGAGGCGCGGTGCAGTACATAATAAATCACATTTTTCAGTCCGGAACTGAGAGTGAAACACGCCTCATTGTAGATATCGGCGGTACATTGGATGAAAGAAGTAATCAATTTAGGGAGTTAGCGCATGAACTATCTACCAAATTGAGGAGCATTGCTAAACCAATAAATGTTCATCTCATGAACTCGCAGGATCGCCGTATTCTTCATTTGATTTTGGAAGATGATCGTCTCGTGAGCACATCAAGTTTCGGGGAGGATCGCTTTAGAATATTGAAGATTCAGCCAAAGACAGGATCCGGTAAAAAAACGGATGAATTAAGTTAGGTATTTCTGTATGCCACAGAATTCGAGAACAAAGCGCCTTCGCAGTGCAGCGCTGGTGAAATTAAAAATACGAGATGATGGCAGGAAAGTTGGATGACGGTTTTAAAGTCATTTATCAAGGTGTATTAAAGGATCTATCTTTGAAACAAGAAGAGGTAGACAGGTATATTGAAAAGAACAGAAAAGAATTACAAAAAGTGTGCGTGAAAACTAGCTAAAAATACAATTTTTTCTCACCAGGGGAAACGTTGGTGAGATGTGCTTGACCCAATCCAAATGTTTTAAAGACTCTGGCATAAAATCTAAAACTGATGCCGTAGGTCATAGTTGGATCCCAGATTTCTCTTTTTGAACATACCGATCCGCATTGCATTTGGGAAGATCACATGATTACCATCTGTTCGGTTGCTATATTCAATAGCTAGGGATGATCGAGGCGTATACTAGTGGTTTTTAAATTCGATCACAAAAACGATACTATCGTTGCTTGCGCAACGCCGCCTGGTAAAGGTGCGGTAGCGATTGTTCGTCTGAGCGGAAAAAATGCTATACCTATCATTCGGATGATAATAAGAAGTGATAATCCGGTAGACAAGTGGCGTTCTCGAACGCTCGTTCATGGGTTCGTTGTAGATTCAAATGAGAGGAGGCTTGACGAGGTTCTCTGTACCGTTATGAAATCTCCCCGATCATATACGGGAGAAGATGTCGTCGAGATTTACTGTCATGGTGGTGAGGGAATAGTCAGAACAACACTAGAACTGGCAATAGAGAATGGTGCACGATTAGCGCGTCCCGGTGAGTTTACGAGAAGGGCGTATGAGAATGGAAAATTGGATATCACCAAGGTGCAAGTGGTGCGACAAATTATAGAGGCCCATACCCGTGAGGAGCTTCAAGGCGCCTGTAGGGTGTTAACGGGAGAGCTCGAGGGAATTATCAGTAACATGAGAGAGAAAATAACAGAGACACTAACTGTTGTTGAGGCGGCAATAGATTTCTCGGAAGAGAGAGAAGTTTCTATAAACGTAACTCCACGGCTCGAAGAATTAACCAATCAACTTGACCAGTTAGTATCTTCTTCTCACCGAAGGGTGGATCATGAGACAGAAGTGGTCGTAGCTGGGAGGATAAACGTTGGAAAATCCAGCATTGTAAATAAGTTATGCAATAGAAAGGTGTCAATAGTCACCAGTGACCCGGGAACAACGAGAGATGCGGTCGAGGCAGAGACGATATTTGGTGGGTTGCGAGTAAGATTGATAGACACCGCTGGTCATGGAATAAGCTCATTGAATTGCGACGCCGATCGTGAGGCTCAAGCTGTGGCGGTTTCAAAAGTCGAGAGAGCCAACATAGTCCTTTGGGTTGGCACCGACCTTGTTCAAATGCTTGAGGAAGCGCCGCCAGCGAAAAAGAGCCGAGATGTAGTCCTCGTTATCAACAAGGTGGACCTTCTTTCGGCGGATCAAAGAAACAGGTGCATTGAACAGCTTGAAAAGGTTGATGGATTGATGGTCTCAGCACTAACCGGCGAGGGTCTTGATCGGCTTACTGATGTTGTTACGAAAAAACTTCTGATGCAGCTAGGTCCTGCCGATGGGATCCCCATCAGCGTCTGGCAAGAGGAAGCTATCAACAACACTCGCGGTAGTATTTTGAAAGCGGCCGATCGAATCAAGGACAATGATCTTGAACTCGCAGCCGAGGATCTTAACTTCGCACGCGATCAGATAAACGAATTATTGGGAGAGTCTACCAAAGACGATATTTTGGATAGGATATTCGAGAGGTTCTGTATAGGAAAATGAGTGTTTCACGTGGAACATCGACATTCGATGTAGTAGTGGTCGGGGCCGGACACGCTGGTTGCGAGGCCGCGCTCGTTTGTGCCCGCTTGGGACTGACAACTGCACTGGTGACCATAGCGCGCTCGAGAGTTGCGCAAATGTCCTGCAACCCCGCAATTGGTGGGTTGGGTAAGAGTCAAATTGTTCGTGAAATAGATGCCTTGGGTGGAGAGATGGGAAAGGTAGCGGACGCCACCGCCATACATTATCGGCGACTCAATGCCAGTAAAGGACCGGCAGTGAGAGCGAGAAGAATGCAGTGCGATCTCCGAGCGTATCATAAAGAGATGTTAATGAGGGTCGAGGGGCAACCAGGGATCGCTCTCATCGAGGGTTTGGTTGATAGGATATTGATCAATTCAAAAAAAATCAATGGGGTAGAACTTCAAACAGGCCAAACGTTTTTAGCGAAGGCGGTAATCCTTACCACTGGCACGTTCCTCCGAGGGCTAATGCATATCGGTGAGGAGTCATTTTCAGGAGGTAGGCTTGGTGACCCGGCTGCCCAGAATCTGAGTGAAAGCCTTGCGAAAATTGGTTTTCCGTTAGGACGGCTCAAGACCGGTACACCGGCACGGTTAGAAGCAGCGACCATAAATTTTTATTTTCTGGAAAAACAACCGCCCGACCAGGTCCGGCATTCCTTCTCGCATGAAGGCGGTAACCTATCGTTGAACATGTACCCGTGCTATGTGACCCATACCAACAAAAAAACACACGAGATTATTCGCGCAGGGTTGGGAAGGTCTCCTCTCTATACTGGGGTGATAAAGGGCCGCGGGCCGCGTTACTGTCCTTCTATCGAGGATAAAGTTGTAAGATTTCCGGACCGTGAACAGCATCAGGTGGTTTTAGAACCCACGGGCGCCACGAGGGAGGTAATTTACCCTAACGGAATCTCGACCAGCTTACCTCGTGATATTCAAGAAGAGTTCATTCACTCGATTCAAGGGCTCGAACAAGCCCGTATCCTTAATTATGGCTATGCTGTCGAATACGATTTCGTTCCGCCCACGGAGCTAATGCACACCTTGGAAACCAAGCGCGTACCAGGGTTGTTTTTTGCCGGTCAGATAAACGGCACCAGCGGCTATGAGGAAGCTGCCGGGCAAGGATTGCTGGCAGGAGTAAATGCAGCGGCCAAAATAAAAGGCCTCAATCCGGTGATCTTGGGTCGCCACGAGGCATATATAGGTGTAATGATAGATGATCTGGTCACCCGCGGGACAACCGAGCCGTACCGTATGTTCTCCTCCCGCGCGGAATTTAGGCTGTTGTTAAGAGAAGATAACGCCATTTTTAGATTGCAGGAATGGGCTGAAAAGATAGGGCTAGTAAATAGGGAAGTATTGAAAAAACGAAGGCAGATCGCCTCTCAGATTGAAAGTTGTTTAGAGGAACTTTGCGGCACCCAGATTCCGGCCGAAAACGATGTGCGGCGACCAACATTGGAAAAAGCCCTCAAAAGACCCACGGTGACCATCCAAGAAATAGCTTATTGGCTTAAAAAAGAGTATCCGCTGGATGTTCTCGAGCAGGCTGAAGTTTGTGTAAAGTATCAGGGATACATCGATCGTCAACTGCGCGACGCCGAAAAACTTAATACGCTCGCCAACCGTTCCCTCCAGCAAGGCGTCGATTACCGTAAAATTCCCGGGCTCTCGAGGGAGTTGGCTGACAAACTCAACCTCCATAGGCCGATCAATTTTGCACAAGCAAGCACGGTGGATGGAATGACGCCGGCAGCGCTGCTATTGATCTCGGTTTGGAACGATAGCCACGTTGTTCCACGTGGAACAGAATCTCTCGATACTCAATGTCTGAGCGAAGACTAAATGAATTCTTCTTTAAAGGATTTCAGTTCGTACCTTGTCGAGGGCGCCCGTCGAATGAAGTTAGCCCTTCCGAAAGAAAGCACCCAGCGCCTCCTGGTGCACCGCGATCTGCTCATTAAGTGGAACAAAGCCATCAATCTCACGACGGTACTTGATCCGCAAGGGATGGCTGAGAAATTATATCTCGACTCGGCTGTGCTGTGTCCCCATCTTGATGCGCGTACAGATTTGCACGATGTAGGGACTGGTGCGGGTTTTCCGGGGCTCGTGATCAAGGCGCTGCTTCCTGATCTCAAGGTTACCCTGACTGAATCCCGGAGCAAAAAAATTTCGTTTCTCAAAACGGCTGCGCGTGAAATGGGGCTTTTGGATGGGTTGGACATTCGCTGGGAGCGGGTGAACGAAGGGCTACCTAGGACCTGCGCGCTGAGCCATGAAGTTGTCTCGAGGGCAGTATTCCCGCCGGAAGAATGGCTAAAAATCGGACCGCGATTGGTTGAGCCCGGCGGACGATTATGGGTAATGGCGGGACAGCCGCATGGCCAAGAAGAGCCGGGACCAGTCTGGGAACAGGCTCTAACCGGTTCTGGATTGGTATTGGAATCCCGTATTTTTTATCGCCTTCCGTTCAGTGATCGAGAACGATTTTTGATTGCGTTACGGAAGAGCTGCTCGTAACAAAATTAGACTAAATAATTTGTGATTGAGCCGCTTTGTGGTAAAAGGGATTGCACCGTTCTTTTGGGAGATGGGTTTTTATGGTTAAAGTAATCGCCATCGCCAACCAGAAGGGTGGAGTGGGCAAGACCACCACGGCCATCAACCTGGCAGCCTTCCTGGCTGCGGCTGAAAAGAAGGTATTGCTTCTCGATATAGATCCGCAGGCCAATGCAACGACCGGCCTTGGACTCGGGGAGAAGCAACGTTTACGAGGTCTTTACCAAGTGCTCATGGGTGAGTGCGGGCTTCCGGAGGCAACCATCGCGACCGAACTGCCCTTTCTCAAAATGGTACCATCTGACAATAACCTGTTTGGCGCCGAGGTGGAATTGGTTGGTGTACCCGATCGCGAGAAACTTCTCAGAAATGCGCTGGTCGAGGCGCGCCACCAGTACGATCTCATTCTCATCGATTGCCCACCATCGTTAGGCTTGTTGACGATCAACGCACTTACTGCAGCCGATGCGGTCATTGTTCCTCTGCAGTGCGAGTACTATGCGCTGGAAGGGTTGACATCATTGCTCAACACCATCGAAATGATCAAGGGGTTTTTGAACCCGAACCTGGTCCTCCAAGGAATTGTACTGACAATGTTTGACCGTCGTAATGCTTTGGCCCACCGAGTGGCTGAAGAGGTCCGTGGTTATTTTAATGGTAAGGTCTTCAAAACAGTAATTCCTCGAAACGTTCGACTCTCTGAAGCACCTTCCTTTGGCAAACCAATTTTGCTTTACGATATTCGTTCAAGCGGCAGCGAAAGTTACCTTGCGCTCGCAAAAGAGGTGCTAGGATCTATTACAACTATTTGATTTATAAGGATATTATGGAAATAAGCAAGCGACAGGCTCTCGGCAAAGGTTTACGGGCGTTGATCCCAGTGGGAGACGATAAACCCCAAGCGGTCGCACCAGGTTATATTCTCTGTTCGCCTGATGAATTGTTACCCAATGGTAAACAGCCTCGACAGCGTTTTGATCCTGATAAATTAAGTGAATTGGTCGAGAGTATTAAATCCAAGGGTGTGATCCAACCGTTGATTGTCCGGAAGCATTCGAAGGGGTACCAAATTGTTGCCGGAGAACGACGTTTCCGAGCTGCAAAGTTGGCCGGTGTGACGGCGATCCCGGTCGTTGTAAAAGATCTCAGCGATGCTGAGATCCTCGAAGTAGCCCTGGTTGAAAACCTCCAGCGTGAAGATCTCAATCCCCTGGAAGAAGCCGAGGCATACCGACAGCTCATCGAGGAGCACGGACTCACGCAAGATGAACTGGCAACCCGCGTTGGCCGCCAGCGTAGCACCGTTGCTAACACACTGCGCCTGCTGAAACTGCCTGACGTGGTGCGTCGCTGGCTGCAGAACGGCGAACTCAGCATGGGGCATGCCCGCGCCATCCTCGGGCTGCCGACGCCCGCAGAGCAACTGGCGCTGGCCAAGCAGGTGATCAAGGAACGATTGAGCGTGCGGGAATGTGAAGAGCTCGTGCGAGCCAAGCCTGATCAAAAAACCAACACAAAGAAAATTCCCCGTCAGAAGCGATACTCTACCGAACAGTTGGCATTGATTGAATCACTACAGCGCCGGCTGGGCACCAAGGTTGACCTGCACACAGGGCAGAAAGGTGGGAAATTGATCATCTATTATTTTTCACTTGACGAACTCGATCACCTCCTTGCGGTGATCGGGGGGAGGTAGCGCTTATGGCGATTTTTAACAAACCCCTTAAGGCAATTACCGAATCATTATCTTCCCCTTTGAACCCAGCTCTGCCACCGAATCCGGAGCGGCAATGGGCTGCCACGAAAAAGGAGAACGCCGTGAGTCTTAAGACTGATGAGATCACCACAATTCTGGGAAAAGGATCGGAGTTTGAGGGCAAGTTGCATTTTGAAGGCACGTTGCGCATTGAGGGAGTGTTCTCAGGCGAAATCCGCTCTAATTCAATTTTGGTCGTTGGGGAGAGCGCGCGGATCACGGCTGAGATCGACGTGGCCACCATCATCATCAATGGCGAAGTAAAGGGCAACGTTCACGCTTCTCAATCAGTTGAGATTCGCAGCCCCGGTCGGATGATGGGAAACATAGAGACCCCCGCCTTAGTTATTGATAAGGGGGTTGTATTTGAGGGGCAATGTAAAATGGAGAATCTTGGCAAGAAGGTTACTTCGCCTGTATCACCAGTTGTAGAGGCATCGGCAAAGAAAGACAAAATCTAACATCTCTCGATGATATCGAGATCAACACTGGTTACGTCCAAAATCGGGACAAGCCGCACGGGTGCCTTTATTAGCCTAGGCTGATGCGCTCTTCTTAGAACGAACCCATTCCATGAAGTGCTTGGCACAGAGGCCCTTTGCGCGCGCCGGCTTTCCGCAGTCCTTTACCGAGCAAATACCTTTACTGCGGGTGCGGGCCACGGCCTTCCGCGTCTTTTTACGTGTTGCTTTCTTGACCCGAACGCGTTTTGGCGCATTGGGATGCTTCTCGGCGTAGCGCTGCCGCTGATAGTGCTTCGAACAGAGTCCCTTTGCGCGCGCCGGTTTGTTGCAGCCACGTGCGGAGCACTTCGCACCCTTACGCTTACCAGAAGCTTTCGCAACAGCGGCTTTTCTTCTGCCCGCTCGGGGCGCTGCGGCTGGCGTGGATCCGCGCGAGATGCGCGAGACGACCGCATCGAGCTTCTTCATCACACCGGAGGTGGCAATGCCTTCGGAGAGGCCACGGGCCACTTGATCTCCGAGCTGGCGCAGCATGGACTCGAGAACGACTTGAATGCTGGCTTTCTTCACCACAGGATCCTCCCTCGGTTATTACGACATTAGACAACACAGTACCCGGATCGATCCAACAATGTCAAACAATTGTTTTGATATGTATACGATCGCTTCATAGAATATGCATTATGGGCGTATACAACAATTATTGGAAGTACGATACGTTAATATTGGTGTTTATAAAAATAACGTCTAACAACCAGTTGAGCGACATTTATCATATATTAATTAAAAATAAAGATAAATCGTATTACCTCATACGGTAATTTGATAAAAAAAGTTCCCCGGGCACCCTTTTATTTTATATATTATTGCCTAAGATTAACAGACGGTTTCGTTAGCTTTGAAGTGCCGCCACGTGTAATTGGTGCAGCACATCGAAGATCTCGGTTTGTTTTCGTTTGAGTACATAACGACGGATGCGCTCACTATCCCACGATGAAATCCACGTAAACACGATACCAAATTCTTGAATTTCATTTTCTTCATCGGTATGCACCACCCGTCCCTCGGCGCAAATAGGGGACTCATCGTCGGGCAAGGCGAACTCAACCTTGACTTCGTTGGCTGGCTCCGACGCACATAGTGATGGTTTGATATAGTGCAGCCCTTGGGGGCTAATATCGGTGGCGCGCGCGACAATGCTGGTACCCGTTTCATGCTCTTCGTTGATAAAAACGTTGATGTCAGCCCTGAGAACTTTCCGTCGTTCACTTACGGCTTCCATCGAATGCTCCCTCCCGTGTAATGATAATCTGGACCTATACTATGTTGTTAGGTAACCCCAGTCAAGAAAACAACAAAACCCACTATAACTCGGTTCGAACAAAGTGTTACACCCCTATTTCACTGATAACCGCGGCGTCTTTTTTCCAAAAATCAATAATTATCTCTTGATGAATGTTGTTGATTCGACGATGGCGACGGGTATATCTTGCTGTCGATAGTATCCATGCAGGTTTTTGTACGACCGGTATGCATGGTTTCATTTTTTATAAAAGCGAGGCGTGGATTGAAGTTGGGAAGACAGGGTACGGTGAGACGCATGAGCATTAACGTCTTGACGGTCTCACTGATGTGCTCGGTTGCATGTGCTTCGTTGCACTCGTCCGAGAATGACTTGAGTGTGATTGTTGAAGATTTCCATCACGATCTGCGTTGGAAGTATAATGATACCGCAGTTGCTCGTGTTGATCCGCGGTACTCCTCAGATCTTCTTGACGAACTCGAGGCTGCAAAAGACTTGTTGTTTATTACGGGCTATGAAATACGGCACGTTGAACCCGATCCGTCTAGCCAGGTTGTAAAAGTAAAAGTGTTGTTCAGCTATTACCGCATGCCTTCAACGGTGGTGAAAGAAGAGATGGCGGTACAGTCATGGAAGAAAATAAAAGATAAGTGGTTTCTGATATCGCAAGAGGGTGGTCCATTTCCCATTCCACCCATTACTCACGACAAACCTCTTCAAAAGGATAAGCCTCCTGAAGAGGACGGTCACGATGGGCGCTCTACAGAATAGCGAGAGCCCACCGACTGATCACGTTGAGTCACCGCGTACCCTTTACGGTGACGATGAGATAGTCGTGGTTAGCAAGCCGGCGGGCATGCATGTATTTCCGTTACATGAGGGCGAACAGACCGTACTGACGTATGTCACGCAACAATGGCCAGAAACGAGTGAGATTGGTGACCCGCGATTTCCGGCCATTGCGCACCGTTTGGATCTCGGCACCTCTGGATTGTTGTTGGTAGCGCGGACTCAAGAAGCGTATCAAGCTTTGCGGAACATGTTTCGGCGTCGACTGGTGCATAAGACCTATCTGGCGCTCGTAGAGGGCACGATAGCGCAGCCGTGCTCGATTGACCTTCCCATCGGCGCCCGCTACCGACACTCGCGTAGGGTCATACTCGTTGCCAATCAACGGAGCCTCCGTACGGCGCGATCACTCCGGCCGGCAATGACTTCGATTCATCCACTCGGCAGCGCCCACGGCTTTTGTCTCTGTCGAGTGGAAATGACGACCGGCGTGCGGCATCAAATTCGCGCCCATCTCAGCCACCTTGGACATCCGATCGTCGGGGATACGCTCTATGGCGCAACTCGGTCACTACCGGAAACCGCGGATCGCTTCTTGCTACACGCCTGGCGTCTCGATCTGGCACACCCGACGAGCCATCAGGCGCTTTCGGTTACCTGTCCGCTGCCCGAAAAGTTTACCGCGGTCCTTGCCCGGTTGGGCATAGGGTTACCCCCCCCAGGGGGATAAGAGACTGTAACGCTCGCTTCGTTCGCTAACAGTCTCTAACGATCGGATAGCTGCTTGACCACTTCGATCATGGCTGAGTCGGCCGAGCGATCGATCACCTCATGTTGCATCTGCTGACGTTGCGATTCCATGAGGCTACTACCATCCATCCATGAATTCGCCTGGCCGCCCACGGTAAATTCGGGTTCCTTTTCGACCAAGGAGAAGCCGGCAATGCTCATCGCGGCGTAGAAGGTCGTGCGGCCGGAATCGCTTTCGGTCCGCAGCTCGGTCAATTCCGGTTTGAGCAAGAAACCGGTCAGTTTTCGTCGTGATAGGTGGGCAGCGAGATCTGGTGGACTGAGAACTTCGTATTCGCCGGCGCCCGGGACCAAGCCGCCGGTGCGGTTGATAAACTCCCTCAATCTGGTCGTCACCTGTTGTCCGTAGGATACAGCAACACCTTTCGGTAAAAGCGGACGCTCGATCTCCAAGAGGTAAAACGGAGGTTTCGGCCGCGCCTGATCGAGCATTATGAGCGCTTTTTCGGCGCTCCTGGCAATAAGTTGACTATTATGAGCAATCAAAAAGCCGAATTGCTGGCGTGATTCCTCGTCATGAAGCTTGGCAAGCGACACACACGCGGCGGCGCGAACCGAGTCATGCTCATCGTTTTTAGCGAGCATTTTTCTTAAGCTGGGAATACCACCCGCTGTTTTGTTGTTGCCGATCAGGATTACCGCCTCAAGCCGAACCTTGAAGTTCGGATCCGCCAGAGCCCGAACCCAGCGCGTCGCCAATGATGAGGAACGTTGTGCCAGGGCGTTGGAAACAACCAAAAGCGACATGACAACGCCAAGCCACGTGAGGTACTTCACCGGATCACCTCTCACCTATCCCACAGGTTGGTTTACCAACAACGAGCGCCATTTGAAGCGCATTATACCCACCACTATCAGTATTATAACCATTCAGTCAAAATTGCGCGCCGGGTCCTGACGCCTCACATCCTTAGAGACTGTTAGCGAACGAAGTGAGCCTACAGTCTTTTATCCTGTGCGGCTTGGCTGCGTCACCCAGCGCGTGTCAGTCCTTTAACTAATGACTGAATGGTTACGATAACCCGCTACTTACTGTTCTCGGGCGCCTCGATGACGGCGACTCCTTTTGGAATTTCGAATTTAAAAATTTCGTCTTTCAGGCCCACGTTGATCCTCGCTTTGGTGAAAAAAATCTGGTTGACATTGCCGCCGGGATCTTCGACCAGGGTTTCGTCGACCATGAAGCTTTCCGTATCGACGACAAAGATAAGCTTCGTAAAGTGCGCATCCTTTTTGGGTTGCAACTCCAGCGCAACCTGCTTCGGTCCTGCAAGGTCGGTTCGCTTCGAAAAGGCGATTTGAAATTCTTCAGTTAGATTGCCCTTACCCCAGAGGAAGGTTACAGCTGCGCTGAGATCGGAATCAGAGAAGGTGCGATCCACCATCACTTGCTCCAACTCCGGGTCATAGGCATACAGCGCGTGTCCGTCAGCCACAAAGTATTTTGGACGCGGTTCTTTATAATCCCAACGCATACGGCCGGGTTTTTTGATGTAAACATACCCGCTCGAAGTTTTGTCCTTGCCGAGCGTCTCGGCGTGATAAACCTGCCGGAAGGCAGCCTGGAAGTCAGCAGTCTTATCGTAGAACTTCTGTATCTTGGCGGCGATCTCACGCGGGGCGAGCTGGCCGGCGACGGCCTGATGCACCAATAACGAGATGGTACCTATCAACAAGGCACCCAAAGAAGATCGTCGAATCATACCGTATAGCTCCTATCCAGAGAGTTTACTCGATTGGACGTGTTATTCCATATATTCCTTCAGACGGGCGGGCCGACGATCGTTCCTTCCAGATCGTAGGGGCCAACCCGGGTCACCCGCATGCACACGATGTCGCCAACCGTCGCCTGCCCGTGGAGAATTGTTTTTCCGTCGACTTCGGGGGCCTGGTTCCAGGCCCGCCCGCGGAAGCGATTCTTGCCCGTGCAGGCTTCGACGAGCACCTCGATCGTTTTTCCCCCGAGGCTGCGGTGGTACGCGTAGCTGATCTTCTGCTGAAGCGCCAGCAGCTGTCGTTGGCGGCGTCGTGCGAGTGCGGCTGGCACCTGATTCGGAAACGTGCAAGCCGGGCTGCCTTCTTCCGGCGAGAAAGTAAAAACACCTATGCGCTCAAAACGGGATTCTTCGACAAACTGCACCAACTGCCGGAATGCCTCTTCACTCTCGCCGGGAAAGCCGGTCATCAGCGTGGTGCGGATCGCCACCCCGGGGAGTTCCGCTCGTATTCGTGCGATCAGCTGGCGTATGTTCGTGGCGTTGCCACCCCGGCGCATGCGCCTCAGAACGCCGGCATCAATATGCTGCAACGGAATGTCCAGGTAGGGAATAATCACCGGTGAACGGGCCATTACCTTCAACAGTTGATGGAAGCTGCGTGTTGGGTACAGGTACAACAACCGCAGCCAGCGCAAGCCGGCAACGGCGGCAATGGCCTTCACGAGGTCGGGCAGGTGCGGTCGGTTATGCAAATCGCGCCCCCAGGCCGAGAGATCTTGGGCTACTAGGATGATCTCGGCAGCCCCGAGCTTAATGAGGTTTTCGGCATCGCGTACCAGATCGATGAGGGGGCGGCTGCGTTGCGGCCCGCGAATATTCGGAATAACACAAAACGAGCAGCGCTGCGAGCACCCCTCGGCCACTTTGAGGTAGGCCGCCCCGGCCGAAAGTGAATTAACGCGGCCGGTTGTGGCGCGAGGTAAAAACGATGCGGCAGGCCGCGCCCGCAAACGCCGCTTCGGCTTCTTACGGAGCAGCTTTGGCAGGTTTCCCACCTCGGCCGGGCCAATAAACAGATCGACTTCGGGCAACTCGGCCAGCAACTGTTGCCGATAGCGGCTGGTCAGGCAACCAGCCACCACCAGTTGCGCGCAGCGGCCTGAGCGTCGATGGCTGGCAAGCGCTACAATGGTCTGGAGCGACTCTTCCACGGCCGAGCGAATGAAGGCGCAGGTATTGACCACAATGACGTCGGCATCGGCCGGATCGTCCACCGCTCTGAGACCACGAGCGGCCATGCCTGCCCAGAGGATCTCGGAGTCAATGCGATTTTTGGGGCAGCCGAGCCCGACCAGGTGAAAGGTCCGATCATCCATACCAATTGTGATTCCTAGATTTCATAGCTATAAGCAGCCTTCGCAACTCTGGCGCCACTCAAGCCGGCTTGCGTCAACGCGCTTGCGAGGCCCACGCTGGCCTCGGGTTCGCCGTGATTTATCAACCATTGGTGTGGTTGGCCAGGAATGCATTGAGCCCAATGCACTAAACCATCACGATCGGCGTGAGCCGAAAATCCGTTGAGGGTCGCAATACGGGCACGTACCGGAACCTCCTGGCCTTGAATCTTCACCAGGCGCGCGCCATCAACGAGCCGCCGACCCAGCGTGCCGGTTCCTTGCCAACCGACAAAGAGCACGGTGGTGCTGGCCCGGTTGAGGAAGGTAATAAGATGCCGGACAATTCGCCCGCCGGTGCACATGCCGCTCCCGGCGATGATGACCATGGGTCCGTTGACCTGCCCGAGCGACGCCGATTCTTCCCAGGTGTTCACCTCCCGCAACCCGGGGAATGCCAAGGGCGACTCCCCGTGCTCGATAAGCCCCCAGGTCTCATCATCGTAACACTCTCGATGAGCTCGGTAGACCTGGGTGACCTGCCTGGCCATGGGAGAGTCGAGCAGCACCGGAATGCTCGGCAACCGATGCTGCATGATCAGACGATTGAAATAGAAAAGGAGTTCCTGGGTGCGGCCGATGGCAAAAGCCGGTATCAGCACTACTCCCTTGGTGTCGATGGCCTGTTCGATAATCTCTCGGAACTCCTCGATCGTCTCGGCTCGTCCCTTGTGCAGGCGATTGCCGTACGTCGATTCGATCACCACGGCGTCTGCCGGCACATCCCAAGTAAACGTCGGGTCGCGGATAATGGGGGTGTCGAGCGCGCCGATATCGCCGGACATGACCAAGCGCTTGCCGGCATGCTCGATCAAAACGTGCGCCGACCCGAGTATATGCCCGGCGTCGAGTAACCGAACCTTCGCCTCGCCGATGCGGAATTCCTCGCTGTACGGTTGTGGTACAAAGAGCGGAATAGTCTTTTGTATGGCGCTCTCATCGTATAGGGGATGTTCGGCGCGGGCGCTCAAACGCACCGTGTCGCGCCAAACGATCTGGGCGAGGGCAGCCGAAGCTGAGTGAGTGTGGATCGGACCTTTGAAGCCTGCCTCCGCGAGCATTGGCAATCTGCCCGTGTGGTCGAGGTGGCCGTGGGTGAGGATCACGGCACTGAGATCGGACGGCGAAAAATCAAAGGGGTCATGGTTGCGCTGCTCGTCCTGGTCGCCTCCTTGTATGAAGCCGCAGTCGATCAGTATCTTTTCCGCACCGCAACAAACGAGGCTGCAGGAACCGGTCACCATAGTGGTCGCGCCATGAAAACTGATTGACATCTCGGACACCCTGCACCTCCCTGACGTCTTATTGCTCTGGGCGGCAATTTCCCCGGGGTTCCTCAGATAGAGCTGACTATGGCTTGCGCACTAAACGGCTCGGGTCGATCCTTGAACCACTCCCAGTAGCGGCGCACCCCATCCTCCCAAGGTACTGCTGGTGAGAAGCCGAGCGCCTCACGGGTGAGGCGCATATCGGCGTAGGTGTTGGGCAGCTCTCCCGGCCTCGCCGGACGACGTACCCGTTTAAACGGAGCACCCGACAGCCAACTGACCTGCTCGGCCACCTGGGCAAGCGTGGTCGTCTGACCCGTGCCAAGGTTGAGAACCCGAAACGGTGACGGTTGCTCGATGGCTTTGATAATCCCTTCCGCCACATCGTCGATATGAATCATATCGCGACCGACGGTATCATCCCCGATGATCGGCATCGAATCGCGGCGTTCGGCCGCGCTACACAGGGCGGGAAGGAATCGCTGCGGACTTTGGCGTGGTCCATAAACCGAGAAAACCCGCAGGACGGTGACGGACACCGGTGCCTGCAAACAGACCGCAGACGCGTGCAGTTCGGCTGCGCGAAGGGCGGCGCCCAATACCGAAAGCGGATGATCGGCGGGATCTTCTTCGCTGAACGGGAAACGGCGCGAGCCGCCGTAGACATGCGCCGAGGAACAAAGCACTGCCTGCGGTATCTTGAGTTGGCGGGCAATCTGCAGCACTGCCGCAACCCCGCCGGCGTGCAGGTGCTGGCAGGCGCTCGGCTCCCGATCGGCCCAGACGAGATCTTTTCGCGCGGCTGCGTGCACCAACGCATCGGGTCGAAACGAACCCAGGTAGGCGCGCAGGCCGTTGGCGTCGGTCACATCGCCGGTTATGAAACTAAAACGAGAATTATCGCGCGCCGACGCCAGTCGAGCCAGCTGCCAACCGGGCGGATCGTCGGCGTCAAAGAGGTCGAGGCCGCAGACCAGATGACCGCGCTCGAGCAACCGGTCGCACAGGTGGGCGCCAATGAATCCGGCTGCCCCGGTGACAAAGATCTTCATAGCGGTCGGTTCCTTCCAATGCACACATGCTCGAATCCGTAATCACGCATGCGGGCGGGATCGTAGATGTTGCGTCCGTCAAACACAACGGGTTGTTTGAGAAGGGTCTTGATGCGTTCGAAATCCGGGCGACGGAACTCATTCCACTCGGTCACCACGACCAAGGCATCGGCGCCTTCGCAGGCCTCGTAGTTACTCTGACAATAGGTGACGCGTTCGCCGAGGTAGTGGCGGGCGTTTTTCATTCCCTCAGGATCGTAGACGTGGATTCTGGCGCCGGCATGCAGAAGATCTTCAATAATGGCCAGTGCCGGAGCTTCGCGCACGTCATCGGTCTTCGGCTTGAAGGCCAGTCCCCAGACGGCAAAGATCCGGCCGCCCAGGTGTGAGCCGAAGCGAGCCATGATTTTGGCGGAAGCGTAATGTTTTTGTCGCTCGTTCACCCGGTCGGTGGCCACCAGCATCTCCAAGGGCAAATCGTTCTCCAGGCCGGTGTTAATAAGCGCTCGCACGTCCTTGGGGAAGCAGCTGCCGCCAAACCCCACGCCAGGAAACAGGAAGGCATGGCCGATGCGCTTGTCCGAGCCGGCGCCCAGGCGTACCAGATCAACATCCGCACCGACTTTGTCACACAGCATGGCGATTTCGTTCATGAAGGAGATGCGCGCCGCCAGCAACCCGTTGGCTGCGTACTTAACCATTTCGGCGCTTTTGTTGTCCATAAAGAAGATCGGATTGCCCGTGCGGGTAAAAGGTGCGTACAGATCGGTCATTATGCGGCGGGCTTCCTCGGAGTCAGTGCCGATGATCACCCGGTCGGGACGTAAAAAGTCATCGATTGCCGCGCCCTCCTTGAGGAACTCTGGATTGCTGACGACGCTAACCGGATGACGGGTGACCGCTCCGATCACCTCCTGTACCTTGCGGGCGGTGCCCACCGGGACGGTGCTTTTGTTTACCACGATGAGCGGCCCATCCATGGCCTGACCGATTTGCTGTGCGACGCCGAGCACATTAGTAAGATCGGCGGAGCCGTCGTCGCCTTGCGGGGTTTGAACCGCAATAAAGAGCACCTTGACGCTACGCACGGTATCGGCGAGCTGGATGGTGAAGGCCAAGCGTTTTTCGCGGATATTACGCTCAAGCAGGTCACGCAGCCCGGGCTCGTAAAACGGCGTTTCGCCGGCGCGCAGGGTATCGATCTTCTTGGGATCGATATCGACGATGGTAACATGATGTCCCATCTCCGCGAAACAGGTTCCCGCCACTAATCCTACGTATCCCGCCCCGATCATGCCGATTTGCATCATGCACCTCCGATACCAAAAGCTTTCTCGTGGCAATAATAGTATCTACCTATTTCAAATTGATGTAGCCGATACCAGCATATCGAGGCGACAGTCTATTCCCGCAAGAAACAGCTTGTCAAAGTAGAAATCTCTAAACATTTCTGACAGACTCTGCGAAAATGGTTTGTCGATTCGAGCGATCGACTGTGGAACACTGCGCTGTGATTTGAATGTAAAGGAATAGTTCCATGAACATTAAAGGCCCCGTCATCGATCCGCGACCCCTTACCAAGAACATCACCGTTACCCGTCTCGTCGATGAATATTTAACCGCATACAATGGCGCCCGGTTGCGGGAAGCGTGTCGGCTCCTCATCGAGCGCATACTGCGGCCAAACGTAACCGTCGGGATAAGCCTTGCAGGCGCCCTCACGCCGGCCGGATTCGGCACATCGATCCTTGCGCCGCTCATCGAGGCAGGTTTTATAGACTATGTCGTTTCTACCGGCGCCAATCTGTACCATGACCTACATTACGCCCTGGGGCTGCCGCTGCACCGCTCGACTCCCTTCGTGGATGACCGCGAACTCCGCAAACGCAACATCATCCGGATATACGATATCGTTTTTGACTTCAACGTGCTCAACGACACCGATCGTTTCTGCTTTCAGTTGATGGACTCGAAACTCTTTCGGGGTCATATGAGCACCGCCGAACTGCACCACCGCCTCGGCATGTTGGTAGCCGAGACCGAGCGCGCGCTCAAAAGGCCTTACCCGTGCTTGCTGTCGGCGGCCTATCGGGCCGATGTTCCCATTTACACGTCCTCGCCGGGCGATAGCACGATTGGTCTGAATCTCGCCGCTCGCGCACTGCGCGGGCTTGATCCCGCAATCGACGTGGCGGCGGACGTCAACGAAACGACGGCGATAGTCTACCAAGCGACGCGCGGCACGGGTAGGAGCGCGGTGATAATTTTGGGTGGCGGCAGTCCCAAGAACTTCCTGTTGCAAACTGAACCACAGATCCAAGAGATTCTGGGCCTGTCGGGTCGCGGCCACGACTTCTTCATTCAAATTACCGACGCCCGGCCCGACACCGGGGGCTTAAGCGGCGCGACGCCTTCCGAGGCGGTCAGTTGGGGTAAGATCGATTCCAAAATGCTGCCGGATTCGATTGTTTGTTACGCCGATAGCACGCTCGCGTTACCGTTCATCGCTGCCTATGTTCTCACCAACGCAAAGCGCCGCCCCTTGAAGCGACTTTTCAAAAAGCGCGAAGCACTGGTTGAGAAATTGCGCCAGGACTACGAGCACGCCTCGCGCGGCGGGTTGCCTACCGGCCGAAGATGAGACCTCATGAGGAATGATAGTATGGTCGGACTGGTTGGGAGGGGTGTCCGAAAATCGGTCAGGTACATCACCATTCGGCAGTTTTCAACAAATTAGCGTGCAATAGTAATCCACATCCAACAATTCGGGAATAGCTATCTTTTAATTGTTTGGCGAGCGCCAGGCGCTCGTTGGCATGTAACCTGCTAGTATTTTCACTCGGTGTTTTTGTGAGTGCAGATCCCGGGAAGCAATCGCACTCTAATTTAGCTAAGGAGGATACTAATGGTCGCAAACGGCGAAACGATGACCGTTTTTACGATCATCGAAAAGGAAGGCTATGATAAGCCGATTTGGGTCAAGATCGGTGCCTGTTTTCCTAATCGTGATGGGTCGCTCAACGTTTTTTTGGATGCATTACCGATAAACGGGCGCATGCAAATCCGCATGCGCAAACCGGGCATAAAGCCCCAAGAACCACAAGAGTAACGGAGGCGAGAAAAGCCATGAGTAGCATTAAACGCGAAAAATTTCTTTTGGTTGCAACAACCGCCATGGTGATCAGTGGCTTGCTACTGAGCCAGCCGTTGTTTGCCAAGCAGTCGATTGGTTCTGTAGTTGTCAACATAAACACCGCCTCGCTCGAGGAGCTTTGTTTACTCCCCGGCATAGGGCATGAAAAGGCCAAGGCGATCGTCGATTACCGCACCAAGCATCCGTTCCAAAAGATCGACGAACTACTAAGAATCAAAGGAATCAAACCCAAGCTGGTTGAAAAGATTCGAGCAAATATCGTAACCACGGGTGCTACCACTGCCAAGCCGCCGCAGAGGAACAAAAGCTCGGCTGCAGATTAGAGACTGTTAGCGAACGACTAGAGATTGTAGCGAGCGAAGCAAAGCTGAGCGAGGCGTACAATCTCTTGTCCCTTTAGGGGAGTGAGCGTTACAGTCTCTTATCCCCGTAAGGGATAAGAAATTCTAGCTTCACTGTGCTCAGCAAGAATTTCTACATCCCCGAAGGGGGCTAAACGGTCTACCACAGCGCCACGGTATCAATTCGCCATTCTTTGTTAAACTATTGAACTCGGCAAGAGCTCAGGGCATTATCTTCCGACGATACCTATCGCCCCCGGTGAGGAAGCAACAATCGAAAGGAGCGAGGAGCCGGTCATGAGGTGGTTAACCGTGAAAGGAAGAAGTGGTCAAAAAGCAATAGATTATATTATCATATTGGCGCTTGTTGCCATTGCCGCTATAGGAGCTGCATCTATTTTTGGCCAGAATATTCGCGAGCTATTTTCCACATCGGCCGGAACCAGGGGCGATGAAGATCATCTTGCATCGCCGACCAACCCAGCAGCGAACGCTGATACAGCGAAGCCGTAGAAAAAAATCACGCTTGTCGAAGAGGGGGTAGGGTGGTATTTCTTAACATCCCTGCCGTATTGAGGCGGGAGTTGAAAGTACGCTATAGGCGAGCCCGCTAATAGGTCTCGCTCTTCGTCGAACGGCGTCGAAAGAATACTACCATCAGGAGGACATCATGGCAAAAGAAGCCGTAATCCTATCTGCGGCGCGAACCGCGGTGGGAACGTTCAGCGGCACATTGGCCAACGTGCCGGCGGTTAAGCTTGGCGAGATCGTAGTGCGCGAGGCGCTGGCACGCGCCCAGGTCAAACCAGAAATGGTTAACGAGGTGATTCTTGGTTGCGTCTTACAAGCCGGCTTGGGGCAAAACGTCGCCCGACAGGTGAGCATCAAGGCCGGCTTGCCCCAGGAGACACCGGCCTTGACCATCAACAAAGTTTGCGGATCGGGGCTCCGGGCGGTGATGCTCGCGGCACAGGCTATTCGCGCCGGCGAAGCCGACCTCATTGTTGCGGGCGGCACCGAGAACATGAGCGCCGCGCCGTATGCCTTGCCCAAAGCGCGTTTCGGGCTGCGCATGGGCAACACCGAAATGATCGATGTGATGATCCATGATGGCTTGTGGGAGATATTCCACGGCTATCACATGGGCATCACCGCCGAAAACGTTGCAGCGAAGTTCGGTGTAACCCGTGAAGACCAGGACCGTTTTGGTTTCACCAGCCAGACACGGGCCAACGCGGCCATCAAGAGCGGCCGTTTTAAGGATGAGATTGTACCGGTGCCCGTAGTGCTGAAAAAAGGTGAGACGGTTCTCTTTGCCACCGATGAACATCCACGCGAAACCACTCTCGAGAAGATGGCCGCGCTCAAGCCGGCGTTCAAGCCGGACGGAACCGTCACGGCTGGCAATGCCTCGGGAATCAATGATGGGGCGGCCGCGTTCGTCATTACCTCGCGTGAAAAGGCCGAAAAGCTCGGGGTCGAGCCGCTGGCCACGATTCTTTCATATGCATCGGCCGGCGTCGATCCGGCGTACATGGGAATTGGACCGATACCGGCTTCGAGGCTCGCGCTCGAACGCGCCAACCTGACGGTTAAGGATCTCGACCTGGTAGAGGCGAACGAAGCTTTTGCCGCTCAGGCCGTCACGGTGGTTCGCGAGCTTCGACTCGATCCGGAACGCACCAATGTGAACGGCGGCGCCATAGCCCTCGGTCACCCCATTGGCGCTTCAGGCGCGCGTATCCTGACCACGCTATTGTATGAGATGAAGAAGCGCGGGTCGAAACGGGGACTCGCGACGTTGTGCATAGGCGGCGGTCAGGGCTGCGCTATGATTGTCAAACGATAGAGCCTATGTTTGAACAAGGCCCCATTCGCCCGCCCTCGGAGGCGGGGAGTCTCCTGGTGCGGGTTTCGCGCAACTGTCCCTGGAATCGCTGCGCCTTTTGCCCGGTATATAAGAATCTTCGTTTTTCTCTGCGGACGGTGGACGAGGTGCTGCAGGATCTCGACGCTATGCAAGCGGTTTATGGTGATCGACCGACGACGGTTTTTTTGCAGGACGCCAATCCTCTCCTGACGCGTACGGATGACTTGGTTCGTATTCTCGAGGGCATCCACCAACGCTTCCCCCGGGTCGAACGTATCACCGCCTACGCGCGCTCGCACACCTTGGCGAGACGGTCGGTGGCGGAGCTCCGTCGTATCCGCGAGGCCGGTCTCAACCGTCTGCACGTCGGGATGGAGTCGGGCTGCGACGCGGTGTTGCAACTCGTCGAGAAAGGGGTCACCCGCGCCGACCAGATCGAAGGCGGCAGGCGGGCCAAGGAGGCCTCCTTCGAACTGTCTGAGTACGTTATGCCGGGCCTCGGCGGCAAGGAGTTGTCTGATGCACATGCCGACGACTCGGCCACGGCGCTGCAGGCGATACAACCTGATTTTATTCGACTCCGCACGACCGCGGTGATGCCGGGGAGCGGACTTGCGACCCTGGTGACGCAGGGCACGATGACCCCGTTGTCTGAGGTGGAGATGGTTGCCGAGATTCGGCGGTTTCTGACGGGGCTTGCTAGCCTCACCACTCGCCTCGACAGCGATCACGTTCTTAATCTGCTCATGGAACTCCGCGGGGATTTACCGGCCGACCTGGCGCATATGTTGGAAATCTGTGATGAGTTTTTACGCTTATCGCAGGTCGAGCAACATCGCTTTGTGCTCGGGCGTCGGTTGGGCTGGTTCGTGAGGTTGAGCGATCGCAATGATCCACGCTTCACTATGGAACTTGATAATCTTTTGTTAAGAATCGCGAAAGAAGGTTCCACGGTCGAGGATGTGTGCGCCCAACTGCGAGCACAAACCTTATGAATAGCCTTAGCAATTAAAAATGGTTTAAACTGCCTTCATACTTCACACGGCGAAGGGCTGCTAAAAACGACCAGATGCTGAGGGGGCCAGCTATGGCCGAAAAGAGGATAAGCCCCAACAGCGAGTTTGATACCTCTCCCAGGGATGAACCCATAAGTAACAATTTACGCATAGCTTCAAGACCGTGGGTGATGGGAAGAAGCTGCGCCAGGGTCTGTCCCCAATCCGGCAACACGGCTACGGGGTAATATACCCCGCCGAGCAAGTAAGAAAATCCTTGCACGAGCCATGACGACGGATCAACTCGCTTGAAGGCGAGGACCAAACTGGCCGAAAAGATCCCCAGGAACGAGAAACTGAGTATCGTAAGAACGAGGACCAGCAACGCGCCGGCCCAATTAGCGCGTTCGAAACTGACCCCGAACAGCAACGTACCAGCCGCTAGGATCAGCACCAGCCGCATCGAAGTGGCCAGGAAATCATAAATTACGCTGAAGACGATGATCTGCCAGGGAGGCGTCGGGGTCACGAGCAACGCCTCGAGGGTGCCGAGCACTTGCGCATTGCGGATGGTTTCGGAGAACGAGCGAATCGCTACGCCCAAGTAACTTGAAAATGCTAACCCCACCACAACAAATGGAAAGTACTCGCCGCCATACGGGGCGAGCGACGGTATCTGCATGCCGATGAACATGCGGGAGAAAAAGTAGAAGGCCCCTACTACAAAAAGCACGACCACCAGCTGGCCGGCAAAGGCGAGCCGGTAGCTCAAATCGATCTGCCAGTCCTTGCGGACAAAGGCCCAGGCTTTTCTGACTACTGCCCTCATGGCAATCCTTTGCTCATTATTCAAACACCTCTTCCAGATTCGTCAGGACCTCGCGCGCGGGGCCGACTTTCAAGATGCGTTTGTCCTTGAGCAGGGCGACGCGATCGCACACCTCATGGGCCTCCGCAAGATTGTGAGTCGCCAGCAAGACAGTCTTGCCGAGCTCCTTGACCAGCGTTTTCCCAATCAGCTCGCGGGTGCGCTTGGCGGCGCCAGGATCAAGCCCGCGGGTCGGTTCGTCGATGAGCAACAACTCCGGATCGTGAAGCATGGCTCGCGCCAGCGCCAGGCGTTGACGCATACCGGTTGAAAGGTCCCGAAAGGGTTTTTTAAGCTCACCGGCCAGTTGCAACAACCCAGCGACCTTTTCTATTTGCGAACGGGCCCGAGTCTTGTCCAAATTATGCAGCGCGGCGAAAAACAATAAGTTCTGTGACGCGGTCAGCCGCCAGTAAAAGCTGCGTTCGTCGCCGAGCACAAAACCGATGCGCTCGCGGATCTGAACCGAAGCTGAGGCTGTATCCTGACCAAAGATGCGCACCGTTCCGCTATCGGGGAGTATGCTGGCGGCCAAGATGCGCAGCAAGGTGGTTTTTCCGGCGCCGTTTGGCCCGAGCAGTCCGGTTAGCGATCCCCGCGGTACGCTCAACCAGAGGTCGGCCAGCACCGAAATCTTCCGGCGATCGAACGGAGCGCGAAGGATCTCGAAGAAAGGTCGAGGGAGGACGAAGCTTTTGGTCACTCCGCAAATTTCAATAGCCGGATCGATGACTAGTTACCCCTCTGTTGTAAACCTTCACTTGAAGATACGCGCCGGGTCCTGCCGCCTCGCATCCCCCGGCGGTGCTCACTTGCGCTCCGCGCCGGCGGGGGACCCCCTGCTCGGCGTCACCCAGCGCGTTCCGCTACCATCACCCGAAACTGAATAGTTACCCCCACGCTGGTATTGTGCGACCGCACGGTTGTGGCACGCTAAGTTGAGGCAAAACTGGTGGGTGCCGTTGTTTTTCGAAACGAAGAAAAGGTACGGCGTTGTTTCCGGGTAGAGCGCCGCCCGGATCGCTTCTGCTCCTGGATTGCAGATTGCCCCGGGCGGCAGCCCTTTGTAGCGGTATGTGTTGTACCTATGATCGAGGTTCAAATCAGCTTTGGTGATGATGCCGTTGAAGTATCCGCGCGAAAGCACGATGGCGTAGATCACCGTCGGATCGGTCTGCAGCGGCCAGCCTCGTTTGAGCCGGTTATAAAACACACCGGCAATGAGTGATCGCTCCTGGGGCGCGCCGGTCTCTTTCTCGATGATCGACGCGAGGGTGATTGCCTGCAACTCGCTCCATCCAAGTTCGGCGGCGCGCTCACGAAATCCCAGGGTAAAAACCTGGTGGTACTGGCCGATCATGGTCTCGAGGATGGTTGCGACCGGAGTGTGTTTTTGAAACTGGTAGGTTTCAGGAAACAGGAATCCCTCCAGGGTATCCCCGGGGAGCCCGTGGCGGTGGACAAACGTCGAATCATGCGCCATCTTCTCAAACTCTGCCGCTTCCGCCAAACCGGCTGCTGCAAAGAGCTGGGCTATCTCATCGATGCGGAGCCCCTCCGGAATGGTCATTTTGTGGGTAATCGGGATGCCCTCAAGGAGCACCGCAAGAACCTCTACGGGGGTCATCGTGTCGCGAAAAGCGAGCTCACCGGATTTGAACTTACCGGCTGCGCGTTTGTAGAAGCGAACCCACCGATAAAAGAGATCGGCATCATCGAGCACCTGGTTTTTGGCCAGCAGCTCGATCGTTTGCCGGGGACCGCTGCCGGCCGGAATATCGATCGCAATGGTCGCGCCGCTGCCCCGATGGGGGCGCTCGCCGTACGATTGAATCCACCAGTACCCTGCCAGCGCCACAATGCCGAGGATCAGGAGCACTCCCACCACGCTCATCAGGATCCATTTTTTCAAAGGAGGTTCTCCCTATCGTTGGCCGGCTGCTCAGCGTCAAGGTAACTTTGGAGGATCAGGGTGGCTGCAATTTTGTCCACGAGTTGCTTTCGTTTGCGCGTGCGCACCGAGACATCCTTCATTATTCCCTGTGCCTCCCAGGTGGTCAGTCGTTCATCCCACAGAAAAATAGGCAGGTTGAGGTGCGCACCCAACGCTGCTCCAAAGCGACGAACGCGGGCAGCCGCCTCGCCTTCTGATCCATTCATATTCAGCGGAAAACCAATCACCACCCCCACCACTTCCTCTTCACGAGCTACTTGAGCAATGGCGTCGAGATCGCGCTGTCCGCCGTGGCGCGTCAATACCGTCAACCCATGGGCCAATAGACCCAATTCATCACTGACCGCCACCCCGATCCGCCGGGTGCCCAGATCCAGTCCCAGAAGACGCATCAATTAATTATATCCGTTGGGCGCCTCAATGCAATCGCTTCCGATTTACCTCTTGCCGTAATCAATGCGACTTATTATCATACACGCTCTATGGAACGGCATTCCCTACGCAAGCCAAAAGCCCTGACGTCGGGTGATCGGATCCGGCTCGTTGCGCCGGCGAGCCCGTTTGCTCGCGAGAAGCTCGTCGCCGGCATGGAGGTTATCGCGCGGCTCGGGTTCGTACCCGTTGTTGACCAACGAGAGTTTATCCGCCGTGGCTTCTTGGCCGGCGATGATCGATCGCGGGCGGAGAGGTTTTCCGCGGCGCTCGCCGAACAAGAAACCCGTGCCGTGTGGTCCATCCGCGGTGGTTATGGTATCACCCGCCTGTTACCGCTGCTCGATATAGCACAGCTTAAAGCCACCCGAAACTACTTATCGGGTTTTCGGATGTTACGGCGATTCTCAATAGCCTTTCGGCGCCGGATGGGTTTGTGACCATTCATGGACCGGTCGTAACGCAGCTACCCAACCTTCCGTTGAGTGCGCGTCGCTGGTTACATGCCCTGATTTCTGATCCGGCTCTCGATGGTCGTGCGCCGGTCGGTCGGCTCCAGGTTTTGGTGCCCGGTACCGCGGAGGGCAAATTGTTGGGGGGTAATCTCTCGCTGCTTTCGTCACTGTGCGGGACGCCGTTCGCGCCAGATTTTTCGGATTCGATACTTCTGCTCGAAGATACCGGTGAGGATGCATATCGACTCGATCGAATGTTTGTTCAATTGTTGCAGTCGGGAGCGTTTCGTAATGTCCGGGGGATCGTCCTTGGTTCGCTTCACCAGTGTCGACCGGCGGGCGGAAGCCGGTACTCGGCGCGAGCGGTGCTGGCCCGCGCCGCGGCAGCCCTGGGGGTGCCGCTGGTTGCGGGCGGCCGCTTTGGCCATGCTGATTTCCATGTAGCATTACCGTTGGGGGTGCGGGTGCGTCTTGATGCTTCGGCAGGAACCCTCACGTTGCTCGAACCAGCGGTGGTATAGCCACGATGCTGTCATCGAGTGACCATGCAGAGTTGTTTTCGATGATGGAAGATGGCGTTCGGCGTGGCGTGTTTCCGGGTGGCGTTTTAATAGTGCGTAAGGGCGGGAGTATCGTGCATCGCTCGGCTCATGGACGCCCGGCGCTTGATAGCTCGAACAACGTTGATTTCGATACTATTTTTGATGTAGCCTCGTTGTCCAAGATCCTTGCCACCACGGGATTGATTCTTGATCTGATTTCGCGCGGGTTGCTTAATCTCGAAAGTCGCGTCGCGGAATTTATCCCCGGCTTTTCCGGCGACGGACGCGACCAAATTCAGGTGGTGCATCTTCTTGAGCACAGCAGCGGATTGGTAGCCCATCGGCCGTATTTTAAAGATATGCCCGCACGGGAAGTCGCCACGGTAATGGGGCGCGATGCAATCCGCAGGCGCGTAAGCACGGAGTGTCCAGGGACTGCGCCTGGTGCGTACGCTCTCTACAGCGATCTGGGATTTATCCTGCTTGACTGGCTGATTGAGAACGTAACCGGACAGGCATTGGATGATTTATTTTTTGATCGCATTGTCAAACCGCTTTCGATGCGGAATAGTTTTTTCATTGACCTCAAGGAACTGGCCAAGGCTGCGACTGCGCGCGCAGAACGGGAGTTTGCGGCTACGGAGTATTGTCAATGGCGTGGACGAATGCTGGTCGGCGAAGTGCATGATGAAAACGCCTATGCCATGGGCGGTGTGAGCGGACACTCGGGCTTATTCGCCACCGCCGATGATGTGATGCGGCTGGCGACAGTATGGCTGGATGGGTGGCAGGGACGCGCTGGACTGTTCGACCCGCATTGGGTACGACGGTTCTTCACAAAAGCAAACCAGCCGGGGTCTACGCGGGCGCTCGGATTCGATACGCCCTCGCCAGAGGGCTCGCAGGCCGGACAGCACTTCGGGCCGGCCGCGGTAGGACACTTAGGTTTTACCGGCACGTCGCTATGGATCGACCCGGATCAGAATCTGATCGTGGTGCTTATGACCAACCGCGTTCACCCGACGCGGTCCAACGAGGCGATTAAGGAGTTTAGACCACGCTTGCATGACGCGGTTGTCGCTGCGTTTGGCGGCCACTGAAAGGTGTACCGATGAAGATTCACATGGTGGCAATTTGCGGTACCGGCATGGGATCGCTCGCTGGTTTGCTCAAGGAAGCCGGACATGATGTGCGCGGCTCGGACAAAGCCTTCTATCCGCCCATGTCGGAGAGCTTACGCGCCTGGGGTGTTCCAACGCTGAAAGGATTCGATGCCTCCCGTATCGGACCGGGTATTGATTTGGTCGTGGTCGGCAACGCCTGTCGCCGGGACAACCCGGAGGTGCAGGCGGCGCTGGCGCGCGGCGTGCAGGTGATGAGCTTCCCCCAGGCATTGGCCGAATTTTTCATCAAACAGAAGCGCTCGTTGGTCGTGGCTGGAACCCACGGCAAAACCACCACTGCTGCGCTACTGGCATTTGGACTGACCCAAGCTCAACGCGATCCGTCCTTTCTGATCGGCGGCATTCCGCTTAACTTTGGTAAAAGCTTCCACCAGGGCGCGGGGGACCTGTTTGTGGTGGAAGGAGATGAGTACGACACGGCTTTCTTCGACAAGCGACCCAAGTTCATCCACTACCGTCCTCGGGTGGTGGTGCTCACCTCGGTTGAGTTCGACCATGCAGATATCTACCCGAGTATGGATGCGTACCGGGCCGCCTTTCGAAACCTCATAGCCTTGCTACCCCCGCATGGGTTATTGATCGCGTGCGAAGACTATCCCGAGGTGAGCACGCTTGCTCACCGTGCGCCCTGCCCGGTGGTGACGTATGGACTAACAGCAGGTCGTGACTACAGTGCCACCGAAATCGAGGTTGGCGACGCAGGAAGCACTTTTAACTTGGCGGTCCGGGGGAGGTATGTTGCGCGAATCAGCACGCCGCTTGCCGGACGGCATAACGTTGCCAATATGGTAGCGGTTCTGGCGGCGATGGATCATGTCGGTATTCTTCCGGACGAAGCCGCCGGTCTCCTGAGTGGTTTTACGGGGGTGGCGCGGCGCATGCAGGTGCGGGGGGTTGAGCGCGGCGTCACGGTCATTGATGATTTTGCGCATCATCCCACCAAGGTGCGGGAGACCGTCGCGGCTGCCCGCGCGCGCTATCCGCAGGCTTACCTGGTGGCGGTCTTCGAGCCGCGTACCAACAGCAGTCGGCGCAACGTATTCCAGAAAGAATATCCGTCATCGTTCACCGGTGCGGATCGGGTGGTGATCACGCTGCCGTTTGAGATGGAGAAGATCCCCGAGGACGAACGTTTTGACTCGGCTGCGCTGGTACGTGTATTGCAGGCTGGAGGCCAAACTGCTCAGCTTGCGCCCAATGCAGATGCCGTGGTGAAAGAGCTCGCGCCGAGTCTACCGCAGGGTTCGGTTGTGCTGATAATGTCCAACGGCGATTTTGACGGAATCCACGAAAAGCTACTGACCGCACTTAAACTGGGGAAACTCTGAAATATCGCCGGTCAGTCCACAAGCGGCAAAATTCCCATCCCTTATTTGATAACACTCGCAGGTGCCGGCTTCGAGGATCGATTTACAGCAGTTTTGTTGCTCGTTCGAGAGATTCACATTTTGGTTGGCGGCATTAACGGCATCATTACAACGGTTTTGTTGGTTCACGGTAGGTTGGCAGCCGCAAATAATATTGGCGAGGTGCTTGCAGTCGTTGCCACACGCCGAGACCATGCCAGCTCCTACGAGAGCAACACACAAGGCCAAGGTTAGGTCTTTTAGGTTCAACATGGCGGCCATGCTAGACCTGCTGCCGATGAACTGTCAAGCGCATTGGTGAAAACAGTTGCAACAAAACAAAAATCGGTTCAAAACAGCAACGATGGAGGGATGGCCGAGTGGTTTAAGGCGGCGGTCTTGAAAACCGCTGAAGTGGAAACACTTCCGGGGGTTCGAATCCCTCTCCCTCCGATAGGTTAACGCCAGATGGGCGCGAAATTCAGCGTATGGGTTCTTCGAATTGCAGCGGCAATTTTTTTGTTAGCGGCAATGCTTGGCCTTTGGCTGTCGGTCGTGCCGCTGTGGGCGAAGGGGTTGCTGACAGGCCTCGTCTTCTTGGGAGGCGCGACCCTCGCGTTTTGGAAAGAACCGGCCTTCGATCCGCTCTGCAGGGTCCGCTGGCGAGTGCCCAGCAAAGGACGGAAGCTCTGTGCGATTACCTTCGATGACGGCCCCAGCCCAGACACGGGACAGGTCCTCGATGCGCTCGCTCACGCCCGTGTAGAAGCCACCTTCTTTGTGTTAGTTGAGCATGCCCGTCGGTATCCGGAACTGCTTCGGCGCACCCAAGCGGACGGGCACGCAATTGGGATACACGGTATGACCCATCGAAAACTAAACGGGGCCGACGAGTCAACGGTTGCGCGCGAGGTACGAGGAGCGCTGGAGGGACTTCGCGCGCTTGGGGTGACCCCGGCGCCACTCTATCGTCCCCCGCACGGTTTCAAGTCTCGAGCGGTTTTTCGGTTGGCTCGACAGCTTGGATTGACCATCTGGGCCTGGAGCCGAGGTGTGTGGGATACGGATCTGCCGCCCGCAGACGTTTTGGTGATTCGAGCAACGCTTTGCGCCCGACCGGGAATGGTGTTGTTGTTGCATGACGGCCGTGGAGACGAACCGTCACCCAACATCGGCCCGATGATAGAGGCACTGCCCCGCATCATCGAGAAGCTCCGGAAACGGGGTTTTGAGTTTGTACGACTCGACCGAATCGATATACCCTAGGCATCGGTCATTGTTATCGTAAAGACGCAGGCACACGCCGTAGTCTGCAGCTCCGGCAAATCTCGTTTCTCTTCCGTCATCCCGGGTACGGTTATGATTGGTATGTATACCGAACCGAGCGCTTACTTCCGGCCGGTTAGTTCCCGTTCGGCTTGCAGCCAGTCGTCCTGGTCGTTACCGTTGATGCCACCACGCTCAAGATAGATTTGGTAAGCCCGGGCCGCGATATCTTCACGACTCGGCTGGTTGTTGGTAGCGCTGGTGCTCCGTGAAGTCTTTGGCGAAGACATTTTCGATTCCGGAGCTTTGATGGTAGAAGCAGAAGTGTCGTTTCGCTTATTGATGGGTTTTTGTGTGGTATTCATCGTACCCCTCCTTTGGGTTATCAATTCACTAGAGTCCTTTTTGTTTTTTTTTGGTCTCACTTTGTTTTGGTGCTCAGGAAATGGATGTCTCTGCATTAAAACAACGAACCCCCAACTTTCGGCCATTCTATCATACCGTTCGACCGAGCAAATAACCTTCAATCTGTCGACCCTCGATATGTAACAAAATTCGCCGAGGATTGCAAGTGAATTCGATTCAGATTTTTCATGCTACTGACAAGAAATATTTATATCACAGAATTCTCATCAAGTTGACTCAGTTATATAAAGTGCCTACACTAGTAGCTCGATTTTTAGGAGTCGGCTGTGCTTGATCGGTATAAGGAAAATCAGCTTCTGCGGGTTGCCAACCAGCGAAAGCAACGCCCCTGGTGGTTGCAATTGGTGTTGTTTGGATTGAGTTGCCTGATAGCATGGACAGCCATCACCACGGTCGGGATTTGTCTCCTCTATCTTCTTATTCGACATACCATTCCTTCTTTGCCGGAGCTTGTTCAGTACACACCTCCTTTAACCACCAGGGTGTTTAGCCAAACAGGAACCTTGATTGGCGAGTTTGCCATCGAGCGTCGAGATGTTGTTCCCTCGCAGAAAGTCCCACGGGGATTGGTCGCGGCTTTCATCGCGTCCGAAGACGACAACTTTTTCAACCACGGCGGGATTGACCCCGTGGGCATTGTCCGGGCAGCGTTGAAGAACCTTCGCGCGGGGCGCATAACGCAAGGCGGTTCGACCATCACCCAGCAGGTTGCCAAGAGCCTCATTGGTCGGGAGAAAACCTTTTCCCGTAAGTTCAAGGAAGCCATTTTGGCTACCCGGCTCGAACAGAAATATACTAAGGAGGAGATTCTCTTTTTCTACCTCAATCAAATCTATCTGGGACACGGTTCATACGGCGTTCAGGCCGCCGCCCGCAACTACTTTCGGAAAAACGTTTGGGATCTCGCCCTGCCCGAGATGGCCACTATCGCCGGCTTGCCTCAAGCGCCGTCCGATTACGATCCGGTTGATCGTCCTAAAGCGGCGCTCGACCGACGTTCCTATGTGCTCAACCGCATGCGGGCACTAAACGAGATCAGCGCGCAACAAGAGCAGGAAGCCTCGCGCACGCCGCTCTCAGCGCAGCCTATTCTCGATCGGTTTCGTCTGCATGCGCCGTACTTTACCGAAGAGGTTCGGCGTGAACTTCAGGAGTTGTACGGAACCGAAGGCCTGTATGAGGGCGGGCTGACGGTTGAAACCAGCGTGGATCCCGACTGGCAGCAGGCAGCTGAGGAAACGCTGCTGCCGGCATTGCGAACGGTTGATCACCGACAGGGTTACCGCGGGCCGCTCATAACCATCGAAGACAAGGAAAAGCGCGCTGACTTCTTGAAAAAGCTTCAAGAGCACCTGCCGCCTGAAGCGATTGAAAATGGTCGATCGGTACCGGCGGTGGTGTTAAGGGTCGATGAGGATCTGGCCGAGATCGCAGTCGGCGGCACCACCGGCGTGCTGCCGATTTTCGGCATGCGCTGGGCGCGTAAACCCGACCCAGAAATTCTTCACGCCTCGGTTCGAGTCACCGACATCCGTAAGGTGCTCAAGGAAGGCGATGTTATCATCGTGACCAAGGCCGACCCAGAGGTCTTGCTGAGTAACGAACCGCCTGCCTTACGCAAGCTTCTGCCGGAAGGGAGGCCGGTCTTCGCCCTCGACCAGATTCCCTCCATGCAGGGGGCGCTGATCTCGGTCGAGCCTGCGCTTGGCTATGTGCGCTCAATCATCGGAGGCTATAACTTCCAAGACAGTGAATTTAATCGGGTGCTGCAAGCGTGCCGCCAGCCCGGTAGCGCTTTCAAACCGCTCCATTACTCGCTGGCGATCGAATCGAAGAATTTCAATCCGGCTACCGTAATCGTTGACTCGGCGGTGGTCTATGACGACCCCGATAACGAAAAGCGCTGGAAGCCGGAAAACTTCGATGCAGATTTCAAAGGACCGGTCACCGTACATACTGCCTTGGTTAAATCAATGAATCTTCCAGCCATCAAAGTGCTCGACGCTGTGGGCATTACCGAAGCCATCAACTGGGACCATAACCTTGGCATAACCACCGCGCTCGCGCCCGAGCTTGGATTGGCGCTCGGCGCCTCCTGCGTTAAGCCATGGGACCTGCTGCAAGCCTACGCGGTTTTTAACCAAGGTGGGGTTAGGACCACGGACCATTTCATCCGTAAGGTGACCGATCGTTACGGGCGGGTGCTTCTCAACCATACCTCGTACCTGGATCCGTATCAGACCTGGGACGAACGCTTCGATCGAGCCTATGACCGCGTGTCAGACCCGCCGGTGCGGATGATCTCGGCCCAGTCGAACTACGTTCTGCTGTCGCTTCTCAAGGCCGTCTGCCTTTACGGAACCGGCGCGGGTACGCAGGTGATCCACAAGCCAGTGGCCGGAAAAACCGGGACAACCAATAAATCCGCCGACGCTTGGTTTGTGGGCTTCACCCACGACGTGATCACCCTGGCGTGGATTGGGCACGATGATCCGAAGGATCCGCTGGGAATCGTCGAGACCGGTTCTCACACGGTCGTGCCCATTTGGGCGAGTTATATGGGACGAATTTTGGCTCATCGTCCCCAGGCTGACTTTGAGGTCCCCGAGGGCATCGTTTTTGCTCAAATCGATCCGGACACCGGTTATTTAGCACGTCCGGACGCTCCTCGCTCGGTGCAAGCGGCTTTTAAAGACGGCGAGCAACCCACGCAATACGGTCCGGCCGATGATGTGGTTCGCTCCGGGCAGTTCTTCAAGGTGGATCGGGAACGCTAGAGGTTGTTGCCGAGAGGAGCGAGGCTTACAACCTCTTGTCCTTTTAGGGGAGTGAGCGTACAGTCTCTTGAAACTTCCAATAACGCTGCTGAACGCGGCGGGCGGCTTTGAGCACATTCTCAGCCGCACCCATGTCGCCCGGATCGGATTCTTTTGACCACAGACCGAGTAATGCCTTAATGCACATCGCGACACTCTCGGCCTGTCCGTCGATATGATAGCCGCCCTCAAGCATTAATACCAATCGACCCTGGGAACATTCGGCCGCCAGATCGAGCAATTGACCGGTGAGAGAGGCGTAGCCCTCGGGGGTCATCTTCATGCTGCCGAGGGGATCGTGCACATAGGTATTGAAGCCGGCGCTGACCAGAATCAATTCCGGAGCAAATTGGCGTGCGATAGGGATCAGCACCTCACGAAAGGCGGCTCGATACTCGCGATCGCCCATGTGTGGACCAAAGGGTACATTAACGGTAAAGCCCGTTCCGGGACCGGTGCCTACGTCTTCGAGCGCTCCGGTGCCTGGATAAAAGGGATATTGATGGGTGCTGAAGTATAAGACATCCGGACGATCGTAAAAGCTGTGCATGGTGCCGTTGCCGTGGTGCAGATCCCAATCGACAATCAGCACCCGCTTGATGCCGAGCGCCTGGCGCGCGTGTTCAGCGGCGATGGCGATGTTGTTGAAGAGACAAAAACCCATTGCATGATCACGCTCGGCGTGGTGCCCGGGAGGGCGCACCAGGGCAAAACCGTTCTCAAGTCTTCCGGCGACCACCTCTTCCACTAACTTGATTGACCCACCCGCCGCTAATTCAGCAGCCTGGAAAGAATCCGGCGAGGTTTGCGTGTCGGGATCGAGGCTCGCGCTGTGACCGTCGGTTGCGGCAATTCGGTCATAATGGGCGGGGCTATGCACCCGGCAAATTTCATCTTTCGTAGCCGCTCGAGGCGGCACCCGAACTACTTTTTGAAGAAGCCCCTGGCGCTCGAGGGTTGCGTAGGCGGCGACCAGACGGTCGGGCGACTCCGGATGCCAGGGGCCGGGATCATGCTTGATATAGAGGGGATCCATCACCACACCTGCTTGCCTCATACAAACCTCCCACGGTCACAAACACGTCTGGTCTATGGTATACCGCTGTGGGATGAGGATGCAACGAACATCACTTCACGTGTTCCTCATGTGCTTCGTACATGACCTTTGGACATGCTGGTAGAGACTATTGCTCTTGACAGCCAGAAAGAGTATACCATTCCACAGCGAAACCTGCGTTAGGTACCTATGCAATGGTTGCACCGTTCGTGTGAGTCGGAATTCAGAAGCGGTAAAGGATTACACACATGTTTCGTAATCTCGCATTGGAAATGGTTCGGGTCACCGAAGCTGCCGCGTTGATGACCGCACGGCTCATGGGGCGTGGCGACGCTGACGCGGCTGCGGCAGCGGCGATCGAAGCCACCCATAAGGCGTTCGACATATGGCCGATCTGTGGAACGCTGGCTATCGGCTTCGGCGAGCAAGGGACGGTGCCCATGCTCTATACGGGCGAGAAACTAGGAACGGGTTGGCGTCAATCCGAAGAGAACGCCCATAGGGTTGACATCGCGGTCGCCCCGCTCGATGGGGCTGAACTGTGCGCCACCGGCGCGCCGGATGCCCTCACGGCAATCGCCCTCGCCGAGAACGGCCAATTTATACATGTTCCACGCATCTACATGAACAAGATCGCGGTCGGCCCCGAGGCGCGCGGCGCCATTAACATCACCGAGAGCCCAACGTGGAATTTGCACACCATCGCCGAGGCCAAGCGCTGTCGGGTGGAAGACCTCACCGTGGTAATACTCAATCGTGACCGCCACCGCCAACTGATCGAGGAGGTTCGCGCGGCCGGGGCTCGCATCCGGCTTATCAACGACGGCGATGTCTCGGCGGCGATTGCCGCCAGCAACCGCGAAGCCGGCATCGATGTTCTCATGGGCATCGGCGGCGCGTATGAAGGCGTGATCGCCGCGGCCGCGATTTGCTGCGTCGGCGGCGACATGCAGTCAGAGCTCCTCTGCCGCACCGAGGACGAACGCAAAAAAGCCGAAGAATGCGGTATCCGCGATTGCGAACGCATTTATTACCTTGAGGATCTCGTGCGCGGTAACGTTATGTTCGCCGCAACCGGGATCACCGACGGCATTTTTCTCAAGGGAGTGCATTTCTTTGGAGGTGGCGCCACCACGCATTCGGTGGTGATGCGCTCGCGGTCTGGAACCGTGCGTTTCATTGAAGCCCACCATCGTTTTGACCAAAAACCTGATTACAGTTGGATGAACATCGAGAGTGCCTCGGCAAATTCGCGATAAACGAGGGGGGCAGCGATCAGTATGTCTGATTTCGTCCATCTACATGTACATACCCAGTACAGCCTGCTGGATGGTGCCATTCGCCTTGAGAAGCTCTTCCCGAGGCTTGCCGAGCTGAAGATGAACGCTGTGGCCATAACCGACCACGGCAACATGTTCGGCGCGATCGACTTTTACCAGCGTGCCAGGGCGGCCGGGGTAAAGCCCATCATCGGTTGCGAGGTGTACGTGGCCGGCGCGCGCGGCATGGCCGATCGAACCGCGCGCGAGGATTATCATCTGATTTTATTGGCGTATAACCTTGCGGGTTACCAGAACCTCACCTATCTCGTGAGCAAGGCGTATCTCGAAGGTTTCTACTATCACCCGCGCATCGATAAGGATTTGTTGCGCGGCCGCACCCAAGGTTTGATTGCGCTTTCGGCCTGCCTCAGCGGCGAATTGGCCTGCCACCTTAAGTGCGGTCGGATGGATGCGGCGCGCGAGGCTGCGCGTTCGTATGCAGCGCTATTCGAACCAGACTGTTATTACCTCGAGCTGCAACACAATGGCCTTCCGGATCAAGATGCCGTCAACGCCGCTCTCAAAGAGATCGCCCGAACCGAAAACCTCCCGTTGGTCGCGACCAACGACTGCCATTACCTCTCCGAACACGACGCCCGAGCACACGACATCCTTCTGTGCATATCCACCGGCAAGACCGTCGACGACCCCAACCGAATGCGTCATCAGACCACTCAGTTGTATCTGCGCTCGGGCGAAGAGATGCAGACGCTTTTTGCCGATGTTCCCGAGGCGCTCGCTAACACCCGTCGGATCGCCGACCGCTGCGCCCTCGACCTTAACCTCGGGAGCGTCTTTTTACCGCGCTATGAGGTGCCGGCGGCGTTCGACCTGGATAGCTACCTCGATCAACTCGCCTGGCAGGGTCTCAACGCCCATCTTGTTGGGCTGCCCGTACAACAGCACCAACGGTACCACGAAAGGCTCCGGTACGAGCTCGGCGTGATTAAGAAGATGGGTTTTGCCGGATACTTTTTGATCGTTTGGGACTTCATCACCTATGCCAAGCGCAACGGCATTCCCGTTGGTCCGGGACGAGGCTCGGGGGCGGGCTCATTGGTGGCTTTTTCGCTCGGCATCACGGCGCTCGACCCGTTGCCCTATGATTTGCTGTTCGAACGGTTTCTCAACCCTGACCGCGTCAGCTTGCCCGATTTTGACATCGACTTTTGCCAGGACCGGCGCAATGAAGTGATTCAATATGTTACCGAGAAATATGGCCGCGATCGCGTCGGTCAGATAATTACGTTCGGACAACTCAAACCGAGGCTCGCGATCAAGGATGTCGGTCGGGTGTTAGGCCTCACCTTCAATGAAACCGACCGGATCTCAAAGTTAGTTCCGTATGGGCCGAAGGTGACTCTTGACCAGGCGCTCAAAGAGGAACCACGCCTTGATGCCATCCAGGAGGAGAAGCCGATCTATCGGGACGTGATCCAAATCGCGCGGTCGCTCGAGGGCCTCAACCGGCATTCCGGCACCCACGCCGCCGGGGTGGTGATCGCCGAGAAACCCCTTTGGGAGCACGTTCCGGTCATGCGGGGGGAGGACGGCTCGCTCATCACCCAGTTTGCTAAAGACGAAGTTGAAAAGGTTGGGCTGATTAAGTTCGACTTTTTGGGACTCAAGACGCTGACCGTTATCGACCAAGCCTTGCGGTTGATTAACCACAGCGGCCCTCGGCTCGACATCCAAAAGCTGCCGCTTGATGACCGAGCGGTTTATGATCTGATTACCTCGGGCCAAACCGACGGTGTATTCCAGGTTGAATCTGCGGGTTTTAAAGAGCTCATGAAGAAGCTCAAGCCGGATTGCTTCGAAGATATCATCGCAGCCGTGGCACTCTATCGACCCGGGCCACTCGGGGCCGGGATGGTGACCGATTACCTCAACCGCAAGCACGGGCGTGAACGCATCAGCTACCAGCACCCGGTGCTCGAACCGATCCTCAGCAGCACCTACGGCGTGATCATATATCAAGAGCAAGTCATGCGCATCGCCGTTGAATTGTGCGGCTTCACCATGGGCCAGGCCGATGTGTTGCGCAAGGCCATGGGCAAGAAGAAAACCGAGGAAATGGCGCGCCAACAAGAAATCTTTGTGGTTGGCGCGATTAGAACATCCGGTATGGCCGCAGCCGAGGCACAGGCTCTGTTTGAAAAGATCGAAAAATTCGCCGAATACGCCTTTAATAAATCGCATTCTGCAGCCTACGCCCTGATCTCCTACCAGACCGCTTACCTCAAGACCCACCACCCGGTTGAATTCATGGCTGCGCTGTTGTCGAGCGAAATGGGCGACACCGAAACCCTCGTCCGGTATATTGCTCACACGCGTGAGATGGGTATCCAGCTGTTGCCACCCGATGTTAACCGCTCCGTGCGCGACTTTTCGGTGCTTGATGATCAGATCTTGCTAGGCCTCGGCGCGGTAAAGAGCGTCGGCGATACGGCGATACAGACGATTGTCGCGTGTCGTACCGAGAGGCCGTTTTGTTCTCTCTTTGATTTTACCGAGCGGGTCGATCTGCATAAAGTCAACAAGCGTGTCGTTGAGGCGCTGGTCAAGTGCGGTGCATTTGACAGCCTCAACACGAGCCGGGCGAGTCTTATCGCCGCGATTGAGTCGGCCTTCGAATGCGGTACTGCCCGGCAGAAGGAGCGCACCTGCGGCCAGCGCAGTTTGCTTGACCTGCTGTGTCTTGAAACCGAACCGCCGACAACCGACGATCCACGACTGAACAGGTTACCCGAATGGAGTGAGCACGAGCGGTTGCTTGGGGAGCGCGAAGCTCTTGGTTTTTATGTCACCGGACACCCCCTCGACCGCTACCAAAAGCTCATCGCGACCGCGGCCACCTCTACCCTCGCCGACCTGCATGAGCGGGCCACAACCGGCAACGGCAACCGGCACCGGGAGATAGTTGTGGCAGCACTGGTCTCAGCGATGCGCGAACGTCCGCTGAAAAACGGCTCCGGTCGGATGGCCGTACTGACGATCGAAGATCGCATGGGCACCTGCGAGGCGCTGGTTTTCTCAAAGGAGTTCGCCCTCTACGAACCGCTGCTTAGGACCGCTGAACCGCTCCTCTTTGTCGGCCAGCTGACCGTCGATGATGAAGAGAATCCATTAGCAAAACTCCGGGTGCGCGAGGTGCGTCTTCTCAAGGATTCACAGCAACCGATAAAACGGGTGGATTTCCATCTTCCGGCTGAGGCACTCTCGCGGGAGAGGCTTCTTCAACTCAAATTGATTCTTGGTCGCTTTACCGGCACCTGCCCGGCTTTTTTACATATTCACTTGCCCGATAATGGGCCGGAGACCATTGTACGCCTTCCCGGTTCGATTACCTCTTCCGCGCAACTGGAGAAGGAAGTCAATACGCTTTTCGAACAGAGGGTCACCGGATTTTCATAACATTGCATTTTCCTTTTGCCCTCTCTCTGTTGGGGAGAGGGGTCTTGCAAAAAACGTTGAGTGAGGGAACTATTCAGCCTTGAACTCTGTGAGGAATAACTCCAGCACGTCAGGGTAGGCGCGCAGGCGAAAAGCGGTATCGATTTCCTCATAGGAGAATCCTTGATCGCGCAAAAAGGAGACAATCGCACCGATCGCTTTGGCTGCCGCGACTCGTTGTTCCGGGTCCGCTGGCAGCTTCTCGCCGTTAAGGTGTTTGTTGAGATCATCGGTGAGTTCGACGAACCGTTCGAGGTGTTCCGCCAACCGATTTTCAAAGGAGAGATTCCATAATTGTTCAAGCTCGGCGATCACGCGCGGCCGGTTTTGGTCATAGCAGAGCACCATCAGCTTCTGCATCAGTCCATCGAGCGTGGTCTGACGGGGAATAGCAATCTTGGCCGCTTCATTAAGTCGCAGGATCGCCATGCGGGTCGAGATATGGCGAATCATCGGCCGAAATATCGCTTCAAACCGCTCGCGGGGGATACGTTCTTGCAAGGTCGACATGGATTCTCCTTTCATGCTGCGGATGCTCGTAGCACTATGGACTAGTACCCCGAGCATGAAGTGTCAACATAGTTGAATCCTTCGAGTGAGCCTGCTAGTCTTTTAACACAGGGAATAGAGGATTAACGAAAGGACATACGGCGTGCATTATCACGATCTGATGTACGAGATGCCAGATGGGACCCTGAAAATGACTAACCCCCTTACCGGGCGGACCGCCTGGTGGGTGCCGGGTCGCAACAGTCGGCCCATCAGCGAGAGCGCACCGACGTGCATGACCCATGATCGAACCCGAGAACCCGAGAACTACTGTGCTTTTTGCTCGGTAAATGTGCTTGAAACGCCGCCCGAGATCGACCGGCTCGTACGCGCTGACTCCGGCTACCGCACCATCGACCGATTACTACCGAAGCAGTTGCGCGAAACTCAGTATATCTTCCGCAGGGTCGCCAACCTCTATGAGATCGTCACCTTAAACTACTGGCGACGCAACTACGACTACCGCGGCGTAGCCCGCCAACGTGAATGGGCGGAGCAGTATAAGAGCGATCCAGAAGGCCGCGCTCATATGTTAGAGTTGGTTCGTAAAAAGCATGAGTCATTACGCCGGCGCGGGCTGGACATACCGCAGATGAACGAAAAGCAGCTCTTTGAGCAAGCTGATAGCTTTTTTCTAAGCTGCCATCAGTTAATCGTCAATCAGCGGCACTATCGCGTTGGCACGGAGCGCGGCACCGCTGCCACGCTGTTTGGATCGGGGGCGTTAACTGCCGACGAGCACTTCCAATACATGCGCTTTACCGCTGAGGCCATCCGCGACATCACGGAAACCAACCGCTACGTGCGTTACGTGGTTACGTTTCAGAATTGGCTGCGACCCTCGGGGGCTTCCTTTGATCATATGCATAAGCAACTCGTTGGCCTTGACGATTGGGGCACCCTTATCACAAGCGAGGTGGAAGCTTCGCGCTCCGATCCAAATTTTTACAATACGTATGTGGTGAATTTCGCCGGTTACAATAACTTGGTGATTGCCGAGAATGACTACGCGGTCATGTTTGCTGATATCGGGCACCGCAACCCGACGCTGGCAATCTATTCCAAAGCGCGCCACCTGCGGCCCTATGAACACAACGCGGAAGAACTCCGAGGGATTAGCGACTTGATCCACGCGTGCTATGTTGCTCAGGGACCCGAGATGAGCTGCAACGAGGAGTGGTATTACCAACCCCGCGATTGCCTTGATCGCATTCCGTTCCACGTGCTGATCAAGTGGCGCGTGAACTACCCGGCCGGGTTTGAAGGCGGGACGTCGATTTTCATCAATCCCCAGCGCCCCACCGAGGTGCGCGATGAGGTGGTTCCGCACCTCTTTCGACTGCGGGCAGAAGGTAGGATCGCCGCGAACATCCGCATCGCAGAAGAATGTCCGGTGCAGCCCAATAGCTTACAATACAACAGGTAACAACGACGGCGCGCCGGAGGATAGGGTGAGGGGATTATTCGTTGTTGAAAAATTTCTTCAACGTTTTTCTCAGGGTGGTTGTATCCGGGAGAGGCTGATAAATGATGTTCCCCGCTCCGTAATGAAGTGCCGTTACCGCATTGCCGAGCGCACGACGACCACTAACCGCCACAAATTTCAAGCCCGGGCTCATGAGTAACGTACTGCGTAAAAAACAGGCGGTGGCGTTATCCCGGTTGAGTAGCTCAAGCTGACATACTAAGGCCCCGACCTTTTTGTTTCGTACCTGGCTCAGCACTTCAGACAGTGAATCGATGACTATTGCACGGTAGCCTAATGACTCGAGAGCCTTTTTCAGAACCTCCCGTGCGAATGGATCAGTGATGTATAGGAGGGCTTGCTGTTGGGCCGGCACAATGGGCAGCTTTGATTCAGCTTTCATTCGCAGATTGCGCCGATCAAACGCTTCGTTTACCTTGCGCTCCAGTTCGGGAAGATCGAACGGTTTGATGATGTATTCGTCCACGCCGATCGCCATTGCTTCCTCAGCCGATTCGCGTGAGGCAAATCCGGTGATCAGCAGGGTGGCAATCTTCGGATCTTTTGCTTTAGCCCGTCGGATTACGTCCAGGCCGGTAATACCGGGCAGATTTTTGTCGCAGATGAGAAGGCTGAAGGGTTCGCTTAGAAGCAACGCAATAGCTGTTTCACCGTCCTCGGCCTCGACCACGAAGGTTCCCGGTTTCTCCAGCGTCTCGCAAATCACCCGGCGGACAACTTCTTCGTCGTCGACAACCAGAATGCGCGTTGGTGTGTTTTTATCTTGCTGGATGTGCACTCAGTGCCCTCTATCTCCCCGGCATTGACCGGCACTATAACGACAAAAATACCTTAGCATTAAGTAACTAGCAACAAAAGTTAGCTGTTAGCATTCAGACAATGGAGGATGTCGACTGGTAACGAGCCCGATTTCTGGGATTGTACCATGGGTGTATGGTAGGATGAGGCTATGCGTGGGGTAATACTCCAGCTGTTAAATTTGGAGCGGGCTTTTTCAAACTCAAAATCCGCCGCATTTTTCCCAGATGCTTCCAGCCGAGATCGATTTATTTTTACAAGAGGTTAACAAGCAGGAGCCTGACTTCACTCGGAGGCTGATTAAGATTACCGATCGATTTTTAGGAACACGATATCTCGTATCCCCACTGGGCGAAGGCGAAGGTAACCCTCCTGATACCGATCCCTTGATACGCTTCGATGCCGTCGATTGTGTTACCTTGGTTGAGGAAGCCATGGCGCTTGCGCGCTCCGAGAATCTGGCGCAGGCGAAGGTGGTGCTTCAACGGATTCGTTACCTGAATGCACGGATTGGTTATCGGTATCGCAAGCACTTCATGATAGCCCAATGGATTCCTGACAACCAGAAGGAGGGTTTTCTGGAGGACATCACTGATTCGATCGCCGGTCAATCAACGCTCTGGATCACCAAGCGCCTTGACTCTCATATCTGGAATCAACGTACCCATAAAAGTCGCTGGCCCAACCTTGCGGCTAACGATATTCCCTCCGGAGAGGCCCGCCTCCCGATTATCCCCATCAAGCGTATGAAGGATTTTCAATCTGCGGTTCCCAATGGGGCGATCCTAATCATTGTCCGGCAGGATCTCCCAACGATTCCCGAGCGCATTTCTCATATTGGTCTCATACTGTCGATTAACGGTCGCCGCTACGTGAGACATGCAGCATCCGGAAAAATTAGCCGAGTCATCGATGAACCGTTCGATTCGATGATTCGACGCCATAGCGCCTATCGACGGTGGCCCGTGTCGGGGTATAATTTTCAGCGGGTGTTGGCGGGTGACGAGCCCCCTATGCCATCACCGACGCCACGGGAGTAACTTCGAAGTCGGAAGACTAGCCGGAGAGTTGCCGAGGCCGAACTTTTCGGGTTGAATTCAATGGGGCGTCATGATACAAAATTATGAAAGCAAGCAGGTATAAGCCACGGAGGTTGAGTGCTTAAACTGATCATCGAAGACGATGAGGGAAATACTACTGTCGTCCCTCTCACCCAGGACGAGATTACGATTGGTCGGAAGGAAGGAAACACCATCCGGCTGACCGATAGGAACATTTCTCGCCAGCACGCGCGCTTGATCCGCTCTAACAGTTCGTTATTTATAGAGGATCTCGACAGTTATAATGGGGTTAAAAGTCAACGGGAATCGCATCACAGCGCGAACCACTATTCGAGAAACCGATCACCTAGATATCGGTGACTACCACGTATCCTTTCAACAAACAGACGAGGCCGAAACCGGAAGCGTCGTCGACCGCGACCGCGAGGTTACCGGTCGAGTAACCATTGAGCCCCCGCCGCCGCCGTTAGCCCCCGATAGTTCAGGCGGGGCGCCTCAGCCAGCAACGGAAGATCAATCCTCTTTCCCCGGGGAGGTTGCTCCAGCGGACACCAAGAGCGTAGCCCCGGAGGTACCAGAAGATATACCAGCCAAAGAGTCTTTCACCAACCGGAAGCTGTACTTGGCATTCGGCGCTTTGGTGGCCGTGGTCTTGATAAGCATCAGTGTGTACATAATTATGCAAGCCGTATCAAGTCCCCTCAACAACAGCCAAGTTAATAAAAGCAAATCCAGTTCTACCGAGGTTGCGTCACCACCCATCAACCAAACCTCAGTTGAGTTCGAGATAGCTATGGATAGGTTGTCGGCTCGCGATTATGACGCAGCGCTCAAGAATTTCGAGGCGGCTTTAGCCAAGGATCCGGGCAACAATACCTATATGAAAATGCGCGACCAAAGCATCAAGGAAAAAGATGCAGCCAATTCCCTCAATAAACTGAGGACGTTGATTTCCAACAGGAACTGGGACCAGGCAATAAAAATCAATTTTCCGCCAGATACCGTTGCAGCCAGAGAGGCCGCCCAACTGCGCTTGGAGGTGGAAGATCAATTCAAAACCTCCCACCTCAAACAGGGCCAGTACGCTCTTGAAAAGGGTCGTTTTTCAGATGCAATCAAACAATTCGAGGCCGTTCTGACAATCGACGAGGAAGATGTCACCGCTCAAAAGCTCAAACAGGCCGCGGAGAAATCACTGGTTGGCGAGTCACGGAAAGCCGAGGGGGGGAAAAATAGTATCACATCGGCTCCGGTAACCCATCAAACCGATTCGCTTCAAACCAACAAGGCACCCGGTCCTGAAATCGTTGAGATCGAGGAGGAGAGCCTCGATTCTCCGGAATCCAAAAACACCAAAACACAGGAACCGCCCACCGGTAGAGCGCCGGAGCCTGCCGCTGCCAAAGCGCCGGAACCAAAAACGAACAAAGCGCGAGAGCCTCAGGAAGTGCGTGGCAGTGCTCTCAAGCTCTTCAATGAAGGTAAATTTGATGAAGCTATTGTATTGTTTCAGAAAGCGCTTAAGGCTGATTCGAACGATTGTGCCTCGTACCGGTACCTCGGTACAGCCTACCTAAAGATTGGCGATAAAGTCAAGGGTTATAAGGCGTTCAGAAAATTTGTCGAAGTATGCCCAAACGATATGCAGGCGCCTATGGTACGTGAGAGTATTGAACGGTACGAGAAGGAACAGGGGAATTGAAGCATAAGAGATTGTTGACGAACGAAGTGAGGATTATTAGAGATTGTTGCGAGCAGAGCGAGCTTACAATCTCTTATGCTCTGTACAAGCACTTATCCTGCGGACAAGCCCTTGTCCTTTTAAGGGACTAGCCCTGGGGTGTGCCGCCGCCTTTGATTGCAACGCGGATCTGCTCAACAGAAATCTCTTTTTCAAGCATACCCCGAGCGACGGTATTGAGCAAGACCGTCGCCAGGTGTTTGCCGAGTATGTCAAGTAGAAAATAGTCATTTTTATTGAGGGTCGCCTTTTGACGGAAGAGCTCGTGGACCGTGATCAAACCGAGGACTCGTTCCCCGTACACTAATGGCGCCGCTACCAGAAGCCTCACGCCGCTATGACCAACCGGCCAGGGCACCGGTAACGTTTGAATGGCGCGTTCCTGCACGGCACGCGCCAGGGGACCTTCGATCGTCAGTCGCTCGGCCACATCTAACAACAGCCCTTGCAAGGCGATCGGAATCAGGCGGGCTGGGTTTCCCTCAAGTAAAAAGATCCCATACGAAGAGATGCCCACGAGGTTGCACAGCGCATCGCACGCCACCGAGAGCGCGCTCTTCGGCGCATTCTCGGCTTGTAAATGTTGGGTCAGAGTCAGAATGGAGGAGAGTCGGAGGTGATCGCGCTGAAGTTCTTCAAGCGAAGCGCGCAGTTCGTCGCGCTCGCATTCCAAGGCGGCTATCGTAGCATCGGCAGGTAGCGTGGCGGTGGGCTCACCGGCATCTTCCAAGTGATAGGTGAGCCTGCTAAAAATTTTGCTCCCATCAAGTGAGCCCAGCATTTTTTGACTGGACGCCAACCGATCGATGATGGTGCGACTTTCACTGTCTAGGTGAATAAAGCGCACTCCCATACCGCCGATCTTGCCGGGTAATGATTCGATCCGACGCACCACCTGGCCGTAGGCGAGAACCGGTTGGTGGATACCGGAAGACAAGGAGAACGATAGTTAAGACGCGCACCAACCGGCAACGGTTCGTTCATCTCGATGAATACGCCGGTCCGGCTGATGTCATGGGTGTACTCGAAAAATATTCCTTTAAAATCCTCAAAGGATACCTGCAACGAGGTCGGAATACGGGGGAAGCGGCGCTTCTCGGCGCTGCCCAGCAAATCTTCCACCTTGCGAAGCAAGGTCGCATCATCGAGCGGTTTCGTGAGATAATCATCGCATCCTGCCTGCACCGCTTGTCGTATGTCTTCATCGCGGCTCGATGAGGTGATGATGATGACCGGAGTTGCGCGCAGTTTGGGATCCTGCTTGATCTGCCGGCATAACTCGTGACCGGGAATGCCCGGCATATGCAGATCAATGAGCGCAAGATCGGGTGGATTGGTACGGATTTTTTGCCAAGCCTCCGTGCTATTAGCGGCTTCTTCGATCGTGTAACCGCGCCACCCGAGAACGTTTGCCTCAAGGCGCCTAAATAATTTCACATCATCGACAATCAGGATCCGGGTCATGCGGCACTCCGCATTGCAGTGGCCGTATACCGTTGCCTCAAAGCAGCTGCGTTGCCTTCCGTATCTATCAAGGACTCAGGCTCCTCGCCTGCTGAATCTCTCGAAATCCCGCGTATGGTACCAATGCTTCAGGCAGCACGACCGAACCGTCGGCACGCTGGCCGACCTCGAGCACAGCGGCGAGCGTTCGGCCAACTGCCAGTCCGGAACCGTTTAAGGTGTGTAGCAACTCTGGCTTCTCGCCCTGGGCGCGGCGAAAGCGGATCCGCGCTCGACGCGCCTGATAGTCCTCGAAGTTCGAGCACGAGGAGATCTCGCGATAGGCGTTTTGTCCAGGCATCCAAACCTCCAAATCGAAGGTTTTAGCCGCCGAAAAACCCAGATCGCCGCCGCAGAGCTGAACAACCCGATAGGCCAACCCAAGTTTTTGCAGGATCGCTTCAGCGTTCTGCGTCAACGATTCAAGTTCGGCATAGGATTCCTCGGGGCGGCAAAACTTAACCAACTCTACTTTGTCAAACTGGTGCTGGCGTATCAACCCGCGCGTGTCGCGACCGGCCGCGCCGGCCTCGCGTCGAAAGCAGGCGCTATACGACACGTACTTTTTGGGCAATTCAGCCGCATCAAGGATCTCGTCGCGGTGGAGGTTGGTCACCGGCACCTCGGCGGTTGGAATCAGGAAGTATTCAGGTTCAACGGTCTTGAAGGATTCCCCCTCGAATTTGGGCAGCTGACCGGTGCCCTGCATGGTGTCGCGCAGCACCAGATACGGTGTCTGTACCTCGGTGTATCCGTGCTCGTGGGTATGTACGTCGAGCATGAAGTTGATCAATGCGCGCTCAAGCCGAGCGCCGCGATCGATGAGTACGGTAAAGCGCGCCCCGGAGAGCTTAGCCCCCCGGGCGAAGTCAAGGATTCCTAACCGCTCGCCTATTTCCCAGTGCGGCTGTGGTTCGAAATCGGGGCGGGCGGGTGTGCCGACTGTGCGTATAACGAGGTTGTCATCCGAGCTGCGGCCAAATGGAGTCGACTCATGCGGGATGTTCGGAATCACCAGAAGCAGCTCGGCCAGCTCGGATTCGACGGATTTCAATTCCGCCGCCCGCTCCTTTTCTTTGCTCGAAGTGACTCTCAACTCTGCGCGCGCCGTCGTAATTGCCTCTGCAGATCCTTTGAGTTCCACCATCTTATTCGAGGCTATCTTTTGATCGCGACGCAGACCCTCCACCTCTCGAATGAGGAGTTTGCGCTTTCCGGCGAGCGCGACAACACGCTCGAGTGCCGGGATTTCCCCACGCAGCGACAACCGGGACTGAACCTCGTTTGTTTGGTCTGTAACCTTCTTGAGATCGAGCACCAAGCGGCTCCATAAAAAATTAATAGACTGGCGCTATCGTTACCGGTGGTGAATTTTCACGCCTCTGAACGACGCCACCTTGGTATACACACATAATGAGTGTTTTGCCAAGTAATGGCAAACGGGTCTCTCGGGTTTTTACTCGTTTTGTAAATAAGCAATCTCGTCTTTAATATCAGCGGCATCGGGAGCATCAGGGCGCAACTGTAGGTAACGACGAAATTCCACAACGGCAAGATTTTTTTTGTTGTTGGCCTTGTAAATGTACCCGAGATAATAGTGCGGCTGGGCATTGTCGGGTTCCTGTTTGATCGCCTCTAAATAAAATTTTGTCGCGGCTGCCTTTTGGTTGAGCTCGTCATAGGTGCGCGCGAGGCGCAGGGCTACTCCCGTGGCTTTTGGATTAGCTGCCAAGGCTTTTCGGTAGACTGTTAATGCTTCCGGCAACAGGCTCTGGCTGTGGTAGACGTCGCCCAGGAGGAGGAGCAGCTCGAGGTGCTTCGGCTGCGCGGCGATCGCCCGATTGAGGGTGGTGACCGCCTCCTGGTACTGTCCTCGGTCGATGAGCAATTTGCTGAGTTCTTGAACGGCTCCAAGATGATCGAATTTGAGCTTGACGGCCGTGCGGAACTCTTCCAATGCATCGCCCCATTGCTTGCTGGCGAGAAGCGTCTGTCCCATGGCGTAGTGAATGTCAGGGTTATTGGCATCGATCTCAATGGCGTTCTTGAGCAACTCCTGCGACCGGTCAAGACTGCCCTGCTGATACAACAAAATGCCTAACCGCGTCTGGGCCTCGACATTGCCGCTGTTGAGATCAATGGCGGTCTGAAAGTACTTGGCCGCCCCCGGAGCGTCGCCGTTTTCGAGGGAGGCGATGCCAGCCTGGAGGTAGAGTCGATCATCTTTTGGACTGAGGTGGATGGCTTGACGATAGAGGTCGAGCGCCGCCGGGTAGTCCTTGCGCACCAGGAGGGTGTAGGCATATTCTTCGGCTAAGCCCGGATAGTTCGGGGCGAGTGCCGCTGCTGCTTGGTAGTTGGCCACCGCCTCGTCGTAACGACCGAGCTCGCGATAGGTGTTCGCAAGGTTAATATGTGCCGGGGTGAACTCTGGATCGTTCTTTAGGGCCTCTTTAAACGCAGCCTCGGCCAAGCTGAAGTTCTTTTGACCGAAGTGCATCTCCCCGAAACCGTTATGAACCGCCGCTGCATGCGCGTCGATCGCGGCGGCCATGGCAAGTTGATCCTGTGCGCCTGCTGGGTCTCCACGCTTCTGCGCCATCTTCGCCAAGGCTACGTGGGCCAAAAGAAATTGGGGATTGCGTGCTAGAGCTTTTTGATAGTAACCGAGTGCGTCATCCGGTTTAAGGAGTTGCTCGGCAAGTTGTCCCAGGTAATACAGCGGCCAGGGATTTTCCTTGGCGGCAGCGCCGGCTTGCTCCAGGAGCGCTTTTGCTTTTTGAATGTCGCCCGTTTGCCACAACGAACGGCCCTTACCAATTTGGGCGTCGAGGTTTTGTGGATCAAGCGTCAGAGCCTTCTCGAAATCGGTAAGCGCCGGGGCATGCTCGCCCATGGTCGCATAGAGGGTACCCTGTACGACCAGGTAGGCGACCTGTTTGGGCGCAAGATCGATGGCTGAGGTTAAGTCGGCAATCGCGCGAGCATTCTTGTGCTGACGCATCATGATCTTCGCCCGCAAGAAAAATGCCTGGGCGCGCTCGCTCGGCGCCAGCTCCTCAAAGTGTGTATCGAACACCTGGTTGAGGTACTCTTCGCCGTGGGTATGATCGGCAGTGATCTCGATCATGATGCGGGCGAGTTCTAATGCCGAGCTCGTATGCTGCGGATTTTTCTCGAGGGCTTTTTGGTAAAAGAGAACTGCATTTTCCATATCGCCTTGCAAAGCTTGGATTTCACCGAGGGCGTGGTATGCCTTGGCGAACGCAGGGTCGATCGCGGCGGCGCGGTCAAGATACTGGGCCGCCTCGCGCCACTTCTTTTGGTAGGCAGACGCAAAACCAGCTATCACCAGCGCCTCTTTGTCGAGCGTAGTTTCCTTCAGCAACGGATCGAGACGTTGGAGCGCTTGGACCGGGTTGGTGAGAATCAACGAGGCTGCCTCGACCGTAGCGGTCTCAGGGCGTTCAGGAAAATTTTTCTTAAGCTCGTCAAGCACCTTTTGGCAACGGTTTTGGAAATAATCATTGGCGCCGTATTTGCGCAACAACGTCGTGTACGACAGCCCAAGCCAATACAGATCATCGACAGAACGTTGACTTTGTTCGAGGGTCGGCTCCAAGGAGGCGATTACCTTCTTGTAACCGGCAAAGGTGTCCTGGGCGATGCTTAATCGTATATCATTGGCGCCCGCGGATGCCATCGTCGCCCGGACATCTTGGCTCAGGCCGCCAGAATCGGATGCAGTGCTGCCGTGGGTGTCGCTGAAAATTCGGTAGGCAAAGACGCCGTAGCGGGTCAGCCCCAGACCGAGCCCAATGATAATTACAAGAGCTGTTCCGCCAAGCGCGGGCAGTAGTGGCCGGAATCGGGCAATTGCTCCGCCGCGATCGATGTCTAACGGTAGGGACCCGTCGCCCGGGCGCCGCTGGATCCGCTGCTCATCAGTGCGCTCGGGTGCGGTGTCAGGCTGTGGTGGTACCGGCGAAGAAATAACCGGTTCGTCCATGAGTTTCCTAATGGTGTCGGCAAACTCGGGGAATGCCCCTAATGGTTTATAGTTCGTCCCGTCACCCGATGCTTCCTCGTTGCCCATCAACTGGTGCTCGATAAGCATTTGGTTAATAGTTTCACTATCGAACGGACCGAAGACCTTGCCGCTCTTGCGCCGAATACGGTAGCGCTGTTGGCTGGTTATCGTTGGGGTCGCGGTCTCGGCGTCCGCAACCTCAGGACCGGAGATGTCGCGGTTTTGGAATTCGAAGATCTGCCCTTCATTACTGACGGGAGATTCTGCCACGGTATCGGGTCTGGGCAACGGAGGCAACGGTTGTTCGTGGAGCGGCGGTAACGAGGAACCCAGCGGAGGCACGGGCGTCCGTGGCGGTTCGCTCACCAGGTCAAGGCCTGAGGGCGACGGGGCGGTCGAGACAGACGGAAGCGGCGGTAAATCGTGGTGAGCTGGTTTTGCCGCATGATCGAGTTCGAGTGACTCTACGGTCGTGCCGCTGTCCGTGCCGATGGCCTTCTGATCGACTGCATTAAAGTCGAAGATCTCGCCGCCACCGCTTGCTTCGTTGGTGACGACAAAGGTGGCCAGACAACGGGGGCAACGAATCTGCAAGCCCTCGGGTCCAATGCGCCCCTCATCTATGTTGTATTCGGCCTTGCATGTTTCACAGCGCACCTTCATGATCGTTCTCTCCCGTCACTACCGTCGTGCTGTGAGAAGAACCGCCAAATTCAAAGCGCAACTTCAATTGTAGGTAGCGTTGTAATGGGGTGAGGAGACCTGATCCAAATTCCTGATCACGCTGATTGGCCAGACGTTGATGGATCACCCGTTCGGTTAGCTGCTGGGCCTCTGCCACGGTCATCCCGGCAACCTGCGCCAACTCGTCTGGTGAGAGTGGATCGTAGCGTTTTTTCATACCGACGTACTCGATAAAATCTTCCAGCGCCTCCCGGTTGACGATAGAGAGATGACCGTCGCCCTTTTTTTGAACGAGGCCAAGCATAATCAAGTGATTGATGATCGCATCGGCCCGTGACGTACTTAACCCCGCTCGGCTTGCCAAAAGTTGCGTATCCAGAGCGGCGCCGCTCTGATCGACAAGCGCCAAGGCACCATCAAGGTTAATGAGGGCATCGGCAACCCGAGCCTCGTCATCGCGGGAAAGTACGGCGAGGGTACGATCGTTCGCCTCTCGCAATCGATGGCACAGGGATCGAATCAGGCGGGCGCCGATCTCCACATTTTCCGAGAGGATCTTCTGAAACAACGCGTGATCCAGCGTCACTATTACCGCGTCGGTTATCGCGGTTGCAGTCGTGGAATGCACCTGGTTTTCAATCGCGCTCAGCTCGCCAAAAAAATCTCCCGGCCCCAGAATGGCCAGGCACAATTCATCCTCCGTGACCTGCCTGTGGAGTTGGACGGTACCGTCTTGGATGATGAACACCTCGTTCGCGGGATCGCCCTCTCGGTAGATGACCGCGCCGCTCTGAACCTGGCGACCGTGTCGGTTGATTACCGGATCGATTGATAACTTCCTCATTCATCCACCTCGCGTCTCGCGCGTAATACGTATTGAACCACACAGCCGAAATACGGTCAATTTTGAGCCGCAGTCTTTCCGAACTCGTAGGCGCGTCGGCACACCGTTTGAGATTCCCGGGCTGCGGTCGGGTCTTCCAAGCCCCTGAGTAGCAGAGAGCCGGCGTACGTAAGATCCAATGCCTGAAAAAAATAACGCGCGGTACGTTCAATGCCGACAAATAGATCAGTGCGCCGTTGGGCCGCTACCCCAATCAGGTACCCACGGCCGCGGGCCGCCCGGCGGGGCAGGTGCTTTTTCTCGCGCCGGCGTTTGCAAAAACAAGCTTGGCATCGATCGATCAGGGCTTTGAGTTGGGCGGGAAGGCCATAGAAAAAAACCGGCGCAGCCAAAATAATAACATCGGCGGCTAACAGACGGGGATACACGTCCTGCATGGCGTCCTGGATCTGGCAGCCATCGGCTTCCTCGCAGTAGCCGCATGCTCGACAGCCGGAAATCGACAACTCGGCAATCCTGATTACGTCGGCCTGGGCTCCCGCACTGGTTGCGCCGGCCAGGGCCTGTTCAAGCACGGTGTTGCTGTTGCCGGAAGCGCGGGGGCTTCCTAAGATGCCCAGCACCATCATGTGCGTTGCCCTCGCGCCGGCTTTGTCATTGTGGCTATTTACGTTTTCCGACTAACTGCGGATCAAAACCCTGACAACCGCAGTCTGGTTGATAGCAGGTAACGTTACGGAAGACACATTTCTGTTTGCAATGGGGGCATATCTCGGGCGGGCGGTGCAGCTCCAAAATCGTACCGCATTCATTGCATTCCCAATATAGCTTCTCGTCCTTGACGTTATCGATCATGGCAGGCTCCTCAAACGAAATCGTCTCGTGGTGGGATCTATGCTATTTCTGAGCGACGGCGACCCCACCGATTCATACTGGTTAAGGTTCTCTCGTTTCCGAGACGAGTTCAATAGGATTTTAGGGGGACTTAGTTACTCTGACGGGTCCAGAGGCGTTGCTCAAGGATATGGATGGCCAGGTCGAGCTCCTCCAGCTCATCACCGGGGCCAAGGAACCGGATGACCTGATTCACCAACTCGGTGCGGCTGAAGGGTTTGACGAGGACTCCAGCGGCTCCGCACCCAAGCATGCGATCTTTCAAGCCGTCGGCCGAAGGATCTATCATTGCAATGAGTGGAATAGCTGCGGTGGCGGGACCGACCTTAAGTTGCGTACAAACAAAAATGCTTTCGTCCGGTGGGTTTCGGGTTTCGAGTAAGATGAGGTCGGGTGGGTCGGGTACCATCAAGGCAAGCGCCCACACACCGTCATCTACGGTGCGAACTCGATAGCCGCTATCCTCAAGCCAACGCCTATACACCCATACGAGATCGAGGTTGTGCTCAGCTATCATTACTACTGGTTTTCTGTCTAGGGCAGGTTTGGTCACCTTGGTACGCCTCCGAAATAAAGGCTGCGGCGTGCGATTTCACCTCTGATTCACACCACACATAATTTTTCTGCAAAGTTCATGCCGGGATATCGGCGGTCAAATAATCCCTTAAGTCTTTAAACATCCAGCAATTTCAATGAGATAGAAGGATACTATAAGTTGCTATGGGAGGGTAGGCAATAACCCCAGGGGTCGGTGTACCCCATAATTGCCGTTACGTTTTAGAGCAATCGCGCACCGCGCTTGTCAACGCGGCAGAGCTTGCCCGTAGCCGCGACGTTCCGGCGAGCAAAGGCGGCAATCATGGCGCCTAAAATTTTTTTTGCTTGCGTTATTGTCGCAGCCACGGCGACCACGCTGGGGCCTGAACCTGATAGCGAGCAGCCCAGGGCGCCCTGCCGGCAAGCCGCCTTCTGCACGGCAACGAAACCCTTGACGAGCGAGCGCCGGTATGGCTCGGCGACGATGTCGCGGAGGCATTTGGCAAACAGCGTTCGATCGCGCACGTGGAGCGAATGAACCAAACAGGCCACGTTACCGGCAAATGACGTCGATAGTCCGAGCGGTATCGATTGAGGTAATACTCTGCGAGCCTGTGCGGTTGACACCGATAACGCGGGATGCACCATCGCAAACACAAAATTCTTAAAAAACGGCAACGGCTGAGGGTCGTATCGGCCGCCATGACCAATCAACCGAAGCCCGCCCAGTAACGCCGGCGCGACATCATCATAGAAAACCCCGCCACTGACGAGGCCTTCAGCCTGGCCGGCGAGCTCAAGCAACGTCCGGGCGTTGAATGGCTCGCGATACCACGCGTTGAGCGCGAACAACGTTGCCACCACCGAGCTGGCCGAGGAACCGAGTCCACTGCAGATCGGCAGATTTTTGTAAAGAGTCAATTGAACGGGTACCGGATCACGACGGTCGCGTCGCAGCTTTTGATTGAAGAGGTTGAGGCATCGCCAGACTAAATTATTTTTTGGATTCTTCGGCAGCATGGTGGCGAACGGCCCCGTGATACTAAGAGTCGAGCGGCCACGGTTACTTCCGTTTGGTGCCACCTCAACGACGTCTCCCCACAGCGAGCCATCCAACGGCGCGAGCGCTGCACCCAGGACATCAAATCCAGCGATGAAGTTTCCGATAGTGGCAGGGGCATAGGCCCGTACCCTCGTGTTTCCCCTCTGACTTTTCTTTGCCATACAGCCCGATTCGCGCTTCTTGCAATAGGTCATCGTTTAACACCTGAAGGGTTAGGCATCCTTGATCGGTGCTCGCTTTGAGTTCGGCTTGGATGACCACCTGCCGACGCGCGAAAGTCCGCGCTGAGCGGTGTCAATCGCGCCATCCAAGACCAGTTCGAAGGTTGTGGCGAGATCCACGAGTGTACCGCGCACTCCGCTCCGGGCCGTTTCGCGAAATACTTCCAACGTTTGCTTCATGATCGCCACTTGATCAAGCGCGGCCGAACGGCTGCCTTCCTGGCTTTCCTGGAGCGCCATCAAAAAACTGGCCAGTGCGCGGAGAGCACCCTGTTCAGGGTCCGGCCCCAGAATGTCTTCCGCCTTATGTAACAGTTCGGCTTCGCGAGCGTGATCCTGGTCTGGACGGTAGACCTGGTGCTGATCGCCGCCGAGGAATCGCACCTCACTGCGCACCTCGCCGGTTTTCTTGTTTTGATAGAGATTCACCCAAACGTTTTCCGCGCAGTCGCCCCAAAGACCCAACAGCCAATAGTCGCGCAACCAGTCTTTAGGCCGGAGGTTGGGAAGGCACGCATGGTCGAGGTAGTGGCGCAGCACCAGCGTGAAAAATACCACTAACTTCTCGATGAGGTCAGGCTGCGACCGCAGGTATCCGGCAAACTGCGGGGCTCGCACCTGTGACAGGCGGAAGCTGTCCTGCACCCGCTCGTGGGGGAGCGGTCGCGGTGTCGGCGCGCTTACAAAAGACAGCAGGATCATGGGCGGGCGCTGATACGTCACCAGTTCACCGCTCTCATCGGTAAGCCCACCCCGCCCTTGCATGGCGTCAAGCTGCTCGCGGACTATCTCGAAAAAACGTTCACGCTGGTGATCATCGAAGCGCGCAAGCCACCTGCCTGGCACGTCCATGGATGAAAAGAGGCCGGCTATGTTTCGGTTGCGCCGCGGAGTAACCTGGTCTCCACGGAGATGAGAGGCGAATACCGTGGCTGCATGGCCAACAAAATGCACGGTGGTGATGCCCTGCTGGTTGCCCAGGGCTTCGAGGTCGAAATCAGGATAATCGTAGTGGTGATCGAGCACGAGTTCAGCGATCGCGCGCAACCGTTCGGTTGACAGTTCAAGTGGCAGTTCGCGGTTGAGGGCCGAGCCAAGCGCGGCAGCGAACAACCGTACGGCGCGCCGATTGTTTTCGAGCATGCGGGTGCGTTCGGCGGTCTCAATCGACGGATCCTCATGGTACACATTCGTCCGCCCCGCAAGGAAATTCTCGTCGCCCCAGCGTTCGAAGCATTCCATGATAAGATCGCGGGCCCGCGGCCAACCAAACCAGGGGTGGCGCGAGCCGAGCACCCAGCGCATCGTATCGCGTACACCCGCGGTGGCCCGGCGTGAAAAGAACTCGCGCAGCTTTGAGACCATCGCGCCATCCAACGGCTCCCGGCGCAACCGTTTCTGCACGCTTCCCATATCGGCCATCCGTGGCGGTCGGCCGTGGTACACGGGATCATGCGCCAGCAGCTCGACGGCGGTCCAGTGACGGGTCGAGTTGAAATACTGCTCCTCAAGCAAGATGGGTTCCTCGGCACGTGGGGTTTCACCCGACAGCCAAGCGCGTACCCGGACGAGCGGCGAAAGCGCCTCAGCCGGTGGCGGCCCATAGCCGAAGTAAGCGAGCTCGCGCGCGGCCTCGACGGCGCTTATCAGCGAGCGTCTGCGTGTGTGAAAGAGCGATGACCCGAATGCCCCGAGCGCCTCGCCGACGAGGGCACGGGGCACTTCCCATTGCCGCCGCAAGAAGTCGAATCGAAGCATGTCAACGCGCGCCTGCCGCAACTCATACTGCGTCGCCAATTGACGAGCAATCGTGCGCGCCGAGGCTTTCGTGTTTCGACGTCCGGCGGGCAGCAGGTTAGCCAGCTCGTGCGAAAGCCTTTCGGGATCAAAGCGGAGATGTTTCCAGACCCAGTCGGCTGTATCAGGCGAGTCGAACGGCACAGCCGAGCCCAGCAATGCGGTGAGAATTGCCTGGTCGGATACCGCGAACGGTCGCGGTGGAGTACGTTTGGGTTTATTATTCTCGGCCATATCTTCTTTCCTCGACGGAACCTTGTTCCAGCCGCCGGCGCCGGTGACTGAACTTATATGAGAAAGCGCAGGTCCCACGGCCCAATCTCACCCCAGCGCAGGCGCGGGTCGGCCCGGAGCAGCCGCAGTCCAGGGACTACAAAGCGTAGTTCTGGGCCAGCGGAGATGGTGAAGTGGTCGGTGGGCGGGTACAGTTCCCCATCCAGCGTGTAGGGCTCGGGGCGCTCCAGGCGTAGTTCCAACGCTTTGCTTATTACCCGCATAAAACCGTCCAAGGGGTGGGGCGATCCGAGCCATAACGATGGTATGGCGCGAAGTATCTGCGAAGCGGTCCCCGTCACCAACATGCTCTCGAACATGTCAATGTCCCATCCAGCCCGCGGAAAAACTTTAAACCGAAGTGAGAGCTCCTCAATGAAACTAGAGAAGAACGCAATCATCTGAGTTTCGTGCCAGGGACCCTCGTCCAAGCGATAGGAAGTACGGATCGGGGACAGCAGACTTTTCGAGACCGGCCCCTGTTGCACAGCATCGAGGATGATAGATCCAATGAGCTTCGCCGCACCGGCCTGGGTTGCTTCTCCACGATAATACAGTTCCAAAAAGCGCGGAGCTACCCCGAGGCCAAACATGAAACTGTGGTGGTGATTGACCTTCAACATGTTGCGACGGAGACAGCGCAGCGGAACATTGTGACGGTAGCGCGCCAGGGTCAGCAACAACGCGGTCGTACTGCCGGCGCGGATTCCAAACGAGGCAGGCACCATGTTTTGGGTGCCCGAGGGTAGAAGCAAAATGGGAGGCAACGACTGTTTGCCATAAACTTTGAGCAGCAGCTCGATTGTTCGGTGGGCAGTGCCGTCGCCGCCACTAAGAGCCACCATGTCGATTTGGCAGCGTTTAAACTCCTCGGCAGCTCGTTCGGCGTCATCGAGGGTGCCGGTCGACGCCACCTCGCCGCCTCGGCCGACGATAAAGGTCAATCGATTCTTGAGGTTAGGGTAAAGCTTGTTCAGACCTGCGTTAGGGTTGCTGATGACGCCGATGCCTGGCATGTAACCCTCGGCTGAAAATATCTCGTTCGGGTCGAACAGCGGTCATTTCGAACGTTTTGAGCATAAGCCGTATTAGACCGGTTTTCAAGCAGGGAACGAGATAAAATTTGATTTTTCAAGGTGGAATTTGGTAACCTTTGATAAATGCGTACTCACGAGGCAATGAAAGAAATGCGTACAGATTTCAAATCTATGTGCAGTTTCGCATTGTGGTTGCTCACCATGCCGCTCTTGGCCAACGCCCAAACTGTCGAAACGGGGCCACGGGTCCAAACCTATAAACAGGTGGAGAAAGGGCTCGAGGTGGGATTGCAGGGTGGCGCCGCGCTGGATTTCAAACCCGCGCTGGGTGGGACAAACGTAGGTGCTCTCGTCGGCCTTGAGCTTGGGTACGATGTGACATGGCTGTTTCGAATAAAGATGGGCTTTATGGATGAATTATATTCTGGTCGCGGCACTAATACCGCGGGCCAGCGTGCCTCGATGGATTACGAAGGTCGCATTTTCTGGGCCGGTGCCTCATTGGCCCTTTTTGCAACCGAGCGCAGCTATCTGTATATCCAGGGGGGCGCCGGGTATCTGCTCTCGTATCCCAAGGGTATTAAGGGCTTATATAAGGGTGCTCAAGTAGACGTGGCCGGCAAAGATAGCTTGGTTGTCTTAGCGGGCGGTGGTTTTGAGTACTATCCCAATTTTCGACATTTCTCCTTTGCCATAGAGGCCAATATTGAATATCTCCCCTTGCGGGATCATGATATTGCCGTTGTCGTCTATCCCATGATCCGGTACACCTTTGGGCTAACAGAAGCAAAAACCGTTAAACCGATACAGGATCGCGATCATGATGGCGTGCCCGACGATGAAGATGAATGCCCCGATGTCCCGGGGCCGGTGAGCAACAAGGGTTGTCCTGAGAAAGACACCGACGGCGATGGGGTGCCCGACCGCGAGGACAAATGTCCGAATGAGCCTGGTCCGGCATCTAATGATGGTTGCCCTTTAATCCAAGATCGTGATGGAGATGGTGTTCCCGACAACGTCGATCGCTGCCCGGATCAGCCGGGTCCGAAAGAGAACGACGGCTGTCCGCTGCCAGACAGGGACGGGGATGGCATTCCGGATAATATCGACAAATGCCCCGACGTCAAAGGCCTGCCTGAATACGACGGCTGCCCGACCAAGGATGCAGTCAAAGTCAATGTTAAGCGTGACTCCATAGAATTGCGTGAAAAGATCCACTTTGAAACCAACAAAGCCGTGATCATGCCAGACTCTTTTGCTCTGCTCCACCAGGTCGTGGCTACGCTGGTGCAGCATCCGGAGATTCTTAAATTGCGGATTGAAGGCCATACCGACTCGGTTGGTACCCGCCCGTATAACCTCGCTCTCAGCCAGCGTCGAGCTCAATCGGTTGTCGAGTACTTGGTAAACAAGGGAATCGACCAGACGCGGCTGTCATCCCAAGGCTTCGGCATGGAAAAACCCATTGCCTCCAACAAGACGGAAGAAGGCCGCAGCCAGAACCGCCGTGTGGAAATGATCATTCTCCAACGTGCCGATTAACAAGTATTCCCTATCATTGACTGAAGATTGAATTCATAGTTAATCTACCTCTAGGCTTGTGGGGACGGAGAGAGAAAACGGATGATCCGCTTCGTCAGTACGAATCGGCAGACACCGGCTGTAAATCTCGGCGAAGCCCTGCTCCTGGGTCAGGCTCCGGACCAGGGGCTCTTCATGCCCGAGGAGCTGCCGTGCTTCTCGAAAGAATTCCTTCGCCAGGCCAAGCACCTCAGTTACCCGGAACTGGCCACGGCGATCCTGGCGCCCTACGCGGAAGGCGTCTTCACCTTCGAGACACTCTCTAACATCTGCCAGGACGCCTATGACTTCCCGGTGCCCCTGGAGCAGGTGACACCAAAGCGCCACCTGATGCGTTTGGATCAAGGCCCCACGGCCTCGTTCAAGGATTTTGCCGCGCGCTTTATGGGTCGTGCCCTCGGAAGGCTGGTGCGGGACAAAGGGCTCAGAGCTTTGATCCTCACCGCCACCTCCGGCGATACCGGCAGCGCCGTTGCGCACGCCTTCCTGGGCGTAGCCGGCATCCAGGTGATGGTGCTCTTTCCCAAGGACGAAGTCTCCGACCGCCAGCGCAAACAGATGACGACACTCGGCGGTAACGTGGCCACCCTGGCCCTGGATGCCAAGTTCGATGATTGTCAGGCCCTGGTGAAGCGCGCCTTCGCCGATCCCGATCTGGCGGGCCTGCATTTGTCCTCGGCCAACTCAATTAACATCGGCCGTCTGCTGCCCCAATCGGTGTATTATGTGTACGCCGCGTCGCGGCTCGCGGATATTGAAATGGGCGAAAAGGTGGTCTTCTCCGTGCCCAGCGGCAATTTCGGCGATCTCATGGGCGGCGTGCTCTCGTTCAAGAGCGGCCTGCCCGTGGAGCGCTTTGTGGTGGCCACTAATGCCAACGATGAGGTGCCGCGCTTCCTAGCCACGGGTACCTATACCAAGATCGAACCCAGCCACGTGTGCATCTCCAACGCCATGAATGTGGGCCATCCCTCCAATCTGGCGCGGCTCGTGTCCCTGTACGGCGGGCGGATGGACGAGGCGGGCCACCTGCTCCAGGTTCCCGACATGGTTGCTATGCGCCGGGATTTCTACTCGGTGAGCATCGGCGACGATGAGACGCGGCAGACCCTGGCCAGGGTGCACAAGGAACACGGTATAATGCTCGAACCCCACGGCGCCGTAGGCTGGGCGGGGCTTAGGCACTTCCTGGAGACGTACCCCGAAGCTGCCAATCTCACCGCCATCTCCCTGGAGACCGCGCATCCCGCCAAGTTCCCCGATGAAATCCGCGTGGTCATAGGCCAAGATCCGCCCCTGCCGCCGAGCCTCCAAGGACTGGACAGCAAGCCGGAACAATTTGTTGAAATGGCTACGGAGTATGACGAATTCAAAGCCTATCTTCTGAAGGAATACCGTTTATGAAGACCGTGATCATCCTGGGCGATGGCATGTCGGACCGCCCCGTGGCCGCCCTGGGAGGCAAAACCCCTCTCATGGTGGCCCGCAAGCCATACATCGATCGCATCGCCCGGGAGGGTGTCATGGGGCTTTTCGCGACTATCCCCGAAGGCATGGTCAATGGCTCGGACGTGGCCAATCTCTCCGTGCTGGGCTACGATCCGCGGATCTGCCTCCAGGGCCGCGGCGTGTTGGAAGCCGCGAGCATGGGCGTGGAATTGGATCCCTCAGACGTGGCCATGCGCTGCAATCTGCTGACCCTCGACGGGCAGGGTTGCATTAAGAATCACAGCGCGGGACACATCAGCAGCGGGGAGGCCGCCGTTCTCATCCGCGACCTGGACCGGGAACTGGGCGCAGCTGCGGGTGATCGGCCCGCCGTGTTTTACCCCGGCGTCAGCTACCGTCATCTGCTGGTGTTGCCCGGAGGCTGGGCTTCACCCGAGGTGGACTGTTTTCCGCCCCACGACTACGTCGGCAGGCCCGAGGCGGAACTGTTGCCCAGGGCCAAGACCGCCGCGGGTGAGGGCACCGCCACGCGCCTGCTGGAACTCCATCGGCGCGCCAAGACGTTGCTCGCGGATCATCCCGTGAATCGCGCGCGTTGGAAAGGCGGAAAGGATCCCGCCAACGCCATCTGGGTGTGGTCTTTGGGACGACGGCCGCAGATGGAGCCGCTCACCACGCGTTTCCACATCACCGGCGCCGTCATCTCCGCCGTGGACCTCATACGCGGCATCGGCAAGTATGCAGGCCTGGATCGTGTCCACGTGGATGGCGCCACGGGCCTTTACGACACCAACTACGAAGGCAAGGCTCAGGCGGCCTTGGAGGCTCTCAACACCCACGACTTTGTCTTCGTCCACGTCGAAGCCACGGACGAGGCGGGCCACGCCAAGGATTTGGATCTGAAGATCAAGTGCATCGAGTACCTGGATCGGCGTCTCGTGGGCCCCATTCTCGAGGGCATCCAGGCCAAGGGCTGGGATGCAACCATCGCGGTCCTGCCGGATCACCCTACCCCCGTGGAGACCGGCAACCACGGAAGCGATCCCGTGCCCGTAGCGCTGTGGCGCACGGGCATCACGCCCGACGGCAGCAGCGCTTTCGATGAAGTGCAGGCCGCCAGCGGTTCCCTGGGACTCCTCAAAAACGACGAATTCATCCGTATGGTATTCAATGTCCGATAGGCACGTCAGCTAACTTTTTTCCGCTGTGATTATCGCCGCGCGGAGGGATAGGTATCGCTCGGAGAAAGCGAAGTTGAAGAGGGAGAGCATGTCCGCATCACGCTCGAGCAGGGCGGCGCGATTAGCAATATCTTTAAACTCTTGCCCAATCGCGACGCTGCTAAAGCGGGTCATTACGCTCAGTGCCGCATTCAAATCTCCGCATGCCAGCAACCCCACCCGATCGGCGGTCCGACGAACTCCCGTCATCCATCGCTCGAAGTCATGCGACTGTGGATCGTACGCGTAGCGACGGATGAGCGGGATGGTTAACTCGAGTGCTTCTGCTGGAATAGTTCCACGGATTGCCTCCAAATATTCCGGCGCAGACGGCGGTAGGAGGAGCGGCGCCTCGATTTCGGGGCATGCCAATCTGACTAACAACGCAAAAAGCTGCAGCAGGTCCATGCGACTGAACTTAAACAGCAGGACGCAACCCATGGCCACCTTGGCGACCTCACGACTGATCAAAAAGAGCAGCTCAGCGTCCCGGCTCAGTTCGACGACCCTGCTCGACAACAGAATGGTCGGCTGTTCGCCGCTCTCGACGAATGCCTGATAGGTCGATTCAGGCGCAACGAGCATCGCGCAGGGCCGGCACGATATCAGAAGCTGGGCCTGTTCAGCCATGTCGGCGACCGCTGGAAGTACGCTCGGCATATCGGCTGCTCTCGTAAAGCCGAAGCGTTCGAAATTCGCCGCGAACAATTGTTCCAGATAGGGTGCGAGCACCATGAGAATGCGCTGCAGCAAACAATCCGCGTCGGTGTGTAAAATGACCTGGTCCCATTCGCTTGCCTTCAAGGGTCGTTTTGGAAGCGCCGCCAGCCCGAAATGTTTTATGGTGCGGGATGCTTCCGGATCATCGGGGCTGAGAATCTGTAGGCCGGTAAAGTAACCGGCTGCGCGATCGGCCTCACCGCGGGCCGCCTCGAGCTGCCCCAAGATGCGGTAGTGCGCCGCAGCCAGCGGCTTTGCGTTCAGTAGTTTGCGGAAGATCTCAATCGCTTCGGGAAGGGTTTCGAAGCTCTTGGCGCAGAGGGCACCGAGCTGGGGGAGTAAATCGCCATGGTGCGGCCGCAGCTGATACGCCTGTTTCAAGAAAGGGATGGCCCGAAGCGGATCCCGCAGTTGCTCATGGTACAGCTGCGCAAGCTTTAGCAACCGCTCGAAATGGGATTCGTCCGTAAGGCTGGTTTTCTTTCTGAGACCTAACGCCGTCTCGAGCAGCTCGGCCTGCCGCAGGGTGCAGTGCGCCAACTCGGCTACCCCCGCCGCGCGCTCGTAATGTTCGGCCTTGCTCGGATCCAAGCTGATGATTTGCTCGAAGTGCGCGAGAGCCTTGAGCGGTTCGCCAGCCTCGATCAACGCCTGGCCGATCTTGTGGTGGATGGTCAGTTGGTGCGAGAGTTCCAACGGCAACTTCAACAGGCGCTCGGCTTCCTGCTCCAATTCAGCCCCGGCGGTTGTTTGACAGATGAGGTTCCAAAGTTTCCAGTGTGCCTCGATCAGGTGCGCATTGAGGCGCAACGCCTCGCGATACGCCCGCTTGGCTTGCTCGATGTCTTTGGTGTGAAGCTGGCACCAGTCGCCGAGGAGGCACCATCGCTCCGCTGCGCCGTCAGCTGTGGGCTCGTGCTCAAGCTCCTTCTGCATGAACTCGATTGCCTCGGGCCAGCGGGACTGGCTGCTATAGAAGTCTTTGAGAAGGCGTATGGTCTCCACATCGTTCGGTGCGGCCTGGTGAGCGGCGAGAAAGGTTTGGGCCGCCTCATCGAAACGCAGCAGCCGCCGCTGGGCATGTCCCAGTTCCCGCTGCAACGCAGGCGCGAGGTCCTCGAACCCGTCCTGAGGTAGGATGGAGATGAGTTCCTTAAGGTTTTGGATCTCTTCCTCATGGCGTCCGTGGCTGTGGAGCACGCTGATCAGACGTTGACGCACAGGAGTAAACGTCGGGTTGCTCGCGATCGCGGCTTGGTAATGAGCGATGGCTTCTTCAGGTTGCTGTGCCTGCTCGGCGAGTTCGCCACGCCGGAACTCCACCACGAACTGCCGTTCGGACGGCACGCGGTCTCCCAAGCGCTCGTCGAGTGCGGCGGTTTCTTTCCAGTCGTGCTGAGCATAGCGGATGTCGGCCAGCGCTTGTAGCGCACCGGGGTGGTTTGGCTCAAGGGATAAACACTGCTCAAAGTTGACCGCCGCACGGTCTTGATCGTGTAAGTGTTCTCGACACACCCTGCCCATCTCAAAACTAATTGCCACCTGCTGCTCGCGTTCGTTCAGCAGCTCGCGTTGTTTTTGGAGCGTCTCGAAAAGCTCCTCGAAACGTCCTTCTCGGGACAGCCACGTTCCCAACGATTGGTAGAGTTCGATCTGGTCCGGTTCGATGGTGATCGCCTTGCCTATGGCTTCGATAGCCACGGGAAGGTCTCCGAGGGCTGCAAAACCGTTGGCCGCCTGACGGTATAAAGCGGCTGCCTCGTCGAGCGCGGCAGGGCTTTCAGCCCAGTCAAACATAAGCTGTGCCAAGGCGCGCTGATCATCCCGCTTCACCTGTAACTGGACCAATTGTTGATAGGCCGACCTGAGTGACGGATCCGCTGAACGAGCGCGTTCAAAAGCCACTAACGCTTCATCGAGGCGATCGGCTCGTAGCAGCAGTTGACCGAGTCGCAACGATAATGCTGCGGTCGCTCCCGCATCACACTGTTCGAGCAAGGCGCTTAACGCCTTGGCCGCTCCATCGTCGTCCTCCAAGTTCTGGAAGCGGTCGACGATCTGCTCCAGTATCTGGTTCCGGGCGGCCACATCGGTCAGGCGCTGTGCAGCCACGTCGACGGCGGCTGACAGGTAATCTTTCGCCTGAGGGGTCGCACCAGCCGCCTGCGCCCGGCACACCAGGGCATTGGCGAGCTCCTGCCACGATTGCTGTTCTTCGAGCAGCACCAGCCAGTCGTGCCAGTACTCGTCCCGTTCGGGCGCCAGGTTGACCGCTTGAGAAAAAGCCTGTGCGGCGCGATCTGGCTGCGCCAATCGCTGGTGAGCCAAGCGACCGAGCTGATGCCAGTGCTGCGCTTGCGCGGCAGGGTCCTGGGCGCCTTGAATAAGCAATTCTTGTACTTGAGCCGCCGATTGCCAGTTTTCCTGTTGTTCATAGAGCGCAAACAACCGGGTCGCCAGCGCCTCGTCCGGTGCGATAGCCAACGCCTCTGCTAACGAAGCCACTCCCTCTTCGGTTCTATCGAGCCGTGAGAGACAGACCTCGGCGTGTTCGAGCAACAGGTTGCGACGTTCTTGAGTATCCTCGGTTTCCACAATACACGCTGCGAGGAACTTATCCAAGGGCTCCGGATCGCCATTTTCGCGCAGTAGCGCAAGTATGTTGTCGCGCAGCTCGACGCTCGGTGCGAACGTATATTCTTTTTGGAAGGCTTGGAGGGCCAGCGAACGGTCGTCCAACTGGTCGCAGGCCACCTGGCCGAGTTCATGCAGCAGGGGGACAGCCGTGGACGAGTCTGCATCAGCCGCGGCGCACTGCTCGAGCAAATCGGCCAACTCGCGCTGCATGCCAAGCTGGCGGTAGAGCCTCAACAGGTGCTGTGCCGCCGGGGTGTGCCCACGTTCATAGAGCTCGCGGTAATGCAACACCGCCTGCTCCGGCCGATTCAAGGTGTTTTGGCACAGATCAGCGAGTTCAGCCAAGCGCGAAATCTTCTCACCGTCGTACGACGCTTGTTGCCATTGATCCTCGAGGACCTGGGCCAGGTGCGACCAGCCCTGGGTGCTGCGCAATATGTGGAGGAGGTCATCGACGGCCCGTTGGTCGTCGGGCTGCATCTGCACTTGTTCTTCCAGCACGGCGATGGCCTGATCGGGCTGATCGAGGAACTCAAACAAAAGGTTCGCACGAATACGCCGAATCTCTGGATGACGCTCAAGAAGAACCGTGCTATCAAGCCAGCGGCGGTATAGAAGCTCCAAATCCTGATAACGCTGGTGCTCGCTGAGGGTGAGCTCCAGGCGTTCGAAAACCTCCGGCTCGATACCGTCGATTCGCTGGGGTGATTCAAGCTCGAGGTACGCCAGATAGTGCTGAGCGGCCACCTCGCGCTGCTGCTCCGCCCACGCCGCACGAGCCAGGTCCAACGCGAGGCTCGCCTGATGCTCACGGCGCAACGGCGGCCCCGGCAGGGGTGAAGCCTGGATGCGGGTGCCGAGGGCCAGGGCATCACGGTACTGGCCGTGGTTGATACGGTAACGGGTCAGTAACAGCAGCGCGGGGCGATAGTATGGATCGACGGTAAGAGCCTCTTCCCACTGCAGCGCTGCACCCTCAGGGTCATTGAGTCGTAAGCTCAGTATGCCGGCGAGCGCCATGTGCATCGGTATGCGCTCGGCCGCCGAGGTGAGCTCAATGTGTTGGCGGATTACCCGCGCCACGTCATCCCAGCGAGATACGCGTGCGTACGCCCGCTGCAGCGCGGCCAGGCGCGTTGGTGCCTCCAGGCTGTCGGGCGCCATTGCAACCGCCTGTTGATAATGCAGTGCTGCCGGTTCGAGTTGTCCGAGACGTTCTCCAAAAAGATCCGCGGCTGCCATGTGCAGCGCGGCCGCCGCTTCACCCTGCTCGCGCTCGGCGCGTCGGGTGTAAAACTCGGCGAGTTCCTCAAAGCGCAGTTCCTGCTGCAAGAGCATCGGCAATAGGGAAAGCGTCTCATCGTCTTCCGGAAGCGTGCGCATGACCGCCTGCAGATGATCGATGGCGCCGGTGGTGTCGCCAAGTTCCAACGCCACTTGTGCTTGTTGACGGTGCGCGATGGCCAGGTCAGATGCCGGCAGCTCATTGGAGCCGAGCGTCAAAACCTGGTCCAGCGCTTCCTTGGCCTGCGCCCACTCATGGTTGTGCCGGTGCAAATCGGCCAGGGCGCGATGAGCCGGCAGGAGGCTCGGGGCGAGTGCCAGCGCCGTATGATACGAGCGGATGGCCTCTGCCGATTGCGCCGGCTGCTCGCCGAGAAGTTGCGCTCGCTCCATCCACGAGCTCACCTGTTCATCAACTTCCCACGAACTGAAATCGAGCGTCGCGATGAGTTGTACGAGTTCATCCACCCGATCTTCGTCGCGATATATCTGCAGGAGGTGCTGAGCATATGCACGGTTAGTCGGATCGAGTCTTAAGGCCGCCGCAATATCGAGCGCGCCAGCCTGCGTATTGGAAAGCTGTTCACACAGCAGCCGACCACGCTCAAACAACCAGGCGGCTTGACGCTGCGGATCGGGCTCCGTGGCGGCGCAGCGTGCGCAGACCTCAACCAACTCGTCGAATCGGCGCTCTTCGCGCAGAATTCGTGCTAACTGGGTCAACACTGCGTTCGAGTCGGGGGTAAGCGTCAAAGCGCGACGCAGCACCTGCTGCGCCCGCTCTTGATCGTTCAGGTGTTGCTGTGCAATCTGTGCCGCCTCTAACAGCACGGCGGAAGCTGTGGCCGGGTCAACAAGCAGAGGAGCCTCGCGGCAGAGCGCCCGAACCACCTCCGGCCAGGACTGTTCGGCCCGCTCGATGCGTTCAAGATCCCGCCAGGCTTCGATGTCGTTTGGCTCTAGTTCGAGATACCGGGTGAGGCACAGACGCGCCTCTCCGTATCCCTCCGGACGATTGAGGTATATGCGCGCTAAGCGCTGGTTGGCCGATTTAAGGAGATCGAGGGGAAGCTGGCTGCTGAGTGGCTGGTGCTCCAATAGTTCAGAAAAGGCCTCGATGGCCCGGTCCGTTTGCTGGAGGGTCTCGGCCAGCACACCAACCTTGAAGAGAGCCTGTGGATGGTTGGGCTGCGCCGTTAACACTTGCTCATAGTGCAGCAGCGCGTTGGCTGGATCGACAAGCTGCTCATCCCAGAGTTGTGCCAACCGTAGATGAATTTCAAGCGCCAGCGATTGATTGGCGGCCGCTTTGGCGGCCTCGGCCGTATGCGCCAGGGCTCGGGCCGCCCGCATCGGCTCATCTAACCGACAAAAGACCTCGGCCAGTAATTGCCAGCCCCGGAGACTTCCCGGATCGTGAAGGAGGGCTATCTCCAGGTTTCGCTGGGCGCGTTTCAGGTCGGAACAGTGCTCGAGGTAGAGGGCCCCGACGCGAACGTGGCACTGCGCGAGCTCCAAAGCGTCTTTCACTCGTCCCGCGAGTCTCAAGTTCATGCGCAACGCGCGGTAGGTGAGCTTTTGCTGGGTGTACAGTTCGATTAGGTTGCGCATGGCCTCTTGGTTGTCCGGTGCCAACCGTAACACCTTCTCCAGATCGGCGATGGCTGCGTTCGGATCCCCCGCAGCCAGGAGCGCACCGGCCTTGAGATACGCGAGAACGGCATCCGCTCCTTCCCCAATTTTTTCACAGACCTCTCCGACCTGTTCGAAAGCTCGCCCAGCGGCCGAGTCCTTGCGGCGCTCGAGAAGCACCGCCCGCGTCAACAATGCGAAGACGTTGTCCGGCAAGCTGGTTAGGGCCTCGCGCACCAAATCCTCAACCTCTTCAGCGCGCTCGGGTCGGCTGAGCCCAATCTCCAGCAGACGTTGAATTTTAACCGGATGGACGGGTTCGATCAGTGCGCCCTGCCCAAGGTACAGTTGGTGTGCACGGTCGATGTGGCCTTCCTGCAGCGCCTTCTCGGCGTCACGGAACGCCAGGCAGCCATCCCGGAAGATCAACGCCCGCCGTTCATAGTTCGTCGCAGCGGCTGTGCCAATCGGGCTTTTAGGGTATGGCTCCGGCAACTCATCTCGAAAGCGCGCGCAACAGAGACGCAACCGTCCGCCTTCAATCTCGAGTCGGTTAATCTGCAATCCAGACAGATCAGGGATCTTCCAGCCGTGTCTCGGCAGCAGCTGGCGCAGCAGCGCCCGCACCGGATGGCAACTAAAAATAAATCCGTCCGTGAGCTCAATCCCCAGAGGAGTAAGACTCCGGGCGAGCGGCAAGAGCAGGTGACTGACCGGAAATGGCAGCGCGCCAAACGCTCGGAGATCAAAAACAATCGCGCGGACAGCCAGATCGGGGCCTTCTTCAATGGTAAATCTCGCGGTGAAGGGGACCGTGCTATTACCCTGGCGGGTGTTCGCGCTCAACCACCCAATGCCCTTCTCAAGGGTTAGCGTTAGCCCTTCCCAACCGGCAGTTGCTTGGGCCAGGCGCTGTCGTAGGATTTCCGCCAGGGTATCTTGGGGCAGAACCAACACCAGAGTCCGCAATCGGCAACGGTGGTGGCAAAACTGCTCGGCGCCGCCGGTTACATCAAAAGGAAAGGACACCTCGGGAACATCGAGCTCCAGCCGTTCGATCAGCAACCCGCCCGGCAGTTCGCGCCTGCTCAACGTTACCAAGGCCGCATTTTTTTGAAACTCGAGCGAAAAACCCAACGAATTACCGCCAGGCTTCCGCACACCCTTCAATGGAGAAAGGTTGCCGAGCTCATCCGCCATGTACATCCCTTATTGCAGGCTTACAGTCTCTTACCCATCGTACACTAGGAATACTATGAAGCTGACCGCACGTATGGTCAAGTTTTAACATGGATTATTAGATAGGGCCGGAAGTCCGTAATCGGGATAAACAGCGGATGAAAACGGTTTGACTATGCTTTCTAAGCATGTTAAGAACCTAACGAGGATAGGAGATTCTTGCCGAGCAACGCGAGGCTTAGAATCTCTTACCCCTTTAGGGGTAAGAATCCGTCCAGAGGATAAAGAGTTGTAAGCTTACTTCGTTCGCAAGAGTCTCTAACCCCCTTCGGGGATAAGAGACCGTAACTCGCTTCGCTCGTAACAGTCTCTAAATTTCTTGAGGAGTTTATTGGAGTTTCTTCTAGACAATAGTTCAATTCGACGGTTGCTGGTGTTATTCGGTGTGGTGCTCGCGCTCTACGCCGGGTACTTTGTGGTAGTATTTCTGTCTAATCAAGCGATGTTACGCTTAAGAGGGAGAAAAAAGAATACGCACCGTTTTTCTGGCGCCGGTAATGAACAAAACTATCAGGTTGCAAGCCTACTCAATCAGCCCGGCGTGGTAATGGGGATTCTGCTAGCGGCGGTGGTCGGACTTTTTGGCTTGTTGTTATGGATGACACAAGTTTCCTGCTGACAACCGGTTGATCAGACACAAGGGACGACAAGGAGAACAATTCATGAGCGCAGATAGCTATCGATTAGTGATACTGTTCGACAGTGAAAAGAAAAAATTCATCGCCCGAATACCGGAGCTTCCGGATCTGCAGGTTGAGGGCGAAAATCGCGCCGAAGCGGTTTCTAGAATTGAAGAGGCTCTTGAAGAAGCATTTCGTAAAGCCGCTTCGGATGGCAGGGAAATGCCCGCACCTATCGATCAGACGGAATTTACCGGGGAGCTGACACTCAAGGTGACGCCAACGCTGCACCGGGACTTGGCGTTTCTAGCTCGTCACGAGGGCGTTGATCTCAATCAGCTCGTCAGTGAATTACTCTCGGCAAGTGTCGCGGGTCGGGCCGTTCCTCGGACCGGAGGACACCGTCGCGACGAGCGTCGAGAAGGCAACGATCGCCGGCGCCCGCCGCGCGGCCAGGACTATTTCAATATTATGGAAGACAAAGCGAGTTTCATCGACTACGTCCGCAAGCTCGATTCTGGGGGCGGGCCAAACCGACGCGGGGGCCGTGGGCGCGACCGATGAAGGAGTGCTACTTCTCTCCCCACACGGCCGATGCGCGAATTTCCGCTATTGACGTATCGTCAAACTGACCCTTGTAGACATCCTGGAGAATCAGCACGCCGACGTATAGGGTGCGCGTCTCGATCGCCAATTCGGGAAGCCGGACGGGGATTTTCCGCTGCACCGGGGTGTTCTTATCCTTGAACGCGAAATCAACCCGCGAAAGCCACTTAAACGTCGGGTTGTATTCACCGTCTTCCTGTTTGAGCCTAACTAAATATACATCGACCACAACGGTTTTGGGTCGGTTGAAGTTTTCAAACTGTTCCTTGCCTGCGCCCGGAATGATTTCAATATGGGTGCTTTCGTCCGGAATGTGAAACACGATCCATTCATCTTTGCCCGGTCCCTTGGCTCCTTCGGCCCAGAATGTTTCCGGATTCCCATCGAATGCTTTCTCAACACTGTAGTACTCTTCCCCACGACCTTTTTCCACCAGGGTCGACGAGGCCACCGGAACACGCTCATCCTTGGCAAGCTTCTTGAGGGCCTCAACGAAATCTTTCTTTGGGATTATTCTCGGTTCGTTGCTGGTCTCTGCTGTTTTCTTCTGAGGTGCGACCTTCGCAGGTTTTTGGGCACCAGACACCTTTCCGCTCAGAAACAGCCCCATTACCAAGAGTAGATAGGCAATTCTTGTCGATGACTGAATCATTATACTCCTCCCCGTGCTCACGGGTGTTTTAAGAAATCCCGCTCGAAGAGGCCATGGTTGCACTCTATGCGCAGCGTTTGTACTACTAGTTTTGCACTTGGTGGGTGTCTTAGGCGATCCGAAAATGCCGACAAGAAGAAGGGCATTTTCTTGCCGGCGCCAAGGGATGGATGGTGCGCGGTGTAGGTATGATTAAGGATGAGGTTAATATCTTTCCATTCATTGGTGCTCAAATTTGACACCAAAAAGAACCGCCCACCAATAATCTCGGCTTTACTGAGCGTCACCTCGGCATCGATCTGGTTGAGCTCTCCTCCCGGAATAAAGATGACGAGGGTAAGTACTGCTATCACCGCATATCCAGCAATCACAGCGGTTTTGTACTTGAAGTATTTATCGGACTTGCGGAAGTCTTCTATGAGTTGTATAGCAAATGAGCGAGCTAATCCCCACAAATCCAATAGGTTAGCCAGTATCGAATCAAAAAAGTCCTTCATGGATTAGTCCTCAACCCTGGATCGTAAATAGTTTGCTTCCGCGTATCAAGAGCCAGACAGAAAACCAGCGTTGTTCAGATATTCGATCACGTGCGGGTTGCCCCACGGTTTCGGCCCAATAAATTTGGCGCGCACCCTTCCCCTGGGGTTTATCCAGTAGCTCTCAGGATACTGGTATGTGCCAAATTGGCGTGCCGCATGCTCACCGGCGTCGAGCAGAACAAGAACATTGGGTTCTTTTCCCTGCAACATTTGTCCCACCGCTGCTAGGCCGACATGGGGCTGACTGACCCCGGCCTGCGTCAGTTCGCTGGCGAGGTTTCTGATTGCGTCGAACGATTCATCCACGCTCACCAACCACAGCTGCGCTCGACCCCGCACCGTTTGGGCGAACGCCAATAGTTGAGGCAGTTCTTGTAAACAGGGACTGCACCAGGTGGCCCATACATTGAGCAGTATCGGTTGGTCGCTCTTTTTGGAAAGCTTCACTGACCGGCCGTCGATGCTCGGAAGAACAAGATCTGGCGCAGAGAAGTCCGTAGGTTGCAGATCGAGCAGATTGAGATCCTGGTTTGTGGGGGCGTTCTGGCAATCAGATACCCGCCGAGCAATCGTCAATGACACGAGAAGCACGGCCAATAACGCGAACGCTACGTGCGCCCAGCGGTTCAATGATTCCCCCACATGGGTATCAGGGTCTGCGCTAAACGGTGCCCCGCGGCGCCAGCCTCAAGCACCTCGCCGAGATCATGCGGTTTATGGGATTGGTAGGTCTCCGCCACCGCGCTGAGAATCTCGACGATCTGCGTGAAAACGGATGCGCCCGGCCAAAAACGCTTCAACCACCGCTTCATCGGCCGCCGCAAGCGCGGCCGGAAGTGTCCCGCCAACCTCCAACGCATGACGACACAGTAGCAGCGCCGGAAAGGCTCGATGATCTGGTTCGCGAAAGGTCAGACACCCGAGCGTGGCGAGGTCAAGCCGCCCGAAGTTGGGCAGGCGCCCGGGAAGTTCCAGGCGCTCCGGAAAGCCCAGTGCGTAGGCGATCGGCCCGCGCATGTCCGGAATTCCGAGTTGGGCTAGTACCGATCCATCCTGCAACTCGACCATGGCATGCACCACGCTCTCGGGATGGATGACGACCCGTATGCGATTGGGCGGCAGATCAAAAAGCCAGTGAGCCTCGATTACCTCAAAACCTTTATTCATAAGGGTTGCGCTATCAATCGTTATTTTCGCCCCCATTTCCCATTTTGGATGTGCCAATGCTTCGGCCGCGTCGACGTCACGCAATTGATCCGGCCTCCGGCCGAGGAGTGGCCCGCCCGAAGCGGTAAGAATCAAACTGTGGATCTTCCCCGGTTCAATCCCGGCAACGGCTTGGTGGATACCGGCATGTTCGGAGTCGACGGGCAGGATCGTGGCCTTGCGCTCCTTTGCCACCCGCATGATCAATTCGCCGGCCATGACCAACGATTCCTTGCTGGCGAGTGCTACGCGTTTACCGGCGGCAACGGCCGCGTAGGTGGGTGCCAATCCAGCCTGACCAACAATCGCGGCCACGACCAGATCTACGTCGGGATGAGATGCCAGGGCTTCTAATCCGGCCTGCCCGGTGGCGATCGTATGAGACGGCAGGTTGAGTCGATCGGCGAGCTCGACCGCGGCCCGGTGATCTCCCATGGCCACAAACTGAGGACGATGGCGCTGCGCAAGCTCAGCCAGCGCGGCGGCGTTGCTTCCAGCGGAGAGAGCCACGACTTGGAACTTCTCGGGGAAGGCCGCGATGACATCCAGCGCTTGTCGGCCCACCGAGCCGGTCGCGCCCAATATGCCAATGCGGAGCATCCGGTTCATGTCACCTCCGTGCTACCGCGGTTTGCTCACTGGTCAAACCAAAACGCCGTTTGCGCCCCTGGTAGTCGGCAAGCGCTGCAAAAAACTCTGCCTGTCCGAAATCGGGCCATAAGACATCCGAAAAATAGAGCTCGGCGTACGCACCTTGCCACAAGAGGAAGTTCGAAATGCGTCTCTCACCGCCGGTCCGGATGATCAAGTCCGGATCGGGCAAGCCGCGGGTGAACAGAGTGTTTTGTACCGCGCGCTCGTCGATCGCTGCCGCTTTAAGTTGTTTCTTGAGCACGCGAACGGCAAGTTTTTGGGCGGCCCGGGCAATCTCATCCCGCGAGCTATAGCTGAGCGCCAAGGCCAGGGTCATCGAGCGGTTCTTGCGGGTGGCGCGGATTAATGAACGAAGTTTGGAAGCCACATCGGGAGGTGCTCGCCGGAGATCGCCCAGGTGCAACACCCGAATGTCGCGCTCCATGATCTCGCGCCATTCCTTGGTGATAAACTCAGAAAGCAGCTCCATCAAACTACGAACCTCGACTTCGGGCCGGCCCCAATTTTCCACCGAGAACGTGTACAAGGTTAGATACGGGATGTTGAGTTTACGACAGAGCCGCACCACCGTCCGCACGGCGCGGCTGCCGGCTCGATGGCCGTCCGAGCGCTCGAGGCCGCGTTGCTTTGCCCAACGCCCGTTGCCGTCCATTATGACTCCGATGTGGCGCGGCAAACGTTTTGGGTCAAACGGCAATCTACGTTGAGCGCGCACCATCTACCAGACCTCGCCTTCGACAAACTCAACAGACACCACAACCGTTCCTTCCACGAACTGGTTATAGCCCAAAACAGGATTTTAACTGATAATTTTTTTCAGAAACTCTTAACCGAACGAAGTGAGGTTTAGAGTTTCTAGGAAATTCTTGCTTCACACAGTGAAGCTTAGAATTTCCTACCCCGTAGGGGATAGAGATGGTGCGGATGGACAGGCTCTTCTCCCCGAATCATACTTCCATAATCTCTTTTTCTTTTGCCGAAAGAATCTCGTCGATCTTCTTGATGGCATCGTCGGTTTCTTTTTGAACGCGCTCAAGCCCGTGTTTTTTCTCGTCCTCGGAGATTTCAGAGTCGTCCTCGAGCTGTTTAAGCAGCTCGTTACTCTCGCGTCGAAGATTGCGCATGCGCACCTTGGCATCCTCACCCATGCGGCGCGACATCTTGACCAACTCCTTGCGCCGTTCCTCGGTGAGAGCCGGAATGGGCAAGCGTATAACTTCAGCATCGTTTTGGGGGGTTAGGCCGATTTCAGCCAGATTGATGGCCTTGGCAATCTCAATGATCTGTGATTTGTCCCACGGCTTGATGAGGATCAGACGGGGGTCAGGAATTGAGATGGTCGCCACCTGATTGAGCGGCACGCGGGCGCCATAATAGGAAACCCGCACCGGATCCAGCACCGCCAGGTTGGCCCGCCCGGTCCGTATCCTGCCTAACTCCTTTTTGAACGCATCAAGTACCTTGGATTGATCGCCGATGAGACTTTTGAGTACGTCATCCACCATAACGTGACTCCTCCCCCAAAAACCTACTGGACCACCGTACCAATATCTTCGCCGAGAATAACCTTGCGCGCGTTTTCCGCCGGTAACAATTTGAATACTATAATCGGCAGGCGGTTGTCCATGCACAGAGAGACCGCAGTTGCATCCATCACTTTTAGATCGCGCTTGAGCACCTCGGCGTACGAGAGCTTTGCGAATCTGCGGGCGCTGCGATCCTTGAGGGGATCTGAATCGTATACCCCATCGACTCGGGTAGCCTTCAACACCACCTCGGCCTTGAGCTCAATCGCCCGCAAGGCGGCCGCCGTATCGGTGGTAAAGTACGGGTTGCCGGTGCCAGCCGCCAGAAGTAGTATCCGCCCCTTTTCAAGGTGACGAATACCGCGTCGACGGATATACGGTTCGCACACCTCGTCGATCGGCAACGCGCTCATCAGGCGGGTGGTGACGCCCGTTTTTTCTAAGCAGTCTTGCAGTGCCATGCAGTTGATAATAGTGGCCAGCATTCCCATGTAATCGCCCGTGGTGCGATCGATTCCGGCCTCGGCGGCTTTAAGACCACGGATGACGTTGCCACCACCGACCACCAACGTAAGCTCGACGCCCAAATCATGTATTTCCTTGAGCTCAACGGCGAGCGCATTGAGCACGGTTGGCGAAAAGGTGTTATCGGTACCCTCGTTCTCGCCACGCAGTGCTTCTCCGGACATTTTTAGTAAAACGCGCTTGTATCGTGGGACCATGTACCTATCCAGAAGAATTAATTACACCCAATGCTGGATCCCCGCTTTCGCGGGGATGACACAAACTGCTACCTATTTTTTCTTAGACGCTTCAATCTGCGCTGCGACCTCGGTCGCCAGGTCAATCTTCTTTTTTTCGATGCCTTCGCCGAGAACAAATCTGGCAAAACGCCGAATAGTAATATTCTCCCCTGTTGTTGCCACGAGTTTTTTACGCAATTCGTCGATGGTCTTGGCCGGTTCCTTGTTCCATGGTTGCATCAGCAAACAAATCTCGGAGTAAAGCTTAGATATTTTACCATCGACGATTTTATCGGCTATCTTCTCTGGTTTGCCTGAATCAACCACTTGCTTCCGGAAAATTGCGCGTTCCTGGGCAAGCCGCTCTTCCGGAATGTCCTCTGGCCTCACGAACTCGGGGTTACTGGCGCAGACTTGCAAAGCGATTTCATGGCAGAAATTCTGAAATTCCTCGCCCTTGGCGACAAAGTCAGTCTCACAGTTGATCTCAACCAATACTCCTATTTTGCCGCCCATATGCAGATAGGATTCAACCTTGCCCTCTGCAGCCACGCGACCGGTCTTTTTACCGGCCGAGGCCAGGCCTTTCTCGCGCAAGTACACTATGGCTTTTTCGAAGTCTCCGCCTGTTTCTTGAAGGGCGCGTTTACAATCCATCATTCCGGCCCCGGTTTTTTGGCGTAGCTCGTTTACTGTTTTTGCGTTGATTTCCATGTGATGATCCTCGCTATGTACAGATCGCCATAACTTCGCATACCTTTGTTGCTTCCTCGCCTCGTCACTGCGGCGTACAGTCCGTACGCCTCGTTCCTCGGCATCGTCGCGCCTCGGTCTGCTTTGTTCTGCCGCTCTGTGTGTTCCTGATTCGTGTCGTCATATAGTAGTATAGGTGAATCCGTAAGTTGTGCTCAGTTTTCCTCGGTCGTCACGCTATCGTCGGTTGTCGCTTCGCTCTCGACCCGTCGTTTGCTGACCACTTCCACCTGCGGTCCGCCCTCGCGGCCGTCGCTCGGCTGCGGCGCGGTTTGCTGCTTCTCGGCCTTGGGTTGCGACACCAGGCGCTCCTCGAACATGCGCGCGCCCTCGATGCAGGCATCGGCGATACGCTCGGTGAACAGCTTGATCGCTCGGATAGCGTCGTCATTGCCGGGGATAAGGAAATCGATCCATTCGGGGTCGCAGTTGGTATCAACCACCGCCACCACGGGAATTCCCAAGCGGTGCGCCTCGGCCACCGCGATGTGCTCCTTTTTGGGGTCCACGACAAAGATTGCGCCGGGGAGCCGAGCCATTTCTTTCAGGCCGGGCAGGTTGCGTTCGAGCTTTTGGGTTTCTCGCTCGATAAGCAGGATTTCTTTCTTGGTCAGGCGTTCGAAGGAGCCGTCGGTCGCCATCTTAGTGAGGGTTTTGAGTCGCTCGATGCTCTGGCGAATGGTCCGAAAATTAGTCAAGGTGCCGCCCAGCCAGCGGTTATGCACATAAAACATCCCGGAGCGTGTTGCTTCTTCGATTACGATACCCTGGGCCTGTTTTTTGGTGCCGACAAACAGGAGCTTTTCCCCCTGGGCAACGACATCACGAATGAAATAGAATGCCCGGTCAAACAACTGGGAGGTCTTCTGGAGATCGATCACATGGATACCATTGCGAGAGCCGAAGATATACGGCTTCATTTTTGGGTTCCAGCGGCCGGTTTGGTGGCCAAAATGCACCCCGGCCTCAAGCAACGACTTCATAGAGATTACACCCATCACATCCTCCTTTTGGGTTATTCCGCCACTGGCAGCTTTTTTTCTGGCCCATCTCCCGACGGGAGCACCCGGGGCCAACCGCCAGTGTGTGAATTTCTTCAACTCCCCGTAAAAACATAGAAAAGCAAACTCGGGGCAGTTCCGCGGGGTGATTGCTAGCATAAGTTACCGTGATTGGCAAGTAAAATAAGCGGTTTTGGTTACGTTTGTGTATCTCTTAGGTACAGGAGGGCGAAAGAATCCATTGAAAAAGATGTCAGGGGATTATTCATTGTTGCCCTGCCCTAATAGGAGTCCCTGGAGCCCCTAGCCCCACCCACACACTTTCAAATCTTTGGGCATACATTTATGGGATCAGGCTTTCTTGTGCATAGCTTCTGTCTCGTTGACAAGCCATGCGTGGCTCTCATCTTCACGATTCAAGATCCTCATTGGCCCGCGGCTCAGGATTATCCGCAATCCAAGCAGGATAGTTGACAGCTAAATGTTATCGCAGGAAAATCGCATCACATAGTAAATGCAAGCTCGAACGAAACCAAAAGCTAAAGGAACTCTATAATGAAAAAGCCATTGGTTCTTATTGGTCTTGGGGTGTTGATTTTTACCGGTTTCTTCTTTGGATGTGCCACAACTTATCTGACAAAGTATGAGACCCATTTGCTGAATTCTGACCCAAAAACACCACTAAAATTTAAAGATGATAAATTTGAATTCATTTTTTTCCCTGTACCAAGCGGTGTTAACTTTAAAATCAAAAACCTTACGGATGATCCTGCAATTATAGATTGGGACCGATCTTATTTTATTGAGCCCAATGGAAATTCATCGAAACTTCTAAATATAGATTTGATCTTTGAAAATGCAGAAACGGCATCTAAGGAAAAATACGAATCAATTCTGCCACCCGGTGTTGATTTTTGGAGATTCACAACATCCGCATTAAATGTTGCTAAATTTATTAGAGTTGATTCAAGTTATTTTACCTTTGGCAACATGACCTTTTTCGATGCAAATTACACTTATATAAATACATTTTTTAGATATTGGCCTGAATATTCAAAAACTGAAACATACCAACGAATTAAAGATTATGTCCTGAACAATAACAAAATGGGTGTCGGCTTCAGTATTAAAACAAAAGACACTGAACATTTTTATAGATTTGATTTCAGAATACACAAAGTTTCCGTGTTTGAAACTGAACCAAAAGACAATCGACCACGAAAGACCAGTTTGTTTAGTATGTCTGATGCAGACAATTGGGATATGGCCAGAGAAGGAGCTATTATAATGGGTAAAGGTACAGATGCAGCAGGGTATAGAAAGATAATGGTACGGTATGATAATCATTCATATGACAAAATGATTGCGCTGAATTCAGGACAAGAGACAAACATAGTCGTTAAAACGTCTCCTGATGGAATACAAGACACTTTGGAACCTATGAATGATAATGAATTCAATAAGCTATCACTTGATAATCATTGGTACTTTTTAGATAATCGAGGACTTAGATTTAAAATTCTAGAAAAAGAAAAGACAGAAAATATAATAAAACTTAAAGTTAGATGTCTGCGCTGGATTCAGGAGTTACCGTAGAGAACGCCTGCGAACCACTGAAGTGTGAATATGGGCTTAGTTTATAAGCGGGGATCGAATTGGTGGTTGACATACACAGTCAATGGCCAGCGCTACCGCGAACCTGTCGGGGCACCGAAGCGCGACGCGGAATGCGCACTGGCCAAGCGAAGCGTTGGGTTGTTGTTCCCACAGAAAGCTTTTAATTATGAAAGTATAAGATATGACAAAACTCGCGTTTTTCATAGTAGATGTATTTGCCGAGAAAAAATATGCAGGCAATCAACTCGCTGTTTTCCAGAGAGCAGGAGCACTCTCTCATGATGAAATGCAGAAGATCGCCAGAGAAATAAATTTTTCGGAAACCACGTTTATCCTTTCAGACTGTCAAAGTAATGGCGGATTTGACGTGCGCATATTTACGCCAAAAGAAGAGGTCTCCTTTGCAGGCCATCCAACATTGGGCACAGCACACATTATCCGAAACGAGATTCTTCAGGGGAATGCAGAAAAGATAGTTCTGAATTTGAAGGTGGGTCAAATTCCCGTTACCTTTAGCCCCGATGGTTATTGCTGGATGGAGCAAATAGAACCAGTCTTTGGTCAAGAGCATAAACAAGAGATTCTGGCCAAAGTTCTGGGCTTAGATGTTTATGATATCGACGAACGTTTTCCAATTCAGGAAGTGTCAACGGGATTACCGATTTTCATCGTGCCGCTGAAAACCATAACGGCATTAAAAAATGCAAGAATTGACAGGCAGAGGTATTTTGATTTGATAAAGGATACTGAGGCAAAGTTGATTTTGGTTTTTTGCCCGGAAACCCATGAATCACAAAATGATATCAGTGTGCGGGTTTTTGGCGATTTTTACGGTATTCCAGAAGATCCGGCAACCGGTAGCGGGAACGGATGTCTGGCCGGTTATTTGGTTAAATACCGCTATTTCAGACAAGATAGTATTAACATTCGCTGTGAACAAGGTTACGAAATCGGCAGGCCGTCTCTGTTGCTCTTGAAGGCCGAACAAAGAGAATCAAAGATAACTATCTCTGTCGGTGGCAAAAGCACAGTCGTTGCGCGAGGTGAATTCGTTTGATTGTGGAACGCTCTACTTCAGAAAGCAGCCCAACAATGGCATCTAAGCTGACGCGAGCGGAATATGCAGCAGTTTGTGTTCCTGCATTTAGCCAAAGATTCCTATGCCCCGGCATCCTTAAGTAATTGGCAATTCTTGTAGTTCCTGCCCGAGCCGCAGGGGCACGGATCGGCCTGGCGGGCGGCGCAGCCCTTGTATGGGTGATAAGTGTGATAAAATAAACGACGGGGATGACCTTGACGGGATCCACTTCGCTACAGGCCGATCAACTCGCCCAGCGCGTCGCGGGCATTCTCGATTCGAACGTACGGATTACATACGTCCGTCATCTGCTTCAGAAGATGGATGTGGTGCAGGTGGCAGACCTCATCACGACTACAAAGGTCAATGCAGAAAAGAAAAACCCCTTATACTCAGATCTACTTCTATACGTTTTTTTAGCTCTCTCCGACGAATCCTGCGAACGGCTCAAGCACGCAGTCGCGGCCCTATTGCATTCTCGCGACCAGCACGCTTTATCGAAAATGCTCTTACAATCTCCTGACGATATTGATCGCCAGGGCATACGCGTACCAGACTTTGGGCTCGGGCGACAAGTGACACTCGGTGAGCGAAAAGCCTTTGCAAGGAAAAGCGCAAGGGAGACGATTGCTCGCGCGCTTCGAGATCCAAATGTTTCGGTGATTCGAATATTGTTGGACAATCCAGCGCTCACCGAACTCGACGTCGTCCGCATATGCGCGCGTCGTTTGATTCTTCCGGAAATCCTGCGCGAGGTCTTTCGAAGCTGGCGCTGGATCGTGCGGAACAGCGTAAAAATGGCGATTGTTCTAAACCCGAATACGCCCCTCGATATTTCCCTTCAACTCCTTCCCCAATTGACATCACCGGATCTTCGCCGAGTCATCACAACCCCGAATCTTCCTCAAGAGCTTTACGAATCCTGTCAACGGTTGTTGCCGCGAACGCCCAAGTAAACAGCCACGTTCACGAAGCATAAGGGTTGACTCAGGACCAGATAAGTGTATACTACAAGTAGGCACATTGATTTTGTGAAGGAGTCCCTATGGAAGTAACCGCAAAAGAATTACGGGGGAAACCCGGCCAAATCATAGAACAAGCAGCCCGCGGAACCGAGGTTGTAATAACCATACGCGGGAAGAAAAAAGCTAAGCTCATTCCTTATAAGAACAAGAGCGAGAGGAAGGATACCCACGATAAGGAGGATAAGATATTTGGATTATGGGAAGATCGTAGAGATTTAGAATCGGTGGAGGGGTATGTTCGTTTGAAAAGAAGAAGGAGATCGTTTTGATCATTGACACGGACGTACTCATTTGGGAATTGCGTGGTAACGCCAAAGCCCAAAAAACAATCCATGAGAATATTCCATTTAGTATTTCGGTTGTTACCTATATGGAAATTGTGCAAGGAATGAGAAACAAAAGCGAACTTAGTAGCTTTATCAAGCAATTAACCAAGTGGGACGTGAATATCATACAAATCAGTAAGGATATTTCTACCCGCGCCATGATTTATGTTGAAGAGTGTTTCTTGAGCGCTTCCATGGAACTTGCGGATGCGTTGATTGCAGCGACGTGTGTAAATAACTCAGAAATATTACTGACGGCGAACGAAAAGCATTACCGGCATATCCCCACTATACAATTGAAAAAATTTAATCCGTGATCAGCTAACAATCGCTTCGACCGGTGACTCGGGCCATGAGTGCCCTTGCTGATTAAGCGTATGTTCTACGCACCGGCATCTTTAAGCAGGTGGCAATTCTTGTATTTCTTACCCGAGCCGCACGGGCAGGGATCGTTGCGGCCGATCTTCTTGCCTTGGCGCCTGAACGTTTGGACCTTGCCCCCCGAACCCGAGGCCGCAGCCGGGGTGTCGCCCATGCCGTACTGCATGGTGCGCCTGCGGGCCATGCGCGCCCGCATGAGCCGTTCTCCCTCGTCCTCGCTTTTGAGTTGGACCTGCATGAGCTTTTTAGCGACCTCGGTCTTGATCCGGAACATCATGTCGGTAAAGAGACTATAGCCTTCCTTCTTGTATTCCTGCCGGGGGTCTTTCTGGGCATACCCGCGCAACCCGATTCCGGAACGAAGATGGTCCATGGCCAATAAATGGTCTTTCCACTGCTGGTCGATCTCCTGCAGGTAGAAGTAATGCTCCACCTGCCGCATGGTGTCGGGCCCGACTTGTCCTTCTTTAGCGAGGTAGATTTTCTCGATCTCTTCCCAAAGCTTTTCGCCGAGTGTCGCGCGATCATGGGGTAGTCCCTCGAGCGCGACGCGCTGGCCGAAAACGCCAAATACGCGATCCGTAAGCCCGCTGAGATCCCAATCCTCGGGGTTTATATCCGTCGAACAGGTACCGTCGAGCTCGGCGATCAAGACGTCCTCGATCAACTCAAGAATCTGCTCGCGCATATTCTCGCCCGAGAGCACCCGGCGGCGCAGATCGTAGATGGTCTTGCGCTGCTGGTTCATGACATCGTCGTATTCCAGAAGGTTCTTACGAATTTCGAAGTTCTGTCCTTCGACCCGTTTTTGGGCGCTTTCGATGGATCGGGTCACCCAGGTGTGCTCTATGGGAACGCCCTCCTCCATCCCCAGCTTTCCCATCAGGCTTTTAAGCCGATCGGCGCCGAAAATGCGCAGCAGATCGTCTTCAAGCGATAGATAAAAGCGAGACGAGCCCGGGTCACCCTGGCGAGCGGCGCGACCGCGCAGCTGATTATCGATCCGGCGCGCCTCGTGACGCTCGGTGCCCAGGATGTGCAAGCCGCCTTGCTCGACCACCTTGACGCGCTCCTCGGCGCAAGTCTCCTGGAAGTTCTTGAGCGCTTCAAGGTAGCGGTCGCGCTCCTGAACCGCATCGGCGTGCAAACGAGCTAAAAAATCCGGGTTGCCGCCCAGCACAATGTCGGTCCCGCGGCCGGCCATATTGGTGGAGATCGTGACGCCCTCGAACCAACCGGCCTGTGCGACGATCTCGGCCTCGCGGGCATGGTGCTTGGCGTTGAGGACGTTGTGCTTGATGCCTGCCTTTTTCAATCGGCGCGAGATTTCCTCGGATTTTTCAATCGAAATGGTTCCCACCAGCACCGGCTGCCCGCGCTCGTTGAGTTCGCGGATCTCATCGACTACCGCGTGGAATTTCTCTTCTTCGGTTCGGTAGATCAGGTCCTGATTATCAATACGTATATTGGGTTTGTTGGTCGGTATGACGTTGACTTCCAATCCGTAAATCTTGCTGAATTCTTCGCGTTCGGTTTCTGCGGTGCCGGTCATCCCCGCGAGCTTGTGGTACATGCGAAAGTAGTTTTGGTAGGTGATCGTGGCCAGTGTCTGGTTTTCGTTCTCGATCGGCACGCCTTCCTTGGCCTCGACCGCCTGGTGCAGCCCGTCGCTCCAGCGCCGTCCCTCGAGCACGCGTCCGGTGAACTCGTCGACAATCTTGACCTTTTTATCATCGTCGACAATGTAATCCACTTCGCGTTTGTAGAGGGTATGGGCGCGCAAGGCCTGGTTGACGTGGTGCAGCATCTCGATGCTTTCGGGGTGGTAGAGGTTGGTCACGCTCAGCAATTCTTCCACGTGGGAGACTCCGTCCTCGGTCAGTATCGCGGAGCGGTTCTTCTCGTCGACGGTGTAATCGCGATCGCGTTTGAGCCGGGGTATGATCGAGTTGACCCGGTAGTATTTCTCGGTGGCCTCCTCGGCCGGACCGCTGATAATCAGGGGGGTGCGCGCCTCGTCGACCAAAATGCTGTCGACCTCATCGACAATTGCGTAATGGAGCTCGCGCTGGGAATAGTCTTCGAGACGATACTTCATGTTATCCCGGAGGTAGTCGAAGCCGTATTCCGAGTTGTAGCCGTAGGTGATGTCCGAGTTGTACGCCGCCTTGCGCTGGGCGTCGGTAATACCGTGCACGATGGTCCCGATACTCATGCCCAACCAGCGATAGATTTGCCCCATCCACTCGGTGTCGCGGGTGGCCAGATAATCGTTGATGGTCACCACATGGACTCCCCGGCCGGCCAAGGCATTCAGATACACCGATAGGGGGGCCACCAGGGTTTTGCCTTCGCCGGTTTTCATCTCGGCGATGCGCCCCTGGTGGAGTATGATGCCGCCGACCATTTGAACGTCAAAGTGCCGAAGCCCCAACACCCGCACCGACGTCTCGCGCACCACGGCGAAGGCCTCGGGCAGCAGATCAGACAAGCGCTCGTGTTCGAAGAGATTGCGTTCGCGTTCATCAACGCTCGCGCGCCCCCCAAAGCGCTCGTTAACGGCGTTTTGGAATCGGGTCCTAAACTCAACGGTCTTGGCCTTTAGCTGCTGGTCCGAAAGCGCGCGCATGGCCGGCTCAAACGCGTTGACGCGGCTGACCATCGGGCGCAGCTTGCGAAGCTCGCGTTCGTTTTTAGAGCCGAAGATCTTCTTACTGACATAGTCTACAGCCGACACGGCCTCAGCCTCCGCTGCTATAAACGGTTGGGCAGTTTAGCACCACCAGGTGGTTGAATAAAGAAAAAACCCTTTTAGCAGATGAGAGGTTGGCAACCACTACGTTCAAATCAGAGCGTAGCCGACTCATTATTTTTGCTCAGCCCGGCGGGAATGCCCGATTCGCAGGGCACGCCGGTTGAGCACAGGCCGCATCCATAAATAAAGAGATGGTATTTGGCGTTGCAGTAGTTAATTGATTTCGCAATCCGCTGGTAGCATGCCTCCTTATCATGTGCGCGCTCCCGCGATATCGCGTCGACCGGACACCTCTTCAGGCACTTGAGGCATTCTTTCCCCTGGTACTGAAGGCAGAAGGCGTGTATATCTTCCGGCCTTTTGCGGTTCGGTCTAAGCCGGAGGTTTACCACGAAACTCCCGCACCGGTGCGCCGCCCCCTTTTCAGTGATGAGGAAGTCATGCATGCCGAACGTTCCGAGGCCGGCCGCGTAGGCCATGTGTCGATGGGACCAGGGCGATGCCCAGCCCACGTCGGGATACCGCTTTTTTCTAAATAACGGCGTGACATCCGCCGATACGGCCAGCACACCCCGGTCCATCAAGGTGGTGACCAGCTCTCGAACGATGATCTGGCTGAATATCTCCCCGTTGAGCCTGGTCTGCGCCCATCGCTCTGATGGCCATTCAATCTGCTTTGCGTTCTCCTGTTTTGTCCTGCGGGTTATCGGCAATATAAATGAAACAACCGATAGATCCTTCGCTGCGGGAGGAGGCACGTGGTTGTTCTCCGCTTGCCAAGCCATGATCTCATAGGGAGTGTAATGATGCGGACCGATAATTCGTTTATATTCGGCGAGCAGGGAATCATCACCATTGATGAATCCTACCAGCGGCTCATCGTATATTTTCTCTCCGCTAAAGGGATATTCCATGCTGTTTTCGTGATGGGTGGCCACCTTGTCCGTAATTGTTTTGATAAACCATGCTTCATTTATGGCGGTCTCGGATGCCGCGGAAGCTGAATTCATGTTCAATATCGGCTGCTTCGGATGTCCCAAGCCGCGCATTTCGCCAAGCGCGTTCATGATGCCGCCGACGTCACTCAGCATGGATAATTTTCTATACCTGCTTTTCATTTTTTTGTGTTTCATCATCGAGCCTTCCGTATAATTTCGACGGGTTGCTAAAACTATACTACTTGTATCCCTATTAAAGACATAATCATATCGTGAGATAATTCGCGACCAAAATTGGGCAGGTTCTGCGCGCGCCAGATTTATGTCGTAATGGTTAAAATGTGCAGCGCGGGGAGACTACGTTGGCATCAGAAAGGAGAAATTATTGAGCACGGTGCAGAAGTTCTGGAGCGAGCGATCCAGGACACAGAATCGGCCGCTGCACGTATCACCGGCGGTAACGTCGCTGCAATCAGTATCGGTCGCGCATGTCAGCTTATTATTTATTTGGCATACACCAACTTGGCAAGAATAGTTTGTTACGCATGGGGTGCTGTTGGTGCAAGGCTGACCCGCTGCTACGGGTGCTTTACACGACCCAGGGTTACCACCCGTTGTCGCAAGTGAGCACACTCCGGTTGCAGGTGGCACACAATACAAATCTGTCGCGCATTCGTTGGTGTTACAACACGGTGCATTCTCAGCTTTCAGAGCGGCGCAAGCACAACCGGGCGCCACAAAACTACATACCGGACCGGTAGAAGTTGTAGCTGTTGATGCACAATACAAATTTTCCTTGCAATCATTGAGAGAATAATAATAACAAGTCTCGCCACTGCCAATCTTAGAAATACATTTACCGGCACTGCCGTCAACAGTTCCCTCGCACGTCGTATCCGTGACGCACTCAAATGAATTAAAGCAATCTCCGCCCGCCGCAACCTGCCCTTGAAGCGCAACTGCACAGTTGGTAGTGATATTCAGTTCGAGACTGTTGTCGGTCGGCTCGATGAAGCAGCTATTGGTATCGGGCAAGATCAATCCATCGAGACACTTCGCAGCCGACGTGCTGTTGATAGACGCCCTGTTGTTGTTAACGGCATCGAGAATCGGCGCAAGATTGTTTTCACATTGCAACTTCATGTCATCTTGGCATTTGCCCTCCGTTGTCGTTAGGGTCTGGCCCAAAATAGTTTCTATCTCCTTTCCCGTACAACAGTTCCACATGTTGTAGCAGACGGCCTGTGCATACTCCTCGCACAGGTTTGCGGCGGTGATTTTCTGCGGGTTGGGTTTTCCGCCGGAACTCGAGCTCGAGCAGCCAGCGCCCAATAGTGCAACAACGGCAATCACTGCCCCCCAACGTACAAGACTTTCTGTCGCAGCGCTTGATACTTTCATTTCCTTTCCTCCTTGTGAATCGGGTGTTATCGGCGTCACTATGACGCAACCGACCCGAGCGATTTTTACGGACATTCAACGAGACTATTTTATTATTCAATTAAAAAAGCAAGAAAAATAGATGGAATGGGGCGGACACAACATCACGACAGGGATTTGGGACAAATTGCGGGAAATCATCTCAATCTTCGAGGATGTAGTTTTTCGGATCCTCGCATAGACTATTGACTTCGACTTCGTAGTGCAGGTGTGGGCCGGTGCTGCGACCGGAGTTGCCTATCTTGCCGATGACCTCGCCGCGCTCAACACGATCACCGAGCCTGACTTGGGACTCATTCAGGTGGCCGTAACGGGTGCGCAGCCCAAATCCATGGTCGATCACAACCTCGAGCCCGTAACCGCCGCTGTTGCCACAGAAAGAAACCACCCCGTTTGCCGTGGCGATTACCGGAGCGCCTGGTTGGTTGGCGATGTCGATTCCCGAATGCATGGTGGGCTTGCCGGTATAGGGATCAATACGGACGCCGAAACCTGACGTAAGCCAGCCGCGCGCCGGCCAGATCGACGGGGTTGACGATAACCGGGTCTTCTGGCCGACCATGAAGGTTTCAAGTTGGCGCAGGTTGCCTTCGAGCTTCTCGGCCTGCTTGGAAATATCATCCAGATGTTGGCCCAAAAGCGCTATTGAACGCTGTGGATTCTCGCCGATTGCCTTTACCAGCGGATCGACCGATCCGATCTCTTCTGGTCCGTCTTGGGAACCACGAATGTCGAACGGACCGAGCGCCAGGTGGCGCTTGGGGTCGTGGAGCTGGGTGATCGCGCGCAGTTTGGTGTCGAAGCGCTGTACCCGGTCCACGAGATTCTGAACACTGGCAACTTTCTCATTTACTTGAACTAATTGCTTCTTGAGTTCGGTATTTTGTTGGCGGAGGATAATGTTTTCTTTAATTTGATCGGATACATAGTAGTAACGAACTGATCCAACCGCGAATATAATAAAAAATACAATTAGAAGTGATACGGCCCCCCAAAGACTTGACTCTGCAACGCGTAAGCGCCGAACGCTCGAGGAACGGTCCGGCACGATCATAACCGTATATTTCTTACGCATCACCCGTCCGTGGACTCCACGTACTGCCCGATCGCGAGAGCCAATAAAGTTAGGTTACCGAATGTGGCAAATCAAACCTTTACCTGTCAACAGTTATTTTTGCCGCTCAAAGCTTTTTCGAAACTGTTTCCCACCTGCTGAGATTATACCACGTATAGTATCGGCATGCCAAAATTGTTCTAAAGCTCGTTCGAGCATATTTATTAAAATGTTAAGATTGGTAACGTAACAATATCAAAGTGATATTATCCTCGCCGCCATGCTGATTGGCGAGCGTCACGAGACGAGAAGTCGCATTCGATAGCTTTCCTTGTCGTAGTACCTTAGCTATTTCTCTATCCTCGATCATGCCGGAAAGACCGTCAGAACATAGTAAGAAAACATCACCCGATGAGAGCGGTAAACTGAAAGAATCAGCATTGACTTGGCTTTCAAAGCCTACCGAGCGAGTTATGATGTTGCGGAAACGACTATTGTGGGCCTGCTCGCGGGTGAGAAATCCGGCGCGAACCTGCTCTTGAACGAGAGAGTGGTCCTCGGTGAGTTGCTCGAGGGTACTATTACGCAACCGATACAGACGGCTGTCGCCGACGTGCGCTACATATCCCCGTTTCCCATACACCAACATCATCGTTAAGGTGGTGCCCATGCCGGCTAGGTCAATGCGTTGATTGGAGAACTCGTAGATACCCCAAGAAGCGGCTCGGATAGCATCTTTGAGCAATTGTAAGATTTCCGACGACTCGTCGTGTGCAGCCTGTGGGTTGAAAAGACTGCGTTCATGATAGGTTTTAGTAAGCGTCTCACGCACCAGCTCAATTGCCATGCGTGAGGCGACCGCTCCCCCGGCGTGACCACCCATCCCGTCAGCGACTATGTATAGCTGTAAGTTTGAATCTATTATGTAATTATCTTCATTGTTATCGCGCTTTAACCCGACATTGGTACTGCCCCATGCTGATACTCGACCTGACGGCCGTTTGTTTGGTGAGGTTTTCTTAAGCCGTTTTCGAGGGCGAGAACGCATTCAATAAAAAATTTATCATACAATTACAGATAACTCAAAGTTTTGGCAGGGGTAACTTAATCGTCCCTGAAGAAGTCACCCCCGCGAAGGCGCTGTGCGGCTTGGCTGGGGGTCCAGATTGCGTTACTAAGGGATTCCAGCCAAGCCGCACGCCGCCTGCGCGGGAATGACACAGGTCACCAATTGCTAAAGCTTTCGCTCGTGTTGGCTGCCCGCCCGCTTGAGTAAATCACGGGCATGGCCGCGGGCCTTTTCGGAAACGGTTTTTCCACCCGCCATGCGCGCTATCTCTTCAACCCGCTCAATTTCAGTCAGACGAACCACCTCAGAAACTGTTCGATCCCCCTCGCGACGCTTGGAAACGTGATAGTGAGTGCTGGCATACGCCGCAATCTGCGTCAGATGAGTAATGCAGAGCACCTGGTGGCCGGCGCTCACTTCGGCAAGCATTGCTCCGATTACCTCGGCCACCGCCCCGCCGACCCCTGAATCCACCTCGTCGAAAATATACGTTGCAACCGGATCGATGCCGGCGAGGACTAATTTAATGCCGAGCAGCACCCGCGACAGTTCACCACCTGAGGCCACCTTGGCCAACGGCCGCAGCGCCTCGCCGGGATTGGCTGAAAGCAACATCTGTACTTGATCGAGGCCCCAAGTTTCGAGACTTTCATCTGCAAGTGTTTGCACCTGCACGTTAACCTGTGCGCCAGCCATAGCCAATTTACCGAGTTCCTCCTCGAGCCTACGGCCAAGCTTAGAACCAGCCTCGCACCGACCCTTGGTCAGCCGGCGGGCCGCTTCTAACGCCTTGGTTTGCAAGGCATCTCGTTCGGCAGCAAGTTCGTTCACACGATCTTCCAGCTTTGCCAGCGAATCAAGTTCCGCTTTCATCTGCGTTTGTTTCTCAAAGAGTTCTGGGAGCGTAGGTCCATAAGAACGCAGCAGGCTTTTTAGAGTCTGCAGCCGCTCCTCAACCTGTTCAAGGCGATTCGGGTCTGCCTCAAGGCCCGAAAGGTCATTCTGCAACTCGCGGGAGAGGTCCTCCATCTGGCGTAAAACGCTCGAGAGCTCTGGTTGTAGCCGTGCTAATCCGGGATCAAATCGTATTAAGTTGCCCAGGGTGCCTGATGCGCGTCCGACTATCTCTGTTGCAGAGTTTTCGTTTTGATAGAGGGTTGCTAAGATCTCATTCAAACCAGAGACGAGTTTCTCAGCGTGGCGCAGCCGGGAACGTTCTCGATCAAGTTCTTCTTCTTCGCCGAGGTGGGGATTCACAGAGCGGATGCGTTCGAGAGCAAAACGCAAAAACTCCTCGCGCTCGAATCGCATACGTTCGCGCGCGGAAAGCTCGCGGTGCTCCTGGACTGCCGCCCGCCATTTCACGACCGCTGCAGACACCTCTTGACAGAGGGGCATAAGCCCGCCGAAGCTGTCTAAGATCTCGCGTTGGACTGTTGGATCGGTCAAGGCAATATGTTCGTGCTGACCAGAGATATCGACGAGCCCGTGGGTAAGATCCTCGAGCGAGGACAACGTTATTGAACGATCATTGACAAACACTCGATTGCGGCCGGTTTTTGAAATCACCCTTCTAATCGTAAGGGTAGAACCTTCATGCAGCTCCATGCTTCTGAGACGCGGTCGAACCGGTGAGTCGGGCGGTAATTGAAACGTCCCTGCCACCTCGGCGCTATCATAGTCGGTACGGATCATCTCTGGATAGGCTCGACCGCCGAGCAACAGTTGGAGGGCGCTGATCAATATTGATTTACCTGCGCCGGTCTCTCCCGTGATGACATTGAACCCCCCTTCGAACTCAACCTCGAGCCGGTCTACGATAGCGAAATTATATATCGAGAGGTACGTTAGCATGTTACAAATGCCCTTGGGCTTCGTTCGCTACGATCTTCTACCAAAATAGATAGAAGGCGTAAATGATCTTGGTAACACGCAGATCAGCCATTATTCCATTTGACACCAAAAACCGCACATGCTACCGTAAGTACGACGTTGACTTATTTGTCAATCAATTGTAAAAAAGGCCCATTGGCCTAAGGAGGAGTGCAATGACACCAAAGAGCATTTTTGAAGAGTCCCTACCCAATCAATTAAAGACCAAGGGCGACGATGTCCTTAAGGTAAACGCCGTGTATCAGTTCAACATCAGTGGCGCTGAAGGCGGATCGTGGTGGGTGGACACTACCAAGAGCGGTGGTGCAGTGGGCACGGGCGAGAGTCCCAACGCTAAATGCACTATTAGTATGACCGATAAAGATTTCATGGATATGGTTAGCGGAAAGCTCAATGGACAGATGGCGTTCATGACCGGTAAACTTAAGATCAAGGGCGACATGAGCCTGGCGATGAAGCTGGGCACGGTTCTCGGTCTTTAGCTTCTGGTGAACCAAGGGAAGGTGCACTCAGGTTTCGTGATTCGTGCACCGAAAGCTCCGACAGGCAGGTTTCATTGGTCGGGCTTGTTCCTTTGTCTACCGACTTGATGGTCAGCGTAAGATGGCTCGTCGGTATGGACTTAGATAACAAGATCAGCTTCTGAGTCGCAAACTCTTTTCCCGGCACCGTGGCCTCGAAACAACCCGCGATAAGGGGATCCTTTTGCGAACCTGGTTCGCAGGCAGATGAGATCCCGACCCCGGCGTCGAAGGTTAATGCTACGCCTTGAATACGATTGCGGCGTGCCCAATCTTTTTCGCTGGCGGCGCATCCAGGGATAAATCGAATCAAACGGACTGAGACGGGACGGAGAAAAGTCAGGGCAAGCGATTCCCCTACGCCGGAACCTGGTTTGCCCTCTATCCAAGCACTCTCCAAGGATCCATCGACAGCAAAGGCTGCAATACCTACTCCCGCTTTTTCCGAGCTCGCGGTGGTCTTTGCGGGAGCTACCACCGTCAGGTAGTCAAGGTACCGATCGTCCACCTCCTGATATACTCCTTCGTGAGGTTTAAAAACACGCTCGCGCATGCCGAGTACTACCTGAATCTCTTCGGGGCTTCTGATTGACAACAGCCGTTTTGGATCATGGCGAACCCTCAACGTCTGCCATCCATCTCCGATGTTGTCGACCATTAATCCTTCCGATAGTCCACCCAAGTCGATCACCTTAACCGGCTTACGACCCGCATCCTCTTCTGAATGTTGCACGTGATATCGGGCTGAAAAGATTTGGCGCAACTCAGCTGCCGTCGGGAGGAACAGCCGGACCCAATGATCGGCTTCATCCGGGCTATCCTCGACGACGTCGAGAAGATACGCCTGGTCAGTTCGGCCAAGCGGGAAGGTTTCGAACGTCACCAGGGTGCTCGCCGGAACCCGCTCGCTCCGTGCGATGAGATTAAAATCGCCCTTCGGGTTAGCTTTCCATAATGATAACCCGATTCCTGCCTCGCACTGTTCGACGACCAAAGCCTCTATCAATCCGTCACTATCAATGTCGAGCAGCTTCTCCGCAAGCAACTCGTGGCCGCTTTTACGAAAATCGAAAAACGCCTCGGAACCGTGAAAACTGGTGGGTACTTTTGTTTCGCTGGTTGCGGCCAGAAACAGCATGATAGGTATAAGCGTCGTTATTACCATGTTATTTGCAATCTTTCAAAATGCTTTCAAGAGCAGGAATTTCCTTTGAATCAGGTGGCAGCATATTTCGGTACAAACGATATTCCTGGCAGGCCTGACGATTTTGACGCAATTGCGCAAAGGAAATTCCCAATCCGCGATGGGCCTGGGAAAGTTTGGGGTTGATGGTTAAAGCTTTCTAAACTCGCTGATGGCCTCTTTGAACTTGCCCTCACGTATGAGATTATTGCCATTTTTATAGGCTTCGAGCCCGGTATCGGGTGGGTTGGCATTTCTATCAGGCTGATTGTTTTCTTTTTGGATGCGGGATGTTGCCATTTCTGGGCTTTTGGATTGTTCAGAGGCCGGGTTGGTTTGAGTGAGTTTTTGAACTTTGTTTGGCACCACGTTTTTTTGGGGGGCAGGCTGGTCTGCAATCGCCACGATTTGTTTGTCGGCTGAATCGGTATCGTTTGGTTCTTCTTGGAGGAGGAAGTACCATACCGCCGCCCCGCCCGCACCGACCAGCAACAGCACCAGCAGCGCCCACAGGACGACATGACTTGAGCGCACTGGTTCGTCGGTCATGTCCTCAACCTGGTGCTCGGGCGCCGTGTCCAATTCAATTGCGGTCGCGAGCGGCGTGACCGGCAACGCCGTACTCAACGCCAGGCGCGCGTCTGCGGGTTGATCGTGCGCTTCGGCCTCATTTCCTCCACGGGCCCAGGGCGGGAGAGTGTCCGGACTCCGTTGTCGTGTTTCCGGTGCGGGGGCCGGTGGTGCCTCTGGTTGAGCGGGCAGTGGTGGCGGCGTCGGCACGGACTCTTCGGATTGGGATCGGAGAGCTGGTTCCAGAAAGCGTGTGTCGGATGCAGCCGGCGGCGGCGCGGTAGGTAAAAATGATTTGGTTTGGGTAGGCGACTGCACCGAGAGGAAGCTCGGTCGTGCAGGCTGTTTGATAAATTCCGGCATCGAGTCTGAAGCAAAGCCGCTGGCTGCCCACCGAGCCGCGGCTGCCGACCAATCCTCAAGCGGTGGAGCGCTCGGGGCGGCTTTCGCTGGATCGGGGGCGGATGGATTGAAGGTGAAAGACTGTTCGGACGGCGCTGGTTGATATGGCAATGATTCGAGCGGCTTGGCGATGTCCTCCCACTTCGGCGCTTCAAAGGCTGGTGCAGCGGGTGATTGAACTGGGTTAGGTGTAGCGCCCTGCCATTGGGTGCGGCCAAAATCCCATTGGCTTCCCGCACCGTGCGCGTGCCCTTCCGCTTGCGCCTGCGGAATCGCCAACCCGGTTGATGCCATCGTTTCGGTATTCGTCACCGGCCCGGGGTATTCCTGCTGCTGTGCCGGATAGGCAGCGCCGGCATCCGATGCCTGATCCAAAGGAGTATTCGTACCCGGATAAACGGGCACCAAGGAAACCTGGCACGTTGGGCAAACGACCGGTGCGCCTTGCCGCAGCAGCTCATCCTCAAACTGGTAGCGAACCTGACATGTCAAGCAGACTGCTTCCACGTCTTTTTTCCTCAACCATGCACCATGGGGGCGGAAACCTGTCGATTTAAGCAAATCCCATCACGAGTGTGTGATACCTGTTGCTGAGTAATATATAACATATTTTCGCGCAGACAGCCAGGATAAATCTAGTGTTAGAGACCTACACCGGTCGTTGCGGTTAGGGTGGTAGCCGATTGGATTGCCAGATTGAGCAGTCCGCCCGGCAGGAGACCAAAGGCCAATATTATGAGTGAGGTTAGAGCCGCCGCTAAACTCAAGGCTACCGAGATCCGCGGTAAGCCCTCCGATTGCGGCGCTTCAATTACCATGGCGGCCACCAGACGCAAACCCATGACCAGCACCAGCCCCAGCGAAAGCGCTGCTGCCACCGCAGAGGTAGTCCAACCCGCCTCTACCAGGGTGTCGAGCAAATACAGGCGCGAGAAAAAACCTGCGGTCAATGGCATTCCGGTCATGCAGAGCACCGCTAACCCGATCGCCGTTGCCAACCAGGGACGTCGCCAGGCCAACCCCTGAAGACGCGCAACGACCGGCTTGTTCCCCGGCTCGTCGCCAATCGCCGCCACCGCCACAAACAACGCCACCCAATTCACCGCGTGTACCGCTAAGAACACCAGCACTCCGCCGAGAGCTCGTTCGATATGTGCGCCGCGCTCCCCGAGGGCTGAAAGGGTAACCAATACTAAACCTACTTGGCCGGTTGCCAAGAAGGCGAGTAATCGTTTGAGATGCTGTTGCGTAAGCGCCAGAGCATTACCGACCAACAACGCGGCGAGCCCCACACCGTGCAACACGGCAAGCCAGCCCATGTGCCCGGAACTCGGGAAGAGTGCGGGAAGAAATCCAAATAGAATCATCCGGCTTACCGCCGCAAGGCCGCAGGCGAGCACGCCGCCAGAAAGCAACATGCCGGCCGGCACCGGTAACCCCTCAACCATGTCCGCGTACCACATGTGGAACGGCACGATGGCGAGGAATACCCCGGCTCCTGATAATACGAGGGCCAGCCCCGTCGTGAGCAGCGGATTTGTGGTGATATCCTTTTGAACAGAAAGGTACTCACCGATGCCTTCAAGCGTGGTCGATCCGCTGAGCAGCAAGATAACAGCGCTACCCAGACCCAGCAGCCCAGTTCCTAACGCGACTGTGACGAACCCTTTGAGCGCTCCTTCGTGCCCCTGTTCGAGAGGCGCAGTAGCGGCCAGCCCCAGGAAGGGCACCAGCGTTCCGACAAAGCCTATGGTGATGACGACCAGATCGACCGAGCAGGCTAGCAGAGCCGCCCCGGCGGTTGCCAGCAACAACAGGCCATCTGCTCCGGGGGGCCACTCGGCGCCTTGGTGGCGGCCAAGCAGGAGACCACAACCGGCACTAACCAAAACGACCGCTTGAACAAATAGGGCAAAGCCATCCGACCGCAAGTTGAACGGGAGGCCGGGTTGACCCATCCATAACCATAGCACCTGCAGCATGGCTACGATAATGGCAATCAAACCGAGCCGAAAGCTCATCGTCCGTCGAGACGGCCACAAAATTTGCAGTGTGGTTATCAAAAGACCTGCCAACCACAACCAAGCGCTGATCAGGTAATCTTCAATATTCATGATGGGCTACGCTCCGTGGGTATGCCCGCGAGATCAGCGGTGTGCGCTGTCGGTGCTACGTCCGATACTGAGCTTGGCGCCACAAGACCTGGTATGATTCCTGCCGCGATGATCGCAAGCATCAACAGCAGGAGAATACTTACCTGACGCTTGGTTGGCCAGCGTTCTTTAGACCAAAATTCCTCTTGGTAGCTTCCCTTGGATATTCGCAAAAAAACTGAGAGCACCGCGATGCCGATCAACAGCATCGCAAGCGAAGACAATGCCGCCAAGATGAAATTATCGGCGACGGCCTCAAGAACGAGATACGATCCAATAAAACCAATGGTGCCGGGCACAGCCGCCACTGAAGCCGCCGCGGCGAAAGCCAGCCCGGCAAAAGCGGGGTGGGAACGCCACAACCCGCTGAATTCGACAACACGCTGGCTGTCGCGGGCCTTACAGATTACCCCGGCGAACAAAAACAGCGCCGCGCCGCCCAAGCCAGCCGCCAGCAGCAGCAGCAACCCACCATACGAACCGCTCCCTGCCGGTAACGTCAATCCTACCAGGGCCAGCCCTATCTGACCCAAGCAGGTATACGCCAGTAACCGCTTCAGATCGCGCTGGACCGGAGCCATCAATCCAGCCCCCAGGGCTGTGGTAAGCCCGATGATTGCGAGCCAGGGCCCGAAGACTCCCCGCTCAACCCCAAATAACGGGGTGAGCACATGAATGATGCCGAATCCACCCAGCGGCAGTACCCCGCCGGCCAAGAGGATGGAAGCGGCCGTCGGAACAATCGATTGAGCTGCCGGAAACCACGTATGCAGGGGGAAGGCGGCCATGCGCATGAGAAACGCCGGCACAAAGAGCCATACCCATGGATTTGAGGTTATATCGGTGCCGGCTAATCTCGCCGACAGATCCAAGAGATCAAACGTTGGCGTATCGACCTGATTCACCACCCACAACACTCCTACCCACATGACCACGCTCGAGGCCACCGATGTGACGAAAAATCGAGTCGCTGCAACCACCTCACCACGCATTGGTCCACGACCCATCAAAAAGAAGAACGGAACCAGGGTCAATTCCCAAAACGTTATAAAAACAATCAAATCCCATGCGGAAAGCACGCCGAGCATTCCCGTCTCAGCCAGAAGCAAGCACACGATGTACGATCGATCGATCTCCGGCAACGGCGGCAGCGTTCCCACCACTGCGGCAACCCCCACGAAGGCCACCATGCCCGCCAAAACAGCGCCGGTGTTGTCGAGCCCCAGGTGTAAGGATATTCCCAAATCTGGTATCCACGGCAGACGCACCGACACGAGCAGGCCTTCGCCGCTGGGGAGCGTGGCCCGCACGGCAACCCACATTAATGCGGTGACGATAGCGAAGGTCCATCCGATCCCCCGTACTAAGCGGGTGGAGGACGCTGGGCACATCCCAGCCGCGAGGGCACCTACTGCCGGGGTGGCAGGGAGGGCTAACAATAGTATCTGTGGAAGATCGAGCGCCACGGGTTTTACCTCAGCATCAGGTAGAGCAGCAGCAGCGTCGCCATGAGGATTGCCAGACTATACTGTTGGATCTTGCCGTTTTGAAAAAATCGAAGCACCGCCCCGATACCGTCGATAGTGCTCACCGCTCCACCAATCAACATGCCGTCGATCAAGAGGTCTCCGGCCCCCCGCCAGAGGACTACCCCAATGCCCCGCGCCACCATCAACGGAAGCTGAACCACCAATTCCCCAACCCCGAGCCCGGATTCCGCAACTCGTTCCATCAGGCGCTGGCCGGAAGTCAAACGCTGGTGGAAGCTCTCGACGCGCCGCCGGTCAACAGTTTGGCTCATCAACCATCCGAGCCAGGCCAGAGCGCACATCGTTGCAGCCCATACGAAACCGATCGTTCCACCCCCAATCGACCGACCGCGCAGGAACATCGCGACGCAGCCTAATCCGAAAGAAACGGCGGCCAAACCGCCGGGAGCCAACTCTATCCAGCGACCGCTCGATGGTTGAGAGGTGTCGGTAACCCAACGGGTACCGCGCAAAATTCGATACATGCGTTGCAGGATCCAACCGCCCCCAAAGACGCCGCTCATGATGATCGCGTGCAGGATCCATCCCAGCGGTCTATCGAGGTTGAGCAGGGCGACACAGAGCCTACCGAGTCCTAGAAACGATAGCGAGAATGGTAACAGTGCGGCCGCCACCAATGCCAGATAGACGCGTCGGGAGCGCCAGACGGCTGGCCATCCTGCCATGGACTCATATTCGGCAATTGGTCCTATCGTGCTGCCAACGGCCAGAGTGATACCGCTCAGCGTGAGCACCTGTCCGGCGACTAAGAGTCGCGCGGCCGTCGGATCGGAGGCGGCAAACGCCAGAAAGGAGAAAGCCCCGCTCGTGAGGAAGAGCCACCCGAGCGCCGGCGCCGGGAAGCGTTGGTATAAACCGCCGAAAATTCCCCATACGACCCCTACTCCGCCGATAACGCCGAGTACCTCCTTGATGGGGACGGTGGGGGCAGTTTGTGCAATGATATTGGTAGTCTGGTTAAGCAATGCTTGATCCAGTAGGTAGATCGCCGCCAGGGCCGAGGCCACACCGTGAACCAGGGCGCTGGCCGAGGCCAACGCGCGGGTTGTGTCTGGAAACCATCCATGAAAAGGAACCTGCCCGGCACGGATACACGCCGCGCACAAGATCAAGACCACGGCCCACTCAGGAAACGACTGATAGGTCATGAACGCGAGCAGCAGCAGTGCCCCGGAGGTCCGCTGAAAAATGAGCCAGCGCATGCCGGTACGTCCGCCATTCTTCTCGGGTGTCCAAAACCCCGCGAGCAGTGCGCCGGCCAGCGCGAGTCCTTCCCATCCAACCAACCAGGCGACCGGAGCCAGAGGCGGGGTCGCTGCCGTAAACAGTATTCCGCCACTCGCCAACAGGATCATAATCAAGGCGTGAAACCGATGCCTTCCGGCACCGGGCGATGCCCAGATCAATACATGCAACTGAGCGGCGAAACCCACCAGGTTCATCACTGTGAGAGCCCATAACCCAGCACGGTTGAGCGCGAAACTCAGTTCAAAGATGCGGCCCCCGAGGAACGTAACGTGGACCGGAAATATACTATCGGCCGAGGTTCCCCACCAAAGGTATAGTGCGGCTCCCAGTCCTTGTAACAGGCTTAGCCCAATCCCGCCGAGCGTCAGAGAGGCTACCGTAACCCATCTCGCCCGCGCACCAAGCACGGTAAGAAGCAAACCTGCGATGGCCGGGATTAGCCACAAGAGAACATGCCAACTGGCGAGATAGCGGCAGAAATCCATCAATGTTTCATCCGATCTTGTTCTTCGAGCAGTACCACCCGACGGAAACGATGAAATGAGTACACCACCGAAAGCCCTGACACCAGGAGCATGATCACCAGCGCGAGGATCGTAACCGCTGCTTCTGCACCCTCCTGATCGGGTAACCGGTTGAGCCCTGCGCTGAACGCTAACAAGACTCCGTTAAGCATAATAGCGGCTGAGACTACCATGGTGATGCCATCCCGCCGCAGCAACACCCCGGAAAGGCCCAAAACAAACTGCAGGACCGCGACGAGCAGTATCTGTTCAACAGGAATCATCGATTTTCTTTCTCATGGGGCTGACGGGCAAACCGCACCAGCAGTGCGGTAGTCGCCACCACCGTACCTATTAAGAATATCGTCACCCAAGTCCACATCCAACCCGACAATACTGAATGCGCAGGCCTGCGAGGTGAAGAGAGTTCCGGAGCCTGGTCCAATGCGCCGACCAATAGGGCGCAGAATCCCCCTGCAACAAGCAAACTGACCAATCGACTAAAGCTAAAGCGTTCCCGGCCGGGCGCCGCTAGTTGCAGGTGTCTCGGTCGCACCAATACTACCCAGAACCCTAGTCCAACACCGATGGAGGCAAGTAACAGTTCGAAGGCCACGAGCGGAGCGGATAGCAGAAAAAAAAGAATTGAGTTGGCCGCCATTAATCCAACGAGGCCTGCCACATTCAGTATCGGGCGTCTTCCAAACACACCGACACCTGAAGCGACCAGTGAGATAAAAGCTCCGAGCCAGAACACCAACGCCAGCATGACGTACGATTCCTCCGCGGTGTTTAGGTTGGTGTATTGAATCAATGCTGTCAAGTCAAGCTAAACACAAGAAACGTGTCTCACCGATACCGGGCAGTCGACCTATTGGCTAATCAAATTCCTACGTTGCGCAGGAATTCAGCGCTTTTTTCCGGCAGAGCAGTGTTGATGTACATTCCCGAACCAAGCTCGAATCCAGCCGCCATGGTCACCCGTGGGATGATGCTCATATAACAGTGGAAGAAAGCATTGGTGTGAGGTGCACCGGGCAAGCTACGGATAACATAATTATAATCAGGATCGCTTAACCCTATGTTGATTTTCAGCAATATTGTCTGTATCAGACCGGCTAGATCGCGTATCTCGTCAGGAGAAAGCTCCGGGAATGTCGAGACGTGGCGCTTGGGCAGCGCCCAGATATGAAAAGGCGAAAGAGCGGCGTACAGCACGAAGGCCGTGAAATGCTCGCTCTCGTAGACAATACGATCCCCCGATCGACGCTCGTCTTCGAGCATGCGACAAAAGACGCATTCGCGGTGGTCATCGTAGTAGTGCATGGCCTGGGCGATGCGATCGCGAATATGGGCCGGGACTATTGGACTCGCGATCATTTGCGAATGCGGGTGTTCGAGGGAGGTGCCGGCCCCAGCACCGTGGTTTTTAAAGAGGGTAACGAGCTCGACGCGATCATCTTCCACAGCCGCCAGGTATCGAGTGCGGTAGGCTCGCAAGACTCGTACCATTTGTTCGCGCTCAAAATACGCGGTGGTTAGGTTATGCTCGCGCGCGTCGATAATGACATCGTGAATACCCACGCCATTCATCCAGCGTCGCGAATGTTCCTCATGGTAATCGAGCGTGCCCTGGCGCGCGAGCGCCGGGTATTTGTTGGCGACCACGCGCACCAACCACCGACCGTCGCTGTCGTTGACGGTTGTAATTTCTTCTGGTGAGAGTTTCTCGTTGCCGGGACAAAACGGACAGTGTGGCGAAAAGACATTGCGAGAGCTTTCGCTCTTGTCTCGGCGCGCTGGCGCAAAATCCTCCGGCCGGCGCGCGCGCTCCGTGGCAATGATAACCCACTCTTTAGTGGCAATATTTTGGCGTAGCTCCGACATGTATTCTCAGGAGAAACCGGGAGGAGGCATCCGGCTGATGCCTCAATAGCCCTCGAAGAGATCTTGGAGTTTCGTTCCCAGGGCGGAGGCGATTTTACAAAGGGATGAAACCGACGCGGCGGACTCGGCACGCTCGATCTGCGAGAGAAGACTTACCGACAGTCCCGTGCGCTTGCCGAGCTGCTTAAGGGTCAAGCCTTTCCCCTTGCGTTCGGCGCGCACCCGAGCGCCAACCGACATGAGGAGGGCGTCTTCGGGATCGCGCATCAAGCCTTTAGTGCTAATGATCCGCTCAACCGCCGCGCGCATCCGCGTGAACTCAACCGGCTTCTCGAGCCAATCCATTACCCCTGCTCGAAGGGCCACGACGGCGGCATCTTTTGATGGTTGCTTCGTTAAGACCAGTGCAGCGAGATCACGATCCTTCTCTCGTAGTTTGGAGAGGAGGTCGAACCCGCTGGTCTCGGTCAATTCTGGCTCGAAAATCAAAATGTGGTGCGGCCGCTTCTCATTGAGCTCGAGAGCCAGCTGCGGACTCGCTGCGGTGTCGACCCGATAGCCTATCTGGCCGAGCGCTTGCTGAACCTGCCTCCCTACTTCGGGTTCATCATCAACAACCAGGACCTCTATCATGCGATTCTTTATCATCTCGCCCCCCTTGTCGCGGCGGAGATTAAATGTTAACTCCTCATACGTTAAACCCCACCGTATACCGATAGAAAATTGGTTGTCAAGTTAGCAACTCGCGAAACTCGAAAAATACACTACCGGAGAGGATTGATTGAGAAAAATGGAACGTCCCACGAACGATCCCGAAACCCCAAGGTCGGTGTCTTCAGATTCAATTGATATCTTCCTCGGCGCGCGCTTGGTTGATCAACTGCTCCCATTCAACCAGCGTCAATTCGTGCTGGTGCTCGAGGGCTATCTTGTCAGATTGCAACTTTTCTAAAAACTCCCAATCAAAAGCCCTGCCCGGATCACCCATCGTGGCCATCAGGCTGCTGATCGTTTGCTCCTGCTGAAGGATGAGTTGCTCTAACTCTGCAATGCGTTTCTGACGGGCATCCTGCGCGCGTTGGGATTTGCGACGCTGCTTATAATTCTCGCGGCGGCGTTGCTTGTCGTCGGTATTGCCGGTGTCGTCGGGCTCATGGTCATTAAGAATTTTCCCATCGCGCCTGAGATCGCTGTAGCGGCCGCGCGCGTCGATCAGCGTACGACCCTCAAACGATAAGATCCGTTGTGCGACGTGGTCGAGAAAATAACGGTCGTGACTCACCACCACCAGCGTGCCCGGAAAAGCGGCCAGCGCATCCTCGAGCACCTCGCGGGAGGGGATATCCAGGTGGTTGGTCGGCTCATCGAGGAGTAGAACATTGTGCCGACCGAGCATCAGCAAACACAGCGCCAGACGAGCCTGCTCGCCGCCCGAGAACGTTTCCACCGGCCGGAAAACCTCATCCCCTTGAAACAGGAACTGCGCGGCGATGTCGCGCAGAATCTGCTCTGAAAGCTCCGGGCGGAGCGCGCCCAGCTCTTGCACAATGGTGCGCCCGGTGGTGAGACCGGACAGTTCTTGATCGTAGTATCCGATCAACGTGCGATAGCCTCGCTGCACCGTGCCGCGTGCGGGCTCATCCGTACCTGCAAGGATCTTGAGCAACGTGGTTTTGCCGCAGCCGTTCGGGCCAATAATGCCAACGCGTTCATTGCGCTCGATGGTGAATTCCTCCTGATCGAGCAACACCAGACTGCCGGGACTAAGCCGCAGGTTGTTAACCTGGAAGACCAATTTCCCGCTGTGCTCAACCTTGAGAAACCGTAACGCCAGCGCGTCCTCTTCTGGCGGCGGAGCGTCAACACGTTCCATCTTTTCGAGCCGTTCCAAGGCCTTTTTACGGCTTTGCGCTTGGGTGGCGCGCTGACCAGCATGGCTGCGCCGGATATACTCCTCAGTGCGCACAATGAGTTTCTGTTGAGCCAGGTACTCCTTGCGCTGCCGCGCCAGGCGTTCGTTGTGGACGGAACGGTAGTGTTCGTAACCACCCGAATAGACCGCCAGCGTGTGGTCCGCCTCGATCGCGGCGACTGCAGTTGCGAAACGGTCGATAAAAGCGCGGTCGTGGCTGACCACCATCGCGCCGCCCTGAAATGAAGCCAGGTATTCCTCGAGGAATTCTGTACCGCGCAGATCGAGATGGTTGGTGGGTTCATCCAGGATGAGAAGATCGGGATTCGTTACGACAATGCGCGCGAGCATCAAGCGACTTCGCTCCCCGCCCGACAAGATGGTGGTGGATTGTTGGAAACGAGCTGCATCAATCCCGACACGTTGCAGGGCGCGAGCAGCGCGGCGCTCGAGATCATCACCGCCTTCGTGCTCATACCGAAGCTGAAGCTCGCCAAGCTCTTTGACCACGCGCGGATCCCCAAGGTTGGCGTTGTCCTGTAATTCAGCGAGGTGCTTTCGTAGCGACAGCAATCCCGTTTGACCGGCCATGGCTGCGTCGAGGACCGTAGCATCGGGAAATAGATCGGGAACCTGCTTGAGGTAACCGATACGGATCCCACGCTCGACGGTGACGACCCCTGCGTCGGGATGCCGCATGCCTACGATCAAATCGAGGAGCGATGTCTTGCCGACGCCGTTGCGCCCGACGAGGGCGATACGATCGCCTGGATGAATCTGGAGCGAGATGTCGTTGAGGATTATTTCCTGTGCGTACGAGAGCCGTACCTTATCAACGGTGACCAGCGCCATTGGTGATCGTCTTCTCCCGACAATAGCGGCCGAATGCGAAAGGGTACTGGCTACTCGACCGGAGAAGACTTACCAGCAGCTGGCGCGGGTTTATCGGTCGACCGGTCATCTGATTTTTCATATGGTTTGGCCGCAGGCGTATCCGGTTGGGTTGACGGAGAGGTCGAACCCGTCGCCTCCGTTCCTGGTTGGGGTTCGACGGTTTCTGTCGAGACCCGGCTCTTCAAATTTTCATTGCTTGCCCGCAGGGCAAACTTCAGGCCAAAATATATCACCAGGCCTATTATGATTGCGCCGATGAGAAAATACACCACCCGCTTGATTTTTGAACTCGTTGAAACACCGGCTGCGGCCACAAAGAACTGGGTTTGCCCCGGGGCTGTGGGATCAGGTTCGGTGTTCACCGGTGGTTGCTGCGGCCTCTGCTGGAACGCCTGCTTGCCGGTGACGGGCTCCGGCCGAACGTCGCGCGCCACTGGTTGTCGTGGGCGCGCCATCGGCTGAGCCACGCGCTGCGCCGGCGGTTGCTGGCTTGGGGCCATCGTCGGCATGGGTTTACCACAATGGGCGCAAAACTTAGCCGAGTCGGGATTCGCGGTGCTGCAAGAAGGACAGGAAGCCATTTCTTTTTCCTCCACGCCTACAACGGGCAGAATGGATTATCACAACATGTTGTTGCAACGTTCGAGGGCCCCACGTTCAAGACTGAAATATCTTATCACACAAAAAAAGAATTCAAAGAAATTGTCCGTAGATCTGGCCATCACGTGAGTTGTTGAATATACTAATACGAGCGTACAATTTCTTTGTAGGTTGGGGTTTTTGACTTTATCGCGAACGGATGTTACTCGGGGTTAGAGGTATTGTTAATATGCGTCGGCCAAGGCCTTATCGACAGCATCCTTCTCGATCTGATACAGCACGCCGGAGGGGAAAGGGATGGATCTGGCTTTTGCTCATGCTCACGGCCGTCAATATTTATCTATTTTTTATTCGCGGCATACCGCATGCAGCAGAGGGCACGGAATCGCCGGTGCCGATCGCGCTAACGAGCTCGAACCAGAATCGCACGGCGGTTGCTTCCCCCGAGCAGCTGCACCTCCGCCGCGCCAAGCCGACATACCTAAATACCTTTGGCGAAATGCGGGGCGTTGCCGGCGTTCGCACCGCTTCTGCCGAAGAATTGCGCAGCTGCCCGCGGGCTTCCCATCTTCGGTTTGATTTAGAAGAAGCTCGAGGAGTAGCCGGCCAGCGCAGTCTTGCCCAGTGGTGTGACCGTTATTCCGATACCGTTGGACGCAAAGAAACCTTGGGTGCAGCGCTGTTCCGTCTGAATCTTGATAACAACCAAGTCGACCAGGTTATTCAATCGCTGCGGGGTAAGCTGGATTTCCGCCGTGTCAAGGAAGGACAGCGGGTCGAGCTCCTCCGTTCGCCCACCGGACGGGTAGAGCGCTTCGCCTTTCAGGTTTCACCGCTCCTATCCTATGTAGTCGAGCGGCGCGACGGTGAACTCGTCGCCCGCACGATAGAAGAACAAGCCGAAGTTGAACTCAGCCCCATTGCCGTACGGCTCGACGGCTCGCTGTACAACTCTATGGAACGAGCCGGTGAATCGCCGGCACTGGTCATGATGCTGGTCGATATTTTTGTCTGGGACATCGACTTCTATCTCGATACCCGCCGGGGCGACACGGTTCGTTTGGTGGTTGAGAAGCGCAAGCTCAATGGTCGCATGGTAAGCTATGGTCGGATTTTAGCTGCCGAATACCGGGGCGATGTCGGACTGCATCGTGCCTTTTGGTATACCGTAAGTGACAAGACCGAAGGTTATTTTAATGAAAAAGGGGGCTCGTTGCGTAAAGCCTTCTTGAAGTCACCGCTCAAGTATACCCGGGTAACGTCGGGCTTCGGGATGCGGGTCCATCCGATCCTGGGCTATTCAGGTATGCATGCCGGGATCGACTTTGGCGCACCGCAGGGGACGCCGGTGCAAGCGCCGTCCGATGGCATCGTGCGCCAGGCCGGTCCGAATGGCGGGGCTGGCAACATGGTGACCCTCCGCCACGCAAACGGCTACGAAACCATCTACATGCACCTCAGCGCAATCGCCCGCGGGGTGCGGGTGGGCGCGCGCGTCCGCCAACAACAGTTGATTGGTGCGGTTGGTTCAACCGGCCTGTCGACCGGGCCCCATCTACACTATGGCATGCGCCTCAATGGGCGCTATGTCAATCCCATGGGTCAACATTTCCCGCCCGCCGAGCCAATACCGCCAAAGCTGCTGCCCGTGTACCAAAAAGCCATCGAACCGCTTATCAAGCAACTTGATGACATCCGCATCCCGCCGAGCGACCAAACCGCGGCGGTCAACGTCCCCTTGAAAGACGCTGGCTGACCTGCCGCAGCCCGATTCCATTGAGAAATTGGGCAAATGTCTTGCTCGTAAGGCGGCAATGAAGTATGGTAACGGTTAATGCTGGCCGATTACCTCACTGACTTTGCCGTGATGGGCAGGCTTGAACTTCTCTCGTTGCCGATGCTCATGACCCACCTCCTTGACCGAAAACTCACGGGTGTATTGCACCTTGACGCCGACCACACCGCAACCTGGGTTTTCTTTTCGCAGGGTTTTCCAGCGAGCACCGCGCTGTCAGATTTGCCGGACTACTTGGGTTCAATCCTTAAGGAACTTGGGCTCATCGATGAGCTGACTTACAACGATTCCTTAAGGGAGATCGCAGACGGCAAACACTCACTGGGCCATGTGTTGGTGGATAAAAGAAAGATAACGGCCGAACAACTCGATCGGGTCACCGCGATACAAGTGGCCCGCGCGCTTACCCGTTTGTTTGCATTCAAGACCGGTGGCTTCAGTTTTATCGAGGATGAAGAGCCGCCGCCACTCGTTACCCCCGTTCGTATTAACCCCTATGCCTTGATGCATAGGGGAATTAGTAATAACTACAACGACGACGATCTCAAGCGAGGTCTCGCAAAACTGAGCGGTAAGTCGTGTCGTCTTTCACGGTTATTCATTGAACGCAAAGAGTTTTTCGATTTTTCGCCCGAGGAACTACAGGATCTTGAGTTGCTGCGGGAGTTCCGCCTGCCGCAGGACTATGTGCAGAACGCTCAATCCGGCTCAACCGTAGGTATGGTGCTCTTGCTGACACTGCTCTCGTGCGGAATGATTGAGCTCGAGGAAGTCGCTTTTGCCCAACCGTTTGCCACTGTTGTTGGTCCGACCGCCACGTCGAGCCTGCCGGATCTCGGTGCAGCAATACCGGTACCGCCACTCCCCGTGAGGCCCGCACCACTGGCCCAGCCCGCGGCATCGGCGCGTAAAGCTCCTTTGCGGGGGGCGCCGATCGGCGGTTCGGCCAATGAGGTCGTTTCAGGTCTGCGCAGAAAGGTCAACGAGAAATACGAACAAATTAAAGATAGCTGATCTATGGAGTATCCTCGAGATCGAGAGGAATGCTGACGGTGAGAAGATCAAGAAATCCTATATGACGTTAGCCAAAGTGTATCACCCCGATCGGGTGATGGAAGCCAACGACGAAGAGTTGACCCACCGCATGAAGGTGATCTTCGAGAGGATCAGCGAAGCCTTTCAGATCCTCTCTAACCCCGAAAAGCGCGCCGCTTTGGCGAAAGAAATCGTAACCGGATCGGTTAAGAAGCCAAACGCCCGGCCCGAGGAAGCCAACCTTCAGTTCCAGAAGGCCATGGTCTACTTGAAAAAGCGCGACGTTGCCAACGCGGCCGATTGCATCCGCTGGGCGATGGAGCTTGATCCAAACAACGGTGAGTATCAAGCGTACCGCTACTGGATCGACTACCTCAAGGGTTCAGAACCCGAAGCCGAACGGATAGGAAAAGTGAAGGCCAACTTACTCGATGTCGCCAAACACTTTCCCCGTTGCTTTGCAGCGGTGCGGTTTCTGTCTCTAATCTTTAATAAGCTCAAGGATCAGGTCAGCTACGAACAATATTTGATAAAGGCACAGAGCATTAACCCCAAGGACATTGAGGTCAACCGAGAGATCCGGCTGCTCACCATGCGTAAAGAACATTTAAAGGGGAAAGGGTCATCGGGAACAACTAAAAAATGAACTCGTGGTCACCTCAACGCTAAGTCTTTGAGATTTCAGTCTTGTGTTCGGTATCGGCCCTCGGACGAACCTTGCCAGCGGCAATTTCACGCAGGGCGACGATCGGGGGCTTGTTTTTAGCGTGCACCAGCGGGCGGGAACCATCCAACAACTGCCGGGTGCGTCGGGTAGCGCACAGCACCAAGGTAAAACGGTTGGGTATATTCTTTAAGCAATCTTCTACGGTCACGCGGGCCATCAATAACCTCCTTGCAAAGATCAGCATCGGCCAAATCAAAGGATAATATCCAGCTTACAGGCATAAATCAAGATATTTAATGGGAAAAGTATAGCTGGTACCCAATTCCAATCTCAAAGCCGCCGATCGTGCTCGTGATATGCCCTGGTCCGAGGGTGTGAGAAAGGGAGGAATACAAATAGCGGGCTTGAAAGAAAAGCGCCCCGATCCCAAGTTTGAGCTCTGCGCCGAGGCCCGCCACACCACCTGCTGCGACGTGGTAATCTGGCTTAAGCGGTAGAGAACCTTGGGTCACCGAGTCCTTGACAACCTCGACCCCGCCCCCAATAAGCACTACCGGTTTAATTGGTTCGGCGTGGGGGAATGGTTTGAAGAGGAGCACTACGAACAGAGGTATGAGATCGAGCTGCGTTTTAAATTCCGTGCCGGTCTCAGTGGTCAGGTGGTCGGTCCACCCGCCGCGGTAACCGGCTTCAAGGCCGAGGTAAAAGCGACTGTCGGCAAACGGCAGCCGCAGAGCGGCATCGAACGAGAACGCTGGCTGCACCTGTTTAAAGTTGGTAGTCAATCCCAGCCACGGTCCAATTTGGAGAAAGGGCGTTGGCCCGCCCACGCCCTTGAGTGACAGCGTGACGGCAGTGGAGGCGGCGTCTGCTTCTGTCCCCGTTGTTATATAAACACTGACGCTTCTGTCCTGGGTGCCCTGTGGAGCTTGATAGCGCAACACATAGCGTCCCTGACCTTGCTCATGGGCGCTGCCGAGCGTGCCAATCGGGACCGCGCCGGAAATAGGCACGCCCTCGAGCGCGTCGCCGTCGCTATCGAACACCATAACTTCGATATCGGTTTCACTTTTGCCGTTCATGCTTAGGGTTGAGTCGATGGCGCGGGCACGGAGGTTTGCCGGCTTGGGTGACGATAGCTGGAGAGCTCCTTCGGCTCGGAGCTCCGGACGTTTTCCCCGCGGAAGGGTTGCGACACACGTGACTTCACCGCGTGCGCCATAGGGTGGCGTGAAAGAAGCTTCATAGGTGCCCGGGGCAGGTTCTGCTATCGGTGTGGTCACCCCCAGCGAGCAGGTAAGGTACGGCTGACGACCAGCCACCGGCCCACCTATCGTATCGATCACGTGTATGGTTATGCGAGCGACGCCTTGACGAGAGCTCGTCAGGTGCGACGGATCCACCGCGATGGTGAGGCGATCGGCATGGCCCGCCGACAGTCGGATCTGAAAATTGCGGACATTCAAGGGATTGTTTGGGTCTGAGATAGTCAGTTGGGCGGCTGCGCTCTTCAGGCCGGCCGGCGCGGTATAGCGCAGACGAAACAACCCTGCCCCAAGGCGTTGAATGTCCGAGACGGAACCGGTGGTTTTTTTTACCGCCAGCGACACTTGGGAAGCCAGCCCGCCATCTGGAGAAACCGCAATCAGATAGACGTTGGAAAAATCCTCACCATCGGCAGCCAGTTCAGAGCGCTCGACAAAACCCACCAACCCAGGGCTTGGCGGAATGTCAAGGTTAACCCAGCGAGTGGTATGGTTGCCGAACTCATCGACCGCCTCGGCTTGGCCCGTGGTTTCACCCGGTCCGATTTCGACGGGTATCTTAACCTGACCGCTCCCGTCGGTCATGACCGGGCCGTATCGGCGCCCCGCTAACGTCAACGTTACATTGACACGGGTTTTGTCAGTGTTTACGGCGAGTTCGGCCCGCGCCCGTAACGGAATGACCGCAAACCCGGGAACGACGCCAGGCACCATGGCCGCCACCAGTACCGCCTGCGGATGTCGCTGAGCGGGCATGCGGTAGATCGCTCGATACTGACCGGCGCCCAGATCCTCGACCTTCGACAGAGATCCGGCCGAGCAGTCGGTTTCGACCCGCATCCCGCCTATTCCTTGTCCGCGTTTATTCATGACCTTGATTTGAATGGGTAATTCCTTGTTTGGTTGGATGACGAGGTCCGACCGAGGCGCCTCGACCTTCACCGTAAGATCGGCAGTATCCTGGGCCGCGACAACCGCTATCCAACCGAAAAACAGAACTGCTGCTGAAAAAATCACCCGCGTCATCAATCCCCCGGCGTTATCTGGTGTTCATGCTTCAAGAATAGGCGCAGATTCCTAAACGGTCAAGAATAGGGACTACGCAACACCCCCTAGTAGTTCATGTCGTCCTCGATAAAACTTAGATCGATTGATAGCGGAAGCTGCGGCAGCGGCTCGCCTTCCAGATAGGCATAGCGGAAGAAGGTCTCGGTGACGGTTTTTACATAATCGCGCGTCTCGGCGAAAGGAAGTGATTCGACAAAGGCGTCGAGCGGGAGCTGCCCGAAGAGTTTAAACCATTTTACCACCGCGGGTGATCCCGCATTGTAGGCAGCGGCGATTATCAGCCACTGGCCTTTGAACTTCTTCTGCAGTCGATCGAGGTACCACGCGGCGATATGAATATTGTACTCGGGATCAAATAAATCCTCTTTATCGGGGTCAAGCCCAAGCTCACGGGCCACCCGAAAGGCGGTGGAGGGAATAAGCTGCATGAGCCCGCGCGCGTTAGCGGGTGATAGGGCCAGTGCATCGAACTCGCTCTCAGTGCGCATAATCGATTGCAGAAATAGGATAGCGGTGGGGTCTCTGCCTGCGAAGCGGGTCAGGCGCTCGCGCTCGTAGGCCGGGTAGGCACGATCCCACAGGACACGGGTTTCGCCGTTTGGGAGCCTCAGCAGGACTACGGACTGGTCAAATAACGCGCGCAAGGCATGGTGGAAAAACCCGGTGGCGCGGTAGGCATCCAGCAACGCCAGCCGATCCCGCTGGCGGGGATGCTTGGCTAAGAAATCCTTTTCACCGCGGCGCAACACGAGTTCCGCGAAAGCCGGCAATTGCGCCGCAACCAATTCGTTGGCTTTGTGGAACAACGAGTCGTCCAAAACGACCGGCGCCGTCGCGGCAGGCGGTGGTGGCAGCAACGCCGGAGCGTGATCGCCAAGGCGCACGCGGGCGAGCAACGCATACCAGGTCAGGGGATAGAGCTCGCAGAGCGACCTCCACAACGTCTCGGCATCGAGGAGCTGGCCACGGGAGGAGGCGGCATAGGCGCTCCAATACCGCGCCCGGGCGGCGATGCGTGGTGCCGGGTGGTCAAGCTGCGGTTTGAGAACCGCCAGCGCCTCCTCCCAGCGTTGGTGACGCAGGGAGCACCAGGCGTGAAACCAGCGTGCTTCAATCGTCCAGCGGCTGCGTTGATACTGTTGCCAAAGCTGTTCGAATAACGGCCAGGCGCGATCGCACTGGCCTTGGCTCTGCTCCAGCCAGCCAGCATAGAAGAGCGCGGCGGCGGCGGTGTCCCCCTGGGGATACCGGGCAACCATGGCGCGGTGGCTTTGGATAGCTTGATTGTCTTGGCCCAGGCGGCTGAAACAGCGCGAACCCCAGAACCAGGCTTGTTCGGCCTGGTCCGGGGTGGGAGCGTAATCACGCGCGGCAAACAGGAAACGTTGGGCTTCTTGATAGCGGCCGGCCATATCAAAGAGGATGCGCCCGAGGGTATAGGCCCGTTCATACCGTTCTCGGTCGGTGCTCGCTTGCGGCGCCCGATCGAGCACTGACAACGCCTCGTCCCGACGTCCGGCAGCCACGAGTGCTCGCGCCAACGATATCGCTTCGTCCTGGTTAAGGAGCGAATCGGGTTGCGTATCCGGCAGCACAAACGCCAGAGGAAGGAAAGGGAAACCGATCCGCAACTTAGGCAATAGCCGCAGACTGGCTTGCTCCGTATCGCGCTCGATCAAGATCTCAACCCGGTGCATGAGGCCGACCGCCCGATCCACGCGGCGGTCGGGAAGGTTAGGCTGCAGCTTTTCGGCATCTTGGTAATGGGTCACTGCCGCCTGCCGGTCTCCGAGTTCGATATCACAGTCGGCTGCCCGGTACGCAGCCAAAACAGCATGGGGGCTTCCGGGAAACTTCGCAGCGAGAAAACGAAAACGCTCACGCGCCACGGGGTACCGCCGGGCGTAGAAAAGGCACTGGGCCTCGATAAACAAGGCGCTGTCGGGATTTTGGAGCTTGCCAGCCGAAAGCCCGCGGGCGAATTTGGCGCACTGCTCAAATTGACCCGCCCGATAGGCGTTGACCGCCTCGCGTAACCTCGCTACCTCGGCAGAATCAGATGCGAGAGCCAATGTTGACAGTACCATGAATAAACAGATGCGCATTAATCAGAAAGGATACCACGGGTGTTGAGGTAATGCATGTTCCACGCACGCTCGTGATCTTGACTTGATCGCCGAATGCTCTTTGGTGTAAGCGTTGCCCGTGAGCCTCATTGAACGCGTGGATATTATTTTGGTCGAACCGAGCGAGGGCGGCAACGTCGGCAGTTGTGCGCGCGCCCTCAAGAATATGGGGTTTATGCGTTTCCATATGGTGCGGCCGCGCTATACCGATAGGCGCGCGGCCACAACCATGGCGGTCCATGCCAAGGATGTGCTCCATGGCGCACAGGTTCATGACACCGTGGAAGCAGCCATCGCGAGGGCGCACTGGGTTGTTGCGACCAGCGGGAGGAGGCGTTCGTATCCCGAACGCAAAGTCCCACTGACGCCGGAGCAGTTTGTGACGAAGCTGCATTCGCTTCCCAAAGAAGCGCGCGTCGCGGTGGTTTTTGGTCCCGAGCGCATTGGGCTGACTGCCGCACAGCTTGGCCTCTGTCAGGATCTCCTGGTTATGCCCACAGCGCCGGAGTATCCGATTCTCAACCTGGCGCAGGCGGTGCTCCTGGTTGCCTATGAAATTCGTCGAGCAGATCTGGCCGCAGCGCCGCGCAAGCGGTCGAAGCGACGCGCAGTATCGGCCGAGCGCGTCGATGGACTCATAGCCCACCTGCGTCACACGTTGGGGACCATTGGCTTTCTCAATAAACAGAACCCGCGGTTGATTCTTGATGATCTGCGGTTTCTCTTATCGCGCGCCACGCTTGACGAACGCGAGGTTCAGCTTCTGCGCGGGATCCTTCACCGGGTGGATGTCACCATCGCTCGATTGGGCGGCCCACCGACCCTCAATCAAGTAAGCCGGCTTGGAAAAAAGATGCAGCGTGAGGTGCGCTGCTCAAAAAAAACCGCCGGTGTGGGCCATAAGCCGGGTTCTGTTTCCGGTTGAAGTCGCCCTCAGCCGGACAGTGCTCATTCATCTAGGATTGCCGTTGCCGGCAATCTCAAGCGGTCAACCCAGACGAAATAGGCGGGCCACCTATCTCAAAAACCGCTGCCTATGGCCGAAACCACAGCAGGTGTTTTAGAGATCGTCTTTATTGGACCTTGCTCCAGGTGGGGTTTGCCCTGCCCAGGCTGTCACCAGCCTAGCGGTGCGCTCTTACCGCACCATTTCACCCTTGCCGCCCCGGCCCTCGCGAGGGCCGGGGTGAGGGAAAAAACCCGCAGGGGGCGTTTCCCATGCGTCAACGCCCTCGAAAGGGCTTTGACGGGCGGTATGTTTTCTGTGGCACTTTCCTTGGAGTTGCCTCCACTGGCCGTTAACCAGCACCTGCGCCCTTTGGAGCCCGGACTTTCCTCTCGTCCCGTAGCATCGTACAGGACCAGCGAGCACCAAGCCCGCACCGGCGAAACGATTTTTCAAAGATCTAAGGTTGGCATTCTCTCAGAATGCTCGTCGGTTGAAAAGAAGAAACCGTAGTGCATTAGGTAGCCCAAAGGCTTAGGGGTATTCGTCGAACGACACGCGACCGAAACATCTTAACCGTTTAAGATTGTAGTGTTCATTATGCAAATGTAACCTGGGTGTAGACGGTCGCCTGACGAACACCCCTAACCCTCTGGGCTACCTACAATATTAGCTACACGAATCATTTTCTGTAAGTAAATTAAGCAGATCCTCGGGCAGCCGTGCTTCAAACGTCAGCAATTCGCCGGTGTGGGGGTGGCTGAGCGCGAGGCGTTCGGCATGCAGCGCGTGGCGGGTATGGCCCAGCCGTGTGAAATCGGCCTGGGTAAGTTGTTCTTTTATCATCGCCAAGTAGGGTCGACCGTTTTCCTGGTAGAGCTTGTCGCCCAGCACGGGATGGCCAAGGTGGGCCAAGTGCACCCGGATCTGATGTTGGCGGCCGGTGCTCGGATAGGCTGCGACCAATGCGCGATCTGCGTAACGTTTCAATATCTCGAAGTCGGTCACTGCGTGCTGACCGCGATCCGGATCGACTTTCATCCGACACAAAATGGGGAAGGTGCGGTCGAGGGCAAGGGGAGCCTCCACCCGGCGCTGGGTAAAGGAAGGGACCCCGCGCACGACCGCCACGTACCGTTTCTGGACCTCGCGGCCTGCGAACTGCTTCATCAATGAGTTGAGTATAGCTGCGCCGCGGCCGAGAACCAGCAACCCGCTGGTCTCGCGGTCGAGCCGATGTCCTAGTTGCAGCGTCGGATCGGAGAGTTCCTCGCGCAATCGAGTCAGAATAGTGCGCGTGCGAAACCCTCGTACCGGATGCACGGGCGCGCCCGGGCCCTTGTCGATTACCACTATCCAACGGTCTTGGTACAGAATGTGGTATCTAACCGGTACCTGCGGTTCGGGACGGACGTGGCTACGCACCTGGATGGTTTCACCCACGTGCAGTCTATGGCCCCAGCGCAACGCGCGGCCGTCATCGCCAAAAACGCAACCTTTCAGGCGCTGGCAGAGCGAGGTGCGGCTGCGGCGGAACTTGGTCGATAGAAACTGATCTAAGCGCTTGCCCGCGTTCTCGGCGGCAATATGAAAGGAAAACAGCCCAGGCTGTTCAGGCAACGGGCAAATAGATTAAACCCTCCATCGTTGACCGCGCGCGATCGGTATCTGGCGGCCGGCCCCAAAGGCCCGGCGGGTGACGCGCAGCACTGGCGCGGCTTGGCGCCTCTTGAACTCGCTGATTTCAAGCAGGCGGACCACCTCGGCAACGATGCGCGGATCCTGACCGCGCGCTATGACCTGCTCCGCGTCCAAACCCTCGGTCACAAAAAGATCTAAAATTTCGTCGAGCAGCGGGTACGGGGGAAGCGAGTCTTGGTCCGTTTGATTTGGTCGCAGCTCGGCGCTGGGCGCCCGGTCGATAATTCGGCGCGGGATGAGCTCGGCGGGATGATTGAAATGCTCGGCCAAGGCATAGACTTGACGCTTGAGCAGATCGCCGATAGGAGCTAAACCACCGACCATATCGCCGTAAAGGGTGCAGTAGCCGGTGGCGAGCTCGCTTTTGTTGCCGGTGGCCAACGCTAACGCCCCGGTCGCATTTGCGTGGGCCATTACCAGAGCACCGCGAATGCGAGCCTGAAGGTTCTCGTCGGTGAGCGACAGCTCAAGCGGGCCCAAGGTCGGCTGCAACTGTTGCCGAAAGGCGTCGAGGATCGCGCTTATCGATATGATGTGAAAGTCGATGCCGAGCCGTTTGGCGAGCAACTCGGCATCGGTCTGGCTGAAACCGGCCGAGTAGATCGAAGGCATGAAAAGCGCGCGCACGTTGTTCGGTCCGATGGCCTTTACGGCCAGAACTGCCACGACGGCTGAGTCGATGCCTCCCGATAGTCCCAACACCACGTGGGATAAACCGCTCTTGCGCAAAAAATCGGTAAGACCCAGGATCAACGCGTCAGCTAGTTCCTGGGGGCCGTCGGGGGGCGGATCGCGAAGTTCGCCCTCCCCTGCCGCGAGGTCGAACATCGCCAGGTCCTCGCCGAACGAGCGCGCGCGCGTACGCACGCTGCCATCCGGGGAGACCGCCAAGCTAGCGCCGTCAAAAATCAAACTGTCGTTGCCCCCAACCTGGTTGACCAGAACCACCGGTTTGCCGATTCGTGTTGCGATTCCAGCGAGCAGCTGCTCGCGCTCCCGGTAACGACCGGCATGAAACGGTGAGGCTGAAATATTAATCAGCACATCGATGCCTTGTCCCGCCAGATCGGCGACGGGGTCCTCTTGATAGCGCGTTCGGCCGCGTTCAGGCCCGGGCCAGATGTCCTCGCAAACAACAATCCCCACGCGGGTGTGAGCCACGGTTGCCACCGAGCGGGTGCGGGCGGGCTCGAAATAACGATCCTCGTCAAAGACATCGTACGTCGGTAACCGTGTTTTGGCGTGCACCGACTGGATTCGCCCCTGCGAGGCGAGGATCGCGACATTCTGGATTGGGCGTCCGGTTGTTTCGGGATTCGGCAGCACCGCGCCGAACAGCAGTGGCGGCGAGCTAATCTCGGCGGCAAGCTCGAGGACCTTTCGTTCGATCGCCCGCACGAACTCGTTGCGCGCTAGCAAGTCGAGCGGCGGATAGCCGACCAGGGCCAGCTCGGGCAGCACCACCAGATCGGCGCCACGGGCGCGGGCGTGCGCATACGCCTCACGAATCCGGCGGCAGTTGCCCGTCAGATCGCCGACGGTTGGATTGATCTGCGCTAGAGCAATACGCATGCGTTTTACTTCCTCAACTGTTGAGCCACGGCCGCGCCCAGCTTCCTGGCGTTTTCGAGATCCGTGTCGGTTGGGCTAAAGCGCGCCTCAATCACGGGCTCGATCAGCTCCCATCCCATGCGGCCTACGAATTCTTTCATCGTGCTCACGCCGCCGCCGCTCCAGCCGTAGGTGCCGAAAATCCCGACCCGGCGGTTTTTGAGCTGTTTGCGTTCGAAGCGGTCGAGGAGATCTCCCATGGGCGGAAAGAGCTTGGTGTCGTAGGTCGGCGCACCCAGGAGTATCGTCTGATAGCGCCACGCGTCGCGGAGCATGTACGATAGATGGGTGCGCGAAGCATCATGAATAACGATGCGCTTCTCGCCCGTGGATTTGACGCCCTCGACGACCGCCTCCATCAACCGCAAGCCGTTGCCGTACATCGAACCATAGGCGACCATCACCCCCGGTTCGCCGACGTACCGACTCCAGCGATCGTAACGTGAAATTACCTCGGGTACCTGCGTACGCCAGACCGGCCCGTGCGCCGGAGCGATCATGCTGATATCGAGCGATTTCAGTTTGGACAGAGCTTTCTGCACCATGACACAATATTTTGCAACAATATTGGCGAAGTAACGCAACATCTCACTCTCAAAACGGGCGTGATCGAGCTGATCGTCAAAAATCCCGCCGTCATGGGTTCCGAAGGCGCCAAAGGCGTCGGTCGAGAAGAGGATCTTTTCGCGTTCGTCATAGGCCACCATGGTTTCGGGCCAATGAACCATGGGGATGAGATGAAATTGCAGGGTCCGGCTTCCCAGCGAAATCCGTTCTCCGTCCTCGACCGTCTTCACCTTGGTTTGAACCTGGTAGAGGTGAACGAGGAACTCGGCCGTCTTGCGGTTGCCGATGATCTCCACCTGGGGATAGAGGGCGCGAAGGAGTTTGATGGTTCCGGAATGATCGGGCTCGAGGTGGTTGACGATGAGATAATCGAGCGGCCGGCCGGAAAGCAGGCTTCTCAGGCGCTCGACAAAGGCAGTTGAAAAGCCGGCTTTGACCGTGTCGACCAAGGCGGTCTTTTCATCGCGGATGAGGTATGCATTATACGCAACCCCATAGGGCAGCGGCCAGATGCCTTCGAAGAGGTCCGATTCGCGGTCGTTGACCCCGAGCCAAAAGATATTTTCACGCAACGGTACTATGGAGTCCATGGGGACCGTCCTTTCTCAAGGTGCCGGCCCCACGTTACAGAAACGCCGGGAAAGGATCAAGCGATCTCAATGGGGGGAGCCGCTGCCTCAATTTCGGTAAGTGCGGTCCCTAAATTCCTTTTCTAGGGGCAGTCGGTATCAGGGGGATTGGTGCATCCGCTCGGGCAACAACCATCGCCGGGCAGACATTCCGTGATCGTTACATTGCTGCAGCCGGAGCTTGGGTCGCAACTATCGGTTGTGCAAACGTTTCCATCGTCGCAATTCTGGACACTACCTGTGGTGCAGGTTCCAGCCTGGCAGGTCATAGGTGTCCATAACAAAGCATTGCATGAAGACCCACAGTCGGTGCCGTCAGTTTGGGTCGGATTCGAGCATACGCCGGTGCTTGTGTCGCACGTTCCCGCTACGTGACACTGATCCAGTGCCGTGCACACTACCGGGTTTGAGCCCGTGCAGATACCGGACTGACAGGTGTCGGTCTGGGTGCAGGCGTTACCGTCGTTGCAACTGGTGTTGTCAGGTTGGTTCGGGTTGGAGCATACGCCGGTGGATGGGTTGCACGTTCCCGCCGTGTGACATTGATCCGATGCCGTGCACACTACCGGGTTTGAGCCCGTACAGATGCCGGACTGACAGGTGTCGGTCTGGGTGCAGGCGTTACCGTCGTTGCAACTGGTGCCGTTGGTCTGATTCGGATTCGAGCACACGCCGGTGGATGGGTTGCACGTTCCCGCCGTGTGACATTGATCCGATGCCGTGCACACTACCGGGTTTGAGCCCGTACAGATGCCGGACTGACAGGTGTCGGTCTGGGTGCAGGCGTTACCGTCGTTGCAACTGGTGCCGTTGGTCTGATTCGGATTCGAGCACACGCCGGTGGATGGGTTGCACGTTCCCGCCGTGTGACATTGATCCGATGCCGTGCACACTACCGGGTTTGAGCCCGTACAGATGCCGGACTGACAGGTGTCGGTCTGGGTGCAGGCGTTACCGTCGTTGCAAGCGGTGCCGTTGGTTTGATTCGGGTTCGAGCAAGTGCCGGTGGATGGGTTGCAGGTTCCCGCCACGTGACACTGATCCGATGCCGTGCACACTACCGGGTTTGAGCCCGTGCAGGTACCGGACTGACAGGTGTCGGTCTGGGTGCAGGCGTTACCGTCATTGCAAGCGGTGCCGTTGGTTTGATTCGGGTTCGAGCAAGTGCCGGTGGACGGGTTGCAGGTTCCTGCTGTGTGACATTGATCCGATGCCGTGCACACTACCGGGTTTGAGCCCGTGCAGGTACCGGACTGACAGGTGTCAGTCTGGGTACAGGCGTTACCGTCGTTGCAAGCGGTGCCGTTGGTTTTAGTAGGATTCGAGCACACGCCGGTGGATGGATTGCACGTTCCTGCCGTGTGACATTGATCCGATGCCGTGCACACTACCGGGTTTGAGCCCGTGCAGGTACCGGACTGACAGGTGTCGGTCTGGGTGCAGGCGTCACCGTCGTTGCAAGCGGTGCCGTTGGTCTGATTCGGGTTCGAGCACACGCCGGTGGATGGATTACACGTTCCTGCCGTGTGACACTGATCCGATGCCGTGCACACTACCGGGTTTGAGCCCGTGCAGGTACCGGACTGACAGGTGTCGGTCTGGGTGCAGGCATCGCCGTCGTTGCAAGCGGTGCCGTTGGTCTGATTCGGGTTCGAGCACACGCCGGTGGATGGGTTGCAGGTTCCTGCCGTGTGACATTGATCCGATGCCGTGCACACTACCGGGTTTGAGCCCGTGCAGATACCGGACTGGCAGGTGTCAGTTTGGGTGCAGGCATTGCCGTCGTTGCAAGCGGTGCCGTCGTTTACTGGTGGGTATACGCATTTAGCCGTGCAGGTGCCGGCGCCTTGAAGCGTCGCGGTATGGCAGGAGTCGGGAGGCGTGCAGCTCGTCGGGCATGCGCCTTGTTGACCCGTGGAGATTAAGGTGTCGCAGGTCTCAGTACCCGAAACACAACCGTCGCCGCAGACAGTACTACAATCGTTGTCATCGCACGGGGTACAACCGCTTGGGCAACATCCGTCACCGTTGGCACAGGCCGTTATCAGCGTATTTACGCATTGAGTCGTGCAAGCGCTGCCCTGAAGCGCCGAAGTATGGCAGGAGTCGGGAGGCGTGCAGCTGGTCGGGCATGCACCCGGGTTTCCCGCTGTGATTTCAGTGTCGCAGGTTTCGCATGCTGATTCAACAGTACCGTCGCCGCATTCGTCGAGACAAACGCAATCGGAGTCGGTGTTTTTATTACATTCAGGAGTCGGACAGCAACCATCGCCGTTGACGCAGGTTGTGATAGGAGTGATCACGCACTGGGCTTGGCAGGCGGTGCCTTGGAGCGTTGAAGGGTGGCAGCCATCAACAGCTGTGCAACTGGTCGGGCAAGCGCCTGGCTGGCCCGCCGCAATCGCCGTGTCGCAATTCTCCGGGGGCACCACGATGCCATCGCCGCAAACGGCGCTCGCGGTGAAATCATTTCCGGTTGAATCTGTATCGCCCAGGATGACGCTATGAACGGTCGGCGAGAATGAATAACCGTTTTTACTCGGCGTCACGGTGTAGGTGCCGCTTAACAGACCGCTAAAACTATAGTTGCCGTTTGCATCCGTGGTTGTGTTGGCCGTCAATCCTCCGCTGAGGGCGATACTGACCAGTGCAGCCGTGTCGCCGCTTACGGTTCCGGAGATGGTGTGTTGGACCACCTGCCACATAGTTATGGATACATTAACCGTTTTGCCTTTGAGAATGGTGACATTGTCTGTCTCACCTGTCCAGTGCACAACACTATTAGAATCGGCGGCCTCTACTGAAAACGTCCTTCCGGTGCCGGCCGGTATGCCTTCTATCGTTCCTTGGAGGTTTTCATAGGGAAATTGAGCCTGAACGGATTTCATTCCCGGCGCGCTCACGGTTACAAAGACTGTTTCAATGCCGCTCAACTCCCCCTGAAGGTCCCGGGCTTGCTGGGGGATGTTCCACTGTAGTTCCACCGCCGCGCTGCCGGTGTCAGTTTCCGAGCCGCATGAGGCCAAAAAGCCCACAGCCAACCAAGCTACCAGGATTGAGTGACAGAATGTTCGCATAATACGCTCCTCTTAATTCATCTTAAAATGAATAACTCTATTTTTCGTTTAGTTCACGACACATTTGGCAAATTTGTACTTGATCACAGGATCACCGCGCGCCAGCGTATCCCCTCGCCAGCCGACTTTCTGTGATACGTTACTGATTATCTTGTCCGAAGGTTATAAAGTCAAGTTGGCTACCCGGGAACATTCAAACAGATCGGACGCCCCGGGACGACACGGCCGTCGCGTTCCGCCAAAGCGCACGCCGCCATTTTCGGATCGTGCTCGAAGGCCAGAATCCAATTCTCCTCAAGCGCCTGGGCGAGCAGCAGCCTCTTCTCGTCCACCGTTTGCACCGGTCGGTGATCATAGGCTGCGAGGTACGGCAGGTGAATGTGGGCGGCGGTTGGAATGAGATCCGCACAGAAAACCAATGCCCCGCTCCCCTGGCCGATAATCACTATCTGGTGGCCGGGGGTGTGACCGGCGGTTGCCTGAACGCGCACACCGGGAGCGATCTCGCAATCGCCCGTCATCAATTGCAGCCGCAGGTAATCCTCAAAGCATGCCACATCGTCGGGGAGAAAACCGTCTTCATCGAAGATGCTTGGGTTGCGTGCCCAGTCGAGCGCCTCTTGCTGGACATGGACGGTTGCCCGCGGAAACGTCGGTAACAGGTGGCCCGCCGGATCGAGCTGAAACAACCCGCCGACATGATCAAAGTGCAAGTGGGTGGCTATCACGTCGGTAATGCTCTCAACGCTGACGTGGCAGCGCGCGAGCGCCTTCACCAACCCCACCGGAGGAGCCGTTTGTTGGTACAGCGCGCGCTGCGTGTCGGTCAGACGATCGCCAATCCCGCAGTCGATCAGTATGCGCCGCTCGTCGCCTAGCAGGAGCAACGAACGCGCCGCCAGGGTTATACGGTTGTATTCGTCGGGTTCTTGGTACGATGCCCATACCGTGCGCGGAGTAATCCCGAACATCGTACCGCCGTCAAGCGCGAATGTGCTCTCACATACCGCCAGTACCTTCCATCCGCCAATCTTCATCGTAGGGGCTACAACTTGCCTTTGAGCTCCTTGGCCGGGCGGAACCCAACGGTTTTGGATGCTTTGATACGGATCGGTGCGCCTGTTTTTGGATTGCGGCCATTACGGGCTTTGCGGGTGCGTACGGTCCAGGTGCCGAAGCCAGGATAGCTGAATCGGCGCTCCTTCCTGACGGCCTTCTGAATGTGCGAGAAGACCGCGTCAACGAGCTCACTGGTTGATTTTTTTGATAGGCCCCAGGGGTTGTCACGGGAAATGAAGTTGATCAAATCCTGCTTCGTCATGTCGCATCCTCCTCAGATACGTCTGATAATAGTTTAAGAATTTCTAACAGATGAGAACCTCCAATGTCAACCTGGATCCAACCGTCATCGCATTTTTAATTTGCTCAAGGGGCGCTCGCTGGGTGTTCCTCGCCCTGCTTCCGCTGGGTATCAGTCACCGTTTTTGGTGGCGGCTTGGCGGTGGCGTGTGGTGTTCCTTCTTCCGGAATCTGTACGGGCGTGCCGCAGGGTCGGATGGGAACAATCAGGGCGCGACCGGCCCGTACCCGGCGGGGATTGGTAAGATGATTGGCGCTCATCAACGCCTCGAACCGACGTGTGGGTTGCGCGGGCTATGTGGCCGAGAGTTTCGCCTGAATGCACCATGTATTTGGTAAACGTTACCTGATTGTCACGGACCGTCGGATGATAGAGCTTGCGGAATTGCTCGGTGGAGCCTTTGGGGATGCGCAGGCGGTACGACTTCACATACGGCGGACTGCACCAGAAACGCAATTCGGGATTGAGCTCCTTCATGACGTCAAGGCTTACCCCAACCGCTTTCGCTGCGGCCTTGAGATCGGCCATGCCGGTGACATCGACTTCGTCCCATTCGATGGGATCAAGATAGTTGATGTCACTAAACCCAAACTGCTCTGGATTCTTCTGAATCATGGCGGCGGCGATGATCTTGGGAACATACCAACGCGTCTCGTTGGCGAGTTGGCCGATTTCGGCCAGCTCCCAAAAATCTTGGCACCCCGAACGCTCCATGGCCCGGGTGACGCCGTATTCACCCGCGTTATAGGCGGCCCAAGCCAGGTACCAATCGCCGAATTTTTTATAGAGATCTTTGAGGTGTCGGGCGGCCGCCTCGGTGGCTTTCACCATATCGCGGCGTTCGTCGATCCAGAAATCGCTTTTGAGACCGTAGAGCTTTCCGGTGGCCTGAATGAATTGCCAGGGACCGCTGGCACGCGCCCGCGAGAACGCGCTATAGCTGAGTCCGCTTTCGATTAAAGCGACCGACACGAGATCTTTCGGCAGATCATGTTGTACCAGGATTTGCTGCATGAGGGGGTAGTACCGCGTGGTGCGCCCCAACCAGATTTGAAACGGCGCACGGCCCCCGGTCTGCAAGAAATTGATCAACTTAAGCACTGATTCGTTCAATACCACGGGGATGTCAAAGCCAAACAGCGCGCGACCGGCAGCGGCCCGAGCGATGCCTGCGCCCGGATGAGGTCTGCCGGATTCAATCCCCGCGCTACTGAGCTCATAGAGAAGCTGCACTCCGTGCATGACCAGCGTGTGGCGGGCGCCCTCTCCACCTTCAATCGGCGAAAAGTCCGCGCGCGCGGGCAACGTCCAGGTGGCCGAGGTTAACGCTGCTTGCTCAGCCGTGCGCATCTGGGCCAGTTCCTGACTTTCGTTATCGGGTGAGGCTCCCTCGGTCAATTCGGTCGCCGGCGGGATTTCTTCAGGCGTTCCGTTAACGGATGCCGGCGGTGGCGTACTTTCAGGCGCCGGTTTGTCAGCGGAAGGTGCGGCCGGGCCTTGCGGCGCGCCGTTCTCGGATTGAGCCACGAGAAGAGGCGCACGCCCGATGGTCCACCACAGCAGCACCCAGGCGAGTCCGATAGTCATGGGCGGCAGTCTAGACAGCTTATCGCGTAAAAGCAATTGTAACCGTTCATTTGAGGATCTGATGAGATTCGTTGCACGGTGCCCGTGCGCCGGGTAGAATACGCCCCATGCTCATTGGACAGCTACTCATTGAACCAGCCGTATTCCTGGCTCCGCTGGCGGGAGTGAGCGAGTCACCGTTTCGGCGGCTCGCGCGCGAGCTCGGCTGCGGCTCCGTCGTGACGGAGATGACTTCGGCCGAGGGACTGCGCCGCGGCCAAGCGGGTTCCGTGGCCTTGCTGCGCTACGCCCCGGACGAGCATCCGATCTTCGCCCAACTTTTCGGCAACGAGCCTACCGCCCTGGCCGAGGCGGCGCGGATATGCGAACGACGTGGCTTCGATGGAATCGATATCAACATGGGCTGTCCGGTTCCTAAGGTCGTTCGGAACGGCGCCGGGGCCGCACTTATGCGAACGCCCAAACTGGCGGCGGCCATTGTCAGCGCGGTTAAACGGGCCGTGGCTCTTCCGGTGACGGTGAAAATGCGCGCGGGTTGGTCGGAGCGCGAGATCACGGTCGTACCGTTTTCGCGTTACCTCGAACAAGCTGGGGCCGACGCGCTGATTGTGCACCCGCGCGCCCGATCCCAGGGGTACGGCGGCCGGGCGGACTGGTCATTAATTACCAAGGTGGTTCAGGCAGTTGCAATGCCGGTCATCGGTAATGGCGATCTGCACACAGCAGCCGATGGCGCGCGGATGCGTGAGCAAACGGGCTGCGCCGGCATCATGATCGGCCGGGCGGCGCTCGGCAATCCCTGGCTGTTTGGGGCGCTTATGGGGCGATCGTACCCGCCTGAACCGCATGAGCGCCAACGGGTATTCGAACGGCATCTGCAGCTGCAGATCGAGTACCTTGGTTCGGAGAGCAAAGCCGTGTATACCATGCGCAAGCATCTGATCTGGTACTCACGCGGCTTACCGGGCGCCAGCGCATTGCGCCGCGAATTGGGGAGGCTTCTCACACCCTCCCAACTGAGAGCTGCCTTCGCCAAGCTCCTCTCTAGTGAACATCCTCTCTTGCCCACAACGACGGCGGACGCAGCGAGGTTTTCTGAGTCATGTTGAGAAATCTACTCAAGGAGAGCGTGATCCCCTTTCTCAAGACCAAATTGCAGGGTGTGCTCGGCGATCCACCGGAGCTCATTAAAATGCGCGCCGAGCTTACGCGCGTGCGGGAGGCAGATCTCAAAATTCAGAACGATATGCAGGCCGAGCTTGAGAAGACGCGCGATGAACGCTTGCAGTGGATGGCGAAAGAGTCGTCGGTTCGCAAGGAATTGCAGGATGCCCAGGAGCGATCCAAGGACCTGCTTGAGCAGGTTGTGCGGCTGACCCACCAGCAGCGCCAAGCCAAGCAGTCATTGATTAACGAGCAATTCAAGGCTATCACCTCGCCGCTGGAGCGCAACCGCTACGAAATTGAGATAGCCGAGGCCCGCGGCAAGATCAAGCGCGCCGAGGAGCGCGCGCAGCGAGCGGAGGAGCGTCTCGCGCTGATGCCCAAGCTCGAAGAAGAGGCCGCGCGGGCCAAGGCCTTAGATCAGGAGCTTTGTTGGACCAAAGAGCAAGCCGCGCAAAAACATGCGGCGCTCACGGCTGCACTGGAACGGGTTAAGTATTTCGAAGCGCACGTCACCGAGCTCGAACAGGCGGCCGCGCCACGAACGAAACGGCCATACGGTAAACCGGCGCTGCGTAAGGCCAGTAAGCGCCAGGCAGAAACCTTCAACGCCGCCGCGCTGAAATCTCATAAAACTACAAGTCCTGGATCCCCGCCTGCGCGGGGATGACAAACATTATCTGTGACAATGCGTCATATCGGTCATTCCCGCGCACGCGGGAATCCAGTATGGGCATCATTAAAAAGAAATCAGTGACGGGTTCTGGGTTTATTTTTTATGTAGAAACGGTCGATCAGACTAGCCACGCCCGGGATGGCCTGTTGAACGTTGTCGAGGGCCAACGGCCGTAGGCGATAATACCCGCTTTTTAAGGTGGCGCTCGTGCTCTTCTCTGCCCGGCGGTCGGTAATCGCCAAGAGAGCCTCGGCAACGGACCGGGCATGATCGTTAAGATGAACGCCGAACGAGATACCGTTGGTCTTCTCGAAGTCGGCATGGAACGGATCGAGGGCTGAGAGAAACTCGTCAAACAATCGGGAGATAACGTCGGGCACGATGCCCGGTTTGACGGCTTTAAGAATGTTGTAACCAGTTTTTATGGCAAAACCGGAAAGGCCGGATTTTCTGCCGACCTCATGGTCGAGCAACTGACAGCAGGCCTCGATAATCTCACCACGACGTTTTGGGAGGGGCAGTTTCTTGCTCAGTGCGACCACGGGAGGACTACTCGGTATCCGCAGGTTCGTCACTGCCGACTGGTACCAAGCCGGCGGGTTCCTCGGAATCCTCCGAGTTGTCGGACGCACCGGCAGTGATGCCGATCAACTGCTGTTCAGGTTCAGGCGCTGCGGGGCACTGCTTGATCTTGTCCTTGTGCGCGGCAGCCCAGCGCTCGGCTTCGCGACTTTTAGTGTAAGATTTCTCACGGCGCTTTTTTTCTTCCGCGATCATCTTATCTAACCAATCGGCAGTTAACTTCTTAGCGGCCATGCTACCTCCTTATCGATTACCCTTTCTTATAATGCAAGCATGCTCTTGAGGCACCGGTCGTGCCGCTACTATCATGCGTATAGCATATCACTGCTTGCCTTCGCGCTTCAACCTGTTGCTGCCGATCTCACGGTCTGGTCCTCGGCTCAAGCGTTCTGAGATTTATTTTGCACTAATTGTTCGTACGTGTCGATACCGGCGGCGCTCAGGCGCACACCGGCAATCCGTGAACGCTCCGTATTATGAAACGTCATCGCCAGCGCTCCGCGCTCATTAAGATAAAACAAATCCGGCGTAATATTAACCTCGCCCAGCAGGTCCCGAATGCGGCGTTGTAACTCGCCGACAGGCATTTCTTGAAACGCCTGCTCCTTAAAATGACGGTAGAGCACCTCGCAGATACTCTCACGCAGCGGCGGATCGAACGCCGGCCGCGTGCGAACCGAAAACAGCGGACCAGGAAACGAAATAACATGGAGCCCCACGGTGCGATTGATCAACGCGCCGAAAGCTGTCCACAGCGCGAGTAGCCCAAGGGTGATGGTAAGTATGGCGATCGGCAGATTGAGCGCCTGGCTGCCGGTTGCGTGGTTAATTATTCTGAGGATGAAGAGCAGGTCGAGGTTGATGAGAAGGCCGACGAGGAGCGTACTGATATAGCCAACCCCATACGTCAATACCAGCAAAACCACGAGCAACGCCGATTCAGTCGCGAGCATGATGGTGGCATCCGGTCCCTGGCCAGCCGCCAGCGCATGCAGAATCCACGAATCCATCAATCCGATGAACGAGAACACCGTCAGTACTACGCCGCTCAAGAGATTTTTATTGGCGAAGTTCATGATTCCGGCCAAGAACTGGCACGCAACACCAAACAGCAGGCACATCATTGCCGCAGTCCGCAGGCCAATGGGTGTCAGCGCCGCGCCGAAGGCGATCGGCATTTGGGCCGCGCAACTTACCGCAAGACCAATGTATCCTAGGGGTGTTGGATCGACGAAAATAGGCTTCTTGACGGGAGTTCCCGGGTCACTGTGTCCAATCATGATGTCACCTCATGAAGCGCCTGCGTGCGTACCGCGCCTCAGGCGAGGAACGCACATCGTGTGCTGCCGTGTAACGATGAACAATGCCTACCAGTCTACCGTAACTGAACTCCACGGCGAGTGCAATGCAAAGAGACGTCAACTCATCTTAGTCCCGCATTCCTGGCAAAATTTTGTGCCAGCGGGTTGTTCCTTGCCGCACGTTGGGCATTTGGCAGTGGCGGATAGTTGCGCCCCACAGTTGCTGCAGAACTTAACGCCGGCTGGGTTGGGACTTTGACATTTTGGACACTGAACGGCAACCAGCAGCTTCTCGCCGCAACCACTGCAGAACTTGGCGCTTTGCGGATTTTGTTGGCCGCATTTTGGACAGGCTCGAGTCCCAACGCCGGGCCCGGCCGCCGGCGCCGCTGCCGGTTGCGTGCCCGCCTGCATGGCCTGTGAAAGCATACCCGGCATCATCATTCCCATCCCAAAACCCATGCCCGCGCCAACCCCGGCGCCGGCCGTTCCCCCGGGCTGGTTGGCGGCGTCCTGAACGGCTTGGGCCGCCTTGAACTTCATGTATTGATCGAGATTGCCGACGGCCGCCATACCGGAGCGCTCGTCGATTTTCTTTTGCACCTCTTCAGGAGGCGTAATGGCCGAGATTAAGAAATCCTCGATCGCGATGCCGTACTTTGCGAAGTCGTCCCTGACGAGCGCCTTCATCCCAGCTCCGATTTCGTTATACAAACGGGCCAGGTCGAAAATGGTCTTGAGGTTTTCACCGAGGAAATCGGCCAAACGGCTGACGACGACGTTTCGCAGAAAATCGGCAATCTGCGGGGTCGAATACACACCCTGCGTGCCGACTATCTTGTTCACGAATACTTGGGCGTCCTCCACTCTGAACGACATCACGCCAAAAGCCCGCAGCCGCACCAGCATGAGTTCGGTGTCGCGGAAGGGGATGGGCTCTTTGGTTCCCCACTTTTGATTGATGAAGACCTTGTGGTTGACAAAGTATACCTCGGCCTTGAAGGGAGTGTCGCCTTTGAACACGGCGAGGTTGAGCGTCTGGCCGAGTATCGGAATATTGCCCGTGGTGAGGGTATGTCGACCGGGGCCAAAGGTGTCTAGGGCCTTGCCGCTGCGGAAGAAGACGGCGCTCTGGCTCTCGCGCACGATCACCTGTGCGCCAATCTTGAGATCGGCGTCACCGCTGGCTGGAAAACGGCTGACGATGAGCTCCCCGGTTTCATCCAAGCTTTGAACTACTTCTATGGGCATATCGGTCCTCCTGACCTCGTTTCTTTCGTTGAACGGTCACCAACCAAAAACAATATCAGAGCCAGGAGCGACACGTCTTATTCGCGCTCCGGTTGTCCGCCGTAGTCACGCAGTATTTGCTCCCGCTCATTCAAGGCCTGGTTCATCTCCTTGAGGGTGCGCGTCAGTTCGTTGAAGGTGGCTGTGCACGCCTGCTCGTCGCTGATGTCCCCCAATCCTCGAAGACGATCGAGTAAATCAGTGACGTGTTCGGCGAGCTTTTGATCAGCGGCATGTACGCGATCGAGGCGCTCGCGATCAATCTTACCCTTGCCGAACCATTTACCAGAAAAGCCATAGTTGGCATACCGCACGCGATCGGTCACCTTGGAAAGAATTTGGGTAACGTTCTCGGCTGGATTGAGAAGCGCGAGCTTCTGGTTTGCGGCTAGTGATGCTTTAATGTCGTCAAAAAGATCTCGGCCTTCCCGCAGTCGTTGGGTAAGAAATTCCCGCAACAACTTGTCGGTATTCCGGCTGTCCTCGCGTTCCCGATAGCCTTTATACCCAGGCAATACGGTTTCCCAAAATCCCATATATACCTCCCGAATGACGAAAAATGCATGGGCATTTTTCGGATTAATAGATAAACCCCAAGGAGCCAACCTACGACAACTATTATATATACGGTATGTGTCAAGGAGTGAATAAAAAGTTGCAACGAATTAACCGATACCGCTAATATCGCTTCGAGCGGTTATGGGGAAAAATCCCGGGGGATGCCCGGTGGCAAAGAATGACGCGTTCACTCTCCGGTGCTGGGGCGCACGGGGGTCGCTTCCGGCCCCGGGCCCAGACACCAACCGGTACGGTGGTAATACCTCCTGCTGGGAAGTTCGGGTAGAAGATTGGATCTTCATCCTTGATGCGGGCTCGGGAATTCGGCTGTTAGGCGATCATCTGCAGTCTCATTCAAAACGCCTCAACGCAACCGTATTGCTCACCCATTACCACTGGGATCACATCCAGGGGTTTCCCTTCTTCGCGCCCGTCTACGAACCCAAAAATTCCTTTGCCATCTACGGTGAACCGCGCGGATCGCTCACCGTCAAGGATATCCTTGCAGGACAAGTGGCTTTTCCCTACTTTCCGGTATCGCTGAAACAGATGAAGGCCCGATTAGAATTTTTCGATGTCGGGCCGCGGATGATGGTACGACGAGGCCCCGTGATTATTAGAACCGAGGCGCTCAACCATCCTGGTCGCTGCCTTTCATATCGGATAGATTACGCCGGCAAATCAATTGTTTATGCAACTGACACCGAGCATGGTTCAACGCTCGACCAACGATTGGTTCGGCACGCCCAAGGTGCGGATATATTTATCTACGATGCGGCCTATACGGACGATGAATTTAGACATGGTAAAAAGGGTTGGGGACACTCGACGTGGCGGGAAGGTGTTAAGGTGGCCAGGGCGGCCGGGGTGCGCGCGCTGCTCTTGTTCCACCACGAACCAAGTCGAACCGATCGCGCCATAGCCGCCATCGAAAAAGCCGCACATCGAATGTTTAGCGGTGCGGCCGCTGCCCGTGAAGGCGAATTGTACATTCCGTGAAGCTTCGAATAATGCCCCGTAGAGAGAACGGTTGCTGGTTGCTGAGGAATTCGACTTGATGAATTCTCGAGTTACCGTACCTGCCTATCTATCATACGGACTCAGCATAGCCTAACGTCCCCACTGTTAAAAAGGTTGACATCCCTTGACAACTGACTAAACTCACTAGACTGACGCGTCAGTATGGCAGGCTATTTTTCTTGTAATAGTTTGATATTAAAGGATTTATCTATGCAAGGGGTAAGTAGTTGTATTGGGGTTGACATAGGGGCCCTATTCATCAAAGCGGTCAGATTGAGCAGTTCGGGGACTGTTCTTTTTAGCACCTACTCTCAACATAAAGGGGATCCGGCGAAAGCCTTTGAGGAGGTGTTGACAAATCTGAAAATCAAAGAAGTTGAACCGATCGGTGTAACCGGTTCGGCCTCAAGATTAATCGCCGCTACCCTGGGTGTGCCACACCTTGATATCACCCAGTGCCAAATTGAGGCCATACGCCACCTTCTACCTGACGCCAGGTTAATAATGGATATTGGCGGGGGTTCAGCTACTCTCATCCAGCTTGATGGTGATGGACAATTTCAAGGCTACGCAACCAACTCATCCTGTGCAGCGGGCACGGGATCGTTTCTTGATGAGCAAGCGTCGCGGCTCGGTATTTCATATGCCGATGTTCAGGGTTTCAACTATGTCGAAGACCCGCCTTCGATAGCCACTCGTTGTTCGGTATTTGCAAAAAGTGATCTCATCCACCGTCAGCAGGAAGGCTACAGCAAAGCCGCGATGTGGTCAGGGTTGTGCAAGGGGATGACCCGCACACTGCTTGCCACGCTGCTCAACGGCAAGCCGCTGGACGAACAGGTGGCGGTGATTGGCGGGGTGGCCCAAAATCGCGAGGTGTTGCGTTGGTTGCATCAGAGCGCGCCGGAATGCATCCAGGTTCCGACCGCACCGCATCTGGTGGCCGCTATCGGCGCCGCGCGTCTTGCCACCAAAACGGATGCGCATGCCTCGCATTCTCTCATTGCCGGCACCATCGGCGATCCCGAGCAAAGCCGCTATCCGTGGCCGCTCACCTTAGAAAAATCCCGGTTTCCTTCTTTCGAGACGGCCGAGAGCTATCTTGACGAGAGCCAAAATGAGATTCGCATCAACAGCTGGCCGCAACGTAAAACCGTAAGCGGGTATTTGGGGATCGACATCGGCTCGACCAGCACCAAGCTGGTTCTGATGGATGACCAGGAGCAGGTGCTGCTGGATATATACCGAAAGACGTCAGGCGACCCTATCGGCGCGACCAAGCTGCTCTTCCAGGCATTACGCGAGGCTGCGGACCGCAGAGGCGTACGGCTCGATATTCAGGGTGTGGGCACCACCGGCAGCGGGCGTAAGCTGGTTGGCAATGTGCTCGGCGCCGACGCCATTATCAACGAGATTTCGGCGCATGTCGCCGGCGCGCTTAAGCACGGACGCGAACATCGACACCATCTTTGAAATCGGCGGCCAGGACTCCAAATACATGTACATTCAGGACGGCCATATCTGCGACGCCAACATGAACTACGTATGCGCCGCCGGCACCGGCTCGTTTGTGGAAGAGCAGGCCAATAAACTCGGCTATCCGGTGCACAAGGTTGGCGAGGCCGTGCTGGGACTGTGCCCGCCCCGCACGAGCGATCGCTGTACCGTGTTTATGGAGCAGGATGTCGCCCGCTTGATCCAGCTGGGCTTCAGCCCGGAGGAAGCACTGGCCGGGGTGATGGTATCGGTCGTGAAGAACTACCTCAACAAGGTGGTCGGCAACCGTCCGCGCAGCCGCCGCAGGATCTTCTTTCAAGGCGCCACGGCCCGTAATCCAGCCCTGGTCGCGGCCTTTGAGCGCGTGTTGGGGGTACCGATGGTGGTCTCCCCCTACTGTCATGTGATGGGCGCTTACGGCGTCGCGCTGGTTACCCGCCGATTGATGCAGGAAAAAGGTCAGAACAAATCCACCTTCCGGGGACTGGATCTCGATAAGCGCGCCATTTCGATTCGCTCGGAGAAGTGTCGGTTGTGCCAGAACGATTGCCACATCACCGTTGCCGAGATCGAAGGGATACCCGAGACCCCGTCCTGGGGGTATATGTGCGGACGCGATCCCGAAGAGACCAAGGTGCGAACCAACCCACATGAACAGCCGCTGCGTCTGCGGCAGAAGCTGTGGCGCGAAGCCGGTGCTGGTATAGCCGTCGATGAGCATGCCCCGGTGGTGGGTATTCCCCAGGCGCTGACAACCTATACGTACCTGCCGCTCTGGCGAACTTTTCTCAACCGTTTGGGGTTCAAGGTCGAACTCTCCGGGACCACCACCCTTGCGACTCGCGGGCAGGGCACGCGCATAAGCGGCGCCGAATTTTGCTTTCCAGCGAAAGCCGCTATCGGTCATGTCGCGACCCTTGCCAGCCGCGAAGGAGTCGACTTCATTTGGCTACCGCACCTGGTTAGCGAGGCCCCCAGCAAGCAAACCACCGGGTCCAAGTTTTGCCCCTATGTGCAAGCGTTTCCGGCATATGTCCGGACTTCTCTCACCCTCAATGGGATGGACGTTTCGCGTTTGCTCAGTCCGGTTATCGATCTGCGGCTCTCGGAGCGCCGTCAGCTCAACCTCCTTTTCGAATCTCTGTCCGCGCCGTTGCACTGCACGTATGCGCAGATTCGAGATGCGTGGCGAAAAGCACTCGCCTGCCAGCGGGAATTTGAGCGGCGCTGCCAGGCGGAAGGTCAGCGTATCATGGCCGAGGCACGGCGCAACGGTGAGAAACTCTTGGTGCTCATAGGCAGGCCCTACAACAACTTCGATAGCGGCCTTAACCTGGGTTTGCCCGTGAGGCTCGCCGAACACGGCAGGACCGTCATTCCACTCGAGTTTTTAGGCGCCAACCTAGGGCGGTTGGGGAAGCGTTACCAAAACAGCTATTGGAGCTATGGTCAAAAGATCTTGTCGGCGCTTGAGCAGATTGCTTCGAGCGATTGGTTGGATGTGGTGTATCTGACGAATTTCAACTGCGGCCCGGACAGCTTTTTGCTGAGCTACGCGCACGAGATTCTCGGCAACCGTCCGTTTCTAGCGTTGGAGCTCGACGAGCATGGCGCCGATGCCGGCTATCTCACTCGGGTCGAGGCGTTCTTCGATGTTCTGCAGCGCCCCGGTACCACGCCAAAAGAGCGTCGGCCGTATCGCCCCGAGTCCGACCACCTCAAGGATCGCACCCTGTGGTTGCCGCCCATGCATCAGCTCGGCACGCCTCTCCTTGCCGCTGCCTTTCGGCGACACGGTTTTGACGCGCGGCCCCTCCCGCCCGAGGACCAGGAAGCCTTTGAGCTGGGTCGTTCGGTTACCCGCGGGGCCGAATGTCTCCCTACCTCCTTGACCATTGGCGCGCTCCTGAAGACGTTGCGCGGCCACCGGAACGGGAACCGGCACGCCTTTTTTATGCCTACCGCCGAAGGGCCCTGCCGATTTGGCCAGTACTGCCTCCTGCATCGCCAGGTGCTCGACCGCATGGGATATTCTGATGTGGCCATCATTTCCCCATCAAGCTTCAACAGCTACCAGGGACTTAAGGAGTCCCTGCGCCGCGATCTGTGGAAGGCGACGCTCGCCAGCGACATTCTCTACAAGGCCATTCTTAAGGTTCGTCCCTACGAGCGGGAGCCTGGCACCACTAACCACGTTTTGGATGAAGAGCGGCGTCGGCTCGAAGAGCGCATCGCCGCAGGAAGCGATATCCACGCGGCGCTTGAGCGTTCGATACAGCGGGTAGCATCGATACCGCGACGGGACGAGCCAAAACCGCTGGTCGGCGTGGTTGGCGAGATCTACGTTCGGTGCAACTCGTTTGCCAACGAAGATGTCATCGGGGCAATCGAGCGCTTCGGGGGCGAGGCCTGGCTCGTGCCGATGTCCGAGTGGATTATGTATACCACCGCATGCCAGGGGATTTCGTTCAGGGATCGCTCGCGTAACTTCATCAAACGCTGGGTGTCCCAACTTAAGAATCGCTATGTCATGAACCAAGAGAAGCACTTCACGGCAGCGGGGGGGCAGTTACTTGCCGACCGCCACGAGCCGCCCATCATGGAGGTTCTCGACAACGGGACGAAGTTCCTACCCATCAACTTCGAGGGCGAGGCAATTTTAACCGTCGGTCGTTCGATCTCCTTTGCACGCCAGGGAGCGGCGCTCGTGGTTAATTGCGCTCCCTTCGGGTGTATGCCGGGAACCATCAGCACGGCCATCTTCCGTCAGCTCTCTGCGCAAATAGGAATTCCGCTCGTAAACCTCTTCTACGACGGCCAAGGCAATCAGAACGCCCGGCTGGAAGTGTTTCTTTTGAACGCCATCCAGAAGATGCGTGCTGCTCGCCTCTCGCTGCCGGCCGCCCAGAAGCCGTCTGCCGCACACGTAGCGGCGTAGAATGGCATAAATAGTTATTTATCGAGACGACTGATATTGAGAAGCAACCAGGATGAATAGTTTATTTACAAAGAACCGATTCAGCTCTTCTTAACCACAGCTTCAAGGAGTGAGCATCATCGGGAATTGTATTTAGGTTGGCTTTTTCTACCAGTTCGACCATCGCACGCGTATCTTTTTCTTTTACTCCAAGTTCAGCGAGAACCTCTTCTCGTCTACGAATATCTTCTGATTTCGTCTTGCCACAAAGCGCCACAAGCCACGATTCCAATCGTTCTATGGCAACACCGCCAATGATTGCTGGTCCGGTAGGATGATCCTCTTTGGCTTTTGTGATGCCTTCCTCGACATCTTTTTCGCGCTGCGAATTACGATCACGGTCTCTTGCGAATGCTACAGCTTGGCATTGGTGTTCCTTGGCGAATAAGACCAAGCCTCTGATGTTTCTAACCTCTACGTTGCCGTGTTCATTGATTCGTAATTTTCGAATGCGCTTCCAAGCAATCGCTTCAACTACTTGCCAGCCATCGGGGCATACCCGCCGAAGAAGCGTCTCTATCACTCCAGGAAATGCTGGATCACGATACGGAGCTTCTCTTGCCCAACTTCCCAATTCGTTGGGTCCCTCTCCGGCAAGAAAGATGCGGATCATCAGATGTGCTCCGACCCCGTAAGCAGCGGCTTTTCATCATCACCATTGGCATAACTGACCCATAATTCCCCTAATGCATAGACCTTTGATCGCTCCTCAAAATTTGGTGTTTCAGAAATAGCTCTTGTTTCGGTGCCCCTATCTTTATCTCTTGTCACAACCGTCACCTCATTCCCTTGCAACTCATTTATTACCAATGGGCTGTGGGTGGCGATGAGAACCTGCGTCTTTTTTGAAATTTCTCTGAGGACCTGCATGATGTCCTTGATTCTGGCAGGATGCAGTCCATTTTCAGGCTCCTCGACCAATAACAGGGAAGTTGGTGAAAGATAGGGGATCGCAGCAAAAGCCAGGTAGTAAAGCAACCCTTCGCTCAAGAATTGAGCAGGGACGCTCTGACCGTCATTGAGTTCGACACCTAACGATTTTAAATCGGTACTCTCGTTACGAAGCTGAACATTCTTAATAGTTGGAAAAAGCTTTTTTACATCTTCAACAATCTTCCGGTAATCATCGTCTCCACGGTTACGGATGGCATCGTACACACCAGGAAGACGAAACCCTCGCTCGTCTTTGAAATCCACTATCTCGTTGTCTGGAATGAGCTTGCTTGGTTGGCGAAGCGCATCAGGATCAAAACGTACTAGCCGAGCGCCGGAAATCTGCAGCCACTTTTCATATGGTTCTCTAGAGATAGAATATAGTCCAATTTGAGACATGTTGTCTATCAACTGGTTATGAATATATAATTCTTCTTTATCTTGTTCTTCTGGATTTCGAGTAATTCTGTATAATACAGGGCTTCCTAATAGTTTATAACCAATTTGAACCTCATCATTTTTTTCTCTATTTTCAACAATTGAATCAAATGGCAGAGCTTTTTTAGCCCCACGAAATGGAACACCAGAAGCCATTCTATAACCTGACTGTGACGAAGCTTGAACCACATTCTTTTCTGCGCGTAGCAACGTGCTTTTTCCACTATCATTGGGGCCGATGAATGCGTGCAGAGGCGTTAATTTCACGTTGACTTTTTTCAGGCAACCAAAGTTCGTCACTCCAAGGGATTCGATAAATGCAGTGGTCATGACCACCTCCCAACATGTATACGAGGCAATTTCGCATAGGTTGCAAAAGGGATCAATATATTAGGAAATGGTATTGCAACGCGTATGTCTAAAAAATCCGTTTCGAAACTCTGGTCTGGTTTTGCCTTTTTCTCATATGGGCGCGTTCGCAGAGCGCTTCGAGGCGGGTGTCGGTGTTGGTTTCCTGCAGCCCGTCAAACGACAAGGTGGCAATGGGCGGCGAGCCGGGCTCCTCGGAAAGCCTCTTGAGGAGCGTGTCCGATACCATGCCGATCATGCAGTTGTGGCAGATGGCGTTGATCACCCCGTCGGCGCCGGTATGTATGGCCTCGAGAGCAAGGTTTATGTTTTGGGCCAGGGTGCCGTCCACGTCATGGATGAGCCGGTTCTTGAGGCGGCGATCAACGGTCCACCACGACCAGCCTCGAAGGTGCACGCCAAAGCCTTCGCCGAAGCCGCGCCTGCTTTGCAGCTTCAAGGCAGTCATCGTCTGGATGGCGAAAAGCAGAGCGTTTTGAATGGCGGCCTTTTTCTCGCCACGGCGCACGGCGCTCAACACCGATCCGAAACCGTCGTGCCAGAGCGTGTCTGAAAACATCGGCGGGGTCCGCACGACGCAACCCAGCGCCTCAATGCGGCGGAAGAGGTCGGCGTTGGCAATCGGGCTTATGCGGGTGAAAATATCGCCGACCACCGCCACCTGCGGCCGCTCCGGATCGCGGGGCCCGGTGGCGCCCTGGAAACGCTCCCGGCTGCGCTGCAAACAGGCCGCTACCGTTCCCCGAACGATGGCATCATCGAGGTCCTCGAGGCTTTCGGCGTGAGCTCGATCCACCAGGCCGTTTTTTCGCTCGAACGGCCGGCACTGGGTGCGCAGTTGATTCAGAATCTCGACCGCGATCATCCCTTCCCAGGCGCGTATCATGGTGGGCAACGAAAAGTAATTGCGGTACTCCGCTCCCGGAGCATCGTCAACCACCACATCGGCAAACCCCAACGTGCGTAAGGCCAGCTCGAATCCGGCCGGGAATTGGCTTAGTAAACACGGCCCGGCGGTGGAGAGCAAAAACAAACGCGCCCGCGATAAGTTTTGATCCGATCGGGAAAGAAACGAAAGTACGTTGCCCAGAAGGTAGGCGAACGGGTTGCATTCACGACCCCAGCTGTGGGCTCGTCCGAGCACGAGCGCTGCCCGGTCTATCGGCGGCAAAACCCGCGCCTCGACACCTTCACGCTCGAACGCCGCACGCAGGACCAAAGCGTGCTCGGCAAATCGCGGGATATACACGACCCGACCGGCCAATACCTTCTGGTGGTGCGGCAGCGGAGTAAAACCTTTTTGACCTGGCGCAGTGCGCGTCGCCACGCTGGCGCTGCCGAGATAGGCCTGCAAACGGGTGATAAGACCGGCCTCGGCGGTGTGCTCATCCAGCTCGAGCGTCAGGAGCGGCTTCGAACCGCGGTTTTCCTTGAGATAACGCCCGGCGAAACTGTCCGGTCCACACCCGAAAGCCGTCACCACCACCGGCAGGAGATGAGGGCGATCGTCAAGCCATTGGATGGTTCGTAAATTATCCCGGCACGCACGCCAGTACAACCGCGTCCAGCCCTCGCCGAGGGCGATCTGCTCGACGGGGAGCACCTCGGCCGGGATAACGGTAAAGCCGCAGCCGGCGATGCGGGTTGGCAGCGCAAACGACAACAGCGGATCGTGGAGTTGATACGGCCGGCCAATGAGGACCACGGCGGCTTGGTCTTTGATTTCCAAAAGCGCCTGCCGGCCAATTTCCCGGAGTCGATCGTGGAAGGCCGCCAAGTTTTTGAAGCCAGCCGCAACCGCCTGCTCGATCTCACCGCGGGTGCAACCGAGCATCCGGCCAAAGTGCCGCCACAGCCGCTGGGACTCAGAATTCTGCGGGAACCTGCCGAGGTCGAGGCGCGGGCTCAACAAACGAGCCTTCGGAAATCCTGCCCGAGCAAGATCGGGCAACGTCTGTGCGTAGGTGCAGGGTGTCGAGTTGAGGACGTTATGTTCCTCACCGGTCGGAGGCGGCAGACTGGCGTAAGAAGGGAGAAAGATCCAGTCGATCTGACGATCGACTGCGATCTGACGATCGACTGCGATCTGACGATCGACTGCGACCGCGAGATCGAGTGCGTTTTTTCGATCGAGCGCTGTTTCGTGGCGGTCGATCAGATTGCGTACATGTCCAATGGCAAGTTTGACCCCGAAGCATTGTTCGGAAAGCACCCCGGCAAGCCCGCGCCGGTACAACTCACGGGTGCTTACCGTACTCGGTACCAATCGTCGGCCGAGGGTGTTGAAGAATCCTACCCAAAAGGGCATAAGCGGAATGTTCCAGAGCGCGCGCGGGTATCCGATCGCGCCGGCTGACGGCAGGTTTTCAGGCTGTTTGGTTATGGTCTCGTCAAGCGCGGCCCGGGTGGCCCGCACAAAGCGGGTATGGTGAATGATATCAGCGCGTCGTCCCTCGTCCTCATACCGATCGCACCCGCCGCCAAAGGCGAGGGCGCGCGTACCGTCCATACGAACCTGGATGACCTCGCACGAGTTGTGACAGTGCGTGCACGTAAAGTACTGCGTGGTGGCGCTCGATCGAGCGTTATCAAAGCCAATGAAGGTGCTTGGGCGTGCGGTGGCCCGGTGATGTTCGGCGGCGAGCAGCGCGGCGCCGACCGCGCCGGTCAGAGCGTGGTATGGATGTACTCGTACTGGTTGGCCGAGAAGGGCTTCAAAAGCCGCCACCACCGCTTCATTGGCGGCCACCCCGCCCTGAAACCAGATACGCTTGCCGAGCGTGCGACCCTCGACCACGTGCTCGAAATAGTTTTGCGCCACCGAAAATGCAAGTCCGGCCAGTAGATCGTCGCGGCGGCAACCCTGCTGTTGGTGGTGAATCAAATCCGAATCCATGAACACCGTACAGCGACTGCCCAGCGCTACCGGCAGAGAACTGGAAAACGCCTTGCGACTGAATTCGTCGATGAGGTGTACGTTGAGTCGCGCGGCCTGTTCGGCGAGAAACGAACCGGTTCCGGCAGCGCACACTCGGTTTAAGGTAAAGTCGCTGAGTTTTCCGTTTTCAACCAGGAGCAGCTTGGCGTCCTGCCCACCGATCTCAATAATGGTATCGACCTGCGGATCCAGTGCGAGCGAGGCTTTAAGCTGCGCGGTAATCTCGTCTTTGACGACATCAGCACGGCAGGCGAGAGCGGCCACCTGACGCCCAGAACCGGTCACCCCACAACCCAGCACGCCGCGCCCGTGAGACGCTGCAGCTGCGAGCGTCGCCAGCACCTGCCCCAGGGCGACGAGCGGCCGGCCCTCGGTGGCGACATACTCGTGGGCCACCAACCTGCCCTGGACATCGAGCAGAACGCCTTTCGTGCTTACCGAACCGAGGTCAAGGCCGAGGTACACTCCGTTGCATGGATCACCGGCCTTTGTCGATACGATTTGGTTGTTTGGCTGGCGCAGTGGCTTTAAGCGGGCGGTTTGGGGGGCTCGATCCTGGAGCTGTTTTTCAAGATCAACAACACAAACCGACTTAAAGCGTGCCGCCGGAAGCCGCCTCGCGGTCAGCGCCGCGCCGATGGCGCCCATCACCGCATGGTGCTCCGGCAGCAGCCAATCGCCGTCGGATAGACCGAGCAGCTCGATGAAGGCCCGGCGCACGCCAGCGTTTTTCGCAACACCGCCGCAGAGGACAATCGGCTTTTTGGGCGCACGGCCATGCAGCAAGTTAGCTATGTAGTTACGGGCAAGCGCGAAACATAGGCCGGCGGCTATTTCGTCGGGCGAGGCGCCCTCTTGCTGGTGGTGAATCATGTCGCTCTTCGCGAAAACCGCGCAGCGCGAGGCGACCGAGACGATATTTTTTGCAGTCGCGGCGATTGACCCGAGCGTGGCTACATTAATGCCCAAGCGCGTGGCTTGCTGATCGAGGAAGGCGCCCGTTCCGGCCGCGCATACATCGTTGAAAGCGTGATCAAAGAGGTCGCCACCTTCATCGAGCTGGATGAGCTTTGAATCCTGCCCGCCGATCTCAATAACGGTGCGCGCCCCGGGACACAGCGTCGCCACCGCCGTGGCATGGGCTAGAATCTCGCTGGTTGAGGCAACGCCGGGCAGGGTGCTGATCAGGGTTTTTCCACTGCCGGTGGCCACCACTCGATCGAACGTTGTACAGCCGGTTTGCTCCTGGAGCTCTTTCAGGCCGGCACGAAGCGCCATAAGCGGCGCTCCAGCGCTTCGGGCATAGGAGACAAATCGGATTGAACCGTCATCGGTGAGAACGGCCAGCTTAACACTGACGGACCCGATGTCAAGACCGAGATTCATAGCGGCCGATACTTCAGGTTAAGAAGAGCTGATGTTACAATTGGACGCGGTATGCGGCGCCAATGATGAGCGAAAACCAATTCGCTCTAGCATCGTTAAGATCCGGGAATCCCGTGTCCACAAAGAGATCGAGATCTCCAATGAGGGTATACTGTACCCTTAACGTAAGCGGGATAAGGGTTCCGCCGGTATCCTCTCGAGCCTTGACGTGGAACCCCGTCGTGAGACGAAACCCCAAGGGCTCAATTGGCTGGACCAGCACACCCATATCGAAGTTATAGAGAAATGCGCCAAAGCCATTGCCGACCTGAAAACCCATTCCGGTTCCTGCCACTACTGCAAATACGTCATGTATTTTGAACTTGGCGAGACCGTCCACCAGCATCCAGAAATTACCGTATGGTCCGTCGTAGAGGTCATTATCAAAGTGTGTGTTGAACGTAATCCGAGCAGCGACCCGAAGCCTGTCTTCAAAAAAAGGGCCGAACTCATAGAGCCCGTAAATAGGTATGCGGCCGGCGTGAACCTCGGGTGAAAGCGATATGGGGAGACGTTGAATATTTTCCTCATACATCGGGGTATCGAAGATCCCGATGCCGATTTCAAAATGATCGGCCGGACTAAAAGATACGGCAAGGTCAATGCCCACCACGTTGTTGTATGACGCGGTGCCCCTTTTTAAGTTTAAAGAAATTCATCCCGAGATCGGCTTCAGGTCTAATCATCAGTCGCGGCATCGCCAGGGGTCTATCGACCTCACTGATGGGATAGGTGTTCGTGGTCACCTGAGGAACCGGCATGAGAATTGGCTCGGGTTCGGTTGCCGGGGGTTTTTCAGTGGTTACACCCTGGGATTCGTTGGTGACGCCTTGAGATTCGCTGGCTGCGCCCTGAGTTTCGGTGTTTGCGTCTTGAGCGACGACCAACGGGCTCACCATCCAGCAAACGATTCCTGACAGAAGAATAACGATACTTTTTTTCATGATAGCACCTCCCTCAATGGACAACACTGCCGGTCTGGCGTCACCAAGCCAAAACACTACCCGTACCCTCAGCCACCAGTTTATGGGGTAACTGAGGCGGAAGGATTCGAACCTTCATAAACGGATCCAAAGTCCGTTGTCCTGCCATTAGACGACGCCTCATTCAGCGCCCCTACGCCTACCAACAACCACAGGGTCAAGTCAACTGAATCTCGCCGCCTTGGCAATCGGAATTGATTCTCTGTTCTATTCAGAATATAAGGCTCATTAAGGGGAGGAGTGTGGTGCATGATCAAAAAGGTTATTTGGTTAGTCATTTTGGTGGCGATTGGCTATGTCGGCTATCGCATCTGGCAAAACCTCAATGATCAGGAGCGGACGGCCGTAAAAACCAAGGCTGGCGAAGTGTTTGATACAACCACCGAAGGCCTCAAGGGGGTAGCCGACAAACTCACCGAGACGACCAAGGAGTCGATAGACAAGCACCTCCTCAAAGAAACGCTTCCGGCTGAAGAGAAGCCGCGGCAGTCAGTCAAAACGAAGACGACCACGCCGGCCCAGGATGCCAAGAAACCGTGATCGATCCGGGGTGCGTGGAGGTTGATTACGGGATCCGACCGAGGGCCGCGGCGACTACTTTTGCAGGCATCGGACGGTAAGGACGTTCTCGCGCAAGCGGCGGATGCCCTCAACCGCGGCGCGGGCTGCCGAGAGCGTGGAGATGATCGGCACGCGGTGCTCGATAGCCGCCCGACGCAATGCATGCTCGTCGTAAAATGACGACCCTCCGAGCGGCGTGTTGATCATGAGATCCACTTCGTGGTTGTGGATCGCGTCGGCGATATTCGGACGGCCCTCGTTGACCTTGTACACTTTGATTACTTTAAGTCCGCTGCGCTCGAGACGCTCGGCGTTTCCGCGGGTGGCCATGAGGGTAAAACCCAGCTCGGCGAACTCGCGGGCGATTGATACGACTTCGTCCTTGTCACGGTCGTTGACCGAAATGCACACCGTCCCGTGCACGGGCAGCGTCTGGCCGGCGGACATCATGCCTTTCGCAAAGGCGAGTCCAAACTCTACATCCGTGCCGTACGCCTCACCGGTGGAGCGCATCTCCGGGCCGAGTATGGGGTCGAATCCGGGAAAACGATCGAAGGGGAAGACCGGTACTTTGATGGCGAAACCGAGCGACCGTGGTTCCTCGCGCAGGCCAAGTTCTGCAAGCGTGTGGCCCACCATTATTTTGGCGGCCAACTTGGCGAAGGGGATCCCGCAGGCCTTTGACAAAAAGGGCACCGTACGGCTTGCTCGTGGATTGACTTCCAGTACGTACACATGGTCTTCGAAAATGGCGTACTGCACATTCATCAAACCGCGCACCTGAAGATCGAGTCCCAAGAGTTTGGTGTGCCGGCGGATCGTCTCGAGGTGTTTTTGTTTAACTTTCCAGGTGGGCAGCACCGCCACCGAATCGCCCGAGTGGATGCCAGCTTCCTCGAGATGTTCCATGATCCCGCAGATGACCACGTCTTGACCGTCGCCTAACGCATCAACGTCGATCTCGAACGCGTCCTCGAGGAAACGGTCGACCAGGATCGCCCGACCTGACGAGGCCTTCACGGCGTTGTCCAGGTATTCGCCCAAGCGGCTGTCATCGTAGCAGACCGCCATAGCTTGGCCGCCCAGGACGTACGATGGCCGCACCAGCACCGGATAGCCGAGGCGGTGCGCTACCGCGCGCGCCTCGTCGATGTTGTTGGCGGTGCCGTAGTCGGGGCGGGAGATGCCCAGCCGATCCAGCAACGCTCCGAAGCGCCCTCTGTCCTCGGCCAGATCAATGGCCTCGGGCGATGTCCCTAAAATAGTCACCCCAGCCTGCGACAGCGGTCCAGCCAGCGAGAGCGGTGTTGCGCCGCCGAATTGAACTATCAAGCCCTTGGGTTTTTCCCGGTTGACGATTTCGAGTACGTCTTCGACGGTCAGCGGCTCGAAATACAGGCGATCGGAGATGTCGTAATCGGTCGAGACCGTCTCCGGGTTACAGTTGACCATGATGGTTTCATAGCCTTCTTCGCGCAGCGCCATGGTTGCATGCACGCAACAACAATCAAACTCGATGCCCTGACCGATACGGTTGGGCCCGCCGCCCAAGATCATCACTTTCGGCCGATCGCTGGATGAAACCTCGTCCTCATCGTCGTAGGAGGCGTAGTAGTAGGGAGTTTGGGCTGCGAACTCGGCTGCGCAGGTGTCGACGGTTTTGTACGCCGGGACGATCCCCTGCGCCCGCCGGTAGGCTGCAACCGTGTCTTCGGAAGTCTTGCACAGATACGCCACTTGTATGTCAGAGAAGCCGGCCCGCTTTGCGATGCGCAGCAGCGAACTCCCCACGGGCCACGGGGTCGAGGCGATCGTTCTTTCGAGTTCCAACAAGTTGTGGATTTGCTGTAAAAACCACCGGTCGATACGGGTGGCTGCATAGACTTCTTCAAGCGATCGTCCGGCCTCGAAGGCCGCCCGCACCCAAAAAAGCCGATCGGGTCGGGGGGTTACGAGATTTTCGTGAATACGGTCGGGATCGATCCAATCCTTGCCGTCGGCGCCGAGGCCGGCCCTGCCGACCTCAAGCGAGCGCAGGGCCTTCTGCAGTGCCTGCTGGAAGGTTCGGCCGATGGACATCACTTCACCAACCGAGCGCATTTGCGTATCCAAGGTATTCGAGGCGCCGGGGAATTTTTTAAACGCGAACCGGGGCACCTTGACGACCACGTAGTCGAGCGACGGCTCGAAGCTGGCCGGCGTTACCCTGGTGATGTCGTTACGAATCTCGTCGAGGGTCAAGCCGACGGCAAGCTTGGCGGCAATTTTGGCGATGGGAAACCCCGTCGCTTTGCTGGCCAGCGCCGACGAGCGCGATACGCGCGGATTCATCTCGATGACCACCGTGCGACCGGTTTCGGGATGAACCGCAAACTGGATATTAGCGCCGCCGGTCTCAACGCCCACGCGGCGGATGACCCGGCGCGCCAAGTCGCGCATAGCCTGGTACTCCACATCCGAAAGGGTCATGGCCGGGGCGACGGTAACGGAGTCACCGGTGTGCACACCCATGGGATCGATGTTCTCGATTGAGCAGACCACGACGAAGCGGTCGCGGCAATCGCGCATCACCTCGAGTTCGTATTCCTTCCAACCCAGGACGCCTTCCTCCACCAGCACCTCGCCGATGGGCGAGGCGGAAATGCCGCGCCAGACAGCCCTGCGAAGCTCCTCGATGTTGTAGGCCACCCCGCCGCCTTCCCCTCCCAGGGTGAAGCTGGGACGCACGACCACCGGGAATCCAATCTCGTGCATCTGCGCGACCGCGGCCTCAGGCGACGAGGCGAGAAACGAACGGGGCATGTCCAGCCCCTCGGCGGCCATAGCTGCTCGAAAGAGCCGCCGATCCTCTGCCACGCGGATAGTTTCCAATCGTGCGCCGATCAATCGGGTGCCGCTCTCGCGCAAAATACCCGTTTCAGCGAGCTTGACCGACAGATTGAGCGCCGTCTGCCCGCCAACCGTCGGGAGCAACGCGTCCGGGCGCTCGCGCTCGATGATCTTGGCCACCGCCGAGACCGTGAGCGGCTCGATGTAGGTCCGTTCGGCGACTTCCGGGTCAGTCATGATGGTGGCCGGGTTCGAGTTGACCAGCACCACCGTATAGCCTTCCTCCCGTAACGCCCGCGCAGCCTGGGTTCCCGAGTAGTCGAACTCGCACGCCTGGCCGATAACAATCGGCCCGGAGCCGATCACCAAGATCTTGTGGATATCATCTCGTCTGGGCATTCGAACCACGCTCGCGAAGCAGGTTTAAAACCGATCGAAGATTCCCGTTGCGTCCGATGGTCCAGGACAGGCTTCGGGGTGAAACTGAACCGTCAAGAAACGGCGTTCTGTGGAGGCAAAACCCTCAAGCGTATGGTCGTAGAGGCTCATATGGGTCACCGCCACGTCCGTGCGTGGCAGCGAGTCTGGATCCACCGCGAACCCATGGTTCTGGGCGGTGATCCAAATCTCGCCCGTGATCTCGTCGTGCACGGGATGGTTGCCGCCGTGGTGACCGAAGCGCAACTTGTAGGTCTTGCCGCCGAGGGCAAGTGCCATGATTTGGTGGCCGAGGCAAATTCCCAACAGGGGCAAGCGGCCGATGAGCGCCCGGGTGGTGTTGATGGCGACGTGCACCGCGGCGGGATCGCCCGGGCCGTTTGAAAGAACGACGCCGTCCGGTTTTTCGGCCAGCACCTGCTCCGCCGTGGTCAGAGCCGGCAGCACGCGGACCGCGATCCCGCGAGCCGAAAGGTTCCTGATGATACCCCGCTTGACCCCGTAGTCGAGCAGAACCACGCGGTGGAGCCGGTCCCCCGCGGCCGGATAATCGTAGGGCGCTTTGGTGGTGACCTGACCGGTCAGATCGGCGCCGACGAGCGACGGCGAAGCTCGGACTTTTTCAACCGGATCGATGTCAACCGGGGGCGTGGTCCAGATCCCGCCGCGCATGGCGCCGCACTCGCGGAGATGTCGGGTCAACGCCCGCGTGTCCACCTCGTCAATGCCAACGATGCCGTGATCGGCCAGCCACGATCCCAGATCCCCTTGGCAACGCCAACTGCTGGCCAGGGGTGAGAGTTCCCGAATCACCACGCCGCTGAGTGCAGGGAGCGCTGCTTGTAGGTCTTGGTCACAAATCCCGTAATTACCGATCTGCGGGGCGGTAAAGGTAACAATTTGCCCGCAGTAGGAAGGATCGCTGATGATCTCTTGGTAGCCGGTCATACTCGTATTGAAGACCACCTCGCCAAAGGCCACGCCGCTATGACCGACTCCTCGGCCCCGAAATATGCGGCCATCTTCAAGCACTAAGATCGCTTCAGGGTCACTCATGCGCTCCCCACATTGCACGACCAGGACCGTCTGTCAAGATCAGCTGTCAACACACCCTGCTCCTGGCGGAAAAACGCAGTGAGGCGCTCGGCGCTCATCGCGCTGGCGCGGCACTGGTCCGTTCCGCGGCCTATCCAAACGTATAGTGAAAATCATGGCTGTTGAAACGCCCTTCCAAAATCGCGAGCGTGTCCTCGGCAATGACCAACTCTTCATTGGTGGGAACGACGAGGACCTTTGTTTGACTGCGTTCGGTCGTTATGAATTCCTCGCGCAGGCCGCCAACGGCCTTGTTGTTGGCGGCAGGATCAAGTTCAATGCCTAAAAATTCCAAGCCTTCCAGCGTGCGCGCTCGAATGAACGGTGCGTTTTCTCCGACGCCGGCGGTAAAGATGACGCCGTCAAGGCCGCCCATGATCGCGGCGTACGAGCCGATCGCTTTCTTCAGGGTGCGCGACTCGACATCAATCGCGAGCCGGCAGCGCCGGTCCCCGGTGTCCGCGGCTTGTATGATCTCGCGCCGATCGTAAAAGCGGCCGGTTATTCCCAGCAGACCACTGTGCTTGTTGAGCATACCGTCCATTTCATCGGGGCTGGTTCCCTCGCGCTGCATGAGCCACAGCGGGATGGCCGGATCGATGGATCCACACCGCGTGCCCATCACCAAACCTTCAAGCGGGGTGAAGCCCATCGAGGTGTCCACTGACCGACCCCGGCAAACCGCCGCCGCCGAGGCGCCGTTGCCCACGTGGAGGGAGACCAGGCGGAGCGAGTCATACGGTCGGCCCAGGAGGACGGCGGCGCGTCGAGAGACGTACAAGTGGCTGGTGCCGTGAAAGCCATAGCGCCGGATTCCATAGGTCTCATACCAGGCGTACGGCAGCGGGTAGAGATACGCTTCGGCTGGCATGCTCTGGTGAAACGCGGTATCGAAGACCGCAACCTGCGGGATACCGGGAAGCAGGTGCGCAGCGGCGCGGATGCCAGCTAGGTTGGGTGGATTGTGGAGCGGCGCAAGCACCGAAAGCTGCTCGAGTGTTCCGATCATCTCCGCGGTAATGAGCGCGCTGCTGGCGAAGTGCTCGCCGCCATGGACGGTACGGTGGCCGACCGCCTGAATTTCGCGTCGATCGCGTATGGCTGGCGACTGACCGTTCGTAAGCATGTCCAACACCAGGTCAACGGCGGCGACATGATCGGAGCAGTCGCGCGCAAGCGTAAGCTGGAGGTCGGCAGCGCTGTGCCTCAGAATCGTTCCGGATATCCCCACGCGCTCCACTACTCCCCGACAGGCGAAAGCTTTGAGCGATGGTGCATACAGAGCGTATTTAACCGATGAGGAGCCGCAATTGAGGGTCAGGATACTCATGGTTAATATTTCACCCGTGCTGTAGCAACAGGGATGATCTTGTTTCTGCCTGAAGGTAACGACGGATACGTTCGGGTCAATGCGTCCATCTCGGGTCCAGAAGACTATCATACCCTTGGCATTCTTGACAATCATGTATTTACGGCAATATCGTGATATACTTGATGTCGTCTTTGTGGATGGTACTACTATGAGCGCCGGGGCAACTGTTATCAACCGTTATAACGGTTAAGTACTAACGGCGGAGGGTACATGGTCGAAAAGGGATCGGGTGTTGAGAGACGGCAACACAACCGTGCGCCGATGATGCTCAAAGTGGCTTCCCGTGATACCCGGACCATGTTGAATGTCTTTACTGAAAATATTTCCCAAGGGGGCGTCTTCATAGCAACCAACGAACAATTTAGCGTTGGCGAGGAAGTGGAATTTGAGATCTCCTTTCCGGGATTGCTTGATCCGATTCCTATGAAAGGTTTGGTAAAGTGGAGCCGTAAGTCCCTCTCACTTGACGAGCCGGCCGGGATCGGCATCGAGTTTCTCTCGAGCCACTCAGCCGGCGCCAATTCCTTTTTTCAGCTGGTGGCTAACATAGAGTCGGGTGGAAAGCAGCGGGACGAGGTTTCTGAAATTGTCTTTCGGGTGCTCCTGGTCGAGGATAACGCCGTGGTGCGCGACATGTTCCGCTATGGGGTTGAAAAGATCTCCTTGCGCCAACGCGCCATCCGGGCGCGGGTCGAAGTCGAGGAGGCCGGTGACGGGAAAGAGGCCTGGACCATACTCAAATCTCGGCCGTTTCATCTGGTGATTCTTGATCTGTATATGCCGGTTATGGATGGTGCGCAATTGATTGAGCTGGTACGCAAAGATGAGCAGCTCAAGGATCTGATCATCCTGGTGGTCAGTGCGGGGGGCATTGAGGGAAAGGACCTCGCCAAGCACTATGGCGCCGACGCGTATCTTGACAAACCCATCAAGCTCAAGGACATGACCGAGACCATCGCCACCCTCTTGGCGGTAGGGCAGCGTCCCAAACGATGAAGGATTTCTAGAGAGATGTGCCATGGCGTCTGAGCCTAATGAGGTCTCCCTCAAGGAGCCTGATAAGCTGGTGTCAGTCCTTGAGAAGCGGGTTGAACACCTTCGTTCAACCTATGACCAATATTTTCAGGGCCTCGAGCGCGTCGAGCCACTTCCCGAACGAGCAGACCTCCGACGCCAGATACTGCAGATACGCACCATCCAGTCCCGTAATACCGGCCTGCGCTTTCGCATTAATCAACTCGTGGCCAAGTTCAACGTCTACGAAGATTACTGGAACCGTGTGGCGCGCCAAGTCGAGGAGGGCACCTACAGTCGGGAAATAGCCATGGCCCACTATCGCCTCAAGAAGAGGACTGAGCGCGATACGGATCGTGAAAAAATAAGCGCTGCTGCTCCATCCCCAAAGCATCCGCCGACAGAAAAACCAGATGCCGATGCCGCCTCGTCGGGCGCCACCGTCAGGAACGTTTTGACCGATGATAAGCTCAGTGCAATCTACGAGGCGTATGTGAAGGCTAAAAGGCGTTGCCAGGAAAACGTCAACGGATTGACCAAAGAGGTTCTGGCGTCTTCAATCAAGAAGCAGGTTTCGGCCATTATGAGTAAGCACAACTGTAAGAGTATAGAATTCAAGGTGTTAATTAAAGATGGTAAAGCGGTGCTGAAAGTATTGCCGAAATAACCGGCGCTCACGAAGTCTATCAGAGTCTTCTTCTTGACCATCACTATCTGCGCCATATCGTAAGCCAATCGTGCAATGCAACCTTGTTTCAAGAATAGTCGGGGTTTGTCGTTTGTTTTATGATAATGGTGAGTGCCATGTTTTACGGTAAGGAGGCAGAACAACATGGAGAAATTGAAACGGATAGCCCTGGTAGCTCATGACAATCGCAAAAAAGATCTCGTTGAATGGGTTGAATGGAACTACCAACGGCTTATCAAACATCAGATTACGTGCACGGGCACTACCGGTCAGCTCGTTGAAGCAACCATTAACCGTAAAGCCGGTCATGACGGGGTTGATACGAGTAAGCTTTCTATTACCAAGCTTAAGTCCGGGCCGCTCGGCGGGGATCAACAGCTCGGCGGCCTGATTGCCGAAGGCAAAATCGATTTTGTCATTTTCTTTTGGGACCCGCTTGAGCCGCATCCCCACGATGTTGATGTGAAGGCCTTGCTGCGCATCGCCGTGGTATACAATATACCGTTAGCGTGCAACCGCGCGACAGCCGATTTCTTAATCTCGTCGCCGCTTATGGAAGAAGAGTACCGGCAGAGATCGGAACAATACGCTACCTATCTCTCGCGAAACCTGCCGACCTAACGGGATCGGTCCGCTTCGTCCTTCGCGTGCGCCATGTTCAAAATCAAGTGCGAGAGGGTATCTTCTCTAGGCTATCGCGGAGCCATGCTTGAATCCCGTTGAGCAACGCCGGTTCATCCTGCACCAGCAGCATCAACCGGTTGATGATCTTTACCTCTATAGTATCAGAATAAGTGCGATGGGGGTCAATGAGAAGAATCTGGACGCAAAGTATCTTGCAAAGAAAAAACGTGTTATCATAAAAGTATTCGATCGGTGCTCTACGGGGAGGTGATTCATGAAGCAGGCTGCAAAAGAGCATGACGTGAAGGAACACACCTCCGACTTACCGAAGATCCTTGTTGCCGATGATGACCTGGAAATCCTGAGAGTCGTTGAGGCGGCGCTCAAGCCGATTGGCGCTACGGTGATCACGGCCAGCAACGGCGAGGAAGCTCTCGAACGAATTCTCACCGAGAAGCCGACACTCGTGATCCTGGATGTAATGATGCCTGGCCTCACCGGTTGGGAGGTTGCTAAATATATTCGTGGCCACCCTGAATACCGGCATGTCCGTATCCTCATGGTGACCGGGATAGGCGAGGATATCAATCAGGCCACATCGCCGATCATGGGTGCAGATGATTTCGTCAGCAAGCCCTTCACGTTTGAAGATCTAGCGAATCGAGTGCGTAGGCTCTTGCCGGCATCCTAATCAATCCAACCGGGTGATCGACAGATCTCTCCACTCTGCACCACCCAATTTTCTTGGCTATCGGCAGCACCCAGATCGAGCCGGGTGGCTGAACAGCCTTCTTGGGTGGAGAAGTCTATATAGCCCCCATAGCGAGTAACCTCCTGCCCCAATGGGTTGAGGATGGTTAGCACCTCGCCTTTTGAATTCTTCAAGCCATAGGGGGTCAGCGTGGAGCTGTCGACGCACAGCAGCTTCGTTGCCGGTGCCAGATCAGACGGCGGCACGAACGACCGGCTGACCAGGAGCGCTACCTGCTGCGGCTGCAATACTGAGGTCTCGTCCGGTGGACAACCGGCGATCGTTTGGCCTAACCCATCTCCACTTTGATCGGAAATGCGGTAGCCGCTCATATCGCACGGCGTGTCGCCGAAACATATGAGCTCGATATACTCGCCTAGGCTGTCTTCGCCTATCGGGTTCGCTTGCACCTCAGATAGTACCACGGAGTCTGCCGAGAGATTTTGTGGCTGCGCCTCGAGGTGAGTCTTGAAGGCATGTTGTACGTGAGTGTTTTGCCCCACCAGCATCCCGTGATTGTCGCGGCTGAGGCTTTCTACCAAGGGATTGCCGGCGGCGTCGGTTGCCGCTGCAGAAACGATCACCTGATACGTGCATCCCGAAGCGAGCGGTAGGTTGGGTTTCAGTGAAAAAAGAACATGGTCTTGATCGAATGAGCTTGCGCACCCGACGAGTGCGGCCTGACGGCTGGCCGAAAGCGGTGGGGAGTCAAGGTCCTTGAGAAATTCAGCATCTACCGTTTCGGATTGAACTACCACCACCTGATCGTGCAAGAGCGTTTCGGACATTGGCTCGCTGAAACGGACCGTTATGATGGTATCGAGGGGAACGTCTTCCCCCTGCGGGGTGAATTCGATCACCTGCGGCGACACGGTGTCACCTGCGGGCGGCCCTACCTCCATACAGGCAACCACGGGAACCAACGCGAGCGCGCTGTACACCGCGATCGTGATCAGCGCTTTCATGGTCGTACCTCGCACCACTGCCGTTGAAACCGGCCGCCGGTCCAGGCGTCGAGAGCCGCGGTCTCTTCCGCCGCCAGCTGAGCAAAACGGCTGCCGGGCTTTGGCATTCCGCGGCGCATGATCTTCTGTCGGGCGAAAAAGATGCGGATGACCTCCGTCGCGAGGTTTCGTCTCTCCCGCGCCCGCGTGGTCGTCTCGCGGCTTATCTGCAGCTCATCCGGGTTATAGGCAAACAGGGCGAGGTCCCACCCGATCGAGGCGTCCCAGCGTAGACCGGTGGTGTTCCTCAATTGATCGACGCGCGCGGTGCCCGGTTCGTAGCGGTAGTTCCAACTATTTCCCAGATCCTTTGAAAACCCGCCCGAGATCTTCGGCAGATACCCGCTGACGCGCGCCCGGGTGCGCCGGGAGAGATCCTCCTCGGGCAGGAGGGAGGCTTGCTCCCAGGTTGCTTGCACCACCTCGCGAACCCTGGGTTCCTTAATCAAACACGGCGGTGGATCGTCCGGCGGCTGCTCGGTATTCGACCGGGTAGGCTCAGGGGGTAACCCCCGTTCGCTATGTTCCACCGCAGCCTCATCCAGGGTCTTTGATTCATCGGCCCACGCAGATGCCATCGGTACTATTATGATCAGCAGATACCAGGTAGTTGTTTTCATGCATGGCTCCTCAATGCTGTTGGTTGCCTATTGATTCTCCAAAAGTATTTCCAATTGGGCTTTGAACTCTTCCCGAGCAAGCCCGTCTGAATCTGTCGGGTCGGGTGGGTTGATCCAGTTTCTGACGGTTGTCGCGACTCGCGCGATGCGTTCGGAGTCAGCTTGCCTAAGCTCCCGAATCAGGAGTTCATACTCATTGAGGTACGTTTGATACCGTGAGCTCGGCAGGTCCCACACCACCATGAGCCAACCACCAAACGATACGTCCTCTCGATGGTCAATACGGCCAGAGTCACTACGATTGAGGTACGTGTGGCGATGCATTCCGCCGGCCGAGAGCTCGATGCGGGGCAGAAGGAGTGTCCAGGCCGACGCCGCTTCTCGATACGAGGGGTGCGGCCGATACCAGGCGGCCCAGTCTATGCCGGCATCGCGTACCGTTGGCCACGCACCCGGCGCAACGAGCGAAGGCCGGTATAAGCCGCCGGGCCCGATCAGCCAGGGCAGTCCGTCGCGGCCACGGACCGGAATCCAATCGCTGCCGTTGCCGGGGAGCAGCAGGGAGACCGATGTTTCGCTGCCGACCAGAAGTATTCGGGCGGTGGTACATACCAACGCCTGCGCGCCCCATCCGAGCACCGCCTCGATGTTTTCATGCGCCACGAGATCAAGGTGCCGAACGCTTCCCTCCTGGCGTGCTATCCCAGCGAGCCATACCCTGCCGCTCTCGTCCAGGCTCAACACTCGTTCGTCTGCCAACAGTGCGTGCAAGGAGTCATCCTCAAGCACCTGTTCTCGTTGACCGTCGGGAAGTCCGATCACCTCAGCCGATTGCCCGGCTCGTAATACATGATCGCCGGCGAGTTCGATGCGCTGGGGTTGTTCCGGCGCCTCGGGACCAAACCGCAGCCAGCTTGGGTGCTCGAGCGACCACGACCAAAGCCATCCGTCGGCCGCCACAACCAGTCGACCATGTGCATCCGTATCGAGCGCGGACGGAGGCTCGGCGGGTAACGGGATGCGCGCAACATCGCCTGAAAGGTTGATATGGTACAGCCCGCACGGTGTTGCGGCGATGAATCCATGATTATCCAACGTGCGCACGCGGTTTGGTTGCTCTTCCGAGCTCAGACAGGCGAGCGTTAGTTGAAGATCATCCGGCGGGCCAAGCCAAATGCCCGCTTTGCAAGCCAGTGCGAGGCGGCCGCCAATCTGGGCGGCGGAATCGCAGCCGCCGGGATAGAAGAAGGGTTCGGCCAACACGTAGGCATACCTTCCTTCCGAAAGCTGCGCGATAAGGGCGAGTACCATGAGATATCCACTGGCGGCCATGCAACGCTCCCGTATTGGTTCCCGCCTCCCTTGCAGCAGGTATGCCAGCACCGTACGAAAGCGCTAAGGGCTCGATTGTTCTATCGGGCGTCGACTGCACCGATACGGACATGACGTGTCGGGTGACCGAAAATCGGACAGGGGTTATGTGCGGTGGCTGCGGTTGCGCGCCACCGATAGGACCATGGTTTGGCCATGGTGCTCAAACAACTGGGAGTGGACTTCCACCGGTATGGCGACGCCGGATTTGGAAACGAACTCGGATTCGAAAAGGGCTTTACGCTCGGCCAGCAATAACTCTTTTATACCAGTCAGCATCTGTTGTTGGTGGGAAGGCAATAAATCGCGCAGCGACTTACCCAGCAATTCGGTACGGGTGTAACCCAGCGTCAAACACGCTTGTTCATTGAGGTCAAGGAAGCGGTCCAGTCCGCGCTCGCTTGATATGTCATTGACGAACAGCACGTCCGAAATGGCGTTGAACAAAGCGCGCGCGTGCCCCTCGCTCTGACGCAAATCCTCCATAGTTCGGCGCAGCTCTTCGTTGATTGCCAGCAAACGGTTGACCAGCTGCAGGCGTTCGACCATCAGCCGCTTACGATTGCGCGCCCAGCGCACCTTCTCGATAACCACGCGCAGATGAGGAAAAGGCTTAATGAGATAATCACAGGCGCCCAACCTGAGCGCCTCGACCGCGCTTTCGATCGAGGCGTAGGCGGTGATTAAGATCACCTCCGCTTGGGGCAGGTCGCGCTTGATGGTCTTGAGCAGCTCAAGACCGGACATCCCCGGTAGATTTTTGTCCAAGAGCACCACATCGGGGGGATGCGCCGTTATGACATTGAGAGCTTCCTCGGCATTGATCGCGATGGCGACCGAAAACTCCTCGGCGAGCGCGTTCGAAAGAACCATCCCGATAACATCCTCATCGTCGACCACCAGCACTCTACTCGCATCGGGCAGTCCTTTATAAGGACTCGCGCTTTCCATGGAAACATTCACGGGGGCTCCTTCGGCCATGCTCATCACCTGATCGTATCGAAATGTCTATCACTTAAGGGTAAACATCGGCAAGAAACCGACTCTGTCTCATACTGCATTAATAGTATCATATTTTTTATTAATGCGCTAACGGTGAGGAGCGCGATGTGCCGAGGGCGCTCCTTAACTTTCGACTATTCGCCGATACTCTTCCTCGTCATAGAACACTTTCATCAGGCATAACCCGTTAGCCGGCGCCGTCTTGCCGGCGTTCCCGCGATCTCGACTGTTTAAAACCTGAGCCAGATGCTCTACCGGTTTTCGTCCCTGACCTATCTCAATGCAGGTACCGACCATGATGCGCACCATGTGCTTGAGAAATGCCCGCCCCCATAGGTCGAAGGTGATTTCGGGCAATTCGACCGTCCAGCGAAGCCGATCGATCGAGCGCACGGAGCTTCCCGTATCGCCGCCTGACGCCTGAAAGGCGGCAAAGTCGTGTGTGCCGAGCAGGCATTCACTGGCCCGTTGCATTGCGGGTACATCCAAACGTTTGCGCAAATGCCAGCGGAAGTCGCGCTGAAAGACCGGACGAACCGGGTCGTTATGGATGGCATAGCGGTAATGCTTGCCGCGAACGTCCCAGCGGGGCCTGAAGCTTGGCGCGGCTGGCTCGATGGATACCACGGCGATATCCTCGGGCAACCACGCGTTAAGACCTTTTCGTAATGTCTCCAGATCGTGGTGGCCGCTATCTTTCAGGGTCACCACCTGACCGATGGCGTGTACGCCGGAATCGGTCCGGCCGGCGGCGTTGGCGCGAACGCTGAGTCCGGTCATGCGTTTATACGCTTCTTCGAGAACCGCCTGAACCGAAAGTCCGTTGGCCTGGATCTGCCAGCCGCAATAGCGGGTGCCCTGATACGCGATCACCAGGCGGCAGACCCCGGTGCGAACCTGTACCGTACGCTGAGACACGATACGCTTCCGCGTGAGCTAAAATTCCACCATCATGCCGAACATGATGTTGTTACCGGAGAGGTTCATACTGGAACTACTGCCGAAATTATTGATAAAAGAGGCCTGGTATTCAACAAACAGGTAGGTATTTATAATGCCGACAGAGTTTTCGAGGTTTGCGGCGGCCTCACGATCTATGACATTCAACAGAAACTTTATTCCGCCAAGGACATGAAAGCCAAAGATGCCGCCTTTGCCATGGACGGTGTTAACGTTGGCAGGGACGGGGGGAGGGGGATAGCTCGAAATGGCGCCGACGCCGTTGGTTGACCACCAGAAATAGTAGGAGATTCCCCCGCCGACATACGGAACCAATGGTACGTTCCACCACCGCACCATCATGTCAAAGGCGTAGGCGGCCGTCAATCGAAGTGGAAACAAATTCAGGGCGCTGGTATCGGAAGAAACCGTGCCGCTTTCGGTTAACCCTTTGCCAAGGTATTGAACGAATCCGAACGATCCGCCGATGGTGATTACCCCAAAACGCCGCCAGATCTCATAGTCGCCGCCAATTTCAAAAAGCCAGCGTTTTTTGCCGCCAAAAATGGTCTTAAAAGGGACGTTCTGAAGACCCGATTCGCTGTCCACCGACGGATAGTACGGACCAGTCCGAAGCTGTATCTGAAATAGAGGTTCTCCGGCCTGGGCTTTGATCGGGAGCGCGGCCATGGCAAAAAAAAGGAGCGTCGCGCCGACCGCCGTGCCAGATTTAGAGATGCGCAAGCGGCGCGACCATCGAACGCCCCCCCAGGCGATCAGGAGAGCGCTTGCAAGCAACAGAAGCGCGCCGATCCCCAGGTAGTTGATGGCTTTGGCCACGGCGACCACGGGCAGCAGCACGCCACGAGCAACGGTGCGGTAAAAAGCCGAGTCGCGGATGGCGCGCGCCCAACGGGGCCCGTACTGATAGTAGGCGGCGATGAAATCGCGTCCAATTTGACTCTGGGACAACGTCGTATCCCTAAATTGGCGCAGTGACGCAACCATGGAATCGTTGTACGAACCATAGGCGGCCGTGGCCACGAAACAAAAACCACCCTTATCCTTTCCGCCGTCTTTCTGATAGGTTCTAAAGAAGTCGTAAATTACTATCGGTGTGCCGGGAAGAGTATTCGAATTGGCGCCCACATTCTGAGCACAGTCCACGGCCGCAACCATTACATCATAATTAACGCCGTCGGTGAGGCCGCTGATCTGATAGCTCCCCGAGGTGGGAGGGGTGGTGGTGGTAGTGGGGCTACAGGCGGTGTTCAGAGTAAGAGTATCGGTGGACCAAGCAGCGTTTGGATCCGTGGAGTGGACACGGTAGTAGATATTGTAGCTGGCCAAATCAGTGTCGGCAGGCGCCGTCCAGGAGACTTTGAGGTTGGTATCGCCCGGGGTGACATCGTTTAAAGTCGGGGCGCCCGGCGGATTGAAGTCGAAGAGTATCGGCGCTCCGCCCTTATATGCATAGTCAACGGTACTCCCTATAGTATTAGGATCCGTATATGGGCCTTCCTGCCATTGGATACAAAAATAGAGGTATTCTTGAAATTTAGATTGGCATGGGTCAGAACCTGCTGAGACATTGGCGAGAACATAAAAATCATTGGTGTTCGTTGTTGAAGTCAATGCCTCTTCAAGTGTCATCGTGTTTGGGTTCGATGTGTCGTCAGGAAAGGTGCCGGAGGGCTCGAGTTGATATGCTTTAATATCGACATCCTGCCCGGCAACAAACGTACTAGAGCCGAGGGTACCTGTGCTCTTATTCCTAATTTCTAAATCGTCGGTTCCACAGCCACTACTCATCGAGAAAAAGGCATCGGCCCATTCTGTATTTTCCCAGGCAAAAAATGGATAGGTGGTCGTCGTGCCTGTCGTTTTTGTCTGAGAGGCACTCCAACCAATGCTTAAAAAGACATTACTGGCGTTATTACAATCGGCTAAATTTACATACGGGTGAGATGGTGCAGTTAGAAGAACAGTTATATATGGACTTTGATCGGCGAGTGTTTGCGCATTTGATTGAGAGGCGATCGATAAAACTAACAGAAAAACCCCAAACCGCGTTTTCACATCGGCCTCGCTTTCATGAGGGTACTACCATGGGCAGCGATTAATTCGCAAATTACATGCCATGCGCATGATTTTTGTAGCCAAAATATTCTTTTTTATTCACCATGTTATTTGGAGCAATTGCTGCACTTTTTCTTTTATCGTGCACAATTGTCAATGAAACTAACCTTTAAGCAGTATTTTGGACAAATTGTCAATTATTAGAGTTAGACCCCTATCTTATGGCAGTCGGTATACACCGGGCACGCGGGGCAATCCGGCCGAATCGGCTTGCAGATGGTTTTTCCATGGCGGACAAACAGATCGTTGACCCGTGACCACCATTTCTTGGGCACGACCTTTTTCAAGACCGTCTCCGTCGCCTCGGGGTTTTTGGTTGCGACCCAGCCGAGACGGTTTGAGATGCGGTGCACGTGGGTATCCACCGGCAACGCCGTTCCGCTGAACGCATAGACCACCACGCAACCGGCGGTCTTACGCCCGACGCCCGGGAGTTTGGTCAGCTCCTCGAAGCTTTCGGGCACGTCGCCGTGATGCTGACTAACCAACGCCCGCGCCACGGCCACCAATCGGCGGCTCTTGATTCGATAGAGTCCGAGGTGTCGTAAGTGTTTCTCAACGTCGGTCGGCCGGGCGGCGGCAAGGGCATAGGCGTCGGGAAAGACGTTCAAGAGGTCCGCGGCAACGTGCTCGGTTACTTCGTCTCGGGCGCGCGCCGATAGTATGGTCGTTACCAATGAGCGAAACGGTTGGCCGGGGCCAAGCCGTGCGAGCATGGTTTTACCCTGCTGCGCGGTGAGGCACTCGAGCACGCGGACGACCAGGGCGCGGGTGATTTTTTTCCGCATGGCCTATAGTGCCTGGTGACGAGATTATATGTCAATGGAACTGAATATTGGCTACTAGGTCACTTTCAAACGAACTCTGGGTATTCGTCAGTTGGCAGCAACTTAGCAGGATGTCATTTCGAGCGTTAGAGCCCGTTAGCGAACGCAGTGAGCTTTACGGGCTCTTATCCCTTTAGGGATAGCGAGAAATCTAAACAGCAATGAGAGCGTATTTAGATATCTCCCTCCGGTCGATATGACATCCCTTCGGTCGATATGACAATGTATTCGGTTATGGATCAGTTTGCCGTGTCGTTCGACGAACACCCAGAGTTCGTTTGAAAGTGACCCACTGCCCTAATTATGAGGTACGCACTCTCCAAACTTGACAGACCATCATTCACTGCCTAGGCTCATGCCAGTTTCAGGAGGTGCCGATGCGCGCTCATTACGTGGTTGGATTGGTTTGTGTATTGGTATCTTTTTCCGGTTTCGCCGAAGAAGCAGCGCCGTTGACGCTCAACGATCTCCTTAAAGCTGCGCTCGAGCACGACGGACGCGTCCTGGCGGCCCATGCCCAGCTCGATTCATATCGCGCCCGCTATCAGGAGGCGTGGCTCAGCTGGGTCCCGGTGATCAACTTTGAGGCAGCGTTCGGCTATCCGGTCGGCCAGCGTCGCCTCACCTGTACCCCGGGCAATCCTGAAAATCCTGATGAATGTTTGTCAGTGAACGGTAGAAGGGTCAATATCAACTTCGGGGCAGGTTCGAGTTTTGCGATTGGCGGCAAGCTTGAAACCGCATATCCGCTCTACACCTTTGGCAAGATCACCGCCACCAAGGATGCTGCCGCGGCCGGGGTGGAGGGGGGCACGGCCGGCATCGCCCAGGCGCGTCAAGAGATAGCGCTGGAAGTGCGCCGGGCGTACTACGACTGGTCGCTCGCCAGGGCGGCGATCGCCATTCTCGAGGACGGTCAGGATAAATTCAACGAGGCCGATAAAAAATTACAAAAAATGCTTGATGACATGAATGAGGACGTTACCGATACGGACCAATTCAAGTTGCGCTATTATTCCACCCAGGTGACGGTTATGTTGTTGCAGGCCCGCCAGGGCCAAAACCTGACATTGGCGGCCCTGCGTTCTTTAACCGGCATCGAAGACCTTGGTGAAGGGCGTACGCTAACCGAGCAAGACCTCTCGGCCCCAACCACCTTCACGCCTGAAAAACGCGATGTGTATATCGACCACGCGATACGCGCCCGCCCCGACCTCAAGATGCTCTCGTCTGCGCTGAAGGCAGGATACGCGCAGGTTGACTTACAGAAGGCCTACTTTTTCCCGGATTTATTTCTAAACGCGTATCTCAAGGGTTCATACTCGCCCGTGCAGGACTATATTAGCAACCCCTTGTTGCAACAGGGCCTGACATCCTACGATGTCGGCGCTTCACTGGGATTGCGCTTGAGCCTCGACTTTCCACAAAAGGTAGCCCGGCTGCACCAGGCCCAAGCCGAACGGACAAAACTTCAGGCACAGATTGAGCACGCGCGCGCCGCTCTCGGCTTGGAGATTGACAAATATCTTGAGGAAGTTACCCTGCAGGTGGCCTCGGTCGAAGCCAATCAAAAGGGCAGCCGAGCAGCCAAGTCCTGGATGCGGGCCAATTGGGTGAGCTACGGGGTAGGATTCTCAAATACCAAGGATCTCCTCGATTCGCTCGTCGCCAACGCCAAGAGCCAGATGGATGTTGACAGGGCCGCTCATGATTTACTGATGTCTATCGATCAGTTGCAGATGGCCGTCGGCGAAGATCTTGGTCAGGCTCAATAACACGCCGGCGGTGTTAATAATTTTCGTCATATGAATGCCGAGGGACAGCTGGCCGTCGGATTTGATGATAGTGAAAATAAAAAACGGAGGTAGAATGGTAGCGGCACCAATAGCCAAATGCATCATCAGGGCTGCGTTGTGTCTGGCGTTGATCCCTCGCCTGGCGTGGTCCATAGAACCCCCCAAACAGGTCATTCAAAACGGCGCCGAACAGGTGCGCGAGATTCTTAAGAAAAAGGTGGTCAAGGGTTCAGCCGAAGAGCAAGCCCAAAAGAACAAGCTTAAAAAGGTGGTCGACGGTTTTCTCGACTATCGTGAGCTCGCCATGCGCTCGCTGGGCCCCCACTGGAAAGGACGCACCCCGGTCGAGCAGCGCGACTTTGTGCAACTGCTGCGCGATTTGATCGATTCTTCGTACACCGGGGCGATCCGCGATAACATCGATTTTATGATGAAATATCTACCCGAGGAAATCGATCCGGACGGCGCGACCGCGTCGGTGCCGACGGTGGCAAGCGCAAAAGACAGCAAAGGGAAACTCGTCAGTGAGGATATTCTCTTTCATATGTTTCTCAAAAATAACAGATGGATGATCTATGACATTGAGTTTGACGATCTGTCCCTCGTGCGGCACTACCGCAGCGAGTTCAACCGCAAGATAAAAAAAGAATCGTATGCGGCTCTGGTTGCGGTGATGAAGAAAAAGCTCGATGAAGTTAAAGAGGGAAAATTCGAAAAGAAAATCGATGTCGATTGACCGAATCCGTTGAACCCCAAGACCTACTCGTCATTCCCACGAACGTGGGAATCCAGCAATAGCTAATTTGGATCCCCACCTTAGAGATTGTAGCGAGCGAAACGAAGTTGAGCGAGGCGTACAATCTCTTATCCCTTTAGGGGTTCGCGGGGATGACGTCTTGGTTACTCCCTGAAAATTTCTAGGTCCGCCGATATCCCACGCTGTTTGAGATCTTCATAGAACTTCGGGATAATGCCGGTCGTTATGAAGGTTCCCTTGACTTCATGGGTATCATCCATGGGATCTTGCTTGTAATAAAAAATATCCTGCATGTTGATGACGTCGGCTTCCATTCCCGAGATCTCGCTGATAAGGGAGATTTTGTGCGATCCATCCACAAACGGAGTTATTTGAACGATGACGTTGACGGCCGAAGCAATCTGTTCGCGAACGGCGCGCAGGGGCAGGTTTACGCCGGAGGTCAACACCATGCTCTCCAGCTTGGCCAGGCAATCGATCGGTGAATTCGCATGGAGGGTAAAGAGAAAATTATGACCAGCGTTCATGGCCTGCACGATATCCAGCGTTTCATTGCCGAGGCATTCGCCCAGCACTATGCGGTTGGGGTTCATGCGTAGGCTGTTGTGCACCAGGTCACGGATAGTGATCCCGCCCGCGCCAATGCTATCGGGTGCGCGCGCCGCGAGCGCCACACAATGCGCCTGGGGGAGTTGCAGCTCGGCCGCATCCTCGATGGTGATGATGCGCTCGCCCTCCGGGATGCGGGCGGCGAGACAATTGAGCAGGGTGGTCCTGCCGGAACCATACATGCCCGAGATAACCACGTTCTTACGAGCCGCGATGCACATATCGAGAAAATCAGCCATGCTGCGCGTCAGCGTGCCGAAGGCGACCAACTGATCGATGTTCATGGTTTGTTGCTTAGGCTTGCGAACGGTGAGCGCAGGGCCCCGCAGCGCCAGCGGCGGGATGACGATGTTGACGGCCGCGCCATTCATCAAACGCACATCGACCATCGGCGAGCTATCGCTGACATGTCTGCCCAGCGGGGCAAGTAAGCGTTCGATCACGTCCATGAGCGCGGCGTCGGAAGAAAAGATCTTGCTCGACTGAGTTACCTCACCGTCGCTCGTTACAAAGATCTGCCGCGCGTTATCAACCATAATTTCTCTGACGCTATCGTCTGCGAAAAACTCGTCGAGCGGGCCAAGGCCGAGCAACTCACGTTCCACATCCGTGATCAGCGACTCGCCGTTGGCCCACGACGGGACCGACGTTTGACCGACGACCTCACGGACAACCTGGTCGGTTTGGCCCCGCACGTCATGGAGCTGATCGATGCTCTTGTCGCGAAGGTCGACGCGTTCGAGCACCCGCTTCCGTACGTCGCCGAGCAGAAGGGCGTACTGTTCAGCTTGTTGATCGAGCTCGCTGCGCACGACAGGCGATGTCGACTCCTTTATCGGGGGTCTTACCGGAGTGACCAATCGAGGGGCGGCATCCGAAGGTCTCGGCGGCTTGGATTCAGCGGCCGAAAACCCGTTGCTCTCCGCGAGGCTCTCGCCACCCGAATTACCGTCGCCGATATTCTTTTCCCGCTCGTAGGTATCGCTCCCGCCATCCGGACGCCGTCTGGCTTGACGCTCGCTCAATGGCTGCTGATAGTCAAAAGCGACGTCGTTGGGTTCATTAACGGTTATCGAGAAATCGCCAATCTGGATTTTGTCCAATGAATGCAGCGCCTGCTTCGCGGAAATGCGCTTGCCGTTGACAAAGGTTCCGTTCGTGCTTTCAAGATCAAAGACGAAAATAGTGTTGTCACGGACCTCGATGCGGGCGTGCTTCTTTGAAACGTTGGATCGCTGCAGAACGACATCGTTGCCCTGCACTCGTCCGATGGAAATTTCGTCCTGCTGGAAATCAAGCCGCTTGGCCGCGCCGCCTTTTTCAGCGATTGTGATGCTTACCATAGCCTACTCCCTTGTATCCAAACCCCTGCAGGTAATTATTATGATACCTCCATCTGGTCGGGATTCAATCCAGCCGTTAATCTCAGTCTAAAAAACAATCGATTGCCAATACCATCGATTTTCGCTTGACACAACCTGTTCATTGGATCAAATCTAAGATATTGACATGTTAGTCAATCAACTTAATAATCGGATACCTTAATGAGGCCACATAAAACTAAAAAAAGAAAAAGCTCTGCTTACGAGAAACGCAGACTGATTCTCAACGCCGCTATACGAGTCTTTGCGCAGAAGGGTTTTCATCGCTGCCGGATCTCGGATATCGCCAGTGAAGCTGGCGTGGCTTACGGGTTGGTATACCACTACTTCGAGCACAAAGAAGCCATCCTCAATACCATCTTTGATGAGAACTGGGGGCTTTTCACCAAAGTGCTCGAAACCATCAAGGAGCAGCCCGAGCCGTTGGAAAAGAAGCTGCTGGCAGTGGTGTCAATGCTCCTGGATGCCTATAAGTTGTTTCCTGATATTATTCAAGTAATTGTGATGGAGATTGCCCGTTCGTCCAAGTTTTTGAAGAAGCCGAAGATAGAAGCTTTCGAGAAGTCTTTTCAGCGTTTTGCGGACATTCTTGAGCACCACAAGAAAACCGGCGAGGTCCGTGGTGATGTCGACACGAAGCTTCTTGCTTACTCGCTCTTTGGTTCGATAGAGCTAATTTTCACGGCTTACATTTTGGGTTCATTGGTTCCCGGCGACGACCAAGCCTATGAGGCGCTCAAGATATACCTCGTGAAGGTCATCATGGATGGTATTCGCTCAAGGCCGCTCGTAGCACCAGCAAGCTGATTCCCATCAGAACATCGTGTTGCTTCCGGTTCCGCCCGAACCGAGCACGCCGAGGTCTAACCACAAAAAAACATCGGGGTTCTTTAGTATGCGCAGCATGCGAATCGTGACCGCCAAACCGAAGCAGCGACAGTTGGAATTGTATGCAATTCCACCTCCGTACCAGTTTAGCTTCATGATGGTAAGATCGAAGTTTGCACCGCCGTTTATTGATACACTATCAAGAAGTTGCACCTTTCCGGAGAGATCGACAAGATGCAAGGAATCGCCCATTGCCCGCTCGGGCAATGCCGCAAGCCCTAACGGCAACCCATCCTCCTGTTGGGTCCGCTCGGCCAGCGGCAACAGCTGCCCGCTATTGGTATCTTTAAATGACGGCAGGTAAAGATAGGAGATCGCCACAGAGTGACCGCCTGGCAATTGCAGACCAAGGTTCGCATCCACCTCGGCCAGCGAATGCTTTTCCCAGTCGCCCCCCAGGACAAGATCGAAGGACACCGGTGCCTGGTCGACTTTTATCAAGCCGGTCATCTGAGCTGGTCGGCCGTGCTCCAAATCGTAGCCCTGCCACAGTGATACATTAATTAGTTTCGACCAGCCTAACCACCCGTTGCGATAGAGACTGGTCTCGAAGCCGCCGATCAATTGAACTGCATGTTGGGTAAGACGATCCTGCCAATCAAAGAACTGCGGGCTCACGCTGGATGAAAGTCCTGGCCAGGCGCCGGCAACTTGCACAAAGGGAGAAATGAGATGCCCAAACTGAGCTTGGTCCCCGAAGGAACGGGTAAGCTCGCTGCAAGCCCGCAGCGAAGCGTACGAAAGCCCGCGCGTGAAAGGATCAGGCGCGAGCGGGCCGTGCGGGAGGTAAAGAAATTGTCGATGGAACAACTGACCCTCGATCTCGAGAAAGTTTCCGATCCGGATCGGAATATCGATGGTTGGCTTTGCCATCAGCCGTACGGCGCGGCGCAATTCACCGGTGCCCAGGCTTTTGTTTCCTTCACCATTGAAGGTCTCATAAGTATTTTCATTTGCCGGCAGCGGTAGCGAAAGCTGCGAAGCGGGCATTCCGTCCATGCCCCAATCGCGCCAAGAAACTCCCAACGAGGAAAAATTTGCTGTTTCAAGCTCCAACGAGAATCGCAGTGGGAAGTTTGTCAAGGACACTGGAGCGAGCGCCCATGAAACCGCCCCAAGCCGATGTATGGTATCGGAGGGCTTCATGTCATAGACGGTTTTATCAGAGAACATCTTTTCCCCGCCGAAGCGAAGGTCTTGATAGTACGTCCCATCAAGGGCGAATAGCGTCTGCGCCCCGCGCTGCCAGAAAGCTAATTGAGAAGGTGCGTCATCCACGGCCCGTCCGGCCAGGTCGCTTCTGAAATCCCCAACCAGGCTGCTGTCGCTGTACAAGTGAAGGGAAGTACGCAAAGCGGTTTGCGAAGAAAAATCGGCAAAGGAGTTAACCTCGCCAAAAAACCGCAGCTTGTTGGGAGGGCCGCCGATTGGAAAGAAGGCGGGAGCGGCAGGGGTACCAAGATTCTCCACGAGCGAAGCTTTGTGGTCCTGCAGAATGCCAAAATGCATCACCACGTCTGATGTCTCCGAAGGCCGGGCGCGAAACTCCAGACGCTCGCGTGACCCGCGATCTTCAAACCAGTCGTAACTTAAGGTAGTGTCCGCGCTTTGACCCAGGGTCACAAACAACGATTCGGAGAGCACTACCCCGTCGCGGCCGGAAAAATTCACCTGCGGGAACAACAGGCCGGTGCGCCGATCGCTCAAGGGAAGATACGCCGCCGGCAGAATGAACACCGGCAAGCCCTTGGCGTAGAATATCGGCCACGTCATCCAAGCCCGCTCGTTCGGCAGCACATCGGCGCTCGAGGCGCGTATCTCCCAGGTGGGTCTTCCTCCGCGGCAATCACAGGTGGTGAAGCGGGCTTTATCGATCAGGTAATGACCGTCCTGGCGTTCCATATGTTCCCCGCCGAGATATAAGTCGTTGAGCCCGCTGTTCTCGCATGCGGGCGTGGTCGCGCATTGATTCGAAGTTCCCGATAACGGTTCTTTCTTCATCAGGATGAGCGCCCGCTCAATAATCGCGTGCGAAGTCTTACTCTCGATCTCGAGACGGTCGCTCAAAAGCACCCGCTTGCCGTCGACCGCGCGAACGTTGCCGATAAAAACGCTTCGTTCTTCTTTGACGAACAAATCGGCCTCGTCGGAACGGATGTCCATGGCTCCGCCAAAAACATGGACATTGCCGCTGAGATGCACGCGGTTGCCGTCGTCAACGGCCGTCATCTGATCGGCCTCAACCTGCAGTTCGTGCTGGGTTTGCGGATTCCAGGAAAAATCATCGAATAACGGTCGGACCTGGGGTGCGGCGCCGAACAATTCCGGCGACCATAGGAGGAGAAGGATTGTCATTCCCGCGGAAGCGGCGTGCGGCTTGGCTGCGTGCGGCTTGGCTGGAATCCAACCTTTCATAAGGCTTCTGGGCCCCCAGCCAAGCCGCACGCGCTTTCGCGGGGGTGACGAGTTTTTGGAGTTTTGCGACACACTCGTTAACCGGCGCTGGTTGTTAACTCTGCCAAGAACGACGAGCATACTATATAGGATATTTGTTTTTTGAAACCCAAATTACAGGGGTATGGAGATAGCGATCTTTTACGCGGGACTGCCGTGCTCGTGATCGAGGTCAATGCGCAGGACCTGGGTGCCGATTTGGATGCGATCGTCGTCTACCAGCGGTTGGCTTTTTTGCATCCGCAGGAAGGTGCCGTTTGATGACCCGAGGTCGCGCAGGAAACAATCGCCTTCGCGATTGGACAATAGGCAGTGGCGCGCCGAGACGGTGGCGTCTCCCGGAAAGCGTACCTCGCCTTCATCGCGGCCGAGCGCCACTTCGGCGAGCGACAAGAGGTAGATCTCGCCAATCTTGCCCCCTTCCAGGATTTGGACGAGCCGCGCCCAAATCTGGGGAGCCGGACTGCCCCAAAATTGACTATCGTCATTGGGAACCGTACCGGGCTGAAGGGGCTGCAAATCGCCGGGCACCTCGAGCCGCAACAACTGCCGCCCAATGCGAAAGTATGTGCCCGGGACAATCCTGGTCTCCCCGGTCATCTTCCAATAGACGCCGTTGTGGCTATTGAGATCAGTTAACCTAAGCTGGCCATCTTTGAACGTTATTTCAGCATGCTGCGGCGAGATAAACGGATCCTTAGGGAAAATAATTGCACCGTGCTCGCGTCCGATTATGGTTTTTTCGTCGGTCAGACTAAACACCGTTCCCTCGCTGCCATCGGGTTTAATCAACACTAAGCGCGCCCTTGGTTTTTGACTGAGGGCGGGAGAGGCAACGTGCATGAAGACCGTTCCGCCTCCCCGGTTGACGTCCTGGCCTTGGCGTTGGCCGCACGCCGAGCAAAAAAGGTCGTCGGGGTGCAGCGCATTCCCGCATATCTGACACCGTATCTTCCAAACGGTTGCGGCGCCGGCTTGGCTTGGATGGGGTGTGGCTACGGCCGGCGGCTCAGGGGGCGACGACGCTGAACGGACGATGATTGGTTCAATGATAACGGGACCGCTCGGCATGCTTTGGGGACTCTCCGAGGGCCGGACCGGTTTTAGATTGGCGCCGCAGTCGAGACAAAATCGAAAAGAGTCGTCGTTTTCGCGTCCACAGTTTTGGCATTTAATCATCGCGCCCGCCTCTCAAACCAAGTCAGGTCGTGACGTCTCGCGTGGAATGATGCGTATTGAACCATCTGGGTTAATATCTGTCAAGAAGCCCGATAACTGCCCCACTTCTTTCAAAAAACCATTGAAAGACGGGACCCGCTAGAGTATAGAGCCAGCAAGCACCATCGCGGGGGTTAACGGTTGAAGTATTGTCCGAATTGCGGCTCGCAAGTCAAGGAAGGTGGACGGTTTTGTCCATCCTGCGGCGCCGCGATGCCGCCAACTCCGGCCGATCCGCTGCTCGGTCAGCCGTTGGACGGTAAATTTCTGATCGAGAAACTCCTCGGCGTCGGGGGAATGGGCCGGGTTTACCAAGCCACCCAGCTGAGTCTCGATAAACAGGTTTGCGTTAAAGTTCTCCATCGAACGATGATGGGCGACCCTACCTTGATCGGCCGGTTCAAACGCGAGGCGCGCGCCGCGAGTCGGCTCAACCATCCCAACAGCGTCACGGTTATTGATTTTGGACAAGCGGCCGAGGATGGCTCGCTGTACCTGGTGATGGAATATATCCCGGGCAACGATCTCGGCAAAGTCATCCGCGAGGAGCGACCTTTTTCAGAGCAACGCATCGTCATTATTATGGACCAGGTGCTTTCCGCACTGGCGGACGCGCACGCCGCCGGGATAGTTCACCGCGATCTCAAACCCGAAAATATCATGGTGACGGATCTGCTGGGGACCAAGGACTTTGTCAAGGTGCTCGACTTTGGTATCGCCAAGATCCAGGAAGGCGCCGCAACCGATCCCGGATTAACCCAGGTGGGCATGGTCTGCGGAACGCCCGAGTATATGTCGCCCGAGCAGGCGCGCGGCGAAGCCCTGGACGCCCGTTGCGACCTGTATTCCGCGGGGGTGACCCTCTATCAAATGGTGACCGGCCGACTGCCTTTTTCCGCCCCGACCGCCATGGCGATTGTCACGAAACACCTGACCGAATCAGCCGTGCCGCCAAGCCAGATAGAAGGAATCAGAGTTTCGTCGCGTCTCGAGGCGGTTATCCTCAAGGCGATGAGTAAAGACCGCAAAGGACGCCAACCCAGCGCGCTCGCCCTGCAGCAGGAGCTCAACGCGGTCCTCTCGCCAAAAATCGCCCCGGGGGAGGAAACGCCGCTCGAGACACATCTATTTGCTATGGAGTCAATTGATCCCGTCGGTTCGGACCACGACGCCCGGATGCGGTTTGCCGCATTATCAGCGCCGAGGAGGTTATCGAACCTCAAAAAATCGTCTTGGTTATGGCTGTGGGTGGTGCTCGCCATCGCCGTGATGGGCGGCGGCGCCATGGCCGTCTACCATTTCCTGAGGTCATGGTAGTAAGCCCCTAAAGGGATAAGAGACTGTAACTCGCTTCGCTCGTAACAGTCTCTAATCGATTTCCACCCTAAAAAGTTCCTCACCCATCAACAGCTCATCGGCCTGTTGCAGAGCCGCCGCGGAACGCAATCGCACAAAGATACCTGCCGAACCGGTATCGACGGCCACCACGCCCGCGGGGCTTAGGTGCAAATCCGCATGGTGCGCGGCGAGACGCGGGTCTGAGGGGAAGTTGATGCTGCAGTCCTTCCTACCGATCGAAACAATCGGACCGGCGCGCAAAATCACCGCGCCGGCGCGGCCGCGGGCGTTGTGGTCCTTATGCAGCACGCGCAGAGCCAGGAACAACTGCTTCGGGACAGGACTGCCGTAGGACCTGGTATCTTTCGATGGCGGCGTGCGCAAATCAGTCGTCGGTCCGCCCAATCCCAGTATCATCATTCGTTGGCTGCCGATAATTATTTCATCGCCCTGCCTCAGCTCCACCTGGCTGCGGGCACGCACAAACACGCCGTTTTGCGTACCGGGGTCTTCAGCCAAAAGGCGGCCCTGGTCGAACAGGAGGATAAGATGAACCGGCGCGAGGAAGGGATCTTCGGGAATACCGATCATGGCGCCCGCTCGACCAATCGTAATGCGCGGCGCGTCGATCGCAAACAACTCCTCCGCGCGGCTAAATCCACGCAGCAAATGCAGCCGAGGCGATGACCGCCTGACCGGCGCTACGGACTGGCGGGGAAGAGGCGCCGGAATAGTAGGTGCTCGCTGGAGTAGCGGGTCGGGAGGCGGCTCGGGCATCGGCTCGGGTGTCGGTTGTTGCTGTGCTTGAGGCTCTCGCGGCTTTTGGGGAGGTTCTTGAGGAGGCGGTTGTGCCGCGTCTATGGATCGAAAAAGGCCGGTCACCCCTGAAAATTCGTTACCACAATTAATGCATTTTCGTTGTGTGGGTTCATTGTAGGTATCGCAGGTTGGACAGACTATTCCGGCCTCGAGCAGATCGCTCGCGGAGAGCACTGGGCCTGGCGCCTGCGGTTGCTCCGCTCCTGACAACAGGAGCTGGCCGCACGTCATGCAGAAACGATCTCCTGTTTCGTATTCGGCTCCGCAGCCCGGACAAGCAGGCATGTACCTCCTCCTCGCCGACTCAGGTGTTGCAGGCACCTCAACATGACCAAGCGGCCATCTTCAGAGTAATTAAGCCAACCGGTCGTGTCAACCTTAGGACGGTGATATCCGCACCAACGCGTCCGCTGATGCAGCACCACGCGCTGTTAGATTCTCTTTCACTTTTCCTTTTTATTTGACGGGGCGGGTTCGTCCGATCCATAAGTCATCGGTATGCATCCGATCCTCGTCAACATCCCGATCATCAATCATCCGATTTACGCGTACGGCGCCATGCTCGGATTAGCGTTTATTTCGGGTTGGTACCTGAGCATGTACTTCGCCAATCGGGAGGGAATTCCTTATAAAATAACCTACAACACTTTTATTATCGTAATCATCTCCTCGTTGATTGGGGCGCGGGTGGCCCACCTGATCACCAATCCGGACACCTGGGGGGTGTTGCACGAGCGCGGCTTTTTTGGCGCGCTGTTCGCCTCAAAATGCGAGGGATTGGTGGCCTATGGCGGCTATATCGGCGGTACGCTTTCAGCCTGGGCTTATTTCCGACTGAAAAAAATGGATTTCTGGAGCATGGTGGATTGCACCACGCCGGGCATGGTGCTGGGACTCGGCATCACGAGAATAGGCTGCTTTTTGGCGGGTTGCTGCCATGGAATTCCGACCGATTCGTTCTGGGGGATGCGCTTTCCTCCGGGCAGTCCGGCATCCTACGCTTTTCTGGATAGAGCGTTAGCCGGACGGTTACCGTCGCCGCCGGTGTATCCGACACAGCTCTTTGAATCGCTTCTTGGCTTTGTTCTTTTCCCCCTGTCGATATGGGCGGTGAAACGGCGCACATTCACCGGTCAGGCGTTCTTGCTGATGGTGCCGTTCTATGCGGTCGGGCGTTTTCTGCTCGAGTTTATCCGCGGCGACACCGATCGCGGCACCGTGTGGGGATTGTCAACCTCTCAATTTATCGGGGTGGTGCTCGTCATGGTGGTCATAGGATTGTACCTATGGCGTCGGCAGATTGCTCAACCGGTTCCCGCCCCGCTGAGCAAGGAGCAGGTCGAGCAGCGATTGATTGAAGCCGGGGTAGGAAAGCGCCCTGCAGCCGCATTCAAAGCGCGTGGCAATAGCTCGAGCAAAGGCAAGAAAAAGAAAAGATAAGAGATTCTTGCGAGCGAAGCGAGTTAGAATCTCTTATCCCCGGAGGGGACTAAGGAGCGTTTCTATGGATCGAGCCGAAGACTTTAAAAAGCAAGCGATCAATTTGTTCAAACAAACAGTCACCCAATTGGAAGATCTTTCGCGCATCTTTATTAAACCCGCCACCCTCGATCGACTCAAGTCGGACGCCAGAGGGTTGCTTGAGGAGCGTGATCGCCTTTTTAAGAAATTTGGCGAGGAATGTTTCAGGCTTATCGAATCGAACAACGTGCCGGTGCCGAAACCGGTCAAGAAGTTATACGAGACGATTCGCTCGGCGATGAATGATATGATGGATTCTTCGCGCGAACATAGATCATCAGAAAAAGGTACTGATTGCGTCGACGATGCGCCAACCGCCAGGAAACCTCGTGTAAAAACATCTGCTAAAAAAAGACCCAAAAAATCACGCACCAAAAAACCGCGCACGGCAAAATCGAATAAATAGTTGTAGGGACGGGCGCCTCTAAGCTCGCTATGCTCGTTAACGGACTCGTGGATTCCCGCATCCGCGAGAATGACCAACAATTTTATGGACCACAAATAACAGGTGTCATCCCCACGAAAGTGGGGATCCAGCATCGGCATTTATTCGAAGGTCATTTTTGTAGAAATGATCTTTCGAAAGGATATTGATAGGTGGAGTTTGATACGGTTGAGCGCGTTCGGTGTCTAATGACGATTACCAGACGACCTTGAATGGACGCATCATGTCGTTGTCTTCATGGTCGACGATGTGACAGTGCCACACGTAACCGAGGCCGACGGTCGGATCGAACGGATACAGGTTGACTCCAGCTTTTGCTTTTCTAATCGGCGTATCGGTCGGTGCGAAGCGGACTAGGATCCTCATAACCTGGCCAGGTCCCACCTTGGCCGTATCTTTCCATCCTGACTCCCAAGCATTCGGCGGGACGGCAGGAGCATTGACGTTGTCTAAGAACGGGCTGAGGGCCGGGTTCCCGCCCAGAGCGACGTCAGCATTAAGAACGTTGTACGGCAGAGGCGGGCCGTACCCTGCGCAGTATTCGCCGGCGGTGCAGCCGGGTGGAAGTGGAACCGACCCGGTTCCGAATGCCTCGTTGTAGGCCGCTATGTATCCGTCCCGATTGAATGCCTGTCGGTTCAGGATCTGAAATTGCGCCAGGTGCGTGTGCATTGGGTGCGCGTCGATGGTCAAGTTGATGATTTCCCAAAGCTCAGTCGAACCCACCTGCGGCAATTCACTGACCCCGTCTTTTTTGAAAATCGCGGCAATGCTCGGCGACATAAGACCGTCAAAACTGGTGTTATTGACGAGGACCTCGAGCGGTCCACCCGCCCCGGCGACTTCCTTGAGCACGAGTTGGCGAATTTTGCTGACGACGACGCCGGGAGCAAAGTGTCCTTTGGTGTCTGTCAGACGAGGTATTGGTTTGGGACGCGTGCATCCGCCGGCCGCAGGATCGCAACTTTTATCCTTTTTCCCGACTAAGGGAAGTGTCACTTGAAATTGCATAATATTAGCCATGCTTGGCTGATCGACGCCCGGCATGGCGCCGTCTGGGTAAGGAATCGGTGCATCGTTTGTAACCGTAATGGTTTGACCGGCAAGTCCTGTGAAGTCCACGATAACATCTGCGCGCTCGCCCGGCGCTATAAAAACCGTGCCAACCCTGACCGGCGCATTGATGTAGTTATCGTCCGAGCCGATGACATATACCGGTGCGGCGCCGAAACTGAGATTGTAGAAACGTGCATTCGAACCGTCCAGAAGTCGAAAACGATAGCGCCGCGGTTCCACATTGAGATACGGCCAGGGCGCGCCGTTTACGATGGCTACGTCGCCGATAAACTCGGGAATCCAAAGGGGATGCACGGAGGGATTGGGCGGCGGTCCGTTAATATTGCTTATGGTATTTCCGCTACCGTCCGGATAGAAAAGTTGGCCGTTAGTATCGAACTGCCTATCTTGGAGAGCCATTTCGATCTCATAAGCGCCTTCCGGAAGTTTCTTGGGTTCCGTTGACGGATCACGAATCAGATAAAAAACCGCCAGGCCGCTATACACATTGGTACGGGTTGCGCCGAGCGCATGGTCATGAACCCATACGGTGCCGGGTTCTTGATTATTGTCATAGAAGTAAATGGCTTTGCCCGGTCCCGGACTATCAAGAGTTTTATAACCTGGTCCCTTTTTGCCATCCGAGGTAAACCACGCATAGGGCCCCCCATCGAATTTGGAGGGCGTCTCCCCGCCGTGCATGTGTCCAACCCCCGGCGGCGGACCTATGAAAGGCGAGCAACAAGGATTCGTCGGATCTGCGACACAATCAACGGGCGGGTTCATCATCAGGCAACCCATCATGTTCGGATCAGCCCAGTGTATGGTTTGATCGACTGATATCAAGCCCTGTACCATGCCAGGGCCGGTTGGGTTCAAGGGATTGAAGCTCGGCAAGGTATTCACCCAGGTTACCGTTGTTGGAGTATAGCGATCGACGTCTAATGTCACCGCCGGCCAGTGTGCCGGTCCGAGGATTTTACCGGTTTTGGTATCCGAGGTTTCGTATGCCCATACTCGAGTCGGTTGGATATTGACCGGCGGGCAACCCGCAGCCGGGGTGAAGGTGGGCAACACTTGCTCTTGCGCTTCCTTCATGGTTACCGTGAGACGGGGATGCATTCCCGCATCAACCCGAGGAAGAGCTGCGTTATAACCTGGCCCGAATAGCGGCAGCGGGGTTGCGAATTGCGGGATGCAATCCCCCGGAAGCCAGTCCTGAGGAATAAGGTCGCTTGCGAATGTTAAAGAATTGAGAGCAATGAGCAACGCCATCGAGAAAATGATAACAATACCATGCCGTTTCATGTTCCCTCCGTTTTGCTATAACATCATCATTGAACGGTATTTTTTAACCTAATCAGACAATTCTTTGCTATGTTTGGAATTCACCTCCTTTTAAGGATAATGGTTATCGTGTATTGGCTGACACTGTTCATGCTTTTGCCTCATACGACTTGATTCACCCACACGATGGATCGGGATTTATTAACTATTTCAAGACAACGGCAGAGCGCACGAATCATCCTCACCAAAAAAATTTGTTGCGCTGCTATAAAATTACACAGGATAATTTTTGTCAATAGATTAAGTAAGTAGTTTCTTCATGAGTGCTTGACAGATCCATAATGAGAATGGTACAAGCCTGCCGCATTCTTGGGTTTGAAGAAGACCGGTCACTGAAAAGTTGTGCTTTATGGGGCTGTAGCTCAGCTGGGAGAGCGCTTGAATGGCATTCAAGAGGCCGACGGTTCGATCCCGTTCAGCTCCAATAAATTCAAGGGCTTACAATATCATGTAAGCCCTTGAATTTATTGTATAAACAATTCTGTAATTCTTTCAACAGTTTTCATTTCCGAGACTCACTTTTAGTACGCCCCACCTTTCTTGGTAATTGTGAAACCTTAAGAGACCATTGACTCGATGGTGAATGGATGGTAGTTAATCTCCCTCCTCCGTCGAAGGGGCCTTTGATGAAGAAAAAGAACGCCTCAGGTAATAAGCGTCAAGTGGTGCGTAAGGCCAACGTTAAGGTGAAAAAACCCAGGCAGTTTGGTATGAGAGAAACAATCGATAAGATCCATCATACAGTAATACGCATTGAAAATGAACACGGTTCGGCAATTAAAGCGATCGGCGAGGGTTTAGCCTTAACAACGAGCGACTCAATAGGTTCGAGAAAAACGTCAACCAGCGATTCGACGTTATGGACCAACGTTTAAGTGGTGTAGAGGTTCAGGTTATGGGGGTGAAAGAAGACGTTGCCGAAGTGAAGACCAATGTCAGTGTACTGAAGACTGATGTCAGCGTACTAAAGACCGATGTCGGTGTACTGAAGACTGATGTCATCGTACTAAAGACCGATGTCGGTATACTGAAGACTGATGTCAGCGTACTAAAGACCGATGTTGCCGAACTAAAGACTGATGTATCCGTCCTTAAAACAGACGTCAAAGAATTGAAAACAGATGTCAAAGAAATTAAACAGAATACCAGTCAGACAACCTCGATTGTCGATAGCCATGAAGTACGTCTAGGCGCCGTTGAATCATCTATCAAAGGGCATATCGAGAAGCACGCGTAGCGTTGAGCCTTCTCGCTCTGGCGGTTGGGGCTTTGATACGCGCGTTTCTATCATTTCCTCACGTACTTTGAAAACACCTTTACCGCTACCTCCTGCACCGTCCGGCCATCCTGAGCGGCTTTGACCTTAAGCGCTTTGTGTAACCAAGACGGTAGGCGCACGGTTAGAACCTTCAAGGTGTCTTCCGTGGTCTGTTCGGTTTTCTTTTTCATGTCTGATGATCCCCTTTTATATGCAATATAAAAGTCTGGTTACGCTTCGCCCGAAGTAGGCTCACGCCATCGTCAACCTGACCTTGGGTGCTTACCCGAATATAACCGATCACTTTCATGGTATTTACTCCCTCCTAACAAATACAACTATACATCTTGCTGTCTTGCTGTCAAGCAGCATATACACACTGAGGCCAATTAATTGGGGGTATCAACGCCAGGGATTGCCTTTCAATGGACCTTAGAGGGCAAATGGCGGCCTGGGTTTTGAGAGGTTTATTCCTTGGCCCCGGCCTGCTTGAGAAGCTTTACCTGTCCATCGCCAAAATAAACCCAAGAGAAAAAACAAGTCGAATTTTCAAGAGGCGGGTAAATAGGAATCGCACAGTTACAGAAAATAATTATCACATTCAGTTACCCCTCACTGGCTTCGCGAAGAGATCCGATCGAGATTCTAGTTCGTCCTTCTTCTCAACATTAAGATTGGCCCTTTATATTCGTATATATTTCTTTCTACCGCGCAACTAAACAAATTTGCTGATATTCCACCGCGCCGGTCGAAAAATGACTACTGTAACTAATTGAAAACAATATCATAACTACTGAATAGCATTCAGGAGGCCGACGGTTCGATCCCGTTCAGCTCCAATGATTTCAGGGACTTACAGAAAAGTGTAAGCCCCTGAAATCATTGTAGAAACAATTCTGGGATTCTTTCGACCTTTTCGTTTTCCGAGACGTGCTTCAAGAATGCGAAAATTCAATCCCAACACCATGGGTTTTAACCCGACGGCGTAATCCCGTTATAAAAAAACAGTGGTTGGCGTGAGGGCCGCTCAGGGCGCCAGAGTGAGGCTTACCGAGTAATTCGATACCTTGGATACTCCCGGATCGGTGGTATCGTTCTGGGTAGCAAGGGCCGTCCACGTCTGCGGCGCGGCGCCACTGATGACAAAGGTCTCGAAGTCGCCGGGTCCGATCCGCGGCGGCACGATCGTGGCCAGGTTGGTATTGTCGATCATGTTGAGAACATCAGAGAGCGGCACGGTCAGCAGCTGGCCGTTGCCGCAGACGTACCATGTCTGAGTGTCCTGATCGAGGCACTGATCCGTCGTCCTGGGCATGCCGGCGGGGGCGCATAAGTCATTGTTGCAGCCCGGGTAGACGCGGATCCGGTATTGGCGGTTTTCCGCGGTGGACAGCGGTTCGAGGTCGATTTCCAGGTACACCGGTTCCCAGGTTAGGTCCGCCTGGCCGTCGCTCTTACCGGTTAGCACCACGTCGCCGCCACTGGGAGGGCGCGTGTAGTTTCGGTCGGTGTAGGAGACGTTAACCGGCAGGAGTATGTCGGGCGCATCAATGTTAAGGCTGTTTTGACCGGTCACGACCGCACAGTTGGCGATCGTACACTCGCTGAAGGGGAACGTGCCGTCCAGGATCCGCTGCATCGTTATCGGAAAGGGCTGATAGGAAAGGTTGTTCGAGAACGACACGATCCACTCATCACGCTCATAGGGACCCTGCGAGTCGCTCCATACCGTGGTCCCGCTTCCCGTGACCGAGAGTACGCTATTAGGTGGAGGGTAATACTTCAACGTGAATACCCCGTTTCCCGCTACGCCCTCGTCGTTCGGGATTACCTGCCACCCTTCTCCGGGAGACACGTACCCCTGCGTCACAAATGCGATGGTGTTGACCGCGGCCTTAAGCTTAAGGTCTACGGAGAAGTCCTCCTGGCCGGGATCGAGGTTGGCGGTCTGCACATCCGATGCCGTCCCGTCCGCATAGAGAACCGTGACTTCCAACACGCTGATAGAGACTTCTCCGCTGTGGACTTCGCCCTCCAGCGTGACGTCTTCGGACTGGACCGTGTCGCCGCTTTGGTTCGAAGTGACCTCGATCTTGGTTTGGTTCTCTCCGTTGAAGCCTGCCTGGGCGTCCCGCAGGATGTAACTGAACGGCTCGGCCTGCGGCAGATCCGTGGGAAGGCTGAGCTCCGTGGCGACGCCGTAAGTCAGGGTGGAACCGCCCGCGCCGTCGAGCGTGTAGTCCATTGCCTTCCACTCGCCCGGATGGTTGGAGTCGTACACTGCGATCTGGTTGTCGCTGTGGGCGATGGCCAGCATGGTGTGGTCGCTGCTGCTGCGGGAGGTTCCGATAAGCACCGCCTTGGCGCCCTTATCGAGGGCGTCGTTGACGGCCACGATCGCTTCCGCCTGCTGGGTTGGGAAGACATACTCTCCACCATCGAGGGTGACCGAGATGTGGGCGCGGGTGGCGATGACTTCCTCGCCCGAGATGGTCTTCTTCGACCCGGCCTGGCTCGGAACCGAAGCTTTGAACTTGCCGTATAAGCCATCTCCCTGGGTCTCTTTGTACCACTTGGAGAAAGACGCGATGCCGGTGCAGCGGGCCGTGACGTAGTCGCCCGCTTTGGTGTTCGAGAAAGCCAAGCCGTTGATGTTGGGGGAAAAACCGTTCCACACCGGCCGCGACGATTTCGGACTCTTATTAACCCAAGTGTAATTCGAGGCGTGCCAGGTGAGGAAACCGCCACGGCCAGCGGCGCGATCGACCGGCAGCGGCGACTGCAACTCGAACGAGCCGTCGGCTTTCAGATAGTAGGGAACGGGGAAATTAACCGGATCCGTGAATGTAAACTCGACGCTGAGCGGCTGAGAAAACTGGTGTTGGCCGTCGGTATCAATAGCGATGACCAGCCCGGAAAGCTCGTCCGCGGGCACGTTGGCGAAGGAACCTCCGTCGTCGTAGCCGAGGGAGAAGGTAGTAGGGCCGGAGACAGCGCCAGCCGGGATCGTTAACACGACCCCATCAAGGGGGGTGCCGGCGGGTCCGGCGAGTGTGCCGCCACCCGCATCGATTGTCGCCTGCGCGAGCACAACCGGCGTCCCCGGCGTGTAGGTCGCGGGCGTCGCTGCAGACAGCGAGGTCCAGTCGTATCCCTTGCCGCTACTGCACGACAGCAATGAAGTCGTCGCAGTTACGAAGAGCACCGAAAGCCAACTGACAGTACGAAGTTGCATAGGTTCTCCATGGTTGGTGGGTCGTCAAAAGTAAAATTAAACAATTATAACACATTCTACTTTGCGATGAAAATCGCATAATCGAGATCCGAACGAAGCTTTTGATCTTTGCAGCAAGTTGACAGCTTATACCTGCGTACCCTAACCTGATGGTGATTTTTCCAATCACTGGAGCGGTGGGTTGTCGATCAAAAACCTATTCAAACTAACCGGCTTCAAGCTGGGGCTTATCATAACATTGTGCTTTTGCGCGGTGCGGTTGACGCAAGGCGCCTTTTCCGGTACCAAGTTTTTTACGTTTCTCCAAGACCTTGATAACTCTATCCTAGATATGAAATTCATCATCCGCGGCGCGAAGAATCCTCAGGAATTCCAAAAAAAAGCCCACGTGGTAATTGTCGGCCTCGACGAAAAAAGCATGCGTATGAAGGATCTGGGGTTGTGGCCGTGGCCCCGAAGCACTATTGCTAAACTGATAACTCAGCTGAAGAGCTGCGGCGCCACGGTAATTGGATTTGATGCCGTGTTTTCCGAGCCGGACAACTCGCGCGTCGTGCCGGTGCTTGATAAATTGATACAGCTCTATAACCAAGCCAACGCCCACGACCCGGCTTTTTCTCAACAACTACTGCAGGTGCTCGACGACGCCCAGGGCGATAAAAAACTCGCGGCGGTGCTTGAGGAAAGTGCCAATGTTGTCCTAGGATACTTCTTTTTTATCAACCAGTCCGAGTTGGAGGGTCAGGGCAAGGAGCTTGCCAACCTCGATGGCGACGATGGGTTGATTCCGATCAACCGCTACGTCCCCTATCCGCACCTGGATCCTCACCTGTCTTTGATGGAAGCGGTTGGGGTGCGCCTCAACCTACCTATCTTCAATGAAGCCAATGAGTATTTCGGCTACTTCAATGTACTCGCCGATAGCGATGGCATCTTTCGCAAGGTGCCGATGGTGTTCTTGTACAAGGGCAACGTCTATCCGTCGTTGTCGTTGCAGCTCTTATCGCGCTACTACAACCAACCGATCAATTTGTTTGTCAACACCAGCGCGAAGACACATCGTGCGATCGAGGAGCATCTCGAGCTGTACCTCGGTCCCCTCGGAGAGATAACCGAAGACCACCGGCGTATCCCCCTGCAGTCGGGCGGGTTGTTTCGGCTCAACTTCTATGGCGGCCAGAAGACGTTTCGGCATGTATCGGCCGGCGACATCATTCACCATGAGCCCGAGGCCTGCCGAGCGGTCAAGGACAACGTAGCGCTCGTCGGCGCCACCGCCATCGGCGTGTACGATCTGCGCCCCATACCTTTTGATCCGAGCTTTGCTGGCGTTGAGCTCCATGCCACCGCTGTCGAAAACGTGATCAGCGGAAACCTCCTCGTCCGTCCCGACCATGCTCAGGAATGGGAGGCGCTTTTTTTATTGGCGATCGGTATTGTCATCAGCTGGTTTCTCACCCGCCTCCGTCTGACGACCGGTCTTATTTTTTCTCTGGCGTTGATTGTGGCCCTGGCGCTGGCGGACTTCGTGCTTTTTTATAACGGGCTGGTTTTTTATACGGTTCTTCTTGGCTTTCAAAATATTTTTCTGTTTGTATTCATAGCGGTGTACCGTTACGCAACCGAAGAGCGTGAGAAGAGCAAGTATCGGCACGCCTTTCAGTTCTACCTGAGTAAAAGCGTGATTGACACCATGCTGCAGGACACCTCCAAGCTCAAGCTGGGCGGCGAGCGGCGGGAGCTTTCGGTGCTCTTCTCGGACATCCGCGGTTTTACCACCGTATCAGAGCAACTGGCGCCTGAAGTCCTGACCGAGTTACTCAACGAATATCTCACCCCTATGTCTGACCTGGTGCTCAAGTACAACGGCACCCTCGACAAGTACATCGGCGACATGATCATGGCGATATTCGGGGCGCCCTGGCACTATCCCGACCACGCCCGCGCCGCGTGTGAAACCGCGCTGGCCATGATGGATGCGTTGGCCCGGCTGCAGGCGTCCTGGCGCACCCGAGGGCTACCCGTACTCGACATCGGCATCGGCATCAATACTGGCTCCATGTCGGTCGGTAACATGGGTTCTAAATCGCGCTTCAACTATACGGTGATCGGGGACCATGTCAATCTGGGTTCGCGATTGGAAGGACTCAACAAAGAATACGGCACCCATATCGTCATCAGCGAATTTACCCACGCGCACATACAGGATCAGTTTACGTGCCGTAAGCTCGATTCGGTCGTCGTCAAGGGAAAAGTCGAACCGGTCGATATCTACGAGTTGCTGCACCGCGGCGCGCTCGATTCTGAACACGATGCGTGGATACACGCGTTTGACCAAGCCGTTCTGCAGTATAAGGCTCAGCGATGGGATGAGGCGTGCGCGTGCTTTAGCCAAGTACTCCAGAAGCGGCCTGCCGACCACCCGACCCAAAGGTACCTCGATCGCTGCGAAGAAATGAAAGCCAATCCCCCGGGACCAGAATGGGACGGGGTGTTTATTATGGAAACAAAGTAGTGACTCAGTTTGAGGCTTACGGATATTCGTCGAACGACACGCGACCGAAACCTATTAACCGCTTAATAGTTTAGCATTCAAAGCTTAAATGGGACCTGAGTGTAGACGGTCGCCTGCCGAACACCCGTAAGCCTCTGGCAAACTGAGTCACTACCTAAACTTAGATCACGTTGACAGCGTGCGACTTTTCTGTTATTGAAATTGCAAGCTTTTTTGTACAATAACAGCGGGGAGTATCGATATGAGTGATGATGATAAGCTTTTTGAGCGCTTCGGCAAAAAGTTTAGCGCCGGCACGATTGTTTTTAATGAAGGAGATCCTGGCGACGAGATGTACCTGATCCAAACCGGCAAGGTGAATATCACCAAGAGAACTCATGATGCTGAGAAGGTCTTGGTGACGTTGGGCCCCGGAGCGTTTTTTGGAGAAATGGCGATCATCAATCAGAAACCTCGCTCGGCTACGGCGGTGGTGGTTGAAGGTGCTCATTTGTTGGTCGTCGGGCCGAAAACCTTTGATACGATGATCCGCGGCAATGTTGAGATCGCCGTGCGCATGATAAAGATTTTGGCCCAACGTCTGCAGGAGGCCGACAATCAGATCGAAAACTTGTTATTGAAGGACTACAACAGTCGGGTCGTGTATTGTTTAGCGAATCTGGTGCCAAAGGGGCGAGCGATTGCGGGCGGGACGTTGGTGGCGATCAACGCCGAAAGCCTGGCGCAGAAGGTTGGACTCGCGCCAGGTCTGGTGGGAGAGGTATTGGGCAAGCTCCTCAAGGCGAAGCTTATCCGCGAGCACGAAGGCGGACTTCTGATCCACGATGCCAATCGGCTCCGTGAATTTCTTGAGTTCCTGGAAATGAAGGATACGTTTGGCGATAGCTAATACGGCCATGACGCGGCGGCTCACCGTCGAGGTGCTGGGCTGCCACGGCGGCGAGATGGCGGGACCGCCCCATCCCGATCATGAAGATGGGTGATCGATACCGGATATGAATATCTCAGAAGTTACGGCTTTTCTGTACGCCCTTAAGCCGCCTGTCATCCACTTTGGCCTAGAGAACACCCGGCAGGTGTTGGCGAAACTGGGCAACCCGCAAACAGCTTTTCGGGTGGTGCACGTTGCCGGTTCCAACGGTAAGGGCTCTACCTGTGCGTTCCTTGACGCCATTCTTCGACAAGCTGGTTTTCGCGTCGGGTTGTTCACGTCGCCGCATCTGATCGACTATCGCGAGCGATTTGCTATCAACGGCAAGCTGGTCGATGATGCAGACATCGTAGCGGCGATGGAAAAAGTTTTGCGCGTGGGTCTTGAAATCGATCCGAGTGAGGTGTCCCAATTCATCGCGCGCGAGGACCTCCTCGATCGCATGCAGCCGGGGACCTGGTTTGGCCAACGCGGGGAGGCCAGCCGATTTACCGTGCTCACCTTCTTCGAGTGCACTACCGTCCTGGCGATGGTATTATTTGCCGAAGCCAACGTTGACGTTGCAGTGATGGAAACCGGCATGGGAGGCCGATTGGATGCCACCAATGTCGTTGCCCCGATGGTATCGGTAATCACGCCGATCCATATTGAGCACACCGCATGGTTGGGAGACACCCTCACGAAGATTGCAAAAGAGAAAGCCGGGATCATCAAGCCCGGTATTCCGGTGGTTGTCGCAGCCCAACACCCTGAAGCCCGGCTTGTGTTCGAACAAACCGCGATCGAGTTGCAAGCGCCGCTCTCGTTAATGGGCGTTGATTTTGATGGCGCCGGGGGCTGGCGCGCGGCCTCCTTCCGCGCCGGGGACAGACATTTTGGTCCGGTGCGGTTGGGGCTTCGCGGCGACCACCAGGTCATAAACGCTGCAGCGGCCGTCGGGTGCCTGCCCTGGCTCGAGCGGGAACTTGGGCCAATTGCCGAATCCTCTTTGGAAATAGGTTTGCGGGAAGTTGTTTGGCCGGGACGCTTTGAATGTTTTGGGCAGCGCGGGGAATGGATTTTGGACGGCGCACACAATCCCGATGGGGCGAAAGTGCTCGCAAGCACGGTCCGCGATGTGTTTCCTTCGATGAAGCTCCGACTGTTGTTTGGGGTGCTTTCGGACAAGCAGGCCGAGTTGATGTTAACGGAATTGCAGCCGCTCGCCGCTCAAATCGAGCTTGCCCGTCCGCTCGATGAGCGCGGCCGCGATCCGGAGAGCCTTCGACCGTTGGTGACGGGTCCTACCCGGGCGCACGCATCGGTGGCCGAGGCCCTTCAGCTTCTCTCCCGAGAAAGCGGACCGCCGATCCTCGTCACCGGATCGTTGACCGTTGTCGGAGAGGCTCGAGCGTGGTTGCTCAGCCAGGGATTGCGTCCACTACGAGCTGATTTGTTGTGAAAAACCCGAGTAAAGAGTTGTTATAATTATCTAGTTTATAATGAGTTATCAGTAAGAAACTTGTGGTGCGGAGTCTCGTATGATAGCATTTTGTAGTGTTTTTAGAGAAAGAATTGTCTTTGCACTATCAGAATAAAAACTGAGATTGTTCTGATACATCGGGAGGTAGTGGGATGCTCAGGGGAAGAAAACCAAGGGTCGTATGGTTTCTTTCGCTGGTTTTTGGGGTAGCACTGCCCGCCTTAGCAAATCCAGCCAATCGAATCCACCAGGTGCGCCTATCGCAAGAAAGTGGGCAGACCGTGGTTGAAATTGCCGGCGATCGCGCTTTGAATTTCACCACGTTTAAGCAGGATGCGCCCAAACGGGTGGTTGTCGACATGGCGGAGTGCTCCTTCACCGGGGTGCCGCGGAATATTGCTGGTGACGGCCAGTTGGTTGACACCATATCCACCTCGGAAGTTACCGGAGGTCCTCATAACATATCCAGGGTGGTAATCAGTTTGTCGCGGGAGGTTGAGTACCGCGTGACGGCCCGGGGGGGCTCTCTGTTTATTTATCTCACTCCGGGAACAGGCGGTTTATTGGTTTCTGCCGGCATACCTATGGCGCCAGAACGATCGGAATCAACCACTGCCCTGGATTCATCAAAAACATCTAAAAACACCAACCTTTCCCTCCCCATCGGGGAAGAGGTTAAACCAATTCAGCTCGCCATGGCAACGCAGAAAGATACGACAGCCCGTGAGGAAAGATCTATTGAACCTATTCGTGAGCTACCGTCAGCTACGGTAGTAGAACCAAAGCCAACGCAAGCGCCCGAACCAAAACTAACGCCGGTTGTTGAATCGAAACCGGAACCTAAGCAAGAACCGAAAGCTAAGGCCATACCGGTAGTAGAACCAAAGCCAACGCAGGCGCCCGAACCAAAACTAACGCCGGTTGTTGAATCGAAACCGGAACCTAAGCAGGAACCGAAAGCTAAGGCCGTACCGGTAGTAGAAGAGAAACCTGCCCCGGTGTCCGAGCCGAAACCAGCACCAGCGGTTGTTTCCAAACCAATGCCAGAGCCGGCGACAGAGCCTAAGGCGATGCCTACGATGGAACCAAAAGTAGCTCCAGCGCCTGAGGCCAAGGCGACGGTAGTGGCTGAATTAACATCAACACTGCCACCCGTGCCGGAATCTAAACCTACTCCGGTGGCAGCACCAACGCCCGCTTCTGCGCCGAAGCTAACGCCTACGCCGATAGCTGAATTAAAACCAGCGCCGGCGCCCGTGGAGCCTAAACCCCCGCAGATCCGAGAGCAAAAGACGGTTCCTGCGTCTGAACCAAAGCCCGTACGCATTGCTCAGTTAACGCCAACGCCTAAACCCACGCCGGTAGAGGAAGTAAAACCTGCGTATCCACCTGAAACAAAAGTTGCATCTTTAGTCCCCCCCCCACCGACCGCCGACCGGAAACAAGCACCCGCCAAAACCGAGGAACCAGTACAGGAAAAAACACCGCTTGTGACCCCGACAAAATCGGTAAGCTCGGTTTCAAAGACCGAACGAGTTAAAGGTGCCGCCGCCGGCTGAAATGGTTGTGGAGGCCCCCTCGCAGCCTCCAGTTCCCGAGGACCAGATCGAAGATATTTCACCGCCTGCACCACCACCGCCAAAAGCAGCAACTGACGAGGCGCCCCAAAAGCTGAAGGTCAGGAGTAACGAGCCTCCTTCCCGGCCAAGGGCTACGGAATTCGTAAGTCGTGTCGGCATCTCACGATCAAACAAAAGGATGACCTGGGTTGGTTTTCAACAAACACAGGATTCCTCTCAGGTTTTCGTTAAAACGAACGAGCCGGTCCGCTATCGGGTAATTGAGGAGACAGAGCGGCTGGTGATCTTAGAACTAGAAAACACAATGATACCCAAGCGCAATGACCGGCGCTTTTTGGACACGCACTTTTTTAATACAGCGGTCACCATGATCACCCCGCGCGAGGTGGTTGGACCAGATCGCAATGTCCGTATTGAAATCCAGTTAAAAGATCGAGTGCCGTACACCACCGGACAGGAATCAAATGTGGTGTTCATTCGTTTCCAGCTCCCGAAGTAACGCGTCTGACGTGCAAACCATATTTTCGTTGTTCTAGAACCTTCTCTCATTCCCGCGGATGACTTTTTTGGCTATATCATGGCCGTCTAAATTCGATTTTTTCAGGGATGACTAATTAGCGCTAATACTCTTCATTAAAACTTAACTGCCGGGCTCCTTGACGATCTGCTTAGCGAAATACAGATTAAGTTCGTGTTAGAGCTGCCTGGCGACGGCTACGAGGAAGGAGTATAAACTATGCCTGGTACGATACTGAAAGATAAAGTTGCCCTGGTAACGGGAAGCAGCAGGGGAATCGGCAGGGGCGCAGCGATAGAGCTGGCGCGGTCGGGCGCATCGGTCATCATCAATTACAACTCCAGCAAGGCCGCGGCCGAAAGCGCCCTGGTTGAGATCAATTCCGGTGGAGGTAAGGCATGCATTGTCAAAGCGGATGTGTCTGAGCCGGGAGATGTGGAGAGATTGATGAATGAATCCAAACGTATTTTCGGCGACATAACTATACTGGTAAACAATGCCGGCATTGCAAAAGTTCAACTTTTTGAAAATGTCACCGAAAACGATTGGGACGAGATCATCAAGGCAAATCTGAAATCCGTATTTCTGATGACCCGCGCGGTTTTGCCGGCGATGCGGAAACTCCGGTGGGGACGGATCGTAAATATATCCTCATTGGCCGCGCGTACCGGCGGCGCCGTGTCGCCGCAATATACAGCTTCAAAAGCCGGCATCCTCGGCCTGACTCGGTTTTATGCCAAGGCCTTGATGAAAGAAGGCATCACGGTCAATGCAGTTGCGCCCGGGCTTATCGACACCGATATTCTCAAAAACTCCCCTGGAAATCCCTTCAATCCGAATCAGGTGCCTCTGGGAAGGTTCGGCAACGTAGACGAGATCGCTTCGGCAGTGCTGTTTCTGGTCCAAAACGAATTCGTCACCGGCCAGACGATAGATGTAAACGGCGGGGCGTATTTTCATTGATATACTTTAAAGTCACCCCCGCCTGCGCGGGGGTGACTTTAAAACGATGGCCATCCTTTTAAAACATTACAAATCTTCTGACATACTACGTGCCATCGGTGTAATTCTGTTTCAATCAACCTAGACGAGTTCAGTTTTTTGCTACGCCTTAGCTTTTGGATTAGATTTATGGATAGAGGTCATGTCCATGTCCGATTGCTTAAACTGCCATCAACCGATGCCCGATGGGGCTGCTATTTGTCCACAATGCGGCGCCGATGTGGAGAAGATCCGCGCCATGCTTACTCCCAGCTATGACTCGAGCCCCCCACACGGGCAACCCTTGACGAGCACAAGCATGGCAAAGGATAACTCCTCAAAGAAGTGGCTCATCATCATGGTACTTGTCGCGGTTGGTGCCGGAGCCTTCTGGTACTTTCGGGTCCAGAATGCCGGGTTTGGCATCGACAAGTACAAGGAAATGGTTTCAATGGCGCAGCGAGCACTGCCGCTTTTGCGTCAGAAACTGAACGCGCCGGCGGGGGATTTGGTGGAGTCGTTTCGAGGCACTCCGGCGGGAGAGCTTTTGAAAGTCGATCAGAAGTTTTTCCAAGATCTGGGGCCGATTCTCTCCAAGGGAATCGCTGACTGCGCCGGCGCCTCTGGCAATATCGAAAGCCTGAAGCAGCAATACCAGCGGACGCGCGAACCGCTAGCCAAGAGGATCGCGCTGAACCAAATAAACCCGCTTTTAGGTTTGGCCGTTATGCAAGTATTCACGGATCAGATGAAGGCGACAGAGCCCGATCTCGAATCCTTTGTGGCAAGCTGCCCCCGCGAATCGAAGGCTTTAAACTTCTTGTTGGAAAAAAATAAATAGTCCGGCAGAAACATAAGTTCTTTGTAACAACCTATGGTCGAACGACTGCGATCTCCATCATGAAGACGTGAAATATAATTCCACGACGCAGCTTATACGTCTGTTTAAAGCCGCAATCCTCACCCCTTAGGATCGGTCGATTCACCTTTATTAATAATCTTTCCCGATGGTTATTCGAGCACATTTCGAGCTAGAAGGACAGAGTTGATAGTTGGGCAGCTGAATTTCTTTTTCATTTGCTAACCTAAAAAAGGCCTGATAATACTATCTCCCGCCGTGGCGGAACTGGTTTTTGCCGGGGTTTAGGGAAAGGTGACACCGTGTAATATTTTCAGTTGACATTGCAGTCAATCGTAACTAGACTTGCTCCGAAATTTGTCTGGTGGTTCGTAATTCCTGCCGATCTATGAGGAGGGCTCATGAAGCGCAAGATTAAGAAGGTGGCGGTGCTCGGAGCCGGCATAATGGGTACCGGTATTGCCGCGCACCTGGCCAACTGCAACATCCCCTGTTTCCTGTTGGACATCGTCCCACGGGACCTAACCCCGGAAGAAAAGGAGAAGGGGCTTACCACCTCGTCGCCTGCCTTCCGCAACCGGCTTGCGGTAAGTTCGTTGGAAAACGCGATCAAGAATCGCAGGCCCATACCGGCGTTCTATCAAAATGGTTTCGCCGATTTGATCACCTGCGGCAACCTCGAGGACAACCTCGAGTGGCTCAAGGAGTGTGACTGGATTGTCGAGGTGGTGATCGAGAACGTCGACATCAAGCGCAAGGTGTTCGCGAATGTCGAGAAGTACATGAAGAAAGATGCAATTGTTTCCTCAAACACCTCAGGTATCCCTATTTCGGCCATGACCGAAGGTCGATCGGAAGCGTTCAAGAAGAACTTTTTGGTCACGCACTTCTTTAATCCGGTGCGGTTCATGAAGTTGTTGGAGATCGTTCCCGGTCCGACCACCGACCCGGAGATAATCAAGTTCATGGCCGAGCTGGGCACCGATGTGCTCGGCAAGGGTGTGGTGTACGGCAAGGACACCTGCAACTTTGTCGGCAATCGAATCGGCGTGCACGGGGCGGTGCGGACATTAAAGGAAATGATGGACAAGGATTACACCATCGAAGAGGTGGATGCGTTCGTCGGCGAACCAATGGCCAGACCAAAAATGGGCATGTTCCGGCTCAACGACATGGTTGGCCTCAACACCTTGGTGCACATCATCGACAACTGTTACGCCAACCTGCCAAAAGACGAATGCCGCGATCTCTTCAAGGTGCCTGCTTTCATGAAAACCATGGTCGATAAAAAGCTTCTCGGCCTGAAGACCAAAGCCGGTTTCTACAAGAAGGACAAAGGCGCCGAGGGGGATGACAGCAAGGGCCAATTAGTTATTGATTGGAAGACCGGCGATTACCGCCCGTCGGAAAAAGTAAAAATTGATTCTATTAAATCGTCAAAAAACATCGAAGATCCGCGCGAACGCATTAAATCAGTCGTTTTAAGCGACGATCGCGCCGGCAAATTTATATGGCCGGTTATTGCCGACACGTCGATCTATGCCGGCAATCGAATCGGAGAAATTGCCGATGACGTTGTTCAGATAGACAACGCCATGAAGTGGGGCTACAACTGGCAGCTTGGGCCGTTCGAGACTTGGGATGCGGTGGGGTTTGTCGAGTCATGCAAGCGGATGAAGGCCGAAGGCCGCAAGCTCCCGCCGATCGCCGAAGCCATCCTGGCCGCCGGCGGCAAAGGATTCTATCGTGAAGAAAAGGGGCGGAAGGAATTTTTCGATCTGCGCAGCAAGTCATACAAGCCGGTTCCGCGCGATGAGAAGAATATCGATCTCGCGGAACTCAAGAAGGCCGGAAAGGAAATCGCCAGCAATACCAGCGCTTCGCTTATCGACATCGGCGACGGGGTCATCTGCTGCGAGTTCCACACCAAGATGAACGCCATCGATACCGACTTGACCGATATGCTCGTAAAAGGCGTTGAGCTCATCGAAAACGATGACCGCTACATCGGCATGGTGATCGGCAACCAGGGAGAAAACTTCAGCGTCGGCGGCAACCTGATGGTTATATTTGGGACCGCCCAGCAGGCTAAAGATGCCGCCACCGATGGCGAGCGAAACAAAATCTGGGCGGAATTTAAGGCTGGGATGAAAAGGATTCAGGACGCTACGATGTGCCTCAAGTATTCCTCGAAGCCCGTGGTGGCGGCGCCCTTTGGGATGGCGCTCGGCGGTGGCGCGGAGATCTCCATGGGCGCCGATCGCATCTGCGCCCATGCCGACCTATTCATGGGCCAAGTTGAGCTCGGTGCCGGTTTGATACCCGGCGCCGGCGGCAACAAAGAATTGCTCATCCGCACCATGGAAGGTATGCCCGAAGTCGACGGCGTCTCGCCCTTCCAATATACGCGCGCGGTGTTTGAGACCATCGCCATGGCCAAGGTGTCGATGAGCGCTCATGAAGCGCTGGCCTCGCACTTTTTGCGACCTAGCGACAAGATCGTTACCAACAAGGACCATTTGATCTACACCGCCAAGAAGATGGTTCAGGCCATGCACCTTGAAGGGTACACTCAGCCGCTGCCGCGCAAGATCAAGGCGGCCGGCGAAATCGGGTTTGCGACCTTCAAGATGATAGTGGACTCGATGTGCAAGCTCAACATGATTACCGAACATGAGAAGTTTATAACCGAAAGACTTGCCTGGGTGCTCTGCGGCGGCAAAGCCAACGGGCGCATCAACGTCAGCGAGCAATACCTGCTCGATCTCGAGCTGGATGAGTTCGTCAATCTGGCTAAGACCGAAAAGTCCCAGGAACGTATGCAACACTTGCTCATGAAGGGTAAGCCCTTGCGCAACTAGCGCGAGGCTTAATTAAGGAGAACTGCCATGACGAGAGAAGCGGTAATCGTCAGCGCCGCCCGCACCCCGATCGCCCGTTATCGCCGGGGAAAACTGAAGGACACCCACCCGGTGACCTACGGCGCGGTAGCTGTGCGGGAGGCTGTTAATGAGAGTCAAAGGATTAAACGAAGAAGAAATTGACGATCTGATTGTGGGCTGCGCCATGCCCGAGGCGGAATTGGGTATGAACATGGCCCGATTGATAGGGCTCGCGGCCAAGCTGCCCTACCAGGTTTCGGCCCAGACCGTCAATCGCTTCTGCGCCTCGGGCCTGCAAACCATTTCCATGGGGGCCGAGCGCATCATGTTGGGAGAAGCCGATGTCATTGTTGCCGGCGGGTGCGAGTCCATGACCATGGTTCCGATGGGCGGCAATAAGCTCGCCGGCGATCCAAAACTCGTCAACGAGTGGGTTGATGCGTATTCCCCCATGGGTCTGACGGCCGAGAACGTGGCGAAGAGGTTCAACATCTCGCGCGAACGCCAGGATAAATTCGCCCTGCGCAGCCATCAAAACGCCATCCGGGCAATCGACGAGGGTCGCTTCAAGAGCCAGATCGTGCCGGTAAAAACCGAGACGATCGAAGAGGGCAAAGATGGCCGACCGGTTGTCAAGCAGGTTACCGTGGATGTCGACGAAGGACCGCGCCGCGATACCACGCTTGAGGGCCTGGCTAAACTGAGACCCGCATTCGATCCCAAGGGCTCGGTAACCGCCGGCAACTCATCGCAGATGAACGACGGAGCGGCGTTTGTGGTGATGATGAGCCGTGAGAAGGCCAAGAGCCTCAAGCTCAAGCCGATGGCCGTGTATCGGCACTTCCAGGTCGCCGGCGTGCCGCCCGAGATCATGGGCGTCGGGCCGGCCTATGCCATCCCCAAATTATTGAACAAGGCGGGCATGAAGAAAGAGCAGATCGACCTGTGGGAGATCAACGAGGCGTTCGCTTCGCAGGCGCTCTACTGCGCCGAAGACGTGCTCAAGCTCGACATCGAAAAGGTCAACCCCAACGGCGGCGCAATCGCCCTGGGCCACCCGCTCGGATGCACCGGCGGCTTCTTAACCAACAAGCTGTTGTACGAGATGGAGCGTTCCAACCTGCGCTGGGGCGTGGTCAGCATGTGCATCGGCGGCGGTATGGGTGCGGCCGGCCTCTTCGAGCGCGAGAAGTAGACCTATCTTTCGCTAAGCTGCACGATTCCAAGGCATAAGCTTCATCAGCTGATCAGACATTTTTGACTCAGCGATGGTTAACTCATATACGCCGTTGCGGAACTCCAATCGACTTGGCAAGCCGGTATTGAGTTATACCCATCGGCTTAAGAAAATCCTCTAACAGAATCAAACCGGGATGCACCGGCGGCATGTCTCTTTTTTTATTTTTTCTCCTTCAATGGTAGTTGGCAATTTCAACATGTGTTTCAAGCCACTCCTTTAAGAGAGTCATATCTCAGTAGTCCCCGAGAGCCTTGCGGACTTCAATCTCCTCTAAGCCAATCTCGATTGCCCGCTTCACGTCCTCCTTAAAATTTTTACTTGTTGGAAGGTGGTTAGATTCTTGTGATTAGGGAAGGAACGGTATACACTTGTTATAGTAAGGGGGACGTCCAATTAGAATCAAAGGGGCATTTGTTCTTCTGGGGTTTTCTCTTTGTGTTTTCTGTTTGATTTCAGCTTTGAGGGGCGGGGGAAAGTCGACCCCTCCAAGGAAATAGGCGGTTTATTCTTATTATCCATATTCATCTACTGTTCGGGCTAGTTCCGAGAGGGGGGTTCAATGGGTACGTTGATGCAGCGGTCGCTTTTGATCCTCATGGCGTTGGGTGTCGTGATTTTGACGATGGTTGGCTGCGGTAGCAGCGGACCGGATTGCCCGGTGCCTCAGGTCATGTGCTCCCGCGTCTGCGTGAACCTCGCGAGAGATGTCGAAAACTGCGGAATGTGCGGAACGGCCTGCGCCGCTGGCAAGGTGTGCAATGGCGCCGGTGTTTGTGCGCTATCCTGCCAGTCCGGCCTCGCCAACTGCAACGGCGAGTGTGTCAATTTGCTCACTGACAACCGCTACTGCAGCGCAACTAGCACTTGTGGCACGGGTTGCGCAGCAGGCAATGTCTGCAATGGTTCAGGGGTCTGCACGCTCTCTTGCCAGTCCGGCCTCGCCAACTGCAACGGCGAGTGTGTCAATTTGCTCACTGACAACCGCTACTGCAGCGCAACTAGCACTTGTGGCACGGGTTGCGCTACAGGCAATGTTTGCAATGGTTCAGGGGTCTGCACGCTCTCTTGCCAGTCCAGCCTTACCAACTGCAACGGCGAGTGTGTCAATTTGCTTACCGACAATCGCTTCTGCGGCGCAACTAGCACCTGCGGCACGGGTTGCGCTACAGGCAATGTTTGCAATGGTTCAGGGGTCTGCACGCTCTCTTGCCAATCCAGCCTTACCAACTGCAACGGCGAGTGCGTCAACCTGCTCACCGACAACCGCTTCTGCAGTGCGGAGGGCACCTGCGGCACGGGTTGCGCTACAGGCAATGTCTGCAATGGTTCAGGCGTCTGCGCGCTCTCTTGCCAGTCCAGCCTTACCAACTGCAACGGCGAGTGCGTCAATTTGCTCACCGACAACCGCTTCTGCAGTGCGGAGGGCACCTGCGGCACGGGTTGCGCTTCTGGCAATGTCTGCAATGGTTCAGGCGTCTGCGCGCTCTCTTGCCAGTCCAGCCTTACCAACTGCAACGGCGAGTGTGTCAATTTGCTCACCGACAACCGCTTCTGCAGTGCGGAGGGCACCTGCGGCACGGGTTGCGCTTCTGGCAATGTCTGCAATGGTTCAGGCGTCTGCGCGCTCTCTTGCCAGTCCAGCCTTACCAACTGCAACGGCGAGTGCGTCAATTTGCTCACTGACAACCGCTTCTGCAGTGCGGAGGGCACCTGCGGTACGGGTTGCGCTACAGGCAATGTTTGCAATGGTTCAGGGGTCTGCATGCTCTCTTGCCAGTCCAGCCTCACCAACTGCAACGGCGAGTGCGTCAATTTGCTCACTGACAACCGCTACTGCAGCGCAACTAGCACCTGCGGCACGGGTTGTGCTTCTGGCAATGTCTGCAACGGTTCAGGCGTTTGCGCGCTCTCTTGCCAGTCCAGCCTCACCAACTGCAACGGCGAGTGCGTCAACCTGCTCACCGACAACCGCTACTGCAGCGCAACCAGCACCTGCGGCACGGGTTGTGCTTCTGGCAATGTTTGTAATGGTTCAGGCGTTTGCGCGCTCTCTTGCCAGTCCAGCCTCACCAACTGCAACGGCGAGTGCGTCAACCTGCTCACTGACAACCGCTACTGCAGCGCAACTAGCACCTGCGGCACAGGTTGTGCTTCTGGCAATGTCTGCAACGGTTCAGGCGTTTGCGCGCTCTCTTGCCAATCCGGCCTCACCAACTGCAACGACGAGTGCGTCAACCTGCTCACCGACAACCGTTTCTGCAGCGCAACTAGCACCTGTGGCACCGGTTGCGCTTCTGGCAATGTCTGCAATGGTTCAGGCGTCTGCGCACTCTCCTGCCAGTCAGGGCTTACGAACTGCAACAGTGAGTGCGTCAACCTGCTCACCGATAACCGATACTGCAGCGCAACTAGCACCTGTGGCACCGGTTGCGCTTCGGGCAATGTCTGCAATGGTTCAGGCGTCTGCGCACTCTCCTGCCAGTCCGGCCTCACCAACTGCAACGGGACCTGCACCAGTACGAGCTTCGACCCGAACAACTGCGGAGGCTGCGGGACGGTTTGCACACACTCCCAAGCTTGCGTCTCCAGCGTCTGCGAAGATCTGAAATGGACGGGTACTCGCAGCTTCAACAACTGCAGTGCCAGCGGGCGTAGCGGTCCGAGTCAGGGGCAGTGCGACACTGCCTACACCTCGACAACGCTCGCGGGCGAGGTGACTGTATCCGGGGGCGTCCAGAGCTGGACGGTTCCGTTGACCGCCACCTATAGCATCGAGGCTTGGGGTGCGCAGGGCGCTTCCGCCGTCAGCACTCTCTCCGGCGGCAGCGGAGCTCGCATGCGCGGTGACTTCGCCCTCACCGCGGGCCAGGTGCTGCAAATCGTCGTGGGCCAGCAGGGGCTCGGCCAAGGTTCCGGATCGAACGGCGGCGGCGGCGGCGCCTCCTACGTCGTTATCTCCGGCGGCTCGCTGCTCCTCGCCGCAGGCGGCGGCGGCGGGACGCGGACCGCTGCCTCCCGCAACGGCTTCGATGCGGTCGCCGGCACCGCAGGCGTGGCGGGTCGGGTCTCTTCGGACGGCAGCAGCGGTGCCGTCTGTGCCGGCGGCACCGGCGGCGGCGGCGGCGGCTACTGCGATTCTTGGGGTGCCGGTGGGGGTGGCTACACCGGCAACGGCGCCGACGACTCCGGGTACGGCACGGGCGGACTCTCGTTCACCAACGGTTCGGTCGGAGGGACGCGCGCTAGTAGTTGCAGCCCCGCTGCCGACGGCGGCTTCGGCGGCGGCGGCTCCGGCAACGGCTGCGACGGCGGCGGCGGTGGCGGTGGCTACTCGGGCGGCGGCGGCGGCTGGGTCGCCGGCGGCGGCGGCTCCTACAACAGCGGCGCCAACCAGTCCAACTCCGACGGCGCCCGCACCGGCAACGGCCTCGTGACCATCGACCTCGCCCTCTAGTTATGGATAGGAGGATAGCTAATAACGGTCATCCATGAGAAGGTTTTCTCAATGGGTAAAACGTATCCATCCGTCCTGTTTTCACCCACCGCACACTTCATCCTGTTCGATCTTGCATAGCGTCCAGTCGAACTGACCGTTGGTTAGATGCGCGTCGCAGTATTCGCAGCGGCCGTTCATGGCGACTTTGACCGGCGCCCCGCAGCTTGGGCAGTGCTGGGTGTCGGCAATCTTTGTGGGATCGAATCCGGTGCGCCGCAAAAAGGTCCAATATTCCGAGAAGCTACGGGACTTTTTTTCTGACCCGCTGATAAGCCGGCCTTTTGAGTCCATCGTATAATCGATCATAGAAGCAAAGATTCGATAGGTAACGATCTCATAAAAAGCGTCCCGATCGAGCTTGACCAGCTCCAGGCGGGAAATCTGAATTTGATCGAGGATATTGCGATAGCCTTTTTCCTTGTAGCGCTCCATCCAGAAAAGGTGCATTTGGAAAAGCCGGTCGGTCTCAAAAGCCCTTGCCTGCTCCCAGTGGTTGCTGGTCCAGGCTTGTTGGAGCGTCATAAAAATGTTCCTTACGCGTTCCTCGATCCGGGCGAGCGTCTCGCCGTGGTAACGTAGCAGGAAGCTTTTACATTCTACCGCGAGCGCAGGATCGTGCACGGTCTGCAGCTTGGTGCCGATCTCCTCGCCGCCAAATGAGAGCGGTAGAGCCGCCCGAGGGGTGCGCTGCAGCTCGGTGACCGCTCGAAGCTCCCAATGAAATATGCCCGGCCGCACCGCCTGACCGCAGTAGGCGCAGACGCCCTCGGTATCGAGTTTGACCGGACTTCCGCACGAGGGGCAACCGAGGGTAGCCATCTCCTCTGGTTTTTTTGATGCCACGCCGGCCGCTCGGCTGAATGTCAACGCGCAACGGGAATAGTATGCTTCCTCGGATGCGCTTGTGTCCGAGGACGCGATCTTCTCGGTGTAGTTGGCGTCAAGCTCGCAGGTGATTTTCCAGAAATTATCTTCCTCCGACAGATCGGCGATGTTGACGGTAGCGACTATCACACTGTGGACCTGAAGATTTTTTTGTGCCCCCGATTCTTCAAGGTTGGATAGCAGCTCGGCCGACAGGTAGGGGCGTAACGCCTCGTGCTCGTTGCTCCCGCGTTCTGTTTGGTACCGCGTAAAGATCATTTGCACAAAGTCTAAGAAGAGAATTTCGGAAAAGTATGGGTCAACTTCTTGCAACTGCTTGATTGCCGTGAGCACCGACGAGCGTCGATCAACAGTCTGTTGGACCCCCGTTGACAGCGCTTCCGGTCCCAGCACGGCGCCGGACGATTTGCTTTTCAGATAGCTCATAAACACGAAGCCGACAATGATGAGGACCGGAACACCAAGAACAGGATGATTGATCAACAAGTAGATGAGCAGCGCAATTGCGGCGCCGCCGTCGTTGCTTCCCCCCCCAAAATCGTGTCCGCTGCCGCCGCCCCCAAAGCTTCCCCCCCCTCCAAAACTACCGCCGCCGCCGAAGCTTTCTCCGCCTCCCACCCGACCGAGGACGGACGTTGAGAAAAGAACGCATGCTAACAATAGAATAAGTGGTCCGAGGGACAAGAGCTTTCTGAAGAATTTCTTGCGCCTCATCTAATCACCACCGGACGGTTAGAGATCTCGTTGACGTCATCGGGAGGCCGTGGCAGCTTTTCGTCGAACAGTTTCTTAAGCGGTTGCAGCGCCGGTTCAAATGCAGCTGGAAAGCTTTGAAAGAGGGGAAGCCATTCAAATTCCTTTTTGGCGGCCTGCAGGACCGTCCGTGGAACACGCTTTTCGATGCCCACATCCCAGAGCAGTATAACCATCTGCTCCAACCACGATATATACACTAACACGCCGGTGCGCTCGCGAGTGAGCGACACCCCGCGGTTTACGAATACTGCTTCGGCCGCTTCATGCACCCGAGCGTTCCGACGGCGGTGGCTGACCAAGAGCCGCGTCAGACGTGGGAACGCTTTGCCGACCAGCCACCCAAATGCAAAGGCCACGACCGTATCCAACCAAAACCAGGAAGCGTTGAATTGGATAGGGAGGTATACCACCAGCAACAATACCACCAACGCGCAGAGTGCCCCGATTTTATAAGGGACGTCCGCGTACGCATCAGACCGACGCGCCAGGGCGAACACCAGTTCGGCCGATGAATCGGCTTCAAAATCCGACGCCACCTTTTCTAAAATGTTAAGTGTTCTTTTGTGATAATGCATCGTCATGCCCAAAAAAATGAAGCTGCCGCCGTTCGGCACATATACCTATCACGCCAGCGGGGGAGCAGACAAAGGATTTTGGTAGTGGGTCAGTTTGCCGTGTCGTTCAACGAACACCCAGAGCCTACATGAAAATGACTTACTACCAACAATTGTGGTTTTGTAACAGTTTGTTATTCTCCGTGATTATGGTTAAGCGAGCTGTTTCGCGCACTCAAGTTTCTCGGCATTCTCTTTTAGGGCTGGGGGCCTTTTTGGGGCTACTTCTGTTTCATCATCCTGCGAAAGCAGGTCTTATCGATGTGTTGCGCCAGGCCGAACAGGCCACGGCTTCTGGAAATGCTTCTCAAGCATTGAGTCTGTATCTGAGCACCCTTTCCGAAATCAGACGAGCGCCAGCGGAGTTGCGCGACAGTGCGCTTAGAGGTTTGTTTGCAACCTGTCAGATATTACTCCATAAAAATGAGTTTGAACCAGCCCTCAACGGGTTAGAAGCGCTGTTACCGCTGACCCGCCCATCGGTTGGGGCCGATAGCCTTGCGGTCAAGGTGCGCGATAGCCTCCACGGCGCGGCGGTGGATCTCTTGGACCTGCACCGTCCGCGTGAGGCCATTTCCGTGTTGCACCTGCTGCTTTCCGACGGATCGGCCAATCCACTGCGCTACGCGTTATTGTCACGGGCTTTGATCGAGGCGCACGAGATTGAGCGCGGTAGCGATGTCCTGCGGCAGGCGCAGAAGCTGTACCCCCATGCGCCTGAACTGCTATTTACGCAAGCTACTCTCGCCAGCGCCTTGGCTGAGGTGGCGGTAGGACGTTCGGCGTATCCGGCCGCGGCGCGGATGCTTAGCGAAACGGCTTCGTTACTTGAAAAGGCCCTAAGGACGATGCCCCATCAACCTGAGATCTACCATGCACTGGGCAAGCTCTATGCCGCCTTGACGACGGTATACCAGGCAACTGGTCAGACTCGGCTCGCGTTACAGTCACAGGGCGCGGCAGAAGAGGCGTACGCCAATGCCGTGCAGGTGGATCCGCAACACCCCGACATTGCCTTCGAGTTCGGCGGTCTGCTGTTTTCAGCCCAGGATTGGACGTATGCGCGAGAGCTCTTTGACGAGGCCTTGCGCCGCTATCAAGCGCGAACTTCTGCAAACCTGTCAACCAGCGCGCGCGCCGCCGAACGCCGCAATCGGCAGCGCTGCCGGGAGAACATCATCGCCACCTATTATTATCAAACGCTGGATGCCGCGCAGGCTGGTTTGTTTGAGCGCGCCCGTACCTATCTCAATGCCGCGGTGCGGCGCTTCCCGATGTACGCACCCGAAGCTTCCCGGCTGAGACAGATGTTTGCTGAATATGAACGCTCCCCGGCAGTTCACGTGGCCGCACCCGCGACCGTTTCCGTGCTACCCGACCAACCGCGCGAGATGCATGTGCAGGTCGGTTCGCTGGCTGTCGATCTCATCGTCTCTGATCAGGTTGATGTGGATGTGCTCGGCTCACTACTCGAAAAGGCGCACGCCTTGACCGAAGGGTTCTTTTCGTATCGACTGATGGGGCCCGTGAGTATCCGGGTCTTTGCAAACCATCGAGCGTTCGGGGAATGGCTTGGACCGTGGCTCAGCGGGACCCGGGACAGTTTTTATGCGTGCGGTCGTAGTGTGCTCTACCTGGGGCCGGATCGCAGTCGTACGGCCTGGCTGCGGTTGCTCAGGCACGCGTTGGCCAAGCGTTACATTGACGAAATGAGCTTCATGCGCGCCCCGCAATGGTTACAGGAGGGGCTCTCGCGCTTGGCCTCGGCTCCGTGGACAGAGGCCGATCAAGCGAGCTTTTTAGCTCTTGCACGCGCCGGCGGGTTGGTTTCGTGGCAGGAGCTTAGTCGGCTGTTGGTCGAGAACTGGCACGAGCCTGGAGTGTTAGAAAAGCTGTATCTGCAAGCGCACCACATCACCCAGTGGCTTCTGGAACGATACGGACGCGAGCGGATGACCATCCTCCTGTTTTCCTTGCGTGCCGGGGGAGACCTGCCAACGGCGACGAAGGCGGCTTTTGGATTGGAGCTAGAGTCCCTCGAAGGTCTATGGCTGCGAGAGTTGCCGCGCTGGTCGGATGGAGTTGACAGCCCCCCATAAAGCTAGTGTAGTAGCCAATTGTTATTTTCTCGGTCGACGGAGCGACCAAGGAGCGCGCAATGGATCAGACCACATCTCGATTTGTCGTATTGAAATTTGGCGGCACAAGCGTCGCAACGCCAGAGCGTTGGCAAACTATTATGGCCGAGGCGCATAAACGCCTGAGCGAGGGACTACGACCGGTGATAGTCTGTTCGGCGATCGCCAAGGCGTCGGATCAGCTCGAGCGCCTCGTGCATGAAGCGGTTGTCGGACAGCACGAGGCATTGCTTCGGCAAATCAAGCAGCGCCATCTCGATCTGGCGACCGGACTCGGAATAGACGGTGCAACGGTGCTTGGCGCGGAGCTGGCCGAGATCGAACGGCTCGCCCTGGGCGCATCGCTGCTGCGCGATCTCAATCCGCGCCTGATCGCTCGGGTAATGGCCTTTGGTGAGTTGCTGTCTACCCGACTGGGAGCAGCCTTTTTCAACCTCAAGGGACTCAGCACGGTGTGGGTGGATGCCCGTGAGTGTTTTGTCGGCGTCCAAGAGTCGGGGGCCTCGGAAACGCGTCGGATTCTTTCAGCCAATGTCGATGATGCCTATGATCCGGCTCTGGTAAAACGTTTTCATGAATTGCCTCAACAGGTAATCATGACCCAGGGATTCATCGCCCGCGATGCGACAGGCGGCACCGTGCTCTTGGGACGAGGCGGATCGGACTGCTCGGCCGCTTATTTCGCGGCAAAACTCGCTGCGGTTCGGTGCGAGATTTGGACGGACGTGCCTGGCATATTCACCGCCGATCCGCGTTTGATTCCTTCGGCGCAATTATTGCGTACGGTTGGCTATAGCGAGGCCCAGGAAATCGCTTCCATGGGCGCGAAGGTGCTGCACCCGCGTTCGATCGCCCCGTGCCAGCGCCAGCGAATCCCGCTGCAGATCCGGTGGGTCGAGCATCCCGAATGCGAGGGAACGCTCATCGCCCGCAGCGATAAAACCGGCGTGGCCGAGGTGAAAGCGATCTGCCATAAAAAGGGAATAAGCCTCGTTGCGATGGACACCCCCGGCATGTGGCAACAGGCGGGCTTCTTGGCCGATGTTTTTGGTTGCTTCAAGGCGCGCGGGCTATCGGTTGACTTGGTTTCAACTTCCGAGATGAACATCACCGTGTCGTTGGATGCCGCCGCCAACACGCTTGATCCGCTCACGCTCGAGGGTCTCCTGAGAGACCTTTCGCAGTATTGTCAAGCGCGGGTGATTGGTCCGTGCGCGGCGGTAAGTCTCGTCGGACGCGGCATCCGCGCGATCTTGCACCGCCTCGGAGACGTCCTCGAACTGTTCGAAGAACAACGCATTCACCTGGTCTCGCAGGCGGCTTCGGATCTCAACTTAACCTTCGTGGTGGATGAGGATCAAGCCGAGCGTTTGGTGCACGATCTGCACTCGTTGCTGTTTGCCGAACGCCGTACCGGCAGCGGCTTTGGCGCAAGTTGGAAGCAGTTATGCGAAGGAGACGCCCCCCGCGCGCAAACGGAAACCACCGGCTGGTGGGAAGGGCGTCGGGCGGAGCTGTTGGAGCTTGCCGCGCAAGCGACTCCGCTCTTCGTCTACGATCTTGAGACCGTGCGGCAGGCCGTAGCGGATCTGCGCGGTCTAACGGCCTTGGATCGCCTGTTTTATTCGGTCAAGGCAAACGCCAACGTTGAGGTGCTGCGGTTCCTAGAAAAAGCCGGATTTGGGTTTGAGTGTGTTTCGCCGGGCGAGATTGCTTTGGTGCGGGAATTGTTCCCCAAGCTTGCTCCGAGCCGTATCCTCTTCACGCCGAACTTCGTTCCCCGCAGTGAATATACGGCGGCTCTCTCCCTCGGCGCGTACGTCACCGTCGATAACATGTATGTTTTAGAGCGCTGGCCCGAGCTCTTAACAAACGTGACATCCTCGTCCGACTGGATCCGGGATACGGCTCTGGACATCACGCCCATGTCCGCACGGGCGGCGGCCAGTCCAAATTTGGCATACCGGTTGATGATCTCGATCAGCTTGCGCGGCTGTCAGAAAAAGCTTCGGCGACTATCATTGGGCTGCACGTCCATGTGGGTTCGGGTATCTTTGATCCACAGACGTGGAGTCAAAACGCCTTGTTTTTATTGGAGGCGGTCGAGCGCTTTCCACGGGCGAAAGTCCTTGTTTTGGGCGGCGGCCTGGGTGTTCCCGAGAAGCCCGGACAGGCGCCGCTGGATCTGGTTGCGTTGGGCGAGGCGTTGGCCAGGGTAAAAGCCGCACATCCGGGCTATGAATTCTGGCTCGAGCCCGGTCGCTATCTGGTAGCCCAGGCAGGTGTGCTGCTTGGTCGGGTGAGTCAGATCAAGCGCAAGGGCGAGGTGCTCTTTGTGGGGACCGACGTTGGCATGAACTCTCTTATTCGCCCTGTGCTCTACGGCGCTCACCACCAGATCTTTAATCTGTCGCGTCTCGGCGAGGCGCCGAGCATGACCGCGCACATTGTCGGGCCGATCTGCGAGTCGGGCGATATACTGGGCCACAGTCGGCGCATTCCCAACGCCCGCGAGGGGGATGTGCTGCTGTTTGCCACCGTGGGAGCCTACGGCCGGGCAATGAGTTCGCACTATAACTTACGCGATCCGGCGGCCGAGCGGATTTTACAGGTTCGGTGAACGACCCCACATTAAGGCTAGAAGATTGGATTCCAGCCAGGCCGCACGCCGCCTGCGCGGGAATGACCTATTACGTTAGGTCATAAGGATGGTAGTCGTCCCCGCGAAAGCGGGGATCCAGTACGAGGTTCTGCGGTGGTCACCAATGCGCGCATGGCTACTCCACAAACCGGCTCCGATCGAAACTAACCCGCTGGTATTGAGCGAGGTGCCCGATCCGAAGCCCGGACCGGGCGAGGTGCTCCTGCGCGTGCATGCATGCGCTATCTGTCGCACCAATGTGCACGTGGTCGAAGGGGACCTGCAGCAACGCGTAAGCTCCATCACTCCCGGCCACCAGGTCATCGGGGAGGTGACGGCCATTGGCGCGGGTGTGACCCTGAGTACCGGTGAGCGCCGGGGGGGTGGCGTGGCTGCAGCAGACCTGTCACACCTGTCGTTTTTGTCGTACCGGACGTGAGAATCTCTGCGATGATCCTGCCTTGACCGGTTGGACGCGGCCCGGCGGCTTTGCCGAATATATTGTGGCGCCGGCCGAGGCTGCGTATCCGATCCCGGTTGGTTTTCCGGATCTTCAAGCCGCGCCGCTCCTGTGCGCCGGTATCATTGGGTATCGCGCGCTGTGCCACACCGGTCTCGGCTATCCGTCCGATTGCAGGGGAGCGCGTCTGGGCCTGTATGGCTTTGGCGCAGCCGGGCATGTGGTGATTCAACTGGCGCTCGCTCGCGGCATGGAGGTCTTTGTCATGACCCGGGATATCGAACGCCACCAGAGGCTGGCGGCCGAGCTCGGCGCACGCTGGGTTGGGCGTCCGACGGACCAGCCGCCGCAGCGACTCGATGCGGCGATTATCTTTGCTCCGGCCGGCGAGCTTGTGGCGCCTGCCGTGCGAGCGCTTGACAAAGGCGGAACGCTGGTGCTGGGCGGGATTCACATGAGCCCGTTGCCGCCGCTCGAGTACCGCTGGCTCTACGAAGAGCGGGTGATTCGCTCGGTGACCAACAACACCTGGCAGGACGGGCACGCCCTGCTGCAGGAGGCGGCCCGCATTCCTATTAGGACTTCTATCCAGACATTTCCGTTTGAGGACGCCAATCAGGCGCTTGCTGCCCTTCGGTACGACGCTATTCGGGGGGCGGGAGTTCTCTTAGGGCCTGAGTTCTCAGAGATGACTTAGATGCTGTCGGCGCTATCAACCATAGGCGGCTGACTATCGGGTTTGGACGTCAACACCACTGATCCGGTACGGTCGAGCTTGCGCCAGCTATGGCGCCGGCCGCGTATCGCCGCGACCATGGCTTTGAGGCCGACATAGTACATAATCTGACGGTAGCTGAAACGCTGCACGATAAGTAACAGCAGCCATTTGAGGGGCTTTTTGTCAAGGGTGAATGCCAACAAAGAACCGCAAACATCCATCGCCAGGAATGCCACGTACCCGCTTAAGAAAGCCGACCAGTCGCCGCTGAGGATAGCGAGCGCCATCAATACGTCCCCTAACGGGCTCAAGGTCGGAAACAGGATCTGGAAACAAAACCATATTGGGGAGGCCGATCCAACCGAGTGGGCCGTGGAAGAACGCTTTGCGATGTTTCCAGAGGCACTGGTAGGTACCGAAGGTCCAGCGGAAGCGCTGCCGCAGCAACGCCGCGAGGTTTTCAGGCGCTTCGGTGCGTCCCGAAGCCTCGGGTTCGTACACCACCTGCCCGCCTCGACGGAGGATGGTAAGCGTCAGATCCGCATCCTCGGTCAAGGTGTCGGGACTGTAACCGCCCGCGGCCAGCACTGCTTCCCGCCGCCATGCGCCCAACGCCCCGGGAACGACCGAGATGCAGTTGAGGGCAGAAAAGGCGCGCCGGTCGAAGTTTTGGCTGGTGACGTACTCGATGGCTTGGAACGTTGTCAGAAAGCCTTTGATATTGCCGACCTCAACATTGCCGCACACGGCGGTGATCTTCGGATCGTAGAAGTGGCGCACCAGTTTTGGGATCGAACCGGGCGGAATAATGGTGTCGGCGTCGACCGCGACAATGATTTCTCCATGCGCCTCGCGCAGGCCGTGGTTAGCCGCCGCGGCCTTGCCGGCGTTGGCTTGTCGTACCAACCGCACCCGGGGCGTCTCAGCGGCGAGCGCCGTCACTATCGCTGCCGTGCGGTCTTTCGATCCATCATCGACAACCAGCACCTCCAGATTGGCGTACTCGCTTTCGAGCAGGGAATGGATGGTGTTGGCGATCACTTTTTCTTCGTTGTAGGCTGGCACCAACACCGTCACGAGCGGTTGATAATCATGCGGAGGATCCGGTTCCTGGCGGCGCAGGTCCTTGATGGCGAGCGAGCCGAGGAACAAAATGCGTAAAATGGCTAACACCGTGCAGACAAAAAACAGACCGGTTAACAACACCCAGCCCCAGGAGCGTATGAAGGCCAACGCGGCATTTCCCACCGAGATTATTCGCTCGGCGGTGGGAAGCGGCTGTTCCAGCTCCTCTCGCGGTATATTGAGAAACCGGTCCAGCGATACAAATTCGTAACCGCGCTTACGCAGCTCCACCACCACCCGTTTGACGGCTTCCACGGTTTGGGAGCGGTCCCCGCCGCCGTCGTGAAACACCAGGATCTGGCCCTCCCCGTTTAACACTTCATTGACCACGGTCGCGGTAATCTTTTCGACACCCGGCAACGTCCAATCTTGTGAAACAACGTCGGATCCTACCACGAGATAGCCGTCCTCCAACGCGACTTGCAGTGGCGGGAACGCTTTCTCATCAATGTTTTCAACTTCGGCGTTATACGGTTCTCGAAACAGCGGTGTGCGCAACCCGGTGAGGCCCCCGATGAGCCGCTGGTTGGTGTTGAGCTCAATCTCGGTCTCACGCGGAGTGAGATTTTCTAGGTGCGGGTGGGAAAAGGTGTGATTACCGATCAGGTGTCCGTCGGCAACGATGCGGTCAACGACGTCGGGGTAACGCATGATCTGTTGGCCGACCAAAAAGAATACCGCAGGCACCTTGAGCTCTTTCAGAGCGTCGAGAATCTCCGGGGTATACGGTTCAGACGGACCGTCGTCGAAGGTTAGCACGAGCTGGCCTTTGGCCCCACCCCGGCGCTCAACTAAGTACCCGGTCGGAACCCGCAGGTACGACGCCCGCAAAATCCGACCTGACGGGTCGACCACCATCGTGCGGACACCGGACTGCGGTTCGCCGCGCACGCTCAGTACCTCGCCATTGCCATAGAACTCAACCGACTTTTTGCCAGGCGGTACCTTAATCAACTTATCCGGACGTTCAGGCAGGTTATCGAAACCGAAAAAAGTCCATAAGGTCTGGTCTTCAGTGCCCAGCCGCCATAGTGCCATGCGGGTAATTTTGTTCTCGTTCAGTATATGCACTTGGTTCCAAATCGTCAGCGCGTCCTGAAACCACACATCGTGCGTCGCACCGGCCGCATCTTTATAAGCGAAATGGCTGTTTTCGAGGCTCTCTTCAAAAATCGGAAGAGCCCCGCTCGCTCCTGCCAATTGGGTCACATCCCGGAAGGGGATTCCCTGGCCGGGGCGATCCCGTGGATCGGTCTGCCAGTCGTAACCGTAGGCCCCTAACGCCACCACCATGCGATCCGCCGGAATGCGCTGCTTCATCTCGGTGACCGCGTCTATAAACCAGGAGCGCGAGGCGATCGGGCCGGGTTGCGACGCGGGATAGTGCTCGTCATAGGCCATGACGATGACTGCGTCGGAGATACTGCCGATGTACTCGATGTCGTAGGCTGGATCAAAAAGCGGCACGCTCACGGTTAAGCGCATCTGATTGGCGTGCAAGGCAGCGCGCATGTCGACCAAGAACTCAAGCAGAGGCTCGGAATCCTCGGGAGCGAGTTCCTCAATGTCAATGTTGACGCCATCGGCGTCGAGTTCGGAAAGACGTGCGACGACCTTCTTCACCACGCATTCACGGGTTTTTTCGTTGCTGAGCAGTTGACCTGCCTCGGTACCGCGCCAACGATAACCAGATAAATTTGCAAGCCTGGGTAAAACGATCACATTGTTGGACCGGCGCAACACACGTCTGACCGGATTCTCCTCGAGTTGGCTGGTAGAATCGGTGATGTGCTGTTCGCTGTGGTCGATCAGCTCGCAACCTGGCCCCGGAATCTCCAACCAGGTGGGGACAACCGCGTCGATTTGCGCGATGTGACGCTCAAGTGAACCCACCGCCGCCGTATCGTCAGCGACGAGGAAGGCCACCACAGCCCCCTCAGGCAGCGGCATGGCACCGGTCGTGGCGCCGCGAACTAATCGCTCACGCCGTCGTTTTTCCTGGGCGCGAATGTGGGCCATGCGCTCAATCTGGGCCTTGGTGTAAACCGGACGAACGTACTTGCTGATCTTGTCATGCACTTCGGTGGCGGAAAACAAAAAGCGCTTCTCGAACGGCTGCGGAACCGAAGGGGAAACCAACATGCCGGTCACTAACAGTGCTAATGATACGAGCGCGGCTAAGGCTAAAAACGAGAAAATAACCAACGCCCGGCGCCACCGACGGCGTGAGGCGTCTTCGAAAATCATCACTACACCTCAAGTCCCCCATGGGGTCTTTTGGGGACCCATGAGCCACTACCTATCCTCGGCATGAATTTACGGTATTTTTGTCCGATGTTCAAGTAAGATACGGACACGTTGGATTAACCATTCGGATCAACGGAGAGATAGCCAAGAAGGAGAAAGCGGTGAGCGTATTGCCGATACGAAAGTTGCTGATTGCCCTCCGATACCTGGTGATTGGGGTGGCACATCCATGCTATGGTGAACCATCACGGAGCGTATGACTCATGGATATTCGACAGGATGTGCTGAATCGATTTTTACGGTATGTGCGGATTGACACCCAATCCCAAGAGGGAGTTGAGGATCGGTATCCCTCCACCGACAAACAATTAGTCCTCGCCCGGTTGCTTTTTGACGAACTCAAGGAGATTGGATTAGAGGAGGTCAAACTCGATTCATTCGGCATCGTGAGCGCGACCCTGCCGGCCGCTACCCCGCCCGGCGTCAAGACCGCAACGAAGATGCCAACCATCGGGTTGCTTGCCCACCTCGATACCTATCCGGGGTTGAGCGGCTCGGGGGTCAAGCCGATCGTCCACCAGTCGTATCAAGGCGGGGATATCAGGCTGCCGAGTGACGGAAATCTTGTCCTCAGTCCTCGCGACAACCCCGAGCTGATGCAGTTCGTCGGTGACGACATCGTCACGTCGGATGGATCCACCCTCTTGGGCGCCGATGACAAGGCCGGTGTTGCCGAGATTGTGGCCTTCATGAAGTTACTGAAGTCGGATCGCAGCATCCCCCATCCGCGCATCCGCGTCGGGTTCACCCCCGATGAAGAGGTTGGCAACGGCACTGCGCACTTTGACGTCAAAGCCTTTGGAGCCGACGTGGCGTACACCCAGGACGGCAGCGGCGTGGCCGAGATCGAGGACGAGACCTTTTGCGCCGACTCGGTCACGGTTTCTATCCGCGGCGCCGATATGCATCCTGGCTACGCCAAGGGTAAGATGATCAACGCCGTCTCGTTTGCCGCCGCGTTTGCCTCGCGTTTGCCGAAAGACCAATCCCCGGAGGCTACGACGGGACGGGACGGGTACCTCCACGGCTATCAGATCCACGGCACCGTCAGTGATGCGCACCTTGCAATATTGGTGCGCGATTTTTCTCTTGAGGGGCTCAAGCGTCTGGAAGAGAAGCTCTTTGCCATCCGCGATGACCTACAACGACTTGAGCCGCGCGTTTCAATCAACGTGGACGTCAAGGAGTCTTACCGAAACATGAAATTCATGTTAGACAAGGTGCCGCTCGTGGTCGATTATGCGTGCGAGGCGGTGTCCGCGGTCGGATTGACCGCCCAGCGCAAGGCCATTCGCGGCGGGACCGACGGGGCGCGATTGTCGTTTATGGACCTCCCAACGCCGAACCTCTCGGCTGGCGGCTATAACTTTCACTCGCGCCTTGAGTGGGTTCCGGTCGGGGGAATGGTCAAGGCCGTCGAAGTGTTGCGGGCGTTGATGAGAATTTACGTGGAGCGAGGAATATGATGGATGGTAAACGTGGAAGCATCGATGATTTTCTGGCCGCCGTACTTCGGGGAGCGGCCAAGATCATCGGCTGCAACTCCACTAACCTCATTGTGATCAATGAGAAGACGGGCGATATCCGGGTCCGGGTGGTTACCCCGGCGATGAGCTACCCTATTCTGGCGCAACTCGAGGGCATTCTCGGCGCAAGTTTTACCGGCATTTCGATTCCGATTCAGAAGGCGCGCAATAGCCTCGTGGTGCGCGCGTGGCGAGAGAACGGAATTTACCAAACGAGCTCCTTGGGTGAAATGTTGGGCGACACGCTCCCCGAAGAGATGATTGGATCGATCGAGCGGCTGATCGGCGAGCACCGCTTCATCATCGTGCCGGCCCTCTCAAATAGGCGCAGCTACGGCGTGTTGTTGCTTGAAAAAGAAGGCACGCAGCCTTTTAGCCTTCAGCAGCGCGAGCTCTCACTGCGCTATGCCCGGCGTATCGGGGAAATAATCGAAAATGATCTGATGGGCCAAGGCCACCTGGCTATCGCCATGCCGCCATCCGAAAATATTGGGTTGGTGCTGTTCGATAGCAACGGCGGGATACTTGGCCACTCGATGGGTTCGGCCGCTGCAGACGCCATACCGCCTGACTTGGTTAAGCGGGCGGTGGCGTTTCTTTCCGACACCGGTCTGCAAACACCTGCCTCGGGTGAAATGTCCATACGGGGAGAACGTAGTGCGCGGTTGTTTCGATTCGATCTCAACGGCCAGCCAACCGCGCTCTGTCAAATACAGCCTCAATCTCATACGGACTCGCTTGAAAATCAGCTGCTACAACTCGCATTGGGCGCTGCGGCGCCGACGGTTTTAGTTGACCCCTCGTTTCTCATTACCTCATGCAATGCGGCTGCCGAGAACTTCTCGGCTACCCGGCGAACGAAATTGTCGGCCGACCGATCGACATTCTGTTTCGCAGTCCGGCCCAGATCCACGAGATTCTCAACCGGCAGTTGCTCGCCTCGGGCAACCCCCGGCTGGAAGAGCACGTGGTCATTCGCCGCCAAGACCAGTCGATCGCCGAGGCGCGGGTGGAAACGATGCTGCTGGCCGATGACCGCGGGCAGGTGGTTGGATTTTTAGTGCTCATCCACGCGTTCCTGGATACGCGCACCGCCACCCTCGAGCATGTGGTGCAGCAAGAACGTATGGCGACCATGGGCGAAATGGCGGCCCAATTAGCCCACGAGATGCGCAACCCGCTCCTGGCGGTTGGCGCCAGCCTCGACTCCCTCTGCCGCGAAACGGGAGCCTCCCCACTTCGCGAACGGCTCAGAAGCCTTGGTCGCGAGATTACTCGGTTGGACATGATTTTGAAAAAGTATTTAGCCGCCCGTCAAGAGCATCCCTTTGCCGAAGTGCGGCTACACGAGGTGCTCGACGACGCACGGCTGCTTCTCGATGCGGCGTATAACAAGGCTGGCAAAAAAATAGTGGTGGATGTTGACCCGGCAGTGAGCGTTCTCGGCGACTATGAATCACTCAAACATTTAGTCTTCAATCTCATACTCAATGCCTTGGAGGCATCGCCGCCCAACAGTGCGGTGACCTGTCACGTTCAGGAGACTGACCGGGATGTAACCATGCTGTTTGACGATCACGGTTCCGGCCTGACGGCGCCCGCCGAGGAATGTTTCAGACCGTTTTTTACCACGAAAAAGAACGGCACGGGGTTAGGCCTTGCCGTTTGTCAGAAGATCGCCGCGGCCCATGGAGGGTTAGTCGATCTCCGCAATCGTGAGGGAGGTGGTTGCCAAGCGGTTGTGGTATTGCCGCGACGTCTCGATAAGGAAGCGAGCGTATGAGCCAGGATTTTCACGTTTTAATAGTGGATGATGAAGAACTGTATGCCCAGGCGATAGCCAGCGAGCTTACGCGGCTCGGGATAACCAGTGATCTTGCGAGCAATGGTCATGAAGCCCTGTCGCGGACGGAAAGCGGACGTTACCATTTGATTTTGCTCGACCACCGTTTGCCGGACGAGGATGGGTTGCGGCTTATTCCACTGCTGCTCGCGCGACAACCCAAAGCCGCCTTGGTGATGATGACCGCGTACCACGCTATCCCCGACGCCGTCACGGCCATACGCCAGGGGGCGGATGACTACCTGGTCAAGGAATTTAGCCTCAAGCCGCTGGTCGATCGCGTGGTGGCCGTACGCCGCCGCGAAGAACTGTTCCGCGAGCACAACAACAAGTCCGAGCCGGCCGCAGAAGGATTAATCGGGACCTCGGCGGGCATGCTGAAGGTGATCGAAGAGCTCCAGCGCATCGCTCGCAGCCCCGACACCACCGTACTGCTCACCGGCGAAACCGGCGTCGGGAAGGGTGTCGCCGCACGCTACCTGCATCGGATTTCGCGAGCGGAACGCGGCCCCTTGGTAACCGTCGATTGTGTCTCGCTGCCGGCCAATTTGGCGGAGAGCCTTTTGTTTGGCCATGAGAAAGGGGCTTTTACCGGCGCCGATCAGGTTCGCCTCGGCGCGTTTGAGGAGGCCGGCGAAGGCAGTCTGCTGCTCGATGAGATCGGCGACATGGGCGACGTCCAGGGTAAGTTGTTACGGGTGCTCGAAAGCCGCTGTTTTGTGCGCGTTGGCTCGATCAAGGAACTGCCATTGAAAGCCCGCGTCATCGCCTCCACCAACCAGGACCTCAAGGAGTTGGTCAAAATTGGCCGCTTTCGTCACGATTTGTATCAGCGCTTGTGCGTCTTTCCCATTCACCTCCCGGCGCTGCTCGAGCGGGGAAAAGATGTTTTGCTGTTGGCCGAGCATTTCCGCGAATTCTTCGAAAAGAAACTCGAGATCGTAGGCCAGCCGCTCTCGGAGGAGGTGCGCGCCCGCCTTCTGGCGTACTCGTATCCGGGGAACGTGCGCGAATTGAAGAATATCATTGAGCGCGCGGTGATTATGAGCGAGGGCAGCCGGATCGAGCTGCGCCACCTGCCGGAACGAATGTTCCAAACGGAAACCATGCGGGTCTCCAATCCCAGCGCTATCCCGATTGATTTCACGCCCGGAATTGACACCATGCAAACGGTAGAAAAACGGATGATCCAGGAAGCGCTCGCCCGCGCCGGTCAGATTAAAACCGAGGCCGCCCGCCTCCTGGGCATCAGTCGCTTCCAACTGCTGCGCCGCATGGAACGACACGGCTTAATTGCCAACGATTCATCCGACGAGAAAGAATAAGTTTCAGGACGCGGAAAAGCTCACCCAAGACCGAGCGCTTTTTTCAGGAGCTCAAGTTCCTTGAAGTAGGCTTTCTGTTCATACGGTTGATTGAGGATATAGTAATCTTTTTCGGCAAGCCCGACGCATCCGAAGCAGAACGTACAATCGGTGCAATTCGAGCTATGGATCAGGTAGGAGCACCCGCTGCAGTTTTCGCTCTCAATGCAATAGGCGCAATGGTTGCAGGACCGGCAATTTTTCGAATGGCTGGTGTGAGAGCATTCTTGGCAGGAAGCGGAGTACGTGCAACGGTAGCAACCCCGGCAATCGTTACAAAACATGCACGAAACGCAGTGGCCGCAGCGTTGGCACCCATAGGAGCCGGCATTCGCTGTCGACTCGGTTACCTCTTTCCTCAGTTGATTGAGCCCTCGAAAGAATTCTTCCTTGTTCATGACGGCTTGCTCCTTGGTTGTCCGCACAGCCCTATTGGAGTTCTGGAGAACTTAACCCTCATTATCGACTAATACTTAATCCTGATAAAGAATTCTTGACGTTATCGTATATCTACGATATACGAGGAAAGAATGGCTCATCATAAAAAGGAAAAGTTCACGACCGAGCTTAATCGATTGGCGGAATTGGCAAAAGCGCTCTCACATCCGGCACGTATCGCGATTTTAGCGCAGCTTGCAAAAAGAAACACCTGTATTTGCGGGGAAATTGTCGATGTTATTCCTCTGGCTCAGTCAACCGTTTCGCAGCATTTGAAAGAGCTCAAAAAGGCCGGGCTCATCAAAGGGGAAATAGACGGGCCCCGGTCGTGTTATTGCATCAACCTCGAAATTCTCAACGAGCTAAAGGGTAGTTTCATGGATCTCATGGGCGAGCTCTCGGTCGATTGCTGCCCGCCTCAGCGGTAGAGGAATCCCATGGATCAAACGAACAAAGAAGCCATCCATACCCAACTCAAACTTAATACGGCAAAACCCGGGTGCGGATGCTCTGGTTCGATTGAACGCACATCGGTACATCCGAAAAACCTTCCCCACTGGGTTAGCGGCAGCGTTAGCACGAGCGTCGGTACGATCTACCGTATCGCTACCGAATGGAAACGGCCTGAGTATTGGGGACACCTCAAATCCCGCACCACGGCTTTTCGGATGCATTACTCGGTGGAACCAGGTCTCTACGCTGTGGGGAACCCGGACAGCGCTTCCAATGTTTTCGTGAGCGCAAATTATAAATTGAGCTTCGATATCTTGAGACGAGAACTCCATGGAATCAACGCTTGGGTGCTGGTGCTGGATACCAAGGGCATCAATGTATGGTGTGCGGCGGGCAAAGGCACCTTCGGTACGGATGAGCTTGTCAAGCGCATCATCAAGACTAAGCTCTCGGCGCTTGTGGATCATAAAAGAATCATTGTCCCCCAACTCGGCGCTCCGGGAATAGCGGCAGACCGCGTCAAGAGGACAACCGGGTTTCACGTCTATTATGGTCCAATCAGGGCAGCCGATATTCAACGCTACTTAAAACAAAAATATCAGGCGACGCCAGAAATGCGAACGGTACGATTTTCTCTAGGGGATAGGCTGATATTGACTCCTATAGAGCTCAATCCAGCATTTAAAATATTCCCCGTGTTCGCGGTAATTGTTTTATTTCTATTTGGGCTTCAACCTTCCGGAATTATGTTCAGAGACGCATGGAACGGAGGGTTGCCGATTCTGATCTTTGGAGTTCTCGCCATTATTTCGGGAGCTTTTCTCACGCAATTGTTATTGCCCTACATACCCGTTCGCTCTTTTGCCATCAAGGGATGGATGGTGGGAATGGTGGTTATGTTCCTTTCGTCACAATTCATCGGCCTTCTCAACATCCATGGTATTTTTCTTAAGATCTTCTGTTATCTCTTTTTTCCGATAGTTTCTTCGTTCCTTGCGTTGAATTTCACCGGCGCCACCACCTTTACCAACCTGTCCGGAGTGAAAAAGGAACTGAGAATCGGGATTCCCGTGTATCTATCCATCACCGCGGTAACCATTGTTGCAATGATATTGTATAAAATCAACGAATGGGGTCTCGTATGATCTACCTTAAAAATGTGTCCACGCTCAAATATAACGCCGATCAATGTACCGGATGTGGCCGCTGTACTGAAGTTTGTCCGCATGGTGTCTTTACCCTCGAAGACAAAAAGGCCGTTCTTGGCGATAAAGACAAATGTATGGAATGCGGGGCGTGTGCCAAAAACTGCAGTTTTCATGCAATAGAAGTGAATTCCGGCGTGGGTTGCGCCAATGCCGTCATGCGTGGGTTGTTAACCGGGGGTGAACCTTCCTGCGATTGTAGTGGACCAGCTTCTTCGTGTTGTTAATATTTTTATACTTCCTGTCTCAACCGAACTATTTCCAACTGCCCTTGAATTCGAAGGTGATAATAATACCAGCCGATGGGGAGTAGTTCTTCGATAAGTTTGATTGTTTCTTTGCGTTCATTTTCGCACGAGCGTTCGCTTTTACACATATTTTTATAAAAAAACTTGTTTAACATCGGATTTGAGCGATACAGCGACCTCTGCATTTGTAATCTTTTGAATCACAAACAGAAGTAGGTGCGGCGTCTGTTGATTTTCTTGCGAATGGCGTGAATCTTGCTTAATTGAATCTTGCTTAATAAAGATCTGTGTGTTTTGGATTGAAATTGTTTTATGGGGCACGGGAAGATAACCTTATAATCTTTTATTTTTGACAGGATTGTGATCCCGCATGGAAGCATTATCAAAACTGATCACCAACCGCGCCGTGGCGTGGACAATTGTATTATTGGTTGCCATCATCTCTATTATCGGAATCGGTAGCGCGCTGGGGGTGCAAAACGACGATAACCTTCTCGCCTTTCTGCCCAAAGACAATCCAGAGGTAAAAACGTTTTACGATATCAATACTCGTTTCGGTGGATTAGAAGTAGCGCTGGTTGGCATCGAAAGCGATGCTATTTTTTCCACTGAATTTCTCGAACACCTCCAACAGGCTACAAAGAACTTAAGGGAAACCCAAGGGATAAACTATGTATTGAGTCTGACCAACGTTGCCGATTTCACGGTCGATGAAGTTAACGGCGGCATCATCACCGCCTCGCTGGTGGATACCGTTCCAACGACACAAAAAGGGTTGTCGGAATTACGAGAGAAGGTTTTTGCCCGGGAGCAGGTGGTCGGCAATTTAATCTCAGCTGATGCCAAGGCCGTATTGATCTATTGCTTTCTCGCGTATGGCACCGATCCGCGGGCTATTTCCGCTCAGATCCGATCGGTGGTGACGGCCTCTTTTCCCGATAAGCAGATATATTGGGGCGGGAATCCGTTTATTTCCTCCTATGTGTATGACACCGTTCAAAAGGATCTGCGGCGCCTCTCCCCCTGGGCGGTGATAGTCATAATTCTGCTGATGATTCTCTCGCTCAAAAACGTGATCGGAACGCTTTTGGCATTGCTATCAACCGGCTTGGCTATCGGCATTACCGTGGGTTTGATGGCGGCGTTCGGGGTAAAGCTCAACCTCATGCTCGGTTCGATGCCGATTGTCTTGTTCGCCGTCGGCTGCGCCTACTCGATCCATTTCCTCATGCGTTACTTTGATTGGCGCAAGAACCTCGATTGCGAGACAGCGCTCATACGAACGGTGTCCGGTATTGGTCCGGTGGTGTTGGCCGCCGGCGTAACCTCGGCTGCGGCCATCATGTCGTTTATCGTTATGGATATTAAGCCAATCCAAGAGTTTGGCCTGTTTTTGGGTATCGGCATCTTAATCGCCATGGTGTTAGCGCTCACGTTTGTTCCAGCGGTCATCCGGCTCTGTAATCTCAATCACAAGGTGAGCGAACATACTGCCTGGCCCCGACGCCTGATGGTGCGGTTAGCGCTTTTCTCGCAATCGTATCGTTTGCCCGTGGGCGTAGCGTTGGTGCTGGTGACGGTGGTGTGCGGCGTGTTGATTACTCGCATCAAGACCGATGTCGATCAGCGATCGTTTTTCGCCGCTGGCAGCCCGCCCGACCAGGCGGACAAGTTTTTGCGCGATCATTTTAAAGCCGCCCAGTTCATCCAACTTCTGGTCAACGGCGATATGAGCGACCCCGCGGTGCTGCGCGAGATGCAAAGCCTCGCCGATCGGCTCGAACGGGTTCCGCATATTTCGGGCGCCCAGCACATAGGCCAGGTAATCGCGAAGATCAACGAGGCGATGACCGGGCAGAAGCGAATCCCCGACACCCGAGAGCAGATCAACAATCTCGTTATGTTCCTTGCCGGCGATCCGGCGGTGGGCCAGCTGGTGACCGAGGATCGTAAACAGGCGCTGATTCAGATTAAAGTTGATAGCTCCCAAGGCGCCAATATCGCCGTGGTTCTGGCGGCTATCCAGCAATTAGTCGACGCTGAACACCTCGATCGATATGAGGTGGCCACCGTCGACGGCCCGCGCGCGAACGAGGTGCGCGCTCGCAAACTTGACGAGCTCATCGGGCGCCTGCAAACGCTGGCCCGTTCCGCCGAAGTGTCCTTGCCGGCCGATAGCCGAAGCAAAGTACAGACATTTTTGGCCAGTGACACGCAAGTTGTCGATCCTCAACAGGTGGCGGTTGAGATAGAACGCTATCTGCGCTCGAGCGAAAGCCCGCTCGACGTGTCGACGCATCAAAAAAGCGGCGATTCAATGGGTGTCCTCGCGCACGTACTGGCGAAATTGGGCGAGCGACCTGCTCTGGTGGACCTGCGATCTGCTCTCGCTACGGCATTTGGCCGTTCACCAAACGACCACATGGTCGCCGATTGGAGTACAGCGCTTCTGGCGCCGCTTCAGGAAATATGGGTTCGCCTGCGCGCCTCGGAACGCGCTCAAAAATTGATTGGCATCCTTGGGCTTAACCCACCGTCAACGGGCAAATCTGCAACCGTCCTTAATAACGATGTCGCCATGGTGCTTATGGAAGCAGACTATCCGGCCACGTTGCTGCCGGCGGGAGTCGGAACCGCAGCCTCGTCCTTGAGCATGCAGGTCAGTGGGTTGCCGGTGCTTCATCGGGGGCTGGCTCAAAGCGTTCATCGCAATCAACTCCGAAGCCTTCTCGTCGCTCTCGTCCTGGTAGTGGTGATACTGTCAATGATGTTCAGGTCGGCTAAAACCGGCATAATGGCGGCGACGCCAACGCTGTTTGCCCTCATCGTCATCCACGGCGCTATGGGTTGGCTTCAGATTTCCCTCGACATCGGAACCTCGCTTTTGGGCAGCCTGATTTTGGCCAACAGTGTTGACTACGCCGTGCATCTCATAGCCTCATGGCGTTCCCCGGAGAACGAAAGCCTGCGACATGCCGCGGCCTATGCTGCCGATCAGTCGGGTCCGGCGATCTGGACCACCGCTGCCACAATGTTTGTCGGTTTCTTCGTGCTCGCCCTGGGAGAAGCCAAGCCGCTACAGAATGTGGCCAGCTTGAAAGCCACCGCCATGCTCGTGAGCGCGCTGGCCACCTTTTTAGTAGTTCCGGTTCTCGCGCGAAAGCGTCGGTATCAAATATTGAACGACAGTTATCAGGCGACCGAGCCATCTGCGGCCGTTGAGGCCGAACTTATACAAAGCACAACCAATAACCGATAGAAGAGTTGAGGTTATCCATGAAAAAACACATCGTACTGATGACCGCTTTCGTTGCCGGTTTTCTGTTGATCGGTACACTCCACGTCCAAGCCGAAGACGTGAGCCCAGGCGAGAAAATAATTCAACAGATGGATGAAAGTATGACCAGGGCCAAGGATCAATACTTTCAGTATGAGTTTAGCATCCTGGAACCAGGCAAGGCGCCGCGTAATCTGCTCATCGAGGCTTACATAAAAGGCACCAAGTGGCGCCGGGTTGAGTTTCTCGCACCAGGGGACGTCAAAGGGATGAGGGTGTTGACGTTGTCGTTAGATCAACAATACGTCTACCTTCCAGCCTTCCGCAAAGTTCGTCGGGTGGCCAGCCACATTCGCAACCAGAGCTTCATGGGTTCGGCGTACAGTTATGACGAGATGGCGACCGTTACGTACGGGGATCTTTTTACGGGGGAGCTGGTCTCTGAAAACGATAAGGAGTGGGTGGTGGTCGGCACCCGCAGGCCCGGTAAAGACTTTTCCTATCCCAAGATTGAGTTCACTATTCTCAAGGAATTCAGCCAGCCATCGCTCATTAAGTATTACAGCGACAAGGGGGTGGTCCTGAAGAGCGAGCAGCGACTTGAATACAGTTGCCAAGAAAATATATGCAATGCAAAAGTAATGATCATAACCGATCACACCCGCAACAACCTGGCCACCAAGATGACTCGCGAGCAATGGAAAATCAACACCGGTGTAAGCGCTGACTCCTTCAGTGTGCGCGACCTTCAACGCGGGAACTAACCACCATGAAAACGAGGTCGACCACTAAGCAGGGAGTGAAGTGTACGCTTGGGTTGATAGTTGCATCGGTACTGGTTCTGGCCGCACCCGCGCTGGCGGCCGAGGATCAAGAAACCGCGCCGGCCGCGGATCTGGGAGTGGCGACCGGAGCGGAGTCGGGCAACAAGTTGGAGTGGAGCTTCGGCGGCACGTTCCAGAGCGATGTGCGTTTTCAAGTGCAGGAAAAAGGCCTCGGTCTGGAAGTGGGCACCGGCGCGGACAAAAGAGTCATCAATAACTTTTACATCGGCAACCAGTTCTACCAGCGAGTGTTGCCGACCGGGGTGGAGCGCAATCAGAATTTACTCCAAGTTAAATTCAAAGCAGCCTATGGTCAGTATGCAGGGGTTGCGGACGTTGATTTTTTCTGGATAGGATATCCGGGCAAGATCGTAAATCTTGAAGGGTTGTCTGATATCACCGAGGTTGATCCGTTCTTCGTCAAGGTCCACTCGTTGTATCTCGAAGCCAATGACTTTCTTATTGACGGTTTGGACTTCCGCGTCGGTCAGCAGACCATACTATGGGGTGTGGGAGACCAATTCAATCCGACCAACAATATCAATCCCAACGATCTGGAGGATATTTTGTTGTTCGGCAATCAGCTCAGCAATCTGATGGTTCGTGCCGATTATAAGCCGATTTCCGACTGGACCATCTCAGGGGTGCTGGTGCCAATTTTTAAGCCCGCGCTCTTGCCAAGCTCGGCTTCGATGGGGTTGGCGGCGGTAGACCGCTACCCGATGTTAGATAGTAACCTGCGCGACAAAATTCGGATTCAACAGTACGTTGCTGATGTCTTTGGTTTTGGGCCGACCGTTGTCACGGGGGTTGATCCGGTGTTTCCGGGCGCCAGCTTTAATAATATGCCGTTCGAAGTCCGGATAGCCGGCACCATCGGCAAGCAAGATATCGCCCTCAGTTACTATCGTGGATTTTCCGACATGCCGATTTTCTCAAAAGAGTACACCCGTCCGATTGCTGAACCCTGTCAAGGCGATTTGGATCAAAGCATGTGCTTGACTAACGCCCTTGAGAGCACCGTCTCACTGACCTATCCGCGCATGGAAGTGTTCGGAATAAACATGGCAGGTGAGATCAATCCGTTAGGTTGGATTTCGGAAAAGATAAGCCCGCTCGGCTATCGTTTGGAGGTGGCGGTAGTATTACCCCAACGGCAGCAAGTACAATTGTATCAAGAGGCAATTACCTTAGGAGGTTCTACGCTCAACCCAGCAGGGTTTTATGAATTTAATGGCGCGGATCAATTTACGATAATTAAAAGCACCCCATTCCTAAAATGGACAGCGGGTCTAGACTACACATTCAACGATCATTTCTATCTTAATGTGCAGTGGGTGCACGGATTGACCGATGAGTTCGGGGCTGGTGATTTTATCAATAGTGGTTTAATCGTGCGCCAGGGTGGGGTCTCACAAAAAGCACAAGCAAACCCAAGTGCTCTTTTTGCGTGTGCATTGAATTTAACTTCCACGTGTGCTGATGCCGGGCAATACACAGAAGAAATACTGCGGCAGCGTCTCGGCGATTACGTCGTCATTGGGCTGGATATCCATTTTGCCGACGACAAGGCCCTTATTCGATTGTTTAATATCTTGGAAGTGACCGGCTATTACCATGACTACTGGAGCGATACCGATAATAGGCGCGTGCAGAAATTCCTATCCCCGTTTGGAGAAGGATTTTCGATGATCGTGTACCCCGAGTTCAATTACAATTTCGGCAATGGGCTCGATTTAGGGTTTGGGGCGCTTGTGCAATTGGGTAAGGACTTCACAAAATTTGGCGATCCGGCCGCCGGGGGTTCCCTTGTCTGGACGCGGGCACGATACCGATTCTAAGTACTTCACTGACCGCTTTTATTTGAGTTCCTTCTCGAACTCGAGAAATTCTTTGCGCCACGGTTCGCGGCTTCTGCCCCAGTCGCCGGTATCCAGAAGCTTTTTACCTTCGGCAAGTTGCGAGCGTGCCTGGTCGACGCCGGCTTCAGCTTCGACCTCCCAGAGGGCCTGAGCATAGAAAAGATGATTAAGCGGATGTTGAGCATACTTTTTGACCACTTCGGCGAGCATTTCAAGAGCCTTATCGCTGTCGCCGTAGCCTTTCGGCCACTGCGGGGCCTTGAGGTACAGCATCCCCAACACGCGGGCGGGGCCGCCCATATCCTCGTCCGGGGACAGCTCCAACGCTCGTTTGAGCTCCCGCTCGAGCCGGTCGAGCTCTTCGTAAGCCAACGTAATATGGTGGCGAATCGCGAGCCCTAAATTCACCGCCAAATAATAGTGGACCTTCCCGTCCTGCACACCGCCGGCTTTCAGGGCTGTCTCGGCGCTATGCACCCCCTCGGCCGCGAACTTCTCTTGGCTGCTCTGATCGGTCGCACGCTCGGCGAGCAGCAAGCAGATTCGCGCACCCAGCGAAGAACTCGTAAACGACGGATCGTCGGTTTGCCGTAGCAGACCCAAGGCGCATTGCAGCGTTTCATCGTCACTGGTTGAATTGAAATTCACTGCCTCTGCGGCAAGCTGCTCCGGGGTTTGCGGGGGACAGGCTTCAAGCCTGAGAGTAACGAGATCTCGTTGCAGATGAGCGCAGCCAGAAGCGATCGAAAGCAGGAGGAGAACGGCCGCCGAGAAAAACCCCGACCTCAGCCATCGTGTACCGTACCTATTAAAGTGCATTTCACTTACCACCCGTTGATACCCACAGTTTGATTATCGGCTCGAAGGTTGCCTGATCCACCCGATTAAACGATTCGACCCCGAACATTTCGCACAACTTTTTGCCTTCGGCATCGGTACACATACCCATGAGCGCCTTGGCAAGGCGGGCGCGCTCCTCGACGCTGCTTTGTTGCTCGTTGGCCGCCAAGCCTATCAAGGGAATCGGTTCGGAGGTGAAAATCGGTTCGAGCTCCTTGGCGAAAGGCAACGAGCCCAGGGAAGAAAATTGTTGTTCGGTAACCATCACGGCGTCGATGGCGCCTTGGGAAAGCGCGCGCAGCGATCGGAGCGCTTGGGGTGAAGGTTGAAGCACGAAATAGGTGGTCGGGTCAATGCGGCCCGCGAAAATGATTCGTTGCAAGAACTGCGGCTCCTCCAGGATGGTCCCGCCCAACGTTTTTCCCTTGAGTTCATCAAGCGATTTGAACGTCCCCTGCTTGACCAGAATCCGGTATCTTTCGTTGGTACGCCCATTAATCTTCGGCTGAGCAATAGGAATTAAGTGGTATCGGTTGCGAAGCTCCAGATACAGCCCCAGCGAAAGGATCAAGAAGGCGGGTTTTTTCTCAGCCAAGATCTGTCTGCATTCGTTCGCCTTAGTAGTGAAAACGCTCGTAAAAGCGCCGGACGGCCATTGGCCGACTTTTTCAACGACGCGCAACATTGAGCTCATGGAGTTGTTGGCATCGGCCGCCTTGACCGAACCCCCGGGGTAGCAGACCAAAATTGGTTTGGGATCAGCCGCTGACGCTTGGCATACTAACAAGCCAACCATCAAGAGGCTCGCCAGGATGGCCGGCAGCATTTTATGTTTCATAGTTTCCTCCGAAATAAGAAGCTGCGCGACGGGGAGTGAAGTTACGGATTTGACGGATCGTCACCGGGATCGATTCAAAACATTGCTCTTCCTAAAGGAATCTCGAACAGCTAACGCATTTTTGTGCAAGGGTCCGAGGTTGTCAAGATAATTCCATAAGTTATATATTATCAAAGGTTAAGAATCTCCTGTTCTCGAGCTCAATTTCTTCTGCAAATAAACTTTTTATAAAGGCGCCTAGGTCTTTAGAATTAATCTGAGTTCCTTGGGATGTTAGGAAGGTCGATAGCTCCTCCTCAAACAGTGAGGCGGATTCGTACCGATCATGAGGAAGGGTTGCGAGCGCTCGCATAACTACTCGCATGAGATCTTTGGGGATCTTTCCCTTATAACCTGACAATAACTCGATACCGTTAATTCTTTGTTGCTCAATGCTGGAATAACCGGGCTTCTCACTAAAAAGCCTCTTGCCGGCGAGCAGCTCGTAGAGCACAATTCCCAGTGAGTAGATGTCGCTCCGATGATCGATGGGCAACCCCTGTAACTGTTCTGGGGACATATAACCGACCGTACCTGTGGAATTGCTATGAAAAATACGGCCTGCACCTTTAACTTTGGCCAAGCCGAAATCGATCAACTTGACCTCGCCACCATAGGAAATAATTATGTTTTTTGGGGTTATGTCTTGGTGGACGACTCTCAGCGGATGGCCGACTGCATCGGTTTGTTGGTGAGCGTAGGCCAGCCCTTCACAAACGCATGAAATGATCAACACCGTAAGCGAGATCGGCATGCGCCTCTTTGCTTGGGATAGCGCTTGGAAGATCTTCGAAAGAGCTTTTCCGCGGATGAATTCCATTGCCAGGTAACGATCCCGTCCTTCCCCGCCGAGCTCAAGAATCCGGACGATGTTTGGATGGAAGAGGGACGAGGCGATGCGGGCTTCATCCCGTAATCGGTCACTGAATTCTTTGTTATCAGCGAGATACGGAAGGATTCTTTTTATGGCCACAACGCCTGCTCGGCGGGCAGGCTCACGGGTCTTGGCTAGAAAAACCTCTGCCGTACCGCCGCACGAAAGTCTCTCGAGCAGGAGATACTTGCCAAATGGCGTCGGCAATTCAGGGGAGACGTTCTCCATGGGCTTGGTATATAAAACGACTGCGATATTCAGTAAATCAATTTTCTTACCCATCGAAAAGCTTGACAATCAAAGGTCGCGCCCGTAGGCTTCCCCCGCTAAAATTGGGCTTCGTCTGATTTTACTTTATGTAGGCGGATCAAATCGATGGATTATAAAAAGACACTCAATCTACCCCAAACAGAATTCCCCATGCGCGCCTCACTTTCCGATCGGGAGCCGACCATCCTGCAGCGTTGGAAAAAGGATAATCTCAGCCGGCTCATTCAAGATCAGGGCCGTCTGCTGCAAAAACGTTTCATCCTCCATGACGGTCCGCCCTATGCCAACGGTCATGTTCATTTAGGAACGGCACTGAACAAGATTTTGAAGGATTTTGTCATCAAGTCTCGCACCATGATGGGTCAGTACGCTCCTTTTGTTCCCGGGTGGGATTGCCATGGCATGCCGATCGAACACAATGTCATCAAAGATCTTGGCGACCGTGCGGCAACCATGACCAAATTGGAGATACGCAGGCGCTGTCGGGCCTTTGCCGACGAGTTTGTGTCGATTCAACGTGAGGAATTCCAGCGTCTCGGGTGCCTGGGGGATTGGGAACATCCGTACATTACCATGAGCTACCAGTACGAGGCCGAGATAATGGCAACGCTGGGTGATTTGGTCAAAGGCGGTTACCTTATCCGGGGCCTGCGGCCAATTCATTGGTGCGCCACCTGCAAAACCGCGTTGGCCGAGGCTGAGCTGGAGTACCACGAACACTCCTCGCCCTCGATCTACGTAAAGTTTCCCATTCGGCCCGGCGATCCAAAAGCTGCTTCAATCGGCCTCAACGTGGATAACGCGGCTATCCTGATTTGGACCACGACCCCCTGGACGATTCCGGCCAACCTGGCGATCGCCTTGCATCCCGAGTTTGACTACGTCTTCGCGCGCTTCGGCAACGAGGTACTCCTGGTGGCCGAGGCCTTGGCGCCGAGTGTCGCGGCCGTTTTAAAGACCGGGAATCTCGAGATCGTACTGAAGAAACGCGGGGCCGAGCTCGAGGGTATTCGTTGCCGGCACCCGATGTATGACCGCGACTCGCTGGTGGTGCTTGCCGACTATGTCACGCTGGACACCGGCACCGGTTGCGTGCATACCGCTCCCGGCCACGGCGCCGAGGACTTTGAAACGGGACGTCAGTACGGTCTGCCGATACTGGCGCCGGTGGACGAGGCCGGCAACTTCACCGTGGAAGTGCCGGGCTATGCCGGCAAGAATGTCTTTGCCTGCGATATTCCCATCAGCGACGAGTTGCAACGCACCGGTTACTTGCTCGCCCGTCAAGAGATATCGCATTCCTATCCCTTCTGCTGGCGCTGCAAGCAGCCGCTCATCTTCCGGGCCACTGAGCAGTGGTTTCTCGAAGTTGATAGGCATGACCTCCGCAAGCGCGCGCTTGAGGAGATCGAGCGTGTCACCTGGATACCTGCTTGGGGCCACGATCGCATCGCCAACATGGTCGCCGCCCGGCCCGATTGGTGCCTCTCGCGTCAGCGCGCCTGGGGGGTGCCGATTCCGGCCCTGTACTGCCAGGGATGCGAGAAAGCCATCCTCGACCCGGCGGTAATCGAGAAAACGCGTAACCTCGTGGCCGAATCCGGCAGCGACATTTGGTTTGAGAAGCCGGTCGAGGCATTTCTGCCGGATGGCTTTGCCTGTCAGCACTGCGGCGGCAAGAAGTTTCGTAAGGAGGAAGACATCCTCGACGTGTGGTTCGACTCCTCGGTCAGCCATCGCGCGGTGCTCGAGCACCACGACGAGTTGACCTGGCCCTGCGATCTGTACCTCGAAGCCTCGGATCAACATCGCGGTTGGTTTCAGGTGTCTCTGCTGACAGCGGTGGCCACGCGCGGGAAGGCGCCCTACCGGCAGGTGCTTACCCATGGTCTGATTCTCGACGAGGCGGCCAAGAAGATGAGCAAGTCGCTCGGCAACGTCATCGCCCCCGAGGAAATTATCAGCGAGTTTGGCGCCGACGTCCTGCGGTTGTTATTCGCCTCGATCGACTACACCGCCGACGTGTGCTTTACCCGCGGCATGGTGGCGCCGATATCGGACGCGTATCGCAAGATCCGAAACACCATCAGGTTTATGCTTGGCAACCTATCGGACTTCAACCCCGACCAACATTCCCTGCCGGAGACAAAACTCGCCGAGTTGGACCGCTGGATACTGGCGCGCCTGCGCCAGGTCGTACGAAGGGTGTGCGATGCCTATGCGGCCTATGAGTTTCACATCGCCTACCGACTGCTGCTGGATGTGTGCACGGTGGATCTCAGCGCCTTCTATCTCGATATCATCAAGGACCGCCTGTATGTCGAGGACCGTAACGGCCATAATCGACGTTCGGCGCAGACGGCGCTCTACCGGACGACGCTCGATCTGCTGACCATGCTCGCGCCCATCGTGAGCTTTACCGCTGATGAAGCGTGGGGTTTTTTGCCGGCGGCGCAAAAACAGCCGAGCTCGGTGCACCTGGCTCAATTGCCGCTTCCCGTCGAGGGCGTCGATGATGCCGCCGTGCTTGAGCGCTGGAATCGGTTGCGTAAGGTGCGCTCCGAAATGAACAAAGCCTTGGAGATCGTCCGTAAGGCCGGCAGCATCGGATCGAGCCTCGATGCCGAACTTACCTTGGCGGCCGATGCGGAGACGGTTGCATTCTTGCGCTCGTTTGGGTCAGAATTGCTCGACGTGGTCAAGGTTGCCGATTTCACGTTGGACGGATCAGTTTCTGACCAGGCTTTTGTTTCGAGCGAGCTGCCGGGCCTCAGCATCGAGGTCAAACGAGCGACGACACAGAAGTGCGCCCGCTGCTGGAACCGCCGGCCCGAAGTCGGCTCCCTTTCTCAGGCGCCGGATTTATGTAGGCGCTGTAACGACGTCGTGCAGAGCTCGCGTTAAGGACGGTTACGGTGAAAACAAAATACCTGATCCTGATTATCGCCGTCCCGCTGGTCGTGTTGTGCGATCAATTTACCAAGCTGTGGGCGGCGGTTAATCTCAAGCACCTCCTGTTGGAAAATTCGCCGACCGATCGTTTCATCACCGTCATCGATGGGTTCTTTCGACTCTACTACACTGAAAACCCCGGTGCGGCCTGGGGGTTGCTGCGGAACGCATCCTCCGACTTTCGCACCGTGTTTTTCGTTGGGGTTTCGCTTGCGGCGATTGTTTTTATCTTGTGGTATGTATATAAGATCGGAACCCAGCAAAAGCTGCAGGCCTTCTCAATCTCGCTGATTCTTGGCGGCGCGATCGGCAATCTTATCGACCGGATACGATTGGGGAGGGTAATCGATTTTATCCAGTGGTATCTGGTTGTTGAAAAGCCCCTTAACCTGGGCGTGGTCATGATCGAGCCGGGTGAGCTCTACTGGCCGACCTTCAATATCGCCGACGTGGCCATCACTATCGGGGTGATTTTGTTGATTGGGGAAATGATTTTTCGAAGCGGCTCGCTGGAAGAAGAAAAGAAGTAATGCTCCCGGTTTTCATCTCATTCAAATTTCCAGATTGGCTCGGCAGCATCAGTTGGATCGAACTGAGTGCGTCGCTTACCGTGCTGCTCGGATTATTCTTATGGCGCTTTCGCAAAGAAGGTTTCTCGTACGGTAATTTTGTTTTCTGGGTAGGTGGTTATGCGGTTTTGCGCGGACTATGCGTGTACGCGGGTCCGGGCTACCTCTTCGAGGTGCACAATTACGGCGTTTTAGTTGCGTTCGGGTTTGCGGTCGGCATCTACCTGGCTTCCCGCCAGGCCCGCCGTGAAGGAATACCGGCATACGTCATACTCGATATGGCGTTTTGGATTCTCATAGCCGCGATGGTCGGGAGCCGGATACTGTTCATCATCGTCAATATGGATGATTATATCGCGCAACCCGTCAACCTGATTAAAATCTGGCAGGGGGGCCTGGTGTTTTACGGGGGCCTGATGGGGGCGGTGCTGGCTGCCTGGCGGTACACGCAGAAGCATCGGCTCAACTTTTTTAAAATTGCGGATGTGATGATCCCATCCGTGGCCATCGGCCATGTCTTCGGGCGGTTAGGGTGTTTCACGGCCGGGTGCTGTCACGGCATACCGACCGGCATCAAAGGCTTTGGGGCGGTCTTCACCGAAGCCGGGACCGTGGTCGCCCGCAATCATTTGCTCGGCGTCCCCTTGCACCCGACCCAATTGTACGAAGCCGGTGGCGAGCTCGTTATTTTTTTGGTGCTGATCTTTTTGCGCCGGCGCAAACGCTTCCATGGGGAGTTGTTTATCGCCTATCTGGTTATGTATCCTATCCTGCGCAGCATCGTGGAGATGTTTCGGGGCGACTACGAGCGCGGCATGCTCCTTCAAATCGATCTCTTCGGCGGCCCCCAACCTGATATTTTGAGCACGAGTCAGCTCATCTCGTTGCTGATGGCCGTGGGGGGGATCGTGTTGTTGAATTACCTGCTGCGCCAGCGCAATCGACAAGCTCCTGTTTTGGCCAGTCCCGCGCCTCCAGCCCCGCCCGATGGTTCGGAAGCGGGATGATGCTCATCTTCATCTGCTCTTGACGCCCTGTGCCGATTTTTTGACTGTGTTTCCAGCTTCGAGTAATACCAATGACCATAGATCGTTCTCAAATTGCATGCCCGTGCCTAAACAAAAGGAAAACGGGGGCCTGCAGGGTCCCTTTAATGATCTTCGATTTGTCTGACATAGATTGTATGATCATGGTTCGGCTGAGGAGGGGATATGTCCAAGCAGGTTAATGTCTTTAAAGATGAGGGCCTGGTAGAGATCATCTATGCCGGCGAGGTTACGTCGGCAGACCTCGCCGAAGACCGCAAGGTGGGAGAGAAGGTCTGTCGCGAAGCGGGAGTGGAAAAGGTCCTGGTTGATTGCCTGGAGCTCCGTATTCCTCTATCGATCATCCCTCTCTTTGATCACGGAATCTGTCTTGCGAGATCGCCCGTTCTGGGACGGATCAAACACGCACTCATTGTGCCCGAGGCAATTGTGGAGGATGCTCATTTCTTTGAGGCGGTCTTATGTAATCGAGGCGTGAAAATGCGATACTTCACGACACGATCCGAAGCCCTTGCATGGTTGAATGCCTCGCCGAACAAACCCATCCAGAGCGACAATTAGCTAAAGAGAGTGAGTGCTACCCATGGGCAAAGTCATATGCTGATTTCGATACGTAGGTACGATAGGTGAAGCGCGGTTCGTTGCGGTGGGAAAACACGTGGGTCCGGAGGGTATATGAGCACTACGGATTTTGAGAAGCTGGGCTGTTCCGAAAGATGCCTGTATGGGCCGCGGAAACTGCTGCTGTGCGGGTTTGCGCCTGATGTTCAGCCCAAGCTCAAGGCGCTGCTATCGATGGTGGACCTCTCCGATATTCCGCTGGTATGGGCGCAAAGCGCGGATGGTGAACGCGTGATGGCCCGCTTGCTGGAAAAACTGGACGGCAGCGGCGAGGGATCTCCGTCCCCGTTTGCCCGGGCGATTATCGTGGCCGGAATCGAGGAAGCCGAGTTGCTTCGCTTGATGGAAGGCTGCCAACGATCCGGAATGCAGCCGCCCCTATGGGCAACCCTGACGCCGACATCGGAGAAATGGACGCTTACCCGCCTGCTCGATGAATTAGACGCAGAAAGAAAGGCGTTCGCCCGTCAAAAGCAAGACCAAGGCAACCCATAATCATAGACTTTTGCCGTAAATGTTAAGTTAACCTCTCAAAACAACTCACCGATTTTTTGACTACGTTTCCATCTTCGAGTAGTATGAACGAGAATAGATAGTACTCAAATTGCAATACACATACTTAAGGCAAATGGGGGCTGGGGACGTGGGGGGAGGCCTTTAGTACGGCAGAATTCCAATACCCGTAAAATTGAACAATTCTTTAAACTCGGGATGGGCGGCTACTACGTCGTTAATTTCCGCAGTGACGACCGCTTTGGTGGTTTCCGTTGGATCCATACTTATCAAAAAATTACTGAGATTCGCATCGAATGTTATGAACTTCGCAGCGCCCTGGTGGTTGGACCACTGCGTCCATTTCGGAAGCGTAGATCCCGATGGATTAGGGTCGCCTGTTTTCACAAATGCAGCCAGGTAATCCATCATAGCATCTTGGAGCGCCACGCGTCCGGCCTTATTGGCCTCCGTGAAGGAAATACCTTTGAAATAGTCGGTGCCGGCTCCGAAGAAAAACGGTATATCCTGAGCGTGGGATGCGCCGAAAATAAATTTGAAATCCTTGAGAGCCGGGTCTTGCCCGCCGGACCAGGTGAAAAGATACGAATAAACCGCATTCGCGGTATCATTGGTTTTTATCGCCCGGGCGGTTGCATGACATTCTGCCAGCCATTTGCGGCTTTTAAGCAAACCGGTTTCTTCGTATGCACGGCGGTCATGTTCGGTCGGCAGCACTTCGTTCAACGTTCTGGTGCGATTAAGAACTTCATCGCGACTAAGAACATCATAAAGACTAAACCAGGAGTAGGATCCCGACGGAACTTTAGGTTCTAAGAAGAACCTTAATGCTAAACCGAAAAGCGTCATGAGATCCTTGAATTCATACTGAGTGTTGCCGATGATCAAAGGAACCTTTTTGAATTGTCCGGAACGAATCGTATCCAGCCAGCTTGTTTCCGGAAGAACCGTGCCGTCCATGAAGCCCGTGGGCGCAGGTATGAACGATCCATAACCGGGGCCGCCTATGGCCGCCCACAATATTTGCTCGGCGCTTTTACCTCGCAGGTAGTCTTCGATCTGCGCATTAGTCATTTTCGCGCGGTAGCTGCCCGCGACTGCTATATTTTTAGCGACTCCATCTTGTTTCAGCATGTAATCAATCATGAGGTTGGTTTGCTCATCGCCATCGGTAAATTTTTTCAGCGGCATCACTTCCGACACGGCCGGACTTTCGGCAAAGGCCCTTTGAAAATTATTGGTCATTGGAGATATGATCAGGTTCATGACATGCGCTCCGCCGGCAGATTGGCCGCCGACGGTAACGTTTGCGGGATCGCCGCCGAAAGCGGCGATGTTTTTCTGAACCCAGGCCAAGGCCTTCATGGTATCCAGCGTGCCGTAGTTGCCCGACTTGTCCTGCGCTGTCCCGCTTGCCCGCAATGCCGGGTGCGTCAGCCAGCCCAGCATCTGCAACCGGTACTGGATAATAACGACTATCAGGTTGCCTCGTTTGGCCAGGGCGGTTCCATCGAAGTCTTGGGCCGAGCCGAGGATATTGGCGCCGCCATGAATCCACACCAAGACGGGCAGACCGGTTGAGTCCGTCAAAGGACGGTAGATGTCCAGACAGAGACAGTCCTCGTTGCCGGTAACGGCATTGGAAGAGCGCCAGAATTTATCGGTTACCTGCTGTATACACACGCTACAGGGGGAGACGGCCTGGCGCACACCAGTCCACGGATCCGGATCCACCGGCGCCTTCCAGCGGAGCGCACCCACCGGCGGCTTGGCAAAAGGAATGCCTTTCCATATCAGGGCGTCGTTCGCGGCATACCCTTTGACGGCGCCGGACGCCGTATTGACCGTTTGCCCGCCGTTTTTTGAGGCACCGCGGCCAGCGCTGCTTGAGCCATTGACGCCAGCGCTGTTTGAATTACCACCGCCTCCTCTGGTCACCTGGCTTTCACTGACGCAACCGGTGATGGCGACCGATGCTGAAAGAACAATCACCCCTGCCGTCGCAAATCGAATCCACTGAAAAAATAATCTGAATTTATTGTGCATGAAGTTGCCTCAACGTTAGAGGGAGTGGCCATTGCCATTGTTTTGATCAACCACGGTAGTCGCCGGGGCTTGCTTGCCGGGGCTTCCTAACGTATTCATTCTAAAGTTAACCACAAAACATAGCAACGAGTATACTAAGAAGGTCTATTGGTAAAAGGAGCGGTCTACTTTCCTAAGGAGGTGGCATCTATCGGGGAAACCATATATACAGCAGGGAGGTATCGATTCGACGTTACCGGGAATAGTAAACGAGGGAGAACCATGAATGACCGCGCTTTCAAAAACTGAAAATAAGGTATTGATGGCTCAGGCGCGTGAATCTCTCCGGGGCAAATGGGGGTTAGCGGCCGGAACGTTTTTTGTCTATGTTATAATTTTTGCTTTCCTGCAGGCGATCCCGGTTATCGGGTGGATTGCTTCCGTCATCATCACCGGTCCCCTGATTCTCGGGTTGACCATGTTTATGCTGTCCATTTCAAGGAAACAGGATGCTCGGCTTCCTCAGATATTTGATGGTTTTCAGAAGTTTGGCGTTGGATTCGGAGCATACTGTCTAACGGCGTTATTTGTCGTACTGTGGATGTTGCTCCTTATCGTGCCTGGAATCATCGCGGCGTTTTCGTATGCACTAACCTATTTCATCATTGTTGACGACGGCTCGATTCGTCCCCTGCAAGCCATAACGAAGAGCAAAGAAATGATGCACGGAAATAAATTGAAACTATTTTATCTGTGTTGCAGGTTCTTGGGCTGGGCGTTAGTGTGTGTGTTAACCTGTGGTATCGGATTTTTTTGGCTTTGCCCCTATGTGATGGTGAGTATGGCAACGTTTTATGATGAGCTTAAGAATCAACAACACAACGGCTTCGTCGATCCCCAACTGACGCCCGCGGCGGGCAGCCCGGGGTTCGGGAATGTCCGTTGAGGAGCCACCATGGCGTTTTTCACTCGAGACAATGCACGTATTTATTTTGAGGACACCGGCAGCGGCGAGCCGATAATTGCCGTTCATGGACTTATTGAAAACGCCGTTTACTGGAATATAACCGGAGTGACCAAAGCCCTGACAAAGACCAAACGCTTAATTGCTATGGAGATGCGCGGTCACGGACGCACGGTGGTCACCGGCGATCCCCTTGGTTTTGATGTCGATACCGTAGGCGACGATATCATCGCCCTTGCCGATCATCTCAAGATCGACCGATTTCACGTCCTCACGCATTCAACCGGCGGGATTGCGGCGGTGCGGCATGCGATGAAGGATTTCAGCCGTTTTGCAACATTGATTCTCTGCGACACGTCGTCAGCGACCTCGGCAGTGTCTGCGGATCCGGAGACCATCAGGCAACTTAATAATAGCCTTGCGAAAAGTTTTGAGAGGTTCACCTGGGACCAAATAATTAACAACTTGAAAAATAACCCCGGGCCGTTTTTTAGAGGTCTGGTTGAATCGGAAAAGTGTGACGAACTGTTAGGCCTCATGCGCGAAATAGTGGAGTACCAGGATCGCAAAATCGCAGCGTCTTTTGTGAGGTCCTTTTATACGGATCCCGATCCGAGGATTGAGGATCTCAGGAAAATACGCTGCCCGGTCCTGATTATTTACGGCGAGAAAGACGATCTATTCATACAATCCAGCAAGTTGATGGCAAAAGAAATTCCCGGCGCGACCATAATCGAGTATCCGGGAGTAGGCCATATTACCGCCCTTGAAGCTCCGGAACGCCTGGCTGCCGACGTACTTGAGTTCATACATCGGCATCCGCTGAACTAAGCGTTAAGCTTGGGAAGCATAACAGGTGAGTATGGTTGGGCCCATACTGGTAACGAGTTGACCCGATCCGGTAAGGAATCAGAATTCCGTGGTCACTTCTTCGACCCGTATCTCTTGAGCCGCTTGAGATGCTCGTCCACATTGAGGTTGAGATACTCCGCCAGCTCGCATAATCCGCCGGCCGTCTCCCCGTCGGGTCCGCCCACCCGACGCCGAGCCAGCAGACGATCGAGCGCTACCGGCAGTAATTCGGCCACTCGATCCTGCAGCGAGGCCTCGTCGATTTTGAGTTGAGTCTCGCGGGATTTCTCAATCAACGTCGTGAAACGCCTACAGTCTTCCTTGGTCGGTTGCTTTAAAATCTGATCGAGTCGCTCGGCAAGATGGCGCGAGAGCAGAGCCGCGGCCGGCCCGCGGTCAAGCGGAGCGCCGAGCTGTTCCACCCGTTTGGCCTGTTCGAACGCCATGAGGGCGGTTCGCTCATCCGACAGGCCGGCTATCAAACGGTTGAAACGGCGGCTGCCGGCGTAACCGGCGACCAGTTTGAGCTCTTCCGGCAGGCCGATACCCAGCGGCAGCAGGGCCAAAAACGACTCTTCATGGCGATTGAAAATATCTTCGTAAACCGCGCCAATCTCCTCGAGCAGGGGATGCTGCAACGCCGAGACCGCCTGCTGGCGAAGCTCCAGGAGCATATCCGCGAGTCCGAAGCATTCGTCATAGTCGCTCTGCAATGCGCCGCAGGCAACGCCAAACCCATTGCGCTGAAAAGCGCGAAGCAGCCGATCGAGATCGGGCGCACGGCCATGGGAACGCACGCCACGCACAAAAGCCTTAAGCTGGAGGTTGGGCCCGGTAACCACCACCACCTCGAATGTTCCGCTCTCGCCGGTGCGCTCGATCGTGATATGCACCGTGCCGGCGAACCCCAAGAACAAGCCGAGACGGGCGGTGCGGCTGTTTTCCATGGTTATCTGGAAATGGTAGAGGGGGCGTTCGCTTGTCTGCGGGTCGAGAACCGTCAGGATGGCATAGTGGGCGGCGATCTTATTGGGCAACAACGCCGACGGTATAACGAAATGCGTAACCAGGGTTAATCCGTTGCCGAGCGCTTGAATGTTGCTGCGCGCGAGGCTCAACTCGCGACGGTATTCTTGATCCTGCGGACGGCCCGCGATAGCGGCGGCGAATTGCGCGGCGCGCTCCGCGTACCTGAGGTTTTGCACGGTTTCGATGCCGGATAGATCCGAAAAAAACCATCCACACGAGGTATACATCAACATGCCGTGCCGTTCCATCTCAAGCAGCTGCAACGCGCGCGCCTGCTCGTCCGCGCTCAAGGCGCGGCGGGCGTGCCGGGCAAAGAACCCTTTCTTCTGGCGCGTCCCGCCAAGTATCACCTCGATATAGTGATCGCGCGCGAGCCATGGATCGCGGAAGATCTTCTCTCCCTCGTGCTCGAAAATGAGGTCCAGGCGCTCGCGCAGCCTATTAAATGCTCGGCGCAACGGAGCCCGCCAGCCTTGATTCCATCCGGCCGCTCCGCCGGTTGAGCAGCCGCAATCCTCCCGCCAACGGCCCACGCCATGGGCGCAGCTCCAGGCCGTCCCGAGACCATCCCGACCGGGTTTCAACCGTACCTCCCACAGGGGTGGGTGTTCGTCAAGGTAGACGTGGGGGTTGGTAAGCGTTAAGCCGCGGTTAGGCAATTCGCGGCTTGCCAGGTATGCCAGGCACATGTCGCCCATGGGTTCATGGTGGCCGTAGCTCTCGCCGTCGGTGCACACCAACACCAGCCGGTCGCCCGGCGTGGTTGGGCCTTCGTGGGCGGCTTCGAGAATGCGATCGGCGAACACGCCGGCGTTGCGCAGCAGATGTTCATACGCCACCCCGCGCGAAAGCCCGGCATGGTAGAACAGCACCGCAATGGTGCCCTGTGGCGTGCGGCAGAGATAGGGTTGGTGAAGGGGAATGGTTGCGTTTGAAACATCCACCCAATTTCCCGAACCGATGAATGAAATCGATTGAGCCTGCGAGGGAGCCATGATGACGAAACGCATCCCCGCTCGTGCGAGGTCGGCGAGGGTGGCATCGTTGCAGGCGGTTTCGGGCAGCCACAGGGCGGTCGCCGGGCGTCCGAAGCGCGCCCGAAAATCGTACAACCCCCACATGATTTGCGTCCAACGGTCGGCCGGGGTGGCGAGGGGTAATATCATGTGGTTATAGGCTTGGGCAATGGCGTTGCCATGCTTGCGTTCGCGCACCGAAACCGTGTCAGCCTTGAGAATGTGCTGATAGGTCATGGGGTGGTGTTCGGCCATATAACTCAAGAGCGTCGGACCAAAGTTGAAACTCAGGTGTTCGTAGTTATTGACTACCGCATTCACTCGCCCGCGATGGTCGAGAACGCGACTGCGTGCGTTCGGCGTATAGCATTCGGCCGTGATGCGCTCGTTCCAGTCGTGATAGGGAGCGGCCGACTCCTGCGGCTCGATGGCGCCGGTCCATGGGTTCTCGCGCGGCGGCTGGTAAAAGTGACCGTGAATGATGATATGGATCTTTTTCTGTCCATCGGTCGACATGCGCGTAAGTTTACTCGGAAGCGGGACGAGGATCTACTTTTGTCGTTCGGAGCGGCGCCGGTCGAGCCGCAGCGCCTTGATCAAAGCGGGGATCCCGAAGATGGCGACGAGCATCGTGATAAAGATGGCGACCACCAGGATACCTCCGAACGAGATCATGCCGCGATGATGCGCGAGCAGGAGCGAGCCGAACCCCGTCATGGCCGTCGCAGCGGCCAGCCACAAGGCGTTGCCCATCGTTGCGATCAGCCGGGTCAGGTCGGAGCCGTCCGGTTCGCGCCACCGGTGGGTCATGAAGATGCCGTAGTCGATGCCGATCCCCATGAGGATCGGTAAGAACAGCTGGTTGGCCATATTGAGGTCGATCCCGGCCGCGCCCAGAATACCCAGCGACAGCGTGATGGCGGTGCAGAGCGGGAACATCGTCAGCAGCACGTCCCACAATCTGCGGAAGTCGACGAGCACTAGGAGGAAAATGATGATGGCGGCCATCCATGAAGCTTGGACAAAGCCATGGTGAATCATTCGGGTGGTCGTCCGGTAGACGACGCCAAACCCCGTGGTTCTCTCTGGTCCCTCCTTCGGGCCGAAGACATCGCTGGCCGCCTGCTCCACCTCGCCGACGAATTGATCCAGGAAGGCGATATTCCAGACCTCCTCATTGGGGAAGATCATCGTGGCGATGCGGCCGCTTCTGCCGACGAACCGATCCCGCATCTGCGGATCGAGCGATTCCATCACGACGGTCTCGCCGCGGAGCATCTCAAGCAGCGCGTTACGGCCCGTGATGACGGCTTCAAAGAATGCCTTTTCAAACGCCGCCTGATTCCGCTCGGCCCCGGGTTTCAGAAGCGCCGCCTCGATAGCCTTGAACCGAGTGAGGATCTTCTCGAGACGGGCCACCAAGTCCTTGAGGCCGCCGCTGAAGGCGTCTTCCTGAGCGGCCTCCACCCGTTGGACCAGTTGCGCCACACGGCCGCGTAAAGCCGTTACATCGGGCGGGTCATCCGGGACTCTCACCGGCACCGCTTCGATGCTCTTCGTCATTTCGAAAAAGAGCCGGCGCTTTTCCTCTTGATCCGGCGGGAGCAGCATGGAAATCGACTCGATCCGCCGAAACTGACGGCTTGTTTTCAAGCTCCTTTTGCAGGAGGCGCACCTGATCCACGTTGTCGGCGACGACCGAGATGAACTGCGTCTTGTACGGGGTCTGCTTATCCAAAAGGTCGCCGACGCGCACCGCCTCGCTGTTCACCGCCAGCAGGTTGTTGAGGTTATAGTCAAATCGCAACTCCGGGATTTGCGTCGCCGCAAGCGCCACGGCGATCAGGATCACGACAACCGCGGTCTTGGGGAATCGCAGCACCGGCCCGGACAAGCGGCGCAGAAGCTTCGATTCCGCTAGTCGGGCCATTTCATCGGGTCGCGATTTCGGCGGAAAATGCGCCACCAGCGCGGGATGCACGAAGAAGGACGCGAGCAACGCGCAGAGGATTCCGGTGCCGGCGACGATCCCCAGTTCGGAGAAGGCCGGCTGATCCGTAAAGCCGATGGCGAAAAATGCGGCGATGGTCGCCGCCGCCCCGCTTCCGACGCCTTGTCCCACGTGCGTCAACGTGTTGTGAACCGCGTCGGCCGGAGTGCGCCCGGCCGCGATTTCCTCGTCATATCGGCGAACGAACACCACCCCGTAATCGATTCCCAGTCCGAACAGAATGCCCACGAACGCTGAGGTGAGGTAGTTCAGGTGCCCAATCGTGAAGTACGTGACACCGAAATTCCACACGACGCTGAACGCCACCGGCACGAACATGAGCAACGTGCGGTGAAACGACCGGGCCGCGGCCCAGACCAGCAGGAAAATCACGATCGGAGCGATGATCGACACCATGGTGAGGTCGTGTTCGACCAGGCCGATTTCCTCCTCGATCGACACCGGCCATCCGGTGAACCCGACGGTGACGCCCGGGTGGTTCTGCAGCACGCGCTGGGCGGTCTGTCGCGCGTAGCGCATGAGCGGAACGACGTAATCGGTGTCGTCGATGCTCCGGGACTGCTGCACGAACAGGATCTTCAGGCGTCCTTGATTGCCGATCAGGAAACCCTTTTCGTCCGTGTGCGAATCGCTGAATCTCGCGGCCATTTCGCCGAAGGTCTTCTCGCCCAGGTCCAGGGTGGCGCTCTCCGGGGTTTCGAGGAACTTCTGCCATTGCGCGAGGAAGCGATCGGCGATCTCAAAACCGTCCTCGACGGTTTTCTTGTCGATGGTCGTGGAGGATTGAGACATCCTATCCGCTTCGGGTTCGGCGGCAGCCAGAAGGCCGTTCCAATTGCCTGAGCCGAAAGCCTTTTTCAGCACCGGCCCATATTCCCGCAACCCCTCATCCATCTTCTTCAAGCCGTCCAGGGGAAGATAGTACAACCCGGATTTTTTCATCGCTTCCAAGTTAATCCGGTAGAACACATTTTTCACCCAGGTTGGATCCTGCATCAGCGCCTGGGCGAGATCGGTCGCGGCGGCGCGCGTAGCGAGGGGGTCGCCTTCCAGGAGGACAATCAACTGGTTTTGAGCGCCGAAGTCGGAGCAGAACTCAATGTAGCGCCGCTCTTCCGGGATGCGCGAGTCCACCATGCCTTCGCGGGTCGTCAGAACGGGCAGCCGGACCATGAGCACGCCGGAGACGATCGTGAGCACCGCGGCCACGGCGATGACCCAGAAGCCGCGAGAGGTTACGGCGCAATTGGCCAGGAAATTGTAGAATTTATCGCGCAGCATGCGGGGAGGGTAAAGAATCGGGGTCGGTGGTTAGCTCAAAAAAGTATGGGAAATTTAGATACACGTTTGATTCTTTCGCTCCAAAACATCCCTACAACTACCATAGCATGAGGTAACTATTAATTCACTTTTCTGTCAATGAAATGAGAAGAAAGCATTCTGATTCGTCCTTCTTCCCGCATATTTTGTTTGACTTTTTTGGGTACCGTGATTTCGATAGTGATGGCGATTTTGTGTATTCCAGAGTTGTGGAGATAAATGTAATTATAAACCATTAACGAGGTGCATTATGGAACCAAAGGTTCAGCAGAGAAACGTTAGGGGATCGACGGCGTTGACCTCTGGATGTCGCAAAGCCTGCTCAGTCGCCCCAAGGCGGTGATCGTAATCGTCCATGGAGTGTGCGAGCACAGTGGTCGTTATGATTATGTGGTCTCTCGCCTAAACTCCTTTGGTTATTCCGTGTACCGCTTTGACCTCCGCGGCCACGGCCGTTCCGGCGGCGAGCGTGGATATGTCGAGGATTATCAGCTCTATGTTGACGATACCAACCAGGTTGTGAGCATTGCTCAGAAGGAAAACACCGGCATACCCATGGTTATGCTCGCTCACAGCATGGGAGGATTCATCGCCGCTCAGTACGGCGTCAAGTACCCCGACCGTCTCTTGGGCCAGGTGCTGTGCGGCGCCGCGGTGATAGTTCCGCCCATGTTCAAAGATCTTGAGACCACCCTGGATTACAACGCTACGCCGCGAAACCCCGTCCCCAATACCATGATAAACATTGTCTCGCGCGACCAACAGGTGGTAACGGCATATATCAACGATCCCCTCGCGCTCAAGCAGTTGACCACCAAGCTGTTGGGCGAGGTCTTTCTCAAGGGCGCGCGAGATATTATGAACAGAGCGGCGAGCTACCACTACCCCTGCCTCATCCTCTATGGCGGAGGCGATCTCATCGTCAACCCGGATGCTTCACGCTACTTCTATGAACATATCTCGTCGAAGGATAAGCAGATCAAGAGCTATGACGGGCTGTACCACGAGATCCTCAACGAACCGGAAAAGGACACGGTGCTTGAAGATATCCGCCAGTGGATAGACGCCCGGGTTTGAGACTGATGGGTAGGGCACGCTAAGCCTTGAGCCAGAAGTTCAACGATTTTTTCCTTGCTTTTTATGCTTCCGCCGAAATAAACTCAGCGTTTGGAATCTAAACACCCCGTTTTTTCAAACGGTTGCGGGGTGGAATGGGAGTGCCCAATCGGTGGCTTCCCGCAGTACGGTCCTTTCCAGCCGGTCCGTCTTCATGATGGAACTGAGAGGGCCGGAGGCTGCCCAGTTATCTCATATTTCCCTTACAGCCTGCCCTCTCCCAAAGAGAGGCTGATGCAGCATGCTGTATGTTAATAATGCAATTATCTAAATATGAAATCCTTGTTTTAAAGAGTCCGCTCTTCGGATCACCATTAATTATATCACAGGTTGAAAACGATAAGGCGATGGATGGATTATTGAGTTGTCTCGAAGGTGTCCTTATAGAATACCGGTAAGGAGAAGAATTAGATGCCAATACTGAAAAAAGCTTTAATCAAGGCATCAGGGAATCTCTTCATTCAAAGGGTATTGGAGAAAAATGTGCAGGTTTCTCAATATTTGATGGGGATCGGATCTGGTGACGGAGTTTTATCTAGTGGTGAACGAGCTATTTTTTATCTTCTTAAGCAAAGATTCAAACCTCCGTACTGCATTTTTGATGTTGGTTCAAACAAGGGTCAATTCCTTCAGCTGATTCTTGATAGTATTGCGGTAGATGATTTTTCAATTCACTGCTTTGAGCCTGGACACCAAACATTCAAAATTCTTGCGGAGTTTTTCAAAGAAGATAAGCGAATTAGATTAAACAATATTGGTATAGGCAAAGAAATAGGTGAGGCAATATTGCACTTTGATAGCGCTGGTTCAGGACTCGCTTCTCTTACAAAAAGAAGGCTGGATCACTTTGGTGTCGATTTTAACAAATCAGAAAAGGTGGAAATCAGCACAATTGATAACTACTGTTCAGAGAATGCGATAAACCACATTCATCTGCTAAAGATTGATATTGAGGGACATGAACTCGATGCACTCGCTGGCGCAAGAAGAATGTTTAATACCAAGTCAATCGATATCGTCACTTTTGAATTTGGTGGATGCAATATAGATACAAGAACATTTTTCCAGGATTTTTGGTATTTTTTTAGTGAAATCAATATGAATATCTTCAGAATTACTCCGTCAGGATACTTATATCCAATTAAATCATATAATGAAATTGATGAGCAATTTAGAACTTTAAACTTTGTTGCATTATCAAATGGGTAACAAGGCGCTGCACCGGACGGCTTTTCCGCTACACTCCATTACCGCTGGTGAGATTTGGGAGAGGGTGGCGACCTAAGCAATGTCTGAAGACCGTTCGATTCTTTCGATTCTCGAGACCCTTTCCGCTTCGGCCGACGCGCCGCAACGTTTCATCGCGGCAAAGACCGGCCTCAACCTGGCTAAAGTTAACTTTGTCATGCGCCGGCTCGTCGATAAAGGCTTTGTCAAGCTCAAGCGGGTACGCGACAATCCGCATAAATGGCGCTATCTGTATCTGCTGACCCCGGAGGGAATTTTAGAGAAAAGCCGCTTGACCTATAGTTTTTTGCAGAGCTCGTTGAAAGAATACCGTGAGGCCGAGCGCCGTCTCAAGGCAAGTATCGACGAAATGCTGGAGCAGGGCATACGGAAGGTCGTGCTCTACAGCAGCAACGAAGTCACCGATTTGTGCATACGCCTGCTCGATCAAATGAGCGACGGCAAACGGATCAGCGTTCTCGGGGTGGTCGACGAAACCGGGCGGCATCCCTTGTCGATACGCCCCTCGCAGGTGGTAGGGTTGGGTGTTGATGCGATCGTGGTGTGCGACGCCGAAGTCGAAGCCTTACCGCCTGGCATTCCGGTGAGAAGACTGGTGTGAGGTATGATGCGTGTCTCCGGAGTGCTATGCCGAGACCCTCCAAGTCGATCGATGAAATAAGAGGGAACTGCCATGTTGCAATCATTCATCAAGAAGATTGAATCCAAGGAAGCCGTTATCGGTGTAGTCGGCCTTGGTTATGTTGGGTTGCCCCTTGCCATTACCTTCGCGAAGGCAGGCTTTCACGTCATCGGGTTCGACACCGATCCAAAAAAACCGGCCTGCCTCCACGAGGGCACGTGTTATCTTGAACATATTCCGGCCGATGTGTTTTATCCCCTTATTCAACAAAAACTACTTCTCGCCACGACCGACTTCAGTAACATTAATGACGTTGATGCTATATTAGTGTGTGTTCCGACCCCACTTAACGAAAGCCGCGAGCCGGATCTTTCGTTTGTGGAAAACAGCGCCAAAATCATTGCGCAGCACCTCAAGAAAGGTCAATTGTTCGCGCTTGAATCGAGCACCTACCCCGGGACGACCGACGAGCTGGTCAAGCCCATTCTCGAACAGGAATCGGGTCTTTCGGCTGGAAAAGACTTTTTTTTGGTGTTTAGCCCCGAGCGTGAGGACCCCGGTAACCCAACCTTCCACACTAACAATATCCCCAAGATTGTCGGCGGTCTGACGCCCTCTTGTTTAAAGGCCGGCGTGGCCCTGTATAGCGCGGTTGTCGATACCGTCGTGCCCACTTCTTCTACCCGTACGGCTGAGATGGTCAAATTGTTTGAAAACATATATCGGGCGGTCAACATCGCGTTGGTCAATGAGCTCAAGCTCGTCTCGCACCGGCTGAATATTGATGTTTGGGAGGTCATCCAGGCGGCGGCGACCAAGCCGTTCGGCTTTCAAGCTTTTTGGCCTGGGCCTGGGCTGGGGGGTCACTGTATCCCCATCGATCCGTTTTACCTGACTTGGAAGGCGCGTCAGGTGGATTTCAGCACCCGCTTCATCGAGCTGGCAGGCGAAATCAACACGAATATGCCCTACTATGTTGTCGACAGAATCAGCGAAGCGCTCAATCAACGGCGAAAGAGTCTCAACGGATCGAGTGTGCTGGTGATGGGAGTTTCCTACAAGCCCAACATCGATGACATGCGCGAGAGCCCGGCTCTCAAGATCATCGAGTTGCTGCAAAACAAAGGCGCCCGGGTGCTCTACCATGACCCGCATGTGCCGGTTTTACCGCGGACGCGCAAGCATTCATTGGATATGAAGTCGGCGCTGTTGACTGAGAATTTGTTGCGGGCGACCGATTGCGTGGTGGTGGTCACTGATCATAAGAATGTCGATTATGACCTTATAGCCAACAACGCGGATCTGGTTGTTGACTCGCGCCATTGTGTTCCAAAAGGCAAGGGCAACGTTGTTGATGCGTAAAAGCCACGCGTATTGAGGATCATCTCTACAGCGAGCCACGAATGAATCAAGAAAGTAAAATATATGTTGCCGGCCACACCGGATTGGTAGGTTCGGCCATTGTCCGCCGTTTGCAGGCGGGTGGCTATAGCAATTTAGTGGTTCGTGATATATCAAAACTCGATCTCACCGACCCAAGCGCAACCAATACCTTCTTTGCTCACGAAAAACCCGAGTACGTCTTCATTGCCGCGGCAAAAGTAGGCGGCATTGTCGCCAACAACACTTACCCGGCTGATTTTATACGGATCAATTTGCAGATCGAGCTCAATCTCATCGATGCGGCATACCAGCATGGAGTAAAGAAGCTTCTCTTCCTCGGATCTTCGTGTATCTATCCAAGGTATTCACCGCAGCCGATGAAGGAGGAGCATTTGCTCACCGGCAAGCTTGAGCCGACCAATGATGCGTACGCAATCGCCAAGATCGCTGGGATTATCGCCTGCAAGAGTTACAACCGTCAGCACGGCACAAACTTCATCGCCGCCATGCCCACCAATCTGTATGGTCCGCATGATAACTTTGACCTGCAGAGTAGCCACGTCCTTCCGGCGATGATCCGGAAGTTTCATGAAGCGAAACAGCATGGCGGTAAGACGGTTGAGTTGTGGGGCACCGGCTCACCGCGGCGCGAGTTGCTCTACGTTGACGATCTTGCCGATGCGTTGTTGTTTGTCATGAATCACTATGACGCCGATCCCAAAAACCCTGACGACATCTTCCTCAATATTGGCACCGGAGAAGATCTCTCAATCAAGGAGCTTGCGTCCTTGGTTAAGGAAATAGTCGGTTATCATGGCGAGATCGGCTGGAACACCGCCATGCCCGACGGCATGCCGCGTAAAGTCATGGACGTATCGCGGCTCGCCGCTCTGGGTTGGAAAGCGAAAACACTGCTCGGCGAGGGAATTCGGCAGACGTACGAGTGGTACCTGGCCAATAAGGTATAGGCGGAGGTATGTTCCCCATTTAGGGGGTCTCTTATGAAAAAAGCATTGATCACCGGTATCACCGGGCAAGACGGCTCATATCTGGCCGAGCTTCTGTTGGCGAAAGGGTATGAGGTTCACGGCATTATTCGGCGCAGCAGCTCGTTCAATACCGGCCGTATCGATCATCTCTACGAGGATCCGCATGTCAAAGGCCGGCGGCTGGTCCTGCACTTTGGCGATCTTTCGGACGGCTCGAACATCTCTCGGTTGGTTGAGAAGATAGTACCCAGTGAGATTTACAACCTTGGCGCCCAAAGCCATGTGAAAGTTTCGTTCGATGTTCCCGAATTCACCGCACAGGTTGATGGTGTTGGCGCAATCCGCTTGCTGGACGCCATCAAGGAGGCGCGCTTAGACACCCGCTTCTATCAAGCCAGCACGTCGGAATTATACGGCAAGGCCCAAGAGATCCCGCAAACCGAAAAAACGCCCTTTTATCCGCGCAGCCCGTATGCGGCGGCCAAACTCTATGCGTACTGGGTGACGGTCAACTACCGCGAGGCCTACGGGTTGTACGCCTGTAATGGCATCCTGTTTAACCACGAATCCGAGCGACGCGGCGAGACCTTTGTCACCCGCAAAATCACCCGCGCCGTTGGCCGCATCAAGCATGGTTTGCAGGAGACGGTGTATCTCGGCAACCTCGCGGCCCAACGCGACTGGGGGTATGCGCCGGAGTTTGTCGAGGGCATGTGGCGTATGCTGCAGCAGAATAAACCCGATGACTACGTGCTGGCCACCGGCGAAAAGCACTCGGTCGAGGAGTTCTGTCAACTCGCCTTCACCCGCGCCGGCATGCCGCTCACCTTCACGGGCGAGGGCGTCGAACGCAAGGGTATTGATGCCCAAGGCAAGGTGCGGGTCGAAGTTGATCCGGCGTATTTTCGACCTACCGAGGTGGATGTATTGGTTGGCGATCCAAGCAAAGCGCGTGAGAAACTCGGGTGGTCTCCGAAGATTAAGTTTGCGGAACTAATCGCGCGAATGGTTGATCACGACCTTGCTCTGGCGGCTGACACAGAGTGAAAAGTGCGGAGTGCAAAGTGCAGAGTGCAGAGTGAGAAAATCGGATGAGGATAGAACGATTTGAAGACATCGAAGCTTGGAAGAAGGCTCGAGAACTCGCCGGAACAATCTACAAGGCTACTCGGGATGGACCGATTGCCAAGGACTTCGGCTTTCGAGATCAGATCAGACGTGCGGCTATATCGGTTCTTGCCAATATCGCAGAGGGCTTCGGAAGGCGGACCCATAAAGATTTCGCCGGGTTCTTGTACATAGCCCGAGGATCTGTCATGGAAACTGTCAGTCATCTCTATGTGGCGCTTGATCAGGAGTATTTAACGAATGAGCAAGTCAAAGGGATCCAAGCCGGTTACGAAGAGGTCCGAAAAATGCTGGTATCTTTGATTCGCTACCTCGAGTCCTCGCCGACGCCCAAATGAGGTTAATATGGTACTTTGCACTCTGCACTTCGCACGATGCACTATTGATTGATTGGGGAAAAAATGAACAACGCCATCAATAATTCCATTATTTATCCTAACGTTTCGTTGGGCCATGGCACCACGGTTGATGCCTACTGTATTGTGGGGCAGCCGTATCAAGGGGCCACGCTTGGAAAGAACCAGACCACCATCGGTCGCGATTCTGTCATCCGTTCACACACGGTGATTTACGCCGGGGTTCAGATCGGAGATCGTTTCCAGACAGGTCATCATACCCTCATACGCAACGGAACAACCATCGGCGACGACTGTTCGGTGGATTCAGGCAGCACGGTGGAGTTTGCCGTGCAGATTGGCAACGGCGTGCGTCTGCACTCGAACGTGTTTGTTCCCGAGTATAGCATTTTGGAGGACGGCTGTTGGATCGGACCGAATGTCGTCTTGACCAACGCCAAGTACCCTCGATCATCCCGGGCCAAAGAAGAGATCCAAGGTGTTCATATCGAACAGGGCGCCAAAATAGGGGCAAATGCCACCATTTTAGCCGGTGTCCGCATCGGTCGCGATGCGCTGATCGGCGCGGGCGCGGTGGTCACCCATGATGTTCCCGCCGGGGCGGTGATGGTGGGCAACCCTGCCAAGCAAATCAACCAGATCGAAAACCTTCCGTACCGATAAACGCAATTTTGATAATATCCTCTGGAATAGGAGATTGAGGATGAAGGTGTTGGTGACCGGTGCGGCCGGGTTTATTGGATACCACACGAGCCGCCGGCTTCTGGAGCGGGGTGATGATGTTGTCGGTGTGGACAACCTCAACGACTATTATGATGTATCCCTGAAAGAAGCGCGGTTGGCTATGCTTCGAGGATTCGAGAAATTTACTTTTCAAAAGCTAGACGTGGCGGACCGAAAAGGGATGGATCAGTGCTTCGCAACATATAAGCCGAATAGGGTTGTGCACTTGGCGGCCCAAGCCGGCGTGCGCTACTCGCTTACGAACCCCTACGCGTATGTGGATTCCAACCTTGTGGGTTTTATTAACATCTTGGAGGGCTGCCGGAATCATGGCGTGCAACATCTTGTTTATGCTTCCTCAAGCTCGGTGTATGGAGCGAACACAAAGCTTCCCTTCTGCGTCGATGATAACGTTGACCATCCTGTAAGTTTGTACGCGGCCACCAAAAAGGCCAACGAGTTGATGGCGCACACCTACAGTCACTTATACTGTTTGCCCACAACCGGGCTCCGTTTTTTTACGGTTTACGGCCCCTGGGGGCGGCCGGACATGGCGCTTTTTCTTTTCACCAAAGCCATTCTTGAAGACCGCCCCATCGAGGTATTCAACCACGGCAAGATGCAACGCGATTTTACGTATATCGACGATATCGTCGAGGGGGTTATCCGTGTCTTGGACAGAATCGCCGAGCCGGATTCCAAATGGTCATGCGATGACCCGAGGCCGGGTTCAAGCTGTGCGCCCTATCGAATTTATAACATCGGTAACAATCAACCCGTTGACCTGATTTGTTTCATTGAGGCTATTGAAAATTGTTTGGGAAAAAAGGCCAAGAAGAACTTACTGCCTATCCAGCCAGGAGATGTAACCGCCACGTGTGCCGATGTGGATAGCCTTATCAGCGATGTCTGTTTTCAACCAAAAACCTCTGTCGAAACCGGTATTGCGCGCTTTGTGGAGTGGTATCGGTGGTACTATCACAAGTAAAATGCTGCTTATGTACTGGTGATTACAATCTCTTTAAATACCCGAGAATTAAACCCCGAGAATTTATGCGGCTAAGCCGTAGGATCATAGAATTATATAAAATTCATTTACCTGCGGGATCGTTGCGTGCACGGATGGCGTATGGCACTTTCTGGACGCTTGTAGGTACTATGATAGCACAACTTGCGGGGATGCTTGGATCTATATTCAGTGCACGAATATTAGGTAAGGTGGGCTTTGGTGAGCTTGGAATGATACGAAGCACCGTGCTTATGTTTGGGGTTCTTGCAGGCACCGGTCTTGGAATGGCCACCACTAAGTATGTCGCGGAATTTCGTGTTAACGATCCTTTTAAAGCCGGCCGCATGATCGGATTATTTATGAATACGGCCTTTATATTGGGGACCTGCGTCACGTTAAATATGTTTGATAATTGCAACACCCCTAGCGAAATGGACAATGGAAGCACCACAGTTGGCAGGTGCATTACAAATAGGGTGTCTATTACTATTGCTGAACACAATCAATGGTGTTCAGTTAGGAGCAATATGTGGTTTCGAGGCATTCCGGACACAGTCTCAAGTGATTGTCTTGGATGGGATATTTAACCTTGTCCTCATTCCTATGGGTGCATTTTTCTACGGTGTTACTGGAGCAGTGGGTGGCTCGGTTATGGCTGCCATATTTGGGTTTATGGTAAAGCAGTATGCAATGAATAAAGAGTGCAAGCGCGCAACTATCACAATATCTCATCGCAATGTTTCTCAAGAATTCCCAGCTCTGTGGAAATTTGTGTTACCGGCAGTATTGGTAGGTGTAAGTGCACAGCCATTTGACTGGCTAGCGCGATTGATTATAGTGCGTGGTCCAACAGGATATGGTGCCTTGGGGCTCTTTGCTGCGGCCAATTCCGTGTCACAAATAATCCTTTTTCTTCCAGGGCAGATTGCTGGTCCAACCCAACCAATATTATCAAACCTGACCGGGCATGCTGATGTAAGAAATATTCAGAAAATATTACTGCAAGGCAATATAACAATTATTGGAATAGCTGTGGTTATCGGAGTAATTTTTATGATATTGGCGTCTTATATTATGCTTCTATATGGATCGGAATACTCCGCAGCGGCAACCACATTGGCGATTCTTGCAGTGTCTTCGATATTTTGTGCTGGAAGCAATGTCGTAAAGAACTTCCTATATGCAATTAATCGCGTATGGATAGTTGTCTCGGCTCATATTGTTATGGGCATTATATTGTGTATCATGGCGTATTTGCTGCAGAATAAAGGATCGGATGGTCTTGCAGCTGCATATGCTCTCGGTTGGTTAGCACTACTTGTTATTGAATATTGGTATGCTTTATACAAACTGACTCAAATGCGACGTGGCACTAACGTTCCCGCATGAAAAGCATAAGTCATTAAGGTGCTGAATAGTTGTGGAGAGGAAGGAGAACTGACTTGATGGAAAAAACAAATAATAAAGTTAGGATTGGCATATTGGGTGCCGGCAAGGTTGCGCGAGAAATTCATCTGCCGGTGATTAAAAATATGAGTAATGCAGAAATTATATGGCTGTGCGATGTGTCACCAGTAGCAGCAACAGCGGCAAACGCCTATGTCCCTGGCGCCAGGGTGCACAACTCCATTGACGATTGCGAGCCTGTGGATGTTGTGCTGGTAACTATCCCCGTGGGTTACAGGCGAGATCCGCTTCTCAAGGTTATCGGACGTGGCTGGAATGTCCTTTGCGAGAAGCCTTTCGCTGTCACGCTGGCTGAACACGATGAATATTTGCTCAAAGCGATGCAGGCCAGGGTCAACGTGGGCGTGGGTCTCATGCGTCGTTATTACAAGCAGACATGCTTAGCGAGAGATATCCTGGAATCCGGTGTGTTTGGCGTGGTCCAGGAAGTATGGGCAAGCCAGGGGAGCAAAGTAATCAGAACTGGACGCGAGAATAATTATCAGGCGGATAAAAATGCTTCTGGTGGCGGTGTGCTTATGGAAACTGGAGTGCATCTTGTCGATCAGGTTTTTGCGATTTTGGGGGTACAAACATTTAACATAGTTGATGCAAAACAGAAAGTTTATAATGGGCTTGATTTTGAAATGAATGCAGTGGTTGATCTGGAACTTGCTTCACAGAATAATGTCAGGTTTAATCTTGAGTTGAGTAATATAAACGAATTGTATTTTGGTATTGTTGTGCGTACCACACAGGCCGTGCTGAAAATCGGAGTGTTAGCAGATAGACACGTGATTCTGTGTTCCATGGATGGAAAGCCGTTAGCATACTTAGGAGGCGAACGCGGTGCAGATACGGCCTACCAAGCTTTCTATATGGAATGGACCGATTTTATCAGGCAGTGTTTTTCAGCGGATGGCTACAAATCAGCTGTCAGTGCGGAGTCTGCCAGAAAAACAACCGAGTTCATTGATAGGTGTTACAAAGAAGCTGGACAGATCGCTATTGGCAAATAAATGGGGTGATTGAATATGGCTGATCATACTAACGTTGCTGTTCTTGGGGCTAACGGACAGATAGGATCTGTGTTGTTGCGACATTTGGCGCGGATACCTGGCGTTCATCCTATAGCGATATGCAGAAATGCCCTTGGTGCGGGATTGATATCCGATATAAAGTGCGACGTGCGACTTGGATCTATAACGAGCGTAGAATTCGATCCAAAACTCATCGGTGACTGCGATTCGATGATCAATTGTATCTGGCCGCAAGGGTCGATGAAAGCTGTCAAAAAGCAGAATGAGATTCTTCTTTCTAACATTCACGGCAATGCCAATCTAAAAAGGTTTATTTCCTTGAGCAGTGTGGCCGTTTATGGGCCCTGTATTGACGCCTCCTGGAGTACTTTCGAGGCGCCGAAACCGAATATAAGTTATGGTCAATTAAAGTTAGAAATGGAAAAAAAGATCGCTAAGTGTTTTGCCGGGTCCACCTGTAGATATCATTTGATCCGGCTTGGGCACGTATATGGAAAAGAACAATGGTGTTCACGAGCAATACTCGGTTCTATTACGGACCATAAATTCAGATTACCTTTTGAAGGTGGCATGTCGTCAAACACAGTTCATGTTGATGAACTTGCGCATGGGTTGGTCTACCTGTTGTTGAATCCTCAATCATCAGGTGTCCTTAATCTTGCATCGTATCCACAGAAAACATGGCGTCAAGTATTCGACTTGCATTCGGAAGTATGCGGTCTGCCAAAAGTGATATCAATGGATTTTGACCGATCCTCGCAGTATCGTAAATCATTCATCTCAATTAGTAGAACTAGTTTGTTGAGAAAAAGTATACATGCTTTTTCCGAATGGCTTCGCTCTATTTCGCCGTCAGCATTACTTGACAATCCTGATGTAAAAGCGGTGGGTAGTATGGTACTTGACAGACTACCGGGCACGATTGAACGAAGGCTTAAAGCATTATCTGCAATAAGAACCGTGCGCGGTCAAATCAACGCTTTAAAGGTAGCCCCTAGCGTGGACCTGATGTATTGTTGTGACGCAATGCCGGGAAAGTATCTTGAAATTCCACCGCTAGATGAAGCCATTCTAAACAATCAGAAAAAAGATCTGCATGAGTGGTATAAGAAAGCAATCGTTGGACCAATAGGATGAACGGAAAAATAATTCATAGAACGGCTGACACAAGATTTACTCAGATACTCATGATTCACTCCGGAAGAATACCACGGCTACTTTGAAGAAGCAGGGGGAATGGAACTAATTTATAAAAAAACGGGAAATGTAGTTGCGAAAAAGCTCGGCGAACGGGCTGCGCGATAATGTGTGGGATATTCTCTATCGTTGCTGACAATACCGCAAAATTTACTGGGGTTGTCGATCCGATGCTGAAAGCGCTTGCACATCGTGGACCTGACGCTTGCGGTTTCGCAACGAAAAATGGCTGCATTCTCGGTCACACCCGCCTTAGCATTATCGATCTCACTTCCGGCGATCAACCGATGATGTCTGCCGACGATCGTTACACCATTAGTTTCAACGGTGAGATTTACAATTTCCGCAAGCTACGAAGCGAGATGGAGCGCCTCGGCCACGGATTCAGGACATCATCGGACACTGAAGTGGTCCTTGTTGCATATAGAGTCTGGGGTGCCGCCTGTCTTGACCGTTTTCGCGGCATGTTTGCTTTTGCCATTTGGGACAACCGGGAGCGCGAACTCTTCGCGGCCCGCGACCTTTTCGGCGAAAAGCCTCTCTACTTCGCCGAGGCTCCCGATGGTGCATTCTTTGTTTCATCGGAGATCAAGGCCATCATTGCATCGGGGAACATCAAGCCAAAGATCGACCCGAATGCTGTTGATGCCTATCTTGCTATCGGATATGTGCCGCCTGATCGCACGATTTATTCGAATGTGCAGACACTGCCACCGGGGCATTACCTCCGGTGGAAAAACGGCAAACACAGGATTGAGCGCTACTGGCAACCGATTCTCCATACACAACCTATCACGCTTGCCGATGCAGGGGATCGTTTACGAGAGCTCCTGCAGCAGGCGGTAAACCGGCAAATGGTGGCAGATGTTCCGGTGGGAGCGTTTTTAAGCGGCGGTCTTGATTCCAGCACCATTGTGGCTCTCATGCAAATGCAGAGCAACAGGCCGGTGAAGACTTTTTCGGTGGGGTTTGGAGAATATATAAACGAACTTCCTTATGCTCGAGCTGTTGCGCAGAAATATGAGACTGAGCATCACGAAATAGATTTGGGAACACCGGATGTACCAAGGATGCTCCTTCTCATGGCAGAGGTTTATGATGAACCCTTTGCTGATACCTCTAATATTCCAACCTATCTCATATCTGAGTTTGCCAGGAAGCAGGTGAAAGTCGTCCTTTCGGGGGACGGGGGAGACGAACTTTTCGGCGGATATAGTTGGACCTATCCTATGCTCGTAAAGTCAGGAACAGTGCCTGAGTCCATGGTTTATTGGATTATGTTCAGGTCCTTGAGCAAACTATTGCGTCACCGTTGGAAGTCTCTCGCTCTTTACTCTGCGGGTTGCGGGCTTGCGGCCCGCTGGCCCGACATGTGGTCGCGTCAGATCATGCAGCATATTTATATTAAGAAAGAACAACGTCGACGTCTTTGGGGAAAGCGTTTTTGTGACGTTGCGTCATATTATCCGGATAATTACTATCGGCCACCCGAGGGTATTGAGGGTGTCAACCGGGGCTTCTATTATGACCTTACCTCATATTTGCCAGGTGATATTCTGGTCAAAGTCGACAGAGCCGCTATGTCACACGGCCTTGAAACACGAGCGCCTTTTCTTGACCGTGATTTGGCCGAATTTGCATTATCTCTACCGGTGAATCTAAAAGTTGAAGGTTGGAAAACAAAAATAGTTTTACAGGAGTCGTGCAAACGTTTCTGGCCTGATGAATTAAAAGGGAGAAAAAAGCAAGGCTTTGGTTCACCGATCCATGTATGGCTTGAGCGGAAAGAAGTACGTGACCTCATGAAGGAGGTTTTCTTACCATCTTCTCCTCTTTCAAACTTTCTTCCGGGTATAGGGTTTCGCAACCATAAGAATTTATTTGAAGATTGGATTCTTCTTGTCCTTGGTCTATGGCTTGAAAAAAACAAGATTTCAGTATGAATAGTTATACAATACAGCCTCAACAAACAAGTGACCCCAAGGTATCGGTGCTTATGGCTGTATATAACGGCGAGCGTTACTTACGGGAGGCTATTGAATCGATCCTTGCACAGACTTTCACTGATTTTGAATTTTTAATCGTAAACGATGGCTCCACTGATTCATCACGCGATATTGTTCTTTCGTACCACGACTCCCGTATTCGTCTCATTGACAACCCGGAGAATATGGGCCTTACCAAGTCTCTTAATAGAGGACTTTCTTTGGCCCGCGGCGAATACGTGGCGCGGCAGGATGCTGATGACAGGTCTCACGCTTTACGTTTAGAGAAGCAGATAGCCTTTATGAATGTGCATCAGGATGTTGTACTAATAGGAACTCAAGCAAGAATAATTGACGAAAATGGCCGCACATTGAAAAGTAGAAATAGTTATCGAGCTCAAACGTATTTAGGAATTCTATTTCAGTTTTTGTTTGAGAATCCTTTTATTCATTCTTCTGTCATGTTCCAAAAAAAAGTAATATTGGAACATTTTAGAGGATACGATGAAAGCTTGTATTACAATCAGGATTTTCATTTATGGTCTAGTTTACTTCCCTCTTTTTTTGCATTAAATGTTCCTGAGCCTTTGATAGATTTGCGCCGTAATCCGTTTTCAATTACACAACTAACCCCCTCGAAAAAAGAAGCTTTCAAACAAAATCTTTATAAAGGTGTTCTAAAGCATAAGGCTAACATCACCATAATACTTGGTTCCGATTCCGATTATATTGATTTTCCAGCTATTTATTATAGAATAAACGATCCATTTATAGATGGTCACCATCCGCAAGCTTATAAAGCCATAAACAGGGTATTGGTTATGTATAACAAGTTTAAAATAAAATACCCTGAATCAGATGACAATACAGAATTACGTAAGATTCTTATAAATGTATTAGACAATATCTTACAATATTTGGCATTGTATAATAAAAAAGCTGCTCTCCGTTCATATATATCTTTACTATTCATTTCCAGGGGAAGCATTCTAACGTCTTCGCCGAAAATTTTTGGTCTAATATTTTTTAACAAGTCAAGAATAATAAGAATATTTATCGACCGCCTGAGGAGAATATCGTCAAGGTGTGAATTCTTATTTCACTGGACGACAAATGGCAAAGACTAACTCTTTTCATAAATTCCTAAATGCTTATCACTATTTTAGGGCTATGAAAGCAGGATCAGAATATAGCTCTCTCTATCCTATTTCTGTCGGATTCGAGACCACTGCCGTATGTAATCTGCGATGTCCGAAATGCCCGGTAGGCCAAGAACTTGTCGTTGATCCCAAATTCAGTTTCATGGACATTCATCTTTTTAGGCGTCTTATTGATGAGATAAAGGACCATGTTTATTCCGTATCATTGTCCGGATATGGAGAGCCGCTAATAAATCCAAGATTATTTGAATATGTTGAGTATGCTAAACAAAAAGGCCTAATGGTTAGTTTTTTTTCAAATGGTGTTGCTCTCAATGATTCACTTATTGCCAATATATTAAAATATAATATTGATAGTATAGCTTTTTCAATCGATTGTTTGCCAGAACAATTTCAATGCTACAGTAAACTTAAAGGCATTCCAATAAATGTAGCTAAATTGCATTTAGAAAAGATAATAGCAAAGATCTGTGATTTGGTGCATGCACGAGATATAGCTAATAATCAATTGAATATTTGCTGTGTTAAAATGGATACTGAAGGAGGAACACCTTTGGAAGAATATCAATCCTTTTGGCAACAGAAAGGTGTTGATACGATTTCAGGTGGGATAAATGATTTTGCAGGTTCACTTCATAGAATAAGTCAAACAATGGAATTCAGCAATAATAAATGCTCTGCTTTATATTCTTTATCAGTTAATTCAGATGGTCGAGTTCCACTGTGTTGTATTGATTATATGTGTAAATACGAACTTGGTGATACAAGGAGGCAGACGCTGTCAGAAATATACAATGGAAAGAGGATAAGAGAAATAAGGAAAATATACTACTCTAAACAAAGGGATAATATTATTTGTGGACAATGTAAATCTCCATTTAGTGTGCCTAATACAATGCCATTAGTAATGGCGACAAAAGTGTATTTATCTAATAATGTTCCTAAGTTGAGAAAAATATATAAAAAATATTTTAGGAAGTAACTAAATCTGAGTTCAATAAAACAAATATTTCGACGAGTAATTGAGAAAAGCGAATTTCTATCCACAGTTTATCGGAATGTGAGGGATGAAATAAGGTTTTATAAAAAAAACCCCGTTCTCACTCCATTTGGTTTCTGGCTATCTGGAGATAAAAGTATGGAGATTGGCTCGTTCGAGCCCGAGGAATCAGAGATGATTATGGATCGTCTTGTTGACACAGATGTATTTGTGGATGTTGGCGCAAACGTTGGTTTCTATAGTTGTTTGGCAAGAAGTAGAGGTAAAAGGGTTATTTCCGTGGAGCCTCATTCGATGAATATCCGGGCCCTCTTTAGAAATATAGAATTGAATTCTTGGAAAGACATAGAGGTTTGGCCTATTGGGTTAGCTGATTCGCCAGGCAGTATGACCTTGTGGGGAGGCGGGACTGGCGCCTCACTTGTTATGGGGTGGGCGGGGATCTCAACGTCATGGAAACAAACCATTGCAGTGAATACAATAGATAATATTTTAGGTAATCGTTTTAGGGGAAACAGGCTTTTTATTAAGGTGGATGTAGAAGGTGCAGAATTTGGTTTATTGCAGGGCGCAATAGCAACGTTAAAAGAGAACCGCGACCTATATGGTTGGTTGAGATCACACTTTCAATCCATCATCCTGGGGTAAATAAGAAATTTGGGAGCACTTTTAAAATTTTTTGGGATAATGGCTACTGTGCCTATGCAGCTAATAGCGAAAGAAAAATTGTCACGGAATCAGATGTTTCGCGTTGGGTGAGTAATGGGATCTGTGATAGCGAGTGTATAAATTGGTTGTTTGTTCCCAAACACATCCATGAGATAGACGGTACTAAAATCGAGGGTGTAATATGAGTTACATCTAGCTCGAATATGGCGGAACGTATATCGATGCGCGGATTTTTTTCAAGGACATTTGGGATTTCTTCAGCACCTGCAATCCTAACTATGCGGTTTTCAAGATATACCCCGACTGTCTCGTTTATTTTGATGAATATAAACAGGAAATGGATACTTTTCAGTACTCGAATTGGCTGTTTACATTGGACAAGAGTATAAATGGTTTCAATACGGTCACTTATTAAATCGGCGCCTGTCCTTGGTGTAACGTGGTCGCGTTTTCGCCGCTCGCAACTTCATCATGAGTATCATCTGCGTAGGGAATATTATGCGAAGATTTTTGGAGAGCGTGGATTAAGTTATGATGAACGAGAAACGATAAAGGCTGTTCGGCAGCGTATCTGTGATAGAGGTCATACACCAATTAAGCGTGAAATCGGCGAAATACATACCTTTGCCTTGATACCGCTGTTCAGTTGGCATAAATATTTACTGCCTGATCTCAATGAGTTTGGTCCAGTCTCTTTATTTGATTATGTATCACTTGGATATGACCCTGAAATCTTCTATGGAGGCCCTCAATGGACAGGAGAACGTATTCGACTGAGAAAGGAAATGGTTTCGCGGGTGTTGCCAATGATCAAGGATGCACATCGTAAACGACCGATAGATTGGATTTTATGTTATGGTGGCGGTCAGGATATTTCAGCGGCTGTTATCAAAAAGATTGTTGAAGAATATGGAATACCGACCGTCAATATGACTTTTGATGATAAACAGGGTTGGGTAGGTCCATTCTGTGGAGAACATTGCACCGGTGCAAAAGATATCACCAAGGAATTTGATGTGTTCTTCACCTCAGCGCAGGTGGCTTGTGAATGGCACCTTGCTGAGGGTGGCAGGGCAATTTATATGCCCGAAGGTTTTGATAATTCATACTTCCATCCAAGAAAGGTTGCAAAAGATATCCCCGTAAGCTTCTTAGGAGTATCTTATGGTTTTCGTATGTCCGTGATCAAGTTTTTACAGAATCATGGCATAGATGTTCAGGCCTATGGCAATGGCTGGCCGAGAGGCTTCGCGAACGATCCTGCGGATATTTTTAACAGAACGGTCATCAACCTTGGCATGGGTGGCATCGGATATTCAGAAAGCCTTACGAATGTTAAAGGCAGAGACTTTGATATTCCTGGAACCGGCGGAGGCGTGTATCTGACATCTTTCAACCCCGATTTAGCGAAGCATTTTGTTGTGGGTGAGGAAATTTGTTGTTACCGAAACAGAGAAGAGCTGCTCGAACTTATTCGCCATTATCTTCAGAATCGTGACGAAGCGGAAAAGATCTCAGAGAGGGCAAGAACCCGTTCCTTAAGGGAGCATCGATGGTTTCATCGTTATCAACGGATGGCTGAGGTTGTTGGTATAATCCCTGAAAGGGTGTCTGACTAACGATGCCTCCATACTTCAGCATTATCATACCAATGTATAATCGTGAACGTTTTATTGCACGAGCAATTAACAGTTGTCTGAAGCAGGACTTTGTGGACTTCGAGATTATTATTGTGGATGATGGTTCTACGGACCAATCGGTGAGATTCGTGGAGCGAATTTAAAGACTCGAGGATAAGACTTATTAAACACGAAAATAATCAGGAACGCTTAATAGCAAGAAATACGGGTGCAAAGGTCGCTTTAGGCCAATGGTTAATTTGGTTCGATAGTGATGACGAACTTGTGCCCGATGCGCTCACCATCATAATGCGAAGAATACGCGAACTTCCCGGTGATGTGCTAGGGTTACGTTTTATGTGTCGTCTTGATTCAGGACGAATCTCTCCGGATCCGCCCCACCGTAATGAAATATGGGATTACGAGGGGTATATTCGTTGGCTGGAGTCACATCACGGGAAATGGTCTGAAGCTATGCCCATTGTGAATAAACAAACGATTCAATATGTGCTTTTTCCAGAAGACAAGGCATATACCGGCGAAACTCAATATCATCTCGACTTCACATACCGTTATAAGGTGATTGCTTGTGACGATGTCTTAAGACGTTACCATCTTGATGCGGAGAATAATACATGGCACCCTAACATAAAGAGAACAATCTTAAATTCCGCTATTTTCGCTGCACGGTTACAAAAGATTGTTGCCGTTCACGGAAATAGCATAAGAAAATGGGCGCCGCAGACCTATGCAATGCTTCTTACAGGAATGCTTACCCAATTGCTTCTTTCAGGACAAAAGAAAAAGGCATGGGGTATTTTTAAACAAGCATTGAACATGGGAAGCTGTAATCCTCGGACGTGGGTAATCATGCTTTTCGGAATAATCAATCCTTTTTTACTTGCTTGCTTAAAAGCAACGTATTCAAGGATATCGTTTTTGAGCACGTCGGCATCTATTACGAATTCATTATAACAATGGAAATAACCATTGGCTTCTTTGTTTCGTAATTCACATGGCTGAGAATGACTATTAAAAATAGAACTATACCAATACTTTTTGTCTCGTTGTTACTAAGTGGCGTTGCGCTTGCCTTTATGACTGCAGATGAACGTTATGTTGCGGCGCCTGCTTTAGCTTGCATCAATATGATGCTCTGGCTGTGGATGACATTGTGGGATCGTGATGGTAAGATTCCATTTTTTGATGTGGGTGTGTTCTGCGCCTTGGCCACACTTGTTTATATCGTCTATCCCCTTATAAATTTCTGGTTTGATGGTCTGCAATTTAGTTTTCTTAGTGATTACCGATTGCAGTCGTATCATATCTCATCGGTCGACCTTGGTCTCTTCCATCTGCGCCACGTGCTGTATTTCTTTTCATTCGTGGTTTTCTTATTCAATGTTTCGAGGAAAAGGAGTTGTAGAATTAGGTAATGTTGGCAATCCGAGTCGATCTCAGCAGAAAGTCATATTTCTCTTTTTTCTGTTATTGAGTGGTTATTTCTTTGCTTTGGAGTTAATAACTGATGTTGATTACTATGTTACCTATCAACCAGAGGCAATTGGAAGAAATATAAAAGCTTTTGCGAGTATGCCTCTCCTTTTATTGCAAATATCAAATAAGTTATTTGGTATTCTTTTCGTCTTCAAGCTAGCAATACTCTATATCGTTGTAAGTCAGTGTAAGAAAAATAAGTGGTTCTTTATTTTGCTTTTATGGGTTACGGCAGAGATTATTCAGGCGGTTTATATCAAAGGAGCTCGTTCTGGTTTAGTGTTTTTAATTTTGGCAACAGCTCTATTCTACCATCGGATGATAAAGCCTCTCAATACTAAATATTTGGTGATCTCAGGGATGGTGTTTTTTACATTATTTATTTATATGGGCCTTTATCGTTCATACACTGACATTGCTGATATGCAAGCTGATATAGCTCGTAGTGAAGCAGGAGTATTATCAAGCGGAAGCGAGTTCCAGGCATTGCTTGGAACCGCGTATGATGTATATAAGAGGAAAGAGGCGGGGGCTAAATTACCTTGGTATTTATATATTAACGATATTATGACAATACTTCCCCCACAACAATTGATGCCCTTTAAAAAGGTTTTAGCAGCCGACTGGTATTTGGAGGAGATTGGTTTGGGTGGAAAAGGTGTCGGCTTTATGTGGGGAGTTATTAGTCAGGCAATTGTAGGGTTGGATTGGTTTGAGCTTGCTATACGAGGCGCGATATTGGGATTTATCTTGGCTCGATTTCACCGTTGGTACCTAAGACATAAGACAAGGTTTTTGGAAACATTGCTCTATGTGTATATGTGTCTTCGAGTATATTACACATACAGAGACACAACATTAAGCATTCTGGCATTTGTTGTTTGGGAGGTCATTCCATTCTATCTAGTTTTACGAATTAGCAGTGTGCGCAAGAAAAGAAATACAATTCCGTTCCGTACAGCAATACAGAATAATGTACAAGATATGCAAAATACACATATTTAGAGATATCAATCCAGCTTCTGATTCAATAAGGGCCATTGGCAGTAGTAATGAGCAACATAGTACTTATAAATGATTTAATTTGGATGTAAATGGATATAAATAAAATAATATATTAATAATGATGTTGAGATCTAACAAGATGACTTCTAGAAAAAAAAGATATTGTGTTTAAAATAGTTTGCATATTACCAAATGGTCCATTAAAGAAGGTGATGAGACGATTTCGTTTATATCATCCATCGCTGAATTATTTAATGGAGCTTTCTAAAGGGAATGAAAAGTCACTGGGCGCCCGATCGAAAGAATTCAGCGAGATTTTAGAAGATCTTTTGATCAATGGTATCTGGAAACGAACTGGTCCGGGGCGTCTGGCAGTTTTAGATGAATGGGTCGAAACAGTTTTACCATATCACCTCCCCAAGTCGTTTAAGATATTGGATATAGGGGCATCCGATGGTAGCACCACCTTTGACACGGTGTGTTACTACAAAGATAACCATGGCATAGAAGTTAAGGCAACTATACTTGAGAGGCAGTTACGCCTACATTGCTTTCGTCGGGGATGGATACGGTATTATCTTACTCATAACCAATGTCCATTATTATTACAAATTGGCCCATTGGGTGTCTTACTCGAAGAGATAGAGGCCAAAGAAGGATTTGTTTTTAATCCAATTATTCGAGTAATGAAAAGGTACTTGAAACGCTTTCCGTTAGAAAAGCACATGAGTGATTACGGTGATCTTCTTTTAGAGAATCCTGTGGTTAAAAATAGCCCAGACATAATTTGGTTGGAGCGAGATCTTTTCCAGTTTGATTCAACACTGGTGGAAACTTTCGATTTCATTCGCTGTTGCAATGTGCTAAATTGCGGTTATTTTAACGAGGCCGAGATTTATGATGCAATTCGACTACTAGCTCGTTATCTAAAGCCAAAAGGTTTATTATTGGTGTCTCGAACCATAGATGATCCCGCGGGTTCTTTCCACAACGCAAGTTTATGGATGAAAAATGGTGAAAAATTACAACATCTATCTGATTTGAATGGTGGGTCCGAAGTTAAAAAACTGGTACCGGTTACCGAAGGTCTCCATAATTAAGCCAATTGTCTTATTGATTCGAAATGCGTATACTTCACCTCATACCTAACCTGTCTGGTGGCGGAGCAGAACAACAGCTCAGTTATCTAGCACCCGAGTTGGCCAAAATGGGTCATGATGTTCATATTGCCTATATCAAAGAAGGCACTTACAAACCTGAATTGTCCGGCGTTGTTCTTCACAGACTTACGACGCGATATAATTATGACCCCTATTTGCTCTGGCAACTGTTTCGAATTGCCCGACTTATCAAGCCAAACATCATAAATACATGGATTTTACAAATGGACATTCTAGGGGGAATAGGGGCAAAGCTCAATAAGATTCCTTGGATATTTCGCGAGCCGAGCTCGACCGTGGGCTATTCACCGACATGGAAAAACCGGTTGCGAGTTCGGGTAGGTTCCTTTGCGAACGCTATTGTATCCAATTCTCGAGGTGGTGACGAATATTGGAAGACCAAGCTTCCGTACAGTCGCCGTTATATCGTATCCAACGGATTGCCAATGGACGAAATTGATAATACTGTAGCGGTATTGCCGCTTGGCTTATCAAAGCTGGATGCTCCCATGGTGCTTTGTGTTGGTCGGATGATAGCATCCAAGAATCTGAGACTATTTTTGGAAGCGCTGGCATGCGTTAAGCAAGGACATAATGTGTCGGGTATTTTCTGCGGTGAAGGCCCACAGCGATCCGAATTGGAGGGGTTGAGACACAAGCTTGGGTTAGATGGGGATGTTCATTTTTTGGGTCATTTGCCGATCGCCTCGGTTTGGGCCATACTCAAAAAAGCAACGGTTTTTGTATCGCTGAGTGCGTATGAGGGATGTCCCAACACGGTCATGGAAGCCATGGCGTGCGGTTGTCCACTTGTGCTCTCTGATATCCCAGCGCATCGTGAGATTGTCGATGGACGTTGTGCGTTGTTTGTTGATCCATCAAACTCACAGCAGGTTGCTGATAACATTATTGATACTCTAAGTAATGCGGGTGCTTCGAGAGGTCGTGCCTTGATTGCAAAACAAAAGACCCGGGATTGGTCAACAGTAGCAATGGCGAGAAATTATGAAAGAGTTTATAAAGATATACTATGTCTATAGATGTCGAAAAGTATCAGTGCACAGCCTGCAGCGATTTTTTAGTTTTCGGCAATGGAACGCAAAAAGAAGACGAAAGCATTTGTGAAGGAAGACTTTTATGCCGCACCTGTAGAAAACAATACCCCATAATAAATGGAATACCACGTTTTGTTTCCGTTGAGAATTATGCAAGTTCTTTTGGATACCAGTGGAATATACACCGCAGAACACAGTTGGACAGTTACACGGGCTTACCTCTATCACGAAACCGTCTTTTAATGTTTCCGGATGGTCAGAAAATTTGGAGGGAGAGCGGATATTAGAGGCCGGTTCTGGTGCGGGACGCTTTACAGAGGCGCTTCTACAAACAGGCGCCGAGGTATATTCCTTCGATTTCTCTAACGCCGTTGAAGCCAACCAGATAAATAATGGCCACATGCCCAATCTGCATCTTTTTCAAAGTGATATATTCAATATTCCGCTTCCCAAGGAGTCGTTCGACAAAGTTATTTGTTTGGGCGTGTTGCAGCACACACCTGAGCCCAAACGCAGCTTTATCGAACTCTCAAGGTACGTTAGACCTGGCGGTGAACTCGTCGTAGACGTTTACAAATCAACTTTTATCTCGTTATTACATTGGAAATACCTTTTACGACCGGTAACCAAACGGATGAAAAAAGAGAGTCTCTATAAGTTGGTAACACTTCTCGTGCCTATCATTTTACCGCTCAGTAAATTTATGCGAATGTTGTTTGGGCGGGCAGGGGCTAGGCTGCTCCCAATAGTTGAATATACATACCTCGGACTGCCACCAGAGATAAATAACGAGTGGGCTATTCTTGATACCTTCGATATGTATTCTCCAGCCCACGATCATCCGCAATCTTTGCGAACTGTTAAAAAATGGTTTTCAGAAGCCGGATTTACCGATGCCGTCGTGCAGTACGGTCCAAGTGGTATTGTGGGCAGAGCAAAAAAACGATATGAGAAAAAATAGGAAACACTAAAAACATGTGCGGTATTGTCGGCATATTTTCAAAATGTCCTATAGACAATCCGAATCGTCTCTTGACGATGCGTGACGCCATGATTCATCGGGGACCAGATAGCGCAGGAGTTTGGTGGTCTTCAGACAAACGGTTAGGAATGGCGCACCGGCGATTGGCTATTATTGACCTTTCACCGGGTGGTCACCAGCCCATGGAAGATAGCTCAGGCCGGTATGCTATTATTTTTAACGGTGAAATATATAACTACAAAGAGTTGCGCGAGGAGTTGTTAAGAGCGGGTCATACCTTCCGTTCGAGCAGCGATACGGAGGTCCTGCTTGAATCTTACAAAGAATGGGGGAAGAGTTGTTTACAGCGTTTCATAGGTGCTTTCGTATTTGTAATATATGACGACGCCCGCCAGGAGCTTTTTCTTGCTCGTGATCGGGCGGGTGAGAAACCGTTGTTCTACAAACATTCAAATGATGGTTTTGTTTTCGCGTCGGAACTTAAAGCAATGATGGCCGACCCGGAATTTTCACGCGAATTAGATTTAGATGCGCTCGACTATTACCTCACCTATGGTTATGTTTCCGGCGACCAAGCAATTCTCAAAGAGACCCACAAACTTCCCCCCGGGCACGCCATGATTTATAGTGTGGAAAAGAAGTGCGCAACTATTTGGCGCTATTGGCAACTTCCTGAGAATCTGCCTCGGCCTGGTGTTTCGACGGATGAGCTTACGGAAGAGCTGAATACAATTCTGTCTGAAGCTGTTCGCAGACAATTGGTGGCTGATGTACCGATTGGTATTTTACTCAGTGGCGGTATTGATTCATCGCTTATCACCGCCATTGCTGCAAAGGTATCGAACCAGCCGATAAAAACCTTCACTATTTCTTTTCCGGGGCATGGTTCATTTGACGAAGGTCCTTATGCCAAATTAGTAGCCGAATATTTTGAAACAGATCATACTGAACTGGTCGCCGAACCAGCCTCGGTATCTCTTTTACCACAGCTTGTGAGGCAATATGACGAACCGCTGGCCGATCATTCAATCGTACCCACCGCGATGCTCGCTGGTCTTGTCAGGAAGTCCGTTACGGTAGCTCTCAGTGGAGACGGTGGGGATGAGCTGTTTGGAGGCTACCCACATTATAATTTCTTGAGGAGGATTGATTGGTTAAGGGAACACATGCCAAAAGGTTTCAGAAAAATATTATCATCTATAGCATCCCATGCCTTACCCGTAGGAACGAGAGGGCGGAATCACATTATCGGGTTTGAGGGAAAAGCGGCCTCCAGTGTTAGTGCGATAAATGTATATTTCGACAAAGTATTTCGACGAAAGCTTTTGTCACCATTGTATCGTTCTGGTTATATGCCTTCAGTCTCACCTGAATCGAAGAAAATAGCACAGGTCGATACCTCATTGAACATTTTCCAATTTGCAACAAGAACAGATTTCAAAACAACCATGGTGGATGATTATCTGGTTAAGACGGACCGGGCAAGTATGCTTCATTCATTGGAACTACGAGCTCCTTTCTTAGATCACAGGCTCATCGAATTCGCATTCGGGCGGATGCCGGATAATCTACGGGCGACAACGAATGAGCGGAAGATTCTTCTCAAAAGACTTGCACAACGTCACTTGCCCCTGTCACTGGATATTGATCGCAAACAGGGTTTTTCACTGCCTCTAATGACTTGGTTTAAGGGTACGTGGGGGGCTTTTATGACCGATGTATTAATGGAAGCTGAGCCCAGAATTTTTGATAAAAAGGCAATCATGAGCCTGATTAAGGGACAGCGTTGGGGTCTCGCCAATACAAGCCGTTTGTTTGCATTAACGATGTTCGAACTGTGGCGGCGTGAATATAAGATTACCTGGTGAAAGTTCAAAATGCGGTTGGGCATTGATGCTTCGAATATTAGCGGTGGCGGCGGTGTTACACACTTAAACGAAATACTGAAGGTTGCGCAGCCAATTGCCTATGGCTTTAATCGTGTGATCGTCTGGAGTCGTTCGGCAACACTTGACAGGATTGTCGATCGGTCTTGGTTGCGTAAATTTTATGATCCTATGTTGGATAAAGCATTACCGTTTCGTTTGTACTGGCAACGATTTGTCCTTGAACGGTATTTGTGTCAGGAAAAATGTGATGTGCTTCTTGTTCCGGGAGGTGCATTTGTCGGGACATTCAGACCGTTTATAACCATGTCACGCAACATGTTACCCTTTGACTGGTCTGAAGCGAGAAGATATAACATATCCTGGATGCACTTAAAGATGACGTTACTTCACTACGTGCAGATTCATACATTTAATAGAGCAGATGGCTTAATATTTCTAACTGACTATGCATATGATATAATAAAAAATAACATGAGAGAAATGCACGGTTTGAGCACCGTTATACCGCACGGAATGAATAAGCAATTCCCTCTCGCTCCAAGGGCTCAGCAATCCATTGAAAAATATTCGCCTGAGCGCCCTCTCAAAATTCTCTATGTGTCTACCATAGATGTTTTCAAACACCAGTGGCACGTGGCAGAAGCGGTGGCGTATCTTAAGTCTCAACAATTACCTGTTCACCTCGATTTAATTGGTGCTGCATATGAACCTGCGCTAAAGCGTCTACGGCGTGTGCTCCAACGGATTGATCCAACAGGTAGTATCATCAACTATCAAGGATTAGTTTCCTATTCTGAATTGTACAATTGTTATCACAAAGCGGATATTTTTGTATTTGCTTCAAGTTGCGAGAATATGCCTAATATCCTTATTGAAGCAATGGCGGCAGGATTGCCTATTGCGTGTTCAAGCCGCGGTCCAATGCCTGAGGTGTTAGGGGATGCCGGGGTATATTTTGACCCTGAAAATCCAGCAGAAATTGCTGAAGTTCTCAGAGGGTTGATTGAGAATCCTAAGCTACGGGCAGAGAAAGCTGAATTAGCATTTAATAGTGCAAAGAAATTTACTTGGGATCGTTGCGCAAGTAAAACCTTTGAGTTCATTTCAAAAATTGCTAAGATAAAAACATAACAAATTAATATTGTAATCGAAGAGATTTAGGATCTCGAAAGTTAAGGTGGAAAATGTTTACAGAAAAGACGCTTCTTATCACTGGCGGTACGGGGACCTTTGGCAACGCTGTTTTGCAGCGTTTTTTGAAAACCGATATAAGAGAGATTCGTATTTTTTCCAGGGACGAAAAGAAGCAGGATGAGATGCGTAACGCCTTGAAAAGCCCAAAAGTCAAATTCTATCTTGGAGATGTGAGAGATTACGACAGTATTCTTCCTGCCATGCAAGATGTTGATTTGGCATTCAACGCTGCAGCACTAAAGCAGGTTCCATCATGCGAATTTTTTCCCGTAGAGGCTGTTCGCACTAACGCCTTGGGCGCCGAAAATGTCATGAATTCAGCATTGGCTTGCAAGGTGAAAAATATGATAGTTTTAAGCACCGACAAAGCTGTGTATCCGATTAATGCCATGGGTATGTCGAAGGCACTCATGGAAAAAATGATGATTGCTAAGGCACGGACATATGGATCAACGAGCACGATATTTTGCGGAAGCCGCTATGGCAACGTCATGTGCTCCCGGGGTTCAGTAATTCCATTGTTTATCAGCCAGATCTTGTCTGATATGCCTATTACAGTGACCGATCTTCATATGACCCGGTTCATGATGTCAATTGATGACGCTTTGGATCTGGTTGTTTATGCGTTTCAGAATGCGCATCCAGGCGACATTTTTGTTCAAAAGGCGCCGGCGGCCACCATTGAAACCTTGGCAAACGCACTGAAAAAGCTTTTTAATAAAAAGATTGATATTCATATAATTGGAACCAGACATGGAGAAAAACTGTACGAAACACTTTTGACCCGAGAAGAAATGGCGAGGGCTGAAGATTTGGGGAACTATTATCGAATACCTGCGGACATACGAGATCTTAACTATGCCCGTTATTTTACTGAAGGGCAAGCCGAAGTCTCAGGACAAGAGGACTACAATTCACATAATACTCGGCAATTAGATGAAGATTGCCTTATTGAGTTACTGGTAAAGCTTGATTTTGTTCGGGATGCTCTTGCAACGGGGAAGATCAATTTATAAAATATTCAACAGCTCCAGGAAGTTCATAAGGCGTTTTTGTATAAGACATGACAGTTAAGAAAAAGGTCTTGGTTTTGGGTGTTACTGGTATGCTGGGGCACATGGTCCACAGGGTGCTTGCGGCGTCGGCTACTATTGAAGCACACGGAACACACATCTTAGACAAGCAGTCCCCTTTTTACTTTGATGTGATGTCTGGTCTAGGAGAACTTGAAATAATTTGTGCCAAGTCGTCACGGTACGACTATTTCATTAATTGTATAGGAATACTTCCGGCAAAGATTGAAGACAAGGATCCGGCCAGTATCCGTAAGGCGATCAAAATCAATTCTCTCTTTCCTCACGAATTATCTGCTTTTGCGAAAGATCACGGGGGAAGGGTTATACATATTTCTACGGACGGGGTTTTTTCAGGTGATGCAGAGAGCTACTATGAAGACGACGCTCATGACTGCAAAGATCTTTACGGAATAACTAAAAGTCTTGGTGAGGTATTTGCTGAGAATTTCCTTAACTTACGTTGTTCCATAATTGGTCCCAGTCCATTCCTTGGCGAAGGGTTAATGGAATGGTTTCTAAAACAACCTACTGGTGCTGTTGTGCCTGGTTATACAAATCATATATGGCATGGAATTTCTACCTATCAGTTTGGGAATCTCTGTCTCAAGATAATAGAAGGTGACCATTTTGAAAAGATTAGAACAGAGTCTTCGGTTTTTCATTTTGCTCCCAATGAGCCTATCACAAAGTACGAACTTCTTCGTCTTTTTAAAGATTATATTTTAATAGAAATGTTACCATTGAAGCCACTACAAGCGATAATAAGATACACAAGCGTGTTCTTGATACAAAGTTCGGAGGTCTTAAGTATATCTATCCGTACGGTACTTCTGCCGACAGGATGGTTTCTGAATCGGCTACCTATATGAATAAAAATTGGGGATAATTTTATGCAAGTGGAGACAACTAAACCGATAGGTAAGTTTATACGTCGTACGACCTGTCGTTTTTGTACAGGGTCTAATTTAAAAAGAATATTAGGTTTTGGTAATTTTCCGCTGGCTGGTGGTTTTCTCAAGGAAGAACATTTCCGCGATGAAAAATATTATCCGCTTAATCTCAACTTATGTCAGGATTGCTTCTTGGTCCAAATAAGTGATGTTGTACCAGCAGAGGTATTATTTAAAGAAAATTATTTTTTTTTCTCGTCAGCAATAGGTACCTTACTTGAACATTTTGAAGCCTTTGCCAAGGAAATTCATGAGAGATTTCTTAAGGATAGACGAGAATCATCTGCGTTTGAACTTGGGTGTAATGATGGTGTTTTACTCAAGCCGTTAGCTGCGCTTGGGGTGCGTGCAGTTGGAATAGATCCGGCCACTAATGTGGTAAATTCCATCAGTTCGAAAGATATAACGGTAATTAACGATTTCTTTTCTGAAAAACGCGCGATGGAAATCAAAAAAGAATACGGACAATTTGACGTTTTTCTGTCGAGCTATTCGTTCGCGCATATTGACAATATGATAGACATAATAAAAGGGGTTAAATGTTTATTGAAGGATGACGGAGTTCTCATAATTGAAATTTATTATCTTAATACCCTTATCGATGAAATGCAATACGATATGATTTATCATGAACATATGAGTTATTACTCTCTAATATCCTTGAGCAGCTTTTTTAAAAAATATGATATGGAGATTTTTGATCTACGATATATTCCAGGAGTACGATCGGGCTCAGTTCGTTTCTATGCAAAAAATATCGGACAGAGATCCGATAAAATATCGTCAGCAGTTTTTGATATGATTAAATGTGAAGAAAACAAGGGATTTGATAAACCCGAGACATACACGAGGTACGCAGAAAGTGTGGCAGAAACTCGTCGCGATCTATTAGAGATGTTAACTCGGCTAAAGAGAGAAGGAAAAACCATTATTGGTTATGGCGCATCTGGCAGAGGGACAATTATTATGAACTATTGCGGTATTGATGGCAATTATCTAGATTACGTAGTCGATGATGCACCGGCTAAACAGGGTTTCTTTACTCCTGGAACCCATGTACCAATCAAATCGTGGAATTTTGTTAGGGGCTCGAAGTTTCCAGATTATGCCGTATTATTTGCGTGGGCTTTTACAGATGAAGTAATTAAAAAGAGACAAGATTATATAAATAATGGCGGGAAATTTATAATTCCACTTCCGAAGGTAAGAATATTTCCTGAATAACCGACAAAAATAACTGACAAATAATTTCTATTTTAACTAAAGAAGGTCAGCCGGTATCGAGTAGATACATTGGAGGTATGGGATGAAGGTGATGACAATAATGGGTACAAGACCAGAGATGATTAAAATGTGGTCTGTATTGAAAAAATTGGATTTACTTAAATTTTAATCATATAATGGTTCATACAAGCCAAAATTTCACAAAGGAACTAAGAGATTTCTTTTTTAGAGACCTGGAATTAAGACCCCCAGATTTTAATCTCGAGATCAACACGAGTTCGTATGGAAACGAAATTGCTGATGTAATACGAAAGAGTGCAGAATTATTTGCAAAGGTAGAACCCGATGCATTAATTGTTCTTGGGGATACACATAGTGGGTTGTCGGTCTTGCCAGCATCACATCATGGCGTGAAAATATTTCACATGGAAGCCGGTTTAAGGGCATGGGATAAACGAATGCCGGAACAAAAAAATCGCATTTTAATAGAATCACATATCAGATATTTTATTGCCTTTCAATCAGTATCACAGAGAGAATTTAATAAGAGAAAATATCCATCCTTCGAAGATCTTTGTTACGGGTAATCCAACATTTGAGGTGATGCGGGCTTTTCAAGATAAAATTAGAAATAGTGACATCCTCGATGTGTTAAGTGTTAAACCCAATGAGTATGTCGCGGTTACGGTGCATAGAAAGGAGAATGTTGACGATCCAGAATCGCTGCGGGCGATTCTGAAAGGGCTTTCTCTAGTTAGCGAAAAATTAAAAAAAGAAGTTATTTATCCTATGCATCCTAGAACTAAAAGCAAAATACAAGGAATGTCCATATCGAAAGGTATAAGAGTAATTAAACCGTTGGGATTTTATGACTTTTAATTTTTTAAATATGAATGCATTTTGTCTCCTCGGGGATTCCGGAACAACTCCTGAGGAAGGTTTGTTCTATAAAGTTCCATGTGTCAGTATACGTAAGACCACTGAGCGTCCTGAAACAGTGGAAGCTGGTGCTCATGTAGTAGCGGGAATTGATCCCAATAATATCGCTGAGTCCGTTGAGACGGTTGTAAGCATGAAATGGAACGCGAGATATGATTTATGTGATGATTATAGTCCTTCATCGGTTGTAATTAACGTGCTTAGAGGCAACATAACGAATTATTTTTAATACACATGTTATATAATTATTTTATTTGATAAGGGATATATAGGTGAATATTCTTCTGGTTGCTGACGCTTATCCGCCCCAACTTTATTCAATATCTCTTATGATGCGGCAATTGGCAGAAGAGCTTGTCATAAAAGGAAATAAGGTTACAGTTGTCACGCCTTGGCCTAGGGACAATGTTACGAATGAAGCTAAACAAATTACATATAGTGAATCCTCGATGGAAAATGGTGTTCGTGTTGTCAGAGTTAAAACACTTCCTCTTCATAAAATAAACTTTATCGTTAGGGGCATCTCGCAACTGCTATTGCCAAAACTATTTATAGACAGAATTAGAAAGTATTGTAAAGACAAAATTGATGTGGTGATAGTCTATTCTCCTCCTCTTCCCTTTGCCATATTAGGAGTAAAAATTAAGAAGATTTTTAGGGCAAGATATATTTTAAACATTCAAGACATATTTCCGCAGAACGCTATAGATCTTGGCATTATGAGGAATAGGCTGTTAATCAAGTATTTCGAGAAGATGGAACAAAAAGCGTATCATTTTGCAGACAAAGTAACATCGCACACAATTACAAGTAGAAAATTCTTGATTAATGAAAGAATATACCCCCGGAAAAGATTCATTACATTCCTAACTGGATAGACGTAGATCCATACGTGAAGAAAAGTGATAAAAAATTCTTCAGAAATAAATTGGGACTTGAGGGCAAATTCATTATTTTATTTGCAGGCGTAATGGGTCCTTCACAGGGGCTAGATCTAATTATTAAGACTGCTAACGAGGTCAGGAGTATAGAGGAAATATATTTTCTATTTGTAGGTGAAGGAATGGAGAAGGAAAGATTAATGAAATTGACTGAGAACTACTCACTCAGGAATGTCATATTTCATGATTTCATCTCACAAGAAATGTATCCTGAACTGACAAAAGAGGTCGATGTGGGTCTTATTTGTTTAAGTAATATGAATAAGACTCCAGTTGTACCGGGGAAGATATTGGGATATATGGCTGCATCTCTTCCAATAGTAGCATTGCTCAATAAAGAAAGTGACGGTCATTTGATGATAAAAGAGGCTGAATGTGGTTATTCAATGGTGTCTGATGCTACCCCAGAGAAAGTAAAAGAAATGATTCTTAAAGTCTTTGCCGAAAAAGATAAATTGAAACAATTTGGGGAGAATGGGAAGAGGTACGTGAATAAATATTTTACTAAAAGAGTTTGTATAGGTAATCTAGTGAGATTGATGACAGATTGAGTGATTATATATATAGGAGTTTTTTAATTGAGGAAGATGGTTTTTTGGGTTCGGCAATCGAAAATCATAAAGTCAACAGACGGAAGAAAGATTGTTAGGGGAGAAGCTGTGTCCGAAAATAGGTCAGTCTGTCTAATTATAAGACACCTGGCAGAGCCTGGAAGGCATTCTATTGGAAGAACTTTTAACTAACTATACCTCGCCCATAAGTAGATAATAATATTCTCAGGAAATAAGCCGATAAGAACGAAACCACAATAATTGTCAGAAGCGATGATGGCATGAATTCGTGTGAGGTTAACCCAAGGTACCCGAAACATCGAGAGCAGAACCCAATTACTATAATATGTATACAATATACGCCCAGAGTTAATTCAGCTAATTTTTGAATTATCCTTGCATAAATAGAAGTTTTTTTCACGAATAGTATTGCAAATAGAAAAAACAAAGAAAAGGAACCCAATAAAACACCAAATCCCCCGTATCCGAAGGTCTTCAAGGTATCGCAGCTCCAAATCAAGTAGCCTATTACTGCAAATACTATTATCAATAATGTCGAATACAATCTATTTTTAGATAAATAAGTGTAGTATCTTAATATAAATCCCAAAGAGAAGAAAGGAACGAATTCAATAAACCTACCCAGGGTAGCTTGCATATAATCATTAAATGTTGAAAATATGCTCCAATTAAATCCAGAATACTGGAGGAAGAAACTTACTGATATCAGTAATATGAGTAGCAAGGTATGATAACGTTCTTTGACCACATATGAGAATAAGATGTAAAAGCTAATGTTCAACCAAAGTAGATCGATAAGGTAATAGAGCGGCTGATTCACCACACAACCAAATAATAACTGATAGGTGATAACCTTAAAGGTTATAAAGTTTCTGTATTGAGTTATCCCATTGGTAGCACCTAGGATATGAAAAGATGACAGAATATAAAATAAAGTTAGGTATACAAAGCTCCAGACAACCACTGGTTTATAAATGCGCCAACCTCTAGAGAGAAAGTGGGACTTTGAAAGGTTGGAATTAATAATATTAGGTGTCAGGTAGGCTGATAATATGAGAAAAACAGGAACAGCAAGATTCCTAAGATAAGCGAAAATTGGACTAATATCAATTAGGTATTTATAACTATCTGCATGGTTGCCTATAACCAAGATCGTCAGGATTATTCGTAGAAGATCAAGTGAAATATACCTTTCTTTGGCAGATATCGTCTGCGTAGAGAATTGTCGAGAAAGATTTTCGTTATTCCTATGTTGATTCCTAAATTGCATTTTATTTCCAAGTAAGGCTATAAAAGCCAGGTGCCATTCTTATATTGAACAATTTTCCATCAACGGCACGTCGGAGTATATAACCCTTATTCTGAGTAACATCAACGTATTATTGACAACGTTTAAGATACATCGAATCTTTATAGACAAGTTGTCAATTTTGTTTTTTCGATGATACCAGCTTAGCGCTTGAGAGGTTTTTTTGTTGAAAAGGGTGTAAATGGAAGATTTAGGTGGATCAGTTTTATTGACGAACATTCTTGCCGGTGTCAAGCCTCTGGTAGCACCAACGAGAGCGTGGGACGAGCTTCCCTCCCTTGCATTGGCAAACCAGTTGAGTGGTTACGTGGAGCATTGCCTCAGAAGGATCCGCACTGCACCCGCTTCTATCCGGAAACACCTTCAAAAGGACCACAAAAGTATGGTTGCCTTGAACATTATGTCAGATATAGTATTAAAGGAGGTTGGTTCGGCGTTAATAAAGGGCGGTGTTCGATTCCTTCCGCTCAAGGGAGCGGCGCTGCGGCACTTAGTCTATCCCGACCCGGCCTTCAGAAGCTCTGCTGACATTGACCTGCTTGTAATCCCCGGAGAACTACAGATAGCAGACGAAATCTTGCGGTCTGCCGGTTTTGAACGACTTTTGTATCTACCTGGCAGGCCGGTGACAAGAGCAACATTTCACGAACGCGGATTTATCCACCGGAAGATCAAGAGCCCCGGATCGCTCATCGAAATACATGACAGTCTCACGCAGCCGCAACGGTTCCAGATAGACGCTAGAGGTCTTTGGGCGCGTGCGTGGAATGTTGATCGGATGGAGAAAATGCTAAACAAGAAACTGGAGAATCTTCCGTTCCCTCGTGACACGTTATTTCTTTCGCCGGAAGATACTCTTATTCATCAGGTTATTCATAATACGGTCCACGTGTTCAACATCCCGTTGCGTGCGATCCTCGACACTAAACTCATTATCGATAACTTGTCGCCCGATTGGAACGAGGTTATAAACCAGGCGCGAGCCGCGCGTGCGTCGATCTCTGCGTACTTCACCTTGAAGATCGCAAAGAATCTCCTAGCGGCAGATGTGCCCGACAACGTGCTTGATGCCCTTCGTCCGAGCAAGGTCCGTGAGAAATGGCTATCTGTTTTCATTTCCGAAGAACCCGTCCGATCAACAACCCATCCTGAAGTGTTCTCCGGTTTCTTCCGGTTTGATGTAGGCCTTCGAGTTCAAGAAGCTCTCGTGGGTCTGGCACTTATTGATGGATTTGTTCAGCCAGCCACGTTTGCGCTTTCATACCTTGGACTAAGGATAGACGATCTTCTCGCGAGCTGGAATTCAGACTAGCTCGCCAACTCGCCGAGGTTTGAAAGCATTTTTGGAATGAACCGCGACCATAGTGTAGAATGATCACCGACGCAAGCTTCCAAAGGCCAGAACAGTCCTAATTTTTGAGGAAAGTATACCATGGGCAAGTGGCAGGATAGATATATCGATCGATTCTATCGATCTCGCCCTGGTTGGGTCGACGGAACAACAGAGTTTCACGCTCTCTGCCGCGCTACCATTTTGCCCGGAAGTCATATCCTCGAAATCGGGGCAGGCCCGACGAATTCGACATCAGCGTTTCTAGCGACCGTCGGCTTAGTTGACGGGGTTGATATTGATGCTGCGGTCCTAAAGAACGAGCATCTGAAAAAGGCTGCGATTATTGAACGCGATCACTATCCATATCCTGATTCGGTGTTTGATGCTTGCGTATCCAATTATGTTCTCGAGCATGTCCAGGATCCGCTTGCTCATTTTCGTGAGGTCCGAAGGGTCCTCGTACCCGGTGGGTGCTATGTGTTTCGAACACCAAATAAGTTCTATTACGTAAGTCTGGTTGCACGCCTGACGCCTCATTGGTTTCACAAGCTTCTCGCGAATCCTCTCCGTAATTTACCCAAAGATCAGATTGATCCATACCCGACATACTACGCCTGTAACAGCCAAAAGGACGTGGCACGATTTGCGTTTCTGACGGACTTTACCGTTGAGCACCTAAGGCTAATCGAAAAGGAACCTTCGTATGGTATGCAAGCACGCCCACTGTTTCTTGGCATGATGGCATACGAGCGCTTGGTCAACTCAACTGAGCGCTTGGCCGATTTACGTGCCAACCTACTAGTGGTGCTGAGACGGGTTGTGTCCGTTGGGGCATTCATGAGAACATGACGCTATCTTTCATTATTTTTGTTATTGCAGCATCTATCGCTGCCGTACTTACGCCGTTTAGTCGTTGGGTGGCGGTTCGACTTGGTGCTGTTGATATTCCTGATCGACGGAAGATCCACCGTGCACCAATGCCGCGCCTCGGTGGTGTCGCTATTCTGCTCGCTATTATCATACCCATTTTGGGATTGATGGTGGTGCAAGGTTCTCATTTTGGGAAGAACTATGGCATCAACCTTCAGCTGATAGTGTTGTTGTGCGGGGGTGTCGTAATTGCTTTCCTTGGTGCGGTTGATGATATCAAGGGAGTGCGTGCTGCCATCAAGTTTTCACTGCAAGTTGTCTTGGCATTAGTGGCGTGGTTCGTTGGATTTAGATTTCAAAATATTGGTGTTCCTTTTTTGGGGCCCGTTCATCTGCCGATATGGATCGATCTGCCGGTCACTGTTTTATGGATTACGGGTATCATCAGCGCCATGAATATTGTTGATGGGTTGGATGGGTTAGCTGCGGGAATAGCATTTTTTGTCTCAGCAACCAATTTTGTTATGGCGTATCGTTCTGGCAATGAATTGGGGATATTGTTCTCATCAACGATCGCGGGTTCGGTCATTGGTTTTTTATTGTTCAATTGGAATCCGGCTATCGTCTTCATGGGTGATATCGGTTCAATGTTCTTAGGATACATACTTGCTACTACTTCGATCATTACCAATCAAAAATCGTCTACAGCAGTGGCTATGGTAGTGCCGGTTATTGCACTCGGTCTTCCGGTTATGGACACGCTGCTTTCAATCGTTCGGCGTTTTATTGAACGTCGGCCAATTTTTTCACCCGATAAGGGCCACTTACATCATCGGCTATTAAAAGCGGGATTTACCCAGCAAAAAGCCGTATTGACCCTTTATGCAATATCATTGATATTTGCTGTTTCAGCTGTTGCTCTCACTGCGTTGCAAGACATAGAGACTGGGGTAATATTTGTAGTTCTCGCAGTTGCTACCATAACCATTATGCGTTTCACGGGCCTTTTCCAGCCCAAGAAAATTTTGCGAGCTTTCGGTAGGAACAGAATTGCAGAGCATCTGAGAGAAGGCATAGAAAAATTTTCTGTTGAAGTGATAGAAGGGGCTAATTCAATAGATGATGTTTGGAATAAATTCGTTGACTTTTGTCGCAGCGCGGGATTTTACGAACTTGAATGGCGCACAGCCGGTATCAAACCATCGGATGCCAGGAATATAATACTCATAAATACCAATTCGGAAGATTATAAAAAAATCGCCGGTAAAGGAATACAAAGTGTCCGAACGACCGTGACGTTTGATGCACCAGCCTTTTTCGATATCAAATTGAGGTTTCCCCAATCCCTTGGAAAGCTTGATCACGAGTTGAATGCAATGGTGCAATTGATCGGCGAAATGATTGGATCATCGTTGCTTCAGCTCAGGGAGCGGGGGCTGTGGGTTGCAACAACAACGGCGAATACCGTCAATGCAAACGTGGAAAGCTCTATTCTGCATGAGAATGAGGATACATCGAAGAAAATTCAATCTGATCGAGAAAGCATCTTAACAAAAGAACACCGGTTGGAAACATCAGTTGAATGTAATGATCCGGATCACTTCGATTTGATACAAAACAATTCGTCCTCGGAAGGGTGTGTCAAATCATTGCACAATGATTCTTTTGAGGCCAATCCGATTTTTGACGATGCGTGGAAGAGATTTGTTGATATGTGTCGCGAACGCGGTTTTTATGGGGTCGGTTGGAAAACATACGGGGTCAAAGTTCCAGATTATCGAAAAATCATATTCAATGACTCGGATACTCAAAGAAAAGTGATCAAATGGTCGGTATCGCTCAGCACGCTAGCTTTTGTCGAGCTGTGGTTTTCGTATCCTGGCAAAAACAAAAAGAAGTTCTCCCGTCAACTTAAAAAGGCCACGAAAAGCATTGCAACAGAAATAACAAAAAAGTTCGTCGGAATCTATCGGGAGGATGATGAGATGTTACACGAAAAACCATGATTTAATTTCTTATTCCAAGGTCTCGGATCTCGACTCTTCGGGATGCTCTTCTCTAACATTTTTCTTACTTGCGTTCTTGTTTATATTCTTGTTTTTTCCCGTATCCTTTTCCTTATCCTGATTCTTCACCCACGTATTCCACATCGCCTGGTCTTTTTCAGACTGTCGTCTCTTTGAAATCTCGTCGATTTTTGCCTGCATTTCTTTTGGCTGATAACTTTCGAGTAGCAATTGGTTGTAGATCCGCTCGGCCTCATCCCCGTTTCCCATCCGCTCTTCCATCCTACCGACATCGAGTAAGTACGAAGGCGCACTCGGCATAAGGCTCGTGGCAACGCGATAGAAGCGACGAGCCTCAACGAACAATCCGCGCGACTCTTGAATGTGACCCAAGAGGGAATTGACCTGCGCTTGACTGCTGTCGTCGGTTGGAGCCAAGGCATGCAAACGGTTAGCGATGTCCTCAGCCTCGGTTATCTTGCCGTTTTTGAGATAGAAGTCGGTTAACTGAAACGCTAAAGGAAGACTTTCCGGCTCCAGTTCGAAACCGGTTTGCCAGACCTTGAAGGCTTTTTCGGTCTCGCCTTTGGCGAACAGGGCCCTGCCTTCAATGAGATACCCATAGTCATGTTGCGGTTCGGTATCGATCAACTTTTGCGCCGTTTCGACTGCGTCGTCGAGCTTCCCCTGACTTAACAGCAATTCAGCGAGCAGGTCGAGAACGTCCACTCGGGTAACATTGAGATCAACAGCTTTACGGCAAGCCGTGACGGCTGCGTCAACCTTGCCAAGGGTCCTCAAAATACGGGCGGTAGTCAGTAATCCGTCGGCGTCTTGCGGCGTGATGCGAATGGCTGCGTCGGTTTCTTTGGTAAGCGTTAGCACCTCGGACACCAACGTGCTGAGCTGGGTGCGGTCAGCCTCGGCCGAAGCCTGATATTCGCTGAATGCTTGTTCACGCTTGCCCGCGAAGAGTAACGCCCTGCCAATCAGGTGATGCGCGACCGCGGATCCGGGATCGAGGTATATCGCCCGGGCAAGCCAATGCACGCTCCTGTCGAATGCCGGAGGTTTGGCATTGAGAAAGGCCTTGCCGACGATGAGGGGAGCGAGATAGTCGCCCGGGTGGTGGCGCAGCAGGTTGCACGCGGCCTCGCCGAGAGCGTTGCCGACACACGGTTCGGCAGCGCCGGTTTCCGCCTGCGCCTCTATCTCCTGGGTCTCCCGCGAAAGAGCATGCGTGCCGGCAAACGGCGCCGCCAGAATGCCAATCGCGAGCGCGCCGGGTATGAGCGCACTGGCGAACCATTTAGGGATCCGCGGACGAATTTCAAAGGGAAGCGGCCCGCCGGCATGCGAAAAGGGACTGGCGCACAGCATCGCCAGGACTGCTATGAAGGGCATTGCCACGCCGCCGATTTCAAGATTGAAATCCACGAGGTTGTGGAGCGAGACAATAAACACGCCGGCTAAGCATCCACCCATCGAGAAAGACTCACGCGCGCGAAAGAGCGCCATAAAGACCGTACCCGCGAAGATCAGCAGGAACAATCCCCCGAAAATCGGCCCCCACTCAACCAGATTTTGGATTACCTCGTTTTCAGGGTGCGTGAAGGTTGCTTCTGACGGAACTGACTTGTAGCGCGGATAGACCGAAGCAAAGGCGCCGCGGCCGATTCCAACGATTGGGTGATCAAGAATCATCGGCACGGTGCCCTTCCAGGCATTGAATTTCAATTCCTCGCGCACGGCGCTTAAGTTGCCGAGTGTTTTCAGCTCGCGGAGAATGGTGTCATACGCCAAATAGCTGGCCACGGTGAGCACCCCGACCGCGATAAGTTGTACCAGAACGGCACGGCGCAATTGGCGGGTACGACGGGTGGCGGCGAAGAAAACCAAAAAGATCATTCCAGCGGAAAAGGCTACTATTCCTCCCCGGGAGAGACTCATAAATACCCCGACGCCCATGATCAATCCGAAAAAACCGTAGAAGGCGCGATCCTGGCGTTCGCGCGCCGAAAAGGCAAGGCCAATGGCAACGGGGGCGCACAGTCCCAACAACCCGGCTAAGTGATTGGGATTTATGAACGTTGAAAAAAAGAAGGAACCGGGGGGAATTTGGCGGATGCCAAAGATCGCGTTGGCATCAAAAAGCTTGAAGAAAAATCCGATAAGGGTCACTGAAAATCCCGCCCAGACCAGGACCTTCATCAATCGCCGGGCACGCTGGCGGTCATTGAAATAATTTATAACGGTGAAGAAAACCAACGTATAGGAAACAAATTTCATAAGCTCAAGAGCAGTTGCCGGTGGATCCAGGCTGAGCGATAGCCATTGGCCGTCTCCCCACAATCCGGTTCCGCTGAGTACATAATCGTAGAGCCCTGCCGCGTTGGGATCAAGCAGGCGTAATAGAAATGGGGGCAGGGGCAGCGCCTGTATAAGAGTAAAGAGCGTGACGAGACCCAAGGCCAGGCCCATCGGGAAAACCAGAAACGAAGTTTGATGATTGCGGAAGAAACGGCGGACTACGAGGGCGGAGAATGCGACGAGCGATAGGCCAAACATGACGCAGATCGACCACAGGTCAACCGTTCCAAAGGCAAGCGGGGTGAAAAAGACGAGCGCATAAATCGGCAGTTCGACCGCCAGACTTTGCTGGCCCGAGGTGAGTACCGCGGCCGCGTTTTCCGTCTTCCCCCGCGCCTCGCGGCGCTTACGTCGGATGTAAGGCATGTCGATTTTCTAACAAAAGATTTTTCAAAAAGCAATCATTCGATGACACCTAACACTTTCACCTTGCCTCTCCCGCCAGCGAAGGTGTTGCAAAAGTCTCTGGATGTCATTCCCACGGAAGCGGGAATCCAATCTTTTATAAGACTTCTGGACCCCCGCTTTTGCGGGGGTGACGTGTTTTTTAGATAAAGATTTACCACCCTCACCCAACCTCTCTGTAGTGCCCCCCATTTAGCAAGCCTTTTGTAAGAGAGTCTCGTGGCCAATGTGGTCCTGCTCGAATCGTACCGGTGATTGGTATCCAAGCGTTGAATGTAAATAGCTGTTGTTGTATTCATCAAGCCAGGAATTCAAGGCTTCAAAGAAAACGCTTGGACTCTTCCACTCACGAAGCCATACCAGTTCCTCCTTCAGCGTCCGCATGAACCGTTCCGTATCGGCGTTGCCTTTGGGGTTGTTATAACTCGTAAATGATTGTCTGATTCCCATGACAGCACATGCTTCCATAAACCCCACCGAGGTGGGTTGACAGCCATTGTCAGACATCAAATGCAGTTCATGTCCCCGAACTCCATCAGGAAATTGCCGATTCACGCCCTGGTTCAATGCCGCCAGCCAATGCCAGGCCTTCGACTGAACTCCCGCATAATGCCCCGTGACCTTCTTGGAATACCAGTCGAGGACAATAACCACATAGACCCAACCAAATCCATCGATCATGACCTTGGTCATATCGATGCCCCACCATTGGTTGCACCGAACAGGGCGCGGTTTGCTGGTATGTGCTCGTCGCGTTGCTTTCAGTTTCAGATTGGGCATTACCAGAAGTTTGTGCTCTTTCATCAACCGATGAACACGCTTCTGGTTAATCTCGAATCCATCGATGTATTTCAAATGGGCCCAGACCCGACGATACCCCCAAAAAGGATGGTCGGCCTTTATCGTACGAATCCGGCGAACCACGGGAGCGTTACGCCGGTTCACCTTTTGGTAGGGTCCGCGGCTCATTCCCACTCCTCGCTTTTTTTTAGCTCCATGGTCAGCTCACCCACCATGGCTTTCAGGCGGGCATTTTCGTTTTTCAACCGTGCGGTCTTTTCGTCTGTTTTCTCTGTCTCAAACGCGCGGGCGGCGTTGTGTAAAAATTGATCCCGCCATTGATAGTACTGAGACTGAGAAATGCCGTGCTCGCTGCACAATTCGGCGATTTGTCGTCCTCGAAGGCCTTCGAGGACGACAAGGGCTTTCTTTTCCGAGGTCCAATTCTTTCGTTTCATTGGCTGCTCTCCTTGGTCCATGCAGCCACAAATACTCTCTTAGCTCAACCCAATTTCAAATGGGGGGCAGGATATCTCCTCCACTGGACAAGAGATTCTACGCCTCGCTTCGCTCGCTAGAATCTCTAGCGCCAGCGGGAGAGGGGTTAAGTTTTGTGGTTACACCCCGATCGATCGGTGCAGCGAAACGATCTCCACGGACATCTTTGAGCAGATTTCAAAGACGGCATTCCTTACCGGGTCAACCACGTGTGCGACGAGTATCAGCACCCGCCTTACTCGAAACTTGCGGCGCAGGTAAACCTCTAAAGAAAATCGTTCTTTCACCGTACGGCTCCCTTGACATTTTGTATCATACCTTCGAGTCCAATACGAGTATTGTATTAATAGCGTTTCTTCCTGCAAGCGGTGGGAATAGCATGGTTCATTCAATCGTTGTATTTCGGGCTGCTATTGTGATAATGGCCAAGCGAACTTATTCAGGAGGGTTATATGGAGAGCAACATTCGTGCCATTAATGAAAAAATCGAGCGAGAAAGCGCCTTTGTCGACCGCCTGGTTGGCGAGGTCGGGAAGGTGATCGTCGGACAAAAAAGCATGATCGAGCGCATGCTGCTCGGTTTGTTGTGCAATGGGCATGTGTTGCTCGAGGGCGTGCCCGGTCTGGCTAAGACGTTGACCATCAAGACCCTGTCGGATGCGATCTCGGCCGAATTCAAGCGTGTCCAGTTCACCCCTGACCTGCTTCCAGCCGATTTGGTGGGGACGATGGTCTACAATCAAAAGAGCGGCGAGTTCGCCCCGAAGCGCGGGCCGGTGTTTTGTAATTTCTTACTGGCGGATGAAATCAACCGCGCCCCGGCCAAGGTGCAGTCGGCCCTGCTGGAATGCATGCAGGAGCGTCAGGTTACCCTGGGCGACACCACCCACCTGGTGCCCGATCCGTTCATCGTACTCGCCACCCAAAACCCCATCGAGCAGGAGGGCACCTATCCGCTGCCCGAGGCCCAGGTCGACCGCTTCATGTTGAAGGTCAAAGTCGGCTACCCGACCCGTGACGAAGAGCGCGAGATCATGACCCGTATGACCGCGGCGACCAAACCCGCCGCTTCAACCGTGGTCGGCTTGGAAGAGATCCGCGCCGCGCGAAAGCTTATCCACGAAGTGTATGTCGACAAGCTGATCAATGAATACATTTTGGATATTGTCTTTGCCTCGCGCGATCCGCGCCAGTTCAAACTCGAGAATCTCGAGGATTTCATTGAGTACGGCGCAAGCCCGCGCGCGTCGATCTACCTCAATTTGGCCGCCCGCGCCCACGCCTTTCTCCGTCACCGCGGCTACGTCACTCCCGAAGATATCAAGGCCGTGGCGATGGATGTCCTGCGTCACCGCATCATCGTGACCTACGAGGCTGAGGCCGAGGAGTTGACGTCTGAGTACATGATCCAGAAGATCCTCGACCAGTTGGCGGCGCCGTAAGGCGCTCGGACCCGAGGATTTCCCCATGCTGACGAGTGAGTTAATCAAGAAGATCCGCAAGATTGAGATTACCACCAAGAGGGCGGTCGAGGATGTTCTGGCCGGCCAGTACCACTCGGTCTTCAAAGGTCGCGGCATGGTCTTCGACGAGGTCCGTCCCTACCAGCCCGGTGACAATATCCGGGTGATCGACTGGAACGTCACTGCCCGGATGAACGAACTCTTCATCAAGCAATTCATCGAAGAACGCGAACTGACGGTGATGCTGCTGGTGGATGCCTCAGCCTCCCAGGCCTTTGGTTCGCGGCAGCGCTTCAAGTCAGAACTGGCGGCTGAGATCACCGCTTTGCTTGCGTTTTCTGCAATTAAAAACAACGATCGGGTTGGATTGGTAATCTTTACCGACCAGGTCGAGCGTTTTGTACCTCCGAAAAAAGGGAAGAAGCATGTTCTGCGGGTGGTTTCGGAAGTTCTCGCCTATCGGCCGAAGCACCCCGGTACCGATATCTGCGCTGCGCTCGAGTTTGCAGCGCGGATTAACAAACGCAAAAGCATTACCTTTCTTATCAGCGACTTCCTCGCGAGTGGATACGAGCGGAGTCTTAAAATCGCCAGCCGCCGGCAGGACCTCGTGCCTATTGTTCTGCGGGATCGGTTGGAACAACAGCTCGTCAATGTTGGGGTGGCGGCGTTTCAGGACCCCGAGACCTTTGAGGTGGTTTTGTTTGATACCGGCGTACGCCGGGCCCGTGAACAGGTTGCTCAGCGCATGAAAACATTGTGGGGCGAGCAGCAGCGCCTTTTTGCGCGGTTGCGTCTCGATGCAGTCGAGCTTTTCACCGATCAGGACTATGTCCGGCCGCTGGTGACGTTCTTCAAGCGTCGGGAGGCGAGGCTGGCGCGATGAAGGTCGGTTTTTCCTTCCACGATTTCGGCGAAAGGCACCGAGCCACGGCGGCCCGGTTTCTTTTCTTCGTGCTGCCCGGTGCGGCGGCGTTGCTTGCATTGGCGGCTGCGCCGCTTCGGGCTGCTCAGAGCGCGGACGAAAAGACCAACCAAGCGGTTTCCGTTCAGGTCAATCCCGGAAGCGCCGCCCTCGGTGAACCGATACAGTTAATCATCGAGGTGCGCGCGAAAGCTGGAGTTACCTATCGGCTGCCGGCGGCGCTCGCGCTCGATCCGTTCGTAGAGCTCTCGCGCACCGAGGAGCTAACGCCTGCCGCGGATGCTTCGGCCGGCGCGCTGCAGCGGTTTGTGGTGAAGATCGCCTGCTATCAAGAGACCGGGGCATTAACCGTTCCCTCATTTACGCTCGAGTCCGTCGTTGCCGACGGCGGCGCCCCGGTCCCGGGCATCGAAGTCCCGGAAGTTGCCGTTCGGATCACGAGCATGCTCGAGGGCGTTTCAGATCCAAAGCCGCGGGACATCCATGGTCCGGTATCCATTGTCGTCAAAGACTACCGGCTACTCGTTGTGCTGGGGTTGCTCGCGCTGTTTATCGCCGCCGGCTGGTCCCTGCGCCGCTTTGCGGGCGTGCTGCGCCCCGATCCGCGGGTACAACCATTGCCGCCACCACGCCAGGCATATGAAATCGCGATGGAAAAACTCAATGCCATCGTCGCGGATGATCTGTTGCGGCAAGGAAAGTTTTACGAGTACTTTGTTCGGATCTCAGAAGTGGTACGTGAGTATCTGGGCAACCGCTATCAATTCTTTGCCATGGATCTGACGACCCGTGAGCTTTTGATGGAACTGTGCGACCGGCCGAGCCCCGGACTCGAGCACGCGCAATTGCGGTCGCTTCTGGAAGATGCCGATTTGGTAAAGTTTGCGCGCCTTCGGCCGAGCGACGATCAGTGCGCCCACGCAATCAACGAGGCCTTCACCGTGGTCGAACGTACGCGACTCCCGCTCGCCTACCAGGAGGGACAGGTATAATGCCGGTTCGGGAGCTGCACTTTCAGTCCCTCGGGGCGCTTGCTCTCTTGGCGGTTGTGCCGCTGCTGGTGGTAAGCCTGCTATTAACGGAACGGCGCAGGCGCGCGGTTGCCGCGCCGGGGGCTAGCCGCGGCGATAGCAAGGACGAGAGCCGGGTAGCATCGATCCTGTTGTTGCTGTGTGCGGGCGCGACCATTGTCGGCAGCGCGGCTACCGGCTGGGTGCTCCTGGGGAGCGATGACGATCCGTTGAGAACTCCCCTGGGACTCACCGGGCTTTCGCTGCTTGCCGGCGCTCTCATGCTCGCGACCCTGGCGCTGTGGCTGCATCGCAACCTGCGGCCAATTTTTATCTTTCCGACGATGTCTTGGGTAAAAGACATTCCCGAGGGACGTCCGTCACGGCTTCGCTTCTTGGTGCCGATTTTTCGGCTGCTCTCGATAATGCTGGTCATTGTGGCGCTGGCGCGGCCGCAGATAGCAAGCACCATGGCCGATGAGTATACCGAGGGCATGGACATCGTATTGGTCCTGGACCTATCGACCAGTATGCGCGCCGTGGATTTCGCGCCACCCGACCGGCCGCGCGAGCGGATGAGCCGCATCGACGGGGCCAAGGAAACAATTGCTAATTTTATCAAGCAGCGTAAGAACGACCGCTTAGGGTTGGTGATCTTTGCAGCCGAGGCCTTTACCCAAAGTCCGCTGACGTTGGACTACTCGGTGCTGCAAAATATCCTTAAGTCGATCGATGCTGGGATGATCGAGGATGGCACCGCGATCGGCAACGCCGTGGTGGTGGCCGTCAATCGTCTGCGCGATTCAGAAGCCGAGAGCAAGGTGATCATTTTGTTAACCGATGGGGACGATAATGCCTCCACGGTGGCGCCGGTCCAGGCGGCCGAAATAGCAGCCGAAAAGCACATCATCGTGTTCCCGATTCTTGTCGGCAAGGGCGGCCGAGTGCCCTATCCGGTGGGAACCGATGTTTTTGGGCAGATGCAATATCAGTTGGTCGAAATCCCCACCAATCCTGAGCTGTTACAAAAGATCGCCGAGATAACCAAAGGCACCTTCTACCGAGCGATCGACCAACGGGGCCTGGAGGAAGATCTGCAGGATATCCTTAATCATATGAAGACGACTCGGTTGCTCGAACCCGGGCGCTTTACCCATCATACCGAGCGATTCCAAGTGCCGCTGCTTGCGGCACTGGCGCTGCTGCTCTTTGAGCTGTTATTGCGTTGGACGCGCTTTCGCGCTTTCCCGTGAGGACCCATGAGGTTTGCGGCGTACGAATACCTGTACTTCCTGTTGGTGGTGCCCGTGGTCGCCGCCTTCGGCGTTGTCGCTTTGCTGCGACGCCGGAATGCCGGCCGCGCGGTGGCGGAAGATAAACTCTTCGCCCGGCTTGCCCCCGCAACCTCGCTCGAGCGCGAGGTGTTAAGGCTCATCGCGATCGTCCTGGCGCTGGTATTGATCATTTTCGCCTTGAGCCGGCCGCAGTTTGGCGCGCACTCCACCATCGTCAAACGCCGCGGATTGGATGTGGTGGTGGCCCTCGACATGTCCAAATCGATGCTGGCGCGCGACATCTCCTCGGGGGCTTCCGGTGACCGACTCAAACGCGCCAAGATGGAAGTACAAGGGCTGATCGACCGCTTGGAAGGCGATCGCATCGGCCTGGTGGCCTTTGCGGGGGCCGCATTTGTCCAATGCCCGCTCACGTCGGACTATGCGGCGGCCAAGTTGTTCATGCGCTCGATGAACGTCGGTCAAATCCCGGTGGGTGGAACCAATTTTGCCGAGGCGTTGCGGGTGGCGCGCGAGATGTTTGCGGGCGCGCGCGGCGGCTCGCGCTCAAAGGTCGTCGTGCTCATCTCGGACGGCGAGGACCACGAGGGTCAGTATGAAAAGGAAGTCGAGCGGCTGCGCGATCTCGGGGTAATCATCCACACCATTGGCGTTGGCACCCAAATCGGCGAGCTGATTCCAGAGGAGGATGGCAGGTATCTGCATAACGAGGGTAAGACGGTCATGACCCGGTTACAGGAGAACACCCTCAAGGCGATAGCCGAGTCGACGGGCGGGGTGTACGTACACTCGGCGGCGGGCGATCTCGGTTTTACGACCATCTATGAAATGATGAGTCAGTTGCAGAAATCGGACTACGACGCGCGCTTTGAGACTGTTTTTGAGGAGAAGTTCCAAGTATTTGCTTTTATGGGGTTGTTGTTGCTCATCGCCGCGAGCGTGATTCCGCGTGGGCGCACCACGACCCGGAACGGGGAGGCGCCATGAAACCGATCCGTTTGCTCTTCTCAGCGGTGGTGTTGCTGGCAACAGACGCTCAGGCGTCTCCCTTTGACTGGCCGATATACCCGGTTGAGCAGGGTAACCAGAGCTATACCGAGGGCAAGTACGAAGATGCGCTTGAACAGTACGAGGGTGTCGAAGAACAGCTCACCGGCGAAGCGCGTCTGCAATTTGATCGTGGGGATGCGCTGTTCAAACTGCAACGCTTCAAGGAAGCGCGTGAGGCTTTCCTGCGCGCGACCGGTACCGACGATCCGGAGCTGAAAAAGCGCAATTACTACAATATTGGCAACACGTTCCTGGCCGAGAACTCGTTTCCGGACGCCATCGATTACTATCGACGGGCGCTCGAAATCGATCCGACCTTCGAGGATGCTCGTTTTAATCTTGAGCTGGCGGTGCGCGCTTTGAAACAGCAAAAGGATCAGCAGGAAAAAAACAAGCAGGATAAGAATCAGAAGGATAACCAGAACGACAACCAGGGCAAGCGGCAAGACCAACAGCACGATAGCAGCCAAGACAAGAAGGAACAGGAAAACCAGCAACAGCAGGAGCAAAATCAAAAACAGGATCAGAAACAGGAACGGGAACAAAACCAAGATCAAAAGCAGGATCAAAAACAGGATCAAAAACAATCAGATCAACAGGCACATCAGCAGAAGCAGGATCAGCAGCAACAAAATCAACAGGATCTCAACCAGCCGCAAGAACAACAATCCGGAACGGAGGAGAAGCGACCCGAAGGCACGTTATCGCAAATGCAAGTTAATGATCTTCTCGATGCGGCGCGCGAGACCGAGAAGCCCTTTCAGCTCTACCGTTTTCAGTTGCCGGAAAGTAAGCTTAAGAATAGAAGAGTCGAAAAGGACTGGTGAGTTGTTTGAATAATCAAAGATGGCCTCTACTACTTTGCAGTATCCTCCTCGGCAGCCCTATGGCCGTGCGTGCGACGGAGGTGTCTTTTTCCGCTTCGGTCGACCAGACCGAGATAGGGCTCAACGACACCGTGATGCTCACGCTCTCCTTTCAGGCGCCGGATCTCTCCCAGGCGACCGACCTCCAGCGACCCAACCTCGGCAGCTTGCAGATGGTTAATGAACAACAGCAAGAAAGCTTTTCATTCAACTTTATCAACGGCCAACAGCAAGTGCGAAAATTGCGCAACACGATTCTCGTGCTCCGTCCCACCGTTGAGGGCACGGTAACCATTGGGTCGGCCCATATCAATTACCAGGGCAGGGTGTTATCGACCGATCCCATAACGGTTCGCGTCGTCAAGGAACGATCGACCGCCAAGCGACCCCGACGGAGACCGGTTGGATCAAGTCCCTTTGACTCACCGTTTGACGACTTTTTTCGTTCACCCATGGATCGGTTTCAGGATGAACCAGCCGAGGTGAGCGAAGCCGATTTATTCGTTGAGGCCGTAATCAACCCCGATACGGTGGTCGAGGGTCAGCAAGCGACCGTGACGCTCGCGATATACTCACGGGTAGGAGCGCGCCTTAAAGCAGTTCGCTGGCCAAAACTACAAGAGTTTTTTACGATGGACCGCGACGTAAGCGACCTGCAGATCGAGGAAAAGGTACTGAATGGTATAGCGTACCAATATAAGGTGCTCGACCGGAAAGCGCTCTTTCCTTTGCAATCGGGGGAACTCAGAATCGAGCCCGTCGAGGTTGACGTCGACACCAGCGCCTCGCCCTTCTTCGGCGGTCAGGCGCGCACCCTGCGCACCAAGCCACTGAAGCTTCGGGTTGAGCCGCTTCCGTCCGCGGGCCAGCCAAAAGAGTTTCACCCCGGCAACGTGGGGCACTTCGAACTATCCGCTGCTGTTGACGAGCGTGCGGTCAACCTTAATCAACCGGTGACCTACACGCTTACCGTGCGCGGTTCCGGCAACATACAGCAGCTGCGCCCTCCCGAGCTGCCGCTCTTGGATAAGGTTAAACGCTTTGATCCGGCGGTGGATATAAAAGTCCCCAAGAAAGGTCGGGAGGTGAAGGGATCTAAGACCGTTGAATATATTCTTATGCCGCTTGCGTCGGGCGAACTGACTATTCCATCGCTCTCCTTTTCCTTTTACGATCCCACGGTCAGTGCGTACCGCACCCTGAGCACCGAGAGCATAGCCGTCACGGTGGCGGACAGTTCCACAACGGCGCAACCGGGCGAAGCCGGTCCGCACGAGGTCAACCTTGTGGCCGGCGCCCTCAAGCCAATTCGGTTCGTGAGCACGTTGAGTGGCTATGGCCCGCCCTTTTATCGCAGCAAGCTGTTTATTCCCCTCTTGATTGCTCCCGTGGCGCTGTGGCTCGTGCTCATACTGAGTTTGGCGATTCAAGCGCGGCTGCAGACCGACAGCCCCCGCCTCCGCATGCGCAGGGCTGCGATCAGGGCCCGTCAGCGGTTGAAGCGGACCAAGAAGCTGATCGTTACGGGAAATGCAGCGGACTTTTATGCCGAGCTCAAGTTAGCCTTGCTGGATGCGCTCGAGGCTCGAACCGGGTTGCCGTTGCATGGGGTGCGGTTGGACAAAACACGAATGCTGATGGAGGAGTCCGGAGCCGGTGCGAAGACCGCCGATGCGGTGGTCCGGGAAATAGAAAACTGCGACTTCGGACGATTTGCCCCGGCCAACTCGCGGGGTGATGAGATGCAGGCTGCTTCAGAGCGGGTAACAAAACTCGTGGCTACCCTGGCTCGTCAACGACCGGCGCGCCCCGTTCGGGAGGGCGGTCTATGAAAAAGCTATGGGTGTGGCTCCTGGCGATAGTATGCCTCATCGCGGTGAGCGCCCGTGCCTCGTCCGAGAGCGCGGTCGCCGCGAACTCCATGGCAGCAACGTCGTCTCCCGAGGGTGCATCGCCTGCGCCTGAGTCGGATCGGATCGCCCATTTCCAGAAAGGAAACCAGGCCTATCTGGATGGCGACTACCCGAAGGCGATTGGCGAATACCGGCGGGTGCTTGAAACCGGGGTTTTTCATCCCGATCTGTATTTCAACCTTGCTAATGCCTATTACCGTGCCGGACAAAAGGGGTTGGCAGTGTTGTTTTATGAGAAGGCGCTCGATCTTGATCCGTCCGACTCGGCTGCGAATTCCAATTTGGCGATGGTACAAAAGGAACTGATCGATAGGGTTGTGATGCCCGAGGACGGGCCGGTCGGCGAACCGCCCTGGCATGGATTCATCCGCAGCCTATCGGTTGGCTGGCTGACCGCTGTTTTTCTGGTTCTGTACGGTGCGACGTTTGTAATCCTGATATGGCGCAGGTTGGTTTCGGCCAACGTGCTGCGCCGCTTGCTGTTTTGGTTCATCATTCCGTTACTCTGCCTTGTGTTTCTGTTTGGCGTGTTACTCGGCAGCCGGATCTACGTTCAAGAAATTGTCCATCATGGAATCGTGGTATCCCAAACCGCGGGCTTGCGAGAAGGCCCGGATCGCAACGCAAAGATGCTGATGGAACTGCACGAGGGACTCAAGCTCCAGCTGCTTTCGGAGGTTGGGGATTATGCTCGGGTTAGGTTGCAGAACGGGGTGGAAGGTTTTTTACTGCGTGATCAATTCGGGGAGATATAAACATAATCCGTGAGTTGACTGGCCAGGGGGTCGCGTGGTAATCTCGGCAATGTCGACTCAACTAGAATTATCAAGCATTCCAATTTGTTACACGAGGAGCTAACATCCGTGATAAGGTTTATTTGTGGTTTTGGGCTGTTGTATGTGTTTTTGTCGATCCCGTCTGGTTGCGCCTCAGGCCCGAAAGCACACCCCAAAGTATCCTACCAAACAGACGCCAAAGAAAATTTTCTCAAAGGAAAGAAGGCGTTTGATAAAAAAGATTATGTCGATGCGGTTGAATATTTTACCTTCGTAAAGCAGAAGTTTCCGTATTCCACCTATGCCGTTGAGGCCGATCTCCTGTTGGCTGATTGCCATTTTAGACGAGATCAGTTCACGGAGGCAATTGACGCCTACACCGATTTCATCAAGCTGCACCCGAAAAACGAAAAGGTTCCCTACGCCGCCTTCCAGATCGGCATGAGTGCGTACCAACAGATTCCAGATAACTGGTGGATTTTCCCGCCGTCATACGAACTTGATCAGCGTGAGACGACCCGCGCGATGCTTGAGCTTCAGCGATACCTTATTCAATACCCCGACGACTCGAATGTCCCGGAGGCCCAAGCTCTTCTCAAGAAATGCAAGCGACGATTGGCCGAGCAGGTAAACTATGTAATGGATTTCTACCAGAAGAGAAAACACTCCCGCGGCGTGCTCTGGCGGGCCGATGAATTGCTGACCAAATATCCGGGCTCAGGTTTTGACGATAAGGCGCTGTACTTCAAGGCCGAGGCGTTGCTCGCACTCGGTGATGCAACCGGCGCGCGGGCTACCCTCGATCAATTGATCGCGAGCTCGCCCCAGGGTGCGTACGAGAAGGACGCGAAAAAGTTGCTTGAACGGATTCCGCCGGCTCCTCCTGCTGCTGCTGGGGGCAGCTCTCCGTGAGAGTTTCATCGGTTTTGATCCTGGTGGCAGATCTGGTTTTACTGTGCGCGTGCCAGGAAACCGCTCACGATAGTCCCCGAACGTTGCTTTCTCGGATTGAGCGCGCGCTGCGGCTTGGCGACACGGGCGCGATAATGCTGCTCATTGACAAAGAATACCAAGACGACTTGGGTGGCGCGGGTCATTTGGCGGAAGATCTGCGTCGTTTGTTTACTGTCTACGGTGAACTGGAGTTCCGCTGCGAAAACATAACGACATTTCCCGAAAGCCTCAGCGCCAACGCGATAGTCGAGGGCAGAACCTTGCACTATGAGGGCCCGTTCACTCTGCAACTCGGACGAACCACGGACGGTTGGGTGGTGCGTGGGGGGCTTCTGACCGATCTGCGGGGCATCATACAAACCTTGCGCGACCGCCGGCTGGCGCTTGAACGGGGCGTTGTGGACGAGCTTGCCGAAATCGTTTCACCTGAGTACAACGGCCGCCCCGGGGGTCGAAAAGGCGTTATCGGACGGATTCGAAGCGAATTTGCTTCAATCCGAGACGCTGCTTTGGTCGTGCGCGATCTTGAGATTGTGGTGACCGGCGAAAACGCGCAGGTGACCCAGAGTTACCTCTTGATCACGCACGTTAACGAGCGCACCATCGAGCAGCGCGACCGTGAGCGATTAGAACTTCGTAAGGAGGGCACGCGCTGGCGTTTTTTTGCCGGTCTGGGTTGATGCCGTGGAGGGGATCCCATGCAGGAACGAATCAAAGAGTTGCTGCGCTTAGGGCGAGAGGCTTACAAGACCAGGGAACTTGTCAGAGCGGAGGGCTTTCTGGTGCAGGTGCTCGAGCACATGGATGCCTTCGCCGATGTTCACAATATGCTCGGGGTCATTTACCACGAACGTGGTTTGTTCTCGAAAGCTCAGATTCACTTCGAGCGCGCGTTGGCCATAAACCCAACGTACACGGAAGCGGCGCTTAATCTGTCGGTGACCTACAACGATCTCGGTCATTACGAACAGGCTAAACAAGTTTATCATCAGGTGGTGTCCGCAGCGCAGGAGCATCGCGGAGAGCTCGATCCGTTCATGCGCGGCAAGATCGCCAATATGTACGCCGAAATCGGTGATGTGTACCAGTCGGTTGGTTTTCACCAGCAAGCGGTGGTGGAGTATACCAAGGCGCTGACCATGGGGCCGGGATTCGTCGACATTCGACTCAAGATGGCCCAGGCCCTTGGTGATGGCGGTCAGCGTGAAGACGCGCTGGTGGAATTGCGACGCATCCTCGACGAGCGGCCGGAATTCGTGGCCGCCCACCTGCACCTGGGGATTACGCTGTATGCGCTTGGGCGTTTTGCCGAGGCCGTCAGTGAGTGGAAAGAGGTACTGCGGTACGATCCCACGAATAAGAGCGCTCGAATGTATCTCAATCTGGTCAAGGAGTAAGCCGACCTCGCAGCACCTTAACCGGCGCCCGGATTTTGCAGTTAGGCTCATTCGGAGTTAAGATGGAGCGTGCAGGATAGAATCGGCTGAGGGAGAATCCCGATGTCAGAACTTCGCAAGGAAGACGGTCTGCCCAAACAGTATGCCTTGCGGTTCATATCCGGTAAGTATCAGGGCGGCGAGTTTCCCCTCCATCCCAACCGTGAAATCGTCATCGGCCGCAGCTCCGATCTGGATATGGTTCTGGTGGAAGATATGGTTTCACGAAAACATGCGAAAATCAGCGTGAGCGATGATCAGATCGTCATTCAGGACCTCGGGAGCACCAACGGAACCTTTGTCAACGGTGAGCGTATTAAGAAGACCCGTTTGCGCGAGAACGACCGCATCCTCGTCGGCACCTCGATCCTTAAGCTGGTCGAAGTCGACACCAGCAAAGGACAGGAAAAAGTACCACTGAATGAAACCGATCTGCATTCCATGATGGAGAAGGTCGCCGCTGCAAGAAAAACGCGCAATCTCACGACCATGTCGGGACGCATCGATGAGGTGCCTATCCCAGATTTATTACAGCTTTTCTCTACCTCTAAGAAAAATGGCGTGCTCATGATAAGCTACCGCGATCATGAGGGACGTATATACCTCCGCAATGGTCGGATCCGCTATACCGTGATCGACGATCACCACGAGATGAGCCCCACCAAAGCCTTCTTTCGCATGGTGACGTGGCAGGAAGGCTTTTTTGAGTTAGAGTCCGCTTCGGACGAAAAATTCGTATCCGAGATGGATGAGAGCACCGAGGGCCTCTTGATGGAAGCTATGCATGAAATGGATGAGCTGAAGCGGATCGAGCCAGAATGTCCGCCGCTGACGGCTTCCTACGGCATTGCGGCCAACATCGCCAAACCGCTGCGCGATCTGACGGACGAATGCCTTGATGTCCTGCAACTGGTGCACACCTGGCACGTCATCCGCGACGTGCTTGACCGAAGCCTCCTCTCAGATCTTAAAACGTGTGAGGCGGTGCTCTACCTTTCAAAAAACGGTTACATCGAAAAATCAACGTAGCCGGCCAACAGCCCATTTCCACAGGTTCAGCGCTTGGGATACCCGCAGCAGCGCTGTCACAGCGAAGTAGATCAACCCATACGCGGTAAGCACCACCACGGCTTGCGTAATCGGATGCCAAAGCACCGCGATCTGTTTCAAGCCGAAACCGCATCCGGCGGCAAGCCCGGCTGCGAGCCACAACTTAACCAGAATGCTCGGTGAGAGGCCGGTTGATCCGATGCGCTGGTTTAGGGTGCGACGCAGCAGGGTGAACTCAACCCAGCCGGCAATGCCGGCCGAGGCGCTCAGGAAGGCGACGCCCCAGCGCTCGGGAATACCGATCCAGAGCGGAAGCTTTAAGGCAAACAGGTAACCCAGGCCGGCGGTCAAGCATACGCGCAGCACCGCGTACCGCAGCGGTGTTCGCGTATCGTGCAAGGCATAGTACGCCGAGGAATACAGTCGGCCAAGGGTTGAGGCCAGCAGCCCAATCGAAGCGCCGGCGAGAATACCCCAGACGTACGTGGCATCAGCGTGGCTAAAGCGGCCGGTTTGGTATATTGCTGCAGCGATAACGTCGCCGAGGGCCAGAAAAGCCATCGCCGAGGGAACGATCAAAAAAGCGATCCGTTGCAGCCCATCGGTCAGCCGGTGTCTGAGGAAGGCGTCGATCTCCGGTTTATCGCCCAGCGCGCTTGAGAGCAGCGGTAGCTCCGAGGCGGACACCGACATACCGAACAAGCTGACCGGCAGCAAATAGAGCGTCTGCGCGTAACTCAGCGCCGCAAAGCTGCCGCTGGGAAGAAGGCTCGCGAGCAATTCATCAACGTAGGCGCTGATCTGTACGACGCCGCGGGCAATCGCAACCGGCGCGAAATTATGAATCACCGTTTTTACGGTTGACCGTTTCCAATGAAAACCGAGCGGCAGTCGCCCCGTCAGTTTCAACACCAGCGGCAATTGTATGGCACACTGGACAGCGCTCCCCAGCACCGAGGCCCAAGCAACCACCACGGCGAGGGGAAATTGCCCCAATTGATTGCCGAACCAGGCGAGGGCTACGATGATGACGAAGTTCCACACCACGGGCGCCGCATACGAAAGAAAGAAGCGCCGGTGACTGTTCAGGATACCCAGGCACCATGCTGAATAGACCAACAATCCTGCGCCCGGAAACAGAATCCTTACCAATCGGATAGTCAAATCGCGCTTTTCGCCGACAAAACCCGGGGCGATGAGCATGATCAGAATCGGCGTAATCAGCACGCCGACGGCGACACAGAGAGAGATCAGAAGACCGATGGTTGTCGCGATGCCGGCGGCAACCTGGCGAGCCTCAACAAGATTTTTTTCTGCCAGCAGTTTAGCGTATACGGGGATAAACGAGGCCGACAGAGAGCCCTCGCCAAATAAATTCTGGAGCAGGTTGGGGATGCGGAAAGCGGCCTTGAAAGCATCGGCGGCGTCCGAGTTGCCAAAAAAATGCGCGAAGACACGGTCCCGGATTAAACCAAAGATGCGGCTTATCAGGATGCCCGCGCCGACAAAAAACGCGGGGCGTCCTGGTACCCCGTCACCGGTAGCCAAGCTTCCGTCCGGCTGGTCAGGTTCTTGCGGGAACGGCCGGTGGCGGTCACGTTCGATCAAAAGCTTCACCAGTCCTTGCGGTTGAGGCGTGTCAACCGGCTACTCGTTGATGATCCCGAACTCCACGCGGCGGTTGGTTTCCTTGCCGCGAGCGGTACGGTTGGAGGCGATCGGTTTGCTTTCGCCGAAACCGATGGCCTGCAGCCGATCGAGCCCGATGCCTTGGATCCCGAGGTACTCCTTGACCGCATGCGCTCGGTTTTCGGAGAGCTTTTGATTGAACTCATCTGAACCGTCACTGTCGGTGTGGCCTTCGATTGACAGCCGCATGGTTGGGTAGTCCTTGAGTAGTTGGGCAACCTGGTCCAACACCTTAAACGATTTGGGAATAATTTTCCACTTGGCGGATTCGAAATAGATCTTATCCTTCAGCTCGATCTGTTGCTTTTCGCGGTTGATGGTCACCAGAGTGAATTTCCGGGGGCAGCCTTTGCCTTGCGGACTGTCTGCCGGACCCGGCTCATGCGGACACTGGTCTTCTAGGTCGATGATACCATCACCATCGCTATCGGGGCAGCCGTGGAGAGCGGCGGGGCCCGGATCGTTGGGGCACTGGTCAATATCATCGGTAAGACCATCGCCATCGGTATCGAGCGGTTTTGGACAACCATTTAATTCCGGCACACCCGGAACGTCGGGACACGCATCGTCGGCGTCAGGAATGCCATCGCCGTCGCGGTCAGATTTCTGTGCTGCAACGGCGGGTTTCTTGGGTACACACCGGTCAACCGGCGAGTTCTCGATTGCACGCTTGACCGATGCGGTTGCTATCGTGATATGGTCATCCGCTCGCCGCCAGTTGCCTTGGTCAAGCTCGTCCAGGGTAAACCTGACATGGCTTTCCGCCATAGCCAAATCTTTTGGATCACAGGTGTAGGCGCCATTTTCGCGCGCCGTGTCGATGTCGCGCTTGACCACTTCAGCGTCCGCCCGGATCTTTGACGCCGATGCACAGGCTGAAAAGACCGCAGCAGTACCGACGAGCACAGAAATTAACCGACGCAATGCATCAGAACCCCGGATATGATCCATTGCGATCACTCCTCCGAGTGTTTGTTGAGGGATTGCTCGAGTGCTTGTGCTGCGAGATCCTGTGCTTTGGCAGCGTACTCAATTGAATACTCGAAATCTGAGGTGCCCCACTTCTCCCGGGCTTTGTGGAGGTATTCGTAAGCGGCGGTATACTCATAAGGCGCCTTTTTGTCAGCATCGACGGCTTTAGCGTTGCGGAGAGTAGTATCAGCCCGAATAATCAACGAAGTTGACTTGCATGGTCCGCAGCCTAGGCCTTGCCATCCACACGCCAGGCTAAAACCTACAATCGAAAAGATTTTTTTCACTCTTTTACCCCAACTATTGAATGCCGCTTGCTAAAGTACGTTGCATCAATTGAGCCCGATATGCTTACAATCCCAGTGATTTAAAAATACTTTTATCAGGATATGGTACTATTTGTCAATGTTTAAAAGAGCCAAGACTATCCCCGGAAAAAGCTCCCCCCGTGGTATTGTTTCTCAGTCGGAGACCGGTGAAGCTTCATCTCGTTTAACGGATTGAGGCGCCGTTTTTGAGGCGTGGCCGGAATTGGTTGATGCTAGGGCGGCGGCGACATTTCGAGACAAGCCGCGTCTCATTTTATTTCCTTCCATACGATAGGAAACGATTAGGAAAACCCAGCCAGCAATTAAAACCGGCACGGCCAGCGTAAAAATCGTACGCATTCGGAGGTCCCACGGGGGGCTATTCTCAAATTCATTTTCAAATGCTCGGAAGAGCTTTTCATGAGCTAACACTACCGATATCGCAAGTATGCCGATGCTCACTAAAAGAGCGATTAATTGAATGCGGTTCCGATACAACAAGCGATAACCGACAAAAAACCCAGCCACTGCCGCGCCACAACAGCCGACGAGACCTATTACTATCAAAGAGGCCGAAATGTCAGATGAATTATACCAATACAGCAGGCTCCAGCTCGGATAATTGATTACTCCGTACGCATATAACGGTAAAAGTAAAAAAAAGACCCAGAGCAAAACCCCGATTAGATACGTCCTATACCAGGGCGTAGCTTGGATACGGATCTGCTCAGAAGCAGCCCACGCGGAACTCTGGCCAACGAGCCAGCAAAGAATCGTTAGAATAATCGCCAAAGCGAAAATAAGTATCCCACAATCATGAGCATGGTAAAAGCGATATTTAGAAGTTCATGCAACCGGCGGGTGCTACAAAGCAAATATAATCCAATAGTGATGACCGAGAACATCATACAACGTATTCTCCTCGTCAAAAAATAGCCTCCAAAAATGACTCGTGTTATATTCAGCTAGAAGTGCCAGTTAAATGGCGACGGTACTTGTTAGAAGACGATCAGAAGAGTTACGACTGATTAAAATGGTGATTTCAAAGGTTGGCTCACGGTAGGAGTGAAAAATGGAGGCCTGCGTTAGCGGAAGAGCATTTCTCGGCCTTATCTCGCTCATCAAGGACCAGGAGGGGCCCCAGGCGATCGAGAAAGTTATCGCGCAAAGCGGTAAGCTCCTGAGCAGCATTTTCTCCGAACGAATTCGCGTACTTTCTTGGCATCCTTATGAGCCCTATGTTGAATTTCTCTCCCTCCTTGATCGTACCTTGGGGAAGGGTGATCTCGCTTTTTGCCGGCACTTAGGAACATTGGCTGGTAAGCACGATCTCGTATCTATCTTCAAGGTATTCACGACGCTTGCAAGCCCCGAACGCTTTGTCCGTAATGCGAAAAAATTTTGGGATAGTTACTTTCGAGATGCCGGACGGTTAGAGGGTATATCGTGGGAGCCCGATAACACGGTCTTTCGCGTTTATGATTTTCCTCGTATGCACCCGGCTCATTGCGCCCTCGATGAGGGGTGGTTTATTGGTAGTTTTTCAGCAATGGGTTTTGAAGTTGATGGAGAAAAATTAGAGGTTGAATGTCCCCATCGCGGCGGACCGTATCATGAATTTCTGATCAAATGGTCCCCGCACGCTACCAACTCTTCCGGTTAGCGTTAGCGATGTAGTCCTGGTTCTAATAGTCTTTTCTAGCCAGCAGTTTTTCGATTAATTGGGCCGAGTATGAAGTCAGGCTGGTGAAGACGACACCCATTCCCGGCGATTCTGACGTGCCGGGTGGAACCACGCGAACCACTTTTCCCACTCCTTCAATGGTCTCGAGTTCCTCAAGAATCAAAGTAAATCTGAGGTTCACCATGGTCCCGACCGGCAATGGCATGGTGCTTTTGATAAAGATACCGGTTTTGGAGATGTTCTGGACGTACTCGACTATAAACTCGTCGACATCGTGAAACTCTTTATTGACCATCATACGCATATCTCGTCGTTGGCCGCCAAATGCTTGTTCGTCCATTCTCCGCTCCTCCCTTGCCAGACCCGATGTACTATCATCATATTAACGGCTTAGCGGATAGTTGTATCGCTTTATGGCTGCGGCCGTCAAGCCCGAGGCATCCGAAGGAATTCTTCGGGTTCGGTTGCAATCTCTAGGGTTGTCGTGCTATAAAAATTAGTTGGGCTGCGCGTATGATTAGTAACCTGTTTTTAAATCAGAAGAAAGTGCTTGATTGTTAGCCATGACGTTCGGTTACGAAGGCTGGACAACGGTCGCACGAAAAGCCCTCCCATGGGGTGCGAGCGACGAACAGAAGGCAATCATTATAGTTGGCGCACTCAATGCACCGGTGCATATTGACCTCATCAACGGAAAGCGGACGGTACCGACGCGGGCGGGCGCCCGGGCGAAGAAGGTAAATCCGGTAGATTTCGGCCGTTGGCACGTCGGCTCCTTTCCATTAATAAGGAAATTAACACAGGATTGGCGGCATTGACAAGATTTGATCAGTATCTATGATTCTCGGTTCTTATGGCTGGTTGTTTGTAAGAGGGTATATGATCATATGATGCGATGGATTTCATCATAATAGAGGCTCGGGGAGTGTGAGGATGAGTTCTTTTGGCGGTTTTACCGCGAACGATTTCGACGCGTTCGATCCAAAAAAATGGTCGTCACACGTTTACAACCGCGAGCGATTGGAGGTCAAGCTTAAGCTCTCCGACCTCGGTAAGGCGTTGACGCAGCAACTAGCCCAACAGTTCGCCGGGCAGGAGCTTGGCTTGACCGAAGAACGCCCCTCGATCTTCAACCAGCAAAAAGTAAGAGATCTGACCTTGTTTTTCACGCGCGGCAGCGACGCACGTCGGGAACTGGAATCAGTCGTTGAAAAACACTGTAGCCTCAAAGAAAAGATTCTCGACCCCGCGCTGCACCACAAGCACATCACCGTGGGTCTGCGCATTCATGCCGACGGCATTGAGTTTGGGTTGTGGTTGCATCATGACGCCTGGGTGGATTGGAAGAACCTGATCGAACGCTGCAAGGAGCATTACGAACGCGAGAAACTGGTTGAACTATTAGCAGGCCTTGACGACTCGTTGTGCTTCTTTCAGGGGGACCGGCCGACAGCGGCAGTGACGCAGGCGCGTTCGGTCGCCATCGAGCAGCTCACGGGGTCGCCGGGAAGCGACCAACCCTGGACTTTTTACGGGGAGTGCCTCGGCTGTTCTGATCCCGTAGTAGCCGGCCCTCAGCTGATCGAACGAGTAGCTCAAACATTTACCCGATTATGGCCGCTCCATCAATTTATCGCCTGGCGTCGCGATAACGATTTCCATCGCCTGCGCGAGGTGCTGAAGGAGCGGCGCGAAAAGGGCAAGATGCAGTTCAGCGCGCTTAAAACTGGTGATGAGGTGCGCATCCTCAAAGGCCTGGCGGCTGGCCGAACCGGTGTGGTCGAAGAAATCGAAAAGAAGGGAATACTCAAGGTGCGGCTGGGGCTGATGGTTATGGCGGTCAAAGTGGAAGACGTCTCAAAGCCTTAACTACCGCACTCCGCAGCACATTCCGTCTGAATCGTTGGTTAATCGGATTGACAACAGCCGCCTGCCTGCGCGAGTTCCAGGAGTTGCGGAGAATTGCGGGGATACGCGGGAACGTCGATCCCACACTGATGCAGTTTGTCAAGCAACGTTCGTCGGTACGCGAGGGTGCGCTCGAGTTTCTCGGGTTCATCGCGCATGAGTTCTCTGATGGTTGACTCTTCCAATGCGAGCAACGCCGCCACGCTCACATACTCACGATCTTTTTTACAGCGGCAGGCAGCCATCAAATCCATCGTGCTCCGACCGAGCTGGTATTTGGCTCGACAGATCGGGATCAGCCTCTTTACCGGTACTCCATAAAAACATGTGCTCAACCGACTCATTTTCGCCTCTCCCGGTTTCGTCCAACCACCCCATCCTCGCCGGCGGCGGACACTAGCAGAACTCAGGGGAGGACTCAAATACTTTTTTTGCCTTTTTTACCGGGGTCGCTATTGTAACCTCCGTACGTTTTTGCTACGCTGCGACCAATCCTTAGGAGAAAAAAAGTGGCCAAAGAGAAAGTGGTCAAGAAAAAGCTTGTCGGACCAACCCAGCGCTGGACGGTGGCCGACGCCAAAGATCTCTATCTCATCGATAAATGGGGTTTGGGTTTTTTTGACGTCAACAAGACCGGCAACCTGGTTGTTCACCCAACCCGCAACCCTGCGCTCGGCTTTGATCTGAGGGAGTTGATCGAGGAGTTAATCGAGCGCGGCATTGACCCGCCTGTGTTGCTTCGCTTTACCGATATCCTGCGCGCCCGGATTGACGAGATAAACCACGCCTTCAACGAGTCCATCACCCAGTACGGGTATCAAGGCCGTTACCGCGGCGTCTACCCGATCAAGGTAAATCAACACCGCCAGGTGGTCGAGAACATAGTCGAATTTGGCCGGCCCTACGATTTCGGTTTGGAGGCCGGAAGCAAACCGGAGCTTCTGCTGGCAATCGCTTTACAAGACAATGATAAGGCCTTGATCGTTTGTAACGGTTACAAGGATCATGAGTACATTGAGACCGCTCTGTTTGCCACCAAGCTCGGTCGTCAGGTTATCATCGTGGTCGAGAAACTCACCGAGCTTGAGCTTATCCTGGCCGAATCCGAGCGCCTGGGGGTGCGACCCAATATCGGACTGCGGGTTAAACTTTCCAGCCAAGGGCGCGGCAAGTGGGAGGGTTCGGGCGGCGACCGCTCAAAGTTCGGGTTGTTTGTCTCGGAGCTGCTGCACGCGGTCGAGGTGCTGCGCGAGTGTAATTATCTGGGTTCGTTCCAACTATTGCATTTCCATCTCGGTTCACAGATAACCTCGATCCAAACCATCAAGGAAGCGCTGCGAGAAGCCACCAAGATATTCGTTGAACTGCACAAGCTGGGGGTGCCGCTGCGCATCATCAATGTGGGCGGTGGTCTCGCGGTCGACTACGACGGCTCGCAAACCAACTTTGCCTCGAGCGCCAATTACACCCTCAAGGAGTACGCCGCGGACGTGGTGAGCGCGGTGTTTGAGGCGTGCCATGAGAACGGCATCCCCCACCCGGATATCGTCTCCGAGAGCGGCCGGGCGTTGGTGGCGCACCACTCGGCGGTGATCGTCGAGGTGCTGGGCACCACTGAAATGGGCGCTAATGAATTTGCGGTGCCGACCCTGGGCGAACCCCACGAGCTGCTCAAATCGATCATAGAAGTTGAGCGCACGTTCTCGCGCAAGAATTTCCAGGAGGCGTTTCACGATGCGGTGCAACTCAAGAACGAGGCGCTCAGCTTATTCAATCTCGGCTATCTCGACCTCAAGACGCGCGCCCAAGTTGAGTCGGTCTTCTGGAAGGTATGCCAGAAGATCCTCAAATTCATTCGTGAGCTCGAGCTCGACTACGTTCCCGACGAGCTCGAGGGGTTGGAGCTGTATTTCGCCGACACCTACTATGGTAATTTCTCGGTGTTCCAATCGGTCCCGGACCACTGGGCCGTCAAGCAGATGTTCCCGGTGTTGCCCATTCAGAGGCTCAACCAACGCCCAACCCGCCGAGCCACCTTTGCCGATATCACCTGCGATTCAGACGGCAAAGTGGACCAGTTTATCGATCTCCGCGATGTCAAGGACACCATCAATCTCCATAGTATTCGCGGCGATGAGCCATACTACTGCGGGATTTTTTTGACCGGCGCCTACCAAGAAATACTCGGCGACCTCCACAATCTGTTTGGGTTTACCAATACGGTGCACGTTTCGATCCTCGAAGACGGCGTCTATCAGATCGATCGGGTGATCCCGGGCGAAAACGTTTCGGAGGTGTTGGCCCAGGTGCAGTACACGAAGCCTGACCTGATGAACGCTATGCGTAAAGCAGTCGAGATGGGGGTAGCCCAAAAGCGCATTACCCTAAAAGAAGCCAAGCAGATACTCACCCAGTATGAACAGGGGTTGGGCGGCTATACCTATTTGGAGAAGGAGTAGCCTGACGTATGGAGCTGGTTAGATTTCCGCCCGGAGAGGTGGTGCTCGCGGATCGGCCTTTTCATGAGGCTATCTTCCCTGAGATCGACAATCTCCTGGTGCGTAACAAATGCCCTGATGGCCGGTTGGAGCTCGACGCAGGCGAGAAGCGCCTGACCTGCCTGATCCATAAATCAACCCCGCACTCTGCGGGGCTGCTCGATGGCGATTTGTTTTCATCGGTTGAGCTTAAGACTTCCCCGTCCTGGCGCGCCAAATGGAAGGCGCCCGGTGCACGCTGACCAAAACCGATGCAATCCTGGTGCTCCTGATAGCCGTGCAATTTCGACATCGACCGGCCCTGCAAGCTACTACTGAGTTGGTTGATCCGAACCACGTTCTCGAGGTGTTGGCGCGCGAGGGACAGGATGCGGCGTTGGTGCTTGAACGCGGCGGGGCTCGCAGCCTGCTCTTCTTGCAGAAAGGGACTCCGGCCCGGTTGTACTTCGGTAGGCCCGACGACGATCCGGGCCAGGGCGATCCGCGGGAACGTTTCTTGGTTTATTCGTTCAATGCGTCGGCCGGGATAGGCAAGCTCGAGGTATACAAAAAGCTCAATATCGATCCCGATCCCGATGCCGGTGTGTGGCTCGCGCGCCTTGCCGAGGCGGCCAAACCGCCGCCGCCGGTCACGGTGCAGGTTCGTTTTGGCAGTCGCGTGGTCCTGCAGCGACCCTTTATGCCGCCGGCCATGACCATCGGGCGCGATCATCTGTGCGAGTTAATGTTCGATAACTTGAGCATCAGCCGCCGCCACGCCCGGCTCTCCTGGGAGCGCGGTCAATTTGTGGTCGAAGATTCTTAAGCATCAACGGCACGATGGTCAACGACAAGACTATCACCCGCTCTCCCGTCGAGATCGGCGATCGTATCCAAACCGGCAAGTATGAGATTACCCTCTCGACGCTGCAGGAACAAAGCGACCCGAACTACACCGTCATGATGCCCGCAAAGCAAGTTCAGGCGCAGGCTTTTCTGGTGGGCGCCGGGATGTGCTACCCGTTAGGTGTTGAGACGACCATCGGGAAGGCCCCGGGGGTGAACATCCGGGTGAAGGGCTGGTTCATCAAGCCCGTGCACGCCTACCTTTTAAATGAGTCGCCGGGGAGCTTTAAAATGCTTTGCAGCAACGGCGCGCGCGTGATCGTGAACGGCGCCAAGACCGACAGCTGCCTGCTCAACCCCGGTGATGAAATCAGAGTCGGACAATCTCGGTTCAAGCTGACGCTTGATCCCGATGAGATTGTTTGCTAGAGACTGTTAGCGAACGAAGTGAGCTTACAGTCTCTTGTCCCCTCGAGCGGAGCGAGAGGGGGCTAGTCTCTGGCACACCCGTTTATGCGCTGGCCCGTTTATTTATTCTGCGTCGAGATACTGCCAGGCAAGATTGGCGAGCATTAAGATTCCATAGGGGAGCGCCGACGCGCCGAAATCAAACTGGGCGGTGTGCAGTTGGGCTCTGCAGCCGAGTCCAAGGCTGAACATGCATCCCGGAACGCCGCCTTGTTCGGTGAGGTAATAGGCGAAGTCCTCGCCGCCCATGGTTTGCTCGTGAGCTTCGTGAACGTGGTCCGATCCCAAAAGCTCCCGGCCGACCGCGCGCACGAGTTCCATCAAGGTTGGATCATTGCTCACCCGCGGGTAGCCTTCTAAAAACTGAATTTCAGCCCGCGCCCCGAAGGCGGCTGCCGTGCCCGTGACGATGCGTCGCACCTCGTCGACCACCCGTGTTTGCACCGCGGGATCGCGCGTGCGGATGGTGCCCTGCAACACGGCTTCACGGGGGATGACGTTACGTTGCGCGCCGGCATGGAACGAACCGATCGTCACCACGGCGGATTCATACGGCGCCACTCGTCGACTGACAACCTGCTGGAGAGCCGTGACGAGGTGCGCTGCGATCGGAATCGGATCGATCCCCCGGTGGGGGTAGGCGCCGTGACTTTCCACCCCCTGCACCCGCACGTCGAACGGATTGGTGGCGGCGCTCGGGATGGCATCGAGCTCGATGCTCCCCAGCGGGACCTCTGATCGGCCATGCAACGCGAAGATCGCTTCAATCGGAGGCTCGTCGCGCAGCACCCCGGCTGCTACCAAAACTTTGGCGCCGGCGCCTTCCTCTTCAGCGGGTTGAAAGATAAACTTCACCTGGCCTGCGAGCTCGGCCCGTTGCTGCGCAAGCAGCCGGGCCGCGCCGAGCACCGCGGCGGTATGGCCGTCATGACCGCAGGCATGCATCAACCCGGGCCGCACCGAGGCATAGGCAAGGCCGGTATCCTCGTCAATGGCCAAGGCATCCATATCGGCGCGCAGCGCTACGGTTTTTCCCGGGCGAACGCCGCGCAGAACCCCGACCACCCCGGTCCCGGCGACGCCGTCATGCACCGCGTCGAGGCCGAGGCTGCGCAACGCTTCGGCTACCATCGCGGCGGTATGGTGTTCGTCAAAGGCTCGTTCGGGGTAGCGGTGGAGCTCCTGGCGTAGACGCTCGGCCCAAGCGAGGGTTACGGAATCGACATCGCGGATGCAACGAGTCATCGCAACCGTTCGGTATCATGGCCCGCCCGGTAGGATCAAGGTAAAACGCGCCCCGTCGTCCCATCCGGGAACCGGCGAAGCTACTTCGATGCGCCCGCCGTGCTCCTCGGTCACCATTTTACAAAATGTTAATCCGAGACCGTTGCCGCTCGCGAGCCCCAGGTTTTTGCTCTCCACCTGAAAAAACTTTTCAAACAGTCGTGGGAGCACCTCAGCCGGGATCACCCGACCGTGGTTGGTCAAGATCAGCCGCAACCCGGTGTCCTGTTCAGAGTACGCTCCAATGTGGACCTCGGTTCCGCGCTTGGCAAACTTTACCGCATTAACCAGCAAATTCACGACAACGCGGGTCATCAGGCCGCGATCCAGAAAGGCTTTGAGATTGGTTTGGCAGTCAAGCTCAAAACCGACCTTGCATGCCTGAGCCAAAACCTGCACCCGGTCCAACCCCTCCAAAATAATATCATAAATCGATGTCAACTCCCTATTCAGCGGGAGATAACCGGCTTCCATGCGATTGACATCCAAGATGTTGGCAATGAGATCCTGCATTTCCTTGGCGGTGGAGGTTAAAATCTTAAGGGTGTGTTTCACCATCTCTGGTGGAATCTGTTCGATCTGGTTGCACTCAAAATACTCCAACCCCAATAATATCGTGCCCAGAGGGTTCTTCAAATCGTGGACCACCATCCGGGTCAGTGATTCCTTGAGTTCGTCGATAGTTTGAAGTTGCGAATACTGCTCGGTCAGGTGCTTATTCAGATCCATGAGGTTCTTGGTGCGCGCCAAAACCTTCTGCTCCAACGTTGCATTCAGATCTTTGATTCCTTTTGAAAGCCGGGCGTTTTCAAACGCCACCACCGTGAGGTCGGCCATGGTTGTCAGATACTCGAGGTCGTCCCTTTCGAACGCGTGTCCGGAACGCTTGGGCCCTACTGCAATGAGCCCAATTAGGCGCCGATTCATCTTGAGCGGTACCATGACCGCGACCGGCAGATTCAATGCCGTGGGAATTTCGAACGCCCGATCGTGCTCAGCGAGCCCGATCTCGCTGAGGTACTCGGCCATACGTTGCGATGTCGGAGCCGCGTCCACGGGGTCACCCGTGGGCACCTCTGAGAGTTTCCCGGTGCGCTCATCGTTGACGAAGACGTGTATCGACTCAACCGAAATTGCCCTGCCGATCATTGCTGTCAGGTTGTGCGACAGCGTTTGGAGTTCGCCCATGTCCGCCGAGGGGTAACTGCATTCGAGAGGAGGGACGCAGCGATCATCGGAATAACAGAAAAACAGTTGCCCGATTACCTCCGCAATATCGATCTGTTTGTCTTTCATGTTGTTTCTCTCGTCCCGAACGTACCGATCAAAAGATCGGCGAGAGATCTCAACCCCCCCGTTGTTTAATAATCTTTCTGGTGTTTCGACGAAAGACCAAAGCCCAACACGGGTATTTCGCCTTAAGATTACCTCGTATGTTTTTTTCTGTCAATTTCAGCGATACGTATACTCAGACGGAAAAGAAATGAATTTGTTTGTTTACACATATAAAACGCACATAACGTAGGCATCGTAAAGGGTATGGGCATACACTGCTGGTGCAAATCCTCGTAAGAGAAAGATCGCACCCAACATGACGCCCAGGAGCAGGCGATAGAGGAAACTTGGAAGTTCAAAAGGATCCGCCATCGCTCCCATATAATGAACAGCCGAGAATGCGAACGCCGAGACCACCGTGGCAATACCATACGCAAGAAAGCGTTTCATCCCGCGGCTCGTAAAAAATCTGCCCAGGGCGCTCAAAATCACCAAGCGAAAAATGAGCTCCTCGTAAAAACCAGCCCCGCATGAGGCGACCAGCCGGTCGAGCATTCCCATGTTTTTGACCACATCAATCGAGAGTACGTGGAGTTTTCTAAGAAAGAGATGCGCGGTTGGTCCCATTATCAACGCATACATACCTGATTCTATCAATAACCAAGGAAACGTATGCGGATCAAAGGTACCGTGCCGACTGAGAATCCTGAGCGTCACGCCGTAGATGAGAATCAATGCGATCATTATCAGGAGATAGCGCTGCCAACTAAGGCCTAAGAGATATCCCAAGGAATGCGTGAAGGGGTCGACGCCGTTCGTCGCCTTCGGGCTTATCAGAAGCCCGATTTGGTAGAAGAGAAAAACTGGCGCCGCGAGAATAAGATTGTTCAGCACGTGAGGGGCTTTGTTAGTTTTCATAGATGCCTATAAACACTAAACGATGAGTCTGGCGATACCGCCGACGGTTAGGATGCCCCGCCGCCATGGTAGTATCAGCACTATTAGATAAAAGATCGACTGTCGCTAATCTATTTGCAGGAACATCTCGCGCTTGGCATTGCAGATGGGGCAATTGTCCGGAGCCTTGCCCTCGGCCACGTAACCGCAAACCTGGCAAACAAAGTACGTGGTTTCGGTTTCACCCACCATGTGGTCGATGGCGTTTTTGTAGATCTTGGCGTGTATCTCTTCGACGTCGCGCGCCTGGCTAAAGGCGAGGCGCGCAGGCTCGTTGCCTTCTTCGTCGGCCGCCTGAATCATCGGCGGATAGGCATTTTCGCTGACATTCGTCTCGCTCTCGAAGCTGAATTTTAGGTTTTCCTCGGTTGATTGAATTATCTTCAGCAGCCGCAAAACCCGCAGCCCATGCACCCGTTCGGCGGCGGCGATGGCGCGAAACATCTTGGCCATCTGCGGGTAGCCCTCGTCCGCCGCTTTCTGCGCAAAACCAAGTAAGCGCAACGCAGCCTTCGCCTCGCCGTCGAAGGCTTTTTTAAGATTGTCTTCGGTACGGGTTGCCATGATCAGGCCTTTTTAGGTGGTTTGACCAACAAAGAGAGGATGACGCCGAGCATACAAGCGGCGCCGGCGATGACAAAGGGAGCCAACCATGCCGATGCGTCGGTGGCGCCCTTGGCCGAGTCTTTAAAATATCCGGCGATCTGCGGCCCGACGATGCCGGCAAGACCGTATGCTAAAAACACCCATCCATAGTTTAACCCAACTGTTTTGTTGCCGAAAAAGTCAGCCGTAGCGGCCGGGAACAGCGCGAAGTTCCCACCGAAATTAAAACCGATGATACAGGCCCCGACAATCAGCCCAACTTCTGACGAGCCGATATAATAAAATGAGAACATGGCGGCAGCCTGAAATAAGCACATCAACACGAGCGAAACCTTTCGGCCAATACGGTCGGAGACCGCTCCCCAGATGATTCGGCCGAGGCCGTTGAGGATGGCATACAGTGCCATCGCGGTGCCGGCGACAGCGGCGGCCTCCGCAACTGGTAAACCTTTGCCAAATTTGAGGGCGTCAATGCCGAATAAGCTAATGCACGAGATTACCATCAAACCCGCCAACCCAGAGCAAACGAAGGTAAACCAGATCATGTAGAACTGGGGAGTGCGCAGCATCTCGCTCGAATTGAACTCAACCTGTCCGCTTGCTGCGTTACCTGTTCCCGGGGGAGGGGGCTCCCATCCCGCTGGTTTGAAACCGGCGGGCGGATTAATCATCACCAAACCTCCCACGACCACCATCAACAGAAAAATGATACCGTACAGTGCGTAGGTGGCCTGGACCGGGGGTAACCCAAATAGGTCAAGCGTATCAACAAAGTTGAACCACGAACCGCCGGCTTTCACCCAAATGGTCGCGCCGAATCCGAAACCCGCCACCGCGAGCCCCGTAATTAAACCCTTAATGTCGGGGAACCACTTCACCAAAACGGCTATCGGCACTATGTAGGCCAAACCAATGCCCGAGCCGCCTATGAGCCCAATGAAAACAAGTTGCGGCCAGAACGAATTGCCCAGGAATCCTGCCAGGATATATCCAATCCCGAGGACAATACCTCCCAGAATCGCAATCTTACGGGGCCCAACCTTTGTTTGCCAGCGCCCAGCCAACACCATCACCACCGCGAAGGTTGCGATGCCAACCGAGAAGATCCATGCCGCTTCGCCGGCGGTGAACTTGTACAATCCAGTTTTGTCGGTTAGGGGCTTAGTAAATAAGGACCAGGCGTAGATCGCCCCCAAAGCCAATTGAATGAGAATGGCGCCAACAACGGTAATCCATCGGTTCATTACTTTTGTTTCGGTTGCTGTCATGTTTTCGCTCCCAAATTGACACGTGAGTCAGTTATTGAAGTTATTGTGCATCCCCTTAACACAATGGATTGGCAGACGTCAAGTCATTAAGCTTGGTAATCCTATCTTGAAATCAGAAGGCTGTCAGTGATAGGGTGCGCAGGCAAGAACGCGTAAGCTTAGGAGGCAGTTACATGAAATCGACCACTGAGTATCTTACGTTTAACGTCCCGGCGCGTATGGATTTTGTCAACATAACCGCCGACGTTCAGCGCATCGTCAAACAGAGCGGAATCGCAGAAGGTTTGTGCCTGGTTAACGCCATGCACATCACCGCCAGTGTCTTCATCAACGACGACGAGCCTGGTCTGCATGAGGACTACAAGGAATGGTTGGAGCGGCTCGCCCCGCACAGCCCCGAGCGCTACCGCCACAACCGTACCGGCGAAGATAACGGCGACGCCCACCATAAACGCCAGATCATGGGACGCGAGGTGGTCGTGGCGGTGACGCGCGGCACGCTTGACTTTGGCCCCTGGGAGCGGATCTTTTATGGGGAGTTCGACGGCCGCCGGCCGAAACGGGTGCTGGTGAAAGTCATCGGCGAATGAAAATGCATGTCATGAATCAAGACGATATACGGTACCTGAGCGATCTCAATCTTGCCGATTTTACGAGAGAGCGAGCGCGGTGGAACGTTTCAAATGAGATCATAGAGCACGATGATTTGTTAATAACCAGAAGCACAAACCCGTCTCCCATCACCAATGTGGCCATGCTGCTCAGTCGCGGTGCCCCGCTTCCCGGCGGTGAAGTGCTCAATCGTATACGATCGTTCTATGCTCAACACCATTCAGGGTATAGCATTCATATCCGGAAGCATGTCGATGCTTCTCTGGAACAAGCCTGCCAAACGGAAAATATGTACCAACTCTCGGATGCTCCGGGGATGATGATTGATGAGACTATCCCAGAAAAACCGTTACCGCAGGAATTTGAAATAAGACCGGTTGAGAATCCTTCGACTGCCGCTGATTTCGCATCAGTCGTGATTCAGAGTTATCAACGCCTTGGTATGCCGGCAGAAATTGGGTCTGAAATTTTCAAATCGTTTGAACGTAGTATCCGTCCTTACAATTATTCGGTTGTGGGTTATTTCAGAGGCAATCCCGCGTCGTGCGCCATGGCCTTCTTCGGACGTCTCGTCGCGGGAATATATTGGGTCGGCACTATTCGAGAAGCGCGGGGCCGCGGCATGGCCGAGGCGTGCACCCGCCGCGCGACCAACGAGGCGCTACGGCGCGGCGCGGCCTTTGTCGTTCTTCAAGCAAGTAAATTTGGCCGACCGCTATATCAACGCATGGGGTTTAAAGAGATTACCACGTACCCGTGGTATATGTATATCCCGAAAGCGTGATGATCGTTGGTTCTCGGAAACAACTCTCGCGACTTACTTTTTCTCCAACCAGTTCATGGCGTCGGCAGGATCATCGAATAGTTTTGTTTCAATGCCTTGGCTACAACATAACTCCGATAACAGTCTCATATTCATCTGGCCGACGACGGTTTTTGGAAGGACAATGGCCCAATACTTCCATCCGGCTTTTACAACACGTCGAAACCAATTATTAGTGGCCCACTCTTGGTCTTCTTTAGGCAGTGCTGAATTTTTTCTGTCATCAGACAACCATTTACTGGCGAAGTACCGTTCAAAAACGTCAACACCTTGATTCAAAGCATCTCGGAATTCCTCGCCATAGGTATATCTATGAAAGGTATGGTGCAAGATTTTCTTGTCGGGATAATATTTCATGGTAATGGAATCGTTGTCTAGAACGGTAATCTCCGACATTGGCCCGCCTCCTGGTGTAGCGATTTGTTCTTATATAGGTGTTGGGTATTAGTACCGATCCCTTTGTTGTAACATAATGATATGGTAGTATTTATTCCCAGTCTGATCAACTTTTCGGTAGCATTGAGGGTGATCGGACGCAATGGAATCAGGGAGATTTAGTTGTCAGGGAAAAGTTTGATGGCGCCATATTTCCCATCGAACCCGGCCGAGCATACGACCCTGCCTTCGCGCATCCGACGCAGTGCTTCGCTGAGACGGTCAAACCCGCGCCGTAACACATCCTCCAGTGGGATCTCCCGTAAGATAAATAGTTCGGGACCACATTCAGAAAGTAGTTGGTTGTAAAGCTGGAGGACACTCTTGCTGGTGGTGCCTTTCGAGAGGACTTCGCTGAGTATTTCAACCAAGGGAATCAAGCGGTCGAAGTCCCGCGCCTTTTGAGGGCGAACTCCCGTCGGGCGATCGGCGAGTTCTTCGATCCGGTGCATGACGCCGACGGTGATCGGTTTGCCGCAGACCGGGCAGAGCCCGCGCCGGTTACGGGCTTCTTGCGGCGTCAGTCTGACGTTGCAGGTGCGATGTCCGTCAAGATGGTATTTTCCCTCCTCGGGAAAAAACTCGATCGTGCCTAGAAACTTTTTGCGATCGGCCGACCGCAGCGCTTCCATCATGGCATGATAGGAGATCTCGCAACCGAATGCATTGGCCTCGCGAGCCAGCTTGCTCAGGGAATGCGCATCGGAATTGGACACCAAGGCGAAGCGATCCAGGCTCGATAGGCGCCAGTTCATGGGCGGGTCGGACGAGAGGCCGGTCTCAACCGCAACGATGTGCTTGGCAAGCGATCCATAACACTCTTGAATGGAATCAAAGCCTGATTTGGATCCTAAGCACGAAAACCAGGGCGTCCAAATATGCGCTGGAATGAGGACCGTCGCCGGTCCCGCCTCAAGCGCTATCTCGAGCAGATCACGGCTGTCGAGTCGCAGGATCGGCCGGCCATCCGCGGCCAGATTACCCCTCTTTGCAAGCGCAGCGGCAAATCGATCGGCCGACGCAACGTCAGGAGCGCAGACGAGGTGATGCACCTTGTATACTCGTGCTGCACGCGTATAGACGGTGCTAATCTCGGCGGTAAGCATGAAGCGAACGTGGTTCCTGCACGTTTTGGGAACCCCGGTATCTGCCTGGCGAGCGAGATCGGTGCGGAGCCGGAAAAGACCATTGCCGTCAGGGACCAGCTGTTCTTTGATCTCGCGACGCCATTGCGGATGGGTGAAATCGCCGGTTCCAAGCACCTGGACGCCCTTGACTTGGGCCGCCGCGTGCAAGCGCACCAGATCGAGGTCCTTACTGGTGGCCCGGGAAAAACGCGAATGGATGTGCAAGTCGGCGATAAACGGCATGGAGTTAAACCGATCGATTACCTCCGACAGTAACGGGGTGCTTCCGATAAGTCAACGTACCAGAGACGGTTGCCGAACACCCGTAAGCCTCTTGCAAGCTGACACACTACTGAGACATTGAATCAGCACCCGGTGCGCTAGCTTGACAGCTCGCGCGGCGGTGCGTAGGGTACCGTTGAGATGGCCTCTTCGGCGGAAATCATTAATGAATTCATCGGGCGTGCGCGGCGCCGACTGATGTGCATGGAGCTTAGCGCCGGTATGTTGATCGGTATGTGCTTCTGCCTCGGCCTCGTGGTTGGGGTAACGGTCTCAACCTGGGTGTTTGGACCCCTGTCGATCGTTCGCGCGCTCGCTTGGTTTCTCTTACCGTTTGGGTTGTTGGTCGTGGTCTTTTGGTATTGGGTATTGCCACGCCTGCGCTGGCGTTATCCCATTACCGTGGCGCGCCGGATCGAACATGACCTCCTCGAAGACCGCCTCGAGTTGGTAAGCGCCATTCAGTTGCAACAAACCGACGATCCGTTGTGGTCGAGAATGTACAGTCAAGAGTTGGTCGCGGCTCACCTCGATCGAGTGGCGCAGTTGCTCAAGGAGCAGGATCCGCGCCGCGTTGCGACGCGCGCGCGGTTGCGCGCACCGCTGTACGGCCTTACGGCAATAGTGACGATGGCGTTGATGCTGGGTTTGTTCCGGCCAGACACGTATGGGCAGGCCTATCGGTTGCTGGTTGCAGCTCCCGCTGTGGCAGCGAGGGTGGAAGACAAGGCAGCTCTGCTGCCGACGTGGTTGGGGGACATTCAGTTGAACTATCGCTACCCGGCGTATTCCGGCCGTGAGAACCGGACGGTTAACGGGTCGGATGGCTCGATCGTGGCTCTTCCGGGCACGGAGGTCACCATACGCGCACGCGCCGATCGGCCGATCGCGCGCGGTTATTTGAATAGCAACGGAGAGACGTCGGCGCTGTCGATTGAAAACGAACGTCAGTTGACCGGCCGTCTGGTTGTTCAAAAGGAGGGTGACTACCGCTTCATTCTCACGGATCAGGATAACGTGGTTTTGGAAGAGTCGCGCGGCCACTCGATTCATCTTGAAAACGATCGGCCGCCCGAGGTAATCCTCCACCGCCCCGCCCAGGACCAGGTAGTGCATGAACGCGATTCTATTCTGTTGACCATCGAGGCGCGCGACGATTTTGGCCTGCAGGAATTGCGGATTGTGTACCGCGTGCTGGGTCGAGAAACCGCGGCAGACGCGGATGAGCAGCGCCGGGTGCTGCGGCGCTTCGATCCGAGCGTTCGGCGGATTACCGGCGAAAGCTTCCACTTCGATTTGAGACCCCTGGGGCTCGCCCCCGGTGAGCAGGTGCAGTTCTATATCGAGGCCAGCGATAACGACAACGTCTTGGGTCCCAACGTTGGACGATCGGCCACCCGTACCCTGAAGGTATTCTCGGCCGATCAGCAGCATCGTGAACTATTGACCCACCTGATCAAGCTTTGGGAACAGCTGGTCACCATGCTGGCCGATGAACTGGACGCTCTGCCTGATTCTCGGACGCCGGCTGAGGAACAAACGGCGGATACGGCCGCGGATGCGCGCAGTGCAGACAATCTGAGCGCCTGGTTGACTCAGGCGGGTTCACTGGAGACTGCGCTGCATGCCGATCCGCTTGCCTTCAAGCCGCTTACCGCCGCGCTGACGAACATGCAGTATGACCTGCGCACCGCACATCGGCACCTTGAAAAGGCGCTGCATAGCGACCAGCGCGCGGATGGTCCGCCGAGTCCGTCCGAACGACGGTTGCTAGCGAGTCTGCGGCGCGAGCGTATCGAACGAATCGAGCGCGATGTATTGTATCTCGAGGATCTTCTTGATCAGGTGCGCCTCGATGACCTCCAGCGCATCGCCTACGATCTGATGGCGGCCGAAGAACGACTGCACACGATCCTTTCAGATTATTCTCGAGCGCCAAGCGATGCGGCGCGCCGAACGATCGAAGCTGAAATCGCCCGTCTCAAATCTCGCATGACCCAGCTCTTGGCCCGCCAAGCCGAAGTCGTGAAAGGAGTGCGGGACGAGTACCTCAATCCCGAAGCCTTGTCGAAACAATTCCAGGAAAAAGATGTTTTGGCGACGCTCGAGCGTATGCAGCATCTGCTCAACGATGGCAACCTGTCCGAGGCTCTGCTTGAGGTGGAGCGCTTACGGCAACAGGTGCAAAACCTGCGTCAGGCCCTTGATCAGTCGCGCGCCACGTATGGATATGGTAAATATGCCGAACTAACCCGCGATGTTACCCGGTTCCAGGCCGAGCTGGATCATGTTCTCGGCGGGCAGCGGCGTCTGAGCGAGCGGACGCGAGTTTTAAAACAACAGATCCTGCAGCAGGTGCAGCACCGGGGAGCAACGCCGATCAAACAGACATTCGAGCAGTTGCGGGAGCGGCTCCGGAAGGTGCTTACGCAGCTCGAGGGTATTCCACCCGAGCCGCTCGAGCAGTTTTGGGGTGCGGATCGAGTGTCTGCGATAGACCATGCTCACAACTTGGATAAACTCCTCCAGGCGCTCGATCTAGCAGGCGCGCTGGATGAGGCCGAGGGCCTCGTGATGACCAGCAGAAGCTTTGCGCTTGCGTTGTCGTCCCTCGCTGATCACGAGAATCGTCGGGATCCTGCGCAGCGCGTTGCACGCGATGCTCATCGAGAACAGGCCCAGGCCGCCGCCCGAGACGCGAGTGCGATCTACGATCGGCTGCGCAAGCTCCTGCCCGATCCGGGACAGTTGCTTGATGGCGCAGCGCGCGGCGCGGTTAAAAAATTGGCCGAGGAGCAAGCCGAACTGCGCGAGCGGATGCAGTCGTTACAGGGGCAGATGAAGCGAACCAACCAGCAGGCGCCGCTCTTTGGAGTGGAGGTGATGGAAGGGGTTGAGCGCTGCGGCACGGCGATGGATCAAGCGGTTGCTAAGCTTTCTCGGTCCGACCCAGCCGGTGCTTACCCCGCCCAGCGTTCCGCCATCGCCGAACTTGAGCGCCTCCAAAAGAGCGTGCAGAGCGGCCAGGGCGCCGCATCGGGGGGAATGCCCTTGCCGCTTGGCTCGTTAGCGAGCGGCGACGATGCGGGAGGGAGCAGCGGAGACGAGTTAGCCAGGAACCGGTCGAGATCCCCGGACCCGAGGACTTCCACCCGCCCGAGGCGTATCGCAAGGAGCTATTGGAAGGGATGAAGGATCCCGTACCGCAGGATTTCCGCGAGCAGGTGCGCCGCTATTATGAGGAGCTCGTTAAATGATGTGGGTTGGCATGAGCGCAATCATGAAAACGAACGTACAGCATCCGGATCCTCACGGTGGCCCGCGCCGTGCGCGGGGCGGTGTTCCCGTTTCGAGATGGTGGATACGGATGGTTTGTGCGTGGACTGGCGTGTTGGTGCTGGGAAGCGCCGAACCGATCGCGCCGCCCGTCGAGACGCAGGTCGAACGTATTCAAACGTTGCTCGAACAATGGCAGTTCGTTCCGGCGCAGCGCCTCGCCGAGGAACTGCTCAACGCCTATCCCGATATACCGGCGGTTCAGGTGACTGCCGGCTGGGTATTGTTCCACCGCGGCGATCAGCAAGCGGCCGTCGCGTTGATTGATCGGGCGGCCGCGGCCCTGGGCGAGCAGCTCATGATGAATCCGCGCATTCAACTCGTGCGCGCGACCGCCCAGGCGACGCGGGGGTTTGTGCGCACCGTGAGCCCTGGCGGCCAGGTGGAAGTTTGGCGCGCTCCGGGAGTGGATGAGATTCTGGTGCCGGATCTGATCGATGCCGTCTCGCGCACGGTAGCGGCGGTCGGGGAGGATTTGGGCTATCGAATAGAGCACCCGATCGTGGTGCAGATCGTGCCCAGCAGTGAGGTCTTGGCGGTTCTCACGGGCCTGACCCAGAAGGAAATTCAGACCAGCGGCACCATCGCGGTCTGTAAGTATGGCCGATTGATGGTTACCTCTCCACGCGCCACCTTGGTGGGGTATAGCTGGCTGGACACGGTCAGCCACGAGCTCGTGCATATGATCATCTCAGAAAAGACGTACAACCGCACCCCGATCTGGCTGCACGAGGCGCTTGCCAAGTTTGAGGAGAGCCGTTTTCGGCATGCTGAGCCGCTCTACCGCGAGGGGCTGCCGCCCTATGAGGAGAGCCTGCTGGCCACGGCGGTACGCAGCAATGCGCTCATTACCTTCGAACAAATGCATCCCTCAATGGCGCTCCTGCCGAGCCAGGAAGCTGTCGCCCTGGCTTTTGCCGAGGTTTTCATGGCGGCCAAATTTATCTATGAGCGTGGCGGGTATGCGAAGATGCGCACCTTGTTGTCGGCGCTTGGCAGCGGACTCTCTGACTATCAAGCGCTCGAGCAGGTCTATGGTTTGACTCAAAAAGAATTCATGGCCCGCTATCGAGAATGGTTGCGACACCAACCACTTAGACAATTGCGTGCCGATGCGCTCCTCGACCGACGTGAGCCGAGTAAGGCTGGCGACGCCGTTCACCTTGAACGCTTGCTCACCCGCGCGAATCAGCTTGACCTGCGCGACTTTTTCCATCTCGGGCAATTGCTGCGAGCACAGAAGCGCTCGCACGCCGGAGCAATAGAATTTCAAAAGGCGGTAGAAAAAGCTGGGCCAAACCACGCCGCTCGGTCGGTGCTTCAGGATAAGCTTGGCCAGGCGCTACTGGCAAGCGGGCAGATTGACCGGGCGCGGCCTGCTTTTGAGGATAGTCTGCGCAATAATCCTCAGGATCTTGAGGCCCATAGGGGCATGGGCGAAGTGTTGAAAAAAGATGATCCCTATAAAGCTTTTCTCCATTTAAGAGAGGCGCTTCGTATCAACCCGCTCGATCCCCGTATCCATGCACAACTTGTCGATATCGCGCAGGTATTGGCTGCGGCGGGCGATGATCATGAGCATTGGCCTGCGCTGGCAGAGCGACACCGCCAGGCTCTTCGGCTGTTAAGCAGTGCGCAACCGGCGCCCGGCGAACCAGCAACGGTACCGAAAAAATGACGTTTCCTGTCGTTACGGTTTGCTTGTCTGAGGTTGCTTTGGTAAGACCTGATGTTATCAGAACGTCGAGCGATAGGCGACGGACAGGAGGAACACGTTGACCGAAGCATTTTCAAAAGTTTCTGAAAGCACAAACACTCAACCGGCCAGCGATAGGCAGGCAGCGGCCGAGTTAGCCGCAGCCCATACCCTCATCCGTCAGGAGGTCGGCAAGCGCATTGTCGGTCAGCATGAGGTCATTGAGCTTATGTTGACCTCGCTTTTCTGTGCTGGCCACTGTCTCCTGGTGGGAGTGCCCGGACTGGCCAAGACGTTGCTCATTTCGACGCTCTCGCGGGTGTTGGATCTTTCTTTCAAGCGCGTTCAATTCACTCCGGATCTCATGCCGGCTGACATTACCGGCACCGAAGTGTTGGTGGAAAACCGTTCGACCGGCGAACGCGGTTTTCGCTTCATAGCGGGTCCAATTTTTACCAACCTGCTTCTGGCCGATGAGATCAACCGCACGCCGCCGAAGACCCAAGCGGCGCTTTTGCAATCGATGCAGGAACGTGAGGTGACCGTCGGGGGCCAGACCTACCGGCTTCCCGATCCGTATCTCGTTTTTGCCACTCAGAACCCGATCGATCAGGAAGGAACCTACCCATTGCCCGAGGCCGAACTCGATCGGTTTATGTTTTACATTGGGGTCGATTACCCAACAGCGGACGAGGAAGAGGATATTGTTGAGAACACCACCGGGATGAGCGAGCCCGAGCTCACCAAGGTTCTCGGGCCCGCCGAGCTGCTTAATTACCAACGCCTGGTGCGTCGTGTGCCGGCCGCGCCTGAGGTTATCCGATACGCTGTTCGACTCGCCCGCGCTACACGCCCCAATGAACCCGGCGCGTCTGATTTTATTAAACAGTACGTTGCGTGGGGGGCGGGCCCGCGCGCCAGCCAGTTTCTAATTCTTGGCGCCAAGGCCCGAGCGTTACTCAATAATCGCTTTTCGGCCAATGCCGAGGATGTGCGGGCACTGGCGGAACCGGTGCTGCGGCACCGTATCATCGCCAGCTTCCATGCAGAGGTCGGAGCGGTGCGCTCTCGCGATATCGTTGGGCACTTGCTCGATCGGGTTAAACCATAACCCGGAAAACCTCTATCCGAGCAAGCACACGCGTTATGGTGGTGGCGGCCGGGATGGTGGATTGCCCTAAGGTTGGCTCCCCTTGGCGGACTGAACATAGTGCATGCGAAGATCAAAAAGGATGTTGGTCAGTAACTTCGACTCGTCGGGCGTGAGATTGCCTTTCGTTTTGTGTTCGAGCAGTTCGAGCAAGTCGATGGTCTGGCGGGCAAGGCACAAATCGATCGGAGGAGCACCCGTGCTCGGCGCACCCGCTTCATTCGCTTGGACGCCGAGTTGCTGTAACCCGGCCGTAAAGAGTGACAGGGTAAACGTAGCGAAGCTTATCGTCTCGCTACCGCAGTCCTTTGGTTGCTCGGGCGTGCTCACAAGTCTTCTTCCTCCTCGCCGATACCGCGCAACGGTATTTCATGTCCGACCGATATCATTTCAGACTCAATCGTGGCGCATTCATCCGTAAGATCTTTGAGCGAGTCTAAATGTTTTTGATATTCCTGTTTGGTGATGATCCCGACCCGCAGGTTTCGATCCAATATCCGTTTATCGAATTTCATCTCACCTTTTACCGGCATTATTTATGTTCCTCCTCTTTTTCTGTCCATAGGTTGTCTTTAGCTAATTTGCTGTTGATTGTCAAACCGGTCTCTGTCTGCCGTCTGATCTTAACGATGATAGACAGCAACAAAGGGGATGACAAGGGAAATGGAAACGATTGACACCTTAACGATTCTTGGTTATCGTAACGTATAGTATTTCCCAAAATTCTCGGACAGGAGGCGAATCATGAGTTTAAGAAACTTGTCGATTTCGTTACTGTTATTGATACTGGCAACAACGCCGGCATTTTCAGCCAACCCAGTGCCTACTGATACCGTACCAACCGGCCTCGATATCGAGCGATTTAAACCAGCCCTGGACACCCAGGGGGTGATCCTCACCGAGGGCGGTCAGTCTGAGAAGGCCGGAGAGTTCGACCTCGGGCTGTACCTCCACTATTCACACAATCCGTTGGTTACTAAAAGTAGCGACCAATATTACAAATCGTTGGTAAATGATCGTTATGCGGGAGAATTGTCGTTTGCCATGGGCATAACCAACTGGCTTGCCATCGGGTTGGCGATACCCGCGACCTTTTATCAATCCGGCACTCTTTTGTCGACAGGCTCTCACCAGGATTTTGCACTTTCCTCTGCAGCGCTCGGTGATATCCGGATTGTACCGAAGGTTACCATGCTGCACGAGAAGGAGTTTGGTATTTCGCTCGCTCTCGTGGTGCCGGTTACGGTTCCTTCCGGGGATGAGCGATCCTTTATGGGTAGTAAGACGGTGACCGGGGCGCCGACCCTGGCCATCTCGCGACACTTCTTTTCGGATCGGTTGCTGATTGCCGGCAATATTGGCGTCTGGCTGCGGGAAGATGTCAAGTATGGAAATCTCGATGCCACCCACGAGCTGTTGTATCGACTGGGGTTAGCGGTACGCCTCGTTGATCAATTGAGCGTGTTGGGAGAGATATCCGGGGCATCGAAACTGACCCAGGTATTCACCAACAAGCCTCAGGAGGTTTACCTCGAGAGCCTCTTTGGGCTTCGCTATAACACGCCCATCGATTTGTGGTTGTTGCTTGGTGGTGCGGCTGGAATGCAATCTGGCTGGGGCACCCCCAACTGGCGCGGTTTTCTGGGGATAGGGTGGGCGCCGCGTTCACACGATCGGGATGGCGATGGGGTTGAAGATTCGGTCGACCGGTGTCCAGACGAAAAGGGCCCGCCCGAGAACCAAGGGTGCCCGTGGCCTGATTCAGACAAAGACGGTATACCCGATAATGTAGACAAGTGTCCCAACGAGGCAGGGCCGGCCGAAAACGGCGGTTGCCCCTGGCCCGACACTGACGGGGATGGGGTGCCCGACAATGTGGACAAGTGCCCCAATGTGCCAGGGCCGGCCGAAAACGGTGGTTGCCCCTGGCCCGACACCGACGGGGATGGAGTAACCGATAATGTGGACAAGTGCCCCAACGAACCGGGCCCTAAGGAAAACGACGGATGCCCCTGGCCCGATGCCGACAAAGATGGTGTGCCTGATATGGTGGACAAGTGCCCCAATGTGCCAGGGCCGGCCGAAAACGACGGTTGCCCCTGGCCCGACGCTGACGGGGATGGTGTACCTGATTATATGGACAATTGCCCCAACGAGCCCGGTCCCCCGGAGAATCAAGGCTGCCCAATTCAGCGTAAAGCGCTGGTGATAATCAGGGCCGAGAAGATCGAGATCCTGCAAAAGGTGCACTTCCAAACCGGAAAGGCAATGATTTTAAAAGACTCTTATGCGTTGCTCGATCAGGTGGCCCAGGTGCTTGCGACCCATGAGAATATAAAACAGGTGCGCATCGAGGGTCACACCGACGCCGTCGGTTCTGACGTATTAAATCTCAAGCTCAGCCAGGCTCGCGCAGATGCCGTGCGCACGTATCTCATCAAGAAAGGCCTCGCCCCCGAACGGATTGTTTCGGTGGGTTATGGCAAGGCTAAGCCTATTGCCAGCAATGCCACAGAAAAGGGTCGCGAAGAAAATCGCCGGGTCGAGTTCATGATTGCAGAGCCGGGAACAGGAACCTAAGAGTATGGCCGCGCGGTAGGGGCGTATTCTCATACGCCCCTACGACGTTCATCGTGTGTCCGACATCGCGCTGACCGCCGAGGCCAGTCCCTTTGGTTTTTATCGATGATCAGAAGGATCGAGATAGGGGGCGAGGGTTTCTTTATCAATCAGGGTTGAAACGGCCCGGCCGAGGAGCTCGACCGCTACGATGATGCGCCTGCCGTGGGGGGTGCTTTTGATCGTTCCAATAACCCCGCGCAGCGGGCCGTCCATTACCTGTATCAACTGGCCCGGTTCAAATGAATTGTGGGGGGCGGTTTCGCTGCCGAAAGCAAGCAGGGCGCGTATTGACTCGATCTCTCGATCGGGCACCGCAACCGGTTGATGTCGAATCCCGACCATGCAGACAACCGAGGCGGTCTGAAGGATTTGCAGCCGCAACTCAGGACATAACCGAACATGCACAAAAAGGTAGCCGGGAAAGAGCACTCGTAGAATCTCGCGGTGGCGATCTCTGCGCCGCGATACGGCTCGGTATTCCGGCAAAAACACCGTAAAACCTTGATGGGTGAGCTCGCGGTTGACCTTGCGCTCATGGCGCGATCGGGTATGAATCGCATACCATGCGTAAGCAGAGGTGTTCAATTCGCTTGGGGAGACCACGCTCATTCACCAGCCGAACCAGACGAGGCGACCATCAGGCTCGTCTTGCATAGAAAGCGCTAATCGTCTCAACCACACGCTCCTGTTGGGTTGGGCTAATCTCCGGATAGAACGGCAAGGCGAGTACCCGCGCAGCGGTTTGTTCGGCAACGGGCAGTGATCCCACACGGTAGCCGAGATGTTGCAACACCGGCTGCAGATGTAACGGCGTGGGATAGTACACGGCGGTGCCGATACCGGCCCGTTCGAGGTGAACCTTGAGCGCATCGCGCTCGCGCGCCTGAATGACAAACAGGCTAAAGGAATGCTCCTCGCCATCGCCCGGATCGGGCACTTGTACCGGGCCGTTCTCGCCCTGAACCAGACCGCTCTCCAAGAAGAGCTGCACGTATACGCGCGCTGCCTTTCGACGCATGAGCAACCACTCGTCCAAACGACGCGACTTAACCTCGAGGACGGCCGCTTGGAGGGTGTCAAGCCGGAAGTTGCCGCCCACGCAGTCGTACCAATCCCTGCGGGCACCGCCATGTTCGCGAATCTTACGCAGCCGTGTATTTAAGGTATCGTCCGAGGTAGCGATCAAACCGCCGTCACCCCAGCCGCCGAGGTTCTTGGTCGGAAAAAAACTAAACGCGCCGCACTGCCCGAACGTGCCGCTCGAACGTCCGCGAAGGCTCGCGCCGAAAGATTGCGCGCAGTCTTCGATAAGCGTGATCCTATGCTGGTCGGTGAGCGTACGTAGTTCATCGACGGCGCACATCCGCCCAAAGAGGTGCACGGGCAGAATTACCCGAGTGCGGGAGCCGATCAACGCGCGCACCATCTGCGGCTGAATGGTCAGTTGAACGGGGTCAATGTCGGCAAAGACGGGTCGCAAGTTAAGCCGCAGCAACACCCCCGCAGTCGCGATAAAGGTAAACGGGGTCGTAATGACCTCGTCGCCGGCCCCGAGGTCGAGGGCCATCAATGACATCAACAGGGCGTCGGTTCCCGAGGAAACGCCTATGGTATGGGTGGCGCCGAGGTATGAAGCCAACGACGCTTCCAACCGGGACACCTCGGGACCGTTGATGAAACGCCCGTGTTCGGCAACCGCCGTTATCGCTGCGAGAGAATCCGCGCGCACCTGCTGGTTGCTCATCGAAAGATCGATAAAGGGGATGGGCGTATCAGGTGGCGGTGGCGTCGCGGTCTTTTTCGCCATAATAGTATCCATACTGACGATAGTAGTAGTAGCTGTAATCGCGGTGCTGCAGGTCGATGTCGTTGAGGACCGTTCCGAGGATGCGTGCCTTGACATCGGTCATTTGCCGCACGGCTCGTTTGACAATCTCGCGGGACGTCTGTGAACTCTTGATGACCAGCACGACGCCGTCCATTGCCCGTGAGAGAATAAGCGGATCGGCCACCACCAGGATCGGTGGGCTATCGAAGATCAGGCGATCGTACTTTTCTGAAAGCTGTTCAATCAAACGCAGGAAACGCTCGGTATGGAAAAGTTCTGTTGGGTTGGGAGGGATTGGCCCACACGGGAGTATATCGAGCCGGGAAACATCAGAATGGTAGATTACCTTATCCACATCGGCCTCGCCCAAGATTGCGGTGGTGAGACCGAGTCCCCCTTGGATTCCAAAGGTTTTATGTAACCGTGGCCGGCGCATGTCGGTATCGAGCAGCAGGATCTTCGAGCCACTCTGCGCCATGGTAATACCGATGTTGATCACCACCGTGCTCTTGCCCTCTTGGGGGCTGGCCGAAGTGACCAAGAGGCGGCGCGAGGGATTTTCCGGTGACATGAATAACAAGTTCGTGCGCACGGTTCGGAAGCACTCAGCCACCGAACTTTTCGGATGGCTGACGAGGTATTGATCGCGCAGGGGCACAACCTCGTCGTCCTCGCCGGCTTCTAATCTGATGCTCGGGACAATCCCTAAAAATGGCAGCTGCAGGTGTTGCTCGATATCCTCTTGCGTCTTGATGGTATTGTCTAAAAATTCAAGGAAAAATGCCAAACCGATACCCCCCAGCAACCCGACCACTGCTGCCAATAAAAGGTTGAGGTTGATGCGGGGGTATACCGGGATACGGGGTTCTATGGCTGAATCGAGTTTGTAGACGTTATTGGTCTCTTGGTGGGCGGAAAGGGAGGCTTCCTTCTGGCGCTTGAGCACCAGTTGGTAGAGCGAGGTGTAGTTGTCGGCCACCCGCTTGAGACGGTTGTATTCGATCTCGTGCTCGTTTATTTCCTGAGCGGCACTCTTTACCTTCTCCAATTCTCGTTGGAGGCCACGTTCGTTCTCCACGATCGTTTTGAATTCGGTTTCGATGCTGCCGAGGACGTTGTCGATTTCATTGTTTATATTCTGGCGGACAAGCAGGAGCTTTTCGTCGATGGTCTTGACCTTAGGGTGATCCGGGAGGTACCGCGCGCTCAATTCGGCCTGCGTCTCCTGAAGTTTGAAATAACTTTCCTTCAGTTGTTGGACCAACGGGCTCGCTATTACTTTGTCAATGGTGTCGAGCGGCAGCTTGGCCTCTCGAATGTCGAGAATTTGCTTACGCCGGGAATCCAGCGCAATGCGTTGCGCTTGGAGATGATTGAGGGTTTGGTTCATATCCTGGAGGCGCTGCGAGGTGATGTTTTGGCGATCCTCAAGCGAGACCGACAAAATTTGTTTCTCGCGCTTGAAATCCATCAAGCGATCTTCGGCCTCGTCCATGCGGGTTTTTAGTTCTTCTGCTTGCGAGGTAAGCCAACCGGCGGCGTCGAGGGTGATTTGTCGACGAGTCTGGAGATTATATTCGATGTAGGCGGAGACCGCGGCGTTGGCGAGTCGCTGGGCCCACTTCGGGTATCGGTGACGAGCTTTGATAACGGCGGTACGGCTGTCCTTGACCGGTTCGACTTCTATCATTTTACGCACGAGATCGGGGTAGTCGATTTCATTCGCCGCGAAGATTTTCTGTTCCTCTGGCGTCAATTTGTCGATCCCCAAGAATTCCTTGTTGCCATCCAGATGGAGCTGTTGAACGATCTTCTGAGCAACCGTACGCGAGGTGATGACATTATATTGCGTTTCGTAGTACTCACGATTGCTCCAGTAACTGCCTGAGCCCAAGTCATAGACCTCGCGTACGTTCCCAAGCACCTGAGGGGCATAGGGCTCAATAATCACCGAAGCACGCGCTTCGTAAATTTTTACCTGACGCAGGGTGTAGATGGTAACTATCGTAACCACAACCACGAAAAACGCGACCACCGTCCACTTTCGCTTGAGAGAAACATTCAGGTATTCCCGCAGATCAATTTGATTTTCTTGGATCTCTTGTCCGATTTCGTCTGCCATACATCCTCCATTAAACCTACAACTCTGTAAGACTACGGCAGTTGATGGGCCGAGTCAATCTTATCCCTGAAATGAACTATCGGTGAAGTCAATCGTAGGGGCGCACCTGCGTGTGCGCCCGATATACGTCTGTTTTTGGGCAGACCTCTGGGGCCTGTTGCCCAAACCAATAGCATTCTCGATCAAAAATGATATCATCTGGAGCATCCAGGAGGTGCTTCGATGATGGGACATCAGCCACCCCCGCAGTCCAAACTCTTCTATACCGGATTCCAGTTGGACAAGCGAGTGCGACGTGACCATCCTCTGAGGAAGATTAGCACGGTTGTCGATTTCGATTTCACCTACAAAGAAGTGGTGGAAACATACGGCGATAACGGCAACGTCTCGGTGCCTCCTCCTGTTCTGCTCAAGCTCATGCTTCTATTGGTGTTCTACAATGTTCGTTCCGAGCGCGAGCTGATGGAGACGCTACCGGAGCGACTCGATTGGTTGTGGTTCCTTGGCTACGATCTGGATGATGAAGTACCGAACCACAGCGTGCTTTCGAAAGCCCGGAAGCGCTGGGGACGTGAGTTGTTCCAGCGTTTCTTTGAGCGCGTGGTGAGGCAGTGTGTTGCGGCTGGACTGGTTGACGGGCGCAAGATATTCGTCGATGCGAGCCTTATCGATGCGGATGCTTCGCAGGACTCGGTTGTGGATACGAGAGACCTGAACGAGCAGCTGTCAAAGAAGTATCGGCAACTCGAAGCACGGCTCGACGAAGCGCCGAGCGCGAGAGAACCGGGACCGTACACCGAAGAGAACCTGCGCTATGTATCGGCAACCGATCCGGATGCGGCGTTGATGAAGCGCGGGGAGTCGAAGTTGCGGTACCAGAGTCATCGAGCGGTCGAAGGCAGCAGCGAGATTATCACAGCGACGGCGTTGACCCCGGGTGATGTAAGCGAAGACCAGTTATTGATGGCGCTTTAAGGAAGACCACGAGGCGACCACGGGGGAGTTGGTTCAGACGGTAGTTGCAGACAGCAAGTATGGAACGAAAGAGAACTACCTGGCGTGCCGGGATGCGGGGATTCAGGCACACATTCCGGCATTTCAGGGAGGTACGGACAAGCGTTTGGAGAAGCGCGGCCTGTTTATGGAAGAGCGCTTTGTGTTTGACGCCAAACGGGACGTGTTTGTGTGCCCCGCGGGCCAGGAGCTACGGCGTAGGACCGTGCACGCCCGTCGGCAGAGCATAGAATATGCCGCTTCGAAGCGAATCTGCGCGATGTGCGAATTGAGAGACCAGTGCACGACGAGCAAGTCGGGTCGCACAGTCGGCCGACATCTCCGTCAGGATGAGTTGGACGAGATGGTGAGAGCTTCGAAATCGACGTTGTCGCGTCTGGATCTCAAGCGTCGGCAGCACGTGTGCGAAGGGTCGTTTGGCGCGGCGAAGCGATACGGTTACAAACGCGCGCGCTGGCGTAGACTGTGGCGGGTAGAAATACAAAACTATCTGATCTGTACCGTACAGAACATTACAAAGTTGATCAGGAGCTGTGACGAGCGCAAATGTGAGGCAGTCAGCCTTGCCAATCGTATAATCGGGTGTATTGACGAACTGCTGTATAGTCGTATCGTACAAGCAGAGGCGGTACAGATATAACTGGATGAGTTTTACGAAAGGTTATTCGGGCAACAGGCCCCCTGGGTCCGCCCCTACGTTGGCACGCTCTTTGTGGTTTTTAACCTGGTGGAAGGATCCTACGGTACAAACGTATTGAGTTCAGCGTCTGGGATGGTATCGCGGCCATCTGGTTCGATGACCAGCGCATGTGTGGCGGAGATTGCCACGGTTACGCGGTTCCCCAATGCCAGGATTGGTCGCAACCACCCAGCGCGCTTCAGGATCTCAAAGTACGCGGCGCCTAGGTACTTGATGTGTAACGTTTCGATCCCTGGCTTGAAATTCAGGTCGACCCAGCCGCCGCCCTGGAACCGGAAGGAATGTTCTCCCACGTAACGAATTCCAGCCACCTCATCGGTGAACGTGGGTTGGCTGTCGGCGTATTTCAAATCCTTGACGGCATCGGCCATACGCACCGCGCTCGCACCGCTTTCCGCGCTCAGGGCTTTGCCTTTATCTCTGCGATAGATATCCAGATTCGATTCGGCCTTCTTGGCGCCCGGCGCCGCCACCGAACGAGGCACACCTTTGGAATCACTATCGCCAATTTCAAACGCTCTGTCATCGAAGCCCGGCCGTTGCATTCGAGGCCGCAGCGAATCAGCGGGGATCGATGGCACAGCTATTTGAGAGGAGTCCTCGGTGACCAAATAAGACGTGTACGGAGTGACGATACCATAGCGTTTCGAAAGCGCGACGACCTCGTCAACCAGTTCGCGCTTCTCACCGCTTAGCCTGATGGTTTCAAGAAGATAGCCTATCTTGCGTGTGGCCCACAGGCGGGGGATAAACTCGTGCGCTCGGTTCTCCTTTGAAAAGACGCCTTCGTAAACAAATTTTTTGGACTCTTTTCCGGCCTTGCCGGTCAACGTCAAGGCTGCGTGGCCATCTTCGCGATAGCGACCGAGGATAATTAATCGGCTCCCCTTGAACAGATCGGGTAGCTGCCGCGGGAAGACGTCGTACTCGTGAATCGAGCCGAAGTCGAGCGCGAGGTTCGCTAGCACCGGGTGGCTGACCTTGTCGTAAAATCCGGACAGACGCTGCTCTATCTCTTGGTTGCCTCTCACATAGGTTGAATCGGCTGCGTTCTCGGTTGAGAGCGCATCGAGGAGGTGGGTATTGATATCGTCGCCTACGCCAAACACAAATATGCGCGCACCGGCGCCATTACTTTTCTTGACATGAGCGAGAATCGTTTTGGGGTCGGTCTCGCCCACCGTCGGGTGCCCGTCGGTTAGAAAAACCACCAGGTTCGGTTCGTCCTTGTTGGTGTGGCCCGAGAGCGTTGTGGCGAGCGCCTCGTCGATAGCCGTTCCGCCGGCTGCTTCCATGCGCTCGACAAAGTTGAGCGCACGTTGAACATTGTCCTTGGATGCCGACACCGGCTTCTTCTCAAAACACTCTACATCGGTTGAAAAGCGGATGACATTGAACACGTCGTCGGGATTGAGCCTTGTTAGACAATACTTGAGCGCTTGCTTGGCATAGCGCAATTTGTCACCCGCCATCGATCCGGAGGTATCGATGACGAATGAGATGCGTTTGCCGATGACTTCTTTTTCCGAGTAGTCGCTTTTAGGGGAAGCCATAATCATGAAAAAACCCGGTTCGCCCGCCTGTCGGTAGGTAAGCAGGTTGAGACCGATGTCTTTCTCGGACAGGGCGATGAAAAGCTCGAAGTCGCGGTCAAGCAGGGCGGCCATCTTTTCGAAACCGGCGAGGGCATGGTGCTCGTCCTTTTTCCGCGAATAAACGTTGTGTGAGGGCGAGTACAGGCTCTTGATCGGCGTGGCCGATTGAATTTCAACGGTCATGGTGAAGTCCTGCATCGTGCGGGCCGAGCCGCGGTCGGTGCGCATCGGGTACTCGTATTTCATCACCCCGGCCTCAAACGGCATCATTTGGGTAAACTCAATCTCAATGTGTTGCTCGCCCCGGCGCGGCACCGGATAAATGCGCGCCTGAAAGAGGTCGCGGTCGAGATATTCAAGCAGGCCGGGATCGCGCATCCGGCGGACAATATTCTCGTACATGGTACGCGCGCGATCCTTTTCGAGAATTTCTCCCTTGGTTTTTTTGCCGTTGATGTACAGATAAAAATCCGAAACGGTCGCGCCCTTGGGCAAGGGGAAAAGGTAGGTAGCTTCGAGATCGCGGTCGGTAGTATTGTAAAAAACTTGGTCGACGTGAGTGACCGCCACTCGATCGGTAATTGTGGCGCTGGCTCGATGGTACTTGATGCCCAGAGGGCCCAGCGAACCATCGGTAGGTATCAGTAACCCGGTCGCAGAAGCTACGGCCGGGACCAACCCGAGCACCATGACAACGAACAAGATATTTTTCATTGACGATTCTCCTTTGGGCGAGTTGTTCTCTCCTCCCCATAGACGCGCGGCGGGTTGTTAGGATCTAATTTTGCTAACGATAAGGTTCTGTCCGTAGAGGTCACCTTAATAGAATAGAGTTTTCTACATCCATCATGTCAAACCCGGCGGGTGCGATATCACGATAGGTGTGGAAAGGGGTCAGTCGGATTCACATTATCCTTGACCTAGGTTCGATCCCTCGGTAGAGCTTCTGTGCCCCAGGGTACCATAATTATCGAGGTTGGTAACACGCATCGCATACCGCATCCTGAAACCCTTCGGCCTTCGAAATGAAGTCTGCCCGTAAGGAGCGATCACGGATGAATGACGGCTGCGGAACATTTGAAGAGAGAACAGCCGGTTACCCGATAGCCATTTCGGTAATAGTTACCGTGGGATTTTTTCTGCGGTTCATTTTCATGACCGGCCCCATTAGCAGCGATGATACTCGCTATCTCGAGTTTGCGAACTATTTTGTATCGTTTACGCCGTTTTCGGAGATCGATCATGCCGGGGGTCGGCTTTTATTTTTGTTTCTGATAGGTATACCGTACAAGATTTTCGGACACGCCATCTATGCCGCCGTTGCCAACGTTTTTTACTCCCTGATTACAGACCTGATGCTGGTGCAGTTCTGTTGGAAGGTACTGGGAAGACGAGCTTCACTGATAGCTGCTATCGTTATGGCCTTAAATCCAATCAATATTATTTATCCGGGGATGATCTTACCAGATACCCTCCTCACCTTGTTTCTCGTCGCTTCGGGCATGCTGCTCTACCATGCCCAGCAGGATGCCCGTCTCAAGAATCGTTACGTGATGTTTGCCGTTTCCGGCGCACTTGCGTGCTGTGCCTATATGTGCAAGGACCCCGGCATCTTGATGCTGCCAATCGTGGGAACGTACCTCTTTTTCGTTCCCTTCGATGGAAAATTTCGTGAGCGGTTGATTGCGCCGCTTATATTCATCACAAGCTTTTTCGTTGTATTTCTCGTCGACGGCTTAGTCTACCTTACTTACACCGATGACTTCTTTTACAAAATAACCGCGACTGTATTCTGCCATAACCAGGATATTCCCCCTTTGAACATAGCCGGGTTTTTACAGACAACTTTTGGTTATTTCATTGAAGCCCTCAAGAACGGTTCGTTTTTTCTGGTGCCCCTTCACTTGGGTTTTCCGGTGATGCTTTTGGCATCAATGGTAGATCGCCGCACCAGAATTTTTTCGTTCATCGGGTTATTCATTCTTCTGTATTTGATCTTCGGCTCCTCAAGTCTCTCAGCGTTGATCCCGCTTCCGTTCCAGGCGCGTTACTTCCAACCGGTCATTCCCTTTGTCGCAATCGCCGTGGGAGTGATCGTGGAACGATATTCGTTTTTCAATTCTCGGGTGGCTCAGGTGGCGTTTCCCTTTGCATTAGCATGCCTCATAGCCATCTATGGAGCGAGCGAAGTTTTTCTCCTAGCCGGCACCCAATATAAGAGCAACTTGATGAAATCATTCCGCACCGCCGTGGAGGTATTGGCCGATGAACAAAAACCCTTGTATGTTGATCCCGCTCTCTACTACAATGCGCGACACTTCCTTCAGAGTGTGCTCTATCATCGATTGGTCGAGATTCCGAAGAGTGACCCCTTAAAAAAGGGGTACTATTTTGTCTGTCCCGAACTATCATGGTTACCACACGATCGACTTGAAGAGGTAACCAGCTTGAAACTGAAGCTTCACGTGGTCCTCGACTGGCGAATTGCCAACCAGTTCCGCCAAATGAGCGATTCCCGAATCCTTCCCCCGTACTTAATGCGGGACCTATTTGTTTACGAGAAAGAATATGAGAAAGAAGGCGATAACGGCACCCAGAAAAGTGTCCCCTTACCGCAAAAGAAAGACGAAAAATGTCGGAATCGAATGTAACCGGTTGCGTTAAACAAGGTGGTTTGACCCGTTCTGAACGTCGCTATAGAGGGTTTCGGGTCGGTATTGTCATACCGTGCTACCAAGTCGAGCGGTATATTGCATCGGTTATTAGTGAGATTCCTGACTATATCGATACGGTTATTGCGGTCGATGACTCGAGTACCGATGAAACGCTTGCAACGTTACATTCAATTCAAGAACCACGATTGATTGTTCTCAAGCACCCAAGTAATCAGGGTGTTGGCGGCGCGATGGTTACTGGTTTTAAGGAGGCTATACGATCTGAACTAGACATTGTCATTAAGATTGATGGTGACGGACAGATGCAGTTGGATCGATTGCCGGAGCTGATAGATCCTATTGTCGAAAACATATGCGACTATGCAAAAGGCAACCGATTTTTGCATGCCCATGAATTAGTTCGGATGCCGGCTCTGAGAAAACTCGGAAACATTGCGCTGACGTTTCTTACGAAATTTGCAAGTGGGTATTGGCATGTGTTTGATCCTCAGAACGGTTACCTGGCAATAAGCCTCGAGTATTTGGAAATGCTTCATTTTGATCGCCTGCAAAAGCAACGTTATTTTTTTGAGAATGAGATGTTGATTCAGTTGAACGTCTTAGGAGCGCGGGTTCTCGATTGTTCAATGCCGGCAAAATATGGGGATGAGAGGTCCTCTCTAAAAATCACGCGGGTATTGCTCTCTTTTCCTGGTCATTTGTTTCGTGGATTTTTATATAGGATGTTTCAACGCCATATTCTTCGTGATTTCTCCATTATTATTCCCTTGTATTTTTTCGGGGGAGTTTTGTTTCTATTTGGAATGATTTTTGGGGGATGGCATTGGTGGAAGGCGCTAAAAACAAACATTCCGACGCCAACGGGCACTATTATGCTTTCAGTCTTACCCCTTATTTTAGGGATACAATTTCTGTTGCAAGGTCTCGTGGTGGATATTCTGCAAACTCCTCGTATCAATCCTCCGATAAAGAAAAAGCAGCCGGTGTCGTCTTCTTCCCAGCATGAGGACTAACGACTCTGAATGACGACCGATCATTCCAGCCGTTGGTTTGTTAGGGCAAAGAAAAATACCGATCTGACTCTCCGGCAAACGGCAGCATGGCTCGTGCTCATTGTATCGGTTGGGAGTTTGCTGAGGTTTACGGGGTTAGATAGTCAGTCCTTATGGAACGATGAATTATCGAGCGTGCATCGAAGTTCCTATTCACGTATCACTGAAGTAATCGATAAGGGGGTGCTCACAGAGTTTCATCCTCCTGCCTACCATGTGCTGTTGTTTGTCGTCGAACAGCTCTGGGGCGATTCCGAAAAAGCGGTAAGAATGCCATCTGCTATCTTTGGTGTGCTTACCATAATTGTTATTTTTTGGATTGGAGCTCGATTTTACAATCGAAGAGTGGGGCTTATCGCCGCGATGTTAATGGCGGTGTTGTACGTTCCTGTTTATTACAGCCAGGAGGCTCGATGTTATGAAGCATTGTTGCTATTTAGCGTTACCAGCATGTGTTGCTGGATGGAAATCCGGCAGAGGATAGTTAAGCACGAGCGTGCTCCCTGGCAGTGGATGATTGGTTATCAGATATGCTCTTTGATGAGCGCATATTTTCATTACTTTGGGTTGCTGTTATTAGCCCTACAAGCAATGTTTATAGCATGGGAGGTGCTCAGGCGTAGGTGTTCGATAGGGACTTTTTCTAAGATGTATGTTCCCATTGGCCTATTATACGCACCCTGGTTGCCATACCTGTCAAAACAGACATCCGAAGGAAACGCCTGGATTCCAATACCAACAATAAGTTATCCTTTTGAATATCTCAATTACCTTTTTAATGGACATGGAGAATTGGTATTCATGTTGAGCATTAGCTATCTGTTGCCTATTGGTCTGCGGTTATTTCCTCGAAGAATATCGAAGAATCTTGGAGATGACCAAGAAACACCCGTCATATCCGACCGAGTTCTTTTCTGGTGGTTGTTTGTACCGATAGGAATTGTTTTAATTGTTTCGTGGCTATACAAGCCGATTGCAATTCATCGATATCTAATCATCTGTTTGCCGGCGGCTTACGTATTGGCGGCCAGGTCAATTGAAAAAATGCCGATTGGTCTGATGGTAAAACAATCGGTGGCAATAGTGCTAGGAATTTTTCTTATCGCGGATTTGATATTCGTAAAGCAGTACTACACAAAACCGCACAAAGAGCAATTTCGTGAGGCAGTTGAAATTGTCGTCAGGCAAGAAAAAGAATTTCCAACTACACCAATTGTCGCGTGTTGTTGGGGTCAAGAATATTTTTAACTACTATTTCAAGCACCAAAATTCTTCTCAACAGGTAGGACTGGTCACTTGTGAGAAGAAATCTATCCAGGAGATAAAAGAACTGGTAGGCCTGGTGCCTGGTAAATACCTCTGGTTGATGCGCGGGCATAGAAAAATGGAAGATGGATTTCTCGAACAACTTATGATCAGTTATGAGATTATACAACACACTTCTTTAGTTGGAGCGGAGGTCTGGTTGCTGCGCAGTAAATGAGATAGGGAAACTAACAATACATCGAATTCGTAGTGAAGACAGATGTTCGATACTTTTAGTGATCAGGGTGTCGCGGGGAGAAGCCTACGGTGTCTTTTATGGAGCCAGTTCCTGTTGGTTTACGCTGACTCGAAAAAAACCATCCTCTTCGCATGATTGGCAATACTCAACGTGATAATGTTTTGTTCTGTCGCAAGACCATGGATTGGAAGCAAAAAGAAAACTGATCGGTTTCTCGATAAAATAAGAAGTATTTTCCAACGTACAACATTTGTCATATTGAAGCCTTATTGTTAATGGTGTTATTGGTAGAAAATGCTCAGATGTCTCTTTCGAAAAGCCCAGTGAAAAACGAATCGGAGGACGAGGCGCGGTTCTTTCTATTTCAGAAAATGATACAATGCCAAAAATAAGAACGGGGACTAATAATATTCCTATCCACTGTATTTTTAATTTTTTCGTGATATCTGAAATAATTACAGCTCCGACAAGTATCATAAGGAAGAAAGGAAGCCAATAATAGCGAAGAGAATTAGATCTGAGTATCATTGGTAATAGAGGAAATGAAACAATAAACCAAAGCACCAAGAAGCCATAAGCTTCAGCACCAATTATACCCGCATGAACTGCTTGCCATGCTTTTATTATTGCATAAACCAACAAGAAAAGTATCAATGCGCCAAATAACCAAATCAATAATAAAATAATAGTAGATGGTTGGAGGGATACGACTCGTTTCATCACCGCTAAATTTGACAGAATTCCAAAGAAAGCACGTCCGTGGTCCACGATAAAAGGACTAACAGCAGCGATAACCAATATTCGACATCCCCATTTTTTTCTTTGAGGATTTGAGAATAGTCTTCTGGTAGTTATCCACGTAAAGAAGGCGTTGATTTGTTTAATGATCTTTCGAGTTGTCCTTAAGACCGCCGACTCTGTGAACCAGTATAAAAGCTCCCAAATTACAGGAATGGAATAAAACAGAGCAAAGGTAAGCTCTGAATGCTTTTCAACCAAAATTTCAGGAATAAAGCGCTTCGACAAAATAATTGATGATAGTAGGCAACCAAATATTGTCAGGTTGGCTAGGCGGAGGTAAGAAGGCGTCGGCTTAAAACAACCAGCATATAACATACTTGCAGCAACCAATGTCAAAGGAACACAAGCAAAAATGAGATGATTGAAACAACCGAGCCAAATAACGTAAAATAACAACAAACTCAACAAATGCCATTTGACCTTAATGATTTCTGACTTGAGACGTAACAGTATAATAATGATCGAAAAAATCACTACTAAGAATAGGAAATTAAAGGTCCAAACTTCCCATGCCACGCGACTAAACCAAAGAAAATAAAGTGACGATCCTAATAAACATAATGCAATAAAAGCAGACCTCGGCCCAAATAAAACTAACAATACAACGGCCATTAAACCAGCGGCAACCACATTAGCAATAACTGTGAGAATTCGAAGAGAAAATACATCGACCCCAAATTGATTGAAAATATTTGCGAGAGAAAGTGAGTAAAGGGATCCAGTATACCAATTCATTCCGTTGATGGAGTTTGCGCCCACAGACATGAATTTAACACCATCAAGCCCGAACCAGGCCTCATCCCCATGTAAACCGGGAAACGTGTCGAGGTGGTGCGTCATAATCCATGTAAAATATACGCAAAACGCCACTATCCATGCTAGATGGCTAATTAACGGGACGGATTTGTTAGACATTGCTCGCTATCCACAGGATCTTCATGTTTTGTGATAGTTTTAACTAGCAAGACAATTAATACAATAAGAATGATGTTTTTGATTCCTATTGAGATGGCAAACCAATAAGATGTTTGATCCAAATTTTTATATGCTATTGGAAAATATAAATAGGTCGCCACGTCAAACGCGATTACCGCCCAGGCTTCCCTTTTATTGGAGATCCATACTATCAGAAAAGGCGTTGCCCAAATGATCCATTGGGGCGAATAAAACTTGGAAAAGAGCATGAAACACAAAATAGATATTGCGGACCAGGCGTAAACATTCCTCGGCGTTCGGATATCAGCGCGCAGCGCAAATGGCACCGTGCAAAATTGCAGTAAGAAAAATAAAAAATAACCATAGGCTGTTGCGATGTTAATGTCGAAGAGACTGCTGAAAATCCAATACACCTGGTAGAATAAACTTTCTAAATTGTAGCCTCGATCCAAATGATAGCGATAGGGAACGAACAATGCATCGAAACCGGAATGTAAAATTGTCAACAAGACAAACAGCGCGCCGGTCACGATGAATACGCCGATCATGCCGAAATCAATTCTATTTTTCTTAAGGTAGGCGAATCTGAAAAACACTGGAAAAATGACGATCAAATACCATTTTGAAACCACACCCAAGGCTAGAAAAATCGCCGCGGTGCGATAGCGCTCCTTCAATAAGAAATAAACGCTTATGATTCCTAATAAGGCAGGCAGGACGTCATAGCGCTGGTGGGCGAAAAAGAGACCCGCGGGAAGTAACATTAGGAAAGCGTAATTTTTCGCATTCGATCGCATCGAAAATAAGATCAGGATGGTGCCAAAAAGTAGCACCATCATCAGCAGTGAAAAGATGAGCTTGTAATCTGTCTCGTCATAGGAGCCGCTTACACCGTTGGCGATGATATGAGGCAGGGCGAAAAAGTAGGTGGCCAGTTGCGGGTAGGGGCTATCGATATCTTGATAGGGTTTTTGGTTAAGCGTGTACCAGCTTCCATAGCGGTAGTAATTGTCAACATCGTAATGATCAAACAGTCCTTTTTCTCGTCGGCCGACAAAATGAACCAGAAGAGCAAATGCAATTAAACCAAAAAATAACATAATAAACTTGCGGGAGATCAATGATGAAAACATCTTTTCCTATCCAGGTTAGTGATTCGAAACGTGCCCCCATTAACATTGACCTCAACCTAGATCCGAACTTGTGAGCTTGTCAAAGAGTGCGCTCGCCAGATTGGTTGTCCTTTGAAGTTGGGTGCCAGGAGAACGTTAGGAACTGGCCCTGGCGCGCCATTGTTTTCGGATTTAAATCGCGTACGTGCAGTTGACTCTGCCACCGGTCCGTAGTATTGATAGTATAAGCTTTTTTTTAGGAGGGCTTCAGCGATGGCCACGCGCGTGTTGGTTGTTGATGACGCGGTTTTTATGCGCAGCACCATCAAGGAAATTTTTACCAGTAATGGTTTCGAGATCGCGGGTGAAGCGGCCAACGGGATTGAGGCGGTTGAGAAGTACCGAGATCTCAAGCCCGATCTGGTCACTATGGATATCGTTATGCCTTACAAGAATGGCATCGAAGCCACGCGGGAAATTGTGCGCGAGAATAAAAACGCCAACGTTATCATTTGTAGCGCCCTTGGCCAGGAGGCGCTGGTCACTGAAGCAATCGAGGCGGGAGCAACGGACTTCATCGTCAAGCCGTTCCGTCCAGAGAACGTCATCCAAGTGGTCAAAAAGGCCTTGGCCGTCGTCCGGCACTGACGGATTAACGGCATACGGTTCGCCGATGGGTGTCCACGCACGGGGTAGAGTGATGGATATGTCCAAATACCGGGCGCTCTTCATCAGTGAAGTTGATGAGCGCTTGAGTGCTCTGGAGCGGGAGCTGGTTGAGCTCGAACGCCAACCTAACGAGGCTGCCCGGATCGATGAAGTCTTTCGGCACCTGCACTCGATCAAAGGCATGTCCGCATCGATGGGCCAGCAGGAGATTTCTCGCCTGGCTCATCGGCTTGAGGACCTCATGGCGTGCCCGCGCGGTTCTACCGCGGCGGTTTCCAGGGCCGAGCTGGACGTTCTATTGAGCGGTCTCGACGAAATGCGTAGCCGCATGAAGGCGGTCACCGAGAATCGCACGGTTCCCGAGGTGCCGGCCGCGCTGTTTATGCGGATTGACGAGGTGATCAAGCGCGTGCAAGCCGAGGGTCCCCCACCGGAGAGGCGCCAACCGGCGCAGTCACCGTTTGCACTTTCCCCGCCGACCACGACATCGGTTGATGATGCCGGTGATGCTTACCTTATTACGGTGGATATCGCCGACGACTGCCAGCTGCCCGCAGTGAGGGCCGTGGTGGTGTATAAGCGATTGGGCGACTGTGGTCGACTTGAATGGGTTCAACCCACGCTGGAGGAATTGCGTACCGGACAACGAGCGGTAGTGCAACTGAATATGTGCCTCCGGACAAAGCGGCTGCAAGCTGAAATTCGGCAGGTGCTCGAATCTATCCCCGAGTTGGACGGGATTGAGGTCACACCCGCCGCCGCGCCCCCCGAGCAACCGGTTGTGTCGACGCCACCGACACCCTCCGCGCCCCTGGTCCCTGCCACGCCAGCGATAGCGCAGCCATCCTCGGTGCCGCTAGCCGAACATCCGGTTGGCCATGAAACCGTGCGCGTACGAACCAATTTACTTGATAACTTAGTCGACACCGTGGGTGAGTTGCTCACCCTGCGCGCGACGTTTGAAGAACTCTCCGAGCGCATCAGCGATCCCGTTCTGCGCGAGGGAGTACGCCGGTTTACGGCGGTGGTACATCAACTGCAGGATCGGGTGTTGGAAGTGCGCATGGTTTCGGTAATGTTGCTCACGCAACGCTTGCCGAGAATCTGTCGGGATCTCGCCCACAGTCAAGGCAAGCAACTGCGCTTTACCATCAGCGGGGAAGAGGTCGAGCTGGATCGGGCGCTAGTGGAAGCGCTTGACACCCCCCTGCTGCACCTGTTGCGCAACGCGGTTGACCATGGGATCGAGGCCCCCGATGAGCGTGCGCGCCTCGACAAACCTTCTGAGGGCAATCTCGAACTGAGCTTCAGCAGGGTACAAGATAGGGTTTTTCTCAAGCTTTCTGATGACGGACGTGGGATCGATCCCGAACGGGTGCTGCGACGGGCACACGATCTCAAACTGGTACCGGCCGAACGCACGAAAATCGACCAGGCCGAGGCCTTTGAGTTACTTTTTCGACCGGGATTTTCCACGAGCGTTGGGATTAGCGCGGTTTCGGGACGCGGTGTCGGGTTGGATGTCGTGCGCAACGCGATTACGCGCCTGGGCGGAAGGGTATCGGTAACGTCGCAGGTAGGTCGCGGGACCGCCTTTACCTTAGACCTGCCATTGACGCTCGCTGTTCTGCAGGTGTTACTGGTGGAGGTTGGCCCACATTTGCTCGCGCTGCCAGCCGCGCGAGTCGTACGGGCGGTGGCAGTTCATCCCGGGCAAGTGACCGTTGCGGGGGAGGGGCAACAGGTGAATTTGGGTGGAGAGTCGTACGCCTTCATCGATCTTCTTCATTTGTTGGGGGATACATCGGGCGATCGGCGACCGTTGGCTAACGAGGCAATCGTACTCAGTGGCGAACCGCTCCTTGCCGTGGGTGTCAACCGCATTACCGGTCAGCGCGAGGTGGTGCTTAAGAGCATTGGGCCGCTGTTCCAACGATTGGGACCGTTTTCTGGTTCCACGGTATTGGGTGATGGCCAGCCGTTGTTGATCCTTGACGTGGATGCACTGCTGCGACTCAGCGGTCGGGCGCGCGGAGAGCGAGCACATGGTTCCTGAGGCGTTACGGAAACTGCTTACCGAAGTCTCGACCGGACAATTGGCGGTTGAAGAAGCCCTGCAAAAACTCAAGCAGCAGCCGTTTGAGGATCTGGGGTTTGCTCGGGTTGATCTGCACCGCGGATTGCGGCGTGGTTTTCCTGAGGTGGTCTTTGGCCAGGGCAAGACCACCGATCAAATCTTCGCCATTGCCGAAAGTCTGATCGCTCATGGCGGACCGCTCTTGATCACCCGCCTTTCGCCCGAGGCAACGGCGGAACTCGCGAAGCGCTTTCCAGCGGGAGTAGTTAATGACGCTGCGCATTCATTCTATTGGGTGAAGGAACCGCCGGTTGAGGTCGGACGGGGAGTAGTGCTGGTGGTTTCGGCCGGAACGTCCGATCTGCCGGTGGCCGAGGAAGCCGCCTTGACCGCGTGGTTGATGGGCAGCCGCGTCGAACGCCTCTTTGACGTCGGGGTGGCCGGGCTGCACCGATTGCTGCACGATCGAGCCGCACTCGAGCGGGCCGCAGTGCTGGTTGTGGTGGCCGGCATGGAGGGGGCGCTGCCGTCGGTGATTGGCGGGTTGACCGACCGACCGATAATCGCCTGCCCCACCAGTGTGGGTTACGGCGCAAGCTTCAACGGCTTGGCGGCTCTCTTAGGCATGCTCAATTGCTGCGCTCCCGGCGTGACCGTGGTCAACATCGACAACGGGTTCGGGGCAGGTTATGCTGCCGCATTGATCAACCGCGACCATTAAGGTAGCTGACCGTGCGCGTACTGCACTTCGATATTATTGGGGGGATCGCCGGTGACATGACCGTCGCCGCCCTGACCAGCCTGGGCGCGCCGATTCAACCACTGCATGAAGCGCTTCAGGCCATGGGCCTGGGTCAGGTGCTGGTTGCGGTCAAGCCGGTCGAGGTGAACGGAATCGGTGCGCTCCGGTTAACGGTAGAATTCCCTCCTGAGCATGTCCATAGAACGCTGGCCGATACTCTTGTGCTGTTGTCGGCGGCCAAGCTCGAAGCGACGGTTCATACGCGAGCCGAGGCTATCTTTCGGCGACTAGCCGAGGCCGAGGGACGGGTGCATGGTATACCGCCCGAGCAGGTTCAATTCCATGAGGTTGGGGCGCTCGATTCGATCACCGACATCATCGGCTGCGCTCTGGCGATTTCATACTTCAAACCAGACCAGATCAGCTCCTCGCCCGCGCCGTTGGGTCGAGGTCTCAGCGCAAGCCGGCACGGTGTTCTCCCGTTGCCGGCGCCGGCGACCGTTGAATTGCTGCGTGGCCTGCCGAGCCGCGGGGTGGAGATCGAAGCCGGTTAACCACGCCGACGGGTGCGGCAATTCTTGCCACCCAGGCAGAGCGATTCTGCGCCTGGCCGAATGGCGTCGTCACGAATGTCGGCTACGGGGCAGGGAGCCATCTCCTGGCTGACCGGCCGAATCTTTTGCGGGCAGTGCTCATCGAGCAGCCGATTTCTCAGGGGGCCGAAGAAGTCCTGGTTGAGGCCAACCTCGACACCATGAATCCCGAGCATTTCGAGCATATCATCGACTGCCTGCTCGATGCCGGTGCGCTCGATGTATGGCTCCAACCGATCATTATGAAGAAATCCCGCCCCGCGGTTATACTTGCCTTCTTATGCGATGCCAACCGCTGTGCGGCGCTTGAGCGGATCGTGCTGATGGAGTCAAGCACCATCGGGCTGCGCCGGCAGGTTGTTTCACGGTATAAACTTGCACGGCAGATGGTTTCTGTGATAACGCCCTACGGCGAGGTACGAGTAAAGGTAGCCGGGGAAGAGAGCGCGCCGTTTTCGATCGCACCTGAATACGAAGACTGCCGTCGGATTGCGCGCGAGAAACACATTCCTCTTAAAACGGTTTACCAGGCGGCCACCTGGGCCTATCAACAGGGTAACCAATCGGGCAGTACGCACGGGAACAGAGATCGAGATGTTAGAGGAAACTCCCATGATACGTAAGAAGATAAAGGTCACTCATCCCTTGCTTGACGGCCTCAGCGCTGAATTGGTGGAGGCGTTTTTTGAAGACGCCTGTACGGAACCCCACGCCATACTTGGTGTCCATGAATTCACCCGTTCTGGTCGCAGCGGCCTCGTGGTGCGTGTTTTTCATCCTGACGCGACCGCGGCCGAGATCATAGTGGGGGATCATGCGCGCGTTCCGGCCGAGGCGGTTGCGCTGGGCCTGTTCGCTACGTTCCTACCGGATCAGCATTTTCCGTTCAGCTACCGCGTGTGTTTCACTTTTGCGGACGGTAAGAGCTGGTCTGGCGACGACCCCTATCGATTCCTGCCAACCCTCAATGAGGAAGACTTAAAGCTGCTGGCGGTGGGTCGGCATCTGAAGGTATACGAGAAGCTTGGCGCTCACCCGTGTCGTATCGATGGTTGTGATGGGGTTGCCTTCGCGGTCTGGGCGCCGAATGCCAAACGCGTTTCGCTCATCGGTGAATTCAATGCGTGGGATGGCCGGATCTTTCCGATGCGTCGCCTGGGCGTCTCCGGCATCTGGGAGTTATTTGTTCCCGCCATTCAGATGGGAATGTTGTATAAATTCGAACTCAAAACTCAAGAGGGAATGCTCAGGCCGAAGACCGATCCCTTTGCCTTTGCCATGGAGCTGCGGCCGGAGACCGCCTCGCTGGTTTGTGGGCTGTCAACCTACCAGTGGGGAGACGAGCACTGGATGGAGGAACGCAAAGGTCGGGATTTGCGTAATTCCCCGATGGCCATATACGAGGTACATCTGGGGTCCTGGCAGCGCATGCCAGGCGAAGCGCACCGCTGGCTGACCTATCGTGAGCTGGCCGAGCGATTGGTCCCCCATATGCATAACCATGGTTTTAATTACCTCGAACTCCTGCCGGTGGCCGAGCATTCCTTTGATCCCTCGTGGGGCTACCAGGTAACCGGTTACTATGCACCGACCAGCCGTTATGGCTCCCCCGACGACTTTCGCTTTTTTGTAGACCAATGTCACCAGGCGGGGATCGGTGTCATACTCGATTGGGTGCCGGCGCATTTTCCCCGGGACGATTTCTCATTGCGGCGTTTCGACGGCACCGCTCTGTATGAGCACGACGACCCGCGCCTCGGCGAGCACAAGGAGTGGGGGACGCTGGTCTTCAATTACGGCCGTCATGAGGTTCGCAATTTCCTGGTGAGCAACGCGCTGTACTGGCTTGAACAATTTCATATCGATGGGCTGCGAGTCGACGCGGTGGCCTCGATGATCTACCTGGATTACAACCGCAAGGATGGCGAGTGGGTGCCGAATCGGTATGGCGGCAAAGAGAACCTCGAGGCCCTGGCGTTTTTACGCGAATTCAATACCGAGGTGTATGCCCACTTCCCGGGCGCCTTTACCGTGGCCGAGGAATCGACGGCTTTCGGGGGGGTTTCTCGGCCCGTGTACCTGGGCGGCCTTGGGTTTGGTTTCAAGTGGAACATGGGGTGGATGAACGATACCCTGCGATACTTCCGTAAGGATCCGATCCACCGCAAGTACCACCATAACGACCTGACCTTCAGCATGCTGTATGCCTATACCGAGAATTTTATTCTGCCGCTTTCGCACGACGAAGTGGCGCAGGGCAAGGGATCACTGTACGACCAGATGCCGGGCGATCACTGGCAGCGCCTGGCCAATTTGCGGCTTCTCTACAGTTTCATGTTCTCGCATCCGGGTAAGAAGCTGCTCTTCATGGGGGCCGAGTTTGGACAGGGTCGGGAGTGGAATGTATACCACAGCCTCGACTGGCATGAGGCGACCGAGAAAGAGCGCGGCGGCTTGCAGCGTTTTGTCAAAGACCTGGTTCGGTTCTACAACAATGAAAAAGCGCTCTACGCCAACGAAATGGAGCCCGGGGGATTTTTCTGGATCGACTGCAATGATGCAGCCAACGGCGTCATATCGTACCTGCGCTGGGGAGCGGGCGAAGATATTATCGTCGTGCTTAACCTTTCGCCGGTGGTGCGCACGCGGTATCGTATTGGTGCCCCGCGTCCAGGGCGCTATCGCGAGGTTCTGAACTCCGACGCGAACCAGTACGGGGGCAGCGGCGTTGGTAACGGTGAATATGTGGCGACACTACCCGAAGCAATGCACGGGCATCCCCAGTGCTTTCAATTGACACTCCCGCCACTGGGTGCGCTTTTTCTTAAGTCGAGTTAACCTCGCGCAATTTCTTGGTTGCATCTTTGTACACGGAACAATGTCCGAAAATCTCTTCTTGGAACAAGAATACATTCTCGTGATATTTGATAAAATCAATCAGCCGATCAAATAGAATTTTGTCTTCACAACTGTGCTCAAATTGATATGCGCTGAAGCGTCATTAAAGTAGTAGGTATATGCGAACATTATTATGAACTATGCAAGAACTGACGAGAATAAGAATAAACCTGCAAGGTGCAATCTCTTGACAATTCGAATTCGGCTAACCAAGGAATTGCAAGAACGACGATTTTTTTCTATAGTTTGTCCCGCGGATTATTTAAACATCGATAAGGGGAAATGATCCCGATGAAGGAACCGATGGTCAGAGAATATACTTTTGGCGTCTTACTGCATCCCCTGAGCATAGCTGGCCGCTGGGGGAATGGAGTACTGGATACCACGGCGTACGGGTTTATCGACTGGTTGGCCGAAGCCGGAGCGCGCCACTGGCAGGTGCTCCCCCTCGGGCCGACCGGCTATGGCGACTCGCCCTACCAGTCGTTGTCAGCATTCGCCGGTAATCCCTATTTGATTGATCCGGAGAAGCTTTTTTCATCCGGTTGGCTTCCGGCCGAGGAGCCGCCGGCGTTTCCGATCGATCGGATAGACTATGGGGGGATTTACGAATGGCGTTGGCCGTTTTTGCGCCGAGCGTTTACGGGGTTTCTCAAACATGCACGGACGGCAGAACGCGAGGAGTTAAAGAATTTTCGCGCCCGTTCAGCGACCTGGATTGAATGCTACGCCTTGTACTCAGCTCTCAAGGAGCACTTTTTGGGCCAGGCTTGGTTCGACTGGCCCGAGCCGTACCGACGGCGCGATGACAAGGCTCTTCGAGAGGTGCGGAAAGAATTGCAGAAGGCGATCGATTTTTATGTCTGGACGCAGTGGGTGTTTGCGCGTCAGTGGCAGCAATTGCGCGCGTATGCCAGGAAACGCGCGGTGAGCATCATCGGCGACATGCCGATCTTTGTGGCCTATGATTCGGCCGATGTCTGGATGCATCCAGAATATTTCTTGCTGGACGAGGGGCTCAAACCAACGGTGGTAGCGGGAGTGCCGCCTGATTATTTCAGCCAAACTGGTCAGCGTTGGGGCAACCCGCTCTACCGATGGGAACAATTGCAAGCCGAAGGTTTCAGCTGGTGGATCGAGCGCGTCCGAACGATGCTGACGCTCTGCGATCAGGTACGCATCGATCACTTCCGGGGTTTTGAGGCATGCTGGCAAATTCCAGCCGATCAGCCGACGGCGGTGTACGGCCAATGGGTAAAGGCTCCGGGCGAGGCGTTGTTGAAAGCTATGCAAACAACCCTCGGCACGCTGCCGATCATTGCTGAGGATCTCGGCATGATTACCCCCGAAGTCGAGGCGTTGCGTGACCGCTTTGAGCTTCCTGGCATGAAAGTATTGCAGTTTGCCTTCGGTGGGGATCTCAAGAATCCGTTCTTGCCACACAACTATCCCCGCCATTGCAACAGCCTGGTTTACACCGGTACTCACGATAACGATACCACGCTTGGCTGGTATCGCAGTTTAGGCGAAAACGAGCGCTCGTTTTTACACGCCTACCTCAAACGCTACCATCTTACGATAAAGAAAGATTATGATGCCCCCTGGGTCTTACTCACGCTGGCTCTGAAGAGTCACGCGAAGCAGGCGATCGTGCCGCTGCAGGATCTCCTTGGGCTGGGAACAGAGTCGCGCATGAATTTCCCCTCTCATATTGAAGGGAACTGGGCTTGGCGATACCAACCAGACGCTCTCGACCCGAAACTCTCCAAGCGCTTGAAAGAACTTCTTGTCGCCACTCACCGTGCAGGTAAGGACGGAATGAGTTAGGCAGTCGAACGGAGAAAATACCATGATCCGTACGAAAGAAGAATACAAAGCCAGTTTGCGTGATGGCAGAGTCGTGTATATTACGGGAGAAAAGGTGGAAGATATCACCGCACACCCTGTTCTTGGGATTACCTGTGAAACCGTCGGCGCTGGCTATGACCTTTGCGCCTCGAAGGACCCGGCCATACGGGATCTGTATGTCGCCGCTCACCCTGAAACCGGCGAATCGATCAGCCGTTTTTATATTACGCCCCGAACAACGGACGACTTGAAAAACCGGACCAAGATGATCGGACGGTCCATTGAGCTGCTGGGCGATCTGCCTTTCGGGCGCGATATCGGCACCGACTGTCTCAATGCCGCTTTTGTGGTCGCCGGCAAAATGGGTAACCAGGAATATCAACAAAATGTTGCTCGTTTTCTCGAATACCTACGAAAAAACGATCTTTTTACGTGCGGTGCGATAACCTGCGTGAAGGGCGACCGCTCAAAAGAACCCGCCGAACAAAGACACCCCGACTACTATCTCCATGTCGTGGATAAGAACAAGGAGGGTATTTTTGTCAAAGGCGCCAAAGCGCACATAACCAACGCGCCCGTAGCGAACGAGATAGTCGTTGTTCCCACCCAACAGATGCGTGAAAACAGAGCAGACTACGCCGTCAGCTTCGCGATACCGGCCAACACCAAGGGGATAACCTTTATATGCCGCGGCGGAAGGAGCGCCTGGACGGACCATGAATTTCACCCGGACATCCCGGTTAGAACGGTGACGGAAGCAATGATCATCTTTGACCATGTCTTTGTTCCTTGGGATCGGGTTTTTATGTGCGGTGAATGGCAGTATTCCATGCTGCTGGCCTATACCTTTGCGACGTTTCACCGGTTTACCGCGATCAGTTATAAGATACCCTTGGTAGAGGTTATGGCGGGATGCGCCGTGGCAATGGCTAAGTACAACGGTTTGGAAAAGGTAAGTCATATTCGCGGGAAACTTGCCGATATCGCCGCCTATGTGGAAACGTTGCGGGCATTGACCAACGCAGCAGCCCAGGACCCAGTCATGTACGGTGATATCGCGGTGCCGAATCCTCTTATCGCCAATATGGCCAAACTCCATTTCGCCAGCAAATATCACTCGTTTATCGAGTTGATCCAAGATATCGGCGGCGGCATCATCGGCACGGCACCGGATAAAAAAGATTGGGATAACCCAGACTTACATAACTACTTAGAACATTATCTCGGAGGCTCGGACAAATACAGCACCCTGGATCGCATGAAAATGATCCACGAAACCATGCGCCAAACGTGCTCACACGAGTCGGCCTTCCACGAGATAACCACCGTTCACGCCGAGGGCTCCATGGAAGCCCAAAAGATGATGATTTTGGCCGAGTCCCCCTTGAGCAGATACGAAGAGATGGCCAAACGCAAAGCCGGGATACTACCCTGGAGCGGAGGGGGCAGGATCTAACCGGACGTACCTCTCCATCGAAACTGAAAATCAAACTCGCCTAAACTTCATCTCCCACCCCATAGGTGAATTCATCAAAGGTTTGGTTTGAGTTTTCAAGAAGTGCTTTTGCGGATTCTATCCGCGTGCGTTGGAGATACAGCAGTGGGGTGATTTAGGTCGGCACCTGCAGGTTTCTTCAGACGCTCAATCGGCTAGTACAATCCAGCGCGCAGAGCTGCAATCAAGCCGGTCGGGTCTGAAATATACATTGAATGAACCGCGTCGTCAGCAACAATGGGGCGATAGAGCGTCAGCCCGGTGCTGGGAAGCCCCGTCAAATAGGTGTAAAGATCGTCCTGGTCAACCGCCGGAGCAAGAACGTCCTCGCTGAACGAGAGGACCATCAGGAGCGTGCCATTTTTCAAGGCGAAGGCATTTTGCCGGACCGCCGGTCGGCAGAGCCCAGTGCTCGTCAGACTGTCTGGCGAGCCTTTGCAGTAAGTGCCCGTCATTTCAAGAATGGCGGTGAGCGGCTCAATACCGATCCAATCGTTGGCGACGCAGGTTTGCGCGCTCGGGGCGTTGGGGACGAGAGTGCCAGTTGCGAGTGAGGTGAAACCACCGATGGCATTGCAGCCGGCAGCGGGAATGTCGAGAATCATACCGAGCACCGGGTCAGCGACAATGTACGGCGTCATGTCCCCCGACGGATACCGCGTCCAGACCGTTCCTCGGCACGGCACGGAAGCGATCAAAATCGCGGTGTACACACTGTGCGCCGCTAGGCTCGAACCGTGCGCCAGCAGTAATTCCTGAGCAGTTTGTATGGCAAGGCCGCCCATGCTGTGACCCATAATCACCTGGGGGCCGAGGCCGCCTCGTATACCTGAAAAATTATGGACAACTACATTATAGATGAATTTTTTACATCATACGGGATCGCTCGTCAAGCATTTTCAAACAATAATGTGATAACCGATTTCAACCGATGCGCCGCGTCGGCCACAGCCACTACGACGAAAACGGGATCGTGACCATACTCGAAAACATATGTGGTTAATTATTTGATAATATAGTGGATGTTTGTGTAAAGGCCATATACCTATTCGTCAAAAAGGAAACGGACGGCAACCGAGTAGGATATGTTTCTAACCACATAACAAACTCTTACAAATATTGTGCTAAGGGACACTCCGTGATAGTATAGACAATGTGGCGGATACGAGTGGCAGAATCAACGTGCCTCGGGTACTGCTGATAAGTGCTAATCCAAAGGTGCAAGCCCACCTTCTTGATTGTCTTAAGGGCTCGCCTTACCGTCTGACGACCCTCCAAAAATGGCAGGACGGCCTCGAAGTAGCCCACGTAGGTCATTACCGCGTGATTGTACTCGACCTTTCAGCGGACGGCACCGAGGCGTTGGATCTTTACCTGAAACTGCGCGCAGATGTGGTCACCGCACATCTCCTGATAGTTGGGTTGGGGAGGGAAGGAGACAAGGAGCAGGAGCTCTCGGCGTTGAATGCCGGGTTTGATAACTTTCTTGCCTGGTCCGCGGCCGCAGATAAGATTCTGGCTAGTTTTGATACTCGCCTGCGGGATCAGGGGGCGAGAAGCACTCTGCCGCAGGTAGACGAGCGGCGAGAGGAAGGACAACCGGTCGGCGCGAGCGAGCCATTACCGAACACTGGGGTACAGAAGCGTCTTGAGGCGTTACGCCCGTACCAGGCTTTTTTTGAAAGCGCTCCCGACGGATTTATTATTGCCGATCGACGCGGTGAAGTGTTGTTTGTCAACCTGAGTGGCGCGCGCATGTTTGGACTGCGGCCGGAGGAGTTAATCTACCACAAGTTGCCGGACGTGGTCGATGCGGAAGCGGCGAAAACCTTGCGGCAGGCTCTCACTGAGGCCGGTCGAGAGGGAGCGCGCACGGACTTCGATTTGCGGTTGCTGCGTCCAGACGGGAATGAGGCGGTGCTCTCGATCCACACCGGTGTTCCGCCGATCGATCGAGAGCTCGTGCTTTTCTCATCGCGCGAGGTCACCGAAGAACGCCGCATCGCACATGAGCACCGGCGCACGAAGCAGTTCTTTGAGAGCCTTATTGACTCGTCGGCCGATGCGATTATTTCGGCTGATTTACGTGGTACGATTATATTGTTTAATAAAGGGGCGGAGCGTATTCTCGGGTATCAAGCGAGCGAAGTGGTTGGCAAAATGCACATTGCGCGTATCTATCCTCCTAATGGTGCGCATGAGGTTATGGACCTGCTGCGTCAACACCGCGATAACGGCGTTGGCCGAGTCACGGCGTCGCGGCGGGAGGTGTTGACGAAAAGCGGGGAGGTGGTGCCGATATTAATGACCGCCTGGTGTGTGCTTGAGGACGGTAAAGAGGTGGCCACTGCCGGGATCTTTACCGATTTGCGTGAGCGCCTGCGCATGGAGCGAAAGCTTAGTCAGGCCCAAGAAAAGTTGGTGGTCACCGAGAAACAGGCGATGATAGCCGAGTTAGCTGGTGCCACTGCCCATGAGCTCAACCAACCGCTTACGTCGGTGCTTGGTTATGCAGAGCTGGCTAAACGTAAGTTGAGTAATTTTCCGGAGGTGCAGCACATTCTTGATGTAATTCTCTCTGAGACGGAACGCATAGCGGCGATCGTGCGTAAGCTCGGTGGGCTTACGCGTTACGAGACTAAATCGTATGTCGGGGAACAACGAATCGTGGATCTCGATCGTTCGTCCGATCCAAAATGATGGCACATGCAGCACCATTAATGCGATACGTCATAGAACGCCAGGGGACAGCTGGTGGCGTAGGATCACCGGCAGCGCTGGATGGTGAGTGGTGATGGCGAAGGAACGCGAACCAATAGCGGAAGAAAACCAGCAGCTACGCGATGTCCTGTCGCAGCTCAAGCAGGCTCGGCTCGTACAACAAGTGTTTGTCGGATTGGGCAAGGAACTGAGTCTGGGCACGACGCAGGAGTATCTCAAGCTGGTGGTTGGCACCCTGCAGGCGCTGTTTGGCGAAGCATACTTTCTGGTTCAACTGGCTGATCCCAAGACCTTAGTGCCAAACGCAGTGGAATACCGCGGCCCCTTGAAGCCGGGTGCGGCCGAGAAATTGCACCTTACCGTTGCGGCCATCCGCAAGACGGGTTTGGATCCGAGTCTCGAACAATCGCCGGCGCTGTCGGTAAGTGATCGTGCGCCAGCGCTTTTTTCAGGATCCCGCAATGCGCTGCATGTCCCGTTAGTCTCAGATAATCAGCTCTTCGGGGCCATCCAAATCGAGAGCACTTCAGCCGTTCCGTTGGGTGATGACGACGAGGTGTTGCTCATTTCCTTGGCAAACCAAGCCGCTTTGGCCTTGCGCAACCAGCGCCTCTTCGGGGAGACCTCTTTCTTAAAGAATTATCTCGAGAAGATCCTTAACCATGCCAATGCGTTGATCGTGGTAACCAACCTCAACCGCCAAATACTCATTTTCAATCAGGCGATGGAGCGCCTGCTCGGGTTCCAGAAACAGCAGACCATTGGCACCGATTTATTCCTGTGGGTGCCCAAGGAGTCGCACCCAGCATTTGTCGAAGAAATCTCAAACGCCATCACCGGCAACCCATCGCCACGCGGGGTTGAGGCGCGCATGCGCAATCGCGACGGGGAACAGGTTCAGATTCTCTTTCACCTTTCGGCCCTGCGGGATCAGCGGGATGAGTCTGACAGCCTGATATTAATTGGCCAGGACATAACCCAGTTACGGACCTTAGAGCGACAGGTTATGGAGTCCGAAAAGATGGCGTCGCTGGGCGAACTGGCGGCCGGCGTCGTCCATGAGTTGAACAATCCGCTCACGTCGATCTCTATCTATGCCGAATACCTCGCCGGGAAAATGAAATCAGGAAGGGTTGAGCCCTCAGATATAGACAAGGTTGATAAGATCATCGAGGGCGCCAACCGTATCCAAAAGCTAACCCGCGACCTTGTTTCATATGGCCGGCCCTCGTCCGAGGAGCCGGAGTCGCTGCAAATCAATGATGTGGTGGCCCAGGGGCTATCCTTTTGTGAGCACATCATCCGTCGCTACGACGTGGTTGTACACCAAGACCTGTCAGTCGATCTACCACTGTTGTTTGGCAACCGCCATCAATTGGTGCAAGTGGTTATTAACTGGTGACCAATGCGTGCCAGGCGATGGAGGGCGGCGGCCAGCTTACCATTACCACCCGCCCGTGTGAGCAGGAACGACTGCTCTTGTCGGTTGCGGACACCGGCATCGGCATCCCGACGCGAAACCTCACGCGTATTTTTGAACCGTTCTTTACCACCAAGGGGGCTGGTCAGGGCACGGGGTTGGGGTTGAGCATCGTGGCGCGCATCGTCGAGTACCACCGCGGTGAGATCCAGGTTTACAGCTCTCCGGGGGCGGGCAGTACCATTGATATCCGCCTGCCGCTTAAAGGACCTCGGTCAGGCGAGCGGTTGACTCGAATTGAGCTTGCTCCCAATCATACCAGAGAAGTATAGTACCAAGTCAGCTCAACCCGAAAAATGCAGTCGCATTTTTCGAAGCGCCGTAACCATGCCGTTACGGGAGAGCTCTGGGTAGTGGTCGAACGACACGCGGTAGCCAAGCCGCATAGGACAAGAGCTTGTACGCCTCGCATCGCTCGGCTACAAGCTCTAGCCGCATAGCAGAAAGCGGATGCGCATCGGCAAAGACAGTTTACGCAACCTAGGGCACTCGGTCGGTGAGCGGTATCGCCATACCCTCCTCGGGCGATTCTTGTTGGCGTTCCTCGTGCTGGCCATTGTGCCGCTTGGGTTGGTCGGGGCGCTGGTCGCCGAACAACTGCAACTCGTGTACGATCAAGCGGAGCGTACCAGTTCAGTCTATGAGCGCCGCGCGGCAATTATTGCTTCCAAGGTAAGCAACCTCCTCTATGATTGCGAGGCTGACTTAAAGGAGCTGGCCGAGATACCCCGTACCGATCAGGCCTATGCGGCCTTTGCCAACAGCCACAAGAGCCAGGTATGGATTCGCGCCGGCACGAACGATGCTATCGGCGAGGAGCGACTCGACGCACTCTTGTATAAAGAGGTGAGCTTCATCGACCCCACCGGTCAGGAACAGGTCGTCGTATCGCTCGGACGGGCTCTACCGGCCGAACAACGCCGGAATGTTTCCCGATCCGCGTCGGACCACCTATCGCTCCGAAACTTATTTTCAAGAGGCGAACGCGTTGCCCGCCGGTCAGATCTACGTCTCGCACCTGACCGGATTTCATGTCAATCGCATCGAACAGCTCGGCGTTGAGAAAATTATCCCGCGCTTGAGGCATCAAGACCCGCGCGACAAGCTTATCTATCGATATATGTTGTACGAACTGCTGCGGGCGGCGGGAGAGGTTGAATATGTCAACTCATTCTCGGAAGAAGACCACACCATGCTCGTATATCGTGTGCCCGGTGATGCATCACGCATCCTGGTTGAGTCTCCGGGATCGGTGACGCCCGAGGAGCTGCGCATTCGGCAGTTGGAGCTTGCCGATCTGCTGAACCAACTCGCCCCTGAGGACGTGGTCGAGGGAGCGCGCTACGATGGCGTGATTCGCTTTGCTATGCCGATTATTGGTGTCGATGGCAGCAGGCTCGGCGTGGTGATGATTGCCCTCGACCATATGCACCTGATGCAGATTTCCCAGCACGTCAAAGCCATGGAAGAGAATGCAACGGTATTTGCAGGCTACCGTGACGCAGACTACACCTACCTGTTTGACGATGAGGGCTGGGTTATCACCCACCCGCAGCTTTGGAAGATCCGCGGGGTTAGCCGACGCGGGAAGCCGCTTCAAGAATATAACGAGAAAACCACTAAAAGCGAATACGAGGTCGGTCACACGCCGGTCAACCTGCTGCAACTAGACTGGAAGCTTGGCGCTGGCTACCACTCGGTCGTCATTGAAACCCGCGCGGGAAAGACCGGGCTCGCCACCAGCAATAACCTCGCCGGCGTGCTCAGCACTCGGGTGTATAGCCCGATCTTTTATAGCACCGGCGCCTATGCAAAGTACGGCATCTTTGGCGGCGTGATGATGGGCACGCGGGTGGATAAATTCATCGAGCTCATGCGTTCCACGAGCGAACAGATCGGAGAACGGGCCGGGCAGGTGCGCACCTGGGTTATTATCTCATTCTTATGCATATTGTTGATTGTTTCATTGTTATCCGTCCTCTTGGCGCGCCGATTGGTCAATCCGATCCGTAGGCTGAGCGCAATCGCCACAAAAATTGGATCCGGCGAACTCGATACCCCCGTTCCGTCATTGGGAAGAGATGAGGTCGGTGAGTTGGCTCACTCATTTGAGGAGATGACCTTAAGTCTCAAGGCCACCATTCAGGAACTCAAACAACGCAATCTTGAACTGAAAGAAGCTCAAAATATGCTTTTGATGGCCGAGAAAGAAAAACGCCATAAGCTGCAACAAGAGTTAGCCGAGCTCCAGCAAGAAATTGCTCGATCATCGTTCGCGAATATGGTGTCGGTCAGCCCGCAGATGGATAAGATTCGTGAGGAGATCGTGCGCGTCTCCAAATCATCGGCCACCGTGCTCATCATAGGGGAGAACGGCACCGGCAAAGAGTTGGTGGCCGAGGCCATTCACCGCAACAGCCCGCGCCGCGACAAAAAGTTCGTGCGCATCAACTGCTCGGCGTTCAACGACAACTTGCTTGAAAGCGAGCTCTTTGGCCACGTAAAAGGTTCGTTCACCGGCGCGAGCGGCAATCGCCAGGGTTTGTTTGAATCAGCCAATGGCGGAACGTTGTTGCTTGACGAAGTTGGCGATATGAGCCTTGAGATGCAAAAGCGCCTCCTGCGCACGCTCCAAGAAGGCGAGGTGGTGCCCCTAGGAAGCAACCAGGTTATCACGGTGGACGTGCGTATTCTGGCGGCGACGAACAAAGATCTGCCCAAACAAATTCGCGAGGGGCAGTTTCCGGGAAGATTTATTCCATCGTCTCAACGTGATCCAGATTCGCGTGCCTCCGCTTAGAGAGCGGCCTGAAGATATCCTGCCGCTCGCAAACTACTTCTTGCAGAAATTTTGTGAGGAGGACAAGCAACCTTTGATGTCCCTGGATGCCCAAGCTGAGCAGTTCCTCGTGGACTATCGCTGGCCGGGGAATGTTCGCGAGCTTCGAAATGCCATCGAGCGGGCGGTTATTCGTAGCCGCGGCGAGGTGTTGCGATTGGACGATTTCCAATTAGCTATAGACGAGAATACGGTCCCCAGCGAAGTGAGCGGAGTCGAGACCTTAACTCTCGAACAAATTGAAAAGAATTACATTCTAAGTGTCCTGGAAAAAAATGGCGGCAACAAAAAACTCACCGCAGAGCAGTTGGGAATCGGCTATAACACCTTATGGAGAAAACTAAAACATTATGGCAAAGACCTCTGACCGGTAATAATCTTCCTATTGAGAAATCTGATTTCAGTTTTTATCATAATGGAATTAAGGACTATTCCATTTTGGGTAGGGCATTGAAATAGCCACCGAAAATACAAAGACATTTTTCATCGAGCGGCATGGTATGCATCTTGCTGTTACGAAGCAATAGGATGGTGATGGGAACCATAAGGAGGTTGTGGTCGTGAAGACCTTAGAACTGATTATGAGCGTTTTAGTCGCCGGGTTGCTGTGGTACCAACCGTCGGTTTTTGCCCAGCAAAATATGAGCGATTCTCCGGCGGGTGAAGATTCCTTTGATCAAGATGCCCAACGTGATTCAGGTGTTAATCAGGGTGTTGACCAGCCTTCAGAAGAGGGTAGCGAATATTTGAGCCGTGAAGACGAGGAAGGCAAGATTGATCAACCTCCGCCGCCGCCAGTCGAAAATTCTTCACAAGTCGATCGTCCGTACGATAGTCAGCCGCCTGCGGAGCAGCCCGCCGGAAACGATACGTTTGAGTACTTTCGTGACAAGCTCGCTCCCTACGGCGAATGGACCTGGACCACTGAATTTGGCTGGGTTTGGCACCCGCGCGAGGTTGCGCCTGATTGGCGACCCTACACATACGGCCGCTGGGTCTACACCGAATACGGCTGGACGTGGAGTTCGTATTATCCGTGGGGCTGGGCGCCGTTCCACTATGGCCGGTGGGCCTTCGTAGGTAGCAACTGGGTTTGGGTGCCCGGCATGCGCTGGGCGCCGGCGTGGGTGATGTGGCGCTACTCTGACGGCTATATCGGTTGGTCGCCGTTGTTGGCCGGATTTGACCTTTGGTATGGGTGGTCGTACTACCCGGTGCGGTATAACTATTGGACATTCGTCGGCTGGAATCACTTTAATGAGCCGCACCCCTATCATTACTTTGTTCCCCGGAATCAGTTGCGTGAGGTATTTCGACATACCTACTACCCGAACAACTGTCGTAACGGGGGCGGTCCACTCTGCCAGCGCGGGCCAGCCCGGGCGTATGTCAACCGGCATGTTTCAACGCCAGTCGTGATGACCCGCGTGAACAACCTCTATACGCGAGGCCACGGAGGCCCGGCAGTTTCAGGCCTTGGGCTACAGGGTAATAGGCTCAATATCTACCGGCCTCGGTTTGGCACCGGCACCGCGGAGTTCCGCCGTGAACCGCATAGCGATCTGCAGAGGGTTACTCCTCAGAACGTACGGTCAGGACAGATGAGAAATTCATACCTGCGGGGCGTAAACGAATCTGGCCGAGATGCAGAGCGAGCGCGTCCCATCGATCGCACAAGCATCAATCGCCCCACTGCGCACCCGTACGGATACGATATCGAGAGACGCCCACAGCCCGGCAAAGATATTTATTCACGGCCGCCGAGCAACCGATCACCAAGCATGTTGCAACCAGAACCAAGTCCGCGCATAGAGATGCATTCCTTCTCTCCTCCCCCTAACACGCCGGCGGTGGAACGGCGCTCCCCGATGTACCGTGATGGATCGAAACCGCCGTCCCAAGGCATCCGTTCTGCCCCAAACATTCGTCCCGCACCAAGCGTTCGCCCTGCTCCGAGTGTGCACTCGATGCCCTCTAATCGAGGAACGAGTGGAGGCAGAGAGCATTCAAAATCTTCTCGCTCCCACAATTGAAATAGTTTTTCTTGTTATTATTAATATTCAATTTTATTATCAATAGGTTGAAGTATACTACATTTACTTGTTGACTCGCGCGTCAGCTTTTAATATTATCCTGATCGAAAGAATAAGAAGACACAAGATGTCCATTTGTAGTAATGTTCTTTTTAGCTGGTGTGACTCTTTTTCTTATCCCTTTCGGGGATAAGAGGCTGTAAGCCTCGCTCGCTTGAGCTCGCTCGCTAACAGCCTCTAAAGGAGTGCGGTCCTATGAGTTTCGAACCAAAAATCGTGGGTTTTTTGTGTAACTGGTGCTCGTATACGGGCGCTGATTTGGCGGGCACCTCGCGTATGAAGTACTTGCCCAATGTGCGGGTCGTTCGGATCATGTGCAGCGGACGCTTAGATCCGACATTCGTACTCAAGGCATTTCGCGAGGGCGCCGACGCGGTATTGATTGCCGGCTGCCATCCCGGCGACTGCCATTACCAAAACGGCAACATGAAGACCCTGCGGCGAATCCCCTTGTTGAAGCGGATGCTTTTGCAGCTCGGCATCGAGAGCGAGCGATTGAGGTTGGAGTGGGTCTCGGCGTCAGAAGGTGAACGCTACAAGACCGTCATTAACGAATTCGTTGAGCAAGTACGCAAGCTGGGGCCGCTGAACCTTGAAGCTCGCAACGTGCGGGCCGCCTCGTAAAGTTAGAGACTGTTAGCGAGCGAAGCGAGCGTTACAGTCTCTTATCCCCGTCAGGGGATTAGAATTAGTTCTGGAGTGAAGGGAGCTCAATCCAATGGCAAATAGTAAACTCAAGGTCGGAATATATTGGTGCGGGAGCTGCGGCGGATGCGATGTGGCGTTCGTAGATATCCACGAGAAGATCCTCGATGTGGTCCAAGTGGCGGAGGTGTTGTTCTGGCCGTGCGCCATGGATTTCAAGTACAAGGACGTCGAGGCCATGCCGGACGGCCATCTGGACATGGTGCTTCTGAATGGGTGCATCCGTAACTCGGAAAACGAGCATATCGCCAAGCTGCTCCGAAAAAAGACCAAGTATCTGACGGCGTTTGGTTCGTGCGCGCACATGGGCGGTATCCCGGGCCTCGCCAACTTCTATGACCGTGCTGGGGTCTTTTCCAAGGCGTACCTCGAAAGCCCTTCGACGTATAACCCTGATAAGCTGGTGCCGCAGCGTGAGACCAAGGTGCCCGAGGGCACGCTGACGTTGCCTGAAATCTATGACACCGTCCGCACCCTGAATCAGGTGGTGGACGTCGATTTCTTCGTTCCCGGGTGCCCTCCCAATCCTGAACAGATTGCGATTGTGCTCGGCGCCGTGGCCGCCGGCAATCTCCCGCCGCGTAAATCGGTGCTGGGCGCTTCCACCAAAGCGTTGTGCGAGGAATGCCCCCGCAAGAAGGAAGAACTTAAATTCAAAGCCTTCAAGCGCCGCCATTTGGTGCATCCGGATCCTGAAAAGTGTTTTCTCGAGCAGGGGATCGTATGCATCGGTTCGGCCACCCGCGCCGGATGCGGCTGGCGCTGCATTAATTCGAACATGCCGTGCCGCGGCTGCTATGGGCCGCTTCCCAATGTCCAGGATCAGGGCGCCAAAATCCTCTCGGCGATCGCCAGCCATATTGACAGCGAGGACCCGGCGGAGGTCGAACGTATTCTCGACACGCTGCCGGACCCGGCCGGTTACTTTTATCGCTTCGGTCTGCCGCTATCGCTGCTGCAGCGCCGTCAACGTCATGGTTGAGATCAGGAGGTTTTTCGGATGAAATCGGTAAGCATAGATCCGGTATCCCGTTTGGAAGGTCACGGCAAGATCGAGATATTCCTCGATGATAAGGATGATGTGGCCAATGTATACTTACAAATCCCCGAACTGCGCGGTTTCGAACAGTTCTGCGTTGGACGACCGGTGGAGGAGGTGCCTCGTATTGTCACCCGCATCTGCGGCGTCTGCCCGGCGGCCCACCACATGGCTTCGGCCAAGGCCGTCGACGCGGTGTACCATGTCGAGATTCCATCGGCTGCGAAGAAACTACGTGAGCTGTTCTACAGCGTCTACTATGTGTACGATCACATTTTGCATTTCTACTATCTCGGCGGGCCGGATTTTGTCGTTGGTCCGACGGCGCCGGCGGCCGAACGCAACGTGCTCGGGGTGATCGCCAAAGTCGGGATCGAAATCGGTAAGAAGGTCATTGAGCACCGCCGCTATGCTCAGGACATGCAGATTCTCATGGCGGGTCGATCCACCCACCCGGTGTGGTGCATCGCCGGCGGGGTGAGCAAGGGCTTGAAGAAAGAAGACGTCGAACAACTTAAGGAAAAAGGCAAGAAGTGCCTCGAGTTTTGCGAATTCACCCTGAAGTTATTCGACGATGTAGTGCTCAAGAACAAAGCCTACGTTGATCTCATTCTCAGCCAGGGTTACCGGCTGGAAGTCGGCGACATGGGCCTCGTCGATGAGAAGAACCGCGTTAATTTTTATGACGGCAAAGTGCGGGTCAAGGACGCCGCTGGCCGCGAAGTGGCCAAATACGCTCCGGCCGAGTACCTTCAACACGTGGACGAGCACATCGAGCCGTACTCGTACCTCAAGTACCCCTACCTCAAGACGCGCGGTTGGAAGGGCATGGTCGAAGGCAAGGATTCGAGCATCTACCGCGCCATTCCACTTTCACGGCTCAATGTCGCCGACGGGATGGCCACACCCAAGGCGCAAGAGCACTACGAGAGCATGTACAAAGTCCTCGGCGGCAAACCGGCCCACCAGACTCTGGCGATGCATTGGGCGCGGTTGATCGAATTACTGTATGCGGCCGAGCACTGGATGGAGATGGTCAATGATCCGGAGATCCTCTCGGATCAGATTCATACGATTCCGACCGCGACCCCCACCGAAGGCGTGGGCACGGTGGAGGCGCCGCGCGGTACGCTGACGCACCACTACACCACGGACGCCAACGGCATCGTGGTCAAAGCCAATCTGATTGTCGGCACGACCAACAATAACGCCCCCATCTCGATGTCGGTCAAAAAAGCCGCCCAACAGGTACTCAAGGGAAAGAAAAAAATCGAAGAAGGTTTATTGAATATGGTCGAGATGGCTTTCCGTGCCTATGACCCTTGCTTTAGCTGCGCCACGCACAGCCTGCCGGGTCAGATGCCGCTTGAGATTACCGTTCATAGCGTTGACGGAAGCATCCGTCACCACGTAAAGCGTGATTAGCAGAATGCTCCTCGTGGAGTTTCAGAAGAACCAACGGTTGTTGCAGGTTTTCTGCCATGTTGTCATCAGCCAAGCCGCACGGCCCCGCGAACCACGAAAGGGATAAGAGATTGTACGCAACGCTTCGCTTGCTACAATCTCTAAAGCGGGGATCCAGCTCGAGACGATTGCTAGGTTCCCAGCCAAGCCGCACAGCGCCTGCGCGGGAATGACGAGTTGAATGTCAATACCAAATGTTTTGGTGTGAGGTTGATCGGTGACACCTACACGGCCCCTCATTCTCGGCCTCGGTAACCCGATCTTGCGCGATGATCGCGCCGGGTTGGAGATCGTCCGGGCTTTGCATGCACGCTTGCCGGCGGGCGCTGCGGATGTATGCGAGGCCTCGGTCGGTGGGATCGAGCTGCTTCACCTGCTGGAAGGGCATGACCGTGTGCTGATCATTGATGCCCTTGAACCAGGGCATTTGCCACCGGGGGAGGTGCGGGAGATCCCACTTGCTCAACTAGCCCAGCAGTACACCCCGATCAGTCCCCATAACGCGGGTCTTTTGCATTGCCTTGAACTTGGTCGCATGTGCGGGATGCACATGCCCAGCGAGGTGCACGTTTTTGCAATCGGAATTTGCGACCCGTACACGTTCTCTGAAAGTTGTACCGATATCGTACAGGCTGCCCTGCCAGGGATAGTGAATCACATCTACGAGCAGGTTTTTTGCCCTCGCGGCTATTGGCCGATTTGACATAAAGTTAGCGGCGCATTCCGGCTGCAGCATCTTTTAATGAATATGAGTGTATTCCATGAAGATTATTTCTTGACTTTCACGCTCAATATACTATTAATCTCTTTCCATTTCTGGGATGGCTGAAATTAACCTTTTGTTTTAAAAGCCTTTTTTGGAGGCGTGCTGCTCATGGCTGGTGTGAAGGTTCGAGAGGGAGAGTCGTTCGAAAGCGCACTCAAGCGTTTCAAAAAGCAATGTGAGAAGGCGGGCATTTTATCCGAGGTACGGAAGCGTGAGCACTACGAAAAGCCGAGTGTTCGCAAGAAGAAAAAGGCATTGGCAGCAAAGAAGCGCGCGCTGAAGAAAATGCGACGGAGATAGCAGAGGAATTTTGAGCGGATAGGAGTCTGATCTCTTTCCCGGTATAGACCAGCTCGTATCGCTCTGGTGGCTGGGTGTATACCCCGATACAAAAACCACGTGGAGGAATCGGTGGCCCCAGCTTCACGTGAAGAGGTGGTCGAGACGGTTCGCCAAAGAACCGATATCGTCGAATTGATTAGCCGCTATGTAAAGCTGAAAAAAGCCGGTAAGAACTACCTCGGCCTGTGCCCCTTCCATGCGGAAAAGACACCCTCGTTCACCGTCAGCCCGAGCAGAAACTTTTTTCACTGCTTTGGTTGTAAGGAATCCGGCGATGTTTTTTCATTTCTCATGAAGATGGAAGGCAAAAGCTTCGCTGAAGCGCTGGGTGAGTTAGCTGGCCGTGCCGGGATTGCTCTCCCGCAGTTTGATCCCCGTAAAGCTCAGGCGCGCGAGTCGAACGAGCGTTTGCTGCGTCTCAACGAAACCGCTGCTGCGTTTTATGAACAAGCTCTCTGGCAATCCGCGGCAAACGGTGGTCGCGATTACCTTGCCAATCGTAAACTGCCGGAGGAATGTGCCCGCACGTTCCGATTGGGATTCGCCCCAGCCGGTTGGCACAACCTAACCAATTACCTTAAGAAAAGCAGACAGAACCTCGACGACGCCGTCCAGCTTGGATTGCTCGCTCAGGGCAGTCACGGACCGTATGACGTATTTCGCGATCGCCTCATGTTTCCGATTATTGGTTTGGATGGCAAGGTGCATGGCTTTGGCGCCCGTAAGCTTTCCGACAGCGATGAGGGCCCCAAGTATATAAATTCCCGCCAGAGTCCCATTTTCGATAAGAGCGAGATGTTCTATGGACTGTACCAGGCCCGCAGCGCTATTAACACCAAAGGCGAGGTGCTCGTCGTTGAAGGCTACTTTGATGTATTGATGCCGGTTACAGGCGGCGTCGAACACATCGTAGCCACCTGCGGTACGGCGCTTACCGTCTCCCATGTGCAGGCGCTGAGGCGGTTGTGTCAGCGGGTTATAAACGTCTATGATGCCGATGCTGCTGGCATCAAAGGCTCCTTTAGAGCAGCCGAGTTATCGTTGGCCGAGGACCTATCACCCTATATGGTGACGCTGCCTCAAGGTGAAGATCCGGATTCGTTTGTCCGTTCCCACGGCGCCGCGGCGTTTGCTGCGCTGATTGCTGCGAGCCGGCCGGTGCTGGATGTCCTTGCCGAACAAGTGCTGGCCGAATGCAGATCGGATAGCGTTGCCCGTGCGCGCGGGGTCGAGCGGCTCGTGCCGTTGCTCGTCGCCTGCCGCAACGATGTTCAGTTGGGGAGTTATCTGACCATGCTTGCTGAGCGATTTAAGATAGGTGAGCATGAATTACGCGCGGCGGTTCATAAGCGTCGTCGCCTGTCGGCACTCCCGCCAACGCAGGCCCCGTTCGCTTCCGTGCCTGCGGAACATAGTGAGGTTCTCACGAAGGATGAGGAGATCTGCCTCGCGCTCCTGCTCCTCTTTCCGAAGCTGCGGCGGCGGGTGATCGGTAGCGCTGCGCTCAATCATTTCAGCAAGGGGCTGACCCGCGATCTGCTCATGCGCATCTTGGAATCAGGAACCGAGCGCACGACGGCCGCCTGGTTGAGTGAAGTGGAAGACGACGGGTTGCGCAAGCGTTTATCGGCTCGGTTAATGGACGATAGCAAAACTGAAGAGGTGGCTCACCAGGATCTCGCTGGCTGCCTCATGAAAATACAATTGCGCTACCTGCGAGCGGAACAGCAGCGATTCACCGCGTTAGTTGATCAGGCGCAGCGTGAGGATCGTCCGGAACAGGCCAAGGAACTTCAAAACAGCAAGAAACTCGTAAATGAAGAGATCATCAAGCTGAGTTCCGTCGTAAAAGGGGCCCGAAGTTTGTGATCCGTGAAGAATTTCGGCAAAGTCGATGCAGATGGGAAGCTGTTGAACCCGGCGAAGCGGCGTATCTGTGGAGAAAAGCCAATGAGGCAAGGTAAGGTCGAGAAAAGTAAGTTAAGAACGGCGAGTTCGAGCGATGCACATTCAACCAAGGCAGCTGCGGTGAGAGCCGCCAGGCTTCATCCCAATCGCCAGCGATTGCATAAGGAACAACTGCCGAAGGATATGGCCAAATCAAAAATAGATTCAGAAGACGAGGAGGAATCGGACGAGCGGTATCTGCCCGACGACGATAGGGATGAGGAAAACGACGAGGTGGTTGCTGCGCCCGTATCGAAGCAGCGCGGCAAGCGACCCTACACAAAGCCGTTTATACGAGTTCATGAAGAGCAGCTTCCCGGCCGGACCGACGATGTTCTGCCCGACTTTACCGATGCCAAGGATCGGAAAGAACTTCAGGAGTTGTTATTAAAGGGGAAGGACAAAGGTTTTGTCACCTACCAGGAAGTTAATGAAAGCCTTCCCGATGATACGGTCACCTCTGATCAACTTGATGATTTGGTAGCATTCTTAGGCGAGGCAGACATCGATGTCGTTGAACATCCCCAAGAAGGTGCGGCCGACAAAAAGTTTCTCGCGGCCGAAGCAGAGCAGGAAGAAGCAATAAGCGCTGATAACGCGGGCGCCAAAACCAATGATCCGGTGCGTATGTATTTGCGCAAGATGGGTTCCGTATCATTGTTGACGCGCGAAGGCGAAGTGGAGATCGCCAAACGAATTGAAGAAGGCGAGAAGGAGGTCATGCGGGTTGTCTTGGAATCTCCCCTGGCCATGCGCGAAATTCATAGCCTGGCCGAACAGCTGCGCAACGGTAAGCTTCGGGTGCGCGATGTGCTTAAGGATGTCGATGAAGATATGTCCGAAGCCGACGAGGAACGCGCCACGTTGCGGGTGATTTCTCAAATCGATCGTATCCGGAAACTGAGCCAGGAAAACGAAAAGGTCGTCGCTCAATTGCGATCCACGCGCAAATTGTCCGAGGCCAGGCGAAGCGAGCACCAGAAGCATGTTGAAGAAAATAGCGAGAAAATGCTCTCGACATTGGAAGATATTCGCCTGGTCAAGAGCCAGGTGGATCGGATTGTCTCGCGGTTTAAACAGCTCATTCGTCAGGTCGAGCGCGCCGAAGAGGATCTGGCCGCCTGTGAGCGGCGCACCGGAATGTCTCTCAAGGATCTGCGTAAAACCATCCGCGATATGCATTCCTCGAGGGAACGAGAGGCGCGCCTGTGCAAGAAGCTTAACCTTCGGCGTGAAGAAGTTATCGAGATGGATCGACTCATCCGCAGCTCTGGAAGAAAGCGCCTGCGGGTGGAAGTCGAAGCGGGGATGCCGATCGAGGTGCTGCGCCAGACCTATCATGCCATTTGCGAGGGCGAGAAAAAGGCCGAGCGAGCCAAGAGCGAGCTGGTTGAAGCCAACTTACGGCTCGTGGTGTCGATTGCTAAGAAGTATACGAACCGCGGCTTGCAGTTTTTGGATCTGATCCAAGAGGGCAATATCGGGTTAATGAAGGCAGTCGACAAATTCGAATACCGCCGCGGTTATAAATTCTCGACCTACGCCACCTGGTGGATTCGCCAGGCCATCACCCGCGCCATTGCCGATCAAGCCCGCACCATCCGCATTCCGGTGCATATGATTGAGACTATCAATAAACTGATACGCACCAGTCGATACCTCGTTCAAGAGATTGGCCGTGAGCCGACGCCGGAAGAGATCGCCGAGAAGATGGAACTGCCGGTCGAAAAAGTGCGAAAAGTGCTCAAGATCGCTAAAGAGCCGATCTCGCTGGAGACGCCAATTGGAGAGGAAGAAGACAGCCACCTCGGCGACTTCATTGAGGATAAAGCCGTGACCTCACCATCTGAGGCAGTGATAAACCTCAACCTCTCGGAGCAAACCCGCAAGGTTTTAGCTACACTATCACCCCGTGAGGAAAAGGTTTTACGCATGCGCTTTGGCATTGGTGAGAAATCCGATCATACTCTGGAAGAGGTTGGGCAGGACTTCGAGGTCACCCGGGAGCGTATTCGCCAGATCGAGGCTAAGGCATTGCGGAAGCTTCGCCATCCTTCGCGCTCCAAACGCCTAAAGGCTTTTGTCGATGGTGAAGGATCTTAAGTAATAGATAATGAGATTGAATAAGGAGCTCGAATCAGATTGTTGGGCCCATAGCTCAGCTGGTCAGAGCCGCCGGCTCATAACCGGAAGGTCCCAGGTTCGAATCCTGGTGGGCCCATTCTATGTCCATGGATTGGATTAGTGAGAGGTCTTTTCAGTGTTAATTAGTTTGCAGGAGGGTTCCAATCTACTTTTTAATGTTTTTTTATTGACAGGCGCACGCCGGGAGATTAGTTTCCCCCGCATGTATGTGGCTGACAAGGCAAGGTGTCCGGGAGTTCACTATTCATGTGAGGTCTCCCGGGAACCTCGCAAGGTTACGGGTACTATCGAATGCGTCCGAACTTCTTCGGGCGCATTTTTCGTTTTGGGGGCTGACCAAGAAAGGCGATCTACGTGACACCCCTGTTAAATCTGAAAGCCTTGGTTGCGCTCCAGGCCATCGACGTGCGGATTCGCGACCTGGAAAAGGACAATCAACATATTCCCGTTCGGTTGAAGCAAATTGAAGAGATCCTTACGAAACAGCGAGGAGAACTCAGCAGCCAGCGTAATGCGCTCGACGAGGCCGAGATGGCGCGCCGGCTTCTGGAGAGCGATTTGAAGGCCGAAAAGGATAAAATAAAAAAATGGGAATCACGGCTCAATGAGCTGAGGAATAATCGTGATTACCAGGCGCTCTCACGCGAGATCGAGGCAGCGCGCAAGGCCAACCTAGGTATCGAAGATGAGATTTTACGCAAGATGCAGGAAATCGAAGATCTCAAAGCCAGTTCAACCACGGTCGCCGAAGAACTCGTGAGGCTCGAACAGGAGCTTTCAGCCGAACGCACGCAACTCGAGCAACGGTTGCGGATGGTCAATGAGCAGATTGCCGGGGAAGAAGGGGGACGTCGGCAGGCGATAGAGAAGATTGAACCGCGCTGGTTCAAGCAATACGAGATGATCCGCAAGCGCCGGGACGGGGTGGCGGTGGTGCCCACCCTGGACGAGCATTGCCAGGGATGTTATATGGGCATTCCGCCACAGCTCTATAACATCGTCCTCAAGGGCCAGGAGATTGAAACCTGCCCGCATTGCCACCGAATCATCTATTACGAGGCTTCCCTCAAAGACCTACCGGATTAATCTATGGAGCCGCAGGGACGCGGAGAGGTTAAACTGTACACCGATGGCGCCGCACGCGGTAACCCGGGTCCAGCCGGTGCGGGCGTCTACATTACGGATGCAACCGATCAGGTATTGATCGAAAAAGCGGTGTATTTGGGCGAAACCACCAATAATGTGGCCGAGTACCAGGCCCTGCTCATCGGCCTTGAGCTCTCCTTGCAACTTTCACCGCAGCGGCTGTTAGTGCAGATGGACTCAGAGTTGATCGTACGACAGCTCTCCGGTCGCTATCGTGTCACCAGCCCGCGCTTGGTACCGCTGTACCGCCGTGCCCGCGAATTGCTCGCCTCTTTTAGAGAAACGCGCATCGTGCATATTCCGCGCGAAAAAAACCGCAAAGCCGATCGCCTTTCCAATCAAGCGATTGATCAACATTAGCATCATCAGTTTCCGCACGCTATACATAACGATATAATTCCACTGAATACAGAGCGACAGAACAAAGCAGACCAAGGAACGACGAAGGCGGGGAATTAGAGACTGTTAGCGAGCGAAGCGAGCGTTACAGTCTCTAATCCCTTTTGGGGCGAGGCGTATAATCCCCTTCGGGGATAAGAGCCTGTAACTCCCTTCGGTCGTAACAGGCTCTAAACGTACACCGCAGTGACGAGGCGAGGAAGCGACGAAGAGTATACCATTGCTTTTCATAACATGTGCTTAACTATAGATGGTTGCGATACCTTTATGGAAATGACGGTATACGAGCGGCAATGGTACGGGCGGACCTTCACAATTAATTATTGGAGCCGCCCAGTGCGAAGTTATGTCGCTTTGTATAGCATTGGTTAACTTGCCGGGGTGCGGGGATAGGGCTAAAATTCCAAGCACAAGAAAGGTAGCGGCCAGCGGATGACAAATCTGGAGAAGAAACAACGGCGAGTGGTGGTTGTAGTGCTCGACAGCGCCGGCATTGGCGAACTGCCCGATGCGGCTTCATACGGCGACGTTGGCGCGGCCACGCTCCAACATACCGCCGAAGCGGTTGGCGGACTAACGGTCCCTCATCTTGAGGCGCTTGGCCTGGGAAACATAGCCCCCATAATGGGCGTAGCCGCCGTACCAGCGCCACAAGGATATGTCGGTAAAATGGCGGAGGTTTCCCTTGGCAAGGACACTACCACCGGCCATTGGGAGTTGATGGGGCTCATCATCAAGAATGCCTTTAGGACTTTTCCTTCTGGTTTTCCGGCTGAATTGATCGAAAAATTTGTGTCGGCGACGGGGCATGGGGTGCTCGGCAACAAGACAGCTTCGGGAACGGTCATCATTGATGAGCTTGGCGCAGAGCACCTGGCAACCGGCAAGTGGATCCTCTACACTTCAGCCGATAGCGTCTTTCAGATAGCGGCGCACGAGGAGAAGATTCCGTTGGCTGAGTTATACAAGGCCTGCGAAACTGCTCGAGAGCTTGCCAACCCCTACCGCATTGGTCGGGTCATCGCTCGTCCCTTTGTCGGCAAGCCCGGATCGTTTCTCCGCACCCCTCACCGGCACGATTACTCGATGCTGCCAATAGGCCCGACCGTCTTGACGGCGCTGGAATCGGCCGGCATACCCGTGGTTGGAATCGGCAAGATTCACGATATTTACGCAGGCGTCGGCGTCAGCCGCTCGTACTCGATACGGGATAACGCCGATGGTTTGGCTCGCTCGCTTGCGCTGCTATCAGAACTGAGGTACGGGCTGCTGATGGTGAACTTAGTGGATTTTGATATGCAATTCGGTCACCGGCGCGATGCGTCCGGCTACGCCCGTGCCCTGCAGGAATTTGACCAGGCGCTGCCTCGCATCATGGCTGTCCTCGAACAAGGCGATCTCTTGGTGCTGACGGCGGACCACGGATGTGACCCGACCTTTACGGCGCACACCGACCACACCCGAGAGTATGTTCCCCTTGTAGTTTGGTCGCCGAGCTTACGGACCGGCGGGTCGCTGGGAATACGCGCGTGCTTCGCGGATGTTGGCGCCACGGTTGCGGCGGCCTTTGGGATTGATTGGCATGGCGCTGGAAAGAGCTTCTTGCCAGAACTTGCCGGGGTGGGGGAGACGCGATGAGGATGTATGATATCATTCGCAAGAAACGCGACCGCGTGACCCTCACGCAAGAGGAGCTGCATTACTTTATCAAGGGGTGCACGACAGGCCAAATCCCCGATTACCAAGCGTCGGCCTTGCTTATGGCTATCTACCTCAACGGTATGTCAGAGGCTGAGATCGTGGCCTTGACCAACGAGATGTTGCATTCGGGTGAAATACTCGATTGGTCGGCGTTACCTGGCCGCAAGGTGGATAAGCATTCAACCGGCGGGGTGGGCGATGCCACCTCGTTGATCCTTGCCCCGATTGTAGCCGCCGCGGGGGTGTATATTCCTATGATCTCCGGTCGTGGACTCGGGCATACCGGGGGTACCCTTGATAAGCTGGAGTCGATACCCGGTATGAACGTGCGACTGAGCGTGCAGCAGATCCGTGACGTGCTTACCGCCACCCATCTCTGCTTTGCCGGCCAAACTTCGGAGATTACGCCAGCGGATCGTAAGCTATATGCCCTGCGCGACGTAACCGCCACTATCGAGAGTATTCCCTTGATCGCCTCGAGCATTCTCTCCAAGAAACTGGCCGAGGGAATCGACGCGCTGGTATTTGATGTCAAAGTTGGCGGCGGCGCTTTCATGAAGAGGCATGCCGATGCCCTGGCCCTGGCGCGCACCTTGGTGCGAATTGGCACGAACGCCGGAAAAAAAATTGTGGCATTGATTACCGACATGGAGCAGCCACTTGGCACTCATATTGGGAATACCTTGGAAGTGATCGATTCGGTCAAAATACTGCAGGGACAGAGTACGTCTGCGTTGGCGACCCTGTCGTATGAGCTCGCCGCCCACTTGTTGGTCTTGGGCGAGGTCGCTGCGACGATGCCGCAAGCCCGGCGACGCGTGCGAGAGCTGATCCAGCGCGGTTTGGCCTATCGCAAGTTCCAAGAGGTCGTGGCGGCCCAAGGCGGCGATGTGCAGGCGTTGGAAAACCCCCCGCGCTTACCCACCGCCCACCGCACGGAAACGGTCGTCGCCGCCACGCGCGGATACGTCCAACGCATCGACGCCGAAGCGATTGGAGTCGCGGGAATGCTGTTGGGTGCGGGTCGCGCGACGGTGGAGGCCACGATTGACCATGGCGCTGGGATCGTGCTGCATAGCGTCGTTGGTGATCAGGTAGAAGCGGGAAGCCACGTGGCGACGTTGTATTTCAATGACGCATCGGGTAAAGATGAGGCCCGTGAACGAGTGGCGGCGGCGTTTGTCATTGGCGCGGAACCACCGCCAAAAACAAAGCTCATCCGCCGGATTATTGCGGAGGAGTAAGAAACCGGTGGCAAGGGGAGCACCCATGGATACTGCTATGGACCTTCTTGACGAGAGCAAGCAACTCATTCGCAAGCGAACCAAGCTCGTTCCCGATATGGGCGTAATCCTCGGATCCGGTCTCGGCTCTTTCGCTGATAGTGTTGAAGAGTCGGTCGTCGTGGGTTACGGCGAGCTGCCGGGATTCCCGGTGTCAACCGCGCCTGGTCACGCGGGCAGACTCGTACTCGGAAAATTGTGTGGTCGAAAAGTTGCGATCATGCAGGGACGGTTTCATTTCTATGAGGGTTACACCATGGATCGGGTGATTCTGGGCGTCCGTCTGCTCGGTCGACTCGGCGCCCCGATCGTGATCGTCACCAATGCCGCGGGCGGCATTCGTCCCGATCTGGCGCCCGGCGATCTCATGCTGATCAGCGATCATATCAACTTGACGGGACAAAACCCCTTGGTCGGACCAAATATCGACGTGCTGGGGCCGCGCTTTCCCGACATGAGTGATGCCTATAACAAGTCCCTGCGGGAGCAGGCTACGGCGATTGCCCGAGAACTTGGGATCGAACTTAAGGTAGGGGTTTTCGCCGCCCTCACGGGGCCGTCGTACGAAACCCCGGCCGAGATAAACTTCCTGCGTCTCATCGGTGCAGACGCGGTCGCGATGTCGACGGTTCCCGAGGTAATCGCCGCCTGCCATATGAATATGAGGGTTCTTGGCATTTCCTGTATCTCGAACCTTGCGGCCGGACTTTCGAAACAGCCGCTGTCGCATACCGAGGTGACCGAAATCGCGAATCGCACTCAGGTCGCCTTCAGCAAACTTCTTATGGGTCTCATCGCTAAGCTGACCTGAAAAGGCACGGCGCCATGACCAGACGTACCGACAAGAAGCCATTTGAGAAACTCGAAACTGCTGAACGTGAGCTTGTCGATCAGGCCCTGGCAGCCCAACAGCGCGCCTATGCCCCCTATTCGCGCTTTAGTGTGGGAGCGGCTCTCCGGGGCGACAACGGATGCATCTATAGCGGTTGCAACGTCGAAAACGCTTCCTACGGAGCAACGGTTTGCGCAGAGCGTAACGCGGTAGCCCGCGCGGTCGCGGCTGGTTGTCGAACGTTTGTCGCCCTGGCGGTCGTCACTCCGAGCAGCCCGCCCGCTCCTCCCTGCGGGTTGTGCCGGCAGGTAGTCGGCGAGTTTGTTGATGACCTGCCGATAGTTTTGGTAAATCCACTCGGCGAGGTGGTGCGCACGACGCTATCGTTACTCCTGCCGTTGCGGTTTGGCGGTAGCACGGTACGGTGATGTTTGCCTCTTAAGTGACGTCTACCTTTTAAGATGATACTTCATCCGGCGTTGAAAGGGGCTCGTGACAATTACCGGACACGACCCTATTTCTTCCGGCTCTTTTTGCGTGATAGAGATTCTCGTCGGCATTCTTGATGACTTCTTCTATCGTTGAATTCTCGCCCTTCATAGCAGTTCCAAAACTCAAGGTGAGATGCAGATCGCATTGCTGATAGGAAAACGAGGCTTTTTCAATAGTCTTTCTCATTCGCTCAGCGATGAGGCCTGCGTTGCTGAGATTTGTTTCGGGATGAAGAATCAAAAATTCTTCACCGCCCCAGCGGGCAATTTTATCCTGCTTGCGGACTGAATCTGTTAACAGACGAGCGACGTTTTTTAAGATGAAATCTCCGCAGTCATGCCCAAAAACGTCATTGATGTTTTTGAAATGATCGATGTCACACAACGTGATGGAAAACGGGTTTCTATTTCTTTCGTATCGATATGATTCTTGTTTCAGCCATTCATACATATCTCTTCGGTTTGATAAACCCGTAAGCTCATCGGTTCGGGACATTCTATCCAATTCCTGACTTAGGATTACTATTTCGAGCTGCGTATGGTATCTGGAATATTCGAGCAAATAAGCCGTGAACGTTACAAGGCTGATCGAAATAAGAAAGCGGGCTTTAAAAAACGCCGGATAGGGAGCTATCGTTGAAAATGGAAATCCAGGTATGAGCAGTATGGCTGCAGAGACTGCGATTAGAACGATGCATATTATTGAAGCTTTCTTGTACCCAACCAAATAAAAACTGAGGACCGGGGCTACAAAGCTCCAGAGAGGGCCGGTGTTTTCTCTCCCGCCTGAATAAACGAGATAGACACATAACAATCCAAAAATGATATGAAGAGCAATGGTGTATACATTGAAGTTTCCTGAATAACGAAAATAGATATTACTTGCAATTGCTGAAAGAGAAACAAATATAAGTACATACCCCAGCGGGGAGATCTCATTGAGGATCGAGTCTATTCCAAGGAAAAAGCAGATCGATATCAGGAAATAGCTCATAATGACGAGAATGACAATTTTCTTGACGATATCGTCGGAAAAAGAAAATTTCTTCGAAGGGTAGGTAATCCTGTTGAGAACGGTGGTTAGGGACATGGCTACGAGCCAGCCTGGGTTTCAAAATGTATACTCTTCAGGAAGTGCCAATCCTGGCCAATGAACAGGCTGCTCCTGAACGCGAGCGCAAAACGGTTTTTATCTGGTTCAACGACGAGGGTGTCGATCGCCATAGGGAGGGTTTCTGAATGATCTTTTACTCTAAAAGTGGCTTTAAACCGTAGACGCGGAATTTTTATGCGTACGATCCTTTGCGTGGAGTGCATGTTTTCTAACACTAACGTCTCATCGCCCTGGAGCTTGGGTAGGTGGACCTGATCCTCTGGAACCGAGTTATAAAAACGCTCGTCAAAATCGCTCGGGAAGAGCGGTCGTTGGTTTTCTGACCAGTCATCCTCGAGCGTGCCGGCCAAACATGCGCGCTGACGCCAACTCGTCGAAATCGGACCGTATCCGGCTGGCAGAGGATGGTCTTTTATTGTTTTGATTTGCTTCTTCGGAAACTCCAGGTTGGGAGCTGGGGATCCCTCTCTCAGCCTCAAAAGAAACCCAATCCCCGTGGGATTATAAGGATAGATATGCAGCTCGCCGTTCTCATCCTTGTCGGAACCGCCGTACGCGTATTCATACCGTAACGGAACCCGGTCAAAAAGCTCTGGTTGACAAATACCGGAGAGCAAAATCCCGGACTGCCAACACCGAGGGCCGAAGACGCAAAGATCCTTTTCGAGTGAGCCGATAGCAAACCGTACGGTTGTCTTTTGCTTTCCCCGACCGTACGCATGACCGTTGATGATGATGTCGGTACCCGGTTTTTTCGGGACGATATCGGATGCATAACACACACTCGGGCATCGGTTATCCTCGTACAGGATATCTTGAGTAAAAATCGGCAGCATCGATTTCTTATCAGCTAGCGAAACCCTACCATCTTCAGAAAACACAAATGAGGCTTTCAATATCGCCACTACGTAATCTGCTCCATGCTCATCGAGACAGGGATGAAATCCGGTCACGAACGGAGTCAAGTTGTATTTCTCATGCAGGCGCATCGCTACTCCCAAGGACCTACCTGGATAACCGGCATCTCCAACCCATCAAGGGAGCAATTATTGAGTCGTTCTTGTCGTTCTTAAGGTGCCAGGTCGACTGTTCCATCGATTTCTGGAAACGACAACCGTCCGATGCCGGAGATGCTCTTTGGGATCTTGATCTTTCCCGACCCGTCCGTTGAGCCTTCCTTGAGTTGTCCGTCGGGCAGTTCGAGTTTATACTTGGCGTTTTTTATCGGTTTCCCTTCCCGGTCGACAACGACGATGGCCATCTCGTCTTGCTCTTCTTGGTCGACGGCCACCGCGGCATCGGTAGGTTGTGTTTCAGGCATGGGCGGCGTGTTTGGCGCTGCTCCTATGTTTCCCGAGCATAAGATCCCCCAAGCGGGGAACATTCTTCCCTTCAACCATCACGTCAAACGAATAATTGATAAACTCTGCCTTGCCTTTGATGACACCGCTGCCCACCCCACCGACACTGCCAGCCTCATCGCCGGTGCTTTTACTAAAGACTGACTTCTGCAACATAATCGGATTGCCGTCGGCTTTGAAAGTTTTGCTCCCCTGATCCGTATCTTGTGACATGGCTATATTGGGATAGGGAACGGGCACCGGCGGAGCTGGAGGAGCCGGAGTCAAACACACGTCCGGCATGAAGTTCACCATCCCATTGCTAGATTTATGTACCACGGTCAGTTTATTTACAATGACGGTTGCGGGCATAGTAACGTTCCTTTTTTAGGAATCACCCATACTTATTATACCGGCAGATACCGTTCAGTCAAGCCAGAACCCTGTTGCAAATGAGCATAACCTCAGGTATCTTCATAGGAATTAGTTTGGCACGCTACGAGAAAAACCCTTTTTGCTTCTCATAATTATCCAAGATAGTCTAAGAATGTGGTCTTAGGTGGTTATCTGTCTCCCAACCAATAAACCTGCTCGTTCGCCGTTGTCTGATGCGCACCACACCAGTGCGCTTGATTGACTTTGGTACTTTGTCTTTAGAAAAAATGTCGCGAGGATGGTCAAGGCGACTCCGGACGCAGCCCCGATGTCGCCAAGAATTACTGCCGGATGTTCGAGGAGAACCGGTTTGCCGAGTCTGGTGTTAAGTCGGCTTACGGCGAAACCCCATTCTTTCATTCGACCCGGTTCGCCATTCAGATCGCAAACGACAAGCGGTGGTTCATGACACGCGTCAAGGAGGGACGAGATGGTTTTTGTCAGTGCCATGCCGGTACGTAATTCAAGATCAGATCCAGAACATTGTTGCTTGGCGATTTTATGAACTGGTGAGAGAGTATGGCGGCCCCTTTTTTTCGCCCGGTCTTCTGGTTCTAGTAGTATGAACGCTGCGCATTCGCCAGGCACGAACCCGTCGATGTTCCGGTCGCTTTTTATTCGGTACTCCTTGTCCAACGGCTCAAGCCATTCAGGAAACAAATATGATTCAACCCCGCCAACCACAGCGTATTTTAGTTCTCCTTGGGATACAGCAGTTGAGGCCGCATCGATAAGTGAAATGCCACCTACGTGGCCGCAATACATAAACCGTACGTCATGAGAGATATCCAATCCTGCAAAATTTTGAAAATGATAGAGGAATTCATCTTCCAGAGCTGGGCTCCAGCCGGCGCGTTGGGGAGAAAGTGAGAAGTAAAAGCCGCAGTCGTCTAAATTTTTTTGTGTCAAAGCCATTTCTGACGCTAGGTCGAGATAGGTTTTTGCGGCGATGTATGCAAGCCATTCCGATGCATGAGGTTTGGTTGCGCGAAAGTCTTCAAGATATGGTATGGACGCCGCGACCAAGGGGGTTGGTTCTTCAAAATCTTGGTTTTCTGGGTAACAGGAATAGACTTCTGGAAGTTCTGACATACGAGTGATTTTAGCCAACACCGAAGCAAACGTCTGAGCCGCTGTATGTCCTACTGAAGAAGGCATTCCAACGCCACTAATGACAATGGGTTGATTGGCGCCCATATTTTTTAGCTTACCTCACTGCAAAAGCCGGCTGCCTTCATCTTGGTTAGTTATCTAACATACTAAATAATTTATATTTTTGCAAGATTAATGAACAAAAACGGAAATGTTTTTAGGTAGTAATAAATATGTTGACAATAATATATATAAAAAATAATATATATATTAAATAATGAACTGGAAATAATAAATGAGCCTCAAATATCTAGTTCTTGGTTGGATAAGAAAGTGCCCAACCCATGGTTATTCCATCAAGAAGTGCTTTCAAGAATTCATTAATCCCGACATGAAATTAAATGATGCCAAACTATATCCTCTCTTACGAGAAATGGAACAAGAAGGCTTGGTCGAAAAGGAAGTAGAAGAAAAAGAAGTTGGACCCTCTCGCAAGATCCTCAGGATAACGGATAAGGGATCGCAAGAATTTAAGAGCTGGCTAGTTGGCGATGATGGTGAAACTAATGCCGGCAGACCTCGATATGATTTCTTTAAGGCTCTGCCTTTTCTGGTCAAATTTAATTTCTGCTATGAGCTTGATGGTGAACACATTCTGCGCAAAATCAACGCTCAGCGACTTATTCATGAAAAGAAACTGGAGGATTTTCTAGAGGCTCGCACAAGTATGATCCAGAAGAAGCTTGAAATAAACAAGATTCAGATAATTGATTTTGGCATCTCACTCGAAAAGACAATTCTTAACTGGCTTGACGAAGTATCCAAGTATTATCAAGCGGATCAAGATGGTAAGGAGGCAGGATCGTCATGTAAGGAGTGCCAGTGATGAAACAAACCGAAGAACCGAAGGTTATTGGATTCACCTGTACCTATACCCCACTTGCTTTGATTCATGCTGCGGGATTTGTGCCCTATAGGATTTTCCCGGACGGTGATTGGCCGGATCGAGCCGGGCAAATGCTGCACGACAACCTTTGCCCGCATATCAAGCGGGTACTTGATCGCGCTCTCGCTGAGGATATTCCGCACCTGGCAGGGGTGGTGTTTATGAACAGTTGCGATGCGATGCGCCGCCTCTATGATGGATGGAAGGTCGCGCGACCAAACGAGCGGTCGATTCTTATCGATCTGCCGCCGACAAAAGATACCAAGGCATCAGAATTTTTTGCCAAGGAACTTACGCGGCTGGTTGAGACGGTTTCGGCATGGTCGGGTCGATCGGTAACGGAAGAATCCATCCGGAATAGTTTGCACATCACCAACCACCTTGCCTCGCTGTTAGCGGAGATACGTAAACGCAATGCGGCCAATACTTGGGAAGGTGGCGCCAAAAGACTGCAAGAGATCTATCTACAGGCTGCAACCCAACCGTTTGAAAGAACCATAGACGCTCTACAAGACATTGTTGCTGAAACTACAACAACGCGGTCTGATGGTGGCGTTCCCGTGTATGTATTTGGTAACGTGATGTCTGATCCGGATTTCTTCGCCCTGATAGAATCGTGCGGTGCCCATGTGGTTGGTGAGGATTTGTGTACCGGATCGCGTATGTTCTCAGTGATAGAAGATGACGGCTCGCACGACGTGGTAGCATGCCTTGCCAAGGGAATTCTCAATCGTCCTGCCTGCGCTCGGACGATGGAGACTCGGGTTCCGGGCAGCCTGGCCCGCGAAGTGCTTGCCAATGCGCGAGCCTGCAACGCGCGCGGGGTTATTGCCCACACGATGAAATTCTGTGATCCCTATTTGGCGCGGTTGCCCTCAGTACGTGAACTGCTGGGGAATGAGTCCCTTCCTTTTTTGCTGCTTGAGGGAGATTGTACCGCGCGATCGTTCGGGCAACAGAAAACCAGGATCGAAGCGTTTATCGAAATGTTGAGGTGACCGCCGTGATGCAAACTTTTTTCCAAGGACTCGAAGATAGAATTCTGACCCGTCTCCGCGAGAGCCCGGAGGCGGTAAGCCCCCAAAGAATCTTTAGCTTAGAACTGGTGCGACTGGGGAAACGTTTGTCCGATGCCGACAATCAAGTTGCGTGGTGTGGGGTTGGCGCTCCCTATGAAATTATCAACGCCATGGGGGTGACGTCCGCGTTTGTCGAGTTTATCAGCGGAATGCTCGCTGCAGCGGGTATGGCGGATTCATTTCTCGAGACGGCCGAGCATGCTGGTTATTCGCCCGACGGGTGCGCCTATCATCGAGCCGTGGTTGGGGCGGCGCTGAAGGAATTCTTGCCGGCGCCGGGCTTTTTTATTGCGACCACCTGTACCTGCACCGCCGGCATGGCGCTGCTTGAAAATCTTGCGCGCATATATAAGAAAGACCTGTTTTCGATACACGTGCCATACGGTCAGACGGTTGCCGATGTCCGATATCTCGCTGATCAGATTAGAAGCATGACGGATTTTATTGCCGGTCATACCCACAAGCCTCTGGATAAGGATGCGCTCAGGCAAGCAATTATCAACACGAATCAAGCTCGGGAGATAGTGCTTGATGTGTTGCACATGGCACGGCAGGTGCCTTCTCCGGCAAATGGCAGGGAATTGGGAAACCTGTTGATTTCCTCATTGATGCTTCTGGGCACGGATAGTGCGGTTACGATTGCCAAGAGTTATCAGACAGAATTCAAGAGGCGTATCCGACAAAGCATTAGTGGCGTTAGCGGAGAACGCCTGAGACTTCTGTGGATCCAAAACCGCATTCAATTTAGAAATCCGCTCATAAAGTTATTGGAAGAAGAGTACCGGACCGTCGTTGTTGTTGATGAGCTTAATAACATTACTTGGGATCCGATTGATCCCGATAACCCGTATGAAGGAGTAGCTCGACGGATACTCTCGGTACCGTTCAATGGTCCGGTTGTCAATAGAATTGACCAATTGCGGAAGTTGGCGAAAGAGTATCAAGTAAATGGCGCCGTTAATCCCTGTCATTGGGGATGTCGCCAGGGCACCGGAGGAAGGGGTTTGATTGAACGTGGTTTGAAGGAAATAGGGGTTCCGGTCCTCAATCTTGAGGTGGATGCGGTAGATTCGAGGCATTTTGCGGAAGGGCAGCTGCGAACGCGACTAGGGGCCTTTCTCGAGATGCTCGAGGGCAAACCTTCAATCTGGAACTGATCATGAAGGGACCGTATGTATTATTTAGGAATTGATATTGGAAGTCTTTCGTGTGACGCGGTTGTAATTGACGATGCTGAGACGATCTTGGCTTCCGCGGTGATTCCAACCGGTGCACGTAATCGAGAATCGATTGCGCGGGTGAAGACAGAAGTTCTTCAAGGAGCACATATACAGGAAGCGGATCTTGCAGCCACTATTTCGACGGGCTATGGGAGGGAACGAGTTGAAAATCGGCTTGCCGCGGTGACCGAGATCACCTGCCACGCGAGGGGTATTCGGTTCGTTATCCCCAATACCCAGGTGTTGATCGATATCGGAGGGCAGGATAGCAAAGTGATTCGTTTGGATGGCGCCGGGCGGGTGGTCGACTTTGCTATGAATGACAAATGCGCTGCCGGCACCGGGAGGTTTTTGGAGGCTATGGCGCGGGCGCTGCAAGTTGATATCGAGGATCTCAGTGAACTAGACCAGGGGGCCCAAGGCACGGCGACTCTCAGTAGCATGTGCACGGTGTTTGCCGAAAGTGAAGTCGTCTCGTTGATTGCCAACGGTGTCGATATCAAAGAGATAGTTCAGGGATTAAAATAGAGCCATTGCTTCCCGCACGCTCGGAATGGTAAAACGAGTCGCACCTGATGTAGCCAACTTGAATGTTGCAATGTCCGGCGGGGTAGCGCGAAATTCGGGCGTGGTGAGAGCCTTAAGCGCCGCTTTAGGGCGCGATGTTCTCGTTCCGCTCATGCCGGACGCGATCGGCGCCTTGGGCGCTGCGTTGATTGCAAAAGAACGGCACAAAAAATAATCCTATGATGCAGTTAGCGGTTGGTAGCGTTAACCAGGTCGAGCATTTCAGCAACCGTATGAACGGGTTTGTAACACTGATTATTCTTGCACACATACGCTGTTGTTTTTCCCTCACGATCGTTCATGTGTTGTGTGAACGGAGCCAGCCTCTTGATGATGTGGTCTGATCGGTCTGAGAATTTCACCATAACAACGCATCGAGACGAGTACCGGCGCAGGTTACGGATCATATCCGTTAACACCGCGTCTGATGCCGAGCCGGATAATACTATTTGGCATGAATTTTCTTGTGAGTACAGAAGGCCGGCCAGCAGCATCGTATGCGCTTGAGGATGGTGTTGCATGACATTTGATGCATTCTGCAAAATCAAGGAGGCTCGTTCTTCCCACACGGCGTGGCCGGTCAGTCTACTCAGGCGTATGAGATTGTAAAATGCAACGGCGTTGCCTGAGGGAAAAGCGCCATCGGCGTATTCCGCGATTCTGGCTATCATCTCCTCACCATCATGCGGTGAAAAAAGCAACGGCCCGTCTTTTTCAGAAAATTGGACGAGCATCGATTCGGTTAAACGCGCCGCCAGATCAAGGTACTCAGGGGTAAACGTTTGCTCATAGAGCTCGATTAGACCCCAGATAAAAAAGGCGTAATCGTCAAGATTCCCCGGTATCGAAGCCTCACCGTCACGGTAGCGGTGGAGAAGCCGGTCGCCCGGCTTGAGCATGGTGGCGATAATAAAGGCGGTCGCTTTTTCCGCAGCCGACCGGTAGAGATCATCTTCAACAAGCGCCGCCCCTCTCGCTAAGGCGGCGATCATCAGCCCGTTCCAGTCGGTAAGGATCTTGTCGTCTTTTGCGGGTCGCACCCGTTTCTTCCGCGCGGCGAGGAGTTTCCTTTGAACGGAATCGAATTTTTTTCTATCCTCCGGTACGTCCATAAGGTAGGGAATGTTGACGCCGGACGTGTTCTGAGAAGCCTCCTCGGTGAAATTACCCCCGGGGGCCAAGTTGAAGATTTTCTGCGCATAATCCGCATCAGTTTCACCAAGCGTATTGATACATTCATCAACAGTCCAGAGGTAATACTTGCCTTCGCGTCCTTCACTGTCGGCATCCTCCGCCGAATAAAAACCTCCTTCGGGTGATGTCATGTCCCGCCCGACATATTCAAATATCTCCTTGGCCACTGAGGCATAAAAGGGATCATTGCTCGCTTGGTATGCTTCGGTAAAAGCAAGCGCGAGCATGGCCTGGTCATAGAGCATTTTCTCGAAGTGAGGCACCAGCCATTTCTCGTCTGTGGCATAACGGTGGAATCCAAACCCAATCTGGTCGTAGATCCCGCCCAATCGCATTCGCCGCAACGTCTCCAGGGTCATCGCCCGCGCATGTTCGACACCGCGATTCTCCCCGTAACGGAGGAGGAACATACAATTGTGGGGAGATGGAAACTTTGGTGCTCCCCCAAAGCCTCCATTGACCGAATCATAGCTGGCGGCAAAAATTTCATAGGTTCGATTGAAAATATCTGAACTCAAAATTCCCCCTTTTGGGGGAACGCTAAATTTTTTAACTTCTTCCGTTGCACTCTCTGCTGAAAAATTCACCGCAGTGCGCTGATCATGCCATAGAGATCTGATCTTACCGAGGAGTTCAACAAGCCCCAACATGCCCATTCGGCTTTCCTTCGGGATATAGGTGGCAGCGAAAAAGGGCTTTTTCTCCGGGGTCATGATGATGGTCAGCGGCCAACCGCCGCTCCCGGTCATCAGTTGGCATACGTTCATGTACACTTTGTCAATGTCTGGTCGCTCCTCGCGGTCGACTTTAATGGAAACAAACGTTTCATTGAGTAGCTGTGCCACCGCGGTATCCTCGAAAGATTCACGCTCCATCACATGGCACCAGTGGCAGGTGGAATAGCCGATAGAAAGAAATATCGGTTTGTCTTCCCGGATAGCCTTCGTAAACGCATCGTTTGTCCAAGGATACCAGTCAACGGGGTTGTTACAATGCTGTATAAGATACGGGCTTTTTTGTCCTACTAAATGATTGCCTGCCTGCATGGACTTCATCCTTTTAATGATCAGTCACCTCAGAAATGTATCTACGTTCATCTGAAGGGCAAGTAAACAACGTGAGATCCTTGCCCGGGCGGTTCTGTCGGAGAGGATGGCCATTAAACAATGAAAGGCGCGATTATAAGCCGCGCCTTTCATGTTATACCTAACTACTAGTTATTACTTAACTTTTTCAACCAACAGCGCCCCAGCGTTGCCGAAAGCGCCGCACAGTGCCGCCAGACCGTATTTCTCTTTCGGGAAATCGGTCTTCAGGATGTTTAGCAACGTTACGATCAACCGCGCGCCCGATTGTCCCAGCGGATGGCCAAGGGCAATGGCTCCACCCCATACGTTCACCCGCTTGAATGGAGCGTTTTCGTTATCCAGCTTGAGCTCTCGGATGCATACCAGGGCTTGGCTGGCAAACGCCTCGTTGAGTTCCACCGGACCGATGTCGGAGGGCTTAAGGCCCGTTCTCTTGAACAACTTCTGCATCGCCGGGATAGGACCGATGCCCATGACGGTCGGGTCGCAGCCGGCCAAAACGCCGTAGCTAAACTTGTAGTGGTATTCCAGCCCCAGCGCATCCGCCTTCTTGCGGCTCATTAATAGCAAGCAGGCAGCTCCCTGGGTCAGCGGCGACGACGTGGCCGCTGTGCAACGTCCGTCCGGTTTGTACGGCGAGGTCATGGTCGCCATCTTCGCCGGGTCCACCTTGTCCCGGATCCACTGATCGCGGTCCACCAGAAATTCCTTGCCGTCGTCGTCCACTCCCATGACCGGGATAATCTCGTTCTTGAATTTGCCTGCGTCCCGGGCCGCGGCGGCCTTCTTGTTCGACCACACCGCCATGTTGTCCATGTCCTCGCGGGAGACGTTCCACTGCTCCGCCACTTTCTCGGCGGTCGGGCCCATAGGCAGGTCGGCGCCGTTGTAGTACTTGAGAAGTCGCGGCGGGAAGTCGAAATTGGCCCCCATAGGAACTTTTTCCATGTCCTCGACGCCGGCAGCCAGCATGATGTCGGTCTGGCCGGTCATGATCGCGCGCGCCGCATGCATGGTGGCGGACATGCCCGACGGGCACTGATTCGTCATGGTGTTGCTGGGCACCGAGTCCGGCAATCCTGAGGCCAGCCACGCCAGTCGGCCGATATCGTTCTGCACCCCCGAAATATTGGCGCAGCCGACCAACAGCGCGTCAACATCCTCGGGTTTCACTTTCTTGTTGCGCTCAAAAATGGCCTGATAGATGACGGTGAGCAATTCATCAGGCCGAAGTTTTCTAAACCAGCCCTTTTCTCGGTGGGCTCTGCCGTTGGGAGTACGAACTCCGTCGATAAAGATGGCTTCTTCCATAGGGTGGTCTCCTTAGCTGAACAGCGGTTGCGTACCCATGGCGAAGGACATGTCGCCTTCGATTTTCATGGCGCCCGACATGAACAAGTTGACTGGATTGGTCTCGCGGCGCATCAGAGCCGAAGAATCTTTCGCGGTCATCTTGAACACCGAGCTTGGGGTAGTGGCACCGTTGAGGATGGTTTGAATTTTAAGGATGCTGCCGTCATCTCCGGTGAGCTCGGCCACAAAGCTGCCCTTGAGGGAGTTCAGGGCGTTGTACTTGGCTTTATTCAGGCCGTTCTGAATGCCGGTGATCATGTCGAGGTTTCCGTTCTTGATCATTTTCTCGACGTCTTCCTTGGCGATCTTAATCCGTAGCTTCGGTTTGGGCATGTCTCCCTTGGCATACACGACCTCAGAGCCGTTTTTCAGGTTGTAGCTATACAGCTCGCCCGAAATGTCCATGACCATGGTGATCTCGGTGCCGGCAAGTTCGGTCGGCGCCTTGGAATTAGCGAGTTGCTCTTTAATGATTTTCGGCATCAACTCGGCGAAGAGTGAATTTACGCTGGTATCTTTCGGTACGGTTGGTAATGCGACCATGGGATTCCTCCTTCTACTTCTGTTAGAGATAGATAAAACTGACACGACAGTTTTATCGGGTTAAAATAACTCACCACTCAAAGTAATTTTTCCATTGACAATTTCAGTCCAATACATTCTATATTGACTGACATGTCAGTCTTAATTTATTTAGAAGTTAAGTCAATAGTATTTTTTACCGTAACTATGCGAACGAGGTATATGTGCGATACGTCCCGAATTAACTGAAGAAAAACGTGATCCAGACGCAAGGAGAATGGCAATGGAAGAAAGAGAATTCAGTTTTCGAATGTCTGAGGAGCAGGGCAGCATGAAGACGACCATCGCGCGGCTGATGAAGAGCGTGGTGGTGAACAAGGCGCATGAGATGGACGAAAAGCGGGCGATACCGAACGAGTTCATCCAGAAGGTATGGGAACTCGGGACGGCGGTATCGGGGATACCGGAGGAGTACGGCGGGTACGGGATGGAGTATTCGCCGATCATGAACGCGATCGTGCTGGAGGAGTTAGCGGCAGGGGACATGGCGTTGGCGATCGCTGCGACGCTGCCGTCGATGTTCATGTACCCGTTGTTGGAGATGGGGACGGATGAGCAGAAGAAGAAGTACCTACCGCTGTACTGCGATGCGGCGACGTTCAAGGCGTGTACGGTGGCAATAAACGAGCCGCGGTTTCGGTTTGATGCGGTTGCGCTGGAAACCAAGGCCGAGAAACAGGGCAAAGGCTACGTGCTAAACGGCAAGAAATGTTTTGTGCCGCTGGCCAAGAGCGCGGGGCACCTGTTGGTGGCGGCGACGACTGAAGGCAAGAAAGAGCTGTTCATCGTGGCCGGCGACAATCCTGGATTGAAGGTAGGGAATCGGGAGAAGAACCTGGGGTTGTACGCATTGGAGACGTACCCGGTGGTATTGGAGAACTGTGCGGTAGCGCCGGAGGACATGGTAGGCGGCGAGAAAGGGTGCAATTACGATCGATTTTTACAAAAGACGCGGATAGCCCTGTCGGCGATGGGGACGGGGGTATCGCGGGCGTCGTTTGAATATTCGCGGGATTATGCGAAGGAGCGGGTGCAGTTTGGAGAGCCGATAGCGAGCCGGCAGGCGATCGCGTTCATGATAGCGGAAATGGCGTACGAGGTAGACGCGATGCGGCTTCTGACGTGGAAGGCGGCTTCGGCGTTGGAGGCCGGGCGCGACGCGAAGCGCGAGGCGTATTTAGCGAAGCTGTATGCGGGAGAGATGACGATGAAGCTGACGGATTACGGGGTGCAGATATTGGGCGGGCACGGGTATATCCGGGAGAATCCGGTGGAGCGATACTACCGGAACGGGCGCGGCATCGCGATACTCGAAGGCATGGCAATGGTATAACGGACGACGGAACTGGAGGAAAAACAAATGATAAACCTTGAAATAACACAGAAGATGGCCGAGATACGGGCCGGGATGAACAACATGGCGAAAGGGATGCTGCGGCCGATATCGCGGCATTACGACGAGCACGAGCACGAGTATCCGAAGGAGCTGGATGTCTTTCGAAACGTGAAGGTGATGGCGCGGCCGAAGAAGAAGAAGAAGGAAGAAGGAGCGGCGCCGAAGCCCGAGAAGCCGGGTTCGCAGAGAATAGGAGCGAACCTGGGGATGGTAATGACGATCGAGGAGATGTGCTGGGGCGATTTAGGTCTGCTGTTGTCGTTTCCGAACGCTGGGTTAGGGAACGCGGCGATCATCGCGGTAGCGACAGACGAGCAGATGGAGCAGTTTGGGAACAAGTGGGCGTCGATGGCGATCACGGAGCCGGGGGCGGGGTCTGATTCGGGGTCGATCACGGCGAAGGCAAAGCTGGACGGAAACGAGTGGGTAATCAACGGAGAGAAGATCTTTGTGACCTGCGCGGAGCGAGCGGAAGTGGCGGTGGTGTGGGCGACGGTGGATAAGAGCGCGGGCAAGGCCGGGATCAAGTCGTTTTTGGTGGAGAAGGGACGGCCGGGGTTCAAGCTTGAGAAATTGGAGCACAAGCTGGGGATACGGGCGTCTGACACGGGTACGTACGTGTTCGATGACTGCCGGATCCCGAAGGAGAATGTCTTAGGGAGCGCGGAAGTGAAGCAGGGGACGGAAGGGTTCAAGGGAGCGATGAAGACGTTTGACAACACGCGGCCGCTGGTGGCGTCGATGGCGTTGGGGGTGACGCGGGCGGCGGTGGATTTCACACGGGAGAAGATCGAGGAGAGCGGGATCAAGCTGGATTACGAGCGGAACGCGACAAACGTTAGCGGGTTGGAGCGAGAGTTTTATATGATGGAAGCGAATTTGGAAGCGATGCGGCTCTTGACGTGGCGGGCGGCGTGGATGATGGACAACGGGGAGTTCAACAATCTTGAGGCGTCGATGGCGAAGGCGAAGTCGGGGAGGTACGGCACGTTGATAGCGCAGCGGTGCTGCGAGTTATTGGGGCCGTTGGGGTTTTCGTGCGAGCAGCTGGCGGAGAAGTGGATGCGGGACGTGAAGATAACGGACATTTTCGAGGGCACGGGGCAAATTCAGCACCTGATCATTGCCCGGAACGTGTTGGAATATTCGAGCAAGCAGCTTCGGTAACAGGTCTCAATACTTTATACTAAGGAGAGTAGCCATGAACATTAACGACGTAAAGAAGATCGCGATAATCGGGTCCGGAGCAATGGGGCACGGGATCGCGCAGGTATGCGCGCAGGCGGGGTATCTGGTAGTGATGCGGGACATCAAGCAGGAGTTTTTGGACAACGCGGTATCCAAGGTTCGGGAAAGCCTAGGGATTTTAGTGAGCAAGGGAAAGCTGAGCCAGCCGGCCATGGATACGGCGATGGGGAATCTGAAGACGACGCTGGACATGAAGGAAGCGATTGCGGGGTCGCAGATTGTGGTGGAGGCGGTGCCCGAGATCATGGATCTGAAGAAGAAGGTGTTTACGGAGATATCGAATCTGGCGTCGGCGGATGCGATATTGGCGACGAACACGTCGACCATGAGCATATCGGAGATCGGCAACGTGGTAAAAAACCCGACGAGGTTTGTGGGGCTGCACTTTTTCAACCCGGTGAATCGGATGAAGCTGGTGGAAGTGATCTACGGGAACAAGACGAACGATGCGACGGCGGACTTGCTGTGCGAGGTATCGAAGAAGATAGAGAAGGTGCCGGTGAAGGTGCTGAAGGACCGGCCGGGGTTCATCGTGAACCGGATCAGCGCGCCGGTGCAGGCGTTGTTGTCGGCGATATTGGACGAGGGAAAGATACAACCGCAGGAATTGGATGCGGTTCTTAAAAGGATGGGTGCGAAGATGGGACCGTTCGAGGTGGCGGATTATGTGGGGCTGGACGTATTCTGCCACATACTGGAGTACTACGCGAAGACGCTGAATCCGAAGTACAAACCCGGCAGGTATCTGACCTCGAAGGTGCAGAAGAACGAGCTGGGAATGAAGACGGGCAAGGGCATCTACACGTGGAAGGACGGCAAGGCGGTAATCGACACGTCGAAGGAGACGCAGGACATCACGCCGGTGCACCTGCTGTCGGTGCAGGTGAACGAAGCGGTGAAGGTTTGGAAGGAAGGGCTGGCGCAGTCGATCCAGGACATCGACGATGCGGTGAAATTCGGGATGAATGCGTTTGCAGGGCCGTTTGCGTTGGCGTCGGGGATGCAGCCGGAGCAGGTGGCGGGAGCGCTGAACGCCCTGCAGGAAACGCTACGGCTTGGATTTCCTCAAGCCCGAACCTGAAATCGTCGACGGGTCCTTCAAAACCATTGGACGATAAACGCAGCTACTTGTAGCTATTCCTATCTTGACTCAACGGTTGTCAATACAACCTGTCGCTGCGGCTGATTTTACTTTCAAAGCAGTGCACGATCTTTGGCAGGTGTCGCAAGCTAAAAATTTATAACATATCGCAGGGATGTTATTATTTGAGATCTCCTGCCTTAATAGATTCCTCAATCAATTGGTGATAGTTAGATGTCTTTGCTCTATCAATATATTTCTGCAATTTCACCATTTTCATCATTCCCTTTAAAGCTTTAAAGGGCAACTTTTTAATCTGGTTGTTTGTTATTCCTTTTGGCAAGCCACTGCCGAGGTCTGGATCCGTCATGAATGTCACCTTGGTATGTTCTCTATCACCCGGAATCCATTCAAGGGTGAGCTCATTAGATAATGACGGCATTCTCACATATCCTTCACCTGAATCGTAACTCATCTCATTGGTTGACTTGGTTAAGATGATACTAGTGCCTGTTTCAGGATTATAGGTTCTGCTGCTATTAAGCACCACATCCCGGTCGGTCAACAGAGGAATATGCTGACGCAACCAAAAAATAAAAATATCTTTCTCTTCATCGACGACTTTTAGTACTTTTGTTGCCTTGCAATCATACATCCATTCCGGAAAATTCGGAATATCCCTGAGAACCATCGCAACGACTTCCATTCTGGCGGGGATGACACAAGTAGCTTTGGCCGCGATATACGGCTTCCCCTCAACCGGACTCGTATAGGTCTGGCATCCATCTTCAGTGTCTTCAAGCTTCCATTGATACTTCTCTGCATTCTGGGCAAAACTGGTTGAAGCGACAATAGAAAGTAAAAATAACCATGTGAAGATAGCATTTTTCTTAACCATGAAAAACCTCCTCGGAGATCCAAGAAATAAACAATCCACAGGTGGGCGGCAATACATCTTAAGAATATATTGTGGTGGTCTTACGGTTTAAGAGTACCATCCTTAATGCCTTCCTCGGTCAACTTGGCATATTTGGATGTTTTGGCGCTATCGATATATTTCTGCAATTTCACCATTTTCATCAATCCATTTAAAGATTTAAAAGTTGATTTTTTGATTGTAGAATTCGACATTCCTTTTGGCAGGCCTTTGCCGAGGTCTGGGTCCGACATGTACGTCACCTTGGTGTGTTCTCTATCAACCCATTCAAGAGTGTATTCTGATGTCAATGAAGGCATTCTCACATATCCTTGACCCGAATCGTAAGGCATTTCGTCTGTTGCGTTGACTTTGATATGAGCAAACCCCGGGTGTTCTTCACTTTCAGTCTTGAGCACCACATCTCTGTCGGTCAACAGAGGAATATGCTGACGGAGCCAGAAAATAAAAATATCTTTCTCGTCATCTACAGTCTTTAACACTTTCGTTTCTTTACAATCAAACAGCCATTCCGGTAAATTCGGAATATCCCTGAGAACCATGCCAATTACTTCTATCCGAGCGGGGATAACACAGGTGGTTTTGGCCGCGATATACTCTTTGCCGGCAACTTTACTTACATATGTCTGGCATCCATCTTCCGTGTCTTCAAGCTTCCATTGATACTTATCGGCAGTCTGGGCAAGACTGGTTGTGGCGGCAACAAAAAGCATCAATGCAGTAATGATAAAAACGTGTTTCTTGGCCATAATAAACCTCCTGTTCCTTTGTAAATATTGTTATTCTGAAAGCTTGATCACCCGGTGCCTCTGCAATTTAACTTAACGATCGATACGATTGGGTAATTCAGTGATCAACAGAAAAAGTTTGTCAAGGAATATTAATGACGACGATATCACCTACGTTTCCCCTGGATTCCGACCTGCGGACGAATGACCAAGCGTAAATGGAAGAAAATACCTATTTGAAAGACGACTACGAGAATTTTTAAAAGAAAGTAATATTATTTGAGCGTACCATCCTTGAGGGCATCATCAACTAGTTTGGCATATTTAGTTGTTTTGACGCCATCAATGTATTTCTGCTCTTTTACCACTTTCTTCAAAGCCTTGAGAGATTTAAAGGGGTTCTTCTTGATTTGGGAGTTTGTTATCCCTTTGGGCAGGCCTTTGCCGAGGTCTGGCTCTATCATAAACGTCACCTTGGTGTGTCCTTGGTCAACCCATTCAAGCAAGTACTCCGAGTAAAACGCAGGCATTCTAACATAACCTTCACCCGAATCGTAAGGCATTTCGTTTGTTAACGCAGTTTTGATCAAGGAATATTCTGGGCGGATTTGAACGTCAGTTTTAAGAACTACATCCCTATCTGTCAATAGAGGAATATGCTGACGCAACCAGAAAATAATAACGTCTTTCTCGTCATCGACAACTTTCAGTATTTTTGTATCTTTACAATCATCCATCCATTCCTTGAAATTCGGGATATCTCTGAGAATGTAGCCGATTACATCTATTCGGGCGGCTATCGTGCAGGTGGTTTTAGCCGCGATGAACGGTTTCCCGGCAATAACGCTCGTATATATCTGACATCCATCATCAGTATCTTCAAGCTTCCATTGGTATTTATCGGTGCCCTGGGCAAGACTGGTTGAAGCGACCGCTAAAAGTAATAGTGCCGTGGAGACGATAGCGCATTTTTTAAACATGAACAACCTCCTGTGAATTGTGTAGATGAAATCCCTCTACCGGTCTTGATCACTTTCGTCATCTTCAGTATTCTTAAAAACAAATAGAATTTTGGAACTCATCGCATACAAGAAACTGTTTGTCAAGGAATAAGAAGATTTGGTAGTGTCTCAGTTTACCAGAGGCTTACGGGTGTTCGGCAGGCGACCGTCTACACCTTGGTAACTACTCTCGTTGAGGAACCCAAAGGAGAAGCTTATGAGATTTTCATTATTGCTATTTATTCTGATGAGAAAGATTAAGCGAGCGGTAAAAAAATATCCAGAAATGAAAGCCAAAGTTAAAGAAAAAAACTTTACCATAGTAATTAAAACTGAGAACGGCAAACGAGGAAGGTTTTTTTCGTTTTCAGACGGCACGGTCGTTTCTGGCGACGTTAGAAAAGCCCCGTCATCTGACGTAGCTCTTGTCTGGAGGGATGCCGATATTGGATTTAAGGTAATGATAGTACAGAAAGACGAAGCATTTATGAAAGCCATCCAAAAAGGCGCACTAAAAATTCAGGGAGATATGAATTTACTTCCTGTCTTTATGAAAATAGTTAAGAAAGCGATGCAAAGAAATAAATAATCGACTTATGATACATCATGTATTAGAGAGCATTCAGAAATAACTCACCATCTTGTTTTATGTCTTTGTCAAGTATGGTTTCAACAAACCTATGACTTAATAAAAAATCTTGCAGCGAGTACCAACCGGTGGTAATGAGAGATCCAGTTTTTTTTCAGGAGCGGGTTAGAAGAGTTAAGTATCACGGTGAGTTATAGAATGAATGTTTCTCTTTCAACAACAACCACCAGAATATGCTAATAGAATAACAAAAATCGAAATTGATAACATCTATGAGGAAGACTTGATATGCTCGAGTTTTTTTTCAACCAGATGGTGTGGCCATAATTGGAGCTTCGAATAATACTCGAAAAGGCGGTTTTCATATTGTTAAGAATGTGGTAGCGGGATACCGGGGCAGAGTTTATCCCGTAAATCCTAACTATGATGAAATACTGGATCTTACCTGTTATCCTAACGTGGAATGCATTCCGGACAATTTCGATCTTGCCATTTACTTTATTCCATCACGCAAGCTGCCGGAAACGATACTTGCCTGCGCAAAAAAAGGGGTGAAAGGTATTATTATCGAATCGGGAGGATTTGCCGAAGCCGGAGCCGATGGCGAAAGAATTCAAAAGCAAGCTCTTGAGAATGCAAATAAATGCGGAATCAGACTCTGGGGCCCTAATTGTATGGGATTCATGGACGCCCATACCTGGTATGTATTCTCATTTTTGCATCCACTCATTTGGCCCGATGTATTCAAACCGGGAAACGTTGGCCTCATCGTTCAAAGCGGCATGCTTTCAGCCGGTTTTATATTGGCAGCGCTCGAAGATGGAGTTATGGGCGTCAGCAAATCATGTTCGATAGGAAATAAATGTGATATAAACGAAAATGATATCCTTGAGTTTTTCATTCAAGACGATAAGACAGACGTCGTCGCATGTTATCTTGAATCATTGATTGACGGTAGGAAGTTTTTAGAGCTTGCGCGAAGCACCTCAAAACCGATAATCATGCTCATGGGGGGGCGGAGTAATGAAGGATTCAACGCCGCCATGAGCCACACGGCAAGCCTTTCCGGCAACTATGCCATAACTCATGGCGCACTTAAGCAGGCTGGAATCATCGAGGTCTTCGAGCCGAGTGAACTCACCGACATGGCGCGCGCCTTTTCGAAAATAACATCCTATCGGCTAGACAGGGGCACCGCAGTCATGACTTTTTCCGGCGGTGCCGGGACCATCACAACCGATCTTTTCGATGACTATGGGATACCATTAGCACAGCTTTCAGAAAAAAGTTTCACCGAGATAGGCGCTCTCTTTCCTGCCTGGATAAAACCGACGCATCCACTCAACCTTTGGGTGGCGATTGAACAACGGGGTTATACAGAAGTCTATTTGAAGACGATGCAGGCACTCATCGCGGATCCTGCCGTCGATTCGATCATTTTGCAGGCGTATGCCACGCCCGAGATGAGCGACGAGTTTTTTGTAGAGGTTGGCGGTTTGATGAGAAAACATCAGGAAACCGATTATACTTTGGGTTGAAGGAAGAAAACGGTTGGTTGAGGACATGCGGAACGTTGCGGAACAGGCCGGAATACCGGCGTATCGGGATTTGGCCCGTTGTGTTTCTGTTCTTGGAGGGTTAAAAGAGACATTTTCAGAAAAAGATGTGCCGTTGACCTCGACTCATGGGGCACGATGGGTTTGGCGAAATATTCTCTTGACTCTCAAACATAACAACGTTATCTTTCGCGCCGGAAAAAACTAACGGTCGTTGCTGCCATACCTTCATTGTTGATATATTAATTCGATTGAAAGGAGAACCCCGTGGCCATCCTATCCTGGACAAAAGATGAGAACGTTGCGGTGCTCACGATGAGCAATGGTGAAAACCGGCAGAACCTTGCGTTCGCCACGGCCATGAACACCGCACTGGACGAGATAGTTGCCGATGCGTCGGTGCAGGCGCTCATTCTTACCTCAAGCGATGAAAAGAACTTCTCCCAAGGAGTGGATGTTCAATGGATCGCGTCGGCCTTTCAGAATGGCGAATTCCAGGAGATCAAAAAGTTCCTCTATGGCATGAATGAGGTGTTCAAGAAGTTGATGCTTGCGCCAATGCCCACCATTGCAGCAATCAATGGCCACGCGTATGGCAACGGCTCGATAATCTCCTGCGCGTGCGACTTTCGGTTCATGCGCGCTGACCGTGGCTTTTTCTGCTTTCCGGAAATAAATGTCGGGATACCCTTTTTCGTTGGCATGAACGCTTTTGTAAAGAAGGCTGTTCCGTATTACAAATTCGTTGAGATGCAGTTCACCGGCAACCGGTACACCGCACCCGAGCTCGAACAGCACCACATCATCAGGAAGGCATGCGCCAACAAAGAAGAGCTCATGCAGGAGAGCCTGACCTTTGCAAAGACCTTTCAGAAGAAGCGCGGGATCTTCGGTGAAATGAAGAAGCGTATGTACCGTGACATCATTGAAATAATGGACACGGTGGATAAGTCTGTATCCATTGAGCCACTGGTAACCATGATACCGGATTGATCGATGGGGCTTTGCGCTCGATGAGAAAAAACAATCGCGATCGAATTTTAAAAACGGCGCGGCAGCTCTTGCCTCGGTATGGATACAACGGCATATCCATACGCGCCATCGCAGCCCGAGCTCGCCTTACCACCGGTGCCATTTACTTTCATTTTAAAGACAAGAAAGAGATCTACCGAACCATCTGTCTCGAGGCCGTTGACATACTCATTAAGAAGTTTAGGGATGGCGTCCAGAGCCGCACCACACCAAACCAGAAACTCATATCGACCTTTGATTCTTATATACGTTTTTTTTATGAACATCGCGAGCACTACAACATCTTGATGGAGTACAAAGCTCATTACCATCGTGATGAGTACCATCATGATCAGAGATCGCACAGAAAATGCGTACGATGACCGACCTCATGGAGGAGACCATTCGTCAAGGAGTCGAGGAGGGAGCCTTCCGCGAGGTTGACGCGCGCATGCTGGCGATTCTGCTCGAGGCCGTGACCGAGGGTATGTTGCAACTCAAGAAGCTGGGTGTGTTCGAGAATCTCAAGATCACCGACGTTGATTTCAGGAAAGTTATGGGAGAAATCATCGGCAGGGGAATTCTCAATGATTCGAGAGAACAGGGGAACGCACCTACGGTGCCGCGGAAGATCTCCCCGAAGAGGACTGGCATGGCATCACTGCTGGCGTGTAGCGGTGATACTCAAAAGGAGCCGTCATGAAAACTGCCATAACCCAAATGTTCGGAATTAAGTATCCGATCATCTGCGGGGCCATGATGTGGTTATGCAAACCTAAGCTCTGCGCGGCTGTTTCGAACGCCGGGGGGATGGGCAATCTCACCGCCGGAAATTATGAAAGCGAGGACGAATTTCGTCGTGCCATTTGGGAGACGCGCACGCTTACCGACAAACCTTTTATGGTAAACGTAACCCTGCTTCCCTCGGTGCACATAACCGCTGAACACCATACCATGTACCTACGGGTTTGCGCCGAGGAGCGCGTCGCCGGATTAGAGATATCCGGCACGCCCCTCGATAAGGCGGTCGGAACAGACTACCTCGACATGCTCAAAAAAGCGGGGGTGAAACTCTTTCACAAGGTTGGGTCGGTGCGCCACGCGGTGCACGCCGAGAAAATTGGCTACGATGGCATCTATGCGGCTGGCATCGAGGAAGGCGGTCATCCTCTCAATGACGACGTGACCACCATGGTGCTGACGCCCCGCATCGCCGAGACGGTGAAGATTCCGGTGGTCGCGGTCGGTGGAATCGCCGACGGTCGCACCTTGGCGGCAGCCCTCTCCCTTGGAGCCCAGGGCGTGATGATGGCCACACGTTTCGTGGCCACCCAGGAGTGCGAGGTTCACGAGAACATCAAACGCGAACTCGTCAAACGCCAGGAGTACGAGACAACCCTCTTCTGCAAGTCCCTTGGTCTGCAGGGTAGGGCTATCAAAAATAAGGTTGTTGAAGAGGTGCTGGAGATTGAATCCAAGGGCTGCGATTTTTCTCAACTCATTCCGTTGATCTCGGGCAAACGGGTCAAAGAGGCATGGGAAACCGGCAATGTCGACAACGCACCCATGATGATGGGGCAGTCGGTTGGTTTGGTGAAAGATATCCCAACGTGTAAGCAGCTTATCGAGCGGATGGTTTCAGAAGCACAAGCCGATATCAAACGAGTAGCGAATTTATTTGCGTAGGTTTTAGGAAAAAAGGAGCGCACCCATGGAAACGAGAATCACAAAGCTGTTCGGAATAAAGTATCCCATCATTCTCCCCGGTATGAGCTGGATCAGCGTGCCGAACCTGGTGGCCGCCGTCTGCAATGCCGGCGGAATCGGCTGGCTTGCGACCGGGCCGCTCAACACCGATCAAACCAGGGAATCCGTAAAGCAGATCCGGAAGCTCACTGACAAACCCTTTGGGGCCGGCGTGACCCTGCTCATGCCGGGAGCTCGGGAGAACGCTGAGGTTCTTCTTGAAGAGAAGGTGCCCGTGATCAACGTGTCTCTCGGCAAGTGCGACTGGATTGCGGAACGTGCGCATAAATATGGCGGCAAGGTCATCGCCACGGTAGTTACCGAGAAACATGCCGTCGCCGCTCAGAAACAGGGCGCCGATGCCCTTCAGGTGACCGGCCATGAGGCGGCTGCCCATGGCGGCATGGTGACAACCCTGGTTCTCGTGCCGGCAATCACCAAGATAGTGAAGATACCGGTGGTAGCCATCGGCGGCCTGGCGGACGGGCATGGGCTTGCCGCCGCTTTGGCGTTGGGAGCCGATGCCATCGGCATGGGCACACGACTTTCGTTGACCAAGGAAAGTCCGGTCCATGATGCCACCAAACAGGCCGCGTTGAAAGCGGGCATCGATGATACCCTCTATTCCGACCGCTTCGATGGACTCTATTGCCGGGTGATGAAAACCCCAGCCGCTGAAAAGGCTATTCGGAAGGGAATGAATTTACCGAGAGCGACCATTGCTTCGTTCAGCATCGCCCGTTCGATGAAGCTTCCATGGCTTAAACTTTTCATCGGTCTTATGGCGCAGGGTCCCGCAACCATGCTTAAGCTCGCCCATATGGCTGTCGCTTTTGGCCAGATACAGGCTGCCACCGAGGAAGGCGACCTGAAAAAAGGTGTCCACCTGACTGGTCAAGTGCAAGGATTGATCGATGATATGCCGACGGTCGCCGAGGTCATTGAGCGGACCATCAAAGAAGCGAAGGAAGTTTACCAACATATTGGAGCCGTGCTGAACTAACACGCGTGCCCCGTTTGAGAGAAGCAGATAGAGGAAATAATTTTACAATTTGAGCGTAATTATTAATATTATACGGTAAAAATAATATATCATTGGATTAAAAGAGCACCCTTTATTATGATCAACCGTGCCTATGGTTGATGATAGCCAAACACATTTTATTGAGTATGTCTCAAATCCACTCGATAATTTAATTATTTATGTTATTAATCAATATATTATAAAATATATTGATGCCCCGTTATTGAGTTTCAAATTGCATCTTCAGAGAATAAACCGTTTCATGGCCTAACAACGTATCTAGTCATAAACTTTTGTAAGTGTCTTTTTTGACTTCATTATCAATCTTAATTTCTATTAAAAAAAATAGCATAAAATGCGATTTTTTATTAAAATTTTTTATTCCTTTGTTTATGGGCAATTAGCTTTAATCTGGACCAGGTAACAAGTCGCCACAATTATGACCTAGTATTAATTTATTTAATTTTTATTTCAGTAAGTTATGACAATTTTTCAATGAATTCAAGTCCGCAGAGGTCGGTACTATTTTTATGCTGATGAAAAAATAAATCATTGACATCGGATTCACGAAGTGTTTTATTCCCTTCCACGGATAGTAGTTATTTTTATGGTCACCAAGGAGCAAAAGAGAACCCCAATGCTTACGTTCTGCTTTTCTGCTAGATCGGAAATTTTGAAGGGTCCTAGGGACCGAGGAGGTGAACTACTTGAGATTTTACCAGACAGGACAAATGTGAATGCAGGGTACTCACTAAAACTGCCTACACGTGCGTTTGTCTAGAATCCAACCCCATACGGGGTAACCGCTAAGCAAGGAGGAGTTCCATGAGGTCATTTTTTCTATGGGTATTTTTGGGAATGGTAGTAGTAGCCTTTGCCGGCTGTGCGAACGGCCTCGTAGGGCAAGGACCATCAGGCACGGTAACAACTAAATTAACCGTCGCGCCAGGTGTCGATGAAACCCAAATCAATTACACGATCACGGGAAACGGCATTGATCCCCTCACGGGCACCATTCAGGTGGTATCCAACCCCGTGACCGCGGATATAGCCCCTATTCCGGTGGGGTCTGGTTACACCATCACGCTTGCTACCGCCGATGGAATCTGCACCGGCTCTGCGACATTCGACGTGGTGGCGAGCCAAACGACGACGGTGGCGGTACCGATACAGTGTTCGACCACCCCCCCGAGAGGTAGCGTGTCGGTTACCGGCACATTCCTCGCGTGCCCCACGGTCGGCTCCATGGTGGTATCGCCGACCTCGGTAGCGGTTGGGAGCACGATTCAAGTGAACGCGAGCGCTCAGAACCTTGGCCAGGGCACCCTGACCTACGCGTGGACTGCCACGAGCGACGGCACGTTTGCGAATCCAGCAACGGCTATGACTACCTACCTGTGCGCCACAACGGGTACGAAGACATTGACCATAACGGTAAGCAACGTAAACTGCACCGATTCGCTGTCGGTTGACGTTACGTGCGGCCAAGGCGGAGGCCCGGTTTGCGGCGACGGTATCGTCTCTGGCAACGAGAAATGCGACACCGCCATAGCCGCGGGTCAGACAGGCGCTTGCCCGACGAGCTGCAATCCTGGCACCGATCCGTGCAACCCGGTCAAACTCCAGGGCACTGGTTGTCAGGCTGCATGCGTGGCTACGCCGATAACCGTGGCCGTCTGCGGCGACGGTTGTGTTACCCCTCCCGAGACGTGTGAGCCGCCGAACACAGCGACCTGCGACGCCACCTGCCATACCATCGTCCAACCTACCTGCGGCAACGGCGTGGTGGACACCGGCGAGACCTGCGACACCGCCATAGCCGCGGGCCAGCCGGGCGCGTGCCCAACGAGCTGCGCGGCTCCCAACGCGTGCACAACCTCGACGCTTCAAAACGCGGGCACCTGCACAGCAGCATGCGTTAATACGCCGATCGTGCCTTGCTGCGGCAACGGCGTAGTGGAGACCGGCGAGACCTGCGACACCGCAATTGCTGCCGGTCAACCGGGCGCCTGCCCAACGAGCTGCACCCCCCCCGACACTTGCACCACCTCCACGTTACAGAACAACGGAACCTGCACGGCCGCGTGCGTCAATGGTACACCGATCACGACCTGCAGTGGCAGTACGAAAGACGGCTGCTGCCCTGCTGGCTGCACCAATTGCAATGACAGCGACTGTAGTGGCACCTGTAATCCCTGTGTACTTGCAAATTGCACCGGACCCGATTTGAGCGGCACCTGGATCACCCGCGTTACGACCACGGGCACCATCACCGCGCCAAGCCCCGTCGGCACGCTAACGGGCGCCACCATTGACGTCGTACAGCGCATGGTTATCAGCAACGACCTCACCGCCTGCACGACGACCGCACAGTTTGAGATCTGCTCATTGAGCACTACCGCTACCAGCCCCATTCCGTTTAGCGTTACCTACACGCCAGCGGTGCTTGCGTCGCTGAGCGGGTCGGCATCGGAGGCGGGTGTGTGTTACCAAGTGGGCCAAACGGTAGCGTTCCCGAGCTTCACGATCAACAGCGGTTGGGGTGGACCACCGCCGCCGACTACCAATACCTGTCCGGCCCCTCCATCGACCTTGACCTATCCGTACCCAGCCGGCACCCTACCCACGACCTGCTCCGGGGCGATTGATTCGGACGGGGACGGCGTCTACGGTATCACGCTCCCGACCACGATCTTTGGGGCGTTGAACCTTGATGCGTTTGCTGGCCTTACCATGAATATATCGCTTGCCAACATGGTACTGACAAACGCGACCACCAACACCGGCACCACGTCCTTCCCGAGCACGGGCTACATTTTTGGTAGCACGGCCGGGGCGACGGGGGCCCTCAACGTCGTGCCAGCCTCTAACGCTGTTCCAGTCACCGCCATCAAGTTGACCGGTGATGTGCCCTGCGCCACGGTTCTGACGCACTGCACAGGCGCAGCCTGCGTTCCTTAATATCCTAACGATGTTCTAAGGTTATCCAAGCGCCGGTCCATCCGTGGACCGGCGCTTTTCTTTAGATCGAAATTTATTTATCCCATAGGTTACAACTGCCCCCAACATAGCCTTTAAAATTAATAGTACCAATTATTGTTATTCATCCTATCACAATTCTGGTAATGAAAAGTAATACAGCAAAAAAGTATATAACTAGCTATAATATAATAATATTATTTACAATACACTAAATATCTTTTTGCTGATTTTTTCAACATTAACTGAAATTTTCCTATTGACTTTAGTGGTACGAAGTGGTTAATTCCATATATTATAGTTGCGTAACGTATTTTATTTTAGAAGGTCCTAAAAGGGATTTCAATGCCTGCGCGTCGGATTATAAGCAACTTGAAACGTTCCATTGGCTTAAGAGATAGGAGTGGTAGTAAACCATAATTGATTCAGCCGGACAAATTGATGATTGCAAGGGCTCTCGTGGTTTCTTGCACATCAATATGTCCAAACCATAAACCTGGAGGAATGTCATGATGAAAGACCGAAAGATTGGTTCTCTGTTAGCCGTGTTGTTGGTGAGCGCAGCGCTTCTTTCTGCCTGCGGTAAGATCAACCTTCCCACGTTGTTGGTATTGGATCCGGCGGCGTCAAATACTATGAGTATCACTCTCCCGACATCCCTTGGTAGCGGGACGGTGGTAAGCAATCTCGTCGGTAACGTGGAGACGACCGTTACCCTCGATACCTCCAAATTGATAGCGCCCCAGGGTATAGCCGCGACGGTCACCGTGAACAGTTTCGCCACGGCAGGTAGCGCCATAATGCTTGGCTCTATCTCGAGCGGCACGCTGTGCACGTCCATAGCGACAGGCGCAACAGCGGGCGGCGTCGCCTACCTGCGGCCCTTGATCTTCAAGGATGCCACCTTCGAACTTACCATCCCCACGGATACAACGTCCGCAAGCGCGATAGTGAATAAACTCATCCCGCCCATTCCCCTGACGCTCAACCTCGATGCCAAGGTCAGCCTCGACCTCATGGGTTTGATCAATCTCGCGCTCGAGGGGACTGGACTGAACATGCATCAGGTGCTCAACCTGACAATTCCGTCCACTATCCCACTTCTCGGCGGGTCCGCAGTGGTATTGGATACGACACTCAAGAGCACCAAGACGGCGGTTACCGACCCGATGCTCGACGCGTGCGCGGCTGCTCTGGCGGGAAGCTAAATCCCGTAGTAGCAGAATCCATCCATCATACCGTTAATAGGTTCCCTTTTCTCGTTATCAACCTGTCTATCACCAGTTCGTCGATAACCAATGCGACGGTGTCTTGCGGCTTATTCAGCATGATCGATAACCGCTTCACCGTGACGCCACGATGTGCGAGCAGGCTCCTCAGTACAAGGCCGCGGAGCTGACGCCGGGAACCCTTGAACGACGTTTGCTTTTGGTGATGAGCACTTTTTCGCGAAGGATTGGGGTGTTTCCTCTTAAGCATGGCACCGTAATCCATGAGAGCGGAGAACCATTGTCTGGGGTTGCTCTGATCGAGCATGGCCTCCACCAGTTTAAGAATGTCTTGATCGTGAACCTTTTTTCTTGAATGAAAAAAGAAATGGATGAAGACCGCTCGTATGTTTGTCTCTATAAAAACGACCGGTTTGTTGAAGGCAAACGCACAAATCGCGGCGGCCGTAGCTTTGCCGATGCCGGGAAGCCGTACGAGCTCTTCCGGTGTATCCGGGATCTTGCCGCCATAGGATTCAATGATCCTCACAGCCATCTCAAGCAGTTGCCGAGCGCGGCGGTTGTAGCCCATTCCCTGCCATGTCATGAGAACATCACGCAACGACGACGCGGCGAGGGTCTTGACGGTAGGGAATGCACTGATAAATACCTCGAATTTCACGGCCACTCGATCCGTTTGGGTCTGCTGGAGCATCATTTCTGACACCAGAATGTGGTACGGATCGGTGGTTTGACGCCAAGGAAAATCGCGGCCATGCTTTTGATAATATTCGTATATAATATTTCTAAACTCTTGCCCCGAGTGTCGATTAGTACTATTTCGCTTTCCCGTGACATATCGTTTGCGGAAATTACACACAATGGCGGTATCGTCGTAGGAGTCATCATATGTCTTTGACATAGTTCTCGTATGACCTCACTAAATTGAAAGCATATTAGATTCCGCCATTATTTGAATGAGTAACATAAAGGAGACGATAAGTCCTTCAGAATAGTTGACGAGAGATGACTTATGGCCTACTTTTTAAGATAGGTTCGATGGGGTGGTATGAAATCCGCAAGGGCGTACAGCGTGGGACGTCTTTTTGTACTACGATTGGTTAATCGGGGGATGTAACGTGGCTGATCGAAAAGTAAAAGGCACAATGTTACTGGATCAAGTGAAGACGATCCGCGGTAATAAAAGCAGGGATTGGAGTAAATATCTTAAACCAGAAGATTGGGAAACAATAAATAAAAGAATTCTACCTTCCGAATGGTATCCTCTTGAACTGTACCGGCGATTGGGGTTAGCCACCTTTAATGTTCTTGGACAGGGAAACGTCGACATCGTGCGTCTGAGGGGACAGATACGGGGTAAAGAGTTATTTGAAACTATTTACAAGTCTTTGATCACTCCTCAGGATCCCATGACCACCCTCAGTCGGTTTGTCGTAGCATACGGCCAGCTTTTCAATTTCAGTTTACTCAAATTTGAGAACGCAGGCACGGGTCACGCAAAAATATTCCACGACTATAGCAGCAGCGATCCCGTAACAAAGCCGTATTGCTATAATCTTATGGGTCATTTAGAGGTCTTAGTTGAAATGGCGGGCGGAAGGAATGTTAACGTTGAATTTAAAGCCAAACAATGGGAGGGAGCGGCGACAACCATCTTTGATATTAACTGGGAATAACAAACAAAACGGCCTTTACTATGTGACATACGTGTAATGAGTCTAACCCCGCTTCTCGTTTAAGAACACCCTGTTGAAAACCAATGGGGTGCGTGAACAAAGAGTGCGTCTACGTTGGGCATGCATCAAAGAGGGGTGCGCAATGGCCGAACGGAAAGTTAAAGGCACCATGGTAGTGGATCAAGTGAAGTTGATCCGCGGTAATAAAAGCATGAATTGGAGTAAATATCTTAAACCAGAAGATTGGGAAGCAATAAATAAAAGAATTCTTCCTTCCGAATGGTATCCCTGACGTGCCCCCGTTCATAGGACCACTCTCTATGAGAGTTGTTCATGGTTAACCATCGTTCCTTTATCCATAGCAACACCAGTTTTCAGAGCGAAGGGAGCCGGAGGCGACCGAAGCTCTGAAAACTGTCGCGCGAACTCCGCCGGTGTCTCCTGTCCCAGCGAGCTGTGTGGCCGCACATGATTGTAATCCATCCGCCATGATTCGATTTTATTACGAGCATCTTGTAGATTTATAAACCAATGTTGATTGAGACATTCATCTCGAAATTTGCCGTTGAAGCTTTCGATCAGGGCATTCTGCACCGGCTTGCCTGGCTCGATAAAATGCAACTGCACCCCATGCCGGTACGCCCAGAGGTCCAGCGCACGACTCGTGAACTCCGGACCGTTATCCGTCACCATCGCTTCGGGATACCTACCCCGTTCAGCGGCAATATCGTCCAAAATCCTGGCCACCCGGCTGCCGGAAATGGACGTGTCTACGGGTAAGGCAAGACTCTCTCGACTGAATTCATCCAGCACGCTCAACACCTTCAACCGTCGCCCATCTGAGAGACAATCAGATAGAAAATCCATCGACCATCGCTCGTTGAGTCCTTCCGGAAGACGCAGCGGCTGCCGCGCGATGCTCCGGTATCTCTTGCGCTGCTTCTTCCTCACGCTCAATCCCTCTTGCCGATACAGCCGATACACCCGCTTGTGATTCACCACATACCCTTCCCGCCGCAATAACACCTGCAACCGTCGATATCCGAAGCGTACCCGCTGCGCCGCAAGCTCTAAAAGACGCTCCCGCAACTGCGGATACAGTTGGCCTACCGAACGGTACCGAAAGCTCGATCGCCCGATCCTCATCAGCCCGCAGGCGCGTCGTTCGCTCACCCCAAATTCCTCGCGGGCATGCACAACGGCCTGCTTTCGCGCTGCGGGCTTCACCATTTTCTTGAGTTGATATCCCTCAAGATCTGGTTGTCGAGAGTGAGATCGGCCACGGCACGCTTCAGCCTTCGGTTTTCTTCCTCAAGCTGCTTCAGCCGCCGCGCCTCGCTGACGTCCATCCCGCCGTACTTGGATTTCCAACGGTAGTACGTTTGTTCGCAGAAGCCATGTGTGCGACAGAGATCAGACAGCTTCACCCCCGCTTCGGCTTCTTTCAATATCCCGATGATCTTATCCTCAGAAAACCGTTTCCCTTTCATTGAGCAAGCTCCTTTCCGGCATTCTAGCCGAAGGAACTCTCATTGAAAATGGTCCAGTTTTCGGGGGGCACGTCATCCCCTCGAACTGTACCGGCGATGCGGGTTAGCCACCTTTAATGTTCTTGGACAGGGAAATGTCGACATCGTGCGTCTGAGGGGACAAATACGGGGTAGAGAGTTATTTGAAACTATTTACAAGCCGGTGATCACCCCCCAGGACCCCATGACCTCTCTGAATCGGTTTGTCGTCGTATACGGCCAGCTTTTCAATTTCAGTTTCCTCAAATTTGAAAGCGCGGGCAAGAATCACGCAAAAATATTCCACGAGTATGACCGCATCGATCCCGTAACCAAGCCGTATTGCTATCAACTTATGGGCCATTTAGACGTCTTAGTTGAAATAGCCGGGGGAAAGAATGTTAAAATTGAATTTTTAGCCAAAGAGTGGGAGGGGGCGCCGAAAACTATCTTTGATATTACCTGGGAATAACAAGCAAAACGGCCTTCGCGTTCTAACGTGCGTAGCCGACGTTACTCTCATGAATAGTTGACAGAATGTGATTTTTGAATGATGCTAATCGTACTTCTCGTATAAGAACACCCTGTTGAAAACCACAGGGGTGCCTGAACTATACAGTGCATTTTTGCTAAGCATGCATACAGGAGGAATGCACCATGGTCGAACGGAAGGTTAAAGGCACCATGCTCGTGGAGCAAGTTAAGATGATCCGCGGAAACAAAGATGGAGACTGGAAAAAATATCTTAAACCAGAAGATTGGGAAATAATCAATAAAAGGATTCTTCCTTCCGAATGGTATCCATTTGAATTGTATAAAAGATGCGGTTGGGCGACCTTCCAGGTTCTTGGGCAAGGAAATCTCGACCTTGTGCGTTTGAGGGGGCGATTTCGGGGTAAAGAGTTATTTGAAAATGTTTATAAGTCGTGTATCATTTCTCAGGATCCCGCGGCAAGCCTTAGTCGTTTTGTTACCATCTATGCTCAACTTTTCAATTTCAGTACCCTCAGATTTGAAAACGCAAGCAATAACCACATTAAAATATACCATGACCCCGAATATGTCAACGATCCTGCCATAATGCCGTATTGCTATAACCTTATGGGTCATTTAGAGGTTTTAGTGGAAATGGCGGGCGGAAGGAATGTTAAAGTTGAGCTTAAAGGCAAGCACTGGGAGGGAGCGGCGACAACCATCTTTGATATTAACTGGGAATAACAAACGAAACGGCCTTCAGGTTCTGACGCGCGTGGCCGACGTTACTCTCATGAATAGTTGACATACGGTGATTTTTGAATGATGCTAATCTCAATTCTCGTTTAAGAACACCCTGGTGAAAACCACAGGGGTGCCTGACCTATAGAGTACATTTTTGCTGGGCATTCATACAAGAGGAATGCACCATGGTTGAACGGAAAGTTAAAGGCACCATGTTAGTAGATCAAGTGAAGGCCATCCGCGGTAATAAAGGCAGAGATTGGAGTAAATATCTTAAACCAGAAGATTGGGAAACCATAAATAAAAGAATTCTTCCTTCTGAATGGTATCCCCTTGAACTATACCGGCGATGCGGGTTAGCCACCTTTAATGTTCTTGGACAAGGGAATCTTGAGATCGCGCATCTGAGGGGACAAATACGGGGTAGAGAGTTATTTGAAACTATTTACAAGCCGGTGATCACCCCTCAGGACCCCGTGAGCACCCTCAATCGGTTTGTCGTAGTATACAGTCAACTTTTCAATTTCAGTTTCCTCAAATTTGAAAACGCAGGCCCGCGTCACGTAAAAATATTTCACGAGTATGACCGCACCGATCCGGTAACAGCGCCGTATTGCTATCAACTTATGGGTCATTTAGAGGTCTTAGTTGAAATAGCCGGGGGAAAGGATGTCAAAATTGAATTTACGGCTAAGGAATGGGAGGGAGCGCCTCAGACAATCTTTGACATAACGTGGAAATAAACCGCGAAGCGTAGTTAACGATTATCCCGCTTTAACCGCCTTCTTCTTTGCAAGAGCCATAAGTAATTTCAGAATGCCGATGATACCGGCGATAAAAACGCCCCCGCCGATAAGTTCGACCCCTACAACCTGTATAAACGGAAAAGGTGTGGGTTCGGGCTTATTGGCCAACATTACCGTGGCTAATGCAGCACTGACTGTGAAAAACATAAAAGCGTAGTTGTTGAGCACGGCCGGAATGGTTTCTCCAAAGGCTACGATTGCGTAAATAAAAATGCATATAAAGAGTAATATTGATATCTCCTTGCCAATTACAGGGCCCAATGCCTGAATAAACAATTTAAGAAGAACAATACAGACGATCCCGAACAGGCTGCCGGCAAGTATAGGAATTATCTTTTTCACGTCCATATGCTCCATGAAAAAGAAAATCATGATCATGAATGCCGGCCATCCGGGCAAGTTGAAATGGGTGAAAATAACTTCACCAACGACGATCAAGACGAGTAGAAAAAGGCCGAAAACTAAGCGTTGCGGATCTACTTTCATGTATACGTCCTCCTCGGATAAATGGGTAGGAACGCCAGTTAAGAGATGGTGAGCTCCTTTCTTCGTACACTACTCAGAGAGCCTCCCTTGGCAACAATGGTACGTCGTGTCATATACAAATGTGACATCCGCTCATGAATGTCAATTGATTTAATTAATCGCCTGGGCAAGCCCAGGTAGATCTGACACCACCTCTTTCTGCTCTCAGGAGCATGGGGAGCAAGGGATTGGCAATGTTGAAGGGAAAGCTTCCTTGGGGGGCTAGCCCCCCAAGGAAGCCGCGGCAACAAAAAAGGAGATGAGGTCAGGACCAAAATCCTCTTGAATGAAGGTTTGCGAAGACTTTCATCACAAGGAGGTACGGCCCTGACCCCATTTAGTTATTACGCCATGACCACCACGAAAGACCATAAATATTCGCTTCGCCTTCAGTTGGTGCAGTACGCCACGACCCACGGCATACGCCCCGCTGCGCGTGCCTTTGCTACCACCCCCAACACCGTACGGCGATGGCGTGCCCGCTTTGACGCCGGCGGTCGTACCTCACTCCAGGACCGCTCCCGGAGACCCAAGACCTGCCCCCACAAGACTTCCCGGTACCAAGAAGCGAAGATCCTCAACGCACGCAAGAAGGTTCCCTGCTTCGGACCGCGCCGCCTGCGCGACCTGTTTGGAATCACTGCTTCCTCTGGCGCCATCGCTCGCATCCTGCGCCAGCAAGGCTTATCGGGCCGCCGTCGCAAAAAGCGTCAGCGCAAAAACGACCTGCGGGCTATCAAAGCTAAATACAGATGCTTCCAACGCCTCCAGGCCGATATGAAACCCCTCTTCGATATCCCCGCCTACTGGCCGCAGATGAAGAAACTCGGCCTCCCCAAACACCAGTACACCCACCGTGATGTCAAAAGCGGTGCTCTCTTTATCTCTTACGCCGACGAGCTCTCCACCACCTACGCCACCATGACCTCCCGGCGCTTGCTGACCCACCTGAAAAAGCATCTCGTCAACCTCCGCCGTGCTATCTTGTCCACCGACAACGGCGTCGAATATGGTGGCCATGACAAGAACGAGCGGGAACGAGGCTTCCATGCCAAAATCCAGCAGGCCGGGATCATCCACCGCTTCCTGCCCCCTGCCACCCCAAACGCCCACGCCGATGTCGAGAGTTCCCATGCATCCATTGAACAGGAGTTCTTTGATCTCGAACCATTTACATCCAGACAGGACTTCTTCCAGAAGGTCTCTATCTACCAACACTGGTGGAACTTCGCCAGACCCAACTACTCCAAGAGCGCTAAAACACCCGCACAACTCTTGGAGGATGAAGGCCTTGACCCAAGCATCCTCTTGCTCCTACCCGTTGACCTTGAGGCCTGGTTCAGGACGACGACTTACTTTCCTCAGGTGGTGTCACATCTACCTGTTGACGCCGTTTAATTAATCGCCTGATTTGAGTTTCCCATAACATACTCTATCGCGGGTTGTTCATTACCTCACCATTGAGGACCGGTACGTTGACACTGCTGGAAATCACGAATAAAGTTATCGCATTGAAACACGGTGAGGAGCCATAGCAACCATGTCCCAAACCACGCCTTCTATCACGGTGGAGTACCTGCACGGTGTCCACCTGGTCGATAGTGTTCTGTGGTTTGATGCCCCCCGCCAGGCTGACTTGTGTTTTGTTTCTCATGCACACCTGGGTCTTTCCATAGCCCACAAAAAAGTGCTGACGACGCCCCAGACCGCCGCGTTGGTCCACGAAAAGTTTGATCCGGCGCGGGCCTTGCTGGCGCCGTTTTGGAGACGGTTTGTCCTGGGGGAATTGGAGTTAGAGCTTTTCCCGGCTGGACATATCCTTGGCTCGGCGCAGATACGAGTCACTCGGACCGGTGAGCGGCTCGTTTACACCGGTCACTTTAATCTCAGCCCCAAGCGAACGACGGAAAACGCCTCGGTGCTCGACTGTGAAGTCTTGGTGGTTCCGGTGGTGTATGGCCGCGAGCACCATGTGTTTCCGCCGCGCCATGAGGTCGAGGCAGCTATCGTGGAATTCGTCAGGCACAGCTTGGCGGACGGAGCGGCGCCTGTGTTGCTTGCTTCACCGTTGGGCAACGCCCTTGAGCTGGTGAACGTGCTCGACGAGTACGGGTTTGTGATGCGCGCGCATCGGACCATCGTATTTGCCTGTCGACGCGCTCAAAAATTAGGGGTGAGCCTACCGCAGCTCAAACGTTTTGACGGGTCAGCTCATCCGGGCGAGGTTATTTTGTTACCACCCTCGGTTGCTCGGCATCGAACGCTTCGGCAGGTGCCAACTGCTCGGTTGGCATTAGTATCTGGCCGCGCCGTGGAACCCGGTTATGCCGAGCGTTTGGGCGTTGATCGAGCCTACCCTCTGTCAAGTCACGCCGATAGAAATGCGGTCATACGGTACATACGGGAGTCCAACGCACGGAGGATCTTCCTTATGGGAGCGGACGCAGATCTGCTTGCGGGCGATTTGCGATCAAAGCGGATAGCCGCGTGGCCGTTGTTGCTGCCGAAACAATTAGATTTCTTTAGATCGTAACTTAAAGCGTTTTTCTGGCATCCGGCGACATGTTTTCGATACTATTGGAGGGTGCAGGGTGCCCTCTCAAGGAGGGACAAGACCTTTTAATGGGGATTTAAAGGGTCTGACAGACCGCTGGCGGGATCCATACGTCTTTAGAAGGGGGTTCCCGTCGGGCGGCTTACGCGATGCCGGAGCCATGCTCGAGAGACTCTCAGACGAGGAACTCATGGCGAAGTTTCTTGCAGGAGAACTTCCGGCATTCGAGGTATTATTAGTTCGGCATCGGCGGGGCATCTATCAATTTATTTATAGGTTTGTTGGGCATCCGGCTCAGGCCGAGGATATTATGCAAGACGTGTTCACCCGGCTTTTCACGGCAGCCGAATCGTTTGAGAGACGATCGCGCTTTACTACCTGGATCTACACCGTCGCCCGCAATCTGTGCATAGACTTTTTGCGCAAACATAAGCACCGCAAGGCCGCCTCGCTCGATCAGCCGAAGAATTCCGGCGACGAATCGGCAGGCACCCTGCTTGAGCACCTTCACGGTGACGCACGAGATCCCGAACATGAAGCCCATGGCCGCGAATTGCGCACCGTGATACTCCGGGCGCTTGAGTCCATCAGCCTCGAGCAACGTGAAGTATTTCTCCTGCGTGAGGAGGCCGGACTACCCTTTGAAGAAATCGCGCGTATCGTCGATGCGCCGCTCAACACCGTCAAAAGCCGTATGCGCTACGCGCTGCAGAACCTGCGCGCCAACCTTTCCGCCCAGGGGGTGGAACCGTCCGGTTAATGATACTATTTGGAATGAGCATGGATTGTAGCCAGGCCGACATATGGTTAGTTGATTATCTTTATGGAGAGCTTCCTGAGCAGGAACGCCAAGCTTTTGAGCTCCATCTACAGTCCTGCTCGGCGCATGCCAAAGAAGTTGAGCGGATGCGGGCGGTGCTTACGTTGATGCGAAAAGATTCCCGTGAGGATCCGTCCGATAGGGTTAGCAAAGAGATAGTACGAGCGGCAGAGGCTTCACTTCATCGAACCTCTCGGCCGTGGGGTTGGCTCGGTTGGATCAGGACTCCGCTCGCAGCCGCCGCGGCGCTTCTGGTGGTCATTGGGATCGGGGCGGTGGTCTACTTTAATGAGGGGTTTGAAAAGCGCTCTTCGGAAAGCACTTCAAAGGTTGGCACAATGGAACTGAGCTCCCCACAATCTTTGGCCGGGAGCGATGCTAAGGCGCCCGTTGTTGCCGCTACCGGCGCCCCAGTCTCAAAGGATGAGCGTACGATGGTGTCGGAAGAAATGAGATCGGTCACGAATAAAACGCCTTCTCCCCAGAAAATGACAGAGGACATGAAAGGCGCCGGCCAGAAGGAAAGAAGACTCGCTCGTGAGCCAATAGCTCAAAAGCAAACCTATCGTAATGAAGGGATCTCGCAGGATGTTGGCGTTGTAAAACCGTCCGAGCGCGCGTTCGCCCCTCGACCGGAGGAGTATCATGACCAGTATGCCGGTTCGGCAGGCGTCGCAGTCGCCGAAAAATCTGCGGTCCAGTCACTGAAACAAGAAACCGCCCTGCCAGCTACCGCGGCAGCAGCCCCGCGAGCTTTACACAAGAAAGGTTTGACGGAGGAAGCACAGGCTCCCCGGAGCGCACCCGCCGAGGCCGTGGCCGACAAACCTTTGGGTGTCGTGTCCGATGAGGAGCTACCCTCCTTAAGCAATTCAGAGGTGAACGCGATCATGCGTGCGCATCAAGATGAGTTATCAGCGTGTGGTCGGAACTACTCTTCGGTTAAAGGCACCGCGGTGTTCAGCCTTGTCATCGCTACCGATGGCGTCGTGTCCAGTGTTTCCACCCTTACCGAGCCATTCAAGGGTAGCGCCTATGCAGAATGCATCAGCTCGCACATAAAAAAGATTCGTTTCCGTCAATTTGGCGGTGAGCTAAAGACCGTTCCCGTTTCCTTTATCGTCAAGTGACCTAAGCCCACCAAGGAGCCGCATCCATACGGCCCGGCGCCTGCCTATAACCGAACGGTTACGACGGAGCTTGTTTTTTTCTGCACGTTGAGTACACTGCGAGCAGTTTATCCATACCCCGGCGATGCGAGGTGGCAGAGGATATATGTACCAGTACCAGGAACGCACCTACCAACAATCCATACAGGCCGAGGGACTTGTCCGCAGTCAGGTGTGGGTGGATGAAAGCGACCTATGCATTTTGGCCGGCGCCGACGTTACCGGCCTGGCAGAGGATTTGTTGCGGGACGTGCGCGCCGATCTTCTTTCGTACCTGCAGCGTGACGAACGCTTCCGTCTCACCCTGGATCCCTACGAGCCGTTCTTCGATGCGCCCTTGGTGGTGGTGCGTATGGCCGCCGCCGCGCGGCGATTCGAGGTCGGCCCTATGGCGGCGGTGGCTGGGGCGGTTGCCGATTGCGTGGGCGAGCAGCTATCGCAACATTACCCCGACGTGGTCGTCGAAAATGGCGGCGATATCTACCTGCGCTGCGAGCGTCCGGTATTGGTGTCGGTCTTTGCGGGAGAGCATTCGCCGTTTGTGGACAACCTGCGCTTTCTGGTTCGCCCCGGCGGCAGAAGACTGGGCGTGTGCACCTCCAGCGGTACCGTAGGGCACTCGTTCAGCAAAGGCAAGGCCGACGCAGTGTGCGTGGTGGCGACGAGCTCCGCCGATGCCGACGCGGCGGCGACTTTTTTCGGAAATCAGGTACAGAGTTGCGAAGACATCAACCGGGTGGTCGACCATGCCAGTCGACGCGACGGGGTGTTCGGGATACTTGTCGCGATCGGCGACAAGCTGGGTGTATGGGGAGCGGTGGAAGTCGTATAATAATTTTTATGAAGGAGCAGCCTGTTGACCAAGCGAAATGTCATTTTGCACTTCGACGCATCGTTAGTGGACAAGCCACTTATTTGTGGATTGATACGCACGCACGACATCACGGTTACCATTTTGCAGGCCAGAATCACGCCGGAGGAAGACGGTACGATGTTGATGCAGGTCGAAGGTTCCGCCCGTGAAGTTAATAAAGCCCTCCGCTATCTCGATGCGTTAGGGGTGCGCATGTTGCTTCCGACCAAGAATATGATTTGGGACGAGGAGCGCTGCACCCACTGTGGGGCCTGCGTCGCTCAGTGCCTCGCCAAGGCGCTCGCCCTCGATGCCCAAACTGGTCTGGTGAGCTTGAATGACAGTAGCTGTTTAGGCTGTCGGCTCTGCATCCCGGCCTGTCCCTTTGGAGCGCTCACCTCGGTGGAAGAACATCTCAACAACGGTCGGTAGCGAACGCCTCCAGGAGCGGCACCATGCAAAAGAGTTTTGAAGAAATAAACGCAAAAATCCGCAAGGGCAAGGCGGTTGTGTTGACGGCCGATGAGATGGTGGACGTGGTAAAGGAACGCGGCGTTAAACGGGCGTTCCAACAGGTCGATGTGGTCACGACCGGAACATTTGCGCCCATGTGTTCTTCGGGCGCGTTGCTCAATACGGGCCACACCCGGCCGCGGATGAATTTCAAGCGTGCCTGGCTCAATGACGTGGAAGCGTATTGCGGCATCGCAGCTGTCGATGTATATCTGGGAGCCACCGCCGTTTCCGAGGACGATCCCTGTAATAAAGTTTTCCCGGGAAAGTTTAGTTACGGCGGTGGGCATGTGATTGAAGATTTAGTCGCCGGCAGGGAGGTACTCTTTCGCGCGACCTCTTACGGCAGCAATTGTTATCCACGCAAGGAGCTGACGAGCTTAATCAAGTTGAAGGATTTGCCGAGCGCCTGGCTACTTAACCCTCGCAATTGTTACCAAAACTACAACGTGGCGGTAAACGCCCGCTCCCCAAAGTTGATGTACACGTACATGGGATTACTGCGCCCAAAAATGGCCAATGCCAATTTCTGTTCGGCCGGGCAATTGAGCCCGCTGCTTAAGGACCCGCACTACCGGACCATCGGTATCGGTACCCGCGTGTTTTTAGGCGGTGGGGTGGGGTATGTCGCCTTTCCCGGCACCCAGCATGATCCAACTGTCAAGCGCACCAAGCACGGCGTTCCCATGGGCGGCGCCGGGACGCTTGCCCTCATCGGCGATCTCAAAACAATGAAACCGCGCTTCATACGCGGAGTCTCGATGACCGGCTACGGGCCATCGTTGGCCCTCGGCGTTGGTATTCCGATTCCTTTACTGAACGAAGAGATAACCGCCACCGCGGCACTGTCGGATGAGGCGCTGATCGCTCCGGTGTGGGACTACGGCCATGACTATCCCGAGCGCACCGGTGAACCGCTCGGATACGTTTCATATGCTGAGTTGCGCACCGGCCAAATAAAGCTGCGGGGCAAAACAATTCCCACCGCATCGCTTTCGAGCCTACCGATGGCGCGGGAGGTTGCCGCAACCCTCAAAGATTGGATTGCTTCAGGACGCTTTTTGCTTGGTCAACCAGTAGAGCTTCTCCCCGGAGAAGCCTCAGGAGTAAGCTCCCATCCTTTTGTAGAACGACCGCCAGACCGTCCGACAGCTCGGCGGCGAGGTTGACTGATGCGGTAACTTTCCCACCCGAATGTGAATTGAATCTGTTACGGCTCTACCAACCGTGCTGCCTCCGTATTTCTGCAAAGACTATATTTGAAAAAATATAATAGGAGCATTTAGCACGATGGGTATCGTGGCAGCTAACTGTTTGTTTTATAAATATATAATTCATGCCGAGGGATCGATTGCGAACCGCCTCAAAAATAATCTGGGGTTGACTTTTGCTCGTCGGTTTGGCATTAATAATTTAGTTCTCACGGTAAGGAATTCGCCTCAGACAAAATCGTGTGGGGAGGGGTTTTGTTTGGGGATGAGTATATTCCGAAATTCGGTTAGGGCCCTCTCGTGTCACTGGGTGCGTCCCCATCCCCCCCGACACCTGGAAACCTTGGGGGCCCAATTTTTTTTAATGAACTATTCTAAACCAATATCTTTCCTTCCGCACGCCATTTAAGAATCTGGGCACCCTGAGCAAGTTGTTTCTTCCAATACCCATCCAGCCGGCCGGTTGATTCCATCCGGCGTAGCGCCTGAACGATGGTGGGTTCGAGACGCTCGGGCGCCGCCGGCCAGGCCGGGGTGCCGGGCAGTGGCACATACACATGAATATGCAACCGTGCGTTGTGCTCAAGGCACCAACGGGCCAATTGGATGGTCTGAAGACGTTCGGCGGCCGATTCTCCGGGAAAACAAAACAGTAAGTCGACATGGGGGACGAGGCGAGCCTCGACGGTCAGCAGGATCGCCCGGCGCGCCTGTTCGACGGTGTGACGACGATTCATCAAGTCTAAAACCCGATCCGAACCAGACTGCGCCCCCAGCACCAACGTGCGGTTGATACAACGCTCGCGTATTAATCGGAGGAGATCGACGGTAATATGATCCGGCCGCACCTCGGAAGGAAAACTTCCCAACATTAATTGTGAAGCGCCGGCGGCATGGCAGGCGGATAGCAACGAGGTCACCGACTCCGCTACCGGCAGCTTCGCATGGCCTCGGTACGCGAAGGCGTCGGAACTAAGAAAGCGGAAGCGTCGATGGCCGGCCGTGACCGCCTGCGCGACCCCTTCGGCTACAACTGCGGGACTGCGATGGCACATGCGCCGGCCGAACAAATGCGGCACCTGGCAAAAGCCGCATGCGTAGGAACAACCGCGGGAGATTTCGGCAAAAGGAAACAACCGCCGTCGAGCATCGGCATGAACCAGACCATCGAGATCGATCCCCGTGGGGGAGGCGTGGCGGATCGGGTTGGGCCCGTACGCTGCAGCGTCGAGCCACTCTCGCATAAAGTGTGGAAAACTTTCCTCACCCTCGCCCACAAAAACAACATCGAAACCGGCCGCCAGCATTCCCTGTGGGTCGGCGCTGGGGTGGGCGCCTCCGGCAACTAACCAGGGCCGACGTTGACGGTTCCGTAGGTCAGCGACCTCGGGCAGCGCCCATGCTAAGTCCACCGTCGTCAGCGAGTAGGCTGCCACATGAGCGGTCTCGATCGTTCGACCTGGCCCGTCGGCGAAGGTTATGTGCAGGTGCTCTGAAACTCCGGCTTTGTCCAGGGCACGAATCAGCGGCGGCAACGAATTACGGTTGTGAGCAGTCCGGCGAAAGACGAGTGACGGCAAAACTTCAAGTCCTCTATGACAGAATCAAGGCAACCTATTCTTCCTCGACCACCGAATCATAGAACGTTACGTAGTCGGTAATCTTTTCTCCATTCAAGAATTTCATTGCCGAGCGTGGATGAATATTGAGCTGACCGGTGATCATATAGGGAATGTCAAAGCCCCAGGAAATCTTTTTCCGCAGGGGAACAACATGTTCCTCGATGCACTTCAGGATGGGGCGCACATGGAATTTAGGGTTCTTGAGGAAACCAAGCAACAATTCAATAGGGCAATTGCCAGCCCCGCGTCCAAGTCCTGCCAGGGTGGCATCCAGATAACTGGCGCCAAGAATCAGGGCTTCGATCGTATTGGCGTAGGCGAGCTGCTGGTTATTGTGGGTATGTATGCCAACTTTCTTTCCGCTCGCATTGGCATATTTGAGGTACTTACGGGTCAAGGCCTGAATTTCCTCTGAATAAAGGGCCCCGAAACTATCAACCAGATAGATAACGTTTACCTCGGTTTTTGATAGAATTTCCAGGGCCTCGTCTAATTCGTGATCCGGGACCACCGAAATGGACATCAGGTTGAGGGTGGTTTCATAACCTTTGTCATGGATGGCCTTAATCATATCGAGCGCCGTCGGGATCTGATGAATGTAGGTCGCCACCCGAATCATGTCGAGCACGCTTTGCGATTTGGGCAGGATATCTTCGTGATAATCGGTGCGCTCGGCGTCCGCCATGGCCGAAAGCTTCAATCCGCTGGGGTTATCCTCGACAATTTGACGAATGTCGTCTTCAGTGCAAAATTTCCAGCAACCGAATTCCTGGGGCGAGTAGATCTTTTTGGAACCTTTGTAGCCGATTTCCATGTAATCAATGCCGGCCGCCACACAGGTCTGATAAACGGCGCTGACGAACTCGCTGTCAAAGTTTGAATTATTCATCAAACCGCCGTCGCGAACGGTGCAATCCAACACCTTGATATCAGGACGATAGGTAAGCCATGAGCCTTTCTTTTTCGCCGGATGAGTTTGCTCTTTCTTCGCCATGATGTTCTCCTCGCTGCTTTTCAAAATGCTTACTTTTTGATTATTCTGCCTATTGCAGCGTACGGCAATTAGAACTCTCTGCCATTTTATGTATAAGAAATCAAGTGTTAAATATAAGTATAAAAACCTTCAATGTATCAGGCAGGACCTCTAAAGAGCATCGGTATCGTGAGCAGCAGCAACAGCGCGGCAAATGGCAACAGCACAACGAGCGCGGCACGCCAGGGGCTCATGCGATGGATCTGGGATAAGGCGATAACCTGAAGCGCTAATGTCCACATGCTGCCGAGCAGTTGACCAATGTAAGGGATTGCCAACAGCAACAACGGGACAAATCCATAGGAGGTGGCGCGTATCGTGGCGCCAAAGCCCCGATTATTGGAGGCGGTGAGGACGACCACCGCATGGTAAATGCCAGCGCAGAGAAGCACGTTGGCAAGTCCTAACAAAGGAGAGAGATACATCGCCCAGGAAAAGGCGCTGTTAATAAAGGTCAGATAGTCCTCTGGGGAAATACCATTGAGTTTGCCCTGCAAAACGCTGAGGAACGCCTGATGGTTGCGATGAAGTATCAACAGTAGGTAGAGCATTGAAAAATCTAATGCAATAGCACAGATAATCGAACCAAAAACGAGCGCGCTTACGATACCGGTCTTGCCGACGCGCACTCTGATGAAAAAAGCTGCCGGCGAACTGATTATCTCCCTGATTGTTTGGATAAAACCTTTGACATATCCATGCCTTCCTGACTCAAAGGCCGGGACAAATTCCTGAACCGTTGGTTCGAGGTCAGGTTCAAGTTGAGGTTCCCAAGGCTGAGCCTTCGGGTTTTTCTCCACGCTTGGATCCGAGCCTTGTCCTGGCGGTGTTTCTGTACGTACCTCCTGGGGTGACGGGGCGAGTTCATCGGGCGTGCCGCCTAACTGCGGCGGAACAAAGACCTCGGCATGGCAGATTGGGCACGTCTGCTGACCGTAGTGCATGGTCTCAAAGTTACGATCGCAACCTGCGCAGCGAGCCAAAATAGGGATGTTACTTTCCATCGAGACTCCGGATACCCTAACCAAGTTTATCAGAACATAGTATAGCTTTTCGCATTCATAAAAAAGCCGCGTACCGTACCGCCCTGTACGCGGCAATTAATAACAATCGGGAAGACAGGATTTGAACCTGCGACCCCCTGGTCCCGAACCAGGTGCTCTACCAGACTGAGCCACTTCCCGTTCTATCCAGAGCGGCATAACTTCGCATATCTTTGTCGCTTCCTCGTTTCGTCACTGCGGCGTACCTGCAGTACGCCTCGCTCCTCAACTTCGTCGCTCCTTGATATGCTTTGTTCTGCCGCTCTGTATCTCTATACGGCATAACTTCGCATATCTTCCAGCCTTTGGTACCTATCGTTGCTTGCCTTGTGAACGGTGCCGTCGGGACTTTGTCGGTGACGTCAATAACGCTCGCAAGGTAGCAATGGTCTGCTTAACATCGCCTGAAAAAATGCTGGTGCCGGCCACAAAAGCATTGGCGCCGGCCCTGGCGGCCAGCCGTACGGTGTCATTGTTTATCCCACCATCAACTTGAATGTCAACAGGCAACTGGCGCTCGCTGATAATGGAAGCGATGCGGGATATTTTTGGCAGCATGGCGGAAATAAACGATTGGCCACCAAATCCAGGTTCGACGGTCATAATCAGCACGAGGTCAAGCTCCTCAAGGATATGTTCGATCGCCACGAGGGGTGTGGCCGGATTGAGGGCCACGCCACTTCTGCAGCCTGCTTGTCGAATGGCGCGCACGGTCCGGTAGAGGTGCAGGCAGGCTTCCGCCTGAACCGTGAGACCGGTAGCACCGGCGCGAGCGAACTCATCCAGATAGCGGTCGGGTTCAACGATCATCAAATGAACGTCGAGCGGCAGACGCGTGCGCCTACTGATTGCCTCCACGACCGGAATGCCGATAGTCAGGTTGGGAACAAACCGGCCATCCATGACATCGACGTGCACCCAGTCGGCTCCGGCCGCTTCACAGCGGGCAACCTCGTCGCCTAACGCGGCCATATCGGCCGAAAGAATCGAAGGAGCAATGATAAAAGGGCGGTTTTGCATGTCTCACCTTGCTATTAAGACCTTGGTTTATGGTTTATGGACTAGACGCACCGCGAAAAATCCATCCATATCATGCTGGTCCGGCCAGGTATACAGGCAACGGTCGACATCGATCAGCTTGTGCCAAAGCGCATGGCGACCGGCAAGCGGGTCCGCCCGTTCGAACTCGCTATGGTCCTTCAACCAGTTATCGATAAGCATCGATCCTTCCTCGTGGCTGATGGTACAGACACTGTAGACCAAGCTGCCACCAGGCTTTACCACGTGTGAGACACTATTAAGAAGCTGGCGTTGCACTGCAGCTAAGTGGGCGAGGTCTTCGGGGAACAGTCGCCACTTGGCCTCCGGGTGCCGGCGCAGCACCCCGAGCGCCGAGCAGGGCGCATCGAGCAAAACACGATCGGAAACCCCCCCACGTACTTGGAATTGGTTCGGACAAATCCGCTTGTATTGTCTGGATACAGGTTATCCCAAGATGCTCGGCCAACTTACGCACCAATCCACAGCGAGCTGGATGGGCGTCTGCCGCTACGATTTCGCCTTGGTTGTCCATCAGCTCTGCCATGGTGCAGGTCTTTCCGCCCGGTGCCGCGCAGGCGTCCAGCACGCGCTCGCCCGGGCGCGGATCGAGCAGGTGGCAGACCGATTGGGCGGCCGCGTCCTGGATGTGAAACAAGCCAGCGTCATGGGCTGCGGCCGAGCGCAGTTCTTGTCCAAAGGGAGCGCAGATGGCTGCCGGCACATACTCCGAAAGGTGAGCCTCAACCCCGGAGGCTGACAACAGTTCGACCAGGGCATCAGGCGCTATCCTCAGGGTATTGGTACGCAACCACGAGGGCGCGGGTTGATTGCAGGCCGCCATAAACTGCTCGGCGCGTTGTGGTCCGAATTGCTCAACCCATCGTTGCACCATCCAGTCGGGAAAGGAAAGTCGGATGGCCAATGCCCGCTTCTGATTAACCTGTGGATCGGGCCAATCTATGTGCTCCCGTGCGCCGGCAAGTGCCCGCAGCACTCCGTTGACGAAACCGGCCGCGCGTCGACCGCGTATGCTCGAAGCCAACGTTACCGCCTCATCCACCGCCGCCCAATCCGGAACGCGCTCAAGAAATAACAGTTGGTAAGCGGCCAAACGAAGTATGCGCATGAGTCCTGGTTCGATTTTGTTCAACGGCCGTCGGCTGTGGGCTGCCAGAGCAAAGTCGAGATTCCGGCGAAAGCGGATGGTGCCGTAGACGAGCGTTGTGGCTAACGCCCGATCTTCCGCCGAGAGTTGCGGCGCCCGCTCTATCGCGTGTGTCAGTGCGAGAGTGGCGAAGGCTCCCTCCGCTTCAATACGCCGGAGGACCTCAAGGGCAATGCGGCGTGCGGGGCTAATTGGTTTTGGCTTTGTAATTTTCATTGGCCCCGAGAGAAAAGCTAACGTTTCTCCGCCCCATTAACGATAACACATCGGACGGAATTTTACTTCTCTTCTTCCTCGATGTCGTCGTCCGTCGAGAGGCCGTATTTCCGCATCAACGAGTGAAAATTGGTGCGCTGCATGCCGACGTCCTCGGCCGCACGACTAACGTTTCCTTCGGCTCGCGCGAGCGCTTCCATTAAAAAGCGACGTTCAAGCTCGGACACCGCCGTATCGCGTATCTGCCGTTTGAAGTCCTTGAATTCATCCCAGGTGTGCGGGATGGAGGCTGCGGCTGGTTTGAGCAGTGACTGGCGCAGCTCGGCCGGCAGATGCTGCAGCTCAATGCGCTCGGCATCGCACAGGATCGCCATGCGTTCGACGATGTTTTTCAGTTCACGCACATTGCCCGGCCAGGAGTAGTTTTCCAAGACCCGCATGGCCTCGGGGGTAAAACCCTGCACCCGGATCGGCGTGGTTTTACGAAAGCGTTCCAGAAATGTCATGGCGAGCACCGGAATATCGCCCTGGCGCTCACGCAAGGGTGGGAGCACAATCGGCACGACATTAAGTCGGTAGTAGAGATCCTCGCGAAATTGATCCGCCTTGACCATCTCGAGCAGGTCGCGGTTCGTGGCGGCAATGAGCCGGATGTCCACCTCGCGTTCGGCGGTGTCACCAACTCTCCTCACCATGCGCGTCTCCAGAACCCGCAGGAGCTTGCCCTGAGTTTCGAGGGTGATATTGGACACCTCATCCAGAAAGAGCGTCCCGCGGTGAGCCACCTCGAACAGTCCCTGTTTGGTGGCGATCGCGCCGGAGAAAGAACCCTTGACGTGGCCGAACAGTTCGCTTTCCAACAGGGTCGAGGCGAGCGCGCTACAATCGCAGGCCAGAAAGGGTTGTTCCTTGCGCGGGCTGAGTTTGTGGATGGCGCGCGCCACCATTTCTTTGCCGGTGCCGCTCTCGCCGGTGACGAGCACCGTGCCGGCGGTTGGCGCTACGCGCTTGATCATAGCGTAAACCTGCTCCATAACGCGGCTTTCGCCGATGATGCCCTCGAAGCCCTGCCGGGACTCGAGCTCGCGGCGCAGCGCGGCGTTTTCGCGCACCAGGCGGGAACGCTCGAGAACTTTTTTGAGCGCCATGCGCAACTCGTCGGGTGAGAACGGTTTGCCGACGTAATCGGCAGCCCCCAATTTCATAGCGTCGACAGCGGTCTGAACGGTCGAGTAACCGGTGATTACCATCACCTCGGTTGATACGCCAGCCGCTCGCAGTTGTTTGAGAAAGTCCAGCCCGCTGAGCTCGGGCATGACCAGGTCAAGCAGAATGAGATCGTATTCCCCGGTAAGGGCGAGTTGCAGACCCTCCCGCGGATCCTGACGACACTCAACCTGGAAACCATCGGCCGTAAGAATCCGCAGACAACTGAGGCACACCACCGCCTCGTCGTCGATGACCAAGATGCGCTGAGCGCTGCGATCGGGTTGGGGTCCTGCAGCGGACATCACGCCTGCTCTTTCTCCGCCTGCATGTCTTCTTCAAAACGCGGCAGGTTGATGGTAAATAGTGAACCCTTACCCAGCTCGCTTTCCACTTCGAGGGTGCCGCCGTGCTGTTGAACAATTCCGTACGAGACGCTCAAGCCCAGGCCGGTGCCCTTGCCCACCGGTTTGGTGGTGAAAAAGGGGTCGAAAATTTGCTTGAGGTGTTCGGGGGGAATGCCACAACCAGTGTCGGAGACGGTGATGCGCACCTGGCTGTCGTGCGCCGCAGTGCCAATCGCCAGCGTGCCGCCCACCGGCATGGCCTCACAGGCGTTCAGCGAAAGGTTCAAGAGTACCTGCTGTAACTGATTTTTGTCGCCCCAGACTGGCGGCAATCCATCGATAAGATTCTCGACCACAACCACTTTGTCAAATTCCTTCTGGCTGCGCACCAATTTCATGGTCGTTCGGATAACGTCATTGATGTCCAACGCCACCTTGCGCGAGGGCGATTCGCGAGCGAAGTCGAGCAATCCGCGTACGATCTCCCGCACGCGAGTCGTTTCGCGGATGATCACCTCCAGGTCCTGCTTGTCCTGGGTATCCATATTTGGTTTCTCGCGTAGGAGATGGGTGAAGGTAAGCACCCCGGTCAACGGATTGTTGATCTCATGGGCGATGCCGGCCGAGAGGCGGCCGATCGAGGCCAGTTTCTCACTTTGCCCGATCTGCTGGCGCGTGGCCTGCTCGAGGCGTTGCTCGCGCTCAACCACGGCGTCGGCCATGCGATCGATTGCCAAACACACCAAGCCCATTTCACCCGGTGGTCGGATACCGACGCGCGCGGTAATGTCTCCGTTGATCAGCTTCTGCGACATTTCCACGATCTTGGAAACGGGCCGCAGGACCAGATTGGTTACCATATACAAGAGAAGCAAACTGAGCAAGGTGATGGTTGCCATCACCACTAAAAACACTCGAGTGATAAGTAGTTGCGTATGATCGAACGGCGCCGCCAGCAAACCAACGTAGAGCGCCCCGATTATCTGATTATCGGGATTTCGAATGGCTTCGTAGGCGCTGATATACCAGTCGTTCACCACGAAGGCGCGGTCGGCCCAGAGTTTTCCTTTTACCAGAACCTCGTCGGCAACTTCGGTGCTCATGCGGCTGCCGATGGCCCGGGTTCCGTCGGCATTCTTCACGTTGGTGGAGATGCGCAGGTCGCCTTGGAAAATAGTGGCTGTGCCAATATCTTTATCGTGATAAATCTGATTTTGAAAAAGCTCGTTTTTAATGGTGTCAACGATTCGGTACAGATAGTTGAGCACGTTGCCGCCGTACAGCAACCCATAGAATTTCCCATTAGGCCCCATGAGCGGCACTGCCGCTCCGACTACCATCCCATCGGATTCAACTTTGCGGGTGCTCGGCCGCGCACCGGGGGTCTCGCGGATTTCAAAGGAAGCGCGGCGGGCCAAGTCAGCGCCCTCGTTCTGCAAGTGCTCGTGTGAAACAATTATCGAGCCGGTAACCGGCGCACGGGTGAGAAGAGCCCTGGCTATAATCGGGTTCTTTGAGAGATCATCGCCGACCGAGCCCTGGTTGTGGGCACGGGCGATCACTCGACCGTCGGGTCCTATGACCGTCAGCATGTCCATCTTGCTCTCGGTATAGGCCACTTCAATCAATCGAAAGAGATTATCGCGGTCGTTTTTCTCAATAGATTCGCCAATAGATTGGTCAAGGGCGATTGCTCGCAGGAACCGGGCGATCCCATCGATATACGAATTATAAATTTGGCGGGCAGAGTTGAGATCGAGTCGCACCCGGGTTTGCACTTCCTCCAATAATACCGTGCTAATATGTAGTTCGGTGACCACCGCCACCGTCGTATTAGCCACCAAAATGATGGCGATCGAGCCCATGGTAAGTCGAAAACGAAGGGTTTTTTTCCAAGTCACGTTGATACTCCTCAAGGGTGAGCGGAATCATGCCTGAAGTAGCTGTAAACAGCAAGACTGCTCGTTCACCCGTGACGAAACCGTGACGCACCCAATATTATTCGCTATTGACTCCCACGTCAAAAACTGATAGTAACAGGTACCATTACACCTAGGGTCAGCTTAATTACAATCCATTTTATCAAGGAGCGGGCTATGGACGTGGTCACGCCGTTTCTGGAGGTTGCTCAAGCCATTCAGGAATCAGGGGGTGAGGACCTTAACCTCTGCTTCCAATGTGGTACCTGTACCGGCAGCTGTCCATGGGGTTTTGTGGAACCCCTGAACATGCGGCAGCTCATCCGCCTGGCCCAGCTCGGGCTTGAGGGTTACGAGGGCGAGGATCTCTGGAGATGCACAACCTGCAACACGTGCAAGATCCGTTGCCCGCGCGGGGTGGGAATCATCGACCTGGTGCGCTCGATCCGGATGATGATCGGCGGAAACGGGCCTCATTCCCCAGAGTTTGCGTTCGGCGCTGGGCAGCGTCAAAAGCGGCGGCAATCCCTGGATGGGCAAACGAGAAGATCGCAACAAATGGGCGACTGACCTTGAAATCGCACCTTTTGATCGGACGAAGCACGAGTATTTGTTATTTGCCTGTTGCATGCCCTCGTATGATCCGCGGGCTCGTAAGTTGGTCAACGCGGCCGCCAAGGTTCTCAGGGCGGGGAGAATAAGCGTCGGTGTCTTGGGCAGCGAGGAAAGTTGTTGCGGCGAATCGGTTCGTAAGATTGGCGATGAAGCATTGTTTTCGCAGCTGGCCAAGGATAACGGCGGGCTATTTGGCAAGCACAAGGTTGAAAAGATTTTGGTGCTCTCGCCGCACTGCTACCATACCTTCAAAAATGAGTATTCCTCGATCGGCTCAACCATAAAAGTGGTACATATCTCTGAACTGCTTGCGGAGTTGATCTCAGCCGGCAAGCTCAATCTCAAAAAGCCTACGGCGGCGACCGTCACCTACCACGATCCCTGCTACTTGGGTCGGCACAATCAGATCTTTGATCCTCCTCGTAAGGTGCTCCAGGCCTTACCCGGGGTGACCTTTAAAGAGATGTTTCGCGTTGGCGAGCAGAGCCTGTGCTGTGGCGGCGGCGGCGGCCGCATGTGGATGGAAACCAAATTCGGTGAGCGATTCAGCGACCTCCGGGTTCCCGAGGCGCTAGCCGTGGGTGCGAATGTCTTGGCAACCGCGTGCCCGTATTGTATTAGTATGCTCGAGGACAGTCGCTTGAACTTAAACAAGGAAGAGGCCATTCAAATCAAGGATGTGACCGAGCTGGTGGCCGAGTCCCTCGAATAGCTGAAACCGGGAGAGATAACCATGCCGAAGAAAATCGGAGTGTATATTTGTCATTGTGGCACCAACATCGCCGGTGTTGTCGACATCGAGGCCTTGACCCAATTTGCGAAGACGCTGCCGAATGTGACGCTGGTAAAAAATTACAAATTCATGTGCTCCGACCCGGGCCAGGATATGCTGCGCGAAGACATCCACTCCAGCGGCCTCAACGGCATCGTGGTCGCGGCCTGTTCGCCGTTGATGCACGAACGCACCTTCCGTAAGGCGGCCCAGGACGCCGGGCTGAACGCCTTTTTGGTGCAGATCGCCAATATCCGCGAGCAGTGCTCCTGGGTGACCGAGGATAAAAAGGCCGCCACCGAAAAGTCCAAGGTCTTGATGGCAGGCGCGGTGGCTCGGGCCGCCGCGTTGGAGCCGCTCGAGATGTGGCGGGTCGAGATCAAGCCCTCGGCCCTGGTCGTGGGCGGCGGGATCGCCGGAATCCAGGCCGCTCTGGATTTGGCTGATGGCGGTGTGCACGTGACCATGGTCGAGAAGCTGCCCACCATCGGCGGCCATATGGCGATGTTCGATAAGACCTTCCCCACGTTGGATTGCGCTGCCTGCATCTTGACACCGAAGATGACCGCGGTTGGCGCTCATCCAAACATCGACCTCATGACGTATTCAGAAGTCGAGAATGTCAGCGGGTATATTGGCAACTTTAAGGTAAAAATACGCCGCAAGGCAGGCTTCGTGGACCATGCTAAGTGCACGGGATGCGGTATATGCATGGAGAAGTGTCCCTATAAGGCGCCCAGCGAGTTCGATCAAGGCTTGTCGAAGCGCCGGGCAATCTACACCCCGTTTCCCCAGGCAGTTCCCAATAAACCGGTGATTGACAAGGCCAGCTGCGTTTATTTTCTCAAGGGCAAGTGTCGGGTATGCGAAAAGTTCTGCGAACCAAAGGCCATCGACTTCGAACAGCACGACCGCATCGAGGAAATCGATGTCGGAACGATCATCGTGGCCACCGGCTTCCAGAGCATGGATATGCGCAAGCTCCCGCAGTTTGGGTACGGCCGCTTGCCCGAGGTATACTCGGCGCTCGAATTCGAACGGCTCAACAACGCCTCGGGGCCGACCTCTGGCAAGATTCAAACCAGGGATGGACGCACCCCCCAGAGTATCGCCATTTTGCACTGCACCGGCAGCCGGGATGAGAATTACCATCCCTATTGTTCGCGCGTGTGCTGCATGTATGCCCTTAAGTACGCCCATCTCATCAAGGAGAAGATCCACGAAGCCACGGTCTACAGTTTTTATATCGATATGCGCTGCTTTGGTAAGGGGTACGAAGAATTCTACAAACGGTTGCAAGAGGAAGGCGTGCGTTTTATCCGGGGCAAGGCCGCCAATGTGTGGGGTGGAGCGGAATATAAAGCAACTGCCTCGGAGAAATTCGCGCTCGACGGGCTTACTGACCAGCAGCTCGTGGTTCAAGCCGAGGATACGCTGCTCGGTAAATTGATGCGGGTCCCGGTGGACATGGTCGTGCTCACCCCGGCCTTTGAGGCCCACAGCGAGGCTGCTACCGTCGGTAAAACGTTCTTAATCAACCGTGGAGCCGATGGCTTCTTCCTTGAGCAGCACCCGAAGCTCGCCCCGGTCTCCACAACCAGCGATGGCGTGTTTATCGCCGGCGGCTGCCAAGGCCCCAAAGACATTCCCGACACCGTGGCGCAGGGTTCAGCCGCGGCCAGTAAGGCGCTCTCACTTATCGCGCGGCGAGAAATCGAGATCGAGGCCAATACCGCCACCGTGGTCGAGGAGTATTGCTCGGGTTGCAAGACCTGCCTGGATATTTGTCCCTATAACGCCATCAGCTTCGATGAAGAACACAAACGCGCCGTGACCAACGAGGCGTTGTGCAAAGCCTGCGGCACCTGTGCGGCCACGTGTCCGAGCGCCGCCATCCGCCCGCGGCATTTCGCCGACGATCAAATTTACGCCGAGATTGCAGGTCTCCTCAGCGTCTAATACCGAAGTCTGCGTGAGCTCAAAAACCCATCAGTAGTTGATAAGAATAGTATTATATTCGAGTAAAGAAATTACTCGAGGGCGAGGCACAGCCACGGCAGTATCGCCTATTTGCTCGATATATCAAAACGTTAACTCTTATACTTGAACACCATCAGGGAATTGCGCTATGCTATAGTGTATGTTTTGACATCACGTATCCTCTCGATTTAGTCAAGAGGGGTGGTGGATGATCGATGACGATGCCAGCGAGTCATTGAAAAACGCATTGTCCGATCAACCGAGCGAGCGCGAACAAGAACTGCAGCGGCAGATAAGCCAACTCAGCGAGCAACTCGCGCACTCTCAGACTCGGTTCGGAGCCGTGAATCAGGAACTGAACGAGATCAACCGACAGCTTGAACAATCCATCCAGCAGGCCCGACAGCTTGCCGAACTAGCTGATAACGCCAGTCAAGCGAAAAGCGAATTTATGGCCAATATGAGCCACGAATTTCGCACGCCCCTCAACGGCATTGTGGGGCTCACCGACCTTATCCTGCAAACCGATCTTACGCACGAACAACGGGAATACCTCAGCGCCGTACGAAAGTCAGCAGATGCATTGCTGTTATTGGTCAATCATCTGCTCGACTTTTCAAAGCTTGAGTCACGACGCATGAGGCTTACCGCGGTCGATTTTTGGCTGCACGAGCTCCTTGCGCAGACATTGACCACGATGGCGAAGCAGGCCAAGCAGAAAGGATTATCGTTTCAATTATATGTTGCTAACGATGTGCCAGAGGTCTTGCATGGGTCGCCAGAACACCTGCGTCAGGTGCTCCTAAACCTGGTGGATAACGCCATAAAGTTCACGGACGTCGGCGAGGTATCGGTGGGCGTTGAGAACCTGCACCACCTGGATCCCGCTAACACCTCCACGACCGAGGATATTGATCTGCACTTCATGGTGCGGGACACCGGGATAGGCATCTCGCCCGAGAAACAAAAATTGATCTTTGAAGCGTTTGCCCAGGCGGACACTTCCAGCACCCGTAAATATGGTGGGACGGGCCTCGGTCTAACCATCTCACGCCGCCTGGTCGAGTTACTAGAGGGAAACATGTGGGTGGAGAGCACGCCCGGGCACGGGAGTATTTTTCATTTTACCTGCCGGTTGAGGTTGCCCATGCAACCAGCGACTCCGGATAGCGATCATCCTCACGATCTGAACAAGCCCGGAGCAGGCTTTGTATTTGGCCAGAAGAAGGGCGTTGTTTCTTGATCGGGTTTTACGTATAAACGTTCCTTAAGAGAATTTTTTTTGACCATGTCGGGTGCGGATGGATAACATAGACGTCTATTGCTTTGTTCTTCAAGGAGGAGGACTGGGCTTTGTGCCGAATACTGTGCATTGAAGATGACGCCGAGACCCGCATTCTGATCAAGAAAGGTCTCGAGGCAGCCGGCATGACGGTTGACACGGTTTGGGCGGGTGATAAAGGAGTGGAAGCCGCGATCAACGGTCGGTTCGACTGCGTCCTCCTTGATATCATGATGTCGGGAATGGATGGTTTTCAGGTTTTGAGAACCCTCAAGACTCAGTTGGCTACGCAGCACATGAAAGTGATTATGGTGACCGCCCGGGACGATGAGGGATCCCGGCAGCGCGCACTCGATGACGGGGCCGATGCATACGTGATCAAACCGTTCAAGATTGGGAAGCTGGTCACCTTGATCCAGACGATCGTTGGAAAGTGACCGCTTCATGAGCCGCCCACGGTTGTTCCTGCCAGAAGAGCGTTGGGCCAGTCGGGTTGAACTGCAGCCGGACGAGCGACGACATTTAGTTGATGTGCTCCGGTTAGCGCCCGGTGGCGAGGTTGAGGTTTTCAATGGTGCCGGCGCTTTCAGCCGAGCGCTCCTGGTTCGTGACCGTGGCGGGTATGTTTTGGAACTTGGGCCATCGACGCAGCGATTGATACCAAACCAGCCGGTTCGATTAGGGGTTGCACTATTGAAAGGCCGCAAACTTGACGAGGTCGTACGCATGGTGACCGAGCTTGGGGTATCGACCGTGGAGCCGTTCACCTGCGCCCGTTCAATTCCACGACCTGACGACGCAGGGCGCGCCCGTCGAACACGGTGGCAAAAAATCGCCGCGGAGGCCTCCCGCCAATCCGGACGCGCCTCTGTTCCACGTATACAACCGGTTCGCTCATTTGACGAGCTTGTGCGGGAGTCCACGCAGGATCCAAAACTTGGTGCACGCGCCGTGCTCTATGAAGCTGCGCTTGGTCAAACATTGCTCACCTGGCTTGCGTCTGAAGCGAATGTCGAGCGCCTGTTGTTGGTTGGTCCCGAGGGTGGTTTTGCCCCGGACGAGGTCGAACGGGCCGAGCAGGCGGGATTTGCCATTCTCAGTTTGGGCCCGACAATTTTACGTTCGGACACGGCTGCAATCGTTGCCGCCGCCATGGCCTGCCTTGACAGTCAGCAGCGAGTCGGCTATCGCTTTCAATCCAAAGGATGTGATGATGATTTGCCCCCATTGCGCGTTTCCTAACGACCCGGGGTTAGGGTCTGCATCAAGTGTCGCAAGGCTTTTAACGATGCGCCCGCCGACGCATTGGCCGAGGTAGTGAAAACCGAAGCGCAACCCATTCAAATGGGTAGCCAGAAACAAGCTCCCGATTTCCCAATAGCCGATATCCGTGCCAGATTCCCGGCGGACGAAACTCGATCAGTGGGGCAAGAACATGGTCGGACGGAGTCCATCGGAGAGCCTTCTTCGGTGTCGTGGGGGCAGAATGCGGCAGTGCAACCTTCGGCACGGGCTGCGGTTCGTCTCGTTTGGGTAAGCGGGTTTTGGCTGCGGTCGTTAGCTCTGGCAGTCGATGTGGTGACGGTAACCGGAGTTGTGATCGTCATGGTTACGTTCTCCTGGTTGCTCCGCGGCGACACTGAGGGTGCCTTTGATTTTTTCGTCAAAAACCCAAAGGCATTGCTTTTGTTAGCACTTATGTACTTGCTCCTCATGGGTGCCTACCTGGCCCTGTTTACCCGTTTTGGGGGACAGACTCTGGGGCAGATGCTCTTGGGGTTACAGGTGATACATGAGACTGGTCAGCCGCTCACGACCAGGCAGGTGTTGCGCCGGATGGTGGGTATGGTACTTGCGGCCCTGCCGGGACTGGCAGGATTTTTGTGGGTTGGGTTTGACCTACAGCGGCGCGGCTGGCATGATTATATTGGGCAAAGTCTGGTCATCAGACTGCGCCCGCCTACGGTGACCCACAAACAGATTAACAAGTTGCGGGATTTGGGAGCGTAACCGCACATGACCGTTGTCCTTGCCGACTATTTGGTGCAACAAAACCTGGTGAGCGTCGGGGCGATGGATGCGCTCCTGAAGCGTCAGTCTATCGCCGGCGGATCGCTGGATATCAATCTTCTTGAGGAGGGTTTGTTGGACGAGGCTTCGCTCACGCGAGCTCTCGCTGATGTCTATCATCTTCCGGCAGCCACCACCGATCTGCTCGAACGCCACGACACGCGCATACCTAATATATTTCCAGCACGACTGGCGCAAAAATATCAAGTTGCTCCGGTGGCCCTCAGTGGCCGCACGCTCCTGTTGCTCGCCTCAACCCGCCTGCATCCGCTGGTCGAGGAGGAGATTGGCTTTATGTTGAGCGTCTCGATAAAAACCAGCGTCGTGTGCGAGGTCCGCTTGCGCCTGTTGCAGCGCGATTGGATGGGTCTCGAAATCGAGCCGCGCTACGTTGCCCTCGCCGAACGCCTGGGCAGGTACCCGATCGGACCCCCCCCCGGACCTACCGCCGATGCGGCGCCGGAGGACCAGCAAGCGCCAACCGGCGAACGTGCCGCCTCGGACACGGTTCAGGTCGAACCGGACGCTGCGGAACCTGAACCTACCGTTGCCGAGGAACAACCCTCCGCCGAAATCACGCTCTCCGATAGACTCAGTCTTGATGCCGCTACCCGCGGTTGCCTGCAGGCCAGTTCGCGTGATGAGATTGTAGACATTACGTTGCGCTTTGCACACCAGTTCCTGTCCTACGTTGGATTGTTCGTCATCAGCAATGAACAGATTCTTGGTTGGAACGCGATGGGCATCCCCGAATCCCGCGAGCGCATTCGTACCGTGCGCTTGCCAATTAATTCACCGTCCGTATTGCGCACGGTGATGCAAACCAGGGCCCACTTCCTCGGGCCGGTGCCTTCCTCAGGAATCAACGATGAGCTCTTGCGTGCGATGGGCCGCGATAACCCTCGCAATGTCCTGATTGTGCCGCTCACCCTCCAGGATCACCTGCTGGGAATGTTCTTTGGTGACGACGGCGAGCATTCAATTCAAACCAGTCGGCTGACGGAATTACTGGTATTTATCAATCGGCTGGCTCCGGCTTTCGAGCAGTTAATCCATCAACGCAAGAGTCACGTCGCAGCACAGCTGCCGGTGGAGTCACCTCAGAAGCAACCGAAGCCTGAACCTCGGCCGTTGGCTGAAGAAACGGTGCTATCGGAAGCTGCTCCTTACCAAAATGGTTTGATCCCTATGCAAGAGGAGCCGGCAGTTGCAGCAGGAGAAGTGGTTCTATCATCAACCATGGTTCCCCTGCAGCAAGAGGCGCCTCATAAGCCTGAGTCGATGACCGTTGAGCCATCCGATGAAACGGCTCCCCTCGCGGTGCCCGTTCCCGAGGGCGAGGCGGCGGTGACGGTGGTGAACAGCAGCGCCGAGCTCGGTGCATTCCAACCAATGCCCATGGTATCGGTTTCTGATGAAGGCGCTCCAACGCAATCGGTAACCGCTGCCCCACGGGTCACCGAAAGTCCCGTGGAATTTTCAGTGCGTGCGGCCCCCCCCGCGCGGAGCTTTCCGCGTGAGGCGCCCATGCTCGACCTCGATACCCCGAGCACCCAATCTGCTCAGGGCGAAAAACTGTTGTCCCGGGGTGTGCCGGAACCAGAAGGACAAGAACCGCAGGCGAAGCCGCAGCCTCAAGCCGCCGCAGGGGTAGACGATGCGGTCAACATCGCGCGGCTTACGGACGACCTTATTTGTGGTGAGCCGATGCGCATGGAGCGCGCGCGCGAACATCTGACGCGGATAGGGAGTATGGCGGTGCCAGCTCTTATGGAGCGGTTTCCCGGCCATTTGACCTTTGAAATACGAGGTAATAACGATCATATTCCGCCGGTCGCCGAGCATGGCGAACTGTTGCGCTGTCTGGTGGAGATAGGCTCGGACGCTGCCGAGGCGATTGCAAAACGCCTCGACGATCCCAAACGTCGCGTGCGCTATTACGCGGTAAAGCTGCTTGGGGTGATCTCATATCCGGCGGCAGTTGCGCGGCTTGCCCAACGCCTGTTCGACCGCGAGGTGCAGGTTCGGCTAGCCACCCTCGAGACCTTGGCAACCTATCGGCAGACCCTCCAATTCAGCGCTATGTTGCTCGGATTACGAGCGAAATTGGAACAAACAAACCCAGACCAACAGGCCATCGCCGCCGCTTTGCTGGGTAACTTCAAAGATCGGAACGCTGTGCCTATTCTGATTAAACTGATTAAGTCATCGCACAAAATGGTTCGGCGTGCGGCGATTGAGTCGCTCAGTTTCATCACGAAAAAAGATTTTGATGCCAACCAGCGCAAATGGTTGAAGTGGTGGGAGCTGCATGGCAGTGAGCATCGAATACAATGGCTGATTGAGGGGCTGCGGTCGAATAACCGCGATGTTCGTTTTTCGTCCTCTCAGGAGCTTACTCAATTAACCGGGGAGTATTTTGGTTACTACTATGATTCGGGGAAGAAGGAGCTCGAACGCGCCGTCCTCCAGTGGGAGGCCTGGTGGAACGAAAAGGGTCGACGTTTAAAGTTCGACGACTGACCCTTGAACGCATAGTTTCTGGGAACCAAGCCACCCGCGCTCCCGCGGCCGGCGCGTGATGTTCCTTTTTCAGGGAGTCTGTTCTCCATCGATGGTTGGATGGACGAGACATTTGTAGCGTGGGCGCGAAAGGCACAACGCTCCATCGAAAGCATTGACGCTTTCTCCCTGCCATCATAGGGCCACTGGGCATCGTCTCCGCAGAAGAAACGATTGCGTACGATCGATACCCCTCACGTCTCACCGTTTAGGTGTTGGTGGAGTTAACGTGAGGTGTGCAGTATCTTATCCTATGGGCTAGCGATCGCCACCACCCCGTCGTCCACCGCCACCCGGACGATTGGGGCGTTTACCTTTATCCTCGGCTTCGTTGACCTTAATCGTACGGCCGTCAAGGTCGGATCCGTCCATCTCGCCGATAGCATTCTGGGCATGCTGTTCATCAGCGAAGGTGACAAATCCGAAACCGCGGGAACGGCCTGTCTCGCGATCCGTGATAACCTTGGCGTCGGTCACTTCTCCGAATTTCTCGAACGCCTTACGCAACCCTTCATCATTGGTTCCCCAGCTCAGGCCGCCCACAAATAGTTTCTTCGGCATACTAGTAACACTCCTCTTCCTGTCGGCCGTAGAGGCCACGTCTCAGGCAACCCCAATGGTTGCCCCTCACATATATATTTCATACAACAAAACGGTTAGTCATGCAATCAAATATTTTATATTGCATATGATAGGATTATATTCGCAATATTAACCCCATGTTAATAATGACGCAAACGCATACAGGTGAAGGATGATACTTCGTGAGGGACCTGTCGATCAAGAAAACCTCTCTTCCCTAGTCGGTGCCTACCGCGAGCGTTGCACGCGATTAGCCGAGATCATGAGCGGTGGGAGCAGACTGGTTATTTTCCTGCATGATAACCCCGATCCCGATAGTATTGCCGCCGGTCTCATGCTCCTCCGTATCGCCGAGCAATTACAGGTCCGCGCTCAGATGGTCTACGGCGGAAAACTTGCACGCGCTGAAAATCGAACGCTCGTGAAACTGCTGAAAATCCCGTTGCGCAGTTTGGAGCGGATGCGGTTTCGCCACCACCCGTCCGATCGGTATGCTCTGATTGATACACAGCCTAAAACCGGCAATAACTCCTTTCCCCTATCATTGCATGCCCATATTGTCGTCGATCATCACCCGCAGCGCAAAAACTATACCGCCGACTTTATCGATGTTCGCCCTGAGGTAGGCAGCACAACAACTATTCTCCTGGAGTACCTTGAGGAGTGCGGCGTTAAACTGGACCCAACGCTCGCCACGGCCGCCGCCTATGCGATAAGCTCGGAAACCCAGGATCTCGAGCGCGAGGCTGGCCGCACCGATCGTGAATACTATCAGCGCTTGTTCCCATTGGTACGCCAGACGATCCTCGGCCGAATCCGCCACCCGCGGCGACAGCGAGCATATTACCAGACTATTGCTCGCGCCATGAAGAAGGTGCTGGTCTCGAAACATACCTGTGTGTGTCATATCGGAGAAGTCCCGCACGCCGAGATTGTTGCGGAGGTAGCTGATTTTCTAGCGGCCATGGAACGGGTGAGTTGGTGTTTGGTGACAGGCTTCTGCCCGCCGAACATGGTGCTGTCGTTACGTTCGCGGCGTGTCAGGGGAAATGCCGAGCGGGTCATGCGCCGCATGTTGGGCAAGTTGGGTCATGGCGGCGGTCATGGTATGATGGCTGGTGGATTGGCACCCTGTGAGCGGAATGAGGACTATCTCAATCTGGCTACGCTTGTTACCGAGCGCTTCTTCAACTCTCTATCGATGAAAGTCGGCCAACGGCTTCAACCCTTGCTCGAGGAGGGCGAGTTGAAACAGAATAATTCCGTCGTGCCGCCATCGTCGACTAAGGCTTCATAGTTCGTGGACGGTTGCGGTCTTCTAACGACCAACATTTCTATGAATACCAGGGTGTTGCCTAGAGCAAAGGGGGTTGTTGCGAGCGTCTCCACTTCATCCTTGCCTTAATCATCTAATTCCTGTACTTAGAATCAAATCACTCTGGTGTTCTTTTATGAAGATTTCCAGAGTTAAAAAGGTGATTACCGGACATCACGGATCAGGGTAACGGCGGCGTCATGGTGCGGCGAGTAGAAGACAAGCAGTCGGAAAAGAATCCCCGGCAGACGGTACCGCCTGCGGATGTTCGACCAACTGAAGCGCCTGCGGATGTGCGTGAACGCATAGTCTTTCTTGAGTGCCGTTGCGAGCAGTTGGCTGCTGCCAACGAGGTCGCCCAAGCAGAACTGGCGTACACACGAAAATCCCTTGCGGTCGCTGAGCAGCGTGAAGCCGCTTGTGTCGCGCAACAACAAGGTGTGCAGGCGCTGTTGGATGAGAAGATTCGCGTCCTGGCCGAGCAGTCGCGCCGTCTGACTGAATCCGAGGCGCTGCGGCTGGCCATCGAGGCCCGCCAGAAGTCAGGTGAGGAAGAGCTGCGTGCCCAGGTGCGTTCGGCACGAATGGAACTTGAACAGAAAAAGCGAGATATCGCGATGCTGTCCAGCAAGCTCGAGGATGCGCGCGCCCGAATAGAGACGCTCGACCGTTCCCACGAACGCCTCTATACGAAGCTGTTCGAGTGGCATAGCCTGGTGCAAGCGGGTACGCCCGACGCGATCGACCTCGCTGAGTTCATTGCCGAGTTGCGGGCCGAGGTGCTTTCACTCGAGCGGCTCCTCGCTCGCTCTGAGGCTCGCGAACGAGCGCTCGCCGCGGTGTTGGGCGCGGCGGGTGTTGATTCAGTTCTCGCGGCCGAATCGTCTGCAGTCGATCCGGCAACGCAGCGCGCTCCTGCTCCGGAGGCCGTGCCACCGGACGCGCCGGCAGCGGGTGCATTTACGCAGGGGGACGTGGCGACTATTCTGGCCGCGGTTCCGCGGCCGTCCGATCGGGTGATGGTCGAGCGTTTTCTACAGGAACTCACTGGCCCTGCCGGGAATGGTTTTGAAGGCACCCGGCTCCGGGCAGGAAGCCGACTGGTCGAACTGGTTGGCCCGGTGGCAGCGCCCTGCGTCGCCAGCGTCGCCGACAGCACCCTCGATCCGGGATCGCGGGCGCAACTCGTGCGGATACTTGGTAAAGCTGCCGACGTTCAGGTTTTGCCCGTGGCCGCGCGGTTTCTTTCTGACCCGCAGCCTGAGGTACGCATTGCAGCGCTCGATGCCTGTGCGAAGCTTGCCGGTACGCAGTCGAGCGAACGTCTTGAGCTCGTTGAGCGCGGCCTGCATGATCCTGACGCGCGGGTTCGGCGCCGCGCGCTCGTACACCTTTCCGCCGTGCGCGGGCTGGATCCGGGACCGCGCTGTGCCTGCATGCTTCGCGATCCCGACCCGCTCACCCGCCGACTCGCCTGTGTTACCCTGGCGGGGACCCATGATCTCGAGGCGGCGCTCGCCGTGCTCGACGCCCTCTTTGATGTTGATGATCAGGTGTGTCGAGCGGCTGCCGTGGCCCTCGAACAGATTTTCGGCCAGTCGGTGAGTGCGCTCTTGACCATACCGTACGACAAACGACGTGAGAGCGTAGCGCGGTTGCACTCCTATTTTTCGGCTATCCGCGAACGATTGGCCCCTCAGGGACGGTTGCAATCGGCCGAGATGCTTTCGCAGGTGCTGCCGTCGCTTCTGGGGAGCGAATTTTTTACCGATCTACCGCCGTCGGGAGCCCAGCCTACGTTTGAGGCGATAGGTGAGGTGTTACAAGAATCACTTTCCGGCTGTACGCCGGAGACGATAGCTCGAGAGTTGGGGTGCGATCTTGATGGCCTCTCGAACCTCGTGCGGGAATACGTGCGGGCCGGTCTCCTGCTCAGGAGGGGCGAGAAACTCTTTTTACCGTGAAGCCGCAGTAACTGGCAGGTTAGTGAAAACCTTAATATTTATGGGGCGGTAGTGGAGCAAATCACCTTTACCCGTTTTCGATTCGCGCAGATCCTTGGTCTCACCGAGGATGAGTTGGTAAGCGCCGATTTGAGAATGAGAAAAAACTCGGATGAACAACATCCGGTTCGTTACCAACCGAACGATCTTTCGGTCTACCGGGCCGAACTAAATCTGCGCCCGATGGCGCGTCCGCCGCGGCGCCAGCTCTTTCTCAACTTCAAGGGAGGAACCGGCAAGACCAGCCTGTCCACCTCGTATGCCTATCGTTTGGCAGAGATGGGTCACCGCGTTCTGGTGGTTGATCTCGATTCGCAGGGTCACGCTTCCAAGTGCTTGGGCTATGAAACTGAAGATCACGAGAAGACCCTGTTCGATGTCTTGGTTAAGAAGCGGCCGCTGTCCGAGGTCGTGATCGAAAGTCCGCTCAAAGAGCTCAGTTTTGTACCCTCGAACTTACGCATGAGTACGGTTGACCTTTCCCTGATGCCGCTGAACGCACGTGAGTTCCGCTTACGCATGGCGCTCGACGATCTCCCCCAAACGTACGAATTCATCATAATGGACGCTCCGCCCTCCTTCGGCCTTTTGAATCTCAATGCCATTGTGGCAGCTGACGATCTCTTCATCCCGGTGATTGCCGACTTTCTATCGTTCCATGGCCTGAAGCTTCTGTTTGAGACCGTATCCGGCATCGAGCAAGACCTCCAACTGTTGCTCGATCGGATCTTTGTGGTCATAAATCTCTATAACCCGACGACGCGTATTGCTCGCGAGGCGCGTCTGGCGCTTGAGAAATATTACGCGGAGTACCTTCTCAAAACCGTGATTCGACAATGTACTAAATTCGCGCAGGCATCCAGCGAGGGCCATCCGATCTCTGTTTTCGATCCCACCAGCAAGGGGGCCGAAGATATCGAGCGGCTGATCGCAGAGGTCCTACCGCTCACGCTGGTTGCCAAGCAAAAGGAGTCAAGAGCATGAAAGGCGCTTTTGATGCAAACCTTCCGCGTACGAAACCGCTCACCCGACGAAACGCAAAATCTCTCGAAGAGCCCCCCGTGGGTGCGCAGCCGGCCGAGAACGACATAACGACTCTCGCGCGGTCAGGCTTGCCGTTGGATGTAGCGTTTGATCCCGAAGCCGCGGCCCAGAAACTCGTGGCCCATATGAAAACTCGCGTCCGCAAAGAGCGCAACAAGATTCGGTCATCGTCGCAGACGACCACCGCCACGCCGCTGGCCGGGCAAGTGCTCGCGGGGTCGGCGCCCGTTGGCGATGAGGCGTTGCAGCCCACCATCCCCGGGCGTCTGGCGATGGAAGCCCTTCTGGCTCAGCAGCGGGAGGCCCCCACGGCGAAACCCGCTGGTGTGACACAGACCCCCTCCCCTCAAACGCCCCAACCGACCGCCGCGATGCCCGCTCGATCAACGGCAACGCAGCGGCCTGCTCAGGCGAGCGCGGCAACCATCAGCCTGCCCGGAACCGAGATCCTGACGCAAGGCCGCGCTCGGATCGGACAGCTCCGTGATCGGCTCCACGCGAGCTCTCAGGCGCGCACTGCCCAGACGGGCAGCGAACCCTGGGCCACGGCCGAGGCCACGCGCCAAGCCGTGGACTCCTTTCGGGCCCGCGTCAGCGCGGTAACGCGAGAGCGCGACGCCCTGACCGAGGCGCTGCAGCTTATCCGAACCGAGCTCGATCAAACCAAGAAAGAACTAGCCGCCAAGAATCAGGCGTGTGCTGCGGCCGAGGCACTGGCAAATGAGCGCATCCAGCTCGCCAATACCTTGCTCTCTGAGGTCGAGGTGCTCGCTGACGAGCGCGATCAAGCGCTCGTGCGCATTAGCGAGCTCAAGGGGCTCGACGAGCAACAGATGCGATTATTGGCCGAGGCCGAGGCGGCGCTTACCCAACGCGATGAGCAGTTGGTGTGCATGCAGAAGACCGAGGCGGAGTTGCACGCGGCCGTGAGCGCCCGTACCGACGACATTGAACGGCTCACCGCCCGCCTTGCCGAACGTACCGGCGAGCGGGACCTGTTGATGGATCGCATCACGCGCCTTGAGGCCGAGGTGCACGGGCTGAACGATTCCCGCGGCGCGTTGGTGGAAATTAAACGCCTGCTGGATTCCGCTAAGGTTTGACTCAACCGGCAATCTGTATGGGCAGCCAGGTCGGCAGCACCACGGAGGGCGGTCCCCACACGAGAAGCCACAGCTGGTGGATCGCGCGTGTGGCGCCAACGTGCAAGAGGTGTCGGCTGGCACGGGTGTTTGGATAGGAAAGGCGATCGACGTTGAGAAGAATAACATAGTCGAATTCCAGCCCCTTCGTTTGGGATACATCCGTTACCTCAATCCCCGGACCGAATGAGAAGTCTTGATTCCGCACCATACGCATGTTCTCCAGGTCGGTGCGAGTAAGCGCCTCATAGGTTTCGTCGGCTTGTTTAATATCTCGAGAAAGAACCGCTACCGAAGCGTTAGGTTCCCGCAGCATCAAGTCCTTGAGGGCGTCGGCTAAAAAAGTCATGGCCTCGCCTCGGCCTCCGCAGCGAAACAGCTCCACGGGTGCGCCGGTCCGGGTGGTCTGAACCGGTTCGGTCGGCGCAGCGCTTCCCAATATTTCATTGGCGAAGGTTATGATCTCACGCGTGCAGCGGTAAGAAATTCTCAGTAGCGAAATAGCGCGCGGGTTTTGGCCGATGGCGGGAAGGATCTGATCGAAGTCGGTGAAGTCTTTGTCGGTGATAGTCTGAGCCGCATCGGCCGCGAGGGTGATTGCCTGATCGCGTGCACACGCGAGCAGAACCTGAAGCTCAAGCGGACTAAAATCCTGGGCTTCATCCAGAAAAATATGATCATAACGGAGCCGTCGCCGCCCCCGCCAGAGCAACGGCCCGCGCAACAATTGATAGAGCCGCAGCAGAATCATGTCGTCCTCTTCATCGTAGCACGGAGAATCGGCTTCATCATCGGCATCGTTCGATTTCCCGCCTAAGCTTACGCTATCGACGCGCCGGAAATATTGATCAGCGCACCAGCGGTGGATCTGGCCGGTCTCGGCATCGCTAAACACTCCCGGCGCGTGTCGCTTCAGGCCGCTTCGAATCCAATGGCGATCGGTGAAAAGTTCGTCGAACAACGTAGCCGGATCGGCGCCGGGCGCCGCAGCAGCCGCTTCGGCTAGCATCGGCACCATCGCCTGCTGGGTTTTAAAGCGGATAACCGCAGCCGGCGTGTCCTGACTGTACGCCCGATGGAGGGCGCGGAAATGCTGCCGACGCATTTCTCGCGCCCAACCGTGCAATGTCGCCACCGGTACCTTGGGTAATCCGAGCGCCGGCAGTACGCGCGAAATGTACCCCGCCAAAGCTTGTGAAAACACCACGACCAGCATGCGGCGCTCCCGGAAGCGCTCGCGATTGCTAAAGTGGAGGTACGCCAAACGGTGGAGACCGACCGTCGTCTTGCCCGATCCGGCACCGCCGCGGATCAACAAAACTCCCTCGCCCGGTCGACGGAGGAGATCGAATTGCTCGCGATCGAGCAGCGCGGCAATCTCGGGCAAATGTTTGTCAGACCGGGTGGCCAAGGCTTCTTCGAGACTGCCTAAAAACGGCCGAGCATTGTCCGGTCGGGCGGCGGTACCAGCGCCGCCGCGCAAGGCGGCTTGTTGATTGGTGACGTTGAGCCAGCCGTGCGCGGTTCGTAAAAAAACCCCGTGCGGCGTGCCGATGCGCAGGAGATGGCCGTCGATAATGGTCACGGTCCGGCGCAACTCTATCTCGCCGCATAACTCCTTTCCGGCAATCTCTTCGGCAAACGGCTCGCCCTCGCGATAGCGATAGAACAGAAGGCTGATGGGAGCATTGCGCCAATCGACGATGCGAATATTGTCGGAGACAAAGGTGCGTTTGCCAATAAGAATATCGCGCCGTTCGCCTTCGTCGGTGCGCAATCGCAAATGGGCGAAATAGGGACTGCCGTGATCGATCTGGCCGACCGAGTAGCGCTCGCGGGTTGCCGACAGCGCGGCGATGCGATCCATCATCTCAATCAAACTGGCCTGATCGTCAGGTAGTTTTTCTTCCGACAGAGCGTCGCGCAGTTGAACCAAGTCCCGGTCGTAATCCGGGAACTGCGCAGGTCGTTCGGCGCGATGCACCGCGGCCTGCACCACCTTCAGGAGGTCTTCCTCTTCGCGCACGATGAGTGGGGTGGCTTGCCTACGATTTTTCACCATTGAGCGTATTTCCTGGCCTCGTTATCTGGCTCAAAACATCCAACGAACCACCGCGCAGAATAAGTCAGAATACCCGCTCCTATTTGAAAAGCAACCGAGAAGCGCAAGGGTCTGAAATATTGCTATAAAATACCCATTAGAAAATAGTTGTATATCACGATCGATATCCGATAAGGAAATCAGGAGGATATGAGGAACTGAGTTACAAGAAACAGCCTGGATGAAAATCCCTCTCCCGCTGGCGGGAGAGGGTAGGGTGAGGGTGGTAATGAATCGATTGCCAACTGAGATTCTACGTCGGGCAAGAGAGTTACGTCGCGATCAGACCAATGCTGAAACTTTGTTGTGGTTTTTTCTTCGAAATCGAAGAATGGCTGGATTCAAGTTCAAGCGCCAGCAAACCATTGGTCCTTATATTGTCGATTTTTATTGCGCAGGTAAGAAGTTAGCCATCGAATTGGATGGCGGTGGTCATGCAGAAGAGTCCCAAGAAAGTTACGATTTGCAGAGAAGTGATTGGCTTTCGCGAGAAGGAATTGAGGTTCTACGGTTTTGGAACAATCAGTTACTTACTCAGACCGAGGTGGTGTTGGAAGTTATCTGGGATAAGTTACAAACTCTACCACCCTCATCCTGACCTTCTCCCGCCAGCGGGAGAAGGGATTAACTACAATCAATTGCTCATTCTGATAGATCAAGATCAAAGAATAGCTTTAGCCAAACTTCGAGATCTTCCAGGTAAACTGCTTTGCCAGTCGATAGAAGGAATGACTTCATATTCTCTTTGAACCCTTCTCCATGAACCACCACTAATCCATCTATTGGCCAGGCCTCGATATCTTGAATAATTGCTGGAATCTTTTCCTCGGCGGAGCCTCCAGATTTCTGATACTTACATTCTATACCTAATCGTTTACCGGTCTTGCGATCTCGAAGAAGTATGTCGATCTTTCGCTCGGAACCCCAAATTCGGCGGCCAACATGCACTTGGCGCCTGACTTCGAGATTGAGCCGTTCACCAATTTGATGCACCTGATCTTCGAGATTTTTCCCTGAGACTGGTGCAGCTGTTTTACCTGGCATCCGAGTTAGACCTTACATTAATAATTAAGAATAATCAGTTCTTGAATCGAACCTCTCCTGTCTCCCCGTGAGTTGACATTCCGACGAGCTTGCACCGGCACTAATCGTTTGAACTTGCGGTAATGCTTACGCACCCAATCCGTATCAGAGTTGGACTGCATTACTTTAACCTCCATCTCGTTGAGCTTGCTGAAGACCCTTGCTAACTCCTCTTGATCCGAGAGACCGAAACCATTTGAAACGTAGCTTACGAATTTCGCGGTTTCGGAAAGGGGTACATACGGTGGATCAAAATAAATAAAATCATTTTTTCGGGCCGAATCGAGAACTGCTGAAAAAGGTTGGCACCGCAGTTCGACATTTTTAAAAGCCAGCGATGCAGCGCGCAGGTTGTCAGCATCGCAGATAGTCGGGTTTGTGAATCTGCCAAACGGTACGTTGAATGCGCCCTGGCTGTTCACCCGGTAGAGTCCGTTGAAACAGGTCCGATTGAGATAGATCATTCGGGCGGCTCGCTCAGGCGGTGCGAGCGCATCTGGCGTTAGGGCCCGTATCTTGTAAAACTGGTCCTTATCGTAACGGAAGGTTCTCAGTTTCTTTATGACGGTCGCCGCATCATCGCGGATTGATGAATACGTATCGATAAGTTCCTTGTTGATGTCCGAAAGTATCGATTGTTTTCCTTCAAGAAGACCTTGTCGATACATCGCGAAAAAAAGGGCCGCGCCGCCGGCAAACGGCTCGTGATACGAACCAAAATTCTTAGGCACTAACCGAATGAGTTCACTCGTTAGCTGACCCTTACCTCCCACCCATTTTAAAAGTGGCTTGAGTATGCCGTTGCTCGGGAGTGACGATTCCTTAGTTAGAACTTTATGTACGAGTGTTTTCTGCACCTCATTACCCTCAACGTTTGTAAGTTGCTTCATTCCATCGACAGAATCACTAAGAAAATCGTATTAACCGAAAAGGAAATATAGTAGATCTATTCGGTGAATAAAATAGTTTATTTAAGGAGAGGTTTTCATGGTCGAGATTCAGATTGCATATCAGGGTAAGCTGCGAACGTTTGCTACGCATGGTCCTTCGGGATGCACCATGACGTCCGTGCCCTATCGGCGCATAGGCAGGCTCGCGCTTCGCTTCGTTATGCCCGCAAATCTTGCTCAACATAGCCGCCAGGTAGTTCAGAAAGCCGCCGAAGAATGCCCGGTGCGCAGAAGCCTTCATCCCGACATTGAGGTTCAGTTGCAGTTCGACTATCCAGATTAGGCCATATTTTGACCAGTTACAGCGCCGTATTTTTTTGGATTGACGGGCAGGGCAATGATGACTACCCTCTTAGAGATTGTTGGAGAGGGAAGAGAGAAGGATTGAAATGTGTGGAATCGTAGGAATAGTTGGATCGGAAACCTGTGCGGCGGACATCCTGCTGGCTCTTCAAGCCTTACAGCACCGTGGCCAGGATGGCGCTGGCATCTCAACCATTTATAATGGCGCTTTTCAGAACGTTCATCGCCTGGGGTTGGTTGGTCAGGGTTTTCAAACTGATGATCTTAAATTGTTACCCGGCCAAACGGGCATCGGACACGTGCGCTATCCGACCCTCGGCCAAGGTATACTCCGCGATACCCAGCCGTTTTTCTATCGCCAGCCAGGGGTGCTGATGGCCCACAACGGCAATTTCATCAACGTGCACGAACTGCAATGTCTTCTGCAAGATGACTCAATCAATCTCATCAGCCGCTGTGACATTGAACCGGTGCTGTGTATATTTTCCCTTGAATTGATGCGTCGGCGTCGCCGAGACCACACGGTCGCCGACGCGATCGCCGCCCTGGAGACGACGTTCAGCCAAGTGGTGGGAGCCTATTCAATAGTGGCGGCGTTAGTTCTTGATGGTGTCGAAACCGTGCTGGCGATCCGGGGCCCCTTTGGTATACGGCCGGCCGTGTGGGGTCGGCGCGGCAGGTGTTTCGTGGTGGCATCGGAGTCAGTGGCGCTCGATGCACTCGAGGTCAAACTAGAACGAGATGTGGCGCCCGGCGAAGTGCTGGTCCTCCGGGCCGACCGCGAGCCCGAAAGCTATCGGTTGCCCACCGAGCAGTCCGCCCCCTGTATCTTCGAGTATATTTATTTTGCCCGGCCGGACTCGACCATGAACCAGCAAAGCGTCTACGAGATTCGCCTGGCGCTGGGGCGCGAGCTGGCAGCAGCGTTCCGCGCTAAACAGCTCACGGCGGATGTCGTCATTCCGATTCCGGACACCGCTCGCCCCGCAGCCGGGACCGTGGCGGAGGAGCTGCACTTGCCCTGCCGTGAGGGGTTCATAAAGAACCGCTACACCGGCCGAACATTTATCATGGCGAATCCTGATGCGCGACGCAATGCGCTCAGGCTCAAACTCAACCCGATTCGATCAGAGTTCGCCGGCAAGAGCGTGTTGGTGGTGGACGATAGCATCGTGCGCGGCACGACCCTGCAGCGCACCATTCAGCTCATTCGTGAGCAAGGACCCAAAGCGATCCATCTTGCCATCTATTCCCCGCCGGTGTTGAACCCGTGTTACTACGGCATCGATATGTCCACCCGCGAAGAACTGCTGGCAACGAGGTTTCTGCCGGCCGACAACCAGGGTCCGCTTGAGGGCGAAGCACTTCACGAACTCGAGAACAAGCTCGCGGCCAGACTCGGTCTCGACTCACTGACCTATTTGCCGCTTAAGGGGTTGTGGAAGGCCCACCCGCAAACCCGCTGTGCGGCCTGTTTTGACGGCAACTACCCGCTTCGGTTGTCCGACGGGCAGCGGCAGTGGATCGAGGCGGATCGCCGGGGGCAGTGCCACCAACGCGAGTTGGTGTTCTAGTCGGAGTGCTACACGGTAGATTCCCACACTCGTGGGGGTGACCAATGAAGAAAGGATCACGGCATCGAAGAGGGCTAAAAATATTTTTCCGGGAGGAATTGTCATGAATAAAGACGATATCGTGGACGGCATTCTGCGCGCGAGCGGCATCAACAAGGCGAACGTCAATCGTTTCTACGAAGGCCTGGTTGAGCTGGCAAAGAAAAAGCTGGCTTCTGATGGCGAGTTTGTTTTTCCAGGTCTGGGCGTGTTGCGGGTACGAACCCGTAAAGCCCGTGCTGGGCGCAATCCAAAAACTGGCGAGGCGATAAGTATTCCGCGCAAGCGGGTGGTGCGTTTTGGAGCCTACAAGGAACTAAAAAATATTCTGAACCCCGACAACCCGGAGACCGATGAAGCTTCTTCTCGGCCGCAAGCAGACACCCTCACCACGTCGCCCGAGACCATGAAGGAGCCCAAGGGCTCCAGCAAGTAAGTTTGATCGGCTGCGTCATGGCATGCATTCCAAGCTAAAGGATACTGAGTGATCGCCGATGGCTGAGCAGAAGCTACCGCACTATAAATCGAAGCAGCAGATCCTTTTCGCCAAGGACGCCAAGCCCGAGACGCTTTCTGATTACGGTCGTCGGTATCTCGCGGCGGGCTGGCTGTCCGATGCGCTGGAATTCTTTGCCCGCGCTGGCGACAAGCGGGGCTTGGATGAGATTCGCGCGCGGAGCATCCAGGAAGGCGATGTATTTATCTTTCGCCGGGTGCTCGATGCTCAGGCAGAGACCGCCCGGGATGCCGAATGGAAGCAGTTGGCAGAAAACGCCCGCCAGGTAGGTAAACTGCAATTCGCCCGCGAGGGGTTCCGCATGGCTCAAGATCGCAAATCTCTCGACGAGATCGAACAATTGATCAATCCGCTCGCCGAAACCGCGGCAGCGCCGACGAGCCCGCCAGAGGGAAGCGATCGGGAGAACGTATAAAAGCGCGCAGCCAAGGTCGAAGCTTGCCAGCATTCTTTATTGGGTCATTCCCGCCTGCGCGGGAATGACGTGCAAGACATACTAGTGCGGGGGCTATCCCCCTTCGGGGGTAAGAGACTGTAACGCTCACTTCGTTCGCTAACAGTCTCTAAATATCCCGACGGCCCGCAAGCGCGCGACCTAAAGTTCCTTGATCAACATACTCGAGTTCGCCGCCGACCGGAATGCCCGAGGCGATGCGGCTTACCCGCAACCCAAACGGAGCAAGACGTTTTTTCAAGTACAGAGCCGTGGCCTCGCCTTCGACGCTGGAACTGGTGGCGAGAATGATCTCCCTGACCGTGCCCGGTAACCGCTTCAGCAAATCGTCAATACGCAGCTGTTCAGGTCCGGTGCCCTCGAGAGGGTTGAGCGCTCCGTGCAAGACATGGTAAAGGCCGCGATACTCGTGGGTGTTCTCGATTGCCAGCAGATCAGGGATGCGCTCGACGACACAGATGACCGTTCCATCCCGGCGCGGATCGCGACAGATAGCGCAGGGGGATTCCTCACTGAGATTGCCGCACACCGCGCAGGGCTTGACGCGCTCGGTCAGCTCTTTGACCGCTTCGGAGAGCGCCAGTCCGTAATCGGATGGAAGAGCGAGAATGTGCAGGACCAACCGTGTTGCGGTCTTCTCTCCCACGCCGGGTAATTGGCGCAGGAGATCGATAAGACGGCGCATGGTAGCAACCATGAGTTCTTCCTTATATTAAAAAATTTTCCAGGCCAGGGGGGATCGGCAAACTGCCCGTCAAGGTGCGTATGGCCTCAGTGCTCAGGTGGCGGGCGTCGTCGAGGGCCTGATTGACGGCGGCAACCAGCAGATCTTGCAGCATTTCAATATCCTTCGCATCAACCACGCTTGGCTCAAGCTCGACCGTAATGATCCGGCCCGACCCACTGGCTATCACTTTGACCATGCCGCCGCCCACGCTCGTCTCGAGCGTACGCCGGGACAAGTCGTCCTTGATCTTTTGTAAACGGTTCTGAAAATCCTGGGCCTGGCGGATGACTTCTTCGAATCCCGGAAGGCTCATGAATCCCTCCTTCCCCCGGGCAGCACTTGATCTACCTCTGCGCCAAAGATGCGCACAACCTCCTGCACCAATGGATGGGTAAGCGCCTCCTGCTGAATCGCTGCAGCTCGCTTTGACTCGTTGAGTTCTCTCTCAGCTGCCAACGAAGGTTCTGCCTCATCCTGGGCTTCCTCCACCACCAGCGCAACGTCCGCATGGAAGAATTCGCCGCAAAACTTTTGCAGGGCGCTGAAATTGTGGGCATCCTTGAGCTGATCGGCGAAAAATGATTTTTGCTCAAGGGCGATGCGGACGCACTGGGCGGAGACTTCGCGGGCATGGGCATGTTGGAGAATCGATCCCAGGGCCGGCCGCCGCTGGGAGACAAACTGTACCAACGCTTTCCAGGCATCAGGTGGGTTATTCTCCTCAAAGGCGGCTGCGTCCACGGTCGCCTCGGGTGAATCTTGTGTTTGGGTAACCAGAGACGACGGATTGGCTACCGATGGCGCCGGGGCCGCTGTATCACGACGAGGGGTGGATGCACGAGCGGGTGGTGCCGCGGCAGGTGCGCGGTTAGTCTGGCCGCGACCGGTCTGCTGGCGACCAATCGTGTCGGTCTGAGCGTTTCGGGAGACCGCTTGACGAACCGCCGCCGGGCTCTCGACGGCGGTCGATCCGGTCCCAACGCGCGCGGAGAGATTTTCAATACGAGCGAGCAACTCGTCCACGCCGACCATGGGTTCGATCGCCAGGAGGCGCAGTAACGCCGTCTCGAGCGCTAAACGCGGATAGGGGTGACGACCGAGATCCTCGCTGGCCCTCGAGAGTACGTCGAAGATTTGGTGCCAGCGCAGTAGGTCGGCCGCAGTGGCTTGCTGTACCAACTGGTCGTACTCTTCCGGCAACAGTTCAGGGAGCAGTGCTCGACCGTTTCTGAGGCTGCGTATCAGAATAATGTGGTGGACGTGCCACAACAAACCTTCCAGGAAATGCTTGATGTCATGGCCTTCATCGAAGAGCTGTTCGATAAGATGCATCAGGTCGTCCGGTCGGCGATCCAGCACTGCTTGGATAACCTGGCCAAACAGTGCGCCGAGCGGCAATCCGAGGGCTTGACGCACCTCGGCGGTCGTTATGCGTTGGCCGCCGAAGGCAAGCACCTGATCGGTTAAACTCAGAGCGTCGCGGATACTGCCGCTGGCCTCGCGGGCGATTAAGAGCAATCCTTCATCATCGATGCTGACGCCTTCCTGCTGAAGCACGCGCTGGAGATGTTGAAAAATGACCTGCGACGGGATGCGCTTGAAGTCGAATCGTTGGCAGCGTGAAAGCACCGTGATCGGGATTTTGTGCGGCTCGGTGGTGGCGAAGATGAACTTGACGTGGGCTGGTGGTTCCTCCAACGTCTTGAGTAGTGCGTTGAAGGCGCTGGTCGAAAGCATGTGGACTTCATCGATAATATAGATCTTATAGCGGCTCCGCGCCGGCAGGTACTGGCTGTTTTCCCGCAGGGTACGAACGTCATCAACGCCGGTATTGGAGGCGCCGTCGATTTCGAGCACATCCGGCGATGATCCGTGTACGATCTCGATGCAGATGCTGCAGTCGTTGTCCGGGGTAGGGGTCGGGCCTTTCAAACAGTTGAGCGCTTTGGCGAGGATACGCGCCACCGTGGTTTTTCCTACCCCACGGGGGCCGCAGAATAGATAGGCGTGATGCACGCGATTGAGGCTGATGGCGTTCTGCAACGTGCGCACGACGCCTTCCTGGCCAATTACCTCCTCGAAGGTGTTTGGCCGCCATTTTCGCGCTAATACCAAGTATGACATTAAGACCTCGTGAACAGAGCGCCATAACTTCGCATACCTTCGTTGCTTCCTCGCCCTGAAAGGACAAGAGATTATAAGCCTCGCTTTGCTCGGCAACAATCTCTATGCCTCGTCATTGCGGCGTACCGTGAGTACGCCTCATTCCTCGGCTTCGAAAACGCCTTGGTCTGCTTTGTTCTGCCGCTCTGTTTGTCATTCCCGAGACCGTACGACCCGAAAACCATCTCAGTTTCCAAAATGAAAGCTGTTCCGATAACCACAAGTAAAGTAACAAAGGACGGCCAGGCAACCCTGCATCACACGGACAATGATGCTACCGCTGCTCCCTTCCGGGCCTGACGGGGTTTGCAACCTGCCGTTGCGCAGGACCCGGCCGTCCAACCGACTACGGAGAGAGAGGGATTCGAACCCTCGGTGCAGTTAAGCACATACGATTTCCAATCGTACCCCTTCGGCCTCTCGGGCATCTCTCCCGACACTGCAGTAGCAAACCACAAACGGAGAGAGAGGGATTCGAACCCCCGGTACCACTAAGGGTACACCTGCTTTCGAGGCAGGCGCCTTCGACCTCTCGGCCATCTCTCCAGGGAACGTGCCAATGGACGTCAGTGGGTTCCGAATTATCAAAGAACGTCTTGAGCGCGCTAAATTCTTAGAGTCATTCCCGCGGAGGCGGGAATCCATTTTTTAAGAATTCTGGACCCCAGCGAAGCCGCACGCCGCTTTCGCGGGGGTGACGCGTATTTTACGTTTTGCAATTCTCCCTGCGCTCTTTGAAAAAACTTTGTAAAAGTGCCGCTGCTTCGTCGCCAAGCACCCCGCCTTCAACCAGCATACGATGGTTGAAGCGGGAATCGTCCGCCAGCCGATAGAGCGACACCGCTGCGCCAGACTTTGGATCTGCGCAGCCGAACACCAGCCGCTCTACCCGGGCCGACACCATCGCGCCAATACACATCGGACAAGGCTCCAAGGTAACGTACACCGTACAGTTTTCAAGGCGCCAGCGGTTGAGGTTGTGCGCCGCTTTCCGCAGGGCGATCATCTCGGCGTGGGCTGTGGGGTCGCGTTGCCGCTCTTTGGCATTTCTTCCGGTCCCCATCACCTGGCCCCGGTACACCACCACGGCGCCGACCGGCACTTCTTCTTCTTGTGCTGCCAGGCGAGCCTGCTCTAGGGCTTGAGCCATGAATTGCTGGTCGGTTGTGGTCACCTGCGTATCCAACGTGCCCAAGAGGGTTCGAACCTCTGGCCTTCGGATTCGTAGTCCGACGCTCTATCCAGCTGAGCTATGGGCACCCATTCGGAGAGAGGGGGATTCGAACCCCCGTAACGCTTTCACGTTAACTGGTTTAGCAAACCAGCGCCTTCAGCCTCTCGGCCATCTCTCCCCAGTTTTTCCTTTCAGGACAATGTAACAACGCATAAATAAAGGGGTATCTATCTCAAGTTGTCAAGGAACTAACTCCAACCGGCTTCCTTGTAACTCGTCGGAGTGTTTTTCTCTAACACCCACGTAGGTACAAGTCAAGGCTTGAGAGTGTTGCCGAGCGAAGCGAGTTTACCGTCTCTTATCCTCCGGACAATCTCTTGTTATTTATAGATGGCTCGTCACGGACGGCTGAGGGACCCGAGGATGTCTGAGCTGCCTTGCAAGCTTCGCAAGAGCCCCGGTTGAAAGGCGGCGAGTTCCGAGGGGCCCGAACGCCGCCGTGACAGACATAAGAAAGATTTACCGCCGCAGAATGCTCCAGACGACGTGGTTGGCGGCAATCATGCCGAAAATGGCAGGCAGGTGGATCATGCTGGGTAACGGTTGACGCAAACGGCCCCGTCGAAATACCTCTTCCTCCGGCGGTGGGCTGCCCTGGCGTTGTTTTTCTCGGCGCGCGGCTGGAGGAACCTCGTCCGACCAAATGGCGGTCACCTTGCCCGCGATCTCGGTTTTATTGAGACGCTTGCGCAGGTTGCGGGCGAGGGGACAGCCGCGCGCTTCGAACAGATCGGTACGATGCACGCGGGTAGGATCGGTGCGGCTGGCCGCTCCCATAGCGCTGACCACGGGGAGGCCGCGCCGAACGGCCTCCTCGATCAACGCTACCTTTGGGGTGAGGCTGTCGATAGCATCAACCACAAAATCGAGCTTACCTGCAAGCAGTCGTTCAGCCTCCTCGCGGCAAAAGAAAACCTTAAGACCCTCGACCTGCACAGAGGGATTTATCTGGAGGACTCGTTCGGTGGCTACTGCGACCTTTGACCGGCCAAGAGTCGTGGCGAGTGCGAACAGCTGCCGATTAAGGTTACTTGGTTTAATCTTGTCGAAATCAACCAACCGCAGCCATCCGATGCCCGAGCGCGCAAGACCCTCCACGGCAAACGAGCCGACCGCCCCGAGGCCGAATACGGTCACGCGGGCACGCGTCAGACGCGCCAGTCCTGTTTCGCCGATAAGAAGCGCCAACCGCTGAAAGGTTGATTGGTAAAAGTCGTTCATGCTCGGGAACTGTTGAAGAGTGAGCGAGCATTAATGGTGGTCTGCTCCGCTATATCCTCGAAGGAAACACCTTTGAGCTGGGCCACCGCTCGGCACACCTCGATCAGATCGGCCGGCTCAACCTGGCCCTTGGGGCTATCGGCCGTACCGATGAAGGGTGCGTCGGTTTCAAGCACCAACCTATCGAGTGGCAACTGGGTCACCAGGTGGCGTACGCGCGTGGCTTTCGTCCGCGTTACGACACCGGCTACCCCAATGAAATATCCTGCCGCAATGAGCTGCCGCGCCACCTCGAGCGAACCAGCATACGCATGAAGGACTCCGCTCGTCGGGTGCGGTTCGGTCTCGTTTAATATCTCAAGCAACCTTCCGAATGCTCCGCGGCAGTGGATTAAAACGGGCAGATTGTGCTCGGCGGCAAGCCCCAGTTGCAGGCGAAAGGCCAGCTCTTGCGGGTCGCGCGGCTGGTCGGCAGTGGAATCCAGACCGATTTCCCCGATTGCACACACTGCACCTTCGTTAATAAGGGCACTCAAGCTTGCCACGTCAATGCCGGCCGCATCCACCGCATCGGGGTGATACCCAGCGGCCGCGTATACTCCTGGTTTGGTGCGGGCAAGCTCCACGGCAAAACGTGAACTCTCCCGATCGACGCCCGGCACCAATAACTCGCAGACAGAGGCGGCGTGCGCTCGGGTGAGAACATCAGTTAAGTCGTTAACCAGCGGTTGATTATAGAGATGGCAGTGAGTGTCGAATAGCGTTTGCATCTATTTATTTTTCAGCTTCAATAACTTTCCACCATATTTCGCCGCCAACCACAGCGCCGAATCCGAGCTTATCGCCCGTGGTATCAAAACGCATGCCGCCAACCCAATCGAACGAAGAGCGTGTCGTGTTGCCGACGACAACCGTAAAGCGGCCCTGGTGCATGGCGGCGTAAGCGAGGGTTCCCTTGTTGGAGAACAGCGGACGGCCGACTTTCTCAAAAAGCTCGCCACATTGTTCGTCTCGTACCATACCCCATTGGTCTCCGACTTGGGCGGCATACGCAATAGATTTCCCGTCCGCACTGAAAACGGGAAGATCGACCGCCGAAAAGGCCGTTTTTTTCTCTCCATCGAGAACAATATAGGCCTCCCCATCTTTCCAAGCAGCAAAGGCTAATCTTTTTCCATTGGAACTGAAGGTAAGCCAACGCGCCTGGTTATAACTTTTTTGAATTTTCCCATCTACAACAACCATGACCTCATCATTGTTATGAGCGATGTAGGCAATGGAACGGTCATTTCTCGGTCTAAAGATAGGGTTCTCGACAGCGGTGAAGGCCGGTCCGGCGTTTCCGTTTGTTATCACACGCCAACTATCGCCCTTTCGTGCGGCAAAACAAAACGACTTCCCCGAAGAACTAAATGTCGGCCACAAGACCTCATCATATCGCTCTTCTCTTTCATCACCATTCACGACGACACTCCATTGACTGTTATAGCGGGCACTGTAGGCAAATACACCGCCCGAGCCGAAGATCACCGGAGACACTTGTTCGTATTCGTGGCCGACCTGCCCGTCTATGACTACCTGCCATTTCAAGCCTTTTTGACCCGCGTAAGCAATATGGTTACCGTCCTCACTGATAACCACCCAATCGATTCTATTCCATGTTAACTTGCTGGACCCTATTATTTCAAAGGTCCATTCTTGAGCGGAGACGTTGTTAGGGATGAAACGGATTCGATCCAGTCGTTCGATTTCCGGCACCGCAACCGTTGTTAACATGACAAAGCCGTTGTCAATCTCTTGCGCGGGAAAACGTTGCAAGCCATCGGGGCTATGCGCCTCGACGCTCCATTCGACAACGGAATGGTATGGGGTACGAATGTGCATGGTCCATGAGGTATGTGATCTTATTTTGGGAAATAGAGTGGAACCGCCCATGTTGGTGTAGTTCGTAAACCATGGGTTGTCGTTGGTTGAGGTGAGCTTATTCGGATCAATCTCCATCGGCAGTGAATCAAGACGATGTTCTATGCCAAAATCGTCTTGTGCATAGGCACTGCCAACAAACGTGAACAACTCGACGACACACAACATCTTCAGACAAAAACGAGTTCTGAGAGGGTGCATACGGTCTACCTTAAATATTTTTACAACCATAGCGTCTCAAAGAGACTACACCCGATTCGAGACTTCGCTCGAATCGAGTGCGTGACCGGGTTTACGGTCCTTTGCGCCATGCCAAATTTCGAACAACGTGTTGTTGTTCCCGTGCCACAAAGAGACTATCGTATTGAATCGATCGATTCAATAAAATCGCCGCTCGGCCTGAAATCTAATCCCCTTCGGGGATGTAGAAATTCATGCTGAGCGCAGCGAAGCCAGAATTTCTTATCCCCTTCGGGGATAAGAGGCTGTCCACAGGATAAGAGGCTGTCCACAGGATAAGAGGCTGTAACTCCCTTCGGTCGTAACAGCCTCTAATAACGCTCACTTCGTTCGCTAACAGCCTCTAATAACGCTCGCTGCGCTCGCTAACAGCCTCTAATTGATTGACATCGATACTCGGTAGTGTTACCGCTCTGACATAATTCGGGAAGGAGATACTATGATTATGTATCGAGTTGGAACGACCATCGGTATGCTTGTTGCGTTGGTAGCATACCTGCCTGCGGCACGAGCAGATCAGTCCAACGCTTCAGAGAGCACCGGAAAACAGGAACCCGCGGCTGCCCAGCCAGCCCCTCCGCCAGCGAACAAGGAATCGAAGATAACGGCGCTTGAAGTCACGATCAAGGTCTTAAGCCGTGGCGCTGATCCGAAAAAAGCGCTTCGGTATAAATTTACACAGGGCAAAAAAAGCACCATGGTCATAGAAATGAAAATGGCCATGACCATAGAAATGGGGGGCATCAAACAACCAGAAATGATCATGCCTGTCGTTCGCACCACTACCATGGTTGAAAACAAAGACGTTAGCCCCGATGGAACACTGCGGTATGAGTTTAAGTTGACGGCGGCCGAAGTTCTTCCCGATCCAAAGGCCATGCCCCAAGTGGTAAGCGCCATGGATGGCGAAATGAAAAAGCTTATCGGGCTTAGCGGCTATGTGGTGATTACCAATCGGGGTATCATCAAGGATACCTCCGTAACGATCCCCTCTGTTGCCGGCCAGCAAGTAGAACAACTAGTCAACGTTATTCGCCAACTGTCGATACCATTTCCCGAGGAGGCGGTAGGCAAAGGTGCCAAGTGGGAAGTGCGCATGCCGGTCAACATGTGGTCGCTTAACTCAAGCCAAGTGGTAACCTATTCAATCGAGGAGCTTAAGGGTGACGCGGGAAAATTCGCGGTTGCGTTAGAGTTGATCGCCCCGTCGCAGAAAATTGAAAGTCCTAACATAACGCCAGGAACCGAAATGTATTTGGAGTCTTTGAAGTCATCCGGTTCCGGGACCGTGAATTTTAATTTGACGCGGTTGGTGCCTATCTCCGTTACGAAAATCACCACCTCGATGAGCATGAACATCTCGACCGCCGGAGCGCAGCAAAACATTAAGAGCAGCATGGATATGGACATGAACCTAGCACCAAAGTAATTGTCCAAGCCGTTATCCGGCAGTTCCTATCAAAACAGCGCAGCATAAACCGAGCAGTAAAATCGAACCCCGCTTTCGCAGGGATGAGGTGTTCGGCTACGACTAGATGAAAGTGACTAACGATGGATCGTTATGTATCTCGAGGTGGGCAATTGAATTATAGGTTGATAGGCTCAATCGTTGGTCATCATATAAAAATGTTGAAACCGCAGTATTGTGAATATGGCGGGGTAACTGCATGGCATATCGGTCCTCGAGGGAAAGGGCGATTTGCATGGCTGCCGCAATCGGACCTCCGGAGGTAAAGACCGCAACGCGCTTGCCAGAACCATTTTCCATGCGTATTCGATCAATGCCGGCTTTCACCCTCGTGTTTATATCTTTCCACGATTCAAGGGAATTACCTGAAGATTTATTCTGAGCCCACCGCTGCATAACCTGGCTATATACGTTCTTGAAAGCGTAGGGATCCGTATTGATCGATTCCACTGCCTTGGACAGAGCGGGATCTTCAGCGGCCAGCTCGGCGACCAGTTTCATAAGGTCGGAAAAGGTGTCAAACTCGTTGAACTCGTCGAGAATGATCGGCGTCTCGATCAGGTGATTGCGTGGCAGTCGCGCTATCACCGCCCGGAACGTGGCGATCTGCCGATCGAAGGATCCGCTGTAGAAGGTATCGAACGTGACACCGGTGCGTGTGAAATAGTCGCCGAGGAGTTCTGCCTGGCGGACTCCAAGGACGGAAAGGCAATCATAGTTTTCTTTCCCAAAAGAAGCTTGGCCGTGCCGTATGATGTAAATGATGCTCATGTGAGTTTCTTGCCAGTCGTTGTGGCCGATAGTTTGCCGTGTTTAACGCCGCGTGTTCCGATGAGCGTATCCGCGATGTGTTGCACCTGCGTGGAGGTACCCTTGACCGCAATTACCTCGAGGCAATTGTCATGGTCAAGATGGACATGCATGCTGGAGAGTATTGACTCGTGAAAATCATGTTGGATGTTCGTCAATCGATCGGTGAGCTCGCGCTTATGGTGATCGTACACAATGGTGACGGTTCCCACGATCTCGTCGTTGCCTTCCCACTCCTCGCGAACCAGGGCCTCACGGATAATGTCTCGCAACGCTTCAGAGCGGTTTTGGTATCTGTGTTTTTTGATCATCCGCGAGAAACGCTCGAAGAGCTCTGTATCTATCGACGCGCTGAATCGAGTTGTTGCTGTCATCTTAAACGTCCTTTCTTTCTGCTCCCATCCCTTAGATTCCCCTATACCATTTTTCCCCTGAATCCTCTCTTCGGAGTATGTTTGCTGTTGTCGGTTTCATTTCGCGCCAGCTTTACGCAGCAATTCGGCGATCTCCGTATGGCCCCTTTTTTCTGCAACCCTGAGTGGAGTCAAACCCTGCGCATCGACATTGAGGTTCGCACCTTTATCTAACAGCATCTTCAGCACTTCAAGATGACCGTTCTGCGCGGCTATCCAAAGCGGTGTGGCACCGTTGTCTTTCCTGGCATTAACCATGGCAGGGTCAGCCGAGATCAGGGCGCGGACTTTTTCGAGATCACCCAGTCCCGCAGCTTCGTGAATCGAGGTAGTTGCACAACCCGCCAAGCATAGGATTGCGAGGAATGAAAATGAAATGTTCCTACTGATCAATAGGAGACCAGATGGCACTGACCGAGGGTTCTGTTTGAATTTTTCGCACAATTGCCGGGCCTGCTTGTTCATGGCTTTTGATCCTTTGAAGCTGTCGTAACCATTTTTTGTACCCATCAGACCTACAACAAAGTTACGCACAGGCGAAATAAAAAACACTGGCTTTCGACTTAACCCTCCACGGATGTTTAAACAGCACTTTTGTTTGAATCTGCTACTATCCAGACTGGCATGCGATGTTCTTTACCAATTTTCTGTCAAAATCAAGATGATTGGCCAAAATACGCTCTTGACAGCACCCCATACTAACAGGATACCTATGCGCCCATGGTACAGATTCGAAATTTCAGCATCGTCGCCCACATCGATCACGGCAAGTCCACCTTGGCGGATCGCTTGATCCAACGCGCTGGGCTTGTCGCCGATCGCGACTTCCGCGACCAGATTCTCGACAATATGGATCTCGAACGGGAACGGGGAATCACAATTAAAAGTCAAGCCGTTACCTTGCCGTATACCAACCAGCAAGGCGAGGAATTCGCCCTCAACCTCATCGATACTCCTGGTCACGTGGACTTCACCTATGAAGTTTCCCGGGCATTGGCAGCCTGCGAGGGCGTATTGCTTCTGATAGACGCCTCCCAGGGGGTCGAAGCGCAAACGCTCGCCCATCTGTACTCAGCCATGGAACACAACCTCGCCATCGTGCCGGTGATCAACAAGATCGATTTGCCCTCGGCCGACATCGAGCGCACCAAGGAGCAGATAGAGGTGGATCTCGGTCTTGACGCCGAGCACGCCGTGCAGGTCTCGGCCAAGGAAGGCACCGGCGTTGAAACGCTCCTCGAGGCCATCACCACCGGGATCCCACCGCCGCGCGGTGACCCCGAGTCGCCTCTCCAAGCGCTCATATTTGACGCCCAGTACGACTCATTTCGCGGTACAATTGTCTCCTGCCGCCTGTTCGAAGGCACCGTGCGTCCGGGCGATACCATCCGCATGATGTCAAGCGGCGCCGCTTTTAAAGTCGAAGAGGTCGGTCTCTTTCGATTACATCGTGAAATACGCAAGGAGTTACATGCCGGCGAGGTCGGCTATCTCATTGCCGGGATCCGCACTGTCCGCGACACGCGGGTCGGAGACACCATTACCCTGGATACCAATCCGGCGGCGGAGGCGCTGCCGGGCCTGCGCGACATCAAACCCGTGGTGTTTTCTTCGCTGTATCCGATTTCCTCGAACGATTATCCAAGCTTGGCCGATGCGCTGGAGAAGCTCAAGCTCAATGACGCATCGCTCGGGTTCCAAAAAGACAGCTCGGCCGCCCTCGGCCAGGGGTTTCGCTGCGGCTTCCTGGGCTTGCTGCACCTTGAGATAGTCCAGGAACGGCTTGAACGCGAGTACAACCAATCGCTCATCGTTACCGTGCCGAGTGTTCAATATCGTTACACCCTCAAGAACGGTGAGGTGCTGACGGTTGATAATCCTACCTACTACCCTGATCCGACCACGATAGAAAAAGCCGAAGAGCCGTACATCAAGGCCAGCATTCTGTTTCCCGATCGCTATATGGGCGCGGTGATGAACCTATGCCTCGATCGGCGCGGGGTTAATTCAAGCTTTCAGTACCCCACCCCTGGCCGGATCGAATTCACCATCGAAATGCCGCTCGCCGAAGTGATCTACGATTTCTACGATCGGCTCAAGAGCGTCACCCAGGGGTACGGTTCGTTTGACTACGAGCTCATCGGCTACCGTGAATCAGACCTGGTCAAGCTCGACATCCTGGTCAACGGTGAAAAGGTCGACGCCCTCTCGATTATGCTACATAAGGAGCGCGCACGTTCGCGCGCGGTACAGATCTGCGATCGGCTGAGAAATGAGATTCCGCGCCAGCAGTTCAAGATTGCCATCCAAGGCGCCATCGGCGGGACCATCATCGCACGCTCGACCGTCTCTCCGTACCGCAAGGATGTCACCGCCAAATGTTACGGCGGCGACGTCACCCGCAAGCGCAAGCTGCTCGAGAAACAAAAAGAGGGCAAGAAGCGCATGAAAATGGTGGGGCAGGTCGAGATTCCGCAGAGCGCCTTCGTGGCGGTTCTGAGGACCGATGATGATTGAGTTTCGATCTATAGGTCTTTCCTAACGAAGTAATGGTACAATTATTGCGGTTACTGGATCCCCGTTTTAGAGACTGTTACGACCGAAGGGAGTTATCAGAGCTTGTTGACGAACGAAGTGAGTCTTACAAGCTCTTATCCTCTGGACAGTCTCTTATCCCTTGAGGGGTTCACGGGGATGACGAAAATGACCCGTGGTATACAGTTCTGAATGTCATTCCCGCGCAGGCGGGAATCCAGATTGTAGGGGCGCGATTAATAGCGCCCTTGCCGATACCTAGCACATGATTACACCGGGCCTTTATATTCACGTTCCCTTCTGCCTCTCGAAGTGCCCCTACTGCGGATTTGCTTCGGAAGTGGGTCGAACCGGGGTGCCGAGCTATCTGGCGGCGCTTGCACAAGAAGCAAGCGCCTATCGCGATCAGTTTCCGCGTTTTTGACACCCTGTACCTCGGCGGAGGCACTCCGAGCGTTTTGACTTCGGACGAGCTCGGACAGATCATAACGATAGCGCACCATGAATTCGAGATTGCACGGGACGCCGAAATCTCCGTTGAAGTCAACCCCGGCGACATTGCAGAAGCCTGGTTAGCGGCCGCACGCTCGTGGGGGGCAAATCGGATCAGTCTCGGAGTTCAATCTTTTAATGAACAAGAACTGCTCCTGCTCGGGCGGCGGCACGACGTTGCGCAAGCCGAGACGGCCGTTCACACGGTCCGCGCGGTCGGTTTTGACAATCTCAGCATCGATCTGATTTTCGGCCTTCCGGGTCAAGAGATTTCGGATCTTGAGCGCAGCATCCACCGGGCCCTTGAGTATGGACCCGAGCATCTGTCGTGTTACCAGCTCACCGTGGAGCCGGGCACCGTGTTGTCGCGCCGCGTAGCCGCGCATGAGCTTCGGTTGCCTGATGAAGAGCAACAGGCCGAGATGTTCCTATGGTTGGATCAGATGCTAACAGAGGCTGGCTATCTGCATTACGAGGTCTCAAACTATTCCAGAGGCGGCACGTACCGCTCGCGGCATAACAGCAAGTACTGGGTCCATACGCCCTACCTGGGGCTTGGGCCTGCCGCGCACTCATTGCTGGGAACGAAACGCTGGTGGAATCATAATACCGTCGCTCAATATTGTGCGGCATTCTCTCACGACAGCTTGCCGCTTGCCGGCAACGAGGATCTCACCCCTGTGCAAGAACGGTTGGAGACTATCATGCTTGGTCTACGCACCTGCGAAGGAGTGGCGCTTACGCTCTTCAAAGAATCCCAGGTGTTGGCGACGATAAAAAAATTGCAGCAAAAGGGGTGGCTCTCTCTTACTCAAGATAGGGTGATTCCGACAGCTACCGGCTTGCTTCACGCCGATGGGATAGTGCGGCTATTGGCTTAATCTCTAGCCCCTAAAGGGACAAGAGATTGTACGCCTCGCTACGCTCGCTACAATCTCTAGCATCGACAAAATTTGTATGGTGTATGATAGGGTTCCTATGAAAAAGAAACTTTCAACACTCGGCGAGTTTGGGGTGATCGATATCCTTGCTCGCGATATCAAGCCACGGCACTCGTGGGTCAAAACCGGGATTGGTGACGATTGTGCAGTTCTTGATATCGGCGGGGGACAATCTCTCCTGGTGACCACCGATATGCTTATCGAACGGGTTCATTTCTTACCCAAAAAAATAACTCCCTACCAAGTTGGCTGGAAAGCGCTAGCGGTTAATGTCAGCGATATCGCCGCCATGGGAGGGGAGCCCAAGGCAGCATTCCTCGCGCTCGGACTTTTTCCCGAATCAGATGAAGAATTTGTGCGTGAGTTCAAGCATGGATTAACTACCTGTGCAGACGAATTCGGATTGGATCTCCTCGGGGGTGATACCGTTGCGACGCCAGCCGATGTGACCGTATGTTTAACTGTGCTGGGCACTGCACCGGCAAATCAAGTTGTGTTCAGGAAAGGAGCGAAACCCGGCGATCTCATTTGGCTTGGCGGCGTGGTTGGCGACAGCGCGGCGGGACTGCATCTGTTACTCGGAAAACCCGGAAACCTACCCAAGCGCCAGCGTGATCAGCTGGTGCGGGCGCACCTCGAGCCGCGACCCCAAGTAGAGCTCGGTCGCTGGCTCGCGAAAAACTCGCTTGCCACCGCCATGATCGATGTGAGTGACGGGGTGCTTCAGGATTTGTGGCATATCTGCACCCAAAGCGGGGTAGGGGCCGAAGTTGATGCCGATACGTTGCCGTTGTCGAAGGCAGCACGGCAGCTTGCCTCTTCGGAAGGTGGCGATGCACGCGAATGGGCGCTTTCAGGCGGCGAGGACTATGTCCTGCTGTTTTGCACCTCGCCTGAAAAACGCGATGAAGTATTGTCGGCATTTCCTGGCTCAACAATCAAGCATAGGCCCACGGAGATCGGCCGTATCACGACCGAGCGCCGACTTCGCGTAGGTTTCCACGGAGTCTGGTGCGAACGAGCGCCCTCTGGTTACGATGCATTTAAGGGAAAATAGTCCTGACCCGTTTACGCTCCACCTATCCTGCGCCCTGCATGCGCAGCGGCCGTTCCAGGTGATTGTCTAGCAGGAGCGCCTCATCGGCGAAGATGGCAGGCGTGGGACCGTCGGCCGCGACCTTGCCGTGGTCGAGGATGATGGTGCGTTCGCACAGGTCAAGCACCAAGTCCAGGTCGTGCGTAGCGATGAGCTTGGTATGCGTGAAGGTCTTTAAGAGCTCGATCAATTGGCGCCTGGTGTACGGGTCAAGACCGGCGCTGGGTTCGTCCATTATCAGGATATCGGGTGACATAGCCAGCACCGTGGCAATGGCTACGCTCCTTTTTTCGCCGCCCGAGAGCTTATACGGCGGCCGGTGCTTGAGGTGTAGCGCCCCGACCCTTGTCAAGGCGCCGTCCACCACGGCCGAGATTTCGTCCGGCGGCACACCCTGGTTGAGCGGCCCGAAAGCCACATCGTCAAAGACCGTGGGCATGAAGAGCTGGTCGTCCGGGTCCTGGAAGATCATGCCCACCCGGCCGCGCACCTGGGCCAGGTTCTGCCGGGTCAGGGGATGATCGCCGATATGCACGCTGCCGTGGTTGGGAAAGAGACAGCCGGTCAGGTGCATGAGTACAGTAGACTTGCCGGCGCCATTGGCGCCCACGATGCCTACGGATTCCCCGTGTATAATCCGGAAATTGATGTTGTCCAACGCTGGAGTGCCGTCTGGATAGGCATAGCTCAGATCCTTAACCTCCACGATATGATGGCTCATCGTAGGCCCTCCACGTAGCTTCCTAGGAGCATGGGGAGGTTGTACGTCCGCGCCAGGAAAAAGAAGAGGCCCCAGGCTAGAACAAAGACAATATCCAAGACGTCGGCCTGGAACGATCGCGCCAGACGGATGCGGCCGTCGAAAGCGCGGCAGAGCATGGCCTGGTGTATATGCTGGGCGCGGCTTAACGTGCGCAGCAGCAACTGGCCGGAGAGGCTGCCGTAAACGCGCATCGCCACGCCGCGAGCGCCCGGGGAGCGTAGCATATACGCCCGCCGAATACGCAAGGCCTCCTCCACTAGGATGAACAAGTAGCGGTACAGGAATAGGAGTTGGACTACGAAAACGCGCGAAATCTTAAGCCGTTCCAGGGCCAGGCACACGGACTCGAACCCGGTGACGGCGATCAGGATCAAGGCCGCACTCACGGTCAGGACGAAGCGCAGCAGGATGGACGCAAAGGAAATGAGCCCGCCCGAGATGGGTATTGATCCGAACTGCATGACGATCTGATGGTCAAGGAAGGGATTAAAGATCCCGATCATGACTGCGAACGGCGAGGCGATCAGAAGCTTGCGGGTGATGGCGCGCACGGGGATATTGCCCAGGGCGATGATGGTCACGGGATAGAGCACCAGCGGCAGGAGCGCGGATACGGCATATTTGTCGAAGGAAATGACCGTGACGATGAACATCGCGGTCGCGATCAGCTTGGCTCTGGGGTCCCGGCGATGGATGCATGTATTTTGGGAGGCCAGTTCGTTGAGCCCCCCGATGGTTAAGAGCGCGGTATCAAGGCTGGCCATGACGCAATCCTATCGCGGCTGACGAGAAACGGCCATCTGCTGCGTTACACGAATCCTTCGCCGCTGCGACGTACATTAAGTACGCCTCACTCCTCAGGATCCGTGCGCCTTGCATCTGGCCATTTCTCCTCAGCCGCAACCAAATATCTACTCAAAGTGCGTGCATCTTACGAACAAAAAATCCATAGATCCCCCGCGCTCTGGTCAATCCCGAACGTGTCCGCTAGATGGAATTGCCCAGCTTGCGCAGGACAAAACCGATGCAGCCGGCCAGGATCAAGGTCATTCCCCCACCGACGATGCCGGAGACCGAGGTGCCGGCGCTGATTCTGGGCCACGCCTTGGCGGCTTTGGGCTCGGCGGTTTGGGCGGTTCCCTGCGCCTCAGTCGGGGTCCTGAAATCATAATCGGGCAGGAGGGCCGTTTGTTCCTGGATGCGCGCCAGATTGCCACGGATGGCATCAGCGGGACCGGCGAGTTCTTCCTTGCCGGAGGTACGGAGCAGGGCCCATTCCAGTCCGTCGGGATGCGTCGAGGCGAACCAGGCCAGAATGCCGCCGGTGAACATGGCCGCGACGGCCAGGCCGATAAGCAAAGGACGCAGGGAGAAATTCCCGGGCGTCCTCTCGTAAGCGGTCGGCTCAAGGACTTCGGGTCGCGCCCGCCAGACAAAGGTGACCACGGCGCTGGTCACAAAAGCTTCCACGATGCCGATGGCCAGATGGATGGGCTGCATGAGCAGCGCGAAGGTGGTGAAGGGCAGCTCGCTTACCCCGGAGGCGAGCGTTTCCAGCACCACGCTGAAGGCCCCTAGCTGCAGGCCGACGATGGCGGCCAGCGACCCGCCCAGGAAGATTCGGCGCGGTGTGGGATTGAGCCCCACAATAGGTTCATAGATGAACGGGTAGGCCAGGAAACACGGCCAGAAACCGAGGTTGAAGATATTACACCCCAGGGCCAAGAGGCCTCCGTCCCCGAAGAACAGGGCCTGCACCGTGAGCACCGAAGCCATGGTGAGAAAGGCGGCATGTGGTCCGAGCAGAATTGCCAGGATCATACCCCCTCCCAGGTGGCCGCTGGAGCCGGTAGCCGGGATGGTGAAGTTGATCATCTGGGCGGCGAAGATGAAGGCCCCCAGCACCCCCATGAGCGGCACGCGGCTATCATTGGACTCATTCTTCAGCTTGCCTGCGGAATACACGGTCAGCCCGGCCGTGGTAAGCCACAGGGCGCCACCAACCGCGGGTGAAATTAAGGCGTCGGCCATATGCATCGGAATACCTCTGGAATACCTCGTGGTTTTGAGTATCACGAATGTATAATTCGTAACAACTTAATAAATATTATCGCTTGGTGCGTCACCGGTGCAGATCCCAGCGCTCGCGAATTTATGTTAGCATTGACTACGTTGAATGCGATCGATCACTGATCCGGGAAAACCAATCGAGAAGATACAGGTGGCCCTCGAAGATGGGTAAGAGGTTCCTACTCGCCTGTATTAATGAGTGTGGGTATGGGCCTCTTTCTCATGTTTCCCGTGTGCGTGATCGTGGCTACCATGCTCTTTTATGTGGTTGTGGTTATGAGTGCTTGAGCCGGCGCCGTGCTTGTGGGCGTGTTTGTGTTCATGGGCATGCTCATGGCTGTGCTTGTGTTCGTGTTCGTGTGAATGCGCCGTATCTCCATGGGCATGTTTGTGCTCATGAAGATGAGGGTGTCCATGAGCATGTAGATGTTTGTGTTCGTGGTTTCCATCGATGATACTTAACCTCCGTTCATGGTTCTTGAATATAGTATAGTATAAGAGAAATGGAATTAAAATCTCAAATCCGACCTTTGTTCTTCTCTAGGTTCGGCGTAGCTCATTTTCACTTGACAAGCGAGGATCGCTTGTGGTTAAGGTATTACGATTTTATATTTAGTAATACCAATATCAACTGGAAAGGAGCACCTACGATGAGGATTTTCACAAAAGCCGTTGCGTTGTTTTTCGTGTCATCGACATTGCTGTTAGGTTGCGGCGATGACAAGGGTTCTGCCGTGGTCTCGATTATGAATGACTTCAATGATTCCACTATGGCCTATCAGCCGCCGTGGACGATCTGCGAGTCGTCGTACCTCGGTGTTGAGTTCGGGAAGATCGAACTCGGAGCAACCAGCGCGAAGCAGAAGGTTGTTCCCGGTCTGGACTATGTTCTGATGGTGGCGGCCTGGGATGATACGACCTGCGCGGTGGAGCACTGCCTGCCCCTCGCCTCGGAGAACGAGGAGGAGGTGGTGGACGGCCAAACCCGGACCATCGCCATAAACATGGCGAACCATCAGGGCCCCTGTCCACCCGAGGGCGTAGCGCCCATACCCGAGGCGCAGTACGACCGCATCCTACAACTGTGGCCTGAATACAACTTCAAGCCCTACGCGCAGAGAACTGAAAACACGGAGTGTCAATAAAAATGGCTTTCCCACTTTCTCGGCTGCTTGCCATGCCATTACGTACATAATGCTAGAACGATCGAGCAGAGGTTTTTGCAGAAGCATGAGCTTGTCGATAAAAGTGCCCATCATTCTTATGCTGCTTGTTTGCGGCGGCTGCGACCTTGAGTATCCGGAGGTCGCGGTCATCAATAAAACCGCCGAGTACATCTTAATCAAGAACCCAAGCTTCAACGGATGCGTGTGGAACACCGTCCTCGCTTACGGAGCCGCGACCTCGCCGGGGCGCTGCCTTCCTGGCGACGACCACGTCCACTTCCAAAAGCTGGATGTTCAAGCGTACTGCCAAGAGCAAGCTGAAGACGGCACCTTGCCTGGCGTTTGCCCGTGTGACGGGGGTGTTGCGATTTCGCCGGACGGCGGCGTCGACCAGGGTCTCGTGAACGCGGTACCGCTCTGGTTTAACTACGAGACCGTCTCAATCAAGCATGTCAACTATGGGCAATTTCATCTCTTCGAAATCACTCTCGACGACATGGAACAGGACTTCTCTATGCCCGGCCCCTATGGCCATTGAGGAGCATGTCGATGAAGGCGGCTCCTTGGTTGTTAATCGCGTTGTTGATGGTATCCGTCACCGCACGAGCCAACGACGAGCCGCCTCTGCCGCCGGATAACATCGCCGACGCACAGCCGCCGTCGAACGAGCCCACCGAAGAAGTGGTGGTGGTTGGCCGCAAACCAATCTCAGCGGACCGCACGCAGGATGCAACGCAGGTCGACGGCCAGCGCATTCGTGACAGCTCACGCGGCGGCACGTTCGATGCGCTCTCGCAAGATGCAGCCGACGTGTATGTGCCCGGGGGTGGCGTCGCTTTGCACGGCGTGTCTAACGGAGCAACGGGCGGCATCATGATTCGCGGTCTCGGAGGAAGCCCCAATTCTCAGGTTCTCGTGGTCGAGGATGGCGTGCCCGACTACCAGGGAATCTTTGGTCACCCGATTCCCGACGCTTATATACCAACCCTTATCGACGAGGCGTTGGTCATAAAGGGGGGCGATTCGACCCTATACGGCACCAATGCCATGGGCGGCGTCGTGGTTATCCGCAGTCGTTGGCGCGACCAGGAGGGATACGAGTTCTTGAATGATGCCGCTTACGGTAGCTATGCGACGCTGCGCGAATCCGCGTCCTTCCTCGGGCGCTTCGGCGCCTGAGATGTCGCCGCGGCGTTTTACGACCTGAAGACGGACGGACACCGGGAGGGCGCCGGCGGTAACGACATGGTCGGGACGACCGCGTTGCGGTACCGAGTATTGCCGGACCTTTGCGTCACTTTAAGAAACAAAGTCGTTCATGTCGAGGGCGGCGACCCAGGTCCCGTCACCAACCCGACGATCGATCACTGGTTCGATGTCTGGCGCGACAATGCCTCGCTCCAACTTGCCTATACGCCCGAAGCGTTTCGTCTCACATTCACTCCTTACTTGAATGTGGAATTCATCGCCTCTATGACGGGTTCTATGCCCAAGACTACGTTGGCGGGGGTATCGGCGAGTTGGATATGCGCCTGCATCGTACGACGAAACTGCTTGTTGGGCTTGCGGCTGAGTGGATTGATGGCACGGTGAAAAATCGTATCACGGGCGTGCGGCCGAATGTCCGCGGCCATTCGGATACCTCCTTTTACAATCAGCTCACCCTGCGGCCGGTCGATTCTCTAACTATTACGTTGGGAAGCCGGGAGCTTTAAAGCAGCAAGTATGGCTTCGTGCCTCTCTACAAAGCCGGCGCACGGCTTGGATATCGGCCAGGGCTTTCTACCTGCAACGCCGCGTGTCCCGGAACTTCCGGCAGCCGACTATTCGCGAGCTCTACCTGCCGTACCCGACGGCCAACCCCGACCTCAAGCCGGAGTACGCGCTCAACGGGGACTTCGGCGCCGGCTTACGTTCGGAGCACTTCGAGCTCGCTGCAGCGGCTACCGCACCGAGGCCCAGGACCTCATCAAGTACTTCGGCGTGTGGCCCTCCGCCGAGGTCGTCAACATCGACCACATCGTCATCTGGGGCGTCGAGGGCGCGGGTCGCGCGTGCAAGCGGATCGGGCCGCTCTCGGCCTATCGTCACCGGCGACTGGCAGGACGTCGGCCGCTACACGCGGCAGAACCCGGATGCGAAGGTCAATTTCACCCTGGAAGTCACACAGGAATTCGGCGCCCACTTCTTCTTCGCCAGCCTGACCGGCGAATGGGTGCACGGCCTCTACATGGCAGACTACAACCGGCAGCCGCATCCCGGACGTCTTTGTGATGGACTCGGCCCTGCGCTACCGCTATACGTCTGCGGAGAGCGCGGCATCGCCATCGAGCCGTACTGTTCTCCTGCGCAACTTCCTCGACCGGCGTTACGCCTACGTCGAGGGCTATCCGATGCCCGGCTTCAACGTCCTCGCCGGGCTGAAGATCGGGATCTGAAATGAGCAGTCGCCTACTCACCTCGCGAGCTCGCATACTGCGGGCCTGTTCGGCGCCGCGTCTCTGCTGCTACCCGTGCTCTTCCACCTGGTCCACCTGGGCACGTCTTCATGCCCATGTACCTTCCGCTTGTGATTGCTTGCTTTTTTTGTCGGTCCATTGCCGGCCGCCGTCACCGCGTTCATTGTGCCATTGCTGTCGGGGGCCGTGACCGGCATGCCGCCCTTCTATCCGCCGGTGGCGATCTTCATGGCGATCGAGCTTGCTACGATGGCGGCGCTGATTGCTTCCCTAGTTCGCCGCTGGCCGCGAATCAACGAATGGTTGGTGTTGATTCCGGTTCTTCTGCTTGGGCGGGTTCTCTATGTCGGGCTGGTGTATGGCTTCTCTCTGGTCATTGCACTCCCGGCGGGCTTCATGGCCGGCATGTCCTTCCTGAGCGGCTGGCCCGGCATCATCCTGATGGTCGTCGTGGTGCCGCCGTGGCAAGAGTGGGGCGAGAGGACGGCTCGGCTTGGGGTTGAGCGCGAAAAGGAGTAAGTCGAATGAACACAAACCAAGGGGCCATGTTCTTCGATGGCATCGCAGAGAAGTGGGACGGCTGGGAGGACCTGGACGAGCTCGCGCGCAAGCTTGCCGCGGGTCTCGAGGAGCTGGGGGTAGGCAGAGACGAGACGGTGCTCGACATCGGTTGCGGGACGGGCAATCTCACCCGAGCGCTCCTCGCCCGACTTCCCCTGCCGGCCGGGTGGTGGCCGTCGACATCTCGCCGCGCATGATCGAGATTGCGCGCCGCAAGGTTAGTGACGGGCGGGTCACGTGGCACGCCGGCGACGCTCGATCGCTGCCCCTCGCGGATGCGTCATGCGACCGCGTCATATGCTATTCGGTGTGGCCGCACTTTGACGACCGTGCGGCGATCGCGAACTGAGCTAAGCAGAGTGCTGAGGCCCGAGGGCTGTCTTCACATCTGGCACTTGATGGCGCGAGAACGCGTCAATGAGATCCACGCTGCGGCGGATGCGGCGGTGCGGCATGACCTGCTGCCACCTGCACGGGAAACGGCACAACTGCTCGCCGTCGCCGGATTCCAAATCACAACCGTTGTCGAAAATCAGGAGCGCTACCTGGTAACGGCGATCAAACTGGCACGGTAGGTAATCATGCGAACGCCATGGCACAAGATCTGGGGATGTGCGCGAGGCCCGGTCACGGGTCTGGCTCCGCATACCCGTATTGTGACCGGCGCCACGATGTTCGCCGCCTGCATGGTGACCCCAGCTGACACCGTTATCGGGTCGTTTCTCGTCATGGGCATTGCTGTGGCGTGGACAATCGCGTGCCGGCCACCGCTTAACGTTGTAGGCGCCACGCTGTTTTTCGGACTAGCGCTGTTTCTACCATACTTCCTGCTGGTGCCTCTTATTCCGGTAGATTCCTCCCTTGCGTCGGAACACTGGCAGCGGGCGTTTGTCGTCCCTTGGAGCGTTCTGCTTCGCGGACTCAGCGGTATGTTGATCTCGATAGGCACAGCGGCCGCGTTGAGCGCAAGCGATTTGCGGGAGGGGCTGGTTCGTCTTCCCGTTCCGACCGTAGTGACCGCGATTTTGCTACAAATTGTTCATCAGACAGCGACGCTTTTTTATGAGACCAGGCGGGTGGCCTCGGCCGTGGCTGTGCGCGGGGCGTCGACCGGTGGTGTCGCCGTGTGGCGCGTGCTCTTTTCGCTGCCGCGCGTTTGGCTTCCACGGATCATCGTGCGCGCGGAACGGGTGGCGGCCGCCATGGAGCTACGGGGCTACTGCGACGGCGACCTCCGGCCTTTTCAGCGGGTCACGATGGGAGTTGCCGACGGCGTCGCCCTCGTGCTGGCCGTCGGTGTATTGGGGTTGGCGGCGACTATCCGCCTCTGGAGCATTCGATGAACGAATCGGCGCTTGCCTTTCATGACGTCAGTGTTCGCTACGAGCCGGGCGAGGAGGCGACCGTGGCGGGCATATCGTTCTCGGTGGCAGCTGGGGAGCGCGTCGCGTTGGTTGGGCTCAATGGGTCGGGCAAGACGACTATTCTAATGACCGCGGTCGGTCTCGTCCCGCACCAGGGTGAGATCCGGGTCGGCGGTGTTGTGCTTACGCGCAAGACACTATCACCAATCCGAGACCGAATCGGGTTTCTTTTCAACGTCCCCGAGGATCAGCTCCTCTTCTCGCGGGTGGTTGACGATGTTGAATTCGGCCTTCTACGCAGGGGTCGGTCCTCGTCCGAAGCAACGGCGAAAGCCGTGCAGACCCTCGATGAACTGGGGGTCGCACACCTCGCCGAATCTCCGCTCCACCACCTTTCGCACGGACAAAAGCAGCGGGTGGCCCTTGCCGGGGCACTCGCCGCGGACCCGCACTTGCTACTCCTCGATGAACCATCTGCGGGGCTTGACCCACCGGGTAAGCGCGTTCTCGCCCGGCTTCTCGAACGACCTGGCGCAGCGATGCTGGTCGCTACGCACGACCTCGACTTTGCTGCACGGGTGTGCAAGCGGTTTATCATGCTCGATCAAGGCCATATCGTCTTCGACGGTGCAGATACCGCAACGGTGCTTCAACGCTGGGAGATGGGCGAGCCAACGCTCGCGAATAGGAATATGTCTTTTTAATAAGCCCTATCACCACTTTCTACAATGTTGTTCAGCTCCTAAATCCCGCCGCCTTCGGTGAAGCGCTCTTCTTGCACTTGCGCTTGGGTGATGCGGGAGCCGGGCGGGACGCTGCGGGTGAGCCAGACATTGCCGCCGATGCTAGAACCCGCGCCGATAGTTACCCGACCGAGGATGGTGGCGCCGGCATAGATGATCACGTCGTCTTCGACCTGGGGGTGACGCGGTATACCCTTCACCAGGTGGCCTTGATCGTCGAGCGCAAAGCTTTTGGCGCCAAGGGTCACGCCCTGATAGAGCCGCACCCGCTTCCCGATCACCGCCGTTTCGCCGATCACGACGCCGGTGCCGTGATCGATGAAAAAGAACTCCCCGATCTTCGCTCCGGGATGAATATCGATACCCGTGGTGCTGTGGGCATGCTCGGTGATGATGCGTGGAATCAGCGGCACTCCAAGAACATGCAGCTCATGGGCCAAGCGATAGTTGGTGATGGCCAGAATTCCCGGGTAACAGAAGATGGCCTCACTCGGCGAGGTGGCGGCCGGGTCGCCCTCGTAGGCTGCCTGCACGTCGGTAACCAGGAGCTGGCGCACCTCCGGCAGGCCATGCATGAAACGGCAGATAATCTCCGTGGCGCGAGCGTCGCATTCTGGGCAATGGGTTGGATCTTCCCCACAGACAAAGCAAAGCCCGCGCTTAACCTGCTCGTTGAGGCTATTTTGAATGCCATCAAGGGTGGCGCCGACATAAAAACGCATGGTCTCGTCGTTTATGTCGGGAGGGCCGAAGTAACCAGGAAACAGCACCTCGCGCAGCATCTCGATGATCCGGACGATCTCGTCACGCGAAGGCAGCATTTGTTTTCTAAGGCCCTGAAGGTCGCGCCGGCTCAGACCGTTCTGCGAGGAGCACAGATCCTCAACTACCGGGGTCAACAACGGAAAATGCGGTTTGGGATGCGCGCACACCAAATCTTCTGGTTTCGTGGAGTCAATCTCTTTCATGGTATTCTCCCTGCTCAATTCCAAGAAAACTCCTAATATAAAACATGTTGCGCTGATTCTCGCAAGTCATAGATGGGCGCAAAAAATATCTCTTGATCTATGAGAAAAACAACGCTACACAAAGACGCGCATCTTAGTGATTGACACAAGAGTCAAAAATCTGTAAGGGAGAAATGAGTGGGAGTATTTTTGTACACATGATACCCAGCCTCTGAAGGGAGTGAACGGATGAATGTGAGTCTCCAAAAGACGATCCAGGAGATCGCAACCAAGGTCGGTTCCGACCGTACCCGCATGATGGATGTGGTGCGTGAGGTCCAAGCCCGTCACGGGTGTGTCTCGAACGAGGCGCTGGACCTTGTCGCGAACGCTCTCAAAACGCAGCGGGTCGAGGTTGAGGGCGTGGTGAGCTTCTACGCCTTTCTCTCGACCTTGCCCAAGGGCAAGACGGTCATTCGGATGACCAATTGCGTCACCTGCCGCATGCGCGGAGCCGACCGGGTGGCCGAGGCATTCGAAAAAGAGTTGGGCCTCAAGTTTGGCCAGACCTCGGCCGACGGAAAAATAACCCTGGAGCACGCTCCCTGCATGGGATTGTGCGATCAAGGCCCGGCCGCGCTGGTCAACGAGGTTCCGGTGACCTACCTGTCCACCGATAAGGTCAGCGAAATCGTCCGGACCATTAAAACGGCCGAAGAATCGCATAAACTCGTCTATACGGTCGGCGAGGGCCAGAACGCATCCGATCTCGTTCACTCGATGGTGATCAACAACATCCGACGCAAGGGCGAAGTGATTTTTGCGCCTATGACGGTCGGGGCTGCTATCCAAAAAGCGGTGGCGATGAGCCCGGTCGAGGTGATCCGTTCTGATTAAGACCGCCCGCTTGCGTGGCCGCGGCGGCGCCGGATTCCCGACCGGTATGAAGTGGGAGTTTGCCCGTAATGCTGAAGGCAAACGGAAGATGGTCATTTGCAACGCCGATGAGGGCGAGCCGGGTACCTTCAAGGATCGCGTGATTTTGACTGAAGCCGCGGACATGCTTTTTGAAGGCATGACCATTGCTGGCTATGCGATCGGCGCCGAGGAGGGCATACTGTATCTCCGGGGCGAGTACGAATACCTGCGGAAATATCTCGAGCATGTGTTGGCCGAGCGCCGGAAGAAGAATCTGCTCGGTAACGGCATTGCCGGCAAAGCGGGCTTCACGTTTAACATTCGCCTGCAGATGGGCGCGGGCGCTTATGTGTGCGGCGAGGAATCGGCCCTCATTCGCTCGTGTGAAGGAGCCCGCGGAGCCCCGCGCGATCGGCCGCCGTTCCCGGTTGAGCGCGGCTATCTCAATCTACCGACCTCGGTCAACAACGTCGAAACCTTCTGCTGCGCGGCACGGGTGTTGGAAAAAGGGGCGCCGTGGTTTTCTCAAATCGGGACGAAGGACAGCACCGGCACCAAGCTGTTCAGCGTCAGCGGCGACTGCCAGGCGCCGGGCATCTATGAGGTTCCCTTTGGCCTCACGGTGCAAGAATTCCTCAAACTGGTCGGCGGCGACAATGCCATCGCGGTCCAAGTTGGTGGTCCGTCGGGGAGCTGCATCGGTCCGAATATGTTCGAGCGCAGATTAGCGTTTGAGGATCTGGCCACCGGCGGTTCGATGGTGGTTATTGGTTCTGGTCGTGACTTGTTGGCGATTGCCTCCGAGTTCATGGAATTCTTTATCGATGAGAGCTGCGGGTGGTGTGTAGCCGTGCCGGGTGGGCAATGGATTGATAAAAGAACGTCTCGATCGCATTCGGGCTGGCAAGGGCGTAGCCGAAGACCTAACCTATCTTGATGAGCTGTGCACCATGGTGAAAAAGATGAGTCGGTGTGGCTTGGGCCAGACCTCTCCCAACCCCGTGCAATCTACCTTGCAGAACTTCCGCAAACTCTATGAAGCGCGACTGCAAAAAGCGGCCGTGCCCGGCCAACGGGTCAACTTTGATCTCAAGGCGGCGCTGCAGGATGCGATTACGGTCCAGGGCCGACAGCCGGTCCAGCACCAGGATTAGGAAAGGGCACACTATGACAGAACTGGTAACCTTCACCATCGATGGCACAGAGATCAAGGCCCCGAAAGGCCAGACCATTCTCCAAGCCGCCGACGAGATGGGTATGTACATTCCCCGCTTGTGCTTCCTTAAAAACGTCAGTCCGGGCGGGCACTGCCGGGTGTGTACGGTATTGGTCAACGGCCGCCCGCAGTCGGCCTGCACCCATCCGGTAGGCGAGGGATTGGTGGTTGTGGCCGACACGCCCGAGCTCGCCAACTGGCGCAAGAGCTTGATAGAACTTCTCTTTGTCGAGGGCAATCATTATTGTATGTTTTGCGAAAAGAGCGGCAACTGTGAGCTCCAGGCTATGGGCTACCGCTTCGGCATGATGTCCCCGCGCTATCCGTATCAATTCCCCAAGCGCGACGTCGACGCCACCCATCCGGATGTGATGATTGATCACAATCGCTGCATCCTGTGTGGCCGCTGCGTTCGTACCTCGCAAGAAAAGGACAACAAAGGCATTTTCCAGTTTATCAACCGCGGACACCGTACCAAGGTGGGAGTAAACTCGGCGGCCTTGTTGGGCGGCACTGGTCTGAAAGTCACCGACGAGGCGGTCAAGGCCTGCCCGGTGGGCGCCATCCTGCGAAAGCGGGTAGGATTCGCCGTTCCCGTGGGTAAGCGACTCTATGACACGCAACCGATCGGATCGGATATCGAAACCAAAGGCCGCGCCGCGGCACAGGGCAAGTGAGGTTAGAACACCCATGTCAAAAATAAATAAAACATCCGAGGAGAAAACGACTCAAACAGTCAAGCGCGCCTCCTGCGGTTTTAGAAATCGAGTGAAGGCTATGCCTGGTGTACGGGCATATTTTTCGGCCCAAGCGGCGCCAGCCAAGCCGCAGGCCGCCAAGCCGAAAATCGCTACGGCGTCGCTGGCTGGTTGCTTCGGCTGCCATATGTCGCTGCTTGATATTGACGATCGAATTCTAAAAGTGATCGAGTTGGTCGACTTTGACAAGTCCCCGGTTGATGACATCAAGAAGTTCTCGAGCCACTGCTTGGTTGGTTTGATCGAAGGCGGCTGCTGCAATGAAGAAAACGTTAAGGTGCTGCAGGACTTCCGTAAGAACTGCGATGTGTTAGTTGCCGTGGGCGATTGCGCCATCATGGGCGGGATTCCGGCGCTGCGCAACGGTATTCCTCTCAAAGAATGCATGCGCGAAGCATACTTGAACGGCCCAACGGTGTATAACGAAAGCGGTCGGATACCCAACGATCCCGAGTTGCCGTTGATTCTTGATCAGGTTTATCCGCTTCACGAGATAGTCAAGATCGATGTTTTCCTTCCGGGTTGCCCGCCTTCGGCTGATACTATTTGGGAGGCGTTGCTTGCGCTGTTGAACAATAAGCCGCTGCAGCTGCCCTACAATTTACTCAAATACGACTAACGCATCCTTACGCAGGAGTATGACGTGAGCACAATTAATACCGAACTGAAGAGAGTAGTAATCGAGCCGGTTACTCGAGTGGAGGGCCACGGTAAGGTGACGCTCCTCTTGGACGATGAGAACCATGTCCAGCAGGCGCGCTTCCATGTCGTTGAATTCCGTGGTTTTGAGCGTTTTGCGCAGGGCCGTCCCTACTGGGAAATGCCGGTGTTGGTGGAACGGCTGTGCGGTATCTGTCCGGTCAGCCATCATTTGGCTTCGGCCAAAGCGGTGGATATCATTGCGGGCGCGCCACAACTGACCCCGACCGCCGAGAAAATGCGACGGCTCATGCATTACGGCCAATTCTACCAATCGCACGCTTTGCACTTTTTCCATCTGGTGTCGCCTGATTTGTTGCTGGGATTTGATGCCGACCCAAAGATTCGCAATGTGATTGGCGTGGCGCTGAAATATCCGGAACTTGCGGTGCAGGGTGTGATGATGCGCAAATGGGGGCAGGAGATTATCAAGGCGACGGCCGGCAAGAAGATCCACGGCACGGGCGCGATACCGGGCGGCATCAACAAGAACCTTTCCATCGAGGAGCGCGACTTCCTGCTCAAGGACATGGATCAGATGATGAAATGGGCGGTTTCTGCCCTGGAGCTTTGTAAGAAGTACACCAAAGAGCATCTCAAAGAGCTCGCGGATTTCGGCTCCTTCCCATCCAACCATCTCAGCTTAGTACGCAAGGATGGCGCGCTCGATATATACGATGGCAACCTGCGGGCGATTGACGCCAATGGTAATAAGATTTTCGATCAGGTGCCCCCCAAAGACTATCTCAACTTCATTCATGAAGAAGTCCGCAACTGGTCGTACATGAAGTTTCCCTTCATCCGTTCGGTTGGACCAAAAGATGGTTGGTATCGGGTTGGGCCGCTGGCGCGCATTAACACCTGCGACTTTATCGATACCCCGCTCGCCGAGAAAGAGCGTCAGGAGTTCAAGGCTCTCAGCAACGGCAAACCGAACAACATCACCATGGCGTATCACTGGGCGCGGTTGATAGAACTGCTTCATGCGGCCGAGAAGATACAGCAGCTGCTCAACGACCGAGATCTCCAAGGCACCGACTTGGTCGCAAAAGGCGAGCGCCAGTCCGAAGGCGTGGGAATCGTCGAGGCGCCGCGCGGGACCCTCTTCCATCACTATCGAGTCAACGCCAACGACCAGATAGAGATGGCTAACTTAATTGTTTCGACTACCAACAACAACGAGCCGATGAACCGAGCGGTGCAGAAGGTCGCAGAACAATACCTGAGCGGCAAGAAATTGACCGAGGGATTGCTCAACCGGATCGAGATTGCCATTCGAGCCTATGACCCTTGTCTCTCATGCGCTACCCATGCGCTTGGGCAAATGCCGCTCGAGGTGAAGTTATTAGATCACCAGGGTCGGTTGGTCGATCGGAAGGTTCGGGACAGCCATTGAGGTGGTCGATGATGGCCGAAGCGTGCGACACGCGAGTACTGGTGTTATGTTATGGCAACCCCGGCCGGGGTGATGATGGCCTCGGACCATTGGTTGCGGAAGCCATCGAACGTCTCGATATTCCCGGCGTAAGCGTTGATTGCGACTACCAATTGACCGTGGAAGATTCGGTGGCGGCTTCCGAGCATGACGTGGTGATCTTTGTCGACGCCGACGCTTCAGGAGCCGAACCATTTTCGTTTTACCCGATCGCCCCGCGTCCGATGCAGAGCTTCTCCAGCCACAGCTTGGTGCCAGAGGATGTACTGGGGCTGGTTGAACAGATATTCAGCCGGCGACCGGAAGGATATGTGTTGGGGATCCGCGGGTACCAATTTGCGCCGTTTACCGAAAACGTTACCAATCAAGCTGCGCATAACTTGCGGTTAGGGCTTCGCTTTCTTGAAACGACCCTAAGAACCCGCAACTTTCGATTGATAGAGACTAATGTGCCAGGCGAGAATTTCCGAGACCAACGCCAAAGCTTATCTTGAGAGGGTTGAAATGAAAAACCAGCAATTTGTTATTCTCTGTGTTGATGACGACGATGACATCCTCGACCAAATGAAAACCGTACTCGAGGCCAATGGCTACATCATGGTTGGAGCCGGCAGCGCCGAGGCGGGTCTGAAGAAGTACAAGGAGAGCAATCCCGATCTGGTGATCATCGACCTCATGATGGAAGAGGTCGATGCGGGCACCTCCTTGGTTACCGAGCTCAAGGCGCTCGGCAACAAGGCGCCGATATTCATGCTCAGCGCCGTGGGAGATCAACTTACCCGCAATATCTCTCCGACCGATCTCGGATTGTCCGGCGTGTTTCAAAAACCGATCGAGTTCAAATCTCTCCTGGCTACGTTGAAGACCAAACTGAAGGCGTAACGCTATACCGAGCGCGATACCTTCGCATGCCGGTGTCGTTTCCTCGCTTCACCCCACCTAACCTCCGTTTATTTGTTGGCTTCGCAATTGCCAAAAATTTCGCAGCCTCCGCCGCCGCTGCCGGCGGTGTGCCATTGGATGGTGACGTGCTGGATTCCAAAATCTGTTTGTAGTTTGTTACGGAGTTCGGTAGCGCTGGCCTCGAGTTCGGCAACAGTTTGGCAGGTGGTTGCCAGATCAGCGGTCAGAATGGTGAGGCCGGCGTCAATTTCCCAAACATGCAGGTCCAACGTGGATTGAACGATTGGCGAGGCACAGAGCGCTTGACGTAGGCGCGTCAAATCGATATGCGCCGGGGCGCTTTGCAAGAGGACCTTGGCCGAGTCGCGAAGCAGAGGCCAGGTTCCCAGCATGATAAGAACGGCGATCAGAAGCGATACGACCGCATCAATGGGCAGCCAACCGGTGGTAATGAGCACCACGGCAGCGACAATCGCCCCGAGCGATGCCGAGTGCATCGGCCAGCAGGTGCAGCGCCACACCGCGCGCGTTAATGCTATGGTTGCTGGCAGCGTGCAGTCGCCAGGCCGAAAGGACGTTTACAAACAGTCCGGCGAACCCGGTGATAAGAACCAATATGCCTTGCACTTCTGGCGGGTTGCGTAACCGGCTGACGGCTTCCCAGACAATCACCACGACGATCAAGAGCAAACCGATGGCATTACTAAAGGCGCCGAGCACCGGGAGGCGCTTGAGCCCAAAGGTATACGAGCCGCCGGGCTGGCCGCGGGCAAGTCGCTCGCTAAAAAGCCCGATGGCGAGCGCGGCGACATCAAAAAACATATGCCCGGCATCGGAGAGCAAGGCAAGCGAATCGGCCAGCAGCCCGATTACTACCTCCACTGCTAGGAAGGCAAGGTTGAGCCAGAGTGCGAACCACAATGCCCGCTCGAGCTTTTCTGAAGCCGGGTGCGCGGGCAACCCCCGTGTGTGAGCGTGCTCGTCGATGGGTTCTTTTTCGTGAGCGTGATTGTTTACATTCGTACTCATCATCAGTCTATCATACCTTGTTCATGAGCGGCCGTATATAGTATAGTGTCAAAAAGTGGTTGGGAGGAGGTGCGTTCGTGAGTATTTTCGAAATATTTTTACTATCGCTGGCGTTGGCTGCCGATGCGCTGTCGGTCGGAGCGGCGGTTGGATTAAGGTATTGTGCCCCGCGCCAGATCTTTCGCTTGTCGTTTCATTTTGGCCTGTTTCAGAGTCTGATGCCGTTAGTGGGTGCTTTGCTCGGGCGTCTGGTACTCGGGTACATACGACCGTACGACCATTGGATAGCCTTTGGGTTGCTCAGCGCGATTGGTGTTAAAATGCTGATCTCGGCCTTGCGTGGTGCATCGGCGAAGGCCGCATGCCAAGAGGCTGATCCCACCACGGGGTGGACGCTTATAGGGCTTTCGATCGCGGTCAGCATTGACGCTTTCGCCGCCGGCGTGGGTATGGCGTTGACCATGAGCGTCACATCCTTACTCGTCGCCATGACGGTCATCGGGATCGTCTGCGGGTTTGCCACCTGGTTCGGCATGCGTGCCGGAAAAGTCCTCCATTCCTGGGTCGGCGGCCGCATCGAGGCATTCGGTGGATTGGTGCTCATTGCAATCGGCATTAACATGATACGTGCGTGATCGCCACAATGTTTGACACAAACTAGTTCCTTCGATATTTTTATGTTGATACGTTCCTCACCCTTAGCGACCACGCCGTATTCTGGGTGACAGGGTGGTCTCCGTTGTCGAGGACTGTCATGGCCGAACCCACCGAAATCCAACAGTTGCAAAATCGTATCGCTGAACTCGAGCGGCACCTCGTCGAAGAACGTGAGGAATTCCAGTGGGACCTCAAGACTCGGTGTGAAGCATACGAGAGAAATATTCGCAGGCTGGAGGATGAAAACACCCAGCTCAAACAGGTCGCGACGGCAAGCCCGGCGGAATCGGCCGAGCTGCACCGCCTGCGCGATGATGTCGGGCAATACACCCATCGGGCGCTGAAAGCCGAGCGGCGAGTGGCAGAACTTCAAGAAGAGATCAAACGTCTCTCGATTCCCGTTGCGCCCCCGTTGCCCCGTCAGGATCCGGTCCTGCGCGCTCGGGCCGAGGAGGCCGAGCATGAGCGCGATCGGGCGCGTCAGGCGCTGGTCAAGTATGAGAACGAACTTAAGCAGCTCCGTGAAGAACTCACGCGGCAGGCACAGCAAGGAAGGGAGACAGCGCGTATCCAAGAAGAATTGGAGCAACAGAAAAAGCTAATCTCACAACTGCGCCGTGAGGGAAATGAGAAGGATCAAAAGCTGCTGGAACTGAGCGATCGGCTGGAAGCGTCGGCAACCCTCGAGTCGCAGTACAATGCCCTGCGCCGCGAGGTTGAGCAAGCGCGCGCCCGCAACCTGCAATTGGAACAGATTTTGGTGGAACGAGAGGAGTCAGAACCACTGGAGAGCGGGAGCGAATACCAAGGTGTTTTGGAAGTCACTCAACCGGTGGTATTTTCTAAAACAGCAGGACCTACCGACGAGACGGTCGTTGCGGGTGTGGCAGAAGCTACCAGCGGAGATGAACTCCTGCCGGTGATTTCTCCTGACGAGCTGTATCCCGATGAGGCCAGTTCGCTGCCCCCGGCAACCCAACCGGATCAAGCCCCGGCAGAATCTCTCGCGCCGGCGGCGGAGCCAGCGGCTGAGGAGATAGCGATTGTCCGATCCGAGCCACCGGTGGTAATTCCTGAAGCCGCCGCGCCGAAACCAGACTCCCCGGGGTTGGATGGAATAGCGGAGGCCTGGTTGGTCAGCGATGAACCACGTCCGAGCATGAAGTCGAACGATCAGCCGAAGTCGGATGCGAGTGGTCAGGTCGGGGAACGGCCTCCCCCACCTCTCCCGTCACAACCGGTTGCACGACAGGCGCTGAAGAAACCTGAGCCCCTTGAGCTGCCGCGACGTCGTACCAAAGTCGGGATTTTTGTTATTCTTGCCGTCGTGGGAGTTCTACTCGGCGCGGGCATATTCGGTATGGCCTATTTCTACCCGAATTGGTTTGAGCTCGATGATTGGATCGCGAACGTGAGCTCATGGATTTCAGTCTTGAAGTCGAAATCCATCGAAAGCACGCCGGGTAGTGAAACTGATGCTTCGCATGCCAAAAATGGGGTGACTGATGGAGATGGTGCGTCGGTGAATAATGCAGAGGTTCCCCGTGAGAAGCCCGCCACGAGTGCACCGGCAGCAACCCCGGTACCCGATAGCGAAAACACCGCAACCGGCGCGGAACCGGTGAAACCACCCGCCGGTGAAGCTATGCCGGGTAAAACGGCCACACCGGAAACCGATGGTGGTGGCTCGGGGGCTACCGATTCTCCATCCGTGCAAAAAAAGCCGTCTGCAGAGCAAGTTGAGGCTCGCGAGGGGGGGTTTATCTTGGTTAATAATAAAGCCTGGACTAAGGCCGAGAAACAAATCGGCCAGGCCCTTCAAACGTTTCCCTGATGATTCTATTTTGCACTATCTCTATGGGCGCGTTCTGGCCAACAAGAGAGAGATGTCGAAAGCTATTGACGAATTAGAACAAGCGGTTGTGCTCGACTCCACGATGGCCGACGCTTACTGGGAGTTGGGGAAAATATACCTTAACGTGCGGAAGAAGGACAAAGCAAAGGCGGCATTAGAGTCCTTTTTGCATTTAGCCCCAAACGATACGCAACGCACTCCCCAGGCTCAAGCACTCCTTAAAAAGCTTCAATAAACACCAAACCGCAGGGCGGTTTGCCGCTGTGCGAGAAATTGACGCCCGATCCTTGGGCATGATATTAATATGCAGTGAAATCCTATCATATCGCAATTACCAATAGGTACGTGGATAGGGCGGGTTTTGCTGAGAAATAAAATTACAGCAAGAATCGGGGAAGCGATGCATTATCGGAAGATAAGCATCTCAATTGCCGTTTTTCTGACCATCTTCATCACTGCACTACCGATTGGTCGCAACGCTCGCGGAGAAGAATCTTCTTCCGCAAACCAGGCACCATCGTCGGTCGAAACAGGGGCACCAGCATCGAATGTGCCTACAGCGCGATCGGCATCGGATGAAGGTGCCTTGAACGACGAGTTTAAGTTGCTTGAAATCGACTCTCTATTGTCTTTTCCGCAAGTGGAATCGGTATCTCGCCGTACACAATCCATAGAGGATTCGCCAGAGTCGATAACGGTACTTACGCAGGAGGAAATTCAACGGTCGGGCGCCCTTAACGTTGCTGAGCTGCTGCGGCGAGTCCCTGGCGTGTTCGTGCTGCAAACGTTAGCAAATGAGTATTCCGTGGGATTGCGGGGTATTAACCCGCTCGCCAATACCCGCGTTCTGTTCCTGGTTGATGGACGCCAGGTGGCTACTCAGCAGACGGGGAATGTTCCCTACACCGAGCTTCCCTATCTCGAGGAGATTGAACGCATCGAGGTGGTCCGCGGGCCGGCCTCGGTGGGATACGGTGCCAACGCGATGAGCGGCGTGGTCAATATAATTCTCAAGAAGCCGCTGGACCATCCGGGGTACGAGATCGACGCCCGGGGACAGCTTGCAGTCGTTCACCAAAAGAGTGATACGCCCGCCGATAAAACCTTTATCAAGGATCTCTGGATGCAATCGGGTGGTGATGCGTTCATGGCCTATAACTTTGCCAATGACAGCAAAACGTTTGGCTTTCGGTTGGGCGCGCAAACAGGGCTAAACCCGGATTGGCCTGCGCCTTCTGGAGCGCCTTCCTCCTCGGGCAGCTACCACTACAATTTGTCCGGGGCCTTCGACTACCGCCCAGCTTCGGACTGGTCGATTTATGGCCGTCTCGGGTTTTCCAGCTACCGTCAGGTCGTCACCGTTACTTTGTCCGCCTGGGCATACGCTGGAAGAGAGGACCATTCTTGGGGCGCCGTAACCATTGAGAAACAGCACTTCCTCGCCAATCCGCTGACGCTGAAGGTAAACATCGATGGCGGGTACGAGGAAAACTTTATCGCAATACCCTTCTTCTTGAGTGGCTATAACTTCGGCGAAAAGATCAATCAAACGATGAAATCCATCGATACGCACATCCTCGCCCTTGTGGATCTCACGCTCTTTGAGGGACGCAATGTCTCTTCCGTCGGCGGGGAGGCGACTTATTTGCGGAGCATGGAACTCCCCGTGGAAGCGCAAACAATATTGGCCGGCCTTCTGGTCAACAACCAAACCAAGCTGCTTGCCGACTCATCCTTGATTATCGACCTGGGTGCGCGATTCGACTACATCTACCTGTCGAAACTGAATACCGCTACCGAGGTCAAGTACCGGCGCATCAGCCCGCGGGCGGCGTTGATCTGGAAATTCGCGGAGAATCAAAGCGTGAGGTTCGTGGGAGCCTCATCCTATCGAACTCCTACCATGTTCGATCTATTTGCGGAAGTCAAAGGTCAAGTAATCCCCCTCCCCGGTCCCCCTCAGATGGTGGCGATGGGAAATCCGGTTCTGGTACCCGAAGGCCTCATATCACTCGAGCTCGGGTACCGGGGAAAACTGTTCAACATGGTTATGGTGGACGCCGTTGTCTTCACCCAGAGAATCGAGGATATCATTAAACAAGAAGACAATTTGAGCTTACCCATTTACTCGGTCAATGCCAATTCATACAATCAGATAGGCACGGAACTGGGGCTTAACTTTATTATCTCCAATAAACTCACTCTGTACCTTAATTATACGTTCTTGTATGAATACAATCTCGACACGAAGGCAGTTGACAAAGAATGGCCGATGCACCTCTACGGGCTTGGGGGAGAATGGCGGTTGCCGGGTCGCAACCGGCTCTGCGCTGATTTATACCTGGTATTCGACTACCGACCCACCTCCTGGGTTGCGGCACCACAAGAGGGCGTCAATAATAACACCATCATGACCTTGCAAAACAAACAAGCGGCCGACCAGGCACTTCTCAACCTGCGTTTTGGGCACTTCTTCTACGAAGATCGCGCCGAGATCTACCTGGTGATCCACAACTTGGCCGGTTTCTTCCGCGGGGAGTCCGGTCTGCGGATGGTCCCGTGGGATTCGTTTCCCCCCTTGGGCGGTTCGTTTTTAATCGGCATTTCGGTCAAAGGAGGTTGAGCCGTGGCTGTATCCGGAAGAGGCTCTCTCACCTGGTCTTATCGGTGGCTCCCTGCGGTGGTATTAATGTGCGTGCTGCTGGCATGTGGATCCGATCTGCCGCGCGACACTGGTGTTGGAACCATAAGTGGTCGCATATACTACAGCGGCAAGTATTACAGCGACGGGAAAATAATAGGACTCGGTTCCCCGTGGCTCGTGATCGCTGCTTCTTTTATGCCAATTAACGACCCGAACTACCTGTTTCAGTCCACGCTCATGGTGCCCTGCAGCGAGTTCCTAGAAACAGGTTTTACCTACGAATTGAAGGGCCTGTACCCTAGTGACTATTACGTTTACGGGGAGATTGCTGACTTTGCGAGCGAAACCTGGTTGACCGCCCTCAGCTTTGGGGGTTATAAGTCCTTGTTGGACTTGGAGAAGGTGGAAGTTACGAGCACGGCTGCTGTGGTCGACATTGATTTTACCTTGTTAGACGTTCAATAATCGTTATCAGCTATTACATCAAAGATAGTTGTTCTCATAAAGATTGTAGTGCTCTTGCAATTCGCGAAAAAGAGTGTATCATGCACATTCGCTGCTACAGGGCGGGAGTGCATGAAAGCCAACCAGATCCCATCATTGGCGTCGCATTCAAAAAAAAGATTGCACATCGTAATGTTGCTGATTGCGCTGGCAGGCCTCGTGGTTTGTGGGGAATTGAGCCTGTTACATTGGCAGGTCAACAATCTGCCGGGGTTTGTATCGTTCTGCGCAATTAGCGAAGCGATCAACTGCGATACGGTGGCATTAAGTCGCTACTCGGTCGTGTTTGGCGTTCCGGTCTCCACCTGGGGAATACTCTTCTTTTTGGCGGTGATAGCGTTGTGCTCGTGGGCACTCGTACGGCCGGAGCCAGGCTGGCCTTGGGGGCTGCTTGGCGCGCTCTTATATTTTGGATGGGGCGTAGCGGTGTTTTTGATTTTGATCGCTGAACTTAACATTGAGGCGCTTTGTCCCAACTGCATTGCTTTGTATGTGATTTTATTTGTTGGAGCGCTGGTTGCAAGCCTCGGCCTCAAACAGTCGGGGGTTTCTCCGAAAACCAGCGCAGGGCTTATGTTATTTGCCGCGGGCTGCTCGGTCGGGTTGTTCGCCTTGGTCCTGGCCTACGACAGCTATCGAGGAGTGCTTGGCGCTGTGTCGGGAGCGCTATTGGCGACGGCAGCATGGCTATGGTTTCCCGGCCGGCGTCAAGAGCTATGGCTGTTTGTGCGGCGGATGGTTGACGATCTGGCGGTTACGATTCGTCGGCCGGTCGTGGGAGGGATAATTTACGGGTTAGCGGCGCTTTCCGTCATGACCGTCTTAGTTTTGGTGCCGCTATGCTACCCGGATCCTCGGCGTTCAATCGCCGGTGGTACGGCCGATATTGCTACCGGCAGCACACCCGAGGGAGACGCCTGGATTGGAGCGCTAAACCCTGAAGTGGTTGTCGTTGAATTTTCTGATTACGAATGCCCCCATTGTTGTAAGGCGCATGAGCCACTCCGAGAGTTAGTGCGCCAAAACAAAGATTGGCTGCGGTTGGTGCATGTTCAGATGCCGCTCGATAAATCATGTAATCGTGCTTTGACAAAGCCTTTTCATCGAAACTCGTGCGACTGTGCGCGCGCTGCCATCTGCGCCGCGGAACAAAATTGTTTCTGGGAGATGAATGATCGGTTGTTCCTACGGCAAGGAGGGCTGGACGCCGGTGGATTGGCGATGCTCGCGGAGAACCTGGGATTGAACGTAGATACCTTTCGTGTTTGCATGAAGTCGCCCGAAACCGAACGCAAGTTGCAGTCCGACCTCGAGCGCTGCTCTCGGCAAGGCGTTGTAGGCACCCCGTCGTTTTTGGTCGGCAACCAGTGGGTGAAGGGCGAACGAAATAAGCAGTGGTGGGTGGAATTCTTCAATAGTCTGCGAAGGGAAGTCAATCCGACGGAATCCAAAACCTCGCCGAGGGCCGGAGGGTAATTCTGTGGGCGGTGATTCGGAATCAGCAGCACCGGCACGGGCTTTAGTTATTGAGGATGACGATCTGAGTGCCGAGTTGTTGCGTCTTATGCTTGCCCGGCTGGGTGTGGCCGCCCACGTGGCACGGGATGGCGCTACCGGCTTGCAAGCGTTCACAAGCGATCATTTCAAACTGGTGCTGGTCGATATTAAATTGCCCGACGCAGATGGACTCGAGGTGGTTCGCCAATTACGAGCTCAGTCAACCTCAGTCCGTCTCTTGGTGGTCAGCGGGTCGAACATGCTCGATGTTGCGGAGAAGCGGCGTACCGCTGGATTCGATGGTTTTTTGATGAAGCCTTTTTCTTTTGAGCAATTTGCCGAACAGGTGAAACCCTTACTCAAAAAGCAATAGACAAATTAAAATCTCTCAGGAGATTTATTGGCTAAAGCTCACGGTGATCGACGCCGGTTCAACATTGATTTTGTAAGCAGGCGCCTCGTTGCCTTGAAAATCAAGAACAAAACGAACTCCCCAATCCTGTTTTCCCACGCGAACCTTGGCAACAGAAGGTAGCGGAGCATCGAGCGGCGAGAATTTACCGATAAAAGATGCCTTAGGAAAATCGATTGCAAGTCGTGGCGGCGCATTGAGCGCAAAATGCTTGATCTCCACAACGCGGTTAGCTCTAATGACCATCCGCCATCCGTTTGGCCTCTGCTCGAAAACCGGTGGGCCTACCTCAAGTTGGTCGGTTGCAGTTTCCTTGATGTTCGCAGGCCCAGGTTGCTCATTGGGTTGGGCCTTGGAAACCTTGGAGGGGGGTACATCGTTGCCCGGTGCTTTCACCGGCGCCGGCGCCGGCTTCGTGTTCGCGGTCGCGGTGTCAGCGTCAGTCGGTTCATTTTTCTTTGCGTCGGGGGCGCTCACCATCGATGGTTGGCTCAGAGAGGCTGTTTTTGGCGTGGCTCCCGTGCCGCTAAGGCCGCTTCCATCATCAACACTCGGCCTGATGAGCATCATGGTGAAGAACGTTACCACCGCAACAAACAGCACAAATCCAACAAAAAGAAAAACTCGTTTACGCGGTGGCGGGTATAAGGAAGTCATGACCTCTTCAGTTGTCGGCTGGGTATCTAAGACGGAATCTAATTCGATATCTGTTGGACGAAGAGAAGGTAGGGGTGGCAACGCTCGTGGGCCATGTGGTGCTGTTCGTTCAGGTGGTTGGGAGTTATCCGGCGGTGCGAGAACAACGGGAGTCTTTGGCCATGATGGCGATCCCGCCGAAGAGGAGGGGTCCTTGTGTGGCGCCATCGATTGATCCGACATCGAAACACCCGCTGGCGATGTGGCAGGTTGATCGGGGGCGGCGGTGTTCGGTTTGTTCAAAGGGGATGCCGGCGGCAGCGGAGAATCAAGGATTTCATCGATGAACGTTCCAATCTTCTTGCTTGACTCCTCCGACATACTCTGAAACTTAACTCCCATTCCCGAGACTTGATCCCCGGGACTAGCCGGATCAAAGGGCCGGTTCCAAACGATTTCACCTTCATCAACGCGCACCACGCCGTTGATGGTCTCAAATTCAAGCTTAACCTTTTTACCGGTCGGCAGCGGGCGGTTGGAGCGCAAGAACATCCCCCCACGACTTACATTGGAGGAGAAGACATCCATGGGAGTGCCATCTTCTGGAGTAACGTGCACACGATTGAAGGAATCAACTCTCGGATGTGCACGCGTTCCTTGCGATGCGTCTTTCTTTTTCTCATCGGCCATGATCGCTATGCTATCACCCTTATTTATTCAGTCAACAAGACATTCCTTCCCGGACGCCAGATCCGCCCGTATTTCTTCGTCGGTGCTACGGAACCGGTCCTCGACGTAGATACACTACGCCTGCGGCCGATTCCTTGCACCTCCTTAAACTACGGGCGGATCTGGCGTCCCGAATATATCAATCTGCGCCTTCCGCTTAATCTTCAGGTGATTGACGAAAAGTGGACCACACTATATATTGTATAGTAGCGGAGGAGGAGATTATGGGTACCTTTCCAGCCGGAACAAGTTTTGTATTCGTTGGAAAACTTAATTCGATGACCCGCGATCAGGCGCGGGCGATGGTTGAATCGTTGGGAGGTGTTTGCCCATCAGGTGTCAGTAGAGATCTCGACTATCTAGTGGTGGGTAACGACAATTCTCCCCTCTACTCCATGACTGATAAGAAGTCTAAACAAATAAAAGCCGAGTCACTCATCGAGGCGGGCGCCCCGATCGCTATCATTTCAGAAGACGAATTCCTCAACCTCATTGGTGATACGCCAATAATATCTGCGGTTGACCGCCCTTGATCCGCCCGTAACAGGTTATTAAAAATTGTCTTTTCTCGAAATACGTATAGTTAATGGGTGAGATGCTTCTCGTTATGCGATAACGAAGTATGACCACTTCTACATGGGGTCTGCAATGTCAAATTTCCATCAAGAACTTAAATTCGATCCCGATCGCGGTGCCTTTTTTCTCAACGGGTTGCGCCATGCTTTTTTACGACCTGAGACGCTTTCTGAAATCCAAAAGGGCGTCGAAGATCGGCTTGGGAGCAAGGCCGGTGAGTACCTTTACGCCGCAGGAGCTTCGTGGGCGATTGGTGCTCTCCAACGGTTGCATGCGGCGGGGGCCTCGAACCCCGAGGTACTGCTGCAATCACTATGCACCTTAGCAACCAATCTTGGTTGGGGGCGGTTTGTTGTAGAATCTTGGAAACCGGATATCCCCAAAGTGTCGGTGCGGGTCATTGGCTCGCCGTTTGCCGAAGCTTACGGACAATCCGATAGCCCCATCTGCCACCTTTTGGCGGGCGTCGTTGGCGGTGCGCTCGAAGGTCTATTTAGTGTAATGTCCAACTGCATTGAGAGTGCCTGCAAGGCCCAAGGTGCAGCGGATTGCGTCTTTGTCGCTAGCGGGCAGGATGTGACCGGCAAAGAAAACTGGGGTTGGTGACTAGAGCAGTGAATAAGAAATGCGGCCCTGGCCGCCCACCCTCGATGGGGGGACGCCGAGGGTATAGTCAACCAGGGCCGCTATCTGTTTGATGTATAGGTTGAAATCCTTTGCTGCGAATAGCATATGAGTGTAGGGAAAGGTATGATTCGCAAGCTTCTAGTGGTCCTTAACGAGAATAATTCAGTCCAGATCACCTATATATTTATAACATATTTAAAATTTTTTTCAAGGTGTGTTAATGTAAGATAACTAGGCTAATAAATTTCTATATAAAGCCCGTCGAGACATTTACTTCATTATAGAATACAATATTTTCCAGCTCCAACAAGGCTTATTATAAATATTCTGTTAACACAATATATCATAATTATCAAAATAAAATATTATCAGATATCTCAACTTGCGTATTTTGCGACATTCGTAATATATTACTGTTTTAATAGAAAACAATCTACAAATCGCGCTTTTTCCTACAAATAAGGAACGAACCTACATCAAAGAATTAAACCATTCAATTCCTTGAGTGCTATCCTCCCAAAAAGCAGTTCACGCCGAAAAATATTTTGTTAATTTTTAAACAAAACAGATACTTTTCTGTTTGTTTTGAGATGGCCATAGAGATAATTGTTGAATTTTTCCGCGATTGAATCGGGAATCATTGCATGTCGGCACTAACGTTGACTGTCTCCGAACCAGCTACCGTTTCGGCACTTCTTGTAGAAGTTGGGCTGAGCACTATCGAGCTAACGTTGTTTGTTTTTCTTACGATGTTAGTGGTGGATTACCTCAATGTCTGGACGCAGGGACGGCTGGTGAGGACGGTTGCATTTTTTCTGGTGACACTGTCCATGGCGTCTCTAGCCTGCACTGGTAAGAACGAACCAGCGCAATTGTTGGAGGCTAAAAACGCCAACGACTCTCAGGTACATCCAAACAAACAAGAACACGCGTGTGTGCCCCAATTGGACGACTTCCCTGAGCCGGACCAGACGAGCGCGGTGACCCGCGCATGCGAAAATACCGCTGTCTCTAACTACATTGAAAGAACTTTTGAACATCTCAAAAATGTGGCCATGTTGATGAAGGAAAATATTTCTGATTGCGGAACGGTGCTCATCGTGGTGAGCAAGTATATCGAAACTAATAAAATCGATATCGAAAACGCCATCGCAGCTGGTGATCAGGCGCAGTCTCGAATGTCCGAACAGGAAAAGAAAATGTTGGCTCTGCGGGCAAAGGAGTTGTTCGACCCGATCATGCAGGATGTTGGGAGTGTCAGCGCGGAGTTTGCAAAAAAATGTGGAAGTGATGTCAAAAGACTCAGTGAATTATTGAAGAATCTCGACGGGCAGGCAAGCGGGTTATAAAACATTACGGTTAGAGACTGTTAGCGAACGACTAGAGATTGTAGCGAGAGAAGCGAGGCGTATAAGAGATTGTTGACGAACGAAGTGAGGATTACAAGCTCTTATCCTGCGGACAATCTCTTGCCCCTTTAGGGGAGTGAGCTTACAGTTTCTTATCCCTTTAGGGGTTTGGCTGCGTGCGGCTTGGCTGCACGTTTTTCAATGACGTCTGTCAAACCTCGCAGGACGTCCGCGCTTTTTTTGAACGGCTTAAGGGCTTCCCGCGCCCTTTTCGTGTACTCAGCGGCGCGCATGCACGCGGCTGAAATGCCTATCACGCGTGGATAGGTGCGACGGCCTTGCTGCTGATCGGAATTCGCTGGCTTTCCCAAGCGCCTCTCATCACCGGTATGCGCAAGCACGTCGTCGGCTATTTGAAATGCCAGACCGAGATTCTGCCCAAACATCAGAAGCGCTCGGAGCTGCGTCTTCCGAGCTTTACCGAGCAAGCCCCCGATGTGTATCGCGGCAACGATAAGCGCCCCCGTCTTGCGCCTATGGATGGACTCAACCTGATCTAAACTAATCGCTCCGACCCGCTCGTCCACGTCGTCGACCTGGCCGCCAACCATCCCGATTGGCCCGGCCGCCTGGGCGAGTATTCGTATCGCCGACCCCGCATACTGTTTCGGAAGCGCACCGGCAAGCACCTCAAAAGCCAACGTCAGCAAAGCGTCGCCGGACAAGATTGCCAGTGCTTCCCCAAACGCGCGATGACAGGAGGGTTTGCCGCGACGAATATCATCGTTGTCCATGGCTGGCAGGTCGTCGTGTATCAGGGAGTATGCATGCACGAGCTCAAGCGCCGCGGCGGCCGGCAAACCGATTTCTTCACGGTGGCCGAGAGCCCGTACGGTCGCGAGCACGAGCAAAGGTCGGATGCGTTTGCCGCCACCCAGTACGGCATACCGCATGGCTTCGGCAAGCCGTGGGGGACAATCGGCGGTACGGGCCGCGGTGTCGAGGATCTCCTCGAGCGCACGCTCGATGCGCGGCAGGAAGCGGTTTACATACCCGTCGAGATCAAAACTGCTCACCGCGCTGCCTCGTCGGTACCGTTGCCGTTCGGAGCATGCTGGTCCTCGATCGCGAATGGTTGCTCGCGCTCGTGATCGCCCTCTTGAATCAGCACGCGCACTTTGCGTTCGGCGTCGTCGAGCTTGCGCTGACAGGCCTTGAACAGTCGCATGCCTTCTTCAAAGAGAGCGATGGATTCCTCGAGCGGCCGTTCGCCTTTTTCGAGTAACCCGGTGATTTCCTCGATGCGTTTCATCAACTGTTCGAAATTATCGACGGCATCGGTCCTGGTCGGTGCTTTTGTGGATTCGTGCTTTTTCGCGCTCATTGTTTTACCTTTTAGTTTCTTCTTCGCTCGCTGCCGGGTGCGCCTGCTCCACCCGGCTGTCCAGGGTGCCGCGGTGCAAGCGAATACTGATTGCGTCGCCGGTCGACAGTGCCGCCGCGTTGCTGATCACGCTTCCGTCCGGTCCAAACACGACACTGTAACCGCGGCCGAGCACCGCAAGAGGATTAAGCGTCTGGAGGCGCTCATGGTGGCCCAAGATCCCCGTCCGGCGGCCGCCCAGCACTGACTGCCAGGCGTGCAGCAGTCTATCGCGATGGTACCTAAGGTCAACACGTTGCTTCTGTAATTGCGCGCGCGGATCAGCGGCGGCCAACCGCACCCGAAGTTCTCCCAAACGGCGCCGCGAAACGGTAACGAGACGCTGCAACGCCCCTTCGACGGCCCGGGCGCCATCGTCCAGCCGCAGGCGCCAAGAACCGAGCAGCAAGCGCGGATCGCGCAGTCGGCCGCGGTGCTCGAGAAGCTGGCGACGCGCCTCGGCAAGGACCAGTTCAAGTGCGCGCCGCACGCCGCGAAGCCGTTGCTGTTGTCGCTCCTGAAGTTCGAGGCGGTCCGGCACTACGCGCGACGCGGCAGCGGTTGGCGTCGGAGCGCGCGCATCAGCTACCAAATCGCATAGCACCACATCGACTTCGTGGCCGACCGCGCTGATGACCGGAATTGACGTGGCGGCCACCGCGCGCACGACCGCCTCTTCGTTGAACGCCTGGAGGTCCTCGGCCGAGCCGCCGCCGCGCGTCACGATAAGCACATCGCAGCGGCTGCCGTCGCCAAGGCGCGTGACGGCCGCGGCTATCTCTTGGGCGGCGGTAGCGCCCTGGACGCGGACATCGGCTATTAACACGGGAATGGACGGGAAACGCCGGCCCAGCACGGTCAGGATGTCGTGGACGGCCGCGCCACGGGCGCTCGTAACGATGCCGACGCAGCGAGGAAGAAAGGGGAGCGGGCGCTTGCGCTCCACATCGAATAACCCCTCGGCTCGCAGTCGGTTCATGAGCGCGATCGTTTGCGCGCTGAGCCGCCCGGCGCCCCGCAGCGTGAGCCATTCAACGATGAGTTGGGCGCGACCGCGCGGCTCGTACAACGTTAGCCGGCCCAACGCCTCGATCTCGGTTCCTGCATTGGGCAGAGCGCCGAGGCGTGCAACCGACGAGCGAAACATGACCGCCGGAAAGATCGCGCGCTCGTCCTTGAGGGTAAAGTACAGGTGACCGGAAGCCACGAGGGTTGGATCGCTCAGCTCGCCGACCACCCGCACCAACGCGAATTGACCCTCGAGTAAGGCGCGCACCTCCTGACAAAGCTCCGAAACGGTGTAGACCCGCTCGCCGCTGGGAGCGAACAGATCGACCTGTCGAGAGCCAAAGCGTTTATCCATAGGTAAACCTCTTGAGGACTTTTATCACGCCTATCCGGGGTGCGTCTATGTTCTCTCATAACTTGTCCGCGGTGCCAAGGCTCGGGGTCCTGCCGGCGGTCACCTCACCGTGCTCACGTTGTTGCGCGCGGTAAGGTCTTCGACCGCCGTCACCCCTCGCGCAGCATCATTCATCCCCTATGCTGAAGTTACCTGCTCCCGTTAAACTCGAGCCCGGCGAGCACTTCGAGATGACACGTCTGGGGAAACATATCCACCCCCTCGATGCAGGTCAGCCGATAACCGCGGTTGAGGAGCACGCCGAGATCGCGGGCAAGGGTTCCTGGGTGGCAGCTCACATACGCGATCTTTTTGATCTTGCTCCTCGCCAGCGCCTCAAGCACTTGCAGATTGCAACCGTTACGCGGCGGGTCGAGCACAACCGCGGCCGGCTGTAACCCACGGCGCAAAAGCTGGGGAAGCGTATCTTCCACTGCTCCGAGATGGAAGAGGGTCGATTGAAGATGGTTCTTGAAGGCGTTTTGACGGGCATCGGTTATTGCTCGGGCATTTATTTCGATTCCGACGACCTCATGGCCGGAAGCGGCCAGCGTCAACGCCAGAACGCCCACACCGCAGTAGGCATCCACGATTGGTCCTTCCGGGCGGCCGATGAAGGTATGCACCTTCTCGAACAGTGTCTTCGCTTGCTCCGGGTTGATTTGAAAAAAGGATCCGGCCGAAAGGTGGAAGCGAACGCCAAGCAGGCACTCTTCGATCCAATCACGTCCCCATAAGAGGCGGTAGCGGTCTCCAAGAACGATAGGAGTGACGCGCGCATTGATGTTGAGCAGAAGCCCGGCAATGCCCGGTACCGTCTTGCGCAACTGCTTAGCCAGCTCGCCGCAATTGCCGGAGCGGTCGACGCCAACGACCAGCGTGACGAGGCTTTCGGACGAATCGGCAGATGTACGCACGGTTACGTGACGCAACCAACCGGTACGATGGTGTTCATTAAAGACCGGGAGGTGTTTACGGTTGGCCCAGTCGGTTATCGTCATAACTGCATGATTGATGCGCGGGTCGTGGAGGCGGCAGTCATCTACCGGCACCAAACGGTGGGAGCGGGCGGCAAAGAAGCCGGCTACTACCCGTCCATCCGACCGGCCGACTTTATACTGACCGTGGTTGCGGTAATACAACGGATGGGCAGCTTCGGTGATCGGCAATCTGCGATCGAGAGTAAGCCGAGCAATCGAGCGCAGGACATCCCGTAACACTTGAGCCTTAAGTGCTCCCTGAGCGCGATAATCGATATGCATGAGCTGGCAGCCGCCGCAGCGACCGAAGACCGGGCACGGCGGAACAACTCTGTCTTTTGTGGGAGTGAGAAGCTCAACTGCTTCGCCCATGAGCTTGCGGCCGCCGGGGTGAGTCAACCGCGCTCGGACACGTTCGCCCGGGATGGTAAAGGGCACAAAAACCGCTCGACCCTGGTATCGGCCGATGCCTTCGCCCTCGGTCGAGAATCCATCGATGGTCAGCTCAAAGCTGCTTGATGTTTTTCTTATCACCGGCATTCCAACTCGTTATGGGATAGTTAGTAGAATAGTTAGCTGACGGCGCCTGCAAATGAATAATGAAATCCCCGGTCCGGGTCGAAAAGTCAACGCGCGGTGAACAAATTGGTTAAAGTTGAAATCCGATATATCCGCCGACGCCGATGGTCATGGCCTTCGGACCAATGAGAGCCAGACCCCCGGCGAATTCGAAGCCAAAATAGAATTTCAGATCGCGCGGCCGAACGGTATAACCGAGCGCCGAGACCAACGACCAGGCAGGTTTCCACGCACCGTTATAGTGCTGACCATCCAGTCCGCTCCCTACCTTAAGGTACCCATATTTCTCCGGCTCGCCGATGCGCGCCTCGATCGTTGGCGCTACCCGTAGCACCACGTTGGTTTTGTTACCGCCGCTGCCGATGCGCAAGGGAAAAATCGCATACCCATCCAGTGAGATAGCTACTTGTGGGTGAACGGCGTATCCTCCGGAAAGGACTATTTCTGCCGCTCCGCCGGAGCCGCCGGCGAACTCGCCGATCATCAGGTGACTGCGCAACGTAAGCTCGGTTTCTTGGGCGGCCGTCGGTCGGGGGAGTGCCGCGAACACCAGTAACGCACCGAGCAAGTAAGGTCTGAAGGCCACGGTCATCCCTCGACATTTCATGAATCAACCGTCGTTGAACCGGTTATATATAGCAACAGCAGGCAGCCGGCAACCCCGGCGTAACCAAAGGCAAGCTGAATCGGCCAGGTACTTTCCACCTCCCATGGCAAATACATCCCTCCGTTTGGATCGATTGAATGAATGATCCCAAACAAGCTCAGCACCCCGCAGATGCCGACAAACAGCGCCGCACGGCCAAGGCGCCGGTCAATGAGGTTGGCCAGGAAACCGCCCCACAGCATGGCGGTCAGGATGAAGCCATTGCCGAGGATCACGATGATCTGTTGCATCACCGCCAGATCGGCGGGGAGGTTGACGATGGAGACTTTCAAGGCGCCAAGAAGGCGCGTTGACTGGATCTGCACCAGATTCGCCAACGCCGGCAGGAAAGCCAGCGCCACCGCCGGATAGTGGGTCTTCGGACAGGCCTCAAAAGCCTGCGCGACGATCTCAAGCGCCACAAAAACCAAGATCGGCACCACCGCCGCCTCGGGAAGGGCATCGACGATGAACGAGACGTAACCCACTATGCCGCCGAGTCCGACGAACAGCCCCGTCGCCATGGTATACCCTGCCCGCGCGCCCATGGCCTTGTACGCCGGGTGGCCGATATAGGGTGTTGATTGCGCTACGCCCCCGGTTAGGCCAGCCAGCATGGTCGACAGCGCCTCAACCAACAGGATGTCACGGGTTTTATAATCGTCGCCGGCCACGCGCGCACTTTCAGTGACGTTGATTCCGCCGACGACGGTCAACAGTCCAAAGGGAATGGCGATCGGCAGGTAGGCAAACGCTCTGGGCAAACCCTCGATAAACCCCAGCGTGGGTATCGGCGGCGTAAAACGCCAGGTCAGTTCAGGCAGGTGTAATCCCTGGTCAAGCACCCCAAGGCCGCCGAGCAGGTAGTATGCCGCTGTTCCGATAGCTACCGCCACCACGGCGCCCGGCAATCGGCCCGGCAGCTTCAACCGCGCCACCAGCGTGCAGAGCACGATACCCAACGAAATGAGTCCAACCAGCGGTATAGTGAAAATCTTAATCATCGGCAACAAACCCAGCAAGGCCACGGCGATGCCGGCCAGCGAGCCCAGCAACCCGGCTTGCGGCACCATGCGACGCACCCAGTCGCCGACGAATGACAGCACGAGCTTGAGCACCCCAATCAGCACCATGGCGGCCATGCCCACTTGCCAGGTGACCAGGGGGTCCTTCGTGGCAAGGTACACGGGACCAAGCACGGCAAACGCGATCCCGATCGTCGAGGGCGTGTCAAGCCCAAGCGGCATGGCGGTGATATCGGTGCGACCGGTGCGCCGGGCAAGCCGAACGGCCATGGCGCTATAGGCCAGATCGCCGGCCAATACGCCGAGGGCGGTTCCCGGCAGCATGCGGGTGAATATGAACTCGGCCGGAAAACCAAACATGCCCACCAAAATGCCGGTGAGCATGACAAGTACCGAGAGATTGTCCAGCATCAGCCCGAAAAAGGCGTTGAGGTCCCCGGCCGAAAACCATGGGTAGTGCTTGGCGTCGCTCATCGATTCTCGTCGTCAAACGCGGACCAATAGAAACACTCCTCCCGCTGTACTGCGCAAGACGCCAGCCCGGCAGGCCGGCAGCAGTACCGTCTCACCGGTGCCGAGGGTAAGCGGGCTCGAGCCGGTCTCCGTCAACAATCCGGCCCCGTCAATGCATGAGATGATTCGCGCGCGACCGCTATCGAGGGTCAGCTCACCGCCTGCCCCGAGGCTAGCGCGTTCAAAAGTAAAGTACTTGCTGCGCACCCCAGGCCGGCCCGAAAGCGGCGTGGCGTGCGCCGGGCGTCCGCTTAAGGGAAAATCAATCGAGGTCAACGCCTCGTCGATGTGCAGAGTGCGCGGCTTTCCGTCCAGACCCATGCGACCCCAGTCGTAGAGGCGAAACGTGGTGTCGGAAGACTGCTGGATTTCAGCGAGCATTACCCCGCCGCCGACCGCATGAACCAACCCGGCGGGGAGATACACAAAATCGCCGGTATGCACCGCAACGGGTTTGAGCAATGCGCCGATCTGGTCAGCTTTGATGGCAGCAAGCAATTCCCGGCGCGTTACGCCATTGTGGAACCCCAAGAAGACCTGGGCATTGGGGTCAGCGTGCAGGACATACCACGCTTCGGTCTTGGGTCGCGCTCCGTGGCCGATCTGTTGCGCCGCGCGTGCATCCGGGTGAACTTGCACCGACAGGCTCACGTGGACGTCGATGAACTTGTACAATACCGGGAAGCGCCCCTGAAGCAGCGGCACTTCGCCGAGAAGTTCTTCCTGCTGGGACTTGATGAGATCCGCAAGCCGCGCACCGGCGAACTCCCCTTCGGCTACCACGCTTTGGTCTTCGGGTAGATCAACCACCTCCCATGACTCACCGCACGGTACGCTGGCGGGCAGCGCTTTATGGAAGAACGTTTCAAGCTTACGCCCTCCCCAGGGTAACGGCTTGATAACCGGGACAAATTTAAATGGTGATAACTGAGACGTCATGGCAACCATGTGTTATTTGTTGTCTTTTCGGTCTTCCTCGGCGTTCTCGGGATAATACTTGGCCAAGCATTCATCGCACAGCGCATGGGAGAATTTGGCGTCGGAGTGATCCTCGATGTACGCCTCCATGCGGCGCCAGATCTGGGCCTCATCGCGGATCTTCTTGCAATGCATGCAAATCGGCAGCAGACCCTGGAGGCTGCGCACGTGCTGCAACGCATCTTCTAACTCACGCACTTTTTGCGCCAGCGAGCTTTTGAGCTCCAGGATACGTTCACCGGAGCGCAAGCGCGAACGCAGCTCAGCCTGGTCAAACGGTTTGGTGATGTAGTCATCCGCCCCGGCTTCAAGTCCCTCGACCACGTCCTCCTTTTGGCCGCGGGCGGTCAACAAGATTATGTAGATGTAGTCGATTCCCGATAGGTTGCGCACGCGCCGACAGATCTCGGTGCCATCCATCTCGGGCATCATCCAATCTAAAATCGCCAAGCGTGGTCCGTCGCTGGCCTGCAAACGTTCCCACGCTGCCGCGCCTTCTTTGACTACTATCGGGCGGTACCCCCAACGGGTCAGCATCACTTCGAGCATCCGACTCGACACCAAATCATCTTCGGCCAGCAACACCTGCATGGTTCACCGTGCCTTTCCCGTGTGATTAACCTCGGTCTCAAGTCGAACCACCTCTTCCTGCAGCGTTTTCCAGGCCGGCCGCCGCCAGCCTCCAGTCTCTTTCGCGAGCCGCCTCCTCAAGCCACCGAGCATGCCATGCTATCATGGGAGCGCCAACGTTGAGCGCAGCCCCTTTGAGGGTGTGAGCGTCTGCAATAATTCGTTGAGCGTCCGCAACCTCTAATGCCGCCTGCAACGTGCTCAGCAAGGTGCGGCTGCTGGTGCAAAACAGCGCGCACAATTCGTCGACGAACGCTTGATCCCCGCCCACCCGCACAGCGAGCTCCTGACGATCCATCGCGGGGCGATTGAAGCGGGTAGACGTTTCGAACGTTTGAATCGGCGGTGGTGATTCGGCGGTCACGGGCTGTTCGTTCCGAGTAGGTCTCGATACGTTGGTAGTCATGGCTGCCTCCTCGTCGAGTGTGCCATAAGCCCCCAAACCACTATTAATAACACAACGCTGTTCCGCCACAAATAAATAGAGTCACCACCGGGTAGGGGTTTCTTACCAGAAGGCGAGCTGAACGCTCGGGCGGCGCCCATTTAACAGAAGGTACGGCAGCGCCAAATCGGCGGTCTTCGACAGCCGACGTAGGTCTTCCGGTTCGCGGATATGTGAGGACGCGCGCTCTGCAATAATACGGCTCACCGCTATTGGACCGAGCCCTGGCACACGCAAGAGCTTTTCTTTTTCGGCGCGATTTATCTCGAGAGGAAAGAAATCCGGATGTGCCTTCGCCCAGGTGGTTTTTGGATCCTCGTGGAGGGAGATAGCACCGTCTTTTGAGAAGGGAATTTCATGAGACGAGAAGCCATACCGGCGCAAGAGAAAATCAGCCTGATACAGTCGGTGCTCACGCATACGAGGTGTCGGGGTTGCTTCCCCAAGCGGGGTTCCGGCAATCGGTTGGAAGGCTGAATAGTAGACCCGGCTGAGGGATAACTCTCGGTACAGCGAATGCGTGACGCTGACAATTTCCCGGTCGCTCTCGCCGGCCGCCCCAACCACAAACTGGGTGGTATGTCCTTTGACGATGCCCGCGCGCGTTTGCACCAACCGCGCTATCCAGCGCAGGCGCGTTAACATATCGTCTGAAAAGTTCTTATGCCCGCTGAGCGTTCTGAGGCGCTCCGGCCCCGGCGCTTCAAGGTTGATCGAAAGACGCTGCGCGAGTTTCGCTGCGCGCTCAATTTGAGCCAATTCCGCGCCCGGCAGGATCTTTAGATGGATGAAGCCCCGATAGCGGTAACGGTGCCTGAGGATCTCAGCCGTCGCCAGCATCCGATCCATGGTACGAACCGAATTCGATCCCAGGCCGGAACTCAGAAACAGCGCCGCGACTTTTTGGGCGTCGTGCATATCAACGAAGATTTTGGCGAGCTCATCGGGATTAAATCGCTCTCGTCGGATGTTGGATCCCGCACGCTGGGCGCAATACCGGCAGTCGTTGGTGCAGCTGTTGTCGAGCAGCACCTTGAGCATGGGGATCGTTTGTCCGTTGGGTAGCATAGCCGGGTAGATCCAGCGCCCGTCGAGGCCCGGTTTTCGCGGCGCAGAACCGCCGCAGGCGCAGGAAAGGTCGTACTGCGCCTCGGCCCCGAGAAGAGAGAGTTTGCGTTCGATTACCACGGGACGAGAGTACTGAACGCCCGTATAGATGTCAATGCCGAAAGGACGTCTTTCTATTTTTCAGGGAATGTTTACGCCAAACCGCCTCAATAGCTCTACCACCCTGGCGAGTGGCAGTCCAATGATCGCGTTGATGTCGTTATTTGAAAGCGACTCAAAAAGAAGGGCGCCCGGGCCCTCGATCCGATACGCACCGGCGCAGTCGAACGGCCGCTCACGCTCAAGATATTCGCGCAATTGTTCGTCGCTCACGGCGCGCATGGTGAGGGTTTGGACGTCCAGGGCTTGTTCCAGCCGCTGATTGGAGCTATCCAGCACCACCACGCCCGTCAGTAATCGGTGGGTCCGGCCGCGCAGCACCTGCAGCTGCGCGAACGCGCGCTCGAGACTGAGCGGCTTATTGAGTACCCGGCCGTCGATTTCAGCGACCTGATCGGCCGCGAGTATCAAGGCGTTGGTATGGCGCCCCCGTAAGCTCTGGGCTTTGCGGAAAGCGAGCGTCAAGACGAGCTCCCCGGGGGGCAGGGGCAAGTCATGTTCTTCCTGATATTCGGGGGCGGCGGTAACAAAAGGAATATTGAGACGTTTGAGTAGCTCACGACGGTAGGACGACGTGGAAGCAAGCACCAGCGTGCGCTCCATGAACAACGCCCCTCAGGTAGCCCCCGGTTTGGATTCACGCCGGGTACGAACATACTCAATCAGAATAGGTATGACGGAAATCAGTACAATCACCACCATCACCCAATGGAATTGAGTCTTAACAACCGGCAGGTCGGCGAAAAAGTAGCCGCCGAATAACAAAGCAAGTACCCAGGCCACAGCGCCGCTGACATTAAAGATCGCGAAACGCAGGTAGCGCATAGCGCCGATGCCGGCCACAAACGGGGCGAAGGTTCGGATGATGGGGATAAAGCGCGCCAAAAAGATGGTCTTGCCGCCGTGTTTTTCATAGAAGCGCTGCGCCCGCAGGAGATGTTTTTTATTGAGTAGGCGCGACTTCTCCCGTGAAAAGACCTTGGGCCCGAGCCAATAGCCGATCGAGTAATTGACGGCATCTCCCGCGACCGCCGCCGCGCACAGCAGAAGAGCCATCAACGGCAGCTCGATGGGCGAACCTTCACGGGTGGAGAGAGCACCCACTGCAAATAACAGGGAGTCACCCGGGAGAATAGGCGTAACGACGAGGCCGGTTTCACAGAAGATTATGAGCACCATGACCACATACAACCATGGTCCGAGTAAGGCGGCCCATTCGTTGAGGTACGCGTCGATATGGAAGAAAAAATCCCAACCCATCTGAATAAGATCAATCACGATAACTCCAATCTTTGTGCAGAATAGGGGAGGGCCCTTTTCGAGGCAAGGCAATTCGTGACAATTTACTCGATGATGTGCTACGAATGCTTCGCATAAAAAACCCCTTGGGAATTTCTAAGGGTTTATTGTAACGTAGGTGGCGATGAATAGAATCTATACCACCCCTATTATATCGAAGCCCGATCCGCTGGTGCAGTCGCTTGCGGTGCTGGGTCAAGTCATGCCGGAGGTGGAAGCCACCCTCATCGAGACGACCCGCTCTTCGGTGGAGCTCATTCCCGAAATTTCAAGCCATCTGATTGTGTCGGGCGGCAAACGGATTCGCCCGTGTCTCCTGCTGTTGTTCGAAAAAGCTTTTGGAGATAATGGAACGGCCCGTGGCGTGCAGCTCGCTGTTGCGACCGAGTTGATGCATAGCGCTACGCTGCTGCACGATGACGTGGTCGACCGCGGCCATCTCAGGCGCGGGGTGCCGTCGGCGCCGCGCGTCTACGGCAATGCGGCAAGCGTCTTGGTGGGCGACTTCCTGCTGGCGCGTGCGTTCGACATTGTCGTCGAGCATGGCGATCGGATTCTATTGTCAGAGCTCGCGAAAGTGTTTACCACCATGGCCGAGGGCGAAATGCTCCAGCTCATCCGCTCGGGGCGTGTGGCTTTGTCGCTTCCGGACTATGTCGAGATCATTTCAGGCAAGACGGCTGGCCTGTTTTCCTGGTGCTGCCGGGCTGGAGCGGCCCTCGGAGACGGCCGCGCCCATGGCGACCGCGCACGCATGGCGGCGGAGTTTGGAAAAAACTTTGGCATGGCGTTTCAGATCATCGATGATGTTCTTGACTACACCGCCCCTTCAGAGCAAAGCGGCAAGGACCTGGCAAACGACTTGCTTCAGGGCAAAACCACCTTGCCCCTGCTGCTTGCCTGTGAAGAAGACCCGACGCTCTTGCCCCTGTTGGAGCGAGTGGCCACACAGGGGCCGGATGAGACCGGTTGCCAGCAAATCGTGAAGCGGGTGCTCGGGACGAAGGCAATCGCCCGCGCCAAAAAAGCTGCCGGCGCGTATACCGCCAAAGCGTGTGGTTGCCTCGTATCCGTACCAGGCTATCCAGACGCGCCGACAGTCAATTGTTTGTTGATGTTGGCTCGGCATATCGTTGATCGTGCCGAGGGCGTTGGGGAATGCGTCTAGAGATAGTGCCCCACTTAGATTGAAGTGATTGACAACACCCATATTGAATGGGATGCTTTTCCAAACAATTCATTTTTCAGGAGGGATACCATGCCAAATAGCGTCTATAAGGTGATCGAAATCGTCGGTTCGAGCCCAAAATCGTGGGAAGACGCTGCCAAGCTGGCAGTGGAGTCCGCTGCCAAGAGCCTCGAGGATTTGCGTATAGCCGAGGTGACCGATTTGGACATGAGAATAGAAGAGAACAAGGTGGTAGCATACCGGGCCAAAGTAAAAGTATCTTTTAAATACCGCGGAGAAAAGTAGGCAATTGATCAGTGACGCACGGGGTTACGGGTGTTCGGCAGGCGACCGTCTACACCCAGGTCCCATTTACGCTTTGGATGCTGAACTGTTAAGCGGTTAATATGTTTCGGTCGCGTGTCGTTCGACGAATACCCGTAAGCCCGTGCGTTGCCGTGTACCCTGAATGGATGACGGATGAAGCGGATTCTGGTTACCGGGGCGTTGGGCCAAGTCGGCTCGGAACTGGTGGTGACCCTTCGCCAACGCTACGGCATCGACAATGTGGTAGCTTCTGATCTGCGCATGCCCTTTGAACATGCCTGCGTGGAAGGATTTTTTCTTCGGGTCGATTGCACCGATTACACCGTGGTCAAGCAGGCGGTCGAGAAATACCAGATTGACACGATCTTTCACCTGGCGGCCTTATTATCGGCTGTGGCAGAGGCCAAGCCTCATACGGCCTGGGATGTCAACATGGGCGGTTTGTACAACGTTCTGGAAGTGGCGCGCGAGAATCGGTGTGCGGTTTTCTTTCCAAGCTCCATAGGCGCATTCGGGCCCACCACGCCGATGCATGACACTCCTCAGGATACGCTCCAGCGGCCGACTACCATGTATGGCGTCACCAAGGTCGCGGGCGAACTGCTGTGCGATTACTACCACAAACGCTTCGGCGTCGACACCCGCGGCGTCCGGTTCCCCGGCATCATCTCAACCGTAACCAAGCCCGGCGGTGGGACCACCGACTACGCGGTTGAGATGTTCTACGCAGCCATTCGCGACAAACGGTATACGTCTTACCTCAAACGGGGCACCTACCTGGACATGATGTACATGCCCGATGCCATCAAGGCGGCGATACGTTTAATGGAAGCGGATCCTCGCCGGTTTGTGCATCGCAATTCCTTCAATGTGACCGCGATGAGTTTCGAGCCCGAGATGCTCGCCGCGGAGATCCGCAAGCACATCCCCGAGTTTGTGCTGGACTACCAGATAGATCCGATGCTCCAGGCGATTGCTGATTCATGGCCGAACAAGCTCGATGATACCTGTGCCCGGCAGGAGTGGGGCTGGAGGCCCGATTACGACCTCGCCAGTATGGCCGAAGATATGTTTAAGGTGCTCGGCGAGCGTCACCGGTTGGGGAAACTCTAAGTCAAGGGTGAAGCTATCTTCAGACATTGACATTCCACACCGAAATGATTACAATGTAATTACCTCGGTGGAGTGAGGCGGAGGTGTTTAATGAGGGTAAACATTGTTCGTATTGGAAATTCCCAAGGCATACGGATCCCCAAAGTTGTGTTAGAACAAACGCAGCTAGAGGACGAAGTTGAACTTGAGGTGCGTGACCGGCACTTATTAATACGTGCAGTAACCAAACCTCGGTATGACTGGGGGCGGAGATTTCGCCTCATGGCCGAGAAAGGCGACGACAAGCTGTTTGATAGAGACGCCACTGACCAGACTTCATGGGATAAAGAAGAATGGCAATGGAAGTGAAACGCTTCGAGGTCTATTTAGTAAATCTCGATCCGACCATTGGCCACGAAATTAAGAAAAAGCCGTCCCTGCCTAATTATCTCTCCCGATGAAATGAATCGGTACATAGCGACCGTGATAGTCGCTCCTATGACCACCAAAGGGCGCGACTACCCGACTCGCATTCCCTGTATATTTCAAGGCAAAGAAGGACAGGTAGTCTTAGATCAGATAAGAACGGTCGATAAGATTAGATTGGTTAGACGATTGGGGAGGATCGATTCAAAAACGCAATCTAACGTGCTCTCCGTATTATCGGAGCTATTTTCTAAATAGACGTTAAATCATCTTCGTTCTAGGAGCACGTGCTGTTTTTCTTAGGCTATCCAATGATCTTTGTTCCGTCTGGAATAGTTGATACTTTCGACTGTATTATACAAAAAAAGAGAAGTTGATACGTCATGTGTTATTTGTAAAGGAATCAAGCTCAAAGATTGGCCACCACCGGACAAAAAAAGAAGCTGTTATGACAGCTCTCTGGGAATATATTGCACACAAAAAACAATTAAAAATTATCGACCTATTTGGCCGCATCGATTTTGATGAATCATATGATCATAAGATAACATGGCGGCGATGAAGATCGCAGCTCTTGCATTTACCGATTAAGTTGTTTCAGTGAAATGTTGCGATTGAGCAGAAAACGCATCACCACCGCTGCCACCAACAACGAGCTGCCCATCGAAAAAATACAATCGGTCAAGTAATGGGCTCCCGCCAGGATTCGACCGTAAGCGATTGCCAGGCCATACGCGAAAACGACCAGCGTTACGAGCAGGGTCGTCTTCCGGTCGCTCATACGGGCAAAGTAGAAAATAAGAGGCGTCAGTACAAATGCCATAGCCACATGCCCCGAGGGAAGCGATTCGCTGATAAAGGGGCCGGCAGGGATATAGAAAGGCGTGTAGTTGGAGAAGTCGGGGAGCAAGGGAAACAAACCGTACCCGGCCCCAGAAGAATTTGATCGATTGAGTAATCAGAAGCGGATGAAGAAGTACTTGAATAATAAGGCCGAGGCTAGCCGTCTTCATCGGATAGACGCGAGATTCGGGTTTTGGCCTGGCGATGAGGATCATGAGCGCCCAGAAGACAACGACCCACCCCGGCAATTCACCATACGTGGCCACCGATCGAGCAAAGGGTAAGTGCGGGTCAGCGATCGCGATCGAAAGCGGCAAGTCGAATGGGGAAGCCGCCGCCAGGGTGCAGACCCACAGACGGAAACCGAGACCCCAGATTATCCAAAACCGTTTGGCCGGCATTCCTGACGGTTGCAGGGCAGGTGGCGATGTCGTCACGCCTCACCTCGGTCCAAAAAGTCGACTTCCAAGCCGAACGTGGGTAGAGCCCTCCTCAATAGCGATCTGGTATGAATCACTCATGCCCATTGAGAGAATCTTAATAGCAACACCGGGTGGCGGTGCGCGCCTCAGGGTACCGAACAGCTCGGCTGTCAACCGGAAATAGGGCCGACTGTCCTCGGGGTTGTCGGAAAGTGGTCCCATGGTCATCAGACCTTCGACGCCCAAGTTCGGAAATTGCGCTAGTGCGGCTGCCAGTTGTTCCACCTGATCAGGCGGGACCCCAGCCTTATTGGGTTCGTTGCCGCTGTTGACTTCTATTAAGATCGGCATGCGCTTACCGAGCGCAGCGCACGCATCCTGAAGCGCTTGGCCGAGACGCAGACTGTCGACGGTTTCGATCGCATCAAAAATGGCGGCGGCCTTTTTGGCTTTATTGCGCTGCAAATGGCCGATCAAATGCCACGCCACCGAACGCCCCAGCGCCGAAATTGCCGTCTCCGCTTCTTGGACATAATTATGGCCGATGATGGTCACCCCGGCTTCGACGGCAGCGCGCTGTTCCTCGATACTCCGCGTCTTTCCCGCCGCAATCAGCGTAACCCCGGAGGGCAACGTGGCAATCAGCTCGCGGGCGTTATGGGAAATTTCGGTCAGATTCATGGATACCTCTGGCCAAAACATCCTACAACGGCCTGAATAGTTCAAGAGGTATAAGACCATATCTGTATCAGTGATATTGGCACGTGTCGGGTGACGCCGAGCAGGGGGCCCCCCGCCGGCGCGGAGCGAATGCGAGCACCGCCGGGGGATGCAAGGCGGCAGGCCCTGGCGCGTGACAATATCACCATCCGAACCTGAATAGTTACCATAGGTTGATCTCTATTCTTGATTATCGGCGCTGTCCATGCCATAAAACCGAAGCCGCCGTGCGAGAGTGGCGGAACTGGTAGACGCGCCAGACTTAGGATCTGGTGGTTACAACCGTGGGGGTTCAACTCCCCCCTCTCGCACTTGTTGGAGGATCCGGCTCGGGTGCATTTAAGACGAGATGTTACAGGATTACGCACTGCCCACGAGCTTAAATTAATATCGGTTAATTTGAGAGGAAGACATGAAAGCAACGGTAGAAGCAGCCGATGGAGTATTTCGGAACATCACGATCGAGCTTCCGTGGACGATGGTGGAAGAAGAGCTTGAGCGAACGTATAAGGAACTAGCTAAGGATGCTAATCTAAAGGGGTTTCGTCCTGGTAAAGTTCCGCGTTCGGTACTGATGCAGCGTTTTGGAAAGAAGGTCGAAAACGACGTAAACGCTCGATTGATCCAGGAGGCGTACGAGGCGGCAGTGATCCAGAACAAACTGGTCCCGGTGAGTAGACCTGAAATACAACCGGGAATGATCAAAAAGGGCCAAGCGTTATCTTTCAGTATTCGGGTTGAAGTGCGCCCCGAGATAGATCTTAAGAATTACAAGGGGTTCCAACTGGAACGCAAGGAACCCACTATTGATCAATCCTCGGTCGACGAGGAAATCAATCGCATGAGGGAGCAAAAAGCGGTGCTCGTTCCCATCGAAGGCCGGCAAGAGGCTCAGGTTGGCGATACGGTAGCGGTTGATTACCTGACGACTCTGGACGGAAAACTAATCAAGGGCGGAGAAAGTAAGGAGTACCTCATCGAGCTGGGCGCCAACCGTACGCTTCCAGGATTTGAGGATGCGCTAGCCGGCATGTCCGTCGGCCAGACCAAAGAATTCGATCTCGACGTACCCGCCAGCACCACAAGTCCTGACCTGGCTGGCAAGCGCGTCCACTTCAAGGTAACTTTGAATGCCTTGAAACAACGTGAAGTTCCCGTACTCAACGACGAGTTTGTCACCGACCTTGGCAACCCCGAGCTCAAAAACATTGCCGATCTGCGCGCCATGGTTGAGAGGCGCGTCCTCGACCGCGAACGAATGCGGCTTCATCAAGAGCTGTCTGAAAAGCTTATCGATCTGCTCATCGAAGCCAACCCGTTTCCGGTTCCGCCATCGCTGGTTGAAAACCAGTACGAGGTATCGAAAAAGGAGATGGAGAATTTTTTCCAAAGTCAGGGCCTCATGATCGGACACGACGACAGAATGCAAGGAGAGATGCAGTCTAGTCTACAGAAACGCGCCGAACGTGAGGTTCGTTCGGCATTATTGATTTCAGCCGTGGCGGAGAGGGAAAAACTGACGATCAACGACGCCGATATCGAAAGCCACTTGAAAAAGCTTGCCGAAAAAAGCGGGCACAATATAGCACGACTGAAGGCATTATATCAAGAGCCGCAACATATGAGTCGAATACGCTACCACCTATTACAGGAGAAGGTTCTTGATTATTTACTGGATCCGTCTAACATTAAAGAACTACCGGAGGCCATGGCCGGGCCCGAAAGCCCCGCGGTGCCCCCCATGGTACAGGAGAACCAATGACCTTGATTCCGATTGTTGTTGAACAATCGCATCGCGGCGAGCGGGCATACGACATCTACTCCCGTTTGCTGAAGGATCGCATTATCTTTTTGGGGGAGGCTATCGACGACGAGGTAGCTAACCTGGTGATAGCTCAAATGCTTTTCCTCGAAAGTGAGGATCCGGATAAAGATATTAACCTCTATATCAATAGTCCCGGCGGTGTGGTGAGCTCTGGTCTGGCTATTTACGACACCATGCAGTATGTCAAGGCGCCGGTTTCAACCATTTGCATGGGCCAAGCAACCAGTATGGCGGCGGTGTTGCTATCGGCGGGAGAAAAGAGTAAGCGTTTCTGTTTGCCGAACGCCCGGGTTATGATCCACCAGCCGATTGGTGGTTTCCAGGGCCAGGCGACCGACATTGAGATACACGCAAGAGAAATTGTTAAATTAAGGGAGAAACTCAATAGTATTTTAGCCGAGCACACCGGTCAGCCCCTGGAGCGTATTGCCAAAGACACCGATCGTGATCATTATATGGGAGCCGACGAGGCGCAAAGTTATGGTCTGGTGGACGAAGTGGTAAAACGTAGGCCCTCCGGGGCATCTCAGAAGAAGTGAAGAAAGTTAAGGTGTGCCAGTGAGTAATCGACGGAGCGGCCCCAACGACTATCTGTCCTGTTCGTTTTGCGGGAAAAGCCAACGCGAAGTGCGCAAGCTCATCGCCGGGCCAACGGTGTATATCTGCGATGAGTGCATTTCTCTGTGCAATAAAATCCTCGAGGAGGATCTGCAACGCGACGCCAGCCGGGCGCGCATGGTGGTGCCCAAACCTGCCGAGATAAAGAAGGAGCTGGATCAGTACGTCATTGGTCAAGAAGAGGCAAAAAAAATATTGTCCGTAGCGGTTCACAATCACTACCAGCGAGTCGCAACCCGAGGAATCGTCGACGACGTAGAGCTGCAGAAAAGCAATATCCTGCTTATCGGACCGACCGGCACGGGCAAGACGCTCCTGGCGCGCACGCTCGCGCGCTTCTTACAGGTGCCGTTTACCATCGTCGATGCCACCTGCTACACCGAGGCTGGGTACGTTGGGGAAGACGTCGAGAACATCATCGTCAGTCTCCTGCATGCGGCCGATCATGATGTCGAGAAAGCCAAGCAGGGGATCGTCTATATCGACGAGGTCGATAAAATCGCCCGCAAGAGCGAGAATCCCTCGATCACCCGAGATGTTTCCGGCGAGGGGGTGCAGCAGGCGTTGCTAAAAATCATTGAGGGCACGGTGGCCAATGTCCCGCCCAAGGGCGGCCGCAAGCATCCCCAGCAGGAATTCATCCCGGTAGACACCACCAACATTTTATTCATCTGCGGCGGGGCGTTTGATGGTTTGCAGACTATTATCGAACGGCGACTGGGCGAACACACCATCGGCTTTGGCGGCGAAACCGACCGCAAGCATGAGCGAAGCCTGAGCGAATTATTGGCAGCGGTTGCGCCCGAAGACCTGCTCAAGTACGGTTTGATTCCCGAGTTTGTCGGCCGCCTGCCGGTGCGCGCCACCCTACACGAACTTGACGAGGCGATGCTGGTCGATATCCTGCAAAAGCCGAACGATGCGTTGATCAAACAGTATATACGTCTGTTCGAGATGGACGGCGTCACCTTACGCTTCACCCATGACGCCCTTCGGGCGGTGGCTCGACAGGCCTTGGCACGCAAAAGCGGCGCGCGCGGGCTGCGCGCCATCCTCGAGGCGACGATGTTGGACTTGATGTATGAGTTGCCCTCACGGCGCACCATCCATGAGGTTGTGGTAAACCAAGAGGTGATTGAGCACCATGACCGGCCGCTTCTTATTTACCAGGAGCAAGCGGAGAGTGCTTAGAGCCCGTTACGACCGAAGGGAGTTACGGGCTCTTATCCCTGGCGCGAAGCGCTAGGGGATAGAAGTAGAGTCAGAGGAGTGAGCTTACAATCTCTTGTCCCCGTCAGGGGACTAGGTATTATCAGGCTTAGAGGATGGAAGGTGTATATCGTGCTAGCGCAGATCGAGGTAACCCATGCTGTTTCGCAGTGACGGAGAGCGAAGGGACGTACCACCACCAGTGCCCACTACGCGAGTGGTGCCGTTGTTGCCGTTGCGGGACATTATCGTATTCCCGCATATGGTGGTGCCGTTATTCGTCGGGAGAGAGAAATCCATCAAAGCGTTGGAAGAGTCGATGCGGCGCGAGAAGGAGATTCTCCTCGCGGCGCAAATCAAGGCCAAGACCAACGATCCGACCCCGGATGAGATTTTCCGGGTAGGATCGCTTTCGAGCATTATCCAGCTCCTGCGGCTGCCGGATGGAACCGTCAAGGTGCTGGTCGAAGGCAAGCAGCGCGCGCGCATCAGGAATTTCCTGGAGCACGATCCCTTTTTCCAAGTTGAGATCGAAGAAATACACGAGCAGACCGAACCCAACCGTGAGGCCGAGGCGCTGATGCGCAGCATTCACACAGCCTTCGAGACCTACATCAAGCTCAATAAAAAGATACCGCCCGAGATGATCATGTCGACGGCCAATATCGACGATCCGGTGCGATTGTCGGATACCGTGGCCGCCCACCTTAACCTCAAGCTCAGCGACAAACAGGTTATTCTCGAAACTGAGAACGTCATCGAGCGGCTGCAGAAGCTCTACGAGTTAATGGAAGCCGAGATCGAGATCCTGCAGATTGAGAAGCGCATCCGCACGCGGGTTAAGAAACAGATGGAGCGCACCCAGAAGGAGTATTACCTCAACGAGCAAATGCAGGCCATCCAGAAGGAGCTCGGCGATAAGGATGAATTTAAGAACGAGCTGGCCGAGATCGATGAGAAGCTCAAGAAAAAGAAGCTCAGCAAGGAGGCCTTGGAGAAGGCCCAGAAAGAACTTCGTAAACTGAAAATGATGTCGCCCATGAGCGCCGAAGCCACGGTGGTGCGCAATTATATCGACTGGATGTTGTCGATACCGTGGCAGGAGTACACCGAGGAGAAGCTCAATATTGAAGAGGCCGAGAAAATCCTGGAAGAAGACCACTATGGTTTGGACAAGGCCAAGGAGCGCATTCTTGAGTTTCTGGCGGTGCAGGCGCTCTCGCAGAAAATCCGCGGGCCGATCCTGTGCTTTGTCGGCCCGCCCGGAGTGGGAAAGACCTCGTTGGCGCGATCGATTGCCCGCGCCACCGGCCGCAATTTCGTGCGCTTATCGCTGGGCGGGGTGCGCGATGAGGCCGAAATCCGCGGCCACCGCCGCACCTATATCGGGGCGCTGCCCGGCAAGATTCTCCAGCACATGAAAAAAGCCGGATCGAGCAATCCGGTGTTTCTCCTCGACGAAGTCGACAAGATGTCGACCGACTTCCGGGGCGACCCTTCGGCCGCGCTGCTGGAAGTGCTTGACCCCGAGCAGAACAACTCGTTCAACGATCACTACCTGGACGTTGACTACGATCTGAGCCGCGTGATGTTCATTACCACCGCAAATACCCTGCCCGGCATTCCCTTGCCGCTGCAGGATCGTATGGAAATTATTCGCCTGCCGGGCTATACCGATTACGAAAAGCTCCACATCGCCCGTCAGTTTTTGGTGCGCAAACAACGCAAGGAAAACGGTCTGGATGAGGTCGATTTGACATTTGTCGACAGCGCCATTCAGCGCATCACCGACAACTATACCCGTGAGGCGGGGGTGCGCAACCTCGAGCGCGAGATCGCCTCGATCTGTCGCAAGGTGGCCAAACGCGTGATCAAGGAGGGTAAAGAGATCAAGGTGAAGATCAACGCCAAAAACGTTCCTTCGTACCTTGGCATTCCCAAGTTCCGACGCGGCCAAATCGAGGAAGAGGATCGGCTAGGGTTGACCACGGGGTTGGCCTGGACCGAGGTGGGCGGCGAGTTGCTGCAGACCGAAGTGACCGTTATGCCCGGTAAGGGCAAATTGATCATCACCGGCAAGCTCGGCGAAGTCATGCAGGAATCGGCGCAAGCCGCGCTCAGTTATGTGCGTTCGCGGGCCAAACAATTCGGCATCGATGCTAATTTTTATGAGACCAAGGATATTCACATCCATGTCCCCGAAGGCGCTACCCCCAAGGACGGGCCCTCGGCCGGGATCACCATGGCGACCTCGTTGGTCTCCGCCCTGGCAGGCGTGCCGGTGCGGCACGACGTGGCCATGACCGGCGAGATCACGTTGCGCGGACGCGTGTTGCCCATAGGCGGGCTCAAGGAAAAAATCCTCGCCGCGCATCGCGGCAAGATCCACACGGTTATCATTCCGGAGGAAAATGAAAAGGAGCTGCGCGATGTCCCGGCGCCGATTCGTAAGGCGATGGTTTTTCATACCGTCGCCCACATGGATGACGTGCTGAAATTGGCGCTGAAACTCGACAATCCGGAGAAGTTCTTTCATGTAATGGAAAACGGGAAACAGAAACCAGAGGAGAAGGTTGCCCCTGCGACATCCGATGCGATCCCGGCCAAACCAGAACAGCAGCCTCCGGTGCCATCGACGGTGAACTAGACCGAAATCGTTTTCATTTCTCGTCAAAATCGTCATTCCCACGAACGTGGCGTGCGGTTAGAGACTGTTACGGCCGAAGGGAGTTACAGTCTCTTATCCTGTGGGCTTGGCTGGAATCCAGCAGTGACGCAGTTTGGAGCCCCTCTTTCCCGCGGATGACAAAATTGCCTTTAAATATATTGAGTTATACGTCATTCCCGCGTAGGCGGGAATCCAGTAGGGACAAACTCTACAACCCTCGCAGACCCTCTAAGGACTCGTCGAACCCTCTGCCTGGTTATCGTTTGAGATGGTTTCTGACGAGTGCTCCGTGCCGTCGAAACGCATGAGGGTGGGTTTGCCGTCAACGACCGTGCGCACTTGAACCGGGCGGGTCCAAAGCCGAACGAGCGCCTCCAGGGTGGCTTGCGCCCAGTCGATCTTGAGATCAACTCCCTCGTGTTTGTGGAGCAGCAACAACTCGCCGCGGTTCTTGTCGTTAATATCGATCACCTCGATCACCGGCTGGCCGAAGTTCGTCAGGCTGAAGAGGAGTTGGCGCTTTATCTGGGGGAAGTCGCGCGAGGTGATCTCCCAGTTGTTGGTGTGTTGGTTATAGGCATAGGTAAAGAGTTTCTGGTTTTTGGCAAACTCCTCGTCGAGGAACTCATCGATGAAGGTTACGTCGCTATACAGGCGGCGCACCTCGAAAATCTTCTGGCGGCCCAACCCCAGGTGCTTGTCCCACCGGCGTTTGCGTTCCAGATCGGCGCATTCATCGTAGTCTTTTCCAAAGCGCCCCCGGTTCCATTTGTCCTCAATGTAGCGGAACAGCTCCAGCCCGATCTTGTACGGATTCAATCGGCCCGTCGAACTGCCAACGGTGCCGGAGTGGTGATCGGCGAAGTCAATCACCTCGGCGTCGGTGAGCGCCCGCTGGGTCATGATGGTGGAGTGCCAATAGGTGGCCCAACCTTCGTTCATGATCTTAGTCTGGCCTTGGGGGGCGAAGTAATATGCTTCCTCGCGGATAACGTCGAGCAGGTCGCGCTGCCAGTTCTTGAGCGGGGCATGCTCCATGAGGCACAACAACACATCGCGTTCCGGCAGGGAAGCGGTTTGCCGGTCTTGGGTCTTCTTTCGCTCGCGTTCGAGTTTCTTCTTTTGCTTCTCGAGGAACTCTGCCGGGTTGACATACGGATCCAAGTAGCGGCGCACCACCGGTAAGCGCGGGATTTTGGTTGCTTCTGGTTCCTCGTCCGCGCCTGCATCCCCCGTTGGCGGATTGAGCGGATGGCGCCGGATGTGGGGAGCATGCAAATCGATACAATTTTCGAGCGAGAGACAGGTATCCAGAAAACCCTCGATCTCCTCGGTGCCGTAACGGGACATGTAGCGCCGCACCCGAGTGGCGTGGTTCGCCATCTCGTTCATCATTTTGCGGTTAGTGTTTCGAAAATAGAAGTTATTTTTGAAGAAATCACAATGCGCGAAAACGTGGGCCATGACCAACTTTTGGTCCACCAGCGAGTTGCCCTCAAGCAGGTAGGCGTAACACGGGTCGTTGTTGATGACCATTTCATAGATCTTCGACAGGCCGTACGTGTAGCTTTTGGAAAGTTGTTCGTACTCCATCCCATAGCGCCAATGGGGATAGCGGGTGGGAAAGCCTCCATACGCCGCGACCATGTTGATGGCTTCGAACGGCATCAGCTCAAAGATCACGTCATAGAAATCAAGGTGGAATTCGCGCGCGTATGCTTCAATCTGATGTTGCAGCTCGGCTAAATAGCGCGGCAACGGCACAGCGCTCACCTGCCTTTCCCTAAGAAGTCGCGGATCGAGCGGACGATCGCGTCCCGGTCGGGAACCTCGGAGAGCACCAATTTTTCTTGCTCCGGGAAGGCTTCACGGAGGTCTTTGATAAACTGGCCCGAGCCGTAAGGGCTTTCCACTTGACCGTAGCCGAACTGGTTGCTGGCGGGGAGGATGTGCTCCTTGAGGATTTCCAAGCAAACTTTGGTGTCGTCGGCGGACCAATTATCGCCATCGCTGAAGTGGAAGGGGTAAATGTTCCACTCGCCCGAGGGATAGTCCTTCGCGATCATCTCCGCGCACAATTTGTAAGCCGACGAAATCATAGTGCCGCCGCTCTCGCGGGTATGGAAGAAGGTCTCGCGGTCGACTTCACGCGCCGCGGCATCGTGGGTGATGTACCGGACCTGCAGTCCTTCGTACTGGCTCTGCAACCAGGTGTCGATCCAGAACGACTCAATACGCACTATCTCTTTTTGCTCATCGCCCATTGAGCCGGAGACGTCCATGATGTAGATGATCACGGCATTGCTTTCGGGGAGCCACGAGACGCGCCATGAACGGTAGCGTTTGTCCTCGCGCACCGGGATAACCACCGGGCGGTCGAGATCGTACGTTCCGGCAGCGATCTGACGCTTGAGGGCCTCTTTATAGGTGCGTTTGAAATGCCGCAGCGACTCGGGACCGACGCGATGGATGCCGGTGTAGCGGCTCTTTTCAGCTTCAAGGCGGTGCTTGCCGCGCGGCTCGATGCGCGGTAGTTCTAACTCCTCGCCAAGGATCTCGGCCAGTTGCTCGATGCTCAGCTCGACCTCGAGTATGTGCTCGCCCGGATCAGAGCCGGCTTCGCCCTTGCTCTGACCCTCGATCTGGCCGGGTTCCAACACCGTGCCGACCTCGCCGTCGCCCTGACCCACCCCGCCACGCTGCTTGTGGCCGTATTGGAAGCGCGGCAGCTGTATCTGCGGCAGCGGGATCGAAACCATGTCCTTGCCCTTCTTGCCGAAGATCTCCCCTTGCGTAATAAATCGCTTGAGGTTCTGCTTGATCTTGCCGCGCACTATGTAGCGAAAGCGCGCGTGGTCGGCGTCAATCTTCTGCGTCATAAGAGCCCGTTAGCGAGCGCAGCGAGCTTTACGGGCTCTTACCCCCGGAAGGGGGTCAGAACCAGTTCCGTAGCTCGGCGCCATCCGTCTATTCAGTTGACTAACTTTCACAAGACTTTTCCTCGACCATTCCACTTTTGTTACCAGTTGCCCCTGAAACAGTATAACGTTAGCTGTCCTCCTTGGCGTCGCCGCGTGCGAAGATCGAAGCCACGAACGACAGCACATCGGTGGCGCAGATCTCGCAATAACCGTAGTTGCGGATCAGACGCTGCTTGACCACGTCGATCTTCTCTTGGGTGTCGCGATCGACCACCGACGACACCAGGCTGGTGAGTTTGATGGTGTCCTTCTGATCCTCAAAGAGTTTTAACTCGAGCGCCTTGCGCAGCCGCTCGTTGGTGCGGTAGTCGAACGTTTTGCCGTCCACCGCTAACGCGCCGATGTAATTCATCAGCTCGGTGCGGAAATCGTCCTTGCGGCTTTCGGCGATGTCGATCTTCTCCTCGATCGAGCGCATCAATCGCTCGTCGGGCTCTTCGTAGTGACCGGTGTACTTATTGCGCACCTTCTCCTTCTGGGTGTACGCCTTGACGTTATCGATGTAGTTGGCGCACAATTTGCCGATAGCCTCCTCGTCGGCCGATATCGCGCGCTGCACCTCGTTTTTGACGATATCCTCATATTCCTGCTTGACCACGGTCAGGAGTTCTTTATAGCGTTTGCGATCCTCTTCGCTGTTTATCAAGGTGTGACTGCGCAGGCCGGCCTCAAGCTCGTTGAGCACCAAGAAGGGGTTGATACACCCCTCGGCCTTGTCGCTGACGAGCGAATTGGAAAGCTTATCCTGGATATAGCGCGGGCTGATGCCGTCCATGCCCTCGCGCTCGGCTTCCTTGCGCAGCTCCTTGATATTGTCCTCGGTAAAGCCGCTCAGCATTTTCCCGTCGTACAGCTTGAGCTTCTGCAACAGCGTCAAGTTGTGCTTCTTGGGTTCCTCGAGTCGCGTGAGAACCGCCCAGATGGAGGCCATCTCGAGGGTGTGCGGAGCGATATGTTTGCCGCGTATCTTGCCGGCGCCGAAACTCTTGCCATAAATCTCGATCTCCTCGCTCGGCTTGGTGATGTACGGGATATCAATTTTGACGGTACGGTCGCGCAAGGCCTCCATGAATTCGTTGGAGAGGAGCTTTTTGAACTCGGCCTCGTTGGTATGGCCGATGATCACCTCGTCGATGTCGGTTTGGGCGAACTTTTTGGGTTTAATCAGGTGTTCCTGAGTGGCTCCCAAGAGGTCGTAGAGAAAGGCCACATCGAGCTTGAGAATCTCAATAAACTCGATGATGCCGCGGTTGGCTATGTTGAACTCGCCGTCGAAATTGAAGGCGCGCGGATCAGAATCCGAGCCATATTCGGCAATTTTACGGTAGTTAATGTCGCCGGTCAGCTCGGTTGAATCTTGGTTCTTCTCGTCTTTAGGCTGAAACGTGCCGATGCCGATGCGATCTTTTTCGCTCAGCACCAGCCTGCGCACGTGCACGTGCTCCACAACCTGCTCGAAATTGCCGTCATGCTCTTTCATTAATTCATTGAGCGTGAAGCGGCACACCGGGCAGACGTCGCCGAATTCCGGGATCGGGTGTTCGAGCTCGCGTTCATCCAGTTCGAGGTGCTTGATCACTTCGGCCCGGTGCTCGGGCGGAATAAGTTTAAAGGGATCCTCGTGCATCGGGCAGGCGAGGTATTCGTCGCCGGCAGGACTCGCGCGGCTTCCCTTCTCGATCGACCACCCATAGGTGTACAGGGCGCCGGCGTCGGTGCGCGAATAGCGCTCGAGCCCGCGTTTGAGCAAGCGCACAATGGTGGATTTGGATGAGCCGACCGGTCCGTGCAGTAGCAAGACGCGCCGCTCGGTGCCGTAAAAGCGCGCGGCGCTTTTAAAAGCCGCCACCAGACGCTGCAGCGGAATATCGAGACCAAAGATAGCATCCTTGCCGCCGCCGACATCGTCGTTGAAGAAACTGTAGCGGATGATCTTCTTCTTTGAGTCGACGTACTCCTCGGTGCCGTACGACAGGATCATGTCGTAGAGCCGTTGATAGGCGCTGCGCAGTACCCGAGGGTTCTTGCGGACGATCTCCAAGTAGTCACCGAACATACCTTGCCAATTGAGCGCTTGGTACATTTCGCGATCCTGGAGGTTACTGACGAAAGAAATGACGCGTTTGCTGTCTCCCATGTACGGAGCCCTCCAACGGCCAGCGATTGGCCGCGTTCGATATTGCAACTATATCAAACAGAAAGAATCAAGAAAACTTTTCTGCGATAGATTTCAACGAACTATCCGTTCACGGCTTGTCGCCCGGGAAGCAGTGCGGTAAGATGCCCATAGGCTTCCTAAAAGCGGGATAAGCTGGCTGAATGCGAAGGTTCGGAGGAAACCCATGAGAATAGTAGGGCTGCGATTGCTGGCGGTCGCCGTGGCAGCAAGCCAGTGTCTGGCGGTAACACTGACACCCACCCCGCTGCCTAAGGCGTGGCGGTATCTACCCCCGGGCCAGCCGGGTATCGCCCTCCAGGGTCAACGCGAGCAGTATATGGGCAGTAAGGCCCTTTTTGATTATATGGACGGCGGCGCGGAACGGTACCTTGCCTATGGCTTCAGCGACCTCGGAGTGCAAACCTATACCCAGGGCGAGGCCACGGCAGTGGTGGAAATCTATCGCATGCGAAGTCCCGCCGACGCGTTTGGCATCTATGCCGGCAGCGCGCGCGGCGAGCATCCCGACGTGGGTGCGACCGCGACGCTGGCCCCGGGAATGCTCAGCCTCTTCAAGGATCATTACTATATTCGAGTGGTGGCTATGTCCGATCCTTCCAAGGCCAACGATCTCCTCCGTGCCTTGGCGAAAGCAACGTCGAAACGTATGCCGGGCGTGAGTGCAGCGCCCGCTGAGCTCAAGCTTCTGCCCAACGATCCGGTGGATGGATCCCTGCGGTATTTGCCGAATTTGGAAACCACACGCACCGAATGGTTTTCGGGTGAGGGTGAGGCCCTGTTTTGCTCGGGTGCACGGGGCGTCTTGGGCTCGTACCGGCGGGGCGACAAAACGCTCACGGTCACCCGCATGACCTACCCCGAGGCGGGGGCTGCCATAAAAGCGTGCCGGGCGCTCGCGGGCAAAGTGGGTTTGAGCCAGCCTACGGCGAAGGATGGAACGTGCAACGTTTCCGGCAAGACAACCGACGGCACCTTCGCGACCATCAGCGTGGATACCGCAGTCCTTCGTTGGATTGCGGGTGCGCCTGACCGTGAGTCAGCCGACACGCTCCTGGGGCAGATGCACTAGTCTGTGTTCGGGTTGCACTTGTCGGTTTTGTAAAAAAATGTTATCGACAATGAGATCGCAAATCGATGCGCAGCTCAGTGAAAGGAGCGCGGTATGATCGATCGACGAAAGAAAGGCCAGCAACGCGGTGATGCGACGCAGGCTGACGAACGTCGCATGGGCGAGCGCCGAGATTCTTTGCGCCTGCCGCTTCAGGTTTCGGTGAAAATCGGCGAACGGGCGTTTGAGGATTATGCGGGTGACCTATCGATCGGCGGGGTGTTTTTTGAAAAACAGCTGCCGGTGTCTCCCGGGGAGGAAGTTTTGCTGCGCTTCAGACTTCCCCTGTTCGATAAAAAACTCGAAGTCAAAGGAGAGGTTATGGAAGTTGCGCAGGGCGACGGCGCAATTCCCTCAGGAACGCGGGTTAAGTTTGTTGAATTGGATCTGCGCACCGAGTTGCTTATCGCCCGCTACCTTGATGAAAGTGCACAGCCATGCTGAGTTTCATTCTCCTTTTGGTGTTGCAGGCCGTTCAGCCATCCGAATCGGGTGTTGTGACGGCCGCCGATCTGATCAACCTAGGCAAACAAGTTGAGGCGCGGATAGTTAAACTGCGCGGGCTTCCCTTGAAAAAGCCGATTCACTGGCAGGTAAGCTCCAAGGACCAATTGCGCGCCTATTTACGGGAAACGCTTGCGCAGCAGTACGCCCCGGGCGAAATCGAGCACGAGGGCGATGCGTACAAGGCGCTGGGGATGCTCCCGGCCGAGTTGGATTACCGTTCTATGGTGCTTGCCCTCTATGAGGAACAGGTGGGCGGCTACTACGACCCCAAGAAAAAGACCTTCTTTCTGGCCGATTGGATCGCTCCCGACATGCAGGAACCAATCATTGCCCACGAGTTCGTTCATGCGCTCGACGATCAGAATTTCAACATCGAAAAACTCATCGAACGCATCAAGGGCAACTCTGATGCAATGCTCGCTCACTCCGCCTTCGTGGAAGGCGAGGCGACGCTGGTGATGATGCTTGACGCCTTGTCGGCGCTGGGCGTGCAGTTAGATTTCTCAACGATGGATTTCGACGGGACCATCGGCTCGGCGATGATGGCGTTGAGCGCGGCGCAGTTTTCAAAATTCTCGGAAGCGCCACGGATGCTGCGCGAAGCACTCACCTTCCCCTATCTCAAGGGGATAACCTTTGTGGCCTATGGCCAGAAGCGGGGTGGGTGGGCCGCAATCAATAAGGTTTACGCCGATCTCCCCGCGTCGACCGAACAGATCCTTCACCCTGAAAAATACTATCAACAGCGAGATCCGCCGGTGCCAGTATCGCTCGGGATGGTCGATCAGCTTGTTCCAAAAGAATGGAAGAACATCTACGAGGATGTGCTCGGCGAATTCATGATGCTGCAACTGCTTGAGGGTGTCGATGACCGCGACGAGGCGAAACGGGCCGCCGCGGGTTGGGGTGGCGACCGCCTGCGGGTGTATCAGCGCGGCCAAGAATTTGCGTGGGTGGAACTCTCGGTGTGGGACAGCCAGCGCGATGCGGTCGAGTTTGCGGGGGCGTTTTCCAAGACCGTTCAATCGCGGTCGCCACAATTTGTTCTGCAAACGCAGGAGACTTCAAAGCCTGAATTGACCTGGCGGGGACCTGACGATCGGGTCGTATCGGTCGTCCGCGACGGATCGAGCGTCCTTATCGTCGAGAATTTTGATCGAGCGCTGGCCATGAAAATCCGGCAGGCGCTTCTTCCTTCAAAAGAATAAATCTTTTTCTTCGGCGGCGATTGGTCCGCTGATTCCCCATGAGAAAATACAGTACCATTGACAAAGAAATGACTTAAGGGTTAGCTCTTATTCGGTACTGATTCGATGCGGTAATAATTCAGGGAACTATTGACGTCATAGGTGCGTCAAGGATGCATCTGTCTCAGATTCTCAATCCTAAACCCGATAGGGTGATCAAGGAGGAACAAACATGGCGGAAGTAAAAGCGGGTTCTCCACAAGAACTTAAGGCATTAATCGAGGGCAGATCCGATGACGAGATCAATGCAGGTCTCAAAGTAACGGGGGTTGAAAAGGTTCTCGGGCAGATATTCCAGGGGATGGCCGAGGCCTTCCTGCCAGAGAAGGCGGGATCGCAGAGCGCCGTCATTCAGTACGACATAACTAGCCCCGAGGGGAAGCACTCGTATCAGCTCAAAGTTGCCGGCGGAAAATGCCAGCTCACGAAGGGTGCTCCCGAAAGCGCGCGCGTAACCCTTGGCCTGTCGACTCCTGATTTCTTACGGCTCATCTCGGGCAAGCTCGATGGACAGACGGCCTTCTTTCAGGGCAAGCTCAAGCTCTCGGGCGACATGATGTTTGCTCAGACATTGCAGTCCTGGTTTAAGAAGGTCTGAGTCTCCCCCCAGACCCCTCTCAACAACACCTTTCTACTACTAATTCTTTTTCTTTCAGAAAAACCCCCACTGACATTTTCATGTTGCAGTTGCACTGACATTTTCAAGTTGCTAACACACGTATAAATTTTTTCTTGACTGCAATCCCACAAAATTATAGATTATTATCCTAAGAAGGTGTTTATTTTTGGGGGTTTCATGGCATATCTTGACCATGGCCTCTTAGCCACGCTAATACGCAATTCTGTCGACGCAATCATTCTGCAAGACTTTGAAGGCTACATCCTCTCCTGGAATCACGGCGCCGAGGTGAGTTACGGCTACAGCGAGGCGGAAGCGATCGGGCGAAACATTTTTGAGATTATTCCTGAGTCCAGGCATGAAGAGGAGCGTCAGCTCGTCGAGCGGTTGCGTCAAGGGCGGGAGGTCGAATCGTTTGAAACGCAGCGACGCGCCAAAGACGGCCGGATTCTGGAGGTTTGGGTCGCGCTCAGCACTCTGCAGGATGAAGCCGGAAAACGCATCGCGATCGCCACGACCGAACGCGACATCACCCTGAACAAACAAACCACGGAGGCGTTGCAAAAAGCACGCGATGATCTCGAACAACGGGTCACGGAGCGTACCGCTGCGCTCAACCAGGCCACCGAAGAGGCGCATCTCGAAAAGGAGCTCTTCCGAGTGACCCTGAAGTCTATCGGCGATGCGGTCATCACCACCGACCTTAAAGGAAACATCACCTCTCTCAACCCGGTCGCGGAACAACTCACCGGGTGGAATAGCGCGGAGGCGATAGGGTTGCCCTTAACGCAGGTCTTAAGATTCTTAATGAACCGACACGCAAGGTTGCCGAGGATCCGGTGCACAAGTGTCTTCGCGATGGTCAAGTACGAGGCCTTGCAAACGATACGTTATTGATTCGTCGCGATGGGCAGGAAATCTCCATCGATGATACAGCCGCCCCAATTTTTGCGAGCTCGGGAGAGATTGTCGGCGCGGTGCTGATCTTTCGCGATGTCACCGAGAGACGTCGGATCGCTGCGCAACTTGCCTACCAGGCTGGGCACGATCCGCTCACGGGGCTTGTCAACCGGCGCGAGTTCGAGAGTCGGTTGCAGCGGGTCCTTGCTTCATGCCACGAACCTCAATCCCATATCCTCCTGTATCTAGATCTCGATCAATTCAAAAGTGTCAATGATACCTGCGGCCACGGAGCGGGGGATGAGTTGTTGCGTCAGGTGAGCGTGCTGCTCCGCTCCAAAATACGGGCACGTGACACTGTAGCTCGATTAGGCGGCGACGAATTTGGAATCCTGCTTGAAAACTGTTCCGAGGCGCATGCGGTGCGCATTGCCAATAGTCTGCGGAAGCTGATCAAACAATTCCATTTCGAATGGCAGGATCAGATCTTCACTATCGGTGTGAGTATCGGTTTGGTAGCCATACCGCAAGGCGGGCAAGATTTTTCCGGGGTATTGGCCGCTGCCGATAGCGCTTGCTACGCTGCTAAGGAAAAAGTCCATAGCCGGGTGTAGCTCAGGATGGCGTCGCGCTTTAAAAGCTCAACACCATGGCGGATCAATCAACCGACTCAGGGTGCATGCTACCGGGGGGTGTGAGGCGGAAGAGGCTCTCGTCGAGTTGAGGATTGATATCAACCCGACGCAGGCGAATTTCAATTTTGATGCCGTCGTGCGGCGACGCGAAGCGCAGGGTCTGAGGCGCCCGCGGACCGTTGGAGTCGCCGCTCCAATCCTCAAAGAAAAGCTGGTACCGGAGCTTACCCTGGTCGTAGCAGATGACCTGCACGGGCCGCAGGCTGGTTGGTTCGATGCGCACCTCTTGTTCTTGGCGTGAATTTCTCAGCACCAACCGGTACAGTTGAGCGGCGTCGTCGAAAAAAAGTTCGAGCGTTGCATAGGGAATCAGCGGCGGATCCCCAAGCACGATACCGGCCACTTCGGCGCCGTCGAGAAGCATGGGAATCACCCGCGAGATGTTCGCAGGCGTCGCTTTACCGGTAAGAAAGCGACCCTTATCCATATCCCACAGCGCAAATACCATCCCATCGGTGGTCAGGATCGAGAGCGGCTGGTCAAAGAAGCTCTCGGTTTCAAAACGCAGCCACGCCGGGCGCTGTGCCGCCAAGGTGATGTGAGTCCGCAGGTGCTTGCCGCTGCTGCGTATGTCTGCATACCCGGTGGCGCGTACGGAATGCAGCCACGCGCTGCGGGTGCGCACGAGCTCTAAAAAAGTCTGCGGATCGTTCACGCGCGTGGTTTCAGAGAGCGGTCGGATGTGATGCAGGCAGCCACCGAGAACAAGCGCCGAGATGATGATACCGCCGGCCGATGTGAGCGTCTTTCTCAACTGAGGGTTCCGTTAAGGCTTAAGCCCAAGCTCCTCAAAGCGTTTTATGATCTCGGCCCTGTCGCGCGGTTCGGGATCGGATTGAAGCGCTCGGCGATAGTGGGTGATAGCTTGATCGCGTTGTCCAAGCTTCATGAGCGCGTCGCCCACATGCATAATGATGACGGGCTCGCCGGGGGTGGTGCGATCGGCGCGCTGGAGGAATTCGAGCGCTTGCTGGTAGCGACCTTTTTTATACAGGAGCCAGCCTAACGAGTCGGTGATTGCCCCGTTGCCAGGGTTGAGTAACAGCGCCCGTCGAATGAGTCGTTCGGCTTCATCCAAACTGTCGCCCCGGTCCGCCAACAGGTAGCCGATGAAGTTGAGAGCGGCGGCATTGTTGGGATCGACATCGATAATCTGGCGCATGACCGAGAGACTGTCCGGAATCTTGCCTATGCGTTCGTACAGCGCGCCTAGGGCGTACAGCAGCTCAACGTTCTTTGGATGTTTGGCCAACGCCTGCTTATAGAGGGTAATGCCCTCTTCGCCGCGGCCCATTTCGATGAGCACGTTGGCTTTGGCTTCGAGCAAATCGGGTTGGTCTGGTTGCGTGTGAATCGCGGATTCGAGGGTATCGAGGGCCTGTTGGAACTGCTGGCGGCGAATATAGATCTCGCTGATGAGCCGGTGTATGCGGACCATCTCGTCCGGCTGCGGGGTGAGATCGAGCGCGGCGCGCAGCACTGCCATGGCGTCATCGAGTCGGTTGAGCTGTTTGAGGCACGATCCGATGTGGATTTGGGCGTTTATGTAATAGCGCCCCTCATTCAGGGGAATGAGCTTGAGTTGTTCCAACGCCTGAGGGCATTGTTTTTGACCCTCGAGCAGAATTGCCAGCATGAGTCGCTCGTTGACCAGTTCGGGGTTTTGGGCGAGCGACACTTCCAGCTCGTGGATGGCCTCGGGATACCGGTTGATCTCGGCATACGACTGGGCAATATAGCCCGCGTTCGCCGGGTCGCTGCTGCGGAGCTGTTCGATGTAGGCGTTGGCCGACTTCGTATCGCCGTCTTTGAGGTACAGGCGGGCCATGGTAGCCATGTATTGCGGATTCTCCGGGCTTGCATCGAGTGCTTCGGTAAAGACGCGCAGGGCCTCCTGATAGCGGCCCTGTTGTTCGAGCAAGCCGGCCAAGGTGTGTATGGTGATGGTATCCGAAGGATCGATGTCCAGGGCTCGACGGTAGCTCACCTCGGCTTTGCGCTCGTCGCCGTGTTCAAACTGCAGGTCGCCCAACCGCCGAAAGCCCTCGGCAGAGGTTGGATTGGCGTTGGTCATCGCTTCGAGCGATTGGATGGCTTTGGGCCAATCGCCCCGTTCGAGGTTGACCTCGGCGATTCGAATATAGGCGTCGATACGATCTTTGGCTTTCTCGGTCAGGGTCTGATACATCGCCAGGGCTTGGTCGATCTTTCCCAGCTTGTACAGGCAGTCGCCGAGGAGTAAGAGCGTGTCAGGCGCGTTGGGGTCGAGCGCGTTGGCTTTCCCGGCTTCCTCGGCGGCGAGATCCCAATGGCCGTCCCGCGCGAACAACCTTCCGAGGTTGTAGTGGAGGAATGCCGAGTCGTCGTCGTGGGCGAGCGCCCGGCGCATCTCGTCAATCGCTGGATGCAATTCGCCGATGCTATCGAGCATGGTCGACTTGAGGTAATGCTCGTAGGCAAGCGCGTTCGCGGGGCGCTGCACAGCCGGCGCAACGGTTTGGGTGTTTTGCAGGATAGCCACGGCGGCCGCGCGTGGCGTTGCGCAGCTCGCGGCAAGTAGGGTAATCGACAGTATGAAAGGCATCGGCATCATCTTAGTCAGTATGATAGAGTATTTAGTGACTAGACTCAAATTTCAAAGAGGGGTCACTAGGGATAGTAACAAATCGCCACCCCTAATCCAAGCGGCACGCGACGGTCACAACTTTAATGTTATTTTAATTCGATATTAATTTGTCGCACGAAAGGATCGTTCTCGGCATGTTCTCAACGAGTATTACTGTCTGTCGTTCATCCTCTTTAATGACACCTCCTTTGGCGTGATAGGTGCCGCCGATTGGGCACTCGCCAACTTTGGCATTGGGCGCCTTATCGGCAGCAACAAGTCGCAAATATTGTTTTGAAAGGTCCACCAGTTTTGAGATAGAGCTTTTCATCCTGTCCAGGATAAGTTGACCGTGGTTGCTAAGCCAGGATGAATCTCCTTCGAGCGATCGCTCTTCTGATACCTCGACGAATCGATACACCGATTTTGTCGCCTTTGACCTTGATTCGTTCGCCTTCTCAATCTCAAGGATGCTTTGCAACCTGGCTTTGTCGTCACCGTACAGAAGACCGTAAAATCTCACCGTTGAGCCATTCAGATTCTTACAGCTTCCGCCGCATTCCTGAACTTGTTTATCGAAGGTCGCTTTCCACTCTACCGTAGCGATGGAGGTCAATTTACCAGCTACGTCTTTGTTTCCGGTTGTTCTTTTGTTTGCGGCAATTCCTGGCCCAGAACCTTCGATAGCCTGCGCTATGGCAAAATCATAATCCCGGTTGACCATGATGGGTTGATTGGCAAGCCATTCGCCACTGGTTAATAGATAATGATCATAACTTGAATCTTTTTTCGTTACCGATCCGCGGAGTTGGTCGAGCGGTTGGAAATTGGTTCGTATCGTTAGACAGTCACTAAAATAGTAGCCAAAAATAACGATAACACTAAGAACTATTTTGTCTCGACGTAAAGATCTATTCCTTGAGGCATTAATAATATTGATCATTCTACGATCTCGTTTGCCTGATATTATTCCCTTAGTATTATGCGCCCTATGAACAAACATTGATAATGGGGTTTAAAGGACGCTTACGCATTTGTCTAAAGTCACTATATGGGGACTGATGGGTACCTTGTAAGCCTACTGCAACAAGAGATAAACGATTGGGACCAGCTCAGTGGCTATTTTGATCCCGAGTACAGCCGAATAAAGATTGGCGCCGTTAAAGGATCCCCAACCTGTCGCGTTGTCGTAGCCAGGATAAGCGTTGTAGTACCCGTTGTTGCCCGTCGTGACGTCGTGGAAACTAGACGCATACAACCTAGCGTTCTTCCCGATCGAGTAAAGCGTTGGGTTAGCAAAGCCAACACGGCCGCCCAAGCGCTTGCCAACGAGGCTCCAAAACGCAGCCCAAAGCGGCGCTGCGGCGCTGGTGCCGCCCTCGCTGAACCACTGGCCGCCGGAGTACATGTAGTATCCCGGGGTCTGATCAGCATTCAACGCAACGTCTGGGACATTACGCTTACTGTTAGAGAACTGCGTGTCTTGCGGCGTAAAGCCGGTCTGGTACCAGGGAATCGACCAATAGATGCTGACGCCACCACCGGTTGCGTAGCCAGAGTCGTTCCAAACAGTTTCTGAGATGTAAGCCTGCCCTGACGACGTGGTCAGGGTCGTCCCTCCGACGCTGGTTACATACGGCTGCGACTCTGGGTCCTGCAACTGTGTACTCGACCCCGGACATTCATAAACACCTTGGTTGTTAGAACCCAAGTCTCCAGACGCTACAAACACGGCCATTCCCTGAGCCACCATCTGGGTGAACGCAGTATTTTCTGCTTGCATGGTGGAGGAAATACCTACTGCCGTTTCGCATCCGTTAAACCAGGAGGCGCTAACTTGGCCGACCAGGTTGTCTTGGGCGATTTTGTTATATAGGTGCAGTACGTTTCCCCAATACGTATTCGGATTACCCGTATTATTCGGACCGGTGTAGATGTACATCGTGGTGGGGTTAGACACCGCCATCACCATCTCGATGTCGAGCATAACTTCGGTTGCACCGGCGCTAGTGTTAGGACCTCCGTCCACCGATACCTGAATCAGTGTCGGGTTGTTGAGGTTAAACTTGGTTGCGTATGTGTTAGCGTCGTTGTAGTTGGCTGAGGAAAACTCCACCAACGCCACGGGTTGGCCACCATTCTGAATGCTGTTGAGGTTGTAAGCCGTCTTAATATCCGCAGGTGCGTATGAACCGCTGCTGCCAGTGCCCGCACTTGTCGGCTCGGGAACTGGGCGGGCGCCGGGGCCCTTAACACGAATCAGCGGCTTCTGATTCAATCCCGCTGCGTTGCCACCGAGAGCCAATAGCAAGGAAGGTAACGACGGTTCGCGATCTGGCGCGAAATATTGCTTGCCGTCGCTGGTTTGACGCCAGTGCATCTGCGTCTTGAAGAGGCTTCGGATGGTTGCCACATTGCCAACCACGTCCAGTAACGTGCGGCCCGCCCATTCGCCGGTGATGGTAAGGTCTGATGCCACTGCGAACGATTTCAGAGCGGCGTAGGAGGCTTCGGACGGCCCATACTTTGAATTGAATTCCGCTGAGCTAAGAAAATGACGGTAATTTGGACTTTCCGGGTCGTACATATCTTTCAGCGCCTTATCCAACCCGTCGTTATCTTTCAGCGGAAGTGTCAGTGCAAAATTGACCAACTCCGAATCTTCCGCGATCCGCACTACTTGGTCGCCGCCTGCTGCAGGTGGACCAGCCGCCATGGCAGGCGCAATAACCACAGCACTACTTATTACCAAGAGAGCGCTAACCAAAGCTGTGCGCAAGACTGCCAGCGCCCTCGTTATCCGCACTTTCCTTCTGGCCTTTTCCGTGTATGTCATTGTCGTTAGCTTCTCTCCCTTAAATTTCATATTTGGCCTCCTATCTAAGTGAATCAAACATGGAGCCTGAGTGATGGAGGTAAGATAATCATTAAGATTTCTCACCGTTATCAGCAATGACCCACGTCGCAACAAAGAGTTCGGCAACCTCCATCGCTCGCGTAGTCTCTACTGATGGTCCCAAATTGTCTCCGAATCAGATACAATTACCGGCGTTGCAAATCATGATAGAGGCTCCATAGCACCAGCTGCCGGCTCCGCCGCTATATTGTATGTAAACTTTTTGTTGGGAAAGATTTGCTGCCATAGCTATACTTAGTACTGTTTGAAGTTCAGGTATGGTCATATTGCTGTCCCCCACGACTGTATCAAAAATTACATATCCGTATGCACAACCATCAGGATTAGGAGATATTTGCACCCAAACACGGGGGTCTGTATTATTCCCCTGC